>CAVZJR010000004.1:0-502576 GCA_963775645.1 uncultured Solirubrobacterales bacterium | reverse complement strand
AAGCGATGGGCGGCAGGATCGTCAAGCGCTATCGCATGTACGAGCGCGTGTTCGAGACTTCCACCGAGGGCAGCTAGCTTCCCGCGAGCACCGCGTAGACCCCCCTTGCAGTCTCGGCAAGGAGTACTGGGGTACCACAAGGCGAGCATTCCGATAGGTCGGCCGGTAGGGCCGGGATGGAACTTCAACGAGCCCTACCAGCCACCGGCAGCGTAGCCGCGCACGTATCGCCTGGAAAATTTCCGTCTGCCGATGCCAGTGACTACCTGCCGAGAAAGGATCGATTTGGTGTGCTGACGATAAACGAGCAAATAGTGATCGGTCGCTCAAGAAGCGAAGTCTTTGAGTTCTTTACGAATCCCGAGAACGTCACCATGTGGGCTCCGAACGTATCGGAGTTCAACCGCGTCTCTGGCACAGCACGGAAAGCCGGCGCGCAAATGCGAGGGACCGTAAAAATCGCTTGGCGTGAAATGACATTCACCGTGGAACTCGTAGAAATTGAACACAACAGAAGAACGGTGGAGCGCTCACTCGAATCCCTGATCCCGTACAGGATGGAGTTGCGCTTCAACGATGAGGGCGAAGGGACTCGCGTCGTCTGGCACCAGGAAGTCCTCCGGCTCTCTGGCGTCTTTCGGATGTTGCGACCGGTGTTCATACGGCTCTACAGTCGGGACGTGCGCCGCGGGCTAGTTAATGCGAGAGAGATTCTGGAGCGGGGTCGCTAGGGGCAGCCCGAACGGCACTGTCACGGCGGTGCAGCACGCAGTAGTGCTCCGGACCTAATGTTTCGGAAACTACGTAGCGCCCCGCATAAACGGTAAGGCAGCGAAGGGTCTTAAATGAGTGGGGCGCAACCTAAACATCAGTTCGCCACGATCGACGAGGCGATCGAGGAGATCAGGCAGGGCAAGATGGTCGTCGTCTGCGACGACGAGGATCGCGAGAACGAGGGCGACCTGGTGATGGCCGCCCAGTTCGTGACGCCCGAGGCGATCAACTTCATGGCCAAGGAGGCCCGCGGCTGGATCTGCCTTGCGATGACCCCCGAGCGCTGTGAGGACTCGAGATCGAGTTGATGACCGCCAAGAACGAGTCGGCCCTACAGACGCCCTTCACCGTCACGATCGAGGCGCGCGAGGGCGTCACGACTGGCATCTCCGCGCACGATCGGGCGCGCACCATGCAGGTTGCGATCGATCCTGCAAGCAAGCCCGCAGACCTGGTCCAGCCCGGCCATGTCTCCCCCTGAAGGTAAAGGCTGGCGGCGTGTTGGAGCGCACCGGGCACACCGAGGCCAGCGTTGACCTGGCCCGCCTGGCCGGGCTGATCCCGGCCGGCGTCATCTGCGAGGTGATGAACGATGACGGCTCGATGGCTCGCGTCGCCGATCTACGCGCTACTGCGAGCGCCACGGCCTGAAGATGATCACGATCGCCGACCTGATCGCCTATCGCCGGCGCAACGACCGCCTGGTCGAAAGGGTCGTATCGACTCGCCTACCGACCGCCTTCGGCGACTTCGAGGCGGTCGGCTACCGCTCGCTCGTAGACGACAAGCACCATGTCGCGCTGGTCAAGGGTGACGTGACCGGCCACGAGGACGTGCTCGTTCGGGTTCACTCCGAGTGCCTGACCGGCGACGTGTTCCATTCCTTACGCTGCGATTGCGGAGAGCAGCTCGCCTCAGCCCTGGCGATGATCGAGCGCGAGGGCGAGGGTGTGCTGCTCTACCTCTCCCAGGAGGGGCGAGGCATAGGCCTGCTGAACAAGCTGCGTGCCTATCGCCTGCAGGAGGATGGCCTGGACACCGTCGAAGCCAACGAGCGCCTCGGGTTGCCGGCCGATCTGCGCGACTACGGCATCGGGGCGCAGATCCTGGTCGACCTAGGGCTCTCCTCGATCAGGATCCTCACCAATAACCCCAAGAAGATCAAGGGCCTTGAGGGCTACGGCCTGTCTGTCAGCGCACAGATCCCGATCGAGCACGCCCCCAACGAGCACAACGAGGCATACCTGCGCACCAAGGCCCAGCGCATGGGCCACATGCTCCATTCCGTCCTCGATCTTCACGACGAGCCGACGCACCCGCAGGCAGCCCGCATATCGTGAGCACCGAGCCGTGCGGCGCTCTACAGAGTGTCGTGTGCGCGACCGCTGAGGGCCGCGCACTCGGCGAACAGCTCGGTGATTCCGGATCG
Organism: uncultured Solirubrobacterales bacterium; assembly: GCA_963775645.1. GTDB lineage: Bacteria > Actinomycetota > Thermoleophilia > Solirubrobacterales > Solirubrobacteraceae > Palsa-744. Next base: position 500,373 of record CAVZJR010000004.1, on the reverse strand, counting down.
GTCAACAATCCGCTCGACGAGCCGCGGTGCGTACGGCTGGATGGCAAGCAGCGGCCGGATCGGCGCTCCGCTCTCAATCACCTCCGGCAAATCCCGTCGCACAGCGTCAAGCAGTCGCGAAACAGTCCGCTCTGAGGTTGTCTCGCCCATCATCCGAGTTGAACGCAAGCCACGGCTAGTCCATCTAGCCCACATGCCATCGTTAGAGATGAAGCCGGGGCATACAACAGAGAACCCAACGTTTTGCCGTCGATACTGCGCGCGCAGCGACTAGAAAAAGCGACGAGCCCCGCCTTGGTGGCCGCATACGGCTCGCCGTAGGGCGCTCCGATCTTGCCGGCGAGGGAAGCGACGAAACGACATATCCAACTTCACGTCTAAGCATCCCAGGCAGGACAGCATGTGTCAGCATCATGGGTGCGAGGAGATTCACCGAAGTCATTGTCGTGATCTCGTCTTGAGTACAGGCGGTATATGCACAGTGCATCTCACGCCCGGCGTTGTTTACCAACAGGTCGATAGAGCCAAAGAGGCGCTCGGGGCATGGATCACCTCACGCGCACTATCTGGTTTCTCGAGGTCAGCAAGTATGTAATCGGCAGTTACCCCATGCATAGCAAGCTGGTTTACCACGACAGCAAGGGCATCCTTGCGAGTGCCGGTTACAATCACATTCGCGCCCTCACTGGCAAGCCTTTTAGCTATGTGTACCCCCAGGCCACCGGAGGCGCCTGTAACTAGAGCGTTACATCCTCTAAATGTTGGCAGTGGTGAAGTCCGTGACACGCCGGGCAGGTTATCAATGCAAGGCAGAGATACGGTAATTTGCGGCCTCAGGTCACATCGAGCAGCTACGGGCCGGTGGAGAGGCGGTCAGGTGTAAGGACAATCAGCGGATGATTCTTGCCACCGGTTCACCCTCGCCCACCGGGTGCGAGCTGGTGCCCTCCAAGGCATAGGGATAGGCCCAATTCTACGAACGCGCTCAGCTAACTCGACACGTCGTCTCGCCTCAGCGCGGCTCGGCAGGAGGGTCGTGCTCGACGCCGAGCGCCCGCTGCACCCACGCGACGTCGTGCCACGCACCGAACTTCCAGCCGATCCGCCGGTAGACGCCGACTTGCTCGAAACTCATCGCTCGGTGCAGGCCCGCGCTCGCCTCGTTCGGCAGCGTCATGCCCGCGACGGCCATCAGGTAGCCGCGCGCTGCGAGCCGCTCGAACAGCGCCTCGTACAGCGCGCGGCCCGAGCCGGTGCGCCGTCGGCCCGGCTCGACGTAGACGCTGACCTCGCACGAGAAGCGGTAGGCCGCTCGCGCCTGGTGCGGGCCGCCATATGCGTAGCCGACGACGCAGCCGTCGTCTTCGAGCACGACCCATGCGTGTGTGCGCGCCGCTGCTGCGATGCGTTCGGCCATTTGCGCGGGCGTCGGCGGCTCACCCTCGAAGCTGACGGCCGTCTCGCGCACGTACGGTGCGTAGATCGCCGCGCACGCCGGCGCATCGTCTTCGCTCGCATCTCTAACCGTCGCACCGGACACGTTCGGCCCTAGCATACGCGGGCGCGTGTGAGGCGTTCGTCCCTGAGCAGTCGCGAGTTGGGTCGAGGTGGGCCTGGCAAAAGGTTCGTAGCGGCGATCGCGCGCTCGAACTGCTCGTCGGTCGGGGCACTCGCGCCCGGTCACGCATAGTTGGCGAACAATGTGATGTGCGCTGGCGGACTATCGAAGCCGATGCAGCCAATCCTGCCCTACTCGTGGGCGATCGTGCGCAAAGCGACGACGGAAAGGCCACCGTGCTCTGGCGTCCGCGGATAGCTCTGTGTCGGCACGCCAGGAAGCTACCAGCGCCCGTTTGCGTGCATGGAGTGCACGGCCTAGGCTGCTCAGCTGGGCGAGCGGTCGATGGGGCGTAGGATCGAACAAGGCGGAGCATCTTGGCGCACACCTGGCGCACATCTCGACGGGAAACGGTGGGAAAGCGGGGGGTAGGGGCGGAACCCTGATAAGCCGATTTGCTAGGCGTTTACTGCCTTTTTGTGCCCGTCGCTGCCGTGCCGTTCCCACCGTGGACCGCCCGATAGGCGGAGGTCCCCATTCCTATCGTCGCGGCTGCTTGGCCAGCCAGTCGTCAAGCATGGGTCTCGTGAAGCGGATATGCCGACCGACTCGATGACACGGCAGGCGGCCAGCTCTCACGGCCTCATAAACCCAGCTCGTCTTGACGTTGAGATACCAAGCCGCTTGCTCCGGGCGAAGCAGTCGGTCCTCCGTGAGCGCGCCTGGCGGGGCGGATGCTGTTGGTGCTTGCATACCCCTTACAGACCCCCAAGCGCGCGAAGCGGCCAAGAGATTTGTTCCTACTCGACTGTTGCCTGCTCGACGCCGTCCATCTGCTCCAAAAGGCGCCGAACTACCGATTCCGACCCTCCGCGCCCCCGGAGCGGCCCTCCAGAGAAATCCGCAGAGAAATCGGCGACCCCATCCACACCCCTTGCTATGCTCCAAAGCGCTGTGTTTGCAGGGCTTTTCGCTATGCCGGAGGAGGGACTCGAACCCCCGACACGCGGATTATGATTCCGCTGCTCTAACCAGCTGAGCTACTCCGGCGGGAGCGGGGAGTTTAGCCTTTCGCGCCAGATCTTCCGCTCGCGCCCTCCAGTCCCGCAGAGCCTACCAATGACCCCAACTACGCCCCTCCTAGCGGTCCCGAACGTCTCCGAGGGACGCGACCAGGCGACAGTCGAGGCGTTGGTTCAGGCGTTCACGGCCGCCGGGACATCTCGTCTACTCGACGTGCACTCCGACCCCGACCATCACCGCTCGGTGTTCACGCTGGCGGGTATCCAGGGAGAGCTTTCGCAGGCCTTGTTGGCAGGTGTGCGAGCCGCGATCGAGCGGATCGACGTGGGTGAGGGACGTGATCCGGCAGAGGTCGGTCAGCACCCACACGTCGGGGCCGTGGACGTGATCCCGCTCGTCTACCTCGACACGGCCCAGCGAGGCGCGGCTTGCGCAGAGGCCTTGGTCGTCGCCCACGAGGTCGGCGAGGGCTTGGGCGTGCCCGTGTTCTTGTACGGAGAGCTGGCCCAGGGCCGCACACGGGCCGAGTTGCGCAGGGGCGGCGTGCGGGGCCTTGCCGAGCGGCTTGGGGTCGGGGAGCTGCGCCCCGACTTCGGACCGCCGCGTCTGCACTCGACGGCAGGCGCAACGCTTGTAGCGGCCAGGGAGCCCCTTGTGGCATTCAACCTGGAGCTGGCAGCCCCCGCAACGTTGGAGGACGCCAAGCGGATCGCCGGCCTAATTCGTGAGGGCGGACCGGAGGGCTTGGCGGGACTCCGGGCGATCGGCGTTCCTCTCGCTAGCTCGGGGCAAGCGGGGGAGGGTGTTGATGCACGCAAGAGGGTGCCCCACGCGCGCGCGCAGGCCACCCCTTTGCGCAATACAACCCCCCAGATCTCGACCAACGTCGAGCGACCCCTCGAGGTGCCTTTGAAGGCGGTAGTGGAGGCGGTCAGCGAGCACAGTGAGATCGCCCGGGCTGAGCTGGTTGGCCTGGCGCCCCGAGCCGCGCTCGAGGGGCTCCCACACGACCTCATATTTGTGGGCGGCGATCCGATGGCGCAAACGATCGAGAACGCACTAGGGTTCTAGGTGTCCCGCGCAGGGCGGGGCCTCACTTGACCTAACTACGACCAGACAAGGCGCGAGATGGCCCAGACGAAGCGCAAGCGGCAGACCAAGCACCGTGGCAACGCGGCCGGCGTGGTGGAGTCGCGCGGACGCACAGGGCGCAAGCCCACCACCGATGAGAAGACCGGCAAAGTGAGCGCCGGCGGGTCCAAGGATAAGCGCGTGGATCGCCTCGAACGAGAGCCGACCTGGCGGGGAGCGTTCTATCGGGCAATGGCGGCGGCTGTGGTGATGCTCTTGATCAGCATCCTGCTCTTGAAAAAGCCCAACGAGGCCATCGCTTTGTTTCCGATCGTCCTGATCGCGTATGTGCCGATCAGCTATTACACCGATACGTGGCTTTACAAACGCAGGCAGGCTAGCAAGGCCAAGACGAATGATGCCAAGGCGGGCGGGGCGAGATCGAAATGATCGACGTGCGCTCCTTCTCGGTTGGGCCGATCCAGGAGAACGCCTACATAGTGCGCTCTTCCGCGCAGGCAACGAGTGCAGTGATGATCGACCCGGGCGAGGAGCCTCAACGCCTGCTCGACGCCGCCAGCGATCTTGGGACAGAGATCGAGGCGATTCTGATTACGCACTGCCACTTCGACCACGTTGGTGCTGTGGCGCCACTAGCGAGGGCTACCGGAGCACCCGTCTACTGTCCGGAGATCGAGACCGTGGTGCTCGCGGACATCATGAAATGGACGATGCCCGGCTTTGGACCGTTTGAGAGTTGGCAGGCGGAGCACACCGTCAAAGGTGGCGAGCGGCTGAGTCTTGCCGGTCTTGATATCGAGGTGCTCTTCACACCGGGCCACAGCCCTGGCCACGTCACATACGCGCTGGACGGTGCGCTGCTCTCGGGCGACGTGCTTTTCCAGGGCTCGGTCGGTCGCGTGGATCTTCCTGGAGGCGACTGGCCGACCTTGGAGCGCTCGATCGGCGATTTGATGGGACGCTTCGAGCGCGACACAGTCGTCTATCCAGGCCACATGGGAGCGACGACGCTCGGGCGCGAGTGGGACACGAACCCGTTCCTGAGCGAGCTGCGCGCTGCCGCAAGGGAGCCAGAGGGCGCGCAGCGGGTGCGCGAGAGTTGAGAAACGAGCAGATCAAGGCGCCGCGCGGTACGTTCGACGTGCTCGGCGAGCAGGCGGCGGTGCGGACGGCCCTGGAGGATCGTGCACGCTCAATTCTTGAGGGAGCGGGCTATGAGCGGATCGAGACGCCCGCCCTGGAGGCGACTGAGCTGTTCGCTCGCGGAGTCGGTAACTCGACGGACATTGTGCAGAAGGAGATGTACACGCTCACTGACGGGAGCGGACGCTCGCTTACACTGCGCCCGGAGGGGACGGCGCCCGTGTGTAGAGCTTACGTGGAGCACGGTATGCACAAGCGTCCCCAGCCGGTGAAGCTGTGGTACCTGTCGAGCTTCTTTCGCTACGAGCGCGCACAGTCCGGGCGCTATCGCCAGTTCTGGCAGGTGGGCGCGGAGGCGCTTGGCTCCGAGGATCCGGCCCTAGACGCCGAGTCGATTGTGCTGCTCGGGACGCTACTTGAGGAGGCGGGAGTGAGGGAGGTGCGCCTGCGCCTCTCAAGCCTCGGCGGGAAGGACAGCAGAGTGCGTTATCGCGAACGCCTCCAGACGCATTTGCGCGCCAATGAAGCGAGACTCTCTGAGGAGGTGAGAGGGCGCATCGAGCTCAACCCGCTGCGTGCTTTCGATTCCGCCCACGAGGGCACGGTCGCGGTTATGAGTGAGGCGCCTCGCCTACTGGACGAGCTGGATGCAGAGGACGCTAAGCACTTCGCTGCGGTGCGGGAGTTGCTCGACCGAGCAGGTGTCCTGTATGAGGTCGACCCTACACTTGTACGCGGTCTGGACTACTACACGCGCACCGTGTTTGAGTTCACGAGCGACGCGCTCGGGGCACAGAGTGGTGTTGGCGGTGGCGGACGTTACGACGGGTTGGTTCAGCAGCTCGGCGGCCCGGCGACCGCGGGGATCGGGTGGGCTGCGGGAATTGAGCGGATCCTGCTCGCGGGTAGCCCCCCACCGGCCGGTGGGCATGCGCTGGACCTTTACGTGGGCTATGCGGACGGAGGAGACACTTCGGCCCTGCCGGCCAAGGCGGCCGCCTTTGCGGTATTGAGTGAGGCGCGCTCGGCTGGGCTGAGGGCCGTCATGGAGTTGGCCGGCCGCTCGCTCAAGGGCCAGCTGGGACAGGCCAACCGGCTCGGCGCTCGCTATGTGGCACTGGTCGGCGAAGAGGAGACCGTGCTCAAGGACATGCAGGACGGCGGTCAAGAGACGGTCGATACCGAGAAAGTGGTGCACACCGCCCTGCGAGGCATGAGGGATTTGGCTTAGAAATGTCGGGACGAGCGGTGAAATCGCGCTTGCGTGACGTCCATGAGCACAAACGCCGTTCAACTCGGAGACCAAATCTGCCGAAGTGAAGGGCGATGGCTCAACTATCTCGTCCCTATCAGATTGTTTTGGCGGCTGTTGCGCTGCTTGGACTTGTGTGGGTTGTGGCGCTGCGCTCCCACGGTCCCAGCTCTAGCCCCAGCCCGAGCCAACCGGTGCTGACAAAAGCCTCAACCGCCGCAGCAAGCCCGGCGGCGGGCGCTGATAGCAGCTCATCCTCGTCAAGCGCCGCAGCCGAAGTCAAGGCCGGCGCAGCTCCGACCCCGATCTATCACGGGTCGGCTCCCGGCGTGGAAGGGCTGACTCGCGCGATCGCCAAAGCTCACGGCGCGGTCGCTGCCTCCCAGCGCAACGTCCAAGAACAGCAGCACAAGTCCGAAGAAGTTTCTGATGAAGCACAGACGCCCGTCACCACGTCGAGCACGAACGCTTCCTCCGCGACCGCCCAGAAGCCACTCACGGTTGTCCATAGGACCGTGACTCACACAACAGCGAACGGGACCGTAACGAAGACGCGCGAGCGTGTCGTCACAAAGACACGCAGCCAAAACGTCGCTAAAGCCCATCCTGGGCGCAGCGCTCAGCAGGTCGCGGTCGAAGTCGAGCTTGCCCATGGCAAGACCGTGATGCTGGTGTTCTGGGATCCGAAGTCGAGCGTTGACCGCGAGGTTCTAGTGCAGGCGGATGCGCTGGTGGGCGGCTCGAAAGGCACCGTGACTGTACACGCGGCCTTGGCCAACCAGGTAGGCCTATTCGGGAAGATCACCGAAGTCGTACATGTCTATCAGACTCCTACGATCCTGATCGTCAACCGCCAAGGTGTGGTGAGTACCCTGACCGGCCTTACGGACGTGTTCTCCTTGCAGCAGGCCGTGAGCGAAGCTCGCAAAGCCAAGAGCTGACCCGCTCGGGCTGAACCTGGTCTTGCGATCGCCCTGAAGCGGCTGAGGCGAGAAACTCGCCGAGCGCCCGCAGGTCCTTACACTCGACTGAATGACCATCGAGGCGCTGGCTCAGCACATGGAAAATCCGCTTGGGCGTGGTCACACGCCTGAACGTGCCTGCACAGGCGCCGCTGGGGGCGCCGCGTGCGGCGATTTGATCCGTATTTCCGTCGAACTGGCGCACGACAGCCCCGATGGGGAGATCCTCGACGCCGGTTTCGACGCGAGCGGTTGCGGCGCGGCGATAGCAGCCGGCAGCGCCACGATCGAGCTAGTGCGCGGGGCGAGCCTGCTCGAGGCCGCGCGTCTCGGGGCCTCCCAGATAGCGGCCGAGCTGGGTGGGCTGAGCCACGCCAAGCTCCATGCTGCCGAACTCGCCGCCGACGCCTTGCACAGGGCGCTCGGCTGGGCGGCGCGAACCCAGGCAGCGTTGGCGCCCGTGTCGGGACGTGAGCTGGTGGCGATGAGCGGAGGAGTAGACAGTGCGGTGGCGGCCCTGCTCGTCAGCGAAGCTGGCGGTGAGGTTGTAGCGGTGACACTCGAGCTGTGGTCCGACCCGGAGAACGACGGCGAGCGTAGCTGTTGCTCGGCGCAGGCAGTGCGCTCGGCGCGCGAGATCGCCCAGGGCATGGGTATGGCGCACTTCTCGGTCGATCTGCGCGAGGAGTTTAAGGCTGGCGTGGTAGACGGCTGGCTAGAGGGCTACGCCGCCGGCCTCACGCCCAACCCATGCGTGCGTTGCAACGGCACAGTGCGCCTGGACGCGATGCTCGAACTTGCCGACCGCCTTGGAGCGCGTACGCTCGCCACCGGCCACTACGCGCGTGTTTGGCAGGCCGGCGAGATTTCGCACAACGGCACCTCACGCAGTGAACAGCGACCTGTTTCGTTCGACCAAGCCCCGTCGCATGGCTCAGAGCCTCTGCTGCGGATGGCAGTGGACGAGCGCAAGGATCAAAGCTATGCGCTGGCGGCGCTTTCGCCAGGCTCGTTGGCGCGCTTGCGCTTCCCACTCGGTGACTTGACCAAGCCCGAAGTGCGCGAGCTGGCAAGGGACGCCGGCCTAGAGGTGGCGCGGCGCCCCGACTCGCAGGACCTGTGCTTTTTGGCCGGAACCAATAGCGCCGACTTTCTGGCGCGCCATGCCGGACTGAAGCGTCGCGAGGGCGCGATCCTCGACCTCGACGGGCGCAAGGTGGGAAAGCACGGCGGCGTACATACCGTCACTGTCGGTCAACGTCACGGGCTCGGTATCGACGGGCGAGGAGTAAATCGGATGCCCGGGGTCGAGGGGCCCGTCTACGTGATTGCAACCGACGCGCGCGCCAACACCGTGACGGTCGCCTCGCGCGAGCACCTACGAACCGGCAGAGTGAGCATGAGAAATGTCACCTTGCACCGCGACGGATCGTGCGTCGATCGAGTGAAGGTCCGCTATCGCGGACAGCGACTCCCGTGCAGGGTCGAGGGGCAACCGCCCGCAGGGATCCACGCGCGCCTGGACCTTGACATGCTCGAGCAGGTGGAGCGCACTGCCCCTGGACAGGTGGCTTGTCTGTATGCGGGCGATGTGATCGTAGGTCACGGCACGATCGTCTTGGGAGACGATGCGAGTCCTGGCGCTTGACTACGGCAGCGCGCGCTGTGGTTGCGCTATGAGCGATCCAACGGGCACGATCGTCACTCCGATCGAGCCCGTGGCCAAGCCGGCCAGTCGGCGTGGCCTTGCCGCTCTCGGCCAACTCGTCTTAGAGCGCGAGGTGGAACGGGTTGTGGTGGGACTGCCTCTGTCCCTGCGAGGGGAGGACACAGACCAAACACGCGAGACACGCACGTTCGCCGAGACACTCGCGCGGCGCCTAGGCGAGGACGTGCCGGTCGAGCTGCACGACGAGCGCTTTACTACCCGCATTGCCGCCTCGATGGATCACGCGAGCACCAGCGAGGACTCGCGAGCCGCCGCTGTTCTGCTCGAGGGGTGGCTGGCGCGATTTGAGACCGGCCCTTAGTAGGGTCACGCGCTTGGCCAGGGACCGCAGAGCAAGTGGGGGAGGACAGCGCAGCGAGCAGGAGCGCGAACGTGCCCGCGAGGAGCGTGAACGGCGGCGTCTTGAGCGAGCTGGAGCGTCCCAGCCTGCCCCGGTACAGCTTCCGCTACCTCCACCGGTCAAATTGCCTACGTCTGAACCACCTCACTTCGAACCACCTCCTTTTGAACCACCTCCCTTCGAGTCGAGCTCAGTCGAGGAGACGCCTTTTGCGCCGGTCCCCGTAGAGAGATCTGGGTTTGAGGAGGCCCAGGCCGAGTCGACTCCTGCTGAGCCGCACGAAGCTTCGCCTGCCATCCCAGCCCAACCCGAGATTGTGGCCAACGCGCCAGATCCGCCTGCCGGGATCGAGTTTCCGCCGGAAGATGAGTCGGCAATGGCCGCGCGTCCAGAACTCCGTTCCCGCGTGCATAGACCCCACATGCATGGCCCGCATCTTCACAGGCCGCACGTCGTTCGTCCCCGCAGCCTGGTTGCTCGCGTGGGCGCGCTGGTTGCCTTTGTCCTCGTGCTTTGCGGTTTCATCGGTGGAGCGGTGCTGCTCTTGCACCACAAAACCACGCCGAAGACCCCACCGCCGCTGGCCACCATCAAGCTGACGATCCCGGAGGGCTTTACACGCTCACAGATCGCCGCGCTTGCCCATGCCGACGGTCTGAAGGGCAGCTACTTGGTCGCCTCAAAGCGCAGCTCCCAACTCGACCCGGCTCATTATGGCGCTCTGGCCACAACTCCTAACCTCGAAGGCTTTCTGTTCCCGGCCACCTATGAACTATACGCGGGTACATCCTCATCGCGACTGGTATCCGAGCAGCTTGTGGCCTTCCATGAAAACTTCGGTGGCGGGGAGGTCCATCGCGCCAAGGTGCTCGGTGTGACGCCCTATGAACTGCTGATCGTGGCCTCGATCATCGAACGCGAGGTCGCCATCCCGCACGACCGTCCGCTGGTGGCGGCGGTCATTTACAACCGCTTGCGCTTGCACATGACGCTTGGCGTGGACTCCACTTTGCGCTACGCCTTGCACGACTTCACCCACCCCCTCACGGAGTCTCAGCTGGCCAGCGACTCGCCCTATAACACTCGCACCCACCAAGGCCTGCCGCCTACGCCGATCTCCAATCCCGGCGCGGCCGCGATCACGGCCGCTGGGCACCCCGCGAAAGTGTCCTACCTGTACTACGTGGCGGGCGCTGATGGTTGTGGCGAGCAGGTGTTCTCCACTAGCTATGCCCAGTTCGAACGCAACGCCGCCGCCTACCACGAAGCTCTGCAAAAGAACGGTGGACGGGTACCGACATGCCACAAGAAATGAAGCGGTTGGGTGTGATCGGCTGGCCGGTGGCGCACAGTCGCTCGCCCGCCATGTTCGAGGCCGCGTTCGCCGAGCTTGGCATGGACGACTGGGTCTACCAGCGTTTGCCGCTCGCGCCCGAGCTTCTTGAGCAGACGGTGAGCTCGCTCGGCGCCAGCGGGTTCGTCGGCGCGAACGTAACCATTCCCCACAAGCAGGCCGCGCTTGCGCTTGCCGACAGCGCGAGTGAGGCGGCGCGCGCGATCGGGGCAGCCAACACGCTGAGTTTCAAATTTGACGGTACGATCGACGCCGAGAATACGGACGCGCCCGGTTTGGTTGCCGCGCTTGGTCGTCTGGATCTCTCTCCACGCGGCTTAAGCGCGCTCGTGCTCGGCGCTGGCGGGAGCGCGCGCGCCGCCGTCTGGGGGCTCTTGAGCGGGGGTGCGCGCGAGGTGTCAGTGTGGAATCGGACATCAGGGCGGGCACTTGCCCTGGCCGGCGAGCTTGGCGCCCACGCGGTTGAGGAGCCGGTGCAAACCGACCTGCTGGTCAACTGCACCTCAGTGGGACTGCAACGGTCGGCCAGTGAGGCTGAAGCGCTCAACCAACTCCACCTGAGCGTCGATCAGGTCGGAGAGTATGCGTATGTCATCGATCTGGTCTACCGCGACGGTCCCACGCCGCTCCTCGCAACGGCGCGCCGAGCGGGAGTTGCCGCTGTCGATGGACTTGAGGTACTCGTCGCCCAGGGCGCGCTCAGCTTCGAGCGGTGGACCGGAGCGCCGGCTCCGCTCGATGCGATGCGACGCGGGGCTGGGCTCAGCTCTACATAACCAAGGACACGTGGATTCGCGGTGTAGGCGATGAGCACGCCCCCCAACGGTCTACGCGACGAGGAAGGACTTTTCGGGGATCGCGCTCCTGAGGTAAGCGTGGAGTTCGAGCGCCCCGATCCAGATCAGCTCGCCGAGAGCATGGGTTTGGGCGCTGGCGGGGACTTGGATGCTCGCGGTAGACCACCCAGCGATCCATACGGTGCGCCGGAGTCGGACCCGCGCGGACCCGATGCGGCCGAGTTGCCGCCCGGGGTGACGCAACCGAGCCGCCGAGGCTCCTCGTCGCGCTTTTTGACCGATGTGATCGTGGAAATGGGCCTGGCTCCACGCGAGCGCGTCGATCTCGCGATCGAGGCTTCGCGCAACGAAGGCACAACGCCAGAGCGTGTTCTGCTCGCAGGCGGAGCGATCACCCCGGATGGTCTGGCCAGGGCGCTTGCCGAGCGCTACGGCTTGGACCACCTCGACCTCGAAGTGTTCCCGGTGGACATGGGCGCCGCCAACCTGGTCGTGAACACAGCTGCAAAGCGCTACCAGGCGGTGCCGGTCGCTTTTGTGGACAAGCGCACTTTGCTGCTCGCGATGGCCGACCCCTCCAACGTTTTGGCGGTCGACGATGTGGCGATCATGACTGGCTACGAGGTGCGTGTAGCTGTTGCTTCGCCCGAGGCGATCGGGGATCTGATCTCACGCATGGCGCGCTTGGAGGATGTGGTCTCAGGCGAGAGCACCGTCGAGGAGGCTGACGACAGTCAAGCCGAGATCGTCAACCTGCGTGAGACCGCCGACGACGCTCCTGTCGTCAAGCTCGTCAACCAGATCGTGGCCCAAGCGGTCGAGCGGGGCGCTTCAGACGTACACATGGCTCCCGACGGCCACGAGGTACGCGTGAGGGTGCGCGTTGACGGGATCATGCAGGACATCACCACCGTCCCTAGGCGCATGGCGGCTGGGGTGGTCTCGCGGGTGAAGATCATGGCTGAGCTGGATATCGCCGAGCGGCGCCTGCCCCAGGACGGTCGTGTGAGTCTGACCGTCGAAGGGCGCCACATTGACCTGCGCGTGGTCACGCTCCCAAGCGTCCATGGCGAGTCAATCGTGATGAGGATCCTCGACAAGGACTCGGTGGTCATGAAGCTTGAAAAGCTTGGTATGGCCGACACTGAGCGTGAGCGATTTGAGAAGGCTTTTCACGAAACACATGGCGCGGTGCTTGTGACTGGACCGACCGGCTCGGGCAAGTCCACGACTTTGTATGCCGCCCTGCTTGCATTGAACACTCCTGAGAAGAACATCATCACCGTCGAGGATCCGGTCGAGTATCAGCTCGATGGCATCACACAGGTACAGGTGTCCGCCAAGGTGGGGCTCACGTTCGCCACCGGACTGCGCGCGATGGTGCGCGCCGATCCCGACGTGATTATGGTCGGCGAGATCCGCGACCGTGATACGGCGCAGATCGCGGTCGAGTCGGCCTTGACTGGGCACCTGGTGCTCTCCACGCTTCACACTAACGACGCTCCTTCGGCAATCACGCGACTTGTTGAGATGGGGATCGAGCCGTTTCTGGTGGCCTCCGCCTTGGATTGCGTTTTGGCTCAGCGCTTGGCGCGAATGCTCTGCTCGAACTGCAAGCAGCGCACGATCGTTCCCGCTGAGGTCCTGCGCGAGAACGGTTACAAGGCGATCGTCGACCTGGAGGCCTACGAGCCCACCGGTTGCCGTCGCTGCAACGGCACCGGCTACCGTGGGCGTGTCGGGCTCTACGAGGTGATGTCGGTGTCCTCGGAGATTCGCTCCATGGCTTTGGAACGTCGCCCTGCCGAGGAGCTGCGCGACGTGGCGGTCCGCCAAGGCATGCGCCTGCTGCGCGACGACGGCTTGCAGAAGGTACGTCAGGGACTGACCTCGATCGCCGAGATAGCACGCGTGATCGGCAGCAGTTGAGATGTGGAGCTTGTCTGCCGATAAGTCGCTCATGAGAACTCATCCGCACGTCCGCGGTGCAAGCGCCGAGCGAAAGGCAAGCGCATGAATATTGACTTCGCCGAGCTCTTGATGGAGGTCGTGTCGCGCCGCGCCTCTGACCTTCATCTGGCTGCAGGCGCACCGCCGACCGTACGTGTGCGGGGTCGTCTGACGCAAATCGACGGCTATCCCCTGCTCAGCGAGACAGATACGCGCGAGATTGTCTATTCGATCCTCTCCGGCGACCAGCGCCAGCGCCTGGAGACGAACTGGCAATTGGACTTCGCCTACTCGATCCCCGGCCACGCTCGCTTCAGGGTTAACGCCTACTACCAGCGCGGTGCGATTGGCGCTGCCTTCCGCCTGATTCCTTTCGGGCTGACCTCGATCGACCAGCTTGGGCTTCCTCCGATCGTGCACGAGTTGACGCGCAAGCCGCGCGGCTTTGTACTCGTCACCGGCCCCACCGGCTCTGGCAAGTCGACCTCGCTCGCGGCGATGCTGGACGAGATCAACATGACCCGCGAGGAGCACATCATGACGATCGAGGACCCAATCGAGTTCCTCCATGCCCACAAGAAGTGCCTGGTCAATCAGCGCGAGTTGGGCTCCGATGCTCAGTCTTTCGCAGATGCCTTGAAGGCTGCCTTGCGCCAGGACCCTGATGTGATCCTGGTCGGCGAGATGCGCGACCTGGAGACGATCTCCACCGCCTTGACCGCCGCCGAGACTGGGCACCTCGTGTTCGCCACCCTGCACACCCAGGACACCGCACAAACGGTCGATCGCATCATCGACGTGTTTCCCCCCGAGCAGCAAGGCCAGGTGCGGGTGCAGCTGTCGGTGGCTTTGCAGGGGATCGTCACCCAACAGCTGCTGCCGACGGCCGATGGCGCCGGACGAGTCGCCGCATGCGAGGTACTTGTGCCTAATCCTGCGGTTCGCAACCTGATTCGCGAGGGCAAGACTCACCAGATCTACTCTGTCCTGCAGACCGGCTCCGCGCAAGGCATGCAGACCATGGACGCCGCTCTGGTTTCCCTCGTGCGCACAGGCAAGGTCTCCCAGAAGCAGGCCGAATCGCGCTCGCAGGCGCCCGACGAGCTGCGCCGCCTGCTAGGCGCCGGAGCGCTGGCAGCATGAGTACCTACGTCTTCAAGGCGATGGATCTCGCTGGCGTGAAGGCGCGCGGTGAGATCGACGCCGACTCCAAGGAGGCGGTCTCCAACCAGTTGAAGTCGCGCGGCATGATCGTGCTCGATATCGCCGACAAGCATGCTTCGCGCGAGATCGAGCTCAGCTTCATGAAGCGTGTAAAGGCCAGTGAGCTGGCCGTTTTCTCTCGTCAGCTGGCAACGATGATCTCCTCCGGTCTTTCGATTCTGAGAGCGCTGTATGTCCTTGAGGAACAGACCGAGAACAAGTTCCTCAAGGAAACGGTCGTCCAGGTGCGCAAGGACGTCGAGGCGGGCCTGTCACTAAGTGGCGCGATGGAATCCCATCCGAAGGTCTTCAACCCCCTGTTCGTGGCGATGACCAGGGCCGGCGAGGCCGGCGGTCTGCTGGAGGGCTCGCTGATGCAGGTGGCAGACCAGCTTGAGAAGGAAGCTTCGTTGCGTCGCCAGATCCGCTCAGCGATGATCTATCCGGTGCTGGTCATCACTTTCGCGGTGGCGGTAATGATGGCGCTCGTTGCGTTCCTTGTGCCCGTGTTTGTTGGCGTCTTCAAGCAGTTCGGCGGCGAACTGCCTGCCATCACCCAGGTGTCTGTGGCGATGTCACACGCGGTCGTGGGCTATTGGTGGGCAATGTTCGGGGGCGCCGGCCTACTCGCGTTCAGCTTCATCAAGTGGAAGAAATCGAAGTGGGGTCGTCCCCAGTGGGATCGCTTCCGTTTGCGCGTGCCGATGAAGATCGGCGCGATCGTCCAGCAGGTCGCCGTGGCGCGCTGGTCGCGCACACTGTCTTCGTTGATGAGCGCCGGTGTGCCACTCTTGCTCGCGCTTGAGATCGTCGGCAAGACGGGCGGCAACATCGTCGTCGAGGAGGCTATGGATGGCGTGATCGCTTCGGTCAAGCGTGGCGGCACGATCTCAGAGCCTCTATCGAAGACCTCGATTTTTCCGACTATGGTCACCCATATGGTGGGCGTCGGCGAGGAGACGGGCGCGCTCGATGCGATGCTCGGCAAGGTGGCGGACTTCTATGAGGACCAGGTCGAAGCGTCCGTCAAAGCGCTCACCTCGATCCTGGAGCCGATCATGATCATCGTCATCGGCTCGATTGTCGGCTTTATCGTCATCTCGATGTACATGCCGATGTTCACCGTCTATAACCACATTGAATAGGAATCTCTAGCACCTATGCGCGCCAAGGCGCGCGTGGAATGTTTTGGCCTGACCCAAGCGCCGAGACTCAGGTGAGTGTTTTCACAAATTCAAGGTGAAGGTGGCGTGGCGGCCACATGCACCCCGCCATCGCTCACTGCGAGAGAGATGCGTCCGTCCAGCAACGCCAGCAGCTCTTCGCCGACCAGCTCAAAACGCCAGCCTCGCAAGGTGCGTACGTCGGCGCGTTCGCCGCCGCGGTGGCCTGCCACGATGGCTTGCAGGTCGGAGCGTGAGGCAAGTAGCTCATAGGCCAGGTCAGCCTCGCGAGCCCGGGCCCGTACCAAAGCCTCCGAGAGTGCGATCAGGGGCGCGTCTTGGGGGCGGGGCTGGGCAGGACGAGGGCCACTGGTGAGTGGCTCTCCGGCGTTGGCAATACCGCGCTGCACAGCGGCGAGCAGGTCTTCGCCGCCTTTGCGCAGACTGCCTTGGCCGACACCGCGGATCTCTTCGAGCTTGCGCGCGGAAGTCGGCTTGCGCTTGGCGATCTCGACCAGGGGCGCGTCGCCTAGCACGCTTTGGACGGGTCGGTTGCGGGCGGCAGCGGTCCGCTCGCGCCAGGCCACCAGCTCACGCGCGATGCCTTGCGAGGCGGCGTTCATGCCCCTGATGCGCGGTAGCCGGGCGAAGATCGTGTCGAGGTCGCGCTCGTCGCTGACTGTCTCCAGGAACTGGCACTCCTCGCGCGCCCAGGCGAGGCGTCCGGATCGCTCCAGGCGACGCTCCAGCTCGCTGGCTAGGGCGCTCAGGTGGACGACGTCCTCGCGCGCATAAGAGAGCTGCTCGGGCGAGAGCGGACGCGTGTCCCAGCGTGTGAAGCTCGCGCTCTTAGCCAGCTTGACGCTCAGGAGGTCGGAGAGGAGCGTGTCATAGGAGCACTGGGCCGGCATCCCCACGAAACCGGCGGCAACCTGGGTGTCGAATACGTTGCGTACCTCACACCCCAAGGCTCGGCGCAGGAGCGCGATGTCCTGGCGCCCGGCGTGGACGACGACCTCGATATTGGGGTCTTCAAGTACTTGTGCGAGCGGCTCGCCGGCGTCCCCAAGCGGCTTTGATCCGGCGTCGTCTCGGCGACCGGAGGTAAGCGGATCGACTATCTCGATTCGCTCTGGCATCTCAGCGCGGGCGCTATCGGCGCTGCCCGAATTCCCAGAGTCGTAGCCGACAGGCGTGTCGGCTACGGCAAGCTGAATCAGGCATAGGAGCGTGCGGTAGCGACCCTCGCCCATGAACTCGGTGTCGAGCGCGATCCGTCCGGACTTGCGTGCGAGCGTGGCGACTGCCTGGAGCGTGGACGTGGGGTCTGTCATGGGTCTTCCTGGTCGAAATGGGCCATGGGCAGGCGCAGTGTAAAGCTGGCGCCGCGCTCGTCCTGGTCCGGCGAAGCCCCTGTGCACAGGTTGAGCGAGCCGCCCATGCGCATCGCTAGCTCGCGACCGATTGCCAGGCCGAGCCCGAAGCCGCTGCGCCCGCCCGAAGTTGAGCCCCGTTGGAAGCGTTCGAAGATGCGCTCGCGCTCGGGGGCAGGCACACCGGGCCCCGAATCGCTCACGGTCAGTTGGGCCCACTGGCCGTCGGTGCTTGCGGCGGTGCGTATGGTCGAACCGGCCGGTGCGACGCCGATCGCATTGTCGAGCAGGATGCGTGCTATTCGTGCTACTGCGCCCGGGTCGCCCATGGCCCAGCAGCCGTGGGTGGCCGGGCTTGCCCCAATCCGCACATCGTGGGAATCGGCGCGACGCTCGAACTCGGCGGCGACGGCGCGACACAGCTCGCCCAGCTCGACGGGCTCGCTACGCAGGGAGACCTCGGCGTCGAGGCGGCTCAGGTCGAGCAGGTCGGTGGCGAGGCTTGACAGGCGCCGCGATTGCTCGCGTGCGCGGATCGCTCGCTCGCGTGCGTCTTTTAGGTCGAGTCGGTCTGCTTGCAGGTCGTCTTCGAGCAACTCCAAGGTGCCGTCCAGGGAGGTGAGCGGTGTGCGCAGCTCGTGCGATGCGGTCGCCACGAAAGCCTGGCGGGCCTCTTCTTGGCGGCGCAGGCGAGCTTGCATGCTGGCGAACGCGCGTGTGAGGTCGCCGATCTCGTCGCGGCGCTCGTCCACGTGGATGGGCGCCTCCAGGCCACGGCGTTCCAGCTCGCCGGCGGCTTCGCGCAGGCGCTCGAGACGCCGCAACAAGGTGGTTGTTAGCGCGAGGCCGAGTAGCAGGGCGACGGCGAAGCCGACGGCGGCGGCATCGATGAAGGCGTTCTGGACGACGCGGACCGCCGAGCTGACGTATTCGAGGCGACGCACCAAAACGACCGCGTCGATGGGGCCGCTCTTGCCGATCTGCATTGGCTCTGCGGCCACCAGCTCGTCGCCGATCAGGCTGTGCACGCCGCGCCCAGTGCGCAGGGCGCGGTCTACTTGGGCGTAATAGTTGGGCACGTCGAGGTCTTGGTTGACGGGCGCATAGACCGTTTCGAGTTTGTGGTCGAGTACCGTCACCTGAGCGCCGGAGCGACGTCGCAAAAGCGCGATCGAGGCGGCCAGTTCGGGCGGGTCGGGACGATCGTCGGCGGGGTCGATGCGGATCTCAGATAGGTCGGCGCGTGAGGCAGAGATGGCTGTATAGACGGCACGTTCGCCGTCGGCACGTAGGCGGTGCTCCAGGGGGAAAGCAGGGCCAGGGCGGCGACAGCGAGCGTGACTGCACTGGAGAGCAGCAGGGCTGCAAATACGCGCGGACGCAGACCCAAGACTCGGGGCCGCAAGCGCAGGCCGCGTCGGGCGCGACCGGCAGCACTCGCGTCCTCCTTGGCGGTGGGCTGCTCGGACGGGTGCGCGGCGTGGCCGTGCGTGTCTGCCGGGATCACGGCTCCTGGAAGCGGTATCCGGCGCCGCGCACGGTCAGGATCAGCTTTGGCTCATCCGGTTGCTCCTCGATCTTCTCGCGCAGGTGGCGGATGTGAACGTCGATTGCACGCGGGTCGCGGTAGGCGGAGTCGCCCCAGATCGCGCGCAAGAGCTCTTGGCGGTTGAATAGGCGGCCCGGTTCGCTCATCAGCTGGCCGAGCAGCTCGAACTCCGAGAAGGTGAGCTTGACCTGCTCGCCGCTGACGCTTGCCTCGCGGTGGGAGCGGTCGAGTGTGACGGGGCCGATGTTGAGTACCTCTCGTCCCATTGCGCGCGGTCCGGAGCGGCGCAGGACGGCGCGGATGCGGCTGCGCAGCTCGGCCAGGCCGAACGGCTTGGTTACATAATCATCGGCGCCGGCCTCCAGACCCTGGACCGCGTCGGCCTCAGTATCCAGGGCGGTGAGCATGATGATCGGCACGATGTTGCGCTGCTCGCGCAGGGTGCGGCACACGTCATAGCCGTTGGGTCCGGGGCCGAGGGCGACGTCGAGCAGGATCACGTCGAAGGGCTCGGAACCGGCGCGGACTATCGCCTCGGCGCCGTCGGCCACGGCCTCGACCGTGTGGCCCTCCTTGGAGAAGGAGCGCGTCAAGGTGTCGCGCAGCGGAGCCTCGTCGTCGACGACGAGAATACGCATCGAGGCGGGGGCGTCCACGACGCTCACGGTACAACCTCGGCGGGATCCCTAATCCCCTGCATGCGGGCTGACGCGCGTGCAGTATGTGAGCTGGCGCGCGTAGGAGCAGCGAGAGGTGTGGGTAGTTGCCACAAGACGCCTGGGTGCAGGCCGGCCTGTCGTGAGACATCGGTGCCGTGTGTCCTTATCCACAGGGCGGCCGGGGCGCAACCGGCATTGGTCTTGGGTGCGTCGCGCGGGCACACGGAATTCAGGAAGGCGTAGCGCACAGCTCCTTGGGCGATCAAAGCCTTCAAGCGGCCCACGCTCGTGAAAGGCAGGCCGTTATAGGTGGTGAGCATCAAGACGGGACGTTGGTCTTGCACGATCAGAGAGGCCACGCTGGTCGAGGAGCCTGCGGCAAGCTCGTAGCGGGCGCGAGCTTGGTGAGCTCGCAGGTAGGTGCTGAGTGCCCGTTGCTCGGTAGGAGCCAGGGCGCCGACATTGCCCGCGTCGGAGGTCTCGGCGGAAACAGCTTCGATGCTTGCTACGAACGGTATCGCCAGGAAGGCGGTCAGAGGCGCAGCCAACAGGCGGGCGCGACCTGGGAGTGCTGCCACGAAGGCTACGCCGATGCCGAACATACCGGCCACGGCTGGGGTGAAGCTCTCGACATAGCGCGGATGCAGGCGCGCCATCGCGCTGAACAGCAGGAGTCCGGTCGCCAACCACACGAACAGCCCGATCGTGGTGGCGCGCTGGACCCTTCCAGCGCCGCGCCGTAGCACGACCACGACGGCGAAAATGCCCACGAGCAAGGCCAACAGAGCCTCCCAACCGAGCCACTTGGCGGGCATTTGGCCACTTCGGGCAAGCAGGCGGGTGGGGGAGGGGGAAGTAATGGGCGTGGCGGTCGTGCTCACCGACTCGCCATGAGTTTGCCGGGGGGCGGGGGCGGAGGACTGGCCGACTTCGGCTGTTTTGCCGCTGAGGCGTTCGCTGCCGTTGAAGACGAAGGCTGCGTTCCAGGCGCTGCCATTGGTGGAGCCGATCGCGTATGGGCGCTCGTGGGCGGGAAACAGGAGGGTCGTGCCCAACCATGACAGGGCGACGACCGCATATACCGCGCCGGCCGCGGCTAGTTGACCTGCCAGCCTCGTGCGGGATCTGCGCCGTACGGCCTGCGCGGGGACGGACTCTGGGCCCGGTGGGGACAGTGGCTCCTCGCTCGTTGTTGACTCCGCGCGCAGTGTTGACTGCTCGCGCGGTGTCGGGTCGGACTCTGGGCGCCCCATGCCCAGACAGACGAGCACGAACAGGCCAGGCATGGCGACGATCGACTCCAAGAGCTTTACGTTGAAGGCAATTCCCAATGCCGCCGCAGCCGCGAGCAGCCAGACGGTGCTGTCGCTTTCGCTGGCCCGCACCGCCGCGAAGAGGGCGAGCACGAGCAGGAGCATCATGACCGCGTCCATGGTGTCTGAGCGCGCTGTGATCACCTCGATCGGGAGGACTGCCAAGGCCGCGGCCGCGAGCAAGCCGGCGAGGGCGCCGAAGGGTCGCACGAGCGCCGCGTAAAGCAACGGCACCGCGGCTGTCCCGGCCAGCGCCTCGGGCAACTTCAGGGCGCTTGAGCCCCAGCCGAAAAGCTTGACGCTGGCGACCTGAAGCCAAAGGTCTACGGGCGGCTTGTCGATCGAGACGCTGCCGCCTGGCTCATAGGCGCCGAAGAAGAAGTTGTGCCAGGAGAGGCTCATCGAGCGTACGGCCGCGTCATAGAAAGGGTCGAGCCGCACGGCGCCGAGATCAACGAGCCGCAAAGCCGCGGCACCCGCCGTGATCAAGGCCAACGCCAGCCACGGCAAGAAGGGTCTTGGCGTCCTCACGCCGAGAACGCTAATCCAGTGGCACCCCGGGCGTACCCGCCTGGGCCAAAGATGGAGGAAAGATGGGTGATGGTGGGTGGCGTACCCGCCTGGGTCAAGGGTCGCGGGGAGGTATGGGGAATGGGCACATGGAGCACCCGCACAGGCCAAGAGTCGGGCGGGTAGGTAGGGTGATGGGCGGATGAGCGACTCAAACGATGACAAGGCGACGGTGGACGCCGATGGGGAGGCGCAGGGTAGCTCCGACGCCGAGGAGCACGTCTGTATGGCGTGCCACGGCAGTGGCAAGGTCATCTCCAATTTGGGTGAGCGCTCCACCAAGGTCACCTGTCCCTGGTGTCGCGGCGGCGGCGAGCGTCTGACTGGCATGGACGCGCAGGAGTTTCAGCAGGAACAGGCGACGGCCAAGCGCCGCTGAGGGATCGCCGACCGGCCATTCGTTCGTGGTCCTTCCCACAAACAGGTAAAAGGCACCTTCAAAGGACAATCGTCCAAACTGCGTGCAGCGCTAAAGCGCCTGTGCGCGATGGTCGATGAACCCGCTGACAAGCCAGACCGCGGGACAAGGCAAGCGCCCAATAAGGGTGTAAGGCAAAGCCGACGGCTCCAAAGTGAATCTTACGATTCACCGAGGGGGCGTACCGTCACAGGAGACGGTTGAACCGAGGGCTGGCGCCCAGAAACGGAATCCAGGAGGATTCAATGCTATATCGACTGCGCCAGCGCTCGAAAGATGAGGGTGGCTTCACGCTCATCGAGCTTCTGGTGGTAATCCTGATCATCGGCATCTTGGCCGCGATCGCCATTCCTTCGTTCCTGAATCAGAAGAGCAAGGCCAACGATGCAGCGGCCAAGGAACAGGTGAAGACCGGTCAGACTGCTATGGAGACCTACTCGACCGAAAACAACGGTAGCTACGCGGGTGGCAAAACTGCAAAGCTACAAGAAGTTGAGCCCACCCTGAAGGACACGACCACAGCTACTTTTGCGGTCAGTGGTGAACCTACCGCAATCGGCTACACGATCGAATCCACTGCCGCCGGAACGGGCGACAAATTCATCATTACTAATAATGCAGGCACAATCACTCGCACATGTACCGCGGCGAGCACGAGCAACAAGGGCGGCTGCCCGACCGGCGACTGGTAGTCACCGGCTCCCAGACTTCGTCGTCTGGGGCGGGTAGCAGTTCAAGAAAAGGGGGGGCGGCCATTTGGTCGCCCCCTTTGTTTGTGTTTCCACCTTTGTTTGCGTTGCGTTAGGAAGATATGTTGCATCCAGACCTGGAAACTCAAGCTCAGGCAAGCGAGATGCCGATTAGCTAGCAAGTCAGGCACGTAGTACGACAAGCACGGAATGCGAAGACAAAGTCGACGGCTCTCACAGCCGGGTCGCAAATGGGCGACATGCGCGCACTGGCATCATGGACATCAAGCTAGGAGTTGCCGGTGAGACACCAACGAAATTTGCGAATGAGGGAGGAGTCGGGCTTCACGCTGATCGAGCTGCTGGTCGTGATCTTGATCATCGGCATCCTGGCCGCGATCGCGATTCCCTCTTTCCTCAACCAGAAGAGCAAGGCCAGCGACGCTTCGGCCAAGGAAGTCGTGCACAACGCGCAGACGGCGGCCGAGACGATCGCAACCGACTTCAGTGGTAGCTATAAAGAAGTCTCGACGACCAAGATCAACGAATACGATAAAGGCATTCTGATCGCCGAAGGCTCAAGCAAATCGGCGTTCCTGAAGGTCGCCAAAGAAATCGAAAGCGGGATCGGCTACGAACTCGAAGCCGAAGCCTCGGGAACGAAAGATACGTTTAAGATCGTCAACAAAGCGGGTACGATCACGCGTACCTGCAAAGCCGCGAGTGAATCGAACAAGGGCGGTTGTCCCACCGGCGATTGGTAGGGCATTACGCAGGGCGCTCGCGCCCTAAAGCAACTTCGTAGGACCTGAGAGGGCGGTCGATTGGCCGCCCTCTAGCGTTGGCGCAGGCAGTAGGGGGGACAGAGACCGCGCCAAGGAGCGAGACCGCGCCAAGGAGCTGCCCATAGTGCATGGGAGCGATGCTCTCTGAGTAGGCCGCTTGCAAGGAGTACGCTCGCCGAAGCTTGGCCCATATTGGACGCTTGGCCGATATTGGGCGAACGATTGCAGTTGCGCTCAAGTGGGGAGCCGCGCGCGCCGATCATCGCCTCATGGAGACCGCAACCTTCGCCGGTGTGTTCGGAGCGATGATCGGATCGTTTCTGAACGTCGTCGTATATCGCTTGCCGCGCCGCGAGTCGCTTGTGCGACCGGCCTCGCACTGCACCTCTTGCGGGATGGCCGTCAAGCCCTACGACAACATTCCGCTGCTCTCTTGGCTTTTGTTGCGCGGTCGCTGCCGCAACTGCTCAGCGCCGATCTCAAAGCGCTATCCGCTCGTTGAGGCTTTGGCCGCGCTGCTGTGCGTTGGCGCTGTGCTGGCCGGCGGCAGCCCCACCACGATCGCCCTAAACGTGGCTTTCATCTTGCTGTTGGTGCCGATCGCCTTGATTGACGTCGAGCATCGCGTCATCCCCAACAAGCTGACTGCCCTGGGCGCGATCCTCGCGTTGGGTCTCGGCACCGCGCTCGACCCGAGTGGCGAGCCTGAGCGTCTGATTGCTGGTGCTCTTGCCGGTGGTGCCCTGTTGATCGCCGCGCTTGCCTACCCGGGGGGGATGGGTATGGGCGACGTGAAGTTGGCCGGCGTGATGGGCCTGTTTCTCGGCAGCGCGGTTGCCCCGGCGATGCTGATCGCACTGCTGGCGGGCGTCCTGTTCGGGGCTGTCGTGGTTGCCCGCAAGGGAGCACTCGCGGCGCGCAAGACCGCAGTCCCGTTTGGCCCGTTTCTTGCCTTGGGTTCTGTTGTCGCGATCTTTGCGGGCGAGCCGCTGCTGAACCTGTACACGACCAACTTCCTCAACTGAAGCTCGCAAGGACGCCCGACCATGCCCAACGAGAATCTCAGCCTGCTCAGACCCACCTCGATCGTGGTCGACGCTCCTCCCGAGCCGCCGGCCAGCGACGTGGCGCCCTTGCAGAGCAAGCGCAAACTGCTGGCGCTGGCCAACCCTACCTTGAAATTGAGTCGCAGCCGCTCGCGCGGCGCGACGCTCGTCGGCCTGGACATCCAGCCCGGCTACGTAAGCGCGGTGCAAGCACGGGTCAACGGCTCGATCCTCGTTCAGCGCGCTGCCGGTGCGGCTTTGCCGCCCGACACCGTCCGTGAGGGCGAGGTGCTCGACGGTGGCGTGCTAGCCGACGCTCTGCGCGAGCTGTTCGAGCAGTCGCGCTTGGACAAGCGGGTGCGCGTGGGCGTGGCCAACCAGCGCACCGTTCTGCGCACCATGGAGCTGCCTCCGCTGACCGACCGCAAGGAGCTGGCCACGGCAGTGCGCTTCCAGGCCGAGGACCAAATGCCGATGCCCCTCGATAACGCCGTGCTCGACTTCCACCCACTCGGCGTGATCGATACGCCTGGTGGTCCGCGTCAGCGTGTAATCGTGGTTGCGGCGCAAAAGGACATGGTCGAACGCCTATTGAGTGCCGTGCGCGGCGCCGGGCTTCGCCCCGAGGGGATCGACCTGTCCGCTTTTGCCCTGATCCGCTCCCTGCATCGCAGTGACGAGGAGCATGCCGGCAGGGTCCTGTATCTAAATATCGGCGGGCTCACGAATATGGCGATCGCCGAGGGCACCGTGTGCCGCTTCACTCGTGTTGTCAGCGGTGGCCTTGAGTCGATGGCGATCGAAGTCGCAGAGCGCAACGGCGTCAAGCTCGCCGAGGCGCGCGAGCTGCTGGCCGCTGTGGACCTGGAAGAGGCCGCTGCCGTCCCCGCGATGGGGTCCATACCGATGCCCGAGGACTTCTCGGGCCAGCCCGAAGACGAGCCGTCCGAGCAGCCACGCATCGACGTGCGCCCGGTTCTGGCCGCCGGCGTGCGCGAAATCGCGGGCGAGGTGCGCAATTCTCTGGATTTCCACCGCTCTCAAGAGGGCGGTGGCGAGGTCTCGAGCGTCGTTTTGAGCGGCCCCGCCCTTCAGATCAAGGGCTTCTCCCAGGCCTTGCAAAACGAGCTAAGGGTGCCGCTCATACCCCAGACCGTCGGCCTCTCCGAGGAGGCGAGCGCCGGTGATATCGCGCCTGAGCGTCTCGCGGTCGCAACCGGTTTGGCCGTGGAGGAGGCACCCCGATGAGGGCTGTCAACCTGATCCCCGGCGAACATCGCCAAGGCTCGGGCTCGCTCACCGGACGCTCCGGCGGGGCGGCCCTGATCGTGCTCGGACTCCTCGGCTGCCTGGCTGCCTTGATCCTGCTGTATGGCAGCGCCAGCCACAGCATCTCAAGCCAGAAGGGAGAGGTCGCAACGCTTGAAGCGCAGGCCAGCGCGATCCGGGCTCGTGCCGGGCGCCTGACCCCCTACACGGACTTCGTCTCGATGGCCAATCAGCGGACGCGGACCGTCGCGCAGCTCGTGCAGGCTCGCTTTGACTGGTCGCACTCGCTGCACGAGCTGGGCCGCGTGCTGCCGGCCGGCACCTCCCTGGCCACCCTGCACGGCGAGGTCGGACCGGCCGACGCGAGCAGCGCTTCGAGTTCCTCGGCGACAAACGCCGCGACGAGCGGCGCACCGGCCTCGAGCACGCCTCCGGGCAGCACACCCGCCTTCACGCTCACCGGCTGCGCCCTCAGCCAGTCGGTGGTCGCCCAAACGCTACAGCGCTTGAAGTTGATGGACGGCGCCAGCGAAGTGCAACTGCAGAGCTCCACCAAGTCGGGCACTGCCAGCTCCGGCTCGAGTGCCGGCTCGGCCGGTGGCAGCTGTCCCGGCAACGACCCGAGCTTCGCCGTGCAGATCACCTTCACGGGCTTGCCTTCAGGACCTCTGCCGCGCGTGGGGACGGGATCGGCTACAACCGCGTCCGCACAGAGCGCAGGCTCAAGCGTTCAGGTTGCCTCGCCAGGGAAATCGGTGGCGCCATGACTTCCCGCGATCGACTGATGCTGATAGGAGTCGTCGCACTCGCCGTCCTCTTGGGCGCGTGGTTCACGACAGTTGCACCCGAGCGCCAGCGCGCCGCAAAGCTGAATGCCGAAGTGCAGGCAGCACACCAGCAAGTCGCCAGCGCCGAATCGCAGGCCGACAGCGCGGTGAGCGCACGTGGGCAGTACTCGACCGCGTATGCCTCGCTGGTGAGCCTGGGACAGGCGGTCCCCTCGACTCCCGAAACGCCGGCTTTGATCTTCACCCTCGATCGAGCCACCCACCGTCGCGACGTGCAGTTCACCTCGATCTCGACCGGTACCAGCGGGGCGTCCAGCTCTAGCTCCAGCGCGACCCCCGCCAGCGCAAGCGCGAGCTTCACCCAGATGCCGTTTACGTTCGTGTTCAGCGGTAGTTTTGTGGACCTCTACAAGTTGCTGGATCAGCTCGAAGGCTTCACCGCGCAGACGCCAGGCGGCGCTCTGCACGTGAACGGCCGCCTGTTGACGATTAACGATGTCAGCCTGGCGCCCAGCACAAGCGCGGCGCAGTCCGGGTCCACGTCCAAAGTGACCGAATTGACCGGAACGATCAACGCGACCGCCTACGTGTTGCCCGCTGGCGCCTCAACTCTCGCCGGAGCAACGCCCTCTGGGCCCGCGACGGCCGGGGCCACCGAGGCGGCGAGCACTTCTAGCGGGTCCTCCAGCGCTCCGGCCCCCGCCGTAGTGAAGGCGAACCCATGACCGAGCTTCTGCAATCGATCAAGTCGGACCTGCTCTCACGACGCCTGTTGCCGTTCGTGGCTCTGGCCGCGCTTGCGCTAATCGGGGCCATTGCCTTTACGGTCACTGGGGGTGGCTCCAGTTCAAGCCCCACGCCGCTTGCAAATGTTCCGAGCGTGCCGGTCAGCGGCGCGAGCGCACTGCCCGTGGCGGTGGCGCCGGCAAACCCGAATGAGGCTGTCTCAGAGACGCCCGGCGGGGTGCGCTATCAGAGCCAAGGTCCCACGCGTGATCCTTTTGTGCCTTTGCCCTCGCCGCCGGCAGCAAAGAGCGCAAGCGCCAATAGCTCGTCTTCGTCTGCCTCGAGTGGAAATACGGGCGGCTCGAACTCCGGTGGGTCTTCCTCCGGCGGGTCTTCTGGCGGCTCTAGTGGTGGCGGACAGAAAGCGCCGGAACCGACACCGACACCGGCCCCGAAAAAACCGTCCAAGCCGTCGCTGGGTTACGACGTGTCTGTCCTATTCGGGCCCGCCTCCACCACGGCTGGTCAGCCGGCCACTCTGGCGCCCTACCAGAGCTTGAAGCTGGGGCAACCTTTCCCCTCTAAGCAGGACGTGCGCATCTCTTTCGAACGCGTCACAGCAAACGGCGATGGTGCCGTGTTCAAGTTGCTCGTCCCTCCGATCTTGCACGGAACGGGCATTTGCCTGCCAAGCAACTCCGAATGCCAGACGATCGACCTCGAAGCGGGCCACGCCGAGGAACTGGAATACGTCGAAACCAACGGCCAGCTGGTCGTCTACGAACTGAAGGTAGTGAGCATCGCCAAGAAGAGCAGTGCGAGCGCCGCGCGCGCAGCACATGACGCCAAGGCCGCTCACATGGCCGCCCGCGCCAGAGCCGCACGAACACGCAACAACGCTCACGCGGCGCTCGTCAAGCGCGGCTGAGGTTTCATCGCGCTGGGCTCTTACGGGGGCCCCTATCGGGACAGTCCTGAGGGCCGCCGCGTCCAAGCAAATAAGCTACTGCGGAGATGACGCTCCGCCTGATAACCGCTGGCGAGTCCCACGGCCCCGGCCTCACCTGCCTGGTCGAGGGTCTCCCGGCCGGCTTGACTCTCAGCCAGGAAGCACTTGACGCCGACATGGCTCGCCGCCAATTGGGCCACGGTCGCGGCGGGCGCATGAAGATCGAGAAGGACAAAGCGCGCGTCACCGCCGGCGTGCGTCATGGCTTGACACTCGGAGGCCCGATCGCTCTGCAGGTCGAGAACCGCGACTACGCCAACTGGGAAGAGCGCATGTCGCCGTGGCCGCTGGAGCAAGGCGGCGAGGTCGCCGAGGTGCACCTGCCAAGGCCTGGACACGCCGACTTGGTGGGCACCCAGAAGTACAAGCACAACGACGTGCGCAACATCTTGGAGCGGGCCTCCGCACGCGAGACGGCCGCGCGAGTTGCGGGTGGCGCCTTGTGTAAGGCGTTCTTGGCAGCGCTTGGCGTTCAGGTGCGCTCGCACGTGATCCAGATCGCCTCCGTGCACGCGCCCGAAGGCGTTCCTGCGAGCGGCTCCGCCGGGGATAAGACGAATCCCTCGACCGAGGGAGATACGTCCACGCCGACCGTCTCGCGACCGCTGACCCTGGCCGATTTCAAGCACGTCGACGAGTCGCCTGTGCGCTGCCTGGACGAGCAGGCCGGACGGGCGATGGTCGCCGAGATCAACGCTCTACGCAAGGCCAACGAGTCGCTCGGCGGTGTCTTTGAGGTGCAAGCCTTCGGCCTAGTGCCTGGGCTGGGCTCGCATGTTTCCTGGGAGGAGCGCCTGGATGGGCGCCTGGCGATGGCGATCCTCTCGATCCAGGCGATGAAGGGTGTCTCCGTCGGCGACGGCTTTCGCATCGCGGGCGTGCCCGGTTCTCAAGCTCACGATGAGATCTTCTATTCGTCGGAGCGCGGTTACTACCGCGAAACTAACCGCTCTGGTGGCTTGGAGGGAGGTATGACAACCGGCCAGCCCCTGATCGTGCGGGGCGCGATGAAGCCCCTGCCGACACTCACCAAGCCCCTGCGCTCGGTCGACATCGCCACACACGAGCCGGGCGAGGCCTTGCGCGAGCGCACTGACTCTTGCACCGTGCCGGCAGCCGGCGTGGTCGGCGAGGCAATGGTTGCGCTTGTGCTCGCCCGCGCATACCGGGAGAAGTTCGGTGGCGATCACATCGATGACGTGCGCCAAGCGCTGACGGCCTATTGCGAGCGGATCGGATGGCCGTCTCCTTGAGTGCGAGGCCAGCCCGCTCGAGGCCTATCTCAACGGCGCCTGTGGGCGGAGAGCGAGCAATGTGACGCGTCTAAGCGTGAAACCCGAGAAGGCGTTCGTATTCGTAGGTTTCATGGGTGCTGGCAAGACGACTGTCGCGGGGGAAGTGGCGGCGATACTAGGCACGAGGGCGCTGGACAGCGACCGCCTGCTCGAAGCGCAGTTCGGCCACTCCATTGCCGAAGAGTTCGAGCGAGCCGGCGAGGCGTCCTTCAGGGCAGCCGAGGAGCAACTTGCCTGTCGCCTGCTCGCAGAGGCCGGGCCCGGCACGGTCATGGCGCTCGGTGGGGGCAGCGTGCTCTCGCCCGAGGTGCGTGCCGCGCTCGCGCCCCACGTGACCGTCCTGCTCAACATCGACGCCGAGGTTGCCTGGAAGCGTGTGGGTGGCGGCAGTGGGGGGCAGGAGAAGCGACCGCTCGCGACCGATCGCGAGGCGTTCTTAGCGCTATATGACTCGCGCGTGGGTCTCTACGAGGAGCTGGCCGACGCTATCCTGCCGGCGCCCGCACCGCGAATCGGCTTGCGTGCACTGCCAGCCCTATGCGGGCTAAGCGAAGCCCCCGCCGGCACACGACTGCTGTGGGCCGGCTCGGCCTCAGGCGAGTACCCGGTCTTTGTCGGGCGCGGTCTGCTGGCACCAGAGATTTGCTCGCACAACGGCCTATGGCCATGCGACCGTTCCGCATCGCGACCGTTCTGCGTTTCAGACCAAAACGTCGCAAGGCTTTACGCCGAGCGACTCGGCGGTATTCAAGAGCTGATCGAGATCGCTCCAGGCGAGCCGAACAAGACACTCGCGAGCGCCGAACTGGTATGGGAAGCACTCGTAGCGGGAGAAATGACTCGAGCCGACCATGTCGTGGCGCTCGGCGGCGGCGTCGTCGGTGACCTTGCCGGCTTCTGTGCGGCCACCTACCAGCGGGGGGTACCGGTGGTGCACGTGCCGACCAGCCTGGTCGCCCAGGTGGACTCCGCCTATGGCGGCAAGACGGGCGTTGATCTCGCGCAGGCCAAGAACTATGTTGGCGCCTATCACCAGCCGGCCGGCGTGCTCGTCGATCCAGACACACTTGCCACCTTGCCCGGACCGGAGCTGGCGGCCGGCTATGTCGAGGTGCTGAAGACCGCGCTGATCGCCGGCGGTGAGCTATGGCGAGCAGTCGCCGCGCAGGAGCCTCTGGATGAGCGCATCATCTTCGCCTGCGCAAGGACCAAGCTGGCGGTGGTGGCCGAGGACGAGCGTGACGCCGGCTGTCGTCAGGTACTCAACCTCGGGCACACCGTCGGTCATGCTTTGGAGACCGTGACCGCATATGAGCGCTACCGTCACGGCGAAGCTGTCGGGCTCGGCCTGCTGGCCGCTCTGCGCCTCTCGAACCTGCCCGACCTGCGTGCGCAGGTCGCCGAGCTCTTGGCAGCACGCGGCCTGCCAGTGACTCTCGACGGCGAGGACATCGAGCGAATCCTCGAAGCGACGATGCGCGACAAGAAGCGCACCGGCGCCCATGTGCCCTTCGTGCTGGTGGGAGCTCCCGGGGATGTGCGCACCGGTTGCCACGTGCCGGCAGACGAGTTGCGCGCCGCGGTGACCGAGCTGCGGACGCACGGGTAGGCTCTGGCGAGCGATGCCCGCCGCGTTTCGCATAGAGGTGATGCATGGGGTCAACCTCAACATGCTCGATCGCCGCGATCCAGCGCACTACGGCACACTCACGCTCGACGAGCTGGAGCGCCAGGTCGAAGGCTTCGCCGAGGAGCTGGGCTTGGACACGCGCTTCTTTCACACCAACTTCGAGGGCGAGTACGTTGAGCACTTGCACAATCTCGGCGAGCTGGTCGACGCGGTGATCCTCAACCCTGGCGCCTGGACGCACTACTCCTGGGCGATCCACGACGCCCTAGCGATCGCGGCTCTGCCGGCCGTCGAAGTGCACCTCTCCAACGTCAAGGCGCGCGAGCCGTGGCGGGCTCTGTCGGTGATCGAGGACCTGTGCGTGGCCTCGATCGTCGGTCAAGGCATCGAGGGGTACCGTGTGGCGCTCGCGCGCCTGCGTGAGGAGCTGGGTGGCGCGGAGGCGTTGGGGGGTGGGGAGGCGTGAGAGAGCTGGCTCGTGCGACGCGCCTTGCTCGCGAGTTGGGCACGATGCGAATCGACCGTCTGATTGTGAGCGAGCCTGTCAATTTGCGCTACCTCTCCTCCTACACAGGCACGAACGGACTCCTCCTCGTCTCCGCCCACGAGCAGATCCCGCACCGCTTCTTTACCGACTTCCGCTACGTAAGCCAGGCGGCCCAACAGGTGCCCGCGCCAATCGAGCGCGAGATCGCGGCCGGCGATCTCTTCGAGGCCGCGGCGCGTTTGCTGGGTGAGGAGCACGGCGAGGGCGAAAGTCGGCTCGGTTTCGACGACGCCGCGCTAAGTGTCAAGCGGTATGCCCGGCTGCGCGAGCTGCTCGACGATGGCTGGGAGCTGGTGCCCTGCGCGGGGATCGTCGAGCGCTTGCGCGAGGTCAAGGACGAGCACGAGGTGGCCGCCATCCGCGCCGCCGCCGAGCTGGCCGACGAGGCGCTCACAGGCCTGCTGGAAGACGGCCTGGTGGGACGCAGCGAGCGCGACGTGGCGATCGACCTGGAGCTGCGCATGCGCCGTCTCGGTGCCCAAGCGCCCAGCTTTCCCTCGATCGTCGCCTCAGGCGAGCACGGCGCCCTGCCGCACGCCGAGCCGCGCGATGTGCAGATCGCGCGCGACGTGCTCGTCACAATCGACTGGGGCGCTTGCCTCGATGGCTACTGCTCTGACTGCACCCGCACATACGCCACCGGAGCGATCAACGAGCAGGCAAAGGGGGTGTACCAGTTGGTGCTGAGCGCCCAAGAAGCGGCTTTGGGCGCAGTACGTGCCGGAATAAGCGGGCGCGAGGTGGACGCCGTGGCACGCACAATCATTGACGAGGCTGGCCACGCCAAGCACTTCGGGCACGGCGTAGGGCATGGCGTGGGCATGGACATCCACGAGGCGCCCCGCCTCTCGCGCACCGCGAGCGACGAGCCTCTGCGCGCCGGCAACGTCGTCACCGTGGAGCCCGGGGTCTACATGCCTGGGCGCCTCGGAGTGCGGATCGAGGATCTAGCGCTGGTGGGCGAGTACGGCGCCGAGCGGCTCACGAGCCTGCCCAAGGCGCTTGTCACGCTCGACTAGCACCCGTGGCCTGAACAGGGCAATCCCCAGAACGCTCGCCAGCGGCACGGACCAGGCCAGGAACAGCGCGGCCTGGGCATCGGCTGAGATGTGGGTCGCAGACCACTGAAAGTTCAGCCACACGAGCACGGTCGCCGACAATGCCAGCAGGGGTGGCCGCTGGGCCGGGGTGCTCGACTCCCAGGCGATCAGTGCAAACACGAACGGCAGTGGGTAGTAGTCGGTGTCCCACGTGTCGAGCATGCAACGCAGCAGCAACAACAGGGCCAGTGCCAGTAGTGCGTTGCGCTCCGACAGCAGCGCCCCGCGCTGCGATGCCATCTTGGCTCGGCCGCGGCGCGACACCATCCAAAGAGCCAGCGTGACAGATGCGCCGACGAGCAGGATCAGCGGATGGCTGACGCGACCGACCCAGGCCGGAGCGATGCGATAGCCGACCTTGGCCGAGCCGTACAGTCCGTGCACGAGCGCCCCGTGGTGGCCCAGGAACCACCAGATCTGCCAGGGTTGGAAGATCGCCGAGGGCGGCGTAGCGATCGCGCGTGTACCGGCCAGAAAGCCACCTGAGGCTACGAGCGCGAGAGGAGCCAGGATCGCCACCGTGACCGTTCCGGCGACCGCCAAGCACATTGCTCGCCGCGAGGGGAGCACCATCAGGACAGGACCGACAGCCAGTACAGCCCACTCCTTGTTGGCGATCGCCAAGCCCAACAGGATCGCGGCAGGCAACGGATGATCTCTGCTTGCGAGCAGGACTGCCGCCACGCACATACAGGCGCCCAGTAGCTCCTCGGGATGGCCGATTTCGAGTGCCTGCAAAGTCAACGGGTTGGCTACGCATAGGCCGAGCACGACGGCCCGGGCAAGCCTCGGCCGAGCTTCGCTGCGCATACGCGCGACCAGCCACACACTGAGCGCGGCCGCGGCCAGCAGGCAGGGCAGTGCGACCATCCTGTACACGGCCAGTGAGCCGCCGCCCCACAAGCCGGGCAAAAGCGCGAACGGAGCTCGCTCGACGAATGATCCGCCGTATGCCGGCGCGAGGCGCAGAAATTCGATCGCGTGTCCGTGTACAAGTGCGTCGAAGGCCGGACGCGCCTCGGTTTCGTAATCGTTCCAGGCAAAGCCATACAGGCCCAACCAGGCCATCGTGGCTGTGGCCGCCCCGGCGATCGCCATGCACAGTGCGTTCTCGCGCACCAACTGCCTCATACGCTCCACATCGACCGGAACGACAGCCCGCTTGAAGTTGGGTGGGCCGCGTTCTAGGCGACGTTGGCGCGCGATATTCGAGCCTGCGATGTTGTGCCCGCCGGGGCTGCCCTACGCGCGCGCGAGGGCGCTCGCCGTGTAAGCCGCCCGGGGGCCGCCCTACGCGCGCCCGCGGGCGACGGCCACCTTACGAAACAGCTCGGTGACGCCGAACTTGGGAGCAACTCGCTCGACCAATCCCGGCGCGACTTGCGCAACGGCAAGCATCGGACGCACGGGCGCTCCGCTCTCGATCATCTCGGCCTTGTCCTCGCGGATCGCTCGCACAACCGCATCGGAAATCTTCTCGGTTGTGGTCTCGCCCATCATGCGGTTGGAGCGGTGTCCTTCTTGGACCATCCGCTCATACATGCCGTCGCCCGCGATGAAGCCAGGGCAGACGACCGAAAACCCAACCGGCTCGTGCAGGGTCGCGTCTCATGAGCCGGGGGATTTGAAGTTGCGGGCGTAGCCTCCGCTTTGTCCTGGAAGACGAAGCTAATGGAGGTACGCCCGCATGGAGAAGGTAGCCCCGAGCGAGAGGTTTCGCTGCGAACTGGATGAGGTATTGGCCGGTGTCGGTGAGGAGCAGGACCCGATCGAGACGGTCGGCCGGCTGGGTGCGCGGCTGATCTTGCAGCAGGCGCTGGAGGACGAGGTCACCGAGTTCCTCGGCAGGCAGCGCTATGAGCGCGCCGGCGAGGCGGTGAGTCACCGCAACGGGCACGAACCCAGGACGGTCAAGACAACGAGCGGCTCGATGAGCCTGGAGCGCCCGCGGGTTCGTAACGCGAGCAAGCTGGGGTTCGAGAGCCGGGTGCTCGGCAAAGGTGTCACGCGGACGCACGCGCTGGAGTCACTCGTGATCAGCTCGTTCTTGCGAGGCCTCTCCACGCGGGATGTGGAGGGCGCGCTGGAGGAAGTCTTCGAGGAGCCGATCGCATCGAAGTCGACGGTGTCACGGATCTGTGAGGACACCCGCGAGCGATACCGCCAATGGTGCAGGCGTCGCCTTGAGCAACACGACATCGTCTACCTCTTCCTCGACGCGATCTACCTGAAGTTGCGCCCCGACGATAAGCCAGCGGAGGGCGTTTTGGTGTGCTGGGGTGTGACGCTGGAAGGACGCAAGGTTCTCCTCGGATTGGCGTTGGGGAGCCGTGAGAGCTACGAGGCCTGGCTTGATTTTGGCCGGGACATGATCGGTCGCGGCCTGCGGGCGCCAGCGCTCGTGATCGCCGACGGGGCACCCGGGATCTGGAAGGCGACGCGCGAGCTCTGGCCCACGGCGCTGGAGCAGCGCTGCACCGTCCACGCGCTTAGGAACGTCACCGGCAAGCTCCCCGAGCGCCACCATCAGGAGGTCAAGGCGCGCTGGTGGAAAGCATTCGACGACGCCCGCTCCCCGGCCGAGGCCAGCCGTGAGCTGCAGGGCATCATCGCTGACTACAAAACCAGCTACCCCTCGGCTATGGCCGTCATCGAAACGGACCTGTCCGCGCTCGTCACCCACCTGCAGTTCCCCTCCGGGCACAGCAAGCGAATCCGCACGACGAATCTCCTCGAGAGAACGTTCGTGGAGGTCCGACGACGCACCAAGGTCATCGGCCGGTTCCCCGGCGAGACCTCAGCCCTCTCACTCATATGGGCCGTGCTGGAGCTCTCCTCACGTGGCTGGCGAGGCGTGAAGATGAACCCCAAGACCGTCGCCGAGATCGAGCGTCTCCGCCGCCAGCTGCGCGACACCACGGTCGCCCCGCCAGCCACGACGAACACCGAGGAGACGATCGCCGCATAACATCCCCCCAAGCGGAGCTACCCCACAACGAATTCACCCGGGGAATGAGACGCGACCTCGTGCAGATACTCGGCCCGCAAAGACTGAGTCAACCCAATCAAGCCCGCCTTCGTTGCCGCGTAAGGCTCGCTGAACGCGGGCCCGATCTTGCCGGCCATTGAGGAGATGAAGACCACGTGCCCACGCCCGCGCTCCAGCATTCCTGGAGCGAGCCGATGCGTCAGCAGCAGCGGCGCGGTCAAGTTCACGTTGACCATCGAGCTCAGCTCCTCACGGGTATAGGACGTGAAAGCCCCGACCGACTCCACGCCC
The DNA here is from genome assembly GCA_963775645.1 of uncultured Solirubrobacterales bacterium. Lineage (GTDB taxonomy): Bacteria > Actinomycetota > Thermoleophilia > Solirubrobacterales > Solirubrobacteraceae > Palsa-744. Next base: position 464,761 of record CAVZJR010000004.1, on the reverse strand, counting down.
GCGTTGTTGACGAGCACGTCGATGGCTCCAAGCGCCGCTTCGACGCCCTCGACGAGCGAATCGATCGTGCCCAGATCGCACAGGTCCGCAGGCACAGTGCTCGCCTTGATCCCGAGTTCCTCCAATTCGCCCACGACCTGGGCGAGAGCATCCTCGCGGCGACCAGAGACGGCCACATTCATGCCCTCCCGAGCCAGGCGCTTTGCAATGTGGGTGCCCAAGCCCCCGGATGCGCCGGTGACGAGGGCGGTGCGGCCGCTCAGATCCTTCATGTCAGGCTCCCTTTGGTCGGTTGCGCCGATCATAGGGGGCGAACCCGGCTCGATCGTCGCGTCCCACGCTTAATCTGGCGTGGCGCGAATACGAGGCCGACCGGTGTTCAGCCGCCGACTTGTAGGTCGTGCGGTAGGACACGCGAAACGACGCCTATCGGGGGGTTCACAGGGAGGCTCACGGCCGGGACAGTGACACTGGGCACCGTGATCTGCACAGGGGTGTTGGGTACTGAGATCGTCACAGGAGGAGTCGAGGGGATCTCAACGGGGGATTCGGCTGGGGCTGTGGGAAGGGTAGGTTGCAATGGTTGCGGTGGCTGGACGCCGGCCGGCGGGGAGGTCGGTGGGACGGACACGGGTGTCGTAGGTTTGGATGGTTCCGGCCCCGACCCGACCTGGTTCTGCGCCGGTCCGTGCGATTCCCGTGGAGGGCCTGGCTCACTCGTACTAGCCGCGGGGATCGTGTTCGTCTTCGGGCTGGTGCTGTTGGTGTCCGGAAGGTCGATCCTTCCATGTGGCTTCTCTCGCCTGCGGATGAGCGGCCGTCCGGTTCTCAGCTGTCCGGATCGCAGGACGGTCTTGGCGTTGTCTGCTCTAACGAGAGCGGACCTCGATGTCAGGCGTGCGACCGTCTGCATGGTCTCGCCTCGGCGACCGACTTTGCCATGGTGTAGCGTCGGGGAAGCGGCAAGCACCCCCGCTACCCCAAGCACGGGGATCGTCCGTGCGACCGAGCCAGCGATGAGGCTTGTCGACGAGGCTTTGATCGCGGAGAGCAACTGCTCGGACACGGCGCCGGCGAACGCTGAGCGGGCCACTGGGCGACGAGCCGCATAACAGGCCAGGAATGCCGCCACGACGGTCGCATCGAGCTGCGCGCCGGACTCCTCGGAGAGGATGTCGATGGCTTCCTTATGGCTGCGCGGCGGCCTGTAGGGACGAGTCGAGGTGATCGCGTCGAACGTGTCGGCCACCGCGATGATCTGAGATCCCAGCGGGATCTCAGCCGCTTGGATTGCATCGGGATACCCTTTGCCGTCGAGGCGCTCATGGTGGTGGCGTACGATCGCGGTGAGCTGCGGGTCTCCGGCGTCGGCGAGAATCTCGGCGCCGTCACGCGCGTGTAGTTTGACGATCGCGAACTCCCGGTCGGTCAGTCGGCCGGGCTTCTGAAGGATCTCTCGCGGCGTGTAGATCTTGCCGATGTCGTGCACGAGCGCGGCGGTCTCCACGCGAGCGATCTCCTCTGGCGGGAGACGCATCTCGCGCGCGATCCTCTCAGCGTAAGAGGCTACCCGACGGCTGTGCCCGTGCAGATACGGGTCGACCGCCTGATGCAGATCGCTGAGCTGTGTGAGCAGTTTGATGCTGACCGTGGAGCCCGACTCGCGAGCCGATTCCAAGAGATCTCGCGTGCGAGCCAGGCGCCGCTCCGCGCGGAAGCGCCGCACCCAACCCCACAGCATCAGTTCGGCGAAGATCACTTCTCTCGAGCGAGGCCAGCGCATCCACAGTCGAGCGCCCACCGACGCGACCGCGAGCGAGCCGGCCACCGCCAACACAACCGAGAGCGCCTCCCAGGGGATTCCGCGGTCGGGCACGAACGCGGCCACGACAACGACCGGGCCCGCGACCACCATGAGCGTGGCGAACACGGACAGCGGCAGAAACGCAAGGAAGTGACGCGGCAACGCTGCGCGCGGCCTCGAGTCGCGCGCAGCGGAAGACTCTCTTTCCTCGGCAAGCTCGCTCAGACGGAAATTGAGCGCGCTCGACAGAGTGTCCTCTTCGACAGGCATGGGGCTGATGATTTATCCGACCACGGCGGAAAAATCTGAAGCCTCGAACTATTGTGGTGGACGATTATCTGACTGGCAACTCACACGAGGCGATCACAGACGCGGGCTCGCTCGGTCGCCTTCGCCCGCTACCCTCCCAAACCGTGATCACCACAAATCAATTATGAATTGTGCCGAGACCGTATTGAAGGGCTGAAAGTAGCTCCTACCCTGTCTATATGCAGGTGGTGTTCTGCCTCAGTCGGTGCGGCGCAGCTTGGCCAGCGGGACGAAGATGATCCGCTCTACGGAGTCGAGTGGAAGCGATGTGATCTCGACCATCGCTCTGCCGCGGTCGCGCAGCTCCAGAACGCCCCCGCGGGCGCCAGCAGGGATCTTCTCGACCGGCTCGGTTAGTTCGACGAGATCGTAGGTCGTGATCTCATGTAGCGTGGGCATCTTCTGCATTCTAGAGCCTCGGGTAGGCGGTTACCAGGCGTGGTGCCGCGCGTGCGTACTCGTAGTGCCACGAAGTACGTACTCGGGCCTTGCGCGACGTGATCGTTAGCTCCATATCGACGCCGCAGACCACGCCATCCTGTCCACGGTCGACGATCTTGTGGATCGGAGCGTCCAGTATTGCTCTGGTGATAGCCGTCCAGACCGTCTCTGTATCGGCCAGACCGACATGAAAGACCCGAGCCCATTCCGGCCCGTGTCCTCGCTCTGTAAAGATCCACTCCCGCCACTTCTCCGGCTCCGCGTAGGCGTCGGCAGCCCTGGGAAGCGGCTCGTCGATCGTCGGAGTGGGTGCATTGCTAGACACGGGGTAGGTAGGCTATCCACGGATCACGAGGAACAGCGCGAGACCCGGCTGGTGGCGGGTAACTGCGTTCACCGCTTTAGTGGACTGTTCCCGGGACTGCGCCCCGGATTTGGAATCCGCTGGAGCTGAGTAAACCACCAGACCCTATTCGTCGACGTTCACGGCATTGAGGTTCGCTTTCGCGTTGTAGTCGAGTGCGCCGAGGGGCTGACTGCGTGGGTGGAATGGTGTCGCGTGCTTGTCGTGTTTCCTGTCGTGGCGGGTGTCGTGTTTCGTGGGCTTGTGGCTCGGTCCCGCACCCCGAATCCGGCTTGGTTGTGCGGCAAGTGCCAGCCAACTGCAATACCGGGCTGGTGGGGGTCGGTGCTTGACCACCCACCCCCAACTTCGAGTGTGGGTGGTCAAGCACCTGTAGTGGGGTTGGTGGTGGTTGGCTGGCAAGGTAAATGGTGGTAAGGGTGGGGGTGTGGGACCGGGAAGGGAGGTTGATGGGATGTTGGATGGTCTGGGATGTTTTGTTTTTGTTCCCTGCGCTCCATAGCGGACGGATCGGGTAGTTCGGGCCACGGGTCCTCCCTCGCGGGTACCCGTGGCCCGACGTACCGCGACGCTGTGGCTGTCCGTCCGTTGTCGCTGGCGCCCCAGTTGCGCCCGAAGCCGTAAAAAACTGCGGTAAAGAAACCAGTGGTATACGACGGCGAGAGTCTCTTTAGCGAGGGCTCATTGTCTGCGAAGGCTCGTCTCTGCGTGGAGCTCCTGTTCTGCGAAGCGTTGAGCGCGTGAGTCCGTTGCGCGGGGGCGACACGCGTGGCGCGGCGTGACGTCGAAGCGTCGATACAAGCGGAGCATCGTGCTCCAAGATAGTTTGGCCAAGTGGCGTACGTTGTGTCTACTGTTCCCAGAGGGACTCCTAACCGACTGGGCGAAGCTCACCAAACCCCGAGCGCGGCGATCCAAAGCAGAACGCTGCGGAAAGGCTGCGTAGAGCACGGAAGCATCCAGGACCCTCGACGAGCGTTCATTCCGGGACGACGGTGTGGAGCGTCGATCTCGGCGCAGAGCGTGGTCCCTCTACGGAGTCGGCAGGACGAAACTGCAGCACTTAGGGGTGCGTGGATTGAGATTCCTTGAGCGCCTGTGTGGTCGGGCCACAACTGCAAGGTACGGGCACTGCGAGGGTTTGGATTTTGGTGGATGGGGGTGGCCCTCCACCTGAAACGTTGATAACGACTGTTCCGCTTGGAGGGTGTTTGCTGCTCAGGTCGCCTACGTGCGTCGCGGCATGTGGTGTCCCAATACCAGTGGTTGGTCGGAGTAAGCGTGTATGGATGCCTCGCGACACGACGGTCACGCCGCGACCGCGCCACGAGCGACGGCATCCATGGATGCGATGCCACCTGGCTCTGCCTATCGACCCCGTACGGGATATGTGGGTGGGATCCCGCGAGATTCTGCGCTTGGAGTTAGTTCACGACCCCAAAGTGTCGAGGTCCGACAGGCGAGCCTCTGCGTGGGTGCCGCTGATAATTCCCGGCCGATGCCTCCGCTTGCTCGTGAGTCTTTGGAGCGGGCGCTATGCCGTGTTCTCGAGCGGCGCCATCCCGGTTTGCGGTTCGCCATGAAAGACGAGCTCGACGCGGCCAGGCAGTGGGCTGCGTCCTCGGGTGACGCGGACGGTCTGGAATACCGCTTGTAGGACCGTGGTCAACTCCTCGGGGGAGAGGCTGCTCAGCAACTCGACAGGCGGAATCGCGATGTCCGGGGTTCGCATCGTGTCGGTGTATTCGCGATAGGCGATGCGTGCGGCATCCGCCCGTTCTGCGCGGGTCCGCAGGGCAGCTGCCCATGCAGCCTCGCCAAGCAGCTCGGCGGCGGTTGCGTCTGAGGCAAAGCGCTCAACCTCGCTCTCCGCTGCTTCTAGCTCGCGTTGGGCGTCATCGAAGGTGCCGTCTGTATCGGTCACGCCTGTGGCGACGGCGAGCGTGCCGCTCTGCTCGTATGCCTGCTTTAGTCGCTCCACGAGGTAGTTCTCCAGAAGGTCGGCTAGGACGTTTGCTGGGGCAGGGCACGGTGAGCCGTTCCAGCTCTTCAGCGATGCGCGGCAACGGTAGGCACGCCGAGAGTTGCCCCCTTTATCGACTCCTGCCCGTGAGCCGACCAGCACCTCGCCGCAACCAGCGCAGGTTGCAAATCCGCTGAGCGGGAAAACGGCGGCGGCTTTGCGTTTGGGTGCCTCATCGCCGGGATGGGCACGCTCGAATGTGACGCGATCCACGAGCGGAGGGTGTGAGTCGCGCACGAGCCGGTCTCCGTAGTGGGTCTCGCCGAGGTAGGAACGGTTGCGCAGCAGTCGGCGTACGGTGAATGCCGTCCAAGTGCGGTGATCGGGAGTTCGTTTGCGATGGACGCCCGGTCGAGTCGGGGACGGATCGGCGGGGGACGTCTTGCGCAGGTATTCGAGCGCTGCGTCTACTCCGTCACGTGCCGCAAGCTTGAACGCTTGCTTGACGACTCGGGCCCACTTGTGGTGTGGTTCAAGCAATCCATCCTCGGTGCGTGCGTAGCCGAATGGTGTCGGTCCCATGCGCGCTCCCCGATCCAGTGCGCGGGTCTTGGCCTGCTCCCATGCGTCGCTCATGCGTCGGCGTTCCATTCGCGCTAGGGCCAGCATGATCGTCATGCCGAACTCACCGAACGGGGTTGTCGGGTCGATGCCGAGGTCGAGGGCGGCAATCGATCCGCCAGCGTCGGTGATCTCTTCGACCAGTCGTAGCGCGTCGGCTACTCCGAGGCGGCTGAGGCGGTCGAGCTTGGAGACGATTACTCCATCTGTCTCGCCGGCCCTGATGCGCGCCAAGAGGGCATCGAGACCGGGGCGATGGATCTTGCCACCGGACTGGTCTAGGTCTTCATGGGTCATGGCTATCTCGACCCCACGGGATGCCGCCCACGCCACTCCCTGCTCTCGCTGAACGTCAGGGGAGATGAAGCTGTCGCCTGAGCGCCCGCCCACGCGACTGACACGCACGTATTGATCCATGCGGCTAGGCTTGGTGCGTGTTTCGACCATACTACGAGGATAGCAGCAATACGTGCTAGGCACAAATCAGTTCAAGAACGGCAACCACATCGACGTAGAGGGCACGATCTTCAAGATCATGGAGTTCCAGCACGTCAAGCCGGGCAAGGGTGGGGCTTTTGTGCGCACGAAGCTGCGCCGGGCAAGCGACGGCGCGGTGATCGACAGGACCTTCAGGGCCGGCGAGAAGTTCCGGGCGGTCAGGACCGAGGCTCGCAGGATGCAATACCTGTATGCGGATGGAACCGACGCGCACTTCATGGATACCGAGTCTTTCGAGCAGATCGCAGTGCTCGAAGCCACGTTCGCGGAGGCTTTGCGTTGGACGACCCCGAGCAGCGAGGTGGATGTGCTGTTCATCGACGATCAGCCGTCAGACATCCAGTTGCCAAGCGCGGTGGATCTGACGGTGAGCGAGACCGAGCCCGGCTTGCGTGGTGACACGGCCTCGGGGGGCGGAAATAAGCCGGCCACGTTGGAGACAGGCGCGGTAATCCAGGTGCCCTTGTTCATCGACGTGGGCGAGAAGATCAGGGTGGACACGCGCTCGGGTGAATACATGTCGCGGGCGTGATGGTCGGTCTAGGTCACACGATCGAGAGCGGAACGAGTTGCCTGAGCGCTTCCGTCAGCCGCGTCGGCGTGGCCGCGGTCTAGCGCAGTGCGCCGCTCCGAGCAGCGCAGGGCGGCGGTGTTCGCGCTCTACCAGCACGATCTCACCGGTAAGCCTCTAGCCGACGCTTTGGGGCCCAACGCATCGATGCTCACGCTCGCTTTGGCCCACGCGGCCGCCGATCGAGCGGAGGAGCTGGACGAGGTGATTGATCGCCACGCCCATGGCTGGTCGGTACAGCGCATCCAGCCTTTGGAGCGTTCAATCATGCGGGTTGCTCTGATCGAGATGTTGCATCCCGACGTGGCCCCAGGCGATACGCCGATCCCTCCAGAAGGGGCGATCGAGGAGGCCGTGGAGAGCGCGAAGACGTTCTGTGGCAGCGACGCCCCCGGATTCGTCAACGGTGTGCTGGCTGCGGTATTGCGCGACTTGCGCCAGAATGCTGCACAGTCATGAGTCTGGAGCGGATCGACGAGTTGATCGAGCAGCTGGAGCGCGCCGCCGAGCAGTTGCGCTCGGGCGAGCTATCGGCCGACGCCGCCGCCACGATGGTGGAGGACTGCGCATCGCTGGCGACACAGGCAAGTGCCGAACTTGAGCGTCAAGCGCGCGCCGAGGTCTCACAGGTCGCCCCAGGCCAAGACTCGTTGCTTTGACGGCGGGCGCTGCGCTAGTGCGAGTCGCCTATCCGGAGCACCTGCGTGCAGAGGTCGAGCGCCAGTTGGAGACCATGCGTTTCTCGGACGCCGCGCTCACTGGGGGACTGGAGGAGGCGATGCGCTACTCACTGCTGGCCACCGGCAAGCGCATACGCCCCGTTTTGGCGCTCGCGACGGCGCAAGCGGTCGGTCTCTCGCGCGAGGAGGCGATGCCTTTGGCGGTGTCGTTGGAGCTGATCCACACCTACTCGTTGATTCACGACGACCTTCCCGCGATGGACGACGACGCGCTCAGGCGAGGTCGCCCGACCTGTCATGTGGCATTCGGGGAGGATGTGGCAATCTTGGCCGGCGATGGCCTGTATGCCGAGGCTTTCCGCCATCTACTTGCCAGTGAAACCTCGAAGCCGGAGCGAGTGCTCAGGGCCGCGCTCGAGTTGGCGAGCGCTACCGGGGTCAACGGCATGGTGGGAGGCCAATACGCGGACGTCAGCGGCAGCGCCCCCGCGGGCCCGGAGGGGTTGCGATGCTTGCACGAGCTGAAGACCGGCCGGCTGATCGGAGCTTCGGTCGTCTGCGTACTGTCCTTGGCTGGCGTGCGCGGACCTGCGACAATTGCCTTCCAGCGTTTTGCCGGGGAGCTGGGCGTGCTATTTCAGATCGTCGACGACATCCTGGATGTAACCGGCACCGACGAAGCGCTCGGCAAGCCGCAAGGCAGCGATGAGAGACATGGCAAGCGAACATACGTGAGCGAGTTCGGAATCGAACGGGCCAGGGCCTTGGCGGCGGAGTCTCACCGCACCGCGCGCGAGGCTCTCGTCGAAGCTGCCAGATCTGGCAACGGGAGTCCCACAGGCACGTCCGATACGACTGAGCTGGAGCAGGTCACCGACTTCATCTATACACGGACATCTTGACCATCATCGACTCCATAGACAGTCCACAGGACCTCAAGGCCCTCTCCGAGGAGGAGTTGGCGCAGCTCGCCCAGGAGGTCCGCGAAGACATAATCGACACTGTTGGGGAGATCGGCGGACACTTCGGCGCCAATCTGGGGACCTGCGAGCTGGCCGTGGCTCTACATTCGTTGTTGGATTCGCCTAAGGACAAGATCCTGTGGGATGTTGGCCATCAGGCCTATCCACACAAGATTCTCACCGGTCGGCGGGCTCGTCTGCAAACAATCCGCCAGTACGGCGGCTTGGCCCCGTTCTGCTCGATCCCTGAGTCCGAGCACGACATCATGGGTGCCGGTCACGCCTCCACCTCGATCGGATATGCGGTCGGCATTAAGGAGGCGATGCGCCATCTCGACGATGAGCGTTCCAATGGCAACGTAGTCGCAGTTATCGGCGACGGTGCGATGACCGGAGGAGTCGCCCTGGAGGCAATCGGCCAGGCTGGTGGGCTGGGCACACCGATCGTGGTCGTGCTGAACGACAACGGCATGTCGATCGCTCCCAACGTGGGTGCGCTCTCACGATATTTCAACCGGGTCAGGCTCAACCCGAAGTTGTGGCACGCCCGTTCGGGCGTGGAGGGTGGTTTGACGCGCTTGCCGGGCGGTATCGGCTCAGCCTTCGAACGGCTCGGGCCGCAACTGAAGGAGTCGATCAAGGCGTTCTGGGCTCCGGGGCTATGGTGGGAGGAGCTGGACTGGGCGTATATGGGCGTGATCGACGGTCACGACGTGGCTGCCTTGCGCGAGGCTCTGCGCGAGGCCCTGGCGGCGGAACGCCCGGTCGTGGTTCACATCGCGACGGTTAAGGGCAAGGGTTTCGCTCCGGCCGAGGATGGTGGCTTGGAGGGCATGGAGAAGTGGCACGCAGCCAAGCCGAAGTCGATCTTGAACGGTATGCCGACGGCGCCGCCCGTCGCTACCTCGGATGCCGGCGGCTCCACAAAGCAGACCGCGAGCGCCAAAGCGCCTCAGTACACGCAGGTCTTCGGCGAGGCGCTCGTACGAGAGGCAAGGCGGGACAAGCGCGTAGTGGGGATCACCGCCGCGATGAACTCTGGTACGGGACTGAACATCCTGCAGGAAGCGATGCCCGACAGATACTTCGACGTGGGCATCGCCGAGCAGCAAGCGATCTTGTTTGCGGCGGGCCTGGCTTTGCAGGGGGCCAAGCCGGTTGCCGCAATCTATTCGACTTTCCTGCAGCGGGCTTTCGATCAGATCGTGCACGATGTATGCCTGCAGAAGTTGAATGTGGTGTTTGCGATGGACCGGGCGGGACTGGTCGGCGACGACGGTCCTACACACCATGGAGCATTCGATATCGCTTACTTGCGCTGCCTGCCAAACATGGTGTTGATGGCCCCCCGCGACGAGGCGATGCTTGTACACATGCTGCATACCGCCTTGCGCTACGACGATGGCCCGATCGCGTTGCGCTACCCACGCGGGGAGGGTCTCGGCGTCGAGTTGCCGACTGAACCACAGGCAATCGGGATTGGCACAGGGGAGATCCTGCGCGAAGGTGGAGCCGCCGCTCCGGCGGGTCGGCGTGTCGCCCTGATCGGCTATGGCTCGGGTGTGGCCAAGGCGCTTGAAGCGGCCGACCTGCTCGCACCCGAGGAGCTTGCAGTGACGATGGTCGACGCCCGCTTTGCCAAGCCGATTGATGCTGGCCTGATGGCCCAGCTGGCGGCTGAGCACGACCTGCTCGTGACCGTCGAGGAGGGTGTCCTGGCGGGCGGCTTCGGCTCAGCGGTGTGGGAGACGTTGAACGAGGCAGGCACCGCGCCGCCTCGAATATTGCGGGTGGGACTGCCCGACCGCTACGTGACGCATGGCAAGCCGGCCTTGCTGCACAAGGAGGTCGGCTTCACTGGAGAGCGCATCGCGGAGCGTGTTTTGGCGGCGATCGGCGACCGGAGCTTCTCGGAACTCCTTAAATGAAACGACCCGCTGGGGAGGCGGGCCGTTTCGAGGGGAGGAGGGATGCTGCTGTACTTCGGGTCGAGAAGAATGATGCACCAGGGGAACACATGTTTGTGTGACGTCCATCACAGACGGCCGAATCTTTGGGATTTGCCCGAACCGGCGTTCGCATCGAGTCCAGGGCGACCGGCCTTCACCAGATACCGTTCAGGCATGGCTAAGCAACGCTTGGACACGCTCTTGGCTGAGCGTGGTCTGTTCCCGTCGCGCACCAGGGCGGCCGCGTCGGTCATGGCCGGCGACGTGAGCTTCGGCGTGGGCGGTCCCACTGCCATCAAGCCGGGCGAAATGGTCCCAGTTGACGCGGAGTTGAGCGTGCGCGTACAGGCGCCTTACGTATCGCGAGGCGGAGTTAAGCTGGCCAATGCCTTGGACGCCTTCGGGCTCGCCTGCGTCGGACGCCTGGGCTTGGACGTAGGCGCTTCCACGGGTGGCTTCACCGACTGCCTGTTTTCTCGTGGCGTTCGTGAAGTGGTGGCCGTAGATGTCGGCTACGGCGATTTCGCCTACAGGCTACGCACCGATCCGCGAGTGACGCTCTTGGAGCGCACAAACGCTCGTGCCTTGGAGCCCACGATGCTCCCGTACGCTCCGGACATGGTGGTGATCGACGTGTCCTTCATTTCGTTGTGCAAGATCCTGCCGGCCGTGCTCGGCTGCGTGGCGGATCGTTACGACATGCTCGCGCTGGTCAAGCCCCAATTCGAGGTTGGTCGTGAGCGGGTCGGCAAGGGTGGGGTCGTGCGCTCCGCCGAGGATCGTCGCTCCGCGCTCGTCGATGTCGGCATAGTCGCTCGCAAACTGGGGGCCAGCGTGCTCGGCTACGCCTCCTCGGGTCTGCCCGGGCCGAAGGGCAACCTCGAGACGTTTGTTTGGCTTGCTGAGACCGAGCGTCCCGGCGGCGCCGAGAGTGGGGAAGAGCTGGAGGCAATGGCACGCGAGGTCGAGCCTTGAGCGCTGTCGAAGGCCGGGTCGCGCGCAGCGTCTCGGTGCTCACCCACAGTCGCCCCGCTCAGACCGCGGTGGCGCTCCAGACGGTTATCGATGGGGCCCTCCAGGCAGGTGCAAGCCTGTGCTTCGATGCGGAGGAGACCTCCAAGCACGGGCTCCTCTGCCGCGAGGGCGTGCAGGTAGACGTGCCTGACGGCGAAGCGGTCGACCTGTGCATAGTGCTTGGCGGCGACGGCACGATCCTGCGGGCTTTGCGTCGCTACGCGGGCACCCAAGTGCCGGTGTTCGCGATCAATTTCGGCGACATCGGCTTTCTCGCGACTATCGAGCCCGACGAGCTCGCCCAAGGCGTGGAGCGAGCCTTGACGGGCGATTTTGAATTGCTGCGCCTACCGGCGATCGTGCTCGACGGGGTGGGCGGGAACATCGAGCGGGCTTTCAACGATGTCGCAATCCATCGCAAGGTCGGCGAGAGAGTTGCCGAGGTCGCCTATGTGCTCGACGGCCACGAGCTTGGCAGCGTGCGCTGCGACGGGCTTGTCGTCGCGACCCCGGCGGGCTCCACCGGCTACAACCTGGCCAATGGCGGACCGGTCATGGCCTGGGGCGTTGAGGGCTTTGTGGTCTCTTTCATCGCGCCCCACTCTTTGACCGCGCGCACGCTGGTGGCGGCTCCGAGGGACCGTTTGGAGATCCACAATCGCTCGCGCGAGCCACTCGACTTGTCTGTCGACGGACGCCCGGTGGGCGAACTCGCCCCCGGCGCTAGGATCGACGCGCGCTTCACCGACGACGCCGGCACGATCGCCCAGCTGCCGGGATCTTCGTTTTATCTGCGCCTGCGTGAGAAGTTCGGACGCCTGGCGCGCTAGCCTCATCCGGCTAGGCGACTTGGGTGTGGCGCTTGGGCGCTGCGCCCGTCCGCTGCAATGAGTCCACGAAGCCATCGAGCTGCTCGCGCGAGAAGCGTCGCTGCCCGCCAGGCGTCCTGTAGCCGGTGAGATAGCCCGCGTCGGTCCAGCGGCGGATCGTGGCCAGTGACACGCCGAGATAGCGCGCGGCCTGTGAGCTTGTGAAGACGAGCTGGTGCTCGTGGGCTTGGCGCTGCGTATCGGGCATCTGGACCTCTTCTCTAGCTCTCGTTGATTTTGCTTGTCGCGGCGGCGACGGCTGTCTGCGCCAGGTCTGAGGGCAGGCCGATCCGTCTGCTCAAAGCTTCGGTCGTTTGCGGGCAAAGGTTGAGGGTCAAGGACCTTTGTGGACGTTTGACCCAGAGGTCCCGTCGTATTCGGCCGCGCGGGCGGGCCTCCGCTAATGGCCCGATGGTCCTGCTCAAGCGAAGAAAAGTGCGGCTGAGCAGGGAAAAACCGTCGCCCGAGGCACGGAAAGCCCTCTTTTTGCAAGCCAGCCTGCAAACACTTGTCGAATTGGACATTTCGTCCAATCTCTATATTATGCTGTTCAAACCTACTCAATGCTCATCGTGCTTGGCCGAGGATGGAGGTCGTCGCGCGGGAGTGATTGATCCGCCAGAGCGACAGAAGGAGTGGCAACCGTGGTTTGGAAAGGCTAAAGCTCGTCACCTGGTCGGTATTCGACCGCAGGCCATAAGGCGTCTCCCGCGAGGGGCGCCTTTGGTCGTTAAGGCCTCTGAACCCTGTTTCGGGATCGAGCTGCGAGGCGTTCGTTAACGCAAGGATGGCTCGGCGAGAGCGCGCGCCCGCCGCTCGAAGGCGAGCTCGGCCTCGAAGTCCGCATCGTCGCCGTGGGCGAACGTGACGGGGCCCTCGCGTGTAAGCATCGCCACGAAGGTCTCGACAATCTCAGCGTCGAGCTGCCGGCCCGCGACGCGCCGCAACTCGGCGATCGCGTCCTGGGGGATCATCGGTGAGCGGTAGGAATCGCGCGCGGTGAGCGTGTCGTACACGCTACAGACCGCCACGATTCGCGATGCGAGCGGGATCTCGTTACCGATTAGTCCCGCGGGATAGCCGCTGCCGTCGACGCACTCGTGGTGGTAGAGGATCGCGTCGGCCACTGGGCCGTACCCGTCAAGGCGACCGACCAAGGTGGCTCCATCCTGGGGATGGCGACGTACCAGGGCCCAATCCTCATCAGAGAGGATCTCGGCGTGAAGAATGCGGTCTGGAAGGGCGAACTTGCCGATGTCGTGCAGCAACCCGGCGGTGTGCACAAGCTCCTGTTCGGCCTCGGTGCAGTCAAGCTCCCCTGCGAGTGCGCGTGCGTATCTGGCGACGGCCGCGGCGTGACGGGCCGTCGTGCGATCTCGCAGGGCGAGCGTCTCCACGAGCGTGGCGAGCATGCCCAGCTGCATCGACGCGAGCCTGACCGAGCGCGCCTCCAGTTGCTCGGCTCGGTCCTCCGATCGCACGAGGGCACGCGCCAGGTACTGGAAGATGAGGATCAGGACCACGACTCCCAGCAGGGCCGGGTAGCCGAGGTTCGTGTACGCCACCGCGAGGATCGCCGCGAGGATCGAAACCGCGAACTCGACCGGGAGCATGGGGATGAGTAGCGTGCGCACCTGCATCATCAGTCCGCGGCCGTCCAGCACGCGCTTTTGCAGGGCGATCAGCCCGAAGTTCAGGATGTTCGTCGATATGAAGACGCCGAACACGATCAGCGCGTACGTCAGGCCTCGGGTCGTAGGCTCGATGCGGGGGTCGTGCACGTCACCGATGAAGGCCCGCACCATCAAGGCGCCAAGCAGCGCGAATGTCGCGTAGGCGGCGGCGTTGGAAACACAGACCGCAAGGGGGGGCCGGCGAGAGAAGGAGTCCACGGCGAACAGCGCGAGTGCGATCGCCACGGCGGGCGCGGGACCCAGCAAGGCCATGGCCAGGGCAAACGCAACGAGCGACGAGGCGACGGTCTGGCTGCCGATCGTCACCGTCAAGCGCTCGCCAAGCACCCCCAGGACGACCAGCAGGGCCACCATCTCGAGCGGTTGCCAGTCTGCCCAACGCGAAGTGAGTCCGGCGATCACGATTACCCCAGCCAGCAGTATCCACTGACTGGCCAGGTATGCCCAACGGACGTATCTTTGGGAGATCCTCATCGTGAGTGCTTGCGGGGGTTTGTCGTACTTAACGGCCGACACCGCCCGGCACTTAAGGGAAGCTGGACATGATGCCGGGCTCGGGGTTTGCCGCTGGCTGCTCCGGGGCGATCGATTGTGTGTTGTCGAGTCCGAGGCGCATGAAGGCCACCGTCGCGCCCGCGGCGACTACGCCGGCGACGAGCATGGCTATGCGCGGAGAGCTCAATGCCGCGATCGTGCCGCCCAGGGCAAAGCCGATCGCTGGGCACAGCGCGTTGAGCGATCCGATCAAGCTCATCAAGCGCCCGTGCAAGGCTGCCGGTGTGAGCTGCTGCACCGCGCTTATGAACGAAGGCCACTGGATTCCGTTGCCCGCTCCCCCAATCACCGCGGCCACACAGGCGAACGCGAGCACCGGGGCTGCCGCGAAGCCAAGATAGGCTAGCCCTACCAGCAACGCTCCCCCGCTGAGCATTGACCCTAGAGGACGCCTTACCGCGCGCGAGAAGGTGATCGCCCCAAGCGCTGCCCCGAAGCCCCATGCGGCCACGAGCAGGCCGAAGCCGAGATCGCCGACGTGCAGGGAGGACTTGGCATAGACCACCTCGACCGGCTCGACCGACGCGAAAACGACCACTGCGACGGCCTCTGTAATCAGTAGGACACGCAGAGTGGGCACCGCCTGCAAGTGCTCCCAAGCGGCTCGCAAGCGTGAGAGGGTCGAGCTCTCGGTGACGTCGGCCTGGGTACGCAAGCCGAGCATGAGCGCGGCACACACCAGGAATGTGGCCGCGTCGAGCACCAGCGCGATCGGTCCGCCTACCCAATGCACGAGCGCCCCGCCGATCGCAGGCCCCAGCCACAGCGAAACCATGAAGGCCATGTTGAGCGCGGCATTTGCCTGACGCTGGGCCTCGACCGTGGCATCGCTCCCAATATCCTTCCGGTCTGGACTGGCTACGGACCCAACTGTGGCCTGCGCCGCACGCGCGACGGAGGCTCGTACGAGGGCGGTCGCGGCCACTGCGACCGCCCCATCGATCGCCACGAAGACCAACAGGCCGGGGAACGAGAAACGCCACAGCAAGACAGCCAACGCCAAGGTGAGCACCGCCTCGATCGCATACAGCCCGGCGAGCAAGCCACGCCGATCCAAGCGCTCCACGCGAGCCACCAGTACAGGGGCAAGCAGCGCGGGGAGCAAGCCCCGAGCGATGAACAGGCCGGCTGTGGCGATCGCGCTGTGAGTGTGGTCGTAGACGCCCAAAGCCAGCGCGACATACCCGAACCAGGTGCCCAGTTCGTTGACCGTATAGGCAAGCAGTATTCTCCGCAGTCGGGAAGACTTGGGAAGCAAGGATGCCCCTCGAGGCTGGCGATGGGTCGACTGTTTCTCGCCGGGTGTGCGGCATTCTAGGGTGGGGCGACGACGGTACGCCACAACACCGCGACATATCGACGCTCGTGGTCGTTCTATCCGTTGGCAGCGTCGGGGGGTGCCGGCGCCGCTTCGCCACCGACCGCCAGGACCGGAAGAGCGGGTTGTCTGCGAGCAAGCAGACGGACCACGGAGGCGCCCGAAAGCTCCTCCAGATCACCAACGAGCACGACCATCTGGCTACCCTCGGCCAGCGACAAGGCCTCCCAGGTCTCCTGGGTCTCGACGAAGCGCGTGCCACAAGGCAGCACGTCGCGCAACTCGCTCAGCATGTGGGCACGTGCATCGGCATCGACGCCCACTACCAACACGTGGCCACGCTTCAGCGTGACAGTCGCATTTGCATGCTTGGGCGTGCGCTCAGGGCGCGGCAAAGGCGATGAGGGTGCCACCGCAGGGCAATCAACCAAGCGCAACTGTCGCCGATGGCGTGACTGAGGAGCACTGGAGGGAGCCGGGCTAGGCACGAGTCCGTTCATCACCGTGCCCCGGGCGAGTGTGTCCTCGCTTCGCTCCCGTAACCCTCGTCGCGGTCCAAACCGCTCTCGGCAACGATTGGATACGGGTCGACTTCGAAGTCGCTCGGGGTGACGCGAGCGAATATCGTGAGCCCCTTCGCGCCTGCGATCGATATGGCGATCCAAGTGGCCGCTACTCCGAGCTCGATCATCGCCGGACGCCTTGTTTTTGTGACTTCAGGCTCTCTGCGGCAGAGACCGAGTCCGACACAAGAGGAGGTGCGAACACGCTCTAAATGATGGCGTCCATAAGGGCACTTGTCTGTAGAGCGGTCGGTGCCGATCGTGTCGTCCCAAAGGTGCCGATTTGTGTCGTCCGGGAAGGGCATATCTGGTTGAGCAAGCGATGTCGGAGCCCGTGCGCCGTGCTTGGCTAGGCGCCTTTCCCGCAAGCAAGTCGTCCCGCGGAGCGAGTACGGTTAGCGACATATGGCAAGCGAAGAGCCCGGTGTGGACCGGCCCATAGATGTGATCATCGCCGACGACCATACGGTTGTGCGCGACGGGATCAGGGCTGTGCTTGAGCGCGAGACAGGCGAGTTCAGGGTAGTTGCAGAGGCAGCTGACGTGCCCGCGACGATCCGTGCGGTGCGCGAGTTCAAGCCGGACCTGCTCACACTCGATCTGACGATGCCCGGCGGCTCCAGCCTGGCGGCGTTGCCAACGTGCTTCGTGGCCCATCCACCGCTCGCGGTGGCGATCCTCACGATGCGCGAGGATCCCGAGTATGCGCGCCAAGCATTGCGCGCGGGAGCCCGCAGCTATGTACTCAAGGAGGCCGAGCCGGCCGAGCTCTTGCAGGCCTTCCGCTTGGCGGTCACAGGGCAGAATTATCTGCACCCACGCTTGGGGGCGCTGATGGTGGCGGGCGACGGCGCCCAACAAGAGGGGGTCGCTTTGAGCGAGCGCGAGCGCGAGGTCGTGCGCCTGATCGCCAACGGCTACACCAACCCGGAGATCGCCGAGCAATTGCACGTAGCCGAGCGCACTGTCAAGACCTATCGGGCGCGTGCTATTGAGAAGCTCGGCTTCTCCTCTCGCGCCGAGATCACGGCTTACGCACGCAAGCTGGGCCTCGTCGAGTAGGAGCGTATTTCAGGCCGGTGTCGGTCGCCCTGCCAAGGACACCGTCAGGCGCATCGTCGCCCCGCCGCCCGCAGCAGGCACGAGCTCGAGCTCGCCGCCGACCAGCTCGGCGCGCTCCCTCATACCGGACACGCCAAAGCCGCCCTTCAGTTCTTCGCCCGGCGTCCTGGGCCGCGAGGGTCCGCCCTCGGGCAGGCCGTCACCGTCATCGGTGACGGCCGCCGTGACCGCGCCGTCGCGCTCGCTCACGCTGATCACCGCGCGTGTGGCTTTCGCGTGGCGACTCACGTTCGTGAGCGCCTCTTGCACGACCCTATAGACGGTGCTCTCAAGCTCCGGGTCCAGGCGCCTGTCGTCGTCCGCCAGCTCCATCCGGGTCTCGATCTCCAGGCCGTCCATCGCCTGGGCTCTGCGAGCGAGTGCTTCCAGAGCCGGCACCAATCCGAAGTCGTCCAGGGCAGCTGGGCGAAGCTCGGTGATCAGATGGCGTAGCCCATCGATCTCTTGACCCAGGCCCTCCAAAACGGTGTCCACCGCCGTGCTCAGGGCAGTCTGATCGCCCAGGTCACGCGCGTTAGCCAGCTGCAGCCGCAAAGCTCCCAACCCTTGCACCGTTTCGTCGTGGATCTCCCTTGCCCAGCGTGTGCGCTCGCGCTCGCGAGCCTCCATGCCGAAGCGCAAACGCTCGATCTCCACCGAGCGCTCGGCGGCCAGACGCTGGGCGACGCTGGCCGCAAAAGAGTTCAGGGCGCGCCGGTCGGGATCGCGAAAGCCTCCGTCCTCGCGGCCGGCGATCACCAGTCCGCCGCCTTGCCCGTCCATACTGAAAGGCTCCACCAAGACAGCCCTCACTTCCAGGCCCAGCTCGTGCAACCAAGTCGCTTCTTGTCCCCTCGGTTTGTCGAGCGAGAGCGGCTTGCCGGCTTCGTAGATGGCGCCAAGCGCGCTGCCCTCCAAGGGGAGCACTCTCACGCGCACTGATACGCGCCCGCTAGCGGCGGCCACGCGCAGCTCGTTGCGCTCCTCCACGACCATCACCAGCGTGGAGGCGTCGAGCAGCGCGAGACCTCGATCGGCCATCAAACGCAGCAGCCACAGCTCGGACCCGGAAAGCACGGGCTGGGATTATGAACGTCTCAGCGGCAGCTCCTGCACGCCGCCTGCTGTCCGCTCGAAGGCGCTGTTCAGTGGCACGTCCTCCAAGTTGCGTCGCTGCGCCGCAAGTCGTGTCTGGGAAACGAGTTGTATGGCCTGCAACCCATCGCGCCAAGCGGCGATCCCGACTGAGATGCGCAGAGCTTCGCGACGACCCTCGACCTCGACCTTGACCGAATTCAGCCGACCGAGCGCTCGCCGCGCAACGATCTCGGCCCTGCGCACGTCCGCACCCGGCAGGATCACCAACAGCTCGCTGTCGCTCACACGCCCTACACGGTCGAAGCGACGCAGCTGGCGGATCAGGGCCTTGGCGATGTAGGCCAGTGCCTGTGCCGGCAGATCCTCGCCATAGGTTTGCGACAGATGGTCGATCTCTTCGAGGCTCACCAACAAGCAGCTCAGTGGGGTGTCTTGGCGGGCCGCCCTGTGGACCTCTTCGTCCAAGCGTCCCGCCAGCTCCGTCGAGGAGAGGCATTCGCGTTGAGCCGCTCTGGCTCGAGTTGAGTGTTGGGCATCCTTGGCCACCATGCCGATAGTCCCCTTAGTGAACCCGCCATCCCCAGCGGATCTTTTGCGCTCGATCCCACAATATCGACCTGTCTGGGGCGCAAACGGCCGTCACGGAGGTGCACCCGCCGGGAACGCTTCGCTCTCTGCCAGCCTACCTACGCGCCGATCCGTCGGTAGCCGCTGGTACACCTGTCGCACATGCTTTGCGAGTTGCGCGTTGAAAACCTGCTCTTGATCGAGCGCACTGAGCTGGTCTTCGTCCCTGGTCTGAACGTCCTCACGGGCGAGACGGGCGCCGGCAAGACTGTGCTCGCCCACGCCTTGGATCTTTTGATGGGCGGACGCTCGCGCAGCGGCATCGTCAGGCCGGGCGCCGAGGAAGCCTACGTCGAGGGAGTGTTCTTGGTGCCCGAGGACATCCGCGAGGAACTCGCCGAGCAGCTACCTGAGAATGTGCGCCTGGAGGACGAACTGCAAGAGCTCACCGTCGCCCGACGCGTCTATATCGACGGGCGCACACGTGCCTATCTCAACGGACGTGCCGCCGCGGTCGGCGATCTGCGCGAGCTGGGCGCGCGCCTGATCGCTTTCTACGGCCAGCATGAGCACCGCAAGCTCGTCGTGGCGGGGGCTCAGCTGCGGATGCTCGACGAAGTCTGTCCCGCCTCACATGCAGCTCGACTCCAAGCGTGCGGAGCGTCATACCGCGCGATTCGCGCACACGAAGCCGAACTGGAGCGCCTAGCCGAGCTGGAGGCTGCCCGCGAGCGCGACCTGGCGCTATTGGAGCATGATCTGGCGGAGATCGAGACAGCTGCGCCCGAGGAGCAGGAACATCAAGCGTTGTTGCTGCGCCGCGAGCGCTTTCGCGGTCTGGAGACCTTGCACGCGGCGGCTGCCACTGCTTTGGATGCCCTAACCCCCGATCCTTCAGAGCAATCCGGTGCCGCGCATCTGCTTGCCACTGCCAGCGCAAAGCTCGACGCGGTGGGTGGCATCGACCCGGATCTCGATGCCCACACGGCCCGGTGCGCGGCGCTTGCGATCGAGGCGCAAGACGTCGCCGGCGGTTTGCGGGCCTACTGCGAAGGCGCCCACGAACAGGACGACACGCTCGAGCACGTAGAAGGCAGACTGGTCGCGCTCGAGCGCCTTATGCGCAAGCACGGTGGCTCCATCCGGGCGGTCCAAGAGTACGCCGAGCAGGCGAGCGCCCGGCGCGAGGAACTACTCAATGCGGGGTTTGCGCAAGAGCGCACCGTCGAGGCTTTGCTAAGCGAGCGAGCGAACCTGCAAGGGCACATTGAGGCGCTGCGCACCAACCGCAAGAAGGCCGCCAAGCGTCTTGCGGGCGCGGTGCGCGAGCAGCTGGGCGCGCTTGCCATGGGCGACGCCATGTTCGAGATCAGCTTGAACCCCACCGAGCCGAAAGCCAATGGGGCAGACACAGTCGAGTTTACGATCGCGCCAAATCCGGGTGTCGCGGCGGCCCCTCTGCGCGAGATCGCATCCGGCGGAGAGCTTTCGCGCGTAATGCTGGCGCTCACGAGCGCATGCCATGCAGGCTCTGCCACTAAGGCCAGCACTCCTTCTAAGTCCACGCTCGTATTCGACGAGATCGACGCCGGCATCGGTGGTCACACCGCTCGCGCGGTAGGCGAGCGCCTACAGAACCTTGCGAGCGATAGGCAGGTGCTCTGCATAACCCACTTGCCTCAGATCGCATCGCTGGCCGCGCGCCACTTCTCGATCGCCAAGGACACTTCGGTCGATCCGACGCTTGCCACCGTCTCCCAACTCGGTGAGCCGGAGGTCGTGACCGAGTTGGTGCGAATGCTCGGCGCCGAGGACCAAGACAGCGCCGCTCGGCAGCATGCCGAGGATCTGCGCCGCGCCGCCTGACAGTTCCAAGCGTTACCCTCGATTCACATGGCCGCGACTCGGCAGCCGCCTGGCACGACTGCGCCCGTCTACGGGTCTTCGCCCGCGCCGCAATTCGAGGTCGGTGGGTCTGTGCGGCTCGGGCGCAAGACCAAGCTGATGGTGAGGCATCTGATCGCGGGCGAGATCGCCGTGATCGACCACTTAGACATCGATCGTGTCTCGGCTGAGGAGCTGATCGCTGCCGGAGCCGCGGCAGTGCTCAATTGCAAGTCCTCCACGAGCGGGACATACCCGAATCTTGGGCCGCAACTGTTGGTCGAGGCGGGCATCTTGCTCGTGGACCTGTACGACGATTCCCTCTTTAATTCCCTCTCCGACGGAGATCCGGTGACGGTGTACGTGCGACCCGCGGAGGCGAGCGGCGAGGTGCTCTACAAGGGTCATCCGCTCGCCTCGGGAGAAGTACTCGACCTGGCGCGTGTGCGCGCCGAGACCGAGGCTCGCAGGTTGGAGGTCGGCGATGCCTTGGAGCGCTTCGCCCACAACACGATCGAGCACATGCGCGAGGAGCGCGAACTGCTCTCTGGGCGGATCGACCTGCCGCGCTTTCGTACCGACTTCCGCGACCGCTCGGCGCTCGTGGTTGTACGTGGCGTCGATCACCAACGCGACCTGCGGGCGCTTAGGTCGTTTATCAGGGACACCAGGCCAGTCCTGGTGGCTGTCGATGGTGGCGCCGATGCACTGCTCGAGGCGGGCCTAACACCCCACATGATCGTCGGCGATATGGACTCCGCCAGCGAGGTGGCCCTGCTCGGTGCTCATCAAGGCAAGACCGAGCTGGTAGTCCACTCCTACCCTGATGGCCGAGCCCCCGGACGCCGCCGTTTGGAGGATTTGGGTGTGCCTTTCAAGTTGGTCCCAGCACCCGGTACCAGCCAGGACGTGGCGATGTTGCTCGCCGCCGAGAAGGGTGCGCGCCTGATCGTGACGGTCGGCTCGCAATTCAACCTTGTCGAGTTTCTGGACCGCAATCGCGAGGGTATGTCCTCTACGTTCCTTACGCGCTTGCGAATCGGCGAGATCCTGATCGACGCCAAGGGGGTGAGCCGTCTATACCGGCCGATGCCGGGGCTCGCGCCCCTGATCGTGGTTATCGTGGCAGGGCTGATAGCCCTGATCGCGGTTGTCTCGTTGACTCCGGCCTTGCGCGACGTGGTCGATCTACTATGGCTCAAGCTTCAGCTTCTGTTCGGCTCCGGCGGCAGTTGAGATCAATCCCCGATGTTCGACTATCGCTACCACGCGCTTTCGCTTGCCGCCGTCCTGTTCGCGCTTGCCGTGGGCGTCCTCATCGGGGTGGCCATCGGCGACTCAAATCTTGTGTCCTCCGCTCAGAACGGGATCGTGCAAAACCTGCGCTCGGAAGTGAGCGCCTCCCAACACAGTCTCGAACAGGTAGGCACGAAGCTCTCCGAAGCGGAACAGCTGGGCACCGATCTGTGGCCGTTTGCCGTGCATGACATTCTTGGCGAAAGACGTATAGGCCTTGTCTTCCTGGGCGGCTCCTCGGACACGATCGATACTTATGTCCGTGACGGGGTGGGGGAGGCCGGCGGTAGCGTCAAGGGCGTGGCGGCGATCCGCGAGCCGCTTGACTTGAATGGATTGGCCACTCAGGCAAGCGGTTACCGCTACAGTGCCCTGGCCTCCGACCCCACGCTCGTGAGGCAATTTGGGGTGCGCATCGGCAAGCAACTAGTTGAGGGCGGACAGTTGCTCGAACGGGTCCAAGGCCGCTTGCTCAGCTCCAACGACGGCGAACTTGGCAAGCTCGAAGGGCTCGTCGTGGTGCGCTCTGACCCGACCGGCATGAGCCCGCAGGCGGCCAAGAGCACCGCCGAATTCGAGTCGGGTCTGATCGCCGGAGCGCTTTCGACCGGAGTGCCTGTCGTGGGCGTGGAGCTGAGCGGTACCGAACCCTCCCAGGTGCCTTGGTATAAGGCCGAACAACTGGCCAGCGTCGACAATCTCGAAACGGTTGCGGGGCGCGCAGCCTTGGCTTTCGCCCTGGCCGGCGATCGTGGCGCATATGGAGCCAAGCCGACGGCCGAAGCGCTCCTGCCCTCGGCCAACACGGTCTTTGCCCAGCATTGATCGGCCGCACAGCTTGTCCGCCAAGACCGCTAACTTCCGGGGGTGCATGCCCTCCCTTTCGCGCTTGCCTTGCTCGCGGCGGCCCTGCTGGCGCCACCTTTGCGGCGCGCGCTGAGTGAGGCGGGACACGTAAAGCCGAACTTCCGTGAGCGAAACGTCGTCTTTCCCTTCGGCGTGCTCAGCGTGGCGGGCGCTTTGGTCGCCTTGATCCCGCTAACGCTCTTGCAGCGATTGGAAGTCACGGAAGTCTTCCATCCAGAGACCCTCATGGTCTCGGTGTATGTCCTTGGCGTAGCCTTTCTCGGGCTTATCGACGACACGCTCGGCGGCGAGCCCCGCGGCTGGCGTGGACACGGACGGGCGGTGCTTCACCTGCAGCTCTCGACAGGCGCGCTCAAGGCGGTCGGCTCGTTGGGACTCGCCTTGTATGTAACCAGCTACATGGAGCCGTCGACGGGCCGTTGGCTTTTGGCGAGCGCGGTTTTGGTCTTGGCCACGAACGTCTTCAACTTGCTGGACCTGCGCCCGGGGCGCGCGACCAAGGTATTCGTGTTGCTTGGCGCCGGTCTCACGATCGGTGCGGCCAGCATGCGGCCCCTGTGGGCGCTCGGGCTATTCATCGGGCCCGCCTTGGTCGCCGGCCTGTATGACCTACGCGAGCGAGCGATGCTCGGCGACACAGGGGCCAACCTGTTGGGCGCGCTCGCGGGCCTGTGGCTTGTGTTCGCGCTGTCCGCTCTGGGACAGGCGATTGCGCTTGCTCTGCTCTTTGCGATCACGCTGTACGGTGAGCTGCGCTCGATCACTAAGCTCGTCGAGCGGATGCCGCTGCTGCGGGGGCTAGACTCCTGGGGCGTACCTCGATGAACTCGCCTCACTCTGACCGCCACGCACAGGCTCCGGCCAAGACTCGGTTCATATTCGTAACCGGCGGCGTCGTGTCCTCGCTGGGCAAGGGCATCGCGGCGGCCTCGATCGGACGTCTCCTGGTCTCGCGCGGCTTGACGGTGGGCTTGCAGAAGTTCGACCCCTACATCAACGTCGACCCGGGCACGATGTCCCCCTACCAGCATGGGGAGGTGTTTGTCACCGAGGACGGCGCCGAGACCGATCTCGACCTCGGTCACTATGAGCGCTTCACTGATGCCAATACTTCCCGCGCTTCAAATGTAACCGCCGGCGGCATCTACGACACTGTGATCCGCCGCGAGCGCCGCGGTGATTACCTCGGCGGCACAGTCCAGGTCGTGCCCCACATCACCGATGAGATCAAGCAGCGCGTCTCCTTGATTGCTGAGTCGGCCGACGTAGACTTCGTGATCACCGAGATTGGTGGCACCGTCGGGGACATCGAGTCCTTGCCATTCCTTGAGGCGATCCGCCAGTTTCCGGTCGACGTGGGGAGACGACGCTGCATGTTCATCCATCTCACGCTCGTCCCCTATATCGGCCACGCGGGCGAGCTAAAGACCAAGCCCACCCAACATTCGGTCAACGAGCTGCGCAGGATCGGTATCGCTCCAGACATGCTGATGTGCCGCTCGGAGGGTCCTCTCTCGCAAGAGATCCGCAAGAAGATCGCTTTGTTCGCGAGCCTGCCGGCCGACGCGATCGTCTCCGCCCGCGACGTGGACAACATCTACAAGGTGCCGCTCGTATTCCGCGACCAGGGAGTAGACGACTGCATCCTCGAGCATTTTGGCCTGGAGGCACCCGCGCCCGAGCTGTCCAAATGGCAGGCGCCGATCGAACGGGCCGAGCTGGCCGATCGCACCGTGCGGATCGCCTTGGTGGGTAAGTACATCCAATTGGAGGACGCCTACCTGTCGGTATCTGAAGCTCTGCGCCATGCCGGCGCGTTGCTGGGTGCCGCGATTCAGATCGATTGGATCGATTCCGAGCACTTGGAGGCGGACGAAAACAGGGAGCGTGAGGGTCGTCCCCGATCGCCCGTCGAGGGGATCGAGGCCGACCCTCCAGGGGACAGGCGATCGGCACGCGAGTTGCTCGAAGAGGCAAACGGGATCCTGATCCCTGGTGGCTTCGGTGGGCGAGGCATCGAGGGCAAGATCGAGGCGGCTCGAATCGCGCGGGAGAAGGGCATTCCATATTTGGGCATCTGCCTAGGAATGCAAATCGCCGTCGCCGAGTTCGCAAGGCACGTCGCGGATATGGAGGGTGCCAACTCGACCGAGTTCGACATCGAGACGCCCTATCCGGTGATCGACCTTTTGCCCGAGCAGAAGGAGGTCGCGGACCTTGGCGGCACAATGCGCCTCGGCGCAGACCCGATCAAGCTGCACGAAGATACTCGTGTACGCGAGGCATACGGCGAAGCGGTTGTCTACGAGCGCCACCGCCACCGTTACGAGGTCAACAACCTGTTGCGCAAGCGCCTGCAGAGCGCCGGGCTGTGCATTTCGGGCACCTCCCCGGACGAGCGCTTGGTTGAGGTCGTCGAGTTGGAAGGTCATCCTTTCTTCGTCGCCTCCCAGTTTCATCCTGAGTTCAAGTCTCGTCCGGAGCGTCCAGCGCCGCTGTTTGCCAGCTTCGTGGCGGCTGCGCTGCGCACGATAGACGCGCACTCTGGTGGCGAGCGTGGGCTCGCTGGCCGCTCGTGAGTGAGCGGCACGCCACCGACGGCGATGGCGCGCACCCACCGGTGCGCGTGCTGGCCGTCTTTCATGTCTCAAGTGAAGAGCAGGCGCAGACGGTGGCGGCCAGGATGGTGGACCGCGCACACGAGATCGCCAACCTGCCAGAGTGCGAATGCGACGTGGATGTCTCCATCGAGCGTGAGCCGCGGCCCGCTCGTCCCGCCCGCCTCTAGCGCTTACCTGTGCTGAAGCTCCGCCGAGCCACCGTCCTCCAGGCGGCTACCGCCGATGGCCCCGAGCAGGAGCTTTCGATCTCCCTCGACGGCGAGCAGCGACCTGCGATCGCGGATGTCGGCTTGGTGGGGTCAAGTCGAACGGGCGACGAGCTGATCGTGAACACCCAAGCGCGTGACTTGGGCTTGGGCTCTGGTGGTTTTGACATCGTCCACGCCAACCTCACGCGGGGGCTATCGGGCGACGGGCGGACGGGAGCCCACGTGATGAAGCTCAACTACACGAGCCTGCAGCACGCGGTGGAGCCCATCGAGGACCAGCAGTTGGAGTTACCTTTGGGTCGCAGTGTCGCCGTGCTCGCTTTGCACGGCCAGTTGGCGGCAGTGGCCTGGGCCTTTGCACAGGCAAGACCCCAGGCGCGACTTGGATACGTCCAGACGCCGGGCGGGGCCTTGCCGGGTGGTCATTCTAAGGTCGTGCGCACGCTGCGCGAGCGCGGACTGCTCGCCGGGCACATAACCGCTGGGGCGGCCTACGGTGGCGAGTTGGAGGCGATCACCACTGCTGGGGCCCTTCACCACGGATTTCAGCGGCTCGCTTGGGACGCGGCAGTGTGCGGACCGGGACCGGGGATCGTAGGGTCCAGCTCGCCGCTTGGCCATGGTGGCATGAGCGCGCTCGACTCGGCCCATACCGCGCTTGCTTTGGGGGCTTGCACTCTGCTGGTTGCGCGCATGTCCTCGGCGGATGAGCGGCCCCGTCACCGTGGCCTCTCACATCACACACTAACGGTGCTCGACATGCTGCTTGAGCCCGTCACCGTGGCGCTTCCGGCTGGGATACGTTCGCCCGCGGGTGCCGATCTGAGGGCCAGCCTGGGATCGGTGTTCGGGTCGGCGCGGGCACCTTCAAAGCCACAGCTCGAGCTGGACGTGGATCGTCCCGCGCGCATGGCCCGTCACGACTGGCGGCGGGCCCCTGTCGACCTACCCGGATACCTCGCCGGCGGTCTGCCCTCGCAGACGATGGGCCGCACGATCGTTGAGGACCCTCTGTTCTTTGGCGCCGCGCTTGCCGGCGGGACCGTGCTGGCCGGCCTGGGCGAGAGCTCTGAGAGCGAGCCGGGGAGTCGCTGAGAGTCTGCTTGCACCGCCAAGGAGCCTAGGGCTCGGGGTCGAAAACTTCGAGCGTGGGCGACACTGAGCCAGGGCGAAACACGGATGGCGAGCGCCTTGAGCAGTTGACACTCGACTTTCTGGCCCACTTGGAGTTGGAGCGTGGCCTGTCGCGCAACACCCTGCACGCTTACCAGTCTGATCTCGCTCAGTTCGGGCGCTACCTAACAGCTCGCGGAGTCTCACCGCTGCGGGCCACCCACAGCGATCTCGCTGGTTTTCTAGCGGAACTCGCCGAAGGGGATGAGAAACGCGCACCTGCGTCGCCCGCGACTTTGCAACGCAAGGCGGCGTGTCTGCGCTCGTTCTATCGGCACTTGCGCCGCGAAGAGCTGATCGTCCACGATCCCACGACCGACCTGCGGAGTCCTCCGAAGCTGATGCGCCTGCCCAAGGTGCTTTCCCGCGAGCAGGTCACCGAGTTGCTGGAGCAGCCGAAGGGCACCGGGCCGCTCGCGTTGCGCGACAGGGCGCTGCTGGAGCTGATGTATGCGTGCGGTCTGCGCGTCTCGGAGGCGATCGCCTTGGAGGTCGGCGACGTGGACTCAGACGAGGGGATGTTGCGTGCGCGCGGCAAGGGCTCCAAGGAGCGGATCGTGCCAGTTGGCAGCAGCGCGGTAAAGGCATTGGAGCGCTATCTGGATCGGGGACGTCCGGTGTTGGTGGGGGCGCGTGTAGAGACCAGCTTGTTTGTCAACCATCGTGGTGCACGACTAACCCGACAGGGCGTCTACAAGATCATCCAAAGCTATGCCCACAGCGCGGGCTTGGCCGAGCGTATGACGCCACACACCTTGCGCCATACGTTCGCCACGCACCTGCTCGCGGGGGGCTGCGATCTGCGCTCGCTACAGGAGATGCTCGGACACGCTGACCTGGCCACGACTCAGATTTACACCCACCTGTCGGCTGATCGTCTCAAGGATGCCTATTTCGGAGCACATCCACGAGCGCAGGCGCGCACAATGCGCAGGCCCGTCTGAGGCTGGCCTATGTGAGCGCGAGTCGCTCCTCGGCAATGGTCCTGGCACTGGCGCCCCTATGCTGGGCGCTGCATGCCAGAGCTTCCGGAGGTAGAGACGATCAGGCGCCAGCTCGCGCCTCTGGTGGAGGGTCGCACGCTGGAGCGCGTGGAGATCCTCGACTGGCGCTGGTGCAGGCCGCTCGCGCCTGCCGAAATGGAGGACGCCCTGACTGGGCGAGAGGTGGAGAGCTTGGGGCGGCGCGGTAAGTATCTCGTGTGGAGTTTGAGCGAGGAGGTCTATCTGGCCCAGCACCTGCGCATGACTGGCACGGTCCTGGGCGATCCGAGCCCTCAGCAGACCCATGTGCGGGTGCGCATCGATCTGGGCTCGAGCCGGCTGGTGATCGTGGATCCGCGCCGATTCGGTACGGGCGAGCTCTTGCTTGGCGCTGCGGCACTCGAGGCATTCTTTGAGGCGCGCCTTGGCTTGGAGCCCTTGGACGCGGGCTTCACGACCGAGCATCTGCGCGGGCTGGCGCGGGGACGCACGACTCCAGTCAAGGCGTTCCTGCTCGACCAGAGACGGATGGCGGGCGTGGGCAACATCTATGCCGACGAGGCTTTGCACCGGGCCGGCATACACCCGTTGCGCCCGGCTGGGCGACTAACTGCCGACCAGCATGGGCGCTTGAGGGAGGCGCTGGTGTGGGCGCTACAGGCCGGCATCGAGGCGCGGGGGGCGACGATCGACGACTTCCGCCACGTGGACGGGGTTTGGGGCTCGTTTCAGGACCGCTTCCAGGTGCACCGTCGTGAGGGCGAGCCGTGCGCGACTTGCGGGCGGACGATCGTGAAGATGGTCGTGGGCGGGCGGGGCACCTATGTGTGCGAGCGCTGTCAGCCACGACCGCGCGGGGGACACCATCGAATCGTTAGGCCAGCAACTCCTCGAGGCGACCGCTCTCCAAGGCACTGAGCGTCTCGGCGAAGCCGCCTAGCAGCTCGTCACCGATGACGACTTGCGGAAAGCTCATCATCCCGGTGCGGCTCGCGAGGTCTACTCGTCCGGGTGGATCCTTGGAGAGATTGACCTCGGAATACCGCAGCCCGCGGGCGTCCAAGAGACCCTTGACTCGCGTGCAGAATGAGCACGGCTCGGTCGTGTAGACGATTATCTGTCTGTTGTTATCCATTACTTCATAAAGTATAGAAATGACGTGACGTGGGTTGTCGAATCGACCTTCACAGTTTCGCGATCGCCAGCTTGAGTCTGCTGCGAGCGCGGCTCGCCGACGAGTAGATCGCGTTCTTGGATGCCTCGGGATCGATTTCTTGAGGGGTCTTGTTGCTCATCATGCCCAAGAGTGCCGTACGCTTCCTCGGCGGCAGTCGCCGGATCAAAGCGGCGATCGAGCTGACCTTCTCGCGCGCGAGTACAACCTCCTCTGGTCCCGGCTGGTCGTCCGGCAGCAGGGCCAGCAGTTCCTCCCCCATTGGCGAGCGATCGCTCAGCGCATTGTCTAAGCCACGTTCGCCGCGATGGCCACGCATCCGAACGTAGTCGGTGATCCTGTAGTGGATCGTCACGGCGACGTGCTTCGTGAATTCGGCGCCCGAGGGATCCCAGGCGGTGATCGCATCCGTCGCGGCTATCAGACCTACCTGGACCAGATCGTCGAAGTCCGCCGCCCGCGGCGGCCGGTACCGTGACGCGATCCTTCTTGTCAAGGGCATCATGCGAGATAGGAGGGCCTCGCGAGCTACCGGGTCGTGCCGGCGGCCCAGCAGGAACTGTGTGCTCGGCTTGCGCTCCAGGCGCTCGGTACGGCCACCATATTGGGCCGTCCCGGCCATAGCCGGAATGGCAGCGGCTGTCGAAGTCCTAAGTAGATAGTGGATAGCGTCCACCTTCCTCTCCGGTTTGGCCTACGCGGAAGGGACAGCCAGACACGCCGCTCGGACCTTGGCGGCGCTTTCTCCTCCCTGAGGGATGTACCTCTCCCTAAATCCCAGCCTTCAGAGGCAATTGATGCTCGTCCTAGGTCGCATACTCTCCGATGTGAGCAACCGCTTGCAACCGCTCATTGTCTACTGCTTGATCACCCAGGGTCAGTAGGCGAACAAAGCGACCTTGGAATGCCCTCCGCCGGAGACGATCCTAGACTCGATCAGCCTATGTCAGGACTTGTGAAGACCGAGGCCGTCGTACTGCGCTCGATGCGCTACGGCGAGGCCGATCGCATCCTGCACGTGTACACGCCCCACAAGGGTCGGGTGAGTGCCATCGCAAAGGGGGTGCGCCGCGCTCGTAGTCGCTTCGGGGGGCGCTTGGAGCCGTTCTTTCGCCTGCGCATCGAGCTACACGAAGGCCGGGGCGAGCTGTTGACAGTGACAGGAGCGCAGACCCTCGACGGTCATGCGAGGCTACGCGGGGATGCACGCGCGCTGGACGCCGCGGCGAGGGCGTGCGACGCGGTGGGACGCCTGTTCGAGACTTCGGAGCCCCATCCGGGCGTGTTCAACCTGCTGTGCCGCAAGTTGGCCTTGCTCGATGAAGCTCCGGCCCAGGCCACGAGGGCGAGCGCTCTGGCGTTCCGCTTGAAGTTGCTGGTGGCGGCGGGACTGGCGCCCCAGCTGGGAGCTTGTGTGGGTTGTGGCGAGCGCGAACACCTGGTCGGCTTCTCGGGCGCCGCGGGCGGTGTGGTCTGCAGCGCCTGTGAGGCGGGGGCGTTCCCATTGGGCGAGCAGGCGCATGAGTTCATGGGCCAAGCCTTGGGGCTGCCTTTGAGTGAGGCGCCCGAAGCCGAGGAGCGCGTGCTGGGACAGGTGGAGCGCGCGGTCAATGAGACGCTTGAGCACCACGCGCACGTGCACCTGATGCCCGCCATCAACCACAGACCGCCCATGCCGGCGCTCGGGGAGAACCAACCGCAGGCGCTGCCACAATCGGTTGTGTGAGCATCGCAAACGACACGGAGCCCGTCGCCACGGCCTTTGCCGAGACTCGGCGCGAAATGGAGGAGCGCCAGCTCTCATCCTTGGCGGCTCGCTCCTATCCGGCGCGCAGGGCGCACCCGGAGGAGGACTGCGGGCTGCGCACCCCGTTTCAGCGGGATCGCGACAGGATCGTGCACTGCAAGGCATTTCGGCGCCTGACGCACAAGACCCAGGTGTTCGTGGCCCCCCTGGGTGACCATTACCGGACGCGCTTGACGCACACGCTGGAGGTGACCACGATCTCGCGTACGGTGGCTAGGGCCTTGGCGCTCAACGAGGATCTGGTCGAGGCGATCGGGCTCGGCCATGACCTTGGGCATCCACCTTTCGGGCACATCGGCGAGGAAGCACTCGACGCCTGTTTGAAAGAGCGCTTTGGCAAGGACTTTCGCCACTACGAGCACTCGCTGAGGGTGGTGGACCGTCTCGAGCGCGACGGCGCCGGTCTTAACCTGACCGAGCAGGTGCGCGAAGGCATCGCCAAGCACTCTGGTCGGGCGCCATTGCCCTCCACATTGGAGGGGCGGATCGTGAGAACGATCGATCGGGTCGCCTACATCAACCACGACATCGATGACGCGATCAGGGCGGGGCTGCTGAGCGAGCGCGATCTTCCCGAGGGACCGATCATGGTGCTTGGGGAGACTGGCTCGCGACGGATCGACACGTTGGTGCACGACATGGTGGAGCACTCGGCGCGCGCTGCGGACATCGTGCAGGGACCGCAAGCGGGACCGGCGATGGACGAGCTGCGCAAGTTCATGTTCGAGCACGTCTACCTGGGCCCAGCGGTGCGCGCCGAGCGTGCGCGTATCGCCAACGTGGTGAGCAAGCTGTTCGAACACTACGTCGAGCATCCGGATCTGTTGCCAGGCAGTCGCGGTCGCGAAGATGTAGTCGAACATGAGGACTTGGCAGAGCGGGTCACCGACTATGTGGCGGGCATGACCGATCGCTACTGCATCCGGGAGTACACGGACCTGGAAGTGCCGCGCATGTTCGCGCGCTAGCGTCCTTGACAGGATGGCTAGATATACGCCCGACTCGCGCGACAGGGTGCGCGACGCGATCGACTTCGTGGAGCTGGTGGGAACACGTACCGAGCTGCGCCGAGCAGGAGCACGCAGCTATGAGGGACTGTGCCCATTCCACGACGAGCGCAGCCCATCCTTCAGTGTGGAGCCGGTCGAGAAGGTCTACTACTGCTTCGGCTGCCAGGCTTCCGGAGACGTATTCACGTTCGTGCAGGAGACCGAAGGCGTCGATTTCAAGGGCGCCTTGGAGCTGTTGGCCGACAGGGCCGGAATTGAGTTGGAGCTCGAAAAGGAGGACTCGCGCGAAGCCGAGCGTCGGATGCGCCGCGAGCGGCTGTGGGAGTTGCTGGCACGCACGAGCACCTACTACGAGCGCTATCTATGGGAGTCCGGGGAGGCCGCACAGGCTCGCGCCTATCTGGAGGGACGTGGGCTGGGCGAGGAGATCCTGAAAGCGTTTCGCGTGGGCTACGCACCAAGTGCCTGGGATCGGGTGTTGCTTGCTTCGCGGCGGGGCGGTTTCTCGGAGAAGGAGCTATATGAGAGTGGTCTGGCGCAGCGCTCGCAAGAGCGGGGCGGGCTGTATGACCGCTTCAGGGCTCGCATCATGTTCCCGCTGTCCGACCAGCGCGGACGCGTGTTGGGCTTTGGTGCGCGAGCGATGAGGGACTCTCAGAAGCCGAAGTACCTGAACACCTCCGACAACGACATCTACCACAAGGGCCGACATCTATATGGAACTGATTTGGCCAGGTCCGCGGCCGCGAAGGCGGGGGAGGTGATCCTCTGTGAGGGCTATACCGACGTGATCGCGTTGCACCAGGCCGGCTTCTCCAACGCGGTCGGCTTGATGGGAACCGCGCTGACCGACGAGCAGATCGGCGAGCTGGGACGCATGGCGCAAACCGTGTTGCTCGCACTCGATGCCGATAAGGCGGGACAGGAGGCGATGCTGAAGGCTTCGCGCCTGGCCGCTCGTCGCAAGCTGGAGCTGAAGGTGGTCGAGCTGCCTGCCGGCGCAGATCCGGCAGACCTCGTTCAGCGCGAGGGGGCCGAGGCGATCGAGACGGCGATCGCGGGGGCGGCCCCGTTTGTGCGCTTCAGGGTCGAACGGGTTTTGGCAGGAGGGGACGACACCAGCCCGGAGGGCAGGGATCGCATGATTGGGGAGCTGCGAGCAGTGTTCGCAAGGCTTGCCGCCGAGCGCGATGCGGATGGAGTTGACGCGGTTGGTGTCGGGCAGGCTGGGGTTGAGCGAGGGCTTGGCCGAGACGCTCCTGGCTGCTCGCGTGGAACGCGGTGGAGGAAGGAGAGGATTGGAGGGTCGTGCCCGTGGCGGGGCGCCTGCCGGACAACCCGCGGGCGGCGATGCGGAAAACGGCGCCTCACGCGGTGGGGGTGGGGGCGACCGGACGGGCGAGCGCGGGTCGGGGGCCAGCAAGGTGCTCTCAGCGCGCGAGGACACCGAGCGGGCCTTCTTGGCCCTTTGTATCGCCACGCCCGTCCATGGACAGAGAGCATTGGGTGAGGTGGAGATCGGAGACGTGTTCACAAGTGAGCTGCTGCGTCGCACCGCCGCACACCTGAAGGAGGACGGGTTGGCTGAACCGCTGAAGGGCGTGGACGCCGAGGACCGCGAGCTGGTGGGTCTGCTTGCCGAGCTGACCGTCGAAGCGGGACGCTGGCCCGCGCATGAAGGCTCTGCCAAGCCGGCGATGTTGGAGGTCCAACAATTGCAGCTGCGTCTAGCCTCAATCGACCGCCAGATCCACGCCGCCCGCGTGCAGGGAGCCGGCGAGGTGAGCGACTTGGCGCGCGCGAGGGGAGAGGTCAAGCGCGAGTTCGACCGTGCTCAGGAGCGGGCTTTGGCGGAGAGCGGGGCGGAGGTTTAGCCTCCGCTGACTCCTTCGGAGGGCGGCAAGCCCGTCGTGCACGGGTCCACCGAAACGAACGCCTGTTCCCATCTTTCCGTCCGACCGATAGTAGACAATACGGTGCATGGATCGCGCTTCGTTGGAACAGCATTTGAGCCAAGGACTATCGCTCGCCGAGATCGGCAAGCGGTTCGGCAGGCATGAAGCGACGGTCGCGTACTGGATGAAGAAGCACGAGCTTGCGGCGGTCAACCGGACCAAGCACACGGCGAAGGGTGGGTTGGAACGAAGCGATCTGGAGAAGCTGGTCGATGCCGGCGCTTCCATCGCTGAGATAGCCGAGAAGATCGAACGGAGCAAGGCCACCGTGCGACATTGGCTCAAGCGATACGGACTGCAGACACAGGCGCCCCCTGGAGCACCATCGCGGCCGGGCGTGCATCAAGCTCGGGCGAGCGGACAGGCCGAACCCGTTCTGGAGTGTTCCCGCCACGGTAGCGTCCGACACATCCTGGACGGCCGTGGTTATTACAGGTGCCGTCAATGTCGGATCGAGGCAGTCGTTCGTCGCCGGCGCAAGGTCAAGCAGACTCTTGTGGCTGAGGCTGGAGGGGGAGTGTCGGATGTGTGGCTATAGTCGATGTCTCGCGGCCCTCGAGTTTCATCACGTGGACCCGACAAGCAAGAAGTTCGGGTTGTCACGACGTGGTGCGCGTAGCATCGCCGTACTGCGGTGTGAGGCGCGGAAGTGTGTGCTGCTCTGTTCCAATTGCCACGCCGAGGTCGAGGCGGGAGCTGCAAAGCTTCCGTAAGATGCCAGTGGCTATCGTGTCTCAGGGGTAGCCCGATCCGGGGTGGCGCAATGGCAGCGCGAGCGACTGTTAATCGCTAGGTTGTGGGTTCGAGTCCCACCCCCGGAGCTTTATAAACCCTCCCTCCCCTGACGGGGACGGGATCCCCAGGGGGAGGAAAGGGTTTCGAGCCTCGGAGTTCCTTTTACGGGACTGCCTTCGCCCTGACGGAGGCAGAAGGGCTATCAGTGCCTTTTGCGGAACACTCTGCGGCAAGCCGCTCGATTAGCGTCGCGGCGCGGCTCCCGGCGTCGTGGGTCGCAGCCCACGCAGCCAGAACCTGGGCTTGAGCACGAATCGAAGGCTCTGCAGAGCGCCCGTTCGACTGCCTGACGCAAGGGCCGCGGTGAGATGAAGCGGCGGGGGAAGACGTACTCCGGCGCCGGCCCAGGCCAGGCGGGCGGCATTCTCGTTCATGTCGCCAGCGACGGGGCAGGCAATTACGGGGACACCGCAAGAGAGCGCGCGGACCAAGGTGCCGTGGCCTGCGTGACAGACGATCGCATCACAATGTGGCAGGGTGCTGGCGTAGGAGACCCAGTCGACGACATGAGCGTTATTGGGGACGGACAAAGGGCGCGATGGAAGACGCCGGTTGTACGTGGCCAGAACGCGCACAGGAGCGTCGGCGAGGCCGCGCAGCGCGGCGTGTAGTAGCCGATGGTCTGGATCTTGAGAGGTAGAGGGAGCGACAAGCACCAGAGGATCGTCGCCTGGCGGGAGCGCTCTCCCTCCTCGTGCCGGCGGCTCCCACATCAAAGGACCGACGACATGGGCATGGGGCGGCCAAGGGCGGGGGTACTCAAGTTGCGGGAAGGTCGCGACCAAAGCAAGCTCGCGGAGGTGCCGCCGTGGACGTGGTCGAACGGTGGCAGGCCGACCTGGGCTCGGGTGCGGTTGAGCGCTAGACGCCCGCTCTGCAGGCCGCGACGAATAGGCAGGTGTGCCCGCGTCCCAGAAGGCGCGCCCCAGTGCGGTGCGGGGCAGGAGCGCACCGAAAGAGTAGATCGGAAAGCCGGGTCCCGCCGTCAGGGAAGACGTGAGGGATGAGTGTGGCGCGCGGAATGCCGAGCAGCTCGCCCGCGAGCGAAGGCCCGAGTGTGAGGATGTCGTGCGACCACGATGTCCGGCTGCAGTTCGCGCACCAGGGGAGCGTGTCGCGGGTGGCATAGACGACGGCCTCGTAGAAGTCGAGCGGGTGATCGCCAATGGGGAAAGCGCTGTACTCGGGCGCAGGGGTGAAGGCGATGCCCTCGGCTTCGACCGGCGCTCGCCAGCGCTCCCACGTCTGCAGGGTGACGTCGTGGCCGCGTCGCATGCAAGGCGCGACCGAGGGCGATCATTGGGAACGCGTGACCCGGGTCCCCGAAAGCGCCGAGCAGGAGTTTCAGGCGAGGCTGTCGCGCTCTCGGCCACCTCCGGCGAGACAACTTGGAGCGGAGAGACGGACACTTGCTCGATTGCTTACTGGACTTCGCGAGGCGACCGTCTGATACGAGCGCGCTAACCGGCCAGCTCAGCCACGAGTCGCAACTGCTCCAGGCGGTCGTCCTTGGTGAACGCGATCGGCGTGATCCCCGAGCGTGCCGACCCCTGCGTCGCGGTAGATGGCCAGGCGCTCGCGCACGACGTCCTTGGGTCCGCACAAGGAGACCATGTCGATCAAGGCGTCAGGAATCGCCGCCATCGCCTCCTCGCGCTTGCCTTCGAGATAGAAGTCCTGGATGACCTTGGCGTCAGCCTCGAAGCCGTAGCGACAGACGAGGTTGTTGTAGAAGTTCTGCTTGCGCGATCCCATGCCGCCGACGTAGAGCGCGATGAAGGGCCGCATCGCATCGCGCGCGGCCTTTAGATCGTCGGTCACGAACACATTGACAGTGGGAGCTATGTCGAAGTTATCGAGCGAGCGTCCCGTCCTATCCGCACCTTCCTGCAGGAGCGGGCGCAGCTCGGAGACATGCTCCGGGGAGAACAGGGTGGGAATCCAACCGTCGGCGATCTCGCCGGCCAGGGCCGTGTTCTTGGGACCGATCGCGGCGAGATAGACCGGAATGCGCTCCTGAACAGGCGCGATCGTCAGCTTCAGCGCCTTGCCGGGGCCGTCCGGCAAAGGCAACTCCAGCGTCTCGCCGTGGAACTCAAGCCGTTCACGGGCGAGGGCCTTGCGTACAACGGCGACGTACTCGCGCGTGCGCTGCAACTGCTTGGCAAAGCGCTGGCCGTGCCAACCCTCGGCCACCTGTGGTCCGGAGGAGCCGATGCCGAGGATCATGCGACCGCCGGAGAGCTGGTCGATCGTGGCGGCCGTCATCGCGGTCATCGCGGGCGAACGGCCCGGCATCTGAAAGATGCCGAGCCGAGCCTGATCTTGGAGGTCTGCCCGGCAAGCCACGCGAGTACCGTGGCGGTGTCCGAGCCATAGGCCTCGGCGGCCCAGACGGAGTCGTAGCCGAGCTTCTCGGCTTCCTGGACGATTTCGAGCTGATCTTGGGAGCTGAGGCCGAGACCCCAGTAGCCGATGTGCACGCCTAGCTTCATTTGCGTCCTTTCTGTGATCAGAGGGCGTCGCCGGGACGCACGAACATCATCTCAGGAACGACACAAGCAGGGGAGACGCGCAACAGGAAGCGCACCGACTCGGCGATGTCCTGCGGCCTGATCATCTCCTCGGCCGGCACTTGGCCCTTGGCGAAGTCGGTCATCGGCGTGTCCACGAAGGCAGGACACAGGGCGGTGGACTTGATGCCGGACGAGCCAAGCTCCTTGTTCATCGCTTCGGTCCATCCGACGACGGCGTGCTTGGTGGCCGAGTAGACCGACAGCCACGCCTCGGCGCGCTTGCCCGAGATCGAGGAGGTGTTGACGACCAGCGTGTTGGAATGCTCAGCCGCTGACTCCTGCAGCATCGAGAGGCACTCGCGATAGAACAAGACGATCGAGCGCACGTTGACGTCGAGCTGCATGTCGAGATGCTTAGTTTGGATGTCTCCAACCGGAGCACCGATGCCGACGCCGGCATTGTTGACAAGCACGTCAAGTCGCCCATAGCGCTCGTGGTGAGCGGCCACGACCTTTTGGATCTCGCTCTCCTCGGAGAGTGCGGCCGGAACGCCCTGAACATCGAACCCATCCGCGGCGAGCGCGTCGACGGCGGCTTGGAGCTTCTCTGCGCGTCTCGCGGCCATCGTGACGCCATAGCCTTCCTCGCCGAGCATTCGCGCAATCGCCAACCCGATGCCGCTCGACGCTCCCGTGACGATCGCTGCACGCTCTGCCATTGCCGCTCCCCTCGTTGGTTGACCGATGAATCAAACCATCCCACGCGCACGAGCGCATAGACGATCAACGTTGGTAGCTTCTGATCAGTCGCATGGATCGCGACACGGGCCCGTAGCTCAGTTGGTTAGAGCCGCCGACTCATAATCGGTTGGTCCCAGGTTCGAGTCCTGGCGGGCCCATCACAGAATCCCGCACAACTGTGCGGGATTCTTGCGTCAGGTAATAGCGCAAGCCGTCCTGAGACGCCTTTGGGGCCACCTTTGGGGCCACCCGACTCTCCAGTAGGCACCAAGTGGAGACTCTTTCGCGGGCTCCCTCCACACATCTGCTTCGCCGCCGATCACCCCATCTTCGACATCAGCACGCCTTTGTTGACGGGCTGGAGAGTCGGGCCAAGAAGGAGCATTCGGTGCTGGCGATGCTCTTGATGGCATACTCCGCGACTACGTTTGACGAGCCCGATCTTGTTGTGCAACACCGATATTTAGAGAATGCGAACTATCGAACTCATTAGTCGGTCCGGTTGTTGATGGATATCCCGTCGAGCGTGCTAAAGGCCGCCGGCGATCCTGGCGGCGGGAAGCTCGTGATCGTGATGGGAGCAGGCTGCTCGATCGAGGATCCGTCAGGCTTGCCCGACTCAAGAACCTGTTCACTGGAGATCTGGAGGAGACTGCAATACGACGGTGTCCTCGAGAACGGAGATTGCTCCAATCCCGAGGATCTCTGTGTCTGGCAGACGCTGTGTACGCGAAGTGTGGAAATCAGAGCGAGGTGGTCAATCGCCTTCCGGCAGAGTTCCGACTCTGTGGCGCCGAACGCGGGCTCGATGCTCGCCGCAGCGTTGCTGCGTGAGGGTGTGGCGCAGAACATTGTGACGCTTAACTTTGATCTGGCGATGACTCACGCGCTGGCGAGACTCGGTCCCGACGCAAAGATCAGCGTGCTGCGCCGTCCCGGGGATCACGAGAACATGGGATCACAAAACCTTGTCTACCTGCACCGTAACGTTGAGGCGGAGGATCCAGAGACGCTGATACTGAGGACTGCCGCCCTTGAAGAGCAGTGGCAGTCCGGCTGGGAGGAGGTGATGGCCCGGATCGCACTGGCGACTCCCGTAGTGATCTTTGCGGGGCTGGGGACCGAGGTGGGCGTGCTCGTGGCGAGCGCGACGCGACTGAGAGCCGCCTTGGGAGATTCGTTGACGCTCGTACAGGTCGATATTGGTACCCGAGAGGACTCGGTCTACGCGGACAAGCTCGAGATCGACGAGGAGCACTTCATCAGCACCGGGTGGTCGGACTTTATGCGGGCCCTTGGCGAGCGCGTCGCGCAGGCGCAGGCCGGGGCGCTAGAGAAGGCCGCCAAGACAGTAGTCAAGGAGCATGGTGTCGTCGAGGAGGAAGTGGTGCCTCTGCTAGAGCGTCTCGCGCATGCAGGCCTGCTGTACCTAGGGGAGCTACGGGCGAAATGGACGCTCGATCCGAAGAAGGCGTACTGCAGCGCTGACGAAGTGAACGCCGAAAGCGTGGGCGACCTACTGTTGGGGATTGCCATGCTGGAGCGCTTGACGGGCTGCGAGGCGAACTTCGTCAATGACGGCCTGCTTGAGTTGGTGCACGATGGATCGAGCGTCGCGCTAGTTGCCGTCGGCTCGGGGCAAGGCATCGCCGCCTGGACAACTGCAGAACAGCGGCTACGCGGGGTTCAGGGGCAGCACGCCGCTTTGGCGCTGTATCCGACGTTTGGTCTGTTGGCGCACGTCAAGGCGCGGCCAGAGGCGATCGCGCCGCCAGCGGACATTGTTGCTGCGAAGACCCCCAGGAGTATCGTGACCGGTCCTGGCGTGTTTCCCATCTTTGAGCTTGAGCAGCTAAGGAGTGAGCCCTCGGAGGCGCTCGCTTTGGTAAGAGCGGCGTGATGGCCAGCAGCTCGCTCACGGCCACTTCGATCCTGAGTGCGGCGTCCGAGATCCTGACGGCATCCTCGGCGGGCTATCGACTGGCCACGAATGAGCAAACCGCTGGCTGGCCAATCGAAACGGTGCGAGTATTCGAGGATGCCTACACGGTTGTCGCAGTATGCGTTTTCGATACGTGGGGTCTCTTGAAGGACGGTTGGCAGGATGCGCAAGGCGTGCTGGTCGAGCTGATCTCCAAGCATCTGAGCGATCGCGACGCGAAGGCATGGGACGGTTATTTGGTGCTGATGACGCCCGGAGCACGAGGCGAAGATAGCGACGCCATCGATCAGATCCGTTATGACACCGCGCGTGTCCGCAAGCTCGTCGCCTCGGCGCCGGAGCTGGCGACTGTCAACGACATCGAACGCACTCTTCTCTCTCTCTTGCCATTGACCTCCGAAGCGGGACTGACCACGGCACGCGATCCGCTGGAGTTGTTGGCAGAGGCCCTACGCACGGAGTTCGACGAGCCGGTCTCTGAGGTCCTGTTGTCGGCCTTCGCGGAGCAGAAGCCCCTAGTCGAGGCGTTGCACAACATGCGGAGCGGTAGGACGTGAAGCTCAAGCGCCTAGAGATAGAGGGGTTCCGGGCGTTCGGCGCCAGCGCTCAGATCGATCTCGACGCAAACGCCGTGATCCTGCTGGGTGTAAACGGTTCGGGTAAGACATCGCTGTTCGATGCCGTGATGTGGTCGCTTTCGGGCTGTCTGCCGCGAGTCGAAGACCCCGGAGGGAGCGTGATCTCTGAGTTTGCCACTAGCGACGAGGCGCGTGTCGCCATTGACATCGAGTTCGATGACGGAGAGTGCCTGAGCGTGGTGCGTTCGCGCACACGCGGAGATGAGCAGGCGCGGTTGCGGGTCGAGGTCAACGGGGCAGTGCTGCGCGCAGGCGAGGCTCAGGTCGAGCTGTATCGGAGGCTGTGGCCCGCAGCACTCTCGGCCCCCGATGGCGAGGCATCGTTGACGAGGGCGCTGACGCGCTGCGTCTACCTACAGCAGGACTTGGTTCGGCAGTTCGTCGAGTTTGACGACGACAGTGAGCGTTTTCAGACAATCAGCGAACTGGTTGGCGTGGGCCGAGTGCGCGAACTGCAGGTGGAGCTGGACAAGGCGCGCCGTGGGTGGTCGCAAGCGACGAACAGGCTCGATGCCGAGGCAGAGCCGGAGAGACAAAGGCTTGCCGAGCTGGACGACCGGCTGGAGAGACTGAGTGCCGAGAGTGCTCCCCTGTCGTCTTTGTTCCCCGATTGGCGAGCGTGGTGGAAGAGCTTCGCCGAGACATTCGATGATGTGCCAGCTCCCCCGGCGGCAGATGCGCCTGACGCGGTGGGCGCGCTTGACGACGCGCTCAAGCGCCTAGCCGCAGAGCATCGCAGCGATGACCGACGCTTGCTTGAGGCGGAGGCGCTACTGAAGGAACTCGTCGAAGACCGAGAGCGGGAGCAGGCCGAACCGCCAGAGCCTCTCAGCGCCTTACTCAAGGAGGCCAAGACTGCCACCGAAGGTGCCCAGGAAGCTCTGGAAAGGGCACGTAAGTTGGAGAGAGAACATCGCGAACGTGCACTTCGCGCCGAGGAGCAGGTAGCGCAATTGAGTGCGCTAGCCGAGCTGGCGCTCAAGCATTTGGGCGAGCGCTGTCCGGTCTGCACACAGGAGTACGACCGCGATCAGACACTCGCGCACCTGCACTCGCTAATCAACGATTCCACGGTCGGTCCTGTCGGGACTAGCAGCGAGGGGCCGGACATCGACTCGCTCGGCAAGGAGTTGGTCGAGCGCCAGCGTCAAGCGCAGGAAATCGAGGCCGATCTCGCGCGACGGCACACGCAGGAACAGGCAAGAGCGTTGGCGAATTCGCGGCGAGCTGAGCGCATCGTCGCGATAGGGATAGCTTCGGATGCGTCTGTGATGATGCGTTGCGCGAGCTGATCGCCGCCGCCGATCAGCGCCGTCGGTCGAGTGCGGAGCTACGAGGGGCCGGCGAGTCGCTGGCACTAGCGCTCGCGAAGAGCAGCGAGGTGACTCGCCGAGCCGAGCTAACGAGAGAACGAGAGGCGTTGGTCCTAGCGGTGGAAGGCTCGACCGCAGCCGTGGCAGCCCGCCGGGAGACTGGGGAGTTTGCCGGTCGAATTCTGGAGACGCTCCGCACATCAGCTGAGCAGCTTGTCGAGGCCCAACTGAGTCAAATCGAGCCGTTGGTCGAGCGGGTGTACGCGCGCATAGATCCTCACCCGGCATTTCGCAGGGTGAGACTGAGCTCCAGATTCGAACACAGCCGAGGTCGTATCAGTACGAGCGTGGAGGACACATTGGCCAACGTTGTCGTCAAGCGGCCGGGAACCGTACTGTCAAGTTCGCAGCTCAACGCGCTTGCCGTCTCGATCTTCCTCGCTCTTAACCTCGGCGTGCCGACGCTGCCGCTCGATTCAGTGCTACTCGACGATCCACTTCAAAGCCTCGACGACGTCAATCTGCTGGGCCTCGTCGACCTGCTACGGCGCACTAGCCAACGGCGACAGCTGATCGTTTCGACCCACGATTCCAGATTTGCTTCACTACTCGAGCGCAAGTTGCGTCCGGCGGCAGATACCCGCACGATCATCGTTGAACTGTCGGGATGGCGACGAGAGGGACCGCATGTGAAGCAGCGCGAGGTTCCAGCGGACGCGCACCCGTTGCGTCTTGTGGCATAGCTGCATCAGTGCCTGCTCACATTGGCTAGTCAGCGCCCGGCAATACCAGTGCGCCAGCAAACGCCGCACCAACGATGTCTAGCGCTCAGACACCGTCACGCCTGCAGGAAGCGGTGGCAGCCTGACGTGGGCACCGCCACTCAGGTCAGCGTGTTTGGCGCCAACGGGAGCGCTTCCGGGCCTTGCCCTCCTGTGCAGCAGTCTCGGTTTCACCAAGGAATAGGGCCTCGATAATCAATGTTGCGGCCAAGGCACCAATGATACCCGCGGCGAAGAGCCGGCGCGTTGTGTCGGATGTAACATCGGCTGCCTCAAACAGGGGAGTACCGGAACAATCCGGATTCGCCTGCTGATTGAATTCTGGAGAGATTCGTGAATCGAGGCCCGGCAACACTTTCTGCCGGACAAAGCGATGACATAGGTAACGTATTCCTCCACTGGTCGTCGCAGTCGCGCCTGCGCTGATCGAACCGTCTGCCACTCGCTTGCTGTCCACGGATACCGTAACCACCCCGGCGCCGAGCCCTTCAGGTTCGTCCGCCAGACCGGTAGGGCTCTTGAGCGCGCGGGGCGAGTACATGTGTTCGCCGATACGGATGAGCTGAATCTGGGAGCGGGCGGATGCGCTCGTTTCGCCTTCAGTGCTGGACTGATACGGGAAGAGCTGCGGCAAATCGACGTAGCAGCTCTGGAAACCTGCGGGTCGCATGAGGTCGGCACTAATGGCGAACCAAAGGGGCGTTGCAGCTTGAGGCCACTGAGGCGCGTTGAGCACGGCAGAGGTGGTGCCATCTGAATGAATCAGCCGCAGCATATGATCGTGGACAACTACAGTCCTACCGTTGAGGCTAGTTACACGGGCTGTGCCGCTCACATGCCGCACCCCTTCGACTGCGTGAGTGTAGAACGAATCGAGGCCGACGGCGAAGGACCTGACCGGCACCCCGGCGACCGTGATGATCGCTTGGGTTGGTGGCCGTGCGAAACGCCCTCGCTTCTCCGCGTACCAGGTGTCGGTTGATCGCCAGAGCGTCCCTTCAAGCGTCACTGGGTTGGAGCATCCACGAGCGCGCGCAGTTACGTTGAGGACGCTAAGTGCGGTGCCCGGAAGGTCCGCGTCGTGGGGACCTAGATCCAACGCATTCGTGCCTAGCGTAATCGCGAACGGAGGTGGCGGCCCGCGATCGATCGCAAGAACCGGGAGCACAAGCCAGGCAGTCACTGCCGCGAACACGAGACCCAGCGCAAAGCGTGCCAACCGTGCGTTAGTCGATCTGTAGATAACGCGGCGCGCTGGCTTGGTCATGTCGGCGGATTCTATGAAACAGCCAAGAGCACACTCCTCCCCCGACCTCTGCTGCCTACCCGACGTCGTCAGCAGTCGACACAGGAGCACCGCTTACACCCGGAGATCCCCGCATCCACACATGTAGCCAGAGCAGGTAGTCGAGGCGTCGACGTTGCGCTCGCCGCCAGCCGCACGGATCTAATGCGCAAGCGTCAGTACCACCCGCGATGAAGGTCTTGGGTATCAGATGCCCAGTTGAGCCTTGGCGGCCAACTCCCCAACAGGAGGAACTGCATCGATGCTCCTTCCCCTGAAGAGCCGCGACACTCTTGACTCAGGCGAAGTCGACGCCTGCTTTTCCGGAAGCAGGCGTCCGCGCCGGCGCTGCGCGCGCTTGCGCAATAGACGATGTCCGCGAGTTGGCGAACCGGAGGTGTGACCATCGGTCAGCGCCCACGTCCGACGTCGTGATAGGGCGCGTCGCGTGCTGGTGTTCGCGTGAGCTTGCCGACGTGAGGGATCAGGTGGCTGAGGTGTAGCGGATCGCGGCTGGGGTCCCACGACGGGCCTGGGATTTCTCGATGGATGACGGACGGAGTGTGCGCCCGGCTGTGAGTCATGCGCTTGGCGAGGCTGGCGATCCGGTCGGGGTCTTGGCCTTCCTCGCCGAGCTGGTCGCGGCCGAGGTACCAGTCGGTACCGTGACGGGCGCGAGTGGCTTGAACGTACGCGGACTCCTTGCTGGTTTGCCAGCCACCGGTAAGCACTACGGCACGATCCACGGTCGCGCCCTGCTGGCGATAGACATGTTGGGCGTAGGCGAGCCGCAACGACTCGGCGTCTTGGCGTGCGAGCTGTAGCCGGCGGTCTGACCCGCCGAGCGTGAGCGTGAGCGTCCCGTCCTGGTCGATGTCCGTGACCCGGCCGCGCGTGCCGTTCTCGACGCGCGGTTGACCGTGTGGGCGGTGTTGGGCGATGAATGCAACGTGATCGCCTTGCCGTAGCCCATAGTGT
The DNA here is from genome assembly GCA_963775645.1 of uncultured Solirubrobacterales bacterium. GTDB lineage: Bacteria > Actinomycetota > Thermoleophilia > Solirubrobacterales > Solirubrobacteraceae > Palsa-744. Next base: position 419,851 of record CAVZJR010000004.1, on the reverse strand, counting down.
GCGCTTGAGAGGGGAAGTTCGTCGGGGCCGAGTTCGCCGCGTTGGGCGCGTAGGTGTTGGGCTCGGGCGTTGAGCCTGTCGATCTCCTTGTTCGAGGAGTCGGCGATCAGCGCGACTTTGTCGATCCCGACCTCCCTGGTGAGTCGTGCCCAAGCTTGGACGGCGCTCTCGGCGGCCTGGTCGCGGGTGTCTGCGAGGTGGAGCCGTCCTTGGGCCTTGTAGTGGGCCATTGCGCGCTCGGGTTCGCCTGCTCGTAGCGCTTGCCACGCTCGTTGCTCCTGTGGGTCGGTGGTGCGGTGGATCGTCTCCAGTTCCACTGTCGGCGCGTGGCCTGTGAGCCGGTTGAACATGCCACCCGGACCTATGGAGGGGAGCTGCTTGCCGTCGCCAACCGAGGTCAGCTTCGCGCCCGAACTCTCCGCCAGATCCGTTAGGGCGTCGAGGCGCTTGTGGTCGACCATGCCGGCCTCGTCGAGGATGATCGTAGTGTCAGGACCGACGTGAATGGTTCCGGTGTTTGCCCGCGCGGTGAGCGCGTCAAGCGTGAGTGTGCTTCCTTGGAGCGCTGGACTATCGCTTCCCAGTCGCTCGGCCGTTGAGCCTGAGACGGCGATCCCGATTGTTTCGCAGCCTGCCAGCTGCTCTGCTCGTGCTGCGGCGTCGATGACGACGCCCTTGCCTGTTCCGGCTGGGCCGACGAGCACGCTTGCGCGCTCGGGACCGGTCAGGACGAGCAACGCCATGTCTTGCTCGTCGGTGAGTGGAGCGCCGATGCGCTCTGCGACCTCGCGCGCCGCGTTCATCCGTGCGGTATGGCCGACATCTCGTCCCGCCGGTTGTGCGAGTGTGGCTGCTCGTCGTTCGATCGCCTGCTCCTGCGCACGTACTGCAAGCGTCGTCATCCGCCCGCCCTCAAGCGTCAGTATGCGCCGATCCCGGATCATCTCCCGCGCGACCTGGAGCGCTTCGTTTGGCGACAATTCTCCAGCGGTCTGCTCCAGCGCGACGGTGTGCAGGTCGCACAGCTCGAATACGGCGTGACGCTCGGTGAGGCGTTCCTCGATCCGATCCCCCACGGGCCGGACGGCTGACCGAGTGCGCTCGCCTGCGAGTAGCCGCAGTGCCTCGTCAGGACCAAACCCGTACCGGCCTGCGGTGTCTCTCCACACGTTCTCAAGGTCGGCCCGGTTTGTGAGTTTCTTTGCGCGACGGTTCTCGAGCGCGAGGTTGCGCAGCTCGCCGCGCTCAGGCGCGCGACCGTAGCGAGCACGGAAACGGTCGGCGGCTCTCGCGACCTCTCTGGAGCGACCGGAGAAAGCGTCTCGCAGGTCCTCGGGTACGCCGGCGATCTCGAAATACTTGCCGTTCTTCCCTGCCGCCTGTTCGATTGCGTACCCCTGATTGGCGAGTTCTTGAGCGAGCGCGGAGCGGTAGAAGGCGCCGACCTCGCCCGCCGCACGAAATACCGGCCGGGAGGCCACGGCGACGATCCGATCGTCCTCGCGTACCGCGCTCGTGATAACGACATGGCTGTGGAGTTGCGGATCGGGCGCGTCGGCTCCCGAAACGCCGCGTGCCGTTGTGTGCTGGTACTCGACCGCGATCAAGTCCTTGGCTGGCTCCTCGATGACCTCGCCGCCATAGCGGCGACGGACGACGCCAACGTTCTCGCGCATGTAGCTGATGGCTTGCTCGACCGCGTTTGCGTGGGCTTTCTCGATCTGCTCTCGCTGCCACGGATCGGCGAGCGCCCAAGTGGTCGATACGGACTTCGGCGCACTGAATACGCCGTCGATCCCACCACCACGGCTACCGTCGGCGCCGGCGCGACGGAGCCACCGCCCGGTCTGTGGATCGCGGCCTTCCATGAGCGCAACGAAGTCCTCGCCGCTCGTTGGCGTGTTCGCCCGGATGCCGAGCCTTTCAAGCGTCTCTGAGTCGGCCAGCCATCGTCCCGGAGCCTGAGTCATCTCGCCGTCGGGCGTCAGGTAATAGTCGCCGCGCTCAGGCGCGACGGTCTTCCCCTCCAGATATCTGGCGTAGTCGCCACCACGCGCCGCCGGGATGCTCGCTGCGGTCATCACATGAAGTGATGACCGTGAGAAGGCCGAAACGGCCACCGACTTGCTCACACAGTCGTCACACAGCGCTCGCACTCTTGTGCATGTTGTCTGTCGTGGCTGTTGGAGCGTAGCGGGCAGTGCTGCGCTGAAGGCGGCTTGATCGACGACGGGTCGGCAGTGTCGCCTGCGGATCTCGGGTCAGATCCGCGGGTAGAGGATGCGCCGTCGGCGCTTGTTAGAAGCGTCTGGACAAATTGCGTGGCCGTTTGGGCGTACTCACGGATGCTTCTATGAAGTCAAGGGCACTTGGATGAGTCGTTTGTGGAGGTTGCGTGAGATGTGGCGCTTGAGGGCGCGCATGGCTTCGCGTTTGGTCTTTCCTTCACTGATTCTGCGTTCGAGATAAGCACGGGTTTCGGGGTGGTAGATCGAGCGTGAGAGAGCGATCGTGTGGATCGCACTGTTGGCTTGGCGGTCGCCTCCGCGGTTGAGGCGGTGACGCGTGGTCTTGCCGGAGGACGCTGGGATAGGGGCTGTGCCGTTGATCCTGGCGAACGCGGCCTCTCCCTTGAACCGGGCTGGGTCGCAGACGAGCAGCTTGGCGGCTGAGATCGGTCCGACACCGGGTTCGTCGAGCAGTGTCGGATCGAGCGAGCGCACCATCTCGGCGAGTTCTTCTTCGTAGCGGCGAGCGTCGAGGGTCAGAGCGCGCGAGCGTGCCGCGAGGTCGCGCATGACGCTGAGGATCATGCGCTCTTCGGGATCGGCGCTAGGACGCGCACGGATTGTCTTCAGGCGCTGCTCGAGCTGTCGACCGTTGCCCGCTGGGATGCGCTCCCGCAGCGCGACGGGTGCGGTCGCGTGCAACGCTTGGATCTGGTTCAGTAGTCGTGTGCGCTCGGAGACGATCGAGCGTTGAACGAAGAGCAATGCTGCGAGCGCTCGGCGAACACCGCGCTGGCGTGTCCTTGATGTCCCTTCACCGGCGAGCACACGCTTGGCGGCAGTGAGCGCGTCGATCCGATCGGACTTGCCTTTGCGTCTGTCGCGGCGACGGGGCCGCTCGACCTCCAAGACCATGCAGCCGGCGCGTTGCAGGTGCTCGCATAGCCCGGCGCCCCAACTACCCGCGCCCTCGATCCCGAACACGAGCTGTTGACCATCTACTGCCAAACCCTGAGCCCAGCTCTCAAGCTCGCTGTAGCCCGTCGCGCACACATCAATGACGATCTCGGCGAGCAGCGCTCCGAGGTGGTCGAGTGCCACCGCGTAATGGCGGTCCTTGTGGGTGTCTACACCGACTGCGATCATCAAACTTCTCCTCATCTTCTCGTTGACCTGGGTGGATGTGGAGGCCGCCGGACAGAACTGTGTTGAGTGACGTCCAGGCTTCTATGAAGTCACAGCGGCATCCGTGGACGGCGGCGGGAGACGAATCCGTGATAAGGCACAAGCGGCCAGTCATTAACTGAGTCATCCCGCCGCCGCCCACACCCTCACGAGGGCCCCGGACGCCACCACCTTCGGCCGTGATTCAACTACGCCCTACAGGCTCCGCTTCATCACGGCCGAACCCGCCGGGCCACAACAGCCCAACAAGCAGATCGAACCTACACAGTCAATAACTGTATGAGGGCTTATGAAGTAGACCAACTACGTCGCTGCTCGTCGGTGCTGAAGTCGTTGGCCGGTCGGGTGGGGTCGTGGTCTATGACCTCGATGACACCAACTCCAAAGCGGCCCTCCCCGGCATCCAGGCAGGCAGCACGAATCATCTGGGCGCGTCAACGTACGAAGTGGGCCGCACCATGAGCGCCACGTTCGTCCAGGTCCTGCTCGACGCTCTCGATGACAACGCGCTCGACACGCTTGCCGAACGACTCGCGCCGCGTTTGGCGAAGCCTGCCCAATCCGATGGGTGGCTGACGGTGGGGGAGGCGGCCGAGTATCTGCGCTGCCCGAAGTCGAGGGTCTACAGCCTCGTGTCCGCCCGTCGCATCCCGTTCGTGAAGGACGGCAGCCGCACGCTTTTCAGGCGCAGCGAACTCGACGCGTGGCTGCGTGCGGGAGGCGGCAAGCGGCCATGAAGCGACCGCGCCATCCGACGTGTCTATCATTCTGTCTGGAGCAAGGCACAGCCACGACGGAAGAAAAACCATGAAGCGCAGCGAAACCGAAGCCGGTACACCCATCATCGAGTTCACTCCCGAGGAGTACGACGCTTATCTCGAACGCGAGGTTCGTCGTGGGATCGGCATGAGCCGGGCGGAGTTCGTCCGCGCGTACACTGCGGGCGAGCTTGACGACGCAGACGCTGCCGTTGGGGATCTCGTGGTGCTGCTCCGGATTGGCCAGAACGGGCATCGAGCTGTCGCGTAGAGCAGCACAGCGCTTCGCCGATCATCTCAACGGCATTCTCAACAGCACGGTTAGCGACTCACGGCTGTCGCTGATCGCGCTGCCGGCCGATCCTGGCACCTTCGAGGTGACGAGGTTTGTCGAGAGAGACAGTTCCTCGCTGGAGTTGTATGGGAGCACGATCCGGCTGTTCATACGCTACGTGATCGTCGTCAAGGATGGCCATTGCAGAACCGAGTCCTACGCCTATCGTCTACAGGCCGACGAGTCGGCGGATTCGTGGTTGATCCGCTGGGAGTACCAACGCGATCCACGTACCGTGGACTACCCATACGTCCGCGCGCATGTGCACGTGCGCGGCGCGTTTCCTGACGGCAAACAGGCCGGCGGGCTCCACATCCCAACGCGCCGGGTGCCGCTTGAGCTGGTTCTGTGGCACCTGATCGCCGACTGGGGCGTCAAGCCGAAGCGCGATGACTGGCAGCAGCAGCTCGAAGCCTCGATCGACGGCTTCGACGGCAGACGGCTCGCGCCGTAAAGCTGCTTCGCCCCTGTCCGGGCGGGGAGCCCGTCGGTCGGTTCAGCGCTCAGCTTCGGACGCGGCAGCCAGCTCCGCTATCGAGACACCAAGCGCTTCAGCGATCTTGCGCACGGTCCACCAAGCCGGTGCGCTCTTTGCCGACTCCACACGGCTGACTGTGCCGAACGTTGTGCCTGCGCGGCTTGCGAGCTCTTCTTGCGTAAGCCCGCGCTCCTCGCGCAGGCGACGGACGGCACGGCCAAGCTCTCGGTCGCCTGGAAGTCGTGGAGGCATGACGCGGAGACTTTCACGCACAGGCGCTCAAATCCATGCGCTTGACCACATGCGTGTAAGCATATAGACTGGTCGTCATTCCATATGCAGATGCGGGGCGCGCCGCCAGTAGCAGCCGCCCCGCGTGGCACCGAGAGCGTCAACTCCCGGCACGCCAGCCAAGCTACCAGTCCGGCAGTGCGGCTTCCTTGCCAGAGCAGTCCTCCGGGGCCTCCAACCACAAGGAGGAACCATGAGTACCGATTCCGTCCCGCCCACAAGCCCCCAGGGCGTCCTCTTCTCGCTGCTCGCCGAAGACAGGCCGTGGACCGTTGAGGAGATGATCCGCGAGAAGGGCGAAGGCAGCCGAGTCGCCGTCGTCGATGCGCTGGCCGAGCTGGAGGCAATGGGTCTCGTGACACGGATCAACAAGCGCGTCATGTGCGCGTCGCGCGCAGCTCTGAAGGCAGACGAGTTGAGCGTCTGATGGGAGTCTCCAACCGATACACCTCCTACGATCAAATGGAGGTGTGATGACCGACAAGCGCAAGCTAGAGAAGACGAGTGTCCCCGGCATCTATCGCCGGCACGCTGGCGGGTGTAAAGGCAACGGCCGCTGCAAATGCCCATACGTGGTCCGCTGGAAGGAGCGTGGGCAGGAGCACAAGCAGATGTTCGCCACCTTTGAGTTGGCGCGAGAGTTCAAGGCGAACCTCGGGTCGGGCAAGGGCACCCGCCGACCGCAATCGTCGTTGACCGTGGCCACGTACTACGAGACGTGGTTTCCCGCCTATCGAGGTCGCACGAGTCGAGGGCTTGAGAAGTCCACGCGGCGGGAGTACGAGATCAGCTTTCGACTGCACATCCTCCCGTTGCCGATCGCCCGGATTCGGATGCGCGAATTGGCCGCGCCCGACGTGCGCGACTGGCTACGCCAGCTTGAGCGTCGAGACGCGACACCGAGCACGATCCGTCGCGCCAAGGCTGCGCTGTCGGTCATGCTCGCTTCGGCCGTCGAAGATGGCGACCTTGGCTCCAATCCGGCTGCTGGCGTCAGGTACGTGCCGTCCGATACCGCGAAGCGGCAGCACCGCAAGCCGCCCGCGCGCGCGTTGACCGCAGAGGACGTTATGGCGATCCTGGCCGCGATGCAGGTGTCTTGGCGCGCGTTCTTCACCCTGCTTGCGCAGACGGGCGTACGGATCGGCGAGCTGTTGGGACTGACCTGGGAGCACGTCCACCTGGGTGACGATCCGCACATCATGGTGGCCGAGCAGGTCTACCGTGGCGAGCGCAAGAAGCTCAAGACCGAGGCAAGCTACGCGCGCGTGCCGCTGTCGGCTTCGATGGCGGCGTGGTTGACCGAGCTGCGGCCCAAGGATGCCTCGCCCGAGACTCCGGTGTTTCCAGTCCACCACGGGCACGCCGCTGAGCTACCACAACGTCTACAACCGGGTGCTGCACCCCGCGCTGATCGACGCTGGGATCGCGGTGCAGACGGGGACGGTGACGGTGCGCAGGGGAGGGGAGGACGTCGAGCAGCCCGTATGGGACTACCAAGGGCGTCGCGTTCCACGCGTTCCGCAAGGCTTGCGGGTCGCTCCTGCTCGCGCACGGCAAGAGCCTCAAGCAGGTACAGGGCTGGCTACGCCATTCGCAGCTCACCACGACGATGAACGTCTACATCCACCAGGTCGATGACGGGCTCGGCAGCGCGGACGCGTGGGACGACATCCTTGGGGACGCTCGGGGCCACCTTGGGGCCACCGAAGGTACCGGAGGCAGTGCAAAACACGTCCGGCGCGACCCCCCGAAAAACCGCACGGTTGAGCCAAATCCACTAACAGCCGTAACCAGCCGCAAAGCCCGTAGCGCACTCATAATCGGTTGGTCCCAGGTTCGAGTCCTGGCGGGCCCATTGCAGAATCTAGTTTGTTTGAGGCTGTCGCGTAAACCTGGTGTAGGTGGGGGTGTCGTCCGGACGGTTGAGGACGATGGGCTGGTCCCCGAGCGCGGAGGTGGCGGGTGTCTCAGAACTTTGTTGCGTGTGATCGTGAGCAGGAGTTGTTGTTGCCGCCCTGTTTGCGCGAGTGGTTGCCGGAGGACCATTTGGCGTGGTTCGTGCTGGATGCGGTCGAACAGGTCGATTTGAGCGGTGTCTATGAGGCGTATCGCGCGGATGGGTGGGGTCGCGCGGCGTTCGATCCGTGGATGATGGTCGCGTTGTTGCTTTACGCCTACGCGGTCGGGGAGCGCTCCTCGCGGGGTATAGAGCGACGTTTGCGCGAGGACGTCGCCTTCCGTGTGATCGCGGCTAACCAGCACCCGGATCACGCCACGATCGCGCGGTTTCGGGTCCGCCATGAGCAGGCATTGGCGGGACTGTTCACGCAGGTCCTCGCGTTGTGCGCGAAGGCGGGACTGGTGTCGGTTGGTGTGGTCGCGTTGGACGGGACGCGCCTCTGCGCGAACGCGGCGCAGAGCGCGAACCGCACGCACGAGGGGCTGCGTGAAGAGGTCGAGAGGATTCTCGCTGAGGCCGGACAGGTTGACGCCGCTGAGGACGAGCGGTTTGGGCAGAAACGCGGCGATGAGCTTCCGGCCGGCCTGGCGGACCGGCGATCAAGGATCGAACGGTTGCGACGCTGCCGGCAAGAACTGGAGACAGAGCAAGCCGAGACCCAAACCGCTTACGAGGAGAACATGCGGTGGCGCTCAGAATGGGAGGCAGAGCACGGTCGCAAGCTCGGTGGTCGAAGGCCAACGCCGCCCGATCCAGACGCGCTGTCCAAGCGCAAGATCAACACGACCGATCCTGACTCCCGGGTCATTCCCCGGGCGGGCAAAGAAGCTTTGCAGGGCTATAACGCGCGGGCTGTTGCCTGCACCGGCCAGATCGTCCTCGCCGCCGAGATCGCCGAGCAAACCAACGATTACGGACAGCTTGAGCCGATGATCGCTCAGACCAACCAGTCACTAGCAGGCCGCCGGGATCACCGAACCGCTGCACGTCGTGCTGGCCGACGCTGGCTACTGGAGCTCGCCGCAGATCGCCGCTCTGAAAGACAGCGGCATCGAAGCGATCGTCCCAACCAAGGCCGCGAAGCGCAGCACGCCAAGAAAGAAAGCACCAAGGCAAGGGCCTGAGGCGCTGCGAATCGAAGAACTGCTGAGCACCCCTGAGGGCGCGGCGCTTTACCGAAAACGCCAGCAAATCATCGAGCCGGTCTTCGCCCACACGAAGTTCCTCAGACGGATCGACCGGTTCCAACGTCGAGGACTACAGGCATGCCAGGCCGAATGGCGGCTCATCGCAGCAACACACAACCTCCTCAAGCTCTGGCGCGCTACCAGACCCGCGATAGCCACCTGACCCGCCGCGCGAAACGAACACGAGCCACCCGCGCCAAAGGCAACAACAACGCCGAAGACACCCAAGCGGGAGCACTCCAAACCCGCCGCCACCCGGCTTTACGCGACAGCCTCGATTAGAACGCATTCTTCGTTGGTAACCTCTCGCCGTGTCTTCCGAGCTGAGCCTGTGGGGCCACCTTTGGGGCCATCGCTATCTTGCGCGCATTCATCATCGTGTGGGCTACGAAGGGCGCAAACTGAGTGCATCACGCCGTTTCGTTTCTCGGCCCCAACCGCGTTTGCGCTCGTGTTCGGTGGGGACAACACCCGATGAGCGCCGAGCAAGCCGTACCAGGCGGGAGCAGGAACGGGTCCTAGCAGTGATGAGAGCGACGTTGCTTCTGGGTAGCGCTATACGGCGCCGCGAAGTTCGCTGATGATGCCGATGAGATGACGTTTAGCGGGTGCGCTCAAGCGCTTGTCGCCCCTGATGGCGCCATCGACCCCAAGCGGCGTCGTGTTTCGGCCAGTGAGCAAATAGTCTGTGCTAACGCCCAGCCTGCCGCTGAGTCGGACCAACAGGTCCAGCGACGGGACCGCATGTCCCCCCTCAATACGGGAGACGTGTTGGTGCGTAACCCCCAACTCGCCCCGCGAGTTCTTCCTGCGTCAGTTTGAGGGCCGTTCGCTGCGTGCGGACGGCCCGTGCGACCTGAATGTCTGGAGATCCATGCACTCCGCAAAGCCTTGCAACGATGCGCGTGGATGAGCAAGCTGGCAACTATTGGTTGCGAACCGCCGAACCATGTGCTTGACTACGCCTCGCTCCGACGCCGTGCTATCGGAATCGTAAGACTATGCGCCCAGCGCAGCGACGCCGGATCTCATTCCATTGGCTAAACTTCGGCAGCATAGCGGGCTGCCAACAACAATCAGGGGGACACAGAGCAATGAGAATGAGCACAGAGTTCGACAGGCTCTCGATTCAGGAGGCCGTCGCAGCTTTTGTCTGCCCACGCCGCAGCTGTATGCTGGCGATTCTATCGCTCATGTTTGTGATGGTGTTGGCCGCAGGTTCTCAGAACGCTTTTGCATGTAGCGCTGAAGAAGGAAAGCACTGTTACGGTATTACGAGATGGAGCATGAATAAATCTCTCGGCGAAGAGGTTTATGGTGCCCAGGAGGAGGTTGAGGCGTATTACGGCTCGGTGCCTAACTGGTCTTCGGAAGGGGGTGTCATAAACGATGAGATGTGGGTCGGTTTTCCGGGTGAAAAATGGGAGGAGGGCGGCCTGTCAGTTGGCGCCCCATTCGGCGAACAAACCTTGTACTATTTCGTTGCTCGAGAATATGGCTCAAACCACTACTGGGAATATGAATATCCCGGTTCGACCGCGCCTTGGTCCACTTGGATCGGCCTTTACATTGACGAGCCTTACGGCGCTAACGGTGATTGGTGCTATACTTGGGCGTGGGACAATAAACCAGATTTCTGCTGGTCCGGATTCCCCACTTCATCGGCCGAATTGGAAGCTGGCATGGAGTTTGCGACGACGACCGCCAGCGGGGCGGACAATAACGGTCAGCTCGTTGGCTGGGCCTACTGGACGAACGATACATGGCACGAGCTTTGGGCAGGTAGCTATAACCACGCCTATCGAGTAACGCCAAATAAACCGATTTGCACGAACGTGCCCTCGCCAGGCTATACCTGGGGTTCAATTGCATTTGCGATACCGGGATGCTGAAAGGAAGATTGATCCGATGAAGAAGCTAGTCGTTTTGGTCGGTATAGCCGTTCTTGTGGGTGCCGTGGGTGTAACCTATGCCGCAACATCGCATAGCCAGACTTCACAAAGTCAGACTAGTGAAACGGGAAGTGGTGAAGATCGAACGGAACTACCGCACGCACCCAGCGGCCAGCCCGAAGCGCCTCCACCCGCCATGCAATATAACACGCCTCCCGCAACAGCGTCTATGCTTTCAGACAGTGCTATCGCGGTAATCGCTCGCAATGAAGCAGAAAGAGCGGACGACGAACAGCCGACAATATCAGCGGTCGATACGACGCTTCAGCAAGCGGTAGAAACTAATCCGGGAAGCAAGGTGCCCGTTAACCCAGTCACCGAACTAATGATGAAAAGCAGAGTGGTACTCGTAACGATGTACGGTCACTTCCAGCTGAAGAGGGCGCGTCTCCCGATGGGGGATGACAAAATCCCAACGGGAAACGTGCTAACTCTAGCAATCGACGCGTACACAGGTCATGTTGACTACCGTGAAATATCAGAACAGCCCGCGAGCGGTATCGCCGCCTTGGGGCCTGCTAGAGAACTTCCCTGAAAGGCGATAAAAAATGGTAAGTCGATTGCTGACTATCGTTGCGACTGTGGGAGTGGTGGCGGCAGCTTCGGGTAGTGCATCTGTGAGTGCGTTCGCATATGCACTTAGTGGTGAAGTAAAGGCGAATGTGTCACTACCGCCAGGGCACCAACGCGCGCATCACAGATTTATCCCGGTGCAAGCTATAGTTTCAGTTACCATCATCCCGGAAAGCGGTGGTACCATTCTGCACGAGATGATATTCACTAATACGAACATGGTGATTTGGGTTCCGGCTGGCCGCTACACCGTGAGCGCGGAAATTGGACCACCAACGGTCAATCCACGACCGAAGAAGTGTGGCGAGGCTCATGTGGCCGTGGGAAAGAAGACGCAGGCTAACTTCACGCTTAGGTGTCCGCTGCGTTAGGCGTGTTCGATAGAAGACGGCGCAATACCATCGCGCCCGAACCGCGGTAGGTACAGGGTATGTCTCGCGAGTACGGTGGTTGCACGCTGAAGCGTCGCCTATTGGTCAGTGTTCACGTCCAATGTCGTGATCGGGCGTGTTGCGTTCTGCTGTTCGTATGAGCTTGCCGACGTGAGGAATCAGGCGGTCGAGACGAAGGGAATCGCGGCTGGGGTCCCACGCTCGGTCGGCGAACTCGTCGTGGATCGTAGACGGCGGGCGTGTTCGGCTTCGGGTCATTAGCCGAGCGAGTCGCGTAATCCGGTCGGGGTCGTGTCCTTCTTCGCCGAGCTGGTCCCGGGCGAGGTACCAATCGGTGCCGTGACGGGTACGGGTGGCTTGGACGTAGGCGGTCTCCCTGCTTGTTTGCCAACCGCCAGTGAGCACGACCGCCCGATCCACGGTCGCGCCTTGTTGGCGGTAGACGTGCTGTGCGTAGGCAAGCCGCAGCGACTCGGCGTCTTGGCGTGCCAGCTGCAACCAGCGGTCTGACCCGTCGAGCGCGAGCGTCAGCGTCCCTTCCTGGTCGATGTTCGTGACCTGGCCGCGCGTGCCATTCTCGACGCGCGGCCGGCCGCGTGGGCGGTGTTGGGCGATGAATGCGACGCGATCGCCTTCCCTGAGCCCATAGTTGACCGCGTCGAGCTGGAGTTCGCGCGTGCCGAGTTCGCCGCGTTGCGAGCGTAGATGTTGCGCGCGGGCGTTGAGCCTGTCGATCTCCTTGTTCGAGGAGTCAGCGATCAACGCGACTTTGTCGATCCCGACTTTCCTGGTGAGTTGTGCCCAGGCTTGGACGGCGCTCTCGGCGGCCTGGTCGCGGGTATCAGCGAGGTGGAGTCGTCCTTGGGCCTTGTAGTGGGCCATCGCGCGCTCGGGTTCGCCCGCGCGGAGCGCTTGCCACGCTCGCTGCTCCTGCGGATCGGTGGTGCGGTGGATCGTCTCCAGCTCCACAGTCGGCGCATGTTGGTTGAGTCGGTCGAACATGCCTCCGGGGCCTATCGAGGGAAGTTGCTTTCCGTCGCCAACCGCGATCAGCTTCGCCCCTGAGCGCTCGACTAGCTCGGTGAGAACGTCGAGGCGCTTGTGGTCGACCATCCCCGCCTCGTTGAGGATTATCGTCGTGTCGGGACCGACGTGGACGCTCTCAGTGTTCGCGCGGGCGGTAAGCGCATCGAGCGTGAGCGTGCTTCCTTGGAGTGCTGGACTATCGGTGCCCACTCGCTCAGCTGTGGAGCCAGAGACGGCGATCCCGATTGTTTCGCGGCCTGCCAGTTGCTCTGCTCGTGCTGCGGCGTCGATGACGACGCCCTTGCCGGTTCCTGCTGGACCCACGAGCACGCTTGCACGCTCGGGACCAGTCAGGACGAGCAACGCCATGTCTTGTTCATCGGTGAGCGGAGCGCCGATACGCTCGGCGACCTCGCGCGCAGCGTTCATCCGTGCGGTATCGCCAACATCTCGTCCGGCGGGTTGTGCGAGTCTTGCTGTTCGTCGTTCGATTGCTTGCTCTTGCGCGCGTACTGCGAGCGTTGTCATCCGGCCGCCCTCAAGCCTCAATACGCGCCGATCTTGAATCATCTGCCGCGCTACCTGGAGGGCTTCGTTTGGCGACATCTCTCCAGCGGTCTGCTCAAGCGCGACGGTGTGCAGGTCGCGCAACTCGAAGACGGCGTGCCGCTCCGTGAGACGTTCCTCGATCCGATCCTCCACCGACCGAGCGGCTGGCAGGGTGTGCTCGCCCGCGAGAAGTCGTAGTGCCTCATCGGGGCCAAACCCGTAGCCGCTCGCGGTGTCCCGCCACACGTTCTCAAGGTCGGCGCGGTTGGTGAGTTTCTTTGCGCGACGGTTCTCGAGCGCGAGGTTACGCAGCTCGCCACGCTCAGGCGCGCGACCGTAGCGAGCACGGAAGCGATCCGCTGCTCTCGCGACCTCTCTGGAGCGTCCCGAGAAGGCGTCGCGAAGCTCCTCAGGTATGCCGGCGATCTCGAAATACTTGCCGTTCTTCCCGGTCGCCTGTTCGATCACATACCCCTGGTTGGCAAGTTCTTGAGCGAGCGCGGAGCGGTAAAAAGCACCGACCTCGCCCGCCGCACGAAACACCGGCCGGAAAGCGACGGCGACGATCCGATCGTCCTCGCGTACCGCGCTTGTGATGACCACGTGGCTGTGGAGTTGCGGGTCGGGCGCGTCGGCTCCCGAGACTCCGCGTGCCGCGGTGTGCCGGTACTCGACCGCGATCAAGTCCTTCGCGGGCTCCTCTACGACCTCACCGCCGTAACGGCGACGGACGACACCGACGTTCGCACGCATGTAGCCGACGGCTTGCTCGACGGCGTTCGTGTGGGCTTTCTCGATCTGCTCTCGCTGCCACGGATCGGCGAGCGCCCATGTGGTCGATACGGACTTCGGGGCGCTGAAAACGCCGTCGATCCCACCACCACGGCTGCCGTCGGCACCGGCACGCCGAAGCCACCGCCCGGTCTGTGGATCGCGGCCCTCCATGAGCGCAACGAAGTCCTCGCCGCTCATTGGTGTGTCCGCCCGGATGCCGAGCCTTTCAAGCGTCTCTGAGTCGGCCAGCCATCGTCCGGGAGCCTGGGTCAGCTCGCCGTCAGGGGTCAGGTAATAATCGCCGCGCTCCGGTGCGACGGTCTTGCCCTCCAGATATCGGGCGTAGTCGCCACCACGCGCCGCCGGGATGCTCGCTGGACTTCTACGGGTTGCGCCACTTCTGCGGCTCGTGGCTGACGGACGAGCTCGCACTACCCGCCCAGGACTAGCCCACCACTCGGCCACACCGACGGCGGCGCGCTTGTGCAACGGCTCTATGGCCATCCGTCCGAGCGTTGGGCGCGAGAGCGCATCAAACGGGCCACCACCGGTAAGCCTCTCAGCTTGTAGTGATCAAGCACGTCTACAGAGGTGACGTGTACGAACTTCATACGCCCATTTACGGCAACGGGTCGATGGGTTCGGGAGAACCCCGACAAACACTGAGGAACTTTTCCCCCTGGAGGATGGACAAAGACACCCAATACAATCAGCTACCTCGGATGGCACTATGCGGAGAGGGATGTCACCATGAGCACGGCACTTACGCCACGATCGTATATCGCGTACAGAGACCACATTGGCGAGATGTTGGTTCAACGAGGGAAGAACGCCTTAGTGGCTTACGTGACGACATACAAGGACCAAACTCTTGGGCGGGGAGCAGCGGCTGTGCAGTTGGCCGTCGGCGATCGCCTGGCGCAACGTGACGGTCGGGGACCCTACAGATCTGCCGCCGAGCTGCGCAGAGCGGCGAGCACGAAGATCTTGCCACCTGGGACGCAACGTAGCGAGGTATCAAGGAACCAGCTGGAGGCCATTCTTCGCCAGCCAGCCATAGTGGACAACCAGCTAGGACCTTTGGCGGCAGCTGCCACCAAGACTATCTGTGAAGCCATGCGCGATGGTGAGATGGTGCCAGCGACCGCCCTGCTGACGATTGCTCGTACGGTGGAACAGGGCTACTTGAGAACCGGCCAAAGCATCGGTGCTCGGGGTCAGGGTCTGCAAGATTTCATGGCCATTGCGGGCGTTGGCTGCGCCAACGGCGGAGTGGCGGTTGTTTTCACGACGCATCCTCAGTTTCAGGACGCCGACGATGAGTCGATGGAGTTGTTGACCGACGCGAACGCAAGAGGCATCGACCTCGATCCCGTGACCTTGCGAGTGGTGCGCCTGGCGGCTGTCAGGCGGGAGTTCCTGGCCGTGACGGGCAAAGACATCCCAATTGTTCTGCGAGGCGAGCGCCGGTTCGCAAAGTCCGGAGAGGGAACTTCAACCCACCATGATCTCTGGTTCCTAGCCGACCAGCCGGACTGGCGCGTGACAGTAGATGCCCTGCTCCCCGACGCTCGCGTCTTGGCCGAGTTTGCGAATAGTCGCCTGCTGGGCGCAAAGTACGAGTTCGAAGGTCGGTCAAGGACTATCACGAATCCGGACAGGTTCCTGAAAGACGTCGCTTGTCGATCACCGGAGCTTGGGGCTAGAAATCTCATCATGGCGACACCGGCCCAGGAGCGCGAACTTGAAGAGCCCGAGGATATGATTTTGCTTGATGGGACGCTAGTACTTAAGGATGGGGGCTTTTACCAGCCTCTTTTTGTCTGTGCTGAGACAGAAACGATCACGTTTCTGATCCCAACAAACCGAGCTAGCCTGTTCAGTGCTAAGGATTGGTACGACATTCGCGCTGCGCTCGCGCCAATCCATGGTCGGGCTGGCGGACCTTCCTCGGATGACCAAGGCCTGGCGATCAAGCTCCCCTTCGAGCACGCATTGAGCATTTCGAGTACCGATTGGGACAAGACCTGCAACTGTGACTCGCTGCGGAGCTTTAGCCATGCCGTCGAGTGCGATGGACACTGGCTCGGCGGCGGACCGGACGATCGGGTGAGTTCGGATCAGCGTTATAGGCGAGCTAGTTAGGTGTGGGTGAATGTATGAGCGCTCTATCACCCAACGACGATATTTCGACTTACGCTCCAACCCATTGGAGGGTTATTCCTGCCATCAATGGGCGCGGTCACTTGCTGGTTGGCCCCGATCCCTACACAGAAGCTGGCGAGGGGGCTATGGTCTTTGCGCCTCCAGGAGTCCTTCTCCGCAGTCCGACGGAGAAAGCACAGCTCACACGAGATGGGTGGCGTCAGGCAAGGTGGGGAAAGGATCGGTATGGCCACGTGCTGGTCGATCAGGCTCGTCCTTTCGCATTGGCTCTTGTGAGCTTGCAAGAAGTTGTGGAGGACGTCACGAAGCACACTCCAGAGCACGTCAAATGGCTAGCGGAGATTACTGAGCGCCTGATCGTTTTTTACGTCGGACGTATGGTTCCCGACTACAGAGGTTGTCGTCATCCAAGAGCCGAAGAAGCAACCTATGCGTTGTTCAGACTTAGAAGCGAGGCGGATGCAGCCTTCTCCAGCCCAGATTTTGATAGGCCCTGTGGTCCGACTTGGTATCTGCGCGACAGGGCATTCTCAAACCTCGTTGAGGCATATATAGCTCCGATCCGATCCCGGCCGTCTCCTATTGCACAACCTCAAGACCTCGTGGCGCAGCACCCACAAATCTTTAGCGATGACGGGGTTCCAGACTTGCGTGTCATTGAGTGAGACGCGCCGCCGTGCTTCCTGATCCGCGACAGTTGACTGTCTGCAACGTCCGGTTTACGGCAACTCAGGATCATCATCTCGAAGTTCCCCGACGATCTCCACTCCGGGTCCCTTGACCGTAAACTTACGTCGCATCCTAGGCACGATTGCACAAAAAAGCACACCTAGCAGCGCCGTACCGGCGAGTACCGGCCAGGTGTGAGTGGCCAGACATACAAACAATGCAATGGTACTTACGACGGCCGCCAAGTCCGACCTTAGCGTTGGCCAGCTTGGGCATTGGCAATCACCGCTCGGGGCCGTTCTCGGTCCATTTGTATCTCCGGGCAGCGGGTCTGTCATGAACCCTAGTCTCCCGCAACCGCCACACGACGCCTAGGGGATAATTACGTCCCCGACCCGAGCCGGTCAGAGCCTGAGGAAGCGATGCAGATACCTCCTTTCGCCAACTGCGAGTTCGTGGTCCGATCTTCAATCAGTCCACCTAAATCGGAAATCACATCACATCGAGATCGTCGAGCCGGGCGCTCGACAGCAGAACTCGCTCACCGCGAAACGGCACCGACTCAGCTTCCAACAAAGTCCGCTGACGACTCCCCTTGGCAAGCGAACCGTCGGCCCGAACGACCCTGTGCCACGGCACGTCCTCGGCGCTGGTCTGACCCAATACATGTCCTGCCAGACGCGGCGCACCCGGAGAAACGTCGCCGTAGGTGCGCACATAGCCGGGCGGAATCGCCCGCACGCGGCGCAGAATTGCTGCCTGTCTGTCGTCGGCAGGCAGGCGCATCCGCCTACGTCTCACCCTCCTCGGCTGTCGCGGCCAGCCCCCTCAAAAAAACTTCACACATGGTTGCGTAAAGCCCGTTGTCCAAATCCGGATCGATGATCCTGTTGAGCAGGAACCCGTCCGCCATGGCGAACGTCATCGCCGCCACGTCCTCATGGGGGAGCGCGGATTGGACTCCCAAGGCAGCGGTCCAGCTTGCGAATATGGCAGCCATGTGTTCGCGCAGGCCGCGCTGACGCTCGGCCAAAACTGCCCTGAACTCCTCGTTGCGGGCCGCGTGTGTGGCGAACTCCTGGTAGAGCCTGGCGCCATTCGGGGTCGCGGTCCACATAGGCGAGGAACTCCTCGGCCGCCAGGCGCGCCTCCTCGGCGGGCTCTCCGGCGCCGCTCATGGCAGCCTCCAAGCGCTCCATCTCGGCGGCGAACTTCTCGTCGAGAATGGCAAGGAACATGTCCTCCTTGCTGGCGAAGTGCGCGTAGAACGCGCCCTTGGTGTAGCCGGCCTCGGTGGCGATCTTGTCGATCGAAGCGCCCTGCATGCCGTGCTCACAGATCGAGCGCGAAGCCGACCGCAAGAGCGCCGCGCGTGTTGCCGCCTGGCGCTCGAGGCGGGTTGGGCGTGTCATCGCTTGGTGTGCCATCCGCAAACCCTTGTTATCGCGATAGCCGGGGCGCGACTGCGCCTGCGCCCGGACGGTGCTCAAGTGATCGCAACCTCTGTATCGGAGGGGGATCTCGCGGCTTCCGCCACCGGCTCGGGGACCGTGTCCCGACAGGCGACATAGCGGAAGCATGGTCGATGGGACAGCGTTCCGTGGCCTGCCCCATCACGACCTCGGCGTTGTGGCGCGGGGTCTCGGTGATCGCGCGGCGGTACACGCGCTCGGAGCCCGAACGAGCGGGCGCTATCTCGCGCGCATGCACCAGCTCGCGCAGAACGACCTCCATCTCGAATTGGGCGAAAGCAGCGCCCAGACAGCGGCGGATACCGCCACCGAACGGGATCCATGTGTAAGTGCCCGGAGCCTGGCCGCCCTCGGACTCCAAGAAGCGCTCGGGTAGGAACTCGCTCGGGCGCTCGTAGATATCGGGACGGCGATGTACGAGGTGGATCGCGGGGACGATCGACACGCCCGCCGGCAGCATCCGACCGCCGATCTCCATCGGCTCGACCAGTTTGCGCAGCACGATCGAGATCACCGGGCGCAAGCGCAGTGTCTCCTGGACGTCGGCCTTGCAGGTAGACGTCTCCCCCCGCGAGCGCCTCCGCGCGTCAGACGCTCGATCTTCTCGGGGTGGCGGCATAGGCGCTCGACCGCCCACGACAGCGCGTTGGCGGTCGTCTCGTGTCCGGCGACGAGCAGCGTCATCAGCTCGTCGCGCAGCTCCTCGTCGCTCATTGGGCTGCCGTCCTCGTGCGTGGCCTGCAGCAGCAGCGACATGATGTCGTCGCGCTCGGCGAGGTCTGCCGGCGGTGCGGCGCTCGACGATCTCCTCATAGAGGGGGATGTCGACCGCGCGCATCTCACGCTTGAACAGTGGGAAGTGCTGGAAGCGGTCGGGGCCGAGGGTGCCCAGCACGGCCATGTTGAGCGGGCTGGTGGAGAGGTCGAGCAAGTGGCGCAGGCGCTCGCGCAGCAAGGCCATGCGCGGGCCCTCGCAGACGCCGAAGACCGCGCGTAGGATGATCTCAAGCGTCAGCTCCTGCATCTGCGGCCTAAGCGGATAGGGCTGACCGAGCGGCCAGCGCTCGATCTCCTCGACGTGCGATTTCACCCATCAACTCGCCATAGCGCTGCATGCGCGTCCCGTGGAACGGCGGCAGCATCAGCTTGCGCTGTGAGAGGTGGCGCTCGTCGTCGAGCAGCAGCACCGAGTCGGAGCCGAGCACCGGCAGCAGGATGCGATTCGCCTCGCCCGCGTGCAGCAGCCGGGGGTCGCCGGTGAACACCTGCTTGATCGTGGCCGGGTCGGAGGTGACGACCCAGGTGCCTTCGTTGGCGATCTTCAACGTGAAGAAGTCGCCGAAGCGCGCTTGGCAGGTCTCGAGCATCCACTGCGCCCGACGCATCCAGATGGCGGTCTGCAGCACCCGTGGCATCCGCGGCCCATCGGGAAGAGTTGAGTGTGGAGAAGGGGAAGAGGTTCGTACGTTTCGCATACCGACGGGTATCTTGTCACATACCGAATGGGATGTCAACTCGGAAGATCCGATCGGGGCACTAGGCTTCAACGATGGCCTCAGAGCCCGAGCAGAGCGTGGCTGTTATCGACCTTGGCTCCAACTCGTTCAGGATGGTTGTGTTCGAGCAGCGCCGCGACTCCTGGGAGCGTATCGACGAGCGCTCGGCGGCAGTGCGTATCGGCGAGGGCCTAGCCGCCAGCGGGCGGCTTAGCGAGGCGGCAATGGGGCGCGCCTTGAGCACGCTCGAAGGGTTCACCGCGCTCTGCGCCGAGCGTGGCCTCGGCGAGCACTCGATCGAAGCGGTCGCCACGAGCGCGATTCGTGACGCTGAGAACGGCCAAGAGTTCCTGGGCCGCGTCCACCTGCGCACGGGTCTTGAGGTGCGGATGCTCAGTCGCGAGCAGGAGGCCCGCTACGGCTATCTGGCCGCGGTCAACTCGACCACACTCACCGATGGCTGCGTGCTCGACCTCGGCGGCGGCTCTTTGCAGCTCGTGCGCGTGGCTGGTCGCCTGGCGCGCGAGTCGGGCTCATGGCGGCTCGGCTCGGTGCGCATGACCGAGCGCTTCATGGTTGGCGACGGACCGGCCAAGCGCAGCCAGCGCAAGGCTCTGCAGGCTCATGTGGCGCGCAAGCTGGAGCGGGCACCTTGGCTTGCGAGCACCGGCTCGCGCCTGGTCGGGTTGGGGGGAACGGTGCGCAACTTGGCTAGCGCGGCCGAGCGCGCTGCGGGCTTGCCTTGCGAGGAGGTTCAGGGCTTCGTGATCGAGCGAGCAGCGCTTGACGAGTTGACCGAGCGCCTCGCCTCGCTCGCGCCGGCGGAGCGGGGGAGCGTGCCGGGGATCAAACCGGCACGCGCTGACATCGTGCTGGCCGGCGCCTTGGTCATCCAAGGAGTCATGGACGCTGGTGGTTTTAACACGCTCGAGGTGACCGGGGCGGGCTTGCGCGAGGGCATCTTCTTCGAGCGTCAGCTAGCGCGCCAACAGCTCGACGCGGTGCTTGCCTCACCTGACGCGCGCGCTGCGTAACGTTCGCGCCATCTGAAGCTAAGGTCCGACGCGGCGTAAGGCTCGACGGCGGCCTGAAGCCGAGGTCCGACACGGCCGATTGCAGCTAAGGCCCGACACGAGGCGCCCGCGCGGGTGGTCGGGCACTGGGCAAGCCCGACAGAGCCCGCTCGCGCCCGGCGCAATCAAACAGGACCAGCTCATACGGCGAGGGTTTGGGTCCGTGCCATGCCGCGGCCGGCACCTGGGGACATGCTCGCAGGACCGCCTTGGTCGCGAGGTTGCCGCCGCGCGACGCATAGGCTCCGCCGAGCGCCACATAGCGTGCCTCTCCGCGGGCCACCAAGCGCGCCAAGCCCGAGCCGTCGAGCACTGGGTCGGTGCCGCTGTAGCCGGCTATCGCGCCTGCTGGCAATCCGAGCAACATCATCGGCGCGGCGGTCGGAGCGGCGACGGTGAGTACCGCCCAATGGGTGCCCGGATGGTGCGTGCTCACATAGCGCATCAGGTTGCGATAGATCCGCATCGACCTTGCACTCGATCCATACTCGCCGCTGCCGGTCGCCTGGTGGGGACCGGCAGCCGGGAAAGTTCCCTCCACGCGTGTGAGCCAAGTGGTGTGCGCGTACACGGCTGGGGCCACAAGCAACAAACACACCAATAGTCCCATCGCCACGCCCGCCAGCCTGCGCACGGCCGTGACGCACAAGCCGAGCACAGCTCCCACGATCAGGAAGGGCACGAGCCAGTGCATGTAGTCCTGATAATCGATGATCGCTAGCTGGGCCGCCACTGTGGCACCCACCGCACAAGGCAATAGGATCAGACGCCAGTCGCGGTCGCGGGCGAATCGAGCAAAGGCAACCGCGCCGGCGCCCACCATCGCGGCGGCGCTGGGCCCCAGGGCGGAGATGTAATAAGGGTGAACGATCCCTTTGGAGAAGCTGAGGATCACGACCTCGACCAGGAACCAGCCGCCGAAGACGATCAGCGTGGCCAAGCGCGGGTCCCGCCGTCTGCCTGTGTCCCCGCGCGCACCACCCTCGGTCGGAGCCCGAGCCAATAGCAAAGCGAAAGCCAACAGACCGACAAGCGCGAACGGCAAAAACCAGGAGCCCTGGTCGGCCAGGCGCGATTCGAACAGGCGCAGGGGCCCAGTCGCCCCGCCGAAAGAGATCGGGTCGCGCAACCTGCCATTGGGCAAGGTCGGCGAGAGTTTCGCTGTATGCAGGACGCTGGCGGCACTCGGGTGCAGAGGGGAGGAGTGTCCTGGAGCCGCTGCCACCATTCCTCCAGGCAGCGCATGTACGTCTCCGGGTCCACCTTGCTCGCCTTCGACGCGACCGAAGCCGTTGTAGCTGAAAGTGAGACCCAGCTCGGTGTTATTGGTAGAGCTGCCCACATAGGGGCGCTGAGAGGCGGGGGTCAATTCGACGGCCGCGATCCAAGCGAACGAGCAGATCACCATGACGAGCGCCGCCACAACCAACATCCCGGCACGCCTTGGCCACGAGCCTGGGGCACACACGAAGTAGGCCAGTGCGATCCCTGGCACGATCAGATAGGCGGCCAAAGTCTTGGTGTTGAAAGCCAGTCCAATCAAGACCGCGCAAGCGATCAGCCAGCGCCAGCGACCGTCTTGGATCGCGTTCAGGGCCGCGCCGCAAGCGAGGATCATCAACAGAATCAGCAAGGGATCGACGCCGTTGTCGCGTGAGACGGCGACGAACGAGGGGAAGACAGCTAGTGCCAAGGCCGACGCCAAACCGGCCGCCGAGCCGAGCCGTTGAGCGATCACGCGGTAGAGCACAGCCACAGCGAGCGTCGAGATGATCGCCTCGGGCAAGAGCAAGCTCAGCGGTGAGAAGCCGAACGCGTGGGCGCTGGCGGCCTGCACCCATATACCGAGCGGAGGCTTGTCGATCGTGACGAGCCCGGCCGGGTCGAAGGACACGAAGAAGAAGTTGTGCCAGGACTTCAACATCGACTGGACACCCGCCGAATAGAACGTGTTGGCATAGCCGTTCTGGGCCAACCGGTGCGTGTTCAGAACGGCCGACAGCACGAGAATCGCGCCTAGTGCCGCATAGCGCGGTAGCGCGCTGACCATCGCGGAGCGCGAGGGCAGGCGAGGTGACCATCGTCTCGCCATTGCGGGTCTGTCTGCGAGCGGGGAAGCGGTCGGTGGCGAAGAGACCGATGACGTCTCCGAGCTCGGCGTCGGAATGTCGTCGGAAGGGTCGGTGGTTGTGCGGTCGGTGGCGCTCATCGCAGTCGAAGTAGGTGCCAGTCGCGGCCGGCAAGCGTGACTACAAGCAAACCGCATAACCGTGCTAAGGGTGCGTTAAGCACTGCTACGCGTTGCTGGCTCTATCCGCGCAAACCGTCCAACAGGCGTTCGAGGTCTCGCTCGTCGTTCCAAGCACCCACGGAGGCACGCAGACGGGGGTGATCGGGGATGTCGCGTAGGACGATCCCCCGCTCGGCCAAGTGGGTCCGCTCGCCGACCGGATCCTGGCTGGCGAAGGACACGAGGGTGCTCGCGCCACGCGGCGATGTTTCGCGGCCGGCGGCTTCGAGCTCCTCGGCAAATCGCTGGGAGAGGGCGATCGCGCGCTCGTGCACGGCTGCCCATCCGGCTTGCTCGAGTGTCTCCACGGCCGCCAAGGCCATGGCGAGCGCCTCCGCGCTGAGTGCGAAAGTGTCGAAGCGTCGGCCATCCTCATGCAAGCGGGCCTCCAAGCCGGCGCCGGGATCAAGCAAGGTGCCATAGCCGCGGCGGCTCACTGTCAGGCGCTCGCGCAAGGCCGGCGTCACGTAGAGCATTCCGAGACCATCGGGCCCGCACATCCACTTTTGGCCGGCGCCCGCATAGGCGTCACAGCCCAGCGAAGCCATGTCCACGGGCACGGCCCCGACTCCTTGGGCGCCGTCGAGCAGGACGGGAACCTCGACCTCTGCGAGCGCGCGTGGAGCGACGCGTCCCGTCATCCAACTCACGTGAGAGCACGCAATTAGGCGCGTCTTGTCTCCGACCGCTTCGGCCACCCCTTCGAAGGGGGCAATCCTGACCGATATTCCATACAAGTCTCTGGCGGCGGCGAGCGCCCCGAGCAGGCCTGGATGCTCCTCGTCGCTCGTGAGGATCTCCTCGTTAGCGTGCAAGCCGAGGCCGTCGATCACGCTCGCGAGCCCCTCGCTGGTGCACGTGGTGAGCGCCACCTCGCCTGGGTTGCAGCCCAAAGCGCGAGCGTAGGCGCCACGTAGTAGCTCGGCAAGCTCGTGGCGATGCTCGAAATGTGTGCCGGCGCGTCCGTGCTCGACCTCACCCTGAAGCGCGGCGGCCCCAGCCTGTGCGGCCGCAGCTGGCAAGGGCCCGTCGGTGCCGGCGTTCAGGTAAGCGATCTCACCAAGAACAGGAAACGCGTCGCGTAGTGCATCGATGTCCACAGGCATGGCAGGATACGGGCTGAGATGGCGTACGTGTACGAGCAGACGCCCCTGTGGACGCCTTCTGTCGAGATGGTCCAGGGCGCGCGAATAACGGATTTCATGGAGTGGGTGCAGGAGCGTCATGGGCGCAAGTTCGCCAGCTATGGCGAGCTGTGGAGCTGGTCGGTGCAGGAGATCGAGCAGTTTTGGGCAGACATCTGGGAGTACTGCGGCGTGCGCGCCTCGGTCCCCTACGAGCGAGTGCTCGCCGATCGTGGATCGGAGGGATCCCCGATCGGCCAAAGGGAGATGCCGGGGGCGCGCTGGTTCGAGGGTGCCCAGCTCAACTATGCCGAGAACCTGCTTGAGCGCGCACACGATCCACAGGAAACCGCGGTCTTGCATGCTTCGGAGCTGCGCCCTTTGGACGAGCTCAGCTGGGGGCAGCTTTCAGAGCGGGTCGCGGCGCTCGCCGAGGGCCTGCGTTCGCTTGGAGTGGGCCGCGGCGATCGTGTTGCCGCCTACATGCCGAACATTCCGGAGACCTTGATCGCGTTTCTGGCGAGCGCCAGTATCGGCGCGATTTGGTCGTGTGCGGCGCCCGAGTTTGGGGCCCGCAGCGTGGTCGACCGGTTTGCCCAGATCGAGCCGAAGGTTCTCTTCATGGTGGATGGCTACCGCCACGGGGGCAAGGATTTCGACCGTACCGAGGCGCTCCAAACGATCCTCGCGGGCTTGCCCACGGTCGAGCATGGCGTGATGTTGCCCTACTTGAATGCCGCCGCAAGTACGGACGGCTTGCCAGACGGACTCTCGTGGCAGGAACTGTTGGAGCGGGGCACAGGGGCGGAGCCCAGTTATGAGCAGGTGCCCTTCGAGCACCCTTTGTGGGTGCTCTACTCCTCGGGTACCACGGGCCTGCCCAAGGCAATCGTGCATGGGCACGGCGGGATGCTCGTAGAGCAGATGAAGAAGAGCCAATTGCACCTCGACCTGCGCCGTGGCGAGCGCATGTTCTGGTTCACTACGACCGGCTGGATGATGTGGAACTTCCTGGTGGGCTGTCTGTTCGGGGACGCGGCGATCGTGTTGTTCGACGGTAGCCCCGGCTACCCGGACCTGGGCGCGTTGTGGCGCTTGGCGGAGCAGACCAAGATCACCTGCATGGGTGTGAGCGCCGGTTTTCTAATGAGCTGTGAGAAGGCTGGCGTGGCACCCGCCAAGGACTTTGATTTGGGCTCGCTGCGCAGCATCGGCTCGACCGGCTCGCCTTTGGCGCCGGAGGGCTTTCGCTGGGTGTATGAGCACGTGGGACGCGATATTTGGCTGTTCTCTACGAGCGGGGGCACTGACGTGTGCACGGCTTTTGTGGGCGGCTGTCCTTTGCTGCCTGTCTATGAGGGAGAGATCCAGGCGCGTGGACTCGGCTGCGCGGTGGAGTCTTGGGACGAGCACGGACACTCGCTGACGGACGAGCTCGGCGAGCTGGTTTTGACCAAGCCTTTGCCTTCGATGCCTCTGTTCTTGTGGGGAGATCGCGACGGCCAGCGGCTGCGAGAGAGCTACTTCGACATGTACCCGGGCATCTGGCGACACGGAGACTGGATCCGCATCACTCCTCGCGGCGGCTCGGTCATCTATGGGCGCTCGGACTCCACGATCAACCGTCAAGGCGTGCGCATGGGCACAAGCGAGATCTATAGGGCTACCGCCGCGATCGAAGAGGTAACGGACGCGCTCGTCGTGGACATCCCGACTGTGGGTGACCCCGACTCACATCCGGTCAATAGTGGTCCGGGCGTGGAGGAGCTCTGGATGATCCTGTTCGTCGTGCTACGCGATGGCTTGCATTTGGAGCCCGAGCTGGAGGTGAGGATCAAGCAGCGCATTCGCGAGGACTGCTCGCCACGGCACGTGCCCAACCAAATCCTGCAGATCAGCGAAGTGCCGCGCACCCTGTCGGGCAAGGTTTTGGAGGTACCCGTCAAGCGCATCCTCATGGGCGCCGTACCCAGCGAGGCGGCGAGTGTGGAGTCCTTGGCTAATCCTCACTCGCTGGACTATTTCGTGAAGCTGGCTGGGGATCTGTCGCGATAGATCCCCGGGTATTCTTGTCCGAGCAGGGATCGGTCGTCGAATTGGATTGGCTCTGGGCGCTACATCGAAGCATCCCTGGCGTCTAATCGGAGCGGCCGGCGCATCTAATCGGAGCGACTGTGGAGGAGTAAGGGGCGCAGCCGTCGAACAAATGCGCCGTGAGACGACTAGCGACTCCCCCCGAGAAGCCGCCGATGAGAGGCGGAGGCGCCCATAAGGGCATAAGTGCCCTGAAGGACGCAGGCGAGCATCAGAGCCTTTCGTTGTATATCCAGTCCCGCTTCGATGAGTGCTCGCGCTCGCAGAAGGACGTGGCTCAGTACATCGTGGACCATCTCGACGAGGCGGCCTTCCAGACCGCCGAGGAGCTGGCGCGCAGGGCGAACACGTCAAGCTCGACCGTGGTGCGCTTCTCCCAAGCGCTCGGCTTTGAGGGCTTCCCCGAGCTGCAAGCGGCGGCACGTGAAGAGTACCGTCGGGTACACGCTCAACCTGCGTCCAAAGGCCCAGGCGGCGACGGTTCCTCAGCGCCCTTGTTCTCGCTCGACCAGAACGAGTTCGAGACGGCCTTGGCAGCCGATCACCTGAACGTGGAGGAGACCGCACGCAAGGTCTCGCGCCCCGCGGTCGAGGAACTAACCGACGCGATCGTTAGCGCCGAGAAGGTGCTCGTGGCGGGCACCGACCAGATGGCCTTCTTCGCGAGCTACCTGCGCCACCTCTTGATGCTGCTCGATCTGCGTGTAGATGTCGTAGCCAGCCCGTCCCAAGAGGCGCTCAGTCGGCTTGGGCGGATCGATTCGACGACGCTTGTGATCGGCCTCTCCGCTGGGCGTCCCCACCCGTTGGTGGTGCGCGCGATGAAGCTTGCCCGTCATCGCAAGGCTCGGACCGCGGCGGTAACGGACGCCACTCTCTCGGAGGTGGCCAAGCTCGCACAGATCAAGCTCTACTACTCCTCAAACAGTCCGGCCTACGTGCGCTCTCATACCGCTCTACTGAGTCTTATCCAAGCATTGGCTTACGGTGTGTACGCGAAGGACACGGCACAGTACGACGACCGCATCAAGGCTTTCCGCCTCAAGTAGCCGGGCCGAAGCTTTATCTCCTTCTTCAGGAAGACAACGCCACATGTGGCGTTGTCCCACCCCGCACATGTGCGGGGTGGCCGACCGGCGCATGCGCCGGTCGGTTTATGAGGCTAAGACACCGCATGCACGGTGCGGTCGGACTCCGCATGAACCGATCGGTAAGACTCAGACAAGCGCATGTACGGGCTGGTCCGGCCCGCATGCGCCCGCCCAGATAAGATCATGAGCATGCGCGACGAGGCGACATTCACAGTCAAGAGCGGCCTGGCCGAGATGCTCAAGGGCGGAGTCATCATGGATGTGGTCACCCCTGACCAGGCCAAGGTTGCCGAGGATGCCGGCGCGGCGGCTGTCATGGCTTTGGAGCGCGTGCCCGCCGATATCAGGCGCGACGGGGGAGTGGCGCGCATGTCAGACCCTGAGATGATCTCCGGCATCCAGGAGGCGGTCACGATCCCAGTGATGGCCAAGGCCCGGATCGGCCACTTCGTCGAGGCCCAGGTCTTGGAGGCTTTGGAGGTTGACTACATCGACGAGTCCGAGGTCCTGACGCCCGCGGACGAGTCCAACCACATCGACAAGTGGGCCTTCAAGGTGCCCTTCGTGTGCGGCGCCACCAATCTCGGAGAGGCTTTGCGCCGCATAGGGGAGGGCGCTGCGATGATCCGCTCCAAGGGCGAGGCCGGTACTGGCGACATCGTCGAGGCCGTACGCCACATGCGTGGCATCACCGGCGAGATCCGTCGCCTTGGCGCTTTGCAAGAGAGCGAGCTCGCGAGCGCAGCCAAGCAGCACGCCGCGCCGCTTGACTTGGTTCGCTCGGTCGCCTCCGCGGGTCGCCTGCCCGTGGTCCTGTTCTGTGCCGGCGGTATCGCCACACCAGCCGACGCCGCTTTGATGATGGCCTTGGGCGCCGAAGGCGTATTCGTGGGCTCAGGCATCTTCAAGTCCGATGATCCCCCCGCGCGCGCCCGAGCCATCGTCGAGGCTACGACCCACTGGCAGGACCCGGAGAGGGTCGCTGCTGCCTCGCGCGGTCTCGGACCGGCGATGGTTAGCTTGGAGAGCTCCAAGTTGGCCGACGAGCAGTTGCTCGCCCAAAGAGGTTGGTAGCAGGACGGCCGATGACACTGCGCGCTGCGGCGTCCTACCGATCGGGGATCGACGGGATCCCCGATCGGCCAGCATGGTCCTCGACCGTCCTGTCCGTCTAATGAGCGCTCCCACTATCGGCGTGCTTGCCCTACAGGGCGACTTTGAGGCGCATCGTCGCGTTTTGGAGGGCCTGCGTGCGCGCGTGCGCGAGGTGCGCGTACCGGCGGACCTACACGGACTCGATGGGTTGGTGATTCCCGGAGGTGAGTCCACCACGATGACGCTAGGCATAGAGCGTGAGTGTCTTGCGGATCCGTTGCGAGCGCTGGCCAAGCGCGGCACGCCGATCCTCGGCTCTTGCGCGGGGCTGATCATGCTCGACCGCGATCACCTCGCGATCATGGACATCCGCGCCGAGCGCAACGCTTTCGGTCGCCAACCGCGCAGCTTTGAGGCAGACCTCGATGTGATGGGACTGCCCGGAGGGCCTTTGCGGGGTGTCTTCATTCGTGCTCCTTGGATCGCTGAGCACGGCCCAGACGTCGAGATATTGGCCAAGGTCGACGGCCATCCCGTCGCCGCGCGCCAAGGACACCTCACAGCAGTGGCCTTCCACACCGAGCTAGGGTCCGACGACCGTCTTCACCGGCTGTTCTTGGCCGACGTGGCCGCGAGCTCGGGCTCTGGTGAGGCTGTCGCCTCCGCGGCTTGAAGGGTAAGCGGAAGTTGCGGCTCGCCGAGTAGGCCGAGCACTCTGTTGAGCGCGTCGTGGATCTCGCCGGCCAGCAACCCCTCGTCGTCGAGTCGCTCGGCTTCGTTCCAGTCCCACGAGCGCGACACGTGAATGGTGGGCCGCAGATGGGCGAAGCGACGCCCGAGCGCATGCAAAAACGGGTCGAGCCGGTCGCGGTCCTGCTCTGAAGCGTAGCCCCGCTCCAAGAGCCAAGGCCACAGGTCGGGAAGGATGTGATTGCGATGGTGGGCGCCCACCTGCTTCCAATCCTCGCCCTGCCAGCGCCTCGCGTACTCGCCCGGATCCAGGCGACAAGTGAGGTAGACGCGCGTGCGCACCGGAGCGTTGCGGAAGCCAAGCAGTGGCTGTGGCTTGACCTGCCAAGCACCCGGGCCGTCCAGCTTTAGGAGATCGCACAGATTCTCAGCGCGTCCACCAGCATACAGCTGCTCAGCTTGTGCCTTCAGCTCGCCGGGCCACAGGTGCAGAGTCAGACGCTCCTCTTCGATGTCAAGCGCCGCGCGCTGCAGCGACGCGACCCCAAGTGCCGAGTCGAGACGCACGTGTACCAGGCCGGCGCGCTCGGGCAAGATTCCGGTGGCTTCGCGCAGCAGCGAGCGCAACCTCCACTTGCGCCGCACCGGATCTGTGCCTACTCGCCGGAGCGTGCCGAACGGCAACAGCTGGCCGAAGTCCTGGTGAGCGTAGGACAGCACGTCCTTGACGATCGCCTGCTCGGCGGGCCCCAACACGCCCAGCTCGACCAGGCGCCACCACGACTCAAGTAGGTCGTGCCAGCGCAGCACGCTCGTGCGCCGCTCGGCAAACCGTGTCCCGTTCAGATTCAGCTCGGCCACACGGTGGCCGTTGCGTCGCGCCCAACGCCTGCAAACCTTGCTCTCGAGCACCACCACCAGCTCCGGGTCAAAGCGCAGGACCCCATCGAAGCGCTGGTTATCCTCGATGTCGCTGACCTCCTCAGCAAGCTCGAACGGCTCCGTGTCCGGAGTCAAAAAGACGCTCACCAAGCGCCCCCGCTCGACCGCACCGTTCGCCACATTTTCCTCGGAGGGGTCGACCAGGTTGGTGGCCTGCATGTCAATAACACAGTCCGGGAGTTGAGCCTGAGATGGCTCACCGATGGCTCGCAGCAAGGTCTCTCTCGCCAAGGGCACCAAGCGCAGCACAATCATCGCGGCCCGCGTGAGCTGATCCTCGTGCCCGCGCGAGAGCTCGCGATAAGGCTCGAATACATTCAGGTGGGGATTTGATGTGGCGCTCTCCACGACCCTCCTCCTAGCCGACAGTCATGGAGTTTATTGTACTCTACTGTTTCAAATAGCTTCGAAGCTCGTTACGCCTTCGTCCTCGCGCTCTCTGACGCGCCCTTCATCCATCAGCACATCCACGTGCCCCAGGACCTCCGAGAGCGTCAAAAAGGCTTGTGTAACCGCCACGTTGCCCCACATCTCCTGAGCCAGCTCATAAGCGTTACGCGAGCGCTCCGCGATCAGCGCATATAGCTTGTTGGCGCGCCGCTCGTGCATCTTCATTCGCTCGTCGATCAGTTTGCGGTGATCTTCGACCGGCTCACCATGCCCCGCGTACACGACCTCCAACTCCATTGCTCGCGTTGCCCGCAGCGAGTCCATATAGATCATCAGCGCGCGTGGACGCTCGCCGGTTGCTCCATCTAGGCTCCCTTTGCCCGAGTCAACGGATAAGGGCCCCAAGGGCTTGGATAGGAGCGGATTCGAGGAGATGTGCTTGATCAAATGGTCCCCGCCGAACAACTCCCCGCTCGCCTCGTCAAGGAACACAGTGTCTGAAGGGGAGTGCCCCGGGCGGTACAGCACACGCCAAGCTCGCGATGCGAACTGAAGCAGCTCGCCCTCAGCAAGCGGTCTGGTTACTTGTGCGGCCGCGCCCCACGCGCGAAAACTGGCCGAGACCGCCCTCAGCGCGTACACCACATCCTGAGGGATGCCGTTGCGCAACATCACGTCAGCTGAAAAGCTGTCGTTCGCCTCCATCTCCTGCTTGTAGCCAGCAAGCCAGGGAGCCAACCGGTCGAGCGCGCACACCTCAGCGCCCGAACGCTTGGCGAGAATCTCGACCAAACCGATATGGTCGATGTGCTGGTGGGTGACCACGATCCGCTCAAGGTCCTCGGCGCGGTGTCCGTGCTCAGCCAGCGCCGCCTCAAGCGCGGTCAGTGAGGTAGCCGAGTTTGGTCCAGCGTCCAGCAGGGTGAGCGGCTCGTCCTCGATCAGATAGCAGTTCACGCGTCCCACCGCAAAAGGGGTGGGAATCGCCAAGCAGTGCACCCCGCGCGCACCCGCGTAGGGCCTGGACGCCGTGCTCATTAGTCCCCAGCCCTGTGGTTGGCAATATTCAGAAAAGGTGCGCCCCACGCGCGCGCGTGGGGCGAGCTGATCCGCATCACGAGCGGATTAGCGTGAGCACCTCGTCGCGGGCCTGTTCCATATGCTCGCGCGAGCGCAGCGACTCCAGGCACAGCCTCAGGAGTGGCTCGGTGTTGGAGGGCCGCACGTTGAAGTGCCAGTCCTCGTAGTCGATCGATACCCCGTCCAGCCGGCCCTGCTTGGCGTCGGAGTAGCGCTCTGAGATCTCCTTCATCTTCGCCACCTGATCCGAGACCTCGGTGTTGATCTCGCCGGAGATGAAGTACCGCTCGCGATAGGGCTTCAGCAGCTCTGAGAGGCGCTTTCCCTGCTTGGAGAGCTGCTCCAGGATCAGTAGCGCCGGGATCGTGCCCGAGTCAGCGCAATAGAAGTCTCTGAAATAGTAGTGCCCGGACACCTCCCCGCCGAACAGCGAGCCCTCCTTGCGCATCCGCGTCTTGAAGAAGGCGTGGCCCACGCGGTTGATGTATGGGGTGCCACCCGCGCGCTTGACCGTGTCGGGTACCGCCCAGCTTGCCCGCACGTCGTAGAGGATGGCCGAGCCTGGACTCTTACCGAGCAGTGACTCGGCTAGCAGCGCCGTCAGGAAATCGCCGTCCACGAACTCCCCGGTGTCATCGATGAAGAAGCAACGATCGGCGTCCCCGTCCCACGCGATTCCCAGATCGGCTTCGGTCTCGCGCACCTTCTCGATGATGAACGTCCTGTTCTCCGGCAACAGGGGATTGGGCTCGTGGTCGGGGAAGTTGCCGTCGGGCGTCCAATAGGTCTCGATCAAGTCAAGGCCGAGGCGGTCCAGCAATGGCCCAACCATCGGTCCGGCCATGCCATTGCCGCCGTCCACGACAACCTTCAGCGGCTTGACCGCCTCTGGGTCGATCATCGCGAGCGCGGCGGCCTGGAACTCTTCGTAGACATCGACTTCCTGCAGCGTGCCGAGCGGGACAGGGCTCTGCTCACCGCCTGCTTGCCCCCCTTCATGGGAGGCGCCCCCTGGGGAGTCAAAGCCCGCCTCGATCGCGCAGCGGATGTCCTGGATTCCCTCGTCCCCGGAGAGTGCGATGGCTCCCTCGCGCACGAGCTTGGCTCCGGTATAGGCCTTCGGGTTATGCGAGGCGGTGCACATGAGCCCCCCGTCGAGCTCACGCGAGCCGACCAGGTAGTAGAGCATCTCTGTGCCTATCTGCCCGGCGTCAAGCACGCTCGCGCCCTCCATCAGGATGCCCTCGCGGTAGCGCGCCGCCAGCTCGGGAGCGGTAAGGCGCATGTCGCGGCCCAAGCCCACATGCAAGTCGGTGGTGGACTTGCCCGATAGCGCTGCCACTACCCGGGCGAAGCCGCGACCGATCGCAAGGGCGGTCTCGCCGTCGATCTGCTCGCCATATAGGCCGCGGATGTCATATGCCTTGAAGATGCTCGGGTCGATGCTCATGCGGTCGCCCATCCTAAACGTGGGCGCCTCGAAGTATCCTCTCGGCCATGTCTGGACATTCCAAGTGGGCTTCCATCAAGCACAAGAAGGCAATCGTCGACTCCCGCCGCGGCCAGCAGTTCACCAAGCTCGCGCGCGCCGTGACCGTTGCCGCCCGCGACGGCGGTGGCGATCCGACCGGCAACGCTCCGCTTGCTTTGGCGATCGCCAAGGCCAAGGCAGCCTCGATGCCAAAGGACAACATCGAGCGCGCGATCGCCAAAGGCACGGGGGAGGGAGGCGAGGCCGACGCGATCGAGACCGTTCTGTATGAGGGCTATGGGCCCGGTGGCGTCGCGGTTCTTGTTGAGGCGCTGACTGACAACCGCAACCGTACCGGCGCCGATGTACGCCACGCCTTCTCAAAGCACGGCGGCAATCTCGGCGAGCCGGGTTCAGTTGCTTATTTGTTCGAGAAGCAGGGCTCGATCGCGATCGACGCCAACACTTACTCGGAGGATGATCTTATGGTCGCGGTCGAGGCGGGCGCACAGGACATCTCGATCGACGAGGATGTCTTCGAGGTGATCACGGCCTTGGCCGACTTCGCGGCGGTGCGCGGAGCCCTAGAGCAGGCTGGCGTCGAGATCCAGAGCGCGGAGCTCGCCTATCGGCCCAAGACGCTCGTGCCGATCGATGAGTCTCAGACGGTGCGCTTGATGAAGCTGATCGAGGTGCTGGATGAGCTTGACGACGTCGACGAGGTGTACGCGAACTTCGACGCCCCCGCCGAGGTACTCGAGCGCGTCGTCGGATGATGCGCGACCGCTCGGGGAGCGGACGCGTATGACGGGCGCGAGGAGGCGACCGCCAGTCGTGATCCTTTGCGGCGGTCGCGGCACGCGCTTGCGAGAGCACACCCAGGAGATCCCTAAGCCTCTGGTCGAGATCGGCGGATTGCCGATCCTCTGGCATGTGATCCAGCTATATGCGGTGCACGGCTTTGAGCGCTTCCTGCTTGCCACCGGGTACAAGGGCGACTCGATCGAGCGCTTCGCGGGTGAGACCCCCTGGCCGGCGGGCGTACGGGTGGAGTGCGTGGATACGGGCCTTGATACGCCCACGGGTGGACGTATCAAGCTGCTTGAAGAGCGCTTGGTGGGCGAGCGTTTCTGTGCAACCTACGCCGACGGGATCGCGCGCTTGGAGCTTGCCGAGTTGCTCTCCATCCATGCCGAACACGCCGTGCAGGGCGCCCTGGCGACGATGACGGTTGTGCGACCGCTCCTGCAGTTCGGCGTAACCGAGCTTGACCCCCGCGATGGACGTGTGCTCGGCTTTCATGAGAAGCCGCGCTCCGAGCACTGGATCAACGGCGGGTTCTTCTGTTTCGAGCCGGGTGTCTTCGAGTAT
Source organism: uncultured Solirubrobacterales bacterium (assembly GCA_963775645.1). Taxonomy (GTDB): domain Bacteria; phylum Actinomycetota; class Thermoleophilia; order Solirubrobacterales; family Solirubrobacteraceae; genus Palsa-744. The sequence continues at coordinate 385,647 of CAVZJR010000004.1, read as the reverse complement.
CTGGAGCCTGGGAGTGTGCTCGAGCGCGAGCCCCTGGAGCGCCTGGCGGAGGATGGGAAGTTGCGTGCTCATAGGCACGAGGACTTCTGGGAGTGCATGGATACCTACAAGGATGCGGTCGCCCTCAATGACCTATGGGAGTCCGGCCAGGCACCTTGGCGCATGTGGGAGCGCAAGATAGTGAGCTCGGCCGGGTGAACCACGCGGCCGGGTTCTCGTCCGGCTCAGTGGTGTGCACGGCCGGTGTGTTGTATTGCACGCTGTAGGGGTGCCCTGCGCGCGCGCAGTAGGGCAGGCGTCCGGTCTTGCACGCAGAATCCTTCAGGCAATGATTGTTCTAGGCATAGACCCGGGGCTAGCCAACACCGGCTATGGCGTGGTGTCGCGTGTCGGCGGGCGGCTCGCTGCGCTTGACGGTGGAGTGATCGAGACCCACACCGGACTGCCTATCGAGCACCGCCTCGCGAGCATCGCCGAGCGTATGCGAGCGATCCTGACCGAGCACGAGTGCGCGGCGGTGGCAATCGAGGAGCTTTACTTTGGCCAGAACGTGCGCACCGCCTTCGCCGTCGGTCATGCCCGGGGCGTGACAATGCTGGTCGCCGGGGAACACGGCATCCCGTGCTTTTCATACACCCCTCAGAAGATCAAGTCCTCCGTATGCGGACACGGACGCGCCCCCAAGGACCAGGTCGCCCGGATGGTGCAGACTTTGCTCGCCCTAGAGCGGGCTCCCGCAAGTGATCACGCTTCTGATGCGCTTGCGGTCGCGCTCTGCCACCTCAACGGCGCACCGCTGGCCGATGCGCTGGCCAAGGCGACCCAGCTGGCGGGAGTGCCCGCATGATCGCGCTAGTCCGAGGCGAGGTGGCAATCCGCCGCTCTGACCATGTGGTCGTGCTGTGTGGCGGCGTCGGCTACCGCATGGCCGTCTCCAGCGAGACGCTCCGCCACGTGCCCCCGGTAGGTGGCGAGACGACGTTGCACACGCATCTTGTCGTGCGCGACGACGCTCTGCTCTTGCATGGCTTTCACTCCGAACAAGAGCGCGACCTGTTCTTGATGCTGATCTCCGTCCAGGCGATCGGCCCGAAGGTCGCCTTGGCCGTCCTGTCGAGCGGTCCCCCGCGTGAGCTACTCGGCTCGATCGCGGGAGCCGATAGCGCTCGCTTTCAAGCCGTACCAGGGATTGGCAAGCGGACAGCTGAGCGCATCATCGTCGAGTTGCGCGAGAAGGTGGTACCCGACATCGAGGCTGAGAGCGTGGGACCAGGCGCGCGCGGATCAAGTGCGCAAGCCCTTGCCCACGAGGGACTGCTGGCGCTTGGTTACAGCGCCATGGAGGCCGACGAACTGTTGCGCGACCTCGAGGGCGGCAGCCCCGAGGAGCTGATCGCCGCAGCCTTGCGAACTGCTCGCCGAGCCGCTTGAAGCGACCCTTTCGATGACCCAGGCCGAACGCATACAGACCCCTCCGGAGCGTATCCAAACTCCCTACCTCACCTCCGAGGATGAGCTCGATCGCTCGCTGCGCCCGCGTGCGCTTGAGGACTTTGTCGGCCAGCCGGTCTTGCGCGAGCAGCTGGCTGTAGCGATCGAGGCCGCCGGGGCACGTGGCGAGGCGCTCGATCACCTACTGCTCGCCGGACCCCCTGGGCTGGGTAAGACTTCGCTCGCGCAGATCATTGCCGCTGAGCTCGACGTGCCGTTTATCCAGACGGCAGGACCGGCCTTGGAGCGCAAGGGCGACATCGCCGCGTTTCTGACTGCTTTGGAGCCACGCAGCGTGTTCTTTGTCGATGAGATCCACAGGCTGCCGCGGACGCTGGAGGAGACCTTCTACCCGGCGATGGAGGATCGGCGCCTGCCGATCACCGTTGGCCAAGGGGCGGGCGCCCGTGTGGTCACGCTCGAGTTGCCCCAGTTCACTTTGGTCGGCGCGACCACCAGAGCCGGCCTCCTGACGACGCCACTGCGCGACCGCTTCGGCATCCAAGCGCGTCTGGAGCATTACGCTGTTGAGGAGCTGACGCGGATCGTGAGTCGCTCAGCAGAGATCCTGCAGATCTCAATCGACCAAGACGGCGCTCGCGCGATTGCCTCGCGCAGTCGGGGCACGCCTCGCGTGGCAAACCGTCTGCTCAAGCGCGCTCGCGACTACGCCGAGGTGCGTGGCGACGGGACCGTGAGCGCAGAGTCTGCATACGGAGCGCTTCAGTTGCTGGAGGTCGATGAGCAGGGTCTGGACCGTTTGGATAGAGAGATATTGAAGGCCATCTGTCTCAAGTTCGACGGTGGCCCCGTGGGCCTCTCGACTTTGGCGATCGCGGTCGGCGAGGAGCGCGACACAGTTGAGGACGTTTATGAGCCCTACCTGCTCCAGCAGGGTTTGATCAAGCGGACCGCACGCGGCAGGACTGCCACTGCCGCCGCGTTCGCTCATCTCGGCATCGACTTGGTGGCGCCAGAGACGACAGACAACGCTCTCTTCTGAGGAGCGGTCGCGCGCCGCGCAGTCGGCTTCCCTACTCTGTGGAGTCATATGGCCCATCCGTTCATCTGCCCAAACTGCGGGCACCGCACCCGAGAGATCGACCGCAATATCGGCTTCACGCGCCAGCCGAAGGGTTGCGACAAGTGCGGCTTCGCCTTCCTGTTCGAGCTGCTAGACGATTACTATCCCGCCCCCGACGCAGCCTTCTTTGTGTGCGACGGGGAGGGACGCGTAATCGGCTGCGGGCGCAACTCGTTCGCTTTCACCGGCCTTGAGGAGGAGGAAGTGATCGGTCAGCGCGTCGAGCAAGTACTCGGCCTCACATTCCAGAACGGCGACGACCCGGTCGAAACAGTGCTCGAGTGGGGTGTGCGCGCTCTCGACGTGCCGGTCCAGGTCAGTGGCGAGAGAGACGTGGACGCGGGCGCGAAGGCAGACATGTTCCCGGCATACGACGACGACGGTGGGCTCTTGCTCGTGCTCACTCCGGACAAGTAGTCTCAAAGGTATGGGCAGTCGTCGCCGAAACACTCTTGTGCTGTTGATCGTCGCGGGGCTTGTGGCCGCCTCGCTCGTGGTCATCGCTACCAAGCCCACTCGTCTCGGTTTGGACCTAAAGGGCGGCGTGCAGTTGATCTACCAAGGGCGCGCCACAGCCGAAGCCAAGGTGGACACCGAATCGCTGAACCGCGCGATCGACATCATGCGCAAGCGTGTCGATCAGCTAGGCGTCGCTCAACCTGAAATCGAGCGCACGGGCAACAGCGAAATCGACGTGGCTTTGCCGGACGTGAGCAACGCTGCGCGCGCCCAGCAACAGGTGGGCAAGACCGCCCAGCTGTTCTTTTACGACTGGGAGCCGAACGTAATCGGCCCCGACGGCAAGCCTGCGCAGAGCCTCGAACCGAAGCTGACGGGCGGGCCGTCGCCGGCTCAAGCCGAAACCGGGATACCCGAGTACGAAGCGGTCTTACGTGCAGTAAAGCGCCCGGCGATCATCCGTAAAAACGACACGACCTATGCACAGGGCTGCACCCCGGCACAGGTCAACGAGTGTATCTACGGCCAGTGGTATCTGCTCGACGAAACCCACAAAAAGGTCTTGAAAGGTCCAGAGGACACAGAACAGGACCTGTACGCCGATGGCTACAAGGTCCCCAAGGGCGTCAAAGCAAAGGCGGTGCGCGTCAATCCGGGCACCGTGCTCGCCCAAGCGCAGCCGGTCACCGGCAAGGAAGGCAAAGTCACCCAGCCCTCCCCGGAAAGCTACTACGTGCTCAACGACGACCCGGTGCTCAACGGTCAGGAAATCAAGAACCCGCGCCAGGGCTTCGACAACGGTGGCTCAGGCGCGCCGAACGTCACTTTCGAATTCGACTCGAAAGGAATCTCGACCTTCAAGCGTGTGACTCGTGAAATCGCCGAACGCGGCCAGCGCGAACAGCTGCCAGGTATCTCCAAAGAAGAGGCCGAGCAGCACTTCGCGGTGGTGCTCGATAACCAGATAATCACCGCGCCCTTCATCAACTACACGGAAAACCCAGAAGGGATCGATCCCACTACGGGCTCACAGATATCAGGCGGATTCACACTCACCTCCGCCCAGAATCTCGCCGATGAGCTTCAGTCCGGTGCGTTGCCGATCAAGCTTGAACTGATCTCCCAGTCGCAGGTATCCGCGACGCTCGGCAAGACGGCGCTCAAACAGGGCCTTATCGCTGGGATCGTGGGGCTGTTGATCGTGTGCTTGTTCCTGCTTCTCTTCTACCGCGTGCTCGGAGCTATCGCGGTGGGCGGCCTGATCATCTATGGGATTTACTTCTTCGCGCTGATCAAGCTGATTCCGATCACGCTTACGCTGCCCGGCATCGCCGGCCTGATCCTCACGATCGGCATAGCCGCGGACGCCAATATCGTGATCTTCGAGCGCGTCAAGGAGGAGATCAGAGGCGGGCGTTCGATCGCGGCAGGCATCGCAACGGGCTACAAGCGTGGCTTTGCCGCGATCGTGGACGCCAACGTGGTGACCTTTATGACCGCGTTCATCCTGTTCGCCTTGGCCACCTCCGAAGTGCAGGGCTTCGCCTTCACGCTCGGAATCGGCACGCTCTTGACCCTGTTTACCGCGGTGCTCGCCACCCAGGCCGCGCTCGGCGCGATGGGTCGCTCGCGCGCGGTTTCCCACCCGGCGCTGCTAGGTGCGAGCAAGCGCAACCGGAAATGGACCTTCGACTTCATGGGCGCCTCGCGCTGGTTCTTCTCGTTGTCAGGCTGCATCTTGATGATCGGAGCGCTCGCGATCGGCGGCAAGGGCCTGAATCTGGGCATCGACTTCACCTCTGGCACGCGTATTCAGACGGCTTTCGTCAAGCACGTCAGCGAGAACCAGGTGCAGTCGGCGATGGCACAAGCGGGCTATCCGAGCGCCGAGGTCCAGGGGTTCTCCAACAAAAGCATCGGCGGGCAGGGCTACCAGATTTCCTTGAAAAAGCTCAAACCAGAAGAAGTGGTGAAGGTCAAGGAAGTCCTCGATAAAAAGTTTGGATCCGGGCCCCAGTCGCCAGGGACGAAGAATTTCTCGAATACATCGATCGGTCCGACCTTCGGCCAGACCGTCGCCAAAAGCGCGATCATCGCGATCATCGCTTCGCTGCTGGTGATCTCGGCGTACATAGCCCTGCGCTTCGAATGGAAGTATGCGGTTCCGGTCTTGATCGCTTTGATGCACGACCTGCTCATCACTAGCGGTGTCTATGCACTAACCGGTCGTGAAGTGACGACAGCCACCGTGGCGGCGCTGTTGACGATTCTGGGCTATTCGATGTACGACACGATCATTGTGTTCGACCGCGTACGCGAGAATGTGCCACGCATGCCGCGAGCGGCGTTCTCGCAAATCGTAAATCGCTCAATGTCTGAGGTCTTGACCCGGTCGCTGGCTACAAGCTTCTGCACGCTGCTGCCGGTGACGGCGATCCTGTTGTTCGGTGGTGCCACGCTGAAGGACTTCGCGTTCGCCATGCTCGTGGGTATCGCCTCGGGCGCATACTCCTCGATCTTCATCGCCTCGCCGGTGCTGACGCACTGGAAGGAGCGCGAGGGCGTCTACCGCAACCGGCGAGCACGGATCGTGCGTGATTTGGGCTATGTGCCGGCCTACGCGACCACCATCGGCGACAGCCCGGTCGATGTGGAGCCGGCGTCTAAGCCCGCGCGCAAGCGCGGCCGTCGGGGCGCAGCAGCGCCCACTACCGAGGAGCCCGGGGAGCAGCTCTCAAAGGAGGAATTCGACGAGTTGGTGGCCGAGATAGGACCAGAGCTTGCGGAGCAGCAGCAGGCTGGCCGTGCTGGCAGCGGTGGCGCCTCCAGACGTGGCCGCCGCGCCACGGGCGCGCGACAGGCCGGCGTGAGCACCGCCGACAAGGGTGACGTGGGGCATCAGGAGGTCGTCAACGGCAAGGATGAGGCGGCGCCCACGCGCGACCCTACCGCCGACTTGACTCCAGAGGATCTCGTGCTCAAGCAGGATTCCCCCCAGCGCGGCAAAACGCGGCGGCCACGAAACCGCCGGCACGGGAGGGCTCGCTGATGGGAATGCTTGGCTGGGTCATGATGGGCCTGTCGATCTGGCACTTCACGATCTTTCTGCCGGATCGCTTCTGGGGCGGGATCGTGGGAGCGTTTGTCGGTTCGCTCGCGGGTGCGATTATCTCCGGGCTGCTGATCTACGGGATCAAGAGCTCTTCCTTCGGTGTGCCTGGGCTCAAAGCGACCGACATAGCCGTCGTCCTATACGCGGTACCTGGCGCTCTCTTGGGAATCGCCGCGATCTACTTCGAGGGAGCCCGTCGGGAAACGGCTCCGATCGAAGAACTTCGCGCCTGACACGCAGCGGTCCTCCGCGCCCGGTTTTAGCGAGCAAGCTCGCTGGGGCCCACGGCCAAGCCCGACACACTTATCCGTCTAGTCCACACCGTAGTGTCCAGGCGATGGTTCGCTTCGACATTCCCACCTGTGACAGCAGCGATGTGGCTGTGCTGTGCGAGTTGTTGGACATAAGCGACGCGCTCGCACAGACCCTCGTAAGACGCGGCTTCAGTGATCCTTTGCAGGCGCGTTCTTTCCTCGCGGCCGACGAGTGCCACGAGCTGGACGTCTTCACGGGCCTGCGCGAGGCTGCCGGGTTGGTCGTTGCGAGTGTGCGGTCGGGACGCAGAATCACGATCCACGGTGACTACGACGTCGATGGCGTCTGCTCGACGGCCATCCTCGTGCGCACACTGCGCAAGATCGGCGCCCACGTCGACTGGTTTCTGCCTGACCGCGCCGACGGCTACGGGTTGAGCGCCGCTACCGTGAGGCGGCTTGCCCAGCGCGGGACGGAGCTGCTTATCACCGTCGATTGTGGGATCACCGCGGTCGAGCAAGTGGCTCTGGCCAGCTCGTTGGGGATCGAGACGATCGTCAGCGACCATCATCTACCGCGAGCCGATGGCAAGTTGCCGGACGCTCCGATCGTACACCCCGCCCTATGCGGCTATCCCTGCGGGGAGCTGTGCGCGGCAGCGGTGGCCCACAAGCTCGCTCAAGCGATTCTCGAGGCGGCCGGGCACGAACGCGGCATCGCTGAGGAAGACCTTGATCTGGTCGCCTTGGCGACGATCGCCGACGTGGTGCCGCTGATCGGCGAGAACCGCAACCTGGTGCAACGTGGCTTGCGCGCGCTCGCGGCCACAGCCAAGCCTGGCTTGCGCGCCTTGATGGCAGTGGCGCGCGTGCAGCCCGACAAGGTGAACGAGCGGGCGGTCGGATTCGCGCTCGCACCCCGCATCAATGCCGCGGGGCGTCTCTACAGGGCTGACGCGGCGCTGGAGCTGATCCTCACCGACGACTCCATACGGGCAGCCCGAGTTGCCGACGAGCTGGACCGCGCGAACAGCGAGCGTCGCCATACCGAACAGACGATCCGTGTCCAGGCCGAAGCCCAGATAGCCCGGCTGGGCGAGAACCGCGCCCGCTCGGCTTATGTGCTTGCCAACGAGGGTTGGCACCCGGGCGTGATCGGGATCGTCGCTTCGCGCCTAGCTGAGCGCCATCGCCGTCCTGTCGTGCTGATTGCCCTGGACGGGGAGAGTGCCCGCGGTTCAGGGCGCAGCATCGATGGATACGATCTGCTCGCTGGGTTGACCGCCTGCTCAGAACATTTGGCGCATTATGGGGGTCACAGGGCAGCCGCCGGTGTCGAGCTGGCGCGATGTTCGGTGACTGGGTTTGCCGAAGCGCTCGACGCACACGCCGAACACACTCTTTCTGCCAACGATCTGATCCCACGCGAGCGGGTCGATGCCGTCGTCACAGGCCCACAGCTCGGTATGGAGCTGGCCGAGGAGCTGGCCCGCCTCGCCCCGTTTGGGCGAGGTAATCCGGCCGTCTCGCTGATGGTTGCCGACGCCGTGCTCAACGATGTGCGCCCGATGGGGGAAGGTAAGCACGTCCGCTTCACGGTCGAGTCCGGTGGCGTTCACGCGCGAGCAGTCGCCTTCGGCAACGAAGGCCGGTTGGATGTAGCCGAAGGCGAGCGCGTGCAGGCGACATTCGCGCTGGAGGTGAACGAGTGGAAGGGAGTCAGTGAGCCCCGTTTGGTGCTCCGTCATGCCCAATCAGCGCCCAAGGAGGCTACCCTTAAGCCATGTCCGCAAGCAGGCCCAGCTCAGTCCACACTGTTTTCCCTGCCGACGCCCATCGCCGCGGCCGCCGCACAGAGCTGAGCGAGCTCGAGCGACGCCTGCTCGACGACCTGTTCGCGATCGTCTCTGAGCACGCCGCGGACGCGGTTGTGGAGATCGACCGCGAGCGCGTGGAAGAGGCTTTCGTGTTCGCCTGCGAGCATCATGCCGCCCAGCGACGCAAGTCGGGCGAGGATTTCATCGTGCACCCGGTCGGGGTGGCGCGCATCTGCGCGGGGATGCGCTTGGACACAGAGACTTTGTGCGCGGCGCTGTTGCACGACACGGTCGAGGACACCTCGGCCTCGCTCGAGGAAGTGAGCGAGCGCTTCGGCGAGGAGATCGCTCAGATCGTCGACGGCGTGACGAAGCTAACCGGGATCACTTTCCAGTCGCGCGACGAGGCCCAGGCGGAGAACTACCGCAAGATGATGGTGGCGATGGCCAGCGATGTGCGGGTCATCCTGATTAACCTCGCCGACCGCTTGCACAACATGCGCACGATCGACGCGATGCCCAAGCAGAAGCAGCTTGAGAAGTCGCGCGAGACGCTTGAGATCTACGCCCCGATAGCGCATCGTCTGGGCATTCACGCGATCAAGTGGGAGCTCGAGGATCTCGCGTTCGCCACACTGCATCCGCGCAAGTACAAGGAGATTAAGGAGCTCGTCTCGCAACAACGTGAGGACCGCGAGCGCTATGTGGCCGAGGCCGGCGACTACCTGGCAAGTGAATTGGAGAAGGTAGGGATCACCGCACAGATTGCCGGGCGAGCCAAGCACTTCTACTCGATCTACTCGAAGATGACAAAGAAGGGCAGGGAGTTCAACGAGATCTATGACCTCACCGCGATGCGGGTGATCGTGGAGTCGGTCAAGGACTGTTATGGAGCGATCGGAGTGATCCATTCTCTATGGAAGCCGCTGCCCGGCCGCTTCAAGGACTTCGTGGCGATGCCCAAGTTCAATATGTACCAGTCCTTGCACACGACTGTGATAGGGCCTGAGGGTCGCCCCTTGGAGATCCAGATTCGCACCGGGGACATGCACGAGATGGCCGAGTTTGGCGTGGCCGCGCACTGGATGTACAAGCAGCGTCCGCAATCGAAGGACGGTTCGAATGGCTCCGAGCGTGAGGACGCCAAGATGAAGTGGCTGCGCTCGATGCTCGACTGGCAGAAGGAGATGTCAGACCCCCAGGAGTTCATGGAGAGCCTGAAGATTGACCTATTCGAGGACGAGGTGTACGTGTTCACGCCCAAGGGAGAGGTCAAGTCGCTTGCGGCGGGCGCGACTCCCTTGGACTTTGCCTACGAGGTGCATACCGAGATAGGCCACCGCTGCGTGGGCGCAAGGGTGAACGGCAAGATCGTGCCGCTTCACTATGAGCTGCGTTCGGGCGACATCGTGGAGATCCTGACGGCCAAGCGCGATCGCGGACCTTCGCGGGACTGGCTGGCGATGGTCAAGACAACCAGGGCCCGTAACAAGATCAAGCAGTGGTTCAAGGCCGAGTCGCGGGAGGGCACCGAGCACACGGGTAGAGAGCTCCTCCAAGAGCACCTCAAGAAGCAGGGCTTGCCGGCCCAAAAGATCACGGGCTCGGCGCTGCTGGCGGATGTGATCAGGGAGATGGGCTATCGCAAGGCAGATGACTTCTACATCGCGCTTGGCGGCGCCAAGATCTCACCGAAGGTGGTCGTCAACAAGGTGCTGCAGCGCCTCAAGCAGGGAGAGGCCGCCGATGGCGATACGAGCGCCACCGACCTGCTCAAGGTGGGACGCCCCCGTCAGCGCCCGACCAGCTCCTCAGGCCAGTACGGGATCAGGGTCGATGGGGTGGAGGATGTGATGTTGCGCTTGGCCAAGTGTTGTCGTCCGGTGCCCGGCGATCCCATCATCGGCTACATTTCGCTCGGTCGCGGCATTACGATCCACCGCAAGGACTGTCCCAACGCGAAGCTGTTGCAGCGCAACCCTGAACGCTTCACCGACGTGAGCTGGGAAGGTGATCAGGCGACTTCGTTTGTCGTAGAAATCCATATCGACGCGTGGGACCGTCACCGTCTGCTGGAGGATCTCTCTCGCGCTTTCTCGGAGTCTGGCGCGAACATCTTGGAAGCGCGTTGCCTGTCGAGCCCGCCCATGGTCAAGAACCGCTTTGTGGTGGAGCTCGCCGACACTCAGAGCCTGAAGGGCGCGATCTCGCGATTGCGCAACACAGAGGCCGTATTCGATGCCTACCGGGTGACTCCCGGGGGCGCCGGCTAAAGAACCTGTTTCAAATCGGCTCTAGGAGATAACGCTGAGGGCGCGCGGCAAGACCGAATAGGTCGCCTGCGTTACATCGCCCAAGTAGTCGCCGTCGACCTGTAGGGGCAGCGGCTCGCCATCGCTGGAGCAGACGCGCAGCTCGCTCGCCTCGGCCAGGGGAAGCACCTGCCGGTGGCGCGTGACCCGCGCGTGCTTAGAGAAGGCACGGAAGGCGATCGATGGCATGTCGAAGGGGCGGGCGCGGCGCAGCACGCTGGTCTGCAGCGTGCCTGAATCCAGCTCGGAGGCCTCGGCCACCTCGATCGGTCGATCCTTGAAGTAAGTGAAGGGTGAGCCGTTCTGCACGATCGCGGTGACGCCCTTGTGCTGCTCGCCGCCCAGTTCGACCGTCAGACGGGGCGCTTTGAGGATGTAGCGGCGAGTAAATGTGCTGATCGCGGCCCACGTGAAGTAGTAGGCGCCGAAGCGAGCCTTCAGGTGCGGGTTGGAGTCCACGCGCTTGACGACGCTCGCGTCGAGACCGAGCCCAGAGGCGAACGTGAAGCAGCGGTCGTTGACCAGTCCGAGGTCCACCTTGCGGGGGCGCCAGTCGTCGGCCATCCCAAGTAGATGCTCGGTCGCATCCACCAGCTCGCCCGGGATGCCCAAGATCTTTCCGTACACGTTGGCCGAGCCGCCAGGCAAGCAGGTAAGCGGGGTGGGAGAGCCGCGCAGACCGTTGGCTGCTTCGTTAACGGTGCCATCCCCGCCGAAGGCCACAACTACGTCATAGCCCTCGTGGGCGGCCTCACGACACAACTCGATCGCGTGGCCGCGCGCTTCGGTGTCCACAGCGTCTACCTCGTAGCGCCCCTGCAAGGCGTAGACGACCAGATGACGCAGCCGGTCAGAGACGGTAGTGGCGTAAGGGTTGACGATGATAAGCATCCGCTTCTTGGTCGCGGGGTCGAGCGGCTCGAAGACCCCTGAGGCTTCGCTCGGGGCTCGTCCTTCGGGACTTACGCGGATGCTCACGCAAGCCCGTACACCGTTGGAGAAGAAGCGTTACCGAACCGCCCAAACAGCTTTGCAACGGGGGGTCTTGTGTTCCGCTGGCGAGCTTCGTATACTTCGCTGGCACATAGCTGAACACATCCAGAGGGGTGGAGGGACCTGGCCCAGTGAACCCCCGACAACCACCGTGTAAGAGCGGCAGGTGCCAATTCCAGAGAGATGTGTGGCGGGCTTCCAGTCTTTGCCACACGGTTCACCGGCGAAGACGATATGGAAGGAGCCCCCTGTGGCTGTTACACACCTTAGATGCAGAGAGTGCCGCACCGAGTATCCGCTTGAGGCCTTGTACGTGTGCGAGCGTTGCTTCGGTCCGCTTGAGGTCGCATACGACCACAGCCGCCTCGGAGGAGATGTCGACGGCTTGCGCCGACGCATCCAAGGCGGGCCTCAGAACATCTGGCGCTACGCGGACTTCCTGCCGGTCGTGGACGGCCCTCCCGGTCCGTCGGGTCGCCTCGCCTCGCGCACCGGCTTGCCCGCTGGCTGCACCCCTTTGATCAAGGCCGACCGCTTGGCTCAACGCTTGGGCTTGCGCGAGGTGTGGGTCAAGAACGACGCCGCCAACCCGACTCACTCCTTCAAGGACCGAGTCGTCTCCGTTGCCACGGCCCGTGCTCGCGAGCTGGGCTTCGAGACGATTGCGTGCGCCTCCACAGGCAATCTGGCCAACTCGGTGGCGGCTCATGGCGCGGCCTTGGGCCTTGAGTCCTACGTGTTCATCCCGGCTGACCTGGAGGAGCAGAAGGTGCTTGCTACAGGTATCTACGGGACCAAACTTGTCGCCGTAAAAGGAACCTACGACGATGTCAACCGGCTCTGCACCGAGCTGTCGGCTGAACGCGACTGGGCTTTCGTGAACGTCAACTTGAGGCCCTACTATGCGGAGGGATCGAAGACTTTGGCGTATGAGATCGCCGAGCAGCTCGGCTTCGAGCTGCCCGACCGTTGTGTAGTGCCGATCGCCTCGGGCTCCCTATTCACGAAGGTTGCCAAGGGCTTCTCCGAGTGGCGCGACCTGGGACTCGTCGGAGGCGAGTTGCCGGCGATGAACGGCGCCCAAGCCAACGGCTGCTCGCCAGTTGCCACCGCTTTCGCGGCCGGTCACGACGTGTGCAAGCCGGTCAAGCCCAACACGATCGCCAAGTCTTTGGCCATCGGCAACCCGGCCGACGGTCCATATGCGATCGAGGAGGCCAGGCGCAGCGGCGGGGGTGTTGACTCTGTCTCAGATCAGGAGATCCGTGAGGGGATCGCTCTCTTGGCGCAGACTACGGGCATCTTCACCGAGACCGCAGGTGGCGTCACGACGGCTGTGCTGGCCAAGCTGGCCGCACGTGGGGACATCGACCCGGACGAGCGGGTGGTGCTCGTGATCACCGGTGATGGCCTGAAGACGCTCGACGCGGTGCGCGGATCGTTCGAGGCCCATGAAATAGAGCCGTCGGTCGAGCAGTTCGAGACGCTTGTCGAGCAGAGTCCCGCAGGCGCGACCGGTGCCCCCGCTGCATTTGCGGGGCTCGCCGCCAGGAGCTGATTGGGGATGGCGGTTACAGTCAAGATCCCAACACAGCTGAGAGCCGCCGCCGGCGGCGAGAGCGAAGCCGAACTGGAAGGCGCCACCGTACGCGAGGTCCTGGACAGCCTGTATGAGCGCTACGACGGACTCAGCGATCGTCTGGCGGACGAGAGCGGCTCGCTCAGGCGTTTCGTGAACGTTTATTTGAGCGGCGAGGACATCCGTTTTCTGGATGGGCTCGACACGCCGGTGGATGACGGGGCGGAGCTAACGATCCTGCCTGCGGTCGCTGGCGGGTAGAGAGTCGCGGACAGGTAGAGCTGCAATAGGTATAGCTGCAGCTGGCGAGGCGTTTGACTCGCCAAGAAGCTAGCGACCTACTACCGGCTGCCCATGCTGGGTGGCGGAGGCGATGTGCCCGGTTGGCGGTGAGGACCCGCTGACGCCGACCGTGGCGAAGAGGCCGGCAGCGCACATGGCGCCGATCGTAAGCGCGCGCATCCGCTTGGGAGTAAGCCAGTCCAGGTTGTGAGTCTGCAGCCAGGTCCGAAAGCCCGAGGCCGCTGAAGCGGCTGCCATGGCGCATCCAACACACATCTTCTTTACCAGCCTACGCCATTGCTGAGAACTGCGCTCTAGTTCCTAATCACCAAGTCGACCCTCATTGACTAGAAGCCTCACTTCCACGCAAGGAAACAGATCCCCCGCAGACGCGCCCGGCAAGATTTGAACTTGCGACCTCTCGCTCCGGAGGCGAGCGCTCTATCCACTGAGCTACGGGCGCTAGAGGCGACCTATGGCCACCTTGGCAAAGCAGAGCTTATCGCCGTATCGAGCGGCGATCGCTACCGTTGCGCCCATGGACCTCTCCCTGTTCTTCTTGGGCACAGGCGGCTCGGTGCCGAGCCCTCGCCGGGGGCTGCCCGCGATTCTCATGCGCCGTGGGGGTGACCGGCTGCTGTTCGACTGCGGCGAAGGCACGCAGCGCCAGTTGATGCGCTCGGTTGGACTTGCTGATGTGGGCTGCGTGTTCATCACCCATTTTCACGCCGACCATTGGCTTGGCCTTCCCGGGATGCTCAAGTCCTTTGCCCTGCGCGAACGCGAGCAGCCGATGGCAATCTATGGACCACCAGGGCTAGCTCAGCTGATGGAGCAGACGCGCTTCATGTACGGCCGGCTCCCGTATGAGCTGCGATTCACGGAGCTCGAGGCCAACGATGATGTGGCGTTCGACGGTTATGTCGTGGCGCCGATCAGGGTGAGCCACCGCGCGAACATGGCTTATGGCTACACGATCGTCGAGGAGCCTCGCCCCGGACATCTCGACCCGGCGCTCGCTGAGCGATTGGGGGTCACGCCCGGACCGGACTTTGGCAGGCTCACACGCGGAGAGACGGTCGCGGGGGTCACGCCCGAACAAGTGATGGGACCGACACGCGAGGGCCGCAAGGTCGTGATCTCGGGCGATACCTCACCTTGTGAGATGCTCACGATCGCGGCCCACCAAGCCGACGTACTCGTGCACGAGTCGACCTTCGCCCAGGAAGACGCCGAGCGCGCGCGCCAGACTGGCCATTCCACCGCGCGCCAGGCTGCCCTGGTCGCGCGCGAAGCACAGGCACGGCTACTGGCGCTGACTCATATCTCCATGCGCTATCCGGGTGGAGATCTGCGCGAGGAGGCGCGCTCGGTGTTCGCCCCAACCGAGGCCCCGCTCGACTTCGACACGATTGACGTCCCCTTCCCAGAGAAGGGACCAGCGCAGCTGACCCGCTGGTCGGATCGTCGCCGCGAGCCGCGCGCTGCCCCTGAGCAGAGCACGAAGTTCCAGCCTGCGGATCCGCAGGCCGACACACCGACAGAGCACGCCTTGCCGACAAAGCCCGTCCCCCTATCTTGATAGAGTCGCGGTGCTCCTTTAACCCGGTCCCGAGAGGCCAGGAAGGAAAACATGGATGACGGGAAGATCGTCCTCGCTGAGGATGAAGTGGCGCGGGCTTTGGTGCGCATCGCCCACGAGATAGCCGAGCGCAACACGACCGCCTCAGCGATCGCTCTTGTAGGTATCCACCGTCGCGGCGCGATCCTTGCTATGCGCCTACAGGCTCTGCTCTGTGACCTGCTTGACGTCGATGTGCCTTTGGGCGACTTGGATATCGGCTTCTATCGCGACGATGTGGCTTCGCGACCGCAGGCGCCGGTGGTGCACGCTTCGCACATTGATTTCGATGTCTATGGCCGCACAATCGTGATCGTCGATGATGTGCTCTACACGGGACGCACGGTGAGAGCCGCGATTGAGGCCCTGTTTGATTATGGGCGGCCCGCAAAGGTTCAATTGGCGGTCTTGGCCGACAGGGGACATCGCGAGCTGCCGATCAGACCTGACTATGTCGGCAAGAACTTGCCCACCTCGCGCGAGGAGCATGTGAGCGTGCGTGTGATCGAGCTAGACGGAGTCGACGAGGTCGCAATCGAGCGGACACCGGCAAGGGCGAGCGCGTGAACCATCTACTCTCGATCGAGGACCTCGACAGGGCCGCTATCGAGCGAATCGTCGAGCAGGCCGCGCGCTTTGCCGAGGTCTCCGACCGCGAGATCAAGAAGGTGCCGGCCTTGCGCGGCCGGATGGTCCTCAACCTTTTCTATGAGGCCTCCACGAGGACCCGCTCGTCCTTCGAGCTGGCCGCCAAGCGCCTCTCGGCCGATGTCGTGAACTTCGTCTCCAGCGGCTCCTCGGTAGAGAAGGGCGAGTCGCTCAAGGACACCGTGCTCACGCTTAGCGCCCACAAGCCCGACGCGATCGTGATTCGCACCCCTTGGGCCGGCGCCGCCGAGCTGGTCTCCAGCTGGACGAGCGCGGCAATCGTGAACGCAGGAGATGGCAAGCACGAGCATCCGACACAGGCACTGCTCGATGTGTATACGTTGCAGCGACGCCTTGGCTCGCTCGACGGTTGCTCGATCTGGATCGTCGGCGATGTGGCCCACTCGCGAGTCGCGCGCTCCAACATCTTGGCCTTCCAGAAGATGGGCGCGAAAGTGACGGTCGCCGGACCGCCAACTTTGATCCCGCGCGGAATTGAGGCACTCGGCTGTGAGATCCGCTTCAGCTTGGACGAACTGGCGTCGGCCGATGTGATTTATGCCTTGAGGATGCAGCATGAGCGCATGAGCGATGCTTTGATTCCATCGTTGCGCGAGTACGCGGCCTGCTTTCAGATCGGCGCGCGCAGGCTTTCCCCGCGTCAGGTCTTGATGCACCCAGGTCCCGTGAACCGCGGCGTGGAGCTGTCCGGCGAGGCAGTCGACTCGCCCCAAGCTTTGATCACCGCGCAGGTGGAGGCGGGCGTGGTCGTACGCATGGCCGTGTTGTATGAGTTGTTGTCGGGCTCGCGCGCCTTCCGTCCCGTCCCCGAGCCACAACTGGCGTAATGGGAGCGCCCTCGCTTGTGCACGACTCCGCCGGTGCCGCGGGCCCCGGCGGTCCGAGCGCACCTCCAGGCCGGGACCTGTTGATCGCAGGCGCGCATGTGCTCGATCCGCGCACCGGCCTGGACGGCCCGGCCGACGTGCTCCTACGCGGCGGTCACATCGCCGAGCTGGCGGCACCCGGCAGCTCGAGCGCCGACGGGACCGAAGTCGTGCAAGGCGAAGGCAAGCACCTGCTACCGGCCTTTGTGGATCCCCACGTACACTTGCGCAGCCCCGGCCAGGAGCACAAGGAGGACCTGGAAACGGGCACCAGGGCCGCCGCGGCCGGCGGTTTCTGCGCGGTGATCGCGATGCCCAATACCGATCCCGTGCTTGACTCGGCGCCCCTGTTGCGCTCTTTGCGCGAGGCGGCAGCCCGCGAGGCGCGCGTGCCGGTCGGTTTCTTGGCGGCGATCACACGCGGCCTGGAGGGCCTCGAGCTGACCGAGATGGCCGAGCTTATGGGGGAGGGCGCGCTCGGCTTTACCGATGACGGGCGGCCCGTGGCGCGCGCCGGGGTGTTGCGCAAGGCGCTCCAATACCAGCGCCTGTGTGGCGGCGTGCTGACTCTGCACGAGGAGGACCCTTCGCTCTCCAAGGGCGGCTCGATGCACGAGGGTGCAGTCAGCGCAGCGCTTGGCATCGGCGGGATCCCAAGCGTGAGCGAGTCCACGATGGTCGCGCGCGACGCCGAGCTGGCCGGCTATGAGGACGGACGCATCCACTTCCAACATCTGAGCTGCGCGGCTTCGGTGCATGCCGTCGCCGCGGCCAAGGAGCGCGGCTTCAGGGTGAGTGCTGAGGTCACGCCCCACCACCTGCTGCTCACCGACGAGGATGTGCGCGGTTTGGATACGCGTTTCAAGATGAACCCGCCGCTCGCCGGCGAGACCGACCGGATCGCTCTGATCGAGGGCTTGCGAAACGGCACGATCGATTGCGTGGCGACCGACCACGCACCCCACGCCCGCCACGAGAAGGAGGTCCCCTTCGAGCAGGCACCGATGGGCACGACCGGCTTGGAGACAGCGTTCGCGGCACTGCACACAGAGCTCGTCATACCCGGCACGCTTGGACTCGGGCTGCTTGTGGAGCGCTTGACTGCCGGGGCCGCCCTGTTTGACCTGCCGACGCCCAAGATCGCGGTTGGCGAGCGCGCGAATCTCACGCTCGTGGATCTCGCCGCGCAATGGGTGGCCGGTGAGAACGGCTGGGAGAGCCGCTCGGAGAACTGTTGCTTTGCCGGACGTCGTCTCACCGGACGCGTCCTGATGACCGTCGCGGCCGGTGGCGTCGCCTATCGCGAGCGTGCTTTTTCCGTGGTGGCAGCATGATCGCCACCACCCCAACCAATCACAAGCGGGTCCACGCGTGAGCCTGCTCAAGCGCGAGGAAGCCACACTTGTCGTGGTGGACGTGCAGGAGGGCTTTCGCTCTTATGTCACCTTCGAGGCCGTGGCCGAGGCCTGCTCCAAGCTGGTGCGAGGAGCTCGCGTTCTGGAGGTGCCGCGCATCGTCAGCGAGCAGTACCCCAAGGGTCTTGGCCACACCGCGCCCGAGGTCTCACTCGAAGATGAGCCCATCGTCGAGAAGAGCGTTTTCTCAGCCGCGCGTGCCGAGGGCTTCGACCTCACCGGACGCACGCAGGCCATTGTGTGCGGGATCGAGACGCACGTGTGTGTCTCGCAGACCGTCCACGATCTGCTCGATCAAGGCATCGAAGTGCATGTGCCCGCCGATGCGGTGGGCTCTCGTCATCAGCTCGACTACGAGCGCGGCCTGGAGCGCTTGGAGCGCGCCGGCGCAGTTGTGAGCACTGTCGAGTCGATTCTGTTCGAGCTTTTGGAGCGAGCGGGCACGCCGGAGTTTAAGCAGGTCCAAGGGCTCATTCTCTGAGATGACCGTGCGCCTTCGCCACACTGCGTCCTACCGATCGGAGATCGACGGGATCTCCGATCGGCCGACTTGCGTGCTGGCCGATTGGAGGTCCCTCCGACCTCAAATCGGCAGGCTGCGGTCAGTGCGTCCTTGTCTGACTCGACTCACGGCCCTCTCAGACGCCCTATGAGCAGCGCAACGGCATACGTATTGCTGGAGGACGGAACCCGCTTCGACGGCGAGGCCTGTGCGGCTGACACACATGCCGTGGGAGAGGTCGTGTTCACGACTGGCATGTCCGGTTACCAGGAGTCTGTCACCGACCCATCCTTTGCCGGGCAGTTGATCACGTTCACCTATCCCCACATCGGCAACTACGGGATTAGCCGGCGCGCGATGGAGTCCGAGCGCATCTGGGCTCGGGCAGCGATCATGCGGGAGGCCTGTAACCGTGAAGACGCGCCCGAGGCTGAGCGCGGCTGGCTCGATTGGCTGAGCGACTGCGAGGTGCCCGCGATCAGCGGCGTCGACACGCGCGCGCTCGTGTGCCACATCCGCGAAGCGGGTGCGATGCGTGGTGGCATCTTCCCTGAGCGCATCGCTGAGGACGAAGCCCGTGACTTGATCGCCGCTGAGCCGTCGATGAGCGGGCTCGACCTGGCCGCGGTCGTCACGCCGGACCGGGTCACCTTCCATGGCATGGACACCGTGGGCGACGGGGGGTCCGCGGGTGCTCTCGTCCACAGTGGGGATGGGCCTCTAATCGCGGTCCTCGACACCGGCATCAAGCTCTCGATCGTGCGCAATCTGGTGCAGCGTGGGGCACGGGTAGCCTTGCATCCCTGCTCGACCACCGCCGAGGACCTACTCGCCGAAGACCCCGATGCTGTGTTCGTGGCCAACGGTCCCGGCGATCCCGCCGCTCTCGACTATGTGGTGGACACCGTCCGCGAACTGGTCGGCAAGAAGCCCGTGTGGGGCATCTGTCTCGGCCACCAATTGCTTTGCCGAGCGTTGGGCCTTGAGACATACAAGCTTCCTTTTTGGCCACCGTGGGGCCAACCATCCCGTAAAGGACCTGCACACCGGCCACGTGGAGATCACCTCCCAGAATCACGGCTTCGCCGTGCTCGGCCCGGGCGGCGCCAAGACCCTCGAGAGCAATGAGCCGGTGCGTTGGGAGACCGACTTCGGTGAGGCTCAGCTGACCCATGTGAATCTGTATGACCGCACGGTCGAGGGCTTCGAGCTGCTGGAGGTGCCCGGCGGGGCCGTCCAGTACCACCCCGAGGCGGGGCCGGGGCCGCACGACAGCCTGCACCTGTTCGACCGCTTCTTGGAGCGGATCGCCGCCGCCTGATGCCCCGCCGCGACGACATCCACACGATCCTGATTCTCGGCTCGGGCCCGATCGTCATTGGTCAAGCGGCCGAGTTCGACTACTCGGGCGTCCAAGCTTGCAAGGTCTTGAGGGAGGAGGGATATAGGGTCGTACTAGTCAATTCCAACCCGGCGACCATCATGACCGACCCTGAGTTCGCCGACGCGACCTATGTCGAGCCCCTCCTGCCCGGGCCGCTCACCAAGATCATCGAGCGCGAGCGCCCCGACGCAATGCTTCCGACCTTGGGCGGACAGACCGCCTTGAACCTTGCCAAGACCTTGCATGACAACGGTATTTTGGAGCGCTTCGAGGTAGAGCTGATCGGCGCCAACTACGACGCCATCACGTGTGCCGAGGACCGCGACCTGTTCGCTACCGCGATGTCCGGGGCCGGCTTGAAGATGCCCAAAAGTGCGATCGCCACGACTTTGGCCGAGGCCCGAGAGGCGTTGCCGCGCTTGGGCTTGCCTTGCATCGTGCGTCCCGCTTTCACCCTTGGTGGGCGCGGTGGCGGAATCGCACGCACCCACAAGGAGTTTGAGACGATCGCGGGGCGTGGCATCGAGGCCTCGCCGATCGGCCAGGTTCTGCTCGACCAGTCAGTGCTCGGCTGGGGCGAGTTCGAGCTGGAGGTGATGCGCGACAAAGCCGACAACGTCGTGATCGTCTGCTCGATCGAGAACATCGACCCTATGGGTGTCCACACGGGCGATTCAGTCACGGTGGCCCCTCAGCAGACACTCACCGATGCGCTCTACCAGCAGTTGCGCGACCAGGCGATTACTGTGATCAGGGCGGTTGGCGTGGAGACCGGAGGCTCTAACGTTCAGTTTGCGGTCAACCCTGAGACCGAGGAGATCCTTGTGATCGAGATGAACCCGCGTGTCTCACGTTCCTCGGCCTTGGCCTCCAAGGCGACCGGCTTTCCGATCGCCAAGATCGCCGCGCGCTTGGCGGTGGGCTACCTGTTGGAGGAGATAACCAACGACATCACCGGCGTCACCCCGGCGTCGTTTGAGCCGACGATCGACTACGTGGTCGTCAAGTGGCCCCGCTTCGCTTTCGAGAAGTTCCCCGGAGCGGTGCCCACGCTCTCCACACACATGAAGTCGGTGGGCGAGGCGATGGCGCTCGGACGCACCTTCTCCCAAGCTTTCGCCAAGGCGTTGCGCTCGCGCGAGCTGGACAAGCCGCCAACCCCGCATGAGCGCTCAGACGCCGAGCTGCTTGACGCGCTTACAACCCCAACGGCCGACCGCTACGAGACGATCCTTGAGCTGCTTGCACGTGCCGCGCTCGCGGAGTCCACACAGCCCGGAGCGCTCGAGACGGCCATCGACGCGGTCCGTGAGCGCACCTCGATCGACCCGTGGTTCCTGGGAGAGCTGGCCCAGATCGCCGCCGACCCCGAGTCTCCCTTCGCCGGGGAGCGCTCCTTCAAGTCGGTCGACACCTGTGCCGCCGAGTTCCCAGCGCGCACCCCCTATTACTACTCGGGCTGGGAGCGCAAAGCGGCACACGAGGTCGTGCTCGGCGAGCGCCCTTCGGTTGTGATCCTCGGTGGCGGCCCCAACCGCATCGGCCAGGGCATCGAGTTCGACTATTGCTGCGTGCACGCCGCCATGACCGTGCGCGAGTCCGGGCGCGACGCGGTCATCGTCAACTGCAACCCGGAGACGGTCTCGACCGACTACGACACCTCCGACCGCCTCTACTTCGAGCCGCTCACGCTCGAGGACGTGCTCGGCGTGCTCGAGATCGAGCGGACCGGCGGAGATCTGCTTGGTGTGATCGTCCAGTTCGGCGGACAGACCCCATTGAAGCTGGCTGCCGGCTTGGTTGAGGCGGGCGTGCCGGTCTTGGGCACTTCGGTCGACGCGATCGACCTGGCCGAGGATCGCTCGCGCTTCGGCGAGCTCTTGGCGGAGCTCGGCTACCACGCACCCCCGTACGCGACCGCCTGCTCGGTCCAGGAGGCATTGACCAAGGCCGAGGATGTCGGCTACCCCTTGCTGGTGCGTCCCTCTTACGTGCTTGGCGGGCGCGCGATGGAGATCGTCTATTCCCGCGACGGGCTCGCCGACTACCTTCGTAGAGAGACGCCCGCCCCCGCGACGAGACCGGCACGAACGTCAATCCCCCCAGACCTAGAGCCACAGGACACGAATCGACCGACGATCTTCTTGGACCGCTTCTTGGAGAATGCTGTGGAGGTGGACGTGGACGCTCTATGCGACGGGCATGAGGTCTGGATCGGCGGCATCATGCAGCACGTCGAGGAGGCTGGTGTTCACTCCGGAGACTCCGCCTGCGTGTTGCCGCCGCACTCGCTCGGCGAGGAAATGCTGGAGCAGATCCGCACCGCGACGCGCGACATCGCCTTGGGCGTCGGCGTAGTCGGCCTGATGAACGTCCAGTTTGCCGTCCACGAGGGTCGCCTGTATGTGATCGAGGCCAATCCACGCGCTTCGCGCACGGTCCCGTTCGTCTCCAAGGCAATCGGCTTGCCTTTGGCCAAGCTGGCCTGCCGCGTCATGCTCGGCGAGCGTATATCGGCGCTCGGCCTGCCTAGCGCCCAGCAGGGCGTTGCCTGTGGCGAGCACGTATCCGTCAAGGAGGCCGTCCTGCCCTTCGACCGCTTTGACGGTGCCGACTCCCTACTCGGACCCGAGATGCGCTCCACCGGCGAGGTGATGGGCATCGCGCGCGACTTTCCCACCGCTTTCGCCAAGGCCCAGGCCGCCGCCGGCTCACCCCTGCCGAGCGCAGGCACTGCCTTCATCACCGTCACCGACTCCGACAAGGCCGGCGTGTTCGCCGTCGCCCAGATCCTCCACGACAACGGCTTTCGCATCCTCGCCACGCGTGGCACCGCGGAGGCGATCGCGCGCATGGGTGTGCCTGTGCAAACGATCAACAAGATCGGCGAGGGCTCCCCGCATGTCGTGGACTGGATCGAGCGTGGCGATGTCAATCTGATCGTCAACACGCCCACCGGCTCAGGTGCACGCTCTGACGGCTGGGAGATCCGCCGCTCGGCGATAGCCCACGGCATTCCCTGCCTGACCACCCTCTCAGCCGGCGTCTCCGCCGCACGCGCGATCGCTCAAGCGATCAAGCTGGGAGAGCCCGATGTCCTCTCCCTACAGGAGCTGCATCGCAGCGAGCACCACCCCGAGGCGCCCGATCGGGCCGGAGTGGCGTGAGCGAGTATCCAGTCGCCCCCCTCGGGCGGCGACTGCTCACAGTCACCGCCAACGATCAGCTCGGCTCCTATCGCGTCCTGCGGGTTGCGGATCCTGACGGGCCGCGGCCGGCCGCCGGTCAGTTCGCGATGCTGGCCGCCGCCGAGCGCTGGGGCGCCGGTGAAGACGAGCGTCCCTACCTGCCGCGCGCCTTCTCCTACGCACGCTTCGAGCGGGGCGAGGCCCACTTCCTGCTGGAGGACGTCGGCCCTGGCACGCGGCGCTTGTGTGAGCTCCAAGAGGGCGACGGGCTGTGGCTGCTCGGGCCACTCGGCCAGGGCTTCTGTGCGCCTGAGGACGGTCGTCGCGCGCTGTTGGTCGGTGGAGGAGTAGGCATCGCCCCACTTGCTATCTGGCAGGACTCGTTGGAGGCCGCCGGCGAGGCACCCAAGATCCTGTTCGGCTTTCGCGACCGCAACCACGCCGAGGGGGCCGCTCTTCTAGGTGGTCAAAGCTCCGACGACGCCGGTCGCGCCGAGCGTCCGGCGCTCGCCACCGACGACGGATCGGTTGGTCACCGTGGCCTTGTCACGGCCCTCCTGCGCGCGGAGCTGAGTCGCGATCCTCACACCGTCGTCTACGCGTGCGGTCCGCCCGCCATGCTCGAGGCAACACGATCTCTGTGCGCTGAGCATGAAGTTCCAGCACAGCTAGCCTTGGAGGCAGGCATGGCGTGCGGCTACGGCGCCTGCTACGGCTGCGTGGTGCCCGCTCGCGCAGGGTATCTGCGCGTGTGTGTCGACGGCCCCGTGATCGACGGCGAGCTACTTGACATGGTGGGGGAGCACGGGAGAGCAGAAGTGTGAAGGGGGAGAGGTTTTGTTGCTCGCAAAGGGGTGTCCCACGCGCGCGCGCGCGTACGCGCGGGGGACACCCTTCTGCGGATACATACGCCCCCCCGCTCGTCTCTGCCGCCGAGGACCCCGCCAGATGACCGTCGAGTTCTGTGACCTGCGCCTGACACACCCGATCGTCAACGGCTCAGGCACCTTCGACGCAATCGCCGCACGGCGCGCATTCGGGGATGCCCTCGACCATAGCTTTCCCTTCTCGGCATTCGTTTCCAAGACGATCACGCTCAACCCGCGCCCCGGAAATCCGCCGCCTCGCCTGTGGGAGGCTCAGTCGGGTCTGATCAACTCGATCGGCCTTCCCAACAAGGGCCTTAGTGGCTATCTGGAGCAGGACCTGCCCGAACTGGCGCGCCTACCGGTACCTCTGATTACGAACGTGATGGGCTCGACCGCCGAGGAGATCGCTGAGCTCTTGCGCGCGTGCGAGGGCCGTAACGAGATCGCTGCATTCGAGCTCAATGTGTCATGCCCCAATGTCCATACCGGTCTCGACATCGGTGCCGATCCAGCGCAATTGGAGCGTATGGTGGCGGCCGTACGCCCGGTTACAGCCAAGCCTTTGATCGTCAAGCTGACACCTAACTGCGCCGACGTGGGGGAGTGCGCCCGGGCGGCTGAGGCGGGCGGCGCGGATGCGCTCTCTCTGATCAACACTTTGCGCGCGCTCGCCCTCACCCGCGAGGCGCAACCTTGGCTTGGTGGTGGCACCGGCGGGCTCTCAGGAGCGGCCATACGGCCGGTCGCGCTAGTGCAGGTCGCGACCGTGGCGGAACGCGTCTCCATCCCCATCATCGGCATGGGCGGTATCCAGACTGCTGCCCACGCACGCCAGTTCCTCGATGTTGGCGCACGGCTTGTAGCGGTAGGTACCGAGAATTTCCGCAACCCTTCGGTGGGATCGACGATCGCCCAGGAATTGGCAGCCGCCTGAGGGGCCTGAGGCTCTCACGTCGGGGACGTTCGCAACGAGCGCGCTTTCGTCGCGCAATCGTCTAATCGATTCCCCAGTGCTTCTAATTGGTTCGGCGATTTGGGGTCGGAAAATCCCTGCAAACTGGCCACACCACCATCCACCATCCTCGACATACCTGAAGCTCAACCTGAGCTTCATACGAATTCTTTGGGTTTGCCTTGAACGGCGCGCGTGGGTGTGTAGACTCGCCGCCCATGCCGACCGCGACGGGCCCGATGTCCTCGACCATGACCCCCAAGTCGTCCGCCGCGCCCGAGCGCTCCTTGAACCAGCGCATGGATGCCTTGGCGCGCGCCAATCGCATCAGGACCGAGCGAGCCCAGCTCAAGCGCGACCTGAAGGCCGGCCGCCTCTCGATCCACACGCTCCTTGCCAACCCGCCCGAGTACGTCGAGACGGCCAAGGTCTTCGACATGCTCTTGGCCGTCCCCAAGTATGGGCGCGTCAAGGTCAACAAGATCCTCGCGCTCTGCCGTATCTCGCCGAGCAAGACGATTGGCGGCCTGTCTGAGCGCCAGCGCAGCGAGCTGGTTTCTCTGCTCCGCCGCTAAGCCGGCTCCGCCGCCCCCGACATTAGGGTCTCGCGCGTGGCGTGTGTATTTGTGATCACCGGGCCGTCCGGCGTCGGTAAGGGCACCTTGATCCGGGGGCTGATGGAGCGCCTATCGCGGTTGGAGCTTTCGGTGTCGGCCACAACGCGCGAGCCCAGACCGGGCGAGACAGACGGGACCGACTACCACTTCCTTTCGAGTGACGAGTTCGAGTGGCGTGTGCAAGATGGTGACTTCGTCGAGCACGCCGACTATGCGGGCCGTCGCTACGGGACCTTGCGCAGCGAGCTGGAAAGCCGCGTCACCGAAGGTGTTCCCGTCGTGCTTGAGATCGAGGTTCAGGGAGCGCGCCAGGTGCGCGCGGCGATGCCCGAGGCCGTACAGGTTTTCATCGCGCCACCGTCTTTGGAGGCCTTGCGCACACGCCTGATTGGCCGCGGTACCGACTCAAGCGTTGAGGTTGAGCGTCGCCTCGCAGTAGCCGAGCAGGAGCTGGCCGCCCGCGACGAGTTCGCCCACGTAGTCGTCAACGACCGGCTTGAAGACGCACTCGACGCACTCGTGGCGATCGTCGCTGCTGAGCTGGGCGAGCCGACCGACCCAGACTAACGCGCACCGGCTGGCCCGCCCGTTGGTCTGAGCAATGGAGAGCGCGCGAGCCACTACACTGCTAAGTCCACAAGGAAAGGTGTTGCCCCGACCATGATGACCTCCCCCCGCATCGATCGCCTGCTCGACAACGTCGACTCCAACTACGCGAGCGTCCTCGTGGCCGCCAAGCGCGCGCGCCAGATCAACAGCTATTACCACAACCTCGGTGAGGGGGCCTTCGAGGAATTCCCGCCGCCCATGATCGAGACCGCCTCTAAGAACTACCTCACGATCGCCCTTGAGGAAGTTGCCGGCGGGAAGATCAAGTACCACTACAGATAACACCCGCTCACGCAAGCGCTCGACCAGCGCTTGAGCTAAAGCTGCGCAGCGCCTAAGAAGTCAACATGGCACGCATTCTGCTTGGTGTGAGTGGCGGCATCGCCGCCTACAAGGCGCTTGAGTTCGTACGCTTGGCGACCGCTGTCGAGCACTCTCTGCGCGTGGTCCAAACTCCGACCAGCACACGTTTCGTCGGGGAGGCCTCATTTGCGGCGCTCACCGGCGCACCTGTGCTGATCGACGAGTTCGAGCGTGATCCTGCACGCGGTGCCTTTCCCGGCGAAGAGCCGCCCAGCTATCAGCCACTCAGCCATCTGCAACTCGTCGCCAATGCCGATCTTTACCTGATCGCACCGGCCTCAGCCAACACTCTGGCGAAGCTGGCCGCCGGGACCGCCGACAACCTGCTCACCAGTTGCGCCTTGGCGGCCACCTGTCCGATGCTCGTGGCGCCGGCGATGAACAACCACATGTACGAACACCCGGCCACCCAGGCGAACATCGAGTTGCTGCGTACCCGCGGCGTCCAGGTGATAGAGCCCGGCAGCGGCCGACTGGCATCGCGCGGCGAGCACGGTGTTGGTCGCCTGGCCGAGCCCGAGCGACTTCTCGCTGCGTGCGAGGGAGTGCTGGCTGACGGGGAGGGGCTGGCTGACGGGGAGGTCTCCGCCGGGGGTGCCCTACGCGCGCGCGGGGGGGCTTCGCGCGGGGGGGCTTGGAACGGCTTGCGCGTATTGGTCACTGCTGGAGGCACGCGTGAGCCGATCGACAGCGTGCGCTTCCTCGGCAACAGCTCCTCCGGGCGTATGGGCTTGGCGCTCGCCGAGGCGGCCTGGCGGCGAGGAGCCGAGGTGACGTTGGTAGCGGCTAATGTCGCGCTCGCTCCGCCGTCCGGCGTCCGAGTGGAGCGGATAGGTACCGCGGCCGAGCTGCAGGAGGCCTGTGAGCGGGAGTTTCCCGGCTGCGACGTGCTGCTGATGGCAGCCGCCGTCGCGGACTTCCGTCCCTCCGATCCCGTGGACGGCAAGATCAAGAAGAGAGGGCGGGAGCACCTCACGCTCGAGCTCGAGCCAACCCCTGACATCGTCTGTGGGCTATCGGCTCAACGCCGGCCCAATCAAACACTTGTTGCGTTCGCGGCGGAGCACGGTAGCGACGGTATCGAGCAGGCCCGCTCCAAGCTCACGACCAAGTGCGTGGACGCTGTCGTCTTCAATGACATCTCACGCCAGGACATCGGCTTCGAGTCGGAGCTCAACGAGGTAACGATCGTCTCCAAGCAAGAGGATCGCCGGCTCCCGCGTGCGTCCAAGCAGAGCATCGCCGAGGCGATCCTTGACGCGGTCGAGCGCCTTCGCGTTCAAACCTAACGCAGCTCAGGCGCCCTGCGCGCGAGCATGAGTCCCACGCGCAGGCTTGAATGCGCCAAGCGCACCCGGTTAAAGTAGAACGCATGGACAGCGTCTACGAGCTCTACACACGTGGATGCGATCTGCTCGATCACGGCGACCATATGGCTGCGATCGTGCCGCTAGCTCGTGCACGCGAGCTGGAGCCCGGCAAGACCTCGATTCGGGAGGCACTCGGACGAGCCCTGTTTCACGCCCAACACTATGAGCGTGCTGCCGAGGAGTTCCAAGCCATCGCAGCGGCGTCCCCCACAAACGACTACGCCCTGTTCTGTCTTGGGCGCACGATGCAGCTGCTCGGACGCCATCGCGAGGCCTCTCGTCCGCTGGCGATCGCCTGTTCCATGCAGCCGACACGCGCTGACTATCGCCTCTATCGCGACCGGGCGCGACGAGACGCCGCAAGGTCGTGAGCGCGGTTGTCCGCTCATTTCCCGACCATGCCGCTCCGGTCCGCTCCCTCAGTACCGATGCTATCCTCGTCGGAGAACTTTCGAGCCGTCGCCCATACGACGGCTAGCAGCACCGAAAGTGGGCGCCCGCCCGCTTTTTTTTACGCCTCGTCCCGGGAAGAGAGTTTTTTCAGGAGATGCCACCGACGCAGTCCGAGATAGAAGAGCGCCTGGCCGCTACGGAGCCAGAAGTCGAGGTGCTGCTCGCCGAGGTCGTCTCCGACGGAACCCTGCGCATCTATATCGATCATCCCGATGGGGTCACGCTGGCCCTGTGCGAGCGCATCACCTCCCTGCTCTCCGATCTACGTGAGCGCTACGCCTTGGAGGTCTCCTCGCCCGGCAGCGAACGTCCCCTAACTAAGCCCACCCATTTCCGTCGCTTCGTCGGCCGCCGTGCCCGTGTGCGCACGCGCGAGCCGCGGCCCGTCCCAAGCGTCGGCGCTGAAGCGCGCCGCGCCAAGAGCTTCACCGGAGAGCTGGTCGGCGCCACCGACAGCGAGATCACCTTGGCCGCCGATGGGGGAGTTGTAGCGATCCCCTACTCGGAGATCCGTCGTTCGAACCTCGTCGAGGAGTAGGAGAGAAAACCTATGTCACGCGAGATCCTGGAAGCAATGCACGCCCTGGCGCGCGAGAAGGGGATTGAGTCCGAGAAGCTGATGATCGCCTTGGAGGACGCCCTTCTCTCGGCCTACAAGAAGCAGCCCGGCTCGGCCAAGTACGCGCGCGTCGAAATGGACCGCGAAACAGCCGACTTCCGGGTGATCGAACTGATCATCCCGGAGCGCCTGGAGGCCCATCTGATCGTCGAGACAATCGATGAGGGCACAACTGTGGATCCTGAGACGGGCGAGCTGCGCGAACCCGAGGAGCCGGAAATCGATCCGGCCAAGTTCGAGCAGTACCGCGACCAGATCGACGAACGCGACGTGACCCCCGAGGACTTCGGTCGCATCGCCGCCCAGACGGCCAAGCAAGTAATCCTGCAACGTATCCGCGAGGCCGAGCGGGACATGATGTTCGAGGAATACCGCGACCGCGTAGGCGAGCTGATCACCGGCATCGTGCAGCAGTCGGACTCGCGCTACACGTTGGTGCAGCTGCGCGAGCGCGTCGAGGCGCTGCTGCCCAAGTCAGAGCAGGTCGACGGTGAGCGCTATGACCACTCGCAGCGCATCAAGGCGGTCATCAAGGAGGTCTCGCCCTCTACCAAGGGTCCTTCGATCATCGTCTCTAGGCGCGACCCCGAGCTGATCAAGAAGCTGTTCGAGTTGGAGGTCCCCGAGATCGCCGATGGTCTCGTGGAAATCGCCAATGTCGCTCGCGAGCCCGGCTACCGCTCGAAGATCGCGGTCGTCTCACACGCCGATGGCGTCGACCCGGTCGGCGCCTGTGTGGGCCCGCGCGGCTCGCGCGTGCGCATGGTCGTCTCCGAGCTGCGCGGCGAGAAGATCGACATCATCCCCTTCAACGAAGAGCCCGCTCGCTTCGTGGCCAAGGCGCTCTCACCGGCTCGCGTGCGCGAGGTCCTGGTTGACGACGAGGCCAAGCAGGCGACTGTGATCGTGCCCGACGACCAGCTCTCCCTGGCAATCGGTCGCGAGGGCCAGAACGCCCGCCTCGCCGCGCGCTTGACGGGCTGGCGCGTGGATATCCGCTCTGAGACCGAGTTTGCCGCCGAGGAGGCCGAGCACGGCTATGAGGAGGAGGAGCTGCAGGGTCGCTGCGCCGCGATCCTCTCAAACGGTCGGCGCTGCCCCAACGCTTCGCTGCCCGGCTCCCGCTACTGCGGACTGGAGTCCCATCAGGCCCTTAACGAGATCGAGGGCGACAACGTCGCCGACCTCTCACCCCAAGGTGGCGCCGACGCGGCCGAACATGCTCCACCCGTCGAGGACGCCCCGGTCGAGGCCCTGGCTGAGGCTGAGGCGGAGGCTGTCGAGGCCGCCGAGGAGCAAGCGTCATAGGGGCCTGCGTCCCGACGACGGTCCACGTGCCCCGGCGTCGCTGCGTCGGGTGCGGGCGCGTCGCAACCAAGTCCGAGCTGTTGCGCTTGGCGAGCACTCCCGCCGGCCCTACGCGGCGCCCTACCGCAACGCTGGACCGTGGCGGCACGATGCCAGGGCGCGGCGCCTATGTTTGTCGCGAGGAAGCCGGTCTGGGGCCCAAGCGAGCCTGCCTGATCCTCGCCACTAAACCAGGCACGCTGCAACGTGCCTTTCGTCGCGCGGTAGAGATCCCTGTCGAGCTCCTAGAATTGGACACGAGGGTGGCGCAGCCGGACATCAGTCCGGCTGGCCGAAACGGGGACACGAGCCGAAAGCGAGTGTCTACCGGCTTCGGCCGGGCCCCTCGACATTTAAACCGATGAGCAAGAAGAGAGTCCACGAAATCGCCAAGGAGCAAGGCATCTCCAGTAAGGACCTATTGGAGAAGCTGAATGCTGCCGGCGTCACCGCGAAGGTGGCCGCCTCCTCGGTCGAGGAGGCCGACGCTCTGCGCGTCTTGGGCGCAAATGGCGCTTCAGCCTCCGCGACCGCAAGCAAGCCGGTTGTGCCGCCAGTGTCGGCGTCATCAGGGGCATCGGCGACAACACCTCTCGAGACAGCGACCAAGCCGGCTCAAGCCACTACCCCTACTGCCAGCACGACCGATGGACCAGCGGCGAGCGCATCGGCGCCGGTGTCCTCGAGTTCGGTTGCCGAGCCCGGGGCAGACGATCAAACGGCCGCGGCGGGGGCATCTCAAGCGGCTGGCGAGCGTGTGCGACCGACACGCGACTCACGGACCGGCGAGCGTACTCCCGCGAGCAACAGTGCGGGTGGGCGACGGCGTGTGGTCATCGACTCGCAAGCCTCGCGCCGTCAGCAGGGCGGCCCGGCCAACCAGCCTGTGCGCCGCCCCCGCAGGGGTCGCCGGCGCAGGGGCACTTACGACGAGACGATCGCCCCGATCGACAACGCCGCGATGGAGGCCACCGACCTGATCCGCGTCAACTCGGGCTCGACGGTCAAGGACGTAGCCGAGTATCTCGGCGTGCCGGTGCCCGAGATCATCAAGAAGCTGATGATGCTCGGCGAGATGGCCACGCTCACACAGACGCTCTCAGACGACGCGATCCAGGTGCTCGCCGACGAATTTGACAAGCAGATCGAGATCGCCCACGCCGCCGACGACGTCGAGACGGAGCCGGTCTTCGAGGATGTCGAGGAGGACCTTGTCGACCGCCCGCCGGTGGTCACGATCATGGGCCATGTCGATCACGGCAAGACCTCACTGCTTGACGCGATCCGCCAGACTGAGGTGGCCGCCGGGGAGGCTGGTGGCATCACCCAGCACATCGGCGCCTACCAGGTGCGCCACGGCGGCAAGCCGATCACCTTCTTGGACACACCCGGTCACGAGGCGTTCACCGCGATGCGCGCGCGCGGCGCCCGAGTCACCGACTTGGCGGTAATAGTGGTCGCGGCCGACGACGGCGTCAAGCCTCAGACCGAGGAGGCGATCGACCACGCCAAGGCGGCCCAAGTGCCGATCGTGGTCGCGGTCAACAAGATCGACAAGGAGGGCGCCCAGCCGGAGCGGGTGCGCACCGAACTGACCCAGCACGGACTGCAACCCTCGGAGTGGGGTGGGGAGACCGAGTTCGTGGATGTGAGCGCGAAGACGCGCCAGAACTTGGACGGCCTGCTCGACACGATTCAGCTCGTCACCGACCTGGAGGAGCTGAAGGCCAACCGTGACGCGATGGCCTCGGGCACCGTGATCGAGTCCAAGCTCGACCCGGGCCGTGGTCCGGTCGTGAGCATCCTGATCCAGCGCGGCACCCTCGAAGTGGGCGATGCGCTCGTGGCCGGAGCCCACTTCGGCCGAGTGAGAGCCATGCACGACTTTAACGGCGCTCGCGTAAAGAACGCCGAACCGGGCGAGCCGGTCGAGGTGCTTGGATTTGACGGCGTCCCCGAGGCTGGCGAATTCGTGAGGGCCGTGGAGAACGAGCGGCGCGCGCGCCAGCTCGCGGGCGAGCGGGCCAATCGCTTGAAGACCGAGGCGCTCGCACGCCGCTCCGGGCGCAAGGTATCGCTTGAGGATGTCTTCAAGCTCGCCCAAGAAGGCACCGTCAAGGAGCTGAGCCTTGTGATCAAGGCGGACGTCGCCGGCTCGCTGGAGGCGATCGAGGACGAGATCGCAAAGCTGCCCCAAGATGAGGTCTCGGTCAACATCATCCATCGTGGCGTCGGCGGCATCAACGAGTCTGACGTGATGCTCGCCTCGGCTTCCTCCGGCTTGATCCTAGCCTTCAATGTGCGTCCCGTCGGTGACGCCCGTCAGATCGCCGACCGCGAGGGCGTGGAGATCCGCTCCTACTCGGTCATCTACCGCGCGATCGAAGAGTTGCGCGCGGCGATGCAGGGAATGCTTGAGCCGACCGAGGTGGAGACACCGCTCGGCCAGGCCGAGGTGCGACAGCTGTTCAGGGCCTCTCGCATCGGCACGATTGCCGGCTCGCACGTCAGCGAGGGCAAGGTCACGCGCGGAGCTCGCGTGCGTGTGGTGCGCGAGGGCACCGTCATCTACGACACCACAATCGCCTCCTTGCGCCGCTTCAACGAGGACGCGCGCGAGGTGTCCGCCGGCTACGAGTGCGGCATCGTACTGACCAACTTCCAAGACCTGCGTGAGGGCGACGTGTTGGAGACATACGAGACGCGCCTGCAAGAGCGCCAGCTAGCCTGAAGTCACCTCAATTAAGGGGTTTCTCATGCAAGCCACCGTGCAAGTTGGATTGTTCGAGGGACATGGACCAGTAGGATGACCGTGGAGCGCATGCGTCGTGTGGACGAGGCGATCAGGCAAGTAATCGGCGATGCGCTCGCCTCAGACTTGAAGGACCCGAGGGTGGGATTCGTGACTGTTACCGATGTAAGGACAAGCGCCGATTTGAGCCATGCTCGCGTATATGTGAGCGTGCTGGGAGAGGCCGAGACGCGTGCTGACACGCTGGCTGGCCTGGATAGCGCACACGGCTACTTGCAAGGTCGAATCGCGCGTGAGCTGAAGCTGAAGCGCACACCAACGCTCGCTTTTGCCTACGACGACACCACCGACCGTGCGATGCGCTTGGACGCTCTGATCGAGACCGAGATCGAAGGTGCAGAGCACAACGGTGGCGAGATCGGGCCCGACCTCGCCAGCATCGAAGGAGCCAGGCGCGAAAGCGAAGACGCGTGAGCGAGGCCGATTCGATCGATCACACTCGCCGGCTCGTGCTGGAGCGCATCCGCGCCGACGCGAGCTTCGTGGTGGCCACCCACGAGCACCCCGATGGAGACGCGCTCGGCTCGTTGATCGGGATGCACGGGCTGCTCACGGCCTTGGGCAAGAACTCAGAGATGTTCATCGCTGAGAGTGACCTCCCGCTTCCGCGCGAGTATCGTTGCCCGTCGCTTGAGCACGCGATCCAGTCGGCGCCCACGGACATCGGCGAGCGCACGGTCGTGATGCTCGATTGCGGCAACATCGACCGTAACCCGGCCGCCGTGTTGCAGCACGGCGCGCACCTGCTCAACATCGACCATCACCACGACAACACTCACTTCGGGACATTCAATCTGGTCGATCCCTCCGCCTCCTGCACGGCAGAGATCGTGTGGGACTTGATGCACGGCCTGCAGGTCGCTCCTACAGCCGCGATGGCGGAGGCCCTGTACATCGGACTCGTCACCGACACGGGGCGCTTCATGTACGAGAACACGGGGCCACGCGCCCACCGCATGGCGGCGGAGCTGATCGCGGCCGGTGTCAACGTACCGGCCGTCAATACGCGGCTGTATGAGGAGATGCCCCAAGCCAAGCTCACGCTGCTCGGAATCGCACTCGAGCGAGTCCAGCGCTTCGACGCCGGCGAGCTGACGCTTGTCGCGCTCGACGCCGAGGACTTCGCGCGAGCGGGGGCCGAGGAAAGTCTCTCGGAGGGTATCGTCGATCACCTGCGCTCAATCGCTGCCACAAAGGTGGCGGTCTTGATCCGCGAACTGACGGCTCCAGAGAGCAAGGGTAAGCGTAAGGTCTCGCTGCGCGCGACCGGCAACGACGTCGATGTCTCTGTGATCGCGCGCACTCAGGGCGGGGGCGGACACCGTCGCGCCGCGGGCTTTTCTACGACGCTCGATGTGGCCGACTTGATTGAGCTGCTGCGCCAAGAGCTGGCCGTGCAGCTGCACCCGGCCCCCAACGGATCGGCCATCCCCACCCCCGCCTGAGCCCACTGGTCGCGGATCGCTCGCGTGGCCTACGCCATCGCGTCAACGTCAGGGAGTAAATATGGACGGGATCTTGCTGATCGACAAGCCGGTGGGGATGACCTCTCACGATGTTGTGGCACGTGTGCGCCGTTCGCTGGGCGGAGCCAAGACTGGCCACGCGGGAACCTTGGATCCGTTTGCCAGCGGGCTCTTGGTCGTGTTGGTGGGTAAGGCCACCAAGCTGCAAACCAGAATCATGCAGCTGCCCAAGCGATACGAGACGGTGGCTCGCTTGGGAGCGCTCTCCAGCACGGGGGATCCCGAGGGTGAGATAGCCGAGACCGGCAAGCTGCCACCGGATCCCCCCTCGTTGCCGACAGGCGAGATTCGCCAAAGACCGCCTATCTACTCCGCGATCAAGATCAAAGGCGAGCGGGCTTACCGCAAGGCTCGTCGTGGCGAGTCCTTCGAGATGCCCGAGCGGATCGTGACCGTGTATCGCTTCAAGCAGCTTTGGCGCGATCCGGTGGATGGAAACGGAGCCCCCATCCGCGCTGGCTACGAAATCGAGTGCTCGTCGGGCACTTATGTGCGTTCGTTGATCGTCGACCTGGGGGACGCCTACTGCGAGGAGCTCCGGCGGGCCACGATCGGACCTTTCGATGTCGCCGACGCGGTCCCACCACCCCCCCGCGGGCGTGACTGGAGTGATCCTCCACTGCTGAACGTCGAGCTGGTGCTGAGAGCCGCAACCGACTACGAGACTGTCGCTCACCGGCGGCCCGGACGCGCAAGCCCCGCGTGACATAGGCTCCTGCCGTGCAGATCACTCGGCTGCCCGACGTGAGGCCCAGGGAGCGACGCGTGGCGGTGGGCTCGTTTGACGGTGTCCATCTAGGTCACCGTGAGGTCATTCGTGGCTCGGACAGCGTGCTGACTTTCGAGCCACACCCTTCAGCGGTTGTCGCTCCACAGCACACTCCCAAGCTGCTCACCTCGCTGGAGGTCAAGGCGGAACTCGTGGAGTCCTTGGGTGTGCGGGAGCTGATCGTGATTCCCTTCGACGCCGATTTCGCCAAGCGAAGTGCCAGAGAGTTCATCGACGAGGTTCTGGTGAGCACGCTCCGCGCCACGCATGTATCTGTGGGCGAGAATTTTCGCTTCGGCAACCGCGCCCAGGGCGATCCCAAGATGCTGTCCGAAGACCAGCGCTTTTCCACGCGTGTGGTGCCTCTGCTGGAGGTGGAAGGGGAGATCGTTTCCTCAAGCCACATTCGCGGGCTCATGCTCGCCGGTGAGGTCGAGCAGGCCACCCATTTCCTGGGTGCCCCGTTTCAGATGCGCGGCGAGGTCGTTCATGGCGATGAGCGCGGTCGCGAACTCGGCTTCCCGACGGCCAACCTGGTGCCCGACGATGCGCTTGTATGCCCAGGACACGGCGTATATGCGTGTTTGGCCGACGGGATGCCAGCAGCGGTGAACGTCGGTGTGCGTCCCACTTTCGTCACCGGGCGCGGCGAGCTGGTCGAGGCCTATCTATTGGACTTCGACGGCGATCTGTACGGACAGGAGTTGCGCTTGGATTTTTGTTCGCGCCTGCGGGGTGAGCGACGCTTCTCCTCGGCCGAGGACTTGGTCGAGCAGATGCATCGTGACGTGGAGCGCACACGCGAAGTCCTTGCTGAGCACTCGCGCCCTTAAGGGTGCCTGTGTCCTCTGGCTGCTAGCCTGTGCGACCGCTATGACGATCACCACAGAGCGCAAGCGCGAGATCGCCGCCCAGTTCGGCTCCGGAGAGCAGGACACCGGCAATACCAAGGTCCAGGTGGCCTTGCTCACCGAGCGCATCAACCACCTGACCGAGCATCTGCGCGAGCAGAAGAAGGATCACCATTCGCGTCGAGGCTTGCTCATGCTTGTGGGTCGTCGCCGTAGGTTCCTGGACTACCTGCAGCGCAAGGATCTCGAGGGCTATCGCGCCCTGATCAAGGAGCTGGGTCTACGCAAGTAGACGGGCTCTCGGAAGATGAGCACCACCGACGCAAGCTCCACAGTGCTGACCCCGGGCACGAAGGTGCCCGACTTCAAGCTCGACACCGAAGCGGGCGAGAGCTTTACGCAGGCCCATCTGCTTGGCAAGACGACCGTCCTGGTCTTTTACCCCTTCGCCTTCAGTCCTGTGTGCACCGATCAATTGCAGGTGTACGAGCAGTCCTTGCCTGAGATCGCCGCCCAAGGCGCAGAGATCTATGGCGTCTCATGCGACTCGACTTGGGCCCAGAAAGCATTTCGCGAAAAGCTGGGCGTCAGCATCCCGCAGCTATCTGACTTCGAGCCCAAGGGAGCCGCCTGCACCGCCTTTGGCGTGCTCCACCCCGGTGGCTTTCCCCAACGCGCGCTCGTAATCGTCGGCCCTGACGGAATTGTGCGCTGGAGCTATCAAGCCCCCTCGCCGGCGGACCTACCGCCCGTGCACATGATCGTCGGCGGCTTGAAGAACATTTAGCCGGGCGCCGACGGTGGATGCACCGTCCGCTAAGCTCCACACGTTCGGATACAAGGATAAAAAGAAAACGGCTCCGCCGACCGACGGGTGGAGAGGGAAGGTAGTTCAAATATGAGTAGCAACGCCGTTACACGGGTTTCCGTGGAGATTGCAGGTAGTGAGATCTCCTTCGAGACCGGCAGGATGGCCAAGCAGGCCTCCGGCGCAGTGGTCGTCCGCCAGGGCGACACGATGGTCCTCTCAACCGCCACAGCAGGTGGCCAGCGCGATGTGGATTTCCTGCCGCTGACAGTGGATGTGGAGGAGAGGATGTACTCCGCCGGGAAGATCCCCGGCTCGTTCTTCAAGCGCGAGGGACGCTCGGGAGAGAAGGCGACGCTCACGGCGCGCATGATCGACCGCCCCCTGCGCCCGCTGTTCACCAAGGGCTGGAACTACGAGACGCATCTCGTGGCGATCCCGATCTCGGTGGACCATGTCCATCCGTATGACATCCTCGCGATGAACGGGGCCTCCGCGGCCTTGATGATCTCCAATGTCCCCTTCGCGGGGCCCGTAGGCGCGGTAAGGATCGGCAAGATTGACGGCAACTTCGTCGTCAATCCCAACGAGGAGGATCTGCTGGAGAACTCGGACCTCGACCTCGTGGTCGCGGGCTCAGAGGACGCGATCCTGATGGTGGAGGCCGGCGCGAACGAGATCTCAGAGGCCGAGATTCTCGACGCTCTGGACATCGCCCACTCAGCAATCAAGAAGATCTGTGCGCTACAGCACGAGCTGGCCGAGAAGGTCGGCAAGGAGAAGACCCCGATCACCGCGCCCAGCGTCGATCCGGATCTGCTCGCCAAAGTGAAGGCATCGCACGGCGCGGCGCTTGACGAGGCCACCCAGGTCGAGGACAAGCTCGCCCGCCAGGACGCCTGCAAGGCAGTCGAGGGCGCGATCCTCGAGCAGTACGGTCCCGCCGCGCCTGAGGGCGCCGGCGATGAGGCAGCCAAGCAAGCCAAGGAGAAAAGGGCGGAAGCGCAGCTCGCTTTCGACAAGCTCGAGAAGGCGATCATCCGCGAGCGCATCGCGATCCACAAGAAGCGCCCCGACGGTCGCGCCGAGGATGAGATCCGCGACATCACGATCGAAGTGGGCGTCACGCCGCGCACGCACGGCTCAGCGCTGTTCACCCGTGGACAGACCCAGGCTCTCAGCGCGGCAGCGCTTGGCACGCTCAAGGAGGAGATGCGCCTTGACACGCTTGGGTTGCAGACCAAGAAGTACTACTTCCACCACTACAACTTCCCGCCGTTCTCGGTTGGGGAGGCAGGCCGTCTCGGCCCCAAGCGCCGCGACATCGGCCACGGCGCGCTCGCAGAGCGTGCGCTCGTGCCGGTGATTCCCTCGATCGAGGAGTTCCCCTACACGATCCGCGTGGTCTCGGACATCTTCGAGTCAAACGGGTCCTCCTCGATGGCCTCGGTATGCGGTTCTTCCCTGTCCTTGATGGACGCGGGCGTACCGATCAAGCGTCCGGTGGCCGGTATCGCGATGGGTCTCATCAAGGAGGGTGACGATTACATCGTGCTCACCGACATCGCGGGCGTCGAGGATCACCTCGGAGACATGGACTTCAAGGTGGCCGGTACCGAGCAGGGCATCACGGCCTTGCAGATGGACATCAAGATCTCGGGCGTAACGTTTGAGATCCTCAAGGACGCGCTGACCCAGGCGCACAAGGCGCGCACGTTCATCCTCGGCAAGATGGCCGAAGTGATCGAGGGCCCGCGCGAGCAGCTCTCAGAGCACGCTCCGCGCATCCAGACGATTCAGATCGACCCCTCGCAGATCGGCATGCTGATCGGCAAGGGCGGCGAAACCATTAGAGGTCTCTCAGAGGAGTTCGAGTCTCAGATCGACGTCAACGACGAGGGTCAGGTCTTGGTCTACTCGGCCAACGGCACGCTCGGTGACGCGCTCGTGGAGCGCATCCGCACGATGATGAAGGAGGTCGAGGTCGGCGACGAGTTCGCAGGCAAGGTCGTCAAGACGACCACTTTCGGCGCGTTCGTGGAGCTGACGAAGGGCACCGACGGTCTGCTTCATATCTCCAACGTGTCGCCCGGACAGCGGGTGGACACGGTCGAGGACGTGCTCAACAAGGGCGATGAGATCAACGTGCGTGTGGTCGAGGTCGACCGCGAGCGTGGTCGTATCGGCCTACGCCTCGCCGAGGACCCGGAGGTTGCCGGCAAGAGCGTCGAGGAGCTCGCGAGCGTTGGCACGGGCGGCGGTGGTGGCGGCGGACGTCCGCCCCGTGACGGTGGCTCACGCAATGGTCGCGAGGGCCGGGCGGGTGGGCCCCGATCCGGTGGCGAGCGCGGCTCGGGGCGCCCCCGCCACGGTGGCAGGGATCGCGATCGCGACTAATACGGCGGGCCGACTCGGGAGCAAGTCTCCTGAGCGGTTCGGCGAGCGTCTGAGGTGAGCGAGCACAGGACAAGCACGCTGGACAGCGGCGTGCGGGTCGTCACCGAGCGTATGGACAACGTGCGCTCGGTGGCGCTCGGCTTCTGGATCGGCACAGGCTCGGCGATGGAGAGCGAGGAGCAAGCCGGGCTTTCGCACCTGCTCGAGCACATGCTGTTTCGTGGCACCGAGAGCTATCGCTCACAGGAGATCGACCAGATCTTCGACGCGATGGGCGCCGAGATCAATGCGGGCACCGACCGCGAAAGTACGTCTCTGTTCACACGAGTGCTCGACGGCCACCTGCCGCGCGCCTTGCGCGTGATGGGGGAGATGATCTGGAAGCCGCGCTTTGAAGACCTGGCGGCCGAGCGCGAGGTCGTGCTTGAGGAGATCGCCATGTACGAAGACGACCCCCAAGACCGGGTTTTCGACGCGCTCGGCGAAGCTGTCTTCGGCGAGCACCCTCTGGGACGAGCAGTGATCGGACGTGCCGAGGTGGTGCGCGCCGTCGAACTCGACGGGCTACGGGACTTTCATCGCGAGCGCTATCTGCCCAGTCAGATCGTGGTGGCCGCAGCCGGCTCTGTAGACCATGACGAGCTCCTCGAGCTGGTCGCGAGTGCGAGCGCATCGACGTCTTCGAGCGGCCTCGAAACTGGTTCGAGCGGTCCACACCAGGTCGCATCTGAGCGCAACGGTTCGACGCGGGCGTTGGCGGACAGGGTGGGAGGCGACGTCAGCTTTGAGCGGCGCGTGCTCTTCCTGCGTAAGGACACCGAGCAGTACCACGTATGCCTCGGCGGCTTGGGCATCTCCCGCCACGATGAGCGACGCTTCGCCCTAAGAGTCCTCGAAGGTGTGCTTGGCGGCACCTCGTCCTCGCGCCTGTTCCAAGAGGTTCGCGAGAAACGGGGCCTTGCCTACTCGATCTTCTCGTTTGCCAACCTACACGCCCACACAGGCGAGGTCGGTCTATACGTTGGCACCCGTCCGGACAATCTTCGCGAGGCGATCTCCACGATCGCGACCGAGCTTGAGCGCTTCGTGGCCGAGCCGATCAGCGAGCAGGAGCTGACACGCTCACGCGAGAACGTCAAGGGTCGAGTGGCGCTCTCCTTGGAGTCCACCGCCGCGCGCATGAACCGGCTCGGGTCTTCCTTGCTTGGCGAGTTGCCAATCTTGTCGATCGACGAGATCGTCGAGCAAATTGACGCCGTCCAGGCCAACGACTTGCACAAGCTGGCCGCTGAACTGTTTGCCGGCGAGCGACTTTCAGTCGCCGGCGTCGGCGCCGACGAGGCGCTCTTCCAGGAGGCCCTCGCGCCACTTGAGGCAGCGGTCTCGTGATCCGGGTCGGCGTGGCGGGCGCCGCCGGGCGCATGGGCGAGACGGTTTGCGCCGCGGTCAAGGAGGCGCTCGATATGGAGTTGGTGGGACGCGCCGACCCTCAACTCGACTGCACACTCGCCCAAATGCTGGAGCAAACCTCGCCCGAGGTCGTCGTCGATTTCACGCGTCCCGATACCGCGCTTGAGAACGCGTTGCGGTGTCTACGCGCAGGCGTACATGTAGTCATCGGAACGACCGGATTCGACTTGCGCGCGCTCACTGAGCAAGCCCAAGCGATCGCCGCGACACAGGGGGACACTCCGGCGAACTTGCTGGTCGCCCCCAATTTCGCGATCGGCGCGGTCCTGATGATGCGCTTTGCGGCCGAGGCCGCCAAACATATGGCCAAGGCAGAGATCGTCGAGCTTCACCACGACGGCAAGCTCGACGCGCCAAGCGGAACCGCCGCGCGTACGGCGCGGCTGATGGCAGAGGCCACCGGCGGTGAGCTCCCGCCAATCCACTCCGTGCGTCTGCCGGGCATCGTCGCCAACCAAGAGGTCATCCTCGGCGACGTCGGTCAGACCTTGACAATTCGTCATGATACGACCGGTCGCGAGTCGTTCATGCCGGGTGTTCTGTTGGCTATTCGGAACGTTCGAGCCTTGAGAGGCACGCCGGTGGTGGGCCTGGAGCATGTCTTGTTCGAAAGCGCATAAATGAGACCGCCACGCCACCGTCATCCTTCGAGCCAAGTGGAATACTGCATCGGATGAGCACCCTGGAGGGCATCGGAGGTCTTGGCACGATCCTCACCGCAATTGTGACCCCGTTCGATGAGCGGGGTCGTGTGGACGAGGAGTCTTTCGTCGCCCTGATGCATCATCTCGTCGAACATGGCTCTGACGGTTTTGTGGTGTGTGGAACCACCGGAGAGGCGGCCACCTTGACCGACGAGGAACACCTCGGCCTGATCGGCTTGGCCGTGCGCGAGCGGCCCGTCGGCGCAACGATCGTGGGGGGGACCGGCTCCAACGACACCCACCATGCCGTCCATCTGACTCAGGGCGCCACCGAGCTCGGCGTGGACGCCACCCTGAGCGTTACTCCCTACTACAACAAGCCAAGCCCGCGCGGGATCGTGTGCCACTACGAAGAGGTCGCCAAGGCCACCGACAGACCGATCCTGCTGTACAACATCCCGGGCCGCACCGCGGTCAATATGGGGCCGGAGCTGCTTGCGCGTTTGGCCCAGATCGAGCACATCGAAGGCGTCAAGCAATCAAACGCGGACGAGCTAGGCCTGATCGACGGACTAGCGCTATATACCGGCGACGACGCCACATTCGCTCAGACGCTCGACATGGGCGGCGCGGGCGGCGTCTGCGTCGCCAGCCATATCGTCGGCGAGGAGATGCGCCGCATGGTCGAGGAGCCCGACCGCCGCGCCGAGATCGACGCCTCGCTG
This sequence comes from uncultured Solirubrobacterales bacterium, assembly GCA_963775645.1. GTDB lineage: Bacteria > Actinomycetota > Thermoleophilia > Solirubrobacterales > Solirubrobacteraceae > Palsa-744. Next base: position 343,418 of record CAVZJR010000004.1, on the reverse strand, counting down.
CAAGACGTGTATGAGACCCTGTTCATGACCGCCAGTCCCACCTGCACGAAGGCGGCGTTGAACATGCTCGGACATAAAGTCGGGGGTTTGCGCCTGCCCATGATCGAGGCCGACGAGGAGGAGCTCGAGGCGGTCCGCGCGATGCTCATCCGTCACAATCTGCTTGCGAGTGCGCGCGCGTGAGCGCACTTCGTGTCCTGCCTCTCGGTGGGCTGGGAGAGATTGGCAAGAACATGACCGTCGTCGAGTACGACGGTCGCATCGTGGTCGTGGATGTCGGTCTGCGCTTCCCCACACCAGAGATGGTGGGCATCGATCTGGTTTTGCCCGACTTCTCCTATCTGCGTGAACGCGCGCGCGATATCGAGGCGATCGTCGTGACCCACGGTCACGAGGACCATCTCGGCGCTCTACCTTGGGTTTTGCGCGAGTTGGCTGGTGACAACGCCCCGCCTGTTTACGGCGGCCCACTCACGATCGCGATGGCCCGCTCCAAGCTCGAAGAGCACAAGCTTCGCGACATCGAGTTGTGCGATGTAGCGCCGGGCGAAGCATTGGAGCTGGGACCGTTCTCGCTGGAGCTGATCCACATGACCCATTCGATCCCCGACTCCTCGGCGGTCGCGCTCGGCACCGATCTCGGCACCGTCTTGATCACGGGCGACTACAAGTTCGACCAGACGCCCGTCGATGGCCCGCCGGCCGATGTTTCGCGCCTGGCTGAACTGGGTCGCGAGGGGGTACTGTTGCTGTGCGGCGATTCCACCAACGTCGATCGCCCGGGCTTCTCGCCATCGGAGTCGCTCGTGGGACCCCACTTGGAGGAGACTTTCGCCCGCTGCGAGGGCCGTATCGTGGTGACGAGCTTCGCTTCGAACATCCACCGGGTGCAGCAGGTGATCGACGCCGCGGCGGCCCTGGGGCGCAAGGTCTCGCTCGTGGGTCGCTCAATGCGCAAGAACGTGGGCATCGGTCGCACTCTCGGTCATGTCGACGTGCCCGCGGGGATTCTGGTGGGCACACGCGAGGTCGAAGACTTCCCTGACGAGCGCATCGTCATCATCTCGACCGGCTCCCAAGGCGAGCCGCTTTCGGCGCTAAGGCGCATGGCCTACAGAGACCATCCCCAGGTGAAGCTGCGACACGGCGACACGGTCGTTTTCTCAGCTACTCCAGTACCCGGTAACGAGCGAGCGGTCAACGAGACGATCGACCGGCTCTACCACATCGGCTGCGATGTGGTGACCGCACGCGACGCCCCCGTGCACGCGTCGGGCCATGGCTACGCCGAGGAGATCAAGCTGATGCTCAACCTCGTCAAACCCCGTTACGTAATGCCTTTCCACGGCGATTTTAAGCGTCTGCGCCTGCATGCGCAACTGGCCGAGGCGGTGGGTATGGCCCCAGACGATGTCTTTCAAGGCGAGAATGGCTTGCCACTTGACATAACAGAGCGCGGGGCGCGCTTCAAAGAGCACGAGCAGTCGGGCATGGTATTCGTCGATGGGGTGGAGATCGGCGACATGGCCGATGTGGCCTTGCGCGATCGCAGAATGCTCTCAGCCGACGGCATCTTCATCGTGGTCGTCACGATCGCCGAGCAGGACGGGCGCTCGGTAGCCGATCCGGAGGTCATCTTCCGGGGTGTGCCTTTCCCGGAGGAGGCCGGCCACTTGATCGAGGAGATCAGGGGCACCGTGGATACGACCTTGGGGCGCGCGGCCAAGGAGGAGATCCGCGAGGTGGATCTTCTGCAGCAGATGCTTCACGACGACCTGGCCAAACTGGTCTATGACCGCCTTCGGCGCCGCCCGATGGTTCTGCCGGTCGTCGTGGAGGTCTAGAGCTCAGCGCGCACGCTGGGCACGCTCGCGGAGCGCTGCGATCCATCTTCGCCCTCGACGGGCTTGGGCACAGTGTTAGGCAGCGCCGGCAGGCTCACCACGAAGCGTGCGCCTGGGCGCTCGGCGCCTGGATGAGTCTGTTCTAGCTTCACCGTGCCACCGTGGGATTCGGCGACTGCGCGTACGATCGCCAGGCCGAGCCCGAACGAGCCACCGCGGTCGCCTGCGCCACGGACGAAACGCTCGAACAGGGTCGAGGAGAGTCCCTCGGGCACGCCGGGGCCATCGTCCTCGACAGTGAGACGCGCGTTGCCCTCAGAGTCTATGTCTGTGCTAATGCGGATCTCAGTGCCTTGGGGGGTATGGCGCACGGCGTTCTCGATCAGGTTGAGCGCGACTCGGTGCAGCTCGTCCCGCGAAGCCTCGATAAGAACCGGTCCCGTCCGCGCGATCTCCAAGGAGATCTCGTGCTCGGCACTGACCGGCCCCAGCTCGGCGGCTGCTTCGACCACGATCTGGCCGAGGTCGCACGGCTGGCGGCGTACAATCCTGCCCACGTCGGTGCGTGCCAATAGCAGCAAGTCGGCCACCAAGCGGCGCATCCGCTGGGAGGAGCGCAGGGCTGAGCGGGCCGCGTCGGCCTCCTCGCCGTGTAGGGATTCGGCGAGCAACTCGAGGTTGGCCAAGACTGAGGTGAGCGGCGTGCGCAGCTCGTGGGAGGCGTCGGCTACGAACTGGCGTTGGCGCGCGAGGGTCGCCTCCGTCTCCGCGCGGGCGGCGTCCAGCTCGCGCAACATACCCCTGAGCGTGCGCGCGAGCTGGGCCACCTCGTCGTCGGCCAAAGGCTCCGGCACGTTGCGGCTTGGGTCGCGTGTACGCGCGATCTCCTTGGCGGTGCTCGTTAGCTCAGCGATGGGGGCCATCGCGCGACGCGCGATCGTCATGCCAGCCAGGAGGGCGAGCGCGGTGCCCGCCATCACGCCCAGCAACAGCAGTAGCTCGACGCGGGCGATCGTGGCGTCCAGGTCTGACAGGCGTCGGCCGTATTGGACGATCACGCTGCCGCCCACTGGGCCGCCGAGCGCGACAGGTCTGGTGTGAACCCGGTAGCCGGCCACATTCGCTTCAGTTGACAGACCGAGCGAAGGAGGAGCACCGCTGGTGCTGGCCAGCACATTGCCGGCATCGCTGAGGATCCGCACAGTCGCATCCTCGGAGGAGGCGAACTTGTTGAGGTCCGGCGGGTTAACGATCTTCAGTTTGAAGCCTTCGATGTAGCTGCCGGTCACTTCGACCTGCAAGAGCCCAGCCAAGTTGTCGCCGGCGACCGCCACTTCGCGGTCGAAGTTGGTTCTGATGCGGTGCACCGTGAGCGAGCCCACCACGATCGCGAACGCGCACAGAATCGTGAACGTCAACAGCGCCGAGACGCCGGCCAGGCGCGTGCGGATCGGCAGGCGGTCGAACGCGGCCGACACGCGGCCGACGAGACGAGGGACCGAGGAGTGCGGCGTTGGTTGCTCAGGCTCGGAGGACGTAGCCGGCACCACGAATCGTGTGCAAAAGCCTGGGCTCGCCCTCGGCCTCCAGCTTGCGGCGCAGGTTGGAGACGAACACCTCGATCGTGTTGGTGGTCGAGAAGGGGTCATAACCCCAGACCTCGTCGAGCAGGCGCTGGCGCGAGATGACGATGCGCTCGTTGCGCATCAGATACTCGAGCAGCTCGAACTCGCGCTGGGTTAGCTCGATTTGTCGCTCGCCGCGGGCGATCTCGTGGGTGTCAACGTTCAAGGAGAGGTCGCCCACGCGCAGAGGAGCTGAACCGCGCGGGGGACGGCGGCGCAAGAGGGCCCGCATCCGCGCTAGCAGCTCTTGGCGCTCGAATGGCTTGACGAGATAGTCATCGGCGCCTGCATCAAGACCCTCCACTCGCGACTCCAGGGCGTCGCGCGCGGTCAGGATCAGGATTGGCACGTCGTCGTCGCCGCGCAGACGCTTGGCCACCTCGATCCCGTCCAGCTCGGGCAGGCCCAGGTCGAGGATCACCAGATCGGGTGCGAATGTGCGCCCGTGCTCCAAGGCTGCGTTGCCGTCGGCGGCTGAGCGCACCTCGTATCCCTCCATGCGCAGAGAGCGCTGCAGGGCTTGGGCGATGTCCTCATCGTCCTCGACTACGAGCACACGGGGGGCACGGGTAAATTCGCTCATCCTGGCCAATGTTGGCAGGTTCTTTAGGTTCGGTGTCGAAGCCTGGCCTGATGCCCGCAACTCGTAAGAGCCCAAAGCGCCAGCCCGCACGTAAGCAGGCGGCTCGTCGGCGGGGCGCCTCGAGCTCCAGGGCACGTTCGCGGCGTGGCAGGGGACGGGGCTCGCGGGGACTCTTCGACGGCGTAAGTCTGCAGTGGCCTGTACTCAGCCAGAGCCAGCGCGACGTGCTTGGGCTGGCACTCATCGCGCTGGGCGTGTTCATGGCGGTGGTGCTCTACGGCGACGGCGACGGCGGCAAGGTTGGCAAGGGCTTGGCCACGGCACTTGGCTGGATGGTGGGCGAAGCAAGGGTGCTTGCGCCGATCGCGCTGGTAATGGGTGGCGGCGCGCTATTGCTCGACCAGCTGATTGCCACGCGCCGACCTTTGCGCACGGGTGGGCTGTGCATATTTGCGGCGGTCACGCTCGCGCTCGCGGGGGGCGTCCTCGGCGTGAGCAGCGGCACGCCGACCGATGCGCCGGCCTCGGCACAGTGGCAGTCGGCCCATCTGCAAACCCACGGCGGGATTTTGGGCCAAGGTTTGTATTGGGTGACCCACAGGCTCGTGCAGAGCGCGGGTGTGGACATCCTGATCCTGTTCCTCTTCGTGGTGGGCGTCGTGCTGTTGACGGGAGCCTCTTTGGCGGCGGTGTTGCGCGCCACTGGTAATGGCTTGGTCGACACCAGTCGTGTGATCCGAGAGCGCGCAAGCGCTTTGGAGCGAGTAACGCAAGGCATCCAAGAGGAACGCTCTCAGCGGGCCCAGGCAAGCTCGCGCGGCGCAAGCGGCGAGACGATGCAACCGCCCGAGCCGGCGCCCGACGAGCTGATCGTGCGAGCCACTCACGTGGAGGCTCCATCCGTCGACGGCGCCCCGCCCGCGCTCGACCCTTGGGCAACCGAGGAGGAGCCAGTGCAAGCCGACACCGCGCTCGACCCAGAGAATGACGAGCACACCGATGCCGAGGAGGCCGACGAGGAGGGAACGTTCGCAGCGGTGGATCTGCGCGCCGCAAACGAGCCGGACCCTGTCGGAGAGGACGCCGAGGCGGAGCCACTCGACGAGTCGATGCTGACCCCGCAAGGACGGCTTCGCGATGTGGTGACCGACGATCCAAACTTCGAATGGGAGCTGCCAGGAGCCGAGCGCATCCTGACTCGCTCGACGGCCGAGCAGGCGAGGCCGGACACGGCTGGCCAGGAGCGCACCGCGGCCAGCTTGATCGAGGCCTTGGGGCACTTCGGTGTGCAGGCGAAGGTGATCGGCACCGTCGCCGGTCCGCACATCACCCGCTATGAGCTGCGCTTGGCGCCAGGCACGAAGGTGGGGAAGGTAGCCCAGTTGAAGGACGACCTTGCCTATGCCCTGGCGGCCACCGACATCAGGATCTTGGCGCCGATCCCGGGCAAGCAGGCGGTGGGAGTGGAGGTGCCGAACGCCAAGCGGCGCATGGTCAGGCTCGGCGATGTCTTTCAGGAGCCGCCGAAGGATTGGTCGCCACTCACGGTGTGGTTGGGCAAGGACGTGGCGGGTAAGGCGATCGGAGCCGACCTCGCGAAGATGCCCCACCTGCTCGTGGCGGGAACGACGGGCGCGGGCAAGTCGGGGGCGATCAACGCGATGTTGTGCAGTGTGCTTCTGAGGGCGACCCCGCACGAGCTGCGGCTCGTCCTGGTCGACCCCAAGCAGGTGGAGCTCAACCATTACGAGTCGATCCCGCATCTGCTCACACCGGTCATCACGAGTCCGCGTATGGCCGCCAACGCTCTGCAAAATCTGGTCAGGGAGATGGAGCAGCGCTACGGGATCATGTCCTTGTCGCGCACACGTAGCCTGATCGAGCTGAACAAGGCGCGCGAGGCGCGCAACGAAGCGCCTTTGCCTTACATACTGTGCGTGATCGACGAGCTCGCGGACCTGATGATGGTCGCGCCCGCCGACGTGGAGGACTCGATCATTCGCTTGGCCCAGAAGGCGCGTGCGGTGGGCATCCACCTGGTGCTGGCCACGCAGAGCCCGAGAGTGGACGTGATCACGGGCATGATTAAGGCGAATGTTCCTTCGCGGATCGCCTTCTCGGTTTCAAGCCAGACCGACTCGAGGGTGATCCTCGACCAGAACGGCGCCGAGTCCTTGCTCGGGCAGGGCGACATGCTTTTCAGCCCAGTCGGCTCGTCGCGGCTGCAACGCATCCAAGGCGCCTACATCGACGAGTCCCAGATCGCGAAGCTGACCGACATGTGGCGCAAGCAGGGCGAGCCCGAGTTGCGCGAGGAGCTGTTGGAGGAGGTCGAGCCGGCGGAGCCCGAGAAGAGTGGGGACGACGAGTTCGACCCCGACGAGGATCCGCTCCTGAGCGACGCGATCAGGCTCGTGGCGGAAATGCAGACCGCCTCGACTTCGATGTTGCAGCGACGGCTGCGCCTGGGCTACACGAGAGCGGGTCGCTTGATCGACATGCTCGAGCGTCGCGGCGTTATCTCTGGCTACGAGGGCTCAAAGCCGCGTCAGGTTTTGATCGGAGAGGGCGACGTGCCAAGGGTGCTCGCAATGCTGGGTAAGGCCGGCGCGGAGAGCGAGTCCACTAGCCTGTCGCCTTGAAATGGCAGAAATCGGAGCGACACTGCGGGAAGCGCGTATGCGTGCTCGCATCGACGTGTCCGAGATCGAGGCCCAGACTAAGATCCGCGCGAAGTATCTGAGGGCTTTGGAGAACGAGGAGTGGGACCTGTTGCCGGGGCCCACGTTCGTGCGTAGCTTTCTGCGCACGTACGCCCAGGCGCTCGGCCTCGATGACAAGGCGTTGGTGGACGAATACCGCCGCCAGTACGAGCAGCCGAGCGAGCTGGAGCACCAGCCGGTGATGTCCTCCGCGCGGGGCACCCGTCAGCGACCGAGCCGCGATCGTCGCACCTCGGGTGGCGCTAGGATCTCGCGCGGCTACATGATCGCGCTGGGGGTGCTCAGCGTTGTGATCCTACTTTTGATCGTCGGTTTGATTACCGGCAAAAAAGGTGGAAACTCGCCCACACAGGTCAGCTCCACCAGCACCCAGCGAACTCACAGCCCGCGACACCACGCGCACGGCTCTTCTCGCTCGGGCGGATCACGCCGTTCGACTAGCGCACGCGTTGCCCTCTCGCTGAAGCCGACGGCGGCGGTATATGTGTGCTTGATCGACGCCGCCGGGACCAAGCGTATTCCCGGGCTCACGCTCGAACCGGGGACCTACACCTCGCGCACCTATCACTCGACTGGCTTCGAGCTGTTGCTTGGCAACAATGCGGTGACGATGTACGTGGACGGCAAAGCATTGAGCGTGCCTGCCTCCAGCAAGCCGATCGCCTACTCGATTACGAGTGGGGGACGTCATACGCTGAGCGCTAATCAGCAGCCCAAGTGTCAATGAGCGAGGATGCTCCTCGCGCCGGCATCCTCGTGACCGGCACCGAGGTCTTGACCGGACGAGTGCGCGACCGTAACGGCCCTTGGCTGGCCGACCGCTTGCTCGAAGAGGGCGTCGACCTGGCCCAGATTGCGATCGTGGGGGATAGGCCGCGTGACCTAGAGGGCACGCTGCGCTTCATGGGCGAAGAGGGCTTTGACCTGGTGATCACAAGCGGCGGCCTCGGGCCCACAGCCGACGATCTGACGGCCGAAGTGGTGGGCAAGTTCCAAGGCCGTGAGATGGTGCTAGACGAGGCCCTGGAGGGACGCATCGCGGAGATCTTGCGCCCTTTGGCTGCCCGCTACCCGAACCTCGACCGCGAAGCGATCGCCCACGGCAATCGTAAGCAGGCCACGATCCCGTGGGGAGCCACGATCCTCGAGCCGGTCGGCACAGCTCCCGGGCTCGTGGTTCCGCCAGCAGACGGTCGCGCAGGCCCTACCGTCATCGTGCTACCTGGCCCCCCGCGCGAGCTGCAACCGATGTGGGCCCAGGCGGCACAAATGCCCGCGTTCCGCGCGGCGATAGTCGGGGCACCCGAATACCGACTTCAGATGCTGCGCCTGTTCGGCATCCCCGAGTCGGAGATCGCGGAGACCTTGCGCTATGCAGAACGCGAAGGCATAGACCTGACCCAGCTGGAGATCACGACCTGCTTGCGCAGCGGCGAGATCGAGATTGTCACCCGCTATGAGCCGGCAGCCCAGGACATATACGAAGCGTTCGCCCAGATTGTGGCCACCCGCCATGGCAGCACACTCTACTCGACCGACGGCAAAACGATCGATGCTCAGGTGGCTTCGCTATTGCGCGGTGAGCAGGGCGCAACAAAAGCAACCGAGGGAAACAAGAGCCAACCGACGACACCTCACACAATCGCCGTGGCCGAGTCCTGCACCGGGGGACTGCTCTTGGCACGGCTGATCGACCCGCCTGGCGCCTCCGAGTATGTGCTCGGTGGGATCGTGGCCTATTCCAATGCGACCAAGGTCACGCAAGCGAGTGTCGAGCCCGAGACGATCGAAGAGCATGGCGCGGTGTCAGAGCAGGTCGCACAAGCGTTGGCCCACGGTGCAAGGAGGCAGTTGGGAGCGGATATCGGCGTGGGCTTGACCGGCGTGGCAGGCCCTGGCGGTGGCAGTGAGCAGAAGCCAGTGGGGCTGGTGTGGCTATGCGTGGCCGGTCCGGCAGGCGCACGGTTGACCCGCTCGGTCAACCTGCCCGGCGGCAGGGCCGATGTACGCGAACGCGCAGCACTCGTGGCGATGCACATGCTTCGTCGGCTCCTGCTTGGAGAGAGCGATAAAGGCGCCAATCCCACTCAGGCGCCCAACTAACTTCACGTGGGGGGCTTGACACGTGGTCCTGGGTCGGGTATAAAGGAGCCATGTCCCTGAAACCCGTGTGGGTGAGGGCAAAATAAGGTCGGGTTTTGGGTTGGCCCCTGTGGTCGACTCTTAACCGGTTTTAGCAGGGCCCTTGGGAGAGGGACCGGGTCGCTTCTGAGAGGGAGTTGTATTTCGCGTGGTTTCTTTGGGGAATAGCGTGTTTGAGAGTCTGTGTGCCTCTGGCGGGTCCGTAATAGGACGCGTCAGCGTCGCTGACGCGTCTCTCTCTCTCTCTCTCTCTCTCTCTCTGGCCGGGCTGGCTTCACAGCTAGGTCATTCCGCCGCGGTAGCGTCGCGCTCACCGGTTATAAGGGCCGGCTTGGTTTCTCGTGTCGTTGTGGGTACTTCGTCTTCTTTTGCCGTCGTTTGGTTCTGTCTTCTGTCGCGGGTTTGATGTCCTCCGTATGGGTTTGTTGTGCCCGCGGTCCCGCGGGTCGTTTTCGTGTGGATCGCTTCTTTGGGAGGGTTTGTGTTTATGGGTGCTCGTAGACCGGTCTTGCCGGTCATGATTGTGTGTTGTGTATTGGCTGGTTGGTTGGTGTGGGAGTGTGTGCCTGCGCTGGCTGTGGCTCCTGAAGCGCCGGAAGTGTCGGTGCAGTCGCCTGTTGCGGCGACTACTACGGTCCTTCATGGTGTGTTGAACCCAAACGCTGTGGGTGAAGCTGGTTCTTATGAATTTTTGTATCGCGAAGGCGATGCGGGGTGTGAAGGGGGCGGTAGGGCGCCTGAGCCAGCGGGCCTGGCTCTTGGCCTTGAACATGAAGAAGTCTCTGAAGTCTTGTCGGGGCTAAGTCCTGGTACTGAATACACCGCCTGTTTGCGAGCGGAAAATACCAGTCAGGAAGCGATGGTCGGCCCAGCTGTGACGTTTGTGACTGCTGCTGCATCGCCGAGTGTGGATGGCGAGTCTCTTGCCAAGGACGAAGCGACGGGTACGACTTTGCTGACGCCGACGAGCGCGACTCTGCAAGCTCAGATCAACCCGAACAACCAGAAGACGACGTACTTCTTTGAATACTCGACGCAGGCTACGGGGGAAGTCCTGGAAGGCGCGGTGACTAAGCTTGATGGTTCGAGCCCCCTGGCCGGTGAAGATGGGGACCAGAAGGCCAGTGTGTCCACGGGTGCTGTACTTGTGCCGGGCACGGTCTACTACTACCGTGTCGTGGCGAGTAACGGTACGCCGCCGTCGAGTAGAGGCAAGGTTGAACATTTCGCGACGCCTGAAGCTCCGGTCAGCGAATCTGCGGTCGCGCAGAGCTCGACGGTGGTGTCGCTCACCGGCGAGCTGAACCCTGGTGGTGCTACAGGCAAAGTCAGCTATACAATCGCTTATAACGACAACGGCACGTGTACCGCCGGCGAACATGTCCCGGCCGTAGAAGTCACTGAAGGCAAGCAGCTGCACGTTCACGTCGAAGCGCAGGGATTGACACCAAACGATCGGTACACGTTCTGCCTGGTGTCGACTAACGCTTACGGCGGTGAAGCGACGGGTAGCGAAGTCTCGGCGCAGACAGCGCGCCAAGCGCCCGGGATCTCAGAAGCGTCCGTCACGAAACTTGGCTCTGAAAACTCGACCGTGAGCGTTCAGATCGATCCTTATGGGCTACCGACCACTTATGAAGTGCAATACGGTCCCACGACTAGCTACGGGTCGAGCACGACATTGTTGAGCCTTGGCTCCGCTAACGCCATGGTGGGCTCAGAAACAGAACTTAGACATCTAGCGCCCGCTACCGAATACCACTACCGGATCGTCGCGAGCAACGAAGCTGGTAGCGAACATACCACCGACGGAGCATTCACGACACCGAGCGCGCCCGGTACAGGCCAGTCTAGTCTTCCTGACGGTCGCGTGTATGAAATGGTAACGCCACCCGAAAACGACGACGCGAATGTCTACGTGCCGTTCACATTCACATTTACAGGTGCAGTATTGAATCAGGGACAGGCAGGCATTAGCACCGAACTGCCGTTCCAGGCTTCGTCGGATGGTAATGCCTTCACGTACGCCGGTGATCCGACATCGGGCGGTAACGGTAATAGTGGGCCTGGTGAGGGTAACGAGTACCTCGCGACGCGCCTTGCAGGGGGTGGCTGGAATCAGACTAATCTTCAGGTGCCAGGCAACCGTAGTGCTTATTATCAAGCTTTTTCAAGTGATTTGTCGGTTGGTATAGTGCAATCGGGGGCTGGCGAATCTCGTCCCGAAGTAGTAGATCAACCGCTTTCCTCGGAAGCGCGAGGCGAAAACTACAAGGTGCTCTACACTCACAATGCAAGCGAAGCGGACTACTATCCGCTTTTTTCTAAGACTGTGCCGCTGCATCGTTCCGCGGGCACATTTGGTAGTAATGGATTCCCCAATGTCGAGGACACTTCGAAAGGGGTGCTTGCATATGTGGGTGGGTCTACCAACATGAGTCGTCTGTTTTTTGAGGCGAATGACGCTATGACCGAAAACGCGGTGGATGGTGGTGTAGAAGAGGATAACTTGTACGAGTCTGTCGGTGGCCGGTTGAGCTTGGTCAATGTGTTGCCGGGTGGTGGTTCCGAACCTAACGCAAGGTTTGGGAGTCCTGGGGGATCTCAATCGGGGCCGGATTTGAGTCACGTGATCTCGGCTGATGGGTCGCGAGCTTTTTGGACTGGGTTGGGTACTGGCGATCTATACATGACTGAAAACGCTGGTAGCGCGAATCAGAGGACTGTGCAGGTCGATAAAGCTGTCGGTGGCGGCGGTCATTTTTGGACGGCGATCGTTAATGGTTCGAAGGTGTTCTTTACAAAGGGAGATCTTTACGAGTACGACGTAGGCACTGGGGTTACGACTGATTTGACGCCCGGTGTGGAAGTCCAGGGTGTGATCGGGGCAAGCGAAGACGGAGGGTACGTTTATTACGTTGACAGTGCTTATAACTTCAGTGTTTGGCATACAGGCTCGAGTAAGCTGATCGCGAAGCTTTCATCTGAAGATGGAGAAAAGGCTTTGGGGAGAGCACTTTATCGCCAAGTTGGCGGCTTCGGGGATTGGCAGCTGTCTCTGGGTCATCGTACCGCTGAGGTGACTCCTGATGGTCACAGTGTCGTGTTCATGGCGTTTGAGAGTCTCACTGATTATCCCAATGAAGGGTTGGAGGAGGTTTATGTTTACGAAAGCGAAACCGGCCGGTTAATTTGCGTGTCGTGTAATCGTAGTGGTGAACCACCTGAAGCGAACGTATTTTCCAGCAGGACGTATTTTGGTGCTGGTGGGTATTTCTCCCCGAGTTGGAGTACGACGTTCATCCCGCAATGGATCTCGAATGATGGTAGCCGGGTGTTCTTCGACAGTAGCCAGCCGCTTGTGCCGCAGGACACTAACGGAACTGTGGATGTTTATGAGTGGGAGCGCGATGGCTCGGGTACTTGCCGAGAAACCACTGGGTGTGTGTATTTGCTGTCTGGTGGTGTGAGTTCCTCGACGTCCAACTTGGCGGGAGAGAGCTCAAGCGGGAACGATGTGTTCATTATCACGCGAGCACAGCTCGCACCGGAAGACGGCAACGAAGCCTACGATCTTTACGACGCGCGCGTTGACGGTGTTCAACCTGCATCTCCACCAGCATGTTCGGGCACTGGTTGTCAAGGTGTGCCTGCTTCACCGCCGGTGTTCGCTACGCCGCCGAGCGCGACGTTCGACGGTGTAGGCAACTTCCCGTCCACCGTGCCCAAGCCGGCGGTGAAGCAGAAGACATTGACTAGATCTCAAAAGTTGGAGCGTGCTTTGAAGGCGTGTGAGAGCAAGCACGCCAAGAAGCGCTTGGTCTGCGAAAAGACCGCACGTAAAAGATTTCGAACCCCAGCAAAAACAGGCCAGAAGAGAGCCATCGGCGTTAGGAAAGGAGGCAAGTCATGATCAAGCGTTCGTGCAGGTCAAGGTGGATTAGTGTCGTGGTGGCATGTCTTGCCTGTTGCTGCCTTTGCGTGTTCTCTCGGGTAGCTGGTGCGGCGGTCACGCCGGCGCCGGGGTGGCAGGTGTTTGGGTATTCGCTGCCGACGGTTATCGCGCCGGGTGGCGAAGGTCAGGTGAAGGAGCGTATATACAATGATGGGGGGCTACCAAACACGAAGCTGGTACCGGTGTTCGATTCCAAAGATGAACCGGTTTTGAACAGCAAAGGCGAACAGGAAATGGAAGCGGTTGAGATTCCTCTGATCGTCACGAATACTTTGCCTGAAGGAGTAACCGCGACGGAACCCCTAGGCGCCGGTTGCACCGGCGTCAACACAAAGATCGTGACGTGTGAAATAAAGCAAGACGATAACGGGAACGCGATAGTGCCAGCAAAGATTCCTGCACAGATCGGTATTTCTGTCAAGGTTGCTGCAGGTGTGTCCCGTGAAGCCATAGCTCACGTGAGTGTTAGTGGTGGAGGAGCGAATGGGGTGACTAGCACTACTCTGCCTTTGCGTTTCGGGCTTGAACCTCCCGGTTTGGGTTTCGCTAACATGAATACTTGGTTTACCAACGCGGATGGCAGTTTCGATACGCAGGCTGGCTCTCACCCGTATGAGATGACGGTCGCGTTCGCGATCAATAGAGAATCCGGCGAAGGTAGATTCGTACCGTCTGGTGGTGAAGCACGTTCACTCGACGCGGAGCTGCCTCCAGGTCTGGTCGGTAATCCCAACGCTGTACCGCAATGCACACGCGAACGATTCGACGAAGAAGGCAACCCAGAATCTGGGGGAAATGGTCTAAACGGCTGTCCCGCATCGAGCAACATTGGTTGGGTAGAAGTCGAGGCTAAAGGATTCGAAGGAGGTGCGCTCTTCCCGGTCTTCAATCTCGTACCGCCCGCTGGCGTCGCCGCACAGTTCGCGTTTGACATTATTGGTGGTAACGAGGTGTTCATCGATGCGCGTGTCCGCTCCGGCGGAGACTATGGCATCACAGCCGAGACCCCCGATGTGCCTCAGCGCGGCACATTGTTCTTCCGCAGCACCTTCTGGGGTGTTCCGGGTGACCCAAGCCACGACCCTGAGCGCTACGGCACAGGCTGCATACCCGACGGCAATGGCGGATGCGGCTCAAACGGCGGAACAACACCATTCCTGACGTTGCCGACCTCCTGTCAGGGTCCACAAACGTTCACAACGGAGGAGACAGGCACATGGCAGGACGAACATGCCTACGTGAGTAGACCGTTCGTCTCACAAGACCAGAACGGTCAACCGGCAGGGTATACAGGTTGTGAACGACTAGTCCACTTCGAACCGACAGTGAATCTCGCGCCAGACACAGCGTTCTCCGACACGCCGGCGGGGTTGACCGCTACGGTAAAGCTACCACAAGGATTGAACCCTGAAGGTCTCGCTACCTCAGGATTGAAGGAAACAACAGTCACATTGCCGGAAGGCGTCGTGATCAATCCAGGACAAGCAACAGGCCTCGTAGCCTGCCAACCATCGGAGGAGAACCTAGGTGGCGAAAGCGAAGCTTTCGACGGACCACCATCGTGTCCCGCCGCATCAAAGGTCGGGACCGACGAAATAGCAACACCATTGCTTCCTAAACGCTTGAAAGGGAATGTCTACATCCTGCAGAACAATCCCCCAGACCTACAGCTACTCGTCGCGGCGTCAGGCGAAGGCGTGAACCTAAAGCTGATCGGTACTGTCCATCTCAACGAACAGACAGGACAGCTAGTCACGAAGTTCAAGGGCACACCACAAGATCCTGGAACACCGGATGCGCCACTAACAGAATTCGTGTTGTCCTTCAGTGGTGGCGCACAAGCAGCGCTCGTGACACCACAACTCTGTGGAACCTACGGATCGACCGCTGATTTCACGCCGTGGTCTTCGCCGTTCGTTCAAGAAGCTCTACTGGAAAGCAAGTTCCAGATCTCAAACGGTCCAGCGGGCAGCGCATGTCAGGATCCGTTGCCGTTCGCTCCGGTGATGACCGCCGGTGCGACAACAGACCAGGCTGGTGGGTATACAGACTTCTCGATGCTCCTACAACGCGGCGACGGACAACAACGCGTCTCAAACCTCTCATTCAAGACACCAGAGGGACTACTGGGAATGATCGCCAAAGTCCCACTCTGTGGGGAACCACAAGCAGCAGCAGGCACATGCTCGCCCACATCACAGATCGGACACACGATCGTAGGAGCGGGACCCGGCCCCTACCCATTGTTCATCCCACAGGCTGGTGCGCCACCAGCACCGATCTACCTGACCGGACCGTACAAGGGCTCACCATTCGGCCTATCGATCGTCGTGCCATTGATCGCAGGACCGTTCAACCTCGGAACCGAAATCGTAAGGGCACGCATCGAAGTGGATCGTCATACCAGCCAGATCACCGTCATCACAGACCCCCTACCGACAATCGTGAAGGGTATCCCCGCAGATCTACGCTCGATCAACGCTGTGATCGACAAGCCCGAATTCATGTTCAACCCAACAGACTGCAACCCAATGAGCTTCTCAGGAACAGCGACAAGCACAGAAGGCGTAGTAGCACCACTCTCGAGCCATTTCCAAATGGGGTCCTGTCAAGCACTGAAGTTCCAACCAAACTTCAAAGTCTCAACCACAGGCAAAACATCACGATCAAACGGAGCGAGCCTAACCGCGAAGATCATCTACCCCACAGGCAACCTGGGGGCCAACCAGGCCTCATCGCAGTCGAACATCAACAGCGTCAAGGTAGACCTACCAAAGCAACTACCCTCACGACTAACGACATTGCAGAAGGCATGCACAGCAGCGACATTCGCCGCTAACCCAGCCAACTGTCCCTCAGCCTCGATCGTTGGGCACGCCAAGGCCATCACACCAGTACTACCAGTCCCACTCGAAGGACCCGCCTATTTCGTCAGTCACGCGGGAGAAGAATTCCCCTCGTTGATAGTGGTCCTCCAGGGCTACGGCGTGACCGTCGAACTCGTCGGCACCACCTTCATCAACAACAAAACCAACATCACCAGCAGCACGTTCAAGCAAGTCCCCGATGTTCCCATCGGCCTATTCGAACTGACCCTACCCCAAGGCAAGTACTCAGCCCTAGCAGCCAACGGCAATCTCTGCAAGACCAAGCTCACCATGCCTACAGCATTCATCGCCCAAAACGGCGCGACACTCAACCAGTCCACACCCATCACTGTCACAGGCTGCACCAAGACCAAGACAAAGAAAAAGGTCAAGAAGTCAGGCAAAGACCATAAAGCCAAGAAGAAATGAGATGGTCCCCGCGGGACAGATCACAGTAGACAGGCTGGAGCCAGACGTGAGTCGTGCCCGGAAAGGGATGCAGGGCGGCGGGTCGCGCGCTAGTGAGGGCACTGACAGGCGTGCGTCCCCGGACGGACGCGGACAGGTCGCCGACATTCAGCGGGCACGGATGCTGACTGCGATGGTCGAAGAAGTCGCCGAGCGCGGAGTAGCGAATGTGACCGTCGCTGACGTGGTCGCTCGCTCGGGCGTCTCGCGGCGCACGTTCTACGAGATCTTCGTGGACCGTGAGGACTGTTTCCTGGCTGCGTTCGACGAAGCGGTTGAACGAATCGTGGCCGCCGTCATCCCCGCATACGAGCAAAATGGATCGTGGGCGTTCAGGATCCGTTCCGCACTCACAGCATTGCTCGAGCGCCTTGACGATGAGCCTGGCGCAGGCAGGCTCGTAATCGTCGAGACGCTTGGCGCGGGCGACAAGGCGCTGGAGTACCGACGGCGCCACCTCGCCCAAATCGTCGCAATCGTCGATCGGGGCCGTCAAGAGGGCAAGACCGGCGTTGAGGCACCGCTGCTCACAGCCGAGGGCGTCGTCGGAGGCGTGCTGTCGATCCTGCACGCGCGACTCAGTGAAGCCGACCCGGGCAACCTGACCGAGCTGATCAACCCGTTGACGAGCATGATCGTCTTGCCTTACCTGGGTGCCGCAGCCGCGCGCAAGGAGACCAAGCGACCGATCTCCATACTACGGAGAAGTCGCCAAGTCGAGCGCCGCAACCCGCTGCAGAACCTCGACATGCGCCTCACCTACCGCACCGTGCGCGTCTTGATGACCGTGGCGACCCAACCCGGCTCCTCCAACCGCGCCGTCGCCGATGGCGCCGATATAGCTGACCAGGGCCAAATCTCAAAGCTTCTGAACCGTTTGCACGGTCTCGGCCTGATCGACAACGCCGGTGGGGTGCCCGCCCGAGGCGAGCCGAACGCGTGGACACTCACCGCCAGAGGCTGGGAGGTCCACGCGGCTATCGCGGCACAAATGTCCCCGGTCTGACGGCAACCAATCCTACGCGGGTCGCGCTGGTATGCCTACGCTGAAAGTGTGCACCGAAGCCCTACCGCACGCCTGTTCGTCGCCGTGGACCCGCCGCCAGACGCGAGCGAGCAGCTTGTCGCGTGGGCACGCGCGGCTCTGCGCGACGCCGGACGACGCTCTGGGGCCCCGCCGCCGCGCATCCTGGACGCCGAGCTGTTGCACGTAACGCTGTGCTTTCTCGGCAGCCGGCCGGCCGAGGAGATCGAGGCGATCGGAGCGCGCCTCACCGAGTGTGATGGGCCGACCGGCGAGCTGTCTGTCGGTGCGCCACTTTGGCTACCCCCCCGCCGCCCGCGCGCCTTGGCGGTCGAGCTGCACGACGAGCAAGGCCAGCTCGCGCTTTTGCATAAGTCGGTCGTGGCCGCGGTGGGGGAGACGCACGACGGACAGCCAACCGCTCAAGGGCGCACCGGCTCACACACAAAGCATCGCCACTTCCGCCCGCATGTCACCGTCGCCCGCATGCGCTCCGTCGGCCCCTCGTGCGGACGTGTGTTGCCGCCTACGCCGGCGCTCTCCTTCGTGCCAAACAAGCTGGTCCTTTATCGCTCGTGGCTATCGCCAGAGGGAGCAACCTACGAGGCGCTGGCCTCGTACAAGATCGGATGATTCGCTCCAGATAGGGCTGACGCTCTGAGCGTCGGTCGTCAAGACCCTGGCTACCTTTCTGCTACCTTTCTACCATGGCCCTGAACATCAAGGACAGTGAGACAATTCGTCTCGCCGACGAGCTGGCCGCACTGACTGGAGAGACCAAGACGCGTGCGGTGAGAACGGCGCTTGAAGAGCGCCGGCAGCGACTCGCGCGTGGCGTCTCTACCTCCGAGCGCGCGCGCCGCCTGACCGATCTGCTCGAAGGGGAGATCTGGCCCCAGGTGCCCGCGAACGCCCTCGGCAAACCGATCTCCCGCGAGCGGCACGAAGCGATCCTCGGCTACGGGCCAGACGGCGTTTGATCCTCGACAGCTCCGCCATAGTGGCTGTCCTCCTGAAGCAGCCAGGCTACGAGCGACTGGTTTTGCACCTTGCCGAGAATCCTGAGCCCGGAGTGGGCGCCCCCACGTTGGTCGAGACGGGCATAGTGCTCTCGGCACGCCTGGGCGAGCGCGGGCAAACTCTGCTCGGCCGCTTCGCCCAGGCGCACGAGCTTGTGATCCTGCCCTGCGAAGCCGAGCATTGGCAGATCGCCGTACAAGCCTTCCTGCGCTTTGGCAAGGGCCGCCACCCTGCCACCTTGAACTTCGGCGACTGCCTCACGTACGCGACTGCGCGGCTCGCCGGCGAGCCGCTGCTCTGTCTTGGGGAAGACTTTGCCAAGACAGACATTCCGCTTGTGGATTGACTGTGTGCCACGTCAGGTCCCATTGGGCGCCGGACACGCAAGTCGGGCTACCCTTCATGGAGCCATGAAGCGCTACCACCTCACGACCTTCGGCTGCCAGATGAACGAGCATGATTCCGAGCGGATGAAGGGGATGCTCGAGTCGCTCGGTTACAACGAGGCGCCTGAGCGCTCCGAGGCCGACCTAATCCTGTTCAACACGTGCTCTATCCGCGAGACGGCCGACAGTCGCTTCGTCGCGCACCTGGGGGAGGCCAAGCGACTGAAGCGCGAACAGCCCGAGCGCGTGGTGGGGGTGGGAGGTTGCTGGGCGCAGTCGGTCAAGGAGGAGGTGTTCGAGCGGTTCCCCTTCGTCGATGTGGCTTTCGGACCCGGTCAAACACACAAGCTCGCCGAGTTCCTGACGAGCGACTCGCTGACTGCGCAGGGGTACTTCGAGTTCGAGGGCTTTACCGGCCACTTGCCGGCCAAGCGCGCACGCCCGTTCCAGGGCTGGCTTCAAATCAGCGTGGGCTGCAACTGTCGCTGCTCCTATTGCATCGTGCCGAGCACACGCGGGCGCGAGGTGTCACGCCCATTGGAGGAGCTCGTAGCGGAGGTCGAGGCCATGGCGCAGGACGGCGTACGCGAGGTGACATTGCTAGGCCAGAACGTCAACTCTTACGGACGAGATTTGCGCATGGGGGAAGAGGGAGTGAGTATCTCTTTGGGGGGTGACTCGCGCGTGCGTGTTAAAGCGCGGTCGCGCACCTTCGCCGAGCTGCTCCACGCTCTCGACTCGATCGACGGGATCGAGCGTATCCGCTACACGAGCCCCCACCCGAAGGACATGCGCGAGGACGTGATCCGCGCGCACGCGGAGCTACACAGCGTGTGTGAGCACATCCACCTGCCGTTGCAATCGGGCTCCAGCCGCATCCTCAAGGCAATGAGGCGTACCTACGATCGCGAGCGCTATCTCGATCGGGTGGCCTTGATCCGCGAGCACGTACCCGACGCAGCCATCACAACCGACATCATCGTTGGCTTCCCCGGCGAGACCGAGGAGGATTTCAAGCAGACGCTGGAGGTGGCCGAGCAGGTCGGCTACGACAGCGCCTTCACGTTCATCTTCTCGCCGCGTCGGGGCACCGAGGCGGCCGAAATCACAGATGGTCTCGTGCCTCACGCGGTGAAGGTAGAGCGCATGGAACGGCTCGTGGAGGTTGTTCAGCGACGCGCGCTGGAACGCGCTCAGCGCTTCGTGGGACGCGACTTGGAGGTGCTGGTGGAAGGACCCTCGCGCACCGACCCAGAGCGTATGCGCGGACGCACCAGGCACAACAAGGTCGTCAATTTTGCCGGTCTCGCCGCTCCAGGCGAGCTGACACAGGTGCAGATCACAGCCGCCACCAGTCAGACGCTCTCCGGCGAGGAGAACCTCCTCGCGCGCGCGATGCGCTGAAGGGCCGCTCGGGCTCGACTCCGTCGGACTGGTCGGACTGCCACTCGCAGGCGCCACGCGCTGAGGGTCGCGGCGGCGGGCACGTAAACCGGGCGGGTGCTCGATTGGAGGAGTCGCGTTCGCCGAGGCGAACATACGTTCCCACAGTTCCGTCCGATGCCCCGCATACATTTTCATCTCCAACTTTTCGACAGGAGGACAGACAATGCCCGTGACCGATGAGGAGAAGGCCGCAAAGGCGCGCGACGCGGCCCTACAGGGTGCGCTTGGCCAGATCGAGCGCGAGTTCGGCAAGGGCTCGGTCATGCGCATGGGCGACGAGGGTGCCCAAGTGCGCGTAGACGCGATCCCCACGGGTGCGCTCTCTCTCGATCTAGCGCTCGGCATCGGCGGCGTGCCGAAGGGACGCATCGTCGAGGTGTTCGGTCCTGAGTCTTCCGGCAAGACGACGTTGATCTACCACGTGCTCGCCGAAGCCCAGCGGCTCGGCGGTGTGTGCGCCTTCATCGACGCCGAGCACGCGATGGACCCACTGTATGCCAAGGAGATCGGGGTGGACATCGACGAGCTGCTCGTATCCCAGCCCGACTACGGCGAGCAAGCGCTCGAGATCGCGGACATGCTTGTGCGCTCCGGCGCAGTGGATGTCGTCGCCATTGACTCCGTCGCGGCACTCACCCCGCGCGTGGAGCTTGAGGGCCAGATGGGCGACCAGACCGTGGGGGCTCAGGCGCGCATGATGAGCCAGGCAATGCGCAAGATCGCCGGCAACCTTAACCGTACGCAGACGCTCTGCATCCTCACCAATCAGATCCGCGAAAAGGTGGGAGTCATGTTTGGCTCGCCGGAGACCCAGCCCGGGGGGCGCGCATTGAAGTTCTATGCCTCCCAGCGCCTCGACATCAGGCGCATCGAGACGCTCAAGGACGGCACCGAGGCTGTCGGCAACCGAGTGCGAGTGAAGGTCGTCAAGAACAAGCTCGCAGCCCCTTTCCGCCAGGCGGAGTTTGACATCGAGTTCGGCAGGGGCATCTCGACCTCGGGCTGCTTGGTGGACTTGGGGATCGAGCACGGCATCGTCACGAAGTCGGGCTCTTTCTTCTCCTACGGCAACGAGCGCCTCGGGCAAGGTCGGGGCAACGCGAAGGCATACCTCGACGAGCACCCTGAGATCGCCAAGGAGATCGAGCGCAAGGTCTACGCGGCGCTGGGGATCGGCGCAGACAAGATCACACCCATCCAAGGCACCGAGACCCCGCTGACAGTAGCGCCGGAGCCGGCAGAGGTAGACACGCGCGCAGCCTAGTCCCTGGCGGCGCTCTGGGCAAGCGAGACAAGGACGCAGGGAGTGTGGCGTACTAGGTACGTGAGCGACCGAGGACGCAGTATCGCGCCGCCCAGCGCCTCCCGGACGGCTCGAACTCCGTCCGGGAGGCTCTATCCGCATGAGGCCCTATCGGCGCTGCACAAGCTCACATGGACAAACAAGCAGCCCAAGCGGAGCCGTGCCAACTACTGAGCCGTGGCGCCTGGGGGAGGGCCGCCTTCATAGGCCGAGCCCGAGTTCGAGCCCGATCCAGAGCTTGAACCCGACCCCGATTTGCCCATATTCGGGCACGGGTGACCAGACGAACCCTGCGGCGACGTCGTCTTAGGCGTCTTCGTCGATGGCGTCGTGCTGGGACTCGACGAGGTCGTCGATGGCGTAGTCGCAGGGTTGCTGGTGGACTGGCTCGTGCTCGTCGTGGAACTCGGCGCAGCAGCGGCGCCGGCAATGCCGGCCACAGCTCCGCCCGTAGCCAGAGCACCAACGACGAGACCGACTCGGATCATGCTTGTGCGTTTCATAGGCGAACCTCCAATGGGTGGTAGCGGGTTACGCCAACCATCGTGGGACCTATCCCTAAGGCAACGGGAACGCAGGGCTAAGACAAAGCGAAGGACTCTGTAGGAGGCTTCTTACAAACAAGAAAGGCCGACTAGGACGTTCGCTGGGCAAGCCAGACAAGGACGCAGGCCGCGCCGTGTGCTCTGCACACAAGCGGCCGAGGACGCCGTATGGCGCAGCCCAGCGAACGTCCTAGAGCTTTTGCTTCTCGCGGTGGCCGTCAGCCAAGTCATAGGCAATCTTGTCGCTGCCCGACTTGCGCGTGACCATGGCCGACAACTCTGGAGCTATACCAGCAAAAGCGGAACCCAGACGCAAAGCAATAGGGGCTACGTCAACCTCACCACGGTTGCGCTCGATCGCCTCCACAACAGCCTTCGCGACATCCTCGGGGCTGCGTGTACCAACGCCCTTGGGCAACTCCACTTCCGCCTCAGCAAACATGCCGGCTTCGCGGATGAAACCGGGGAAGACCGTAGATACACCCACTCCAGTACCGTGCAGCTCGGCCCGCATCGCGCCCGCGAAACCGCGCAGCCCGAACTTAGTAGCGTTATAGATCGAGCTGCCCGCCGTGGCCGCCTTACCCGACAAAGAAGACATGAACACGAGCTGACCGCGTCCCCGCGCCACCATCTCGGGAGCCAAGACATGTGCCATCGCGATCGGGGCTCGCAAGTTCACCTCCAGGGCACGATCGATCTGCTCCATCGAGAGCGCGTCGAGCTTACCGGCGCCCGGCAAGGCCGCGTTAGCGACCAGGATGTCGACCTCGCCGGCCTCCGAGAGCAGACGATCAACCTCTGAAGCCTCACTCAAATCCACCGCCAAAGCTCGCGCGCCCAGCTCAGAAGCGAGCGGCTCGAGCACATCGACCCGCCGTCCGGTGAGGACTAGCTGGGCACCCTTCGCGGAGAGCGCTCGCGCGATCGCCTGGCCAAGACCGCCGGTCGCCCCGGTGAGCAGCACTTTGGAACCGGAGATCTGCATGAACTGCAAGCCTACGCGAATGTCCTCGCCTTCGCATGAAGCCTCGGCCATGCGACGTCCGTGCTCGCCACGATCGTCCTCGTCGCCGCGAGTGATCGCCCTGTTCGGGCCGACCGGGATCGGCAAGACCGCCGTAGCGGTCGCACTCGCGCGAGACTTGCGTGCTCACGGAGAGCAGCCGATCGCCATTTCGGCCGACGCCATGCAGGTCTATCGCGGCATCGAGACCCTGACCGGCGTCACCAGCCAACAACAACAGCGCGAACTGGAGCACCGACTCGTCTCCTTCCTGCCGATCGACGCGAGCTTCAGCGCCGGCCAGTACGCCGAGCTTGCGCACGCGGAGATCGACGACGCACTGGCCGAAGGCCGGCGGCCGATCGTAGTGGGAGGCACAGGTCTCTATCTACGCGCGGCCCTCTGCAACCTCGACCTGCGGCCTCCTCCGCCGGAGGGAGTACGCGAGCACTGGACAGCTGAACTCCAGCGCTACGGCGCACCTGCTCTACACGCACAGCTCACACAGCGTGCTCCCTGGGCGGCAGTGGACATCGACCCTAACGACCAACAGCGGATCGTGCGTTCGCTAGAGCTACTAGACGCCGGCGAGCTGGAGCCACCAACAGGACCGTCACAACTATGGACCGACGAGACGCGCCAACCGACGCTCCTGATCGGGCTGACAATGGAGCGGCAGGCGCTATACACACGTATCGACGCGCGTGTAGAGACCATGCTGGAATTGGGCGTCCAAGCTGAGGTATCCAAAGCAAACGCCGCCGGAGCAAGCATCACAGCGCGCAAGGCCCTCGGCTTCGAGGATCTGCTCGCGGGCGACATCGAGGCAATGAAGCGCCACACCCGCAACTACGCCAGACGACAGCTCACCTGGATGCGCAAGCTCGCAGGAGTGCACTCGATCGACTTGACCAACCTCTCACCGCAACAGGTCGCGCAGGAGATCGTTGCGATGAGCCCCTAGACTGCTGCGCCCTATGCGCTTCGAGAAGTGGCAAGCACTCGGCAACGACTACATGATCGTGGAGCAAGCCGAGCTGCCCCTCCCACTAACGCCCGCGCGCATCCGCAAGCTCTGCACGGGACACTTCGGGGTGTTCGCCGACGGCATTCTCCTGCTCTCCCCCTCACAGGACCAACGTTTCGTGGCCGACCTTCGCATCTACAACCCCGACGGCTCCGAGGCCGAGCTATCGGGCAACGGAGCGCGCGAGGCGATCCTCTATCTGCGCCGGCGCGGCTGGACCGACCTGGACACCTTCTCAATCAAGACCGCCGCAGGCGAGATACGCCCGACGATTACAGGCCCCGACACCTGCCGCGTAGATATGGGCCATGCATCGCTCACCTCCAAGGATTTTCCTAACGGACCGAGCGACGGTCGCGGAGAGCTGACAGCCGAAGGACGCGTATGGAGCTTTCAGCACGTCTCGATC
This sequence comes from uncultured Solirubrobacterales bacterium, assembly GCA_963775645.1. GTDB lineage: Bacteria > Actinomycetota > Thermoleophilia > Solirubrobacterales > Solirubrobacteraceae > Palsa-744. The sequence continues at coordinate 319,045 of CAVZJR010000004.1, read as the reverse complement.
GGCAACCCCCAATGCGCGATCCACGTCGCCGACCAGGCCACCCTGCAAGCACTTGACCTACCAGCGATAGGAGGCGCGATCGAAGCGCACGAACTATTCCCCAATCGAACTAACGTCTCCTGGTACGCAGAGCTCGAGCCAAACAAGATCCGCGCACGCATCTTCGAGCGTGGAGTAGGGGAGACCCTCTCATCGGGCACCGGCGCTACAGGCGCCGCTGTGGCCCACTACCTGCTCTCTGACAAGACAAACGCCGACGTAACGGTGCTCTTGGATGGGGGAGACTTGAGCGTCGAGATCAGAGACGGTCTGCGCATCAACCTGACGGGCTGGGCGCGACCTGTGTTCGAGGGGCGCTTGAGCGCAGAGTTCGCGCAAGAGCTGAGCGAGACACGAGACCTGAGTAAGACACACGAGCCGAGCGATACAAACGAAGAAGGCCAAACCAAGGAGCCGCATGAGACCGAGTGAGCGACTGAATCGCATACCGCCCTACCTGTTCGCCGAACTCGAGCGCAAGATCGCTGCCAAGAAGGCGGCCGGGGTGGATGTGATCAGCCTCGGCATCGGCGACCCAGACCGACCCACACCAGCCCTGATCGTAGAGGCGATGCAGGAGGCGGTCACCGAGCCAGAAACTCACCGCTACCCCTCCAACCGTGGACGTCAAGACTTCCGGCAAGCCTTCAGTGACTTTTACGCGCGCCGCTTCGATGTAAGCCTCGACCCCAACAGCGAAATCATTCCCGCGATCGGCGCCAAGGAGGCGATCTTCAACCTCAACCTCGCTTTCCTCGATCAGAGCGACGTGGCGCTAGCCGCCGACCCAGGCTACCCGGTCTACACCGGCGGACCACTCATGGCCGGCGGTGAGCCTGTCGTGATGCCCTTGGTTCCGTCGCTCGGCTTCGTCCCGGATCTCGACACAATCGACGAACAGACCGCGACCAGGGCAAAGCTGATGTTTCTCAATTACCCCAACAACCCCACCGGCGCTGTCGTGCCGCCAGGGTTCTTCGAGTTGGTGGTCGACTTCGCCAAGACCTACGACATCCTCGTCGTGCACGACAACGCCTACAGCGAGACCACCTATGAAGGCTATCGGGCGCCCTCTTTCCTGCAAACTCCGGGCGCAAAGGACATCGGAGTCGAGGTGTTCTCGCTCTCCAAGGGCTACAACATGACCGGCTGGCGCTGCGCGGCCGTGCTCGGCAACGCCGAGGCGATCGAGCACTATTGGCGACTGAAGACCAACATCGACTCAGGTCTATTCGAGGCGGTCCAATTGGCCGGCATCGCGGCACTCTCGCCCGACGCCGACGCAGAGGTGGATTCGATGAACGAGCTGTACCGAATCCGCCGCGACCTCGTCTGCGATGCGCTAGCCAAGGCCGGCGTGCACGTACACCCACCCAAGGGCACAATCTACGTGTGGGCGCCGATCCCCGAGGGTTTTGAGAGCTCGGTCGCCTATTGCGAGCACGTCTTGGAGCAGGCCGCGGTCGTAGTCTCGCCCGGAAGCGCCTATGGCCCAAGCGGGGAGGGATGGTTCAGGATCGCGCTCACCACACCCGATGAGCTCCTGACCGAGGCAGTGGAGCGTTTGGCCTCGCTCGGAGGCTGATCTACACTCGAGGAGGATGAACCAACCCCCACAGCGTGCCCGCCAGCGCGCTCTCTGTATCGGCGCGCTCCCCGACGACCAGACCCTCGACGAGCTCACCGAGCTTCTACTCACGGCCGGCGTGGCAGTCGTCGGTGAATTGATCCAACGTCGCGACGCGCCCCACCCGAACACCTATCTGGGTCCCGGCAAGGTAGCCGAGGCCAAGCGTGCTGCCCAAGAGTGCGACGCGAACGTGGTCGCATGCGACGACGAGCTGAGCGCCCGCCAAGAGCGCAACCTCGAGGACGCGCTCGGGATACCCGTCGTGGATCGCACGACCGTGATCCTCGACATCTTCGCCACTCACGCCTCCAGCGCAGAGGGCAAGCTTCAAGTCGAGTTGGCCCAGCTGGAGTACAACCTGGCACGTATGCGTGGCCTCTGGACACACCTGGAGCGCCTCGGCGGCGGGATCGGGACACGCGGGCCAGGGGAGACCCAGATCGAGACCGACCGGCGCTTGGCGCGTAACCGGATCGCCGCCCTGCGCCGGCGCCTGGAGCACGTCAAGGGCACCCGCTCGGTGATGAGGGCCGAGCGCGAGCGGGCGGCCTTGCCCAGCATCGCTTTGGTTGGCTATACCAATGCCGGCAAGAGCACTTTGTTGAATGCTTTGACCGGATCGGAGGTGGGTGTGCGCGACCGCCTCTTTCACACCTTGGATCCGAGCACACGCATGCTGCGTATCGCCGGACGACCCCACCTCTTGACCGACACCGTCGGCTTCATCCGCAAGCTGCCCCACCAGGTCGTCGACGCGTTCGGGGCCACCTTGGAGGAGACCCGCTTGGCGGACCTGCTCGTGCATGTGGTCGATGCCTCCGCGCCCGAGCAGGACCAGGACGCGATGCGCAAAGCCGTGGAGGAGGTCTTGGAGGAGATCGGCGCCGGCGAGCGTCCCCGCGTGCTGGTCCTCAACAAGGCCGACTTGCTCGACCAGGACGCGTGCGAGGAATTGCGCTTGGCTCATCCCGAGGCGGTGCTAATCAGCGGGACCACTAGGGACGGATTGCCGGAGCTGGAATCCCGGATCGAGCACGAGCTGCGCCACACCCTGCGCCCCATGGAGCTACTTGTGCCCTATTCCCAAGGCGGCTCGCTCGCCGCACTGCACGAGGCCGTAGGGGACCTCACACGCGAGGACACACCCGAGGGGGTGCGCGTCAAGGCCTTGGTGCCGGCCCGCGTGGCCGAGCGCTACGCGAAGTTCGCGATCGCCAACGGCTCCGCGAACGGCTCAGCGATCATCGCCGCTTCCTGACACTTCAACGATCGTCGCCGCTTCCCGAGAGCACACCGCGCGCTTGACGTGAGAACAGCTTCTCGAGGTTCTGCTCGGCGATGTCATCCAGGCTGAGGCCAAGCTCGCTGGCCAGCTGGGCGACATACCAGAGCACGTCACCCAGCTCCTTGGACATCGCCGCCTTACGCTCGTCGCTGACCTTGCCCTCGTCGTCGCGGATTGCCTTCTTGGCGTGCTCCGCGACCTCGCCGGCCTCGCCCGCCAGTCCAAGTGCAGGGTAAGCCAGCCATGCCTCGCGCGGATACTCGGCAGTGCGCCTCGACTGGCGTTGATACTCGGATAGGTCCATGGCTTCTGAAACAACTCGACCCGCCGGAGCGGGTCGGGTGTGGGTGGTGGAGGAGCTACCTCCGAACGATTGTCAACAGTGCCCAGCATAGCAAGGCAACCTGCCGACCCGGCCTGACACAAGGCGGGTAGCTATCCCGCGAGCGCGTGCCAATTGCAACTCTGTCAAGACCGAGTCCAGCAGCTTTGTTGGCGGCGGGCGGGAGAGTTGAACTCCATCCGGGGCTACCCGAATTCCCGATTGACAATCGTTCGCGTCGACCGCGACGCAACACCCGCCGTCGCAGACAATTGTACTAGACGTATGCGACGGTATACGCGCGTCAGGCCACGGCAGCGTGCCGCGCGCTTGCATGGGCGGCCCACTCGAGCTCGTCATCGAGCGGTGCGAGTACGTCGAGCTCGATACCGAGCGCGGTCGCGATCAGCCAGTCAGCAAACCATGTGTTCTTGGGCAACAGTGGGCCATGGAGATAAGTACCGATCGTGTTGCCCGCCTTTGCGCCCTCGTGCCCGCTATGGCCGTCGTTGCCATGGCCTTTGAGCACGCGCCCCAGCGGTGTCGCGGATGCTCCGAGATATGTGCGCCCGCCGTGGTTCTCGAAGCCCGCGAGCACCCGCCCGCTGAGGCCGGCGACGCCGGTGGCGGGACCAAGGCCGGTAGGCAAGCCGTCGAAGTCCACTTCGATCGCTACGTTGCCGATCAGTCGCTCGCCCGGCTCGCGCACGGTTCGCACGTCGAGCAGGCCCACGCCCTCGAGTTGCTCGTTCCCGAGTGTGTAGGACTCGCCGAGCAGCTGATAGCCGCCACATACACCCAACACAACCGCGCCCCGCGAGGCAGCTTCGTGCAACGCCGCGCGCTTGCTCGTCACCAGGTCCTCCGCGCACAACAGCTGGTCGCGGTCCTGGCCACCGCCGATGTAGTAGATGTCGTGAGCTCCTCCGTCGAGCCCCTCGCCTAGGCCGCTGCCCGTCAAGCGAAAACCGATCCCACGCCACTCGCAGCGACGCTGCAACACGAACAGGTTGCCCCTGTCCGCGTAGATGTTCATCAGGTCCGGATACAGCGCGCACACCCGCAGCGTGCGGCCCTCCGACTCGCTCACCGCCATGAGCTGCGCGCCTCCCCGCGTCGCACCAGCAGCTCACGCAGCGCGAGCATCGCCGTATAGGTGGGGAGGATGTACAAGGGCGCATCCCTGCCACTGCCGACCCGCCGTTCGCCACTGCCGCTGTCGTCCCCGCTACGACTGCCGCCACCGTCCTCGGCGGCACCCTGCCCGCCGCTGCCGGCATCCCCGTCACTGCCTGCGTTCTCGCCATTCCACGGACAATCGGCCACCGCCCCGCCCAGCGCGCCGGCAAGATCCTCGACTACCTTGATCCGCCCTGGCTCGATCCCCGCGTACTTCAATCGCAGCGCCAACTCGGGCGCTCGGGTGCCAGAGCACCTCACCGTGCGCACGCGCCCGGCGAGCAGCTCGAAGTCGGCGTCCCAGATCCACGACACGTCGTGACCGTCGGCTGTCTTGTCGTTGAGCACACCCAACAAGTCATGCTCGCCCGCCTCCAAGGCAAGCGTACGCAGGACCTCGTTGGCGCCCGCCGGATTCTTGACCAGCAAGATCCGAGTCTCACGGCCCTCCACCAGTACGGTCTCGGCGCGCCCGAACGCAGCCTCAGTTGCCTCCAAACCCGCAACGATGTCGTCGAGCGGGATATCCATGGCGACTCCAAGCGCGGCCGCCGCCAGCGCGTTGTAAACGTTATAGAGACCCGGCAATGCCAATTTCACCTCGGCCTCGCCAACCGGCGTGGAAAGCCTGAAGCGCGCCGAACGCACACCTTCGAGCGTGACCGCGCGAGCGATCACGGTGGGGGACGGTCGCTCCTGCCCGCACGAGGAACAGTGATAGTGACCGAGGTGGCCCAAATAGACGGCGTCAAACGTGTAGGGCGCCCCACAGCGCCGGCAATGCTTGGCGTCGGCGGCATGAGCCATGCCCTCAAGCGCCAGCGTGTCGTCCTCGACTCCGTAATAGATAACTCGCGGTCGCTCCCGTCCAAGGTCGGCGAGCACGGGGTCATCGGCGTTGCACACAAGCTCGGCCATCCCTGCCGGGCCGCCCCTGCCGACCGCCTTGGCCCACCGCTCGGCGATTGCATCGAGCTCCCCATAGCGGTCGAGCTGATCCCTGAACAGGTTGCCCAGTAGAACCGTCTTCGGATGCAACTGTGCGGCAAGCCGGTCCAGCCATAGCTCGTCGACCTCGAACAGTCCTATTTCGCCTGAGATCGTGCCTTTCGGACCGGCCGCTTCGAGCAGCGTGGAGGCGATCCCGCCGGCCATATTAGCCCCGGCTTGGTTGTGCACCAGCGAAATTCCCCCGCGCTCCAAAACAGCCGCCGCCAACGCAGCGGTCGTGGTCTTGCCATTGGTGGCGCTCACCAACACGCTTCCGCGCTCAAGACGCCCGCCAAGCGCCTCGATGGCGTCCGGTTCGAGCTGGATCAACAGCTTGCCCGGCAGGCTCGTCCCGCCCCCACCGCGCAACCTCGAGACAGTGCCGACTCCCCGCGCGAAGGCCAGCTTTGGCCCGAGCAGGCCGCTCACAGTGTGGCCGCCGCGGCGTCCGTGCCAGCGAGGAAAGCATCTGCCCCCGGACCATCTGCCGGCACAAGCACTCTCACCGCACCCGGAACGGACCTCACGACCACGGGCAGCTCGCCGATCGGATCGCCGTCGGCGTACATCGCGAATGGACGATCCGCCTCGATCAAGACCTCACGTGCCCGGAATACCTTCACGCCCGGGTCATTCACGTGCGTGCCCTTGAATACTTTCGGCAAGATCTTCGTCGCGAACTTCAACTTGCTGATGCTCTCGAGCACAGGGACCTCCAGCAGCCCATCGTCGAGGAGCGCATCAGGCGCGGCCTTCATGCCGCCTCCATAGGTCTTCGAGTTCGCAGCCCCCACGCTGTAGGCCTGGAAGCTGTGGCGCTCGCCCGGAGGATCCAGCTCGATCGTGAAGCGAGCCGGGCGCCACGAGAGCAGTGCTCGCAGCGCTCCATAGGCATAGACAAGCCCACCAAGCCAAGCCGGCGCTTCGTTTGCGATCCGGTTCGCTTCGCTATCAAAGCCCACGCTCGCGATGCCCACGAAAGCCTTCCCGTCCGACTGCGCTCCCCGCGGCCCTTGGTCATGCCCTTCGGTCCTCACCGTGAACGATGCCCCCACGGCCGGCGCAACCTCGCCCAGATCCATCCGGCGCGAGAAGCCCGCGGCAATCACATCGCAGGCCTGCGTCGGATCGGTGGGGATGCCCAGCACACGAGCCAAATCATTGCCCCTGCCTCCAGGCAATACACCCAGCAAGGCATCCGGGATGTCGCGCAACACATCTGCCACCGCTCCAACCATCCCATCGCCGCTGAGACATACCACCGTCTCGCCGCCAACCGCCGCTTCGCGCGCAAGCTCCCGGGCATGATCGAGGTCCCGCGTGAGCTCGCTACGCACGCTGAAGCCATGACCCTTCAAGGCAGCAGCCACCTCCGGAAGCACCCGACCCGCTTTGCCGCCACCGGCAGCCGGGTTCACAATCAGGCACAGACTCTCGCTCATTACGCAAGCGTATTGGGCTGGGCCCTCACGGTCCCAGTAAAGCCCCATCGATCCGCGAAGAATACGAACACGTGGCCCATTCAACCGAACGTTCAGCCTGCCAGACAATGAGTATTGGGAATCGCGAAGACATGCTTAAGAACGTGCGAACATCGACCTCCGCGCCTAACCGCGCGACTATGCTGCCCAAGATGCCCGCTCGCTTTGCCGCTCCGCGTCTGCTTGTCTGCGCCGGAGCTACGACAATGGGCTTGGTCTTGACAGCCTGTGGCGGGTCGGGGTCCAGCGGGGATGGTGCGGCGGGTACGACCTCTCAATCCAACTCCCAAACCTTGCTCGCGGCAAAGGCGGGCGCAGGCTCCAGCACAGCCAAGTGCAAGTCCGTACCGGCTCCGGTTCCCAAGGGCGCCCAGAACATCCGCAGGCCCACACTCAAACTCGATCCCTCGCGACGCTACGTCGTCGAGTTGAGCACTAACTGCGGCACTATCCAGATTCAGCTCGACGTGCACCAAGCCCCACTCACGACCGCCTCGTTCGCCTATTTGGTGAGGAGCGGCTTCTACAACAACCTCACCTTCCACCGTGTCGCGGCCGGCTTCGTGATTCAGGGCGGAGACCCCAATGGGGACGGTTCCGGCGGACCCGGATACAAGGTCGTCGAGCCGCCGCCCACCAACATGCACTACACGCTCGGCACCGTGGCGATGGCCAAGACCAGCAGCGACCCGCCCGGCACTTCGGGCAGCCAGTTCTTCATCGTGACCGCAGCCAACGCGCCTTTGCCGCCCCAGTACGCCTTGGTCGGAAACGTCGTCGGCAGCTTCGCCGGTGTGGAGCGCATTTCAAAGTTGCCCACAGATCCGCCCCAAGACGGAGCACCCAGGACCCCAGTGGTGATCAGCCGCGCCACGCTCTCTTCGAGCTGACCTCGCCCTAAGCAGCATCGGCGTCGCGTCGCAAAGCCGCGCGAAGGTCCGATCGGAGCGAGCTTCTTACTTGGGGCTTTGACCGGCGGCCTTCGCCCGATCGCGCCGTCTACGCCCAATCATCGCCGCGATCGTGACCACCGCGATCGCCAAGAACAGTCCAAGCAGGATGCCCGGGGCAAGCCCCAAACCACCGAACGGAAGCGCGATCAGCTCGACGATGCCCAACCCGAGGGCCAGCAGCAACAAGATCAGCGCGACGATCAACAAGATGCCACGTATGCGCGCCACGATTCCTGCGCTAGCAGGGGGAATCAAAAGTCCCATTGCTCTCAAAGCGAACATTTGCCGACCACTCGGAGGAGTGTGGCCAAGACGCTCCACAGCCTCCTTCAGGTCGCCTGCCCTGCGTTCTGCCAGCGCCAAAGAAGCATCGGCCATACGCCTGATCTGCATCCTTTCCTGGGGACGCGCGGCCGCGATTGCTCGCTGGAAGTAAGCGCGCGCCTGCTCCGCATCAAAGCGCTCCGAAGCGCGTGCCCCGAGGATCGCCAGCGCCGCCGACTTGTACTTCGTCTCGGACTCCAGCTCCTCGTCGCTGCGCTGCTCTAGCGCTTCGATCGCCTGCTGGGCACCGCGCTGCTCGATCCTGATTTGTCTTTGCTTGGGGGCCATCGCCAGCCCATTCTATGGAGGTCTCTCGCCACGCGCTTGTGTGGTGCCGCCCAGGCGCTATTCTCGCTTGTCCAAACCTTCCATGTCGATGCTTCGAATCCCCTACAACCGTCTCTTGGCAACGCTGCTTCTCGCCTGTCTCACGGGACAGGCGCCGGCACTACTCACGTCGGCCGTAGCCGCAACCTCTCCAACTATCAACAAGGCCCAACTCGACCAGGCAGTCCAAGAAGCGCTCGCCAAACAGTCGGGCACGGCCACTGGCGGCCAGGCGGCCCTCGGTGGCGCGGCCGGCTCGGCGGGCATAGGCGGATTGGCGGGCATAGGCGGCTCGGCGAGCGTAGGCGGCTCGACCGGAACCACGTCTGGGTCGGCAGCCGGCAGCGAAGGCTTTGGAATCTCTGAATCACTCTCAAGCCTGACCAGCGGCGGAGAAGAAGAAGCCGCCGCCACTCCCACGACCTCCACGGCCACCAGCTCCTCTACTTCCTCTTCCAGTGGGGTCTCCACCGGTGTCTTGCTGCCCCTCTTTATCGTAGGCGCTGTCCTCTTGGGTGGGATCGCCTTCTTCATCGTCCGCGACGCCCGCGGCGTGGCACCGGTCGCGGAGGGTTTGGGCAGCGCCAGCTCAGCCCAGGAGCGTGCCACCCGCTTGCGCAAGCGTCGCGCCAAGGCCAAGGCCGCTCGTCGTCAGCGCAAGCGCAATCGCTGAGCAACCATCTCCGCTGGCGCCTCGACTAAGCCGGCCTCGGCTGAGAGGGTCTATATATCTCCGCTAGCGCTGGACTCGTGCGCGTGCGAGCACCCGGTGCGCCCGCGTGCGCACGCGGGCAGGTGACGGTGGCGCGTTAGAGCCGTGTGGACCACGGCGGGGGCGATGGGGTAGGGGAGGAAGCCTTGGATGAGGCTCATCCGGCGAGCCCATAAGCGTCTTCGTCCCACCTTCGTCATCGGCTTCCGAGTCATCTTCATCGGACCGGACCATCATGGCGGAGTCCTTACGAAATGGGATCCACAGCATCAACGAAGCCACCACGAGCTTGAACAGCCCCATCAGCGCAAGTAGGAGCCACAGCGACATTGCCTCCGATGCTACTACCGTCGGGGCAAACTCAGACGGAGCCTTTTCCTTGCCAGGTTTACATAACATACATTATCGAGCGTTAGGAGGTAGTGCATCAGTTTCGATTTGAGCGTCTGAACTGACTTCGGGCGGTTTACGCTGGCGGGCATCCATAAACCAGCGACCCCGACGCAGAGGATCAGTCCGCGCCGGGGCCTTGAGCACAGGAGGTTGAAGCTCCCATGCCCGCCAGAGAGCCTAACGGTGCCGTCGAGGCACAAGCGATGCACGATTGGGGTGTTCTGCACCGACTGCTAGATCAGGAGGACCAGCGGCCGTGGTCTGTCGAGGAGTTGATCCGTGATCGTGGAGGCGCACAGTCGCGCCGTAGCGACACGCTCGACGCGATCACTCGCCTAGCCGGGATGGGACTCATCCACCTGACCACCGACGGTCTCATCTTCCCTACCCGCGCCGCGCTCCATATGGATCAGATCACGGCGTAGCCCGTTATAGGTTCGCGCGGGCGCGTTGCTACCCTCCGAGCTATGCCAGACCGCTCACGCAAGCGTCCGCGCGACCCCAACCAACTCGGCAAGCTCATTGTCGACCTTGCCACCGGCGAAGCTGACGAGACGTCGCCCGAGGACACCAAGGACCCCGCCGCTGTCGAGCTGGGTCGCAAGGGCGGCTTGAAGGGCGGCAAGGCGCGGGCTGCGAGCATGACATCCGAGCAGCGAAGCGAGGCCGCGCGACGGGCTGCGCAAGCTCGATGGAGGGATGGTTCGCCGAAGTCTTCGTAATGCTCTGCCGCCAACACCGAAGGTCAGCACGATCCGCGCAGCCATACGGAAGCTGCTCAACCGGTCAGGCCGAATCGCGGCGAGTAGCGCCGAGGAACTACTCCATGCGACTCAAGCCTCAAGGCAGGGAGCCGATGACTGGGACAGCGGCGCACATGTCCAGACGATGTGTTGCCGACTTGGGATAACTTATAGACACGGCAACCGACGGTCGCTACGCTGGCTACATCCATGGACCCGCTTTTCAACTCGTTGATCCTTCAGTTGGTGCCGCAGCCCCGGCAGATGCCCCTACCTCCATTCGATCGAGATGCCCTTCAGCGGGTCTTCTCAGAGCTGATCCACAGGTACCCCTATCAGGCGTTCGGGTTCACGCCGAACGGCCGCGGTGCGATCTTCCAGAATGGGCCAGAGGATGCTGTTGAACTGCGTCCCGCGGAGTTCAAGATTCAGATTAAGCTCGATGGAGCCGAACCTCTCTACGCCGCCACGGCGGAGCAGAAGGCATCCGCCGTTCTTGAGCTAGCTGCGAAGCATCTCGACGTTGAGACTTTTCTTCAGGGTGGGGTCCAGATCATCGCACACGCCGCCGTACCAGGGGAGCACCCCGACGCGAAGGCATTCGTCGCAGAACGCTTGATGAAGCGCAACGATCAGGCAACACACCTAGGCGAGAACTACTTCGCTGGTGGCGTGAGATTTCGTCGGGTGGACGAGCAGACAGACGGAGCCCAGGCGGACAACGCAGGTGAAGACTCGCTTGCTATTGAACCGTTTCTTCAGGACAACACGCTGGTTTACCTTGACTACCAAGTGGCGCGTGTAGCAGTGCAGCGTCCGATAGGGCTAGAACATCTGTCCACGTGGATCACCGAGGCCTTTGAGTTTCTCTCGGGGCCAACAATGAGCCTACTCGCGCAATAGGAGATCTATATGCATGTCACAGAAGGCGACGGAGTGATGGAATCGTTTGGTGCGATGCCCACGTTCACGCGGCCACTGCGCCTAGCAAATGCTCGCGTGGTGACGGGCAATGTGGCGACTTCATCCTTTCAGCCCCTCATTGCAATGAGAGATGATGAACCGCTGATTCCTGAGCAGCATGATGTGATAGTCGTCGCTGCGCCGGCAAATACGACAGCGAACGTAGGTCGTGCATCGGAAGAAGCACGGGTGCTTGCTCATCCCGACGTCGTCGCTGCTATCGGGGACGCAATTCCCGACCTGGAGGCATGGGAGAAGACGCTGTAGGTAGCGCTTCATGCTTGCGCTCGACCCAGCCAGCCAGGCCGAGCTTCGGGATATCGGCGATGACACTCTGACACACGCCGTCGACCGAGTGCGCAGTGATCCATCCGGACAGCGAGAGCCGCGGCATAGGTTCGCGCGACGGTTCCGCAATGCGAGCCAATATGTCAATACGGGTGGTCGCGACGTGTGGGAGTTCAAGACGAGCAAATACCGTGGCTTGTTCGTGATCGCAAAGGGTGCGAGCGGCAACGGCATCTTCTTTATCCCCGTCAAAGGTGAGCGATTTATGACGCTCGGTGTCTGTCCTTGGCACAAGGGCAAGTAGGACGCCCTTCCGCATTTGTATTTACTAGCCTGCCTGTCCTACCAACGAGCAGGTGGGACGTCGATTCGCCTGAGTGTGTTCTCGGCGTGCCCCGCAGTGCAAACAGATAGTTCTGTCCGACCGCTCACGCATAATGTTCATTATGAACCGACTGAGCACGAAGCGCCGCGCCCAAATCCTGTCGATGCTCGTGGAGGGCAACAGTCTCCGAGCGACGGCCCGCATGGCTGGCTGTTCTTTCAACACGGTGTCGAAGCTCATGCTTGACGTGGGCGAGGCGTGCGCGGAGTATCAGAGCCGCGTTCTGACCGACCTACCTTGCACGACGATCGAGTGCGACGAGATATGGAGCTTCTGTTACGCGAAGGCCAAAAACGTGCCCGACGAGCGCAGGGACACGTTCGGCTACGGCGACGTCTGGACATGGGTGGGGATCTGCGCTGACACCAAGCTCGTCCCGGCGTGGCTCGTCGGTCAGCGCACGACCGAGGACGGCCTAGCGTTCATGTTCGACCTCAAGGGCCGGATGCCCGAGCGAATCCAGCTCAGCACAGACGGACACCAGGCATACCGTGGGAGCGTGCCGTACGCCTTCGATAAGGACGAGGTTGATTGGGCGCAGATCCACAAGATCTACAAGAGCCAAGCAGTTGCTCCGGGCCGTTACAGTCCGCCAGCCTGCACCGGCACCAAAGTCACCGTGCGCCTTGGCGACCCGGACCCGAGCCGGATCAGCACTAGCTATGTGGAGCGCCAGAACCTCACGATGCGGATGGGGATGCGCCGGTTCACGCGCCTAACCAACGGGTTCAGCAAGAAGATCGAGAACCACATCGCGTCCGTCGCAATCCACTTCATGCACTACAACTTCGGCCGCCCACACAAGACGCTCGCCAACCCTTACCCGCGCACTCCCGCGATGGCCGCAGGCGTCGATGACCACGTTTGGAGCCTCGCCGAGATCGTCTCACTCTCAAACTGATGCACTACCCGTTAGGAGGTAGTGGGTCAGTTTGGGTCGTGCTGCGGCGTTTCATCGATGTGAGACAGGAATCTCCCGAATCTGAGACGGCTTTATCTCAACCATATGAGACTCGCCGACAGCGTTTTCGTCTCATCCATGTGAGACTGGCGCGGCGAGGTCTCAGCTCTGGATCAGCTGAGGGCGGCGGCGGCGATGAAGCAGGCGAGTCCGAGGCCACAGCCAATGGCTGGCGCGTAGAACCAGAACCGCACGGCGAGGAGAAAGTAGACCGCGGAGACCGCGATGGTGAACGGCTCAATGGCGCTGATCTGCTGCACGAGACCGTAGTCGTGGAGCGACAGGATTAGCATCGTGAAACCGAATGTGGCGGCTCCCAGGCCGTGGCTGATGTTGAACCCAAGCCACCCCCTCCACATCGAGAAACGAGCCCCGGAAGCGCCGGGGAACATCTCTCGCAGTCGAATCCCGGCAACTTCCATCTCGGAGCGCACGCCCGGCTTCGTCGGGGCGAAGAAGGTCAGCCGGACGGTATCGATGAGCGAGGCAAGCGCGTGGAGGCCGCCCATAAGGATGAAGGGCGCGGTCGCGAGCTCGAATAGGATCCGTGCGGTTTCGTGCTGGCTCATGGGTCTCGGTCGGGCTTGGCCGCGCCGGTCAATGTGAGGTCGATGATTGCGTTGATGAAGCGCTCGTCGAGTGGATGGTCCAACAGCAGCGCACGCCCGAGCACGGTGCCGATGAGCGTGTCCAGGACCAGGTCGAGGTCGACCTCAGCGCGCAGCTCGCCGCGTACGACGGCGCGCTCGAGAACCGTGCGGATACGCGCGTGCTCCCGCTCGATCGGGCCTGCCCGCAGGAGCCGCTCGAGTTCAGGGTCGGCGCGCAGTTCCATCAGCATCCCCGGCAGCGCCGCGTGGGCCTCCGGCGCTGTTGTCTGCTCGACTCCCCAGCGCAGAATCGTGCACAGGTCGTCTCGCACGTTGCCCGAGTCGGGTAGAGACCGCACCACGCTCTTTCCGAGCACCGCCTCCCACACGAGCGCGCCCTTGCTCGGCCAGCGCCGGTAGATCGTGGGCTTGCCGACCCCCGCGCGCTCCGCGATCCGCTCGATCGACAGCTCGGCGTAGCCGACCTCGACCAGGAGCGTCCGCGTCGCACGCAGGATCGCCTCGCGCACGCGCGGATCGCGCGGTCGGCCTGGCCCTCTACTCATGGTTATGTCCGGTGCGGTCGCGGCAGTCATTTGTTGAAGATCGAGGATTATATTACTATACGTAACGTAATAAATGAATTTCGATGATGTATGGCCTCACGCTCGAAGCGCCCGCGTGAGCCGGACGTCGCTGAACGGGAGCGCAATAGGGCCCCCACCGCAGCGAGCGCCCGCGGACTGCACCGTTGAGTCGTCGTGTCGGGTCTCACATGGATGAGACGGCCTCAGGCTCAGATCGATGAGACACGGTTGCGGTACCTATCTCATGCCGCCCGGCGGTAGCAGATGTGCGTTGCCAGTGGGGAATGAAGGACCTCGGCAGGCTCGAATCGAACTCGGCGATGCCGTTGAATATCCCCTCGCCGGACCCGAGTAGAACGGGGACGATGTCGAGCCAGAGCTCGTCGATGACGCCCGCTAGCAGCGCTTGGCGGACGGTCGCGGCGCCGCCCGCGATGTCGACGCCGTCTGCGCCGGCAGTCTCGCGGGCCTGGGCGTAGGCGGCGTCGAAGCCATCGGTGACGAAGTGAAACGTCGTCCCACCCTCCATCTCGATCGGCGCGTGAGAGTGGTGGGTTAGGACGAACACGGGCGCGTGGTAGGGCGGCTCGGGCCCCCACCAGCCCGACCACTCCTCGTCCCACTCGCCGCGGATCGGGCCAAACATGTTGCGCCCCATGACGTAGGCGCCGCGAGGGCGAAGCAGACGGCGCTCGACGGTGGCGTCCGCCTCGTTCGCGCGCTCGTCGCCAAGGTGCCAGCCGTGGAGCTCGCGGCCCCGCTTGCCGAGCGGGTCTTCGCGACTTTGACCCGGCCCGGCAACGAAGCCGTCGAGGGAGATCGACATGTGGCAAGTGGTGTCGGCCATTACTCTCCTCCAAAGTGACTGTGATTTGCAAGCGGCGGCGGTAGCACCGGCGCCACAGGGGCTGGCATCCATAACCAGCGACCCCGACGCGGCGAAAGCTCCGCCATTCGGCGACCTCCCTCCGGAGGGTCTAGGCGTGGTACCACTCGACGGTGGCGACTCCCTTTGAGCAGTCCCCGCCCTCCCCGTGGCCAGGAAAGCCGCTGCCGTCGCCGAAGCACGTCCAGCCGGGTAGGCCGTAGAGCTTCCAGCGGAACTGAGAGGCTGGACCTTCGGGGTTGCCAACAAACGTCACGCCGACGCCCGACTCCATTGCCTGCACCATGGTCAATGCTTGCGCGCATGACACATTGCGCGTCTGAATCAGGATCGGGTAGCCGCGCTTGAAGCTCCTGAGCGTCGGGACCGCCGGGCAGTTGTGGTTCGGCGGAGAGAAGGCGGTCGCTCGCCCATGCTCGGTGAGCAGGGCCGTACCACCGAGTAGCGCCACCGCCACGATGAGGACCGTCAACCGTTTCACAACGGTCGGACTCTATCCCACCGCCAATCCAAACTGATACACCACCGGGGGGCGCTAGCAACTCTCATCGTTACGACTCCTTCTCCGTCTCATCGCCGGGCGCCCGATATCGGCGGCGCACCCCTGCCGGTGAAAGTCACCGACTCGAGATGACTACGCGACCCAGCCCGATCACCTCCATCTCGGTCTGCGGGGCGCACACCGCGATCTTTTGAGACTCGTTGCGCAACGTTCGTCGCAGGAGGACAAAGGCCGCAGCGCCGAGTAGCGCGGGGACCCACAGCGCGATCGCTCGATAGGCGAGCACTGCCGAGGCGGCGAAGGTGATGGGCACGCCGTAGAGGACGAACGTGCCGACCAGGCCGGCGTCGATGCCGCCAATTCCCCCAGGCACCGGAATCAATCCACCGAGCTCGCCGATCAGGTAGCCGATCCACACGATCGCAAGCGGCGGCGCCAATCCGAACGCGTGAAACGTCGCCCACAGGACCATCAGGTCAAAGACGAGATAGGCGACGAGCCCGCTGATTAGCCAGGCGTTTCCCTCGCGCAGGAGCGCGACCGCCTCATTGACGCCATCCGCAATCGCCACCAACGTCTTCAAAAGCGCCCGCGAGCGTCGTGAAGACTCGCCTTCTTCGCTGCGCTGCTGGCGCGGGTGCAAGCCCCCTGCGGTGCGCCCCACGAGCAGTGCTCCAACAATCGACAGCGCTGCTATCACCGCGGGCAAGAGCGTCAGCGCAAGGTTCGTCTCGCCGGGGAGCACCTGTGTGGCGAGACCCAGCCCGACGATGATCACGCCAACGACATTCGGCACGCTCGTCAGCAGGAAGAACGCAACCGTTCGCCGTGCGATCTCGCTCGCCGGCATGCCACCTCGTCTCAGGGCCCAGGCACCGAGCGCGAGCCCGCCGGCTCCGCCAGTCGGGAACAGCGCGTTCGCTCCCAGCTCGGACATACCTATCTGAAAGCTGACACTCCAGGTCATGCGCCTGCAAAAGACCATGCGAAAGACGGCGACATAGCCGAGACCGGAGAGCACCTTCAGCCCCACCCCGAGCAGCAGCCACCCGGGTTGCGCATGCGACAGACGTGTGCGCAACCCGTCGAGCCCCGGAAGCAGTGTCACGATCGCGATGACCACGAGCACCAGACCGGCTCCGAACAGCAGACGTGATCGCAGTCTGCGTCCGCTTAGCTGCTCGGGGATCTCCAGATCGTCCGCCGCGACCTGCGCCAAAGCGGGCGGACGAGGACGCTCCGCCGAGCCGACGGGCTGCCGCGTGCTCATGCCATTCGCAAGATTTCCGCGAGCGTCGTCACTGCAGGTAGCCCTCCACCGTTCCCTCATCGCGCACCGAAGCATCGTCGGGGTTCTGATGAAACTCACGTCGAGCGCGACGCTGGCGCAGAAGGTCCCAGCAACGGTCAAGCTCGACCTCGACGGCCGCGAGGCGCTCGTGCGTCTCGGGCGCCCGAGACTCCTCATTCTGGGCCAGGAGCGTGTGCTCCTCTTGCACCAGTCGCTCGATGTTGTTCAGGACACCCTCATCGGTCATAGCCACTCCTCCGTGTGCTGGTCAAGTCTGTGACGTCGATCCTAAGCGCCCAATGTAGCCGTCCGTCAAAGACCTGCCGGGCGGCTCCCAAGGTCAGAGCGAACGGGCCGCGGCTCTCCGCGAGCTTTCTCGCCGCTCGGTCTCATATGAGTGAGACGCCAGCGGTCTCATATGGATGAGACGGGGCTGTCTCACATCGGTGAGACGTCGCAGGTCGAGGAGCGCTGCGATCTCGTGAAGGCTCCACTTGTGATCGGCTACTCCGGCTGCCATCGCGGGCGTGCATTCGAGTGTCTGGTGGGTGCGGCCGAAGTTGTAGTACATGTAGTGCCGACTAGCAGCGCTTCGCGTCTCGGCATAGTCGGTCGGGCAGCGCTCTGGCGCTCACAGCCACCAAACCCACGACCATCAGCACCAGACCCACATATCGCCAGATCGGGTTATGGGCAAAAATCGCGCCTCCAAGGAAGACAATCAGCCCAATGCGGGCTGGCCAAATCGCAGACCCTCGGTAGAAGTGACGGCGCATCTTGTCAGCGTACCCGTAAGCGTGATCAAACCGCGCAACAGGTGAACGCGCAACCCTCGCGCGTGACACGGGCCGCTCTGCCTCGCCCACTCAAGCAAAGCGCCATCGCGTCTGGCTGAACTGCTCACCCTTGCCGAAGCCGAGAATCGTCGTGGGCGCGACTCGATAGACGAGCGCCTCACCGCGCCGGATCGCGTCGCTGAGACCGAACCACGTGCCCTCGGGTGCTGTGAAGTGCACCCCGTACTTCGACTCGTAGGCATTGGCGATAAGTCCGAGCTCCGCTCCGTCACCAACCTCGACGGCGTGTCCTTCGACCACGACATCGAGACCATCGAGTCCGTTCTGGCCCGTGGTGAGAATGCACTGTGGGTTCTGCCGGAGGTTCTTTGCCTTGCGCTCATCCGGACCCGTGCAAAAATACATCGCGTCGTCGTGCCATACGGCCAACAGCGGCGTGACGTGCGGGCGTCCATCGGGACGCACCGTCGAGATCCAGAACACCTCCGCCTCATCGATGTGCCGGCGGCCCTCCGCCCAACCTGTCGGGGTCGTCCCCGGACTGCTGAACCCAGCGTGTAGCTCCGTCACCGGCATCTTCACCGCCATATCATCTCCCATTGACTGAAACGAGGATTATCGCTCATAGGCCTCTCCGGTTGACCGTACAAGAACGGGCTCAAAGCATCAGCTGATCGTCTACCCCTCAGGGGGATCCCGCTGGTCGCCTTTAGCCCAGGACCTCGACGTACCCGTCGGTCCCGTGCACCCGGATCCGCTGTCCGTCGCGGATCAGCCGGGTGGCGCGCTCCACCCCCACGACGGCCGGCAGCCCGTACTCGCGCGCGATCACCGCACCATGAGTCATGAGGCCGCCGACCTCGGTGATCAAACCGCCGATTGTCACGAACAGAGGGGTCCAGCTGGGATCGGTGTACGTGGTGACCAGGATGTCGCCCGGCTCGAGGTCCGCCTGCGCCATGTCCAGGATGACGCGCGCCCTCCCCTCAACGGCTCCGGCAGACACCGGGAGACCCACGAGTGCGCCGGCGGGGAGATCCTCACGCTGGTAGCTCCCGACCAGAACCTCGCCCTCCGAGGTCAGCACTCGCGGCGGCGTCAGCGACAGATATGAATCGAACGCGTCCTTGCGCTGTTGGATCAGCTCGTGATCCACCTCCTGGTCCCGCGCGACGTCATGAAACTCGTGGAGTGTCAGATAGAAGATGTCCTGCGCCTCGCGCAGCACGCCCGCGAGCTTCAGGCGCTCCGCCTCGCGCAGCAGAGCCTGCTTGTAGACGAAGTAGCGGCTAACCATTCCGTACTTCGGATACTCGCGGTAGCCGGCGAAGGTCCTGACCCGGTCGATCATCTGCTTGGTCTCCCCTGCCTTGCGCTCGCCGTCGGGCAGGTCGCGGAGCCGTGTCAGCAGCTCCTCCTCCTTCAT
Source organism: uncultured Solirubrobacterales bacterium (assembly GCA_963775645.1). GTDB lineage: Bacteria > Actinomycetota > Thermoleophilia > Solirubrobacterales > Solirubrobacteraceae > Palsa-744. The sequence continues at coordinate 299,991 of CAVZJR010000004.1, read as the reverse complement.
CTCGGCTTCTCTCCGTCCCTGCTCGAACCGCCGCGAACCCGCGCCCGGCTCGAAGTTCCTCACATGAGCGAGGATCATCGGCACGAGCGCAGACGGCTGCTCCCTCCACCGCGTCCGGGTGATGTCGATCTCACCAGCGCACCGCATGCCGTAGGAGTCCAGATAGGCCTGGATGGCATCGCGCGCCTCGTTGCCGCCCGCGAGCGCGCCCATCTGGCCCAGGAAGTGCTCGTCATCGACATCCCGCAGGAACGCGACGATGTCCGGGAACGGACGGATCACATCTGCGACGTCCAGTAGCGCGAGCCCCATCTCCGAGGTGACGTTCCCGGCCACGGACCGCGTGAGCGTGTCGGCCACGTTCTTCTCGCCCAGCCACTCCCCCATATGCTCGTTCAGCCACCGACCCGCCTCTGCCGCGGAGGTGATCACCTCCAGGCCGCGTGGATCGAAGATGACCCGCCTCAGTTCCGGAAGGTCCGCCAGGATGAACTCGATCAGCTCCGGTCCAGACTTCGCCTCGATCGCCCGCTTCAGAGCGACGGTCGACGCCTGGCCTCGCTCGATCAGCTCGGCCACGATGGCAGGGTCGGCAGCGAGCGGTTCCTGCTCGGCGAGGGCGAACACCCCGGTGAGCTCCTTATCAGAACGCTCCGCAACGAAGTCGCCGCGCTCCACGATCGTCTGCAGCGCGTCACCCATCAGCGGGTCGGACCCCCCCAAGGCGCGGAGTAGCCCCGCCCGAGGTGTGGGCTTACCGAGCATCTCGGTGACGTCGACGAAGAGCCTTCCGCCCGCCACGGACATCGGCCGCGGAGTGGTGAGCTGCCACAACGAGAGCCCCAGCGGCTTGATGGCGTCCGTCATCATCTGCTGGTGTCCCACGGAGACGTAGACGTGGTTCTTGCCATCTCCCACCTCAGGCACGGGAAAGAGCGTCGTGATCGGGCGGCTCTGCACGATCTGGAACCCGTCCTCAGCCCAACACCACTCGATGTCCTGGGGGCACCCCAAGAACTTCTCGATCCGCCGTCCCAGCTGCGCGAGCACCAGAATGTCCCCATCCGCAAGCGCCGGCTGCTCGTTGGCGACTGTCCGTAGGACGATCGCGCCATCGCGTACCGTGTAGACGTCCGGGCTCACCCGTCCTGAGACCAAGTCCTCGCCCAAGCCGGGAACGGCCTCTACAACGGCGAGCTTCCGGTTGCAGGTCAGCGGGTCGGCGGTGAACAGGATCCCCGAGGCGACCGGCAGGACCATCTGCTGCACGATCACGGCCATCTGAACGTGCCGACTCTCGATACCACCCCGCAAGCGATAGGTCACGGCCCGCTCGCTGAACAGAGAGGCCCAGCACCGGCGGACGTCTCGCAGGATCGCCTCCAGACCGGTGACGTTCAGGTAGGTGTCGTGCTGGCCCGCAAAGGATGCCGTCGGCGAGTCCTCCGCGGTGGCGCTGGAGCGGACCGCGTAGGCAAGGTCCTCCCCACACCGAGCCAAGGCGCCGGCGACCGCTTCCGCCAGGTCGCCGGGAAGGACGATCTCCTCGATCCTTCCGCGAAGCTCGGCGCTGAGCGCGGCCACGCCGTCTCGGTCCGCGAGCTTCAGGCCGGAGAGGCGATCGAGTTGTGCATCAATCGAGGGCGCCTGGGCGACGGTCCGCCGGAATGCCTCTGTCGTGATGCAGAACCCAGGCGGCACCCGCACCCCCTCAATCCGCAGGAGCTCTCCCAGAGACGCCCCCTTGCCGCCTGCCACCGCAACCTGAGTCCGGTCAATCTCCTGGATATCCAATACGTCGTCGCCCATCCTGCTCACCTCCGCCTGAGTCACCCGCGCAACCCGTTCGAGATCTCTCGTTCACCATGCCGTGGGCGATTATGCGGCACGAATCGCGGCCTCATGAGGGCCTTCGATCCGGTATAAATTGGAAGTGGAGAGGAAAGGTTCGCGATCGGCCATTCGAGGCCCTTTGCCAGCGTCAGCAGCCATCCCTCAACGCAGATTCGCGTTGGCACCTTGCCTCATCCCCCGAAAGAATTCCGCGAGGAGTGTCCGATCGGGGCAAAGATGATCGTAGAAGGGGTAAGCGGCGGTCCACGAGGGGCCACCCCGACTGACAGGAGATGATTCGAGATGCAGTATTTGGTTTCTGTGATCGACGACGGCACCGGCCCTGACACCCCGACGGAGGACGCTGCCATCGACGTGTTCAACGAGCGGCTTCAGGCCGAGGGGTACTGGGTGTTTGCCGGCGGCCTCGGCTCCCCTGAGCCGGCCACCGTCATCGACAACCGATGTAACGAGGTGGTGGTCACCGACGGGCCCTTCGTGGAGTCCAAGGAGTATCTCGCCGGCTTTTGGATCATCGAGGCTCCCGACCTCGACGTGGCGCTCGAGCTCGCCACCGAGGGGTCGAAGGCCTGCAACCGCAAGATCGAGGTGCGGCCGTTCCTGTGAGCCTGCTCGACGTCCGGGGGGCGATCACCCAAGCCCAGCACGAGGAGTGGGCGCGGGTGGTCGCCGCCCTGACCAGGCGGTTCGGTGACCTCGACATCGCCGAGGAGGCGCAGCCGAGGCGTTCGCTACCGCGGTCGAGCGGTGGCCGACCGACGGTGTACCGCCCAACCCCGGCGGCTGGCTGACCACCACCGCCAAGCGCAATGCCATCGACCGGCTCCGGCGCGAGAGCAGGCGCGAGGACAAGCAGAAGGAGGCTCAGATGTTGCGCGACGACGACCCGCCCGAGCCTCTCGGCGCCGTCGATGACGAGCGGCTGCGGCTGATATTCACGTGCTGTCACCCTGCTCTTGCCATGGAGTCCCGCGTGGCGTTGACGCTGCGCATGGTCGGCGGTTTGACCGTGTCCGAGATCGCCCGTGCCTTCCTCGTGTCGGAGAGCACCATGGCGCGGCGTATCACCCGAGCCAAGGACAAGATCAAGGCCGCTCGCATCCCTTATCGGGTTCCCTCCGCGGAGGATCTCCCGGCACGCGTCTCAGGCGTTCTCGCCGTCCTCTTTCTCGTCTTCAACGAGGGCTACCTGGCGAGCGGCTCCGACACCGATCCCGTACGCCACGATCTGACCGCGGAGGCGATCCGGCTCACGCGCCTGATCCGCGGCCTCCTGCCGCAAGACGACGAGGTAGCCGGGCTGCTCGCGCTGATGCTGCTCACCGAGGCCCGCCGCACGGCCCGGGTTTCTGCGCTCGGTGAACTGATCGCCCTCGACGAGCAGGACCGCGGGGCTTGGGACGCGGCGCTGATAGCCGAGGGTCACCAGCTGGTGCGCGAGCGCCTGGCTGCTGCCGCCGCCGGGGTGGCTCCGGGTCGCTACCAGATCCTCGCGGCGATCAACGCTGTGCACACCTCCGCCCGCGATGTCCGCGACACAGACTGGTCGCAGATCCTCGCCCTCTACGACCAGCTCATCCGCCTCGACCCCTCGCCGATCGTCCTCCTCAACCGGGCCGTAGCGGTCGCCGAGCTCGACGGCCCACAGGTGGCGCTGACAACCGTCGATGGTCTTGAGGACAAGTTGGACGGCTATCACGCCTACCATGCGACCCGCGCCGACCTGCTGCGCCGGCTGGGCTGCAGTCAGAAGTCACGCGCGGCCTACGACAAAGCCATCGAGCTGGCGGGCAACACCGCCGAGACCGCCTACCTCACACGCCGCCGCGACCAACTGGGGTAGCGCCCGCGAATCCCAGTTACAGCACCACCCGGTGCTCGAAGCGCTCACGCGGCATCAGTGACGGCCGATCTCTCAATGCGATCGCCGCGAATAGCACTCGATCATCTCCAGGACGATCTTTTCTGCTTGAGGGCGGCTGAGCTGCATGTCGAGGCGCAGTTGCTTCCACACCAGCACGTCGGTCGCGATCACGAGGGCTGTGAGCCGGCGCTCTCTGGACGCGCGTGGGAGGCCAGCGAGGAGTTGCTGGAAGACTCTGTTTGCCCAATCGCGGTGATAGCCCCTCCCCTTGTCCGTCAGGTTGCGGATGGCGGGGATGCGGTCCTCTTGGGAGAGCATGCGTAGAATCGCCGTTCCGTGCGCTTCGTAGTGGTCGAACACGTTGGCGACCGCGTCGGGCAGGTGATCGACCGGGGCAGCGTCGCGGCGCTCCATCTCGCGCATACCCCACCACTTGTATGCAGCCGTGAGTAGCTCGTCTTTGGAGTGAAACCGGGCGAGCAGCGTCTGTTCGGTGACGCCCGCGTCGGCAGCGATCTCGCGCAGGCGGATCTCCTCGTAGGGTCGCGTGCCGAAGTGCATCCAGGCCGCCGCGAGAAGCCGTTCGCCGGTCGCGGCAGCGGCATCGGCTCGCGCGGACATCCGATATTGGCGTGTTGTGGTGGAGTCGCTTGACGCTTTCATCTTGGTAGGGCTAAGATGAAGTATATGCGAGTCTTCCAGACTCTCCTGGCGTTCAGCGGGAATGCTCCACCCCAGCTGGCGCTCACACGGGAGCTCGTCAAGCGGGGCCACGAGGTGCGCGTCGTGGCCCACAGCGCCGCGCGGGCACGAATCGAGCAGACTGGGGCTGAGTTCGTTGCCATCCGCAAGTGGCTCCCCGACCTCGACATCACGCATCCGGAGACCGACCCGATACGCGACTGGGAGGCGCGCACGCCGCTTGGCGCCGCGAAACGGATGCGCGATGCTCCGATCGCACCGCTGCGGGATGCGGTACGGGAGAATGTCGAGCTGCTCGGCGACTGGGGAGCCGACGTCGTCGTGTTCGATTGGCTTTTCATCGCCGCGCCAGTCGCTGCCGAGTACGCAGGCATACCCGCGGTCGCGCTCGTTCACTGTCCCTATCCCCTCCCGGTTCGTGGTGCGCCGCCGCTGTTCAGCGGCCTGAAGCCGATGGCGGGTCCGTTGGGTGCCGCGCGCGACCGCCTGCTCAATGCCATGACCAGCCGCTTCACGGCAACCGGGCTGCCGATGCTCAACGATGTCCGTGCCGAGCATGGGCTCACGCCACTGAAGGACTGGAACGACCAGGTCCGCAGCGTGCGGGCGATCTACGTGATGACCGCCCCGGAGCTCGACTTCTCGAGCAAAGCCCAGCTCCCGCCGAATGTCCACTACGTGGGCCCCGCGTTCGAGCCATTCGAGAAGCAGTGGGAGTCACTGTGGCCTTCCGAGAACGCCGATCCGCTGGTGCTGATCAGCTTCAGCACGAGCTACATGAACCAGCGGGCGCTCGCCCAGCGTGTCCTTGACGCCGTGGCCGGGCTGCGCGTCCGAGCGCTGCTCACGGCCGGCCCCGCGCTCGACCCGAGTCAGCTCCGCATTCCCGACAACGCGCGCAGCGTGGCTTTCGTCTCACATCGAACCGTTCTCCCACACGCGGCGCTCGTCATCACCCACGCGGGCTGGCAAACCGTCAACGCCGCCCTCGCCGATGGCGTTCCGCTCGTCTGCATTCCCGATGGTCGCGACCAGCCGGATAACGCCGCCCGCGTGGTCGTCGCGCACGCCGGCGTGAGGGTCAGCAAGAAGAGCTCCCCCGAGAAGCTGCGCCGCGTGATCTCGCAGGCCCTCGTAGACCAGTCGATCAAACAGGGTGCCCGCGCGATGGCCGGCGCCCTCGCCAGCAGCAACGGTGCGACCGTCATCGCCAACGAGCTGGAGCGCCTCCAGGTACACAGCGCCGTGCAGTGACGGGTCGGGGTTGTGCTTGTCTCAGATGAATAAACGTCTGCGGCCTCACATGTCTCTATGCCCGGCGAACAATGCACCGCGCGGCGGTGTGGTGCCGCTCCTGGGAAGATAGCGATGTGGAGCGTGTGCTTGGGATCGGTGGATACTTCCTGCGGGCCGCCGATCCGGTGGCCCTGGGCGCTTGGTATCGCGATTGCCTAGGCTTGGACGCCGATGAGAACGGCCTGTGGCGCCAGGTTGCCGGGCCAACGGTGTTGGCGACGTTCGAGTCCGAGACCGATTACTTCGGGTCCCGTGCGCAGCAGGCCATGATCAACTTCCGGGTCCGCGACCTGGATACGATGCTCACACAACTGCGCGCGAAGGGAGCCGACGTGGCTGAAGAGACGCAGGACATGAAGGGTGTCGGCCGATTCGGCTGGGTCACCGATCCCGAGGGCAATCGGATCGAGCTGTGGCAGCCCGTCTGACTGTGTCAGTCTGACTCGTCGCGGGCGCGCCCGTAACGCTCGTGCTCGTCGTCGCGCATCGACGGATCCGTCTCAAACGGCAGCATGGTCTCGTAAAGCCTGCGGCCACATAGATAGCACGGGTTCGTCCCTTCTCTCGCGTGGTCTTTCTCGTTGTGACCGCACCGAGGCGCGCATCTCACCGGGTTAGTGGTAGCGGTCGAAGTTGGCCGGCCAGGGCAGCGGGAAGAGGTGCCGGTAGAGCCGCGCGTCCACGATCACCTTGGCGAAGGACGGTCGGTGCGCCAGTGCCCGGTAATAGCGTGTCAGCTGTGGGTGCTCGCCCTCACTCCACGGGTGAATCGCCAGGGCGTAGAACAGGCCCGGCGCGGCGGCGCAGTCGGCGATCGTGAACGTATCGCCGGCTAGGAACTCATGCTGGGTGAGCTGCGTCTCGAGCATGCCGTAGGCCATGTCGAGCTGGCCCCGCGCGTGGACGACAGCGCGCTGGTCGAAGCGCTCTTCGACCGTGTCGAGGACGATCGCCTGGACGGCGTCAGAGATGTACTGGTCGCAGATGCGGTCCCACTTGCGGGCTTCCAGCGACGGCACCAACTGCGCGCCGGCGACGTGCTCGATGATGATCGATGTCTCGCCGATGATCTCCTCGCCATCGCGCAGCACCGGAATCGACGCTGGCGGCCACAGCTCGGCCAGCTCTGCGCGGTCGAAGTCACGCTGCTCCTCGAGGACGTCGTAGGCCACGCCCAGCTCGCCCAGCGCGATCAGGACCTTCTGGCAGTAGAGCGCGAAAGGGTGCTCATAGAGGGTAAGCATCGGTCAGTCCTCCTCCCCGCCGCCGTGCATCAGCGCGCGGATCTCCATGCCCCAATGCTGGGCGTCGGGCCAGCGCGCGGCTATCTCCTCGGCGCGTTCCGGAGTGGCGACGTCGAGGATGCAATAGCCGGCGAGCGCCTCCTTTGCCTCCAGAAACGGCCCGTCAGTGACGGTGACGACACCGTCACGCACGTGCGTCGAGCGCGCCTGCGAGGCATCAGCCAAGCCCTCGCCGCCGACCCACTCGCCGGTTGCTGACAGCTCCTTCATGATGTCCCGGGCGGCGTGCATGAAGACATCCTTGTCCTCCGGTGAGAGTCCATTCCAGGCTTCGGTGTTCTGGTAGATCAGCAGGATGTAGCGCATCGGATGCTCCTCGTGGTCGGGGGTGTTCACCCTATGGTCGGAGCCGTCGGCGTGTTCTCGACATCGGCGCGTAGCCGCTCAATCTGGGCACGGATGTAGCGTTGCTCGGGGATACTCGTGGTACGGCGGGCGGCATCCTCATATCCGGCGACCGCGGCCTGCATGTCGCCGGCCATTTCGTGCAGATGGGCACGGACCGACGCAAGCCGGTGCCGCGACGCAAGGCGGCGGTCGCCGGACAGTACGTCGAGGCTAGTCAGCCCAGCGCGCGGGCCATCGACCATCGCAACCGCGACGGCCCGGTTGAGCGTGACGACCGGGCTCGGCGTCAGCGCGTGCAGCAGGTCGTAGAGCTTGAGAACCTGCGGCCAGTCGGTATCGACAGCGGTCGGAGCTTCGGTGTGGACGGCGGCGATCGCCGCCTGCAGCTGGTACGGGCCAAGCAGCGTGCGCGATAGCGTCTCCTGGATCAGCTGCAGGCCCTCCTCTAGCAGCGCGCCGTCCCATCTCAGGCGATCCTGCTCCGCTAGCGGGATAAGCGTGCCGTCAGGACTCTCGCGCGCATCGCTGCGCGCCTCGGTCAGCAGCATCAAGGCCAGCAGCCCCGCGACCTCACCGTCCCCGGGCAGCAGCGCATGCGCCATCCGCGTCAGGCGGATCGCCTCGTGCGCGAGCTCACGGCGCTGCAGCCGCTCGCCGGACGTCGCGGTGTAGCCCTCGTTGAACATCAGGTACAGCACGTGCAGCACGACGCCCAGACGCGCGCCACGCTGATCATCGGGCGGCAGCGCGAAGTGGCCGCCGGCGTCGGCGATCGTCGCCTTCGCGCGGCTGATGCGCTGGGCAATCGTCGCCTCCGGCACGAGGAACGCGGCGGCGATCTCGGCGCTCGTCAGACCACCGACCGCTCGCAGCGTCAGCGCCAGCTGCGACGGCAGCGAAAGCGCCGGGTGACAGCACAGGAACAGCACCGTCAGCGTGTCATCCTCATCGGGAATGTCGGCGCCGAGCGGTAGCTCCTGGGCCAACGTGACCTCCTCGCGCCGAGCCCTCGATGCCTCGGCGCGTAGCCCATCAATCAGCCGCCGGGTGGCGACCGCGATCAGCCAGCCGCGCGGATTCACCGGCACTCCCTCGACCGGCCACTGCCGCGCGGCCGCGATCAGCGCTTCCTGAGTGGCGTCCTCAGCGAGGTCGAAGCGGCCGTGGCGGCGGGCAACGGTGGCGAGAACCTGGGGTGCGAGCTCCCGCAGGAGCCGCTCGCTCACTGCTCCCGCCCAGTGGCGGAGACCATCGTTCGAGTCGCGATCATCCAGTCTCTCCTGTCGATCGTGAACAAAACCCGACAGCGATTCTAGCCCCGGTGCCGCAGACCGCAGCAGGACCCCTCGCCCGCCTTCGACGGCGGGATGTTCTGGTTCAGGTGGAACAGGTTGGTCGGGTTGTAGTGGTCCTTCAGCGTCCACTCCGAAGCGATCGACCGGGTGCTAACTCCGGCTGATCCGTGACAGCAGCCTTGGCACTCGTCTCACGACATAGCAGCATGCTGCTCGGGGGCGCAACATGGTCACGTCGTGTACGCCGTGCTCAGCTCAGCCACGTAGACAGCTCCTTGAGGGCGTCTGGGGTCACGTAGTAATAGGCCCACAGGCCCTGGCGCTCGGAGTCGACGATCCCGGCGTCGCGGAGCTTCTTCAGGTGGTGGGACAGCGTCGGCTGGGCGATGTCGAACAGCGGCACCAGCTCGCAGACGCACACCTTGCCGGCGTGCTTGCGCAGCACGTCCACGAGCTGTAGGCGGACCGGATCGCCAAGCGCCTTTGCGATCTCAGCCATGCGTAGCGCCTGCTCGCGCTGTACGTCGGGATAGACGACGGGCTCGCAACAGCGCTCGCCGGCGGCTCGCTTCTGCTTGGGAGCCAGCTCCAAATCGACGGACATCAATCTACTTATATCAATAAGACTGATACCTGTCGATGTAATACGATTCGCGCTATGAAGCTCGTGGGGGTCATCTGATGGAGCGTCCCAACCTCGCCCGCCGCGCGCTCATGGAGGCGATCGGGACCTTCGCGCTGGTGGCTGCTGGGTGCGGAGCGATCATCACCAACACAACGCACGCCGGCTCGATCGGCGGCGTCGGCGTGAGCCTCACCTTCGGCCTGGTAATCATGGTGATGATCTACGCGGGCGGGCATCTCTCCGGCGCGCACTACAACCCGAGCGTCACGATCGCCTTCACCCTCGCCCGACACTTCCCGATCCGCGACGCGCTGGCCTACATCGCAGCGCAGCTCATCGGGGCGACCGCGGCCGCCCTCCTGCTTCTCGCGGCCTGGACGAGCAAGCCCGCGCACCTCGGCGCCACGCTCCCGAGCGTGAACAGTACGACCGCGGTGGCCTATGAGATCGTCCTGACGGCGTTTCTGATGTTCGTCATCACCGCCGTTGCGACTGACACGCGCGCGGTCGGAGCCGCTGCCGCTATCGCGATCGGCGGGACCGTGGGACTAGATGCCCTGTTCGGCGGCCCGATTACCGGCGCTTCGATGAACCCTGCGCGCTCCTTCGGTCCCGCCCTGGCTTCCGGTACCTGGAGCAGCTTTTGGATCTACGTCATCGGCCCGCTGATCGGCGCGACCATCGGCGTGTTCGCCTACGAGCTCGTGCGCGGCCCCAAGTCCCTCGTCTCCACCGACGCCCAATCAACCGAAGGAGCGGCCGTCGATGGCGAGCGTCCTGTTCGTCTGCCTGCATAACGCCGGACGCTCACAGATGAGCCAAGCGCTTTTCGAGCGCGCGGCCGCCGGAGGACACACTGCCCTATCCGCTGGTACCACGCCCGCCGAGCACGTCCATCCCGAGGTCGTAGAGGTCATGCAAGAGCTCGGCATCGACCTATCTGGTCGCCAGCCTCAGATCCTCACCCGCGAGCTCGCCGAGCGGGCAGATGTGGTCGTCACGATGGGCTGCGGCGACGAGTGTCCCTACATACCCGGCAAGCGCTACATCGACTGGGACCTCCGCGACCCGAAGGGCCGTCCGCTGGATGAGGTCCGCGCGATCCGCGATGACATTGCCCGCCGCATCGACTCGCTGCTCGCTGAAAGTCTGGAGTGAAGGCTTACCCCCGCGTCGGTCGTGCCACCCATCGCGCATCGTGAGCTATTCCCGCCGGTGGAGGCTCAGTGATCCAGTCGATTTGAGGCTCCGTCGGCCCCGTCACCTACTTTGTGGGCGTGCCGGACGGAATACTGCAGCGCAGCTACGGCAAAGTCTTCAATCAGGTGGCGGACGAGTACGACCGGCACCGCCCAACCTACCCCGAGCAGCTGGTCGATCGCGCCTGCCGCCTCGCCGGCCTCGAGCCTGGCGACCAGGTGCTCGAGATCGGTTGTGGGACCGGACAGCTGACCCGCAGCCTCCTGGCTCGCGGCTTGCGCGTCACGGCGATCGAGCCGGGCGCTCAGCTGGCGGGACTCGCCCAGCAGCGACTTCGGGGCATGGGCGAGCTAGAGTTCGTGAACGCCCGATTCGAGGACTCACGACTCCCCCACGAGCACTTCCGGGCCGTCTTCTCGGCCTCAGCGATCCACTGGGTCGATCCCGATGTCGGCTGGCGGCGCGCGGCGGACGCGCTCGTGCCTGACGGAACGCTCGCGCTCATTCAGTACTTCGGACTACACGAGTCGCGCAGCGCCGATGACCAGCAGGCGCTTTTGAGCGCGATGTCGGCGATCGCGCCCGAGATCGCTTCTAGCTGGCCGCACTATCGGGATCTCGAGACCACTCTCGCGGGCGTTCGCGAGCGCCGCGAGAACATCTCAGAGGCCTGGGCCTGGCTTGGCAGCTACAAAATGGCACGCGAGTACGCGGCCCATCTGTTCGACGACGCGCAGATCGCCGCGGAGCCGATGCAGATGGAACACACGGCCGCCGAGCTGGATGCTCTGCTTGGAACGATGTCGTTCTGGTCACGACTCTCGCTTGAGCAACGCGAGGCCATGGAAGGCGCGAATCGCGCCCTGTACGAGCAGCTTGGGCGGCCGATCCGCTCGAGCATCGTCACTTGTCTGGTTACGGCTCGGCGCGGGAATTCCAGATGACCTCCCACATGTGCTCCGCGCCTTCCTCTCAAATGCCGACCTGCTCTCAAGTGAGCTCGCTCTCACCGAAGTGCCTCGCGCGATACATCGCGCGGCGGCTCTCGATCACTCACTTGCGCCCGAGCCTCTCTTGACTCGCGCTGGGGAAGTCCTGGATGCCATCGCTCTCCTGCCCGTCGACCGTCCGCTTCTCGCCGCGGCCGGGGCGCTCGAGGAACCCGTCCTGCGCGCCTTGGATGCGATTCATCTCGTCGCCGCGATCGATCTCTCACCGATCGACGCATTCGTCAGCTATGACGAACGGCAGAGTGCAGCCGCCCGACTGGCCGGTCTGCGCACGGTCCAGCTTGGAGTCTGATTCGACATCAAAAACGTACTGCAGCGGGTACTACACGCCGCTCAGTCCCGAACAGGCAGCTGCTGCACCGACCAGCGGTTGCCGTCGGGGTCGCTGAAGAACACGAAGTGTCCCCAGGGAAATTCCTGTACCTCACCGACCTCCACCCCATGCTCGACCAATTCCTGGCGGGCCTGGTTGATGTCCTCCACCACCAATTGCAAACCGGCCACCGAGCCGGGAGGCGTGTCCACGATTCCCTTACCGAAAGCGATCGAGCAGGCCGATCCGGGCGGGGTGAGCTGCACGAAACGAAGCTCGTCGTTGACCGTGTGGTCATGGTCAACCACGAACCCGACCATCTCTGCATAGAAGGACTTTGCGCGGTCCACATCTGAGACGGGCACTGCCATCAACTCAAGCTTCCAATCCATGATGACAAACCTCCTTTTGGCAGCTAACGAATGCGGAAAACGGGATGCTTGGGCGCTGCGCCGAGCATCTCTTGTTCTGAGGACTCAGGACCGACCCCATCGAAGAACGCTCCAACCTCGAACTTCCAACGCTTCAGGTAGGCACGCAGGACGGGTGGCTTCTCCTCGTCTGCCAGCTCGACGGCTGTGAACGGCTCGCCGCGAGAGCCCACCAGCAGCTTCCCCTCCCCCGCGACTCTCAGGTTGCGTGCCCACTGGGTGTCCCCACGCGGCGCGACCAGGTAGCGCTCACCGTCGAACGTGAGCAGGTTGACCGGGGTACGCCGAGGCTCGCCGCTCTTGCGCCCTCGCACCTCGAGCACACGCGAGCCGAACAGGCTTATCCCGAGTCGCGTCAAGCCGGCCACGAAGGGGTTAAACACATGACTGGTGAACCAGCCGGGGCGCTTGCGCTCGAAGTGAGCGGTAGCGGATGCGTCTTGCATAAGAACGAAGGCTACTCCTGAGCTCTAGTCAGAGCCTCGAGTGTCAGCTCCCTCTCGATCGCTGCGCGTATGGCCTCCAGTGCAGCGCCGCGCGCGCGCAACTTGGTCGCGGCATGCGCCGCCGGATTGAGCTCGGCCAGCTCGGCGGCCGCCCGCAGGCTGACCGCTTCAAGCTCCGAGGCGGGCACAACCCGGTCCAGAAAACCGGCCTCCACTGCCTCTTGGGGGCTGTGCATGACGGCGCCAACCACGCTGCGGTCGAAGGCGGCGGGAGTAAGTCGCTGACGAGCCAGCTCGACGGCAAACCAAGGCACGGTCAAACCGATCTTGACCTCGTTCAATCCGATCCGAAACGGTCCTTCTGTTCCGATCCTCACATCCGCGGCCAGTGGCAAGAAGCTGCCGGCGGCGATTGCGTGCCCGTTGCAGGCCACAAGCACGGGCGTCGCGAAAGACAACACGCGCTCGGCCAAAGTCGCGCCAAGCCGCAGCATCTCCACCACAGCGCCGCCGTCGCCGGACGAAAACACCTTCAGATCGAAGCCGGCCGAGAAGTAGCCTTCGCGGCCGGTCAACACGACAGTCGCGCCGTCTTCTTCGGCTCGATCGAAAGCCCCGTGGATCGCTTTGAGCGTCTCGATCGAGAAGGCGTTGACCTTGCCATCGTCGATCGTGATCGTCGCGATGCGCCCGTCGAGCTTGTAGGTGGTCGGTTTGTCCATCGTCATCTTCTAGCGCGCCAAAGCCTACAGCGGCGAATCCTTTTGGCGCCAGCCGCCCTCTCATGTGGGTACGCGCTTGATCGATCAAAAGGGAGGTGCCCAGTCATGGCCCCAGCGTTCAGTCCCAAGCCCCGCCAGGCACGAGCTTGGCAAACGTCGATGTATGGCATTTGGGGGTGCCTGGCGGTGCTCGGTCTATGCCTCGTGTTCGGACCCGAGATCGCACGAGCCACGCCGACCACGGTCACTCTGAAGCTCCGGGGCGTGCCGATCCACGTCGACCCCACGGTGGCCAACAGCCCGACCTATCCAGGCACCGACAATACCCTCGGAGGCCCCACAGCCGCGGAAGGCGAAATCAGGATCAGCGGGACAGAATATGGTGGCTTTCCTCCGCCCCTCATCGGCCTGACTTATCATGTACCAGCCGGGGTAAAGCTGCACCCGCAGGGTTTTGCCACCTGCTCGGCCGCGATCCTCGAAAGCCACGAAATCGAGCATTGCCCAAAGAGGTCCGCGGTCAGCTCGGTGGGCTCGGTCGGCGGCGTCGTCAGCTTCGGCGCAACACGCGTCCACGAGAACCTGACCTTGCAGGCGTTCTTCGCGCCGGGCGGCGAATTCGCCTTCTACGCCGAAGGGCGGACTCCGGCTGTGATCGAAGTGCTTGGAAAGGCCGGAATCACATATCCCGGAGGTGAATTCGGCCCGGAGCTCACAGCCTCTGTGCCGCTCGTTGAAACCGTGCCTGAAGCACCGTACGGCGTGGTTGAAACTGCCAAACTGACGATTGGTGCCGCATTCATGCAGAAAGGAAAACTGGTTTCCTACATAACGCTGCCTAAGACGTGCCCCAAAGGCGGCTTTCCCGTTCGCGCAGAACTGAAATTCCTCATCGGCGAACCGGTTACCGTCAATACCAAGATGCCTTGTCCCTCCAAATGAAGATCGCCGTCTATCTCATAATCGCCGTCGTCGTGATCCGCGGCTGCCTCCTATTTTTCAGGAGGGTGCGCTCCCGTGACTGACACGCAATGGTCCTGGCCCACCGAACAGGTCGTCAGCGCCGCGCAGAAGGGCGATACCCGCGCAATCGCAACGCTTCTGGACGGCTCACACGCACATGTCCACCGGTTTGCCCGCACCCTCTGCTCCACACCCGAGGACGCGGAGGATGCGGCACAAGAGGCATTGATTGTGTTGTACCGAAAGATCGGGACCTTGCGCGCGGCCGCGGCGCTTGCGTCGTGGATGTTCCAGATCGTGCGCCACGAGTGCATCCGCAGATCACGCTTGGCGTTGCGAGCCCCTCCATCCCCCACCCCGCAAGCATCCTCGACCGAGGAGACAGCCTTGGCCCGTTTGGAAGTTGAGCGGATCGTTGCTTGCATCGCGGCGCTTCCAAGCGAGCAGCGCACCGTTTTCGTCCTGCGCGATATTCAAGGCCTGTCCGGATCGGCCACCGCCCAGTCTCTAGGCCTCAGTCGCGCCGCGATGAAGTCACGCTTGCACCGCGGACGCGAAACGCTGCGTTCGCAACTCGGCTCGGCGGATCGCTCGGTCCCCGGGGATCACCATGTCTGAGCACGAGAAGCGCGGTTGGCCGGCCAGCGCTTCAGTAGCCCGCCATTTGGTTCGGGGCGGTATTGGCTTCGGGCTGATCGGCTCGGGGTTCACACTGATCCAGATCGCCGGCCCGGCAGCGCTCCTGCTCACTCCCATCGGCATGATCGCACTTCGTGGTTGCCCAACCTGTTGGGTCGCCGGACTGATCCAGACGGTCTCCGCTGGGCGCCTCCAGCGCGCCTGCCTCGACAGCAGTTGTGGGCTGCGGCAAACTCCCGAGGCACACGACGAAACGTCTCACCTTGAGTCAATTCCGTTCGGTCTCGACCTAGACCAGATCTACGCGGAGCACCTCTGTGCGGGCGATAGCGCGCTCGCGCTCGCCGGCCAGCGCCATCCGGCGCTCGTCTCCTATGTAGCCATCGAGCGCCGCCTGCGAGGGGAACTCCAGCACGTGGACCTCCAAGGGCCGGCCATCGACGCCATCGCTGCGCACGCGCTGAAGGACCCGCGCACCATGGTTTCCCAACAACTCCAGGACCCTGTCCTCGTAATGGACAAGTGCCGCCTCGGCGCCCGGGTTCGCCCAGAGCAGAACGCATAGATTCAGGCTCACGTTCCGAGCCTAGCCAACCTCGCTCCGGCTCACCCGCGTACATGATCAGCGCACCAACCCGCTCGGGATGGTCTGCTGCGAGCAGCGCACCGACATGTCCACCCAATCCGTAGGTCAGCAGCGCAGCCCGATCGCTACCGTGTCCCACAACTGCTCG
The DNA here is from genome assembly GCA_963775645.1 of uncultured Solirubrobacterales bacterium. Lineage (GTDB taxonomy): Bacteria > Actinomycetota > Thermoleophilia > Solirubrobacterales > Solirubrobacteraceae > Palsa-744. Next base: position 284,245 of record CAVZJR010000004.1, on the reverse strand, counting down.
ATCTGAGAGATCCATCCCGGGAGAAACAGCAGGTCGAGCGCCCCCTCACCCGCCACGGCCGGGGCTCCTCAGAAAGCCCGATAGGAACTCTTCGTGATCCTAAAGCCGTGATGTGAGCGATTGGCGCAGCGAACGGCCTTGGCGCCGATCGTGCACTTCACGACGATCGGTCCCACTTCCCATTTGCTCCCATTTTTGAGCTTCACCGCGTGGCTGGCGACAAACGAGTCTTGGCTGAGCCGCGCGCGCTTTGGGTGGCCCGTAGACCCGAGAAAGACGAAGCCCGGGTCGCCGAACCCCTGTCCTTTCGGGGGCGCTGGCACAGACCTCGCGCTACAGAGCAACTGCATCGGGGGCGAGTTGAGTGGATGGATCGCGATGCCACAAGTGACCTGTCCGTCCAGCGCGCTCCACAATTGCGCGTCCGAGGTCGAAGCCGGCGCGGACTCACACAGACAGAGCACACACACCGCGCACGTCACGAGCAACAGGCCCAGTCGATACATGCGTGCATCATCGCACGCTGAGGTCACTGCCGCGAAAACTTGAAGATCGGCGGGCGCGGCACGGATGCTCAACGATAGCCTTGATTGCGAGCCATGCGCGCAAAGAAGACCGAGAACGTCCTGCTGACGATTCCGATCAGCCATTACTGCGAGAAGGCGCGGTGGGCCTTGGAGCGCGTGGGTGTGGCCTATCGCGAGCAGGCCCACATACAGGCGATCCATCGTGTCGCCGCCTTACGGGCCGGTGGCGGCCTGACCGTGCCGGTGTTCGTGTGCGCCGATGGGGTCCTGGCCGATTCGGGAGACATCCTTGCCTGGGCCGACCGGCGTGCGCCGGCCGGCCACGAGCTGTATCCGAGCGACCCCGAACAGGCCGCCGAAGTGCGAGGCCTGGAGGCCGACTTCAACGCCGGCCTGGGACCGCAGGGGCGGTGCTGGCTCTACCAACAGCTGCGCCCGCGTCGCGATCTCGCGATCTCCTATGGCTGCACCGGCGTTCCGTTTTGGGAGCGCACCACCTTGAAGCTCGCCTATCCCCTGATGATCGCGATCGTCGCGCATGTCCTCGACGTCACACCCGCCACGGCCGCGGACGCCGAGGTCCAGGTGCGCCTGACCTTCGACGAGGTCGGCAAGCGCTTGGCCGACGGTCGTCCCTACCTGTGCGGCGAGCGATTCACAGCGGCCGACTTGACGTTCGCGGCCTTGGCGGCGCCCATGCTGATGCCGGCCGGCTACGGCGTGGCGTTGCCCCCTACGAGCGAGCTGCCCCCATTCGCCGCCAAGGTCGTGCGCGAGCTGCGGGCTCATCCAGCCGGCGTTCATGCATCGGCGATGTATGCCCAAGAGCGCCGGCGGCCCCGAGCCCAAGCAGGCTCGCCAAGATCATGAACACCCACCCCCGGTCGAAAGCCGCGAGCGCGTCGTCCGGCTTGGGCGTACCGAGCAGGGCTACCAGGATCGAGACGCCCAGTACGAAGCCGACTTGGCGTGTCATCGTGAAGACGGCCGAGCCAGTGGCAAAGCGCGCGGGCGGCAACGAGGAGGAGGCCGCGCTGGCCAAGCTCGGCAACACCAGACCCACGCCGACTCCCGTAATCAAGAGGCCGGGCAGCATCTCGCTGGCATAGTCAGGTGTTGGGCCCATGCGCAAGCGCCACCACAGACAACCGAGTCCAAACAGGGCGATGCCCAAAGCCGCAAGCGCACGCTGGCCGAAGCGATTGATGTGGCGCGCGGATGTGGCCGCGCACACGGCGGCCAGTGCGGGTCCCGGCGCTAGCGACAAGCCGGCGATCAGCGTCGAGCGGTGCCAAACCGAAGTCATGAACAGGACATTGGCGAGCAGGAACGCGGCGAACGCCGCCGAGAAAAGCACGGAGGCCGCGTTGGCCGCCGCGAAGGAACGAACACGCAGCATCGCCGGGTCTATGACCGGCGCGAGGTTGGTCAAGCAGCGAGCCCAGAATCCAGCCAGGCTGCTGGCGGCAAGCACGAAAGCCGCGATCGTGCGCGCGCTCTCCCACCCCCACTCAGGCGCCTTGACGAGTCCGAGCGAGAGGACCCCGATGCCGAGCACGATCAAGGCCGAGCCAAGCAGGTCAGGTCGCGCCTGGGTCTCGTCGCGACTCTCGCGCAACAGATGCACCCCATAGAGAAGCGCGATTACGCCGACGGGGACGTTGACCAGGAACACCAGGCGCCAGCTGACTTGCACGAGCAGTCCGCCGAGCGGCGGTCCGGCCGCGGCCGCCAGGCCACCGACCGCCGCCCACACGCCGATCGCGGCCGGTCGCTCGGAGGGCTCGAACTCTGGCAGGAGCAAGGCCAGCGAGGTCGGCAGCAGCAAGGCGGCGCCGACCGCTTGCAGCACGCGCGCGGCAACCAATCCGCCGAGCGAGGGTGCGGCGCCGCACAGCGCTGAGCCAACCACGAACACCGCCAAGCCGACCAAGAACGCACGCTTGCGCCCGTGACGGTCGGCCAGCCTGCCTGCAGAGACCATCAAGGCCGCCAGGACGATGGCATACGCGTTCAAGACCCAGGACACCGAGGAGACGTTCGCACCGGCAAAGTCGGACTCGATCTTGGGGAACGCGATGTTGACGATGAACAGGTCGAGGCTGACCATGAACACGCCTAGCGACACCAGCGCCAGGACCTTCCACCGTCTTTGCATCTGAAGCCTCCTTGTGGTCGGGGTCGCGGCCGCGGGCCGCGCCTGCGACTAGGGCCACTCCAGCTGGTTGCATTTTGCAAGTGCCTAAGCGCCACCGTAGCATAACTAGATTGCAAAATGCAACCACCTCCACTAAGATGTGCTCATGCCCTACCGTCCGTTCACCGAGCAGAACTGCTCGATCGCCTCCGCCCTGTCGATCGTGGGAGAGCGCTGGAGCCTGCTGGTCATGCGCGAAGCCTTGCTCGGCCGCAGACGCTTCGCCGAGATGAAGCGCAACCTGGGCGTGGCCTCCAACATCCTCAGCGACCGCTTGGAGATGCTCGTCGAGCACGGCCTGCTCGAGCGCCGGCTCTACCAGGAGCACCCCGAGTCCTACGAGTACGTCCCCACCCGCAAGGGCCTAGACCTGAACCCCACGATCCTTGCCTTGATGAGCTGGGGCGATCGCTATGCGGCCCCCGCGGCCGGCCCACCGCGGGTGCCCGTGCATATGAAGTGCGGCCACGACGCCCACCCCCAGCTGCACTGCGGCCACTGCGGCGAGCAGATCGAGACCACCGAGCTTCAGATCAGACCGGGCCCGGGCGCCAACGAGAGGCAGCTGGCCGAAGGAATCCTGCCACTCGCACGATCCGCCCTATCCGGATGACCTTCTTCGAGTAACCCATCCCACTGGGTTACTCCTCCCTTTGGGGTGGGATCGTGGTTCGTACTGGTCTCGCTACGCCAGCAACCGCACGATCGCGGTCAAGCCAACCACCACGATCAAGGCCCGCAAGGCGCGCGGCGGCAGGCGCCGGCCGTAACGCGCGCCGACCTGGGCGCCAACGATCGAGGTGCCCGCGATGACCGCCGCCGGCCCCCAATCGACGTGGGTGGCCAAGATGAAGAACACGGCCGCCACGCCGTTGACCGAGCCGGCCAAAACGTTCTTCAGGGCATTGGTGCGGTGCAGGTCCTGGTCCAAGGCGAGGCCGAGGATGCCCAACAAGAGGATCCCTTGGGCGGCGCCGAAGTAGCCGCCATATACGCCGGTCGCATACACGGCCCCCATCGTCAAGGCCCGTCCGCGCCGGCCGCGATGGGCCTCGCCGTGGCGCGCCAGCCTCGCGTTCAACCAGGGCTGGAGCAACACCAAGACGAGCGCCACGGCGATGAAGGCCGGCACGATCGCCGCAAACGCCGACGCCGGTAGAGCCAAGAGCAATATGGCCCCAGTGAGCCCTCCGAGCACGGACATCGTGCCGAAGCGCAAGGCCCGCTCACGCTGGCCCTCAAGCTCGCGCCGATAGCCAAAGGCGCCAGACACCGACCCTGGCACGAGGCCCACGTTGTTTGACACGTTCGCCGTAACAGGCGCATAGCCGAAGGCCAACAACACCGGAAAGGTGATCAATGTGCCGCTGCCCACCACCGTGTTGATCGTGCCCGCGGCAAAGCCCGCCGCGGCGATCGCGAGCAGTTCTGTGGCGCTCACTCAGCGACTCAAGATCGCCGCGCGCGGCGGCTTGCCTGCTTCGCCGGCGCCTTCGGTGCGGACTGCTTGCGCTTGGGTTTGGTCGCCGTCTTGCCCTTGCTCGCCGCTTCCGCCTTGATCCGCGCCAAGCTCTCTTCCAAGGCGCCCATCAAGTCGGGTGCGACCGGCGCGGGCTCGGCCGGTTCGGCGGGCTTGGACTTCGGCACAGAGATCTTCTGGCCCTTGCGCTTACGCTTGATGATCGCTTCCAGGTGTGCCCTGTGCTCATCGCGATAGCCCTCTGGCTCGAACGGGACCTCGAGCTCGGCGATAATCGCCATCGCGTTCTCGACCTCCTCCTCGCTGGGAGCGGCTGTCGAAGCGAGTTCCTGGGCGATCTCGGCGCTGGAGCGCACTTCGTCGTGGAAGCGCATTGTCGTCAACGCCAGCAAGCCCCCGCGCGGGCGAATGCTGACCAAGTGCTCCTTGGCCCTCATCACGAAGCGGCCCAAAGCAACCTTGCCCGAGCCAGCCATCGCCTCGCTTAGGAGCGCATAAGCGCGCGCGGCCGTCTCGTTCTCGGGCACCACCAGGTAAGGGCGGTCCAAATACAGAGGGTCAATCTCGCGCTCCTCCACGAACGCCTCAATATCGATCGTGTGGCTCTTGCGCGGCGCCGCGGCGTCCAGGTCTGCGTCGCTGAGCAGGACCCAGCGCCCGTCATCCAACTCATAGCCCTTGACGATCTCGTTGTATGGGACTTCGCGCTGCTCGTGCGCGCACACCCGGCGCGTCTCGATCGGCGAACCATCGGGCCCATGCAGCAAGTTGAAGTGGATATCACGGTCACGCACCGCGCTATACAGCGCAACCGGCACTGTCACCAGGCCGAAGCTGAGCGAACCTGACCACAGCGGGCGGGCCATCAGGCCGCCGCCAAACTTGCTTCGAGCGCGCTCAACAAGTCGCTCCCGGGCGTGGCTTGACGACTTTCGGGCGCCTCGATCGCCTCTCCTTTGGCCTTCTTCTCGATCATCGCCATCACCGCGTCGCGATACGTGTCGGCATAGCTCTCGGGCTCGAACTTCGCGTCCAGTTGGGCCAGCAAAAGCTGTGCTGTGTCCAGCTCAAGTTTGCTCGGCTGCTTCTCAGGTTGCGCCGGCTCCAGCTCATCCTCTTTCGCCAGCTCGTCGGCGAAGCGCATCGTGTGCAGCACGATCACGTCCCCCACGGTTCTGATCGCTACCAGGTGAGCCTTGTTATGGAAGACAAAGCGCCCGATCCCCGCCCGCCGTGAGCGCTCGAGTGCGGCCTGCAATAGCCGGTAGGACTCCTCGCCTAGCTTGCCCGGCCCCAGGTAGTAGGAGCGCTCGTAGTAGGCGGGGTCGATCTGCTCGCGATCGACGAAATGCTCGATCTCCACGACATGCGCCTCGGGTCCCTCAGCGGCGGCTATCTCCTCCTTGGTGAGCACCACATAGGAGCCTTCGCTGACTTCATAGCCCTTGACGATCTCGCTATAGGGCACCTCGCGGCCCTCCTTCACGCACAATCGCCGGTGCTCGATCGCGGCTCCGTCCTGCGCGTGGCGCTCGCGCAGGGGGATCCGCTTCGACTCGGTCGCCGAATACAGCTTGACCGGCACGCGCACAAGCCCGAAGGCAACCGTGCCATTCCAGATAGAACGGGGCATCGTTATCGACCTACCCCGCAGTATGCCAGGGCATGTCTGGATCGAGAAAAGCTGCAAGCAGCCTGCCAAGACCAATTTGGGGTTAGATCGCACCCGAGTCGGGTAGAGGCCCATCTGTAGCTCTTGATGCCGAGCTGGGTAGACGCTATACCCGGAAAGAGTCGACGGAGGAGATTGAGATGGTGTCAGCGGCGACAGCCAAGCCCAGTCTGCGCTTTGACCGCGGCAACGAAGACGACGTGGCCCTGCTGTTCACGCGGTGGCAACGTGAGCGCGATCCGGCGGCCCACGAGGCTCTGGTGCGACGCTTCATGCCGCTCACACGCAGCCTGGCCCGCCGCTACGACCGTTCGTCCGAGCCTTTCGAGGATCTACTCCAAGTCGCCTCGGTTGGGCTCCTAAAGGCCTTGGACCGCTTCGACGCTGGACGCGGCCACTCCTTCCCATCCTTCGCTGTGCCTACGATCCTCGGCGAGATGCGCCGCTACTTCCGCGATTGCGGCTGGTCGGTGCATGTGCCTCGCGGCGACCAGGAGCGCGCCTTGAAGGTACGGGGCGCCCAAGAGACACTAACCAACGAAAAGGGCCACGCGCCCACGGTCAACCAGCTCGCCGTATACCTGGAGCTGGATACCGAGCAGGTGATCGACGCCCTGCAGGCGACGGATGCCTATGAAACGATGTCGCTCGATGCTCCCCGCCCGGGCGGCGACGGTGAGGCCGCCAGCTACGGCGACTCGATCGGCCACGAGGACGAGCGCTACGAGCTGGTGGAGTTGGACGCCACCATTGTCGCGGCCTTGGAGCACGTACCCGCGCGCGAGCGCGCGATGCTGCACATGCGCTTCGTCGAGGAGTTGACCCAGACCGAGATCGCGACTCGTATCGGCATCTCCCAGATGCAGGTCTCGCGTCTACTGCGCCGTTCGCTCGATCAACTGCGCGCGCTGACCCGGGACAGCGTGAGCGAGGGCACTCGCTGAGCTATCCATATCAGCGCGCGTCGCCGTGGTTTAAATCAAAGCTTCAGAGGCGAACAATAAGATCCTCGGGGAGTCTCTCGACTAAGGATCGTTTCCAGATGTCCGAGCCACTTCCGAACGTTCGCCTGCAATTGCTCAACACCCCCGAGAACGTGGTGCTCGTCCGGGAGATGCTCACAGGCGTGGCCGAAGCGGTCGGTATAAGCGAGAGCGACCTCAACGACATCCGCACAGCTGTCACCGAGGCCTGCAACAACGTCGTCTTGCACGCTTATGGCGGGGATCGGGGACCCATGGACATCGATGTCCTCCTCGCCTCGGAATCGATCGGCGTGCTTGTGCGAGACCGCGGCTCGGGCATCAGGGATTGGTACAAAGAAGAACAGGGCTTCGGCGCGTACGCCGAGGAGAGCATCAGAAGTGACGCCGAGGTCGACCTCTCGTCGGCAGGCATTGGTCTTCACGTGATCGAGACGCTTGCCCATGAGGCCCATTTCAAGCGATCCGAAGGAGGCGGAACCGAAGTTCGGATGCGATTCGCCATACCCACGGACAGCCTCGGGCCAGGCACGCAGGAACTTGCGCTCGCGTCTCTCACCGGCGCGCGGACAGTCTCGACCGCGACGCTGAGCATCGCCCCGCTCGCCCTTGCCCACACGATCCTGCCGCGCCTCGTCAGCTCCCTGGCCGCGCGCGCCCACTTCTCCACCGATCGCATCTCCGACGCCCAGCTGCTCGCTGACGCCTTGGCTGCACATACCGCCGAGGCGCTCGACAGCGACCGACTCAACGTCGAGATCAAAGCGGGACAGCGCGAGATCGAGCTGCACCTCGCACCACTCCTCAGCGGCAGCGCGCAACGCCTACTCGAAGACTCCACGCTCGACGGTCTCGGAAGTGTCATCGAGAAGCTAACCGACAGTCGTCGCGTCGCGACGCTCGGTTCCTATGAGAGACTCACGTTGGGCCTGCTGGACAGTCGTTGAACGGCGTCATCTTTAACCAATTTGAGATTCGCGAAACAGAGCCTGCGGCTTTCCCGACGAAACTGGCTAATTCAAAGCGGGATTGCGCGCACGGTTAGAGGCACCTCAACGGGGTAATGACACGCCGAGGCGCACTCCGCGTCGGTGCTTATAAATGGAGGATTAACATGGTTGCTCTTGTTGCTCTTGTACTCATCCTGGCGCTGCTCGGCGGGTTGGGCTTCGCCGTGCACGTTCTCTGGTACATACTGATCGTGGCGCTACTGCTATGGGCGATTGGCTTCTTCATTGGAGGCGCTCCCGTAGGTGGTGGCGGACGCCGCTGGTATGGACGCTAATGAGAGCACCCCCAGTTCGTCCTTTACCAACCGGGCAGGGCGCCGCCGCGCGCCCTGCTGCCATACTGGAAGCGGTCTGGCTTCTGAGCCACAGACGTACGTAATTCTCGGAAGTGCCAGACACAGCCCATGCCAAAGTCATCTCAGGGGGAGCCAGCCAAGGCCGCCGTTCATCCACGGGGTGACGTAGCCACTGGGCTGTTGATCGAGGCGGGTGCGGTGCTGGCCAGCTCCTTGGAGCTGAGCACGACAATGGGTCAGGTTGCCAGGCTGACGGTGCCACGCCTGGCCGACCTGTGTGTTATCGACCTCCTCGACGAGGACGGGTCGATCCGCGACGTGGCAGTCGCCTCCGCGCAGGGGGGCTTGGCTCAGGAGCTTGAAGAGTTGCGCGCCGCCTATCCGCTGGACCCGGCCGGCGAGCATCCTGTGGCTGGCGTAATCCGCGGCGGCGAGCCGGTTTTGCTGGTCGAGATGTCCAGCGGCCTGCTGAGCTCCTTCGCGCAGGGCTCCGAGCACGCGCGCTTCATGATCGAGCACGGCTACAGCTCCGCTGTGGTGGCACCTCTGCAGGCAAGGGAGCGCACCTTGGGCGCCCTCTCAACGCTGCTTCTTGGCAACGATAGGCCTTATGGCGAGGAGGACATGGAGCTAGTTGTGGAGCTAGCGCGTCGCGCGGCTTTGGCGATCGACAACGCGCGCCTTTTCTCCGAGCTGCGCCGAACTCAGTTGGCGGAGAGCTTCATGTCGGAGGCGAGCAGAGTGCTGGCTTCCTCGATGGACTACGCCGATACGCTGCAGCGCGTCGCCCGTCTTGTCGTTCCGAGGATCGCGGACTGGTGCGCGATCGATGTGCTTGACGAGCAGAAGCGGATCGAGCGTGTCGCCGTGCACCACTCCGACCCGGCTCGGCTGGAGCTCGCGGGACGCCTGGATCGCGACTATCGACCCACGCTCGAGAGCCACTGGGGGTCCCCGAGGTGATCAGGACCGGGACTTCACGGGTCTACACCGAGATCCCACAAGACGCGCTGGCCGAGTATGCCCGCGACCATCGCCACTTGGAGCTGCTTAGCTCGATCGGCGCGACGGCGGTGATCATCGTGCCTATGATCGGCGCAACGGGTCCGATCGGCGCGATCACGCTGGTCTCCGAGGAGTCCAAGCACAAGCTCTCCGAAGCAGACCTCGGTGTCGCCGAGCGGCTGGCGCGAAGGGCTGGCACGGCGGTTGAAAACGCGCGCTTGTATACCGAGCGATCGCGCATCGCCCACACCCTCCAGCAGGCTCTGCTGCCGGAGGCCCTACCGGAGATCCCAGGTGCCGAGATTAAGGCGCGCTACTGCGCCGCGGGGGAGCTCAACGAGGTGGGCGGGGACTTCTACGATGTGCTCTATCACGGGGCGGAGCGTTGGATGCTGATGATCGGAGACGTGTGCGGCAAGGGGCCCCGCGCCGCCGGTGTTACCGCCCTGGCGCGCCACACGTTGCGTGCGGCCGCGATCAGTGGCCAAACTTCAGGTCAGATGCTGCACACCTTGCACCGAGCGTTGCGCTTGCAACCGCCCGGAGCTGATCTGTGCACGGTGTGCCTGGTAACACTTGAAAGAACCGCCCAGAGAGCTCGCCTGAAGGTCGCTTTGGCCGGGCATCCCCCGCCGCTCTTGATCGACGCGGACGGCCACGCACGCCCGATCGGACACCCCGGGACGCTGCTGGGAGTGCTGGACGAGCTTGAGCTGGCCGAGGAGGGAGCGGAGCTCCGGCCCGGGGAGACGCTGCTGCTCTACACCGACGGTGTCCCGGAGGCCGGTCGCTCGCACACTCAACTTGGCGAGGACGGGCTAATCGAGCTGTGCCGACAGGCGCCATCGCTTGGACTCGACGCTCTGCTCGAGCGCATCGAGCATGTGGCGCTCGAGCGCGCGTCAGGGAGCTTGCGCGACGATCTGGCCTTGCTGGCGCTTCGCCTTTCCCACCCTTAGTGACCCAGCGATAACATTTAGTTGTGGCGATCGCCGGGGAGCACTTGAGAGTGGATATCCGCCAGGGGGAGGACCGTGTGGTCTTGGGACTACACGGCGAACTGGACCTGCTCGGAGCGCCGATGCTCGAAGAGGAGATCTCCAAGGCCGAAGCGAACGCGCCTGGGATTGTGGTGCTCGACCTGCGGGATCTGCAGTTCGTGGACTCGGCCGGCCTACGCGTGATCCTTGCCGCGCACGAGCGCTCGCAACGCGAGGGCAAAGAGTTCGCCCTTACCCCAGGATCAGAGCAGGTACAGCGCCTGTTCACGATCGCTGGAGTGAGCGAGCACCTGCGCATCATCGGCTCGCCCGACGACCAGCTCGTTTAGGACCTATCCGTCAGGTCCGCTCGTCCTATCGAGGGCAGGCATTAGTTTTCACGTGCCCTATCGGGATAGGTCTATAGGGCCCTCACGGGTTTCCGTCGCCGGGCGGCTATAACGTCGTGTCGATGGAGGATCTCCACAACGGCATCGTGGTCGAGTCGCTCGTGAGGGTCTTCAAGGGCGACGTGCGGGCCGTAGACGGGATCGACCTGCATGTGGCGCCCGGGGAGATCTACGGCTTTTTGGGACCCAACGGGGCGGGCAAGTCGACGACCGTGCTGGTGCTCACGACCTTGTTGCCACCGACCTCGGGCAGCGCGCGCGTGGCAGGCCTCGATGTCGTCCATCAAGGCTCCGAGGTGCGCAGGGCGATTGGGGCTTCGCTACAAGAGTCCGCGCTCGACCCGTTCCTGACCGGGCGAGAGCACATGCGCTTGCAGAGCGCCCTGCACGGCCTGCCCAAGGGCGAGCGTGAGGCTCGCGGCAACGAACTGCTGGCGCGGGTCGGGCTCACCGAAGCCGCCGATCGTAAGGTGGGCGGCTACTCGGGCGGGATGAAGCGCCGCTTGGACCTGGCCTTGGCTCTGCTGCACCGCCCGCGGCTGCTGTTCCTCGACGAGCCGACGACAGGGCTCGATCCGCAGAGCAGGGCGGCCCTGTGGGACGAGGTGCGGCGCTTGGCCGGAGAGGGCGTGACGGTTTTTTTGACGACCCAGTACTTGGAGGAGGCCGATGTGCTGGCCGACCGGGTAGGGATCATCGACCACGGCAAGATCGTGGCGGAGGGCACACCCACGGCGCTGAAGGCCGAGATCGGGCGCCAGACCGTTGAGGCGATCCCACAGGACCCGGCCGATCGCGAGCGCCTTGGAGGTGTGCTTCACCGCTTTGGCGAGGAGACGACGGCTTCTGCTGGTGGTGTGGCTGCTCAGCTGTCCGAGGGCGTGGGCGACCTGGCCGAGATCGTGCGGGCGCTCGACGCAGAAGGCATCAAGGTGGCCGACCTGCGCTTGCACGCGCCCACGCTCGATGACGTGTTCTTGGCTAAGACCGGGCGCTCTCTGGAGGGTGCTGCCGATCACGGTGAGGCCGACTCCGAGGGCAAGCCGACCGAGTCTGTGGCGGCGTGAGGACGAGAACCGGGACACAGGTGTGGGCGCTCGCACGGCGCTCGATGCTCAAGACGCTGCGCCAGCCTTTTCAGATGTTCCCGGTGATCTTCTTCCCGGCGATGCTGCTTGCGGTGAACGCGAGCGGGCTGCGCGCGGCAACTCGTCTGCCGGGCTTTCCGACCAGCTCTTACATCTCGTTTGCGATCGCGGTGGCCTTTATCCAAGGCGGCATGTTCTCCTTGATCAACACGGGCACCAACCTGGCGGAGGACATCGAGAGCGGTTTTTTCAATCGTCTCGCGCTGACGCCGATGCGACGCGTCTCGTTGATCGGCGGCCTGCTCGTCGGGGTCGCGGCCCTGGGGGCTTTGCAGTCGGCGATCTATGTGCTTTTGGGAGTGATCGCGGGTGCCCACATCGCGGCAGGAGGCTGGGGCGTGCCTGTGTTGATCGCGCTTGGCGCGCTGGCCGCGACCGGCTTTGGGGCGCTTGGTTGCGTGGCCGCTTTGCGAACCGGCTCGGGCGAGGCGGTCCAGGGGTTGTTTCCACTGTTCTTCGTGTTCATCTTTCTGTCTTCGAGCAACCTGCCGCGCAATTTGCTGAAGACCGGCTGGTTTCACACGGTTGCCACTTGGAACCCGATCTCCTACCTGATCGAGGGCTTCAGAAGCCTGTACATCTTGGGCTGGGACACGACCGCCCTGGCACGCGGCTTCGCGGTGGCCGCCGGCTTGCTTGTGATCGGCTTGGCGCTCGTGGCGGCAGCACTGAGGTCGAGGTTGCAGCGGACATGAGCGAAGAAGCGCTCGACCCAGATGGCAGCGACAAAGACGGACCAGATGTCCGCGCGGCCTTCCGGCGGCGAGGGCACGCCTCACGGTGGCATCTGGGGCGTGGCGTGGGCGATCGCTTGGCGGGGGATGCATACCTATACCCGCAGGCCCGACCTGTTCATCCCCTCGTTGGTGTTCCCGCTCGTGTTCTTCGCGAGCTTCGCGGGTGGCCTGTCGGCACTGGGGTCGATCCCCGGCTTTCACTTTCCGGCTGGCTATACGGCCTTTCAGTTTGTGTTCGTAATGCTCCAATCGGCAATGTTCGCGGGCCTGTTCACGGGCTTTACGTTGGCCTTCGACTTCGAAAGTGGCTTCGCTCGCCGCTTGATGCTGGCGGCCGAGGACAGACGCGGGATCGTGCTCGGCTACGCTCTGGTGGCGCTGAGCCGGGCTGCGATCACGCTTGGTGTTGTCACTGGGGTGGCCTTGATCGCGGGCATGAGGATGACCGGGGCGGGGATCGAATTGGTGGGCCTGTATGGCTTGGCCGCGCTCTTGGTCTTGGTTGGCTACGGCTGGGCAGCCGGTGTGGCCTTCCGTTTTCGCTCGATCCAAGCCGGCCCGCTGATGCAGACGCCGGTGTTCTTGATCTTGTTCTTGGCGCCGGTTTACGTGCCTTTGGAGCTGCTGAAGGGCTGGATTCACGCGGTTGCCAGCGTCAACCCGGCGACTGCTTTTCTGGGCGCCGGGCGCGGCTTGATTTCAGGCGCTCAAGAACATACGGGCTTGGCTTTCGCTTGCGCGGGTGCGCTGATCGTGTTGTTTGGGGTGTGGACTCTGCTCGGCTTGCGCGCCGCCGAACGCTCGACCTAGCCTGCTCGCCGACCGGGCCGGCGCTGGGCACCTCTGCGGCCCTTGCCTCGCCGCAGGCTGGTGGCGTTGGCTTCGCTGCCGGAGAAATCTGGTTCTTCGCTGAAGGGGGCTTCTTCCTCGAATTCGCGTTCTGCCCGTTCGCGGCGCCTTTCGGTCGCCTTTTCGGCGGCGCGGGTGGCCGTCTTGAAGTAATCGCGCAGACCGTGCCTGCGCGCCCGGTGCAGGCGCTGGGGCAAGGGCTCGTGCAGCTCGTCGCGCACCGCCCTTTGCATGAGGGCGTTCAGGTGTGGCTCCAAAGCGCTGTTGGTGGTTTCGCTAAGAAGCTCCATGCGTCCTGCGGGAGTGCTGTAGTCGTAGAGCTCGGTTTCGCGCCCGGCGGTTTCGGCGTCGAGGCTGCCCGGGGCGAAGTTGGAGTAGGTCGCGTACTTGGCTTCGGGTGTACGCAAAGCCACTACGTGCAAGGGCGCTTCCGCGGCGTAGGGTTCGATCGCGAACTCGGTGACGGTCTCGTCGGTGGCGTGCAACATGTAGTCGCGCCCGGGCGCGTTGGGATCGGAGAGCATCGAAGCGATGTCGTGGCGGGAGGCCAGGTGGGAATAGTGGCTGTCTTCGCGCCAAGATGAGGACCCGGTGGCCAAGTCGAGCAAGAGCGGCGCTACATCGACGCTTGAAGTCAAGCCGGTACGGGGTTGCGCCGGCGCAAATGTAACCTGGTCTCGCAGGTCCCGCACGATCAAGGGAACCCTGATCGCCTCCTCGTAGGCTCCCCCGCCCTTGCCCCTCATGCCGTGCGAGGCGCCATACTCGCCGTGGTCGGAGGTGAACACGATCACCGTGTTGGCGGCCACGTCGGGGCGCGAGGCGAGCGTGTTGAGGACCGAGCCGATGTGAGAGTCGACCTCGCCGAGAAGCTTTAGGTAGAGGTCGAGGAAGGGCAGCCAGGTCGCTTGCATGTCGGGACCGCTGTAGGGGACGGTGCCGAAGGATGCTTGGGCGGTGTCTTGAAGAGAGCGCTGCAATTGGGGCTTGCCGCGCGCGAGCATCTGTTCGGGCGTCTCGAAGTTGGGCGGCAGTTCGCCGACCATGCTCGGGGCCACCGCCTCGGAGGCGAAGCGGTCGCTCCAGTGGTACCACCAGGCGATGTCGTGGGGGTTGACCAGGGAGACGGTTGTGCACCATGGCTGTTTGGCGCTGCCGCCGTCACCCTCTCGGGCAAACCAGGTTTCGAATTGGGAGACGATGTGGGGGTCCACGCGCCAGCCCTGGCCGGGGGCACCGTCGGGCGAGGGAAACGTGCCGCCGGCAAAGCCATAGGGCTCTAGGGCGCCAGCGTTTTCATAGGAGTCCCATAGGTTGTCGCCATGGGTGAGGTGCCACTTGCCAAACCAGTAGGTGCGGTAGTCGTGTTCGCGCAGCATCGTGCCCCAGGTCTGAAAACCGGGATCCAAAGTGGACCCGCCGGTGATCATGCAGCCCGTCTGATGGGTGTGCAGGCCGGTTAGCAGCGCCGCGCGGGCGGGCGTGCAGTCGTTGGCGGCGGTGTAGTGGCTTTCGAATGTGACCGCCCCCTTGCGCAGGCGCGCGAGGTTGGACATCGACGCCAAGGCTTGGGGCGTGGATGAGAACCACTGGGGGGTGCGCAGCTGGTCGACCATGACCACGAGGATGTTGGGAGCCTTGTAGGCGGCGGGCGCGCCGGGCGACTTGGCGGCGGTCTGACCCTTGCTGTGGGGGTCCGACCCGTGTCGCGCCGTCTTGGCCCGTGTCGCCGCCTGTGCGGCTATGGGGTCGGGTTCGGGGTCGGGCTTTGAGACGAGGTCGGCCAGTGCCGCTCCCCCACCCGCCAAGGCACCGCCGGCCAAGAGGCCGCTCTTGAGCAGGGTGCGCCGGTCGATCACCCGGCCGGAGGATGGGGGCGCTTGCTCGCGGTCTGGCTCGCCCTCGGGCTGTTGTCGCTGTTGCTCTGACATCGATGTCTTCGAGAGGTCCCATTCTCGCGGGCGGCCCGGCGTCAGTCAAACACCCGGCTCCCGCCCGCGATCGCGGCACAGGACGCCGTCAACGCTAGCCGCATTCGTGTTGAGCCGGGGTGAGCTCTTTGTTGTGACGCGTTTAGATTGCTCTGCGCCCGGCTGCAAGCCTTCTCTGGAAGGTCCACATGACCTGATTCTGGAAGGGATGGGGATGGAAGGGCGTGCGATTCGATTCAACCACGCCGCTGCTCGCTGAGGGGGGTTCCCTCGGCGTCGGCCGCCTGGGCGGGCGGCCAGGGGCCGAGCCAATCGTCGCGAGCGCCGTCCATCGTGATGACCGCGCCGGAGAAGAAATCTCCCGCGGGCGAGGCCAGGAAGGCAACCAGCCAGGCGAACTCCCGCTCGCTACCCATCCGCCCGAGCGGGATCGTGTGGGCGATGCGCTCGACGATTGCCTCGGGGTACTTGGTCAGGAGCGTGTGGGTCTCGAACTGGCCGGCGGCCAGGGCCAGTAGGCGGATGTCGAAGCGGGCCCACTCGACCGAGAGGGTCCGCATCAGGTTCTCAACGGCCGCCCTGGCCGCCCCGCTGTGGGCCATGCCGGGCATTCCGTTGTGTGGGGAAAGGGTCACGCTGAAGATCTTGCCCCCGCGTCCCGAGGGGATCATCGCCTTGGTCGCGACCGCATGGGTCACCAGCCAGGTGCCCTCCACGTTGAGCCGGATGACCGTGCGAAAGCCCTTGGGGGTGATCGCCTCGGCGGGCGCCAGGAACTGGCCGCCGGCGTTGTTGACGAGCAGGTCGATCCGTCCGTGGGTGGCCAGGACCGCATCGACCATGTCCTGGACCTGGTCCTCCTCCCGGATATCGCATGTGTGGGCTTCGATCAGACCACGAGGGTCGCCCGCCACCGTCTCACTCAGAGGCTCGGGCCGGCGCCCGCAGATCGCGACGCGGGCGCCACAACGGGCCAGCTCTAGGGCCGTTTCGCGCCCCAATCCAGTACCACCTCCCGTGACGATCGCCACCTGGCCATCGAGCAGAGAGGGCGCGAACAGCTGAGAAGTGCGTTCGTCCACGTCGGTGAGCTTACGAGGTGGGCGAACCGGCGGCCCGCTCGGCGTAGGCCCGCTCACATGATTGGACTCGCATGGTTTCGCTCGGCGGCTCTCTCGTCGCTGGCCCTCTCGGCATGAGCCCGCTCAGCCTGGCCAGTACGAACGACTATCCTTATGCAAGGCGATCGAACGACCGATGTTTGATATGCGAGGCCTGCCAGCGGGTAGAGCCTGTTTGCAGCCATTTCCAATCCGATCGCGCTCTTTGCGGACTTTTTGGCCGACTCGCGGGTTATCTCCTGCGTGGGCAGGTGAGGGTGTGGCCGGTGTCGAACCACATCGGGCGTATGAATCGGGTAGGAATGATTGACAACGCAACTATCGAGGCGTATAATTCCGACTCCAAGCATCGGATTAGTAGGGCCAGGCGTCCTCCGGGCGCGCGGAAGCCCTCGACATTCCCAATAGAGAGACCCTCATGCCAGACACCACCAAGCCCACACCCACTATAGATATGACCGCCGACTCGTTCATCCCCGAGTCGGTCGACCAGCTGCTTGCGCATTCGCGCCGCTATCCCCTGTTGACGCCCGATCAAGAGATCGAGCTGGCCCAGGAAATCGAGCGCGGCGATCTGATGGCCAAGGAAAAGTTGATCAACTCCAACCTGCGCCTGGTCGCTTCCAACGCGAGGCGCTACCAGAACCAAGGTCTGCCCTTGGCTGACCTGGTCCAGGAGGGCATGCTCGGCTTGATCAGGGCCTCGGAGAAGTTCGATTGGCGCAAGGGATTCAGGTTCTCCACCTACGCGACCCTGTGGATTCGTCAGGCCATCCAGCGTGGCCTGGAGAACTCGGGGCGCACAATAAGGTTGCCCGTTCATGTAGCTCAGCGCTCACGCAAGGTCGGACGTGTCGAGCGCGAGCTGTCGGTCAGGCTCGGCCGTGAGCCCACCTTGGAGGAGCTGGCCGAGGAGACCGGACTGCCGATCGAGCAGGTCGAAGAGGTGCGTCACCAGCGCGCCGCTCTCGTCTCCTTGGATCAGCAGGTGGGAGACGACGGCGACACCGCTTTGGGCGATTTGCTGCCCTCGGACACGGAGGCGCCGGAGGACACCGCCTGGGACAACGAGCGCGAGCGTATCGTGCATTCCGCGATCGCCAAGCTGCCCGAAACCGAGCGGACTGTCTTGACTTTGCGCTTCGGCACCGGGCGCGAGGAGCCCCAAACGTTGACCGCGATCGGTAAGCGTCTCGGTTTTTCCGCTGAGCGGGCCTCCCAGCTGGAGCAGCGAGCCCTCAAGAAGTTGGCCGAGTCGCCCGAGCTGGCGGCCCTGCGCGAGGCTGCGTAGCAAGGCTGCGGTAAGTAGTCGTCGCGAAAGGGATGCCCTACGTATGCGCGTGTGCGCACGCGTAGGGCGCCCTTTTGAAGTTCGAAGCCCTCACATCACGGGTTCGAGGCCTCACTTCACAACGAGCGTGCCTTCCATCCCAGCCTGCCTGTGGCCGGGAACCGAGCAGAAGAACTTGTAGGTACCAGGTTTCAGGTTCAGCGTGAGCTTCTTGCTGCCACCCTGAAACGTTTCGGTGGCTCCCAAGGTCCCGCCCCCGGAGGATTCGACCGTCACGTTGTGGCCCAGAGGACTCATGTTCTTGAAGTCGATCGTCACCTTGCCCGCTTTGGCTGTGAGCGAGCTGGTGTTGTACTTGAGCTGACCTTGCGGGTTAGCTTCGAGGCTCAAGGCGGTTGTGGCCGTAGGTGCGGCTGTGCTGCTCGATTCGGTCGATGTCGTTGTCGTGGCGGTCGATTGCGCCGTCGTCGCCGGAGTCGATTCAGCGGTGCTGGTGCTTTTCGAGCTTCCGCAGCCGCCCAAAGCGAGCGTTCCGATGAGCAAAGCCAGCAGCGGGAACGTCGAAATACGCCAGGGCTTCGCGTGGTCTGCTGTGTGGAGCTTCACGGCTGGTCCTCTTTCTCGAGTGGGCGAGGGTGACTTCACGATAAGACATCTTGCGGCGTCGATCCTTCCCGTTCTACCCTGGGTACTCCACGATCAATGGCGAGGAAAGGTGGAGTATGGCTACCGATTCAGACCACAAGTCGCTGTGGGAGCGCACAGTCGAGCTGAGCGTCGCGGTCGGCGAACGCATCTTGGCGCCCGTCGAGCGCTTCATCGGCACACGCTCTTTGGTGGGCGATACGACCTTCTTTCCAAGCGAGCGCTTCGCTTGGATCGAGCACGTGGAGGCTAACTGGGAGACGATCCGTGAGGAGCTACAAAGCGTCCTGGCTGACCGCGAGGCGTTGCCCAACTTTCAAGACATCTCCAAGGATCAGATCGAGATCACCGATGACGATGACTGGAAGACCTACTTCCTCTATGGCTATGGTTTCGCGGCCAAGCTTGGAGTGGAAACCTGCCCCGAGACGGCCGCCTTGATGCGCGAAATTCCGGGGATGACGACCGCCATGTTCTCGATCCTCTCCCCCGCAAGCACATCCTTGACCACCGCGGGCCGTACAAGGGCGTGTTGCGCTACCACCTCGGCTTGATCGTCCCCAAACAGGCCGAGCAGTGCAGGATCAGGGTCGGCGAGGACATCCGCTACTGGGAAGAGGGCAAGAGCCTGATGTTCGACGACACTTTCAACCACGAGGTCTGGAATGACACCGACGAGACCCGGGTAGTCCTGTTCGTGGATGTCCTTCGTCCTCTCCCCTCTCCTTGGTCGCAGATCAACCGTGCGATCGTTAAGGCGATCGGCTACTCGCCTTTTGTGCTCGACGCTAAGCGCAACCAAGAAGCTTGGGAAGCGCGCTTTCGAGCGCGCAAGACAAGCGATTCGACAGCAAACGCCGATCCGACAACAAGCGCTGACCTAACCGGGAGTGCTGACCCGGGACCACCGGGAGCATTGCAACCGCCGGTCACAGATCCAACCGCGAACGGTGCTATGCCCGCACCAGGTGCAGCCTCATTGGTCAAATAGCTTCTTGGGCGCCCATACCGTGATCTCGACAACCTCTGGGTGCTCGGCTCGTAGGTGTCGCGCCAAGGCTTCGGCCTCGATCTGAGTGGAATCTGACGCCAAACGCAACACCAACTGGGCGTTCGCGCCCAACGCGCCCTCCGACGGGATCCGGTCCATCAAGGCGTGCACGCTGCGACGCATCAAGCGCCCTGCCGAGTACAGAGCCAGAGCCGCTACCAAGAGGGCCGCGATCGAGTCGGCGTCCGGATAGCCAGCCTTTACCAGCACGAGCCCGATCAGAACGGCCACCGAGCCGATCAGGTCAAGCGTGAAGTGCAAAGCGTTGGCGCCCAAAGCCGCGCTCTCGTGACGGTGGGCGCCACGATGGGAAGCAATCGAGCGAGTGCTGTCGATCGCTATCACGACCACCAAGACCACGAACGTGTACCAGTGCAGGTCAATCTTGCCGCCATGTCCGGTCAGTCTGATGACTGACTCCGTTGCAATCCCGATACTCGCCATGATCAGGATCACGCTCTCGCCGAGCGCCGACAGATGCTCGGCCTTGCCGTGACCATAGGGATGGTCGCGGTCGGCGGGCCTGACCGAGATCCGTACCGCGAACAGCGTCAGCAAGGCCGCTGCCAGGTCGGTGGCCGAGTGGATCGCCTCCGCCAGGACCCCGAGGCTGTTTGAGAGCAGGCCCACGACCAGCTTGATCGCAACGAGCAGGGCGGCGGCAAGCACCGAAGTAAGTGCGATGCGCTGCGCGGATGGCATCTTTGCGTCGGTCATGCCACGAGCGAGATTAGCCGTCGGGTGCGACGGCGAAACGACTAGCGCTCAGATTTTGGACACGTCGAGGCCGGTTCCGTGCAGCCAACTATTGGCTTGGGCGTTGAGAATCGTGAACTCGCCGGTCAAGATCAGCAACCCGAGCACGATCATGACGGCGCCGCCGAGGCCCACGATCACGGCGTAGTGGCGTTTGACAACCTCGAGCGCGCCAGTCATACGCTCGAAAGCGAGCGCAATCAGCAGAAATGGGATCGCCAGGCCGGCAGAGTAGAAGGCAAGCAGGATGGCGCCGTGCAGAGCCGAATTGGACACCGCCGCCTCGGTGACGATCGCCCCGAGCGTGATGCTTGTACACGGAGTCCAGGCAATCGCGAATGCCGCACCGGCGAGAACCGGTCCGCCGCGGCCGGCCAAGCGTGTCAAAGACGCGGAGTGCCACTGGAAATTTAGGGCGTCCACGAAAGGGGTGGCAAGGAAGACGAAGCCCATCAATACGATCAAGACCCCACCGGCGGTGCGCAACGTTTCGATGTTGCTGGTGAGCAACGATCCGATCTGGGTGGCGGTCAAGCCGAGCAGGATGAAGATCAAGGAGAAGCTCCCGATGAACAGGAGGCTCGGCCCGAGCACCTTGCGAGCGCCGGCATGTTGAATGTCGGCAGGCGCGACCCCGATCACCGTCGAGAGATAGCCGGGCACCAAGGGCAATACGCAGGGCGAGAGAAACGAAACGAGCCCCGCGGCAATCGCCACCGGTATACCTACGCCGCTGGCAGCATCCGAGCTCGATGCGCTAGCCAAGATCAGGTGCGCCGCGATCATGGCGAAGGTTGAGCGAGCGGGTTGCTCCAAGCGCTATCCGGAACAGCAGGCGAGCCGCGAAGCTCCGCGAGGGCCTTGCGCAACTCCGTAACTTCAAGTTCAAGCCGCTCGACCCGCTCACCCAAGTCACGGTTTGGTGATCCCGCGGGAGCCGACCAAGCGGCTTGCTCCGACGCTTGCGCTGGCACTTCCACAGCTGCTGGATCTTCTGATTCGGCGTCCTGACCGAGCAGTTGGGCGTAGCGCTCCTCCTTTTGGCCCGGACGCCGATCTAGACGCGCAACCAAATCGCGCTCGATCAGCCCCAACAGGGTGTCATGGACCTCGTCGAGGCCGCCGAAGGCGTGTATACGCTCGCCGCGTTGCTTGAGCTCACCCGGTGTCTGGGCGCCTCGCAGCATCAGGACGCACATGACCGCCTGCTCGGGGCTTGTCATCGGCAGAGCTTCGGCCAGCAGGTGCCTGTACTTGGCCGCCCTGCTCGCTCCCGCCAGGCGGATATAGCCACGACGGCCAAGGCGGTTCAAGGCGTCCCGGATCACGCTCTCGTCGTAATCGACGACGGGCTCGCGATTGGTTGCCTGATTGCACGCGAGGCGCAGGGAGTTCAGCGAGAGCGGATAGTGGTCGGGGGTCGTGCGCTGCTTCTCAAGCAGGCAGCCGAGCACCCTAATCTCCGAGTTGGAAAGGTCCATGCCCCAATCCTACGATGCCGAGGTACCTCAGGCGACAACGGACCGATCCTAGGGCCCTTCTCGAAGAGCCGTTCTCCAAGCGCCGTCTCAAAGACCCATTCTCCAAGCGCCGTTCTCGAAGGGCCTTCTCGCGAGGCCCTAAGATCGACAGGTGATCGCATCGATCGTCCCTAAGGAAGGTTCCTTGCGATGAGCAGCCAGCCCTTCGGCGACGGACGCCATGGAGAAGGACGCCACGGTCGGCCTCCACGCCCCGCAAAGACCGACCCGCCGCCTCAAGACAGTGCGGCCGCGCACGTCTCCTTGCGTCGGATCGGCGCCCTGTTCCGGCCCTATCGGGTGCGCCTGACCGGTCTGCTTGCCCTTATCTTCGTCTCGGCGGGTCTTGGGGTGGTGAGCCCGTTCTTGTTGCGCGAAGTGATCGATGTGGCGATCCCCAAGCACGACACACAGCTTTTGAGTCTGCTCGTGGGCGGCATGATCGCCCTGTCCATCATCGGCGGGGTCATCGGGGTAGCCCAGACGTGGATCTCAAATCAGGTTGGCCAGCGTGTAATGCACGACCTGAGGGCTTCGGTGTATGCGCACCTGCAGCGCATGTCTTTGGCCTTCTTCACGCACACGCGCACCGGCGAGGTCCAATCGAGGATTGCCAACGACATCGGTGGGATCGACTCGGTTGTGACTTCGACGGCGACCTCAATCGTCCAGAACGTGACGACCGTCGTGGCGGTGGTCGTAGCGATGATCCTGCTCGACTGGCGCCTGGCCGCTTTCTCCCTGTTCCTGTTGCCCTTCTTCGTATGGTTGACCCGTCGCGTGGGCGAGGAGCGTAGGCGCATTCAATCGGTGCGCCAAGGACGTCTGGCCGACATGTCCACGCTTGTGGAGGAGTCCCTGTCGGTGTCGGGCATTCTGCTCGGCAAGACGATGGGTCGCTCCCCGGAGCTGGTACGACGCTTTAGCGAGGAGTCGGGTGAACTGGCCGACCTGGAGGTTCGCGCCCGTATGGCGGGGCGCTGGCGTATGGCCTCGGTGCAGATGAGCTTCGCGATTATGCCGGCCGCCGTGTACTGGTTTGCGGGCTATTCGATCGCCCAAGGCAGCGCCGCGATCTCGATCGGCACAGTGATCGCCTTCACGACCCTGCAGACGCGGGTCTTGTTCCCGATCCAGTCGCTTTTGTCGGTGGGCTTGGAAGTACAGACTTCCTTGGCGCTGTTCGGACGTATCTTCGAGTACCTCGACCTGCCGGTCGACATCGAAGAGCGCGCCGACGCTCAGGCGATGAGCGGCGTGCGGGGCGACGTGCGGCTAAAGGACGTGTGGTTCACATACGCTCCGGACGAGGCGCTCGGGCTCACCCGCAACGGGGCGACGGGATCAAAGTCGACACGATTGGGCGGCCCCCAAGACCTGGCGATCGGAACCCTGGACGGCGAGCGTGAGAAGTGGACGCTGCGTGAGATTTCGGCAGAGATCCCGGCCGGCACCCGGACCGCTCTCGTCGGGGAGACGGGCTCTGGCAAGACCACGCTTGCCTATCTCGTGGCGCGTCTGTATGAGCCCCAGCGTGGACGGGTCGAGATCGATGGGGTGGATATCCGCGACATGACGCTGGCCTCGCTGGCGGCCACGGTCGGTCTGGTTTCCCAGGAGACCTATCTGTTCCATGCCTCGATCCGCGAGAACCTGCGCTTTGCTTGCCCTGAGGCAAACGATGAGCAGATCGAAGACGCCGCGCGGGCCGCCCAGATCCACGATTTGATCTCCTCCCTGCCCGACGGCTATGACACGCCCGTGGGCGAGCGTGGCTATCGCTTCTCCGGCGGTGAGAAGCAGCGCATGGCGATCGCGCGCACCGTCCTGCGCAATCCCCCCGTACTGATCCTCGACGAGGCTACCTCGGCCTTGGACACCGAAACCGAGCGGGCGGTCCAGCGGGCCCTCGACGATCTCTCGCGCGGACGCACCACGATCGCGATCGCCCATCGCCTCTCCACGATCCGCGATGCAGACCAGATTCTCGTACTGGACGCAGGCCGGATCGTCGAGCGGGGCACCCACGAGGATCTGGTGGAGCGAGGCGGACGGTATGCGGCCCTGCTCAGCGGAGCGGCCGTCGCCGAGGACGATCCCGCGGCAGACGCGCCCGCCGCGCTTGCCTGAAACGCTAGGCGTCGAGTTCTCCCAGCGCTCTACGCGCCCAGTTCTCCCAGCACTTTGGAGAGCTGTCCGCCCTGCCATGCGATCGGGGACTTGCCGGGCTCCTCGACGACGAGCCGCGCGCGTGGGATCGCGGCCGCGTAGCGTTCTCCGATCACCAAGGGGTGGCCGGGATCGGCCTCGTCGCGACTCGCGACGATCGTCGTGGGAACCGCGATCCGTCCCAGTTCCTGCCAGCTCTCAAACGGACGCGAGCGCGGCACCGCTTCCAAGGCGTCCGCCACCGCGAGTGGATGGTCCTGTCTGGAGAGCCTCTGACGAAGCACCTTCACAACCGTATCACGCCAATCGGCGGGCACTCGATCCAAATCGTAGGCCGCCACGAAGCCATCCACCCCGCCTTCTCGCAGACCTTTCGCGAGACGGTCCCAACCTAGGTAGTCACCGGTCACGCCCGGGTCAAACGCGGGCGTGATCAGACCGAGCGCCTGCACCCGTCCGGGATGATCCAAAGCAAAGCGCAAGGCGGTTTGGGCCCCCATCGAGGCGCCCGCAAGGATGGCCCTTTCGACCTCCAGCTCGTCGAGCACGGCGCCCAGATCGTCGGCCAACAGCTCGTAGGTGTAGGCACTTGGGTCAGGTGCCGGGCCGGAGTGGCCGTGCCCACGCGCATCGTAGGCAATCACACGATGACCTGAGCGCTCCAGAGTCCGTGAGCCCATCACCACGTAGCGACGTGTGGCGGTCAGGCCGTGCAGCAGGACGATCGGCGCTCCTTCGCCGGTCTGCTCGCCGACGAGTCGAACGTCACCCCCGGCCTCGAACTGCATGGACCCTCAGCGGCCCTCTAGGCGCTAATGGCGGCGTGCTCGCGCACTAGCTCCGCCGTCCGCTCGGGCAGCTCCAGGAAGAACATGTGTCCGATCCCCTCAAGGATCTCCAGGCGCGCGTCAGGAAGAAGCCCCGCAATCATGTGCCCGTTTTGAACTGGCAACAGTTCGTCGAGCGTGCCGTGTACAACCAATGTCGGGGGCCCCAAGCTTGGTAGTCGCGCGCTGGTGTCGTGTCCAGCGATGGCTTGCATCTGGCGCATGATCACCTCTACGGGCAGGCCATATTTCATACCTGTCTTTAGAAATCTGTCGTATTCGTCCTGGTTGGCAGCAAAGCCCGGTGATACGTTGACCTCCCATGAGGCTCGGATCGCGGTCTGCCGGTCGCCCGAGGACATCGCTTCAGCAAGCCGGCGCATGACGCCTTCGCTTGCGAGCACGCTGCCCTCACCACCGCAATAGGTACAGCCGAGCGTGAGCGATGCGATCCGCTCAGGATGGGCAAGGGCAAGCTCCTGGGCGATCATCCCGCCCATCGAAATGCCCATCACATGCGCCGATTCGAGCTCAAGCGCATCCAGCAAGCCTGCGGCGTCCGCGGCCATGTCGGCGATCGTGAACTGCTCGCCGGTCCTGGTGGAGTCGCCGGCGTCGCGGTGGTCATAAACGATCGTCTCGAAATCGCCTCGCAGCTGCTCGAGTACGCGCTCGCCCCAATGGTGCTTGGTACCGCTCATACCCATGATCAACAGCAGCGGCGGACCTTCGCCGGCGCGGTCATAGCTCAGCTCGATCTGTCCGGCTTTGGCGAGGGGCATCGTCAGCGAAGACTACCGTGAGGGGGCGGACGGTATTTTGCGCGAACACATGGCCTGCGCGCGCACGCGGCCAGGAAACAAGCTGGGCCTGGTTAAAAGGCCGCACGCGCGCGCGGCACCACCGCAACGCATTACATCACCACAGCCAAGTGAGATCAGCAACACCAGCCAAGCCACTACGTCAGGATCGCCAGCCAAGCCAGCCAAGCCTCTACATCGGCAACGCCAGCCCAGCGTTTACATCGGCAACGCCAGCTGAGCGGCGGCTGTGTCTCGATCGCGCTCGCTGAGGGACGCGGCGCCACGCGGCACGAGTCCCGCCACACGTACTCCGAGCAGGCGCACAGGCCGCGTGGGCGCGTACTCCTCTAGCAAGGCGAGCGCGACTTCCTTGACCTGCCCAGCCTCGCACGTGGGCGCCGTCAAGGTACGAGCGCGTGTCACGGTGGAGAAATCGTCAAGGCGCACCTTGATACCGATTGTGCGCCCGTGGTTGCCATGCGTGGCCAGGCTCTCGCACAGCTCCACAGCCATCTGCGCGAGCGCCTCGCGTAGGCGTGAGGCGTCTTGGACGTCGTGATCGAAGGTCCGCTCGCGCGACTCGGAGACGACCTTGCGCTCCTCGCTGACTTGGCCGTCGTGCTCGAAGCGCGCCCTGCGCACGAGGTCGCAGCCGTGGTTGGGCCCGAAACGCTCTGCCAGCATCGTCTCGGGAGCACGTGCCAGCTCGCCGAGCGTACGCAGCCCCAGTTGCTCCAGCTTGAGCGTTGTCTTCGGCCCGATCCCAGGAATCAGGCCAGGCGAGGCGGAAGCAAAGCGCGCACACGCCTCCTCGCGCGTGAGCACCACGAATCCGGCCGGCTTCTCTACGTCGGAGGCGACCTTGGCGACGAGCTTGTTCGGCCCGATTCCCACCGAGCAGACGAGCTGCGTCTCCTGCCTAATCCGCTCGACGATGCGGCGCATGGCCGCGCGTGGAGAGAACAGTCCGCTCAAGTCTAGGTAAGCCTCGTCCAAGCCGACCACCTCGACACGCTCCACGCTCTCGCGCACGATTCCCATCATCCGCTGGGAGACCTCACGGTAATGGGTGAAGTCGGGCGACAAGAACACCGCTTGAGGACACAACCTACGGGCACGCGAAGCTGGCATGGCCGATCCCACGCCGAAGCGCCGGGCCTCATAGCTGGCGGTCGTGACGACCGCCCTGGGCCCTGTCCCTGAGACGACTACCGGCTTGCCTCGCAGTTCGGGCCTGCGATTCAGCTCGACGGAGACGTAGAAGGCGTCGGCGTCGAGGTGGGCGACGCATGATTCGGCTCGCTTGTCAGATGCACTTGCTGCCAGCCCTTGGGGAGACTTGGCGGACCCGTCTGAGGTTTCGAGGATGACCGAGGACACCTCACTCGAATCTAGCGCGACCCACGGCGGCTGGAGAGGGTCGGTGGCCTATGCGACAGCGTCGATATTCAGGCGCACGTAGTCCACAACGGCCGGCGTGCCGATCAGCTGCATCACGTCGTCCATGAACCTCTCACGCAGCTCCTCGGGCAGCTGTTGCACGTGCGGGCCGAGGACGATTGTGGAGAGGAACTCGCGTGGGTGCTCGGGCTCGCGCGGCGCGGGTTGCAACCAGCACCGTGCCGCGGCGAAGCCCGCCGCGATCAGCCGCTCTTGGGTCACATCCGCTCCGGCGTAGTTCCAAGGCGGGCTCCAATCGTGGAAGTGCTCGGCGTAGGGCTCCTGGGAGAGCAGAGGCAGGACCTTGCCGCGCAGGACAGTGATGTTGCCCTCTCCCCCACATTGCGCAACTAGCTGACCTCCGGGACGCAGGGCGGAGCGCAGGCGCTTGAAGAGACGATCGTGGTCAGCGATCCAGTGAAAGGTGGCCGTCGAGAGAATCGCGTCTACTGGCTCGTCCAAATCGAGCTCGAGTAGATCAACCAGGCGCACGTCCGCGTCCGGGCCGAGCCGCTGCTTGGCGGCGTCGACCATCGAGGGCGACTGGTCCACTGCGATTACTTTGCCTTGCGGCAGTCGTTCAATCAAGGCTTCTGTGATTCGCCCAGATCCGCAGCCGGCGTCGAGCACCGTCTCGTCCCCGCCAAGCTCCAAACGCCCGAGCACGTCGCGCCCGAGGGCCTCCATGGGACCGGAGATGCGATCGTAGCTGGCGCCGTCCCACTCGCGTATGGTTGGCATATACGAATGTACGTTATCACGTATGCGGTGGTTCCGTCCGTAGGTTTCCTGCCACAAACCCTCGGCTCGACCGATGCCTCACTCCAGTTGCATTAGAGCAAACTCGCCAAACGCGCCCTGTGGCGCTTGGCGCCGCCCAAGAGCGAGGCGTCGAGCAAGGCTCGCTTGTACAACCAGTGCACGTCGGCCTCCCACGTGAAGCCGATTCCGCCATGGGCTTGGATCGCGCTTGCGGTCACACCCACCCCGGCCTGCGAGGCCGAGGCCTTCGCCATCGCGGCCGCCTCGGGGAGACTCTCGGGGTCGGCGTCGGCGGCCCAGGCGGCATAGGAGGTGGAGGAGCGGGCGCGCTCGGTATCCAAGAGCATTTGCGCGCAACGGTGCGACACGGCCTGAAAGGACCCGACCGGGACGCCGAACTGCTTGCGCTCCTTGACGTAGGCCACGGTCATGTCGAGCGCCCGCTCGCACACTCCGACCAGCTCGGCGGAGACCGCCACTAGCGCGCGATCCAAACCGGCTTGGACGTTTCCCGCAAGCACCTCCCCCGCGTCCACCGAGGCCGTCACGCGAGCGGTGGGTCGCGTGGGATCGATCGAGTCGACCCGCTCGACGGTGCTCTCCTCGCGCGTACATACGCGCGCGCGCAAGTCCCCCCCTTGCGTAAGCACCAACACCTCCGCTTCGGGCGCTCCCAGCACCAACTCGCCAATCCCGTCGCGCTCAACCCCGAGCGCGCCGAGACTCTGGCCACTGGCAAGACCAGGCAGCCAGCGCTCGCGCTGCTCTGCCGAGCCGGCCTGTTCGATAACCAGGGCCGCGAGAACCGTCGGCAACAATGCCACCGGAGCCACGGTGCGCCCCAGCTCCTCGCACAGGATCGCTAGCTCGACGAGACCAAGTCCCTGGCCGCCGTACTCCTCGGCGATGGCGATACCCGGCCAGCCCAAGCTACACAGCTCGCTCCACAGGCTCTCATCCAGGCGCCCCTCCTCGGCACAGGAGCGCACCCTCTCAGGTCGGGCTCGGTCGGCCAATAGCTCGCGCGCTGTGCGCTGGATTTGACGCTGATCCTCGCTCAGGCCGAAGTCCATCAGGCAACCTTCAGCCGCGGCAAGCCCAGGACGCGCTCGGCGACGATGTTCTTAAGAACCTCGGTGGTGCCCCCCTCGATCGTGTTCCCTCGTGCCCGCAAGAGCTCATAGCTCCAAGAGGTGCCATTGGTGAGCGCCTCGGCGCCCACGATCTCCGCGGCGAGCTCGGTCAGGCGCTGGTTGGTGTCCGACCACAGCCACTTCACCAAGGAGCCCTCCGGGCCGGGTTGGCCATAACGTTCGATGTCGGTCAACCCCTTCCAAGCCAGCAGGCGTATTTGCTCGCAGCGGATATGCAGGTCGGCGAGCGCATCGGAGATGACGGACCCATCCACCCCGTCCAAGAGGCCGCGCTCGCGTGCGGCGGCGAAGGTGTCGTCGAGTAGCTGGCGCAGGCGCACCTGCAGCAGGAAACCAAGGCCTGCCCGCTCGTTCATGAGCGTCGTCAAAGCCACCTTCCAGCCGTTGCCCACACCACCGATTACGTTCTCCTCCGGTATGCGGGCCTCCTCGATGAACAACTCGTTGAACTCGGCCTCCCCGGTGATTTGGCGCAGGGGACGAACCTGCACGGCAGCCTGGTCCATGTCCATCAGGAAGTAGGTCAAACCCTTGTGCTTGGCGACATCCGAATCGCTGCGGGCGACGAGCATGCACCACTTCGAATACTGGGCGCCACTGGTCCACACC
The DNA here is from genome assembly GCA_963775645.1 of uncultured Solirubrobacterales bacterium. Lineage (GTDB taxonomy): Bacteria > Actinomycetota > Thermoleophilia > Solirubrobacterales > Solirubrobacteraceae > Palsa-744. The sequence goes on along the minus strand of CAVZJR010000004.1, from coordinate 254,872 downwards.
TTCTGTCCTGTGATCACCCACTCCTCGCCGTCCTTGACCGCCTTGGTCTTCAACGAGGCGAGGTCCGAACCGGCATCGGGCTCGGAGAAGCCTTGGCACCAGATCTCCTCGCCGGAGAGGATCGGCGCCAAGTAGCGCTCCTTCTGAGCATCGGTCCCCCACACCATTAGGGTCGGGCCGCCCAAAAGCAGGCCCAACACATTGGCCGGCAAGGGAACGCGAGCGCGGCCCAACTCCTCAAAGTAAATGGCCGACTCGCTCAAAGACGCTCCTCGCCCGCCGTACTCGACAGGCCAGGCCGGCGCGGCCCAGCCCGCGTCGTACAAGCGTCGCTGCCAGTCCCTGCGCCATGCGTAGTGGGTGTCTTCGCCACCCTCTTGGGGCTCCGGAGGAGGCTCGTTGTTCGCGAGCCAGGCGCGCAATTCATCGCGAAACGCGCTCTCGCTCTGGTTGAAGGTTAGGTCCATGTCGTGCCTTTGGTGCTCGCCCGCGGGGCGCCACTAGGTGACATTGAACTACCCGTGGCGAACCTAGGTCGTGCGGGTCTGACAAGCAGGTCTGCAGGCAAAACCCGGGGAAGCGGTCAAGACGCGTCCGGGGGACGGTTGTGGACCACAACTTCGTCGACCTCGAGTCGACGCACTTTCAACTCATCCACGTCGAGGCGCCCAATCGCGGCACGCTTGATGGCCAGGCGACGGATCGCGAGCGCCCCGATCGCCACAGCCCCGATCGCGAACGCGCCGATCGCGAGCGATCCGAGCGAGAAGGCCCCGGATGCCAGTGCCGCGCGACGGCGTGCCTTGCGACTTTTGCGGCTAGCTTTCTTGAGCTTGCGAGTCATGCGCGCAAAGCGCACAGCGGCTACCGCCACCACCACGGCTTTACGCCGCGCCGGGTGGGTGGGCTTCCGATTCGTGCGGCTGCGTCTTGGCTGCTGCTGTCTTGCCAACTTGCTCATGTTCGCCCATCAGGCTAGCGGGTACTCCAAACCTCACCCACCCCTTCGAAGCCGAGCGCACGCTTGGTCGCTTCGGTGAGGTCGAATTCGCGGCCGGCGACGTAGGGCCCGCGGTCGACCACAGGCACGCTCACTTCGCGCCCGCCGTAGCGCAACCTGACGAGTGTGCCGCAGGGAAGCGTTTTGTTGGCCACCCCCATCGTGGAGCTTGTTAGCTCCCCGCCGCAGGCAAGACTGCCCCCGCCCCCGTACCAAGACGCTCCGGCGAGCCGGTAGGAGCGCAGGTGACCGAGGTAGCGCTTGGTGGCTCGGTCGTGAGCGTCGCCGGCGAACACGATCCTGACTCGCTCGCTGAGTAGGCGATGCGGCTTGTAGCGCAACACGAAGCGTCCCTTCACTCCGGTCAGAGTATGAGCAAAGGCATGCCAGCCGTGGCGCCCGAGGCGTTGCAGCTCGACCTTGCGGCCGGCAAGTGTTAGACGCGATGCGCCCGGGAGCGTTGAGGTGGAGACGCCGATGGGCGCTGGACGTAGCGTGCCGGCAACCATCGCCGTGGTGCCATCGAGTACGTCCAGGTCGATCCTGCGAATCCGCAGCTTGACCCGCGCGAGTGGAACAGATAGTGGCGCGGGATCGATCAGCTGGGCAACCGGTTCAGCGACCGGTGTTGCGGGAAGTCCCGCAAACATGGGAAGCAATGAGTCCTCCTGGGTAGCCGCCTACGGGGTTAGCTGTCGGGCTCACGTCCCGCCGAGGCACGCGTCCATACGTGCACCAGTCGGGCGTTACAGCCGCACCTAGTGGCGGCCGATTCGCCCCATCCAGGCCCTCTCCTCGAGCCCGGCAGTGGGTCCCCCGCTCGTCTCCATCCACGGAGACGACTCGGCAGAAATCAATCAGTCAAGAAAACGCTAGTGGAGGCCTCTGTGCGCAAAGTGTGATCATGCGCACACATGGGTCATCTCTGCATGAGACCACCAAAGCTCCGCGACCATCGGGACCCAGTTACCCCTGACTACAGTCCTCGCCAAATCTCTTCTTCATCTATCCAACCCTTGCTGCTCATTGATGCCTAGCAAGCCATTGAGAACGCCTTGCCTCGCCTCCCACGAATCAATTGAGATTCCTAAACCTCCCTCTCCACCGCATCGCACACCCGTGCCACTTCAGCTTCGCTCATTCCCACCCACAGCGGCAATCGAACTAGCGTCTCGCTGACGCGATCTGTGATGGGAAGCTCGCCGGCGGCGCGGCCCAAGCGCTCTCCCGCCGGCGAGGAATGCAGCGGGATGTAGTGAAACAGGGCGTGGATATTTTGCTTAGCGAGGGAATCGATAAGGTGATCGCGAGTGTCTCGATCGTCGAGCAAGATGTAGTACATGTGCGCGTTGTGGCGCCGGTCGGCGGGGATCGTCGGTCGCGTCAGGCTACCCGCGAGTTCGAGCGCCGCCAACCTCTCGTGGTAGGAGCGCCAAATCGCCATGCGGCGTGCGAGGATTTCCTCGGCGTGCTGGATCTGCGCCCACAGGAAGGCTGAAGATATCTCGCTCATCAGAAAGGAAGAACCGAGGTCTGTCCACGTGTAGCGGTCGATCTGCCCGCGCAGGAAGCGAGTCCGGTCGGTTCCCTTCTCCTGGATAATCTCGGCACGCTCGACCCAGTCGGAACGATTGACGAGCAGCGCGCCGCCCTCGCCACAGATGAGGTTCTTGGTCTCGTGAAAGCTGATGCAACCCAGGTCTCCAAATGTTCCGAGCGGACGATCCCGGTAGGAGGCCGAGATGCCCTGGGCAGCGTCCTCGATAAGGATCAGCCCATAGCTCTTCGCGATGTCCGAAAGCGCGTCAAGCTCACACGCGACACCCCCGTAGTGGACCGGCAGAATCGCTCGTGTCCGCGAGGTGATCGCTGCCTCCACGAGGCGCTCGTCGAGATTGAGAGTGTCCTCGCGCACATCGACGAACACAGGGACGGCGCCGCGTAGCGCCACCGAGCTGGCCGTCGTCACAAATGTGAACGACGGCACGATCACCTCGTCACCCGCCCCGATGCCGGCTACGAGCATCGCCATCTCGAGCGCTGAGGTGCACGAGGAGGTCAGCAGCGCCTGCTCACAACCGACAGAGTCCTCGAGCCACCTGCAGCACCTCGTGGAGAACGGCCCGTTACCGGACAGGTGCAAGTTCTCTATCGCTTCGCTGATGTAAGCGAACTCGTCTCCGGTCGTAAAGGGATGGTTGAAGGGGATCTTGGCCGGAAGAACCTCGCGCACAGGCGGTGCGCTTCCGGTCACGATGAGAGGCCCTGCCTCCTCGGCCAGCGCAACCCCTATGGCATGCGAAGGGCTCGATGCGCTCACGGAAGACGCGGAGATGTCCGACCCTGGTGACACGCGATCCGATGCCCGGCTCTACCCTCGCGCCAGCCAGGCAGTATCTTTTGCAAATTCTAATCGTCCCATTAGATCGAACACCATTCAGCGCGCCCCGCGTTTCGATTTCTTGGAATTATTCTTGCTATCCCCGAAGCGCTTGTCAAGCAAATTGGTGACGATTGTTTCCGACCCTAAATCTGCTTAGCGCACCAACAGCGTCGTCGCGTAGACCTCTGCACTTGTCGCGCCCGGGAGGGCCCGCTACAGGCTGGCGCCGACCACGATCCCCGTGACGACCAGGATCACGCCCGCGAGCTTGGCGGCGGTGACGGCCTCTCCGAAAAAGACAGCGCTCAATAGCAACACCATGACAAAGGACAGCCCCATGAACGGGTATGCGCGACTGATTTCCAGGCGCGACAGCGCGGACATCCACGCGAGCGCCGCAACGAATGCAGCCAGCAACCCGAGAAGTACCCATGGATCGATCAAAAGTCCCGTCAGATAAGAGACTTTGCCCTGTAGGCTCGGCGGTATGTGACCATGGCGCAACACTCGCCACTTGACCACGAGTTGACCCAGCACCGTAAGCGCCACCGTCGCGGCTACATACAGCCACGCCATGTCAGACCACCCCCTCAGCGGTCGCATAGCCGATGCCAGTGCGCCCGTATCCATTGCCGTTGTAAAGCATGTACCTGCGTCCGCCAAGATCGAAGATAGCTGGATAGGCGATCATCTCGGCGTCCCATCCCTCCGCGGCGGGATCCAGGTCGACGCGGCTGTCGTCGCGTTGCCAGCTGAGCCCGTCGTGGGACTCGGCATAACCCAAGCGATAGTGATCACCACGTGCGGCGAACCACATGCGATAGCGATCTCCATCGTGGATCACGCAAGGCCGGCTGATCGCATACTCGCGCTCGTCGGCGAAGTCGATCGCGACCTGCCCTGCGCGACGCCAGTGGATGCCGTCATCGCTCTCGGCGTAGCGCAAGTTGTAGTAGTGGCGGATTTCCTGCCCGATTGTCTCCCACTTCGAACACGACACGTACCACATGCGCCAGCCGTCCTTCTCGCGGAGCACCCAAGGCGATGCCGTGAGGTACGGATCCACCGCGTCGCGCTCGAGGATGGGCGCCGCCGAGACGCGCTTGAACTCGCGCTGGCCTTGCGGACGCAAGGCCAGCCCGGCATAGAAGTAGAAAGGCACCGTAACACCAAGCGTCCAGCCGCTGTAATAGAGAAAGGTCCCCTCTTCCCCCTCCACCAGACAGGACATCGTGACACCGCTGTCATCGAAGGAGCCCAGCGATCCTGGCCGCAGAACGGGCTCTGGGTCGCGACCAGTCACAATCAGCGCTCCATCCGGCGCCACCTCCAACTCGGCGCGTGCGACGTGCGCGCGCCCCCGCTCATCGCGCGGGGAGTAGTAGAGCTCGCCGCGGCGCTCGTCGAGCAACCGCACCGCCGGCAGAGCGGCGTGCGAACTCGCCCATGCCTGGCCAGTTGGAGCTCTAAGAAGCGGCCCCCGCCGGCGCCATCCTTGGGCGCCGCTGGGCCCGCCGAAGCCTTGACTCACGAGCGCCTGTCCGCGACGACCATACGTTCGCTCTCCTGAGAGCCGATCTGGGCGCGCTCGGCGATCCGGTCGACCACGAATACGGGGCGATTGCGGACCTGCTCGAATACCTTGCCTATATACAGGCCCGTGATCCCTGTGCTGAGGATGATGAAGCCGCCCATCACCAGTACCGCAACGACGATGCTTGTCCAGCCGGGATACAGCTCACCGGCAAGCCGGGCGGCCGCAAAGTAGGCGGCCGCCAAAGCGCCGGCAAGCGCCAAGACGAAGCCGCCGTAGACTATCCAGCGTAGAAGAACCGTCGTCTGAAAAAAGACACCGTCGAATGCGTGCTCGAGCAGTCGTGCGAAACTATAGGAGCTCTTTCCCCGGTAGCGCAGTGCAGGCTCATAGTCGATCATCGCCGCGTCGAAGCCTAGCCACGTCAGGATCATCACATAGTGACGATCCTGGTCGCGCAGCTCGAGGAAGGCATTGACTACCTTACGCGAAATGATGCTGAAATTGCCGTACTGGCCATCCAGCTGAGCTCCGCCCAGCACACGAATACCGCGGAAGTACAAACGGCCGATCAGGCGATGGACCGGTCCGGTCGGCTTGTGGCGCCGACGGCCGAAGACAATGTCGTGCCCCTCAAGCGCCTTGGCATATAGGCGCGGCACATCCTCCGGCGGATCTTGCAGGTCGCAGTCCATCACAACCACCCACTGGCCCCGCGCGTGTCTTAGACCCGCGGTAATCGCGGCGTGCTGTCCGAAGTTGCGGCTCAACCTGATCCCTCGCACGCATCCGTCGAGCTCGACCAGGCGTTCTATCTCCTCCCACGATCCATCTTCGGCGCGATCATCGACGAGCACGATCTCATAACCGGCGGGCAGTCCGTCGAGCGTATCGACCAGCCGCTCGTGCAGGTGACTCAAGCAGGGACGGCAGCCAAAAACAGGTACGACAACGCTCAAAGTGGGGACAGTTTCACCCAAATGTTTCTGACTATCGGACTGCATCGGCCGTGATAGTATCACGCAAATGGGAGCGAATTACCCTCGGGGAGCGGGTGAAACAAAGACGGTCGCGATCCTTCAATCCAGCTATGTGCCCTGGAAGGGCTACTTCGATCTGATGGACTTAGTCGATGAGTTCATCCTTCTAGACAACGTCCAGTACACGCGACGCGATTGGCGTAATCGCAACCGACTCAAGTCCCCCACAGGCGTGCGCTGGTTGACGATCCCAGTCCAAGTCAAAGGTCGCTACCTGCAGAGGATCGACGAGACGCTCGTCAGCGACCCCAACTGGGCGGCCAAGCACTGGGCGATAATCGCCTCCTGGTACCGCCGAGCGCCTTTCTTCGAGCGCTACAGCCCCTTGCTGGAAGCTATCTACCTGAGCATCAAAGACGGATATCTCACCGCCATTAACCGTCGCTTCCTCGAGGCTCTGCGAGACCTGCTTGCGATAACCACACCTATCACCCTCTCTACCGACTACCCTGACGATGAGAATAAGAGCGAGCGCCTGCTTTCGATCTGCCGGGCGGCAGGCGCCGGACGCTATGTCTCTGGACCCGCGGCACGGGCATATCTGGACGAGCGACACTTCCACGATGAGGGCATCGAGGTGGAGTGGATGAACTACGAAGGCTACCCCGAGTACGAGCAGCTGTATCCACCCTTCGACCACCGTGTCAGCGTGCTGGATCTCCTCTTCAACGTCGGCGAGGACGCGCCACGCTACATGCTGGGGGGAGGATGAGCAAGCTTCCGGTTGTCATCTTCGGCGCAGGCTCCTACGCCGAGGTCGCCACTGTCTACCTAACCCAGGACGGCGCGCGCGAGGTGCTCGCCTACACCGTACACGGCGAGTACGCCAACACGGACACGTTCTCGGGGTTGCCACTGGTTGCCTTCGAGGAATTGCTCGATGCCTACCCGCCCGACCGAGTCGAGATCCTCGTGGCGCTTGGCTACCAGGGACTGAACCGGGCGCGACGGGAGATATACGAACACTGTAAGCGCCTTGGCTACGGCTTCGTCACCTACGTCAGCTCACGCGCGATGATCATGAGCGAGCATCCGATCGGCGAGAACAGCTTCGTATTCGAGGCAAATGTGATCCAGCCGTTCGTCGAGATCGGCGACAACGTGGTGCTCTGGAGCGGCAACCACATCGGCCATCACAGCACTATCGGAGACCATTGCTTCATTGCCTCCCACGCGGTGGTTTCAGGCCACGTGACGATCGGTGAAAGTTGCTTTGTCGGCGTCAACGCGACCTTCCGCGACGAAATCTCGGTAGGGCCCCGTTGCGTCATCGGCGCTGGGGCCACGGTGCTCAAAAGCCAGGAGGAGGGAACCGTACTGGCGGCCACAGCGACGCCGCCGCACCACCGCAAAAGTGACGAACTGCGCAGCATTTAGAGCCAATGCTCACGCTCAGCGCAAAGGAGGACGGCGACTGGCTTGCATACGTGTGCGAGGCACTTCGCTATGAGGGTTGCGCTGTGCTGACCGACGTGCTCTCCGGCGAGTTGGTTGATCGCACACGGGCGGCTATGTACGAGGTCCAGGCCAAGATCCGTGAGGAGATCGGCCAGGAGCGTCTGGACCGTGCCGGAGAGCTCGGCGTGCTGCGACTGATGGGACGCTATGACCCATCCCTACTTGAGCTCCTGCAGACCCCGGAGATGCTTGCGGTGGTCGATCGCGTGATGTCCAAGACCGCGGTCCTGCACCTGCAGAACGGTTTTATCCTGCCTCCACACGAGCCGTCCGCGGCGAATACCTTCCAGCACGCTTTTCACCGCGACTTCCCGAGGTACCTCAACGGCTACGTAGCATCGGTCAACGTCATGCTCGCGATCGACCCGTTCACCGCCGAGAACGGCGGAACCCTGGTGGTCCCGGGCACCCACCAACGATCGCAGGCACCCGACCCTGCCTACCTGCAAAGGCACGCCTCAGCCGTCTCCTGCCCGGCGGGCTCAATGGTGATATTCGACTCGACTTTGTGGCACGCCGCTGGGATCAATACCTCGGGCACCGATCGCGTTGCCGTCAACCACCAGTTCACGCGCTCGTTCTTCAAGCAGCAGATCGATTACGTGCGGGCGCTCGGAGACGAGCTGGTGCTCCTCCAGCCACCGCGGGTGCAACAACTCTTGGGGTGGTACACCCGGGTCGTGACGAGCCTCGACGAGTACTATCGCCCCGCCGAGGAGCGACTGTACCGCGCCGGGCAGGGCTGAGCGCCGGGGACCATCCCTCGCCGCCGGGATTGGACGCAGATGGCAGTAGCACAACACACCTCGTCCTGGAGACCTCGCGGCCGTCCGATCGATGCGGCCGGGCGACTCGCCATACCGCTCGTTCTCGTTGTGGCGATCTCCACCTGGTTGCTAACTGGCGTCTCAATGCTCGACGCGGCACGTTACCTGGCCTTCGAAGGTCTGTTCGTGCTGCTGCCGGGATGCATGCTCTATGCACTGCTCAGCGGTGAGCGCAAAGAGCGTTTGCGCATGCTCGCGATCGGCTGGCCGCTGGGATGGGCGATCGAGATCGGAGCGTTCGCCCTGACCGCCGCGCTGGGCCGGCGTGAGCTTTTTCAGTTGCTGCCAGTGCTGGCGGTTCTCGTACTGGGACCGGCGTTGCTTCGCAGCCGTGGCCTGTCCCTCGCTGCGGCCCTTCGTCAACTTGCAAGCACCCGCGGCCGGCCGCGAAGCGAAGAGAGGGGCATGCCGCTCCTGGTCGGGGGCTGCATCGTCTCCGCCGCGGCGATGGTCCTGTTGATCGAATGGTTCACGCGCTATCCACTGCCCGGACACGCAGCCACCGTTGCGTACTTCCCGGACAATGTCTTCGACATCTCAATCGCCGCAGATGCTCGCCATCACTGGCCGATCATGGAGCCCTATGTGGCCGGACAGCCTCTGCACTACTACACGGGTTTCTTTATCCATGCCGCGGCGATCAACCAGGTGACCGGGGTTTCCATTGCCGCGGTCGTGCTGCGTTTGTTTCCGACTACGGTGACGCTCGTAATCGCCCTACAGCTCTGGCTGCTTGGCAGCAAGCTTGGGCGTTCACGCTGGGCCGGCACGCTCGCGGTCGCCCTGCTGTTCCCAGTCAACGATCTGAGTCTTGATGCCACGAAATGGGAAGCGTTCGGGACGACACCCTTCTACCAGCTGACTTTCAGTCCGACCTACGCCCTCGGCATTCCTTTCTTTCTAGGTTTGCTCGCACTGATCCAGCGCCAGCTCTCCCGCGAGCGTACGAGCCTGTCGAGACCCACTCGCTCAGAGCGTATTGCGACGCTCGGTTCGCTGCTGGTGTGCGCCATCCTGGTGCTCGGAGGAGCCGCGGCAAAGACGATCGCGATCGCGGACTTCATCGGCGGCTTGGGCGCATTCTGCACGTGGCGCCTAATCCGCGCCAAAAACTGGCGCCTGTTGGACCATCTTGCCGTGTCAGTGCTCTGCACCGCCGTCGTCTACCACTTCATGCTTTCGGGCGGCGTCTCCTCGATCCGCATACGCCCGCTTGACTTCATGCACTTCACGCTATTCGTGTCGCTGTTTCCGGCCCACTCCCCCTTTCAGTTCGCGGTGCTGCTCGCAGCGGCACTGCTCACTTGCTTTTTGCTGTTCGTGCCAGCGTTGGGAGCTGTCTGGCTCCTGCGCGACCGCCACATCGCGCCCTTCGCGATCTTCTCAATCGCTGTATTCGCGACTGCGCTCGCCGCCTATACGCTGCTTGAAGCCGCAGGGGACGCACAGCTGGCCTTCATGAATTACGGTTCAATCGCAATCATGCCGGTGGCCGCGGCCGGACTGATCAGACTGTGGGAGGAGACCGCGCCCGCTCTGCGCGTCAAGCTCGCGCAAGCATGCGTGATCATGTTGCTGTTCGGCTTGGCGATCGCGGCCTCGACGCGAATCTTGATCGCGACTGCCTCGTTCCTGGGATGGAAGGACATCGCAAAGGTCAACTGGGTATGGATGATCTGGTACCTCGTGGCTTACGGACTGACCGCGTGCGCGGTATGGCTATTCAGCACGAGGCTCGAGCGCTACCACATGCCCGAGCTCCGCTCGCGCGCGGTGAGGATCGCAGCTTGCGCGATCCCGCTGCTGATCAGCCTGGGCTTGGTCAAGTCGTTGGGGTTGGCACTGCCCGAATTGTGGGACACGCTTTTAAGCAGGCAAGGGACGACGGACTCAAGCGAAAATCGCGGGATGACCGCCGCCCTGTATAGCGGGCTGCTATGGGTACGTGCGCACACTAACCCTTGTGACATCCTGGCCGTCAACAATCACTCCATCTCCTCACGCGAAGTCGACTCAAAGTACTTCTACTATTCGGCGTTCACCGAAAGACGCGTTTTCCTGGAGAGCTGGGCCTACACCTCCTCCGGCACTTACGGTGGCCAGCCATTCCCTGCGAGATACGCCCTTAACGAACTCGCGGTAACACATGGCAACGTCGGCGCACTGCAGATGCTGGCCCGCAAGGGGGTCGACTATGTGCTAATCGACAAGCTGCATGATGCTACTGGTCCCGAGCCGAGGAGCGTGAGCACGCCAGTGTTCGACAACGAAGCGCTTGAGGTCTACCGCCTCTCGGCACCGGGAGCGCGGACAGGCCGTCGGGCCGGGTGTGGAATTCCGCTCGCTTCATGAAGTCAGCGGAGCAGCACCGCAGAGAAGATACTTGTGGAACACGCGAAAGCCCTCCTCCCATTCGATCGCAAAACTTCGACGCAACTCCGCTAGCAGCGTTTGTGCCAAACGCGGATGGGAGCCTTGGTCATAGCGCCAAAGGACGCTTGCGATTCCCGGGCGGGTGCTCGCCAACGGATCGAGGAACACAAGCCGATGTCTGGTCACACGTGCGAGCTCTGAGAACAGGAGTGGCAGCTCTTGGTCGTCAAGATGGTGAGCGACGGCCACGCACACCGTCCAGTCGACAGCCTGGTCGGGCAGCTCGATCTGGAGCGCCGAGCCCTGCAAACAGCGCGCATGAGGCACCTTCAGCGACAATCGCGCCAGCTTGGCCGGATCGGTATCTAGCGCCCAGTAGATTGCGTCGTTGGGGAGCACCCGAGCAAGGTTGCCGGTGCCAGCACCCACGTCGAGCACGGTTTGGCCGCGAGCCCCGGCGAGGGCGCGACGGAGATGCCGGTGAGCGACATGACGTCCAGATAGTGTCTGAACGACGTCATAGACGACGGCGTTTTCAGCGAGGCTCACGCCAGACCTTCTCGACATTTCCTAATCATTGGAATGAATTTAGCATCGATTCCTTCAATAGGACCTCCGACAAGCCTCACGCTGGACAGACACAGGTCCAAACTTACTAGGGGTTTTGTTAGCTTTTTTGTGGGATTCGTTGCTGTTTTGACGAACCTTTCTTGTGTCTGGTTCTCGACTGGGAAAGCTCGTGTTGGTGACGATGGAGATCGTGGTAGATGGGTGTGTGGTGGTGTGAGCGTTTGGAGGCGTTCGCTGATGAGGGGCTCTGGCCGAGACTGTGAACCGGCCTGTGCAGCATGCCCCCAGGCGGTTCCCGCGGCGCTGGGCCAGTGGAGTAGCGGGCTACTCGTCGTCTCCGCGCGGTGAGGAGCCGAGTCGGTTGAGCAACATCGCCTCGGCCATGCGCAACAAACCGATCGTTGTATGGGGACGCGCTTCGCTAGAACGCACCGATACGTCGGAGCCATGCGGGCCTAGCACCTCGACGATCGTGCACACGTTGCCGATCTCGCAGTCGTCGCCGTAGCGGCCTTCGAGCGCCTCCATCTGCGCCGCCACCACCTGTCCAATCTTCGATTGGTCGAATGTCATTTCCTCGCCTCCTGAGGGTTGGTTTGGTTCCTGCGCGCCGTCTCCGGCTCCCTCGTCATTACGACTACAGCAAATCACAGGGACGGCGATCCTCAGGGCCGAATAGCATCCAGGCAACAATGCCACTCGATCCTCCTTTCTCCAACTACGAGCACGAGATCTATGCCAGCTCCATGCTCGCCGGGCGCAACCCGGCGCGACCCTTGGACTGGCGCGAGCTAGAGCGCGACGCCTACGCGATGCTCTCGCGCGGGCCGCGCGGCTACATCCAAGGCGGCGCCGGGCGCGGACACACGATCAGGGCCAACCGCGAGGCTTTCGATGAGTGGCGAATCGTGCCACGCATGTTGCGCGACGTGTCCGAGCGGACCTTGGAGCGCACAGTGCTCGGCACGAAGCTGCCCGCCCCAGTACTACTGGCGCCGATCGGCGTACAGACAGTCGCCCACCCCGAAGGCGAGTTGGCGAGCGCGCGTGCGTGCGCCCACGTGGGGTTGCCTCTGATCGCGAGCACGGCCGCGTCGCACACGATCGAGCAGATCGCCGAGGCGGCAGGTGAGCAATCCTGCTGGTACCAGCTCTACTGGCCGCGCGACCGCGAGCTCGCGCGTAGCTTCATCTCCCGAGCAGAGAAGTCGGGCTATGAGGCGATCGTGGTGACACTCGATACGTGGCTGCTCGGCTGGCGCCCGGCTGATCTGACCGAGGGCTTCCTGCCGTTCCTGCGCGGCGAGGGCAACGCCAGCTACCTCTCCGACCCCGTCTTCCGCGCCGCTCTGCCCAAGCCCCCCGAGGAGGATTTGGCCACCGCCGTGGCCTATTGGGCCTGGCAGTTCTCAAACCCATCCGTCACATGGGATGACCTGGCATTCCTGCGCGAGTGCACCGACTTGCCGATCGTCCTGAAGGGCATCCAGAGCGCCGAGGATGCCTCACTCGCGGTGGAGCACGGGATCGAGGGCATCATCGTCTCCAACCACGGCGGTCGTCAGGTGGATGGCGCAATCGGCTCGCTGCAGGCGCTACCCAGCGTAGTCAAGGCAGTCGGCGAGCGCTGCGAGGTCCTGTTCGACAGCGGCATCCGCTCCGGTTCGGACGCCTTGAAGGCTCTAGCGCTCGGTGCGCGCGCAGTGTGCCTTGGCCGCCCCTACGTATGGGGTCTGGCGCTCGGCGGCGAGCAAGGCGTAATCGAGGTGCTACGGGCTTTCCTGGCCGAGCTAGACCTCAACATGGCCCTGTCCGGGCACGCGAGCATCGACGAGGTCGGCCCGCACACGCTTGTGGCCCACCGTTGACGATCTCAGCGTTGACGATCACCACCAGACCCGCGACAATCGAAGCCGATGTCAAATCCTGATCGCCTGACCGGACTGGACTCAGCCTTCCTGCACCTGGAGGATCACGGCACCGCGCACATGCACGTGGCTTCGGTGATGGTCTTCGAGGGACAGGCACCCACCTATGACGAGCTGGTCGAACACATCCTCTCGCGATTGCACCTCGTGCCGCGCTACCGCCAGCGCCTGGCCTATGTGCCGCTCGATCAGGGTAGGCCCGTATGGACCGACGACCCTCACTTCAACCCGCGCTACCACATCCGTCACACCGGGCTTCCGCGGCCCGAAGACGAGACCGAGCTCAAGCAATTGGCGGGACGCATTATCTCCCAGCGACTTGACCGTTCCAAGCCGCTATGGGAGCTGTGGCTAGTGGCCCACATGGCGGGCGAACGCTTCGCGGTGATAGCCAAGACCCATCACGCCCTCGTCGACGGGATCTCCGGAGTTGACATAACAACTGTTTTGTTCGACGCTTCACCGGAGCCGGCGGGCACGCCGCGCCCGCCCGTGCCTTGGGTGGCCCGTCCCCTGCCCGGGCCGGCCAAGCTGTTGGCGGACGCCTTGGTGGAGCGCTCCACCGCACCGGCGGAGATGGCACGCGGAGCGCGGCGGGTCATGCGCCGTCCTCGGCGGGCCTTTGAGCGTGTCAAGGACGCGCTGGTGGGAGTAGGCGCCACCACCCTGGCCGGCATCAACGCACCGGCGCCGCCGAGCCCGCTCAACGTGGAGATCGGCTCGCATCGGCGCTACACCTGGGTCGATGCGGATCTCGCCCAGTTCAAGGCGATCAAGGATTCGCTCGGAGGCACGCTCAACGATGTCGTCCTGGCGGCGGTTAGCCTCACACTCGGACGCCACATGCGCGCCCAGGGCTTCGACACCGAGGGCCTCGTCCTGAAGGCGATGGTGCCAGTGTCGGTGCGCGCTGACGTGGAGCGCGGCGCGCTCGGCAACAAGGTCGCGGCGATGTGGGCGCCGTTGCCGGTCGGTGTGGTGGACCCAGTCGAGTGCCTTGCCGAGGTGCGTCTGGAGATGGACGGCCTCAAGCATTCCGGCCAAGCCGTCGGCGCGGAGATCTTGACCAACCTCGCAGGCTTTGCCCCACCGACGATCCTTAGCCAGGCCGCACGTCTGCAGGCGCGCCAGCGCTTCTTTAACCTCGTCGTGACGAATGTGCCTGGTCCCCAGTTCCCGCTGTATCTGCTCGGGCGTCGCATGAAGGCGCTCTACCCGGTGGTTCCGCTGGCCCACCGCCAGGCGCTTGGGATCGCGGTGATGAGCTATGACGGGCACCTCGGCTTCGGTCTGATCGCCGACTACGACGCCCTACCCGAGCTGGAGACGTTGGCGCGCGAGCTGGAGCGCTCGATCGCGGCGTTGACCAAGGCAGCCGGCCTGGCGAAGCCCGCCGCCGCGGCCAAGCGCAAGCGCGCAAGCCGTCCGCGAGCGGTGGCAGCCCCCTAGTGGCGCCCAGCGCGGTTGCCTGAGGACCGGCGTGCGCCTGGCCCTCTGTCAGATGAATGCCACTGTCGGCGACCTCGCCGGCAACGCCCAGCGCATTTTGGACGGCATCGAGACCGCCAAGCGGGCTGGTGCGGAGCTGGTCCTGTTCCCCGAGCTGGCGCTCACTGGCTACCCGCCGGAGGACCTGCTCCTGCGCGAGCACTTTCTGCAGGACACCGGCGACCAGCTGCAACGTCTGGCCGCAGCCGCCCAGGGGATCGTGGCGATCGTCGGCTTTCCCGAGCGTATCCCCGGGGCCGTGCGTGGGCCTGAGCCTGGATCGCCGGGACCGATCGCGACCGTCCTCTACAACGCCGCGGCCGTGCTCGCGGATGGCAAGGTCGCACAGGTCTACCGCAAGGTTCACCTACCCAATTACGGAGTGTTCGACGAGCAGCGCTACTTCAAGGCCGGCGACCCTGGCGGCACGGTAATCGAGCTTGCGGGTTTGGGGATCGGCGTCGTACAGCAGGAGCTCGCGGAACGGGAGACCAAGGCCGATCGGCGGATCGGTGTGACGGTGTGCGAGGACCTGTGGGTGGCCGGCGCACCCGCCACCTCCGAGGCCGGCGCCGGAGCGACACTGATCGTGAACATCTCCGCTTCGCCCTACCACGCGGGCAAGGGTCTTGAGCGTGAGCGGCTATTTGCCGAGCGCGCCCGCGAAACGGACGTCCATATCGCCTTCTGCGGATGGTCGGCGGACAAGACGAGCTCGTCTTCGACGGCCACTCGTTCGTGCTGGACCCTCACGGAGAGACGATTGCCCGCGGCGCCCAGTTCACGGAGGACCTGCTCGTGTGCGATGTTGGTGTCTCTTTGAGGGGGGACGCGCGCGCGCGTACGCGCACGCGCGCGGGGCAGGCATTTGCGCAGACAACACCACCCAGCTCCGCCTCCCCACGCGAACCGATCGCGACGCTCGAGCAGGAGGTCTATGAGGCGCTGCTGCTTGGCTTGCATGACTACGTCGAGAAGAACGGCTTCGGCTCGGTCGTACTCGGGCTCTCTGGCGGGATCGACTCCGCGCTTGTCGCCTGCCTGGCGGCCGACGCGCTCGGGTCCCAGCGCGTGAACGTCGCGATCATGCCCTCCCCCTTTTCCTCGACCGCCACCCAACAGGACGCCCGCGCACTGGCCCAGGCGCTGGGGGTCAAAGCGCATGAGCTGCCGATCCAACCGGCGATGGACGCCTACACGCAAGCCTTGGAGGCTGACTTCGCCGGCACAGAGCCAGACCTGACCGAGGAGAACCTGCAGGCGCGCATCCGTGGCAACCTCTTGATGGCGCTCTCCAACAAGTTTGGCTGGCTGGTGCTCACGACCGGCAACAAGTCGGAGATGTCAGTCGGCTATACGACCCTGTACGGCGACTTGGCGGGCGGCTTTGCGGTCATCAAGGACGTGCCCAAGACGCTCGTTTACCGTCTCGCGCGCTGGCGCAACGAACCGCGCAGGCGGCCACACGCAGACGCATCGAGCGCGAGCCCAATTCCCAACTCGATCATCGATCGCGCCCCATCTGCGGAGCTGCGCACCGACCAGACCGATCAGGACTCGCTACCCCCGTATGAGGTCCTCGACCAGATCTTGCACGGCTACATCGAGCTCGACCGCAGCCGCGAGCAACTGATCGCCGAAGGGTTGCCGACAGCAGATGTGGAGCGCGCCACACGACTGGTCGACCTGGCCGAGTACAAGCGCCGCCAGGCGCCTCCCGGCATCAAGATCACCGAGCGTGCTTTCGGTCGTGACCGACGTATGCCGATCACCAACGCATACCGGGGCTGAGCGGCGAAAGCGCCGCTAGTCTGCCTCACGTGAGCAAACAGCACATCTCCCCACAACCACCGCGAAGAGTGTCACCGCGAACAATCTCGTTGGGACGCGCGCTCGCGCTAGCCCTGCCCGGAAGTGCGCTCGCGCTGTGCGCGTTGGTGCTGGGCCTGCGGTGCGAATACGCTCCAAGACCAGCCGATTGGAGCCTCGCAGCGCTGGAGAGCGTGATCGTCAAGAGTCGCTTCCCCGTGTACTGGCTCGGGCTCGAGCTTCCAGGCATGCGGATCACGAGCGTGTCGATCGACCCGAGCGAAGCGGTCACGATCCGCTATGGCGACTGTGTGCTTGGGCGGCCAGTACACGTGCGTGACGCCCGTGACGATTGTCAGCTCGCCCGACAACAGCTTCGTCCCAGGCGCGACCGCCGCCACGCGCACTGTCTCGCTGCGAGGGGCCACGGCCAGTCTTGCCCAGGGCGGCGCCACGCTCGCGATCCCGACCGGGGCGGTGGTGGTGAGCGTGTACGCACGCAACCCTGTCCTCGCGCGCAGGCGGCGGGACGATGACGCCGTTCAACGAGGTCGGTCTGCCGCAGGCGCCGCTGCCGGCGGCGCTCGCCCGACACGGGCTTCGATCGCGTCCCGTTGCCTGGCCAGGTACCGGCCGGCGTGAGCTTGCCGCACAGCGCGGCGGCTGACCAATCGCGAACGCCAGATCCACGCGGACGCAAAGCGCCAGCACTTCCGGTCGCGCCAAGCCGCGGAGCACGGCAGGACATGACTCAGCCGCGCAGTGGGCGCACGGCGATCGTCATGCGCGTGAGCGCGCACGTGCGACCGTCGTCGTCGCTGAAAGTCACGTCCCACAGCCAGGTCGTGCGTCCGCGATGGAGGCGCTTGGCATGGGCGTGCACCGTGCCTTTGGTCATCGGCCGCAGAAAGCTGGTGCTGTTGGACATGCCCATTGCGACGTTGCCTTCGTCGAGCACCGTCATGCCTGTGGCGATGCGAGGCGATCGACTCGGCGATCGACGGCGTACAAGCCCCCGTGTACGAGCCCGGCCGGCTGCTTGTGCTCGTCGCGAACGAGCAACCCGCGCGCGCACCTCGCTCTCCGAGCACTCCACCAGCTCGAGCCCATACAAGCGGTCGAAGCCCAGCAGGAACTCGTTGATCTGCGCGACGGGTGGGATGGGCATCGGGCGGCCACGATAGCCTAAGGACCCCGCCAGCCGTGAGGACGACGCGATGGCGGACCTCTGACATGACCGACCTCGACCGACTGCCACCCGACCAGCGCGCCGTGCTGTCGCTCGTGCTCGAGCGCGGCCGCAGCTATGGGAGGTGGCGGAGATGCTGGGCGATCCCCGAGAGCGCGGTGCGCGACCGCGCGCACGCGGCACTCGACGCGCTCGCCGTGGACAGGGCGGCCGCGCCAAGCGCGCCTCCGACCGGCTCCGGCGCGGAGCGGCCTGCGCCCGCCGGTGGTCCCCAAACGGTGCGGACGAGGGACCGAGTGCGGCGAGCACGGGGTGCCGCGCGCAGGCTGGCGGCCCTCGCCCGCGTCCTCTACGCGAGAACGCCCATCGGCCCGGCCGCGCCCGCAGCAGCCGCCCGGAGTCGCGACGCGCCGGAGCGCTCGCTCTTGGGGGCAATCGTCGTGGTGATCGTGGTGGCGGTCGTGCTGATCTCCAGCGGCGGCGGGGCAAAGCTCCAACACCGCGGCACGACCCGACGTCGAGCACGCACCACCAGCACAACGACTCGAGCCGACGTCTCAGGCGAAGCCAGATCGACGATCTCGCTCACTCGACCCGAACCGTCTTAAAGCGTCGGGAACGCATATGTGCTCTCGGAGGGGGGTCGCAGCGCCTTCTACATCACCGCGCAGGGACTGCCCCCCTCCAACGGGTTCTTCTACGCGGTGTGGCTGTACAACTCGCCCTCCAGCTCGGCGCCGCTGGGACGCGCCCCAACGTGGGCTCAGACGGACAGCTCAGGGCGGCAACCCGTTGCCTTCGAACGCAAGCCTCTTCGCCAGCTGATCGTGACGCGCGAGACGAGCACGCACCCGCCCATCCCGGGCCGATCGTGCTCAAGGCACGTTCGCGCTGCACTGATCCGGCAGCGCCCAATCGCCGTCGTCGCAGTGCCATTCGCGCGCCTAGGCCGCCGACGAGCTCAGGCAAGCAGCTTGCCCGGGTTCATGATCCCCGCCGGGTCGAGCTCGGCCTTGAGCGCGCGTAGCGCACGCACTCGCCTCGCCGCCGATCTCCCGCTCCATCCACGGCGCGTGGTCGCGCCCGACGGCGTGATGGTGGGTGATCGTGCCGCCCCCTCCACGATCGCGGCGCTCGCGGCCTCCTTTACGGCGCGCCACTGGGCGATCTCCTCGCCCTCGGCTTGGCGCGCCAGGAACGTGAAGTAGAGCGAGGCGCCGGTCTCATAGAGGTGTGAGACGTGACACATGACCAGTCCCGGCGTGCCGCCGCGCGCAACGCCCGGTCGATCGCTCGCCGCACGCGCGCGTGTAGCGCGCGCACGTTCGACCAGCGCGTGGCCGTCTCCAGCGTCTCCACCATCACGCCGTGGGTGAGCAGCTCGTCGCGCAGATAGGGCGCGGAGAAGCGCGATGCAAGCCAAGCCTCGCCCGGGGAGCGTCCCACCGCGCAGCCCGCCGTCGCGGCGCACGATGCCGGGCGCGCGCACGCGGCGAGCAGCGACCTCCTCGGGCTCGCCCTCGAAGCCAAGGATCGCAAGGCAGCCTTGCGATAGCCGCGCACGCCCGAGGTAGGCGCGTCCGAGCCGTCCCTTGCCCCACCGGAGCCGGCAAGCGCAAGCGACATGCGTGTCTCCTGCTCGATCGGAGAGCCGCGCCACGTCGGGAGCGCAGTGCCTTTGGGAGAGCCCCCGCAAGGCCTCCACGCCAGCCTCGAAGTCTCTCGAAGAAGACCCCTTCGTAGACGCGCTCCGCGGGCGCCTGGCGCACGCGCAGGGAAAGCTCGTCGATCACGCCAGAGCGCGCCCTCCGAGCCGACGACCAGTTCGCGCAGCCGAAGGACCGGCCGCGCTCGCGGGGACGGGCGCCAAGTCGAGCTCGCCGGCGGGGGCCACCATGCGCAGACCATGGACCATGCGCTCGAAGCGGCCATAGCCCGTGGAGGCTTGACCCGCCGAGCGAGTGGCGGCACAGCCGCCGAGCGACACGTACTCGAAGGACTGGGGAAGTGGCCGAGCGTGAAGCCCCTCGCGCCCAGCCAGCGCTCGACGCTCGCGCGCGCGCGCGCCGCCTGCACCGTCAGGATCCCCGAGCGCTCGTCGAAGCTCCACCACGTTGCCAGGCGGCTGGTATCTAGCGCCACCACCGCCCGGTGGTCGCCGCGCAGAGGCTCAACCCCGCCAACCACGCTGGTGCCGCCACCGAAAGCGCACCACCGCCAGCGATTCGCGCGCGCACAGGTCCAGCAGGGCGCGTAGCCGCTCGCGCGAAGCTGGGATAGAGCACCGCATCGGGCGCCCCCTCGGGCGCGCCCGCGCGCAGGCGCACGAGGTCGGGGTAGCCCTTGCCGGCGGCGTGCCCCACGCGGTCCTCGTGGTCCTCGCGCACCTGCTTCTGACCCGAGCGAGTCGCGCAACCGCTCGAGCGTGGCGGCGGGGATCGCCGAGGGTCGATCCGCACGTGTTCGAGCGCCACCGGGGGCTTGGCCGCGCCGCCACGCCCACGGTCTCGCGCAAGAACTCCAGGGCATGCCCTGGCAGGCCAGGCGGATGCAGCGGATCGCCCCAGCCCCACCAACGCATCGACGCCGGTGCGGCAAGACTCTTGCCGGATGTTGCCAAACGTGCCTCCGAGCTGGTCATGGAGCGGGTCTTCCGAAGATCCGCTCCAAGCCATCCAAAGCCTCCTCGATCGTGGAGCTGGCAGCGCGACGCACCAGATGTCCGCCGAGGCGCGCGAGGAAGCCTTGCAAGCTCTGGCGTATCTCGACCGTCACCTCGGTTGCGTGGGCACTGTCCGCGCTCGCCAGGCTGACCTCGGTCTCGGCGCTCTTGAGCACCTTGGCGAACGGAGTGTCCTCAACCTGTTGAGCCCACACAATGCGACGCTGAGCCACGGCGTCCACAAGGCGGAAGTCGGCGCGCACGATTTTCCCCTTGGCGCTCATCAGCACCTCGGTGAAGGCGTCCAAGGCGCCCGCGGCCGTCGTGGTGACCGCCTCCACCCGATTCACGCGTGGCCACCAGCGAGGCAGGTGGTGGGGGTCGCCGAGCACTTCCCACAGCTCCTGCAACGAAGCGTCGATTGTGCGGGTGCGCCGGACCGTGGGCACTGCCTAAGCCTCGTACGCGAGCAGAGCATGGACCTCGTAGGGGGCCAAGCGCTCGCGCCCGCCCAGAAAGACGAGCTCCACCAGAAAACCACAGCCCACCACGATTCCCCCGAGCGCTCCACCAAGTCGCACAATGCCCGCGCGGTGCCGCCCGTGGCGAGCAGGTCATCGTGAACCAATACTCGCGTGCCCGGACTAATCGCGTCGCTGTGTAGCTCCAAGCTGTCCACCCCATACTCCAGCCCGTACTCGGCACTGACCGTCTCATAGGGCAGCTTGCCCGGCTTACGCGCCAGGGCGAACCCGGTGCCGAGCCGCAACGCAAAAGCTGGACCGAGCAGAAATCCGCGCGCCTCCGCGGCCAGGACACATTCGACCCGCAATGGACGCGCATGCTCGGCGAGCGCGTCCACCGCCTGCTCCAGCGCGGCGGCGTCGGCCATCAGAGGCGTGATGTCCTTGAACACGATCCCCGGCTTAGGGAAGTCTGGAATGTCGCGGATCAGGGCGCGCAGGTCGCTAGTCACAAGCATGAGCGCCGCGGACCGGCCGTCTTACCTGACTATCTTGCGCAAGTCGCGCACCAACAGCAAATGCTTCAGATGGGTGGTGACGGCGGCCAGGTTCTCGAGCGCGTCAACCGCGTCCTTGCGCCGCTGGGGGTTGCGCGAGCGCAAGGCTGGAGCGAGGATCTGCTGCAAGAGACTGGCCTCGCGGTCGGCCGAGGAGCGGAACACCCGCAGGTTGCGGCCCCCCACGCCGTAGCGGGCAAGCTCTGAGACGGCGCTTATGATCTCGCGCTCGGTCTCGTCGAAATAGCGCACCCCGCCTCGCATCTCGCCTTTGACGACACCGTACTCTTCAAGCTCGCGCACGAGCTTGTCCTCGGCACCAGTCTCCTCCAAGACGTCTTGGAGGGAGTAGAGCCCTCCCTCTTGCTCGCGCACGCTGACGCTCGAATGCCAGGCGCGCTTGCCGCTCTCGCGTCCGGGGCGGGGCACTTGCATCTCGCCGGCGCGCCCGGCAGCCAGCTCTTGTCGGATCACCCGCAAAGGCAGGAACTCGTCGCGTTGCATGCGCAGGATCGTGCGCAAGCGTTGGACATCGGTCTGGGAGTAGAGCCTGTAGCCACCGGGAGTACGCCTGGGCGTGAGCAGCTTCTGGTCCTCCAGATAGCGGATCTTGGAGATCGAGATATCGGGGAACTCCGCCACCAAGGCCTTGCACACGGCGCCGATCGTCAAAGCCTTCTGGGGCGCGGAGGCGGCACCGGTGCCGTGGGGCGCGTCCCGTCGGGGATCTCGATCTGCGGGTGGCCATCAGCGCGCGTGGTAAGTGAGCTTGTACTTGCCGATTTGCAGCTCGTCGCCCTCCTCCAGGCGATGAGAGTCGATTCTTGAGCGGTTTACATAGGTGCCGTTCAACGAGCCGCAATCGTCCAGATACCAGTGGTCTCCTCTAGCGACAAGCAAGGCATGGTCGCGCGAGACGGTCACATCGTCGAGGAACACATCGGAGTCCGGGCGCCGGCCGATCGTCATGCGCTCGCGGTCGACGGCGAAGCTCTCGCCCGCGCGACCTCCTCCGGTCCGGATCACCAAAGCGGGCCCCTTGGCTGTGACCTGCTCCATCTCGACCGGCACCAGCTCGCCGTCGTCGTCGATGCGGTAAGTGGCGGTTACCGGCTCGCTGGCGCTACCCTCGCCGCGCGCCAAAAGCGCGCCGCAGCGCTGGCAGTAGTTGGCGCCCTCGTCATTGACGAAACCGCACTCGGGACAGTGCACCGCCATACGCGCGGTCCCTAGGTCCTGAGGTGTGCTGTCGCCGCGCGGGACACGGCTACAGCTCGTCGGTCGAGACTCCGCCCGCGCGGTTGGCGAGGATGTCCGAGAGGCGCTTGACGTCGTCACCGGAGATCGCGGGTTCGCCATCGCGGTGCTGCTGGCGTAGACGGCTGACAAGCTCGGCCCTGAGGATGTCGATCTTGCCGTGCAAGATGCGCCGTTTGTAGGAGATCTCCATCTCCTCCTCGGTGAGCTGGCGGATCACATCCTTAAGCTCACTGTCGGTCATCGAGCCGAGGTCCGGGAAGGTGTCCATCGCGGGCGATCTCCTCTTGCGCAAGGATGCAGGTCAAATAACTGCTGTCTACTGCCATTCTGCCAGCCGAGTATAGACCAAAAGGTGAAGTTGAGCTTGAGACTCTCAAAACCACGTTTGACCCGCACCCAAATCGTCGCGGCGGTCCTGATCGCCCTGATCGCGATCGGCGGCGGTATCGCGCGGGCGGGGGCGATCGGCACCAACACGCACCTGTCGGCCGACGAGAACGGCTATGTCGGCAACGCCAACCGGATCCTGGCCGACGAACGCTATGCCACGTTCAAGTGGCCGCCGGGCACCTCGGTGGCTTTCGCGATCGCCACACGCCTGTCGGGCCACCATTCGCTGCGCCTGGCGACCCACGCCGAAGGCCCCGCCCAGTACACGCAGCTGGCGATCGGGATCGCCACGCTGCTCTTGGTGGCGGCGCTGACCTGGCTCTTGGCCGGCCCCTGGGCGGCGGTGATCGCGACCGCCCTGGTCGCCTCCTATGAGCCCTTGATCGAGGCCACACGGACCTTCCTCAGCGAGCCCCTGGGCGCCTTCGTGCTGCTGGGAGCCGTCGGCGCGGCCGTCTTGGCGCAGCGACGTTTGGGCAGCCGCCACGAGCTGTTGTGGCTGCTCGGCGCCGGCTTCGTCGGCGGTCTGGCCTGCCTCACGCGCGGCGACCTGGCCGTCGGCATGGGCTTCATAGCGCTGGCCTTGACTCTGGTCGGGCGCCCCGGCTGGCGCGAGGGCCTGCTGCGGGGCGCCATATATCTGGGCGCGCTGCTGCTCACGCTCTCGCCTTGGCTCGCATATGCCTCGGATAAGGAGGGGAGGTTCGTGCCGATCACGAATGCCGGGCCAGACGCGTTTTTCATCGGCTCCTATCTACCGGGCAAAGGTCTGCTCGTGCCCACTGAGGAGCAATTGGCTCCCGCAGTGTGCCGTCACTTCCCTCAGGACTGTGGGCGCTACTGGCAGCAGAGCTCAGCACCCGTGTTCCGCTTGATCGAAGCGCGCCATCCCGGCCTGTCCGAGAACGATGCGGTCAACAAGGAAAATCTGGCCAACATCGAAAAGTACGCGCTCGGCAAACCGGCGGCTTTCGCGGCGATGCTGTGGGGCAAGTACTGGAAGATGTGGGACAACGTGTGGAGCGGTGGCAACGGTACTTACCACCCGGACACGAGCCAAACCCAGCACATGATCTACCTATTGCTGGCCTGGATCGGATTGCTGGCGGGCCTGGTCCTGACGCGCCGCTTCGTGCTCGTGGTGAGCACGGGGGTCTTGATTAGCGTGGCGGGCCTGGCGACCCTGTTCAACGACCAGCCCCGCTACAACGTGAGCTTGATGGCCTTGCTCCTGTGCTCGGGCACGATCGGGGCCTGGCTGGCGGGTGAGCGGCTGCTCGCTATGTGGCGTCGCGCGCGCAGCTGGGCCTGTCCCGAGCGCACATACAGCGCACTAGCCAACAAGGCAAGCACCAAGCCGACATACAAGAGCACTTCGGCCAGCCCGCCGAGCCCTGTCATCGCAAAGAACAGGGCCCCCATCAATGGCGCCACCGAGATGCGCCCGGGCCAGTTGATGCGTAGCTCCACGCCTCGCTTCAGGCCGTAGCGGCCGAGCATAACCATCGCCAACTCGCGCACGACAAGCACCGCCAAGGCCCAGCGGGGCAACAGGTCGAAGTGCCAGCACACCACGACCCCACTTACGACCAAAAGACGGTCGGTGACGGGGTCCATCAGCGCGCCGAGGCGGCTGTATTGGCGTGTGACGCGCGCCGCGATCCCGTCCGGCGTAGTCGCCCCATCCGATTACCGCGAACAGGATCGCCGCGAGCGCGTCTACCCCGTCTTCGCTTGAGAGCGCCACCACCAGGAAAACGGGGATCAGCAGCAGCCGGATGAAGCCGATCGCGTTGGGGATCGTCCACGGCCTTAGCGGCTCCCCTGCCAAGGTCTGCGGCGGAGGCGGCCCGGAGCGGTCAAGGCCGACCAAGCGACGGAGGGTGAGGTGTCTCGCCGAGGGGTGCCCTGCGCGCGCGCGCGTACGCGCGCGCGAGTCACCCTCCAGAGAACCATCGACACCCCGCTCTTCCAGAGAACCATCGACACCCCGCCGACTCACTGACCCGGACGACTGCTCAGAGTGATCCTCTGGCCGTTCTAGGGGGCGTTCTGGCACAGCTCATCCAAGGCAAGCAGGAGAGCCTGCGGCTCCCCACCCAAAGGCAGACCCGGGGCCTGCAGGCGTCCGCGCCGCAACTGGACCTCGGCCTCGCCAGACTCCAGGCTGCGCCGCCCCACCGTCAAACGCACCGGGCAGCCGAGCAGCTCGGCGTCGGCGAACTTCTCGCCGGTGCCCGCTTCGCGGTCGTCATAGAGGACCTCCACCCCACCCTGCACGAGCGTCTCGTACAGGCTCTCGGCCGCGTCGCGCTCAGGCGTGCCGGACTTGCCGAGGGCCACCAGGTGTATCGCAAACGGCGCGAGCGCTTTGGGCCAAGAGATGCCGTGCTCGTCAGCGAACTGCTCGACCGCGGCGGCCACCACACGCGCCGGGCCGATCCCGTAGGAGCCCATCCAGATCGGCAGCTCCTCGCCTTTCTCATCCAAGTAGGTGGCGCCGAGCGGCTCGGAGTAGCGGGTGCCGAGCTTGAAGATGTTGCCGATCTCGATCGCCGGCTCAATCCGAAGCTGCTGGTCGCCGAGCGTGCCGGTGTCGCCGTCACGATGAAAGTCGGGGCTCTTCTCGACGACCTCCATGTTGGCCGCGTAGCCCTCGCCGAGCGCGACCTCGTCCTCGCCGGCAAGACACGGCGCCATGTACTCATGAGCACCCACGCCTCCCATCATGCCCACGTCAGACTCGACTCTGTAGAAGCGCAGGCCGGTACGCCCCATGATGCGGTCATAAGCGCCCACGTGCAGGGCGTAGCGCTCCTCCAGGCCGGCTTGGTCGCGATCAAAGCTGTAGGAGTCCTTCATCACGAACTCCCTGGTGCGCAAGACGCCGGCGCGAGGCCGCGGCTCGTCTCGCTCCTTGACCTGGAAGTGGTAGAGGATCAGGGGCAGGTCGCGATAGGAGTTGATGGTCTGGGCCGCATGGAAAGTGACGGCCTCCTCGTGGGTCATCGCCAAGACCATCTCCGAGCCCTTGCGGTCAGCCAGCTTGAACAGCTCGTCGATCTCAAGACGTCCGGTCTTGCGCCACAGCTCAGCTGGCTGCAAGACCGGCATCAGCATCTCGCGCCCACCGATCGCGTCGATCTCCTCCCGGATGATCCGCACGACACGCTGGTGGACCTTCCAGCCGGCGGGCAGCCAAGTCCATATGCCGGTGCCCATCTGCCTTATCAGGCCGGCTCTGACCATCAGCTTGTGCGAGATCGCCTCCGCGTCGGCGGGTGCTTGCTTCTCGGTGGGCAGCAGATACTCGGTCAGACGGGGCATGGCGTGGCCTGCATCCTACGCGGCTCGTGCGCCCTCCCGGCGGCTCAGCGTGTCGCGCGATATGAATAGGGGCAGAAGAGAACAACCATTCCCCTACAGAGGAGTTCCAATGGCCTACTCCGTACCGCCGCTTCCCTACGCGTATGACGCGCTGGAGCCCCACATCGACAAGCTGACGATGGAAATCCATCACGACAAGCACCACCAGGCCTACGTGGACAAGGTCAACGCCGCCCTGGAGGGCACGCCGCTGGCCGACACGCCGATCGAGGACGTGCTCAAGGACCTCTCCCAGGTACCCGAGGACAAGCGCACCGCCGTGCGCAACAACGGCGGCGGCCACTACAACCACAGCCTCTTCTGGGAGAGCATGTCCGCTGACGGCGGGGGCGAGCCCGACGGCGCGCTGGCCGAGGCGATCGCCTCCGCCTTCGGCTCCTTCTCTGACTTCCAGGCCAAGCTCAAGGAAACAGGCGTCAACCAGTTCGGCTCGGGCTGGTCCTGGCTCGTGCACGACGGCTCCGGCCTGGCGGTCGTGGGCACGCCGAATCAGGACAACCCGATCTCAGACGGCAAGACGCCTCTGTTGGGCGTGGATGTGTGGGAGCACGCGTACTACCTGAAGTACCAGAACAAGCGGCCCGACTACCTAGACGCTTGGTGGAACACGGTCGATTGGGCGAAGGTGGGAGAGCGGTTTAGCGCCGCCGGCTGAGGTTGGACACAGCGCGCGAACCGACCAACGGCTTTGGTTCGCGCGCTCTGTCTAAATGGAGCTCAGGTTCTGTCTAAGTGGAGCTCAGGTTGCCTAAGTGGAGCTGTTCTGTCTCAGTGGAGCTCAGCTACACGGCCATATTCAGCCGGCGTAGACCGCGGCCGCCCTACGACGTTCCTTGGACTTGCGCTGCCACTCCTTTGTGAGGACCTCAAGGTGATCCTCTCGTAGATGCGCCGCGTATCGACCGCGCAGGAAGGCACCTTGTCTAAGCTGCTCGGGTACGCCCTGGCCACGACTCTCAGTGTTTTCGAGCACAACTTTGACAGAGATCTTCGTGGGAGGCCCGTCGAGCTCCTCGAACATCTCACGCTCCGCCCGCGGCAACACATCGCTCCATACACCGGCCAGTCCGAACACGCGGTCCAGGTTGGCCACACGTTCACGTGCGATGTTTGTGTCGGCGGTCAAGGTGACGCCCTCGCGCGCGAAATTGACCCTCAGCTCCGACCAGGCGGAGCGCCGATACGGCAGATAGCTTCTCCGCAATTGCCCGGCCGCGGTTCGTTCTTGCATCTGAATACGCGACTCACCAGAGCTCACAAGTGGATCACTCCGACCCTTTCGTCGCTGGTTGCAGAGCATGCAGATGAACACCAGGTTCTGAGGATGAATCGCCAGCGGCCCATAGAGGAACCTTGGTAGGAAATGATCGCAGTCGGTTGTGGTTGGGACATCGTCGGCCGTTAGCGAGATCTCTGTCTCCATGCATGCCGGGCAAGCACGGATTCCCTTGTTCCGTTCGAAGAATCCCCGCTCAAGCAGTCGTCGATCCACGACCAGAGTCGTCCCATCGCTCCTAGTTACAGGGAAGCCTTTGTTGACCAAGGCGTCATAGAAGGCCGTGAGCAGTGCCTTGGAATGCTTGCGCACATGCTCCGGCAGCCCCGGGTACTGAAAACGAAAGCTCCGCGAATCGACGTTTACGTCAAACCGGCGGTCGTTCTTGACGGCTTCGTCTAGCAGCTTGCGCTCCAGCCGCGTCGTGTGGAGAAGAAGCTCCTCGATGTGGCCACGCAAGTACTTGAGCAGCCACTCGGCGCGTGGGATTTCGGTAGTGAACGCGTCTTCATCCAGGGTTGAGTGCTGACACGCCGCGAGATGAGCCGTCAATACTGAAACCAGGTCCAGAATCGACATCAGCTCCGATGCGTATGCGTTTGTCTTCAGTCGTAGGATCATGCCGGTGGATCCAGCGAAGTCGCATCGGCTTCCTCGAGGCGAGCCTGGACAGCCAGCCGGAGATATCCCGGGCCCATCGCACCAGAGAGCCGGTCGAGCTCCGCTGGATCTCCCCGTTCGAGAGCTCTGCGCAATGTCCGCTCGGCAAAATTGCCGACCGGCGCGTCGAGTCCGAACAGCAACTGGCCGAGGTCGCCTGGAGCAGCCCCGAACGTCGAAATCGGCGGATCCAGTACCTCGATTGTCCCATCCCTACAAACAAATAGCTGGACAAGCGCCGCCTCGGCGTCGGTCAGCGTCAGGCTGGAGTGGGTGGCAACTACAACCTGATGGCCGCCATCGTTCCGCGTCTCGTCACCCCCCAATGCACGGATCATGCCCTCTACGAGCTCGGTCTTCCAGTTGTCGTTGAAGTGTGTCTCCGGCTCGTCAAGCAACAGAAGGCTCTCACGCGTTTCAGACGCGAGCAGCATGAGCGCATAACGGCTCAGGTAGAACAGCTCGCCGTCTGACAAATCGTTGTCGGTAATCGGCTCCGGGATGTCGTGCTTGCGCATAATAAGTCGAACTCGCTGCAGCACTCTGCGACGAGACCAGGTGACAAGCGTTTCGAGAAAGGTCAATGGCGTTCCCACGAGCTTTGGCAGATGCTTGGCGATCAGATCCTCATCCACATCGAACGCCGCGACGAGGTGCGAGCCACCGTCGTCCGCATGCTCGACCAGGGTGACAGTCTCAGCGACTTGCAGGAGCTCATTGAACTCCTTGTGCTCGTACTCCGGCAGCAACGCATCCCATTCACTGGCGATCTGCAATGAGAACGACAACAACGGTCGGACGGGATCGAGGCCAACCGGTTCGAGCACCAGGCCCAGGAGCTGGTGGCGGCGTTCAGAAAGCAGCGCGGCGAGCGCGGGCAACGCCGAGCCGGTGGCATCGAGGAAGAGCGTTTGGGGATTGGCTAGAAACGACTCGCGGTTGTGGCGAATGGTCTCTGAGGGTTCAGTGTCGTCGTCCTCTTCGCCCTCCTCGATGCGTATCTCCTCTTCCAAGCGCTGAATGGCCCTGAACAACGCGTCGCCCATTCCGCTTGTCGGCCCCGTCGAGTAGCCGATGATGCGATCGGGCAGCAAGGAAACGTTTGAGGATCCAAGCGGCACCGGCCGGTGATGCTCATCGCCAGGCTCTCGACGCGATGCCTCGATACCGTGCCGCTGCGTGCCGTCACCAGACAGCGTAGTGAGCCGGACTTCCTCGCCATGTAGGCGGTAATCGAGCTCGAAGTCGAATCCGGGGTGCGCGCCGGCCGCAAGGTGACTGAAAATCAGCGCCAGCGCCTCGAGCGCGCTCGACTTCCCTGAACCGTTGCGACCGACGAAGAAGCGGACGTCGGCTCCCTTGTAGTCGAGCACCGGATCGGGAAAGTGAATGGTGACATCCTCCAGGCCCCGGAAACCTAGGAGCCGAAGTCGATCCAATCTCATGAGGACCCGACAAGGTCGTAAGGCAAGGCCTCTGACCAGCTATAGGAGTGACCTTCCTCGAATTGGGTGGCTACGCCAGCAGCCGTCAGAAGGTCAAGCGCGCAGCGCAGACGATCCAACCCCGGCCTCGCGTGCATGTGCTTCTCAAGGCGGCGACTAAGCTCAGGCATCGTTAGCGCCCCGTCGACGCTAACCAACGTCCTCCAGATCGCCTGGTGTAGGGGCGACAGCTCGTCGAACAGCGCACGTTGAATAACGATCTCACCCAGAGCATCCGGCTCGGGGCTCGAGAAGGCTATACCGAGCAGCGCGTCAAGCAGCTCCTCAAGCTGGGCCACCTGCTCGAGTTGTGCTTGCTCAAATCGGTCGACCAGCGCCAGGTCGGCCACGTACTTGGTCTGGACAGGGCGTGGCGGCGATACGACGCTCAGGTCTAACACCTTCGCCTTGGTCAGGTTCTGCATCGAACCCAGACTGCCGGTCGCCATCTGCGAGAACCGACGCCTGACCGCGGGTTGCGACAAAACCGCCTTCAAAAAGCTCGGGTTCTGATTTTTGCTCACGTGCAGTCGCCAAACCTTGTCCGTGAGCATCAGGCGGGGATAGTCCTCCGTGACTATCGCCGTGGCGCCTACGAGCGCGGGAGAGTTGGAGCGAACCATCAAGAGGTCGCCCGCTCTCAACCCGAGCTCCTCGCGTGGCTTGGCGCCTTGTGGCAACGCCTTGTTCTCATTTGCCAGGAACCGGCCCGAGGACACCGCGGAGACCTTAATCACACCCCACTCCTCGCCACGGACAGGGCGGTCCGCACACCTAGGGCTCCATCCCATTTCGAGCGTCTCGATCGCCTCCTGGAGCGGAACCGTCGACCAGACCCTATCCCCGAAGGGATCGCCCAGCCGTTCCTGGAATATCGCGGGACCGAGCTCTCGAACCTTCGCGAGCACGCTCTTTCTGAGCTTTATGACCGCATCCAGCTGGTCGAGCACGAGTACGATGGATTCGAGATCCCGACGATCGGCGGGCAGCTCGATCCACTCCCGGTTGGGCTCGAAACGCTTCTCCGCCCGCTGGGCGCCTCGTGCGCGCAACCACCACAGAAGGTGGCGAGAATCGAGCTGACCATTCGGTCGAAGCACCATCAAACTTGTGGTGCAGTAGCCCATGCGCTCGGCCAACCACACCTTCGACTCGTTCGATCTTGTCGCGCCGACCAGCAGGTCTCCACGCTCGAACCGACTCACCCGGCCGACTCTGCTCTTGTTCTCAGAGACGCGCCGCGGTGAGTCTCTGAGCTCGCCCAGGCCCTCCAAGTCCGCTATGCCCACAAGCAAGCCGTCAGGGTCTGCCTGGTCGACCGAGACGATGTCGGAGATGGGATCGACCGCTCTGATGAGAGGCATGCCACCCGATTGCTCAGTCATTCCTGGAAGACCGCTCGACTAGACGCCGGCCGAGCTCCTCCAGCCGGCGCGTGATCTCTGTCTCCGCCTGCTCAATCTCGCGGAACAGCTCGAGCGGACTATCCGTCACGCTCGAGGTCTCCCCTTGCGGCCCGTAGGAGGAGGTCAACAAGGAGTAATCGTTCTCACGAATCCTATCCTTGCCGACCACCAAAACACGCCTACGCTCCTCAGGGTAGATCTCCCCGACCGGCAGGCCTCTGTCGAGCAGCTCGGTCACGATCGCACCACTGTGTCTCAGGATCTCCATGCTCTGCTCGGTTTGCCCACGCTCCGAGTCGCTGGCGTCGAGGAACACCACGTCATTCGTCGACGGTCCCAGCGCGACCATGAACGTCTCCGCGTTCGTGTGAGGATGGAACATGCCCTGCGGAAGCCTCACGACCGCACGGAGCCGCTCGAGAAGCCGTCGACGCAGTCGCCGGAAACCGGGACCGTTACTGAATGCGACGCTCGCCGGCAGCACGATGACGGCCCGTCCATTCTTGGTCAGCCTGTTGAGGGTGAGCTCCGCGAACAGAACCTCTGACCGCGTGCCGCGCAGGTCGCGGAACTCTGGAGCGAGCATCGATGGATCGATGCGATTTCCGAACGGCGGTTGACAAAGAATGAAGTCGAACAGCTCGGTCGAATCGGGTGGATCGACAAGTACGTTTCGGGTATAGATATCGGGCGCGTCGATGCCATGAAACACAAGGCTCATTACGCCCAGCCGGACTATGGTGGCGTCCAGATCGACTCCCAGGACCCGCAGGACACTTCCATCCAGCTCCATGTTTGCTCGGCGCGTAACGGAGAGCAAGCGCTCGCCGGCTCCGGCCGCCGGGTCAAAGACGGAATCACCAAGCCGTGGGTCGGTCAACGAGATCATGCAAGCGCTCACGGCGGGCGGCGTGCGGGGGCTGCCCACACTGCTCGTCGCGCTCACCTCGTCGAGCGCCGCATCGAGTAGATCGGCGCATGTGTACTCATCTAGAGAGAGCTTGACGAGCCGCTGCACCACGAGGTCAAGCAGCTCCGAGCTGGGAAAGGCAAATGTGGCGTCCCGCATCGCCTCTCTCAACGCGAGCCCGCCCACCGACGGCCGGCGGAGCACCCCAGGGAAAAGTTCCTTGCGCAGCATCGCGATACGGTCCTTGCTCGGACAGCGCACGAGGCGCTCCCACGGTTCGGGACCAAGGTAGAGCAGGAGCAACAGGAAGGAGAGCTGCTCCAGGGCAGCCATAGGGTTGGGAATGCCACCACCCCTCAGCACGTGCAACAGGTCGACGACGACCGGCCGCATCCGCACCTTCGCATCCTGCAATTGGCTGTCGCTTCGCGTGTCCAATCTCACGCGGACAGGGTAAGGGCGGCGCCCGACGAAACGATCCGCGAGCTAGCCGCGGTTGAAACGACGCCCAGCGACGGGAGAGGCAGCTTCGTCCAGCACGACACCGCTCCCCGCCGCCGGTGAACCTGCCGGCGTGAGCATCGACTCGAGTACTTCGTCAGCCTCG
The DNA here is from genome assembly GCA_963775645.1 of uncultured Solirubrobacterales bacterium. Lineage (GTDB taxonomy): Bacteria > Actinomycetota > Thermoleophilia > Solirubrobacterales > Solirubrobacteraceae > Palsa-744. The sequence goes on along the minus strand of CAVZJR010000004.1, from coordinate 222,210 downwards.
GTTTCCTGTTCGGCCGCGGCGGCCTCCAGGGCTGCCAGTTTCTCGGGGGTCATGGCGCTTGAGTCCTCGTTGGCGGCCAGCCACTCGCGTGCCTCGGCCGCCTCGCGCTCGTCGCGCTCGACAGTCTTGCCGGCGGCGTAGTAGCGGTCGATCTCCTTGAACAGCTCGTCGACGAGCTCGTGTGTCGGGACCTTCTTGAGGGGCTCGCCCTTGGAGTAGATCATGCCCATGTCCTTGGCGCCGGTGATGCCGAAGTCGGCGTGGCGGGCCTCACCGATGCCGTTGACGGCACAGCCCAGGACTGAAACCTCGATCGGGTCCTCATAGGCTTCCAGGCGCCGCTCCACTTCGGCGACGACGGTGTCCATGTCGAACTGCAAGCGCCCGCAGGTCGGACAAGCGATCAGTACGGGCCCCTTCTCGCGCAGCTTCAAGGCCTTGAGGATCTCCCAGGCAACCTTGACCTCTTCCTCTGCGTGAAAGGTAGATAGGGAGATCCTGATCGTGTCTCCGATGCCGTCGGCTAGCAGCGTCCCCAAGCCGACTGCCGACTTCAGCGAACCAGACCACTTGGTGCCGGCCTCCGTGACACCCAAGTGCAATGGATAGGGAATCTTGTGCCGCCAACATCCGGTTGGAAGCGATCGTGTTGGGAACCGAAGTGGACTTCATGGAGACCTTGAAGTTCTCGAAATCGAGGCGCTCCATCAACTCAACCGTCTCAAGCGCCGCCGGTTACCAAGGCCTCGACCGGGTTGGCGTACTCCAGGTCGCGTAGATGCTTGGGCAACGAGCCGCTGTTGACGCCCACGCTCAGCGGCGTGCCCGTCTGCTTGGCGAGCGCGATTACCTCGGCCACCTTCTCGGGTCCGCCGATGTTGCCGGGGTTAAGCGCACACAGTGCGCACCCGCTTCGATCGCCTTGAGGGCAAGGGTGTGGTTGAAATGGATGTCGGCGATGATCGGGATCGGCGATTCCTTGACGATCTGCTTCAAAGCTTCCGCGTCGGGTTCGCGCGGTACCGCGACCCGCACGATGTCCGCGCCGGCGTCGGCCACTTTGCGGATCTGCTCCATCGTGGCCGCCAGGTTGGCGGTCTCGGTCTTGGTCATCGTCTGCACCGCCACGGGCGCTCCCCCGCCGATCGGGACAGGGCCGACATGGATCTGACGCTCTGAGGCCATGCCCACATTGTATGGGCGCGCAGGCGAGGACTCGTGAAACACCCGGTCGCACTTGGTCGGAGCGCGTAACCTGCAAGCCCATGGCACCGGCCTCACCGCCCCCGACCAAGGTCTATGACGACCGCGCGCGGCCCCTTGGCCAGACTCGCCTCGCCCCTGGCGGCGCGCGCGAGGGCACGCCGCCACGAGCAGTTCTTTGCGCTCACGGGCCTCCAGCCGACGGGCACATGCTCGATCTCGGCTGCGGAGCGCTTGGGGCTGCGCGCTTTGGAGCCCAAGCTGGACATCACCGGCGTCGACCTGGTCGAGCGGCCCTCCTACCCGGGCCCGTTCGTGCGTGCCGACGCCGCCGCAGGCCTCCCCTTCGCAGACGACGAGTTCGATCTCGTGTACTGCTCCAGCGTTATCGAGCACGTCCCGCCTGCCCGGCGCGCCGCGTTTGCCGCCGAAGCGCGGCGTGTGGGGCGTGGCTGGTTCGTGCAAACGCCCGCGCGCGCTTCCCGGTCGAGCCGCACTCGCTGCTGCCGTTCGCCCACTGGCTGCCTTTGAGCTTGCGCAACCCTACTGGCGCCTGGGCGCGGCGGGCGCTTGGGAAGACATCTCTCTGCTCTCTCGCCGTGAGCTGGAGGCCTGTTCGGGCCTGCCTCGCCTGAGCGATTTGGGCCCTTCGTCAAGAGTTGGGTGTGCGTGCGCCGCTAATCGTGTGCGTGCGCCACCAATCGTTGCGTCGGTTAACGATCTCGCAAAGAGAAAGCACAACTCAGCCCCCGAGACGCCCGATGTCGTTGCTGAACCCGTTGATCACGAGGAACAAGAGCAAGGCGATCCCGACTGAGCTAAAGCGCCACATAGCCGTCAAGGACACTCGCCGACCGCGCACCTTCTCGGCCACCGCCCACAGCACATGACCGCCATCTAGCGGCAGGAACGGCAGCAGGTTGAGGACGGCGAGAACAAGCGAGACGTAGCCGATCACCACAAGCGCACGCCCGGCGCCGGACGCGACGGCCTGCTCGGTCACCTGGCCGATACCCACGATGCTTGAGATCTGGTGGCGTTGCTTGGCGCTCGTGAAAGCCTTGGCCAAGCCGCTAAAGGTCTGGGTCGTCATCGCCCACATCTCTTTCGCCGAAGCCCCCGCGGCCCCCAGCACGCCGAACGACTTCGCGGTCGGTGCGGCAAAGCTGAAGCCGAGCAGCATTCGCTTGGCTTCAGCGTTATAGCGCGGCACGATCGAGAGCTTCACGAGATGCCCGTCGCGACGCACCGTGACCGCGACGGGCGTACGCCCGCGGCAACCTTCGACGGCGGCGCCGGCGCAGCGGTGTGAGGAGATCGCCTCGATCGCGCCGCCCACGCTGACCGGGTGCCCTCGACCGTGACGATCCGGTCTCCTGAGCGCAAGGCCGTCGCAGCCGGCATCCCGTGCTCAACAGCCCCCACCACCGTGGTAGTCGGTTTCAAGGTCTGTATGCCTGGATTGATCCCTTCCAGGACGAGGGCCCCGTTCATGGAGCCCGCGAATAGCACCAGCCAGAACAGGAGCGAAAGCGATCACCAGGTTCACGCCGGGGCCCGCCAAGATCACCACTATGCGCTTCCAAGGCGCTTGGGCGTAATAGGCTCGCCGGGCGACCTCGGGCGGCAAGGTCTCGATCTCCTCGGGGTTCATGCCCGTGATCTTCACGTAGCCCCCCGAGCGGCAGGGCGCCGATCATGTATTCGGTCTCCCCCCGCTTGATGCCCACGATCTTGGGCGGGAAGAACAGCGAAAAGCGCTCGACCCTCATCCCCACGGCCTTGGCCGCCGCGAAGTGGCCCAGCTCGTGCAAGACGATCAGGGCCATGATCCCGAGGATCGTGATCAGCCAATCCATGGACTCAGTTTGGCAGGCATCGACGGCAAAGTCGTCAGCGCCGGGTGGGACTGTTCAAACGGTGTGCAGCTCGATCCTGGGGTCCAACCGCTGTAGATCCTCGGCATCCCCCGTAATCACCGGCTGACGATTGAGTCGGGCGCACAGCACGACACTGGCGTCTACTACGTCGTTGGTGCCCCGCACCCCGAGTAGCACGCCGGCAGCCAAGGCAACGTCCTTGTCGAAGTTGACGATCCGAGTCTGGCTCTCTTTCAAGAGCCTCACGAGTCGCACCTGTAGCGCGCCGTTACGGAAGGCTTGGGCTACGACACCCGCGGGGATATTGACGGTCGCGTCCGGGTGAGCGCTCATGCGCTCAAGCAACGCATTCATCCTCGCGTCTTTACGCTCCAGTGCGATCAGGGCGCCGGTGTCCAGCGTGAGGCCGCGCATGTCAGTCCTCGGCGCCACTTAGGCCGAGCACACGGTCCGCCCACGCGTAAGCGTCCGGGCTTGGCTCTCCGTCCTCGGCGATAATGTCCGCCACGAGATCGGCGAGCGTATCCTTCTTGGCCGAGTCATCCTTTGGCGCAACGGCCACCAGAGCGGCCGAGATGTAACTCGAGACGCTCGGCGCCTCGCCACGGTCAACCGCCGCACGGGCCTGCTCCGCCTGCTCAGGTGGAAGAGAAATGGTGATCTTCGCCACTTTGGTCATACCGGCATCGTACCGTCTGGATCGGCGGAATGCCGGTGGTGCTTGCTTCAACAGCGAAGCGACTCCGTCGGAGGAGAACAGGGGATCCATGTCCCCTTATCCGACCGTCCCTCGCAGGCGGGACAAGACGTGGAGTTAATTCTCCGCAAATGCCTGCCCCACGCGCGGGTGCGCGAAGAAAGCCTTCCTACGCGCGAAGGTCAGCCCACGTGTGCAAGAAAGCCGTCTCACCCGCACAACGCGCGCTCATGGAACCATTGCTGCGATCGTGTCCTCGGCGCGGCCCCGCGCCTCGCGATCGGCCTCATACAAGGACTCGAAGGCCCTCACAGGCGAGCTGCCCAGCTCGTCGAGCGTACGCTCGATCACCTCGGCGATGCCGAGGAAGGGCAATCGCCCCGCGAGAAAGGCGTGCACCGCGATCTCGTTCGCCGCGTTGAGCACGCACGGCGCTGTACCGCCGGCCTGGGCGGCCTCACGCGCCAGAGGTAGGCATGGGAAAGCCTCAAGGTCGACCGCCTCGAAGGTGAGCGCGCCGACCTCGACGAGATCCAGCGGCTCCACCCCCGAATCCACACTGGCGGCGCCGTGCAAGGCGTAGGAGATGGCGATGCGCATGTCCTTGGGCCCGATGTGGGCGAGCATCGCTCCGTCGAGCAACTGGACCAAGCCGTGGATCAGCGACTGTGGATGGACCACGACGTCGATGCGCTCATAGGGAATGCCGAACAGATGGTGGGCCTCCATCAGCTCCAAGCCCTTGTTCATGAGGGTGGCCGAGTCGATCGTGATCTTGCCGCCCATCGCCCAGGTGGGATGGGCGAGCGCTTCCTCGATGGTCACAGCCGATAGCCGCGAGGCGGAGCGGCCCCGAAATGGGCCGCCGCTGGCGGTGATCGTGAGGCGCTCCACGGCGCCTGGCGGCTGCCCTGAAAGCAGTTGGTGAAGTGCGGTGTGCTCGGAGTCGACGGGCACGATCTGGGCGCCGGTCGCTTCGGCAAGCGCCACCACCAACTCGCCGCCTACCACTAGCGACTCCTTGTTGGCCAAGGCAAGGTCGATGCCCTCGCCGAGTGTGGCCACGGTAGGCCCGAGCCCGGCCGAGCCCACTAGAGCGTTGAGGACGAGGTCGGCACCCGACTCCACCACAAGCCGCACCAGGCCCTCGGCGCCGGCCAAGACCTCGCCCTCAGGCCAGGCAAGCACCGCCTGCTCGGCCGCGTGGGCGTCCGCGAGCGCGATCCGAGCGACTCCGTGAGCACGCGCCTGTTCGACGAGCGTCTCCCATGAGCGCTCGGCGGAGAGACCCACCAACTCGAACTCCTCTTCGTCACGGCCCAAGACGTTGAGGGCCTGGGTGCCGATCGAGCCGGTTGAGCCCAGGATCAACAGTCGCTTAGACATAGGCCAACCATATGTAGTACCCGACCACCGCGGTGAACAGAACCGCGTCTAGCCGGTCGAGCACGCCACCGTGGGCGCCCAAGAGGGTGCCGGTGTCCTTGGCGCCGGCTTGGCGCTTGACGAAGGACTCGAACAGGTCGCCGATCGGCGCGAACACCGCAATTCCCAGACCCAAGACCAAGGCGTGGGAGCCGGGCAGCCAGTCTTGGTAGCGCCCGGCGAACCACACTCCGAGCACAGTGAAAGCCATACCGATCGCCAAGCCCTCGACTGTCTTGTTCGGCGAGATAGACGGCGCCAGAGGACGTCGACCGAATAGGCGGCCACCAAGATAAGCACCGGTGTCACCCAGGAAGGTGCCAACAAGCACGTCGATCACGATGCCCTCGCCGTGAGGCAGTTCTCGCAGGAGCACTGCATGGGCCAGGCCGAACCCGATCCAGTAGATGCCCAGCAAGGTGAGCGCCATCCCGGCGACGGTTGGGCGACGCTGAAGCAGAGTCAAAGCGAACAGGATGGGCAAGACAGCACTGGCGGCGAGCAGCACCTGGGACTGGCTCCCGCCGGAGGCCGCGACCAGCATCCCCGCCAGGGCGATGAAGCCGGCCAAACGAACTGGACGGACGCGCTCGTACATGGCGTACAGCTCGTGCATGCACAGGCATCCGAGCACGAACACGCCGGCCGCGAAGACAGCGCCTCCGGAGATCACCAGGAACAGGGCCAGTGCGATCAGAGGCAAGGCGACGAGGGCGCGTGCGCCGACGTCCGAGCTACGGGAGGCGGAGCTACGGGAGGCGCTACCGGCCACCGAACCGCCGCCGTCGCTCCGAGAACTCAGCCAAGCATTCTTCGAGCGCCTGGCGCGAGAAGTCGGGCCACAACTCATCGCGGAAGACCAGCTCGGAGTAGGCCGACTGCCACAACAGGTAGTTGGAAAGACGCCGCTCCCCGCTAGTGCGGACAATCAGGTCGGGGTCATGCATCTCGGGGGCGTAGAGCAGCTTGCGGAACTCCCCTTCGTCACCACCCTGAAACGCGCGCGCGGCGTCGATGATCTCGGCGCGCCCCCCGTAGTTGAAAGCCACGAACAGGGTGATACGGGTATTGGCGTCGGTTAAGGCCTCCGCCCAAGCCATGCGCTCAACCAGGGAGGGGGCGATGTCTTGACGGCGACCGATGAAGCGCATCCGCACTCCCTCAGCGTGCAGCTCAGGCGTCTCCTCGAAGATGCGCTGGGCGAACATCTCTATCAATCCTTGGACCTCCTCGGGAGGACGCGACCAGTTCTCGGTCGAGAAGGAGTACACGGTCAGCTCCTTGACGCCCAGTTCGGCGGCGTCGCGCAACCGAGCCTTGACGGTGTCCGCGCCGGCACTGTGACCCTCGTTCACGGGAAGACCACGGGCGCGTGCCCAGCGCCCGTTGCCGTCGGTGATGATCGCCACGTAGCGGGCACATGCGGCGTCCTCGCCCGAGGCGCCTGACCAACTGTTCTTGGCGGCGGAGTCCCCCATCAGGTTTCGGTGCTCTCCGCCATTGCCCTCAGGCGGGGTGCGACGATCCAGAACATCACACCTCGAGGATCTCCTCCTCCTTGGCCTTCAGGATGGCGTCGAGGTCGCCGATGCGCCCATCGGTGAGCTTCTGTAGCTCGACCTCGGCGCGGTGCTCGTCGTCTGAGCCGGTCTCGCCTTCGGCCTTGAGGTCGCGCAGATGTTGCATAGTGTCGCGTCGCACGTTGCGAATCGCCACACGCCCGTCCTCGGCCAGGTTGCGTACGACCTTGACCAGCTCCCGACGACGCTCCTCAGTCAACTCGGGCACCGCCAAACGGATCAGGTTGCCGTCGTTGGAGGGGTTCAAACCGACATCCGACTCGTTGATCGCCTTCTCGATGTTCTTGATCGAGGCCTTGTCATAGGGCTGGACGGTGATCAGACGCGCTTCAGGTGCGGAGATCGTGGCAAGCTGATTCAAGGGTGTTTGGGCGCCGTAGTAGTCGACCACCACACGCTCCAGCAAGGCGGGGCTCGCCCGACCGGTCCTTACCGTGGAGAACTCGTGTTGGGTGGACTCCAAGGACTTGGTCATCCGCTCTCGCGCGTCCTCGAGCAGGGCGTCGATCATCTCAGCTGCCATCTTGGCTCCTCTCGGTCGCGGTCATGTCCTCACCAAGGTCCCAACGCGGGCGCCCGCGATGATGCGCGCGATGTTGGCGGGATCGTCCATGTTGAAGACATTGATGGGCATGCCGTTCTCCATACACAGGGCAAGCGCCGTGGAGTCCATAACGCGTAGGCGGCGCTCCAGCGCCTGCATGTGGGTGATCTCGGGCAAGAACTCCGCATTAGGATCGAGTGCGGGGTCGGCGCTATAGACCCCTTCGACCCCATTCTTAGCCATCAGGATCATCTCGGCGTGGATCTCGGCAGCGCGCAGGGCGGCCGCCGTGTCGGTCGTGAAAAACGGGTTGCCGGTGCCAGCCGCGAAGATAACCACTCGTCCCTTCTCCAAGTGACGCATCGCGCGGCGGCGGATGTAGGGCTCGGCTACCTCGGATATGCCCAAAGCCGATTGCACGCGGGTATTGGTGCCCGCCTTCTCCAAAGCGTCCTGCAGAGGCAGCGCGTTGAGGACGGTGGCGAGCATCCCCATGTAGTCGGCGGTCGAGCGATCCATGCCCTCGGCGGCCCCCTTCATGCCCCTGAAGATATTGCCGGCGCCAACCACGATCGCGATCTCCACGCCCTGGTCGCGCACCGCCGATACCTGGCGCGCGACGGCCGCCACGCGATCGGGATCGGTGCCGTAGTCCAACGAGCCCATCAGGGCCTCGCCGGAGAGCTTGAGCAGAATGCGTTTGAAGGCGGGCGTGCTCATCGAGGCCAGAGACTATCCGTGGACGGTCCTCGAGTGCGGGCGCGAACCGATCCGGAGCAGCACTCGGGGCTAGCGGTCAAGCCCTATTGACCTATGGCGAAGCGCACGAAGCGACGTATGACGACGTTCTCGCCGGTCTTGACGGTCAGCTCGTCGCGCAGCTGCTGCACGGTCTTGCCCTCGAACTTGGGGTTGTGCATCTCCTGCTCGAGCAGCACAATCGTGCGATACCACGAGTCGAGCTTGCCTTCGACGATCTTGGCGCGCACGTTCTCGGGCTTCTCGGCGGCCTCCTGCTCATAGATGCGGGCCTCGGCCTCGCGTGCCTGCTCGGGCACATCCTCGCGTGAGACGTACTTGACCGTAGGCGTCGCGGCCACCTGCATAGCGACATCGCGTGCAAAGGTCACGAAGTCCTCGTTGGTGGCGACGAAGTCGGTATTGCAATCGACCTCGATCAGGACCCCCACCTTGGCGCCAGCGTGGATGTAGGCCTGGACGGTCCCCTCGCTCGCGGTGCGCTCCCCGAGGTCCTGGATCTTCTTGCCTTGCTTGAGGCGCAACACCTCGATCGCCTTCTCGATGTCGCCCTCGGTCTCGGCCAGAGCCTTCTTGCAATCCATCATGCCCGCGCCCGTACGATCGCGCAGCGCCTTGACGTCCTTAGCTGATACCTCGATTGTGCTCACGATGCGCTGGCCTCCTCTTGCGCGACCTCCTGCCCAGCCTCTGCCTCTGCAGCATTTGATTGCTCTGCCTGAGCCACCGCGGGAACCGTCGTCTCCGGTTTCTCTGGGGTCTCGGTGGCGGGCACCTCGGGCATCTTTGTCTCCGCTTCCTCAGGCGCCTTCGTCTCGGGTTTATCGGGCATCTTCGTCTCGGGTTTATCGGGCATCTCTGTCTTTGGCGAAGGGGGCATCTCTGTCTTTGGCGCAGCAGGCGTCTCAACGATGGGCGCGGCTGAGGCGCCGGCGGATGTCTCCGGAGCTGCCGACGCTTGAGACGCGGATGCGGACGTCTCCGGAGCTGCCGACGCCTGAGACGCGGATGCGGGAGGCGCCGACGCCGCAGGTGCCTGAGAGGCCGACGCGGGAGGCGCCTGAGCGGACGCTGCTGCTGCGCCGCCGCCGCCTGCTTTTCGGCGACCTCCTTGGCGGCCCGTTCCTCAGCCTCTCGCTTGGCTTGTTCCTCGGCCTCGCGCTTGGCCTGTTCCTCAGCCTCGCGCTTAGCGCGCTCCTCGGCTTCACGCTTGGCCTGCTCGGCTCTCTCTGCCCTGGCCTTCTCCTCCTCGGCCCTGAACACGGCGTGTCCTTGAGCAACAACGTCGCCGATCGCTTTGGTGATAAGCGCACATGAGCGCATGGCGTCGTCATTGCCCGGAACGACATAGTCGATGCCATCCGGGTCGCAATTGGTGTCCACCAGGCCGATAATCGGGATGCGCAGACGCTGAGCTTCACGCACCGCGATCGCCTCGGTCTTGAGGTCGATTACGAACAGGGCGTTGGGGGTGCGCTGCATGTTCTTGACTCCGCCCAAGTTGGCTCGCAGCTTCGCCAGATCTGCTTGGGCGGCCATCCGCTCGCGCGTCGGCAACAGCGCCAACTGGCCCTCGGTCTCATAGCGTTCAAGGTCGTGCAGGCGTCTGATGCGCAGGTTGATGGTCTGGAAGTTGGTGAGCAAACCACCGAGCCAACGGTGGTTGACATAAGGCATGTCGGCCGCCTCGGCTACCTCCTTGATGGCGTCGCGGGCCTGCTTCTTGGTACCCACGAACAGCACGGTGCCGCCCCGATGGGCGACCTGGGCGGCGAATTCCTGTGCTTGCTGCAGCAGTGCAGCCGTCTTCAGGAGGTCGATGATGTAAATGCCGTTGCGCTCGCCATGGATGAAGCGGCGCATCTTCGGGTTCCAGCGGCGCGTCTGATGGCCGAAATGAACTCCGGCCTCCAGCAGGTCCGCGATTCCTACTTGGCTCACGGGTACTCCCTTGGTGTGGTCTTAGTGGATCCGAGCGACTCGCCGCGGACCCGAGCGCTCCAAGCGTCTCGGGCAGGGCCACGTTGCGTGCACGCACGGCATCTTGGATTTGGCTGCAACCGCTTAGTCTATCGTTTGGACTCAACTTCAGCGCGTTCCAAGGCGTCGCGCAGGTCGGCCGGCAGCCGCGACTCCACTTCGACCGGAGCGCCACTAATAGGATGGGGGAAGGCCAGGCGTGTAGCGTGCAAGAACTGGCGCTCCAGGCCCATCGTTCCCGCGGTCCCATACTCGGGATCGCCGCACACCGGATATCCGATTGCCTGCAGGTGTACACGAATCTGGTGGGTCCGGCCCGTGTCCAAGCGCAAGCGCAACAGGGACACCTGACCCAAAGAACGCTCGAGCGTGAAGTGGGTGCGCGCCTCGCGTGCACCAGTACCGCCCACAGCCATGCGCGTGCGAATACGAGGATGACGCCCAATCGGAGCTTCGATCGTGCCCGTGCGCGAAGGTGGGCGGCCCTCGACAAGCGCCACATATTCACGCTCGATCAGTCTCTCGCGCAATGCGGCCTGCAGCAAGCGATGGGCCTCCTCGCTGCGCGCCACCAGGAGCAAGCCCGAAGTGTCGCGGTCCAAGCGATGCACGATCCCTGGCCGATCCGGATCGCTTCCGCCCGCACCCCCCAAGCCAGCGCCAGCCAACAGTTGCGAGAGAGTGCCCTCACGATGGCCGCGAGCGGGATGCACGACAAGGCCGGCCGGCTTGTCCACGACGAGCAAGTGCTCGTCGCTCCAGGCGATCTTCAACTCATCGGTCATCTGAGGCGTCCGTGTCGCTGCGAGGCGCCTCGATCACGAAGAACAGGAGCAATACGCCGAGCGTGATGCAGGCGTCAGCCAGGTTGAAAGGGGGCCAGCCGAGCGGCAGCTTCACAAAGTCAGTGACCGATCCGGCCCTCAGCCGATCGAGAATATTGCCAATAGCGCCCCCCAGCAGCATCCCGGTGGGCAGCCAAATCAGAGGCTTGTCGAGATGGCGTGCGAAATAGATCACCAAAACCAGCAAAGCAGCTCCCACCAACAGGCTCACGGCGAGATGGCGTCCCGGCAAAAAGCCGAACGCGACGCCTTGGTTGCGCGTGTTCACCAACTGCAAGCCCGGCAGCACCGAGCGAGTTTCGCCAGGCACGATCGATTTGCGTACAGCAACCTTGGAGGCCTGGTCGAGCGCCACGACCACCGCACACACCAAACCCGCCCACAGCCAGGTCAGCGCACCCCGACGGGCATACCCAGAGGACGCACGGCGGTCGCCAGGCCGCTCGGGGGCCGGAGCGGACACGCGGCTCAACCGTGAATCAAGCTGACGATCAGGTTGCCCACGAGCGAGAGCACGATGATCGCCACGATCGGGCTGAAGTCGAACGAGCCCACCATCGGGATCACACGCCTGAAGATGCGCAGGTAGGGCTCGCACACGTCCCGCAAAAACGACAACACCGCGTCGCTGGCGCGCGAATAGGGCGGGCGCACTCCAAACGCGAACAGGAGCTGGACGACGATATAGAGCACGATCAGCAGCGTGTAAACGTAAATGAGCGTCGACAGGTAGCCGGCGATTTCCGTGCGCGCGCTTGCGATCAGGAACATCATCCGCCCAGCACCGCGTCGAGGGCGTCGCTGAACGCGGTACGTACGCCCCCCCTCTCCAAAGCATTCAGACCCTTCGCCGTCGTCCCGCCCGGAGATGTAACCTCGCGCCGTACCGCCAACGTGTCGTATTCGCGACTACGCAGCAACTCGGCAGTTCCGGCCAGCGTCTCGATCACAAGCGCTGAGGCCTGTGCGGGCGCAATACCGCGCCGCACGCCCGCATCTACCTGAGCCTCGGCAATGAGCGCGATATATGCGGGCGCGCACGACATCAAGCCCATCGCGACATCCACAAGCCCATCGTCCAAAACAACAAGCGTGCCCAACTCACCAAACAGCTCCTGGACCTGCTGGTCGACGGTGTCGGCGTGACTAAGCGTGTTCTGTAGCTCGGCGTCGGCTGCCTGCACGATGGCGCCTTTGCGCACCTCCACCGGCAACGAGGGAAGGAAGCGGTAGACGGGCAGCCCCTGATAAGCGGCCTTCAACGCCGCCAAGGGGGTGGCCGCCAGGATCGAGGCAACCGCTTTTGCGTGCGGTGCCACTTCGCGGGCGACTTCCTCCAGCTGGGCCGGCTTGTGACACAGCACCACCAGGTCGGCCTCCTGGGCGACTACCGTCGCCGAAGCCAAGGCCTGGCCGCCGCTCTCGCGCGCCAGCGCCCGCGCTCGCTCGCCCAGCGGATCGAAACACAGCACTGGCCGACCCCAGCCGCGCGCCAAGGCGCGAGCCATGTTGCCGCAACCGATCAAACCAACGTTCATGGGCGCTCCAGGCTACCGACCATCGGGGCGACGAAGCGTTCCTGACGCGCCAGGCGCCGGACCTCTCGCGTCAAGACTGGTTGAAGAAACCCTTTTCGATCAACCGCGCCCGCTCCTCGGCGGAGATCTCAACGTTGCGGGGAGTCAGCATGAAGACCTTGTCGGCGATCCTCTGCATACCCCCGTCGAGCGCATAGGTGAGGCCGCTCGCGAAGTCGATCAAGCGCTTTGACAGGTCAGTATCGGCGCCCTGTAGGTTCAGAATCACCGGGATCGAGTCCTTGAACTTATCGGCGATCTGTTGGGCATCGTTAAAGGACTTGGGTATGACCAGGTGCACGCGCACGTCGCCATTGCCCTTCCCCACCGAGCGCAACGCGGTGGTCGTGGGGCGCCCGCGGGGCTCGTCCTCGGGGAAGATCTCATCGAACTCGTCGCGCCGGCGCCTCGGCGAGAGCCGGCGCACATTGGGACGCTCGCGATAGCGGTCGGCGATCTCCTCCTCATGAGGAGGCTCCTCGTAGTCGTCGTGATAGTCCTCAGCCAGGCCGAAGTACACAAGCGCGCGGTGCCATGAATCGCGAAATGCCATCTCAAAAGGCGTTTTCGGTGAAAAAGAGCGTTTCCCTGCTCATGCTAGCCATCCTGCCTGCATTCGCCAGCAACACTAAGCGGCGGTGCGCGCATCAAGGAAGCTCTCAGACGCGCCCGAACCGCCTTAAGCGTACAAGCGAGAGCCAACACGCACGATCGTGGCGCCCTCCTCCACGGCCACCGCGAAGTCCTGGGTCGTGCCCATCGACAGCTCCTTCAAACCATGGGTCCGGGACAGCTCGTGCAGGCGGCGAAACCAAGGCCGGCTCTGCTCCGGGTCGGCGGTCTGTGGCGGCATCGTCATCAGGCCAGCCACCACCACCGGCGAGCGCTCGATGAACTCCTCCAAGCGCTCCGGGGCTACGCCCGCCTTGGCCGGATCCTCCGCCAGGTTGACCTCGACCAGCACCTTCAATCCAGGATTGGCCTGATCTGCGTAGCGCTTTAGGGCCGCCAAGGCGGACTCGCTTGCCAACGAGTGGATGTAGCGCACATGAGGCACAATCGCCTTCACGTGTTTGCTCTGCAAGCGGCCTATGAAATCCCATGTGAACAGGTGGCCGTGCACGACCACCTTCGCTTGTAGATCCTGGGCCCTGTTCTCTCCCACCAAGCCGATCCCCGCGGCCGCCAAGACTGGCAACTCCTCGCAAGCAACGTACTTAGTCGCCGCCAGGATCTCGACATCCGCGGCGCCGCGGCCAGAGACCGCCGCGGCCTGCGCCACCTCCGCCTTCACCGCTTCCAAGTTGGCCGTCACCCGCTCGACCGCGAGGCCCTCGATCAGCTCAACCATGCAAGTCCGGCCTGGCGCCCGGCCGAAGCGCCTTCGCGACGGTAGGAGAAGTAGCGCTCATCACAGATTGTGCACGCCTCCACGTCCCCCACTTGACCGACCCCAGCACCCAAGAGCCGCTCGTGGGCGATCGCCCTCAAGTCGAGCTTGCGGCCCACGCGATGGGCGCCCTCGAAAGCACCATGCACCTCCTCGCCCACCTCGTAGCAACAGACGCCAGCACAAGGCCCCACGATCGCCGTGCACTCTCCCCCACCACCCACCTCCCGCAGTGCTCGCACGCCCTCCTCCAAGACGCCCGCCGTCAAGCCGCGCCACCCGGCGTGCAGAGCCGCCACGGCACCCTCAGCGCCGAGCACAACCGGAATGCAGTCAGCGGTCAGGACCATAGCCGCCACGCCTTTGACCGCCACGGCGTGACCGTCGGCCTCCACGTCCGGCTGACGCTCACTATCGGAGCGAATTGCCCCGAGCGGCTCGCCAGAGAGCACTCGGCAGACAACTGTCCCGTGCACCTGGTAGCCGCGCGCAAGCCTCTCAACACCGATCCCCCTACGCAGGCTTTCTCGTGCATGGAGGCCTTTCTCGGAATGTGCGCCACCGACACTTGAAAGGTTGCCTTGGGCACGTCCAGTGAACAACGCCTTGGCTCCACCGGGCAGACTGAGGATCCTCATATGCGCGCTTCGAGCGCGGCCCTCAGCTCGCTCTCGCGTCCCGGGGCGATGCGTTCTTCGAGCAGGAGCTTGTAGGACTCTTCAAGGCGAACTCCCACCTCCGGCCCCTCCGGCACTCCCGCGGCGATCAGATCGTCGCCGGTCACCTCCAAAGTCACGTGCCTGCGATCGTCGATCCACTCCTCGGCGAGGCGCTTGCCGTAAGAATCGGGGCCTTCGTCGATCTCGCAAACGCCGCCTGCGAGCGCAAGCGCCTCCACCGGGGCGCCGATCGTCAGCTCCAACAGATCTGATGTGGTGTCGCTGCGAGCCAATCTCATGATCGCCACCGAAGCGGTCACTGCGACACCGAATGCTTTGTCACCGACCCCCGCGGGGAGCGCCAAATCATGTAGGAAGCCCCGTATCGCAGGCTCAGTGTTTTCGTTGTCCAAGTACTCACACAGCTCGAGCAGTAGAGCACCCGCAAGCGTGACTGCAACCGACCCGTCCTGAGGCAAGAGCTGCAAAGCGATGCGGGTCGCCTCCGGGTCAAAGCTCAAGCCCTGCTCCCAGGCCGTGAAGATTCCCATGCGATCGATCGCGGCCAAGGTCGCCACCGGATCGGGCTCCCTCATGGCCAAACGCAGCTCAGTGCCGAGCCTCTCGCCCGAGACCGTGCGCAAGGCGCCTTCCCTCAAGGCCTCCTCCGCCAAGGCAGCCGTGTACTCGTCAACTCGAAAGCCGAATTGCGCCAGGCGCGTCGCGTAGCGAGCAAGGCGCAGGATGCGCGTCGGATCGTCGCGGAAGCTGCCGTCATGCAGCACCGCGAGACGACGTGCCCCGAGATCCTCAAGCGCGCCCTCCACGGATCTAACCTGGCCCGCACACTCGCCCGTGAGTCCAAGTGCGATCGCGTTGACCGTGAAGTCGCGCCGTGCCAAGTCCTGCTCGGGAGTACCCGTCGTCACGTCGGGCAATGCCCCTGGAGAGCTGTAGCTCTCCGCGCGAATCGTCGCCAGGTCAACCTTCGCTCTCTCAGAGCGCACAACGGCGGTTCCAAAGCGCTCATGCAGTGTGAGCTCGCCTTTGAGCTGTCCCGTGAGCTCACGCGCGAGATCCTCCACTCCGGCCCGCACGATCACGTCGAGCTCACGCGGACTCGCGCCGAGCAGGATGTCGCGCACCGCGCCGCCTACCAGCTCTACGCAGCCGCCATGGCGCTCGGAGGAAGCCAACAACTCCTGTCCGCCCGGCAATTCCCACACGCGCTCGAGTAGCTCCGCACCGTAGCCCCGGGGCAAACCCACGGCGCCCTCCGATCCTCCTTCGGAATGATCGTCGCTCATCGGTATCCGCTTGTCCTCATACCCGCTGGGGTGTCGCTTGCACCGGACTCGTCCTCGTTCGTGCTCAATCGAGACGAACCGGGATGCCCGCCGCCGCGATATGGCTCTTGGCCTCAGCCACGGTGTGGCGGTTGTAATGAAAGATCGAAGCACACAAGACAGCGTCAGCGCCAGCCCGCAACGCATC
The DNA here is from genome assembly GCA_963775645.1 of uncultured Solirubrobacterales bacterium. Classification (GTDB taxonomy): domain Bacteria; phylum Actinomycetota; class Thermoleophilia; order Solirubrobacterales; family Solirubrobacteraceae; genus Palsa-744. The sequence goes on along the minus strand of CAVZJR010000004.1, from coordinate 206,177 downwards.
GACCAGGTGCTCTGGCTCACCCGCGCCACCCGAGGCAATCACCGGCACGTCCACCGCCGCGCTCACTGCAGCTGTCAGCGGCAGGTCGTAGCCGTCGCTGGTGCCGTCCCGATCCATGCTCGTCAGCAGGATCTCCCCCGCTCCCCGCTCTGTCCCCTCGCGTGCCCACTCCACCGCGTCGCGACCCGCGGGAATCCGCCCACCCGCGACATATGCCTGCCAGCAGCACTCCTCACCGTCGGCAGGGACCACCTTGGCGTCGATCGCGAGCACGATGCATTGCGCGCCAAACACACCCGCCAACTCGTCGAGCAACTCGGGCCGAGCCAAGGCGGCCGAATTGACCGAGACCTTGTCGGCGCCAGCATCGAGCACAGCTTGGGCATCCTCGATCGAGCGAATGCCTCCGCCGATCGTGAACGGCACGAACACGTCATCGGCGGTCGAACGAGCAAGCGCCGCGATCGTGTCGCGACGCTCGTGCGTAGCCGTGATGTCCAGAAAGACGAGCTCGTCGGCGCCCTCACGGTCGTAATGGGCAGCCAACTCGACTGGGTCACCGGCGTCGCGGATGTCCAGGAATTCGACGCCCTTGACCACGCGACCGCCGTCCACGTCCAAGCAGGGGATCACGCGCTTGTAGTGCACCCGCCCCACGGTAGCGGGCCGATGCCCGCCTGCCTACCCGAATTAGCTAATTGCTCGAATCTCGAGCACCGCTGACCTACGCACAGTTCGAATCCTAGTGCACATCCTGTGCCTACTCACTGCTCGAATCGCCCAGTGCCGCCAAAGCTTGGGGAACGGTGAAGCGCTTCTCATACAGAGCCTTGCCCACGATCACTCCAACCAGGCTCGGCGCCCCAAGGCCCGCGAGCCCTTCCAGGTCGGCGAGCGCGCCGATACCGCCCGAGTAGACGAACGTACCCGGTACGGCTCCGGCCACGCGCCCCACTTCCCCGAGATCTGGTCCTTCGAGCATTCCGTCGCGATCGACGTTGGTGTAAAGGAGATCGGTAGCGCCCCTGTCGGCGAGGCCGGCGATGACTTGGTCGCGGTCGCCGTCGATAGTCTCGGTCCAACCGGCGGTCGCGACCCGACCGCCACGCACATCGACCGACACGAGCACCTGGCCTGGCCAGCGCTCGAGCGCGCGCTCGAGTAGGTCCGGGTCGGTGAAGGCGGCAGTTCCCAAGATCGCGCGCCGAGCACCTGCCTGCAAGACGGTCTCGATTGCCTCCAAGGAGCGCAGACCGCCCCCAAACTGGACGGGCACATCCAGCTCGCCGACGATGCGCTTCAGGTGAGTCACGTTGGCCGGCTCGCCCTCGCGTGCCCCATCGAGGTCGACGACATGCAGGCGACGCGCGCCAGCCTGTACCCAACCGCGCGCGGCCGACAGCGGATCCTCGTCATAGACCTTCTTGGCCTCGAAGTCGCCCTTAATGAGACGCACGGCCTTACCGCCGAGCATGTCGATCGCGGGGTAGAGCTTCATAACCCCCTCCGCCACCTAGCGGGGACGGTGTCCCCCAGAGGGTGAGAGGAATGTCTCGACCTCGACCCCCGATGGGGGACGGGTGTCGCTTAGAAAGGGAGGAGATTGCACGGGACCTCGATGCGCCGAGGCGCGGGCGCAAATGCGGCCGAAGTTCGCCAACAGGCGCAATCCACCGGCCGAAGACTTCTCGGGGTGAAACTGCACGCCATAGAAGCTTTCGTGTGCGACCACGCTCGCAAACGGAGCGTGGTATACCGACGTTCCGAGGATGTCCTCGGGACGGGAGGGCACCGGCGCAAAAGAGTGCACGTGGTAAAAAGCGCAGCGCTCGGGCAATCCTTCGGTCAGCGGCGAGGAGCCTGTGAAAGCGACCTCGTTCCAGCCAATATGGGGCAGCTTGAGCTCGCCGTGTTCGAGCTCGCGCACTTCACCCGCGATCAGGCCGAGCCCGGGCGTGCCGCCCTGCTCAGTGGAACGTTCAAAGCCGAGCTGCATACCCAGGCAGATGCCCAGAACCGGCGTGCCTTGCCCCACACGCTCGCGCAATAGTTCGTCTAGGCCCAGCTCGCGCAGATTTGCCATACCGCGCGGGAAAGCGCCAACGCCCGGCACGACAAGACCCGCTGCGCTCCGCAAGGAGTCATGATCGCTCGTGACCGTCACACGAGCCCCAATGTGCTCGAAGGCCTTCTCGACCGAGCGACGGTTGCCCATGCCGTAGTCGACCACGGCGATCTCCACTGGCTCCTCCAACAGTCGGCGAGCGTCCTCAGCCTTCATGGGTGCGCTCCTCGGTCTCAACCTGTCTTTTGAAGCTCATGAGGTCAGCGTACCCTTCGTGCTCGGCACACCGGTCTCGGTCGGGTCGATCGCCACAGCGCCTCGCAAGGCACGCGCGAAGGCCTTGAAGGCCGCCTCGATCATGTGATGGGCATTGGTGCCCACCTGCACCTCCAAGTGCAAGGTCAGCTTGGCCGCGTTAGCCAAAGCCCGGAAGAACTCCTCGGTCAGCTCGTGCTCGAAGCCGCCGGTAGCGCCCGGCGGCAAGTCGGCCTCAAAGGCTGTAAAGGGGCGTCCTGAGATATCCAAAGCGCAACTTGCCCGCGCCTCGTCCATGGGCACGAGTGCCGACCCATACCTGTAAATGCCGGCCCGGTCGCCCAATGCGCGGTCCAAAGCCTGGCCCAGAACGATCGCGGTGTCCTCAGCAGTGTGGTGGGCCCCGGTCTGCAGATCACCACTCACCTTGACCTCCAAGTCCATGCGCGCATGGCGAGCGAAGAGGTCGAGCATGTGGTCGAGGAAGCCAACGCCTGTCTCACGCAAGCCTTGGCCGGTGCCGTCGAGCGTAAGGGTCAAGCGCACATCGGTCTCGGCTGTGGCCCGCTCGATCGTGGCGGTGCGTACTGACACCGCCACCGATGGCGGACCCACAAGAGCTGGAACGGCCGAGGAGTCGCTGGGCGACGAATGCATGTCAGCCATTCTCGCCTACTTGGCCTGTTGGGGACTGCTCAGGGGCCCTGGCTCGCATTGAAAGAGCGTGCAGAGGGAAGCCCTCAGTCTCAGCAATCGGCGCGCCCGCCTTAGCCAGCTTGGCGGCGGCGGTATCGGGAACCTCGACGACCGACATGCGTCTACGGAAGTGCCGGGGCGAAAGCGCCGAGGCAAAGCGAGCGGCGCCGCCCGTGGGTAGAACGTGGTTGGAACCGGCGGTGTAGTCGCTGAGGGCGGTTGCCCCATTGCGCCCGAGCAGTAGACAGCCGGCAGTGCGCACCTTGATGGCCAGAGCCTCCTCGGCGGCCCCGACGAGCTCGAGATGCTCGGGAGCGAAGTCGTTAGCCAGGGCCACGGCCGCCGCGGGCGTGGATGTCTCGATCAGGACGCAAGCGTCCGGTTCGAGTTCGGGGCCGTCCACCAGCTCGTGCTCGATCGCGGCCGCCACGGCGTCCAAAGCCGCACGCGAGCTGGACACGCCGGCGACGAGACTGCCGGGACCGTGCTCGGCTTGGGCTAGAAGGTCCAAAGCGACAAGGCGGGGGTCAGCATCGGCGCCGAACACAACCATCAGGTCGCTGGGTCCAGCGAAACCGTCGATGCCCACGACATGGGACAGGCGACGCTTGGCCTCTTGGACGTAGAGGTTGCCTGGCCCCACGACCACATCCACGCGTCCCACCGACTCGGTGCCGAACGCCAAGGCCGCGACCGCTTGGGCCCCTCCCATGCGGTAGACGCGCTCTACCCCACACAGGCGGCAAGCGGCCAAGATCGAAGGATGGGCCTGGCCGTCAGGCCCCGGGGGAGTACACACGGACACGTCCAAGACGCCGGCGGCGCGAGCGGTGACCACGCCCATGACGACTGTGCTGGGGTAGGCGGCGCGACCGCCAGGAGCGTATATCGCGGCGGCGGAGACTGGCAGTTCGCGCAACTCGACGGTGTGGCCTTGGGCTAGCTCGACTGTGACCTGCTCGGCGCCGATCGAAGCATCGGCGACACGCGCCACGTTGGCGATCGCTACTTGCAAGCCGGCCACTACGTCCAGGGACATGGCCTCCAATGCCTGGTCTAGCTCGTGGGCGGCAACGCGTATCTCGGGCGGCGGAGTCTCGGCAGTGTCGAATCGGCGCGTGTACTCGTTGACAGCCTCGTCCCCCTCGGCGCGCACGTGGGCGACGATCGTGGCGACCGCCTCTTCGACGCCTTCTACGCCACCAATCAAGCGGCGTAGATTGGCAGCAGCAAGCGCGGGGGCACCGGAGTCGGCCTCGCTAAGGGTGACTCGCTCAACGAGCACGCAAGCGTCCCAGCAAATCGTCGATCGCGGCGGCTCGCAGCTTGTGGGCGACCGGGTTGGCGATCAGACGGGCGGTGCACTCGACGATCTCCTCACGCACAACCAAGTCGTGTTCGCGCAAGGTGGTCCCGGTGGCCGTGAGGTCGACGATCGCCTCGACCATGCCGGTGAGCGGGGCTAGCTCGACCGAGCCCTTGACCTCGACTATCTCGGCCTGACGACCGGTCTCCTCCAGGTAGCGGGCGGCGATACGGGGATACTTTGTGGCGACCCGCATCACTCCCAAACGCCTCAAAGCCTCAGCGGCGGGGTCGGGGTCATCCTTGGTGGCCAAGACCATTGTGCAGCGCCCATAACCAAGGTCAAGCAACTCATAGACCTCACGTCTGGCGGGATCGCCCGGTCCTTGGACTGCCTGCTCAAGCAAGACATCCTTGCCGGTGATGCCGATGTCGGCGGCGCCGGACTCGACGTAGGTGGGCACGTCGGAGGGCCGCATCGTGATCACACCGATCGAGTCGAACAAGAGCTTGCGGTCGTTGGAGCGCAGTTCGGCGGTATCCAAACCGAAGCCCTCCAAAAGATCGACGGTCTCTTTGAACAGGGCTCCCCGGGGCACCGCGATCGTGAGTCCGTTGATTGCGCTCATGGAGCCCCCGCATGGGCTTGATCCGGCTCGCCTCGCTCCTCGCCGGCCAAGGCTATGTGCAGGCGTTCGACGCCCAAGGCGAAGCCGACGGCAGGTAGGGGCCGTCCGTAATGGCCGAGTAGATCGTCGTAGCGACCACCGCCCCCTATGGGCGCGCCCAGGGCGGGGTCGTAGACCTCGAAGACGGCGCCTGTGTAATAGCCGATGGAGCGTACGAGGCCGAGGTCGAAAATCACGCGTGCAGCCACGTCGGGGGCGAGCAGGGCATGGACTTGGCGCATATTGGCGGCGGCGTCGGCGGTGGCTGAGGCGTCGAGCACCTCGGGGCCTCCCCGCCTTTGCGGCACCTCTAACAGTAGGGACCGAGCCTCGGCGGAGAGGTCGAGTGCGGCGAGAGCATCTGCCAAGGCGACGAAATCTCGCTGAACAAGCGCATCCAGGAGGACGGCGCGCGCGTCCTCTGGCACACCCAGGCTCGCCATCAAGGATGGGAACAGGGAGGCGTCGCCGAGGCCGATGCGATACCCCTCCAAGCCCACCGCATCCAGTGCGGCACACAGGACGGTCAAGGCCTCGGCGGTCCCCTCGGGCGCCGGTGAGCCGATCAGCTCGATCCCGGCCTGCAGCAACTCGCGAGGCTGGCCGCGCGAGGGGCGCACGCCTCGATAACAGTGGGCCAAGTAGCAGAAACGCAAGGGCGGCTCGACCTTGGGATAGCGGGTGGCGACGACGCGGGCGATGGGGACGGTCATGTCGGAGCGCAGGACGAGCACGGCGCCGGTCTCGTCAAACACGCGGTAGGCGGGCTGGGCGTCGGCCATGTCGGCGCGCGCGAGGACGGCCTCATACTCGAGCGCGGGTGTGTAGACCTCGCCGTAGCCATGACGCTCGAACACCGAGCGCAGGGAGTCGGTGATGGCGCGCACCTCGCGCGTCTCGTCGGGCAGCACGTCGCGCGTGCCGGAGGGAATCGGGTGGATCATCTTCTCGCCATTCAATCGGACTGGAACGTCGGGTGCGCGCACGCCGCGCACCCGAGGGCCTCAGGCGTGAACCGGCTCGGTCGCGACCCGCTCGATGCGTGCGCCCAGCTCGCGCAGGCGCTCGTCGATGCGCTCGTAGCCGCGATCGATCTGGCGGATGTTGCCGATCTCAGAGCGCCCCTCAGCGCAAAGAGCCGCCAGGAGCATCGCCATGCCGGCCCTGATGTCGGGCGACTCGACTCGCTCTCCGCGCAGACGTCGAGGGCCGGTGACAATCGCCCGATGGGGGTCGCACATGACGATGTCGGCGCCCATCAGGATCAGCTTGTCGGTGAAGATCAGGCGGTTCTCGAACATCCACTCGTGCACGAGGATCGATCCCTCTGCCTGGGTTGCCAAGGCCACGGCGATCGATGTCAGGTCGGCGGGGAACGCGGGCCATGGGCCGTCCTGAATCTTGCCCTTGTAGTCGCCGACATCGGACTGGACAACGAGTTTTTGGGATGGAGGTACGTACACGTCGCAACCATCGAGCTCGCTGCACAACCCGAGGCGCTCGAACACCAGACGGATCATGCGCAGGTCGGAGGGCACGACATCCTTGATGCGCAGCTCTCCCCCGGTCACACCAGCCAAGGCCATGAAGCTGCCGATCTCGATGTGGTCGGGAGCGACACGGTGATGGCAGCCGTGCAGACGCTTGGCGCCGGCGACGGCGAGCAAGTTGGACCCGATCCCTTGGATGTCGGCTCCCATCTTGACGAGCATCCGCGCGAAGTCCTGAACATGGGGCTCGCAGGCGGCGTTGCCGATCACTGTGGTCCCCGGTGTTAAGGCGGCTGCCAGGAGTGCGTTCTCGGTGGCCATGACGGAAGGCTCGTCCATGAAGACATCGGTTGGGCGTAGACCGGCGGGCGCGTCGAGCACGATCTCGCGGTTGCACTCCACGGAGGCTCCCATCGCACGGAAGGCGTCCAAGTGGGGATCCAGGCGCCGGCGACCGATCACATCGCCGCCCGGCGGGGGCATAACGACGCGGTGAAAGCGCGCCAAGAGCGGACCTGCGAGCAGGAAGGAGGCCCTAATCTGCTCGGCCAGGTCGGGGTCGATTTCGGTGTCGCGCACGTCGGCGGCACAAACGGCGACCTCATTGGGACCTCGCCACTCGACGGTGGCACCCAAGGACCTTAGGATCGCGAGCATCGCGTCGACGTCGCGAATGCGTGGGACGTTGTCGACAAGGACCTCCTCGTCGGTGAGCAGACAGGCCGCGAGGATGGGCAGGGCGCCGTTCTTGTTGCCGGCGGCCACCATGGTGCCGGAGAGCGGGGCGCCGCCTTCGATGACGAACTTCTCCATGAGCTGAATGCGCCGCCTGGGAGCCTGGGCGGGTTCCGGGTTTGAGCGCTTGGCAAGCGTAACAGCCATCCCGGTAGTGGAGTTCGACCGGACGGCCAAAGACCCTGCTCGGAGCTTGACGCCGGGCGTTGCTCGGTTAGGGGAGCGGCGCCTTCCAGCGCGAGATGGCGTGCGGGACGCCGGTGGGTCCTCCGACCATCAAGCTCCCGGGATCGACCTGAGCCAGGGTGTCAACGTCGCCATCGAGGCAGTCGGCATCGAGCTGAAGCCACACCCTGTCGATGCTCTCGGCGGCCAGGAAGGCCGCCGCCCCGTCAGCGCAAGCAAAACCGCGCCCAACCGCTCAGCACCCCCGGGTCGCAGCCCGAGGTTAGTTTCGACATGAAGAATCCGAGATCGCAGCACCGCACACGACGATTTGCGCAGGTTACATTAGGCGCTCAAGACCATTTTAGCGTCGTATAACCAGAGACTAATTCCCAGAGGCCGCCTCCGTCAATTGCACAACTGGACTCGAGATAGAAACCCCCAAGGCCCCAAAAGACGCATCTTGCTGCTTCATATGTTTCAGTCGTAACTTCGCCTTTGTATTCTCCTTCGGTGGATTTTTCGCCATTTGTGCCGCAGGCGGTCGTGCCTGTCTCTTTGAGTTCGTAGGTCATTCCTTTCAATGCTGAACTAATTGCGATACCAGTTCCTTTGGTCGCGTAACTGGCACCGGTTACGATTTTTGGGGCAAGCGTGTAGACGCATTCGCCTTCAGCGCTGGGTTTGACTTTGATTGTTGCCTGAGTTTCTTCGGCGATGCCGCCCGGGCCGTTGGCGTTAAGAGTATAGTCAGCTTCTGATACTGTGGCGGATTTGGAAAAGCCTTCACATTCTTCATAGCTGACTTCCATTGAGAGCCATTCGTGTGTTGCGTGTCCGTCTATTTTCGCGGATTTGCAGCTGATGGTGCGACCCCCGAGCGTGATAGTTTGCGTCCCGCCTTTGCCAATGAAGCCGCTGGTTTCTGGACTGCTGGTGAATTCGTGGGCCCCTTCCGTAGAGACCGATATCCGTAATCCTTCCAGGGCTGCGCCTAACAATTCGCCTTTTATTTCGCCCTGATTCGCACCGCCGAGAGTACAGCCCAGTACTCCACCCTGATTAAATATGGCTAACACATCGCCTCCGGCCGTATTTTCCACTAACGGTTCGGCGGTTTCGCCCTTGCAGGTATCGGTGACTTCGATGCCGATGATTAAGCATTTAACTTGCCAGCCCGGTTCGCCTTTGCCGTCGGCTAACAGCTTGTTCTTGATTTCGCTGCCGCTGACAGCTAGTTCGGATAACCACGGGAGATCGACCGCTGTCGCCGTGGGCGACGTGCATGATCCTTCGGTGGTTTTGCAGAGTGAAAGGGTTGCTTCTGTGATTTCGCCAAATTGCGCCCAGACGGCCCATAAGTCGACGAAGTGGCATTCGATCTGCGATTTTTCTTTTATGTCTCGAAGTAAGACGGCGCCTGTGGATTCGCCATGAGCCTTGGCGGTCGACAGTATCGTCGCACCTTCGAGTAACCATTCTGCCGAGGCGAAGGCCGGCGCTGCGATGACGGCTCCTAGTCCGAACGGGAGGAGAATGGCCAATAGTATCCGCAAGGTTTTCATGTCGAACATCCCTTCACGCAAGGTCATGGCTGGCTTGTCCTCAGGTTGCGCAGAATAGTTGTCCCGGCATGCTCGGTCAACAGATTCGGCGTCCTGCGTCCACAATGTTTCTCACCCGCTGCCGTTGAGATGTGGCCACTGAAGTCGAGGCCAGCGAGCGACGGAGGCAGTTAGCCTGTGCCCTTGCCAATAGGTGTGGGTCGCTTGCACGCGCGAGCTGTTCGGCTGGGATTTTTTGATTTCAGCAGCTCGGTCTTGATGCCATCTCGGCGCCGAGCAGCTACGGGTTCGTGCAGCACGATGCGACGCGCGACGAGATCGGAATCCCGGGCAACCTGATCGGGGTCGCAGGAGCGGCATAGCCATCCCTCATAGCTGCAATTCTCGTTGCAGACGGGTCTTGCTCGAATTCCGCATAAACAAGCCAATTCGTGGACTATCACGGGCCTAAGGAGACCGTACGTACACGTGTTCGTGTCGGTTCCGTCCGATAGGACCCCTACAGTACGAACACATGTTCTCTTCAACCAACCCATCACCGCTCGCGCGGCGCCTGTTTGGGGCGCTGGATCTGGTCCGCTCGTTCCTGTTGCTCGAGGACGACTACGACGTCGACTGGGAGGTCGACCAGGACGAGCTGGTAGAGGCATCTGGGTGCGGTTCGCGCTCCTCTGACTGGAATGGGCCAGAGAGGGGCGATCATCCGCACCGGGTGGTTCTCCAGAGCAGATTGAGCATGCGGCGCCCCGGGGTCCCGGTGGCGCGCGAGCAGGTGTGTCTTTGCCCTGTGGGCGGGCGGGCTCGCGCCGGAGTAACGCGCAGTCCCTCTCCGCTCAACAGATTTTGCGTGGATCACTGACGCGCAATTAGTACCGAATGGGCATAGCAACACTGCGAGCCGCCCCTTAGGGGCGGCTCGTGTGTGTTAAAGAAACCGGCGGCGTCCTACTCTCCCAGGCCCTTGCGAGCCAAGTACCATCGGCGCTGAGGGGCTTAACTTCTCTGTTCGGAATGGGAAGAGGTGTTTCCCCCTCGCTAAAGCCACCGGAAAACGTTGAGAGACCACGCCTCCTCGGGGTCCTTCAAAACTGCACAGCGCCACAACGAGTATCACTCCAAACATGCATATGTTTGGAATCAAAAAAAATCCGTCAAGCCCTCGGGCCATTAGTACCGGTCTCCTTCGCGCGTTACCGCACTTCCAGATCCGGCCTATCAACCTGGTGGTCTACCAGGGCCCTTACTCCCTCTAGGGGATGGGAGAACTCATCTTGAGGCCGGCTTCCCGCTTAGATGCTTTCAGCGGTTATCCGATCCACACGTAGCTAGCCTGCTATGCCCTTGGCAGGACAACAGATACACCAGAGGTGCGTTCATCCCGGTCCTCTCGTACTAGGGACAAATCCTCTCAATTCTCCAACGCCCACGGCAGATAGGGACCGAACTGTCTCACGACGTTCTGAACCCAGCTCGCGTACCGCTTTAATGGGCGAACAGCCCAACCCTTGGGAGCGACTTCACCCCCAGGATGCGACGAGCCGACATCGAGGTGCCAAACCGGGCCGTCGATGTGGACTCTTGGGCCCGATAAGCCTGTTATCCCCGGAGTACCTTTTATCCGTTGAGCGACGGCACTTCCACTTGCTACCGCCGGATCACTAAGACCTACTTTCGTACCTGCTCGACCTGTCGGTCTCGCAGTCAAGCTCCCTTGCTACCTTTGCGCTCTACGCACGATTTCCGACCGTGCTGAGGGAACCTTTGCGCGCCTCCGTTACATTTTGGGAGGCGACCGCCCCAGTCAAACTACCCGCCTGGAACTGTCCAGCACCCGGATTCACGGAATGCTGTTAGAAGCACAATACACCAAGGGTGGTATCTCAAGGTTGGCTCCACGCTAGCCGCAGCCAGCGCTTCAAAGCCTCCCACCTATCCTGAGCGAAATGCACCGAACTCCAATACCAGGTTGTAGTAAAGGTTCACGGGGTCTTTCCGTCTAGCCGCGGGTACTCGGCATCTTCACCGAGACTGCAATTTCACCGAGCCCATCGTTGAGACAGCGCTGAAGTCGTTACGCCATTCGTGCAGGTCGGAACTTACCCGACAAGGAATTTCGCTTGAGCTGTTACTTCCCAGGCCCTTGATATGCACTACCTGGGATTAACTGAGACCTAAATCTCAGCGGGTCGATCATTTCTGTCGACCTCTGCATGTCGCCATGCAGGCCGGACCATATCTTGCCTACAAAACACTGTAGACCCTGGCGTGTGGTCTCTGAGGGGTCAACCCATAAATGGGCGACTTCCCTGCTGATTGTCCGCACCGGTCGCATTGTCACTTCCACAATGGAAGTAGCGCCGGATACTCGGATATTCCAGCATATAGCCAGGTTTTACTAAGGCAGCGTTATGTCACCTTAGGACCGTTATAGTTACGGCCGCCGTTTACCGGGGCTTAGCTTCGCTGCTTCGGGTCAAGCCCTAACAACTCCACGTAACCTTCCGGCACCGGGCAGGCGTCAGCCCCTATACGTCGTCTTACGACTTAGCAGAGACCTGTGTTTTTGGTAAACAGTCGCTTCAGCCTATTCACTGCGGCCCCCTCGGGCTCCGTTCGCGAAGAACATCACCCTACTGGGGCGCCCCTTATCCCGAAGTTACGGGGCAATTTTGCCGAGTTCCTTAACGATGGTTATCTCGATCACCTTAGTATTCTCTACTTGCCCACCTGTGTCGGTTTTGGTACGGGCACGCGCTTCCTCCCTAGAGGCTTTTCTCGGAGGTATGGCGTTGGGGACTCGCCGGCTTAGTGCCAGCTGGCATCGCACCTCAGGTTATGCGGCCCCGCATTTAACATGGGCCACCCCTACATGCTTGTCCCAGGACAACCATCGCCTGGGTTCCCTTAGCCTTCCTCGTCCCCCCATCGGTCAAACGGAAGTTACGTGGTACAGGAATATCAACCTGTTGGCCATCGACTACGCCTTTCGGCCTCGCCTTAGGTCCCGACTAACCCTGAGCAGACGAACTTTACTCAGGAATCCTTGGGCAATCGGTGGAAAGGATTCTCACCTTTCTTTCGTTACTTATGCCGGCATTCTCACTTCCCATGCCTCCACGGCTGGCTTACGCCGCCGCTTTACTGGCATGGGAACGCTCTCCTACCGCGTGATCGGTCCGAAGACCTCACACACCCGCAGCTTCGGTGACTAGCTTGAGCCCCGTTACATTGTCCGCGCTCGAACACTTGACCAGTGAGCTGTTACGCACTCTTTCAAGGATGGCTGCCTCTAAGCCAACCTCCTGGTTGTCTATGCACTCGAACATCGTTTCCCACTTAGCTAGTACTTAGGGACCTTAGCTGGCGGTCTGGGCTGTTTCCCTTTCGACGCTGAAGTTTATCCCCCAGCAACTGACTCCCGGAGTAGACGTAGTGGTCTTCGGAGTTTGCCTGAAATCGGTAACCTGGTAGGGCCCCTTATCCAAACAGTGCTCTACGGCCACTACGTAATTTATCCGAGGCTATACCTAAATATATTTCGGAGAGAACCAGATATCACTGAGCTTGATTAGCCTTTCACTCCGATCCACAGGTCATCCGCCCAGTTTTCAACCTAGGTCGGTTCGGCCCTCCACGAGGTCTTACCCCCGCTTCAGCCTGCCCATGGATAGCTCGCTCAGTTTCGGGTATACCGCCTACGACTATGTCGCCCTATTAGGACTCGCTTTCGCTACGGCTCCGCTCATCGCTTAACCTTGCCGCAGACGAGTAACTCGCCGGCTCGTTATGCAAAAAGCACGCGGTCACAGAACAAGTCTGCTCCCACCGCTTGTAGGCGCGCGGTTTCAGGTACTATTTCACTCCCCTTCCGGGGTACTTTTCACCTTTCCCTCACGGTACTAGTCCGCTATCGGTCACCAAGGAGTACTTAGCCTTGGAGGGTGGTCCCCCCAGGTTCAGTCCGCGTTTCACGGGTGCGGACTTACTCAGGAACGTCTGACGGAAGACCATGCAGTTTCGTCTACGGGACGGTTGCCCTCTATGGTGCGTGGTTCCACACGCTTCGACTACCACATGATTTTGTAACTTCCGCCGAGCCGGACACGGCTCGGAACAAACGCCCTACAACCCCCAACAGACAACGCGTGTCCGCTTACACCTGCCGGGTTTGGGCTGATCCCTTTTCGCTCGCCACTACTCAGGGAGTCTCTTTTGATTTTCTTTCCTCGGGGTACTGAGATGTTTCACTTCCCCCGCTTGTCTTCGCCCGGTCTATGTGTTCAACCGGGGATAACGCCGCATTACCAGCGCTGGGTTTCCCCATTCGGAAATCCACGGGTCATAGGCTATTCAGCGCCTAACCGTGGCTTATCGCAGCCGTTCACGTCCTTCATCGACTCTTGGTGCCAAGGCATCCACCATGCGCCCTTACTATCTTGACGGTGATCTGACCGGTTTCGATCACTTCCCCTTGCGGAGAAGCGGGCTCCACCGGTCCGGTGATACCCGTTATTCAGCCGCCGCTTATCGATGGCGGCTGATGTGGCTTCTGTGCAGTTTTCAAGGACCGTCGAGAGGCGTATAACGCCGGTCGGCGCTGGGTAGTGCGGGCGCGCTCTTTGCGCGTCTGCCCCACCGCCGGCGGACGCCGGTCTCTCAAAACTCAACAGCATGCTGGCGTTGTTTATGGACTCGCGTCGAGTCGGACTCCAAGTAGTCAGGAATCCTCGCCGCGCGCTTCCACCCAGCCAGGTTCGGTCGACATGCTAGGCCCGAGTGTTCTGTCACCGGCAGGATCTCAAGACTCACAAGTGAGCCAGGGACCTGACGGCCGTTACGCTCGGGGCACTGTTATGTGCTCCCTAGAAAGGAGGTGATCCAGCCGCAGCTTCCGCTACGGCTACCTTGTTACGACTTCACCCCAGTCACGAGCCCCACCTTCGACGGCTTCCTCCCTTGCGGGTTAGACCACCGGCTTCGGGTGTTGCTCACTCCCGTGGTGTGACGGGCGGTGTGTACAAGGCCCGGGAACGTATTCACCGCGGCAATGCTGATCCGCGATTACTAGCAACTCCGCCTTCATGCAGGCGAGTTTCAGCCTGCAATCCGAACCGAGACGCACTTTAAGGGATTCGCTCCACCTCGCGGTATCGCAGCCCTCTGTATGCGCCAATGTAGCACGTGTGTAGCCCTGGACATAAGGGGCATGATGACTTGACGTCATCCCCACCTTCCTCCGGTTTGTCACCGGCAGTCTCGCATGAGTCCCCAACTAAATGCTGGCAACATGCGACGGGGGTTGCGCTCGTTGCGGGACTTAACCCAACATCTCACGACACGAGCTGACGACAGCCATGCACCACCTGTGAACCTGCCCCGAAGGGAAGCCATGTTTCCATGGCGGTCAGGCACATGTCAAGCCCAGGTAAGGTTCTTCGCGTCGCGTCGAATTAAACCACATGCTCCGCTGCTTGTGCGGGCCCCCGTCAATTCCTTTGAGTTTTAGCCTTGCGGCCGTACTCCCCAGGCGGACAACTTAATGCGTTAGCTTCGACACGGGGGGAGTCGACACCCCCCACATCTAGTTGTCATCGTTTACAGCGTGGACTACCAGGGTATCTAATCCTGTTTGCTCCCCACGCTTTCGCGTCTCAGCGTCAGTCACGTCCCAGCGAGCTGCCTTCGCCATTGGTGTTCCTCCTGATATCTGCGCATTTCACCGCTACACCAGGAATTCCACTCGCCCCTTCCGGACTCTAGCTTGACAGTATCCACCGGCATTCCAGGGTTGAGCCCTGGACTTTCACAGCAGACTTATCAAGCCGCCTACACGCTCTTTACGCCCAATAATTCCGGACAACGCTTGCACCCTACGTATTACCGCGGCTGCTGGCACGTAGTTAGCCGGTGCTTCTTGTGAAGGTACCGTCACCCCACGCGGCTATTCACCGATGAGGCTTCGTCCCAACTGAAAGGGGTTTACAACCCGAAAGCCTTCTTCCCCCACGCGGCGTTGCTGCGTCACGCTTTCGCGCATTGCGCAAGATTCCCCACTGCTGCCTCCCGTAGGAGTCTGGGCCGTGTCTCAGTCCCAGTGTGGCTGATCGTCCTCTCAGACCAGCTACCCATCAAAGCCTTGGTGAGCCGTTACCTCACCAACAAGCTAATGGGCCGCGGGCCCATCTCGATGCGGAGGCCGAAGCTTCCTTTCCCCTTGCGGGCACATCCGGTATTAGCCCGAGTTTCCTCGGGTTGTCCCGGTCATCGAGGCAGGTAACCCACGTGTTACTCACCCGTTCGCGGCTCTGCCCCAGGGCAAGCCCTGGTTCGTCGCTCCACTTGCATGTGTTAAGCACGCCGCCAGCGTTCGTCCTGAGCCAGGATCAAACTCTCCGTGAAGAACTTCACGAAAAGCTGTCATAGGTAAATAGGGACCTATACACCGTGGTCCCCTCTATGACGGGGTACTTCTCTACTTGACTCTTTGCCGTCACCGGGCTCGCCGAAGCGCTCCCGTGACGGGTCGAACCTGGACGCACACCTCGATCGATTCTCGATCGAAGGTGCGCATGCTGTTGAGTTTTCAAAGACCGTCGTAGCCTCTTCGAGAGGACTTCTCGTTAGAGGAGACCGTTCAGCCCACGCCCTTGGGCGCTTTCGGGCCGACCGTACAGTATAGCGCTCTTCCCCGCTTCGTGACGTGAGCGTAGCCCACCGTCTCGGTCGCAGAGCCGAGCTGCTGTGCGAGGCACTATAGGGCATCGCGCGGACAGGCGTCGGCAAAGAGGCCCGTCCGCGAGAAAGAAAAGAAGGCAACACACACTCCTCAGCCCGCGATGCGCAACCTGCGGAAGCGGCGCTTGCCCACACGCAATACAGCCCCATCGAGGCGCTCCGCGCCGAGGTCGTACTCGCCGGCGGCCAAAGCCTGCTCGTCCAAAGACACCCCACCGCCGTCGATCAAGCGCCGGGACTCCGAGCGGGACAAGCCGAATGCGGAGGCGATCAGCTCGGGCATGTGGATCGAGCCGTTGTCGGCCTCAAAGGCCAGCTCCTCGATCTCTGTAGGTGCGCCACCTTCGACGAACACCCGGTCGAACTTGCGCTCGGCCTCCAAAGCATCCTCAGGCGAGTGCAGCCAGCCGACGAGCGCACGCGCCAGCCCGCGCTTGGCCTCGCGCGGGGATTGCTCGGGGTCGAGCTCGCGGCCCAAAAGCAAGCGGTAGTACTCGCCCATGGCCTCATCGGGGATGCTCAGGGTCTTGCCATACATGTCCTCGGGCTCGTCGGTCACGCCGATGTGGTTGCCCAATGACTTGGACATCTTCTGCACCCCGTCGGTGCCCACCAGAATCGGCATCGTCATGATCGCCTGCTCGGGCTGGCCATAGGCGCGCTGCAGATCGCGCCCCATCAGCAGGTTGAACTTCTGGTCGGTGCCTCCGAGCTCGATATCCGAGCGGATAGCGACAGAGTCATAGCCCTGTAGCAAGGGATACATCAGCTCGAGCATCGAAACCGGCTCGGACGCGGCCATCCGCTTGGCGAAGTCGTCGCGCTCGAGCAGCTGGGCCACGGTCGTGGTGCTCACCAGCTTCAACAGCTCGGCCATGCTCAAGTCAAGCCACTCTCTATTGCGCCTGACCTCCAGGCGTCCTGGGGCCCCATCCAGAATCTTCAAAGCCTGCTCTTGGAAGGTCCCGGCATTCGCGTCTATCTCGGCTTCGCTCAGCATCGGGCGCAAGCTCGAGCGCCCCGAAGGATCCCCCACCCGAGCGGTGTAGTCGCCGATGATCAGGACCACCAGGTGCCCCGCGTCCTGGAACTCGCGCAGCTTGCGCAACACGACCGCGTGCCCAAGATGTATGTCTGGGGCGGTCGGGTCGATCCCCAACTTCACGCGCAGCTGGCGACCCTGGGCCTCAGCGGCCCGCAGCTTCTCGGCGAGCGCTCCCGCCGGAAGGCTGTCGACGGCATTTGTGCCCAGCCGCGCGGCCGTGTTGGTGGGGTTCGCCATGAGGCCCAATGCTAGACTCTCGCCTCCCGGTGGAGCTGGTCGCATCGCCTGCCGGCAGTCGGCCGCGCTTGAAGAGGCTTCGCTTCGTGTTGATCCTCTTCGCCGTCCTGCTGCTTGGCCTCATCTCGTTCGTGTTCGGCATTTTCGTGGCCGTCGCCTCCGACCTGCCCTCCCTCACGAAGTTCTCTCAGCTCAAGGAAGCCCAGAGCTCAGTCCTGCTTGACGACCTGGGGCACCCGATCGGCGTGATCTCAGAACAGAACAGGGTGATCGTCACGCCCCAGCAGATCCCCCCGATCGTCAAGCAAGCGGTGATCTCGATCGAGGACAAGCGCTTCCAGACCAACAGTGGCGTCGACATCCGTGGAATCGCTAGGGCTTTCGTCCAAGACGTCGTGCACAAAGGCACCATCCAGGGCGCCTCCACGATCGAGCAGCAGTTCATCAAGAACGCCCTCCAAGCCCAGTCGCACAGAACGATCCTGGAGAAGCTGAGGGAGGCAGCCTTGGCCTACCAGCTCTCACACAAGTGGTCCAAGGAAAAGATCATCACCGCCTACCTCAACACGATCTACTTCGGCAACGGCGCCTACGGGATCGAGTCGGCCGCCCAGACCTACTTCGGCTCAGATGTCAACCATCTCGGCTGCGGCACTCCTGGGCACAGGCTGTGCGTACAGGAAATGGAGCCAGCCGAAGCAGCCTTGCTCGCCGGGATCATCCAGTCCCCCACCGAGTACGACCCCGCCAACCATCCGGTCGCGGCTCGAGAACGCCGCGATGTCGTGCTGGCCCAGATGCTCCAGCAGGGATACATAAGGCGACAGGTCTACAACGAAAGCATCAACCAAGCCTTGCCCGCCCCGAAGGACATCCAGACCCCCCATCAGCCCCTGGTGGAAGGCGTCGACGTGGGCTACTTCACAAGCTGGGTCCAACAGCAGGTGATCGAACGGTATGGGGCCCCGCGCGTGTTCAACGGTGGTCTGCGTATCAAGACGACGCTCGACTTGGGGCTGCAGCGATCCGCCGAACAGGCGATCAACGGCTACCTGCCGGGTCCGGCCGGGCCGACGGCCTCTTTGGTGGCAATCGAAAACTCGACCGGCCAGGTGCGCGCGATGGTGGGTGGGCGCAACTACGATGAGACGCCTTTCAACCTGGCCACCGAGGGAGAGCGCCAGCCGGGGTCTTCTTTCAAGGCGTTCGATCTCGCGGCAGCCTTGGAGGACGGAATCTCCCCGGGCTCGGTGTGGCCCTCGCGCGAGAAGACTTTCTTCGTGCACAGCCGCCACGGCACGGAAAAGTTCGTGGTGCACAACGACGAAGGCGCCTACACGGGCGAGGACTCGCTGACCAACGCCACTGCCTACTCCGATAACTCGATCTACGCGGAAGTAGGCCTCAAGGTAGGCACCACCCATATCGCCGCGCTGGCACACAGGATGGGGATCACGACGCCCCTCTCAACCAACCCAGCGATGACGATCGGCGGCCTTAAGGTAGGGGTGACGCCCCTAGACATGGCCCACTCTTACGAGACGATCGCGCACGGGGGCGATCGCGTGAGCGGATCCTTGGTGTCCGACTTCCAGCCGGTGGGCATCCAAGAAGTGAGCACGGGCGACCACACGCTCTCCGACGGACACCACACTGACCGCAACGAGGTTCGTCTCAAGCGCGTGTTGCCGCCCGAAGTGGCTTCCACTGAGACCTCGGTCTTGGAGACGGTGCTCCAATACGGCACCGCTCGTGCTGCGGCGATCGGCCAGTTCGCGGCCGGCAAGACCGGCACGACCTCCAACTATGGGGATGCTTGGTTCGTTGGTTGGGACAGCAAGTACACAGTTGCCGTGTGGGTCGGCTACCCCAACAGCCTTGTGCCGATGACGACCGACTTCGGCGGCACCCCCGTGCTCGGGGGGACCTTCCCGGCGCTCATCTGGCACAACTTCATGCTCTCAGCGATTCAGATTGAACATGATCGCGCCCAACAAAGCTCTAAGACCCACCCCAAAGGTGGTTCTGCAGGCGGGTCGGTTGAATCGCCAACAAACAGCGAAACCACGAGCATTCCCAGCCCTTCCACGAGCAAACACGTAGGAGGCGCAAGCGAAGGTCAGACAGGCACGCCCGCCGCTCACCAAAACGGTACTGGCGAATCGCGCGAAGGGGCGTCTGAAAAAGAACGCGCATCCGCTACTCCAGCACCAACACCAGCGCCGGCAACGCCGGCGCCGACCGCACCTGCGCCTGCGACACCATCGACCGAAGCGACCCCAAGCTCAAAATCGGGCACAGGGGCAGGTCCTACGGGCGGCGTCAGCCCCACAGGCTAACGCGTCGGGTCCGGGTAGCACAAGACCTCAGTAATTGACATTTTGAACCCGAATTCCGGTTCAAATGTCACATTTTTATGCTGTATGTGACGGAGACCCTGTAGGTGGTCCAGGGTCTATGCGCAGTCTGGTTGTTTGTTGTCGGTTACGGTGTTTGCGTATTCGGTGGGTGTGAGTCCGTCCAGCGCTGAATGTGGCCGGTGGATGTTGTACTCGATTCGCCAGTCCTCGATGATGAGCTTCGTTTCGGTGAGCGACCCGAACTCCTCGATGTTCAGCAGCTCGTCTCGCAACCGGCCGTTGAACGACTCCACGTATCCGGCTCTCCACGGGTTCATGCCGTTGGTGGGAGTGGTTCTCCCTCCTTGCTCGTCCAGGGGTGGGGATCCGGGTGCCCCGGTAGCGGTAGCGGCTAACCGCGACCCTTTGTGGCCGGAACATCTCGATAGCGTCGTCGCGTATCTCCCATCCGGGGAGGTAGCGGCGGCTGAGCGTCCCCCAGTTCAGCCAGTGGTGGCGCTTGCGTAGCCAGCCAACCACCGGAATCCACGGGCTGACAATGGTCCCGAGATGATCGCGTGGGCGCAAGTGACTACTGTCGCCTCGCCAGCGCCCAGGCCATGTCCGCCGAGGTTTCCCGCCAGTCCTACCGACACCGGTTTATTTTCAAGGATAAGACCCGGGCGAAACCAAACCTGGTCTCGCCCGGGGCAACACGCTAAATTAAATCAAGACTGTAACCTTCACGCTTCTTCAGATTCAGAAGAGGCGCTCAACGTACCACCCGCAGACAGCAACATTTCCCTAGGCGAAGCGGTTTCTAAGACACCGCTTTCCGCGCCACCCAGAGAACAGGTCGCTAATTTCAGTCCTGCTAATTCCGTAAATGCGTCGGAGAGCCCTCCGAGTAGTAACGGGCCGTCTAACGAGAGCTTCGTAACACCTTGTTCAGCCGTGCATTCATCTACGGGTTTGAGGATCGTTTTCATGCATTCGACCTCCCAGCCAGGATTACCAGCACCACTATTTTCGAGATAATCGCCAAAAAACTTTTCGGTACCGTCTTCTATTAAACTTTAGTAACGTGTTCCACGGCAAATTAATAGGCCACACTAACGCTTCTTCACAAACACTCACCGTTTCACACGCAAGTGCTTCACCTGATAACCCGACCTTAGAGATAGCCAGTCCGGTTAAAGTTAATATTTCGCTGATCACGTCTAACCCGTCGAAACCTATCGTGCCATCCAACTTATCACTGCATATAAAGTCGGATGCCCCCAGCGGCGTTTTCTGATCTTCGAATAACAGTGTTCCTACGGTTTCGGTATTGAATGATTGGCCTTCGGTTACCGCGGTACCGTCGACTAACCATTCTGCTAATAAGGTTACTACGGCGGCGGATGCTGACGCGGCGCTAAACACACCCACTGCGAGCATCGCCACGAGAGCCACACCCGATAGTTGGATCTTTCTCATTATGGTTCTACCTTTCCCTTGCCGAGGCTGAGATCGCCGCCTGAAAGGCATTCGAAGCCCAGACCGACACTCGAATTGTTTCTGACTATTGCAATATCACTGCACAATAGGTACGAGTGTTTGCTGTTATCGGATCATTGCAACCGACGACCTCAGGCAACAAGGGGAGGACTTTGGGTGGTGTGGGTGTTTTTAAGCACACGAGCCCGAGCGGATATGGTTGTCCGCTCGGGCTTTGTGTGTTGGGGGGTGGGGTTGGTGGGGTTGGGGTGGGGGTTTTAGCTTGTGGTGACCCAGCCGCCGGCTTGTAGGACGAGTTCCTTTTTCACGTTTTCTATGCCGAGGATGGCTCCTGAGATTCCGGCGCCGACTTGTCCTGTTTCCTCGTTTTCGATGTTCGGTGAGCTGGGACCGAAGCTGGCGCTTGAGTTGAGGAACACGCAGAGGTTACCGCTTTTTGCTCCCTCCCCTTATTTTTTGTGTTTATGTTTGGTTTTGTTGTTTTTGTGTTTTGGGCATTGTGTGACGGTGATCGGTGTGGTCTGGTTGATTTTGTGTGTGTTGGCTGCGGTGAATGCCGTCGGCATGCTCAGTTTGGTGTTGCAGAGGTTACCGGTGGCTGCTAGTGCTGAGTTCGGGCCTTGCGGTAGGTTTAGTTCGAAGACGCCTACGGGTACGTCTGGTATTTGGTGGAAAGTACTGCTTGTGATTCCTTTTTTGTTGATGAACGTTTCGCCGTGTAGTTGTACCGTGGTGCCATAACCCGTGAGTACGACTATGAGTTCGGGGAACTTCGCGCCACCATGACTAACGAAATACGCGGGTCCCGTCAATGGGACCGGAATGATTGGTGTGATCGCTCTTGCTGTTCCTACCCTGGAGTCCGGCGGACAGCTTGCGGGGTTAGCTTCAAATGTTGCTGCTACACACGCCTTCTGTAGTGTCGTGAGTCTTGAGGGCAATTGCTTTGGTAGGTCTACCTTGACCTTCGCGATATTAGTTTGGGTCCCAAACGGTGCTTTGGGATAGGTCAACTTGACGTGAAGACTGGCACCATTTTTGCGTGATGTTTTGCCTGCCGTAGAAACCTTGAGCTGCGGTTTGAAGCGCAATGACGCACAATCGGCTGCTTGGAACGGGACGGACACCGATCGTTGTAGTGTTTCTTCTTTACCATTAATATCGGTGGATGCGCCGGTAAGGTTCGCGTCGATGTTCATCGACGCGCAGTTCGTTGGGTTGAATGTGAATCCTGGCTTGTTGATCGAGACGTTGACGTGCTTTATTTGCAGCGGGATACCTTCTAGTATTCGCGGGATAGCGTACGGGCCAGTTTCGTCACTGGTGATCGTTAGCGCCGCGGTTAGTGGGTTCACTTCGATTCGTGCACGCACAACGATACAGTCGCATGCAGGATTATTGTTCTTCGTTTTCTCTAGATCGAACGGTCCCGCCTTGGCAGGATTCACGATAGATAGGCCGTATGGCGCACCCTCGTATGGGCCCGTTATGTAGACTTTGCCTCCACTCACGGTATAAGGGTCTGCTCCCATACCGACACTAACGGTCGTTTCTCCGATCAAACTGCTCGTTGCGCACGTTCCTTGATCGGCTTGCGGTTCGGGGCACAGCGCGACACTTGAGAGTGTCCCCAACAAGCCCGGGGGCATTTTCAACTGAACAGCACGGAGGTTCCCTTCACCGTCTTGGCGACTCATAGTCATCGTGAATGGTGTGAACGCACCAGCCTGAATATTGAGGCTGCCCGTAGCCAGGGTCGGATTGAACGGTTGTGGATCATGACATGTAGCTTGGGTGCCATTAGGACCGTCAGTAATCACAAACGGTGGGGATTGAACGTCCGCGGACGGTCCTCCCGACCATGAGGTAAACGACGCGCCCGCGATGTAAGAACCACATAGTGCGGGTGTGGACAATGGTGCACGATCGCCACCAAAGAAATGCAGTCTCAAATCTTCAAACGGTAGTTGTGGCGTATCCTTGAACGTCGCGACTAGCTGTCCAGTCACGGGATCCGGTTTGACTTCACCAGCAAGCTTAACACGAACACCCGATTCTTCACTGTAAACAACAATATACATCGCTATCAGTGAACCGAACGGATTGTTTTCCTGACTAGCCAAATAGGCGCCACCAAGCAGTGGCTTAGGCAACAATGGCGTGCTAATTTCGACGGTAGCGACCTTGGACGCTTCTGGACAAGCCTGTTCTTCGGGGCTACCCAAACGTATTTCGCCCAAACCTTCACCAGGACCACACGACAACAACCCGTTAGCTCCAGAAGGGTTCAACACG
Organism: uncultured Solirubrobacterales bacterium; assembly: GCA_963775645.1. Lineage (GTDB taxonomy): Bacteria > Actinomycetota > Thermoleophilia > Solirubrobacterales > Solirubrobacteraceae > Palsa-744. The sequence goes on along the minus strand of CAVZJR010000004.1, from coordinate 183,082 downwards.
ACACCAGCAGGCAACGCGACAGTAGTATCCCTCACCGAGGACTCCGCCAAACCATCAGGATTCAGGCTGGCTTCTTGGGGTACGTGCACCCCGACCGTCAACCCTGTCGGAGTGCTCGCCAATGGACCGTCCGGAGCGACCGTGATAGACGGTTCAAAGCTCAACAAGTCACACCCATCCAGACCATACGGCACACCAGTAGAACTCTGCGTAGCATACGAGAACGGTGGTGTGAACACCCCAATGTTTTCCCACGAGTCGCCTTCCACGCTGGTCTGCAAAGGACCCGTGCATGATGTCGGCAACACCAGGAATGGTTGTGGTTTTTCCTGTACCGGACACGACGGTTCGCCTTTCTGCAACGCTTCAGTCGGTGTCGCTGCATAACTAAGGCACGTCCCGCGGGTAGTGTTATGTCGCGGATCGCCCGGTACACCCCAAAACGTTACCTGCGAGCCTATCGCCGGCTCCGCATCAGGAATATCAGGTGCTGTGACCACAACACTATAACCACCGTTCACGCCACCCGGACGCACCGAAACATCCAGGATGACAGGACCCAAAGGCTCAAGGAAACCGAACCGTGCGGGCTCTCCCACAGCCGGTTCCAGATTATACAAAGGCACCGTAGCCGCCAAAGGCACATGACTAGCTTTATCGACATTCGACACTACCGGTGTCGATACACCAATAACGGAATCCTCGGGGCATTCTCGTGCTTCATGCACGAACACGTACAGACTGCACTTCGGTAGCGGTGTGGGATTACCCACCAAACCAGGAGGAAGATCAAACCGTAGATCCTTAGCGATACTCACCGGTTGCGCTTCAGGCAACAATTCTTCGGTGCCCGCTTCCCCACGATGATGCACCGTCAACACCGACCGCGTATTCAACGTGAAAGTCGAAGTCAACTGGAACGGGTGAGAACCAGCCTGCGTATCTACCGCACCGCCTTCTTCTTCAGGAGTCACCTCATTGTTTTCCACACCAAACGACGGTACACCTTCCAAACTCAACGCACGACGCGACACCACACTCGGAGCACCACCACCAGACACATTCACTTCATTTACACCACGCCCAGCACCAGGTTCAATACGAGCATTAACAGCGACTACCAAACGTTCATAAGCCAACAACACTTCACTATACGTACACGACACCGTCTGCCCAACAACAGTACACGGGAAATGACCGCCCAGTGCTTTACCGATAGAACCACCAAGCGAACCACCACCACCTTCACCATACACATGACTAATGTTCACACCCGCAGGCAAACTATCAACAACCTTCACACTACTCGACGTAGCATTCACCAACGCGTCGCCGAGATCACTAACTTCGACCAATATGACGCTTTCTTCATTCGGTGGCGCCGCAGGCGAAGACACAGTATTCACATGCCACCACGGCTCGTTAGCCAAAGCCACACCAGCAAACCATCCAACACCAACAGTCCCAACAATCATCACTACGCAAACACGAAACACAGACCGCACCACGATCACCCCCCCACCCTCACACGAACACCCGCGCGCCCACCCACAACACGCACCGAAGACTTACGCCCCTTACCCTTCTTACCCTTAACACCCTTACCCTTCTTACGCTTATGTTTCTTAGCCTTGGGTTTCTTCGCCTTAGGCTTACTGACCTTCGATACTGGTTCTTCGACGAAATTACCGTTACCCGCGAAAGTCATGCTCGGTGTAGGACCAAAAATTTCGGGTTGCAATGGAGGAGCACCCTTACACGCATCACCAGAAGAACAAGCAGGCAATGCCACCGGCCCTGCCACACACGCAACGCCTTCACTACCGCAAACATGCGCATCATACACATCATATCCACGATCATAATCAGCGCTAACGAGTTTCGCGGCAGTAATAAAGAACACATCATCACCAGACGTACTCGCATCAAAAAACGCTGATTCCTGACCAGAAATACCAGAAGAAATCAAACCAACACAACCATCATCCGACCCAACAAACACCATCGTACCCGACGCAACACTACTAGTACACCCACCAACACCAACAGGCTCAAACTCATACACATCCATCACACCATTAGACGCATGAGGAACAAGACCATCAGAACTATCAAAAAACACCCGACCACTATCAGACAAAAACCTAGACTGATACTCAGAACCTTCAACGAAATCTCGATCCCAACCAGGCACAACACCAGCCAACGACGAACCAGCCCAACCTTCCTGACGATCAACCAACAACGAAGAATGCTTCACATCAGCCACACCAACAGGACGACCACCCGAAGGATCACACGACACACAAGCCAAACTACCCGCACCACCATCAGCCTGCGCATCAAACAAAAACACCTCCTCATCACGACGCCCACTAAACACATCACTATTATCAAACCCAGTCAACGAACGATCAGACATAAACACCAAAAAACGACCATCGGACGACACACGCGAACTCACACGAGACAAATCCGGCGGCGACCCACCACCTACCGTCTCATCCCACGTTTTTTCATCCTCCGGACCCAACGTAGCAACCAACGATGTTCTCCAGGTTCCGCTCGCATCGTGCAGCAAATACAGGTTCGGCATACCACTAACCCCAGTCGTGCCCGTCATCACGCTCTTAGACACGAAATAAACGTAGGAACCATCACTACTCACATCAGACACTAGACTCTGTACACCACCTGTTTCGCTAACACCATGATCAGCAGTCAAATCACTATATTTACACGACAATTCGCCTTCAGATTCAACGAGTTCACACACATGCAAATCATTATTTTCAAGATAAAACACTCGCGAACCATCACTACTCATCCACTGAAACACACTATTAGAACCAGCAACCTTCACCGTACTACCCAACACCATATCCCGCACAAACAAACCAACATAACCACCAGAAGGCGCGTTCGGCACACCCAAATCCCACGCCACACGCCTACCATCACCAGACACAGCACTAGGATTCACACCACTAGGAGTACCTTCACTGACCGCCCCGCCGGCCAACCGCACACTAGGCTGTAGACTATGCGTCGCGCTACCACCTTCCCCAGCCGGCAACACATTCACCAACTGCAACCGCCCCCCGCTCCACTCATACAAATTCCACTGGTCCACCGGCAAATATGAAGACTCGTATGTCGCGTCTGGTGTGAAAGCGTGCGGGGAAGCCAACAGTACGTGGCTCATGTCGCTCGTCGCGGTCACGAAATACAATTGTTCATCGGATTTCGTGCCCCACACTAGTTCTTCCTGGCTTTCAACGTTACCGTCCGATACCAACGGTACATATTCGCCTGTCTGATTATTACGCAAATAGATCGTCCTGTGTTCAGGCACACCCGCAGCCAACGCTACACTCACAATCGACGGTTCGAGAATACCGAGCGACAAGTCAGAAGAGAACACATCATATTCCTCCCTAGCTTCATCTGACGCCGCCGGTTCTTCGTTACCCGGTACGTGTCGCGGCAAACTCAAATCAGAGGACGCCCACCCATTCGGCGAGCGCACAGACAGTGTTTGCGCCCAATTGATTTTACCTTGAGCACCAGTCCCTACCGAAGGTCCAGCAGTCAAATACGTAATCCCACTCCCATTACTAGCGGCCTGGATATCATCGCCGACACCATTACTGAACTGTTCTATCAACGCTCCTTTTTTATCAGCAGGCGAAACCAATTCCCATTCCCTGCCATCAGGCAACACACCACCACTACTCACGCGCTGCGTTAGGAACCTACGATCAGGTTCAAAGAATTCTTCACCACCCTGCAGCACGACAACACGATAATGATAAACCGTGCCCGACAACAAACCAGACTGCAAATGCACACTCAAACCCTGCACACCAGACACAGAACCAATATCCACTCCAGGCGCAGACACAGGCACCTGCATACCATAACCAGTACTCGTACCATACTCGAAATAATAGTGCGTGTCATCCCCGTTAGGATCGACTGGAACGTTCAACGTCGCACTTTCAGACGTCACGCGACTAGCATAAGCACCACCCAACACAGGACCAGTAAAAAACTTTTGCGGTAACGTCATGCTAGGCACACCAGTCGAATTTTCTGCTACCAACCGGTAAACATATTCAGACTCCGGAACAAGACCACCCAGAACCCTACTCACACCAACCGGACTAGAACCAGAACCCAACCCTCCAGCACTAGGCGAACATTCAACACTATGAGCATTCACAAAAGGATCCGACCCTTCAGGCTCATATTCACCCACAGGAACATACTCAAACTCACAAGACGTGACAGGAGACCCTTCAGGATTCACCGTCCCATTCAACGTCACACCACGCGGCGACTGCCCACTCAAACCACCCACAACAACAGTAGGCAACGACACCGCATCAAAAAAGACCACATCACCATCCGCGAAATCAGACGCATACACAACACCATCACTCTGATTCACAGCCACACCCTGACTAGCCTGCCCAAACACACCAGCCTGCAAATCCCCAGACCCAAACCGCTCTAATTCAGTCCCATCGAAACCAAACGCACCAACAGACATACCATAATCAAAATACACTCGTCCAGCCACCGAATCCACAGCAACACCAAATGTAGATTCTTCAATACCAAACGGATTCACCAAAATACTACCATCAGTACTACTAACCTTAATATTCTTACTAAGACCCTCTTTAATATACAAATCACCTTCAGGACCAACACCAAGCACTTTTAGTCCGCTTGTAACCGTGACAACTAACACGTAAGTGTTTAGGTTGCCGTCACTAAACTCGTAAACACTCCCTGGGAATTCGTCTGCCCACAATGAGCCCGACCTATCGACGGCGACACCGTTTATCCCTGATTCTCCCACGGCAAAGGGTTCTAGTTTACTTTTGCTACATGGTGGTTCTTCTGTACTAACTTCGCATTTAGCACCGGTAATCTGTGACAGGTAAGCACCGGTTTCACTAAACTTGTCTATAACACCGTGACCACTATCCACCACATAAACATCGCCTCGCGAAGGATCACTCAAACTACCGGAGTTATCGACCGCGATCTGAGTAGGTTCAGAAAAACTTCCAGAAGGAGCAGCCTTACCAGCTTCTACTTTACCTTCAACTTCAAACGTACCACTCCCGTCGAACTGCCCCAAATAAACACCAGACCCACTAAACCTCTCAACCCGATCCCCACCCTCATCAACCACATAAACATCACCCGCGGCCACACGCGACAATTCAGTCGAATCATCAACAGCCACACCACGCGGATCCACAAACTCCCCCAAACCAGACCCGGCACTACCAAAAGACCCACCTAACACGTGCACCGTTTCAGCACGCACAAACCCACAAAACGTTTCCGCATCCACAGTCCCACAAAACACTAGACACAACCACAACGACACAACCAACAACAACAAAACATGCATCCTCGACCTACCCGCCAACCTCTCCTCACCAAACAAAACACACCCCCAAAGAACCCTCTACACAAACCACAAAACCGCCCGAGCGAAGCACCAAACAAAGCACTCCGCCCGAGCAGCAAACCTAACTACAACAACATTCTCAACTCAACAAACAACCTCACGCTTCTACAGATTCAGAAGAAGCACTCAACGTACCACCACCTTCAAGCAACACTTCACCAGACGCAGCAGTTTCAACGATGCCGCTTTCCGCGCCGCCCAGAGTACAAGTCGCTAACTTCAGGCCTACTAATTCCGTAAACGCCTCGAAAAACCCACCAAGCAGTAACGGGCCATCTAACGAGAGCTTCGTAACGCCTTCCTTAGCCGTGCATTCATCCACTGGTTTGAGGATCGTTTTCATACATTCAACCTCCCAACCAGCACCAGTACTACTTTCGACATAATCACCAAAGAAAACTTCAGTACCATCTTCTATTAACTTAAGTAACGTATTCCACGGCAAATTGACAGCCCACACTAACGATTCTTCACAAACACTCACCTCTTCGCACACAAGCGCTTCACCAGCTAATCCGGTCTTAGAGATAGATTTACCAGTTAAATCTAACACTTCGCTGACTACGTCTAACCCGTCGAAACCAATCGTACCGAGCAACTTACCACTACATATAATGTCAGATGCACCCAGCGGCGTATTATTGTCCTCAAGTAACAGCGTACCCACAGTTTCAACATTGAATGATTGGGCTTCCGTTACCGCCGTACCGTTGACTAACCACTCCGCTAATAAAGTCGTCACGGCCGCAGACGCCGACGCGGCGCTAAACACGCCCACCGCAAGCATCGCCACGACAGCTACGCCCAATAGTTGGAACTTCTTCATTATATTCTACCTTTCCCTCACCGAGGCTTGGCTAAGCCCCAGAACGAGGCTTGTGATCGGCCAGTCCGAGCAACTCGTCCACAGGTCAGAGAGCGCCAAACCAGCCCCATATAGAACTACAACTTCCTACTACCAAACAGGCAACAGACCGAACATACGCTCGCCCCATAACCCACAGAGCATCCTCGCAAAGAAGCCCGACCAAAGACAGAGGTGTTTCTCACTCTGATCACAGACACTTACCGACATCCGGGCTCACCAGACGCCAAGGCCAGCCTGTAGCGCCGTAGCGCCTCAGATTCGAGCACTCCATAGTCTTCGAATCCACTCCCTTAGCTGAGGCTCCCGACCACCCACGCACCCTAATCTACCGAGCCTCATGGATGATCGATAACCGCTCACGACCCTCCACCCAAGTTCTGGATAGTGGACCTAGGTGCACGATTGCATAAGACACAACCGCTGTCAAGAAACCAAGCCTCCATTGTTTCTGACTCCAAAGAGGCCTGCTCTGGCCCCCGGTGCGCCAGGTAGAGCGCCTCGCCACCTAGGCTAAACTCGGGTGGAGCCGAGGATGGACGGTGACTTTCGGCGACACCCAGAGAGACGTCGCCCAGACGACCCAATAGTCGATCCGGGCGACAGCGACTTTTACTTTACGAGGGAAACTTGGTCCGTATCTTCGAGTAAGATCGTGTCCACAGCTTCGACGTGGAATTCCGTGCCTTCTGTTACTGCGATGCCGTTCACTAACCATTCTGCTAATAAGAATGTCATGGCGCCCGCACTTGTAGCGATGAGCATACATACAAAGCACATCGCGCCCACCACGATACCAAATAGCGGTAACTTATTCATCCCAATTATTCCTTTCCGAAAGAGTTCATTAGGTCTCCGACGAGACTCAGGTCCACCGACCCAAAGCGACTTAACCGAGATCGCCTTGCGTCCCGTCGAACGGCTTGTTTCAAAGGACAGGCCTGATTCCCAAGTTGTTTCTGACTATTGCAATGACGCTGCACAATAGATACGGATGCTATGACCCTGCCCGGCCAGAGCCTCGATCACCGGGTAGATCCTTTGGGCGAACAGCACGCCGGCCTTGCTCTTGCTCCTCAAACAGCACCGAGGCCTTACGCGTCAGCTCCAGTTCGCCTTCAAGCTCCTTGATCCGCACCCGAGCCCGCGAGAGCTCAGCATGCTCGCCGCTACGAACACTCAGACGCTCTCCCAAATCGACTTCCTCCTGAGGATCTTGGCTTACTGCGCCGGAACGGCTCAGAGGTCAGCGAGATGGCATAAGCGTCGAGGACATCATCTGAGCAAACGCGGTCGCGAGACATGCGGATTCCCGGCCAAGCAAAAACGCCAGCGCAACTCCACGGCCTTCGTAATCCCGACGCGGATCCCCTCCACTATTTGTAGGCGATCCGACCCCAGCTCGTGCTCGGCGGACCGAATCACAACCGGTCCGTCAAGCAAGCTGGTCCCGTTCTCCGCTAGCTCCACCCCCAGCGCTTGGGTGAGCTTGCCCGGCCCCGAGCAGAGATCCTCCACCCGCACACGCCCGCGTCGCATCCGCATCTCCTCGATTCCCACCAGCGGCTCAAGCGCGCGAATCAATACGGCCGCCCCCACTCCACAAGGCTCGCAGACGGCATTCAGAAGCGCGTGGATACCGTAGGAGCGATACACGTAAGCGATTCCAGGATCGCCGAACAGGGTGCGCGTGCGCGGCGTCACACCCACGAAAGCGTGACAGGCCGGCTCACTCTCGTGGTAGGCCTCGGTCTCGACGATTCTCCCCAACAAGCCATCGTGCTCGACGATGCAGCCGATCAACTCGCGCGCGACCTCAATGACTGGGCGGGCATAGAACTCGGTTGGCAACACCGAGGCAGCTGCCCCGATGACTGCCATCAGCCGACAATGGGTCGCGCTAGGACTGCCCGCGCCAACTCGAGCTGCTCGCGCACCCGCGGCAGCGCGGTGCCCCCCTCGGAGATCTTCGATTCCAGCCAGGAGTCCCGCGCCAGCACCTTGTAGTACTCGCTTGCGGCCTCAGGGTCCGCAAGCAAGTCGCTGTGGGCACGCAGATCCTCGGTGCCTAGCTCTGACAGACGCCTGTCGCTGTCCACGGCTGTGCGCACCAGCCCCGCCACTACCCCATGGGCCTCACGGAAGGGCAGGCCACGCCTGACGAGCAGGTCGGCCACGTCGGTAGCCGCGATCAACTCGTCGCCGGCGGCGGCCGCGAGGCGCTCGCGGTCGAAAATCGCGCCCGAGACCATGCCCTGTGCGGCCGCCAACGCCAAATCGAGCGTGTCCACGGCGTCGAACAGGTGCTCCTTGTCCTCTTGGAGGTCCTTGTTGTAAGTGAGCGGCAGCCCATGCATCACACCGTGCAGGCCCGCCAGGTGGGCCACCACGCGCGGGGCCTTCGCACGCAGCAGCTCAGCCGCGTCCGGGTTCTTCTTTTGGGGCATGATCGAGGAGCCGGCACTCCACGCGTCGGGCAGCTCGCAGAAGCCGAACTCGGCGCTGGACCACAGCACCAGCTCGGCGCCCAAGCGCGATAGATGCGTGGCGCAGGTCGAAGCCGCGCTCAGGTAGTCCAAGACAAAGTCGCGATTGGAGACGGCATCGATCGAGTTGGGAGAGGGTGCCTCGAACCCGAGCTCGTGAGCCAGCATCGCGCGATCGCTGTCGAAGTTGACACCCGCCAGAGCCCCCGCGCCGAGAGGTAGGAGCGCACACTGGCGTTCGGTAAACGCGAATCGCTCCCGGTCACGCGCCAACATCCAGAAGTAGGCCAGCAGGTGATGGCCCAGATACACAGGTTGCGCGCGCTGCAGGTGCGTGTAGCCAGGAAGCGGCCAGTCGGCATGCGACTGGGCCACATCAAGCAAGGCGCCCATCAGCTGCTCGATCGCCGCTTGGGCCGAGCGGGCACACGCCCTTGTATACAAGGCGATATCGGTTGCGACTTGGTCATTGCGTGAGCGCGCCGTATGCAGCTTGCCGCCAACCGACCCCACGATCTCGATCAAACGTCGCTCGATCGCCATATGGATATCTTCATCGGGCAGAGCATCTTGGCCGGCTGAGTCCGTCCCCCCCGAGAGACGATCGCCGTCCGCGATACCTCCGCCACCGGCCGCAACAGCCGCGGGAAGGACAAACTCGAAGCGCCCCTCCTCGAGCTCGCCTCGGATCTGCTCCAACCCGTCCAGCAGAGCGTCGCGATCCTCCTCGGTGATAATCCCGCGCGCTGCCAGCATCTTGGCGTGCGCGCACGAGCCCTCTATATCCTGGGGCCACAGGCGCCGATCGAAACCGATCGATGTGTTCATCCGCACGAAGTCGGGGTGCTGGGGTTCGCGGAAGCGGGACATATAGGCCCGCAGTGTATGGACTCGGGCCGCACTGCCCGATGTGGGGCCCGAGCACCCGCCCAGGGCCATCTTCATCTGTCGCTAGTCGCGTCCTCGTAGGTCCCATCCTTCGCGACCGAGACGGACGAGTCGGAGACATTTAAGGCTCAAGTCGGAGACAAAGGACCCGACCGCCTTAGCCTAGTCATACAGAGCCTCAAGATGACCCATAGGAACCGACTGGCCTATGTCTTGGACTAGTCGATCACCGGCTCGATCAGCCCCATCAGCGCATCGACCGGCGCTTGGCGGCGTCTCCCGAGCCGCTTGACAAGGAAACCCGATCACGATAAAGAACGCTCGGATTCATTCGTACCCGCGGATCGTTCCCAGGACTTCGGCAGCGAGACCCTACATCTCAATGGCAAAGACAATCTCTACAATCAGCATCTCTGGATTGCGGCTCGCCCTATGCGAAGCGTCATAGTCGCGCTCGCGGTCGGTTTGGTGTCGATCGTCATCGGAGTCATCGCTGTCCTGGCTCACACGCCGCTCAAGGTAGCTGGAACAAACTCGATTCCTGCCAGCGGCTACATAGAACTCGAAGAAAAGGGCAAGCTCAGCAACTGTCAGCAGGCCGGCACGCTACCTCAGGGTACTTCCGCGATCCGGGTCGGCATCGAAGGGCTCTATTTCAGTCCCGCGCTGACGGTAAAGGTTATGACGGGATCACGTGTCCTCAGAGAAGGGAGTCAGATCGCGGGCGGGGTGTCCGCGCCCGCGGTCACCGTGCCAGTCAGCAGGTTGGCTCACGCGGTAAACGGTGCTCGCATCTGCTTGGCGGTCGGACCCGCACTCGAGCCGATACGGTTCTACGGCAAGCCTACAGGCTCTGCTTCAACAACCAACCAGCTGCAGGGCGCGGCGCTGCATGTGGAATATCTGCGGCCTGGTCGGCAAGCGTGGTGGTCTTTCCTGCCATCGATCGCTTATCACCTGGGACTCGGTCGCGCACCGAGCGGGACTTGGGTCGTGTTCCTCGTGCTGGCGCTCATGTTGGTGGTCGTCGCCATCACCTCCCGCCTCACGCTGCGAGAGCTGCGATGAGCAAGCGCGGTACAAAGAAGGCCCAGGATGCCTCGTCAACCGCGCGGTCGCGTAAGACACGGGTCAGCACCCGGTCATTCAACAGACAGGCGCAGGCTCTCAGAGCGCGCACCAAGCGACCGCCAAGGCGCGTACAGCAAAGTAGGCAGACCGAGCCGGGCGTGCTATCGCGCGCCCGTGAAGCGCTTGGCAGGATCCCGCGGGCTGCTTGGCTCTGCGCGGCCGTGGCCTGCATCAACGCCGTCTGCTGGTCGATCCTGACCCCGCCTTTTCAAGTCACCGATGAGCCGTCTCACTTCGCATACACACAGCAGCTCGCCGAGAACGTTCAGCTGCCGACCGCCTCCAACCACGGTTTTTCAGCTGAAGAGGAAGTCGTGCTACGAGATCTCGACCAATACAACGTTCGCGAGAGCCCCGGAACCCGCACGATCTCAACCGCCGCCCAAGAGCAACGGCTGCGTGAAGATCTAAGCAGTCACCCGTCACGCAGGGGGCCCGGTGGTGTCGGTGGGGCACACGCTGATCCGCCCCTCTTCTACCTGCTGGAGACCATACCCTATGGTCTGGCCTCGTCTGGAACCTTGCTGGACCAGCTCGAGGCGATGCGATTGTTGAGCGCTCTGATGGCTGGCCTCACGGCGCTGTTTGTCTTCCTGTTCGTTCGCGAGACGCTGCCCGGAGTACGCTGGGCGTGGACGGTCGGCGGTCTCAGTGTGGCCTTGGCGCCACTGCTCGGTTTCATATCCGGCGGAGTCAATCCTGATGCGATGCTGATCGCTGTTACGGCTGCGATCTTCTATGCCCTCGCCCGCGCGTTTCGTCGTGGGCTCGATCGGAATTTGGCGATCGTCATCGGCGCCATGGTCGCCGTCGGCTTTTTGACGAAGCTGAACTTCATCGGGTTGGCACCGGGGATCGTCCTTGGCTTGATCGTGCTGAGCATCCGAGCCGCGCGTACCGAGGGACGCGTCGCCTACAGTTGGCTTGGGATCGCGCTGGCGATCGCCGTGGCCCCCGTGCTGCTGTACCTCCTCGTCAACCTGGCCTCCGGTCATCCCGGGCTGGGGATCGTCTCCACGACCTTGCAACTCAAAGGCGCGCAGGGATCCGTGCTGGCCAAGATCAGCTATATCTGGCAGCTATATCTTCCACGTCTACCGGGAATGAAAAATGACTTCCCCGGCCTCTCAACAACCCGTGGGCTCTGGTTCAACCGGGGTTTCGGATTCTACGGCTGGCTCGATACGTCGTTTCCCATCTGGGTAGACAACCTGGCCCTTGTGCCGACTGCGATATTGACCTTGTTGTGTATCCGCGCGCTGGCCGCTGGCCGTGCCGTGCTGCGTATTCGACTGGCCGAGATCGCGATCTATGCAGCGATGAGCCTCGGGCTGCTGCTGCTGATAGGAGTGAGCTCCTATGTCAATTCAAACGAAGGTCTCTTCTCCGATCCGCGCTACCTCCTCCCTCTGCTTCCCCTGCTCGGCTCGGCGCTCGCGCTTGCCGCCCGGGGTGCCGGCAGGCGCTGGGGTCCACCTGTGGGCGCACTTATCATCGTGCTCTTCCTGGCCCACAACATCTTCAGCCAGCTACTCGTGGTCGGTCGCTACTACCGCTAGTTTGGGGAAGCAAGGACGGTCGCTTCCCGAGGCCAACAAGCCCTGCGATCACTTGTCCCGGACCGCGAGCACAAGCAGCACCAACCGACGGTATGCCTCCAAGCATGGATCCGCCCAGCGTAGTAGACGAATGTCCATCAGTTGGGTCCGCATGCCTCCCGAGAACTTTGCAAGAACCCAATAGTCGGAAACATTTCGCTTCGCCTGAACTTGTTGGCGCCAGCGCCTCAGCTGGGATGCGTGCGTCGCCAGCGAGACCCAAGCACGCGCCTTCTCTGTAAGCCAGCCCTGGGAAATCGCGTGTGCCAAGACCACCGCCTCGGTGGCTGAGAAGCATCGGACCCAGCAACACAAGCGTCAGCACGTTCAGGTTGCTGAGTAGCGCCCAGAGGCGATTTCGCTCAAGATAGAACCACTTATGGGCGCCCTTGTGAAACTCGTAGTCGTGCACCACGACCGCCGCTGGGCAGTAGCGCACCCGCCTGCCACTCAACCGCATACGCCATGCGAGATCGGTGTCATCGACGTACATGAAGAAGTAAGGGCACAGGCCACCGATCTCCATGAATGCGTCACGCCGTGCCAAGAGTGCGGCGCCCGAGACCGCCGCGGTATCCCGAGCAGCCCCTTGCTCCCTGGGCTGACCGTATCCGCCCGACCAGGACATGCCGGCGATGTTGACCGGATTCTCACCGGCGTTGACGCGACCGTCGGGCAGAAGGACCTGTGCTCCGACGATGGCCACGTTCTCGTCATCAACCGCCTCCAGCAGGCGCTCGAGGCAGTCCCTCGCCGCGACCGCATCCGGGTTGAGAAAGAACAGCCAGTCCCCCTTCGCCTCCCGGGCGGCGAGATTCACCGCGCCCGTGTAGCCGAGATTGGCGCCAGGATGGATAATCCGTATATTCGAGGAGATCTGAAGAGCAGACAGCGCGTCCACGGTCGCACCAGCAGGATCGTTGTCTATCACGAGCACCTCTACCGGCGCCAGCGATTGCTCGCGCAGGCTCTCGATCGCCCTTGCGCTCGCGGCCACATCGGCGAAGGACACAACAACGGCTGTGATCGCGGCACGCATCGGGATCATCAAGTATGCGGCCAGATCCTCGCCAAGGGCTTCATCAGCGCGAGAACCGGCGCCCGTGCGCTGGTCCGAGGGCTCGGCACATGAGCATCGGCCCGTTATATCTGGCGGTGGTCCCCGCGTATAACGAGTCGGCAACGATTGCCGACGTCGTCCAGTCCCTGCACCGCAACGCGCCAGCATTCGACACGTTGGTCGTCGACGACGGATCCGCCGACAACACCGACCTGCTCGCCCAAGAGGCTGGCGCCAAGGTCCTCAAGCTACCTTTCAACGTTGGCATCGGCGGAGCGGTGCAGACCGGCTTCGTCTATGCGCGCGACCACGGCTATGACTTCCTCGCTCAAGTTGACGGAGACGGACAACATGATTCGTTGGAACTTGACCGCCTGATAGCTACGATGGAAGAAGAGGGTGTCGACATGGTTTGCGGCTCTCGCTTCCTGACCAGTGACTACCGCTACCCGGCGCCCCTCAGCCGCCGTACCGGTATCCACATTTTCGCCTTCTTGCTCTCGTTGATCGTCGGGATGCGGGTTAGCGACCCGACTTCTGGGTTCCGCCTCTACAACCGTAGGGCGATCGAGCTCTTTGCGCTCGATTATCCCCATGACTATCCAGAGGTAGAGGCGGTGCTGATCCTCCACCATCATCATTTGCGCATGCGCGAGATCCCTGTAAAAATGTATACTCGCGGCGGAGGAACATCCTCCATCAGCACCGGAAAGTCCGCTTATTACATGGTCAAGGTGCTCCTTGCGCTGTTCGTCGGGATGGGACGACCCCGTCCTGTGGACGTGGGCGAGCACGAGGCGGTGGGCGCCGAGTAGGCGATCTAGCTCTGAAATGCCGACACGCATCCAACTGGTAACCATCCTGGGCGCAGCGATACTGCTGCTCACGGTGCTGGAGATGGTTCGCCGCCGCCGGCTAATGGAGCGCTATGCCCTACTGTGGCTGCTCTCAGCCGCTGTTCTGCTCGCGCTTGCTGTGTGGAGCGACGCCCTCGCGAGCATCAGCCACGCGATCGGGGTCATATACCCTCCTAATGCCCTTTTCTTTGTGGCGATCGGCTTCATCATCCTGCTGCTGCTGCACTTCTCCTCCGCTGTGTCGCGCCTCAGCAACCAAAGCGAGACGCTAGCCCAACGTCAAGCCTTGCTCGAGGAGCGCTTGCGGCGCCAAGAACAGGCAACCAGAGACCTAGAGGGTGAGACCTCAACGTCTGCGCCTTATGTCTCTCACTAGATATGGCCGTCCGAGGTTCTCGCTGCCACCTCCGCGAGGCCTCGATGCCCCGGAGGATTGACGTTCGAACGGGGGGAATCATGCGAGCGGTGGGACATGCGGCCAACGAGCGCTTGACACCGCTAGTGGCATCGAATACTTCGCTGAGCCAAATCACACTGACCACCAAAATGTGGGCTTCATGGATACTGTCGGAATGCTCTCAGTAAAGCGGCTCCGTGGCGTGGGAGGAAAGGGCAACTTGCGGCCGAGCACGACCGATCGTACGCTTGCCCGCGTTCGACGTCCCCTTGACCGGGCGTTTGAGCGTCGTGCCCTGGCGTTGGACAGCATGGCCGCCCTCGGCGCCACTATGCACCCGGGCGAGGCCCCGAACTCGTCAATCGCCCCCGAGACGAGCCCACGCGTGCTGGTTGCCTCTCTGCGGGGATGGTCTGGGCACAACGCCTACGAGTTGGCGATCGCACAAGCGCTTCGCCTGCGAGGAGCAGAGGTGGCACTGCTCACTTGCGGGGGTGGACTGCCTGCGTGCGAGCTCGGATGGGCGGTCCGCGCCCATCCGCGACCGTGCGATCGCTGTGGCTGGCTGACCGACCGCATGGTCGAGGTGGCCGGCTTGAGGCATTACCGCCTTGGCGATTTCCTCCCTTGGGGCAAAGACCCCCGCAGGGCACCAGTCAAGCTTGCCGGCGAGTCCACGAAAGACGCCCACGATGCCTCGGCGGTGAGTGTCTCGTGGCTGCTGAAGGCCACCGAGCTCGACCGCATCCCCGGCGCACAAGAGGTAGTCGACTCCTTCGTCGTTGCCAGCGACGGAGTCGGCCAAGCCACCGAGGCGATCTTGGAGCGGTTCCGGCCTGACATCCTCTTCCTGCTCAATGGCCTATTTGGCGCGGAGCAGGCGATGCGCCAAGTGGCGCTCCGCCATGGCTTGCGCGTCCCCACATACGAGATCGCACCTCGAGCTGGCGCGCTGGTCTTCTCACAGGACGCCCCCGCGCCCGACTACGACATCGACCGGATCTGGGCGATGGCACAAGATCGTCCCTTGAGCTCACACCAGCGCTCGGAGATCATGGATCTGCTCGAGGCTCGGGCCCGGGGCCTCGGAGCCCACGAATCGTATTACGACCGACCTGAGGACAATCCGGAGGAGCTTCGCCAACGCTTGGGTCTGAGTATGCGCGAGCGCCTTGTCTCGCTCTTCACCAACATGACCTGGGACAGCGCGACGATCGGGCATGACCTTGGGTTCGCCTCGATGTTCGACTGGGTTGAGCACGCCATACGCTCGGCCGCGGGTCAGGATGTGACGCTCGTCGTGCGCGTCCATCCAGCGGAGGCCCGTTGGGGAACGCGCGAGGAGGTCCAAGAGGTGATCTCCTCTCGGCTGGGTCAGATTCCCAGCAACGTTCGTTTCGTCTCCTCGGGCGAAGCTCTCTCTTCATATGCGCTGCTTGACATCTCAGATCTGTTGCTCACCTACACCACGACCGTAGGCCTGGAGGCCGCGGTGCGTGGCAAGCCGGTCGCTGTCGCGGGGGACACCCACTACCGAGGCCGTGGCTTCACTCTCGACGTCTCAGGGCCCGATGAGCTGGCCAGGATCATGAGGCTTGAGTCCGCACAACTCCCCGCGACGGACGTGGAGCGGGCCACACGATATGCACACATGTTCTTCTTCCGCGCGATGATCCCCTTTCCGCTTGTCACAGTCGACGATGGCCAGGTGAGGCATTTCCCGCGAAGCTCATCAGCGCTTGAGCCGGGAGCCGACCCCCATCTGGACTGGATCTGTGAGCGTATCCTGGACGGTCAGGACTTTGGCCTGCCAGACGCGCTTGCGAGCGCTGGACCTGCCCGTAGCGAAAGCTGACGCTCATGCGCTTCTTGATCACAGGTGGTGCCGGGTTCGTGGGCTCCCATCTAGCCGAGGAGTTGCTCGAGCGCGGCCATACAGTGCACGTGCTCGACGATCTCTCGACCGGCTCCATGGCCAATATCGCACACCTGCGTTCGACCGAGCGCTTCGAGTACACGATCGACTCGGCTGACAACGATCACGTTGTCGCCGAGGCCGTCGACTTGGCAGACGTCATCTACCATCTGGCCGCCGCGGTGGGCGTCGAGCTCATCGTCGAGAGCCCGGTGCGCACGATCGAGACCAATGTGCACTGCACCGAGATAGTGCTCTCGCGTGCCGCGAAGAAGGGTAGGCCGCTCTTCATCGCCTCGACCAGCGAGGTCTACGGCAAGAGCAGCCAGCTGCCGTTCCGTGAGGACGGCGATCTGCTTATCGGGCCAACCACGCTCGGCCGTTGGGCTTACGCCTGCTCAAAGGCAATCGACGAGTTTCTCGCAATCGCCTATTGGCGCGAGCGACGGCTGCCGATCACCGTCGGGCGGCTGTTCAACACCGTGGGTCCCAGGCAGACCGGACGCTATGGCATGGTCATTCCTCGCTTCGTTGAGCAGGCTTTGGCAGAAGTCCCAATCACGGTCTATGGTGACGGCACTCAGCGCAGGTGCTTCATGCACGTGAGCGACGCGGTCCAAGCACTCGCCGATCTGATGATCGGAGAAGAACATTATGGAGAGGTGTTCAACATCGGCTCAACGGAGGAGGTCTCGATGAATGAATTGGCCGAGCTCGTACGAGCCCGTGCGGGATCCTCATCGCCAATTAAGCATCTGTCCTACCAAGATGCCTATGGCGCGGGCTTCGAAGACATGATGAGACGCATCCCCGACATTGCCAAGATCGAACGAGCGATCGATTGGCGCGCCACCACATCGCTCGAGCAGATCCTCGACAACGTGATCGACTATCAGGTATCACACGCGCCGCTCTGAGCGCCTTGGAAGACTTCTTACCCACGACACCGGGGGAACGCGGCTAGCGAGGCTCCTGGCACACCCTTACCCACGACACCCGTGGAGCGCGGCCAGCGACGGCTCCTGGCGCACTGCCGCAAGGATCTCCGCAAGGCCGGCATCGTGACGGCGATCCCCCAAGCGGCCCACAAGCGCACGAATGAACTCCAAGTCCTCAGGCTCGTCGACCGTCCAGCGAAGCTCGCCCAAGTCGCGGGTCGCCGACAGGGACGCGTGGCGAAAGCGCTGTGGCTGAGCGCGAATAGCGCTAGTGACATGTTCCCGATCGTTCATGTCCAAGGGCTCGCGAGCGATCGTGCGCAGCGCCGCGGCATCCACGACCTCCACGTCCAAGCCATCGGGAAATAAGCGCGGCTGGATATTGCTGGCGTAGGCGCAACCAGGCACTGAACGGAACAGTTCGACCGTATCGTCGACGATGCCAGGGTCGATCAGGGGACAGTCGCCGGTGATGCGCACAACCGGTCCGCCGCGACCGGCGATCGCACCGAGAAAGCGCGCGAGCACATCCTCGCGAGCACCGCGGCTCACCGCAACGCCACTGCCCAGCGCGAGTTGCGCGATCGGGTCATCCAAGGAGTCTGTGCTGGTGGCGAGGAGTATCTCGCCTATCTGTCGCGCGTTTCGCAGGCGTCTCAGCAATAGCGCCAACATCGGCTCCCCCTCAACCTCGGCGAGCGTCTTGCCGGGCAACCGTGTTGAGGACATGCGCGCCTGGACGATCGCCAACGCCGCGCTAGCCGTGCTCATCGAGCATAAGCTACCTGGGTCATGTCTCCGAGGCCGCTATCGAGCGATATGACACCGGGCTTGGCGATCGCTCACACCGCTCACACAGCGTGACCACCTCACACCGCGTGACCACACCTGTCGTAGGCGACCGCGTCGTCTTTCGCTGCGACGGGAACGATCAGATCGGGGCGGGCCATGTCGCGCGTTGCCTGCCGCTGGCCCAGGCATTCGCACAACTCGGTTGGACTGTCAGCTTCGTGGGAGCCTATGAGGGACTCGCACGTTGGCTGCTGGCGCAAGCAGCGATCGATACTCGACTCCCCCACCCCGAAGCTTCCTGCGGCATAGCCGAGGGATGGTGCGAGGCCGCGGTGCTCGATTCCTATCTGATCGCACCCGCTTCAGTCTGCGCATTGGCACATAGGCTGCCTGTCGTCACGGTGGCCGAGTCAAACCGCTGCCCTACTCATGGCGTGCTGCTCGACTACCACCTGGACAGGACCGAGCCCTCGAGCGCTCGTCTGCTCGCTGGAGCGTCCTTTGCGCCGCTCGATCCCGCCTTTGCCGGCGCCGGCCGAGCCTCGCGGGAGATCGACAGGGTGTTGGTGACGATGGGCGGGTCGATACGAGCGCACAAGCTGCTCGACCCGATCACGCAAACGGTTGGCTTGGTATTCGCGAACGCCGACATAATCGTCGCCGGCGGCCTCAAGTCAGAAACAATCCAGAGAATCGGCCCCCGTCTAATTCAGCTGCCTTCGCCCAGCGCTTTGGTCGACGTGGTTGGCGATGTCGACGTGGCCGTCACGGCAGCCGGATGGACCGCCTACGAGCTCGCATGCGCAGGCATACCGCTGGTTGCGATCGCGATCGTCGACAACCAGCAGCGGGTCGTTAAGGGCTTCGATAAACGGGGTCTGGCCCCTTGCATCGACCTCAGTGCCGGCGATTCGCTGGCCGAGCTGCCGACCGCTTTGAAGCGACTTGAAGACCCAGGCCTGCGTCTACGACTCGCCGAGCGTGGCATGAGGGCGCTCGACGGTCAGGGTGCTAAGCGAGCGGCGATCGCGCTGACCGAGCGCTACCGCCGCACCTCGACCTCCTGAGCATTGTCACTATCCGAAGCTTGTGGCTAAGCTTGCTGCGACGTTCCCAGCTTTTGGAACTAATCCGCAGACCACTTTCTAGACGACATGGACCTGAGCGGCAAGACCATCCTCATTACCGGCGGCACGGGCTCGTTTGGCAAAGCGTGCATAGAGGCACTGCTTGGCGAGCACGACCCGCGGGTCATCAGGGTCTTCAGCCGGGACGAGCTGAAGCAGTCAGAGATGCAGGCCTGCTACCCGGGAGAGCAACGACTGCGCTTCTTTCTGGGCGATGTCCGGGACCGCAGCCGGCTCGCGGGCGCGACGCGAGGTGTCGACTTGATCATCCACGCAGCCGCTTTGAAGCAGGTGCCCGCGTGCGAGTACAACCCCTTTGAGGCGGCCCAGACCAACATCATTGGCGCGGAGAACGTGGTGGCCGCGGCGATCGCCAACGACGTGCCGCGCACGCTGTTGCTAAGCACCGACAAGGCCGTTAATCCGGTGAACCTCTACGGCGCCACCAAGCTGTGCGCAGAGAAGATAGTCACACAGGCCAATGCGCTTGCCGCGGACTCCCTTGCCCGCTTTGCGAGCGTGCGCTACGGCAATGTCGTTGGCAGCCGCGGCAGCGTAATCCCGATATTCCTCGCGCAGGCCGACACCGGCCGCATCACGATCACTGACGAGCGGATGACCCGATTTTGGATCACACTGGCGCAGGCGGTTGACTTTGTTCTCTCGCGACTGCCGCTCATAGAGGGTGGCGAGGTCTTTATTCCGAAGATCCCGAGCATGCGCGTGAGCGAGATTGCTGACGCCGTCGCTCCCGAGGCCGAGCGCGTGACGATCGGCATTCGCCCCGGGGAGAAGCTCAACGAGGTGCTGCTCACTGAGGATGAGTCGCGCCATGCCCGCGAGCTGGCGGACTGCTATGTGATCCACCCCGAGTTTCCTCTATGGCGGCAGGACCCCTACAGCCATGGCACTCCAGTCCCAGATGGGTTTCGCTACAGCAGCGACACCAACCCGGAGCAGCTCACGGCCGAGCAGCTGCGGGCGATGCTTCCCTCCTTGCAGCCGGTGCCTTGACCGACTTCTTGCCCTACGGCCGTCAGGCGATCGACGAGCAGGACATAGCGGCGGTCAGTGCGGCGCTGGGCGATCCGCTCATTACCCAGGGACCACGAGTGGGCTCCTTCGAGCGAGCTTTTAGTGAGTACGTTGGCGCAAAGCACGCGGTCGCATTCGCAAACGGCACGGCCGCCCTGCACGCCGCGGCACACGCCGCCGGGCTCGGACCCGGTGACGAGCTGCTCACGAGCCCAATCAGCTTCGTCGCGTCAGCCAACTGCGCGCTGTTCGCGGGCGCAAGGCCTTTGTTCTCCGATATCGACCCAAATACGGGCAACCTCGACGTCAAGCGAGCGATCGACACAGGCTTGGCCGAGCGTGCGAAGGCCTGCGTGGCGGTGTCGCTAGCCGGCTTGCCGATCGAGCTCGAGCCGCTGCAAGTGGCCCGACGCGAGGGCATGGTCATCATCGAGGACGCCTGTCACGCGCTCGGCGCCAGACGCCATGGGCGCTCGCCGGGCGGGGATGGCGTCGCCGACATGACCACATTCAGCTTCCATCCAGTCAAGGCGATCACGTGCGGCGAGGGCGGCATGGTGAGCACCGACGACGACGACTTGGCCCAAGCCCTGCGCGCCTTCAGAACACACGGGATACGACAGCGCGAGCCCGAAGATGACCCGATGCGCGGTGGGTGGCACTACGACATCGACTCCCTCGGCTTCAACTATCGCATCAGCGACTTCCAGTGCGCGCTGGGAGAGCGCCAGCTCGCGCGCTTGGACGACTTCGTCGTCGAGCGCGACCGAGTCGCCACCCGCTATCGCGAGATGCTGAACCAGATCGACGAGCTCCAGCTGCCCGCTAGGACCGACTCCCCGGGCGATCGCCACGCCTATCACCTTTTCGTGGTGCGCTTCCGTGAAGGCGCGACTCGCCGCCGGGCTGTCTATGACCATCTGCGCGCGCACGGGATCGGCGTCCAACTGCACTATATCCCGATTCCCGTTCACGGGCTCTACCGATCCCTCGGCTACACGATGGAGGGCCTCGATGCGGCTCAGTCCTACTACGAGCAGGCCCTCTCCCTGCCGATCTTTCCAGCGATGAGCGACGCCGACGTCGAGCGAGTCGTCGCTGAGCTGCGCCGGGGGCTCGCCATTAGCTCGGCGCAGCGACTGGCCCCCAACGGAGTGCTCTACAAAGAGCTGGGTCCACGGATCGCAGGCGGCCGGCCCGCATGAGCACGACCTACCTGAGAGCCCGCCCCCTGAGCCAGTCGGCCGCATTGTTGGAGCGGGCCAAGAAGCTGATCCCGGGAGCCACCCAAACCCTCAGCAAGGGCCCAACGCAGTGGCTGCAAGGCGTCGCTCCCGCCTATCTACAACGAGCCGATGGCGCCCATGTGTGGGATGTCGACGGCAACCGCTACCTCGACTTCCCGATGGCCCTTGGACCGATCCTGCTGGGGCATCGCCACCCAGCGGTAGAACAGGCGATCGTGGAGCAGCTGCACGATGGGATCACCTTCTCGCTCCCCCATCCGCTGGAGATCGAGGTCGCCGAAAGGATCGTGTCCCTGGTGCCCCACGTCGAGCGAGTGCGCTTTGCCAAGTCCGGCTCGGACGCCACCAGCGCCGCCGTGCGCCTCGCGCGAGCCACCACCGAGCGCGACCGCGTGATAGTCACCGGCTACCACGGTTGGCACGACTGGTACATCGGCTCCACGACACGCCACTTGGGGGTGCCCATGGCCGTTCGCTCGCTGGTCGAATCTGTCGCCTTCGGCGATCCGCGGGCCTTGTCGGCCGCACTGGAGCGTTGGCCGGGACAGGTCGCCTGCGTGGTATGCGAGCCGGTCGGGGCGCTCGAGCCCGAGCCGGCACTGCTGATGGAGATGATCGAGCTCGTCCACGATCACGGCGCGCTGGTCGTCTTTGACGAGGTGATCAGTGGTTTTCGCCTTGCACCCGGCGGAGCTCAAGAGCATTTCGGCGTGCAAGCCGACCTCGTCTGCTTCGGCAAGGCGCTCGGTAACGGGATGCCGATCTCCGCGCTGGCCGGTCCAGCCGACACGATGGACAGGCTCCAGGATGTGTTCTTCTCCGGCACTCACGGCGGTGAGACCCTCTCGCTGGCAGCCGCGCGCGCAACTCTCGATGTAGTGGCAGCCGAACCCCTACACGAGCGCCTATGGCGACTCGGACGGCGTCTGCAAGATGGCGTTGGGGCGGCGATCGAGCGTCACGACCTGACTGACTGGGTGAGCTGCTCTGGCGCGGCCCCTTGGACGATAGTGGGCACGCAAGAGCCCGATCCAGACGGGAATCGTCTTGAGGTGAAGTCGCTGATTCAGCAGGAGATGATGAAGCGCGGCGTGCTCTTCAACGGCTCGAATTTCATCTGCGGAGCTCACACCGAAGCTGATATCGACCTCGCGATCGAGGCATATGAGGCCAGCTTTGAGATTCTCTCGAGCGCCTTGCCCGACGGGATCGAGGGCCTCCTGGAGGGACCACCGCTGACACCGGCCTTCCGCACACCGAGCTGACCTGCATGAGCACGACCCCGTTTGCCCCCAGCTTTCAGATCGGCGGGCGCACTGTGGGCGTGGGCGCTCCGACCTACGTGATCGCCGAGGCCGGCGCCAACCACAACCGCGACGCCGGCTTGGCCCGTGAGCTGATCGACGTCGCAAGCGATGCCGGTGCCGACGCCGTCAAGTTCCAGGTCTACTCGGGCAACTCGCTCTACTCGAGCAAGACGCCTAGCTTTCGCTATCTGCAAGGCATCTCTGAGAAGTCCGCGTCCGAGTTGCTCGAGGACATCGCCTTGCCGCGCGGGTGGCTTAGCGACCTGGCGGATCACGCTCGCGCACGCCAAATCCACTTCTTCGCCACACCCTTTGACGCCCGCGCCGTCGAGGAACTGCGCGAGGTGGGAGCCCAAGCCATGAAGATCTCCTCGTTCGAGCTCGTTGACCTGGAGCTGATCGCGACCGCGGCCGCCGCGGAGCTGCCGCTCATCCTGTCTTGTGGCATGGCTCGCTATGGAGAGATCGAGGACGCACTCGACGCGGCCCGCCGTGGCGGCGGCTCTCGTGTCGCGCTCTTGCGCTGTGCCTCCTTGTATCCGTCTCCGCCACGCATCATGAACCTGCGCGCTATGGACACGATGCGCGCCGCCTTCGGCGTTCCGGTCGGCCTGTCCGATCACACGACTGGCATCGCGGTGGCGCTCGGGGCGCGGGGACTTGGCATGGAGCTTCTGGAGAAGCACTTCACGCTCGATCGCACGATGCCAGGGCCAGACCATCCTTTTGCGCTCGAGCCGGGCGAGCTGTGCGAGCTCGTGAAGGGCATCCGCGCGATCGAGCAGGCACTCGGCAGCGGGCGCCTGGAAGGGCCGAGCGTGGATGAGGAGCAGGAGATGTACACGCTCGCCCGTCGCAGCGTGATCGCCGCTCAGGACATCCCCGCCGGCACTCCAATCGCGCGTGAGCAGTTGGTCGTCAAGCGCCCGGGCTACGGCATCGCTCCCAAGGACATCGACCGCGTGGTCGGGCGGATCGCCCGAGTGGACATCGAGGCCGACGAGGTCCTCACCTGGGAGAAGGTCTGAAGCCATGCGCGTCGCGGTCATCGGGCAGGGCTCGATCGGCCGCCGACACGCGGAGATCGCTCTCGCGCTCGGCCATGAACTGACGGTTTACGATCCCGATCCAGCCGCCGTGCCGCCGCCCGGTGCGCTCGCGGCCGCAAGCGCCCAGGAGTGCATGGAGCGGGCCGAAGCCGCGATCGTGGCGAGCCCCCCCAGCGAGCACGTCGCCCATGCCCGCATGGCGATCGAGCTGGGCGTGCCCGTACTCGTGGAGAAGCCGCTCGCGCTCGACGCCGCCCACGCCGCCGAGCTTGACTGCCTTGCGTGCGAGCGAGGCACGATGCTTTCGGTCGCGATGAACTTGCGCGAGCACCCCGGGGTGCGGGCCCTGTCAGCGCTGATGGCCGAAGGCGCCGCCGGAAGCGTATTGCGAGCGTCCGCGTGGTGCGGCTCGTGGCTGCCCGGCTGGCGGCCAAAAAGCAACTATCGCAACAGCTACAGCGCTCGCCGCGAGCTCGGGGGCGGGGCTCTGTTGGACGTGGCTGTGCACGAGCTGGACTATCTGCTCGAGATCACCGGCCCCGCGCGCTCGGTGAGCGCGCTCGCGCGACGGGTCTCCGAGCTCGAGACCGACGTCGAGGACGTCGCGCTGATCGCGATGGAGCTGGACCGCGGCGGCGTCGCCGAGGTGGTCGTCGACTACGTCGACCGCGCCTACACGCGCGGCTGTCGGATCGTGGGGTCCCGGGCGACCCTGCATTGGAGCTGGGAGGAGCAGCTCCTGACCCAGCACGACGCGACGGGGATGACGCGCAAGAGATCACTGCCCAGCGACGTGGCGCCCACCTACAGTGCGCAGCTCGAGCGGTTTCTGCAAGCCGCGCAAGAGGGCGCACCGGCGCCTGTGCCGGCCGCCTCGGCACAGCGGGTGCTCGCCGTGATCGACGCGGCACGCGTCTCATCGCGGGAGGGACGTCGCGTTGCGCTGGCTCCTCTCGTGACACTGCGAGCAGCCCGCTTTGAGGATGCCGATCCTCTGCTGGCATGGCGCAACGACCCCGAGACGCGACGTTGGTCGCGGAACTCGCACGAGATCGCGTCGGTGGAGCACACGAGCTGGCTGCGGCACATGCTCGCCGACGACTCAACAAACCTGTGGATAGCCGAATGCGGGAGGCGCCCAGTCGCCCATGTGCGAGTCGGCCCGAAGGCCGCGGGCAAGGCGGAGATCCACGCGGTCGTGGCCCCACCTGAGCGCGGTCGCGGTCTAGCGGGCGCGGCGCTCGTACAGGCCAGCGCACGCGCTTTGGCCGACCCACAGGTGGAGCTGCTGTATGCCAACGTCAAGCTCGGGAACGAAGCGTCTCTACGCGCTTTCACTAAGGCCGGCTTTCATGCGGTGAGCACGGGCCCGGACGGCCTGGTACGGCTCGAGCGCAGGCTCAACTACACAGACACCCCGGAGCGATCAGAGCAATGAGCGCCTACGCCGAGCGAGCAGACACCGCGGAGCGATCAGAGCGATGCTTTGGCCCACCCGCCCGTTGCCGGACCACAAGCCCAGCTTGCTCAAATCGAGCCAGATACTCATGCGTGTCCCAGAAGTCCATTTCGAGCTCCTCCGCTATCTCGAATATCGAGCGGTCCCCCTCAAGCTTGAGCATCAGCCGGTCCAAGGCTGCGTTCAGCGCGGGGTTCTCGCGCCAATCCACCCAAAGGCCAAGACCAGACAAGAAGACAGGTCCGCGAAACGCACGCTTAGGCCGCCAGTCGCTTGCATAGATCCTGAGTATCTCCGCGATCACATCCGCCGCCTCGCCCAGACACTCCTCGCGAATGATCGACGGGTTGTCATCACTTGTGTGGTACTCGGGATAAGGCCAACGGCTGATCGACAGGCATGGCACCCCCACACCAGGCCCGTTGATCACGAACTCGTCGTTAACGATGACCTCTCGGAAGGCCCCTTGCCGGAAACCGGGACCAAAGCGAGCGGCGAAGACTCGCTGTGCGATGCGATCGAGCACACTGTCATCCTCAAGCGTTCTCTGCAGCACAAGCGAGTTCTCATTTCCGGTCATCTCCACAAAGACGCCGCCCCTCAAGCGCTCTATCAACTCCTCGTTGTGGGCCAGGAAGCATATTGATCCGATCGTCTCCGGACAGAACAGAAACCGCACGCTCATGGATCCGGGTGCGAGTGGCGAGGCGGCAAGGCGATGGGCGACGCCAACCGCGGAGGCAACGCCGGCCGCGTCGTCATTGGACTGCGCCGGGTGGCATACGTGCGCGCAAACGAGAAACTCACCCGCCTCTGGATTTGGCCCCCCGTCAGGGTGCATCACCGCCGTCCCGACGCGCAGACCATTGTTTTGCCCACCTTCAAATGAGGCATCGATTCGCACTCGGTAGCGCACACCGCGATCGAGCTCGTCAAAACGCGTCTTGCTCAGGCAAAACCCCCAGTCTCGCTCGTAATACTTATATTCCCATGGGATCGCCTCGGGACGATGGGCAGCCACATGCAGGTGCGGCGCCAATTCGTCCCACGACATGAGCGCATCGATCGGAGTCGCGTAGCTCACCAAGTGAAGTGGCGAGTCAGCGAAATCGACTATCCGCTGACCAGCCTCGGTCTCGACCCAAGCCTCGCGCACGACGTAGCGCTCCGGGACCGACCAGGTCCAAGCGGGATCCCCGGGGGTATAGCTCTCAATCTCATAGCGCACCCCGTCAGGAAGCGCAGCGCCAATGAGCTTCAGAGCTGTGTCTGTTCCGGCAGATGCCAGCGTGCGGTGCAACGGATGCAGCCGTTCGACGAGACCCAGCAGCTCCACATCCACCTAGCCAACCTCACCCAGCGTATACAGAAGCCGCGGCTCTTTTTGCATAGCTTCCACGGTGGCCTCGAAAGTCTCTTGCGCGTTCATCAACCGAACGGTGGCCTCACCGACCCGAGTGGACTTGATCGTGCCCTTGTTTGCCAACAACTCGCCCATGGCGTCGACGGCGGTCACCACACCACGATCGAGGTCTCGCACGTACATGGTGACCGTCCGCTCGAACGACTCGCCGCTAACGTTGGTGACCTTGCCCGAGAAACTCTTTAAGTAACGATAATCTACTCCGTGCAGCTCCTCGACATGATGGAAAAAGGTCATCGAGTCATTGTATGAGAGGCCGATTATCATTATCTTGCCGTCCCATCTACACAAGTGACCAAAAAGTGAATCGGCTCCATAGCTACTTGGATCGGAAATGGACGCGGCCTCATCCGCCTTTGCACCGAGAACGGCGAATGAATAAATTGGATGTTCGATTCGCTTGCTGCTTGGATCGTTGCGCACCAGCTCGGTCAGCACACCCATGTGCGATGGCGTATTGCGGGCGTCGAACGGCTCGCCCTCGCAAAAACCGAAGTTGAAGGTCGGCATGATCAAGGTGCCCTCAGGTCCCAGCGCGTGCGCAAGCGCGTCGACCACGGCGCTGGGGCCACCGATCACGGAGCCAAGGCTTTTATACGAGCTGTGAACCAGCACCGTATCGCCGCTTTCCACCCCGAACCCGCGGAAAGCCCCAGCCAGCTCCCCTGAGGAAAGGCCCACAGAGCTCATATGCGCTTTCCCCGTCCCATCAACGTCCCAACATCGCTCCCACCCGACGCCTAGCCGTTCGCGACCAGGTGCGACCGCGTCGAGCTATGCGAAGTGGGTATCTGCGCCGAGCAAGCCGTGCACGCAACTCCCGCTCCCGTGGTCCGCGGCGCGCGGCCCACAGCTTGGCCTCTTCGCCCAGCACGGTGACCGTGCGCTCTGCCGCCCGACCGTCCAGGGGACCGAGATAGCGCTCGGCGATCTCCCGCCTGCTGTCCAGCGCTCTTGCGGGGCATTCACGGCCTCTCGCGGCGACCACAGCCCCAGGGAGCTCGTCGGCTCGGCGGAGAACCGTGATCTCATTCTCCCATTCATGAAACGGGATGAGCTCCTTGCCGAATAACGTGGCGGCGGCGTCCCATCCCGTATAGAGGACGGGACGCCCGGCCAGCATTGCCTCCAGCAGCGCGGTGCTCTGAAAGCCGACGACGACATCGGCCGAGACGATCAATGGTCGTACATCGGCCTGGGAGTCCACCAAGAACACTCGCTGGTCCCACAGGTCTCCGGCGCGTCGCCGCCATTCGCGCAGGAGCTCGATCGACTGCTGAGGATGTGGCTTGATGAGCACGCGCCAGCCGCCTCGCGCGAGCTCGTGCAGCCCTTCCTCGGTGCATCGGTGCAGTGCGCTCCAGGAGCCATCACCCTCTCCTGGGTAATACGCGTCCACTGAGTAGGAGAGGAACAGCACGCTGGGTCCACCGTTCCCGATCGGCACCTCTAGCGGCCATTCCGAGGGACGCCGATAGAAATCGAATCGCGGTTGCCCTGTGACGACGATGCGGTCGGGCGAACCCCCCGCACGTACCCAGAAGCGCTTGTGGCGCTCGCTACAGACAGTCATGCGATCGGCCAGCGGAGGATAGTGGCGACGCAGCTCTTGAGAGTGCTCACGCATGGTGTAGTCGGAGATCGTTGTCTCCTTTTGGACGACGATAAGTGGTACACCGAGCGCGTGGGCCACAGAGGGGGTAGCCCGCACGTAGAAGAATGTGTCAGAGGGCATCACGATCGCATCAAACGGAGATACCGTGAAGCGGTCCTCCAGGATCTCCCGCAGGATTGCCGCGAAACGACGTCTCGCACCCTCGAGCTCTGGCTTCACAAACGCCTCGATGCCACTCGCCACATCCTGTGGCAAGACGCGCAGCGCCTCCGAGCGCAGCAAGTCATATGACATGACATCGAACTCGATCTCCTCGTCCGCCGCCCGACGCAAGGCCGCGATGTCCTGAGCAAAGTGGTGTTCGAGTACGAGAAAGCGCACAGCCGCACAGGATAAGGCCCCGGTTGCCCCACCTCGCCCTCGGTGGCGCGCTGAGATCGCGATCGACGAGCTCAAGGCCAGTGTTTCTGACTCAGCCTTTCCCGCGCCTGGAGAGCACATAGCCGCGGATCGAGTGAACCACACAGCCCCGCCCCAAGCCAACCGTCACCTTTGAGTCAGAAACACTAGCGATAAGACTCAGCCCCTAGGTCCCTGTCCAACGACAGAAAGCCATAACAATGGAACTCTTCGCGAAAAGCATATGCCATGAGATCCCGGTTGAGCTAAGATTCGCAGTCGCATAAACCGTTTCCACACTTGCGCTTTTCAAAGATATGCCCCCACCCGCCGTCATCCCAAACTTCGACCCCAAGTTCTTCAGACCGTGTGCGTTCCCGCTGTTGCGCGAGCTGGGCTACGGGACTCGCGTCACCGTCAACAACGGTCTCAGCTCCGATGACCCACTGGCAACGCCGATGACGGTCTCGATGACGGCCTTTGACAATGCTGGAGGCAAGATTGGCTCCACGGGCGAGATCGCGACTTTGGAGCCCGGCGCGTTGATCAAGCTCGACATCGACGCCGAGCTCGCCCTTATCCCAGGCGCCTCGGGAGACGAGGCTCTACTGATCATGTTGCATGTCGTACCCATGAAGTGGGCGGATAAGGACAACGTCGAGGTCCCTACCGCCGAGATGATGGCCCACGTTCGGGCCTCTGACGACTTCGTCGAATACCATCAACGTCCAAAGGGCGTGGTGACGGGCGTGGCTTACCAGACCGGACCGCTCAACGATCCCCGCCTCTCCTCGACGCGTACGACTGTGTGCCAGGCGCCGAAGGTGATCGTCACCGAGCCGGTCGACACGCTCTTTGCCCTAATGAATCTCTCCACGCTCCCAGACTATGCCAACACCGTGCGCATGGACTTCTGGATACTTGGCCCCGAGGGAGAACGATTCGTGCGCTCGGCCGTGGACGTGCCCCCGTTCTCGTTTCGCCTGGTGAGCGCCACCGAAGTGCTCGAGCAGGCTGGAAGGCTGGATGACTATCGCGATCGCGGAGGCACCGGCATGCTCCTGGGCCTCTCGACCAACGGCACGGTGGCTCCGATCTCGTTGACCCGCAATCGAATCACCGGGGCAATCGCCTGCGACCACACGCTTCCTCCCGGTTTCTATCTCAGCACCTGGGGTGGCGATTCCCGCCTGCGTGCCAATGCGCGCCTGGAGCAAGAGTTCTTCTCCGACCGCGCGGGCGAAGTCGCCCCACCGTCGAGGATCGCTCTATGAGCCTCACGACCGACACTCGGGCCCGTGTGGCCAACCATATTCGGCAACGCGCCGCGCGCACCGGCAAGGCCCCCCGCTTTGCCTACGCGCACTACTTCGTCGAGTCACACGATTTGCACAGCCGCATTCACCTGCAGAACTTCTACTCGACCTTCTGGCCCCAGGTGCGCAAGCCGGCCGTAGCGCACATCTTTGTCCATGACGCCTCTGGAGAGTCTCAAGGAAGCCTGCATCGAGAGATCCCGCCATTCGGCTCGTTGTTCCTCGAGGTCTCCGATCTCCTGGAGAGGATCGACTCCCGCGCAGTCGAGGGCATCGTGGCAATCGATCTGGAGCCGGCCCCCGAGGTACGCGCCCAATTCCACGAACTGCCGAACGCCGAGGAAGTCGAAGTCAAGACACCGTTCTGGATGGCCTACTACGACGGCGCCGAGAGTTACATGTACGTCCACTCGATCGACACCCTTGGCGGCGTTGTGTTTGGGACCCCGCGACTGCTGACATGGTTGATGACCCGGCGGGTAGCCCCCGGCAAACAGTGGCGCAGCTGGCGACTCTTGGAGGTCGAGCGCCTCTCCGACCTCCAGGTGGTCTGCATAAACCACAGTCCCGAAGCCCGCTCCACGGTTGTCGGGGTGTACTCAGCGGATGGCTCCACCACGATGTACGAGCAGGCTGTCACTATCGGACCACTCGCGCTCGAGCGAGTATGCGTCCCGGAGCAAGAGCTGACGAGCTGGCCGGAGCGCCATCCCGAGATATGCCATGCGCGCATTGGCCTGGATCCGCTGCTCACCGGCAACGGCAAGCCCTACGTGATCATGCGCTACGCCGCCGGACCGCCTAGTCTGCACCACGGTTGAGCGCCAGCGAGCGGCGCACGCGGCTCAGCGCGACGGCCACGAGCCAGGGCTCCGTGCGAAAGCCGACGATCCGCACCAAGCCTCCGCCGAACTGCGCCTTGTAGCGCGTGATCGCCAGTTCCTTGCGCGAAGACTCACGCGCATCGAACCGGCCCAGCTCGAAATGTCGCACACCCAGTTGACGACACGCCTGGATCGCCGCGTGCAGGCACAGCGGATTGGCGCGCGCCGCCAGCCCTCGCTCGCTGCTCGCCCCAGCCCAGTACAGCGCTCGATCGCCCCGCAGATGACAAGTCACGGCGGCAATCGCCGTACCGTTGCCCTCGCGCACGCAGACCACGATGTCACGGCCGCCACCGTCCACGATTGCTCGGGCCAGCGCCGTCCAGTACTCGAGCCGGTGGGGAGTCATCCCCGTCCGCCTCCAGGACTCGCTGTGCAGTGGCGTGAACTCACCGTAGACGGTTTGCAGCTCGGCCTCGCTGCGCGGTACCGCACAGGTCACGCTCAAGCCGGCCCGGATCGCTTGGCGGATCTGACTGCGCAGCGCAGCCTCATAAGGACGCAGACCATGCTCCAGCAACAACTCGCTGGACACATCGAGTCCGGCCGCCGAGGCGCCGGTGAGCGGCTCGCAGTCAAGAACGCGCGAGTACAGCGATGGACCGCTGAGCCCATGGGAAGCGAGCAGGCACGCAATGCTCGTTACATATGCCGGACTGTCATAGGCTGGCGCCTGTACGGACTGCAACGTTTCGAATCCCAGCCGCCCGTTCGCCGCGAGCAGCGCCATCAGCGCGTCTACTCCCCCCCGCGGTGGGGCGCCCCTCGACTCGCGGGCGAACATCATCCCCGAGTAGCCAGTATTGATGCGCACCTCGCCGATCGGATGAACCGGAAGCCCAAGCACGGGATTGCCCTCACGCGTCAGCCACAGCAGATCGGCGTAACCGTTCTGCCCTCGCGCGAACTCCACATAGGCGACGGTGTTATGAGCGGTCCCCTCGCGCGAGGCTGAGGTCCAGCGTTCCACCAGCGCGCGATCGGCGGGATCGCTCAGCCAGCGGGCGCCATACCCCGCGGGCACGGACAGGAGCACGCGACCCACGGGCCTCTTCTGCGCCTCAGAGCGACTCATCTAGCGTCCGGTCCGCATCGACTAGCGTCGACGAACGATCAGGTCTGCGCGACTGTGCGCAAGCGGCACGCCCGGAGCCGGTAGCCGCCAACAATGCGTCAGGTCTCCCTCCAGCGCGGCAAGCCAGCTCTCGAGCGCCCCGGTGGTCAAAGTCAGCGTGTAGTTGGTAGGCAGTCGCGCGGGCGGGAAGTCTTTGACCGGTCGGTGGCTCCTGGCCTTGATGATCGTCTCGAAGGTGCGACGCGCCTTCCATCCGGGGGTCAGCGGAACCGGCGCGCTACCGGGGATCGCGATCCAGCGTCCCGCGGCGACTAGACGTGCGATCAGTCCCCGCGGGGGATGCTCGCTTGGGGCCCAGTCGACGTCCAGATCCGCGAGCGGTATGTTGCCGACGAGCGCCATTCCACCGGGCACGATCAGGTCGACCGTGCGCTGAAGGAAGCGCAATGCCTCCTGCTCGTTGCGGACATAATGAAACGCGGCATACACAAGCACCCGGTCGAAGCGTCCAAGTCGATCCAGATCCTCATCGGCGACGCCGAGTACGTCGAGGCACAGTGCGCGTGCGCGCTCGCCGACCCCCGCGGTTCGCAGTCGCTCATTCGCAACCCGCGCAGCCCGCGGGGCGAAGTCAAGGCCCACGTAGCGTGCGGAGCGCTCGGCCACGGACACGCCAAGCAGCCCAACGCCGCAGCCGATCTCAGCAACGCTCATCCAAGGACGGAGCTCCAGCTTTCCGAGCACGTCGCGTCGCATCGCGCGCAGCTCGCGTCGCGTGGTCCCCGGGGGTCGAACGCTCGCCTCCGCCGGGTCCTCGCTACTAGCTACGGCGTCATGGATATCGCGCACCAGATTGTCGCTCACGCCGAAGCCTCCAGCGGTTGGCGCCCCGTCGCCCGTCGCACCGTGTCCACGAACACGCGGCGGTCTTCACCACGAACGCCCAGCGATATGAATGCCGCGAGTGACACTCCAATCGATACGGCGATCAGCACGCTCACAACGACGAATGAGCGCGTATGCTGCCCGACGGCCGCGTACAGGGCAAGTGACACCCCCACCTGCAACACGAGACCCGGAAGGTTCGGTCCCACGAGTCGACCCATCCACATCCGCAGCGAGCAGTCAAACACCCGCAGGTAGTACCACACCAGGACCGGCCACGCCAAAGCGCCCGCCACCAGCGTCCCGACGATCACCCCTTGGAAGCCAAGCGGATGAACGAGCGCGATCGAAAGACCCAGATTCAGGAGCGTTGCCACCGTATTCACTATCAGCGGCAAACGGATCCGCCCGACCCCGTAGATCATCGTCGAGCCAACGTTATTAACCGTCTGCAAGATCTCATAGACCGCGAACAGGCGCAGCGCACCCGTCGCCGGGACGGCGCTGGGTCCGATCCAGCTGAGCAGCAGCGGCCTGGCGAAGATCAGGAGCGCGACCGCGAACGGGAGCGCGATCGCCGTGGTGTAGCAGGAGCCTCGCACGAACATGTCACGCAGCAGCGTCGCCTCGCGCCGTAGCGATGCCGCCGCCGGCACGAGCGCCGATACGGACACCGAGCCCACCGTCGCGGCGCCGAGGTTGACCTTGTTGGCGATTTCATATAGACCGACCTGTCGAGGCCCGAGCGCGATACTGATTATGACCCTGTCCATCTGGTTGTAAATCGTGCTCAATAGCCGTAGCGAAAGCACACCTCCACCGAACCGCACGAGCCGGCGGAACTCTGCCCGGCGCGCCCCCAGAGGACTCGCCCGCAGACCCGTGACCGCTCGATGCGCAAGGATCCAGTAGGCAACCAGCGCGGCGAGCGAGCTTACCCCGAGCGCGACGCCCAGACCGACGATACCCCAGCCCTCCAGCAACACCAGGACATACATGACCGCCTGCGCCAGCGCCCGTCCCAGTTCCACGCTCTGATACACGACGAAGTTCTGAGTGCCCTCTAGCACCGCCACGAACGCGCGGGCGGGCAGCTCAAACAGCAGCTGCCCGCCCGCCAGCGCAAAGCACGCCGTGGCGGCGTCGCGCAGGTGGGGCGGCACGCTGAAGAGCAACGCAAGCGGTTGTGCAAGTGCGCCCACCAGCAGAGCGATGACGAGCGCGATCACGCACAGCACGGCCAAGCTCGTGCAAACCGTGCGGTTGAGCGCCGCGAGGTCACCATCGGCGCTTGACTCAGCTACGTAGCGCACCGTGGCGCCCTCGATGCCCAGCTCCGAGAGCGACGCATAGCCCGCAAAGGTGAGGGTCAGCGCAAGCGCCCATACACCATATGCTTGGAGGCCCAATTGGTGAATCAGAAACGGCGTGAGAACCAGCCCGACGAGGATCCCCAGCGCGCTGCCGATCCCGTTAGTCACGGTGTTGCGCACGAGCTTGACTGCGGCCACCGACGCGCCCATCGGCTCACCATACCTGGGTTCGTTTGCTGGGGACGATCGCGAAGTCTAGAATGGCCGATACATGGCCTCCACCATCTCGCGCCCTCGCTCGCGAGCGTCGCCTAACGTCACGAAGCATGCAACTGGTGCGTTGAGGCTCCCGCCGGGCTGCACCACACGCTCGCTCAGCGATCCCGCCCATCGAGATATGGTGAGCAAGTGGCTGCGGTGCTCGCCGGACCACACGCTCTATCACCTCGGACCGTACGTCGATTTCCTCCGCTCACAAAATGGCACGGCCGACGTATTGCTCGTCTCGCGCGAGGGCAATGCCCTGTTTGCGCTCCCCGTCGAGTCTTGGAACGGGATGGGACTCAACAGCGGCTACAGCGGCATCGTCTTTCCTGACACCAATCGCGAGGGATCTCTGCGCCGCTCCATCGCAACGCTGGCCGCCCTGCTCGACGCCAACCGCCAGATCCAGTTTCACCTCTGCCAGTCAGCGCAGGCCCGTGCCTATGAGGACCCCGCGCGGGTGACCCTCCTGCAGCAACAGCTCGAGAGCGAGGGCATTGCACTCGACCCGATCTACGGGCGCCTATGCGACCTCGACTATCTCGGTGAGCCCACCGAGATCCCAGTCGCGCCAGGGCGCTATCCGGGCGCGCTCGCGATCGATAGCGAATGGCTGGCCGGCAATGCCCTGCGCGCTTACGACCGCAGCGCACGCAACAAGATTCGCCAGGCGGTCCGAAATGAGCTAACCGTTGAGTACGTCTGTACCCAGGACCCGACCCAGCGTGCGGATGCCTATGCCCGTTTCCAGCCCGTGCATGCGGAGTCCTGGGCGCGCACTGGCCTACTACCAAAGACTCTCGACCACTGGCTAAAACTGAGCGACTCGGTCATCACGAGCGGCGGCGAGGACCTGATCGTGCTCGTCTTGGATCGCGAGAGACGCCCGCTCGCGGGCGTGGTCTGCCACATCTACCAGTCGCGGGCGATCTACTGGAGTGGGTGCAGCTCGAGCCAGGGCCTGAGCGCGCGAGCGCATCCTCTGTGCCTGCACAGCGCGATCCTCGCGTGTCGCGGCCAGGGGGTGAAAACGTTCGAGCTCGGTCGCTTCCGCGCCGATGAGTCATCGCGCAAGGAACACAGCGTCACCGACTACAAGGCCCAGTTCGGCGGAAGTCTCGTGCGCATCACCTCTTTTTCCTCCGCGCCCGGTCTTATAACACGCGTGCGCACGGCACGGGCGGGCGCCGTCTTTGAGGGGAGAAGGCGGTTGTCCCTCGCGCTCGCCCGACGGCGTCAAGCCCACGTCGAGCTTTCCTCAACCGCCCCGCCGGCCTAGGCGAGTCGATCCCCTTCGCGGTCGCCACAGCGCCTGCTGCAGAGCAAGCTCGATACGCGCCGGCAACGGTCGCTGGCCCCACCACCAGCGGTAGATCAGCCGGCCTGTCACGCCCAGGTCGGACTCGACCCGCAGCCGGCGCCGCGCAACGCGTCCGTACAGTTCGCCGTGCTTGCGACGCAGCTGACGGAAGGTCGTGCGGTAGTGCGCCCGCGCGTCTTGGAGCATCGCCGGCCCATGTCTCCTATAGAGGAGGGTCACCTCCTCCACGCGCCGTCCGCGCCAGCCACGCCGGAGCGCGTGCAGCCATAGCTCCCAGTCCTCATAGCCCCTGAACGCTGAGTCATAACCGCCGACGTCCTCGAGCAGCTCTCTGCGGATCAGAGCCGTCGCGCCGATGTTATGGCGGTAGAGCAGCCGATAAGGGTCATAGGGCGGCAGCTTGATAATGCCCTCCCAGTCTCCGAAGAAACGCATGATCCCGTAGCTGAATCCAAGCCCGGCGTCGGCTTCAAGCGGCGCGCGCAGGCTGCGCAGGGCGCCGGCGGCGAGGCGGTCGTCGGCGTCGAG
Organism: uncultured Solirubrobacterales bacterium; assembly: GCA_963775645.1. Taxonomy (GTDB): domain Bacteria; phylum Actinomycetota; class Thermoleophilia; order Solirubrobacterales; family Solirubrobacteraceae; genus Palsa-744. The sequence continues at coordinate 146,414 of CAVZJR010000004.1, read as the reverse complement.
GATCAGTACGTAGGGCGTGCCTACAAGGCGCAGGGCCGCGTTGCGGGCGGCGGCCAATCCCGCATTGGCCTGCCTCAGGAGCTCTACCTGTGTAGGCAACCGGTCGAGCTCTGCGAGCGTCCGCTCGTCGGTGGAGCCATCGTCGATCACGATCACGCGCGGCTCACCCCCGTCCTGAGCCAAGGCGCTCTGGACGCTCTCGGCAAGAAAGGCGCCGTAGTTGAAGCAGGCGATGATGACCGTGACATCCTCGTTCATGGCATCGCATACAGCTCGGCAGAGTCCCAGCGCAAAGGCTGGCACACAGCCTGGGGTGGTCTGCACTCAAGGATGGGCACGCAGCTCAGCCGCGTCCGCGGCCCGTCCACTGCGCAGCAACCGCAACCACTCTTGCCACCTGCCCGGGTTACTCAGCGCCACCCAAAGGATCAGCGGCAGGCTGCGCAGCCGGCGCCAACTCGATCTCCCCTCCCGCGCCCCGGCGAAGCGCAATAGCGCGACCTGTTCCATCGCGCGGTTGTAGCGACTGGCCCGCCTGGCGATACGCCGCTGCCTCGCGGTGAGGCAGCCGCGGGCGAGGGCCAGCTCGTAGGCACGGCGATTGTTCAGGCCTTGACTGGCGATGTTCGAGGAGACGGTTCCCGCCGTGCGGCGATAGACGGCCAGGACCTCTTCGTTGAGCACCGCGCGGTAGCCCGCCTCGAGAATCTTGATCCAAAGACCGAAATCCTCGGTCCCAAACAACTGCGAATCGAACCCTCCGACCGCCTCACAGACAGCAGCGGGCACGAGGCAAGCCCCATAGATCGGGTTGCGCCGCAACACCCGCTCAAGCGTTATCGGCGCGTAACGCTCGGGGATGCGCTGCAGGTGTGTGTAGGGAGCGTAATGGTCCTCGATCATGATTCTCGCGTCGCAGGCCACCAGTCCCACCGCGCTCTCGCGGCTTTGGCGAGCGGCCTCGTAGTAGGCGAGCTGACTCTCGAGGTAGCGAGCAAGCAACAGATCGTCCGCGTCCAGGAAGGCCACGAGCTCGCCTGTCGCGTGCTCGAGCGCCAGGTTGCGCGCAACAGCCGGACCACCAGCCTGCTCTCGGCGAAAGCTGCGAACACGCGGGCCCGCGGCCCGCAACAGCTCCCAGGTAGCGTCGCTTGACCCATCGTCCACCGCGACGATCTCCCAGTCGCGATAGGTCTGCGACTGAACCGACTCGATCGTCTGCTCGATGAATGGGGCCGCGTTGTGGGCCGGAATGATCACGCTCACGCGTGGCATCGAGTCTCCTCAGCGACCCAAACGCGGGTAACGCTCGTCCTCACCGCGATCCAGCCGGCGCGGCCAAGTCCTCCAGCTCGAGCACCTCGAGCATCACGCGCAGGTCGTTGTCGCCGACCTGCCCGCCGCGACGCTCTGCCTCCAGCACCCACTCGAACAGGACCACGAAGGCCAGCGGCGTGTCGAGGTCGTCGGCCAACGCTTCCCTGAAGGATTCAACATAGTGGTGCATGTCAGGCGGGCTAGGCTTCTCCGGCTTGAGCGTCTTCAGGACATCGCGGATGCGTCCCGCGTTCTTGGAGCCGGTCACCAGTCCCTCGAAAGCGTCGCCGAGTGGCATCGAGTAGTGCGTACCGAGCAGATAGATGGCCACGGCAGGGTGGCCAAAGTGGTTGAGCGCGTCGCGCAGCAAGATGCGTGAACTCGGCTCGACCGGCTCCCAGGCCTCGCCATCGCGTCCAGCGCCGAAGCACACATTGACCCAGCGCTCGACATCGGCGCGTGGAATCTCAAGCAGGCTCATCTCGGTGTCGAGCTCGTTGCCCATCTCGGGCGAGCCAAACGAAGACGGGCGCCTGCCTTCCGACAGCTCGTAGAGCATGTCTTCGCCCGTGGGCGAATCGAACAGGAACTTGGTGCCAAAACCTTCGCGTTGAAGGAAACGCTCCAGGAAGCTGAACAACACGAGCGGACGCGTGGACTCTACGTCGACGATGCCATCGCCCCCATTCGGCGAGGCCCGCACCTCGACCCGGATCGCGTCCCCGGCGCCGACCGGAACCAGTTCTCCACTCAGCGAGTCATACAGGCGTATCTCACGCACGGTCTAAGACTACACCTCCCCCGTGGTTCGGCGGTGAAAATCTCGTCAAACTGTGAATAGTTCGGATCGATCTAAAATATGACTCAACCGTTACGGCCACCTGCCCTCCAACGCCGGCGGCGCCGGCGCCCCCGAGCGCTCATGCGCCCGCCTCTGCCTATGCAACCTGGCTCATCGCAGCGCAGGTCCCAAGTGGGACGGCGCGCCACCGTATAACGCTCGCTTCCGTCGAGCGGCAGCGAGCGAGTCCACTGCCACCCATATTGGCTATGCCTTCGCACGACCCTGTCCTTCCGAGAGTGGGTTAATACCGGCGCCAGGGTGCTCGTCTAGTTCAGGTCAGAGAACACCCCGACGCCGGTTAGCCTGGAGGGGCCGCGTGCCTTCCTATCACTCCTGGAGGCCCAAGGCAAGCAAAATCACGGAAGTGTTTCTCACTTCTTGGCGGCCTTTGCTTACAGTGAAAAGCGAGCCACGCTTTTCAACCAGTGTTTCCCACTTTCTCGATCGCACGAGGCAACGGTTTCGGTATGCTCGACGAGACTTCTTCGCTAGCTCATGACAACCAACCTTTTTGACTATTTCGAGGAAGCATCGGGTAAGGATGGGACTAGTCCCGCGCCATGGGCCGCACGCGCGCCGAGGCGACCCAATGCAAGCTTCGACATCAAGCTGGTGCCGCGCTCACCCGATTGGCGCAACGATTCCGAGTCCTTGCAGACCCTAGAGCGAATAGAAGCCGAGCCTTGGGCGGACACGCTCACCAGGACCGAGGACGGCGTCGAGCTGCGCCTCGACGACACTTGGATCGAGACGACAGGCGCCGCCTTGGAGGCAGGAGGAGGAGCCGAAGCGGCGCTCGTGGACCTCGCGCGCGGCGGGCGCTATGCGATCCAGTTTTGGGACGCCAACGCAACCAAGGCCCTGCACGTCGGCCACCTGCGCAACCTGGCGCTCGGCAACGCCTTGGCGGCCTCGCTGGAACAAGGCGGCGGCGAGGTCGAGCGGCGCTCGGTCATCTCCGACGCCGGCCGCTCAATGGGCGAGGCGATGGCGGGCATCATCCGCAGCGGCCACCACACCTCGGCCTGGCCTGAGGGAGATCAGAAGAGCGACCACTTTGTGGGGCTCTGCTACGCCGACTATGTCGCCGCCGGGGGCAACTCCTTCGAGGGCATCGAGGAGCGCGAAGACTCGCTCACGCGTGAGCTGCGCATGCAAAACGACGCCGCCGATGAGCTACTCAAACGGGTCATGGCCGGCGAGGGCGAGGCTCTGGAGCTGTGGTTCAAGACGAGGGCTTGGGTGATCTCCGGCCAGCGCAAGACCTTGGCGCGCCTCGGCGTGGCCTTCGACCGGGTCTTCTTCGAGTCCGACTTCCTGGAGGAGGGCAACCAGCTGACCGAACGGGGCCTGCGCGAAGGCACCCTGCGGCGCCGCGAGGATGGCGTCGTCCTGTATGAGACGGGCGTCGAGGAGATGCAGGAGATGCCACTGCTGCGCGCCGACGGCCAGACGACCCAGCACATGCGAGCCGTCGCCTACTGGATGGGCGCACCCGACCTGGAGGGCGTCACCACGATCCAGATCACGGGCACCGAGTGGGTCGCCCACTCGACCTGCATCCGCCAGTTGATGGGTGAGTTGACGCCAGCCGAAAACGGTGGCCTCACCAGAGGCATCCACCCGACCCACGACATTTTCCACGGGATGGTCGCCCAGCAGAAGCGGGCGGTCAGCTCAAGCGACGAGGGTGGGCTCTTGATCGATGACTTGATCGAGTGGATCGAGACCCAGATCGACGCCGATCCCGATATGCGCGAGGTGCGCAGAGCCCACCACGCGCCCGAACGGATCCCCGCACAGATCGCCTTGGGTTACTTCCTGCCCTACCCGATGACCCCACGCGTGGACTTCGAGAACTCAAAGCTCCTGACCGAGCGCGAGTCGCTCGGCTGGGATCTAGTGCGTGCCCGCGCCACACGCGGCACTTTGGCAAACGCGCCCGGTCAGCGTCCGGCCGAGGACCCCGACTACCGCTCGGCGGTCATCCAGTCGGAGATCTATCGCCGCCACCTACGCCTCGCGGTAGAGCGCTATGACGTCACGCCCCTAGCCTTGTATCTGCGCCACCTAGCGCGCTGGTACCTCGAACGGGAGCGCTCATCACACGTCGAACGGGTAATCCACACGTTGCTCGACCGCTCCGCGCGGGGGCTCGGATTGGAAGCAGGACGATGATCCGGATCCAGCCCCATATCGGCCCGGGCCTCCTAAGGGAGGCCCGTAGTGGAGGGCTGTGGGCATGAGCACGCTGCTGATCGACAACTACGACTCCTATACCTACAACGTCTTCCACCTGCTCGCCGCCGCCTGCGGGGAGGAGCCGATCGTGGTTCACAACGACATGGTCTCCTGGAAGGCGCTCTCGCGCTGGGACTTCGACGCGATCGTGCTCTCCCCCGGTCCCGGCCATCCCGCACGCTGGCACGACTTCGGCGTGTGCGCCGACATCCTGCGCTCAAGCGAAGTGCCTGTGCTTGGTGTGTGCCTCGGCCATCAGGGTCTCGGCCACGTGCTCAAAGCGACCGTGACCTACGCGCCCACGGTCATGCACGGGCGCCTCTCCCCCGTCAAGCACTCTGGCGAGGGCCTGTTCGAGGGCATCCCCCAAGGCTTCAACGTGGTCCGCTACCACTCGCTCGCCGTCTCCGGCTCCCTGGGCGAGGAGGGCCGTGAGATCGCCTGGACTGAGGACGGCGTGGTGATGGGCATCGAACACACCCACCGCCCGATGTGGGGCGTGCAGTTCCACCCCGAGTCGATCTGCACCGAGCACGGCCACAAGCTGTTCGAGAACTTCTATGCCTTGGCGCGCCGTCACCGCCCCGAGCGCGCCGGCAGGCGCCTGAACCGCCCCTCTGTGCCCCCCAGGCGCTGTCGCAGACGCTCCGCTGAGGACTCCCAAGTTAGCTTGCACGTGCGCACGATCGAGGGCGAAGCCGAAACCGAGCACCTGTTCGGAGCCCTGTTCGGCCAGGAGGACTACGCCTTCTGGCTCGACTCCGCCTCGACAGCCACCCAGCCAGCTGTGGCTGGCGCGGATGGCTCGCCGACCCAAGCCGGCCCGACCGGGCGACTGGGCACCCCCGTGAGCGACGGCCAGCTGGGCCAGCGCTCGTTCATGGGCGCCTCCCTGGGTCCCCACCGGCTGGTGCTCGAATACGACATCGAGGCGGGCATCATCACCCACCACAACGCCAAGGGCTCCCATAGGGAGAACGGCTCCATCTTCCAAGTGCTCGACCGTGAACTGGAGTCGCGCCTGATCGAGCCGCCCGAGGAGCCCGCCAAGGGTCTGGTCGGCGGCTTTGTGGGCTATCTGGGCTATGAGTGCAAGGCCGACTGCGGTGCTTCCAACACGCACATCTCGGACGTCCCCGACGCCGTCCAAATCTTTGCCAACCGAGTCATCGCGGTAGACCACACCACAGGTCTCACACACGTGATGGTCCTATGCACGGGCGAGGAGCCCGAGGCCTTGCAGTGGCTTGAAGCATGCGGAGCAGACAGCCCGGCGCGCGCTCGCTACACGACCAGCCGAGCTCAGCGAGATCGACACGAGCGGGGATCCTCCCTCCCAACCGGTGATCTTCCGCCCAGGGCGCGGGCGCGAGCAATACCTGGCGGACATCGCCCGCTGCCAAAGCGCCTTGGCTGCCGGAGAGTCCTACGAGGTGTGCCTCACCGACCAGATCCACACCGACGCCTCGCCCGACCCATGGCTGCTGTATCGCGGCCTGCGGCGCTCCAACCCGGCGCCGTTCGCGGCTTACCTGAAGCTGGGCGACGTGGCGATTGTGAGCAGCTCGCCGGAGCGTTTCCTGTCGGTCGATCGTGACCGTCGCGTGATGGCGCGGCCGATCAAGGGCACCGCGCCGCGCTCACCCGATCCCGCCGAGGACGAGGCCACGCGCACAGAGTTGGCTGAGGACGAAAAGACGTTCGCTGAGCACCTCGATGATCGTGGACCTCTTGCGCAACGACCTCGGCCGGGTATGCGAAGTCGACTCGGTCAGGGTGCCCGAACTGATGGTGATCGAGCAGTACGCCACCGTGCACCAGATGATCTCCAACGTGGTCGGCGTGCTCGAGCCAGGGCGCTCGCCGATCGACTGTGTCAGGGCTTGTTTTCCCGGCGGCTCGATGACCGGCGCGCCGAAGCTGCGCACGATGGAGATCATCGACGACATCGAGCGCGAGGCGCGCGGCGTCTACTCCGGCTCGATTGGTTACTTCGGCGCCGACGGCGTCGTCGATCAGAGCATCGTGATCCGCACGATCGTGATACGGGCCCGCCATCCGGTGGGGCGCCAAAACCACCACGATCGGTGCGGGTGGGGCGATCGTGATGCAGTCCGACCCCGAGGACGAGTTCGCCGAGATCCTTTTGAAGGCACGCGCGCCGATGGCCGCGATCGCCCGCGCCGTGACCGGTTCCGACGCCCCAGAGGCGTGGACGGTCGAAGTGGACCAAGACCTAGTGGGGAGCCCCCGATGAGCGAACTGACACCGATCGAGCCCGACGCCGAGGAGGAGTGGGAAGCCGACAGCTGGAACATCCGCGAGGCCACCCTCGAGGACGTGCCTGCGATCGCGATCGCCGTGCGCGAGCTCTTGATCGAGCTGGGCGCCGACCCCGACTTTGCCCGCCGCCTTGGAAGCGCCGGCGAGAGCCCTAATCGAAGACGGCAGCTTGGGCGTCATCCTGGTCGCCGAGGATCAAGGCCAGATCGTGGGCGTGCTCGGCGTCAGCTGGCAGGTCGCGATCCGCATTCCCGGCCGCTACGGCCTGATCCAAGAGCTGTGGGTACACCCCGAGTGGAGAGGCAGGACCATAGGAGGCGACCTACTGGAGGCACTATTCGAGCTCGCACGTCGCCAGCAGGTGATGCGCTTGGAGGTCGGCCTGCCAAGCGGGCGCTTCACCCACCTGGCCGCCACCGAGGCTTTCTATGTGACCTGCGACTTCAAGATGATCGGAATGCGCATGCGGAGGATCCTGTGAGCGAGTTGCTGCTAGTCGAACAGAGACACGCCCACAATGGTGGGGAGGGCAGCAGCGCGCCCTACATTCTCGACCGCGACGGCAACATGATGGAGGGCCGCGACGACGAACGGCGCACCGACAAGCTGCGCTCCGGTTTGACCGACCACCCGGGAGTGAGGTCAACTGTTTCCAACTGTCCGGGCGAGGAGGTCGAGCGGATCTTGGGCATCCTGCACGACCAGGAGTACCTCAGCGCTCTGCGCGCGGTCAAGAGCGAAGAGCCAAAGATGATGCCCGAGTGGGCGCCCCCTGGCCTGCCGGCCGACAGCCCCGTGTGGGCGGGCGTCGTCGCGAGCGCGTTTGAGGGCGTCCGCACCGCGATCACCGCGGCCGACCGCATCGCTGAAGGCGAGCGCTTCGCCTACGCCCTGTGTCGTCCCCCTGGCCACCATGCGGGACCCGCCTGGTTGGGCGGCTACTGCTATTTGAACACCGCCGCCGCGGCCGCCTACGCCCTGTGCGAGGGCCGCCTCGGGCCGGTTGCGATCCTCGACATCGACTTCCATTTCCCCACGGGCACTTCGGCGATCGTGGCCCCTTTGGAGAACGTGAGCCTCGGCTCGCTGCACGCCTCCACGATCGCTGAGGTCCCCTGGCGGATGGTCGAGGCCAGCGAGAGCGAGACTTTCGTCGAGTTCGCGACCTGCCCCGGGCCCGACACCTACATGCAAGCACTCGGCGAAATCGTGGACGAGCTGGCTCGCACCGCCAAATCCTTGGTGCTCTCACTCGGATACGACACCGTGGCCAGCGACCCCCATGGCTCGTGGGACTTCCCGCCCTCGATCTTCGAGCGCATCGGCGCTCGCCTGGCCGCCTGCGGCTTGCCGATCTGTGTGGTCCAAGAGGGCGGCTACTCCTTGGAGGCTCTAGCCGAGTGCAGCCGTGCCTTCGCCGAGGGGCTACTCGGCGGCGAGGAGACGCTAACCACGGGACAGGCCCAAGAGGGGAGCGCCCGGTGAGCGCGCCTGAGGACACAACCGCGCCCCAGAGTAACGGCCTGGAGCTGTTCCGCCGGCGCCTGGACGCACTCGATAGCGAGATCGCCAAGCTGTTGGGCGAGCGCTTTGAGATTTGCCGCGAAGTAGCCCACCACAAGCGCGCCCACGACATCCCGATGATGCAACCCAAGCGCGTGATCGAGGTGCGCGAACGCTATCTGGAGCGTGGCAGCGAGGTGAACCTACCGTCCGAGTTCACGGCGGCGCTGTTCGAGCTGTTGATCGGCGCCACCTGCAAGCTTGAGGACGAACTGATCGCCCAACCAAGCGCAACGGGAGACGGGAGTGTCCAATGAAGCGGCTCCCGCCTCCCTGCTGTGTCCTAACCCGATGCACCAGCCGGGGCTCGAACCCGGATCAGCGGATTTTAAGTCCGCCCCTTTCACCGCTTAAGGTACTGGTGCCGGTTTGCCCACCCCACCGGGCGATCCCTCCCGCAAGCGGGAAGGCTCCCATGAAGAGTACCCAAAGAGGGTAAATGACGGGCGCGACAATACCATATTTTCTGATCGGTCGCACCGTTGATAACGGCCTTCCGCCCGGCCCTCAGATGCCAAGCACGCTACAAGCGGTGGCATGGGCGCGCAGGCCTTTGCCGTTCCTGGAGCGGTGTCAGAAACATTTTGGAGACATCTTCACCATCGACGTGAAGCATGCCGGCAGATGGGTGATCCTGGCCGACCCCGAAGATGTGAAGAAGGTGTTCACGGCCGACCACGCGGTGCTCGGCGTGGGCCTTGCCAACTCGATCCTTGGCCCCCTACTGGGGCCGCGTTCGGTGATGCTTTTGGAGGAGCCCGAGCACGTCAAGCGGCGCAAGCTGATGCTGCCGCCATTTCACGGCGAGCGGATGCAGGGCTATAAGGAGATGATGGCCGCTGTCACCCGCAAGGAGGTCACCACGTGGCCGATCGGCGAACCCTTCGAGTTGTGGCCACGCATGCAGGAGATCACCTTGGAGGCGATCATGAGGGTCGTGTTCGGGCCGGTTGAAACAGACCGCTTGCGCCGGCTACGCCACCTGCTGCGACGGCTCACCAATTGGATGAACGACCCGCGGCGTTTGAACCTCCTGGCGGCCGCGGGGCCTACCCGCTTCGCGGGCAACAAAGACTACCGAGGGATGATGGGACCGGTCGAGGATGCCGTCTTGGAGGAGGTGCGACGCAGGCAGCTAGATCCAGGCTGCACGGACGGGACGGATATCGCCGCGATGCTGGGCGAGGCGCGCTACGAGGACGGCTCACCGATGACCGAGCAGGACCTGCGCGACGAACTGGTGACATTGCTGACTGACGGGCCCACGTCGAGCCTGCTCTCTTGGGCGTTTGAGCGGATCCTGCGCCACCCCGCGCAGTACACACGCTTGCGAGCCGAGCTCGACGCCGGTGAGGACGCGTACCTGGACGCCGTCGTCAAGGAGGTCATGCGTCTGTGCCCTGCCGCACCGATAGTGGTGCGCAGGTTGCTCGAGCCGATGGAGCTGGGCGGCTACACGATCGCGCCGGGCACAACCGTGGCTCCCTGCGTGCACCTGGTGCACCGTCGAGCCGAAATCTATCCCGAACCGCTGCGTTTTCGTCCAGAGCGGTTCTTGGAGCAGCCGGCGGGGACCTACACGTGGATCCCATTCGGGGGCGGCGTGCGGCGTTGTCTGGCCGCCAGCTACGCCCAACTCTTGATGAAGCAGGTGATCGGTAGCGTGATCGGCGCGGTCGAGCTGCGGACCGTCGAGCCTCGCTCGGAGCGCCCGCGCAAGAGCGCGATCGCGTTTGTACCCGATCGGCATGCGCGGGTGGTGATAGACGACCGCGCTTACTCCGCCGCGTCGTAGAGGGGGGTTTCCATCTGCCAAACGCCGTGCGTTCGGTGTACGAAGATCTGCAACACTCGCGTTGGCGAGAAGTCTGTCAGTGCCACCGCGCGGCTTCCACGCAGCTGCACCGTGGTGATTCGAAAAGCAGCCACGTCTTCGACTAGTTCGCGGTGACGCTGAGCAAACAGCTTCGAGAGAAACCGCGCACACGTGCTGTGGCGACCCTGTTCCTCGACCTGTTCGCGAATCGGCAGGCTCAGCATCGTGCATGCCTTGACTCCGTCGCCCGCCACGGCGATGGCATAGTAGCCTCGGATGAGCGCGATAACCGCTTGCCGGTCCTTACTGTCGGCGGCAGGACCCCACAGCAAGGTCGCGTCGTTGTCCGTGTCGTAGCGTCCGCCCTGACCGAGGCTGTCGATATCTCCATCGGCGTCGTGGCCTGTGGTGGCCTTAGCCGCGACGGAGTCGGTGCCCGCAGACCCACACGCGGTCATACCGAGCGCCGCGATCGCTAGCGCCAAGAAGGCCAGCAATACGCTCAGCGTATTCCCTCCGCGAGGAGGTCGCCAGTGAGAAACATTTTTATGAAAGTGAAAGTCCATGTGCGGAGTCATGTCCCGTTCTGTAGAATGGCCTAAGACGCAGGGTCTAAACCAACTCTCGGGAGGAACGACAACAATGTTACACACACAGCTCGCCGCGCTGGCGCTAGGGGCGATCGTACTCGCGGTCTCCGGTTGCGGCGGGTCGTCGAAATCGGAAACGACCAGCTCCGCCGCGACGACGACAACTGCCGCCGCGACGACGACGGCTTCCGCCACCACCCCGACCACTCCCACTGTCAAGCTTGCGACGGGCAAGCCATTGACACGCACGCAGTGGATCGTCAAGGGCGATAAGATCTGTGCGCACGTGAACGCGGTGGTTGCGACGATATCGGTGAGAACCGCCGCCGAATATGCGCATTTCCTCCCACAGGTCGCCGCTTACTATTCGAACGAGGCAACCGATCTGGGCAAGCTCACCCCCCCGCCGGCGATGGCAGGCGACGCGGAGAAGCTCGTTGGCGGCATCCAGCTCTTGGGCGAATCCTTGGGCCGAGCCGGTGAAGCCTACCAAGCGGGCAACGTCGAATCCGGAGGCCAGCTGTTTCGCACGGCTCTAGCCGTACAGAAGCAACCGATCGCGGTCGCCAAGCGTGACGGTTTCAAGAAGTGCATAGAAAAAAATTGAGGCTCACCTGCCTGCTCGCGCTGCTCTTGACCGTTCCGTCCTGCCTGAGCCTCACGGCCTGTGGAGGTACGAGCGGCGCGAGCCCGGCGGCGACTCATACGACTCATAGGGATCGAGACAATGACGAAGACAACAATGACGATGACGCCCACATCTTGAACTATGGCCGGGCGCCCAGCCCTGTCGAGAGACAGCAAATCACCTCTCTTGTGAGGAGCTACTACGCGACGGCAGCCGCTGATAACGGACGCGGAGCTTGCGCGATGCTCTATCCGCTTCTATCCGAAATGACCGCTGAAGATTACAGTCAGAGTCCGGGGCTCAGCGGCACGAACTGCGCGACGACCCTGACGAAGCTTTTCAAGCGAGACCACCGCAAGCTTGCGATAAAGAGCGCAACGCTCACGATGTATAAAATACGCGTCAAGGGCGAAAAGGCCTTAGCGCTGGTCAGCTTTGCCACCGCGCCGGAAGTTCGCCAAATCCTCGAGCGCCGCGTGGACGGCAGCTGGAAGATAGCAACCTTGTTGGACACCATCTTGGAATAACGGTGGCCAGTCGAGCGGGGATCGTCGCGATCAAGCCGGCGCTTGCGCTGGCGCTAAGCGTCCTGTTGAGCGCTGGAATACTCGCGTGTGGAGACAGCGCCGGAACGAATCGAGCCCTCGGCGTCTCTCCACACACGCAGCAGGAAACCACGACAACCGTGGCGACACCAGGCGGTTATTTGAAAAACGACGGGGACAAAGATCCCGACGACTTAACGCACAACGCACTCAGCCCCGAATACGACTCTCCAATCCTGTTTGCGCACTTCCCTCGCAAGGCCGACCCAGCGGATACCAGGGCTGTGGCAGCAATCGTCAAGAGCTACTATGCAGCCTCTGCGGCGGACGAAGGAGCAAAGGCATGCTCGCTTCTTACGGCTGGACTCGCCGATGCGCTAGGAACCGGTCGAGGACGCTCTACGGGCAGCGCGAGCGGCGGGTGCGCAGAATCCATGACGCGACTACTGAGACAACAGCATCAGGGACCCACCCCGGCCGAAGTCTCCACGATGGTGGTAACCAGCGTGCATGTGAAAGGGAACCTTGGCGTGGCAGCCTTGGGCTTCAAGGGAACGTCGGAAAGCGAGATCCTCGTGGAACGCGAAGGGCACGCCTGGAAGGTGGATGCGCTATTTGGCGGGCTGATGCCCTGAGGACCACGCACAAACCCGTGGCGAGAGGTGATGCCCGGGCGAGCGGATCACCCGCCCGGGCACACCCTCAATGTCATGACAAGTTACCGCCGCATATCACGCTTCTTCGTTGACTTCCGACGCGACGCCCAGGGAACCGGCGACGACCGACTTTACTTCACTGGGTATCGATTCAATCACACCCGTTTCGGCGCCACCCAGACTACACGTCAATAATTTTATTCCAGCTAATTCCGTAAACGCCTCTGAAAACCCGGCAAGCAGTAACGTATTCTCTAAGCTGAATTGCATGACCGCTTCTGGACCCGAACACTGATCAACCGGTTTAAGGATCGTTTTCATGCATTCGACCTCCCAGCCAGGTTCACCGTTTTTACTCGGCCCTTCTGCAATTAAGTCCACAAAGAACTTTTCAGTACCATCTTCCATTAACTCGGCTAACGTACTCCACGGCATAGCAACGGGCCAAACTAAAGATTCTTCACAGACATTCTCCTCCACACATTCCAGCGCTAAACCGACTAAAGGTGCGCCAATAAGTTCTGAGCTGACATTTAAGACGTCGCTGATCGTCCCTAATCCATCAACGTCGATCGTCCCAGCAAGAACACCGGTGCATATCACAGCGGAAGCACCCAGAGGGGTTTTCGTATCTTCCAATAATATCGTTCCGACCCTTTCGGTGGTGAATTCATTTGCAATCGCGCCATTATTAAATAACCATTCCGCTAATAAGGAGATCGGGGCCGCGAATGCAGAGGCAGAGTAGACTGCCCACAGCACAAGTACCGCAACCATTACGATGCCAAATCGTTGACGTCCATTCATCTCTATCTGCCTTTCCAATGTCGAGACCCGGGCGAAACCAAAACTGGTCTCGCCCGGGCAATACGCTAAATTAAATCGAAACTATAACTCTCAAGCTTCCTCAGATTCAGAAGAGGCACTCAAGGTACCACCCCCTTCAAGCAATACTTCCGCAGGGGAAGCGGTTTCTAAGACACCGCCTTCCTCGCCACCCAGAGTGCAAGTCGCTAATTTCAGTCCTGCTAATTCCGTAAATGCCTCGAAGAACCCTCCGAGTAGTAACGTATTCTCTAACGAGAGCGTCATAACACCTTGTTCAGCCGTGCATTCATCTACGGGTTTGAGGATCGTTTTCATGCATTCGACCTCCCAACCGGGATTACCAACACCACTATTTTCGATATAATCGCCAAAGAACTTTTCAGTACCGTCTTCTATTAACTTTAGTAACGTGTTCCACGGCAAATTAATAGCCCACACTAACGCTTCTTCACAAACACTCACCGTTTCGCACGCAAGTGCTTCACCGGATAATCCAACCTTAGAGATAGACACACTGCTTAAATTTAATATTTCACTGATAACATCTAACCCGTCGAAACCAACCGTGCCATGGAGCTTGTAACTGCATATAAAATCGGCTGCACCCAGTGGGGTATTCGAGTCTCCTAGTAATAGTGTTCCTACGGTTTCGGTATTGAATGATTGGGCTTCCGTTACTGCGGTACCGTCGACTAACCATTCTGCTAATAAGGTTACTACGGCGGCGGATGCGGACGCGGCGCTAAACACACCCACAGTAAACATCGCCACGAGGGCCACACCCAATGGTTGAATCTTTCTCATTATGTTTCTACCTTTCCCTTGTCGAGGCTGGGATCGGCGCCTGAAAGACATCCGAAGCCCAGACCGACACTCGAATTGTTTCTGACTATTGCAATACGCTGCACAATAGGTACGAGTGTTTGCTGTTATCGGATCACTGCCGCCGATGATCTCGGCAACAAGGGAAGATTTGTTCGTGTGGTGTGGGTGTTTTTAAGCACACGAGCCCGAGCGGACATGGGTTGTCCGCTCGGGCTTTGTGTGTTGGGGGGTGGGGTGGGGTTTTAGCTTGTTGTGACCCAGCTGCCTGCTTGTAGGACGAGTTCCTTTTTCACGTTTTCTATGCCGAGGATGGCTCCTGAGATTCCGGCGCCGTTTTGTCCTGTTTCCTCGTTTTCGATGTTGGGTGAGCTTGGACCGAAGCTGGCGCTTGGGTTGAGGAAGACGCAGAGGTTACCGCTTTTTGCTCCTGGTTGTTGCCAGGTGCCGGTGCATTCCCCGCCTTTGATCGCTGCTGCTTCTTTTGTTTCTCCCGCGCCTTCTTCCTTACCTATGAAATGTACCGCGGTTGAAGCAAGAGGGGCGCCCAGTGCGATTGGGAATGATATGCCGGTGGCTACGAAGAATCCTTCTCCGGAGAGTGCCCACTGTCCACGCTCGGACGAGCCTGCTGGTAGCTGTCCTTTGGCTGTCCAGGGTGATCCTTCCTTGCCGTTGCAGGCATAAGACTTACTGGTTGAGCCTTCTTCGTGGATGCTTGAGCCGCCCAGACCGGAACAGTTCGCGGTTTTTGTTTTCTCTTCTTCGACTACGACGCTTTTACCGTTCGAGCCGGCAGACCCGTCTTTGCCGGCTAGTCCTTCTTTGCCCGCGGGACCCGCCGGACCAGGAGCACCAGAAGGCCCCGCCGAGCCGGTTGGGCCCTTCGCTCCCTTGAGTTGTTTGAGCACGCTAGGCTTGATCTGTTTAGTCGACGTGATCACGTATTTACTGGCTGCGTACGCACCACCAGTCATCGCGAACACAAGCGCGACCGTCATCGCTACGTTAGTATAGGTAACGTGTTTGCGTATCTTTGAGAACATCGTCGTTCCCCTCCCCTATTTATGCTTATGCTTAGATTTATTATTGTTTTTGTGCTTCGGACATTGCGTAACAGTGATCGGTGTAGTCTGATTAATTTTATGTGTGTTCGCCGCAGTGAAAGCTGTCGGCATACTGAGTTTAGTGTTGCAGAGATTCCCGGTGGCTGCTAGTGCCGAGTTCGGGCCTTGAGGCAGGTTTAGTTCAAAGACGCCTACGGGCACGTCTGGTATTTGATGGAAAGTGCTGCTTGTGATGCCTTTTTTGTTGATGAACGTTTCGCCGTGTAGTTGTACCGTGGTGCCATAACCCGTGAGTACGACTATGAGTTCAGGGAACTTCGCGCCACCATGACTAACGAAATACGCGGGTCCCGTCAACGGGACCGGGATAATCGGTGTGATCGCTCTTGCTGTCCCTACCCTGGAGTCCGGCGGACAGCTCGCGGGGTTAGCTTCAAATGTTGCTGCTACACACGCCTTCTGTAGCGTCGTGAGTCTTGAGGGCAATTGCTTTGGTAGGTCTACCTTGACCTTCGCGATATTAGTTTGGGTCCCGAACGGTGCTTTGGGATAGGTCAACTTGACGTGAAGACTGGCACCATTTTTGCGTGATGTTTTGCCCGCCGTAGAAACCTTGAGCTGCGGTTTGAAACGCAACGACGCACAATCCGCTGCTTGGAACGGGACAGCTACCGATCGTTGTAGTGTTTCTTCTTTACCATTAATATCGGTGGATCCGCCGGTAAGGTTAGCATCGATATTCATCGACGCGCAGTTAGTCGGGTTGAATGTGAATCCTGGCTTGTTGATCGAGACGTTGACGTGCTTTATTTGCAGAGGGATACCTTCGAGTATCCGCGGGATAGCGTACGGGCCGGTTTCGTCACTGGTGATCGTTAGCGCCGCGGTCAGCGGGTTCACTTCGATTCGTGCACGCACAACGATACAGTCACATGCAGGATTATTGTTCTTCGTTTTCTCTAGATCGAACGGTCCCGCCTTGGCAGGATTCACGATAGATAGGCCGTACGGCGCACCATTGTATGGGCCTGTTATGTAGACCTTGCCTCCACTCACGGTATAAGGGTCTGCTCCCATACCAACACTAACGGTCGTTTCTCCGATCAAACTGCTCGTTGCGCACGTTCCTTGATCGGCTTGCGGTTCGGGACACAACGCGACACTTGAGAGTGTCCCCAACAAGCCCGGGGGCATTTTCAACTGAACAGCACGGAGGTTCCCTTCACCGTCTTGGCGACTCATAGTCATCGTGAATGGTGTGAACGCACCAGCCTGAATGTTAAGGCTGCCTGTGGCTAGGGTCGGATTGAACGGTTGTGGGTCATGGCATGTAGCTTGGGTGCCATTAGGACCGTTAGTAATCACAAACGGTGGGGATTGAACGTCCGCGGACGGTCCACCCGACCATGAGGTAAACGACGCGCCCGCAATATAAGAACCACATAGTGCGGGCGTGGACAATGGTGCACGATCACCACCAAAGAAATGCAGTCTCAAATCTTCAAACGGTAGCTGTGGCGTATCCTTGAACGTCGCGACTAGCTGTCCAGTCACAGGATCCGGTTTGACTTCACCAGCAAGCTTAACACGAACACCCGATTCTTCACTATAAACAACGATATACATCGCTATCAGCGACCCGAACGGATTGTTTTCCTGACTAGCCAAATAGGCACCACCAAGCAGTGGCTTAGGCAACAACGGCGTGCTAATTTCGACAGTAGCGACCTTGGACGCTTCCGGACAAGCCTGTTCTTCTGGACTACCCAACCGTATTTCGCCCAAACCTTCACCAGGACCACACGACAACAACCCGTTAGCTCCAGAAGGGTTCAACACGACACCAGCAGGCAACGCGACAGTAGTATCCCTCACCGAGGACTCCGCCAAACCATCAGGATTCAAACTGGCTTCTTGGGGCACGTGCACCCCGACAGTCAACCCAGTCGGAGTGCTAGCCAATGGACCGTCCGGAGCGACCGTGATAGACGGTTCAAAGCTCAACAAGTCACACCCATCCAGACCATACGGCACACCAGTAGAACTCTGCGTAATATACGAGAACGGTGGGGTGAACACCCCAATGTTTTCCCACGAATCGCCTTCCACACTCGTCTGCAAAGGACCCGTACATGATGTCGGCAACACAAGGAATGGTTGCGGTTTTTCCTGGACCGGACACGACGGTTCGCCTTTCTGCAACGCTTCAGTCGGTGTCGCTGCATAACTAAGGCACGTCCCGCGGGTAGTGTTATGTCGCGGATCGCCCGGTACACCCCAAAACGTTACCTGCGAGCCTATCGCCGGCTCCGCATCAGGAATATCAGGTGCGGTGACCACAACACTATAACCACCGTTCACGCCACCCGGCCGCACCGAAACATCCAGAATGACAGGACCCAAAGGCTCAAGGAAACCGAACCGTGCAGGCTCCCCCACCGCCGGTTCCAAATTATACAAAGGGACCGTAGCCGCCAAAGGCACATGACTAGCTTTATCGACATTCGACACTACCGGTGTCGATACACCAATAACGGAATCCCCGGGGCATTCTCGTGCTTCATGCACGAACACGTACAAACTGCACTTCGGTAGCGGTGTGGGATTACCAACCAAACCAGGAGGAAGATCAAACCGTAGATCCTTAGCGATACTCACCGGTTGCGCTTCAGGCAACAATTCTTCGGTGCCCGCTTCCCCACGATGATGCACCGTCAACACCGACCGCGTATTCAACGTGAAAGTCGAAGTCAACTGGAACGGGTGAGAACCAGCCTGCGTATCCACCGCACCGCCTTCTTCTTCAGGAGTCACCTCGTTGTTTTCCACACCAAACGACGGTACGCCTTCCAAACTCAACGCGCGACGCGACACCACACTCGGAGCACCACCACCAGACACATCCACTTCATTTACACCACGCCCAGCACCAGGTTCGATACGAGCATTAACAGCGACTACCAACCGTTCATAAGCCAACAATACTTCACTATACGTACACGACACCGTCTGTCCTACAACAGTACACGGGAAATGACCGCCCAGTGCTTTACCGATAGAACCACCAAGCGAACCACCACCACCTTCACCATACACGTGAGTAATGTTCACACCCGCAGGCAAACTATCAACGACCTTCACGCTGTTCGACGTAGCGTTCACCAACGCGTCGCCTAGATCGCTTACTTCGACCAATATAACGCTTTCTTCATTCGGTGGCGCCGCAGGCGAAGACACAGTATTCACATGCCACCACGGCTCATTAGCCACGGCCACACCACTAAACCATCCAACACCGACAGTCCCAACAATCATCACTACGCAAACACGAAACACAGACCGCACCACGATCACCCCCCCACCCTCACACGAACACCCGCGCGCCCACCCACAACACGCACCGAACTCTTACGACCCTTACCCTTCTTACCCTTAACACCCTTACCCTTCTTACGCTTCTTACGCTTAGGCTTGGGTTTCTTTGCCTTAGGCTTACTCACCTTCGATACGGGTTCTTCGACGAAATTACCGTTACCCGCGAAAGTCATGCTCGGTGTAGGACCAAAAATTTCTGGTTGCAATGGAGGAGCACCCTTACACGAATCACCAGAAGAACAAACAGGCAACGACACCGGCCCCGCCACACACGCAACACCTTCACTACCACAAACATGCGCATCATACACATCATATCCACGATCATAATCCGCGCTAACGAGTTTCGCGGCAGTAATAAAGAACACATCATCACCAGACGTACTCGCATCAAAAAACGCTGATTCCTGACCAGAAATACCAGAAGAAATCAAACCAACACAACCATCATCCGACCCAACAAACACCATCGTACCCGACGCAACACTACTAGTACACCCACCAACACCAACAGGCTCAAACTCATACACATCCATAACACCATTAGACGCATGAGGAACAAGACCATCAGAACTATCAAAAAACACACGACCACTATCAGACAAAAACCTAGACTGATACTCAGAACCTTCAACGAAATCTCGATCCCAACCAGGCACAACACCAGCCAACGACGAACCAGCCCAACCTTCCTGACGATCAACCAACAACGGAACATGCCTCACGTCAGCCACACCAACAGGACGACCACCCGAAGGATCACACGACACACAAGCCAAACTACCCACACCACCATCAGCCTGCGCATCAAACAAAAACACCTCCTCATCACGCCGCCCACTAACCACATCAGTATTATCAAACCCAGTCAACGAACGATCAGACATAAACACCAAAAAACGACCATCACCAGACACACGCGAACTCACACGAGACAAATCCGGCGGCAAGCTACCTTCTGTCTTATTCCACGTTTTTTCGTCCTCTGGACCCAACGTAGCAACCAACGACGTTCTCCATACACCATCCGTATCATGCAACAAATACAGGTTCGGCATACCACTAACCCCAGCAGTGCCCGTCATGACGCTCTTAGACACGAAATACACGTACGAACCGTCACTACTCACATTAGACACTAGGCTCTGCACGCCACCAGTTTCGCTAACACCATGATCAGCAGTCAAATCACTATATTTACACGACAATTCGCCTTCGGATTCAACGAGTTCGCATACATGCAAATCATTATTTTCAAGATAAAACACTCGCGAACCATCACTACTCATCCACTGAAACACACCATTAGACCCAGCAACCTTCACCGTACTACCCAACACCATATCCCGCACAAACAAACCAACATAACCACCAGTAAGGGTTTTACCAGGTACACCCAAATCCCATGCCACTCGCCTACCATCACCAGACACAGCACTAGGATTCACACCACTAGGATTACTTTCATTGACCGCCCCGCCTGCCAACCGTACGCTGGGCTGTGGGCTGTGCGTAGCGCTACCACCTTCGCTCGCCGGCAACACGTTCACCAACTGCAACCGTCCCCCACTCCACTCATACAAATTCCATTGACCCAGCGACAAATATGAGGACTCGTATGTCGCGTCTGGTGTGAAAGCGTGCGGGGAAGCCAGCAGGATGTGGCTCATGTCGCTAGTCGCGGCCACGAAATACAATTGTTCATCAGCTGTCGTGCCCCACACTAGTTCTTCCTGATTTTCAACATTACCGTCCGACACCAACGGTACGTACTCGCCTGTCTGACTATTACGCAAATAGATCGTCCTGTGTTCAGGCACACCCGCAGCCAACGCTACACTCACAATCGGTGGTTCAACGATACCCAGCGACAAATCAGAAGAGAACACATCATATTCCTCCCTAGCTTCATCTGACGCTGCCGGTTCTTCATTGCCTGGTATGTGTCGCGGCAAACTCAAATCAGAGGACACCCACCCATCCGGCGAGCGCACAGACAATGTTTGCGCCCAATTGATTTTGCCCTGAGCACCAGTCCCTACAGACGGTCCAGCAGTCAAATACGTGATCCCATGCCCATCGCTAGCGGCCTGGATAGCATCGCCTACACCATTACTGAACTGTTCTATCAACGCTCCTTTTTTATCAGCAGGCGACACCAATTCCCATTCCCTGCCATCAGGCAACAAACCACCACTACTCACACGTTGCGTAAGGAACGTACGATCAGGTTCAAAGAATTCTTCACCACCCTGCAGCACGACAACACGGTAATGATAAACCGTGCCCGGCAACAAACCAGACTGCAAATGCACACTCAAGTCTTGCACTCCCGGGACAGAACCGATATCCACTCCAGGCGCAGATACAGGCACCTGCGTACCATAACCAGTACTAGTACCATACTCGAAATAATAGTGTGTGTCATCCCCGTTGGGATCGACTGGAACGTTCAACGTCGCACTTTCAGACGTCACACGACTAGCATACGCACCACCCAACACAGGACCAATAAAAACTTTTTGCGGTAACGTCATGCTAGGCACACCAGTCGAATTTTCTGCTACCAACCGGTAAACATATTCAGACTCCGGAACGAGACCACCCAAAACCTTACTCACACCAACCGGACTAGAACCAGAACCCAACCCTCCAGCACCAGGCGAGCATTCAACACTATGAGCATTCACAAAAGGATCCGACCCTTCAGGCTCATATTCACCCACAGGAACATACTCAAACTCACAAGACGTAACAGGAGACCCTTCTGGATTCACCGTCCCATTCAACGTCACACCACGCGGCGACTGCCCACTCAAACCACCCACAACAACAGTAGGCAAAGACACCGCATCAAAAAACACCACATCACCATCCGCGAAATCAGACGCATACACAGTACCATCACTCTGATTCACAGCCACACCCCGACTAGCATGCCCAGATACACCAGCCGGCAAGTCCCCAGACCCAAAACGCTCTAATTCAACCCCATCAAAACCAAACGCACCAATAAACGTACCATAATCAAAATACACCCGTCCAGCCACCGAATCCACAGCAACACCAAACGTAGATTCTTCAGGACCGAACGGATTCACCAAAATACTACCATCACTACTACTAACCTTAATATTTTTACTAAGACCTTCTTTAATATACAAATCACCTTCAGGACCAACCCCAAGGCCCTCTATCCCACTTGTAACCGTAATAACTAACACATAAGTGTTTGGTTCGCCGTCGCCAAACACATAAACATTACCGGGAGACCCGTATTCGTCTGCCCACACGGAGCCCGACCTATCGACGACGACACCATTGATCCCTGATTCTCCCTTGGCAAAGGGTTCTAGTTTACTTTTACTGCACGGTGGTTCTTCGGTGCTAACTTCGCATTTAGCGCCTGTAATCTGTTCCAGATAAGCGCCCGTTTCACTAAACTTGTCTATAACTCCGTGCCCGCTATCCACGACATAGATATCGCCACGCGAAGGATCGCTCAAACTACCAGAATTATCGACCGCGATCTGGGTAGGTTCAGAAAAACTTCCAGAAGGAGCAGTCTTACCAACTTCTACTTTACCTTCAACTTCAAAAGTACCACTACCATCGAACTGTCCCAAATAAGTACCAGACCCACTAAACCTCTCGACACGATCCCCGCCCTCATCAACCACGTAAACATCACCCGCAGCCACACGCGACAATTCAGTCGAATCATCAACGGCCACACCATGCGGATCCACAAACTCCCCCAAACCAGACCCAGCACTACCAAAGGATCCACCTAACACGTGCACCGTTTCAGCACGCACGAACCCACAAAACGTTTCCGCATCCACAGTCCCACAAAACACTAGACACAACCACAACGACACAACCAACAACAACAAAACATGAATCCTCGACCTGCCAACCAACCTCTCCTCACCAAACAAAACACACCCCCAAAAGAACCCTCTACACAACCACAAACCACAAAAACCGCCCGAGCAAAGCGCCAAACAAAGCACTCCGCCCGGGCAGCAAACCTAACTACAACATTCTCAACTCAAGAACAACCTCACGCTTCTTCAGATTCAGAAGAAGCACTCAACGTACCACCAGCAGACAGCAACACTTCACCAGACGCCGCAGTTTCAACGATACCAGCTTCCGCGCCGCCCAGAGAACAAGTCGCTAATTTCAGTCCTGTTAATTCCGTCAATGCCGTGGAAAACCCACCGAGTAGTAACGGGCCATCTAACGAGAGCCTCGTAACACCTAGTACAGCCGTGCATTCATCTATTGGTTTGAGGATCGTTTTCATACATTCGACCTCCCAACCAGGATTACCAGCACCACTATTTTCGATATAGTCGCCAAAGAACTTTTCAGTACCATCTTCTATTAAATCAAGTAACGTGTTCCACGGCAAATTAATAGCCCACACTAACGCTTCTTCACAAACACTCACCGTTTCGCACACAAGCGCTTCACCAGATAATCCGACCTTAGAGATAGGCGTACCAGCTAAATTTAACACTTCACTGACCACGTCTAACCCATCGAAACCAATCGTACCAAGCAACTTACCGCTACATATAATGTCAGACGCACCCAGCGGCGTTTTCGTGTCTTCGAGTAACAGCGTACCCACAGTTTCAGTATTGAACGACTGGGCTTCCGTTACCGCCATACCGCCGACTAACCACTCCGCTAATAAAGTCGTCACGGCCGCAGACGCCGACGCGGCGCTAAACACACCCACCGCAAGCATCGCCACAACAGCCACACCCAATAGTTGGAACTTCTTCATTATACTCTACCTTTCCCTCACCGAGGCTTGGCTTAAGCCCCAGAACGAGGCTTGTAATCGGCCAGTTCAAGCAACTCGTCCACAGGTCAGAGAGCGCCAAAACCAGCCCCATATCTAGAACTTCTTGCTACCAAAGGGCCACAGACCGAACATACGCTCGCCCCACAACCCACAGAGCATCCTCGCAGACGAAAACAAGCCCGAAAAGAGGTGTTTCCCACTCCAACGCAACCCCGGTCAAACACGCGCCCAGATCCAGCATCAGACACGCCCACGACCAAAGCCCCATCAGAACCAGGCAACCCCACAATCTTCAAACCCAGCTCCCTTCGCCAAACGAACATCAAACCGCCCACTAGCGCAGCCCAAACAAGACTGCCCAGCAAGCAACGATCCACGACGCTCTGCTCTGCGACCCAACATTCAACCATTCTGAATATCAGGCCACTACCCACTCTCGCATAACACACACCAACAGTCAAGTCCACACCACCACAATGTTTCTGACTCCACCCAGTCCCACGCCAAGCATTCAGCCCAGCCAATCAGAAACCACGTAAGCGCCCAACTCTAGGAGCTGAACACACCCACTGCGGGTATCACCATGCGAGTTACTACAGTCATTAGTTGAATCTTTCTCATTATGTTCTGCCTTCCCTTGTCGAGGCTGAGATCGCCGCCTGAAAGACGGGTCTGTCAGTTTCTTTGTGTAAATGGCCTTGTTGGTGTTCGTCCTCTCGAGCTATTGCGTGGCGGTGAGTCTGTCGCCGTAGTGGATGGTCAGGATGTTTAGCGCGTGCTTCCAGTTGCTGATTTTGCGGTCAGGTTCTCACGATTCTTGCGGCGGGCTGTCGCGAGGAGGTAGAGGACCTTCATCGCGGCTTGCTCGTTAGAGAAATGGCCGCGGTGTCGGACGGCCCTGCGGAATCTGGCGTTCAGGGACTCGATCGCGTTGGTCGTGTAGACGATCCCTCGTAGCTCAAGGGGAAACTCGAGGAACGGCATTAGGCCAGGTCACCCGGATCGCTTCAGGGGAGGCCCTTCAGCCCGTCACAGCAAACGATCAGGGCGTCCGCGACTCCACGATTGCGTAGCTCGGTAAGCATGCTCATCCATTGCTTTGCTCCCTCGCCACCGGACGAGCCGAGCCATAGGCCGAGGACGTCTCGCTCACCGTCGAGGTTCACTCCGATCGCGACATAAACCGGACGGTGGCTGTCGCGGACCTTCACAACGATCGCATCGATCAACATGACCGGATAGACGCGGTCGAGCGGTCGGCTCTGCCATGCCACCATGTCCGGGAGGACTTGGTCGGTGATCTTTGAGATCGTCTCCCTGGAAACCTCGGTGTTGTAGATCTCAGCCAAATGGGCTTGGATCTCGCCCGTCGTCAGCCCTTCGCATATAGGCTGATCACGTTCGCGCCTAGCCCGTCGAGGCGGCGCACATGCTTGGGTACCGTGACCGGCTCGAACGTGCCCTGGCAGTCCCGTGGCATCCGCAGCTCCACCGGTCCGACATCGCGGTCCTCACCGTCTTGGATAGGCACCGTTACGACTGTTCCCCGAACCCCGACCGACCGACTCATAGCGCTCATAGCCGAGATGGTCAGCCATCTCGACATCCAGGCCGGTCTGCAGCACCTCGCGGACTATCGAGGTCAGCAGACCGTCCTCGCCGGTCAGCGCAATACCCTCAGTTCGAGCGCGGTCGACAAGAGCCTCCGCCCACGCCCGCATCCCATCTGGCTCGCCCGCTATCGGCAGCAAGAGCGCTACTGCTGCCATCGACGCCATCTCTCCATCGCCTCGCCAACAGACGCGGCAGTCGTTGCATTGCTCATCAGCACGATCCCCCTTCACCGTCCGCCCACCGCGGACCTCTAAATCACGCCAAACACACAAAATTCCGGACAGACCCCGAAAGACATCCGGAGCATTGTGAGAACGTGGGCGGGTCGCCGGCCGAGCTAGGTCTCCGATGACTTTGGTGTCTCGGAAGCGACGGTCGAAGTGCGCTCCTCGGAGCCGGATAAGCGCGTACCAGGACTCGTGTTGCTGTCCGTCTGGTCAAGAACAGCTCATCGACCGACCAGGGCCGCTGATCATCGGGGTCGATGAATCGGTGCATCACATCGGCGCCGGTGCTTCCATGTGTCGCCGATGCGCCGCCTCTCGTCGGGTGGGCACTTCGACTGCTTGGCTTCCTAACGGGCTGGGAGGTCCAGCATTTCGACCTGGACCTTTGCGACGTCCTTCCTTCGCTTAGAGCCTTCGAGGCCTCCTCGACCTTGGCCTCGGCCTCGCGCGGTGTGAGGTGCTCGGCCGTAGGCTTCGGTCTTCCCCTGCGCGCCAGATGCCGGCGCGGCGTGGCGTCCTGCGACCAGTGTTCCTGACGTGCGCTGCTCCGATCCGCGTGCCGCGCTTTTTGCTGCTGGCGTCATGCCAGAACACGTAGTAGGAGCGCGTCCGGCCGTTCTTGCCCGGCTTGACCTGGGTATGGCCGCTCGGCTCTGCACGCGCACGGTGGCGACCATCCAGCATGCACAAGATGCCGGTTCGACTGCTAGGTTCGCGGGTCCATGGCACAGTCGGCATCGAAGATCATCTCGCAGGCGAGCGTCTTTGCAAGAGAGTTCGCGGCCGTCAAGCATCCTGATTTGTTGGGCATAACAGATGGCAAGGCAGTGGGCACATACATCGAGACGGCCTTCAAGAAGAGCCTGCGCGACATCGGCGTCATCGAGGCGACCGAGGGCAACGCCGCCAAGGGGATCGACCTACCGACCTTCGACATCGATATCAAGGTCACGTCGGCCAGGCAGCCACAGTCCTCCTCGCCCTTTGGGAGCTTCAAACAGAAGATTGAAGGCCTTGGCTACAACCTCATATTGTTCGTCTACACAAAGGCCGACAAGGAGGATGTCTGCACCGTCGAATTCACTGCGGTGCGCTACATACCATCCCGTCTAACCGCCGACTTCCAAACGACACGCGGCCTTCGCAAATTGATTCTAGAGGACGAAGCGAACGTTGATGACGTTTTCGCGTTCCTCGTAGCGAAGGATATACCCGCAGACGAACACTCTCTATATAAATATGCGGAATCGTTGCTGGAGAACCCACCCCTACAGGGATACCTAACCATGTCGAACGCGCTTCAGTGGCGACTGCAGTACGGACGGATAGTAACGGGTGAGATACAAGATGTTCTGGAGATCGCGTGACGGAAAAGCTTGATATCCGGTCTGCCGAGGCGATGGGCGACTTCCAAACGCCTCCAGCTCTCGCTACGACCATATGGCGCTCCCTTGGCAGCTCTGAGTTCGATGTACTTGTCGAGCCCACAGTCGGCTTGGGAGTGTTCCTATCAACCGTGCCGGCCAAGTACCGCCATCTACCTTGGCTTGCCTACGACTTGAACCCCAACTATGTGGATTACACACGGGAGGTCTCTCTGAAAGAGGGTTTGAGCGCAAACGTTCGATGTAAGAGCATTTTCGATGTAAGCCACACAGAACTAAGACCCTCTATAGAGGGCAAGCGTGTCCTCGCAATCGGAAACCCGCCTTGGGTCACTAACTCGGCGCAGGGCGCCGCCACCACCCCCAACCTTCCACAAAAGCTTAATCGCTTCGGACTGCGGGGCCTCGACGCGATGACAGGGAAGGCGAACTTTGACATCGCCGAGGCAGCGCTCCTAGCAACCATCGAAGCGCTGGAGTCAGCGTCCGAAGTGCGTCTTACTTTCCTCATTAAGCGCTCGGTCGCACTCAAGATGGCGAAGGACATTCTGGGCACGCCCGGCATCGTATCTGCCACGTTTTCCCGCATCGACGCCGCAAAGTCCTTTGGTGTGGCAGTCGAGGCCGGCCTCTTCGACGTGACCATCCGGCCAACCTCTGTGGAAACGTCGCATCGACTACGGCTCGCACCTGCCATCGGGAAGCCAGTAGTCGTCGAAGCTGGGATCGTCGATGAAATGTTCGTCAGCGACGTAGAGCTCTATTCGCGCTCGCGGAGCGTCGAGGCGATGCCTGGCCGCGGGCTTGTCTGGCGTCAAGGCATCAAGCACGACCTCGCCAAGGTACTAGAGCTAAAGCAAACGCCGGACGGACTAGTCAACGGCCTAGGGGAGTCTGTGGAGATCGAGGCTGACGTGCTCTGCCCATTCTTCAAGAGTTCAGACCTTGCGGGCGGACGTCCCGCAACTAGGCTCTTCCCCCTGTACCAACACGACCTCGCTGGACCCCTCGATGACCTGGCCGAGCGATGGCCTCAGCTTGCACTTTACCTCACTCAACACCATCCACGGTTCGAGGCTCGAAAGTCAAGCATCTACAAAGGCAAGCCACCATTCATGCTTTTCGGGATAGGCGACTACAGCCTCGCTCCGTTTAAGGTCGCCATATCCGGCTTCTATAAGCAACCATCTTTCAAAGTTCTTGCGCCTGGAAACAACGGACAGCCGCCGCTTGTCGATGACACGTGTTACATGCTCCCATTTAGGAGCCTCAGCGACGCAAAGCGGACCGCTGAGTACCTGAATACTAAGGCAGTAAAAGGGTTTCTGCTGAGTATCGCGGACTCTGCTGCCAAGCGTCCGTTTACGAAGGACATTCTTGGGCGAATCTCGGTACCGCACAATATAATGCAGGCATCTGCCTGAATAACTATTGACAGGGTCCCTGTGGGTGCTCCGGGGTCAGAATTTTCCCCTCCGCCAACTCCTTGAGCATGTCTATATACATACACCCCTTCATTGTTCACGGGATATAACCCGGACGAAACCAAGCCAGGTCTCGTCCGGGCAACACTCTAATTAAACCGGAACTATAACCTTCACGCTTCTTCAGATTCAGAAGAGGCGCTCAACGTACCACCTGCAGACAGCAACAGTTCCGCAGGCGCAGCAGTTTCCAAGACACCTGTTTCCGCGCCGCCCAGAGAACAGCTTATTAATTTCAGTCCTGCTAATTCCGTAAATGCCTCGGAAAATCCACCGAGTAGTAACGGGCCGTCTAACGAGAGCTTCGTAACACCTTGGGCAGTCGTGCATTCATCTACGGGTTTGAGGATCGTTTTCATGCATTCGACCTCCCAGCCAGGATTACCGGCACCACTATTTTCGATATAATCTGCAAAGAACTTTTCGGTACCGTCTTCGATTAACACAAGTAACGTGTTCCATGGCAAATTAATAACCCATATTAACGCTTCTTCACAAACACTCACCGTTTCACACGCAAGTGCTTCACCTGATAATCCGACCTTAGAGATAGCCAGTCCGGTTAAAGTTAATATTTCGCTGATCACGTCTAACCCGTCGAAGCCAATAGTGCCAAGGAACTTGTAACTGCATATAATATCGGATGCCCCCAGTGGCGTTTTCGTGTCTTCGAATAACAGTGTTCCTACGGTTTCGCTATTGAATGATTGGGCTTCGGTTACTGCGGTACCGTTGACTAACCACTCTGCTAATAAGGTTGTCACGGCGGCGGATGCCGACGCGGCGCTAAACATACCCACTGCGAATACCGCCACGAGAGCCACACTCAATGGTTGAATCTTTCTCATTATGTTTCTACCTTTCCCTTGTCGAGGCTGGGATCGACGCCTGAAAGGCGTCCGAAGCCCAGACCGACACTCGAATTGTTTCTGACTATTGCAATACGCTACACAATAGGTACGAGTGTTTGCTGTTATTGGATCACTGCGGCCGATGATCTCGGCAACAAGGGAAGATTTGTTCGTGTGGTGTGGGTGTTTTTAAGCACACGAGCCCGAGCGGACATGGGTTGTCCGCTCGGGCTTTGTGTGTTGGGGGGTGGGGTGGGGTTTTAGCTTGTTGTGACCCAGGTGCCTGCTTGTAGGACGAGTTCCTTTTTCACGTTTTCTATGCCGAGGATGGCTCCTGAGATTCCGGCGCCGTTTTGTCCTGTTTCCTCGTTTTCGATGTTGGGTGAGCTTGGACCGAAGCTGGCGCTTGGGTTGAGGAAGACGCAGAGGTTACCGCTTTTTGCTCCTGGTTGTTGCCAGGTGCCGGTGCATTCCCCGCCTTTGATCGCTGCTGCTTCTTTTGTTTCTCCCGCGCCTTCTTCCTTACCTATGAAGTGAACCGCGGTTGAAGCAAGAGGGGCGCCCAGTGCGATTGGGAATGATATGCCGGTGGCTACGAAGAATCCTTCTCCGGAGAGTGCCCACTGTCCGCGCTCGGATGAGCCGGCTGGTAGCTGTCCTTTGGCTGTCCAGGGTGATCCTTCCTTGCCGTTGCAGGCATAAGACTTACTGGTTGAGCCTTCTTCGTGGATGCTTGAGCCGCCGAGACCGGAACAGTTCGCGGTTTTTGTTTTCTCTTCTTCGACTACGACGCTTTTACCGTTCGAGCCGGCTGACCCGTCTTTGCCGGCTAGTCCTTCTTTGCCCGCGGGACCCGCCGGACCAGGAGCACCAGAAGGTCCTGCCGGGCCCGCCGAGCCAGTTGCGCCTTTCGCTCCCTTGAGTTGTTTGAGCACGCTAGGCTTGATCTGTTTAGTCGACGTGATCACGTATTTACTGGCTGCATACGCACCACCAGTCATCGCGAACACAAGCGCGACCGTCATCGCGACGTTAGTATAGGTAACGTGTTTGCGTATCTTTGAGAACATCGTCGTTCCCCTCCCCTATTTATGCTTATGCTTAGATTTATTATTGTTTTTGTGCTTCGGACACTGCGTAACAGTGATCGGTGTAGTCTGATTAATTTTATGTGTGTTCGCCGCGGTGAAAGCTGTCGGCATACTGAGTTTAGTGTTGCAGAGATTCCCGGTGGCTGCTAGTGCCGAGTTCGGGCCTTGAGGCAGGTTTAGTTCGAAGACGCCTACGGGCACGTCTGGTATTTGGTGGAAAGTACTGCTCGTGATGCCTTTTTTGTTGATGAACGTTTCGCCGTGTAGTTGTACTGTGGTGCCATAACCCGTGAGTACGACTATGAGTTCAGGGAACTTCGCGCCACCATGACTAACGAAATACGCGGGTCCCGTCAATGGGACCGGAATGATTGGTGTGATCGCTCTTGCTGTCCCTACCCTGGAGTCCGGCGGACAGCTCGCGGGGTTAGCTTCAAATGTTGCTGCTACACACGCCTTCTGTAGCGTCGTGAGTCTTGAGGGCAATTGCTTTGGTAGGTCTACCTTGACCTTCGCGATATTAGTTTGGGTCCCAAACGGTGCTTTAGGGTAGGTCAACTTGACGTGAAGACTGGCACCATTTTTGCGTGATGTTTTGCCTGTCGTAGAGACCTTGAGTTGCGGTTTGAAGCGCAATGACGCACAATCGGCTGCTTGGAACGGGACGGACACCGATCGTTGTAGTGTTTCTTCTTTACCGTTAATATCGGTGGATCCGCCGGTAAGGTTCGCGTCGATGTTCATCGACGCGCAGTTCGTTGGGTTGAATGTGAATCCTGGCTTGTTGATCGAGACGTTGACGTGCTTTATTTGCAGCGGGATACCTTCGAGTATCCGCGGGATAGCGTAGGGACCGGTTTCGTCACTGGTGATCGTTAGCGCCGCGGTTAGTGGATTCACTTCGATTCGTGCACGCACAACGATACAGTCGCATGCAGGATTATTGTTCTTCGTTTTCTCTAGATCGAACGGTCCCGCCTTGGCGGGATTCACGATAGATAGGCCGTACGGCGCACCATTGTATGGGCCCGTTATGTAGACCTTGCCTCCACTCACGGTATAAGGGTCTGCTCCCATACCAACACTAACGGTCGTTTCTCCGATCAAACTGCTCGTTGCGCACGTTCCTTGATCGGCTTGCGGTTCGGGACACAACGCGACACTTGAGAGTGTCCCCAACAAGCCCGGGGGCATTTTCAACTGAACAGCACGGAGGTTCCCTTCACCGTCTTGGCGACTCATTGTCATCGTGAATGGTGTGAACGCACCAGCCTGAATATTGAGGCTGCCTGTGGCTAGGGTCGGATTGAACGGTTGTGGATCATGACATGTAGCTTGGGTGCCATCAGGACCGTCAGTAATCACAAACGGTGGGGATTGAACGTCCGCGGACGGTCCTCCCGACCATGAGGTAAACGACGCGCCCGCGATATAAGAACCACATAGTGCGGGTGTGGACAATGGTGCACGATCGCCACCAAAGAAATGCAGTCTCAAATCTTCAAACGGTAGCTGTGGCGTATCCTTGAACGTCGCGACTAGCTGTCCAGTCACGGGATCCGGTTTGACTTCACCAGCAAGCTTAACACGAACACCCGATTCTTCACTATAAACAACGATATACATCGCTATCAGTGAACCGAAAGGATTGTTTTCCTGACTAGCCAAATAGGCACCACCGAGCAGTGGCTTAGGCAACAATGGCGTGCTAATTTCGACCGTAGCGACCTTGGACGCTTCTGGACAAGCCTGTTCTTCGGGGCTACCCAACCGTATTTCGCCCAAACCTTCACCAGGACCACACGACAACAACCCGTTAGCTCCAGAAGGGTTCAACACGACACCAGCAGGCAACGCGACAGTAGTATCCCTCACCGAGGACTCCGCCAAACCATCAGGATTCAAACTGGCTTCTTGGGGTACGTGCACCCCGACCGTCAACCCTGTCGGAGTGCTAGCCAATGGACCGTCCGGAGCGACCGTGATAGACGGTTCAAAGCTCAACAAGTCACACCCATCCAGACCATACGGCACACCAGTAGAACTCTGCGTAGCATACGAGAACGGTGGGGTGAACACCCCAATGTTTTCCCACGAGTCACCTTCCACGCTGGTCTGCAAAGGACCCGTGCACGACGTCGGCAACACTAGGAATGGTTGCGGTTTTTCCTGTACCGGACACGACGGTTCGCCTTTCTGCAACGCTTCGGTCGGTGTCGCCGCATAACTAAGGCACGTCCCGCGGGTAGTGTTATGTCGCGGATCGGACGGTACACCCCAAAACGTTACCTGCGAGCCTATCGCCGGCTCCGCATCAGGAATATCAGGTGCTGTGACCACAACACTATAACCACCGTTCACTCCACCCGGCCGCACCGAAACATCCAGGATGACAGGACCCAAAGGCTCAAGGAAACCGAACCGTGCGGGCTCTCCCACAGCCGGTTCCAAATTATACAAAGGGACCGTAGCCGCCAAAGGCACATGACTGGATTTATCGACATTCGACACTACCGGTGTCGATACACCAATAACAGAATCCTCTGGACATTCGCGTGCTTCATGCACGAACACGTACAAACTGCACTTCGGTAGCGGTGTGGGATTACCCACCAAACCAGGAGGAAGATCAAACCGTAGATCCTTAGCGATACTCACCGGTTGCGCTTCAGGCAACAATTCTTCGGTGCCCGCTTCCCCACGATGATGCACCGTCAACACCGACCGCGTATTCAACGTGAAAGTCGAAGTCAACTGGAACGGGTGAGAACCAGCCTGCGTATCCACCGCACCGCCTTCTTCTTCAGGAGTCACCTCGTTGTTTTCCACACCAAACGACGGTACACCTTCCAAACTCAACGCGCGACGCGACACCACACTCGGAGCACCACCACCAGACACACTAACTTCATTTACTCCACGCCCAGCACCAGGTTCGATACGAGCATTAACAGCGACTACCAACCGTTCATAAGCCAACAACACTTCACTATACGTACACGACACCGTCTGCCCAACCACAGTACACGGGAAATGACCACCCAGTGCTTTACCGATAGAACCACCAAGCGAACCACCACCACCTTCACCATACACATGACTAATGCTCACGCCAGCAGGCAAACTATCAACAACCTTCACACTACTCGACGTAGCGTTCACCAACGCGTCGCCGAGATCACTAACTTCGACCAAAATAACGCTTTCTTCATTCGGTGGCGCCGCAGGCGAAGACACAGTATTCACATGCCACCACGGCTCATTAGCCACCGCCACACCAGCAAACCACCCAACACCAACAACACCGACAGTCCCAACAAACATCACTACGCAAACACGAAACACAGAACGCACCACGATCACCCCCCCACCCTCACACGAACACCCGCGCGCCCACCCACAACACGCACCGAAGACTTACGCCCCTTACCCTTCTTACCCTTACCCTTCTTACGCTTATGTTTCTTAGGCTTGGGTTTCTTTGCCTTAGGCTTACTGACCTTCGATACTGGTTCTTCGACGAAATTACCGTTACCCGCAAAAGTCATACTCGGTGTAGGACCAAAAATTTCTGGTTGCAATGGAGGAGCACCCTTACACGCATCACCAGAAGAACAAACAGGCAACGACACCGGCCCCGCCACACACGCAACACCTTCACTACCACAAACATGCGCATCATACACATCATAACCACGATCATAATCAGTGCTTACGAGTTTCGCAGCAGTAATAAAGAACACATCATCACCAGACGTACTCGCATCAAAAAACGCTGATTCCTGACCAGAAATACCAGAAGAAATCAAACCAACACAACCATCATCCGACCCAACAAACACCATCGTACCCGACGCAACACTACTAGTACACCCACCAACACCAACAGGCTCAAACTCATACACATCCATAACACCATTAGACGCACGAGGAACAAGACCATCAGAACTATCAAAAAACACACGACCACTATCAGACAAAAACCTCGACTGATACCTAGAACCTTCAACGAAATCACGATCCCAACCAGGCACAACACCAGCCAACGACGAACCAGCCCAACCTTCCTGACGATCAACCAACAACGAAAAATGCCTCACGTCAGCCACACCAACAGGACGACCACCCGAAGGATCACACGACACACAAGCCAAACCACCCGCACCACCATCAGCCTGCGCATCAAACAAAAACACCTCCTCATCACGCCGCCCACTAAACACATCAACATTATCAAACCCAGTCAACGAACGATCAGACATAAACACCAAAAAACGACCATCGGACCAGACACACGCGAACTCACACGAGACAAATCCGAACCTGCCCATGATTTCGAGTCATCTTCAGACAACGTAGCCACCAACGATGTTCTCCATGTTCCGCTCATATCATGCAACAAATACAGGTTCGGCATACCACTAACCCCAGCAGTGCCCGTCATGGCGCTCTCAGACACGAAATACACGTAAGAACCATCACTACTCACATCAGACACTAGGCTCTGCACGCCACCTGTTTCGCTAACACCATGATCAGTAGTCAAATCACTATATTTACACGACAATTCGCCTTCTGATTCAACGAGTTCACACACATGCAAATCATTATTTTCAAGATAAAACACTCGCGAACCATCACTACTCATCCACTGAAACACACTATTAGACCCAGCAACCTTCACCGTACTACCCAACACCATATCCCGCACAAACAAACCAACATAACCACCAGCAAGGGTTTTACCAGGCACACCCAAATCCCACGCCACACGCCTACCATCACCAGACACAGCACTAGGATTCACACCACTAGGAGTACCTTCATCGACCGCCCCGCCCGCCAGTCTTACGCTGGGCTCTGGACTATGCGTCGCGCTACCACCTTCACCCGCCGGCAACACATTCACCAACTGCAACCGCCCCCCACTCCACTCATACAAATTCCACTGGTCCACCGGCAAATATGAGGACTCGTATGTCGCGTCCGATGTGAAAGCGTGCGGGGAAGCCAACAGTATGTGGCTCATGTCGCTCGTCGCGGTCACGAAATACAATTGTTCATCGGATTTCGTGCCCCACACTAATTCTTCCTGATTTTCAACGTTACCGTCCGATACCAACGGTACATATTCGCCTGTCTGACTATTACGCAGATAGATCGTCCTGTGTTCAGGCACACCCGCAGCCAACGCTACACTCACAACCGCCGGTTCGACGATACCTAGCGACAAATCAGAAGAGAACACATCATATTCCTCCCTAGCTTCATCTGACGCCGCCGGTTCTTCGTTGCCTGGTATGTGTCGCGGCACACTCAAGTCAGAAGACACCCACCCATCCGCTGAGCGTACAGACAGTGTTTGCGCCCAATTGATTTTGCCTTGAGCACCAGCCCCTACAGACGGTCCAGCAGTCAAATACGTAATCCCATGCCCATCACTAGCGGCCTGGATATCATCGCCTACACCATTACTGAACTGTTCTATCAACGCTCCTTTTTTATCAGCAGGCGACACCAATTCCCATTCCCTGCCATCAGGCAACACACCACCACTACTCACACGCTGCGTTAGAAACGTACGATCGGGTTCAAAGAATTCTTCACCACCCTGCAATACGACGACACGATAATGATAAACCGTGCCCGGCAACAACCCAGACTGCAAATGAATATTCAAACCCTGTACACCAGACACAGAACCAATATCCATTCCAGGCGCAGATACAGGCACCTGCGTGCCATAACCCGTACCGGTACCATACTCGAAATAATAATGTGTGTCATCACCGTTGGGATCGATCGGAACGTTCAACGTCGCACTTTCAGACGTCACGCGACTAGCATAAGCACCACCCAACACAGGACCGGTAAAAAACTTTTGCGGTAACGTCATGCTAGGCACACCAGTCGAATTTTCTGCGACCAACCGGTAAACATATTCAGACTCCGGAACAAGACCACCCAAAACCCCACTCACACCAACCGGACTAGAACCAGAACCCAACCCTCCAGCACGAGGCGAACATTCAACACTATGAGCATTCACAAAAGGATCCGGCCCTTCAGGGTCATATTCACCCACAGAGACATACTCAAATTTGCAAGACGTAACAGGCGACCCTTCAGGATTCACCGTACCATTCAACGTCACACCACGCGGCGACTGCCCACTCAAACCACCCACAACAACAGTAGGCAACGACACAGCATCAAAAAACACCACATCACCATCAGCGAAATCAGACGCATACACAACACCATCACTCTGATTCACAGCCACACCCTGACTAGACTGCCCAAACACACCAGCCGGCAAATCCCCAGACCCAAAACGCTCTAATTCAGTCCCATCAAAACCAAACGCACCAATAAACGTACCATAATCAAAATACACCCGTCCAGCCACCGAATCCACAGCAACACCAAACGTAGATTCTTCAATACCAAATGGACTCACCAAAATACTACCATCAGTACTACTAACCTTAATATTTTTACTAATACCATCTGTAATATACAGACCGCCTTCAGGACCAACCCCAAACTCTTTTAGTGCACTTGTAACCGTAATAACTAACCCGTAAGTGTTTGGTTCGCCATCGCTGAACTCATAAACACTACCCGGGTATTCGTCCGCCCACAACGAGCCCGACGTATCGACTGCAACACCCCTGACCCCCGATTCTCCCTTGGTAAAGGGTTCTAGTTTACCTTTACTACAGGGTGGTTCTTCTGTGCTAACTTCGCATTTAGCGCCAGTAATCTGTCCCAGATAAGCACCGGTTTCACTAAACTTGTCTATAACGCCGTGGCCACTATCCACGACATAAACATCGCCACGCGAAGGATCATTCAAACCACCAGAATTATCGACCGCGATCTGGGTAGGTTCAGAAAAACTTCCAGAAGGAGCAGCCACGCCAGCTTCCACTTTACCTTCAACTTCAAAAGTGCCACTCCCATCGAACTGCCCCAAATAGACACCAGTCCCACTAAACCTCTCAACCCGATCACCGCCCTCATCAACCACGTAAACATCACCCGCAGCCACGCGCGACAATTCAGTCGAATCATCAACAGCCACACCACGCGGATCCACAAACTCCCCCAAACCAGACCCAGCACTACCAAAAGATCCACCTAACACGTGGACCGTTTCAGCACGTACAAACCCACAAAACGTTTCCGCATCCACAGTCCCACAAAACACCAGACACAACCACAACGACACAACCAACAACAACAAAACCTGCATCCTCGACCTACCCACCAGCCTCTCCTCACCAAACAAAACACACCCCCGAAGAACCATCTGCACAAACCACAAAAACCGCCCGAGCAAAGCACCAAAGGCGCTCCGCTCG
The DNA here is from genome assembly GCA_963775645.1 of uncultured Solirubrobacterales bacterium. Taxonomy (GTDB): domain Bacteria; phylum Actinomycetota; class Thermoleophilia; order Solirubrobacterales; family Solirubrobacteraceae; genus Palsa-744. Next base: position 108,998 of record CAVZJR010000004.1, on the reverse strand, counting down.
GGCAGCAAACCTAACTGCACTACAACATTCTCAACTCAACAAACAACCTCACGCTTCTTCAGATTCAGAAGACGCACCCAACGTACCGCCTTCAACCAGCACTTCACCAGACGATTCTGTTTCAACGATACCAGCTTCCGTACCGCCCAGAGAACAGTTCGCTAATTTCAGTCCTGCTAATTCCGTAAATGCCTCGGAAAACCCACCAAGCAGTAACGGGCCGTCTAACGTGAGCTTTGTAACGCCCAGCACAGCCGTGCATTCATCCACAGGTTTGAGGATTGTTTTCATACATTCGACCTCCCAACCAGGATTACCAGCACCACTACTTTCAATATAATCGCCAAAGAACTTTTCAGTACCATCTTCTATTAACTTAAGTAACGTATTCCATGGCAAATTAATAGCCCACACTAACGCTTCTTCACAAACACTCACCGTTTCACACGAAAGTGCTTCACCAGATAATCCGACCTTAGAGATAGCCGTACCAGTTAAAGATAATACTTCGCTGACTACATCTAACCCGTCGAAACCAATCGTACCAAGCAACTTACCGCTACATATAATGTCAGACGCACCCAGCGGCGTTTTCGTGTCTTCGAGTAACAGAGTACCCACAGTTTCGGTGTTTAACGATTGCCCTTCCGTTACCGCCGTACCGCCGACTAACCATTCCGCTAATAAAGTCGTCACGGCCGCAGATGCCGACGCGGCGCTAAACACACCCACCGCAAGCATCGCCACGACAGCTACACCCAATAGTTGGAACTTCTTCATTATGTTCTACCTTTCCCTCGCCGAGGCTTGGCTAAGCCCCAGAACGAGGCTTGTGATCGGCCAGTTCAAGCAACTCGTCCACAGGTCAGAGAGCGCCAAAACCAGCCCTATATGAACTACAACATCCTGCTTCCAATGGGGCCACAGACCGAACATACGCTCGCCCTACAACCCACAGAGCATCTTCGCAGACGAAAACGAGCCCGAAAAGAGGTGTTTCCCATTCCAACACAACCCCGGTCAAACACGCGCCCAGATCCAGCATCAGACACGCCCACGACCAAAGCTCCATCAGAACCAGGCAACTCCACAATCTTCAAACCCGGCTCCCTTCGCCAAACGAACATCAAACCGCCCACTAGCGCAGCCCCAAACAAGACTGCCCAGCAAGCAACAATCCACGACGCTCTGCTCTGCGACCCAACATTCAGCCATTCTGAATATCAGGCTAATATCCACTCTCGCACAACACACACCAACAGTCAAGTCCACACCACCACAATGTTTCTGACTCCATCCAGTCCCACGCCAAGCATTCAGCCCAGCCAATCAGAAACCACGTAAGCGCCCGACTCTAGGAGCCGGACGCCGACGCGGAGCTAAACACACTCACTCCGAGCATCGCCATGAGAGCTACTACAGTCAATAGTTGAATCTTTCTCATTATGTTTCTGCCTTCCCTTGTCGAGGCTGAGATCGCCGCCTGAAAGACATCCGGAGCCCAGACCAGTGTTGTGAGGAGGTGGGCGGGTAGCCGGCCGAGCTAGGTCGCCGATGCGCCACCTCTCATCGGGTGGGCACTTCGACTGCTTGGCTTCCTGGCGGCTGGGAGGTCTAGCATTTCAACCTGGACCTTTGCGACGTCCTTTCCTTCGCTTAGAGCCTTCGCGGCCTCCTCGACCTTGGTCTCGGCCTCGCGTGGTGTGGGGTGCTCGGCCGTGGGCTTCGGTCCGTCCCTGCGCGCCAGATGACGGCGCCGCGTGACGTCCTGCGACCAGTGTCCCTGACGTGCGCTGCTCCGATCTGCGCGCCGCGCTTTTTGCTGCTGGCGTCATGCCAGAACGCGTAGTAGGAGCGCGTCCGGCCGTTCTTGCCCGGCTTGACCTGGGTATGGCCGCTCGGCTCTGCACGCGCACGGTGGCGACCATCCAGCACGCACAAGATGCCGGTTCGACTGCTAGGTTCGCGAGTCCATGGCACAGTCGGCAACGAAGATCATCTCGCAGGCGAGCGTCTTTGCAAGGGAGTTCGCGGCCGTCAAGCATCCTGATTTGTTGGGCATAACAGATGGCAAGGCAGTGGGCACATACATCGAGACGGCCTTTGACGGGGTCCCGGTGAGGAGTCCAGGGGCTATGTGTGTTCTTGGTTGTTTGTTGTTGTGAGTGTGGCGTACTCGCTTGGACAGCGGCCCCCGAGTGCTGAATGGGGCCTGTAGGTGTTGTACTCGTGGCGCCAGTCCTCGATCACGACCTTGGCCTCGGTGATCGAGCCGAACTCCTCGATGTTCAGCAGCTCGTCACGCAGTCTGCCGTTGAAGGACTCAACAAACGGGTTCTCCCACGGTGATCCGGGCTCGATGTAGCTGGTGGCCATGAGCGTCATCCGGCAGTAGTCCCGCAGCGCCCACGCTATGAACTCAGGGCCATTGTCTGAGCGCAGATAAGCGGGTGCGTTGCGCTCGGCGATGAGACCGGCGATCACTTCAACGACGTCATCGGCGGTGCAGGATCGGCCGACGCGGATCGCGAGCGCCTCGCGGGTGAACTCATCCACGATGTTGCACAGCTTGATTCTGCGCCGGTCAGAGGTCTCATCGAACTGGAAGTCGATCGCCCACACCTCGTTCGGCCTGCTCGCCCGCAGCCGCTGTTTGCTGCCACCGGGCAGACGACGACGCTTCCGTGTCTTCACGGGGCGTCGCAGGCCCTCCTGGCGCCAGATACGGCGTGTTCGCTTGCGGTTCAGCGTCCAGCCCTCCCGCAGCAGGATCTGATGCGCGGTCTTCCACCCCCACCTTGGATGCTCACCAGCGATCTCTCGAAGCCGGCTGGCGAGCCGCTCATCCGCCGGCCGCGGCGCCGGTGGGGGTTTGCGCTGCGTGGAGCGATGCTGCCCCGCAACCCTGCACGCACGGCGCTCTGAAACCCCGAAACGCTGCTGCAGCCGACCCACAGCGCGACGCCTACGTTCCGGGGTCAAAAGTTTCCCTCCGCCAACTCCTTGAGCATGTCGATGTCCAGCGCCTGCTCGGCCACGAGCTTCTTCAACCGCTGGTTCTCACCCTCAAGCGTCTTGAGCCGCTTAGCCTCGTCGGCCTTCATCCCACCGTACTGCGCCCGCCAACGGTTGAACGTCGACTCCGTGACCTCAAGATACCGCAGCACCTCAGCGAGATCCCGCCCTTCGTTCAGCAGCCGCTCGCCCTCACGGATCTTCCTGACCGCCTGCTCCGGCGTGTGCCTACGTCGCTTCATGATCGTATCCATCCTCTCATCCCACCAACAGGACAGGACGAACACGCATAAGCCCTGGCTCACATCACAGGAACCCCGTCAGGCGCTCTGAAACCCCGAAGCGCTCCTGCAGTACACAGACGGCCCTGCGACGACTCCGTGGGCAGAATTCCTCCTCAGCCAACTCCTTGAGCATGTCGACGTCCAGTGCCTGATCGGCAACAAGCTTCTTTAACTGCTGGTTCTCGGCCTCCAGCGTCTTCAAACGCTTGGTCTCATCAGCCTTCATCCCGCCATAGACACGCTCGGCACCTATTGAACGTCGCCTCCGAGACTTATCGCCCAACCTCACGCTTCGTCGACTTCCGACGAAGCGCTTAGTGTTCCGCCGGCAGCCAGCTCTATTTCGTTGGGGCCGGATTCTGCGATTCCTGTTTCTGCTCCGCCTAGACTACAGGTCGCTAATTTTAGTTCTGCTAATTCGGTGAATGCATCTGAAAGGGATGTTAGTAGTAACGCGTTCTCTAATGTGAGCTGGCTAACGGCGCCTTCAAAAGTGCATTCATCGACTGGTTTGAGAATAGTTTTCATGCATTCGGTCTCCCAACCAGGATTACCAGCACCACTATTTTCTATATTATCAACAAAGAATTTTTCAGTACCATCTTCCATTAACCTAAGTAACGTGTTCCACGGCAAATGGATAGCCCACACTAACGCTTCTTCACAAACACTCACCGATTCACACAGAAGCGCTTCACCGGATAATCCGACCTTAGAGATAGCCACGCTGCCTAAAGATAACAATTCGCTAATCACGCCTAACCCATCGAAACCAATCGTACCCTCCAGGACCCCACTACATATTATGTCAGAAGCACCCAGCGGCGTGTTGCGATCTTCAAGTAAGACTGTACCCACAGTTTCCGTAGCTAATTCTTGCCCTTCCGCCAACTGGGTACCATTAACTAACCATTCAGCTAACGAGAATGTCGGGCCTTCGCCTTCTGTGGAGGGGCTGAGTGTTCCTCCGCCTTCCAGCCGTGTTTCGTTGGGGCCGGATTCTGCGATTCCTGTTTCTGCTCCGCCTAGACTACAGGTCGCTAATTTTAGTTCTGCTAATTCGGTGAATGCATCTGAAAGGGATGTTAGTAGTAACGCGTTCTCTAATGTGAGCTGGCTAACGGCGCCTTCAAAAGTGCATTCATCGACTGGTTTGAGAATAGTTTTCATGCATTCGGTCTCCCAACCAGGATTACCAGCACCACTATTTTCTATATTATCAACAAAGAATTTTTCAGTACCATCTTCCATTAACCTAAGTAACGTGTTCCACGGCAAATGGATAGCCCACACTAACGCTTCTTCACAAACACTCACCGATTCACACAGAAGCGCTTCACCGGATAATCCGACCTTAGAGATAGCCACGCTGCCTAAAGATAACAATTCGCTAATCACGCCTAACCCATCGAAACCAATCGTACCCTCCAGGACCCCACTACATATTATGTCAGAAGCACCCAGCGGCGTGTTGCGATCTTCAAGTAAGACTGTACCCACAGTTTCCGTAGCTAATTCTTGCCCTTCCGCCAACTGGGTACCATTAACTAACCATTCAGCTAACGAGAATGTCGGGCCTTCGCCTTCTGTGGAGGGGCTGAGTGTTCCTCCGCCTTCCAGCCGTGTTTCGTTGGGGCCGGATTCTGCGATTCCTGTTTCTGCTCCGCCTAGACTACAGGTCGCTAATTTTAGTTCTGCTAATTCGGTGAATGCATCTGAAAGGGATGTTAGTAGTAACGCGTTCTCTAATGTGAGCTGGCTAACGGCGCCTTCAAAAGTGCATTCATCGACTGGTTTGAGAATAGTTTTCATGCATTCGGTCTCCCAACCAGGATTACCAGCACCACTATTTTCTATATTATCAACAAAGAATTTTTCAGTACCATCTTCCATTAACCTAAGTAACGTGTTCCACGGCAAATGGATAGCCCACACTAACGCTTCTTCACAAACACTCACCGATTCACACAGAAGCGCTTCACCGGATAATCCGACCTTAGAGATAGCCACGCTGCCTAAAGATAACAATTCGCTAATCACGCCTAACCCATCGAAACCAATCGTACCCTCCAGGACCCCACTACATATTATGTCAGAAGCACCCAGCGACGTGTTGCGATCTTCAAGTAAGACTGTACCCACAGTTTCCGTAGCTAATTCTTGCCCTTCCGCCAACTGGGTACCATTAACTAACCATTCAGCTAACGAGAGCGTTACGGCCGATGCCTGCGCCGCAACGGACGCGCTGACTGTGAGTACGACACCCAACGCAACGCCCCACAGTTGCAAGATCTTCATCGCGGATCTACCCCTCTCATGATTTAGCTCACCTCAGAACAACGCTGGCAGCATCTCGCCAGAAGGACTCGACCCTACGGACCGGACATGACTTCTCAATGTTTCCGACTCCCATCCCGACCATGCAAGATAATACGAATACTTGCTACTATTGGATCACTTTGAAGTCGAAATAAGAACTGAGGGGACTGCCGCGATGAAGCATCTGCTCGTACTGCTCGCAGCCACACTGCTCGCTGTCTACGCCTGCTCGTGCGGCAGCTCGAGCAAAACCGCCAGCTCGACCAACGCCGCGTCCACGGGCACCGCGAAGGCCGCCAAGATGCCCCCAGCCCCCGTCGAAACAGCCGTCGACGAAGACAAAGACAACGACGTAGGATCCGTCGGCGAGGACAAGGAAAACCTCAGGATCCCTTCCTTCGGTCACCCCGCCAGCGCATCGGAGAAGCAAGCGATCACCGCGCTCATCAAGCGCTACTACGCGGCCGCGCTCGCCGAGAACGGCGCGGAAGCTTGCTCGCTGATCCTTTCAACGCTCGCCGAAGCAATACCGGAAGACTACAGCGGAGAACCCGGCGTGTCCTACATGCAAGGAGCCAAGACCTGCTCCGAAGCGATGACTTTGCTCTACAAGCACAACCACCCACAACTCGCGCTAGAGGTCCCCAAGCTCTCCGTAGCACTCGTCCGCCTCGAAGGCCACCACGGCCTCGCGAAACTCAAGTTCGGGAACCTCCCCGAACGAGAAACCTCCTTCGCGCGCGAAGGAAACCTCTGGAAGATGACTACGCTGCTGGACAACCAGCTGGAATAGCGGTCCTTCTTAGGACGCTTTGCCTACCTACACCACCGGGCAAACCCCCCCGTCAAGGTTGACGGCGGCCCCGGTGATGTAGGAGGCGCGTTCAGACAGCAGAAACGAGGCCAGATCGGCGAACTCGGCCGGCCGACCCACACGTCCAAGCGGTATCCCGGAGCTAGTGACCATCCGCTCGTAATAAGCCTGCGGCGTGACCCCGGCCTCCGCCGCATACCGCCTCAGCTGACCGCTTTCGATCACCCCGATCAGAACCGCGTTGACACGGATCCCCTCGCTCGCGAGCTCGCGCGAAAGCGCCTTCGTGAGCGCAAGCCCAGCCGCACGCGAGACCGACGTGGGTGTACTCAATGCGTCCGGCGCCTTGCCAGAGATTGCCAGCGTGTTGAGCACAGCCCCGCGGCTCTCGCGCAAAGCCGGTAGCGCCAAGCGAGTGAGTCGCACCGCCCCCATCAGCTTCAAGGCCAGATCCTGCTCCCAGACCGTGTCCTCGTGCTCGGCGAAAGGCCCGGCAGACAACTCACCCGCGTTATTGGCAAGCCCATCGATCCGCCCCCAACGAGCGGTTGTTGCTCCAACGAAGAGTTCGAGGTCCTCCGCCCGCCGCACGTCTCCGGCAAAGTCCAGGACCTCGCCACCCGCCGCGCGCAACTCCCGCGCGGCGCCGGTCAGCCGCTCGGCGTCGCGGGCCATCAATGCCACGCCGGCCGCTCCCTCCTCGACCAGGCGATGCGCGAGCGCCAAGCCCAGCCCGCTCGAGCCGCCCGTGATCAGGAAGACCTTGCCCTCAAGCCGCAGGTCCACGGCTCTACTGCATACCCTCGGGAGTGCGCCCGTCGTGGCCGATGTAGCCGTCCTTGCCACCCGCGCACACATAAACGGTCTCGCCAGGACCGAGGACCCTTATTTTGCGAACGGTCGCGGCGTCGACGCGCGCGAAAGCACCCTCGCCGAGCAAGTGCGTGCTCCCGTCACCAAACTCCATCTCGATCGAGCCGCGGTGCACGAAATACAGCTCCTCTTGCAAGTCGTGGTAGTGCCATTTTGTTTCATACCCTGGTGGCCGCACGAGCGCATTGACGCCGAAAGCGGTCACGTCCAAGGCTTTGCGAACTTTGCGAAAGCCATACCCCTCGCCAATCGCGTCGAGGTGAGCGACCGCATAGCCCTCCCCCACGATCACCTCGCCCTGGCCTTGGCTCACGCGGCGACTTTCTCTCGATCCTCAGTGCCCGCGAACAACCACGGGACGCGATGCCCGATCAGCTCGCCCCGATAGCGCCGACGACGACCGTAGACCAGCCAAGTAGTGTCCACCTCGCCGTAGCGCTCAAGTACCCGCAGGGCCTCGGGATGTTCCTCCCCGAAGGACACAAAAGTCACTCCGGCGTCGTACTTACCCGCCAGGAGGTTCTGCGCGACGATCGGGTTGGCCGGCTCCTCAACGACCGTCTCCCACCGCGTGAGGTCCGGATAGCCCATCGCGGCCGCCACCACTCCAAGGCTACGTGGCTCCTCAACCTCGGCACGCGCGATCAAACCCATTTCCTTGGCCGGAAACATGAACGTATCGACGACAAACACATCTTGGCGGTAGCGCTCAGTCACGATGTGAACGTCGGGATGGGAGCTGCACTGCACCAAAAATCCGTTTGGCTCCTCATGGACGCGCTCGAGGCCAACCTCAAAGTCAGGGACAAGCTCGACCTGAGCGTCCTGGATGCCTTGAAACTCCAGGTAGTTGAGCAGCGCGTGCTCATGGCAGGTGCCGCTGGGGCCGAGAGTGAGGAAGGTTGGTGTTGCACCCATCTAAGTCTCACAATCCAGAACAGATCGACTGCGGTCGGCTGTCAATGATCGCACAATCCCCCACCCAGCGAAAGCCAAACGTGGCCTGAGCCGGGATGCTCCCCAGCCTGCGAAGCACCCCGACCCTGACCTGCCCATTGCGTGTCCTGTGTTGGTTGGCAGGCGCCGAACTCGCTGTTGGCATGTGCCACGAGGAGTCTTATCACAGTTGGTGTCCATCCGCTAGTCCGAACTTTCCCCATGCCAGCATAGTCAAATTCATCGGAATTCTGGCCAGGTATTTTCCCTGCATACAGGCCATTTCTGAGACCCGCGTTAGCCTGGACGGGAGTCGGAGACAACGCGCTCAGCATCCAAGCGCCGCCCGCAAAGCCGCGGCTACCCGCTCGACCTCTCCCTCGCCAAGTCCCGGATAGAAAGGCAAGGCCAAAGACCGGGCGGCAACATCCTCGCACACGGGGAACTCGCCCTCGCGGTAGCCGAAACGCTCGCGGTAGAAGCTCATCAGGTGGATCGCGGGCAGATAGGGCTTACTCTGGATCCCCTGGCCCGCGAGCGCAAGCATCGTCTTGTGGCGGTCTACGCCGGGGGGAAGCTGGACCACGAACACAAACCAACCCCGCCGATTCCCGCCGAAGTCCTCGCAGGGCAGGCCGAGGCCCTCGATATCGCCAAGCGTTTGACGATAGTGGCCCGCGACACGGGCACGCGCGGCCAGCATCTCCGACAGACGCTCCATCTGGGCGATCCCGATCGCACAGGCGACGTCGGACAGGCGGTAATTGAAGCCGAGCCGGTCGTGGTCGAGCCAATCCATGTCGGGTGCGCGTCCCTGATTTCGCTCGGAGTCGATACGAGCCTTCAACGCGCTCTCGCCGAGCGCGACCATCCCCCCCTCGCCAGTGGTGAGCTGCTTGTTGGCGTAGAACCCGAACACGGCCGGATTCCCCCGCCCGCCCACGGGCCTACCGTCGGCATGAACAGCGCCGAGCGCCTCGCAGGCGTCCTCCACGATCCCCAGCCCATGCCGGGCGGCCAAGCCCTCGAAGGCGGGCATGTCGGCGGGATAGCCGAAGATGTGCACCGGCAACAAAGCGCGCGTACGCTCAGTCACGGCAGCCGTGGCCGCTGCCGGATCGAGGTTGAGCGTGATTGGATCGATGTCGGCAAAGACGGGCCGCGCCCGCTCGTATAGCGCCACGTTCGCTGAGGCCACAAACGAGAATGGGCTTGTGATCACCTCGTCGCCGTCGCCGACCCCAACCGCCCGCAGAGCAAGGTGCAGCCCAGCCGTCCCGCTGGACACCGCACAGGCGAAAGGAGCCTTGACAAACTCCGCGAACAGTCGCTCGAACTCGCCCACGCGAGGCCCAAGCGAGAGCTGCCCTGACCCCAACACCTCGGCCACAAGCCGCTCCTCCGGGCCGCCAATGACAGGCTTTGCCAAAGGCAGGCCTTCCTGATCGCTCAAAGCAGGACCACGAAAGGAGTCAGTCCCCCGCCGGGCGAAGCACCGTTGCCGAGGGGGCCCGCCCCGCCCGCGGCTGAACACCAACCTCCAAGGAGTCCACAAGCGCGTCCCAGGAGGCGGCGATCAGGTTCTCCGAGACCCCAATCGCCCCCCACAGACGAGTCCCGTCAGAAGCGTCGATCAGGACGCGCGTGACAGCGCCAGTGCCCTTCGCCTCATCGAGAATGCGCACCTTGTAGTTGACCAGCTCGATGTCGCGCAGATGCGGGTAGATCTCTCCGATTGCCTGGCGCAAAGCATTGTCCAGGGCGTTGACAGGCCCGTTGCCCTCGGCGGTGCAGAGAATGCGCCGCGCCTCCGGGCCGGGCGGCGCGATGATCTTGATCGTGGCCTCGGTGAGCACCTCACCACGAGTGTTCTTCTCGACGATCACTCGCCAAGAGTCCAGTTCAAACAAGGGCTCATACAAGCCAGCCTCCTGGCGCAGCAGCAGCTCGAAGGAGCCGTCGGCGGCCTCGAACTGGAAGCCCTCGTGCTCCAGTTGCTTGACTCGCTCAAGCGTACGGCTGGCCTCCTCATCGCTCAGCTCGATACCAGCCTCAGAGGCCTTCTCGACGATCGTGCCGCGCCCGGCCAACTCGGAGACAAGCACATCGTGGATGTTGCCGACCAGCTCGGGATCGACGTGCTCGAAAGTGGCGGCGTCGGTGCGCACCGCCGCGCTGTGCAAGCCGGCCTTGTGGGCGAAGGCATGCTTTCCCACATAGGGCTGGGCCGGGTTGGGCGTGCGGTTGAGCAGGTCGTCGACCAAGTGAGCGGTCTCGGTAACGCGGGCCAAACGCTCTGGCTCGAGGATCTCAAGGCCCATCTTCAGTTGCAGATCGGCGATGATCGTGAGCAGGTTGGCGTTGCCGGTGCGCTCGCCGATGCCATTGATCGTGCCTTGCACCTGGGTCGCTCCCGCTTCCACGGCTACCAAAGTGTTGGCCACGGCACAGCCGGAATCGTCGTGGGTGTGGATACCGAAAGGCGTGTCGGGCATATCGAAGCGCACGGCATCGATGACCGAGCGCACATAGCCGGGTAGAGCACCACCGTTGGTGTCGCACAGCACGATCCGCTCGGCGCCCGCGAAAGCGGCGGCACGTAGGGTGTCCAAGGCGTAGCCGCGGTGAGCGGCATAGCCATCGAAGAAGTGCTCGGCATCGAAGATCACGCGCTTGCCTTGACCGATCAGGAATTTGATCGATTCGCCGATCATCTTGATGTTGTCCTCGTAGGTGGCGCCCAGGACCGTCTCCACCTGCATGCGCGAGCTCTTGCCCACGATCGTGCAAACAGGCGCGAATGATTCAGCCAGGACACGCAGGCCCTCGTCGCGCTCGACGGCGGTGTCGCGCCGGCGAGTCATGCCGAAAGCGACGATCTCCGCGACGGCTAGGTGCTCGTCAGCTAGCAGCTCGAACAGCTCGCGCTCCTTGGGGTTGGAGGCGGGAAAGCCGGCCTCGATCAAATGAACTCCAAGCGAATCGAGCGCGTGCACAACCCGCAGCTTCTCCCGCACGGTGAGGCTCATGCCGCCTCCCCCCATGCCATCGCGCAGGGTCGCGTCATAGAGCTCTATCTGGCTCATCAGGAGCTCGGGGGTCCCCCAAGGGGGACCCCCGACATGGGAGCGGCGGCGCCGTTAGCGGTTGGCGCGGCAGACGCTGATGCGGATGGGCTCACCACGTCCAGCCATTCGCGATAGGGCTCTGCGCGGCCGTGGATCGCGTCCGCGAAAGCGCTCTGCAAGAGGCGCGTGACCTCACCCGGCTTGCCGGACGCGATCTTGTGGTCGTCGACCTCCACCACTGGCACCAGCTCGGCGGCGGTGCCGGACATGAACACCTCTTCGGCCAGGTACAGCTCGGCGCGGGCGATGTTGCGCTCGATCACCTTGTAGCCGAGGTCGGCCGCGAGCTGCATGATCGAGCGGCGCGTAATGCCGTCGAGGATCGAGTTGTGGTGACCAGGGGTGACGATCTCACCGCCGACGACGATGTAGATGTTCTCGCCGGTGCCCTCACACACATGGCCGTGATCGTCCAGCAAGATCGCCTCTTGGTAGCCGGCCTTCATCGACTCGACCTTGGCCAATACGTTATTGAGGTACTGGCCGGAGGCCTTGGCGTGCGGGATCAAGGAGTCGGGCGAGATGCGCCGCCACGAGGAGACCTTGGCGCGGATACCGTTGGCCATGCCATCCTCGCCCAAGTAGGTGCCCCACTCCCAGCAGGCGATCGTGACGTCCACGGGTGCCTCCATCGGGTTGAGGCCCATCGAGCCGTAGCCGCGGTAGACGATCGGGCGGATGTAGCAGGAGGACAGGTTGTTGGCGGCGACCAGTTCGCGCGCCGCGGCCTGTAGCTCGGCCGCCTTATAGGGCACAGGCATGTAGTACAGCTCGGAGGACTGCAGCAAGCGCTCCATGTGCTCGGCGTTGCGGAAGATGGCTGGCCCGAGCTCGGTGTCGTAGCAGCGGATGCCCTCGAAGACGCCTGTGCCGTAGTGGAGACCGTGGGTGAGAACGTGAACCTTGGCGTCCTCCCAGGCGAGGAGCTCTCCGTTCATCCATATGAAGTCGCTTGTGTCCACGTGGTCGTCTCCTGGTTTAGAGCTCGGCGAGCACCGCGCGCGTCGCTTCTTCGGTCCCGGCCTCTCCCCCTAGATCGGGGGTACGCAGACCATTCTCGAGCGCACGCTGAACAGCCGATTCTACAGCCGTGGCCTCGCTTTCCAAGGCCAACCCGTGGCGAAGCATCAAAGCGGCCGAGAGAAACATGGCCAGGGGGTTGGCGATCCCGCGCCCGGCGATGTCAGGCGCCGAGCCATGGACGGGCTCGAACAGGCCCGGACCGTCAGCTCCAAGTGAAGCCGACGGGAGCATCCCGATTGAGCCGGTGATCATGGCGGCCTCATCGGAGAGGATGTCGCCGAACATGTTCTCGGTCAGGATCGTGTCGAAGTGACGCGGGGCCGAGACGAGCTGCATTGCCGCGTTGTCGACGAGAATGTGCTCGAGTTGTATGTGGGGAAACTCTCGTGCGTGCACGTCCATGACGACCTCGCGCCACAGTCGCGAGGTCTCAAGCACGTTGGCCTTATCAACGCTACTCACCTTCGCCCGCGCCGCCCCGAAGGCCGTCCGCGCGATCCGCTCAATCTCCTCGCGCGAGTAGGCGCACATATCGGAGGCGAAGTCATCGGTGCGGGTCTTCTCACCGAAGTAGATTCCGCCGGTCAGCTCGCGTACGACGAGCAGATCGGTGCCCTCGATCCGCTCGCGCCGCAGCGGTGAGGCTTCGTACAGCGCCGGCAGTGGCTTGACAGGGCGTAGATTCGCATACAGGCCAAGCCCCTTGCGCAGGCCGAGCAAGCCCTGCTCAGGCCTGGGAGCGTTAGGGTCGGTGGTATCCCACTTGGGTCCGCCCACCGCGGCCAAGAGCACCGCGTCGGCCTCACGACACGCGGCGAGCGTCTCGTCGGTGAGCGCGGTGCCGTGCAGGTCGATCGAAGCTCCGCCGAAGGGATGGGACTCGAACTGGAACTCCCCAACGGCGCGTAGCACCTCGAGCGTGGGCGCCAGGATCTCGGGACCGATCCCGTCGCCGGGAAGCGTGACGATGCGGTGTGCCATGTGTCTCCTTAGAGAGAGGTTGTCACAGGACCGGAACGCTCCCGATCGTGCTCGTATGAGGCGATCGTCTGCTCCTGGAGCAAGGTGGCCCCGATGTCATCCAAGCCCTCAAGCAGGCGGCGACGGATCTCGTGGTCGATCTCGAAGGGGACCTGGCGCCCGGCGAAGCGGACCTCCTGCTCTTCGAGGTCGATCTCGCCCTCGCCGGCTTGGGCGAAGGATTGACAGTCCTCCTCGGAGAGGACGACGGGCAAGAGCCCGATCTTGGTGCAGTTGGAGTAGAAGATGTCGGCGAAGGACGGAGCGACGACCGCTTGGAAGCCGTAGTCCTGCAAGCCCCAGGGGGCGTGCTCGCGCGAGGAGCCGCAGCCGAAGTTGCGCCCGGCGACGAGAATCGGGTTGGCGGGCAACTCCCAACCGGGCTCCTTGGCCCAGTCATAGAAGAGGAACTGGCCGAAGCCGGTCCGCTCCACGCGCTTGAGGAACTGCTTGGGCATGATCTGATCGGTATCGACGTCGGCCCGGTCCAAGTGGGTGACCTTGCCGGAGATGACGCTGATCGGCTCCATCTTTAGCTCCAATCCCTAATGTCGGTGAAGTGACCCTCGATCGCGGCGGCTGCCGCCATCTGGGGAGAGACCAGGTGGGTGCGTCCCCCCCGTCCTTGACGTCCCTCGAAATTGCGGTTGGAAGTCGAGGCACAGCGCTCGCCGGGGGCGAGGATGTCGGGGTTCATGCCCAAGCACATCGAGCAGCCAGCCACGCGCCAATCGAAGCCGGCGGCCCTGAATACCTCGTCCAGACCCTCGGCCTCGGCTTGGGCCTTGACTTGTTGGGAGCCGGGCACGACCATCGCGTTAACGCTTGGCGCGACTTTGCGTCCAGCCACAACCTCCGCGGCAGCGCGCAAGTCGCCGATGCGTGAGTTGGTGCAGGAACCGATGAAGACCCGGTCGATCGAGATCTGCTCGATCGGCGTGCCAGGGCGCAGGTCCATGTAGGCCAAGGCGCGTTCGGTCGCCTCGCGGTCGGCAGGTTCGTCAAACTGCTCAGGGGCGGGCACCGTGGCGTCGACCGGGGCGACCATGGCGGGGGTCGTACCCCAGGTCACTTGCGGGGAGAGCGCCGCGGCGTCGACCACCACCTCGCTGTCATAGAAGGCGCCCGCGTCGCTTGCCAAACCGCGCCAGCCGGCGATCGCTTGCTCCAAGTCGGCGCCCCGAGGCGCTCCGGGACGACCGTCTCCCCAGCGCTCGCCAGGCTCGGTGAACCATGCGAAGGTGGTCGCATCAGGGGCGATCATGCCGGCGCGCCCGCCTGCCTCGATCGTCATGTTGCAGACGGTCATACGGCCCTCCATGGAGAGCGCCCGGATTGCGGGACCGACGTACTCGACGACATGCCCGGAGGCTCCGCCAACACCGATCTGGCCGATCGTGCCAAGGATCAGATCCTTGGCGGTGACGCCAAAGCCAAGCTGGCCCTCATAGGAGATGCGCATCGAGCGGGGGCGCTGCTGGACCATGCACTGAGTCGCCAGGACGTGCTCAACCTCGCTTGTGCCGATCCCGAAGGCCAAGGCCCCAAAAGCGCCATGGGTGGCGGTGTGAGAGTCACCGCAGACGACGGTCATGCCAGGTTGGGTGACGCCCAGGTCGGGGCCGATCACGTGCACGATCCCCTGGCGGTCGGAACCGAGCGAGTAGACAGGCACACCGAACTCAGCGCAGTTGCGCTCCAGGGTTTCGACCTGCACGCGCGAGAGCTCGTCCTTGATGCGCGCCGCGACCGGCGTGCCGTCGGTGGGTGTGTTGTGGTCGGCCGTGGCCAAGGTGCGATCGGGCCGGCGCACCGAACGTCCAGCCAAGCGCAAGCCATCAAAGGCCTGCGGTGAGGTGACCTCGTGGACCAGGTGCAGATCGATGTAGAGCAGGCCGCCTGAGACCTCGTGGGCCTCCCAGATCTTCTCGAACATGGTCTTGGGCATCAGCTGTCTCCTTGGTGCGGATGGAGGCTCTCAGGGACCTGGGTGGTCCTCCCTCGCCTCATTATCGCCATACAAGCGTACGTTATCACAGACGCCAGCGTGGGCGAAAAGTCAGCCGTAGTAGCGAGCGATCACCTGCAGCTGGCTGAATAGGTCGTGGGCGATCACGAGCACCACGATCAGGGCACCAACGACAGGTCCCCACCGTCGTCCGGCGCCGCGCGCAGCCAAGGCCAGGATCGATCCCCACAGGACGACGAGCGGCAGGAGGTAGCGTGCGTCGGTAAATTCGGCGGGGCTGCTCGGAAACGCCAGATAGCCCGAGGCACCAACCAAGAGCAGCAAGCCGAGACTCATGCTGGCATAAACGGCAAACTCGGGCAGGCGCGAGCGCAAAGAGGCACGTGTGAGCAGGAGGGCGCGCGCACACAAGGCCAGGATCGCGGCTACGGGAACCAGAGCCAGGTCATAGACCCAGGCAGGGAAAGGCGTGTCGCCCCAACCGTAGAGACCGATCACGTTCCTGAACCAGATCTGGCGGGTAGTGAACAGACCAGGAAAATCGTTGTGCATAAAAGGCAGACGCGGCAGGTAGAACTGCCAGATATAGCTGATCGCACCCGTGATCGAGTGTTGCGTTGAGGTGAGCCCGGCCGCGCCTCCGGAAACGCCGCCGAAGGTCAAGTGATTGGAGAGAATGTTCACCAATCCGTAGAGAACTCCTGGAGCGACGGCTATCGCCAAGGCGGGCGCAAGCGTGTTGCGATAGACGCGGGGGCCCGCGGTGCGGGCCTCGCGCCGGGCCAGGAGGATCAGGCCGAGCGCGACTCCCGGGGCAATGCCCACGAAGTTCAGCTTGGTCGCCAAGCCCACGGCCGTCAAGGAGCCGATAGTTAGGGCCAGAGGAGTCGAGAGGCCGCGCCGGAAAGCACGTGCGAGGCAGTAGAAGACGGCGGCGGAGATCGTGAAGAGGAGCGCGTCGGGGTTGACCGTGCTGGAGGCGAAGCCGAGCAGCGGAGACAAAGCGACACCGAGCCCCCCTACTGTCCACGCCCATGGCACGCGCGGCAAGGCCTCGCGCAAGAACAGGCACACGAGCAGAGCGGTCAAACCCGCCAAAAAGGCGCTCAGCAATCGCATCAACTCCAGGCTGTCGAGAATCGAGCCGCTCGAGCCGACCTCGTAGGGGATCGCGGCCAGCGCGTAATACAGAGGCGGCTCGGAGGTGGCCACGCCGGCACCTCCTGGTCCGCTCCGCGACAGCGGTCGAGCCAGGTCGCGCTCCAGCTTTTCTTGGGCGGCCGATGAGAAGATCGTGTGGCCGGCGGGCCGGAAGCGCACCTGCTCATGCTGGAGGTCTTCCAGGACGAGCGTCTCCTCTTCCGAGTATTCACTCATCGCGGAGGAGGGCAGGCGAGCGTTCTCGACCAGAGTCTGCACATAGGCAAAGTGGTCGGGCTCGTCCAGCGCCAGAAAGGGCGGTGTGATCAACGACCAACACGCCGCGTTGAGCAAAGCGATCAGCGCACATACCCAGGCCACCCGCGGAACCCGCACAAGCGCCTCGCGGACAAGCACGAGCCGAGCGCGCAGGGCACGAGAGACGCCCACCCCACGCCCGGCGGAGCCGGCACGCCGCGGCGCCTTGTGCCCGCCGCCGCGCTTGACCTGACCGGCGGCCTGACGGTTGCCCTTGCCCCCTCCTCCAACTTTGCCCCTCCTGGTCGTGCTCATTCCAGCTCCCTGAGCACCAGGTAGGAGGCAAGCGCGACGGCACTCACCATGACGAGCAAGACCAACCATGCGACCCAGGTGCCACTAGGAGCGCGCCCAAGGCCGAAGTGGTGGGCGACGGTCGTGGCCAGCGACCACCACGAGGTGGGTCCTGGGCGCATGTATTCGACGGTGAAGCGTCCGGGCAGCGCTTGGCCGGAGAGTCCGCGAGCGGCAGTAAGGGCGCTCGCGGACTCGCCCCCCATCTGGACCGTTTCGGCGCTGTGCGCGAATTTGAAGCAGAGGGTCGCCCCGAACAGCGGGTGCGCCAAAGGCCGGACCGAGACGGTGACGGCCCCACTCGTCCAGCCGCTGCCCGTCACTCCGCTCGCTACCGAGTGTCTGCCGGAGAGCACGTTGACGCTTACACGCGGGCCGGCTGCGGCCACGAAAGTCAAACGGATCGCCGATGTTTCGGCGGGCACGAATTCATGGGTTTGGCAGGCGGCGCTGGTCCTGGCTTCGAGAATCGGCTCGTCGGCGGGAACGCCGTTGGTCCGGACGACGACCAGCGGCGAGCCCGAAAGGGTGAGAACCAAGGCGATGGCCAGCAAGGCAAAGCCAGCCACGAGCGCCAATGCTACGGGCATCCTGCGCAGCTTTGCAACCTGCCTCCACATAGGCGAATCGTACAGGTGATATGCACTCGCTTGAAATTGAGAAGGCACTAGCCGCAAACAATGCGACCGCGGCCGGCACCGCCAAGCGCACCGCGAAGCCGAGCGACGACGAGGGCGCGCGTTCGCCTGAAAGGGCCTTCAGCTACGCCGCAGACCGGCGCTGACGACGGCCAAAAAAGTGGCCTCAGCGTCGGTGGAATTCTCGAAATGGTGCGGAAGGTCGGCATCGAAGGTGACGCAATCGCCTTCGGCGAGCTCGTAGCGCTGGCCGTCGCAGACGAGCACAAGCGAGCCAGTCTCGACGAGGGCCGTCTCGCGCGAGCCGGGCTCGTGCATCGGTGGATCGTCGGGCGCGCCGGTCGCGCCACCTGAGGCAAGCGTGTGGCGCGAGAGCTCCGAGCGCTGACCCGGCTGAGCAGCGGTCATCACCTCGAAGCGGTGGCCCCGCTTTGCGCTTCCCCCTCCCCCGCGCTCGCAGGCGCGCACGATCGTGACCGCCCCGGTCTCGTCGAGCCGCAGGAGCTGCGATAGGCGTAGATCCAATCCAGAGGCGATCCGGGCAGCCACGGTCAACGTGGGGCTCGTCTCCCCCCGCTCCACCTGCGAGAGCATCGGCGCGCTGACCCCACTGCGCTCAGCCAAGTCGCGCAAAGACAATGCGGAAGCCTCACGCAAAGCCTTCACGCGCGCCCCGATCACCGCCGAGTCGAACGCTTCCCAGCGTGGGTCTGTGGGCACCTCAGCTGGGCGTAGTTTTGCCTTCGTAGGCGACATACGAGCGTACGTTATCACAAACGCTCGTACCAGGGCCCAGCTCTATGCCTAGGCGGCCGCCTCCGGCAAGCCCAGCCCACGCTCCCCCTCGCGCGCGCGCACCACGCCAATCGAGAGCGCCCGTACATACGCCCGGGCGGCCGCCTCGATGATGTCGGTGGAGACGCCCTGGCCGGCGCCCGTCTGGCCTTCGACCTCAACAACGACGGAGACCTCGCCGAGCGCGTCTTGGCCCTCGGTGACGGCGTCAACGCGGAACTCGCGCAGGGCCGCGTCGACGCCTGTGGCCGCGTTGATCGCCTTGAAGATCGCATCGACGGGCCCGTCGCCCGAGGACTCCCCCATCTTGACGGCCTGCTTGCCCCCCGCAATGGGGGGTGCCCCGCCATCGGGTACGCCGTCCTCCATGCTCACATTGACACGCGCCATCGGTGGGCTCGCCGAGGAAGCGGCCACCTCGAAGTCCACCAGCGCGTAGGCGGCCACGTCGTCGCCGCGCAGCTCCTCGGTGACCAGCGCCTCCAGGTCCATCGCCGTGACCTGCTTCTTGCGGTCGGCGATCTCCTTGAAGCGCTTGAAAGCCGTATTCAAGGCTTGGCCATCGACCTTAAAGCCCATCTCCTCCAGCGCCTTGCTCAGCGCGTGGCGGCCCGAGTGCTTGCCCAGCACGATCGCGTTGCTCTGCAGGCCGACGGTGGTGGCGTCCATGATCTCGTAGGTGGCGCGCTCCTTCAGCACGCCATCCTGGTGAATGCCGGCCTCATGCGCGAACGCGTTGCGACCCACAATCGCCTTGTTAGGTTGCACCGGGTAGCCGGTCAGGCGCGAGACCAAGCGACTGGTACGAGCGATCTCGGTCGTCTCGATTCCAGTCCACAGGCCCAGGGCGGGCTCGCGCGTGCGCAGCAGCATCACGATCTCCTCCAGCGAGGCGTTGCCGGCGCGCTCGCCGATGCCATTGACAGCGCACTCCACTTGACGGCAGCCAGCCTGGACTCCAGCTAGCGAGTTGGCGACCGCCAGGCCCAGATCGTCATGACAGTGAACGGAGACGACGACGTCGCGCAGGCCCGGCACCAAGCGGTACAGCTCCGTGAACATGGCCGCGTACTCATCGGGCATCGTGTAACCGACGGTGTCAGGAACGTTGATGGTGGTGGCACCCTCGTCCAGTGCGATCTGGATTACTTCAGCCATGTAGGCCACGTCCGAGCGCGAGCCGTCCTCGGGTGAGAACTCAACATCGTCGGTGTAACTCTTGGCGTGCGCCACGGCAGCGCGCACCTGACCCTTGACGTCATCGCGCGTGGTCTGCAGCTTGCGCTCGATGTGAATGTCCGAAGTGGCGATGAATGTGTGAATGCGTGGGCGCTCGGCATCTCGGACCGCCTCCCAGGCGGCGTCGATGTCCTGCTTGGCTGTACGCGCCAGCCCGCAGATGACGGGGCCTTCGACCTCCCGGGAAATCGCCTGCACCGACTCGAAGTCGCCGGGCGAGGTGATTGGAAAGCCCGCCTCGATGATGTCCACGCCTAGGCGCGCCAGCTGCTGGGCGATCTCCAGCTTCTCCTGCTGGTTCAAGGAAATACCGGGCGATTGCTCGCCGTCGCGCAGAGTCGTGTCGAACACGCGTACTCGGTTTCGCTCATCCCTTTTCGCTGAGGCTCCAGGGGCCTCGGCGCCGACGGAACCACCCGCACTCTCAATGGCAGGCGCGCCAGCGCCTATGGGACCGGCTTGGGATTTGGCTTGCTCGCTCATGTCGTTCTCACTTCTCCAGTTCTCTCGCTTTTTCGTTTCTCCTTTGGTTTGCGGCTACGCGGCCGCCACGCGCTATTCCCCCCGAGGGGGGAGCAGAAGGAGAAGCGAAAGGGAGAACTGAAACGACATGTGCACGCAGGGTAGCACCCACATGAGCGCCTCGCCAGAGCACCTAGCGCGCGCGTGGGGAGCGCGCTAGCGCTACGGCACCAATACGACCTTGCCGATGTTGCGCCGCTGGGTCAGCATGTCCTGCGCGGCGCCGGCTTCCTCGAAGCTGAAAGTACCCGCGATGACGGGCTCGATCGTGCCGTCATCGAGCAATTCGCGCAGAGGCTCGAGCCACGGCTCGATCGTGCCGCGGTCCTTCAACAATGTGAGCATGTTCAAGCCGATCACGGCCTTCGATTCGGACATCTGCTTGACCAAGGAGAAGCGCGGCATGCGCGCCAAGGTGCGTAGAGCGGAAGGCAGGTTGCGTTTGGCACCGGAGACGACCGCGGAGGCGCCGAAGCCGACGAGTCTGCCGCCGGGGCGTAGGAGGTTGTAGCTCGTGCGCAGACTGTGGCCACCGATTGCGTCGAGGATCACGTCGAACTGAGGCAGTGCTCCCTTGGTATTCACGTCCTTGTAGTCGAGCACGTGGTCGTAGCCAAGCTCACGGACGCGCTCGTGCTTGGCGGGCGAAGCGGTGCCGTAGATCTCGCTCGCGCCGAAGCGGCGCGCAAGCTGGACGGCGGCGATCCCAACGCCCCCTCCGGCCGAATGGATCAGGACGCGCTCGCCGGGCCGCAGGGAGCCATAACCCACCAAGGCGGCCCAGGCGGTCGCATAGTTGACGGGGATCGCGGCGCCCTGCTCGAAGGAGAGCCGCTCGGGCAACAGCACACAGTCACGCTCGGCGACCGAGACAACCGAGGCGTAACCGCCGAACACCGTGTTGGCGAGAACCCGCTGGCCATGCTCGAGCCCCTCCACCCCGTCGCCCAGCTCGACGACTGTGCCGGCCACCTCGTAGCCGACGACGCATGGCGGCTTGGGTGCGTCTGGGTAGACGCCGATGCGCGCCATCACGTCGGCGAAGTTAATGCCACAGGCTGCCACCTCGATGCGCACGCAGCCGGGGAGCAATTCCGGATCTGGGCGCTCGACGACCTTGAAGACCTCAGGTCCACCGTGCTTGGTGATCTCAACGGTTCGCATCGCGATCAGACTACCCGGCCCCGGGCTGGGACGCTCAGCTGAGGACGACGGCCCAGCCGGCGACGAAGCCCTCGGAGGCGACGATCTCGTCGACGACGTCGGACGGTACGGGCACGTCGGTCGTGACGACCATGGCGGCGAGACGCTGCTCGTCGCCGTCGGGGGTGTGACCAATCGCGGCCGAGGAGATGTTGATGCCGTGAGCGCCGAAGATTGTGCCCACGCGGCCAATCATGCCGGGCAGGTCCGCGTAGCGGAAGACCGTGACGAATGGTGTGAGCTCGATCGTGAGGCGCCTACCTTGCACCTCGACGAGGTGAGGAACGCGATGGGGTCCGATGCCGGTGCCCGCGACAGCCACCTTCTCGTCACCGGCGACAACCGTGACGCGGATCAGCTCGTTGAAGTCCTGGGCCTCGGAGACCGACTTCTCCTCGACCACAATGCCCCGCTGAGCTGCCATGGTGGGCGCGTTGACGAGATTGACCTGCTCCTCGGTGCGCCCCTCCAAAGCGCCCCCGATCACCGCGAGAGTCAGCAGGCGTGTGTCGAAGTCGGCGATGCGACCCATGAAGGCCGCCTCGATGCGCTCGACCGATGAGCCCTCGGCCAAGGCCATCGCAAGGCGCCCCAGACGACGCGCCAAAGGCAGGAACGGTCCGAGCACCTCCATGTCCTCGGCGCCGACTGATGGGATGTTCACCGCGGTGGAGACGACGCCACCGGTGAGCGCGGCCACCACCTGCTCGGCGCTTTGAAAACCGGCGCGGTCGGTGGCCTCGGCAGTGGAGGCACCCAGATGAGGGGTGACGACCACGTTGGGATATCCCTCAAACAGGGGATACTCGGTGATCGGCTCGGAGGGAAATACGTCGAGCGCGGCGCCCGCCACCTTGCCCGAATCCAAAGCATCCTTGAGCGCCGCGTCGTCGATCAGGCCGCCGCGGGCCACGTTGAGGACGCGCACACCGTCGCGCATCTTGGCGAACTGGGCCGCGTCCATCCAACCTTCAGTCTCAGGCGTCTTGGGCAGGTGGATGGTGATGAAATCGGCCTGCGCGCACACCTCGTCTGAGGAGGCGGCCTTCTCGACGCCCAGCTCGCGGTAGCGCTCAGCCGAGACGTAGGGGTCAAAGGCGAGCACCTCATGCCGAAGCCCCTGGCCCGCTGGGCCACGAGCTGACCGATGCGCCCGAAGCCGACGATGCCCAAGGTCTTCTCATACAGCTCGACGCCGGAGAACTTGGAGCGCTCCCACTTGCCGCTCTTCAAGGACGCTTGCGCCTGGGGGATATTGCGCGCCAACGCCAGCAACAAAGCCATCGTGTGCTCGGCGGCCGTGACGACGTTCGACTGGGGCGCGTTGGCGACCACGATGCCGCGCTGAGTGGCAGCGTCGACGTCCACGTTGTCGACTCCCACGCCCGCTCTGCCGATCACACGCATGTTGGTTGCCTTGGCGATCAGCTCGGCTGTCATCTTCGTGGCCGAGCGGATCAGGATGCCGTGGTAGTCGCCGATCCGCTGCTCGAACTCCTGCTCGGACCAGTCGATGCCGAGGTCGACGTCGAAGTGCTCTTGCAGCAAGCGGACACCGGAGTCGCCGACCTTCTCCTTGACAAGCACCTTCAAGCGCTCGCCTCCGCCGTCCGCTACCGGGCGCGTGTCACTTTCGAGGGTGCTCATGCGGACATCCTTTCAACAACCCAGTCGATGCACGCGGTGAGCGCCTGCACGTCTGCGGGCTCGACGGCCGGGAACATGCCGATGCGCAGCTGGTTGCGCCCCAGCTTGCGGTAAGGCTCGACGTCGACGATCCCATTCGCGCGCAGGGTCGAGGCCAGCAGCTTGGCGTCGATCGTCTCCTCGAAGTCGATCGTGCCTACGACAAGCGAACGATTGGCAGGCGCGGTGACGAACGGCGTGGCGTGCTCACGGCGCTCCGCCCATTCGTAGAGATGTGAGGAGGAGGCGCTCGTGCGCGATACGCACCAGTCGAGCCCGCCACCGTCAAGCATCCAGCGAATCTGGTCGGCCAGGAGGAACAGGGTCGCCAGGGCGGGTGTGTTGTAGGTCTGGTCCTTCACGGAGTTTTCGAGCGCGATCGGGAGCGATAGTGACGCGGGAGTGAAGCGAGAGGAGGCCGAGATCTTGGCGATCCGCTCCAGCGCGGCGGGGCTGAGCAGAGCAATCCACAGGCCGCCATCCCCGGCAAAGCTCTTCTGCGGAGCGAAGTAGTAGGCGTCGGCCTGGGAGACGTCGACCGGCAGGCCGCCGGCGCCAGAGGTGGCATCGATCAAAACAAGCGCGGTGCCTGCGCCGGCTGGGCGCGGCACAGGCGTCATCACGCCGGTCGATGTCTCGTTGTGCGCCCAGGCGATCGCGTCGAGCGGATCGTCGTTGCCGACCCCTGTGAGCGCGGCCTCGAGCTCCTGCTCACTCGGCGCTCCACCCGGCTCGGCCTTCACGACAAGCGGATCGGAGAGGAATGGCGCGTCACTTGTGACCGTGGCGAACTTTTGCGAGAACTCACCGAAGCTCAAATGCAGGGCCCGGTTTTCGATCAACCCAAAGGAGGCCGCGTCCCAGAATGCGGTTGCGCCGCCATTGCCGAGCACGACCTCGTAGCCCTCGGGCAAGGAGAACAGCTCGCGCAGGCCGGAGCGAATCCCACCGACGAGACCCTTGACCGGCTTCTGGCGATGGGAAGTGCCCATCAGAGCAGTCCCCTCGCCGGCCAGTCGCGCGAGTGCCTCGGGGCGAACCTTGGAGGGTCCGCAGCCAAAACGCCCGTCGGCAGGCTTCAGCTCATCGGGAATGACCAGCTCAGCGGCCATTTAGAAAGACGTCTTGATCCAGTCCATGTGCGAGCGCAGCTCGCCACCGACGTGCTCGACTTGCGAGTCGGCCTGCTCGGCGCGCATACGCTTGAAGTTCTCCTGGCCGGCGCGGTTCTCGGCGATCCACTCGCGCGCGAAGTCGCCGTCCTGGATCTCCTTGAGGATCTGGCGCATCGCGGCGCGCGTCTCCTCGGTGATGACGCGCTTGCCGCGCGTATAGTCGCCGTACTCGGCGGTGTTGGAGATCGAGTAGCGCATGCCGGCAAGGCCCTTTTCGTACATGAGATCGGCGATTAGCTTGAGCTCGTGCAAGCACTCGAAGTAGGCCATCTCGGGGTCATAGCCCGCATCAACGAGCGTCTGAAAGCCAGCCTGGACCAGCTCGGAGGCGCCACCGCAAAGTACGGCTTGCTCGCCGAACAGGTCGGTCTCGGTCTCGTCCTTGAAGGTGGTCTCGATCACGCCGCCCCTAGTGCAGCCGATGCCCTTGGCATAGGCGAGCGCCAAGGCCCGGGCGTTGCCGGTGGCGTCCTGAGCGACAGCGATCAGACCGGGCACACCAGAGCCCTCGGTGAACTGGCGGCGCACCAGGTGACCTGGGCCCTTGGGCGCGACCATCGCCACGTCCACGCCGGGCGGCGGCACGACCTCGCCGTAGTGGATCGAGAAGCCGTGGCCGAACATGAGCACGTTGCCCTCGGCGATGCCGTCTGAGATTTCATCCCACACTTGGTGGTGCAGCTCGTCGGGCACCAGCATCATCACGAGGTCTCCGCGCGAGGCGGCCTCGACCGGCGAGAGCACCTCCAAACCTTCCTCCCGAGCCTTCCCCACCGAAGCGGAGTCCGCGCGCAAGCCGACCACGACGGAGACGCCGGAGTCCTTCAGGTTGAGCGCGTGGGCGTGGCCTTGGGAGCCATAACCGATGATCGCGACGGTCTTGTCGTCGAGGAGTGTTAGGTCTGCGTCGTCGTCGTAGAGCATGGGCGCCAGCGTATCCGACCCGCCGCTCGGAGGCGGTCTTCACCGCCTCCGCCACCGCGCTCAGGCGGTACCGACCCCGACCAAGGTGCGCATCGGGATCTCCAAGGAACCGTCCTCGGCCGTGTAGGGCGCGAAGCGGGCAGCGAGACTGGTGCGAATTTCGGCGATCTCAGACTCGGGGCGCGCCAAGACCGCGTCATGGAACGCCCGGGCAATATCAAGCGTCGTCTCCCAGAACTCGTCGAAGCTGGGGCTGCGCTGGGTCAAGTCCAAAGGCTCCACCCACACCTCATCGAAGCCTGCGTCTTCCAACAAAGCCCTCACCCTTTTGCGCTCTCCGAGCGCGAAAGGCCCGGGCGTGCCGGGAGTGGGCGGATCGAGCAGGCCCCGCTCCAACAACTCGACTCCAGGCAATCGGGCCCATGGGTTGTGCTCGATCGCATCCCACACCGCGAGTCCGACGTGTCCTTCTGGACGCAGGACTCGCCTGGTCTCGCGCAAAGCCGTGAGCGGGTCTGCCAGCAGCATGTAGCCCCAGCGACAGAGGACCACGTCGACGCTCGCGACGGGCAGGTCGACCCATTCCGCGTTGAGCACTTGGAACTCGACGTTCGTGAGGTTCAGCTCGCCCGCGCGCTTGCGTGCGCCGTCGAGCATCGCGTCAGCTTGATCGCTAGTGATGACCCCGCCGACGGGCGCCACCAGTTCAGCCGCGAGGAAGCCCGTCTCGCCGAGACCAGCGGCGAGCTCGAGCACGCGCTGGCCAGGCTGAGGATCGACCGCGTCGATCATCCAGTGCGAGACCGGGGCCGATAGCTCCCGCAGGGCTGCCTGGCGAGCGATCCAGCCAGAAGCCGCCTCTTCCCAATGGGTCAGGCTCGCGGCACGGTGCTCACGCGCCGCCTGGTTGCCACGACCTTCCTCGGGTTGAACGGTGCTCATATCAAATCCCTTGCAACTCCCTGCGCAGTAGCTTGCCAGACGCGGTGCGTGGGAGTGAGTCTGAGACGATCCGCACTTGCTTTGGCACCTTGTAGGGGGCCAGGCGGGCGAGGCAGTGCTCGCGCAGTTCGCCCTCCTCGATGCCCACCTGGGGCGAGGCTACGACGATCGCCACGACAGCCTCCCCCCACTGTGGATCGGGGCGCCCAAGCACGGCGGCCTCAATCACCGAAGGATGAGCTTCGAGCACCGCCTCGACCTCGCTCGGCGCGACGTTCTCACCGCCGCTGATGATCGTGTCGGCCTTGCGTCCGTTTACGCGCAGGGAACCATTCGCGTCGATCTCGCCAAGGTCGCCAGTGTGCAGCCGTCCGTCAAGGCCAAGGGAGCCGGGAGCGACGGTTGGGCCGCCAACCAGGATCTCGCCGTCCTCGTCAAGCTCGACCCGAGTGCAAAACAAAGGCGGGCCACCCGTGCTGACCTGCGAGCAAGCCTCGGTCAGACCATAGGTCGCAACCGCCGGCACGCCGGCGGCACGGGCTCGCTCGAGCAGCGCCGGCGGAAGCGGCCCGCCGCCCGTAAGCGCGCAGCGCAAAGTCGTAGGGTCGCGCAAGCCGGCGTCAAGCAGACGCGCCAGCGTGGTTGAGACGAGCGAGATAAGCGTTATGCGGCCCTGTCTCAATGCCCGCAAGACCTCGGTCGTGTCAAAGCGCTCGTGGAGCACCGCGGTCGTGGCATAGATGGCGCTGCGAATCAGGATCGACAGACCGCCCACGTGAGAGAGCGGCAGGGCACACAGCCAGCGCTCGTTAGGGTCGACGCCAAGCGCGACCGAGGAGCCGAGTGCGCTCCACAGGAAATTGCCGTAGGTCAATTCGATCGGACGTGGCGCGGAGGTGGTACCGGAGGTGTGAATCACCGCGCAGACAGCGTCAAGCTCATGGCTGAAGCCGTCCAGAATCGTCTCTGACTCGATCTCCCGCGGAGTGGGCGGGCGCAAGGGTCGATCGACCAAAACACTGTCCGCCACGATCAGCTCGCGCTCCTCGGGGGTCAGACGGAGATCGATCGGCGCCGATACAGCCCCCACGAGCATGCACGCATGCAAAGCCTGGAGGAAGTCGATACCCGCCGGCAACGCGATCGCGACACGCTCGCCTGGGCGCACACCCCGCTCGCGCAAGTCGCTCGCACCGGCAATCGCGAGCTGGGTCAGCTCGCGATAAGAGACGCGCACCTGAGGAGTTTCCAGCGCGGTCAGCGTGGGCGCCGATACGGCAGCTCGCTGCAGCCATGCTTCGACCCGCATTTCACTAAGGCTACCTGGGAGCTTGGCGAGTTGTGACTTGCGGATAGCCTTCCCGGGGCAAGCATCGGCGAGCGAACGTTCCGCAAGACCGCGAGCCTCCAGCCGATCCGACCAGGACAGGAGCGTTGGACACTTGAGCACTACTTGGACCGAAGCAGGCAGCTACACAGATATTCGCTATGAGAAGTCCGCGGCACTTGAGCCCGAGGGCGTACCAAACCACGGGGACACATCGGCGCCGGGCCCCGCGAACGACGAGCCTCGCTGGGCGCCACGAATCGCGAAGATCACGATCAATCGACCTGAGGTGAGAAACGCGTTCCGTCCGCTCACGATCGTCGAGATCTCCCGCGCGCTCGAAGAGGCCCGCGAGGACAGCGAGGTCGGGGCAATCGTGCTGTGCGGTGAGGGTCCGCTCGCCTTCTGCTCGGGCGGGGATCAGCGCGTGCGCGGAGACTCCGGCTACCTCTCCGAGAACGAGTCTGGAGATCCAGATCCCACCCGCCCCGGGCGCTTCCATGTGACCGACCTGCACGTTCAGATTCGTAGGCTGCCCAAGCCGGTGGTCGCGATGGTGGCGGGCTATGCGGTCGGCGGCGGCCAGGTCTTGCAGCTGGTGTGCGACCTGACGATCGCGGCCGACAACGCTCGCTTCGGCCAGACAGGACCGCGCGTGGGCTCTTTCGACGGTGGCTTCGGCGCCGGCCTGCTGGCCAACATGGTGGGCGTCAAGAAGGCCAAGGAGATTTGGTTTTTGTGCCGTCAATACGACGCCCAGCAGGCCTTGGAGATGGGGTTGATTAACACCGTGGTACCGCTGGCGCGCTTGGAGGAAGAGACCGTGCAATGGTGCCGGGAGATGCTTGCCCTATCCCCCTTCTCTTTGCGCCTATTGAAGGCCAGCTTCAACGCCGCGGAGGATGGCCTGGCCGGTATCCAGCAACTTGCTCATGACGCCAACCTCTTGTTCTACGGCAGCGAAGAGGCCCAAGAGGGACGCGACGCTTATAAGCAAAAGCGCACTCCAGACTTCGCGCGCTTTCCCAGGCGAGCATGACGGCACTAGGAACAATCGGCTCCCCGCCATCGGCGGCGGCGCCGACCCCAAAAGCGTCGAGCGCGGCCCACATCTGGTTCATGGCCGCCCGCCCCCGGACGCTGCCGGCGGCTGTGGCGCCTGTACTGGTGGGCACCTCCTTGGCGCTGGGTGCCGATCACTTCCATCCGCTCGCTTTCTTGGCAGCCCTGCTCGGAGCGATCTTCATCCAAGTGGGCACCAACCTCTCAAACGACTACTCGGACGCACGGCGGGGCGCGGACACCGAGGATCGACTGGGCCCCGTGAGAGTGACCGCTGGTGGGCTTGTGCCACCCGGCAGAGTCTTGCTGGCGACATATGTGACGTTTGGCTTGGCGGTCCTGTGTGGCGTCTACCTGGTGGCTGTGGCCGGCTGGGAGCTGATCGCTGTCGGCGCCGCCTCGATCCTCGCCGGCGTGCTCTACACGGGCGGCCCACGGCCCTACGGCTACGAGGGCTTGGGGGAGCTGTTTGTGTTCCTGTTCTTTGGGATCGTGGCCGTCAGCGGCTCCTACTTCGTGCAGGTGCAGGCCTTGCCTTGGGAGGCTTTTGCCTGCGCGGTCCCGGTTGGGCTATTGGCCAGCGCGATCCTCGTCGTCAACAACGTGCGTGACTTGGAGACCGATCGGCGCGCCGGCAAGCGTACCTTGGCCGTGCGTCTTGGACGAAGGCGCACAAGAACGCTCTACACGGCGATGGTGGCCGGCGCGTTTGTGCTTGTGCCGCTGCCTTGGCTGTTGGGCTCGATGACCGCCTGGCTGTTGCTGCCTTGGCTTGCGATCCCATTGGCGCTGCCGCTCGTGAGGATCGTGAGTACGCTCGTGGACGGGCCTTCACTGAACGGGGCGCTCGCCAAGACGGGCGCGCTGCAGCTCGTCTTCTGCTTGCTTTTCTCCGCCGGCATTCTGTTGAGCGGCGGGATCGGGTCCTGAGCGGGCGCACGCCATGAGGATGATCGTGCGCCGCCAAGCGCTGCGCTTCGGCCAGGCCCTGCAGACCTCATATGGAACGCTGCACGAGCGCGAGGTTCTGGCCGTCTCGCTCACCGACGAAGACGGCGTCAGCGGCTACGGCGAAGCGGCACCTTTGGAGCCCTATGACGGGATCAGCCTAGATCGCGTGGAACAAGCGCTGAGCAGCTATGGCCCGGTGGTGGAGGCGGCAGCGGGGATGAACGGTGCGGAGATCGTGGACGCGTGCCGTCGTGCCGACGATCTGCCAGAGGCCTTCGCCGCGATCGACCTGGCGTTGTGGGATCTGGCGGGCAGACGCGGCGGGCGGGCGGTGGCCTCGCTGATAGCCGACACGCCAGCCGAGACGGTGCCCGTCAACGCGACGCTCTCAGCGCTCGATCGAGCCGGCGCGGCCTCCCAAGCGGCCGAGGCGGTCTCCGAGGGCTTCAGGTGCCTGAAGTTGAAGGTGGGGATCGGCGATGACGCGGGACGCCTTGCGGCGGTGCGAGCCGCCGCCGGCCCCCACGTGGCCTTGCGCGTGGACGCAAACGGGGCGTGGAGTGTGGAGCAGGCGGTGCGCAACATCGAAGCGCTCTCGCCCTTGGGCTTGGAGCTGGTGGAGGAGCCGGTGCACGGATTGGCCGCCGTGCGCGAGGTGCGCGAGCGGGTGGCGGCGCGGGTGGCGATCGACGAGACCGCCGCCGAGCACGGTGCACTGACGGCGGGCGTGGCTGATGCGGTGTGCTTGAAGATCGCTCGCTGTGGGGGTATCTCTGGCCTGCTCGCCGCCGCTACGCTCGTGCGCGCGTCGGGAGCGGAGGTGTACGTGGCCTCGAGCTTCGACGGCCCGCTCGGTGTCGCCGCTGGCTTGCATGCCGCTGCCGCCTTGGCCTCACGCGGGCCTATCGCCGCCTGCGGCTTGGCGACGCTAGGCATGTTCGAGGGGCTGGCCGATCCGCTCGCCCCAGTCGACGGCCAAATCGCGGTGCCCCGAGGAGCGGGGCTAGGCGTGGGGCCCCTTGGGGGGAATGGCTAAGCGATGGCCGCAGCGACGCTCCTCGGGTGCTCCAGCAGCAGACAATGACCGCCTGCCCCAACCTGGAGCAAACCCTCGGGCATCAGCGAGACCATCTTTTCGCTGACCCGCACGAACTTGCGATCGCGACGACCGGCGAGCACAGTCACCGGCAACTGGATCTCGGCGAGGCGATCCCACAACGGTCGCATCTCGCCGGTGCCGAGACCGCGCAGCGCGGCGGCCAAACCATCGGGCCGGTTGCGAGCGTGCTCGGCACGGGCGAGCCGGTCGACCTCCGTCGGGTCTTCGGCGAACATCGCCTGTGCCCGCCAGCGCTCGCTGAAATCCTCGATCGAGCCCCGCTCGATCTCATCAGCCAGGAGCCGGTCGAGCTTTCTGCGAGCCGACCTTTCCTTGGTGTCCTCGATGCCGGCAGTCGCGGACACAACCACCAAACGCTCGATCCGCTCAGGCGCGGCCAAAGCGATGTGCAAGGCGATGCGTCCCCCCATCGAATATCCAGCGAGCACGAAACGCCCAGGGGCTCGATCGAGCACGCTCCGCACGCACCCCTTAAAGCTGATCGGCCTGGGCGCGTCGAGTTGATCGCCATGCCCAGGGAGGTCCAGCGCGAAGGGTCGATAGCGTTCGGGCAGATGCGCTATCACGTCGTCCCACGAACGGCCCGTTCCACCGAAGCCGTGCAGCATAACTACGCTTTCGCGCTTGTTCAAAGCCACAGGTTCCCTCTCGGCCACAAGGTGCATCCTACGAGCTGTCCCATATCTTCGACGAGATCGACTTCGATCCTGTGACGGCGGCATACGACACTTACGCGCTGTTGGGAGCTTTTGTGGACGAGCTGGCGCGCTGTGGGATGCGCGACGCATGCACCTCTCCAGGGTCGCGCTGTACCCCTTTGGTGCTCAGCCTGACTCGCGAGGAGCGGCTGCACTGCCACTCCCACGTGGATGAGCGTTGCGCGGGTTTCTTCGCGCTTGGTCTCGCCAAGACCTCTGGCCTGCCGGTAGCGATTACGTGTACGTCGGGCACCGCCGTGGCCGAGCTGCTGCCCGCGGTCGTTGAGGCCCATGAGGCGCGCGTGCCGATGATCGTGCTGAGCGCCGACCGCCCTCCCGAGCTGCGCGAGGTAGGCGCGGGACAAACAATCGATCAGCTGAAGATCTTCGGAGGTTTCGCGAAGTGGTTCTTCGAGGTCGGCACTCATGCGGCCAGTCCCGAGCGGCTGCGCTGGATACGAGCGCTTGCCTGTCGAGCCTATTGGACGGCATCGGAGGGACGCCCGGGGGTGGTGCACCTCAACTTCCCTCTGCGCGAGCCACTCGTGTGCGAGCAGGCGCCGCCGCCGGCGGGCGAGGGACGCCCGGGCGGTGTGCCATTCCTGCGCCGCGCCCACGCAGAAGCGACTGCTCTGCGTGACGCGATTGGACTGCGCGATGTGATCGGGGGCGCCCGCCGCGGAGTGGTGGTGGCCGGTCGCTACGAGCGCGACACACCACTCGGCGAAGCCGCCGCGGCGGCGAGCGCGAAGCTTGGCTGGCCCCTGCTTGCCGACCCGATGTCGGGGGCGCGACGCGGAGAAGCGGCTATCGCTCATTACGACGCCCTCCTGCGCGAACCCGAGTTCGCGCGTTCACACGAACCCGAAGCGGTTCTCAGGGTCGGCGATCTGCCCGTGTCCAAGCCTTTGCGCACCTGGCTTGCTGGTCTTGCCGACGCGCGCCAGATCGCGCTCGATCCCGAGGGCGCACTTCAAGACCCGGCGGGCGTGGTGTTCGAGACACTTGCCGTCGAGCCAGCGAGTACGTTGAGCGCCTTGGTGGGCTTGCTCGAAGCGTCTTCGGCGGCGGCTCTGACAAGCGGCATCGCGGACGAGGCGGCCAACGGCGATCCTGACTGGCTTGGGAGCTGGCGCAGCGCGGATGAGCTTGCCGCCGAGGCGATCCTCGGTGTGCTTGGCGCCAGCGGTTGCCGCGAGCCTTCGGTGGCGGCCGAGCTGGGGGTCCTATTGCCGCGGGAGGCGACGTTGTTCGTGGCGTCTTCGATGCCGGTGCGCGATATCGAGACGTTCTGGCCGGTCCGCCCCGATCCGCCCAAGGTGCTTTGCAACCGGGGCGCCAATGGGATCGACGGGACCGTTTCCAGCGCGCTTGGCGCCGCCGCCGCAGGTCGCGGGCCAGTCGTGCTGCTGATCGGCGACGTGGCGCTCGCCCATGACATCGGCGGCTTGCTGGCCGCCAAGCGCTTGGGGCTGGAATTGACGATCGTGCTACTCAACAACGAAGGCGGCGGGATCTTCGACTTTCTGCCTGTAGCCGGAGTCGCGACCACGAAGGATGTCTACACAAGACACATCGCGACACCGACCGGCCTTGACTTCGCCCACGCCGCGGCCTTGTATGACTTGAGCCACGAAATCGTCGCCGACGTGGCTGGTCTACGCGCGGCGCTGGAGCGCGCCCTCGCCACACGCGGATCGACGATCGTCGAAGTAAAGAGCGAGCGTACGGCCAACGTGGAGTTGCACCGGCGCGTGTGGGACGCGGTCGCCGGCGCGCTCAACTCGTAAGGAGAGGCAACAAGGCCTGCAGCTTGATCTCGGTCTCGGCCAGCTCCGCACCCGGCTTGGAGCCGCGCACGATGCCGTTGCCGGCGTAGCAGCGGGCCACGTTGCCACGCAACAAGGCACAGCGCAGAGCGACACAGAACTCGCCGTCGCCCGCAGCGTCGGTCCAGCCGACCGGACCTGTGTACCAGCCACGGTCAAGACCCTCCAGGGCGGGGATCAGGTTCAAGGCCTCGTGCGAGGGCTCTCCTCCGACTGCCGGCGTGGGATGCATCAGGCCGGCCAGTTCGATCGCCTCAACCGGCGCGGCCAACTGGGCGCGAATGGGGGTCGCCAGGTGTTGAATGTTGGCGATCCGCACGAGTGACGGCTCGGGCGCGGTGGTGACCCAGATCGCGTAGTGGTTGAGCGTTTGCTCGATCCGGCGCGCCACGATCGCATGCTCCTCGCGGTAGCTGGGGTCGCGCATCAACTGCTCACCCAAGTGAGCGTCGACGGCGGGGTCGGCGCTGCGTCGGGTGGAGCCCGCCAGAGCAATCGTGGAGACACGCTGACCTTCGCGGCGTACCAGCAGCTCGGGGCTTGCCGCGACGAAGGTGGCATCGCCGCGACCTACACAGAAAACGAAGCATGAGGGGAACGCGTCGCGCAGGACTCCGAACACGGCCGCCGGGTCATATGCGCTCGGGGCGTGCACCTCAACCTCGCGCGCCAGAACGATCTTTTGCAGGCGACCGTCGCCGATCAGCTCAACCGCACGACTCACGGCTGCTTCGTAGTGCTCTGGCGGCATGCCGCTCGAGACCTGGAAGCGCCCTGTTGGCGCCGGATCCAGCAGCGGCAAAGGTGGCCCGTTCAGCTCCTCCAAGCGAGCAGACAGGCCCGCGAGTCGATCCTCGGCGGTGTCGTCTGGATGGACGAGAGCCGCCAGGGTGAGCCTCACACCCCGTTCGCCCTCGCGCTGCTCGCGCGCTATCGCGACCTCAGGCACTACCAGCGACGCCGGCTCGAAGCCGCTCCAGGCAGGCGAGGCGCCTCCGTC
Organism: uncultured Solirubrobacterales bacterium; assembly: GCA_963775645.1. Lineage (GTDB taxonomy): Bacteria > Actinomycetota > Thermoleophilia > Solirubrobacterales > Solirubrobacteraceae > Palsa-744. The sequence continues at coordinate 74,754 of CAVZJR010000004.1, read as the reverse complement.
GGGCGCCAGCGCGAAACCGCCTACGGCGACCGGGCCTCCACCCCCCGGCTCGCCGGGCGAGTCGGCGACCGCCCGAGCCGACAGGGAGCGCCAGCGATCGGCGACCGTCGAGAAGCGCTCGGGGCCGGAGTCCTCAAGGCAGGCCACCTGTCCCAGGCCAGCCAAGGCGGCGCCACCGCGGTCTGGCTGCTCGAAGCAGAACCACGGCTCGCCAGGACGCCGCGAGGCGCACACCACCGCCGAGGGATCTACTTCGGGCGCGAGGTCGCAAGTGACCGTGGCGAGCGTGGGATGCCCCGAGCGGCGCGCCCGCTGGAGCGCCAGGTCGAGTCTTGCGCGCAGACGTCCGCGGTCGGCTTCAGTCAGCGTGAAGGGCGAACGCTCATGGGAGGCGACTTGCACGAGCTTAGATGCCTCTACCCCTGGGTTCCCTACGTCTCACCCCGCCCACGGGCGATCGCTATCTCACCCGTGCGCATCATCTCGATCAAGCCGAACGGGCGCACCATGCTCTCGAACGCCTCGACCTTCTCAGTTGTACCTGTTACCTCGACGATCACCGAGCGCTTGGTCACGTCCACGACCTTGCCTCTGAATATCTCGGTGATCTGCATCAGCTCGCCGCGCTGGGCGCCGTCGGCCGAGATCTTGAACAAGGCCAGCTCGCGCGCGACCGTGTCGGTTGGCTCTAGGTCCCTGATCTTCAGGACATTGACGAGCTTGTGCAGCTGCTTGGTGACCTGATCGATCGGATGGATCGCCCCGTCTACCGTGAGCGTCACCCTGGAGATGTGGTCGTCGTCGGTGGGACCGACCGTGAGCGTGTCGATGTTGAAGCCGCGCCTCGCGAACAGGCCGGCGATGCGAGTCAGGACTCCGGACTTGTTCTCCACGAGGATCGAAAGCACGTGCTTGCGCCCTGAGCGCAAGTTACCTGAGGCTTGCAGCCCCTCAAGGCTGAGCGGTTCCTTTGTTGCCGGTTCACTCATGACGCTCACCCCACCATCTCGCGGGCAGCTTGCCCCGCGGGGATCATCGGATAGGTGTTCTCCTCACGCGTTACCTTCACGTCTACGACCACGGGACCGTCGGTGGCGATCGCACGCTTCATATCCTCCACCAAGGTGCTCTTGTCCTCGAAGCGCATTCCTGTCGCGCCATAGGCCTCGGCCAGCTTGACGAAGTCGGGGTAGTCGCCGGTCTCAACATGGCTGTAGCGCCCGTCCCAGAACAGCTCCTGCCACTGGCGCACCATGCCGAGATAGCCGTTGTTCATGATGAACACCTTGATCGGGATTTTCTCCTGCGCACAGGTAGCGAGCTCTTGGGCGTTCATCTGGACAGAACCGTCGCCCGCGATGCAACACACAGTCCGATCAGGACAGCCCACGGCGGCCCCCATCGCGGCTGGCAGGCCGAAGCCCATCGTGCCGAGTCCGCCCGAGTTGATCCAGCGGCGGGGCTTGGGGAAGTCGTAGTACTGGGCGGCCCACATCTGGTGCTGGCCAACGTCGCTTGTCACGATCGCATCGCCCCCGGTAGCCTCGTGCAAGGCCTGGATCATGTACTGGGGCTTGATCTCGTTGTCGGAGGAATCCTCATAGCCGAGTGGATACTGCTCGCGCCACGCTTCGATCCGCTCCCACCAGGGCCCCAAGCGCGCGCTGTCGGCGCTCAAAGCGCGGTACTCGACCAGTAGCTTGGAGAGCACGTGCTTGGCGTCGCCCACGATTGGAATGTGGGCAGGGATGTTCTTTGAGATCTCGGCCGGGTCGACGTCGATATGGATGAACTTGGCACGAGGGGCGAACTCGGACAGCTTGCCGGTGACGCGGTCATCGAAGCGCGCGCCAACGGCACAGATGAGGTCAGCCTCGTCCATTGCGTAGTTGGCGGCGCGTGTGCCGTGCATACCGAGCATCCCCAGCCATTGGGGATGCGGCTCTCCGTCCACCCGCGCGGGGAAGGCGCCGAGGCCCATCAAGGTGCAAGTAACCGGAAAGCGGTCGGATGTAGCGAACTCGACGAGCTCCTCAGAGGCATTGGCGTTGACCACGCCCCCTCCGGCATAGATGACCGGACGCTGTGCGGCCACGAGCGCCTTGGCGGCTTGGCGTATCTGCTTTTGGTTGCCCTCCAAAGTCGGCTGATAGCCGGGCAGGCGCACGTCGGCGACGGGCTCATAGGGAATGTCGGCGCGCGAGAGATCTTGGGGAATGTCCACCAAGACGGGCCCCGGACGGCCCGAGCGCGCGACATAGAAGGCCTCGTGGATCGCCCTTGGGATTTCCAAGGGATCCTGGATCATGAAGGAGTGCTTGACGATCGGCATCGTGATGCCAATCGTGTCTGCCTCCTGAAAGCCGTCTGTGCCGAGCAGCTCGGTGCGCACCTGGCCGGTGATGAACACGACCGGAACCGAGTCCATCATCGCGTCGCAGATCGGGGTGATCAGGTTCGTCGCGCCGGGACCGCTCGTCGCGAACGCCACTCCCACCTTGCCGGTGGCCTTGGCATAGCCCTCAGCCGCATGTCCCCCGCCAGCCTCGTGGCGCACGAGGATGTGACGCAGACCGCCATCCACGAAGGCATCGTAGGTCGGGAGGTTGGCGCCACCGGGCAAACCAAAGACGACGTCCACGCCCTCCGCCTTAAGGCATTCCATGACCGCGTCGACTGCACGCATTTCACCGACCTCCTTTCCTTCTGTTTCGGGGGTTACGAAACCGTGAGAGCGTCGGCAGCTCTCACGTTCGATAAAGCCGAGTGTACCAGCGGGTTTTCGCCCGACCTTGGCGCTCTCCTGCCGCCGCGGAACGCCAACATCGAGCCTCGGCGTACACCGGGCGCCCCCCTAAGGAGCCCAACTCAGGAGCTACCGATCGCAACGCCGATCGCCAAGACGATCGCTCCGGCCAAAGTCACGACCACCAAGGAAGAGCGCAAGGAAACTTCGAGGAAGCGCTCGCGCACCCAAGCGATCACGAACAGCTCGACGGCCACCACGATTCCGGCCACGATCAAGGCGTTGTGGGTGTCCTTGATCAAGAAGGGAAGCGTGTGGAAGATCCCGCCCAAAGCGGTCATACCACCGGTGATCGTGCCGCGCACCAAGGGCGAGCCGCGACCCGTGGTTTCGCCGGTGTCAGAGAGGGCCTCGGATATACCCATGCTGATCCCGGCGCCCAACGCGGTCGAGAGGCCGACCACGAAAGCGGTGTGCGAATCGGAGGAGACGGCCGCCGCGAAAATGGGCGCTATCGAGGAGACGGTGCCGTCAATCATTCCCACCAGGGCGGGCTGGACGACGCGCAAGACAAACGAGCGCTCGTCCTCAAAGCCGGCACGCCGGATCAGGCGCGTGATGCGCTCTCCGACTGGAGGAATGGCTGTCTTTACTTGGCTGGACATAGGCTGTGGGAACAGCCTATGCGAGAGACCCGCTTAGGCCGGCCTAAACCTGTGTCCGCTGTCGCTCGTGTCGCGGGGCGAGGATCAGCCAGCTCGGCCTGTAGGCGCTCGCGCCGCCGATTCGGGGGCAAGCAGATGCTCGGGGTACTCGAACTCCTCGCCGCAACGCGTGCACAGCGCGTCGTAGGCCATCGTGACTCGTCCGCATTTCGGGCACTGGCGGCGCGGCTCGTTGCGGTCGGAGCGGTAGGCAATCGCGGCCATCAGGCCGAAGATGGGCACGACGCCGGAGACCAGGAACCAGATCCAGAAGGAAGAGCCCTTGATGCGACCCACCACCCCCCCGGCGAGCCCGAAGCAGACGGCTATAGCTATGTAGGCCATGCGTGCGATCCTGAAGTCGCGGAAGCCTCGTCCGCGGGAGCAGCGCGCGGCTGAGCGCCGTCGCTCAGAAGAGAACCCGCCACGCCCATATGAGGGCCAATACTCCGAGAATCAAGACAACGGGCCCGGCAATCGCCAAGGCGATGCCGATGATCACTTTCAAAAGGATGTAGCCGACGACCACGAGGACCAAGACCGCCACGACGGTCTGTCCCAATGAACGCCCCGCTGGGCTGCTTTGTGAAGATTGCGCCATGCCTAGAGCCTAGCCGATAGTGGCCCGCGGCCGGGCAGGCTCGGAAACCCTGCCCGGCCGCGGTGGGTGGGTACTTCATCACCGCGAGGAGGGGACTCGCGACGAGGCTCGGCCCCGCTTGCCATCCTGGGCTTACGGTACCCGCGGCACATTGCCCCCACAGGGCGCCGGTGGACGATCCAAGCCGTGGGAGCGCCCGACGCTTGTGAGGCGATAGCGCCGGATGCGAACACCCTGCCCTGGAACATCGCTGGCGTCCTCCGGCAGCAGGAGAAACCGCCGGGGAGGAGTGGCCATCGAATTTGAGATTGGCCTGTTCATGGACAGTATGTTGACGCGCGAGCAAGCAGGTTTGTTTGGCCTTTAGTCCAAAATGTGCGCGCGCCGGGTGTTCGGAGTGCCGAAATACCGCGACTGGCAGAGCGATTCGCGCAGTTCAGATACACCGCCCAGCGTGCCACTCAGATGAGTGACCCACGTGCGCCGCTCAGACGCCGAGCTGCTCGTGCACCAGGCGTGTGACCTCGCCACCGTCGGCGCGGCCCTTGGTCTCGCGCATGACGTAGCCAACGATCGGGCCGATCGCCTTGGCGTTGCCGCCGCGGACGCGCTCGGCAGCATCGGCGTTGGCGGCGAGGGCGGCCGCGACCACCGCCGCGAGATCGTCTCCCCCATCGAGCGCGGCCAAGCCTTGGGCCTTGACGATCGTCACAGGGTCTCCCCCTTCTGCCACAAGCACATCAAGCACCTGCCTGGCCGCTCCGACGCTGATTTGCTTGGCCGTGAGGAGCCCACACAAGCTCGCCAAAGCGGAGGGCGCGACACGCGACTCGGATGGCGCCTGGCCGTCCCCCAAACGCGCGGTTAGGTCACCCGCAATCCAGTTCGCCAATAGCCGCGGCTCGGGCTTGGACTCGACCTGGGTGGCGAAGGCCTGCTCGAAGTAGTCGCCCAAGTCTGCCCTGAAGGCGAGTAGCCGAGCGCTGTCCTCGCTCAAGCCCAAGGCCTGCAAGCGCTCAGCGCGAGCCACTGGCAACTCGGGCATCGCCGCTTGGGCGGCGTCGAGCATGGCTTGGTCGACCGCCACGGGCACGAGGTCGGGCTCGGGGAAGTAGCGATAGTCGTGGGCCTCCTCCTTGGAGCGAAGCGACGTTATGCGCCCAGAGGCGGGGTCGTAGTGCAACGTCTCCTGGGCTACCTGGCCGCCGGCCCGCAAGATCTCCTCTTGACGGACGATCTCGGCGCGAATGCCGCGTTCGATGAAGCGGAAGGAGTTCATGTTCTTCAGCTCGGTCTTCGTGCCAAGCTCCTCGGCACCGACGGGACGCAGGGAGATGTTGGCGTCGCAGCGCAGCGAGCCCTCCTCCATGTTCACGTCAGAGACGCCCAGCTGACGCATAGTGGTGCGCAACAGACGCAGCCACTCACCGGCCTGCTCGGCGGAGCGCAGGTCGGGCTCGGTCACGATCTCGGCTAGAGGAGTACCACCCCGGTTGAAGTCCACGATCGAGGCGTCGGAGGCGTGAATCCGCCCGGATGCGCCGACGTGGACGAGCTTGGCGGCGTCCTCCTCGAGGTGGACGCGGTGGATGCGAACCTCGGCCAACCGCCCACCCAGGCACAGAGGCTCGTCGTATTGAGATATCTGGTAGCCCTTAGGCAGATCGGGATAGAAGTAGTTCTTGCGGTGGAAGATCGAGCGCGGGGCCAGCTCGGAGCCGACCGCCAGGCCGATCATCAGACCGAAGTGGATCGCCCTGGCGTTGGCCACCGGCAAGGCTCCTGGCAAGCCGAGGCAGACAGGACAGGTGCGTGTGTTGGGGGGCTCGCCGAAGGACAGTTCGCAGCCACAGAACATCTTCGTGCGGGTGGCCAGCTGGATGTGGATCTCCAGACCGATGACGGGCTCGTAAGTTGTGCTCATTTGACACCCCCTGCGCGCGCGCGCGAGGCACCCCTTTTTTCAGAACGTACAACCCACGCCTCGACCAACCGCGACGCACCCGGAGACGCCACGCAGCCACTCATGCGCGCGCCGGGGTCGAGTCGAAGCCGATCGCCCGCTCCAAGGCGTGGGCGGCGTCGAGCAGGCTGTTCTCGCTGAAAGCGGGGCCGGCGAGCTGAAAGCCGACCGGCAAGCCAATCCCGCCTGGCCCGACGCCTTGCGAAGCGCCGCTGAGGCCACAGGGGATCGAGATCGCGGGTATGCCCGCCAAGGACATCGGGACGGTGCAGAAGTCACTCAGGTACATGGCCAAGGGATCGCCGGTCTTGGCGCCCAGCTCGAAGGCGATCGTGGGGCTCGTCGGGGTGACCACGAAATCGCAGCGCTCGAAGACGGCGCGGAAGTCCTCGACGATCTTGGTGCGCACACGTTGGGCACGACCGTAGTAGGCGTCGTAGTAGCCCGAGGAGAGCGCATAGGTGCCGAGCATGATGCGCCGCTTGACCTCGGGGCCGAAGCCGTCGTGGCGAGTGTTCGTGTACATGCCGACCAGGTCGGGCGCGTCAACGCGCAAGCCGTAGCGCACCCCGTCGAAGCGCGCCAGATTCGAAGACGCCTCGGCGGGTGCGATCACGTAATAGGCAGACAAGGCGTGGGGGGCGTGTGGGAGGCTGACCTGCTCGATCTCGGCTCCCAACTCCTGCGCCCGGGAAAGCGTCGCGTTGAAAGCGTCGAGCACGCCCGCTTCGATGCCCTCGCCCGTCAACTCTGAGGGTACCCCTAGCCTGACGCCATCCAGGCGCTCGGCTTTGGGCAGGGAGATCTCGTGGGGGAAGGCCAGAGAGGTGGCGTCGCATTCGTCGCGGCCAACCATGTGGGAGAGCATCAAGGCGGCATCGGTGACGTCGCGGGTCAAGGGGCCGGCTTGGTCCAAGGAGGAGGCGAAAGCGATCATGCCCCGACGCGAAACCGCGCCATAGGTGGGCTTGAGCCCCACGATTCCGCATAGAGCGGCAGGCTGGCGGATCGAGCCGCCGGTATCGGTCCCCAAGGCCCATGGCGCGAGCCCGGCGGCCACGGCGGCGGCGCTGCCGCCGGAGGAGCCCCCCGGTACGCGCCCGCGATCCCAGGGGTTGAGGACGGGACCGTAGGCGGAGTTCTCGTTGGAGGAGCCCATCGCGAACTCGTCCTGGTTTGTCTTAGCTAGCAGGGACGCACCGGCAGCTTGGAGGCGCTCGATGACGGTGGCCGTGTACGGCGGTAGGTATCCCTCAAGGATGCGCGATCCCGACTGCGAAGGAACGCCCTCGGTACAGAACAGATCCTTGACGGCCAGCGGCACGCCGCCCAAGGGGCGCCCGGTCGCGCCTGCGGGCACACCGCCGGCGGAGACCCAGGTGAAGCAATTGAGGGTGTTTGCCTGCGCACGCGCAAGGTAGGCCTGTTGCAGCTCCTCGGCCCCCAGCTTCCCGGCGGCGATCGCTTGGGCGGCCTCGGCCGCGGTCAACTGGATCGGGTCGCTCATCGCGACAGCAGGGCGCGGTCGATGGGACTAACCGGCGAGGAACTGACCGGCGAAGCACGCCACACAAGTCGATGACAGACGGTGAGGTGCACCCTAAGCCTGCGGCGATGGGACAAGAAAGCCCTCGCCGCTGACGGCTGGCGCTTGGGCCAGGACGACCTCGCGCGGTAGGCAGGGACGCGGGTCGTCGGCGCGCAGCCGGCCTGTGAGCTCGGCGACATGGGTCGTGGCGGGCACGTCCTCGAGGTCGAGCTCGCCAATGCGAGCCACGTGGTCGAGCACGGCGGAGAGCTCGCGCGCCATCGGCTCGATCTCCTCCTCGCTCAAATGAAGGCGCGCCAAGCGTGCGACATGGAGGACTTCGCTGCGGTCGATCATGAAGCGGGCATTCTATGCGGGAGGCTCGCGCGGCTCCGGCCGGGCCGGCGGGTAGATGCCGGTGCGTTCGTCGCGCAGCGCCTGCCACGAGCCTGCGAAGATCAGGATCGTGCCTGCCAGCGCAAGCCAAGGTCCGGCGCACAACGCGGTGGCGCCATCCGGGCGCTCGAGCAGGCGCACGATCGCGGCAATCACACCGATCAGCCCGAACAACGTGCTCCACACCGCGGCCGCGACCGGAAACGCGGTCGAGCGCTCGGTGATTGTGGTGAAGATTAGCGCCAGAGCTGCCAAGGCGGCGATCATGATGAACACCACGGCCGGCCCGAATGTGCCCCATGCGCTGAACAGGACGCCCGCGTTTTCATACCAGGGCCGCGTGAGCGCGACGATCACGAGGATCGCTCCCACCAGCGCCAGCAACTCGCCCAAGCGTAGGCGTCTCAGATTCACGAGGATGTCCCCCGTCTTTCGCGCGATCGCTCGCTCTGTATGTGGGCCGCTTGGAGCGTGTTGCGCAAGAGCATGGCGATCGTCATCGGCCCGACACCGCCGGGTACGGGCGTGATTGCCGAGGCCAGCTCGCTGACGTCGGTGAAGTCAACGTCACCGACGAGGCCGCTCTTGGTGCCTGCCTGCTCAGGAGAGAGGCGGTTCATGCCCACGTCGATCACGATCGCCCCGGGCTTGACGAAGTCACGCTCGATTAGGCGGGGGCGGCCGACCGCGGCGATCAGGACATCCGCGCGGGCGCACACCTCACGTAGGTGGTGGGTGCGCGAGTGGCACACGGTGACCGTGGCGTTGGCCTCCAGCAAAAGCTGGGCCATGGGCTTGCCGAACAGGTTGGAGCGACCGACCACGACCGCCTCGGCGCCTTCGAGCTGGGCATCGACGCTGGCGAGCAACTCGAGCACACCGATGGGCGTGCAGGGGCGCAAGCCGGGCTGTCCCTGGGAGAGCAAGCCGGCGTTCACAGGGGTGAGTCCATCGACATCCTTGCGAGGATCGATCAGCCCACTTAGGCTTGTGCCCTCCAGATGGTCTGGCAGGGGCAGCTGGAGCAAAATGCCACTGACCTGGGGATCCTCGTTGAGGGCTTGCAAGCGCCCCGCAACCTGCTCGTGGGTGGCGTCGGAGGGCAGACGTTCGTCATAGGGTGTCATGCCGACCTCGGCGCAGGCGCGTTGCTTGCCGCCGACGTAGACCGCCGAGGCCGGATCTTCACCGACAAGCACCGTCGCGAGACCTGGCGCCCGGCCGCCGGCCTGAACGAGAGCGGCTACATCGCTCGCCACTTGGGCACGTATCCGCGCGGCGATCGCCTTGCCGTCGATGATTGTGGCTGCCACGGAGGGGATCGTATTGATCTCATGAAAACCGGACCGCATGCGGTCCGGTTCCGACACGTGCATGCACGTGTCGGCCGACCGGTACATGTACCGGTCGGTACAGCAGGGGATCTGCCTAACCCCGACGACTGACGGGCGCGTAGTCGGCCATCAGCTTTCGCTCGGATCCATCGCCGGCGAAGCGCACGACGATGATGCCGCCGGGCTCCACACCAGTAACGACGCCCTCGCCGAAGGCGGCATGCACGACATCCTCGCCTAGCCGATAGGACGCTGAGGAGGTCGAGGCGTGGGAGCCCGAGGACCAGCCGCCGCCTCTGCCGCCGCCCAGGCCACCACCACCGCCCAGGCCGCCACCACCGCCACCACCACCAAAGGCACCGGCACCGCCACCGCCGCCACCACCACCAGAGGCACCGGCACCGGCACCGGCAAAACCGTTGCCGCCCACCCCCACATGCGCGCCGCCGGGACGGGGAGCGGGCAAGTCCTCGCGCTCGCATAGCTCGGCCGGGATCTCGTCGAGGAAGCGGCTGGAGATGCCATAGGTGGGGGCCCCGAACACGGCGCGCCTGCGCGCGTAGGTGAGGTAGAGCTCACGCATGGCCCTGGTGACAGCCACATAGAAGAGCCGGCGCTCCTCCTCCACCCCGCCTTCGTCGAGCGCGCGTTGGTGGGGAAACACGCCGTCCTCGCAACCGGCGACGAACACGGTCGGATACTCCAGGCCCTTGGCGTTGTGGAGCGTCATAAGCGTGATCAAGCCTTCGTCGTCGCGGCGCGAGTCACCGTCTGACTTGAGCGCGAGCTCCTGCAGGAACAGCTCGAGCGTGTCGCCTTCGGCGGAGGTGTTGGCGTCGAACTCGTGCGCCACCTCGACCAGCTGTTGCAGGTTTTCGATGCGCCCCTGGGACTCGAACGCCTTCTCCCCCCTGCCCACAGCCTCGGCTTCAAGCGCCTCGACATAGCCGGTACGGGCCAGGACCGCGTCCATGAGATCGCCCACAGGGACCCCATCCTGGGCGAGCACGGCCAGGTCCTCCATCGTGGCCATGAAGCGCGAGAGCGCCTTGATCGCGGCGGCGCCCAAACCCGGGATGCGATCGGCCGCGGCGGCCACTTCCCACACGGATTGGCCAACGCTCGCCGAGTGGGCCACGATGCGCGACAGCGATGTCTGACCAAGACCACGCCTAGGCGAGTTGGCCACGCGCTGGAAGCTGACCACGTCGAACGGGTTGGCGATCCACCCGAGATAGGCGATCGCGTCCTTGATCTCCGCGCGCTCGTAGAACTTGGTGCCGCCGATCACCTGGTAGGCGAGCTCGCGCCGCACGAGCGTGTCCTCGATCACGCGGGACATGGCGTTAGTGCGGTAGAAGATCGCGATCTCCGCGCGCGAGGCGCCCTCGTCGAGGAGCCGCTCGATCTCGCCCACCACGAAGCGGGCCTCGGCGTGCTCGTCCTCCAAGCCATGCACTCGGATCGGGCTGCCCTGGCCCTTGTCGCTCCACAAGCGCTTGGCGATGCCGCCGCGGTTGTTGGCGATCACGGCATTGGCGGCCGAGAGGATCGTTTGCGTGGAGCGATAGTTCTGCTCCAACTTGACCACCCTCGCGTCGGGGAAGTCGTCGGTGAAGTCGAGGATGTTCGACACATCGGCTCCCCTAAAGCCATAGATCGACTGGCTGTCATCGCCCACGACCGCCAGGTTGCGGTGGCCTGGAATGTTCACGCGCTCGCCTCGCGTGGGCTTAGCACGACCGCCTCCGACGAGCAATTGCAAGAGCCTGTACTGAGCGTGGTTGGTGTCCTGGTACTCGTCCACCAATACGTGCTTGAAGGACTGGGCGTAGCGCGTGCGCACCTCCTCGAACAGCTCCAACAGGTTCACCGTGCGAAACAGGAGGTCGTCGAAGTCCATGGCATTCATGCGCATGAGCTCGCCCTCGTATAGACCATATACCTCGGCCACGACCTCCTCGAACTGGGAGCCAACCGCCTGGGCGTAGTCAGAAGCGGCAAGCAATTTGTTCTTGGCTGAGGAGATCTGGCTGTGGACGGCCGCGGGCGCGAAGCGCTTGGGGTCGACCCCGGCCTCTTCGATGCAGCGCTTGACCATGCGGCGGGTGTCGGCCTGGTCGTAGATCGTGAAGCGCGAGGTGTACCCGAGACGCTCGGCTTGGGACCGCAGGATGCGCGCACAGGCGGCATGGAAGGTCATTAGCCACATGCCGCGCGTATGAGCTCCGAGCAATCGCTCCACACGCCCACGCATCTCCTGGGCGGCCTTGTTGGTGAAAGTGATCGCGAGAATCTCACTGGGGTGGGCTTGGCCGGTGAAGATGAGGAAGGCGATGCGATGGGTCAACACGCGCGTCTTGCCCGAGCCGGCACCCGCCAGGATCAGGAGCGGGCCCTCGCCGTGGGTGACCGCCTCACGCTGGGGCTCGTTGAGTCCTTCGAGCAGGGCCCGCACGCGCTCAGGGTGCTCCTCGGGTGGCGCTTGCGAAGGGTCAGATAGGTTGTTGGGCACCGCTTGCGCAGCCCCTGAACGATCGCCTTGGGCCATTCGTTGGAGCATAGAACCGAGTGCGGTCGCGGATCGAGATGCTCACCACTGCCGACGCATTACAGTGCCGGTGCGTTGCAGCCCACCGGCTCACGCGTGGGACCAACCGTGCCGACACGCCGTAACGTTCGGCCTATGCTCCTCACCGACGAAGTCCGCACCTCTTGCGCACGAATCGCGGCGAACGCCCGCGCCGTGCGGATCGATCTGGACGCCGTGGCCGAGGTGCAGCCGGTAGAGCCACCCGCGCTCGACCCGGAGCGCCACTATCTGGACGGCGATCCGGCTGACGTGGCCGATTACATGCTCGCGCTCGACGCGATCAACTTCGGCTCAGGTTGGTTTCCGACGTTGCGCAAGCGCACCTCCGAAGGCAAGCCCATCAGCGGCTACTTCACCGTGTCGTGGGCTTTGGCCGACCACGTGCGCGCCCATGGTCCCCCGACCGCCGCGTGGATGAGTCAGATAGGCACGAGCGAGATCGCAGACATACTCGGCCAGGACCCCGCGAGTGAGCTGATGAGTCTGTATGCGCAAGCGCTGCGCACGCTTGGGCATTTCTTGGCAAGCGCGCCACGCCAACCGACCAAATCGACCCAGACGGCACAGCCCGGACCGACCAAATCGACCCAGACGGCACAGCCCGGACCGACCAAATCGACCCAGACGGCACAGCCGGAGTTGCCCAACAAATGCGCCCAGCCCGCCCGGCGTGCACTTGACCTGGTGGCCGAATCTGGAGGCTCGGCCGAGCGCCTGGCCAAGATGCTCGCGCAGGACATGGTCATGTTCGACGACCGCGGCTTCTACAAGCGTGCGCAGATCGTGGCCAACGATCTGGCGCTCGCGGGGGTGGCCGAGTTTCACGATCTCGATCGCCTCACGATCTTCGCCGACAATCTCGTCCCCCATGTATTGCGCTGCGATGGAGTGCTCGTGTATGAGGATGCGCTCGCCGCGCATATCGACGGAGGCGAGCAGCTCCCTCTGGGTGGAGCCGAGCGCGAGATCCGCGCGTGCGCGGTGCACGCGTGCGAGCTGATCTCCCAACGCACAGGCATGCCGGCTCGTACGATCGACACTTGGCTATGGACACGCGGGCAAGCACCTGAGTACAAGTCGCGCCCCCGCCACCGCTGCCGCACCGTTTTCTATTGAGGCTCCGACACCCCGCAAGCCAAGCCTCGGCCGAACCATCGGGTCCGGAGCTCAGCCACCCGCCGGGCTCGGACCCTTCACTGTCCGCAGCGGTCGCACCTCAGCAGCAGGCGCGGCCTCCTCGCCGGACAGCTCAGCCACAGCGCGCTCAAGCGCGCCGATTCGACTCGCAAGACCTTGGATCGCCTCGGCGATCGGGTCGGGCAAGTGGATCCAGTCGGCGTCGGGCCCCTCTGGGCGGCGTCCCTCGACGCGAACCGGATGACCTGGGTTACCGACGACCGTGGAGTTGGGCGGCACGTCGGTGATGACCACGCTGTTGGCGCCGATCTTCGCGCCGTGGCCGATCGTGATCGGCCCTAGCAGCTTGGCGCCCGAGCCGATCGTGACGTTGTTCTGCACAGTGGGATGGCGCTTGCCGGTCGCAAAGCCTGTGCCACCGAGCGTAACTCCCTGGTAGAGCGTCACGTCATCGCCGATCTCGGCAGTCTCGCCGATCACCACACCTGAGCCGTGGTCGATAAACAGGCCCTGGCCGATGTTCGCGGCCGGATGGATCTCGATTCCGGTGAGTGCCCTGGAACAGAGCGCGATCGCACGCGGGAGAAGGGGCACTTCCGAGGCGTGCAGGGCATGTGCCACACGATGGACCAGCAACGCTTGGATGCCCGGCCAGGTCGCCACGATCTCCACGGGCGCCACCCCACAGGCCGCCGGGTCGCGATCGCGAGCGACGGCCACGTCCCTACGAAGCTCTTTGGCGACTCGTGCGACTGTCCCGATGCCAAGCATGGAGAAAGCGTAGCGAGCGCGCTCAGGATGGCGCGAAGAAAGCCTGCGAGACATAGCGCTCGCCCGAGTCAGGCATGATCGTGACGATCCGCTTGCCCTTCGATTCCGGGCGGGCAGCCACCTGCAGGCTCGCCCACAGGGCGGCGCCGCAGGAGATACCGGCGAGCAATCCTTCGCGCCGCGCGCACGCCCAAGCCGTCTGGATCGCATCGTCGTCGCTAACTGGGATCACCTCGTCGATCAACTCGCGTCGCAAGACAGGTGGCACGAACCCCGCGCCGATCCCTTGAATGCGATGTGGCCCAGGTTGCTCACCGGACAGAACCGCCGATCCCTGCGGCTCGACAGCGATGATCTGTACGCCGGGATCGCGCTCTCTCAAGTATTCCCCCACGCCGGTGATCGTGCCACCCGTGCCCACTCCGGCCACGAGCACATCCACTCGGCCATCGAGCGCATGCTCGATCTCGGGGCCGGTGGTCAAACGGTGGGCGCGCGGGTTGGCTGGATTGGAGAACTGGTCGGGCAAGAACACATCAGGGTCTCGGGCCATCGCCCGGGCAGCCTGTACCGCCTCCCCCATGCCCCCCATCGACTCGGTTATCCGCACCGTGGCGCCGTACAGCTTTAGGAGGATCTCTCGCTCGCGACTCATTCCCTGAGGCAAAGTCAGGACGAGGTCATAACCCTTGGCGGCGCACACGAACGCCAAAGCGATGCCTGTGTTACCGCTGGTGGCCTCCACCACCGTGGTCTTGCCCGGCTCAATCCTGCCTTCGGCCTCAGCTGCCTCGATCATGGCGACGCCGATCCGGTCCTTGACGCTCCCGCCTGGGTTGAAGACCTCTAGCTTGGCGTACAGCTCGACGCCACTGTCTTGGGCCGGTGTCTCTTCGAGCATCCGCCCCAAGCGCACCAACGGCGTGTTCCCCACAAGGGAGGCAATGTTGATCGGGATTGACCCCATATGCCTCACGACAATAGTCGCCAAGGCCCGAAGGCGCTCAGATGTGGTAAATCAGGTAGGCATCTTGCAGGCGCCCATTCATCCCATAGGTGAGTGTCGTGCCGGCCCCTCGTTGCCCCTTAAACGACGAAAACCCCCTTCGCCGTGAAGCGAAGGGGGCTACGCAGAAACCTGCTGAGATTGGGGCTACTTGGCGAGCAGGTCGAGCGCCTCCTGGTTGCGCTCGACGGCACGCCGTAGACGGGCCTGGAAGTCCTTGTCGGCCCGACGCTCCTCGATACGATCTGTGATCGCCCCACGGATGACCTCCGAGACCGAGGTCTCCTCTGCCATTGCCAGAGCGTCGAGCGCCTTGGCCTGCTCATCTGGCAAGCGCAAGCTCATCGTCTTCATCGCGGGTGCCTTCCTAGTTGCTCGGTTTGGATATGCCCATAATGGCACACATCGGCATACCCGTCAACCAGCTTGACCGATACATGGAAACCGTGATACCGTGCAACCTGTGCTCGGGATAGAGGAGTTCATGCTGGCCGCAGAGGCCGTGCTCGGGATCGACACCGACCGGCTTCTCCGCGTGACCAAGATCCCCCTCGCCGAGTCCGCCCTAGCTGCACCCTACGCCAGCTTCGGCGGCCACGAGTTCTACAAACACCCACTCCAACAAGCAGCAGTCCTCGCATCGCGCATCATGCGCAACCATCCCCTGCCCGACGGGAACAAGCGCGTCGCGCTCCTCCTAATGACCCTCCACCTAGAGCAGCATGGGCGCCAACTCATGGCCACCCCGCAAGACATCGATCGGACTTTCCGCGCGGTCGCGTCCAAACAGATGACCGAGGATTACTTCCACATCTGGCTCAAATCCCGTACCGAGCCATTAACCCTTTAGTAGATCACAGACAAATCACTGCAACTCAGCAGTTTGCCTCAGATGTGGTACATGCTGGCGCCCGACTCCCTTGCTTCGCGCTCGATCACATCGGCGATCGTGGTCTGCTCGAGGACGTCGCGTGCCGCCTTGGAGGCGTCGCCGAACACGCCTTCGGCGTCGCGGCCGAGGGGACCGTCCAGCAACTCGACCACCTCCAACACGGTGACCTCGGCAGGCTCCTTCGCGAAGCGGTAGCCGCCCTTGACCCCCCTTTGCGAGCTAACGACTCCCGCGCGACGCAATACCGCGAACAACTGCTCCAAGAATTGGACCGGCATTTCGCGGCGGCGAGCCAGCTCACCGATCGGCACTGGGTCCGCGCCGCCTGAGCGTCCCAGCTCGGCGAGCGCGGCTATCGCATAAGGAGACTTGCTGGTAATCGAGATCATCGCGCAGAGGCGATGCTACGCGTCTACAGCCAGCCGCGCTCTGTGGCGATCAAGACCGCCTGGGCGCGATCGACCGCGCCGAGCTTGCCATAGATGTTGTGCAAATGGGTGCGCACCGTGCTGGTGGAGAGCGTCAGCTCGTGGGCGATCTGCTTGTAGACCTTGCCCTCGGCCAAGCGCTGCAAGACGCCCAGCTCGCGGCCGGAAAGCGGGCATGGATCAACCATGCGCTGGCGTTGATCGCGGGCGCTTGGCAACTCGTACATGACACGCCTGAGCTCCTCCGGCCCCAAGCCCAAAGCCCTCGCACAGGAAAGCATCTCTCCAGGAGCGACCGGCGCGCCGTGGGCATAGTGGGCGAGCATGTCAGCCAAGCGCACGAACGCCGCCTCGCCGCTGGCGTCGGGGTTGTGGTGGCGCTCGATTACAGTCGCTATTGCGGGCGGCAAACCCCAGCGGCGCGCCAAGACCCCTCCTACGAGCGCATGGTCTACCCCCAGCTCGCGCCTTTCCTGGTGGATGCGCTTCTCGGGCGTTTGGCCCTCCTTCTTGACCTGGGCGATGTAGCCCGGATAGGCGTGCATCAAGACGAGCTTGCCCACGTCGTGCAACAGGCTTGTCACCGTGAGGCGATCGCGATGCTCATAGCCGACCTCAGCCGCAAGCCGGTCCGCGGTGTGCTGGGTTGCGAGCGCGTGCAGACGGAAACGCTCGGGAGCTGTGTCCCAGCCGTTGGCGCGCTCGAAGAAGTCGAAGGTACGCACCCGGCTGGCAACCGACTGAACGGCCTGGGGCGTGAGACGCTCGACGGCGGCCACGACCGTCTCGACCCGCTCAGCAGGTGGCTGTGCCTCGTTGGCGAGACGCATCACGGCGATGATCAAGGCCACGTCGGACTCGACCGCTGTGACCATATCGGCGGTAGCGACGTGATCCTTGGAGATCACCGAAAGCAGGCGAGAGCGTGACTCCGATAGCGCGGGAAACCATCGAGCGCCTCGAAGGCGAGCATCAAGCGACGACCGTGACCCTCGTTCTGGTGGCGCTCTCCCGATCCGTGGCGCTCCCCGTGCCGTCCGGGCGGCGCTCAGCTCGTGAGCGAGCGGCGGGGTCTTCGAGTGAGGGCTTTGTCACTGTTGCTTGCGTGCGCATGACACCTTTCTTGACGTGGGCAGCATCCGAGCCGTCCCATTACTCGTCAGGGGTCCTATCGGCAGCTGTCGCGACGATTGTTGAGCTGGACGAGACGCCTGGAGCGCCCCGCCGTCTCAGCCGGCCGATAGCGATGTCGATGCGACGCAAGGTCTCCTCGCGACCGAGCAAGGCCACGCTCTCGAAGATGCCTGGCGAGATCGTGGTGCCCGCGATCGCCACGCGCAGCGGCTGATAGACCTCGCGTGGCTTTAGCGATCGACGCTCGATTACGCCTGCCAAGACTTCTTCAAAGCCACCGACGTCGAAGCTCGCCGGCGGCAGATAGCTCAGAACGCGCTTCTCCCAAGACAGAGAGTCCTGTCTCGCCGAGCCAGCGCTCGTGGGCGCTGTCCTCGGGGGCTCGCCGACGAAGAAGAACCCGCGAGCGGCCAGAAGTCGGCGAGTGTCTGGATCTTCTCCTGGCTGATCGCCGCAGCTCCTTGCAACAGTTCCCGGGCGCTTCGGCGACAGTGCCGCCTGGGGATCAGAGATACGCAGGAACTCAAGCAAGCGCTCAGTCAAGTCGGGCACAGCGAGCTTGCGGATGTAGATGCCATCGAGCCATCGCAGCTTGATCTCATCGAAACGGGCCGGATTGCGACTGACGCGACTCAACTCGAAGCGCTCGATGAGCTCCTCGGTGGACAACACGGTGGCATCGTCGCCCGAGCCCCATCCGAGCAACGCCAGATAGTTGCGAACGGCCGCGGGCAAATAGCCAGCGGCGCGCAGCTCTTGAACCGATGCGGCGCCGTGACGCTTTGAGAGCTTCTTGCCGTCCGCACCGTGTAACAAAGGCAGGTGCGCATAGAGCGGCTCCGGCGCCTCGGGGCCGAATCCGGCGGCTTTGGCGGCCCGAGCACGAGCAATTGCTTGGGAGTGTTGGAGAGATGGTCCTCGCCCCGAACCACATGGGTGATACCAGCGTCGAGATCGTCGATGGCGACCGCGAAGTTGTAGAGCACCGAACCGTCCGCGCGTGCGATCACGGGGTCGTCGAGATGGACGTGTTCGAAGACGGTGTCGCCCCGGATCGCGTCGTGCACGACGGTGGCGCCCCCGGCCGGCATGTGCAGACGCATGGCACCCTCGTTCTGGTTGCCCACCAGCTCCTCCCCGCGAAACCCACGCTCGGCGCCGTGAAGACGCTTATAGGCGGCGACATCCTCAGCCGTGGCGTTGCTGCGGTAGGCGTGCCCGCTGCCCAAGAGCGCTTGCGAGCGCTTCCTGGTGGCGGGGAGCCCGCTCGCTCTGGAAGATGGGACCCTCGTCCCAGTCGAGCTGGAGCCAGCGCAGGGCGTCGAGGATCTGCTCCACGTTCTCGGGCGTGGAGCGCTCGCGGTCGGTGTCCTCGATGCGCAACACGAACGTGCCGCCGTTGTGCCTGGCCAGTAGCCAGTTGAACAAGGCGGTGCGGGCGCCGCCGATGTGCAAGGCGCCCGTGGGGGATGGTGCGAAGCGAACCCTCATAAGATCTCGGCCGCATGCTAGTCGGCCCAAGCTCAAGCGCGAAATCCGGGTTCCCCCCCGCAAGGACATTTGCGGGCGGTGCGCAAATGGGGGCGTCCTAGTGCTGATCGGAGCTCACGTATCCCCAGCGGGCGGCCTGCCCAAGGCGGTCGAGCGCGGCGTCGAGCGCGACTGCCGGGCGATCCAGATCTTCAACCAGTCTCCACGTATGTGGCGACCAACGGTCTACCGCGACGAGGACATCGAAGCCTTTCGTGAGGGCATGGCCGCCAGCCAAATCGAGGCGGTCTTGATCCATGCGGTGTACTTGCTGAACTGCGCCAGCGAGGATGCCGACATTCGTGAGAAGTCACTTGTGTCGCTCACTCATTCGCTGCGTGTCGGCCATGCGATCGGAGCCTCGGGCGTGGTTTTGCACCCGGGCTCAGCCAAGACGGGCGATCCCGCGAAGGCGATGACCGGGCGGGCGAGACGATCAAGGAGGCTTTGGCCGAGAGCGAAGAGTGCCCTTTCATTTGGAGAACACGGCGGGCGCCGGCGGCACCTTGGGACGTTCGATCGACGAGCTCGCCTCACTTTTGGAGGCGGCAGGCGCGAGCGCGCGCTGGGTCTGTGCTTGGACTCTTGTCACCTATTCGCCTCCGGCTATGACATCCGCACTATACCGGCATGGATGCCGCAATGGACGAGATCGAACAGAAGATCGGCCTAGAGCGGGTTGGTTCTCTGCACCTCAATGATTCACAGACACCTCTGGGTTCCAATCGCGATCGTCACGCCAATATCGGCGCAGGCGAATTGGGCGAGGCCGGTTGCGAAGCGTTCCTGTCGGCGCCCCAGCTCCAAGATCTTCCCTGCGTCTTGGAGACACCTGGGGAGAACCGTTCCGGTCCGACGCTCGAGGAGATCCGGCTTGCCGGCAAGTTGCGCAAGCGGGGTCTGCGCAAACGCGCTGGTTAGACCGAGAGCACCTGACGGTCGTGGGTCGAGCAGGCCAAGGACGCAGGCCGCGTAGTGTGCTCTCTGCACATGAGCGGCCGAGGACGCCGGCATGCGAAGCCCGCACGACCGTCAGCCCGTGGCGGCGAGCGCGGCGGTGGGCGCCAAGGCTGCTTCTAGCTCGGCTCGCACACCGGGGGTGTGTTGCACCCGATAGTCCTCACCCAAACGCAGGACTCGCGTACCGGCGCTGGTGATCATCTCGAGTACAACCTCGGCGGGACCGCGGTGGGCCTCGATGATGTCCTTGACATCATCGATCGCGCTCGCCAGCAGCCGAGCCGCGTCGACTTGCAAGCGCACGGGCTGGGAGGCGGTGGCCTGGGCCACAGAGTTGGCTTGGGCGGCGCTGTTGGCCTGTTCGATCTCCTGCTCGCTTGGGGCGAACTGCTCGACGGACTGAACCACCACGCACGTCTTGCCGGCCTCCTTGTGGTCGACCCGGCCGCGGATGAGAACCACCTGGTCAACGGCCAAGGCGGCCTCGTGCTCGGCCAAAGCCTTACCGAATACGAGGATCTCGACGGCGCCTTCGAGATCGTCGAGCGTGGCGAACATCATGTGATCGCCGTTGCGGGTACGAATCCGCTTTGACTCGGTGATGATCCCTCCGACTGTCACCCAGTCCTTGTCTTTCCGGTTGGCGAGGGCCGCCAAAGAGCAGTCCGCGCGGGCGCGCAAGGCCTCGCGCATAGGCTTGAGCGGATGTGCGGAGATGAATAGACCGATCGCCTCCTTCTCGACAGCGAGCAGCTCCGGCTGATCGAACTCCCCGCTCGGAATTGGCGGGTGGCTCAACTTGAAGATGCCCGCGGCCGCTCCCGTGCGAGCCGCCGACCCGTCGAGTCCCATACCGGGCCCATCGATTCCCCCGATGCCATTGGCGCCCCCGGCGGGAGCGGATGGCTCGATGTCGAAGATCGAACCTTGCCCCACGAGCGCGTCCTGCTGAGCCTTCTGGCCGGCCGCTTGGGCCGCTTCGAGTACGGACAGCATTCCCTTGCGGGTGGCGCCGGTAGAGCCCAGGGCGCCGCACTTGATCAAAGCCTCGATCGCCTTCTTGTTGACCGCCCTGCTGTCAACTCGCTCACAGAAGTCCCACAGGGAAGCGAACGGTTGGGCAGGCGGAGAGCCATCCCGAGCCTGCTTGATCGCCTCGACGGCCTGGTAGCCGACACCCTTTACGGCGTCGAGACCGAAGCGGATGTTGCCCTCTACCACCGTGAACTCGTGGTCTGAGAGGTTGACATCGGGCGGCAGGATCTCGATACCCATCTCCTCGCAACGAGCCACGAAGAAGGGAACCTTGTCCTTCGTGGACATGACTGATGAGATCAAGGCAGCCATGTACTCGGCGGTGTAGTTGGCCTTCAGCCAAGCCGTGCGATAGGCGATCAAGCCGTAACAGGCGGCGTGGGACTTATTGAAGGAGTAGTCGGCTGATTTTTCGTTGGTCTGCCACAGCAGGTCGATCGTTTGGGGGCTCGTGCCCGAGGCCTTACAGCCCTCTACGAACTCGGGCTTCAGGGCAGCCATCGCCTCACGGTTCTTCTTGCCGATCGCCTTGCGCAGATCGTCGGCCTTGGCGCCCGAGAAGCCCGCGATCTCCTTGGAGATCTGCATCGCTTGCTCCTGGTAGAGGATCACTCCCATGGAGGATTCCAAGATCGGGCGCAAGCGCTCGTCGGGATAGGAGATCGCTTGGGGGTTGTGCTTGCCCCGGGCATACACCGGGATCTGGTCCATCGCGCCAGGGCGATACAGGGCATTGAGCGCAACCAGGTCGTTGAACTCGTCGGGGCGTACCCTCTTGAGGGCCTCGCGCATTCCCTCAGACTCGAACTGGAAAACACCGATCGAGTCGCCCTTGGTGAGCATCTCATATGTTCGGGCATCGTCGAGTGGGAGCGTGGACATGTCCGGGCGCGTGCCGCTGGAGCGCTCGATGATGTCCAAAGCGTCCTCGATCACATCTAGGTTGCGCAGGCCGAGAAAGTCCATCTTCAAGAGCCCGATCTGCTCGATCGGCTTCATTGAGAATTGGGTGACGGTGCGGAACGATCGCTCTCCGTCCTCGCCGATGCCCGCGTCAGCCAGCTGCAGGGGCACGATGTCGGTGAGCGGGCGATCGGCGATTACGACCGCCGCGGCGTGGATCGAGGAGTTGCGCACGATCCCCTCCAGACCCTTCGCCACATCAACGATGCGACGCGCGTCGGGCTCCTCGTCGTAGGCCTTCTTCAACGGTTCGCCCGATTTCAGGCAATCCTCGAAGGAGGGCGAGCGGCCCATGATCGGGTCGGGGATCAGCTTCGCCAAGCGGTCGCCAGCACCGTAGTCGTAGCCGAGCACGCGCGCGGCGTCGCGAGTTGCCGCGCGCGGGAACATCTTGCCGAACGTGACGATCTGGGCGACCGACTCACGTCCGTACTTCTCTGTGACGTAGCGCATCACACGCTCGCGCCCACGCACCGAGAAATCGATGTCGATATCTGGCATCGACACGCGCTCGGGGTTGAGGAACCGCTCGAACAGGAGGTCATAGCGCAATGGGTCAACGTCGGTGATGGCCAAGCAGTAGGAGACGATCGAGCCGGCCGCTGAACCACGGCCGGGTCCGACCGCCACGCCGTTCTCCTTGGCGAACTTGACGAAGTCCCACACGATCAGGAAGTAGGCGTTGAAGCCCATCCGGTCGATCACCCCAAGCTCCATGTCCATGCGCGCGAGCGCCTCGGCGGGTGGCGGATCGCCATAGCGCAAGTGCAGTCCCTCGATTACCCGCTCCCGCAGGTAGTCGCGCTCTGAGATCCCTTCGGGGGTCGGATATTTGGGAATCAGCTGCTTGTCGAGCTCGAGTCCGACCGTGCAGCGCTCGGCGATCTCCAAGGTGCTTGCGATCGCTTCAGGCCACTCCGCGAACGCTTTGGCCATTTCGAGGCTGTCACGCAGGTAGAACTCGTTGGTGTCGAAAGTCATCTTCGGCGCCGCCAAGGTGCTCTTGGTCTGTACGCACAACAGGGCTGTGTGATGGTCATAGTCCTCGCGGCGCAGATAGTGAACATCACCAGTGCCCACGAGTTTGCCGCCCATCTCGCGGGCAATCTGGACGATCCCCTCGTTGCACTTGTCTTGGGGTGTGAGCCCGTTCTTTTGGACCTCGAAGTAGAGGTTGTCCTGCCCGAAGATGCGCACGAGGTCGTCGGCGTGAGCGCGCGCGTCTGCGGGACGGTCATCGAGCAGGCGTTGACAGAAGCGCGAGGCCAAGCACCCGGTGAGCGCGACGATGCCTTGCGAGCGTTGCTCGATCTGAGCCAGGTCTAGCGTGGGCTTGCCTCGGCGCAACCCTTCCAGGAAGCCGGCCGAGGAGAGCGCCACGAGGTTGCGATAGCCGGTGTCGTCAGCGGCGAGGAGGGTGAGATGGTTGCGCTCCACCTTGCCTGGACCGCTCGCGGCATGATCGTCCACGAGATAGATCTCGCAACCGAAGATCGGCTTGACGCCGTGCTTTGCACAGGCGCTGTGGAGCTCCACCATGCCGTTCATAACGCCGTGGTCGGTGAGTCCGAGCGCGGGCTGGTCGAACTCGGCTGCCCGCTTGGCCAGGTCCTCGACCTTGCATGCGCCGTCGAGCAGGGAGTACTCGGAGTGGACGTGCAGGTGGGCGCAGGACTGGGGGGTCACCGGAGATGGATGGTATGTGGTCGAGCGGCGGAGCGAGCGATGCGCTCAACCGTGCGAGAAGACCACGAGCGAGCCTGTCCGCGAAGGCCCGAGGAGCTTGTCAGGCGTCTGCGACGGTGAGGCCCTGAGCGCGGGCCGTCCACTGCAGGAACATGTCCACAGAGGTCACGTCACCCGTTACGAGGGTCCTGTCCTCGGCTGGAGGCTGGGTGCCGGCCAAGAGGCATGTGAGGGCGTGTCCGCTCAAGGAGATCGTCGCTACAGGCATTCCCACTGCGGTACGACTGACCCTGATCGGCTCGCCGTCGCAGGCCCGTACGTAGATGATCACACCGGGCGTATCCTGGATCTCGAAGGCAAGCTCAAAGCGGCGCCCGCTCGTCCAGGTCGCGTCGATTGCCTCGGCCATCGCCAGCAGGAGCAGCCCAGGCCACACGTCCACACCCACTCCGGCGAGGTCGGCCAAAGCGATCGGACGACGGCGCGTCTTCAGGAAACGTCGGGCCCGGCGCTTTCCTTTGCGCATACGAAGACCCGGATAGCGGCGCCCCGCTCCGCCCGCGGCCAGCTCGCTGAACGCGGCGACCGGACCCTCCAGCGAGAAATCGACGGCGCCACGTGGTTCCCTGGAAATCGTGGCCTGCCCAGGTTCGAGCGTGACATAGAAGGTACCCAGCTCGCCAATCTTGATCTCATAGCTGAGGGGACCATCGACGATCTCCCGCTGGGCGGGGAGCAACTCGATCACGAGTTCCGCAGCAAGCTTCGCATCGCGCTGGGCGGCCAGTCTGCGAATGGCCGGCGCCAACCAGGAGAGACGCTTGTCGGGCACGGACAAGAGGCGCGACTGCAACGCGATCGGCTCGGTCGTGACCGTTTTCATGCCGACAGCGGCGCCCGGGCCGAGCCCCTCGACCACCGGTTCGGTGGGAGCCAGTCGCTCGACGGCGGCCACCGGCGCGGCGAGGCCCTGGACAGCCTCATCGGCCCTAGCCTGCTCCTCTTCGAGTTCGGCGGGCTCCGGCTCCTCGGTCGCGGCTTGATCCACTTCGAGCGCCTCGGGCTCCAGCTCCTCCTCAGGCACGGCTCGATCCACTTCGAACACCGCAGGCTCCGGCTCCTCGACCGTAACTGCCTCGTCGATCTCGGCCTCCCCTTCCACCACAACCGGCTCAGGTGAGGCCTCCTCGAACGTTGTGTCGAGCTCGTCGTCCTGCACACCTGGCTCGTCGATCGCGGCAACCTCGGGAGCCTCCTCGACGGCCGGGGAGAACTCCTCCACCGTCTCAGGCGCCTCTACAACGGTCTCGGGCTCAGCGGCAATTGCAGGCTCCGTGGCAATCGCCATCTCAGGCTCCGTGGCAATCTCAGGCTCCTCAATCGCTACAGAACCCAGCTCCAGGGCCTCGACCTCCACGGGCTCCTCCACCGCAACAAACTCGGACTGCTCTACAGGGCTCGACGTCTGCTCATTCGCAACGACCGGCTCGGGCGACTCGACGGCTTCTGAGGCCGGCGTCTCGGCCGCGTCTGCCTCCTTGACCTCGGCGACCCGCGCGCGCAGACGTTCGACAGCGGCCACCAAGGCGTCGGCCATCTCCCGGCGGTGGGCGGCCTCGCGCTCAGACTGTGGGTCAGTTGTGTGCTCGAGCAAAGAGGCATTGAGCGGCTCGGCGCTCAGCTGGGCGCGCAGGTCGGCGGCGGTGCGAGTCAGCTCGAAGCGGAGGTCCTCCATGCGGGCACCCATCGCGGTGAGCTCGCGTACATAGGTCTCCCGCTCCCACACGACCTGCTGCTGAAGCTCCTCGCGCAATGTGGTGAGCTCGCGCTCGAAGCCCGCCCGCAAGCCCGCGGCAACATCCATCAGCTCTCGCACGATCGGCGTTAGACGGGCATCGCGCTCACGCAGTTGGGTCAGCTCGACCTTCAGCTCCTGGACGTGGTGCTCGGTCTCTTGCAGACGCTTTGAGAGCTCCTGGATCTGCGCTCGCATCTCGCGCTGAAGGCGCTCGCTGCGCTCCTCGGCCTCGACACGCAACTGTTGCTCGGCATACTCCCGCTGCTTGACGCTGCGCACGTCCGTTTCGCGCTCAGAGAGCTGTTGCGCGACGCGCTCGCGCTCGCGACCGACCTCTTCGATGCGTTGCTCAAGCGCAGCTAGATGAGTCTCGAGGTTGCGAGCGACGGCCTCGGCCGCCTCGGCCCGCCGGATCACCGCCGGATCGGCATGACGGGCCCGCCGCTCGGCCAAGACATCCCCGGCCACATCAGCTTTGGAGCCGACGTCCGGAGTCTCACTCTCCTCAATCATCATCGACCGCAAACCCTAGAGACGGCTTCGGACGGCTCCACTATTGGGAACAGACCCCTAACACCCCCCGCGCGCGCGTAGGGCACCCCAAAAGTTCAATACACAACCCCCACACCCCGGCGCCCCCAGACCCCGATGACCCACACCTCGGCGCACACCAGGCCACCCCTAGTGAGCGCGGAAGCGCGCTGCGCCAAGACCGGGCTACTCGTTGCGCAAGCGCCAGGCCATGCGCGACTGCAAAGACCACAGCTCGATAAAGCCAGGCGAGGCCGTCTGTGAGAATAGGCCGCCGGACTCCCCAAAAGAGGCGAGCGCCTGGTCGTATACGGCGCCCGGTGAGGAGCGCGTGACGACGCGAGCGTGCCCCTTGTAGAGCTTGAGGCCGATCGTGCCGCTTACCTGCGCGTTGACGGAATCCATGTAAGCGTCGAGGTCGGCGCGCAGAGGCTCCCACCACAAGCCCGCGTACACGAGATAGGCCCACTGCCGGTCGAGCTGGGCCTTGAACTGGTTCTGGTGGATCGTGCACACGAGCTTCTCGAGCTCCTGGTGGGCAGGCAGGAGGATCGCGGCAGCAGGGGCCTCGTAGATGTCGCGCACCTTCAGGCCGACGATGCGGTCCTCGATGTGGTCGATGATGCCTACTCCATGACGAGCAGCGATGGTGGCGACTCGTTCGATGAGCTCCACCAAGTTGAGTCGCTCCCCGTTCAATCCAATGGGCTCGCCGCGCTCGAACTCGATCTCGACGATCTCCCCCTCATCGGGCGCGAGCTCGGGGCGGGTGACGAGCTGGAAGACGTCGTCCTCCGGCGCATGGTCGAGCTCCTCGATCCAACGTCCCTCCGAGGAGCGCCCCCAGAGGTTGTCATCGATCGAATAGGGAGCGATCTCGGTGCCGCCCTTAACCGGGATGCCATGCTCGCGTGCGTAGGCGATCTCCTCCTCGCGGCCCATTTGCCAGGAGCGCACAGGCGCGATCGTCTTCAGCTCGGGCGCAAGCGTGGCCACGGTCGCCTCGATGCGAACCTGGTCGTTGCCCTTGCCGGTGCAGCCGTGAGCGATCGTGTCGCAACCAGAGCGGCGCGCGTAGTCGACGGCGAGCTTGGCGATCAGGGGGCGTCCGAGTGCCGTGAACAACGGGTAGCCGCCACCGTAGAGCGCGTTAGCCTTGATCGCCGGCGCCACGTACTCCTTGGCGAACTCCTCGCGGGCGTCCACGACGTGACATTCGAGCGCGCCGAGACGGAGAGCCTTCTCGGAGATGACCTCGTAGTCCTCGCCGGGCTGACCGAGGTTGACGGTCAGGCAGACTACCTCGGCCTCATAGGAGTCCTGTATCCACTTGAGCATGACGCTCGTGTCGAGGCCGCCCGAGTAGAGCAGCAGCACGCGATGGACATCCTCCCGACGCGCCTCGTAGGAGGCGGTCGGAGGGGGAAAGTTATGGGGAGAGTCAGTCATCGCGGCCAATCTTGGAGGTGTCGTCGTATCGGACAACTTTTCGCTGGGGCATCGGCGCGGAACCTTATCCGGCGAGTGCCCTGCCGAGTCGTGCCGCGCCGTCTTGCAGCTCCTCCTCGGAGGCGTTGAGGGGCGGCAGCAGGCGGATCGTGGTGGGGCCCGTGGCGTTGACGACCAAGCGCTCGCGCTGCAAGGCACGGAGGACCACTTCGGGTGCGGGGACATCAACCTCGCAGGCGATCATCAGGCCTCGGCCCCTGACGGAAAGGACGTGGGGTAGCTCGGTCAGGCGCTCGCGCAAGGAGTCGCCTGCTTCCCGTACGCGAGCGGCAAAGACAGGCTCCGAGGTGACGTCGAGCGCGGCCAAGGCGGCCGACGCGATTACCGGTCCGCCCGCGAACGTGGAACCGTGGTCACCTGGCTGAAACACATCGGCCAGGCGAGGGCCTGTGACGAGCGCGCCGATCGGCAAGCCGCCGCCCAAAGCCTTGGCGGATGTGATGGCGTCGGGCACGACACCGGTCTGCTCGTAGGCCCACAAGGTGCCGGTACGACCCATGCCGCATTGGATTTCGTCGAAAACAAGGGCGGCCCCGCAAGCGTCGCAGGCCTGACGCGCTTGCGCCAAGAGAGAGTCCGGGAGGACGTGGACGCCGGTCTCGCCTTGGATCACCTCGAGCAAGACGAGCGCTGTGCGCTCGTCGATCGCATCCGCGAGCGCCTCGCGCGTCGGGGCGACCGCCTTGAAACCGGGTACGAGCGGCGCGAAGGGAGCCTGCTTTGACTCTTGGGGTGTGGCCGACAGGGCGCCGTAGGTACGCCCGTGAAAAGCGCCGTGCACGACGAGCACATCCCCGCCCGGCTTGGCCTTACGCGCCAGCTTGATCGCTGCCTCGTTGGCCTCGGCGCCCGAGTTACAAAAGAAGACCTTGCCGCCGAGGCTCGACTCGGACAGGCGCTGGGCGAGCCGCATCGCGGGCTCGGTGTAGAAGAGGTTGCTGGCGTGCATCAATTCGCCGACCTGTTCACGCACCGCCTCAACCACACGCGGGTGGCAATGACCAAGACTAGTCACCGATATGCCGCACAGGAAGTCGAGATACTCCTCACCCTTGTCGTCCCACAAGCGCGTGCCCTCACCGCGCACGAACTCGACCGGCAGGCGCGCGTAAGAGGGAATGACATAGCTGCCCTCAATCTCCTGCAACTCGGAGAGACTCATATGTTCATGCGGCGGCTTCGATCTTCGTGCCGATCCCAGCATCAGTGAACAACTCAAGCAGCAACGAGTGAGGAATGCGGCCGTCGACAATGTGGGCGGAGTTGACCCCTCCATTGATCGCCTCCACGCAGGCGGCGAGCTTCGGGCGCATACCTCCTTCTAGACCATCCAGGCGCTCCTGCACCTCGGAGGCGCTGGCCTGGCCGATCAGAGAATCGGGGTCCTCCGCCTCGGCAAGCCAGCCACGAACATCGGTGAGGAACACGATCTTGTAGGCGCCGAGTGCTCCCGCGACTGCGCCCGCTGCCTCGTCGGCATTGACGTTGTAAGAATTGCCCTCGCGGTCGGCTCCGACGGAGGCGATCACGGGGATGTAGTCGCGCGCCACATGGTGGAGCACGTCGACGTTGACGCGCTCCACCTGCCCCACGAAGCCGATGTCCTCACCGGCCGGACCTTCGCGGCGCGCCACCCTAAATAGGGAACCGTCGTCTCCGCACAAGCCAACCGCGGGTTGACCGTGACGACCAAGGCGCAGGACGATTTCCTTGTTGACCTTGCCGACCAAAACCATCTTGGCGATCTCAACTGTCGCTGGGTCGGACACGCGCAGGCCACCCACAAACTCGACGGGTAGACCGAGTCGCTCCATGTATGAGGTGATGTCGGGACCACCACCGTGGACCACGATCGGGTTGAGGCCCACGTACTTGAGCAAGACCACGTCGCGTGCGAACTCCTCGCGCAGGGCGACGTCCTCCATTGCGGCGCCGCCGTACTTGATGACGACCGTCTTGCCGTGAAACTCCCTGATGTAGGGGAGCGCCTCCAGGAGCGTGGCTACGTCGCGCATCAATAACCCCTTCGCATGATCGGTGAGTGGCCCCCCGACATGGTCCTCATGTCGTGTACTCGGCATTTATTCGGACGTACTCGTATGACAGATCGGAGAAGAAGACCTCCGTCTCCGCGCCGTCGCCTGGCAGCACGATCTCGTACTCGACCTCGGCACGCTCCAAGGCCGGCCTGAGCGTGTTCTGGAGCTCGTCCTCGCCGAGCACTGCCGCTCCGGCCGAGCAGACCTGGACGCCCTCTATCGAGATGTCCAAGAGCAGGTGGCCCCCACCGAGCCCTTGGCTGCCAAGCGCGCCGCCGACGGCCTGCACGATCCGGCCCCAGTTGGGGTCGCCCCCATACAAAGCCGCCTTCACCAAAGGCGAGTTGGCGACCGCCCTGGCAGCCGTCTCCACCTGTTCGGACTCGCCGCCACGCACGACCACCCGCGCGATCCGCTTAGCACCCTCACCATCGGCGACCATCAGGATCGCGAGCTGGCGCATCAAGGCATCCAAAGCCTCACCGAGGTGTAGCTCGTCCTCGCTCTCGGGCGCGACCCGCACGCCGCTTTCGCCCGAGCAGATCAAAACGGCGGTGTCGTTGGTGGACAGCTGACCGTCGACACTGCAGCGGTCGAAGGAGCGCTTCAGGCATACCGAGAGGAGCAGCTCGGCAGTCTCGGGCGCGAGCTGGGCATCGCACTCCACGAAGCAGAACATGGTCGCGAAGCGCGGCGAGATCATGCCGGCACCCTTACATTGCGCGCTGAGGCGCACCTTGCCCGCGGGAAGCTCGACCTCGATGTTGGCGCGCTTCTCGAACGCGTCGGTCGTCTGGATCGCCTGCTGGAAGTGCGTGTCGCCCTCGCGCGCCAAGCGGCCGGAGGCATCGCGGATGCCGCGCAAGACATTGTCCACCGGCAAGTAGTCGCTGATCCCGCCGGTCGATCCGAGCAAAACCTCGTGTGGCTGCACGCCCAAAGCCATCGCCGCCGCCCCTTGCGTCTTAGCGGCGTCTTCCAGACCACGTTTTCCGGTGGCCGCGTTGGCGCAGCCCGAGTTGGCCAGGATCGCGCGCAGCGAGGACAGCGTGCAGCGCTCGCGGCTGAGCATGACCGGCGCGGCCGGAGTGCCCGTGTCGGCAAAACGCGCGGCGCTGACCGGGTGCTCGGCGTCGCATAGGAGCAGACCCAGGTCGGGGTTGCCTGAAGGCTTGATCCCACACGCCACGCCGAAGGCCCGAAAGCCGGCGGGCAGGCCCGCCTCGGGCCCCAGCTCGCGCACATGTCCGGGCAGCTCGACCCAGCGCGAGTGAAAGAAAGGCTGCGGCGGCCCCGCGGCGGCCCGGTCGCCCCACACGTCTCTGCCGGCGCTCACGATGCCCGACCGGTCGTGTTCAGCTCGGCCACGCCCGATTCACCGCAGATCGCACACTTTTCGGGACGCCTTCTCACAGCAATCCTTCACCCTCGGGGAAACCGAACATCAAATTGAGGTTCTGGACCGCCTGTGAGGAGGTGCCCTTCCACAAGTTGTCGATCGCCGAGAGCACGACGACCTTGCCGGTATGCTCACTGGCCGCGACGTGCAAGCGGCAGATGTTCGTTTCGCGCACGTCACGCACCTCAGCCGGCGCCGGCGCCAGCTCGACGAAAGGCTCGCCCGCGTAGGCGTCCTCGTACATCACATCCAGCTCGTCCTGCTCCAATCGCCGCGTGGGGGTCACGTAGCAGTTGACGAGCTCGCCTTGGTCGAGCGGCACGAGATGCGGGGTGAACTGCACTCGCAGGCCAGGATGGGTGGGGTCGAGATCGTCCAGCTGCTGCTCGATCTCGGGGGTGTGACGGTGGTGGACAATGTTGTAGGGCAGGATGTTCTCGCCGCTGTTGGAGAAGTGCGTCTGCCAGGTGGCCGAGCGTCCCGCACCGGAGAGTCCCTGCTTGGCGTCGATCACCAGGTCAGCGATCAGCCCGGCGCGGGCAAGCGGCGCGAGCCCGAGCAGCGACGCTGTCGGGTAACAGCCGGGCGTCGCCACAAGGTCCGCGGCCGCGATCGCCTCGCGGTGCAGCTCAGGCAATCCATAGGAAGCGTCTTCGAGCAGCTCCGGGTGTGGATGCGGGCCGTACCACTGCACGTAAGTGGAGAGCTCTGAGAGCCGGAAGTCTGCGCTCAGATCGACGACGCGCACACCGCGAGCGCGCAGCGCCGCGACGACCGGCGCCGAGGCTGCATGGGGGTAGGCGACGATCGCCGCGTCCACGTTGCCGCGACGGTCGAGGTTCAGCTCCTCCAATTCCAAAGGCACGCGGTAGCGCGGATAGAGATCGTCCAAGCGCCGTCCCACCTCCGAGCGTCCGGTCACGGCCACCAACTCGAAGCGCGGATGACGCCAGAGCAGGTGCGCGGCAAGCGCACCTGCGAAGCCTGTGGCGCCGGCAACAAGGACCTTAGCCACGCAGCTCACCCCCCAGCTCACCGAGCGCTGCCACGATCGCTGCCCGCACCGGCGCCACGTCCTCGTCAGTGAGCGTCCTGTCGGGCGCCCTAAACGAGAGCGACAGAGCCAAAGAGCGCCTGCCCTCCCCCACCTGGGGGCCGCTGTACACATCGAACACGTCGGCTTGGTCGAGCAATACCTGGCCGGCCCCGCGCACGCTCTCAAGCACACGCGCCGCCGGTACCTCCTCGGGCAGTACCACCGCCAGGTCCTGGCGAAGCTCCGGATAGGAGACCACGTCTCGATATGCGCCTCGACCGCCGGCTTTCGCCAACAGCGTGTCGAGATTAAGCTCCATCACGGCCGCCTCGTCGATCCCCCACTCGCGCGCCACGAGCGGATGCAGCTCGCCCAGCCAGCCGAGCTCCTCGCCCTCGCAAAGGACCACTGCTGCCCGGCCGGGATGCAGGAACGGTTGAGGCTCGGCCCTGCACTCCAAGTCCACCCCGAGCGCCTCGCCGAGGGCTTCGAGCACACCCTTCACCGCGAATACGTCCGCCTTGGGCGGGTCGGGCACGCCCCAGGTCACTGGCGCCGTCCGGCCGCTGAGCAGAACCCCGAGGGCGCCGTGCTCAAGTACACCCGTGCCTGTGTCACCTGCGCCGGACTCACCAGCCAGCACGAACGACGATCCCATCTCGAAAAGTCGCAGGTCCGTTGTCCCGCGCGCTGAATTGTGGGCCGCCACGTCCAGCAACGAGCCGAGCAAGGTCGTGCGTAGCAGCGACTGGTCTTCCGATAGCGGGTTCTCCAACGCGGGGGCTCTTCGGCGCTGATCTTGTGGAGACAAGCGCAAGCGGTCGTGCAGGCTCGGCGTCGTAAACGTCCAGCCCACGGTCTCATACAAGCCCCTGCCCACAAGCGCGTCGGCGGCGCGTCGACGCAACCGTTGGGTCATCGAAAGGCGACCGTAGGCACCTCTGCGCGCCGGCAAAGTCGCGGGTAGCTCGCCGAGCCCGTTGATCCGCGCCACCTCCTCGATCAGGTCGGCCTCCCTGGTCACGTCGTAACGGCGGACCGCGGGAACCGTCACATCAAGGCCGTCCCCCACCTCGGTCACATCGAAGTCGAGCGCCTGCAAGATCTCGGCCTGGCGCGCCCTCGGCACAGGCATCCCCAAGATCGCCTCGACCTTACGCTCGCGTAGCCTGACCGTCTTCAGGGGCGTCGGCTCCCAAGCCAAATCGGTGGTGCCTGGAACTAGCTCCGCGCCGCACAGCTCGATCATCAGTCGCGTTGCAACCGCCTGGGCGTGCATGCACTGCTCAGGCGCCAACCCCTTCTCAAAGCGCCCCGAGGCCTCACTGCGCAGACCCAAAGCCCATGAGGTCCGATGGATGTTGGGACCGCTCCAGTTAGCCACCTCCATCAAGACTTTCGTCGTCTGTGGACCCACCTCTGAGCGCGAGCCACCCATGATCCCCGCGATCGAAGTCGGTCCCTCGGCGTCCTCAATCACGACCATCTCACTATCGAGCGTCCGCTCCTGGCCGTCGAGCGTCTTCATTCGCTCGCCCTCGCGGGCCCCGCGCACGGTCAGGCGACCACCGGCGATGCGGTCGAGGTCAAAAGCGTGCAGCGGCTGACCCGTCAGCAGCATCACATAGTTGGTTATGTCAACCACGTTGTTGATCGGGCGCTGACCGGCCGCGCTCAGCCTCGCCTTTAGCCAGAGCGGTGAGGAAGCGATCGTGACGCCCTCGAAGGCCCTCGCCGTGAAGCGCTTACAAAGGTCCGGACAGTCAACTGTTATGTCCACGAGGGGGTGCCCCACGCGCGCGCGTAGAACACCCCCCGCGGGATCACCCAACCCCGCGCCGTCGGTTCCCCGCTCCGCCCCGGCTCCCTGCCCCGCGCCAACCCTCTGTTCTCCGCCGGCACCAGGATCCTCCGCCCACGGCCCCCGCGCGAGCGGTGTGCCTGTGGCCGCATGCAGCTCTCGTGCCACCCCGTACACCCCCAAGCAGTCCGGCCGGTTTGGAGTGATCTCCAGCTCGAGCACGTCCGTGCTTATCGCGAGCACATCCGCCAGAGGTGTCCCCGGCGCCAGCTCGGCGTCCACCACCAGATCGTCGAGCACCATGATTCCCGCGTGGTCATTGTCGATCTGAAGCTCGTCGGCGGCCAAGATCATGCCGTGCGAAGGTACACCCCGCAGCTTGGCCGCCTTGATCTTGGTGCCGTCTGGCATCCTCGCACCAGGAAGCGCGACAGCGACAGTCTGCCCGGCCGCGACGTTGGGCGCACCGCACACAATCCCGGCCGGCTCGGCCTCTCCCACGTCAACCTCACACACTTTCAGCCGGTCGGCGTCGGGATGAGGTTGAGCGTCGAGCACGCGTCCCACGACGAAGTGGTCGGTGCTGGGCACGCCATGGTGCAGGATCGTCTCAACCTTGGTCCCAGTCATCGTCAAGCGCTCCTCGATCGCCGCGGTGTCCAGGTCGGGCGAGCAGTATTCCCGTAGCCAGTTCAGAGGTACCTTCATCCGCGCGTCTCCTTAGGAGACGGCGTGGGCATTGTGAACGGGGTGGGGACCAATCCGGCCTTCTCCTTAGGAGACAGCGCGAGCATTGTGAATGAGATGGGGATCATCCGAACTGCTCCAGGAAGCGGATGTCATTCTCGTAGTAGAGGCGCAGGTCGGGGATCCCGTGCTTGAGCATCGCGATCCGCTCCACGCCCATCCCCCACGCGTAGCCCTGCACCTTCTCGGGGTCATACCCGGGCGCGTTGAGCTCGGTCGTAGGCACATATGAGTAAACGTTCGGGTCGATCTCACCCGCGCCGAGCACCTCCAACCAACCCTCACCCTTGCACAGAGGACAGCGCGACCCGTCACCCATGAAGCCTTTGCCCGAACAGTGAAAGCAGGACACGTCTACCTCCACGCTCGGCTCGGTGAACGGAAAGAAGTGGGGACGCAAGCGCACGTCACGCTCTTCACCGAAGACGGTCTTGGCGAACGCCAGCAGCGTCCCCTTCAGGTCAGCCAAGGTGATGTCCTCGTCCACGGCGAGCCCCTCAACCTGGTGAAACTGGGGCGTATGGGTGGCATCGCTGTCGGGCCTATACACACGCCCTGGGATCACCACATAAAGAGGTGGCGGATGCGCCTCCATCGCCCTGATCTGCATTGGCGAGGTGTGCGTGCGCAAGACCACACCCTCAGATAGGTAGAAGGTGTCAGTCTTCGCCCGCGCCGGATGGGTCGGCGAGTGGTTGAGTGCGTCGAAGTTATAGTGAACTGTCTCTACCTCTTGGCCTTCCAGCACCGTGAAGCCGAGCCCCAGGAAGATATCTTCGAGCTCGCGCATCGTGGCGCTCAAAACATGCAGCCTGCCCACCGGCTGAGCTGGGGTGCCGGGCAGTGTCACGTCGACCGCGTCGGCCTTCAAACGATCTTCCAGCTCGCTCGCGTCGAGCGCCTGCGCGCGCGCCTCGATTGCCTGCTCCAAGGCACGCCGGGCTTCGTTGGCCGCTTTGCCCACTGCCCCGCGCTCCTCTGGCGCGAGCGTGGCGACCGAGCGCAACATCTGCGGAAGCTCGGCCTTGCGTCCCAGGTAGCGCACCCTCAGCTCCTCGACCGCCTCGCTGCTGGACGCCGCCTCGATCTCGCCGTGTGCCTGCGCGTGCAACTGCTTTATCCGATCGATCATGACGGTGGCACCCTAGTCGAGGGGCGTGTCGTCTCGTATAGCGCCACCGTGGCAGCCATCGCCGCGTTCAGCGACTCCGAGGCGATCGGGATGTGAACGATGTGCTCGCACACCCTCACCACATGCCCCGGCAGGCCTTCTCGCTCGGCCCCGACAAGCAGCGTGATGGGACCGCTCGTGGCAAGCATATGAATCGGCATGCCCGCGCCCGCCACCAGCGCACAGCGCTCGCCCGGCAGTCCATCGAGATCGTCCACGCGTGCCAACGCCACCGCAAAGATCGCGCCCATACTCGCCCGCACCGCCTTCGGAGAATGAGGATCAGCGCAGCCCGGGCCGAGCGCCACAGAGGAGGCCCCGAAGGCAAGCGCGGAGCGCAGCACTGTGCCTATGTTCCCCGGGTCGGACACCCCATGTAGATACACGCAGAGCGGACCAACGGGCTCGCCGAAGCGCTGCTCATAGACGCCGATCGCACGTGTTCCCGACCCCAGCGTGGAGACGCCCGCCAGCACGCCCGCCTCGACATCCTCGAAGCTAGGACCACCAATGGCTGTGCCCGCCAAACGGAAGCCTTCCACCGTCGGCCTGCCCGCTGCCATGGCAGCCGCGATCAGATCCTCCCCCTCGGCCAAGAACAGACCCGTACGCGCACGATCGCGCGAGCGCCGCAACTTGCGCAGCTCCTTGATCCTGGGGTTCTGTTGTGAGGTGATGGGCATCATGGGTAAAAAAAGGGCGCCGGTCCCGAAGGAGCAGCGCCCGAGAGGTTCCTCTGTCGACTGTCCGATCAGGCAGCCGACGCCTCGCGGGCGGTCTCTGCGAAACGTCGGAATGTGTCAGCGTCGCGCACCGCGATGTCCGCCAAGACCTTACGGTCCAACTCGACACCAGCGAGCGTGAGACCGTGCATGAACTGGGAGTAGCTCATCCCGTTTTGGCGGGCGGCCGCATTGATGCGCGTGATCCAAAGCCTGCGGAAATCGCGCTTGCGGTTGCGCCTATCCCGATAGGCATAGGCGTCGGCCTTCATCAAGGCCTCCTTGGCGCGCTTGTAGTTGGAGTGAGCTTCGCCCCTGAAGCCCTTCGTCAACTCAAGCGTTGCCCTGCGCTTCTTGCGTGCGTGAACCGACCGCTTGACCCTCGTCATTTGCCGACCCCCAAGAGCTTCTTGACACGCGGAATATCGTGATCGGAAAGCATCACTGGATGGGCCAAGGTGCGCTTGCGCTTGGGCGACTTCTTCTCGAGGATGTGGCTCGAGAAGGCGTGTCGGGCCCGGACCTTTCCGGAACCAGTCACCTTGAAGCGCTTCTTGGCGCCGCTATGTGTCTTCATCTTCGGCATAAAAATCAAAGATCGAGGGTCCCGGCTCAGCGACCTGCGGCCGCCTGCGCCACCCTCGAAGCGATGATTATGACACGGCGCCGTCGCCAGCGCCGTTCTGGCTCTCGACGACCGGCGCAACCGCATCTGGCGAGACGACCGTCCCGGCCACTCTCCCCGAGGAAACCACCGCCTCAGGAGACGCGTCCGCGCCATCCTGCGTCCCCGTCCCAACCGTCTCAGGCGAGACGCCATCCTGCGTCCCCGTCCCAACAGTCTCAGGCGAGGCGCCATCCTGCGTCTCCGTCCCAACCGTCTCAGGCGAGTCCCCATCCGACGCCCCCGCGACCACCAGAGGAGCGGCGCCGGCGCCATCCTGCTCGGTCCCAGAAACCTCGTGCGTCGCCTCTGAGCCGTCTGCCTTGCCAGCCAACACTGCCTTGGAGGGAGCCAACATCATCGTCATGTTGCGTCCG
Source organism: uncultured Solirubrobacterales bacterium (assembly GCA_963775645.1). Classification (GTDB taxonomy): domain Bacteria; phylum Actinomycetota; class Thermoleophilia; order Solirubrobacterales; family Solirubrobacteraceae; genus Palsa-744. The sequence continues at coordinate 37,553 of CAVZJR010000004.1, read as the reverse complement.
TCCTGGGTGGGGCGCTGCTCGACCACACCGAGCTCCGAGAGCTCCTCGGCGAGCCGGTCGAGGATCATCACGCCGCGCTCTGGATGGGTGACCTCGCGGCCACGAAACATGATCGTGATCTTGACCTTGTCCTTGTGGCGCAGGAAGCGCTCCACGTGATGCTTCTTGGTGTCGTAGTCGTGCTCGGCGATCTTCGGTCTGAACTTGATCTCGCGCACGGTTATCTGTTGCTGGTGCTTGCGCGCTTGCTTGACCTTCTGGGCCTGCTCGTACTTGTACTTGGAGTAGTCAAGGACTCGACAAACCGGCGGTTTGGCCTCCGGCGCGACCTCAACCAGATCAAGGTCCCGTTCCTGGGCGAACTTAAGCGCCTCGGGAGTCTTCATCACGCCGACCTGGTTGCCCTCGTCGTCGATCACGCGCACCTCGGGCACACGGATACGATCGTTGATCCTCGTCTGGTCCCGCTCGGGGAGCCGGCGGTCGAACCTGCGGGGAACGGCCACTAGCTTGTGGGGGTGCGCGTCAAGTTGAGACTACGCGCTGCGCCGTGAATGGATTCCGAGCTTCAAGGCGGCCGAGTATAGCGGGCGCGGCGCGGCGCGCAAGGACTTCTCGCTGACTCGACATTCGACTGTTCCTAACCCGCGTGCTTGTGCTCACCGCGCGCACGCGCCTCGCTGAGAAGATTCTCCAGTAGCTCGCCGACGGCCACGCTGCCGACCACGGGCTGCGCCCGCGGTGCCCCGCCGCCGCGATGCTCACGCAGCGAGACGCTGTCGCTCTCCGCCTCGCGATCGCCGACGATCAGCATGTTCGGGATCTTGCGCAACTCCGCCTCGCGGATCTTGCGCCCGATCGACTCGCCGCGATCGTCCAGCTCGACGCGAATGCCGGCCGCGCGCAAGCGCTCGTGGATGCTCTCGGCGTAATCGTTCAGGCGCTCGGAGATAGGCAGCACAATCGCCTGCACCGGCGCGAGCCACAGTGGGAACTCGCCGCCGTAGTGCTCGATCATGATGCCGATGAAGCGCTCGTAGGAGCCGAACAGCGCGCGGTGAATCATCACGGGCTGGTGCTCGGCGTTGTCGGCGCCGGTGTAGCTGAGCCCGAAGCGCTCGGGCATGTTGTAGTCGAGCTGCACGGTGCCAAGCTGCCAAGAGCGCCCGAGCGAGTCGGTCATGTGCATGTCGATCTTCGGCCCGTAGAAGGCGCCGTCGCCGGGGTTCAGCTCGTAACTGAGGCCCTGTGAGTCGAGCGCATTGGTGAGCGCTTCCTCAGCGCGATCCCACAGCTCGTCCGAGCCGACGCGCTGCTCGGGTCGCGTGGAGAGCTCCAGGCGCACGTCGAAGTCGAACAGACGATAGGTGGCAAAGGCGAACTCCAGGCAGCCTGCCACCTCCTGTTGGACCTGCTCCTCGGTGCAGAAAATGTGAGCGTCGTCCTGGGCGAAGTGCCTCGCGCGCAGCAACCCGTGCAGCACGCCCGAGGCCTCGTTGCGGTGCAGCAGTCCCGGCTCTGAGTAGCGCACGGGCAGGTCGCGATAGGAATGGCGACTGCTGTTGAACAGATGGGCGTGCCCGGGACAGTTCATCGGCTTGACGCCCATCTCGCGCTCCTCCACCCGCACGGTGAACATGTTCTCCTTGTACTTGCCCCAGTGCCCGGATATCTTCCATAGCTCGGCGTCGTAGATCAGCGGAGTCTTGACCTCGCTGTAGCCGCGCTTCAAGCCCATCTCACGCGAGAGCGACACGAGCGCGTTGTACATGTTCGTGCCGGCCGGCAGCCAGAACGCCGCACCAGGAGAGACGTCGGAGAAATGGAACAGCCCGAGCTCGAGTCCGAGCTTGCGATGATCGCGCTGGGCGGCCTGCTCTAGGCGCTCCAGGTACTCGTTGAGCTGGGCCTTGGTGTGAAAGGCGGTGCCGTAGATACGGGTCAACATCTTGCGTTTGGAGTCCCCGCGCCAGTAAGCACCGGCGACCGACTGCAGCTTGAAGGCGCCGACCGTCTTGGTGTTGGGCGCGTGCGGGCCGCGGCACAGGTCGGTGAATGGCCCGTTCGTGTAGAGCGAGACGCTCTCGAGTGGCTGCTCGGGAGGCGCGCCCTTAACGAGATCGTCGATCAGCTCGACCTTGTAATCCTGGTTCTCGCCGACGAAGCGCTCGCGCGCGCTTTGCACCGAGACATCCTCGCGCACGAACGTCTCCCCCGCCTTCACGTGCTCGGCCATCTTCGCTTCGATCGCGGGAAAGTCCGCCTCGGAGATGGAAACGCCCAGGGGGAACTCGAAGTCGTAGTAGAAGCCGTTCTCGATCGCCGGCCCGATCGAGATCTTCACGCCCGGCCACAGCTCCATCACGGCGCTGGCCAGCACGTGCGCCGCGTCATGGCGGATCAGGGCCAGCGAGGGGTCGCCGCTCTTGGCCGTAAGGATCGCGATCTGGGTTCTATCCGGCAAGGGTCGCGCGAGGTCGCGAACCTCCGCGGTCTCGGGCCCAGGGCGATCGGTCTCGGGCCCAGGACGATCGAGTTCTATCGCCAGCGCTGCTTTGGCTAGGCCAGGCCCAATCGCCGCGGCAGCGTCGGCGCCGGTGGCGCCGTCTGGCAGCTCAAGCGCCTTTCCATCGGGGAGTGTGATCGTGATCGGCATCGACGATGGAGGCTACCGACCGGCCTCAGAGACGGTCCTAAACCAGCACACGTTTGCGGAAGCTTCGTAGGCCGAGCACCAGGAAGCCGGCACAGAAAGCGACGAGCACGGGATACACCGCCCAAAGCGACATATGCGGGATCGGCGTGAGCGCCGCGCGCATCCCCTCGGCCACATAGATCAGCGGGTTGACGAGCACAATTATCTGCAGCCAGTGAATGCCGCCCACCTGTACCGGGGCCAGCTTAGTCCACTGGTAGTAGGTGCCGCCGAGGAAGGTCAAAGGCAGCACAACGAAGCCGAACATCAGACCAATGTTGCGCGGCTCGAAGACCGTGCCGAGCAGCAGCCCGAGCGAGGTCATCGCCACGCAAGCGAGTGGGATCAAGGTCAACAACACCGGCCAGTTCACGGTCAAGTGCGCGTGCACTCCCGGCGCATGGATGACCGCGGCGATCGGGAATACGATCACGGCCGCCAGCGCTCCCTGCACGGCGCCGGAGAGCACCTTGGAGACGGCCACCAACCAGATCGGGCACGGCGCCTGCACACGATCCTCGATCTCACGTGTGTAGCCGAACTCCGCCGAGAGCTGTAGCGCGACCGCCTGGATCCCTTGAAACATGATTGAGATCGCCACCACGCCGGGCACCAACACCGTGGCGAAGGCCGACTCGGCCACCTTTCCCCCACCCCCGCCCACACCCTGGCCGATCGAGGGAAACACATACAGGAACACGAACACGAGCAGGAACGGCTGGATGATCGTGCGCACGACGAATTCGCCGAAGTTCTTGCGCAACACGACCAGGTCGCGCAGGATCAGCGCGCGCAGCGCGGTGCGGCTCGCGGCCATCGTCGAGCGCGTCGGCTTCAACGTGATCGGCGCGTGGGCCACGGGCAGACGAGTCGACTCGGCGGGGGTAGTGACGGGCGTGGCCATCAGTCGCGCAGCTCCTTGCCTGTCAGGTTGATGAACACGGTCTCAAGACTGGGTTCGGCGACCGACAGGTCGGCCACCTCGAAGCCACCGCGCTCGGCTACGTCGACCACGCTCGGCACGAGCCGCTTAGCCCCTTGTACATGCAGCTCCACGCCGCCCTCGACCACCCGCGTACGCGTGGCGCCTTCGATCCCACCGGACAGGGCAGCAGCAAGCGCATCCATGTCGCCATCGGCCTTGACCGTCACGATCGTGTCGGCGTCGACCGACTGCTTCAGGTTCGCCGGCGTGTCGAGCGCGAGGATCTTGCCGTGGTCCATGATCGCCACGCGCTCGCACAGCTGGTCGGCCTCCTCCATGTAATGGGTCGTCAAGAGGATCGTCTGTCCATCGCGGTTGAGTTCGCCCAGGATCTCCCACAGCGCAAGACGGCTCTGCGGATCGAGCCCGGCAGTCGGCTCGTCCAGAAACAGCACGGCCGGACGGTGGAAGATCGCGCGCGCCACCATCAACCGCTGGGCCATCCCACCCGATAGCGCGAAGACCGACGCCTTCGCCCACTTGGCCAGCTGGAACTGCTCGAGTAGCTCGTCGGCGATGCGCGTCGAGTCGGCTGCGCTGATGCCAAACAGCCGACCGTGGAAGTACAGGTTCTCCCACACCGTGAGCTGGCGGTCAAGCGTGTTCTGCTGGGAGACCATTCCGATCAGCTGCTTTGCGAGCGCCGGATGGGCGACCACGTCCACGCTCCCGATCCAAGCTTCCCCGGCAGTGGGGATCACCCGTGTCGTGAGCATCCCCGCCGTTGTCGTCTTGCCGGCGCCATTGGGACCGAGCAGCCCGAAAATCTCACCGGCCTTAACGGTCAGGTCGAGGCCGTCCACCGCGGCGAAGTCCGCGCCCGCATAGACCTTCGTGAGCCCGACGGTGCGGATCACCTCGACCCCATCCGCCTCGACGGCCAAACCCGCCCGCTGAGACGATTCAGTGCTCAGACGATCCATTCCGTGAGTGTATGACCCGACCCCGAGACTTTCTGCGCAGCGCTCTAGGCCGAGGTTGTGTTGTTCGGCAAAGGGGTGCCCTACGCGCAGGCGCGTCCGCGCGTAGGGCAACCGTCTCACGCAACAAACAACATCAACTTGAGGCCAGCCCCTTGGCCGCCTCGTCCAGTTCGGCGTCCAGCTGCTCCGCGTCGGCCTTCAGTTCCTTTTCGTAGGTCTTCAGCGCCCGAGCCGCGGCCTTTTCGATCTGCTCGCCCAGCTTTGAGCGGCCGATCACCACCAGGGTGGCCTGGCCCTCGTCGAGCAGCTCGCCCAAGTCCTTGAGGTCGCCGCGCGACATTCCGCGCCAGAGATGGCCGACGACCCCGCCGGCGGCGCCGCCGACGACCGCGCTGCCGAGGATGCTCGGTGGGAACAGGATGCCCGCGATCGCTCCCACGGCGATCCCGGTCCAGGCGCCGTGCTGGGTCGGCTTCTCGGTCTTGTGGACGTGGACCTTGCCATCCTCGCTCTTCTCCACGACCGCGGCGTCGAACGTGCCGATCACCCCGGCGGCGTGCAGGTCGAACACCCTCTCGTAGTCGAGCTCCGCATCCGCCGCGTTGTCATAGGCGGCAAGAAACACGAACACAGGTCGATCGGCCATCGTGAGCTCCTTTGTTAGGCGTAGAGATTGTCGCTCTCGCAAGAGACGCAGCTCGCCCTGCGAGGGTGGTCCCCCACAGACGCTAGACGAGCTATCGAAGCATGACATCACCTTGATCGGGTGACGACCAGGCGGCGAGCCGCGCTTGCAAATAAGTCACCATGTCTTAGGGCACCCTAACTTGTGTGATAGCTTGCCCGTGCAATCCCGACCAACGCAATCGGATATCGCGGACGCGCCTCGCGAGAATCCGTAGGAAAGGCCCAGGAGGACGCCAGCCCAATGCATCGCATCAAGCTCACGATCACTCTGCCCCTAGCACTCGCCGCGACGCTGGCATTGACAGCTTGCGGAGGGTCCAAAAGCACCACGACGACCGCTGCGTCCACCGGTGAGGAGCTCTCCGGCCAGTCGATCACGCTCTACAACGGCCAGCACGAACAGACGACCTCGATGCTGGTGGCGGCTTTCGAAAAGAAGACGGGCGTAAAAGTGAACACACGCTCCGGCGACGAGGCCGAACTCGCCAACCAGATCTTGCAAGAGGGCTCAAACTCCCCCGCGGATGTCTTCTATACCGAGAACACGCCGGCCTTGGAACGCCTGCGCGAGCAGCGTCTGTTGGCGCCCGTCGATCCCTCGACACTCGCGGCCGTCCCAGCTCGCTACAGCTCCGCGCAGGGAGACTGGGTGGGCGTCTCCGGACGAGTGGCCGTGCTGGTCTACAACACCCAGCAGATCTCACCGTCCAGCCTGCCCAGCTCGATCCTGGCCCTTGCGGAACCGAAGTGGAAGGGCAAGCTAGGCATCGCCCCTTCAGAGACCGACTTCCAACCACTGATCACCTCGATCACCAAGTTCGACGGCAGCGCGGCCGCCGAAAAGTGGCTTGAAGGGATGAAGGCAAACAGCAAGATCTACCCCGACAACGAGACCGTCGTAGCCCAGGTCAACAACGGCGAGAGCGCGGTCGGATTGATCAACCACTACTACTGGTACAGGCTGCGCGACGAGGTCGGCCAGAAAGGTCTGCACTCGGCCTTGGCCTACTACGCCCCACACAGCCCCGGGGATCTGCTCAACGTGTCCGGAGCAGCCATTCTGAAGTCCAGCTCACACCAGGCCGCGGCACAAGCCTTCGTTGCGTTTCTCGTCAGCGCCGAAGGTCAAGAAGTGCTCGCCCACAGCCACAGCTACGAGTACCCCTTGCGAGTAGGCGTGGCGCCAGCCAAGGGATTGCGACCATTCGCAGAACTCCAGCCAGCCGCGATCTCGCTGTCTGAACTGGGCGACGGCTCGGCACCGTTGGAACTCGAGCAAAAGCTCGGACTGCTCTAGGGCCCGGACCGGGATGGACACGCTCGCCTCGCCCACCCCACACCTGGCCGGCCGCTGGCGGCGCATGTGGGCTGGGCGAGCAAGCCTACCCCTGACCACAACGCTAGGCGCGGCGCTGGTTGGCGCCCTCGTGCTGTTGCCGCTCGTCTTCCTCGTCGTCGAGGCCCAGCAATCCGGCTGGAACCAAGTCGAACGCCTGCTCTTCCGCCACAACACCGCGGTGCTGTTGTGGAACACACTGCGCCTGGTGCTCGCGAGCGCCTCGCTGTGCCTGCTGATCGGCGTGGCGGCGGCGTGGTGCGTGGAGCGCACCACGATCCCAGGCAGACGCCTGTGGGCGGTAGTACTGGTGCTCCCGCTCGGCATTCCCGACTTCGTGGTCGGTTTCGGCTGGGTCTCGCTCGACCACAGCCTGCACGGTTACCTGGCCGCGGTGATGATCATGACGCTGTCGCTATACCCACTCGTGTTCCTGCCGGCGATGGCCGGTTTGGCCGGAGTTGACCCGGCCTTGGAGGAGGTCGCGCGTAGCCTCGGCATGGGCCCTTGGCAGGTGTTCTTCAAGGTCACCTTGCGCCAAATGCTGCCCGCCGTGTTGGGCGGTTGCCTACTGGTGACGCTTGGACTTTTGGCTGAGTACGGGGCGTTCGAGATCCTCCAGTACCAAACATTCACCGTCGCGATCTTCACCGAGTTCAAGCTCGGCTTCGACACGGCGGCGGCGTGCGCGCTATCGCTCGTACTCGTGGCACTCGGTATAGCCGCGCTCGCCTGCGAGCTGATCCTCGTCGGCAGCGGACGACTCGCGCGGATCGGAAGCGGCACACGACGCAAAGTCGCGAAGGTCAAACTGGGCCTACTCACGATCCCCGTGATGCTTGGGCTGCTCGCCCTCGCGGCGTTGGCACTCGGTGTGCCACTTGCCGCGTTGGCCTACTGGTCGATCCGCGGCGGCTCGACCACGTTGCCCTCGGCCTCGATTCTCACCGACGCGCTGCACACCGCCGAGCTGAGTGCCGCCGCCGCCGGGCTCGCGACGGTCATGGCGATCCCGGTGACGGCGGCGGCGATGCGTCATCGCAACCGGCTCTCGACCACGATCGAGCGCCTCGCTCTGCTGCCCCAGGCGCTGCCCGGCCTGGTCGTCGCGCTCGGACTGGTGTCCTTCTCGGTCCGCTACGCGTTGCCCTTCTACCAGAGTGCTTTGGAGCTGATCGTGGCCTACGCGATCCTCTTCCTGCCGCTGGCAGTCGTGGGCGTGCGCTCAGCTTTGGCGCTCGCACCCGCGCACTTCGAGGAGATAGCCCGTTCGCTCGGGCGGCGCCCCGTCTCGGTTTGGCTGACCGTCACCTTGCCCCTAATCGGTCCAGGCCTGGGGGTCGCTTTCCTGCTTGTGTTCATCTCATCATGCACCGAGCTGACAGCCACATTGCTGTTGCGACCGACCGGCATCAACACGCTCGCCACCCAATTCTGGGTCTACACGAGCGACTTCGCCTACGGCGCGGCCGCCCCATACGCCGCGTTGATCGTCGCCATCTCAGCCGTCCCCGCCTATCTGCTCAGCCGTCGCGTGGCGAAGCCTTCGAGGACAATGCCCTCGTGAACAGGACGAGCGCGCTTGAAGTGCGCGAACTTTGGAAGGGGTACGCCGGCAACGAGGTGTTGCGCGGCCTCGACCTAGAGGTGCCCGACGGGTCGCTGAGCGCCGTGCTCGGGCTGTCGGGATGCGGTAAGACCACCCTTCTGCGCGTGATCGCGGGCTTCGAGAGCGCCCAGCAAGGATGCGTCTCGCTGTCGGGACGGGTGCTCGACGACGAACGCACCCACATAGCCCCAGAGCGACGCGACATCGGATACGTGCCACAGGAGGGCGCCCTGTTCCCTCACCTCGACGTACAAGCAAACGTTGGCTTCGGCCTCTCTCGCGCCGAGCGAAGAGGCGGCACGGTCAGCGAGCTGCTTGAGATGGTCAGTCTGAGCGCGCTCGCCAAGCGCATGCCCCACGAGCTTTCCGGCGGTGAGCAACAGCGCGCGGCGCTCGCGCGAGCATTGGCCCGCAAGCCGGCCTTGTTGCTGCTCGACGAGCCCTTCTCCTCGCTGGATGCGACCCTGCGGGGCGCGGTGCGAGAGGAAGTAAGCGCTTTGCTGCGACGACAGGGAACGACCACCGTGCTCGTGACCCACGACCAGGAGGAGGCACTCTCGCTAGCGGACTCTGTGGCCGTTCTGCGCAACGGACAGATCATCCAACAAGGCTCTCCTCAAAACATTTATGCGATGCCCCAAGATGCCGGCCTGGCGAACTTCATCGGCGAGGCCAACCTGGTCGAGGCGACTTTGGGCGACGGTCGAGCCCAGACAGCATTGGGGACCCTCCAGTTGCGCGGGCACGCAGCACAGGAACAGACACTCAGGCAAGGGATCGTGGTGATACGCCCGGAGCAACTCAAGGTACGAGCCACCGACGAAAACGACGAGGGCTTGCGAGGCATCGTCGAGCGCTGTCGCTACTACGGGCACGACGCTCTCCTCACCATTCGCCAAAGCGACTCGACCAGCCCGATGGCACCGCTGCTGGCCAGGGTTGGAGGCGGGCACGCCCTCACAGTTGGTACACATGTCACCGTGACGGCAGCCGGCGCGGTCAGCGCAATCGAGAGATCATCCAAGTGAGCGCGGCGCAGGCACCCGTGATCGCGCTGCGAGGCGTGGTCAAGCGCTATGGCTCGATTGTGGCAGTGAACGGACTCGACCTGGAGGTTCAGCCAGGCATCTGCTTCGGTCTGCTCGGCCCAAATGGAGCAGGCAAGTCGACGACGATGCGGATGCTCACCGCCCAAACAATCGCCGACGAAGGCGAGCTCTCGGTGCTCGGCTACCAGTTGCCCCGCGAATCCAAGCAGTCGCGCCTGGAGATGGGGGTCGTGCCACAGCTGGACAACCTCGACGTGGAGCTGACCTGCAGGCAGATCCTGACCGTCTACGCGCGCCTCTACCGTGTCCCTCGCAGTGAGCGTCCGGCGGCGGTGCAGCGCGCTTTGGAGATCGCCAACCTCGTCCCGCGCGCCGAGACGATCGTGCGCGAGCTCTCCGGTGGCATGCGCCGGCGCCTACTCGTGGCGCGCGGCCTGATCCACCGGCCGCGCCTGGTCCTGCTCGACGAGCCGACCGTAGGCCTCGACCCACAAGTGCGCCAAGAGCTGTGGTCCTTGATCGACGGTCTACGCGCCGAAGGCGTCACCGCCTTGATGAGCACCCACTACATCGAGGAGGCCGAGCGGCTCGCCGACACGGTCGCGGTCATGAGCAAAGGCCAGATCATCGCCCAAGGCACCCCCGCCGAGCTCGTCAAGGCCCACGCCGGCGAGCAGGTCGTCGAGGTCTATGGGCCGCCCGAGCGTCTGCTCGAGGTGAGCAATTTGGCCGCCAGCGAAGGATGGACAAGCCGGCGCTCTGGCCCCGCGGTGGCGATCATGCGTGCCGAGTCGCTCAACGGCGAGGCGCCCGAGGGAGTGCGACGCCCGGCCAATCTGGAGGACGCATTCGTGGCCTTGACCGGAGAGGAAATCGAATGAGCGCCCAGCCCCGCCGCATACGCCGACTCGAACCGGCCGCCTTGGCCGGCGTAATGAGCCGCGACGTAGCGATCTTCGGTCGCTACTGGAAGGCCACAACCTTCTCCTCGATCGTGCAGCCCACGATCTACCTGCTGGCGTTCGGCCTCGGCTTCGGATCGCTGCTCCCCCATCTGGCCGGCGTCAAGTATGTGCAATATGTGGCCACCGGCGTAGTGGCGACCGCGGTCCTGTTCTCCTCGGCATTCCCGGGCATGTTCAACACGTTCATCCGCTGGCAATTCCAGCGCACCTACGACGCGGTGCTCGCCGCCCCCGTCGACGTCGAGGAGCTAATTACCGCCGAGATCTTGTGGATCTCGATCAGGGCCGGTGTCTACGGGATGGCGCCCCTGCTCGTGGGGATCGCTTTCGGCTTGGAACCGACTTGGGGGATGCTGCTCGTGCCCTTCATCGGTTTCATCACCGGATTCGGTTTCGCCGGCTTCGGCGTCACGGTCGCCGCGGTCGCCAAGACGATCGACAACTTCAACTACATAACCAGCGCGGTCCTCACCCCCATGTTCTTGGTCGCGGGCACCTTCTTCCCCGTCTCTCAGTTGCCCTCCGTGCTGCGTGCAATCGCCAAGGTGAACCCGCTCTATCACTGCGTCCAGCTCGTGCGCGACGCTTCCTTCGACCAGCTCGGCGCGGGTGACCTGGTGAACGCGGCCGTGTTGGTCGTGTTCGCCGTACTCATGTGGCGGATCGCGATCTGGCGGCTCGGCAAGCGTCTGATCGACTGACGCGGCGATCGTCGACGGGCCACAGTTTTGACCTGAGCGACGAAGCGCTTGTCACGCAGGCCCACAAAGCCCTACGATCTCGCCCATGAGCACACAAGGCTTTGCCGCCGAGGCGCCGGCGGCACGCACCCAGTCCCTGTTCGGTCGGGTCATGGGACTCGTCGCCGTCACGGTGGGGTTCGCCACCCTCGGCGTCTACCTAGCCCGCGAAATGGGCGGCGCCGGCTGGTTCATCGCCTGGATAGTGGCACTCGGATGCCTAGTCGGACTCAACGTGGCCAACGCCCGCGGCCATCACGGGCTCGCGTTGACGCTGCTGTTCGCCTTCGGCTTGTTGCTGGGCGCCAGCATCTCCACGACCGTTAACTACTACTCCACGACCGACCCGACCGCGGTGCGCCAAGCGCTTGGAGCGACCGCCCTGTTCGTGGGAGGCCTGGGCGCGGGTGGCTACGCGATTCGCCGCGACCTCTCCTTCCTCTACCGCACGCTCTTCTTCCTTCTGCTCGGCCTGATCGTGGCCGGGATCGTCTTGATCTTCGTGCGCATCCCCGCGCTCTACACCATCTATGCCTTGCTCGGGCTCTTGATCTTCGGGCTGTACACGGTCGTTGACTTCAACCGCCTGCGCCGCGCCGGAACCCAGGAAGCCATCCCCTTGGCCGCGGGGATCTTCCTGGACGTGGTCAACGTGTTCCTGCTGTTCCTGCGCTTGTTCGCCCGGTCCTAGCGGGCCGGCTCAGTAGTAGTCGTAGACCGTCATCGACCATCGGGCCGAGTCGTGACCGCCGGAGACCTTCAGCCGGTAGAGGCCGGGGCCACTGTCGAACGTGTGGGTTTCACTTTCCCCTTCGCCCAGTTCGAAGCTGTCGAAGGTCGAGCCTGTATGGAGGTCTTCCACCTCGGCGCTCGGACCGAAACACACGAGCAGCAACGTGCAAGACCCTTCGTAGCTCATGCCATAGGTGATCTTCCACTTGCCACCCAGAATCCGCAAGGGAACCGATTCGCCGTCGTCGACACCAGAGAAATCGGTGAGCTCGCGCCAACGGGGAGCCTCGGCTATGTGCAACGCGACCGTCGAGCCCGGGCGCACACGCGCGGATGGCGGCGGCGATTGGTGCGTGACCGCGTCGGGCCTTGAACTCGGCGCCGCGACAAGTCTCACCGCGTAGTGCAAGCCGGCGCGCTCTATCGCGCTCTCGGCGGTGGCGGAAGGCCGACCAACCACCTCAGGCACCCTCACCGCCGACCGAGAGCTGTTGAGAAAGACATGCCCCGCCGCAACCAAGGCGACGACCGCCACGAACAGCGCCGCCAGCAAAGCCATCCGCCGTGGGCGGCGCGGGGAGGTATCCGTTCGGGGTTTGCCGGCAGGCGGCGAGGAAGCACCGCCCCGGCCTCGACCCATGATCCTCGTGCGCGGTTGTATGACGGTCGCTGTGGCCGGCGTGACCCGGACGACGGTGGCTGGATCCTGGAGCAGGACCGTAGTCCCCCCATTCTCCGAGGCTCCCGCTTGCTTTATTTGTTCCAGGCCGTCGGCCCCAGCGGATTCGCTCGTCCGCGCAAGTGTCCCGAGTGCGCTGACATCGCCAAGCGCGGATGCCATCGCGGCACCGTCGCGGTAGCGCTCAGACGGGTCCTTAGATAGCGCTAGATCCACTACTTCGCGCAGCCCCTCCGGGACCGTGGCAGGAAGGGCGGGCGGCTCGTCTTGCACGTGGCGCAAACCCAGCTCGACCACCGACCCGTGCTCGAACGGCGGTTTGCCGGCGAGCATCTCGTACAGGACGATGCCGGCGCTGTAGACGTCCGTGGCAGGACTCGTCGGCCTTCCCCGCGCCTGCTCGGGGGACATGTAGCGCGGGGTGCCCGCGATCGTCGCAGCCGGCGCCTGCGAGGTTCCCTCGGCCAGACGGGCAACTCCGAAATCACCGACCTTGACCTTGCCGTCGAGGCCGAGCAGAACATTGGCCGGCTTGACATCGCAATGCACGATCCGCTGGGCGTGCGCGCTGGCAAGCGCCATGCACAGCCGCTCGGCCACCCCTAGCGCATCGGTCCACGGCAGCGGACCATCGCGCAGCCTCTCGGCGAGACTCTCGCCATCGACAAGCTCAGCAACGTAGTAAGGCCCCTCCTCCGCGTGCCCGATGTCATAGATCTGCACGATCCCGGGGTCGCTGACGCGCGCCAACATCTGGGCCTCGCGCTGAAACCGTTCGACCCAGGCGCTGTCCTCGGCCCACCACGGCTTGATCACCTTGACAGCGACCGGACGCTCCAAACGAAGGTCGACCCCCCTATACACGCGCCCGAAAGCGCCTTCGCCGATCAGAGCCTGCAGCTCGTAGCGTCCGTCCAAGGCGCGGCCGCAAAGGTCAGGCGTACGCAACATAAGAAAGAGTATGCGTATCCCGGCCTCGCAAAGAGGCACTAGGGAGTCAGGGCGCCTGAGGGATTTTTGCCTTGCCGCGCTTGGTCCTTGGGGCCGACGGCGGGGGCACGAGCGGCCCGATGTCGCCGTCGGGCGCCTCGTCCAAGTCGACGATCACCGGTGCATGGTCGCTCGGCCCGGTGCCCTTACGGGCCTGACGGTCCACCCATGCCGCCTTCATCCTGTCGGCGACGATGGGGGCGGCCAGCATCAAGTCGATGCGCATGCCCAGGTTCTGATGGAACATTCCAGCGCGGTAGTCCCAATAGGTGAAGACATGCTCGTCCGGCCAACGCTCGCGCACGACATCGCGCAGGCCCAGCTCCTGCAGCTCGGCCAGAGCCGCACGCTCTGGCGGCGTGACGTGAGTCTGGCCGATGTAAGCCTCGGGATCGAACACATCGAGGTCGGTAGGCGCGATGTTCATGTCCCCGCACACCATCACCGCCTCTGGCCCCGCCTTGACAGCCTCTCCCAGGGCGGCAAGCCACGCCAGCTTGTACTTGTAGTGATCTGAATCCGGGGTCCTTCCGTTCGGCACATAGACCGAGTGCACCCGAATCCCGTCGCAGCTCGCGGAGATCGCTCTCGCCTCTTGGTGGGGAAAGCCAGGAGCGTTGGCGAAACCTTTCACGACTTCCTTCAAGCCCACACGAGAGAGGATCGCCACACCGTTCCAACTCGCCTCCCCATGCACCGCGATCTCATAGCCGCGTCCTGAGATCTCCTCACCAAGCAACTGCTCGAACGCCTCGTCAGTGAGCTTGGTCTCCTGCAGGCAGACCACGTCGGGCCTGCGTTCGTCAAGCCAACCCAGCAGGCGAGGCATCCGCTGCTTGGCCGAGTTCACATTCCAGGTGGCTATCCGCACGCGAGGTACCGTAGCGGCGCTCAGGGACACACACTGGATGCAGGATGTGGGCGAGTAGCTCGAGACCGTCGATCAGTCGTGGACCGGGACGGGAGAAATAAGCGGACGCGTTCACAGCCACGACTCGCCGCGCACCCAGACCAGCCAGCTCTGTCGCGTAAGCCAGCGCCTCCTCACGCGCCCGAGGCGCGTCATAGCCACAGGGCATCGCCACCACGACCTCTGGCTTTGTCTCGGCGACCGCCTCCCAGGAGGCGGTGACCGAGGGCGCGCCGGGCGAGCCCAGCACATCGTTACCGCCGGCCAGCTCGATGAGCTCCGGAGTCCAGTGACCGGCGACATAGACAGGATCGAGCCACTCGAGCGCGGCAACGCGGGGGCGCGGACGATTCTCCACCGCTCGCTTTATGCGCTCGATACGCGCGGTCAACTTACCCACCAACTCGGCGCCACGCTCACGGCAATTGGTGGCCTCGGCGACCGTTTGGACATCTTCCAGGGTTTCACCCAACGTGTGAGGGTCGAGCGAGATGACTTGCGGACAGGACGGCATCTCCTTGGCAAGCTCCGCGACCTCGATGTAGGAGACCGCGCACACAGGGCACAGGGCCTGCGTGACGATCAAGTCGGGGTCGAGCGCGGCGAGCGCACCGCCGTCGAGCTCGTAAATCGCATCCCCACGCTGGGTGCGCTCACGCACCGCCGCGTCGATCTCCGCGGCGCTGAGACCGGCGGGGAGCACATCGCGCGTGACCCGCTCGAGCACCGTCGCCGCGGGCGGATAGTCGCACTCGTGTGTAACCGCCACCATCTGAGGGCCAAGCCCAAGCGCGAACAGCAGCTCCGTGGCGTGAGGGACGAGACTGACGATCCGCATGCCAACGACTGTACGCGCCCACCACGCGAATCGTCGCCATACTGGTCCATCCGGGCCGGGAAGCAGTAGCCACGGCCGAGATATGAGAGCCCAGAATCGGTGGCCGACATGCCCGATTGGCACAGGCTTCAGATAATCGCCCGCTTGCGCGCGGCGGATCCGGGGATGTTCATCCTCAAGAGCGCGCTTCGAGCGGCGATAGTGATGCCGCTCGCCTTCGTGCTGTCGCTCGAAGTGTTCGACGCCAAGCAGATGGCTCTGTTTGCGGCCTTCGGCTCGATGGCGCTGCTCGTCTTCGCGGACTTCGGCGGCTCCCGCCGCGCGCGTCTGCGCGCCTATCTGCCGCTGATGGTGGTTGGTGGCGTGTTGATAGCGCTCGGAACGCTCTGCTCGCGTTCGGCCTGGCTTGCGACGATCGCGATGGGCTTGGTCGCCTTCGCGATCCTGTTCGCCGGTGTACTCAACGACTATGTCGTGGCCGCGCGCGCGGCCGTGACGCTGACGTTCGTGCTGCCTGTGATGGTGCCAGCAGACGCAGCGGAGATCCCCACACGATTGGCCGGCTGGGGTCTTGCCGGAGCGCTTTGCATCCCGGCGGCGCTGCTGCTGTGGCCCGCTCGTCCGCGCAGCGCGCTGCGCCGAGAAGTCGCACAGGTGGCACAGACACTGGCTGGTCTAGTCGAGGCTATGTCCCGCGGCGATCGCCCCGCCGTCGACACCGCGGCGCGAGATACGTATACGGCAACAGTCGCCGTGCGTAGCCGCTTCGTCTCGATGACACAACGCCCAAGTGGCACGACCGGTCCAACTGCCGCGCTGGCCCGCCTGATCGATGACCTTGGCTGGGCGCTACGAGTCGCCGAGCACCAGCCGGCTCTGGCGAGTACCGCCGCTCCGTGTCCGGCCGAGCGCGCCGCCATCGAGACGGCGACAGCCACCGTATTGCGTGGCATTGCGGCGCACCTGGAAGGCGGTGAACCGCACCTGGAAGACGGCGAGCTCGACCTACCGCTCGCGATGGCCCGGCTCAGAGAGGCGCACGATGTCTTCGGCCAAGCTCAACTGGAGCATTTCGAGCGTATGCAACCCGATCGCGACGAGGCCGAGGCGGAGATCGAGCTGGACGAGGCCTACCGATTGCGTGCGCTTTCCTACGGGGTCCTACAGGCGGGAGGAGACACCCTGCAAGCCTGTGAGGATCGCGACAAGACGGTGCCGCGACAGACACTGCGCACGCGCATTGACACCGCTCGCCGCCTGGTGCTAGCGCACGCCAGCACCAGGTCGGTGTGGCTGCGCAACAGCCTGCGTTGGGCCGTAGGGCTGGCACTCGCGGTGCTGGTCGGACAGCTGGCTGACCTGCAGAACTCGTTTTGGATCGTGCTCGGCACGATGTCTGTGCTGCGCTCGAGCGCGCTCTCGACGAGCGCGACGATCGCCTCGGCATTGCTGGGGACGCTTGCGGGAATAGTGCTCGGCGGGCTGATCGTGGTTGCCGTGGGCGCCGATCACGGCGTGCTCTGGGCGGTGCTGCCATTTGCCGTGCTGCTGGCCGCGTATGCGCCTCAGGCGATTTCCTTCGCGGCCGGCCAGGGCGCCTTCACGATCGTCGTGCTCGTACTGTTCAACCTGATCCAGCCCGCAGGCTGGAGAGTTGGTCTGGTGCGCGTTGAGGACGTCGCGGTCGGCGCCGCTGTCAGCCTGCTGGTCGGCCTGCTGCTCTGGCCGCGCGGGGCGACCGCGATCCTGCGCGGCGCGATCGGCGCGGCGTACGACGGCGCCGCCCGCTATCTCGACGCAACGATCACGGCGCTGCTTGACGACGGCGAGCAGGCACACTCGAGCCTCGCCGCCCGCGAAGCCTTCGATACCGCGCAGTTGCTCGACGCGGCGATGCGTGACTATCTCGCCAACCGCGGTTCCGCTCGCAGGCATATCAACGACCTCACCCTGCTTGCGACCGGCGCCGGTCGAGTGCGCAGGGTCGCCCGCCTGCTCCAGGACGCCCACTCATTCATGCGTCTGGCGCCGATCGATGACGCACTGCCACGCTTGGCCAAGGCACGCGACGCCCTCGACGCCGAACGACGGGCCCGCTGCGGGTGGTACGAGTCGTTCGGAAGAGCAATCGCTCTGGCCGCTTCCTCGCCGGGCCCCGAGTCCAGAGATGCCGGCGGAGAAACACCTGTCTCCAACGGATCGGTCGTGCTCGAGCACGTGAGCGACGGGGACAGGTTGCAGCCAGGACTGGCTATCGCCTGGGCGCACCGACATCTCGATGTTTTGGCCGAGCTCGAGCTGGTGCTCGACTCTGCTTATGGGCGGATCAGTTTGTGAACCTCCCCGGGGGGTAATCGTTCCCTCCCCGGGTAATCGCTAGGCCTTCAGTGGCGAGATCGGTACCGCAGCCTCCGGCGTGAGCACGCGGAAGCTGAAGGACTCCTCCAGATAAAGCGTGACCACATCGCTGTCGTGAGACTCGTAGCCAACCGCTAGATCCTGACCGGACTCGAAGCTGAAGTCGCCGCCGCGCATGCTCACCACGATTGCTCCCTTCAGGCCCGGCGCCCACACAATCGGGCCCTCGAGGATCTTGCGCAGGTGATCGAGCAGCGGGTAACCGCCGTGCTCGGCGCTCTCCACCACGCGCGTGTATTCCTCGCGCCCCAGCGCCAGGCCGTACGGTCCGGCGATCCCTTTACGCAACAGCAACTCCACGGCGCGGGCGACATGCTCGGGATACTTCTCCACGCCTCCCCCACTCTTGATCGCACCATGAGGTGAGCGCTCGCCAATCCCAGCGATTCCACCCTTTGGCCAGGAGTGAAACACGGCAAGGTTCTCGGCTTCGACAATGCTTTGCGCAGCAACGTCGAGCGCGTCAAAATCGATGTCCTCGGCGCCACGGTCGCCGGCTCTGAGCTCCTCGCGAGAGACGGTGAATCGTGCGCGCAACTCCACCAGCGGGAGGACGACACGGCGATTTGCCTCCACACCCTTCACCGGGCTCACATCGGCGTCCTCGACACGACCGAGGTTGGTAGCTGAGTGCTCCCAGCCACGGGGTCCGGAGAAATCGACCAGTCGACGGCCGGCGAGCCCCGGTACCAAGCGCTCGCGGGCCTCGTCGTCGATCGTCTTCCAGCCGTCCTGCGTGATCGGCGCGTGCTCGCGCAGTAGATGGCTCATCGTCCCTCCCTCAGACTTCCTATACCCAGCGTGCCGGCGAGCTCACGCGACTCAGAGTGAGAGCCATCCGAGTGAGAACCCTCAGCCGAGGAGGCGCTCCCAGCGGCGGCCTCCGCGGCCTCGCCGTGCTCGACGATGTCCCCCTCCTGGAAGAGCACCCCTTCGGCGGTTTCCCGCCACCTCGGCTTACGGCGAAGCAAGAACTCGAGGTCCATACAGAAGTGCTTGTACTCCTCGCCCACCGCATCGGCCATCACTCCTCGCGCTTCGGGGTCGCGCTCGACCGCCAGGCGCTGCTCGTACCAGCCGATCGCCTCCGCCTCCTCGGTCAATGACGCGCAAAGTCGCGCAAACGTCCGTGTCTCCTCAGGGAGCTCCTGCGGCGGCTCGTGATATTGGTCGAAGCCCATCGATCTCCTCCTCGGCGGATGTCGTGCCCTCGGCGCGAAGCTGTCCGCAAGCGTATACGCGGATCATGCCACTGGGAACTTAACTGGCGATACACACACCCTAACCAGCCATACATCCAGCCGTTGTTCTCGCCATGTAGGGTCGAAGCGGACAAAAGTGAACAACGTGAAGCGGAGATGAGATGCTCGTAGATGCGGTCGGTGTTCGAGTCGGCGGCAGATTGGGGGGCGCACGCGGGACGCTCGCCCGCGGCTTCGGCAGCGCATTGTTCGCGATCGTGCTCACACTTGCTCTCGGCACACCCGCCGCGCTCGCCGGCACCACCACGATCAACTTCGACACGCCCGTGGTGAGCGGCCCGGTGGGGCTCGGCAGCCAATATTCGGCCGAGGGCGTGACCTTCAATCCAAACGTCCGCTCGCTGCCGATTCCCTCCGACTGCGGCGCGGAACTCCGCCACGACCGGGCCCACGCGCACTCGGGCGAACAAGTCGCCTATAGCTTCTGCCAGGCACATGGAGAAGACTTCGACAGCGAAGCGGAGATCCTCGGCCAGCTCTCTGACTTCAGCAACTCGGTCAGCGTCTACGCCGGTGCTCCCGGAGGCACCATCAACGGGGTCATGTACGGCAGCGGAATGTCTGACGTGACACTCACCGGCTACAACGTCCACGGCGCCGTCGTGGCCAGCGACACGGCGACAGTCGGGGCCGACGCGAAGACGTTGATGACGATCACGACCTCCAGCGAAGAGATTGCCTACTTCGCCGTGCAGGGCCCGATCGCGATCAGCACACCGCTTGAGATCGACGACCTCAGCTTTGAGGTTCCAAGCACTCCCCCTCCGCCACAGATCAGCCTGGACGGGGTCGGATTCTCCTCGGCGGCGCAGAGCCAGACCGACACATTGAACGTCGGGGTTGAGCGCTTCAACGGCGCGAACAACGCCGTCACCCTGGCCGTCTCGGGACTCCCCAACGGCATTACGGCAGCCGGCGCCAACACGATCCCCGCCGGGAGCGACGCCGCCGAAGTGATCTTCGAGGTCGCCCCCAACGCTCCGGTGTCGAGCAGTGAATACACGATCACCGCCACCAGCGCCGGCGTCAGCGGGTCCGTCAGCACGAAAGGCACCTTCGCGGTGGTGAAAGCGCTCGAACTGACGCTGGGCGCAGGGGAGGAAACCGAACGCACGATCAAACTCGGCGTCTGCTCCAACGGCTTGGTCACGATCACCAGCCTGCAGGAACTGGGCGGCTCGGGCGCCCTCACACTCACCTCCAGCGGCGACACGGACGGACTCACGGCCACGCTCAGCTCGGGCTCGATCTCGCGCGGGCAGAACGTGTCGCTGTCGTTTGCCAGCAACGGCTCGGGCGGCGCGGGCGAAGCCAAGTACACCGTGACGGAGAGCGATGGCTCCGTGCCGAGCGCGAGCGTGCACATCTATGTGCAGCGCAGCGCCCCGACCACCACCCAGGGGATCTACGTGACCCAGGGCACCCAGCCGGACTACGGCCTCCTGGTTCCGAGTGGCACGGGCGCCTCCGGGCGCTCCTACGCGGGCGTCACGCTCGTCGCCGGCAAGACCACCATCGTGCGCGTGTACGGCAACGCGGCCGGGACGTCCGCGGGGCTTCCCGGCGCGGTCGCGCTGCTCTATGGCTACGACAGCCACGGCAAAGCACTTCCCGGCAGCCCGCTCTCGCCCGAATACGGGCCGTCGACGCTCGCCGACGCCCACGCCACCGACGAGGTCGTCTCGGACTCGGAGCTCGAGGGCGAAGCCAACGCCTACACCTACACGCTGCCCGAATCCTGGACGAGCGGGGGCCTCGTCCCTCGACCGGGCGCGTCCGTGGGCCTGTACTACCCCGTCGGGCAGACGATCCAGCTGGTCGGCGAAACGGAGCCTTATCCAGGCGCGGGCCAGATCTCCTCCTGCCACACCAGCAACCGGTTCACACTCGACAACGTCGCCTTCCAGCAGGTCGGCATCGGATACGACGCCGACCTGAACCCGGTCGCGCTGGTCGAAAACGGCAAAGAACCACCCCCAGCCGAAAAGGTCTTCCAGGACACCGAAGCGATCACGCCGCTACCCAACGGCGATCTCGGCATCATCGGCTACTTCAGCTTCGCCGACATCAGCTACATCACCAACTCGCACGAAAGCGCGGCCGAAAAGAACGAAGAAGTCCTCAGCCTGATGGAAGAAGACTTCGGCAACACCAGCCACGCCGTCGGCGTAACCTCGGGCGCCGCCTACGGCCTGACCAACTCTGTTCCCGGCAACACCTCGGCGGTGAACGGCAACGGCTCGCGCCCGCTGACCTCGGTCGCACACGAGGTCCTGCACCAGTATGGGCTCGTCCATGCCAGCCCCTGCAACGGAGCCGGCGCGAACGGCCAGACCGCCGAGGCCTGGCCGCCGGATGAACGCGGCGAGCTCGACGGGATCGCCGTGAACACAACCTCCGAGCCATACGACTTCATCGCCAACGGGCTCAACGGCTTTGCCGCCGCCTACGACCCGATGTCCTACTGCGCCCAGGTCGGCGGCGGTGACCTCAACGACTGGATATCGCCGCGCAACTGGACCCGGCTGATCGAAATATTCGGGGTCAACCCGACCGCGACCGCATCCAGCCGCGCGAGCGCCGCATCCGTCTCGCGCCCCAGCCGCGACGAGAGCGTCGGCCGCGACCCGCTGGCAGCCGATGCACAGCTGAACACCGGCATGCTCAGGGTGATCGCCTACGCCAACAGCGAGACGGGCACGCGCATCACCTCGGTCGGGCCGGCCGTCAGTGGCGAGATCAATCACGGCAGCATCGACCACGCCTACACGCTGACCACGACCTCCTCGAGCGGGAAAAGCCTGGACAGGGTGCCGATGTACGCAACGAGCGGCGGACACATCGACAACGGTGGCGCGATAACCCAATTGACCGCCGAGATCCCAGCCGCGAATGCGCACGCTCTCGCGATCTCGCTGGGCGGCAAGGCACTGGCACACCGCATCCGCCCGGCACATGCACCAATCGTGCGCGTGCTCTCACCGACCGGTAGCGCGCGCGTTGGCCGCGGCCGCTCGGTGCTCGTGCGCTGGAGCACGAAGGACCGCGAACACCTGCGCTTGAAGGTGACAATCGATTACTCGCGCGACGGCGGGCACAGTTGGCGCACGATCTACGCGGGCGCCGACAGCGGGCATGCATCGCTGCCCAGCTTCTACCTGACTGCCTCCCGTCGCGCCAGGCTGCGAGTACGGGTAAGCGACGGCTTTAATGAGACGATCGCCACCTCGCGGGTGTTCACAGCCCTCGGCGCACCGCCCAGAGTGGCAATCCTCACGCACTTCGCGCACAACGCGAGCGTGGCCGCCGACGCGCCCGTCGGGCTCCTTGGAGGTGCCGTAGACCAGCTCGCGCACACGCTCTCCGGGCACAGCATGCACTGGTATGACGGCGCGATCTCGCTCGGGTACGGGCCCAGCATCGAGGCCGGGCCGCTACCGTCGGGCGTCAACCACATACGGCTGGTGGCCCGTGACGCGGCCGGGCGCACCGCCACTGCGAGCCTGATGCTCACCGTGGCTCCACTGACGCTGCCGGGTCTCACGCTGAAGTTCCCGCGGACAGTCTCAGCGAAGTCACGCAAGTTCACTTTCAGTGGATCGGCGAGCACACCCACGACGCTGACGATCGCGCGCCATACCTACGTGTTGAAGCCGACGCTAACCAGCTTCATACTGCCGATTCCGCGTGGTCGCCGCACTTCATTGTTGGCGGCTAGCGTGAGCAGCGAAGGCGATGTCACCTCGTTTGCGGTGGAGGTAGGGCGGTCGAGGTAAGCCGCCAGTACACAAGACTAGGCAGTCGGGCGTAGCCGAGCGTGCACCGGCACAACTGACCGGGCTGACCAGTGTCGATAGCGATGGAGGACCGAGCGCAAGTCCGACGCCCCGGAAATCTGGTTGCTCAAAGTAGACGATCCACAGTCCTACAGACAGGCTTCACCTCGACGCATCGACAATCGGCGCAGGCACATCTACCTCTACTAGACCAACATATGACGGACGCCGATCACTACACGCGACGGTCGTATGCCCACGTCGCTTCATGATCGTGCCCATCATTCCGTGGTGAAGCACCTACTCCAACTGTATGGATTCATCCACAACCCCCAATATGGAGATCCTTATGACGAATCTGTCTAATATCGCCGAGATCACTAGTCCCGTGTTCGCTGCCGTCGCAGCCTACGCCTCATATATGTCCGCGTTGACTGGTCGTCGAGGAGCGCAAGAACGACGCGAACCGATGCTCGCCGGCGAAGCATTGCAAACGACAGAGCGCGACCCAAACGGTAATGCGCCAACACGCCTTGAAATCGTTAACTATGGTGGTCCCGCATTGGAATCGGCTCACGCTATCCAGGCAGGCGACCGCATGTGCGCAACCCTGCTTGGAAGCGGTATCCTGCGTACAGATCAGGAAGCTGTGGTGAGGGCAGATATGCCCCCGGAAAAGGGCATTAGAGCACTATTGGTATGCAGAAGCACGGACAATAAGATCTATGTGTGCAACCGTAATAGGCGAGAGGTCTATCCCGACACCGGCCAGGCTCCCATTGCAGAGATCAAACGATACTGGTCTGATTTTTATGGAGACGATCTCGATCAGTACCGGAAAGTATCCTGCGCCGTTGACCTTAGGGTGTAGACCGCGTTGACTGGTTACCATCCTTCCTAATCCGCAGCGGCGTATTGCGTACAATACGCTACATGTCGATTGTGACAGAAGCCGCCGGTAAACCGACCGAGTAGCGAGGAGAGCTCCCCTCACCCCGCCCGCCGGTAGCGGATGTGCGTGGCGAGCGAAGAGTGGAGCACCTCAACCGGCTCGAACCCGAGGAACTCGACTCCGTCGAACAGCCGCTCGCCGGACCCCAATAGGACGGGAACCACGTCGAGCGTCAGTTCGTCGATCACCCCGGCGACGAGCGCCTGACGGACAGTCGAGGCGCCGCCCGCGATGTCGATGCCGTCCTCGCCGGCCGCCTCACGCGCCTGCGCGTAGGCGGCCTCGAAACCCTGGGTGACGAAGTGGAAGCCAGTGCCGCCCTCCATCTCGATCGGCTCGCGGGCGTGGTGGGTGAGCACGAAGACCGGCGCGTGGTAGGGCGGCTCGGAGCCCCACCACCCATCCCAGTCCTCGTCCCACTCGCCGCGGATTGGCCCGAACATGTTGCGGCCCATGACGTAGGCCCCGCGCGGTCGCATGAGCCAGCCCTCTGCCGTCGCGTCGGCGTCGTTCGCACGCTCATCGCCGAGGTGCCAGCTGTGGACCTCCCTGCCGCGCTTCCCCAGCGGATTCTCCCGGTTCTGGTCCGGCCCGGCGACGAAGCCGTCGAGCGAGATCGACATGTGGCAGGTGGTGTCCGGCATCGGCCTCCTCCAAGTGATCGCGATTTGCAAGCGTTGGCACCGTACCGCACGGGAAATATGGTGGCAAAGCTGCAAGTACCATCTATGTCATCGCGACGCGTCCGGCCAGCGAACCTCGCTCGGGCTGCCCTATCAACGCGGCAGTGGGGTGATCGGCGACCACTGGTCACTGCTGCGCAAACCATGCGGTGATGGTGGCGCCGGCGGTCGCGGTCGGCTGATGTCGCTGTCGGCGGGGGTCAGGCAGCTTGGCCGGCTGTTCCGGGCGTGACGGAGCTGGCTGCCTGGCGTGCCTCTTGCTTCATCTCGATCGCACGGCGGGCGCCCTGAGAGAGCAGCATCGCGCTTTCGGCGACTTCGCGGTTGACCTCTGGCGTGGTCTCCACGAGACGTCCTTTGCGGACCGTATGCGGTCGATCGAGCTTTGGGAAGCTGCCGTCCATGCGCTCAGCGTAGCTCATGTCTGGGACTCTATCGAGCGCTGGATGAGGTCGGCCAGCAGCTGCGCGAAGGGCTCTATGCTCCCATTCTTGGATTCCAGAGCCGGAACGAGCGCGTCGTCGTGAGCGATCGTGTCCGCATTGTCCTCGAACTCGACGTTGGGCAGACCGAATGACCAGAGAGCCGCGGAGAGCGCGACGAAGCTCACGCGGTGGTTGCCGTCCGCGAACGGGTGCACTCGCAAGATGCCCGCATAGAGGGCAGCCACGGCCGGGTCCGCTCGAGGACAGCCGTCGTATCCGGGTCGCCGAGCGCGTCTGCATACCGGTTGAACAACGAGCAGACCGTCTGGAGTTCACGACGGATCGCCTCGGGTGCCGCGCCCTCCAGTTGTCGCATCTCGCCATTTGGGATCACCACGCCGAAGAAGGCTCGGTCGCGGCGGAAGCGTCCACCGTCATGCGGAAAGTGGCGGGCGAAGATCGCCCCGTGCCACCAGCGGATACGCTCCGGGTCCAACTGCAGAGGGCCACGCCAGAATGCTCGCTGTGCGTCGTTGAGGACTCGGCTCAGTTCATCTCCGAGAGCGTGCCAGGTCTGCTCGGGCGAGAGGCCACCGGCCTGATAGAAGCGCGACTCCTCGCGGTCGCGGTAGCGGGGTCCAGGAGCATCCATTCCGCGAGGATGCCAACAGGTTCGGACCCCTGGCGAGTGTGCAGTCAGAGGTTCGCGCACAAGCAAGAAATATGGGCCCGATTTGTTACGCGGGACAGGTTGGCCCTTGTTTGGCGGGCGGCCGAGGCTGGGTCTGCCTCCGAATTGCCTCCGTGACGTTCGGTCGAGGTTGAGACGCCGGTCCATTCTCCGTCCGCAGCGGCGCTCATGATGGCGCCTTGCCCCGCATCAGCTTCTTCTACGGGATCGTCGTGACGATGTACTTCTACGACCACGACCCGCCCCACTTCCACGCCCAGTACGCCGAGCATCACGCGGCGATTGTGATCGGCAGCAACGAGATGCTGGTCGGCAGTCTCCCGACTCGCGCGCTCAAGCTCGTGACTGAGTGGGCGAGTCTGCACCGCGAGGAGTTGGAAGCGGACTGGCAGCGGGCAAAGGACGGCGGTTCCCCTGAGCCCATCGACCCGTTGCCGTAAGATGGGCGTATGGAGTTCGTAAGCGTCACCTCTGTAGACGTGCTTGGTCACTACAAGCTCAGGCTTGGCTTCAGCGACGGCAGCACACGCGACGTCGATCTCACCGGGGAGTTGCACGGCCCTGTCTTCGAGCCGCTGGCCGATCCCGGCTATTTCGCTCAGGTGCAGGTCGATGACCAGTTGGGCACTGTCGTTTGGCCCAACGGAGCCGACCTCGATCCCCTCGTGTTGCACGGGGACTTCGAGCCGGCCTCGCGTCTCGTCCATCACTAGGCGACGGCCGAACACCTCACACCCGGCACCGGTGATGGCTGGTTGCGTCATGGCTGCCCCGGCTCCGCGTCCGGGAGCGAGGCGACTGAGGGCTTACCGGTGGTGGCCCGCTTGATGCGCTCTCGCGCCAAACGCTCGGACGGATGGCCATAGAGCCGTTGCACGAGCGCCCCGCCGTCGGTATGGCCGAGTTGGTGGGCTACGTCCTGGGCGGGTAGTTCGAGGTCGTTGAACAGCCACGAGCCGCAGAAGTGGCGCAACTCGTAGAAGTCCATTGAGGGCTTGCCGAAGCGGCAGCGAACTGGATGCCAGTAGTAGTGCTGGGTGCGACCTGTGAGGACACCGCCCTTCTTGCCTCGAAAGACCATCGCGTCACTGTCCACGGGCCGAGGCATTGCAAGCAAACCCGCCTTTGCCGGTGCGGTGAGCACGCTCGTGCGTGTCTTGCCGTTCTTGGGCAACTCGAAACGGCGGTCGCCGACCTGAGAAAAATGGGCGATACTGGGCTCGAACTCGCCTCTGGCGCCCAGGTACGCCCAGATAGCCTGATTTTACTAGGCCACAGTGCCCTCAGATCAGCTCAGGTTCGCTCAGATTGCTACCAAAATTGCTACCAAGCCCGCGCGATTCGCGTCGCTGGTGACGCCTGCTGCTCGTCCGCAGCCATAGCTGCTCGCGCCACAGGGACCTGTCCTGCCCTTTCCCACGCGAAAACTGGTCGCCACTTCACGGCTCGTCAACATCAGTCACGGCGCCTTCCCCGATCGTCAACTCGTTCGATGCAGCCACCCAGCGCTCCATCGCGCGCCGCTGGTGGCTGTCCCGGACCCGCTCGACCACCTCCGCCAGCTCCACGACGGCATGCGCTGTGCGGTCGACGCTGAGTTGGTGTCCACCGAGGCTGATGTAGCTCTCGTTGAGATCAGTCCAGTAGACCGTGTTCCGAACGTAACGCTCCGTAACAGCCGGTCCTTGCTTGCCGGTCTGGCGGTTCCCTTTGCCGATCGCGTAGTCGTCAAGATGCATGGCCACGTCACGGATGTTGTTGGCTGAGTCACCAACCTCGTCGTCGAATGACTTCCGCGCCTTCTGGAGGGCTGTATCGCCAGTGATCTGGCGAACACGATGCTCGAAGCGCAGAATCTGGTCGACGGCGACAACGATGACGAGAGCTGTGCCGTGGTACTGGGCGAAAGTGTCGTTCGTGGCGCTCCCCGCCCTGAACTGCTCGCGGGCCTTCACGTGATGCGCAAGCTCATCCAGGATCACTCGACGCCAGACGGTAGCCCCGGCTCCGTGCTCAAGACCGAGCGCAGCTAGCTTCTCGGCAAGCTCGCCCTCACGGGCCATCTTCTCATCAGGATCCACCGGCTCACCCTAGTAGCGAGCCACTGTGGCCGCTGGCATCTTGCACAAACCTCTGTCGTACCGAGCACTTCCCGACGTAATTGTAACCGGGACGATTCCGTTGGCCGACAATGTCGCTGATCGCATTTCGTGCATTCAGCGGAGCAGCGTCTCAGCCGCGAGACGCATCGCCGGCCGTCCTCGTCCAACGTGGCTGCGTGGCCCTCGGCGCTCCAGGTGCTTGTTTCGGCCGAAGGGAGCACTCTTCGCCTGGGCTTCTCGCCGCCATAAGTCCTACGCTCAAGCAGCGCCCTCGACGTACGGCGGCGGACAGACCTGGGTTAGCCGTCATCCCCGTCGGGGGCCACCGTCACCCAGCGCACGTGGCTGGCGGGAGTCTGGTCCTCGACCATTTCCAGGACGATCGCCTCGGCTCTCTGGCGCCGGTCGGATTCGGTCGCGCGAGCGACTGTGTACCCGGGTAGGAGTTCGAGAGAGACGGGGAAAGAGACATCGCTCAAGAGTCTGCGACGACAGGATCGGCGGCCTCGAGCCAGGACGGGAGAACCATTCCTGCAGGGCCTGCGCCTCTACCCCGTTGTTGATCGAGGCGGCCTGGTCGCGCATGACCGACAGACGGGAGTCGATGCCGTCCTGCCAGCTCAACAGGAGGGCGTGACGCGCGTCGAGCGCGAACCTTGCCTCGAGCGTGGCGGCCAACCCAAGCGGCGGGACCGCCGACGCGGGGGAATGTGGGCTCGGCTGGGTAGGGCAGCAGAACGACCGGCTGGTCGCTCGTGATGAACCAGTCCTCTTCGGCTTCGAGGAGAGTCCAGTGCATACTGCAGAGAAAGCCCCCGATCCGTGGCAGCTGGCGTAGCAGAGCCCTCACATGGTGGACCTCCCGACGCAACTCCTCGGCAATCGCGGCCTGCTGCTGCTCGTCGAGGTCGTAGGTAACCGCGCCCTCGGCCACCACGGCGCGGTTCGCACGCTCCCCGACCTGACGCATGAACCCCCCGAAGGCTGGCAGTCTCACCATGTGGATCGCGAGGAACGTGGCAACGATCAGCCGGTCCTGTCCGCGCAGCGGCCAACGCGCCTCAAGTTGGCGCAGGATGTTTAGCGCAGCGGACTCTCCCTTGCCGAGTTTCGCCTCGACCTGCTCTGCCAGCTCGGGTGACCGCCAGAAATCACGCACGTAGGCAACCGCGCGGACTCCCTTGTCGACCGGCTCCTCGCCGCGCCTGTGGACCGTCACTTTGCCAGCGCGCGCGAAGCGACGGAGGTACCCTGCCGTGACAATGTGATGGTCCCTCGGGTCGTTGCCCATAAGCTCAACAGCGACCATAGACGCTGACTTCTAGATCGTCGGTTTTCGGGCCGGCGCTCACATCTGCTGGTCTCGATCCCGCTACTCGTCGTCTAACTCAGGTGGCTTGCCGGCAGGTCAGGCGTGCGCGAGCGCGCGCATCTGGCTCACCGGGTGACGCCCAAGACGGCTCAACGTCGCGTAAGACGAGGCGTGCCCATGCGTTCGCGGCGCGACGCTGACAGGCACACGACCCCTGAGCCGGTCGATCACGCCGCGGCGCAGCGGCACCAGCAGCAGCTCGGTGTCCTCGCCGACAAGGACGGTCGCCTGCCCTTCGATCAGGTTGCGCCACAGAACGTCGTCGGTCCACTCCTCATCGCTGGGAACGAACGCGATGTCCGCTGGGTAGCCGAGATCGTCGTCGCTTCGCGATGCCGCCATGAACAGCTCATCGGTCTTGTCAGTGATCTCGCTCATTGCAGGTGAAGCGCTTGCGCTGTCGCCGGGATCGTCTATCATTGCAGCACGAGGTCGGCCCGCTTAGACGGCTCCGGTCTCGACCACGCCCCGGGGTAACACCCGGGGCAGCTTGTTTCTGCGGGCAGTATCCGCTGCTCAGCGTCAGCGGCGATAGTTGCTCCTCGCGCGAGCGTCCTCGTCGGCGAAGTGCCGTAGGCCATGTCCGTCGCCCTGCGGGGCAAACACGTCCCCCAGGGCCAATCGGTACCAGTGGCGCATGTGAGGCTTGGAATGGCTCTGGCCGGGCGTGGCGGCCTGCCAGGCGGCGAAGGCCGTCAGGTCCGCGAGCTGCACGAGGCGATCCTCATGCGAGGCCGACATCCGCACAGTCCAATCCGTCCCGGCGCCCGCGCTGATCGTGTCGATGGCCTGGCGGTAGTGAAGCTCCTGGCCGGCTCTGTCGATCACGATGCTCGATACAGGCTCTGGGTCTTCGAGCACCCATTCCAGAAGCCGTTCCAGCAGCAGCCGATACCGTCGCCCTCCGCGCGCCGCCGGTCCCTTCCAGTGCCAGAGCACCGAGTACACCTGTGCGCCAGCGAGACCTGCGAGGTGATGGAGGACGTGCTGATAGACGAACTCGCGCTCGTGCGTGCGGAACGGCGCCGTGTCGCCGAGGGCGTCGATCTCGCTCGGCAGGAGCGGGCGCGCAAGCCGGTTCGCCTTCATCTCCGGCTCTCGGGCGAACCCCGGCAGCAGCGCGGCCATCTGACCTACGAGCCGATCCGTGCTCGCTTCTGCAAGCGCAACCGTCGATTCGGGCAAGCTCAGCGCGCACAACAGGAGCGTGCGCTCGGAGTCACCGGACTCGTCGATGAACAGGTGGCGCGGATCGCGGACGATGATCATCTGATGGAGATGGTGGCTTGAGCGACTGCCGCACGAGCGGCGCAGTGCCCGATCACGCCGCCTCGCCCGCGAGGCGCTGACCGGCGTCCTGCGCCCCGAAGGCAGCTGCGACCAACGCCGCCTCGTGCGCACTCGGCGAGTAGTCCGCGTAGCGCTGGGTTGTCTCGATGTCCCGATGCCCCATCCACTCCTGCAAGGTCCGCATGGGAACGCCCGCGCCGGCCATCGCTGTGCCGAACGTGTGGCGCAGATCGTGGAAGCGATGCGCCTGCTCAAGCCGCGCGGCCTTGAGCGCTCGGCGGAAACGCCGCAGGATCGCCGCCTTGTCGAGCGGCCCGGCGGTGTGGGGATCGGCGAACACGAGCGCATCGCCACTGCTCTCCCCCGCCCCGCGGCTGAGCCGGTCAAGCTCTCCCGCGACCTCATCTGCCATCGGAACGCTGCGCGTCGAACGACGGGACTTCGGAGTGCCGAATTCGCCTAGGACGTAGTTCTGGCGGACCCTGATCCGGCCGGCGGTCCAGTCCACGTCGCGCCAGCGGAGCGCCACCAGCTCGCCCTGTCGCAGGCCGGTCATCGCGGCCGTCAGATACATCGCGCGGTCGATCTCGCGGTAAGGCCCATCGACCGCGGCATCGGCCAGCGCACGCACCTCAGCCGGCTCAAGGAACCTTATCTCGGCGCTCTCGGGCTTGCCGGGCAGCTCGGTATGCCGGGCGACGTTCACGGGCAGCCATCCCTTGCGCTCGGCGAACCCGAGCAGCGCCGAGAGGTAGCCGATGTAGTTGCGGACGGACTTCGCGCCGACAGGACGCCCATAGCGACGGTCCCCCTTGGCCTTCGGCCCCGGCCTCTCGCCCTTCTCCATCATCGTCATCAGGTCCTGAACGTCCTGGGCCGTGATCCGTCGCAGATCGCGCTCCCCGAAGAACGGCTCAAGCCACACGCGCAGGATCGACTCCACAGCCGTTGTCGTAGCCTTCTTGCGGCTCTGACGCTCCAGGTTCGCGAGATAACGGCGCCCCAGCTCGGCCATCGTCAGCGCGTCGCCAGAGGTCATCCGGACAGCCTTCGTCTCCGCGATCAGCCGGCGCAGCTCTGCCTCGGCCTGGCTGCGCGTCAGGCCATCACGCGATCCCGCGACGCGCATCGGGCCGACGCGACGCTTGACCTGCCGTCCACCGTCCGCACGCCAATGCCCGTACCAGACGCCTCCGCGTGCGTAGAGCGAGCCAGCACCGTAGGGGCGTCGGGTGGTCTTCCTCGCCGTGGCCATCACTCATCGTCTCCCTGATCGCGCGCAAACATTGGCCGCCCAAAGTAGCGAGCGCTGCGGCTGCTTGAACGCGATAGCTGTCTTGTTCATCAGGATGCCTCCCCTACTCTGCTTGCCGATCGACAAGCAGCGAGCGCGCTGTACGCGAGGCCGCACCTCGCGCACGCCACGGCCCCCGCATTCGCGCTCGCCACCACTCCTCCAGATCGTCCGCGCTGAACCGCACGTAGCGGCCGAGTCGCACATGCGGAATCCGGTTCGCTCGTGCCTCAGCGAGTACCCACGACGCGGGCACCGACAGCAGCCGCCCAGCCTCCGTCGCGTCAAGAAGGGGCGAGACATGCGCGGCTGCCGGCGCAAGCGCGTCCTGTGGTGGCTTCGTGGCGCCCATCATGGTTAATGACTGTGTAGGTTCGATCTGCTTGTTGGGCTGTTGTGGCCCGGCGGGTTCGGCCGTGATGAAGCGGAGCCTGTTGGGCGTAGTTGAATCACGGCCGAAGGTGGTGGCGTCCGGGGCCCTCGTGAGGGTGTGGGCGGCGGCGGGATGACTCGTTAATGACTGGCCGCTTGTGCCTTATCACGGATTCGTCTCCCGCCGCCGTCCACGGATGCCGCTGTGACTTCGTAGAAGCCTGGACGTCACTCAACACAGTTCTGTCCGGCGGCCTCCACATCCACCCAGGTCAACGAGAAGATGAGGAGAAGTTTGATGATCGCAGTCGGTGTAGACACCCACAAGGACCGCCATTACGCGGTGGCACTCGACCACCTCGGAGCGCTGCTCGCCGAGATCGTCATTGATGTGTGCGCGACGGGCTACAGCGAGCTCGAGAGCTGGGCTCAGGGTTTGGCAGTAGATGGTCAACGGCTCGTGTTCGGGATCGAGGGCGCGGGTAGTTGGGGCGCCGGGCTATGCGAGCACCTGCAACGCGCCGGCTGCATGGTCTTGGAGGTCGAGCGGCCCCGTCGCCGCGACAGACGCAAAGGCAAGTCCGATCGGATCGACGCGCTCACTGCCGCCAAGCGTGTGCTCGCCGGTGAAGGGACATCAAGACACGCCAGCGCGGTGTTCGCCGGCGCTCGCAGCATTGCTCCTCGTTCAACGCTCGATCGTCTCCGAGCGCACACGACTACTGAACCAGATCCAAGCGTTGCACGCGACCGCACCCGTCGCGCTGCGGGAGCGCATCCCAGCGGGCAACGGTCGACAGCTCGAGCAGCGCCTGAAGACAATCCGTGCGCGTCCTAGCGCCGATCCCGAAGAGCGCATGATCCTCAGGTCATGCGCGACCTCGCGGCACGCTCGCGCGCTCTGACCCTCGACGCTCGCCGCTACGAAGAAGAACTCGCCGAGATGGTGCGCTCGCTCGATCCGACACTGCTCGACGAACCCGGTGTCGGACCGATCTCAGCCGCCAAGCTGCTCGTCTGCGACCCAGCCCGGTTCAAGGGAGAGGCCGCGTTCGCCCGGATCAACGGCACAGCCCCTATCCCAGCGTCCTCCGGCAAGACCACGCGTCACCGCCTCAACCGCGGAGGCGACCGCCAGGCCAACAGTGCGATCCACACGATCGCTCTCTCGCGCTCGATCTACCACCCCGAAACCCGTGCTTATCTCGAACGCAGAATCAGTGAAGGAAAAACCAAACGCGAAGCCATGCGCGCCCTCAAGCGCCACATCTCACGCAACCTCCACAAACAACTCATCCAAGTGCCCTTGACTTCATAGAAGCATCCGTGAGAAGGCCAAAACGGCCAAGCAATTTTGGAATTTCCCCGTGAACCCAGCAACGGCGGGCTGTTTTGGGGCATTCACGACCGTAGACGGAACGGACGGAGGCGTTCGCCGGACCGCCCATCGACCTCGCGATAGCGCGGCCACGAGAAGCGATCCGGCTCGCCCATCCTGAGTGTTGCCTAGAGCGACAGCCGATCCATACACAGCGCGGCGCAACTGGCGAACACGAAATCGCCGCAGCGGTGGATCAAACCGACAGCGTGCAACGCAGCGATGGCGTCGCGCGACAGCAAGCGCCTCCCCCACCTCCCGCTCCCCCTCATCCAACGACCAGGGGCGTTGCTCGCTTGGGCGCAGCAACAGCCCCAGGACCGCTTTCTGCGCTCGCTCGTCCTCTTCCCTTGGGTTCTGGCTAGTCTCGTCCTGCATGGAAAGACTCCTTTCCGTGCCGCGCCCCGGGCAGTTCGCGCTGCGCCGGGGCTCTTTACGTTTCGATGTACGTGACTTATAGTCCATAGACTAATAGTCGTCAAGGCGGAAGGCTGCGCCCCATGCCCATCCGCTCCCCTGCTCACGCCGCCTTCGGCGAGGCAATCCGCCAGATGCGCGGGGAGATAGGTCTATCCCAAGAATCCCTAGCCGAAGTCTGCGACCTCGACCGGACCTACATCAGCGGCATCGAGCGCGGCTCGCGCAACCCGAGCCTCACAAACATCCTCAAGATCGCCACCGCACTCGGCGTCAGACCCGCAGATCTGCTTTCGCGCACTGAAGCCATCCAGAACCGCCCGGCCTAATCGTCCCACCATCCAACCATCTATTGCACATGCAACCAAATACTCCGAGCCCCCGCACAGACTAGATGCACGGCAGTGCAATTACACAGCGATCGCTGTGCCTGATCGCTCACCGACACCTTGCAAATCGTGCCCGTGATCGAGGCCCCACTGAACGAGATCCGCGAGACGACGCTCGCGAGGTTGCCGCGCGCTCACAAGCGTGGACTCAGCGCGTAAGTCTGCGTGGACGCTGAGCAGGTGTAGACGATGACTGCTGGCACGCGCATCCGCTATATGGGCAATAAGCAACAACTTGCCGGCGACGTCGCGATGTTCTGCGAGACACTGGATCCCGGCCGCCGTCTTGTGGACCTCTTTGGCGGTATGGGCTCGGTCGCCGGCGCGCTTCCTCCAGCGGTCGCAACGTCTGGGCCAACGATATACAGCAGTCGCGCAGCTCGCGACTCGATGTCTTATCGCCAGCGCAGAAGACCCGCCGTCTATCGACACTACCCGACATCTACTCCTGCCTGGTTATCGCGCCAACCTCGCCGCGCTCCGCGAACGCTACGCCACCCAGCTGCGGGCCGAGCAGCGCGTCCTCCGGTCAGGGGACACGGCCCAGCTTCGTCGCCTTCAGACTGAATGGCGCCATGCTGCGAACGACGGTGACATCGCCGCCGAAGTAGCGGAGCTTCGTCAGAGCGCAGCACGCCCTACAAGGCTCGCG
Source organism: uncultured Solirubrobacterales bacterium (assembly GCA_963775645.1). Lineage (GTDB taxonomy): Bacteria > Actinomycetota > Thermoleophilia > Solirubrobacterales > Solirubrobacteraceae > Palsa-744. The sequence continues at coordinate 2,942 of CAVZJR010000004.1, read as the reverse complement.
GTCCTGCTGTTCGCATGGGGGTACTTCGGCCTCCGACAAGCCGCGGAGCTTGACAGCATAAGATTCGCTATCGACGACGCTCAAGAGCGTGGAGCGATCGATCAAGAAGCGGCAGACTGGCTGCGCCTAGCGTGGCTCCCGACGGCCAGTCGGATCGCCAGCGCACCAGGCCACTTCGGCAATATCTGCGACCCTCAAGCGATATTGGGGCCAGACGCATTCTCGCCGCACGCCGTCGCCCTGCATGGGATTCGTTGCTGGAGACATCGCGACCATCCGACCGTACGGGAGTGCCGCCTGGCGCTCTGACAACCGCGTCCTCGGTCATGACGCCCTTGAGATCTGGCGGTATCTCGACGCACTGAACGCCGGGCCGGCCATCTACTACGCCGACCCCCCATACTCGAAGGAGCACTATTCGCGTTACTACCACGTCCTTGAGACGCTGACGCGTCGATTATCCAGAGTCGCGCGGAATGGGCCGCTATAGACCTGATCGCTTCCGCTCAACATCGCAGTAAAGACAGAGGTGATTGGCTCTATCCGCACGATCGCGGCGAACATTGCCGAACGCTCCGGGGTCCTGTTGCTCAGCTATCCGTCGACTGGACTAATGACCACTCAGCTCGGCATCGAACCAGCCGCGCTCTTGGGCGAATACTTGAAGTATGTGTCACTCGTAGTGCATCGGGCAGCTGACACTCAACCTCGGCGGCAGACATCGCCCCGCTAGCCAGGCTGTCATCGAGCATTCTGGGCCGCTCGCTAACTACCAAACAGACAAAGCACCCTGACTTATTTAGCGTTCGACCTATGCCCACAGAGCTACGCGACCTAGAGCCGGAGAAGATGCTCGCCAACGAGGAGAACCCACGGATGTATTTTCGCGATCCTGGATCAATGAGCTCGCCGACTGATCGAGGAATGCGGGGGCGTCATTGTCCCTCCTTCGTCTATCCCGACCCGACACAGGCCGGCTTCTAAAGGCTCATCGACGGCGAGCGTCACTCACGTATCGCCCAGCGACTCGGCCTCCAGACGATCCCCGCTCTCGTCCGGGATGGGGCGCACGAACCGGAAAAGAAACATGATCGAAATGTTCAACATCCACAAGGTTCGCGAAACTGGGAGAGATGCCGACGGCGCGAGCGCTTAGCGCGTCATGAAACGGGCCGGGAAAACGGACGCCGACGAACTAAGGGTACTAACTGGTCTCGGTAAAGATCAGATCGGACGGTTCCAACTTCTTCATTCCAAAGGCTTATCAGGACATGGTCAGTCCGGCGAGCTCACGATTTCTACGTCGAACTCGACCGTAATGTGATTCGACCGCTGAAAAATGAGGGCACCCAGTTGCACCGCAGTTTGACCGGAATGGCTGCTCGACGCATTCGTTGCCGACGGCACATCAATGGCATCCGCAACATCACCGACTTCCGTAAGGTAAAGCCAATTATCGACAGGGCCCGCGCCGACGCCGGCGCGCCCGATAGACCGTCTGACCTCGATCAAGCACTTGCGTCTTTTGTTTAGCAATCCGGAGCCGCGATCGATGGGGCTCTGACTCTTCCGTCGCCTTCGGCGTCAGGTCGACAAGATCGGGGCTTGCCGACCAGATTGTCGGTCAGGTCGGCCGTCTGTTCGGCGAGACCACAGATTCGGAGGAGCGCGAGCAGCTGGTGGAGATCATCACGAGAACGCGCGATCGTCTTGACGCGCTGCTGGCTGAGCGCACCGATTGTTATATCGTCGTGTCCAACGAGACTGATCCCGACCTCACGCCCGCAAGGGGCAGACGAGAGCGAACGCGAAGCGATAATTGTCGCGCTCATGGAGCACGACCAACAGCTCCAGCATCCCTCAGAGCCGCTGGGCTTGGGCGAATTCGGATGGTGGGTCTCATGGATGCCGAACGCGTGATACACGTCGAGCTTGGCGACCATATCGGGAAGGCATTCGCTCGCCGCTTGCGCGCGGCACACGCAGCCGGAAGGAAGGTCATTGTCGCCACGAAGGCAGACGCACTGACCTTTGCAACGCTTGGTCCTACAGGAGCTAGAGGTTGCTCCGTTCGAGCTACGAACCGACGATGCGTCCGCTTGGCGTGTCTCCGAATGGAGTGCTGTGGCGGATTGGGTTGCTGGTCGATATGGCGCTGCGGCCGGCGGACTATCCAAGCTCGTTCGACATGCCTCGTGGTAGCCGGGGGTGCGAAACGGACCAACCACGCGCGGGGACACGCCTATGAGGAGGCATTGTACTTTGTTTTGGTCGACCTCTTGGTCGAAGGTCGTTGAGCACGCGTATCGCAACGAGACGAAGAGATCAACACGTGCTCCTGGTGACCGGCGCCGGTGACTACCGCGACTTGCCGGAGGATCTTTGGCGATCGCGACCGCAAAGAAGAGTAGAAGGCCTTGGGCTCCGCACAATCGAGTACCTGGCGGGCCAGATGGGCAACCGTCGAGGCCCGTACAAGCTGGGTTTCGCATGTGCCCGAGGGAACCTGTCAAAGGCTGCCGAGCTAGAGCTTATTGGCCTTCGTCGTGCAGACGTAGTGATGTTCCGATGAAGGAGATGCACTCCAGCAACTCCTGAACGACGCTGGGCGCCTTGATGTGCGCTAGCTGAAATGGTCATTGCGGCCACAATTGCCTGATGGGAGACACGCGCCCCCGGCGCAATTTCAGCGTCGTAAGGGTGCTCGTCTCAGGCATAGTTCCCGTGAGATTCAAACTGCGACCTTCGAGTGATGGCTTGCCGCCCGCTGAGCGTGGGCAGTCAAAGGTGCTTAACGTGGGCGGTTCGTGGGCGGCCGACTCGAAATCGCACCTCTCGACGCCTCCGGGCTCGACCCGTCTTAGGTCAGCTAGAAACCCAACACTAGAGCCAAATCCGCGTCCTAGAGTCACCCCCAGCCCCCTCCAGCATCCAACCACAAC
>CAVZJR010000003.1:0-472754 GCA_963775645.1 uncultured Solirubrobacterales bacterium | reverse complement strand
GTACCGACACGATCCCAAACGCCCGTCGGACGACGCAGTACCGGTCATTTGAACGCGGAAGGGTCGGCCTTTAGGACCGTCCTGTTTGATCCGGTGCTCGCGGTCGGAGCTATCAGCGACGGCATTATGGAGTCGCTTTTGGTGGTGTCCCAGTTGGGCTTGCAGGCCGCCTTCCCGAAACCGCGAGTAATACCTGGTGTCCTCGATCGCTTGCGGAGCTGGGGGCGGAAAGATCCCGCTCGACTGAATCCTTTTGCTAGCGGCTCCCCTCTCATAGATGTCGGATGAATCCATCGTCGGATGGGAGGCTCGCTTTGAGAACAATCGATAGTTGCGGGTCTCAAATAGTCGAACGTGTCCCTACGCGGTTGTAGCGGGTTACGTACACGATTACAAAGGAGTTTAGAACATGACGAAACGTGTGACTATCATAGGGCTCGCTTTCGCGGCCTCTTGGGCGTGTTGTTTTGCGGTAGTAGCGTCGGCCGCGGGCGCCGAATATATCTATAAGGTTAACAAAGCACCATTGGAAGTCGGCAAAACTAAGGAAGTGAGGGCTAAGGCAAAGACCAGCCAAGTGATGAGTGGCGAATTTTTGGGCACCAAATTTCGAGTTACCTGCAAGAAGCTTAAACTGGTTGCGGCTGAAAAACCGGTAATCAAGGGTGGTGTGCCCGGCAGGTCCGAAAAAGAGACGTTTGCGCTCGAAGAATGCGGAACTACGATATGTGAAAAAGTCACGGTCGAAACTGGATCGCTTGAAAACGAAATTGTGACTGTCATTCAGCCTGCGACCGAGGCAGGGAAGCTAGCCGTGAAGTACAAGGGGTCCGACGGTAGCAACCTATTCGCGAAGATCAAACTTACCTGCCTTGGCGTTTCGTTTACGGTTGACTGCGAAGGTACAGTCGCTTGGCTTGACAGTCCCGAAAAGATGGAACAGCGCATCGGAACCCTAATCGGAAAGGCGGGTGCGGAAGAAATCACAGAAGTCGAGAAGTCAACCGGAACCAAGGAAAAAGTCGGCCTCAAATGCGAAGGTAAGCTGGCCACGTTTGAAGGCGAAAGCGAAATCGAACTAGTAAGCGAAGAAAACTGGGGCATCTTCTAAGATGCCGTCCGAGAAGTCTGGTCGGTACAGTATTGTGTAGGTGCCTGGTTTGAAGCGGCAAGGCACGTCGAATTTCGAGACGGAGCGTGCGTGCCTGCCGCTGCATGTGATGTTGTCGGTATACCAGCCTTAAGCACGCACACGAGCACAACCCCTCGCCTTCTTGGAAGGGGGACAGCAAGCGACGCAGACGCATTTATCGCATCGCTGCGGGTCTCGTCATTATCACTATGGGGATATCCCTTGCACTCGTTTCATCTCTCGTCCTATTCAAAGACCGATTGACTATCGGGGGTGCAGTAGCGGGCGGCATGCAATTATGTTGCTTAGCATTCGCGTTGCCGCCGGGACCAATGGGAGGCGAGTTTGTAACTTGGGCAAGCCTTCTCGCAGCAATAACCTGTGTTGTTGGCGTTATAGTCACCGCTTCCCATTAGCTGAGGTGGATTACGGCAACAGGTGTGAATCCCGTGGCCCTTCTGACACTGGCAAGCGAAGCAAACGGGATCGACCTTGCATCTTCCGGGCGCCGTGGCACCGTGAGCTGTAACTCCCGGCACGCCAGCCAAGCTACCAGTCAGACGGCTTGGCTTCCTTGCCAGAGCAGTCCTCCCGGGGCCTCCAACCAAAGGAGGAACCATGAGCACGAACACCCAAGGAGTCCTGTCCTCGCTGTTGGCCGAAGATCGGCCGTGGACCGTGGAGGAGCTGGTCCGCGAGAAGGGCAACCGACTGGAGATCGTGGACGCGATCGCCGAACTGGACGCACTGGGGCTTGTGACACGGATCAACGAACGGGTCGTCTGCGCCTCGCGCGCGGCGATCCACGCAGACCGCCTGTCGGTGTGATGAGGCTCCGATCCTGTCGTGGGCGTTGCTCCTTCGGGAGTGACGCCCACGCCCTACAACGGATGGAGAGCGATGTCTGCTCGGCTTGAGAAGACACGCACGCCGGGCATCTTCAAGCGCGGCAGCCGCTATGTGTTCAGCTACCGCGTTGACGGCAAGCAGCGATGGGAGTCCTGTCGCACGATTGACGAGGCTCGCCGCCTGAAGGCCGCACGCGCCACGGACATCGAGCGCGGCGAGTTCGAGCCACGCTCTCGGGTCACCTTGCACGAGTACGCCCGTGAGTGGGTGGAGCGCTATCAGGGACGTGGAAGGCGCGGGTTTCGTGAGGGAACTCGCGCAGACTATCGGCGGCAGATCGAGCAATACATCTGCCGTTACTTCCCCGCTCGATTGCGTCTCACTGAGATCACGCCGTCGAAGATCGCTGGGTTCGTTGCTTGGCTATGCGATGAACAGGCACAGAAACGGTTGCTCTCTGACGCGACGGTGCGCAACATCATGGCGCCCCTGCGGGCCTGCCTGACGACCGCCGTCAGGGAGGGCTTGATCCGCTCCAACCCGGCGCGAGACGTGGACCTGCCACATCGGCCAACCGTCGAGGACCTCGAAGACGACGAGGCGAAGGCGATGAGCCGCGACGAGCTGACAGAGATGCTTGCGTCGGTCCCTGAGCAATGGCATCTGTTCTTCTGGTTCCTGGCCGCAACGGGCGTCCGCATAAGCGAGGCCATCGCGCTCCAGTGGCGGCATCTGGAACTTGACGCGCCTGTCCCCCACGTCAAGGTCCGCCGCGCGCTCGTGAAGGGCCGGATGGGACCGCCCAAGAGCCGCTACGGTCGTCGCGAGATTCCCCTCGATCCGCTACTCGCCACAGCGCTCCGTCAGCACCACGCGGCTACGGATTGGCCCGGTGATGAGGACCCCGTATTCCCAGCCGTCAACGGATCGCCGCTTATGCCAAACAACGTCTTCCGGCGAATACTCCAACCCGCTCGGGAAGCCGCAGACCTTCCGTGGGTCGGCTTCCACGCCTTCCGTCACACCTGCGCCTCGATCCTCTTCGCGGAAGGCCGCAATGCAGTTCAGGTCCAGCGCTGGCTCGGCCATCATTCGGCTGCGTTCACGCTCGCAACCTATGTCCACCTGCTCGACGGCGATCTCGGGGAGCCGCTGGCAATCCTCCAGAATGTCCGCAATGATGCGAAATGACTACAGAACTTCCGAGGAAGGCGTTATCCTCGACAGAGCTATGACCGTGCCAATCGAATATGTCGATGCGCAACAGCTCTGGGATGAGAAGGAGGAGGCTCGCCGTGCCGATGTCGAGGCACTGCGGTCCGGGGAAAAGACCGAAGCGCAGCTACAACGCGAAAACGCGATTTTTGCGCTCCCTCCCGATCGCATCCGGATCAACCTAGACTCCGCGCGCTCTCTCTCCTGAGCCACGAAGGGTCGTCAGCGGACGTGGACGAGCCGCAGGAGACACTTGACGCCGCGCCATTGCCGCTCAGCCTTGCCGAGGCCGAACGGATCATCGCGCTCCTTGAGGACATTGTGCGTGAGCGAAGCGTCGTCCTCATCGGGGGGCAAGCGGTAGCCATCTGGACTGCCTACCTCCAAAGTCGCCTGACCGACGGACTGGTTCCGGCGCATGTTGTCAGCGGCGACATCGACTTCCTGGGGAATGGGGACGATGCACAGCGAGCAGCCACGATGCTCGGGGGACGAGCCAGGTTGGCCAAATGGGAGGACCGGACCACCCTTGCGGGCGTCGCGATGTTCCTCGACAGCGAAGGTCATGAACGTCGGCTCGATTTCCTCCAAAGCGCATACGGAATGAACTCGGAGGACATCAAGAAGACCGCAATCGAGCTGGATTTGCTCGTCGGTAAGGATCGACAGGTCCGTGTCTGGGTCATGCACCCAGAGCGCTGCATGGAGAGCCGCGTCCACAATAGCGTCCTGCCCAAAAAGCAGACTGACCTCGCATGGCGCCAACTCCGAGCCTCCATCCCGTGTGCGCGCGCCTTCAGCCAACTGTTGCTCGATGAGCGCGGAGAGGTCGCCATCCGCGACGTGCTGAAGCTCAACGAGCGCATCTTCCGCTTCGCACAAGAGGACCGATGCTCGAAGCTCGCGTCCGACCGCGGCATCGAGACCTTCGATGCCGTGCTCGATGACGATCGGCTGCCCGAGAAGTTCAGGACCGTCCGCCTGCCGCAGATGCGGGACCGGATTCGGTCCTTGCGCGACGGCTTGGCCCGAGGGAGGGTCGGTAGCTGATGCCTGAGCGTTTCCGGCGTCCGATCTTCGCTCGCGTATACACGAAGTTCGCGAAGACGAGCAATCGTCGTGGCGGCGACGAGCATCGTCGCAAGCTGCTCGCCGACTTGAGCGGGCGTGTCATCGAGCTTGGCGCCGGTGGCGGCGCGAACTTTGCGCATTACCCTGCCTCCGTTGACGAAGTTCTCGCTGTGGAGCCCGAGCCCTACCTGCGCCAGCAGGCACTCAGGGAGGCAACAGAAGCATCGGTAAATATCCGTGTGCTAGACGGCGACGCGTATCGCCTACCCGGCGAGGAGGGGACTTTCGATGCGGGCGTAGCATCGCTCGTCCTCTGCACCGTTCCCGACCAGCAGCGCGCGCTCGCCGAGCTGTTCAGAGTCATCAAGCCAGGAGGCGAACTGCGCTTCTATGAGCACGTCGTCGGCCAGTCCAAGTGGGAGGCGCGCTTTCAACGCCTCGCCGACGCGACCTTCTGGCCCCACCTCGCCGGTGGATGTCACCTGGCGCGAGACACAGCCGCCGGAATCGAGCAGGCCGGGTTCGCCATCGAGGTGTGTGAGCGCTTCCCGTTCAGCCCCTCCGCATTCCTCCCTCCTGATCCGCACATCCTGGGCATCGCGCGCCGACCCGGAAATTCTTAGCCCCAGCGACGTCCACCAAGGCCGGCCGGGAGTTCGAGCCCCTTCTCCGGCATCATAAGAGCCCCATGGAATTGACTCCACCACCAGCCAACGAGGACAGCATGAATGGTCAACAAATACCATCGTTCGGAAAATTGGAGCGTCTTCCAGCTCGCTCAGGATGGCCCCACGAGGCACACAAGTTCACGCCTTGGCTCGCTGAGAACGTCGAGTTCTTGGGGGATGCGCTGGGGCTATCGCTAGAACTCAAGGCCCGAGAGCATCAGGTTGGTCGCTATTCGCTCGACCTTCTCCTCGCGGATGCGACGGAGCGCGTCGTGATCGTCGAGAACCAGTTCGGCCAGACTGACCACGACCACCTTGGGAAGCTACTGACCTATTGCGCTGGTACGGAAGCCGATGTGGTCATCTGGATCGCCGAGCGCCTCAACGAAGAGCACCTAGCCGCGCTGGAGTGGCTCAATGAGAACACGCGCTCCGGCATTGGCTTCTTTGGTGTCGAGCTTGAGTTGCTCCGCATTGCAGACTCGCCGCTCGCCCCCAACTTCCGTGTTTTGGTGCAGCCGAACGAGTGGGCCAAGAGCGTCCGACCGGCAGCCGGCCCGACTATCGACTGGAGCTGGACCAGGTACAGCGAGGAACTCAAAGTCTCCGAGGACCGCATCGCCGTGGGCCGAGCAGTCGCCGAGCAGCTCGAACGCCTCGTCGCCAGCGATGACCTCCCGTGGAAGCTCCAGTTCCGCAAGGGCTATCTGGCGCTTCTCAGACCTGGTGGCTACCGCGTCGCGATCATCGACCTCTACTGGAAAAATGCACCGAGGTTTGCTGTTCGCCTGCCAGATACGCCCGAAACGCTTCAGCTCGGAACACCCTTTCCTGAGCTTGATTCATCTTGGGACTCGGCAGAGAACATGTGGGGTTGGACGATCCCAGACGCTTCCGCCGTCCCGGACCTCCGCAAGGCGATCGATCTCGTCAGACCGATGAACCCGGCCTCCGGCTCGATGACGGTGCCCGAAGCCGGCGCCGCCGACCTCTGACGTAGGAGCCGATCCGGAGCTTACGGTGTATTCGCCAACACTAAGCCGCTAGTCACGGCGATCCGATCCAGGCCGTGGTGCAAACAAAGTGCAAACATGCCCCACACCATTCGACGACGAAGCCCGCAGCGGCCTAGATACGAATCCCCAGCAATAGAGCCAATCTAGCCGACCGGGCGACACCCCACACCACCCCTCGACACGAATCATAATCCGCGTGTCGGGGGTTCGAGTCCCTCCTCCGGCATCCCGAAAGTCCTGCAAACACGACGTTTTTAGCGTAGCAGGAGCTGCGGACAAAGTCCAAAGTTTCCCTAGGAGTTTCCCCAGCGGTCGTCCGCTGGCAGAGTCGCTAGCTGTGGACGGGCTCGGGGAGCAGGACGCGCCTGCTGCCGTCGGCTGAGACGAGCACGACTGCCCTCTGTTCGTCGAGGGCGCTCTTGATCGCCTTCTCGGTTTTGGGAGTGTCGGCGTCGATGAACGCGGCGCGTTCGGGGTAGGGCGAGCGTTCCTCGATGGCGAGCTCGATTGCTTCGTCCATGACCCGCATCGCCGGGGAGTCGTTCGTGGTTGTTCTCATCGCGCTTGCCATGCCTCGATCATCGATTGATAGGTGCTTGATCTGCTCAATTGCGGCGCGCATGCCTTCTCCTAGGGTACCGCCGTGGAACGGCTCCGCCGGTTGCTTTCCTTGCGCACGCGTGTAGCGGTGCATCTCGTTGATGCCGTGTGCACCGTCGTAGAGCCGAACCGTGCGCCTCTCGCCACCTCGCTCGACCGTCAGCAGCACCGCATAGTCCGTGATATCGCGCCCACGGGTCCTAAAGCGAACGTGCATCCTGTCATCAGAAACATCATCAAGCTCCACGAAGTACTCGGTGTTCATCGCGCTCCCGATCCGTCAAGCTCGCTCCAGGCCGGCAAGCGGCTCTCATAACGACCAGAATGCGGTTGCTCAATAGGTCTGCTCACTGGTCGACCAACCAGGTTTCGAGCATGGTGCGGGTGAAGCGGATGTGTCGTCCGACGCGGAGGCAGGGGAGGCGTCCTGTGCGGACGGCGTCGTAGATCCAGCTCGGCTTGACGGCGAGTAGTTCCGCTGCTTGCTCGGGTCGCGGTAGCGGCCCGTCGAGCGGCCGCAGTGTGGGCTGGATTTCGCTTGTCGAGTTCATCGGTATGCCTCGCTTGTGCGCGGATTGATCTCATAGCCCAGGGTGTGATCGGGCTCGTCCCTGTCCTCTGTGTGGCTCTCGGGCTCTGCCGGGTCCTCGCCGGTGAGCGTGTCTTGGATTGCGTACTGCTCTGTCGCGAGCTGTGGGATGTCATCGAGGCCGAGTACTCGTATGCGGTCGGCTGTCCTTGTTGAGTGGATGGCGCGTTGCACAGCACGTGCTGGCCCTGGGGTAGCGAGGTAGTAGACAGTGTTGACGTGGCGGGCTCTGGCCCAGCCGCGGCAGATCGCGGCGAGCCTTGACGCCGACTTGGTTGACAGCTCGATCTCGATTGGTACGACCAGGCCCGCTGTGCAGCTCAAGACGAGGTCGGGTCGGTGCAACATTGCGCGAGAAGCGACCTGGCCGACTTGTGCTGAGGCGAGCAGTTCGTCGTGTTCGCTCTCGATCGATCTGAGCTCTCGCTCGCTGATCAACTCCCAGTCCGGCATTGCGTCTCCGAGCTCGACGGCGACATGCGCGACCTGCCAGGCGTGCTCGAAGCCGCCGGGACGCACGCTGCATACCCCGAAATGCGAGATGCCTTGCCAGCGCAGCCCGGTGAGCGTCGCGGTGTACATGCCGGGACGCCCGTAGAGAACGGCGTGATGCTCAAGCAGCCCGTCGCGCGTAAGGGATCTGAGGCGTTGATAGGCCGCGCTGCGACTCATCGCGAACTCGCTCATCACGTGCTCGGCGCCGGCGCCACCGAGACAACCGATCCAATAGACGATTTCCGAATCCCGATTTGTCTGCATTACACGCGCCTCCATGCGCCTAGATTGCTGTTCACATGCCTAATCCGTCCAACCGCAGCGAACGGGACACGAATACGTCCCGAAAGGACCAACCAGAGTCACCCACGCGTTTGAAGGACCCCAACACTGCACCCCTTTGGTGCTGCAGTTCCGTCCCGTCGACCAACGCTCAGGGATCATCCTCGACGCTGAAATCACTACTGCGCCGATACACGACCTGACACCCTAACCACAACCATCACGCCACTACGACGATGGCAGGCAATACCAACCCCGTTTCGTCTCTCGACAAGGTCTCATCTGGTCGGGTTTTGACCGTCGTGGACCATTCCAACAACCCTCCATTAATCACATGCTTACGCGGTCCGCGACGGTCAAAACCCGACCAGCCCGAAAGGGCTGGAGGGTTACTCCGCTCCAGCGGATTCAAATCCGGGACGCAGTCCCGACACGAATCCACACAACCCCATGAAAAACAACAGGGCGACTGCGACACTACTGACGATCGTCAGCTGCCTGAAGACGCCCTCACGTCAAGCGCCCGGGCAAGCCGTTCGGCGAGGTCCGGCTGAGGTGCGTAGGCCAAATATTGTTCGGTCGTCGTGATGCGCTCGTGGCGCATCAATGCCTGGATCGTCCGGATGTCGACACCCCCTCGAGCCAGGGCGGTCCCAAAGGAGTGGCGCAGGTTGTACATGCGGATTGGCTTCAGGCCAGCCTCATCGAGCGCGAGCTTGAAAGCCTCCCGAACTGGCTGCTCTGCGATCGGCTTCTCACGTAGAGCGTTGATAAACACGTAGTCGGTATCTGCCGTGGCGTACCCGCGCTGCCTGATCAGAGCAAGCGCCCGCGTAAGACGCGGCGTCATAGGGATCGCCGCAGAGTCAGAAGTCTTGGTCCCATCTAGTGCGTTGCGCACCCAATTGTCATAGGGACGGATTACGCCCGCCGCAAAATCGACAGCTCCCCACCGAAGTCCGAGTGCCTCGCCGGGCAGACGAAAACCGGCGTGTGCGCCGCATAGCCAGAATGCTTCCTCAACGATGCTCGGTGCCTGCTGCAGCAGCCGATCAACCTCAATTGGTTCGTAGAAGTCATCGCGCCGCAGGATGCGTTCACGAGTTTGCCTTTTGCTTGCTCGCTTGACACCAGCGAGAGGATTGCTCTCAAGCCAGCCCTGGCAAACGGCATAGTCGAGGGCAGCAGCGAGAATGTCGCGTTACTTGTTGCGGGTCTGTGCGGCAGCGGGGGCGCGGAGCATCCATCTCATTTGCTTTCTATGGCAGACGATCCAGCCTTCCCCATCAAGCTGCCGTGCCGTGGCACGGGATACGCGTCGGGCTCGTTCGGCTCCAGTCGCAACGACCCGATAGCAGCCGCGACGACGATGCTTCCAAGTGCCGCCGATCTTAGCCGCGAGCTTCACGGCCTCCCTCCTTGTGCTGACCTCAAAAGATCGGCTACCGGGCGGCTTGGCTGTCCAGCGTTCGACTTGAACCTCCACCACGTCACGCCCTTCGCTGAGAGCCTTGGCGGCGGTTTGTTCGCCAAGAGGGCGTTCGGCCCTGAACTCTACGAAGTAGGCGACGAGACGGCCATCGGCGAGATCGTGCAGGGGTGTGTAGGCTCCGAGGTCACGGTAGATACGCTCGAAAAGATCCTCGTAGTCCGCCATCGTAGAACGCTTCAGCCCACGCTCAGCGTGGCGCTCAGCAAGCCATCCCTCGGCTGCGTCATGCAAAACGCGATCCGTCTCCCTCCTCTTAGCTTCCTCTGCGCGAACTTCGCTTTCGCGGAGGATCACTTCAAGCTTCTCCTCGGCATCTTGCGGGGTCAAATGCTCGGGGCTCGGCCTGGGTCCATCACCCGCCCGCCAAATGACGGCGCCACGAGCCGTCCTGCGACCGGCATCCCGGACGTGGGCCGGCCCGAGACACGCTCCGTGCTTCGCACCCGTCTCGTCGCGCCAGTACGCGTAGTACACGCGCGCCTTGCTTGCCTTGAGTTGACGAACACGAAGATGGCCTTTGAGCCGTCTTTTGCTGCTCATGACTGGTCTACCTCCAAGACTTGTATCCGACGGACAAGTCGTGGCGGGACAGTCGAAAAGTTTCCCGAAAGTTTCCCCAGGCGTCTGAGGAAGCCTAAAATGAGGCTATGTAGCTTGAGCTAATTGGCTCAAATACAGGGGATCTAGCCTCGACACATGTCAATCATAATCCGCGTGTCGGGGGTTCGAGTCCCTCCTCCGGCATCCACGAAAGTCCTGCAAACACCGCATCACTGGCGTATCGTATGGCACGGATAGATACAAGTATTTCCACAGAGTATTTCCCCGGCAGTCGCCGGCGCGTCGTGCATCTGACGAGAATGGTGGGAGAAGTCTCGGCAATCTTCGATCGTCTACACGATCTCCCGGTCGAGCTCGTGCGCTCACCGCAACGTTTTCCATGTGCCCAGCATCCTTCGCGACGACCTCTCGCTCGCCGAGCAACTGTCCTGCTCACTGGCGTTCACCACCAGACTTAATCGAGCACGGTGATCCACCCCGCGCAGCAGGATCAGTTCGCTAACACGCCCTTGCAGGTCGTGGTGAGATCGATCCGACTAGTGCTGACTGTTCCTTGACGCCTTAGCAAAGGCGATACACGCCGCCATCACCATTTCAGCTCGATCTCGAGCTCGCGCTCGTCGGTCTCTACCTCGAGCTCGACCTTGAGCTGAAGCTGGTCGGGGACGTGCACAGTGAAATGCATTCCGCCGCGGTCGAACTCCAGGTCGTTGTTTCGAGCGAGCATGTCGGCGAGGAGCCGCAGGCGCTCCGCGACCTCCTCCCTGCTGAGGATCTCCTTCTGCTCGACCTCAAAGATGTCCATCAGACTCTCCCTTCTCGTGGCTGCCATCGCGACAGCGGTGTCGAAGTCAACTCTCACCATAAACCTTCTATGTCACCGAATCCAGGCAGCCGACGCGAGATCCGGGTGCATACACCCAACGAGAACTGGAGACAGCTGAAGGCACATTCCGATTAGGCGGACGGGATCTGAGAACATAACCAGCATGCCCAGAACGTCGGTGACTTCTCAAGCAGACTGGGCCACGCAGCACCCCGGGCTTCGGCGCATCGCCGCAATCCTCGCGCTCATCACACCCGCCGCGATGGCCGTGGTGGCCGCCGTCGCGCTGGCGGGTGACATCGCCATCGCCGTGCTCGCGGTCGGACTCGTCCTGTTGGCGAACGGCGCCATCTGGTTCGCCTTGACGGAGCGCAGTGCGGCGCGCGTTCTCGGCACCGCGGTCGCGATCCTCGCTGGCGGCGGCCTGATCGTGGTGCTCCCGACCCACTGGCAGGGGCTGCTGGTGCTGGTCGCGCTGCTCCTGCTGCTCGCTCTGTTTGGACCGGCCGCGCGCTACGCACTGGGCCGGGCTGGAGAGGCAGCGCTCGGAAGGATGGCCACCACGGTCGTGCCAACGGGCGCGGCCGGCTCGGGGGCGTTGATCATTAACCTGAAGTCGGGCAGCGGAAAGGCGGAGCGCTTCGATCTCGCCGGGGAGGCTCGACGGCGAGGTATCGCGCCGATCGTCCTTGAGCCGGGCAACGATCTGCTCGAGCTCGCCGAGAGCGCCATCGCGCGAGGCGCAGAGGTCATCGGAATGGCTGGAGGTGACGGGTCGCAGGCATTCAGCCCCTGAGCACCGGCAGTTGCTGACGCAGCGAGCCCACTTCGGCGAAGAGATCGCCGTGCTTGGCGACGCGGGCGAGTACTTCGTGAACCTCGAACGTGAGCAAGGCTGGGTCTTGGGTCTCGCGACAAGCCCTGACCTCCGACCAGCGGACGGGCGTGGAGACCGTCGTATGCTCCTTGGCGCGCAGCGAGTAGACCGAGACAGTGGTCTTGTGTGCATCGTTCTGGCTCCAGTCGATCAGTACCTTGCCGGTCCGCTCGACCTTCGCCATTTCGGAGACCACAAACTCGGGCTTGCGGCGCTGCAATACATCGGCGACCGCGTGCGCGAAGGGCTTGGCCTGCTCGTAGGTAACGTCCTCTTCGTTCAAGGGAACGTACACCTGCAGGCCCTTGGAGCCTGACGTCTTCACAAACGTACAGAGCCCGAGCTCCTGGAACATGTCGTGCAGCTCGAGCGCGACTTCGCAGCACTCCATGATGCTCGCCGGTGGCCCGGGGTCTAGGTCAAACGCGAGTGTGGTGGGACGCTCGGGAGCACCCGCAAACGATAGCGAGGGGTGCAGCTCGATATCTGCGAGGTTCGCGAGCCACACGAGCGTGGAGATGTCCTGGCAGAGGGTGTAGTCGATCTTGCGTTTACTGTGCTCACTCCACATAGCTGTGGTCTGTACCCACTCGGGACGGTGCGCGGGTGACTGCTTCTCATAGAAATACTTTCCTTCGATGCCGTTTGGGTAGCGCTTGAGCGTCAGCGGACGATCGCGCAGATGCGCGATCAGCACCGGCGCGATCTGAGCGTAGTAGCCGATCAGATCGGTCTTTGTGAAACCACTGTTCGGATAGAGGACCTTGTTGAGATTCGTGAGCTTCAACGTGCGGCCGTCCACCTGGACCTCCACCCCGCCCCGCACACGATGTCCACTCTCGAGCAGCGCCTTCACCCCCGAGGTCCCGGCGAAGGGCGGAGCTGGGATCTTATCGGTGGCGACTGCCCGCTCACGCACAACCTCAGTGGCGGGCTTGTCCTCGCGCAGCCCCTTGTAGGAAGGGTGTCTGAGGGTGCCGGCACGGGTCCACTCCGTGAACTCGACCTCGCACACGAGCTTCGGCTCTACAAAATGAGCGCCCGTTGGGGGCTGGCGGCCCATGAAGGGCGAGCCTTTACGGGAGAGCGGCTCGAGCAGGCTAGCGAGGTGCTCAAGCTCTTGTGCGTCGAAGCCGGTACCCAGCTTCCCCGCGTAGCGAAGTGCGCCGTCCTCGTACACGCCTAGGTGCAGCGCGCCGATTCGTTGCGAACGCGTGCCCCTCCCCTCAGTCCAGCCACCGATGATGAGCTCTTGGCGCTGAACGTTCTTGATCTTCAACCAGCTGCCCCCTCGCCCACCCGGCGTGTACGACGAATTCAAGCGCTTCGCCACGATTCCCTCAAGACCTTGCTCCTTGCTCGCCGCCAAGAACGCCCTCCCGTCCCCGGGTCGATACTCGGGCGTGCGCCAGCACTCTCCATCGAGGTTCAGCACCTGTAGGCGAGCTCGTCGCTCTATATAGGGGAGGTCCATGAGGCTATGCCCATCCAGCCACAGAAGGTCGAACAGCACGTAGGTCACGGGCATGGTCTGTGCGAGATGGCGGACTGCCGCCTCGCCGCGTAGATGCATCCGGGACTGCAACGCTTGAAAGCTCGGACGACCCTGCTCATTGAAGGCGACGATCTCTCCATCAAGGATCGCCTCATGGGAGCCGAGCGCTCGGCTCAGCGCTCGTAGCTCTGGGTAGGCCGTGGTGACATCGTTGCCGTTGCGGCTGGCGAAACGGATACGGCCGGGCTGGAAGTGCGCGATCGCCCTGACACCGTCCCACTTCACCTCAAACGCCCACTCGGACCCATCGGTCGGGAGCGTCGAAAGCCTTGCGAGCATCGGTTGGATGAACTCGGGCATTTGTTGTGCGCTGAGATCCGCTGGCACGTCCATGCGGTGGATCATCCAGTCCTTCTCCGTCTTTCCGGCGCGAAACAACGCATAGCGCCCCCGGAGTTGCTCGCCGTGAAAGACGACGACGACCTTGCCCGGCTCCCATTTCTCACACTCATAGGTCCCCTGATCCCAGATCGTGACTTGCCCTGCACCGTAATTGCCGCTGGGAATAGTGCCGTGGAAGTCGATGTAGCTGAGGGGGTGATCCTCGACATGCACGGCCTTGCGATTGCGTTTGGGGTCCTCGGGAATACCGTTGGGGATCGCCCATGAGACGAGCGATCCGTCGCGCTCCAGTCGCAGATCCCAGTGCAGACGACGGGCGTGATGCTCGTGTACCACGAAGCGCGCACCGGCCGCCCTGGTGACCTCCGGCTCGGGCTCAGGTGTCCGGTCAAAGCTCCG
This sequence comes from uncultured Solirubrobacterales bacterium, assembly GCA_963775645.1. Lineage (GTDB taxonomy): Bacteria > Actinomycetota > Thermoleophilia > Solirubrobacterales > Solirubrobacteraceae > Palsa-744. The sequence goes on along the minus strand of CAVZJR010000003.1, from coordinate 458,785 downwards.
CTTGCGCCGGTACTCGTTAAGCCTGCCCGTCGTCTGTTTTATGACGCTCATAACTAAACGACCTACCCGGATAGGCCCTTGATCTAAGCTTGGCGACTGCCCCCTTGCGGCATCGTCTCGCCGAGGCCTTGACTAATACCGTATGAGCACTTCCGGCAGAACGATTGTGAGCGGAAGGCATAGAAAGATCGCCAGCAGAGCTAGCGCGCTCGACGGGCGAGGTAGACGGCGGTCACGATCGGCGTCAACGCGAGAATAATGAGAGCTATCGAACCGACAGTCGACGGCCCGCCGCCGGGTCCGTGTGTGCAGTGCACCACGCTGGTGCCGTAGCGGGTACAGATTTCCTTGCGTGGTCGCCCAAGAGCCAGCAACAGAAGCACCACTGTCGAAAACAAGCCACCCGGCAGGACAAGCGTGCCGATGAGCTTGTCTCGTGTCGTCCAGGCGCGCGAGCGCCAGAGCAGAACAACACCGACGACCCACCCGACGCCGGCGGCGATAAATCCGAACAGAAGCAAGAACACCGCCGCCCACTCTCGCGGCCCGCGGTGCTCAGCGGAAACGACCAACTCAGGGCGCTCCGCCGCGACGATCTCGCGCGGATCACCAAAGCGACCCAGGACCCCACGCGCGTCCTCTTCCGAGGCATCTGCAGGGATCGCGGTCGAGAGATGCTCTTCGAGATCGATCAGGAGCTCGGCCAGGCGATCGCTGGGCAGGTCGCGCCCTTCGCGGCGCACCTGCTGAAGGTAAGCGGTGGCGACCGGGTGAAGAGTGCTCGTGCTCATAGCGGGTCTCCTATCTTCAAAATTGCATCAACGGAGCCGCGGAAGCGGCTCCACTCATCCACAAACGCTGCGAGCGATTTCCTCCCAGCTGGGGTCAGCCGGTAGTAGCGGCGCGGGGGCCCGGCCGGCGACTCCCGCCAAGTCGTCTCCACGGCGCCCTCGCGCCTAAGGCGGCCAAGCAGCGGATACAGCGTTCCTTCCGTCGTGACCAGGGCATCCTCACCGGCGAGTTTCTGCACGAGTTCGAACCCATAGCGTTCTTCGTTTGCGAGCAGCGCGAGAACGCAGAACTCGATCACGCCACGGCGGAGCTGCGAGATCGCTGCATCGCGCTTTGCCGCTCCTCCTCCCATAGCTACCATGCTGTACAAGGTAGCTGGTACCGCCTATCCTGTCAAGCCACTCAGCCCACCATCTCTCCGTCGTGAGGTCGACCTCTCAGAACTTCAGGCAAAAGACGTAGGACAAGGTTCGAGACTTGCGAAGACACCGATGGTCGATGCGACAGTGCCATAGGCGAGTGACAAGACGAGGGTGCCTCCCAGAAAGGTGACACAACCGATGGATATGACTGGCCGGTCAGCGGACGTCAAAAGTCTGGTTGACTCTTCCTTTCCTCCACGCCCATACCTCTGCTCCTACCCATGTCGTCCTGGCTCAAACAGAAGGCGGCGGACCCCTTTTTATGGCGAAGGCCATGCTTGCGCCAGTCCGTTAGCGGATACCCAGACGTCCTGTTCAGGAGCCAACACGAGCTCTCCGGGCACTCGCGCTAGGACGATCTCTTGAGCACAATGGTGCAGTCTGAGTTGGGCGATCCCTTCGTGTCCGTGGTAGCGCATCTCGATAACTCTGGCCTGAACTGCCTCTCTTTTGGGCCGTGGGTGAAGTGTGAGTTGCTCAGGGCGCAACAGCAACTGAGCAGGCCCGTTAGTCTTAGGTCGCCCATTGAACCGGAGCCGGACGTCCCCCAGCGCGCATGTGGCCATCTCGTCCCGGACGACGGCCGCAAGGATATTTACCTCGCCAAGCGACCTGGCAGCCTGCAGATCCGGGGGATCGCGGTAGAGCGAGCGTGGATCGGAGCTGGCCAGAACCCGCCCGTCCTCCAAGACCGCGATTTGGTCTGCGAGCGCCAAGGCCTCGTCCTGGTCGTGCGTGACCAGGACGGTCGTAGTCGCGGTGGCCGCAAGGATACGCGCGACATCACGCCCGAGCTCAGCCCGCAACGAGGCATCCAGGGAGCTGAAGGGCTCGTCGAGGAGTACCACGCTCGGACGGATCGCGAGCGCCCGAGCGAGAGCCACACGCTGCTGTTGCCCACCCGAGAGTTGGTGGGGATAGCGGCGCTCAAGGCCGGTCAAGTCAACCAGTTCAAGCAGCTCCGCCACTGTGGAGCGCTCGCCGCGAGCCAGCCCGAACCCGACGTTCCCGAACACCGTTAGATGCGGGAACAAGGCACCATCCTGTGGCACATAGCCGACCCCGCGATGTTGGGGTCGCATGCTCCGCTGTCCATCGTCGACGATCAGCCCGCCGATGGAGATCGCTCCTCTGTCCAGCCGCTCGAAGCCGGCAATCAAGCGCAGCAGGGTGGTCTTGCCGCTGCCTGATGCTCCTAGTACCGCAGTGATCGAGTTCGGGGGCACAGTCAGGTCGATGTCGGTGAGGACGTGAGTAGGGCCAAAGCTCTTGGCCACAGCCTTCAACTCGATCGCGCTCATGCAAGTAGTTCCGATCCTCGCCTGCTAGTCCAGACAACCCTCATAGCGGCGCAAGTTGGGGCTGTAGCCCACGATCGCGGTCGAACCAAAGAGCAAGCACAATGGCCGGGATCGCGGCCAACGCGATGATCGCAAGCGCGTAGGGGGCGGCTGCGCCGTATGCGACCTCGCTCTGGTAGGCCCAGAACTGAGTGGCAAGCGTCTGCACTCCGATTGGGGCTAGCAGCAAGGTGGCCGTTAGCTCGGTCACGGCAAACAGGAACACCAGACAGAACCCAGCCAGCAAACCAGGAGCCAGCATGGGAAGTGTGACGCGCAGAAAGACCTTGATCGGACCTCGCCCCAGGGATTGGCCGACGTCGGCGAGACGGGCGGGCACTTGGGCCGCCGATGCCCTGATGCAGACAAGCGCCAAGGGGAAGTGCATGATCGCGTAGGCAATAATCACCAAGGCGCTGGTCTGGTAGAGGCCAAACGCATAGTGGGTGGTGAAGTACACGAGGCTCAAGGCGACAACGACTCCCGGAAGCGCGAGCGGAATGTAGGTACTTCGCTGCAGGTTCAAGCGCAGCGGACTTGAACGCCGGAAGGCGATCAGCGCCACGGGCAAGGCCAAGACAACCGCGGCACTTGCCCCAAGAGCGCTGTAGATGAGGGAATTCCAGGTGGCCTGACCCAAGGTGGCCGCAGCCGGCAAGGTCGTGTGTTGGCTTTGGGCCATCCAGTACACGACGGTCGCAATCGGAAAGCCAATCGCCAAGGCAACTAGCCCCGCGAGACCTGCAAGCACCGGAGCAGCGGTCCAACCGAGCCTTGTCCGCAAGGGGGTGCGTGTGGGCGCCGTGCGGGTCGCGGCTCGAGAGGGCACGACCCCATCGACCGCCAAGACCAGCAAGGCGAGGCACACCAGCGGCACCGACAGAGCAGCCGCGGCGCGACTGTTGAGCTGGAACTCGGTGAAGATCTCGGTGGTAAAGGTCTCGTAGCGCACGATCTCAAACGTTCCGTACTCGGCAATCGTGGTGAGCGCCACCAGCACACAGCCGCCCATGATGGCGGTGCGGATGAGCGGCAAGGTGACCCTTGCGAATGTCTTGAAGCTTCCCGCTCCAAGGCTATGCGCGGTGTCTTGCATCGCCGGATCGGCTCGACGCAAGGCGGCAGCAACCGGAAGGTAAACAAGCGGATAGGTACCAAGGGTCATAACGAGCGTAGCCGCCGCCAAGCCGCTCATGGATGGATAGGCCGTGTGCCAGGCATAGCCGACCACATCGTCAGGAATCGCGACCGGCAAAACCAGCAGTACAGTCCACAGGCGCCTTGCTGGCAACCGAGTGCGCTCGGTGCACAAAGCAGTGATCACGCCCAAGCTGGCAGCCAAGACCGCGACTAGGAGCGTCAGAAGCACTGTGTGGCGCAGCAGAAGCACCGAGCGCGAACGGAACAAGACCTGTTGGATTTCACTCCAACCGGCACTGTGGGCATCCAATGCGAGTAGGGCCAGGGGCGAGAGCAGCAAAGCGGCGATGCAGGCGCAAAGAACGACAATCGCCCTCCCCTGCCCTGCGCCCCGTCGACGCAGGCGCGCCGCTTTGTCTCTTGGCACGTTCTGTGTGCGCGTCTCATCGAAACCTTGCCCAGGAGACTTCTGGATGGCTCCGGTGGGCGCGCTCACGATTCTCCGTGACTCAGATCAGTCCGGCTTCTTCGAGCAGGTTCTTAGCGTCCAAACCCGTACCTAGCTCGGCTGGAGAGAACGACGATGGTTGCAACTTGCTGAGCGGTATGAGTTCAGGATCGGCTGCTACGCCAGGGCGAATCGGGTACTCAAAGCTATCGCTGTGCGCGAGCACCTTCTGCCCAGCTTCGCTGGTCATGAAGCGCACAAGCTCCTGGGCGGCGGCTTGATGCTTTGAAGACTTCAATACCCCGACGCCGGAGATGTCCTCGACGTAGCCGGGATCGTGTGGAGCGAAGTAGGCGATGTTCGCTTTCACAGCTCCCCTTCCAATCTCGGCAAGCAAACGGTAGTAGTAGTAATGGTTGATCAGACCGAGCGCGCTCACGCCCTGACTTATGTCGCGCGTTATCGTCTCATTGTCAGGCACATTGTCGTTGCCGGCAGCATTGGTCTCCAACCCGATCAACCAGCGTAGGGCGGCCCTGTGTCCGTAAGCGTGATCGATTGAACTAACGATCGGCCACAGATCGGTCTCCGTCGGCGCGATCTCGATCTTGCCGAGCCACTTGGGGTCGGCCAGTTCCATCACCGACTTGGGTAGTTGCGAGGGCTTGAGCTTGCTCGTGTTGTAGATCAGTACGCTCACCCTGGCAGAGACTCCTACCCAGTCCCCGTTCGCCGCGCTATCACGTTTTGGCACGCTGGCGAGCGCTACGGGGTTGACTTTGACAAGCAGTCCTTGATCGTTTAGCTGTTCCAGCCAGTTAGAGTTCTCCGTATAGAAAACGTCGGCGGGCGAAAGATCGCCCTCCTGAGTGATCTGAGCGGTGAGCACGTCCTCATCGTTGTTGGCCACCCTGACCTTGATGCCTGTTTGCTTGGTGAACGCGGCTATCAGGGCGTCGGTTGTTTGCTCGTGTTGGGCGCTGTAGAGCGTTAGGGTTGTCGACGAGCCGTTGGAGTTCGCCGAGATGCCACATCCAGTTGCAAGCACGCTCGCGAGAGTGAGAAACATTGTCGGCCATACCACCCTCCAAGCGCGTCGTGGCGCAAGTCGGCCTATCACCAATCGAAGCGCCAAGGCCACTCCGACCACTGCCCGATCGCGCGCTTCTTGCCGCACCATACAATCCTCCAAAGAACGTGACCGTTCAACCTTTTTGACCCAACGGCCGAAAACCGTAGCATGAGTTAGGGATCCCTAACTCCAATGCGGGGCGTTGCCACGACCGCTGGCGTCGGCAAGAAACGTTGCAGCCCTTCCCGTGCGACACATCTTGCAGGCGAACCTGATACTTTGACCCGCGTTCGTGCCGAATCCTTTTCCCTAAGGGGCCAAGGAGCGGGGGACCCAAAGCAGCCGAGTGGCTGCGGGGGCGAATCGCCACAGTTGTGGCGTAGCGCGTTAGCGCGAGCCCGACAGCTAACCCCGTAGGCGCCATGAGATAAACCGAAAGGACGCTTTTCACATGTCGGGATCCCCGCGTGATCTTGCTGCCGTCGACCCCTGGGAGGCTTCGCTTGCACGCTCGCGTGCGCGCCGGGAACGCGCCGCTGGGCGCTCCCCCATGCGACTCGCCAACATGATGGACGCACGCCGACGACTCCCCTCGCCGCGCAATCTCGCCGAGGAGGAGCCATGGGAGCTCTCGACGCTTCGCTCGCGCACCCGCCGCAAGGCGGCCGAGCTGCAGTTCGTGCCGACGGCGACCCGCGCTCGGCGCGTCTCGCTGGGCACTCTGATCGCGCTGGCGGCAGGACCCGCCGCCGGCCTGGCCGACGCGAACGGGATCGCGCAGCCGGCTGCCGGGCCCCCCTCACCGGAACCGCCGACAACTACCGAACACCATGTTCTGCTGGAAAACGGCAGCGAAGGCCGCCAGGTGCGCCTCTTGCAGGAGAAGCTCGGGATCTCTGCGGACGGCGTCTTTGGACCGGAAACCGAAGCCGCCGTGCGCACCTTCCAAGCCGCTCACGGCTTGGAAGTGGATGGCATCGTGGGGCCGCGGACCAGTGCTGCGTTGGCCGGCGAAACATCTTCGGTGACGGCCCTTGCGGACACCGCCGAGACCGCCTTCAGCTCCAGCGTGAAGGAGGCCGTGAGCGACCCAGCTCCGAGTGCCCCCTCCGCTAGCGCCACAGCTCCCGCCAAGAGCACGACCACAAATCCGGTCGTTCGCCTGCAGGAGACGCTTGGGGTCCAGGTCGACGGTACGTTCGGACCGGAAACCGAGCGAGCCGTGCGCCATGCGCAAGCGCTGCATCACCTGCACGTCGACGGCGTCGTAGGTGGGGAAACGTGGAGCGCGCTGGGGATCAAGGAGCACACGGTTCTACATCCGGTCAAGCCGCCGACTCACGCGACCCACCACGCGAGCTCGCATTCGACGATAGAGCCAGTAAGCCATACCGAAGCGGCTGCCCCGGCCCCCACCAGCCGCGCCGATGCTGTGAAGCGCTTGCAGGAAGCGCTACACGTTCAGGCCGATGGCACGTTCGGACCGGAAACTGAGGCAGCCGTGAAGCACATGCAGGCTGAGCGTGGCATCGCAGTCGATGGGGTCGTGGGACCGGAAACGTGGAGCGCGCTTGGGATCGACGAGCACGCCACGCTGCATCCGCCTCACGTCGTCTCGCATACCTCGGGCGGAGAAAGTGCCGGAGCCTCCAATAGCGATAGCGCTGGAGGAGAAGGATCGTCGGGCATAGTGGAACGTGTAATCGCGGCCGCCGATGAAATCGCGACTCGCCCGTACGTATATGGCGGGGGGCACGGTTCCTTCGAGTCGACCGGCTATGACTGCTCAGGGTCAGTGTCCTATGCGCTGCATGGCGGGGACTTGCTTGGCTCACCGGAGGATTCGAGTGCGCTGGAGTCCTACGGCGAAGCGGGTCCGGGCCGCTACATCACGATCTATGCGAACGCCGAACACGCTTGGATGGTGATCGACGGTCGGCGCTTCGACACGGTCGCTCAGCAGGAGACAGGCACGCGCTGGTCGGACTCGATGACCTCTACGGCGGGCTACGTGGTGCGCCACCCGGCTGGGCTGTAGCCGCTCCAAGCGCTGCCGCACGCGCGTGGGGCACCCGTCGCGCCACATCTCACGCTGTGCTGAGCCCCCGACAAGGGTTTCGCGCAAAATGCCGTCCCAAGCTTGACCTAGCTTGGAGCGCCTCGCCTGAAAACCGACACGGGAGGCACGAATGCTCGCTCGGGCGCGGACGTTCACAATCGAAGGGCTCCATGCGCGCGCCATTGGCGTGGAGGTCGACATTAGGGCCGGATTGCCGGCCTTTACCATCGTCGGCCTGGCCGACACGGCCGTGCGCGAGGCGCGCGACCGAGTACATGCTGCGATTCTGAACTCGGGCTTCGAGTTCCCGACGCGGCGGATCACCGCGAACTTGGCGCCGGCAGACGTGCCGAAGATTGGGCCTGGGTTCGATCTAGCGCTCGCGTGCGCAGTACTTGCCGCCAGTGGGCAGATACCCAGCGAGTTGCTGGATACACGTGCGCTGTTCGGAGAGCTCTCGCTCGATGGCGAAGTGCGACCCTGTCACGGCACGCTCGCCGTTGCCGAGGCTTGCCGGAAGGCGGGCATGGGGATGCTCCTCCTGGGCTCGGGGCGGGCACGTGAGGCGATGCTCGTCGACGGCTTGCGGATCGGCGTCGTCGAGCGTCTGAGCAGCGCCGCGCGGGTGCTTGGCGGCGGTGCCCCCGACTCGTTGCCGCAACCAGACAAAGCTCCCACGGAGCGCCGTCCACAGAGGGGCCTCGACCTCGAGGACGTACGCGGTCGGCGCGACGCGGTTGAGGCGTTGACCGTCGCGGCCGCCGGCGGGCACAACAGCCTGTTGAGTGGCCCGCCAGGCACTGGCAAGACGATGCTCGCGCAACGCTTGCCTTCGATCCTGCCACCGCTTCGACGCGCGGAGGCAATCGAAGTAATGCGTATCCACAGCGTGACGGGGAGGCTCGCCAGCCCCAAACTGTTCTCAGAGCGCCCCTTTCGGGCGCCTCACCACACGATCACGACCGCGGGCCTGATAGGTGGCGCCCGGCGTGGCTGGATCGGAGAGGCGGTACTGGCCCACAATGGGGTTCTGTTCCTGGACGAGCTCTCTGAGTTCGCCCGTCCAACGTTGGAGGCTCTGCGCCAGCCACTGGAGGATGGGCGAGTGGCGATCGTGCGAGCGCGTCACTCGGCCGTGTATCCGGCTCGATTCATGCTGATCGCGGCGACCAACCCATGCCCATGCGGGTATGCGGGCGAGCAGGAGCGGTGCAAGTGCAGTGAAGCCGATCTGGCGCGCCACCGACGCCGTCTGAGCGGTCCGCTGCTCGACCGCGTCGACCTGCTTGTAGGGATGGAGCGCACGAGAGCAGACCAGCTCACGCTGGCTCCCTCCAGCAGCTCCACGCACGCCCGGGAGCGAGTGATCGAGGCTCGCGAGCGACAGGCGGCGCGCTTGGCCGACACCGGAATCTTTGTGAATGCCCACATGGACACGGCGATGTTGCACAGACATGTGAAGCTCGACAAGGACGGACACATGTTGCTCAAGGACACTTGCGAGCGCGGCACGATGAGTGCGCGAGGCCAACACAGAGCGCTGCGTGTGGCCCGCACCATCGCCGACTTGAAGGGTTGCGAGCGAGTGAAGGCCGCAGACCTCGCACGCGCCCTGGCCTGGCGTCCCGAGGCATGCTTGAGTAGCCGCAGAGCAGCATGAAGGGCGTCTGTCCACAGTGCGAGCGACGCGCCTGGCTCTTTGACAAGCTGGGGGTGGGCCTGGATTTCAGGGCGCGCGATCTCGAGCGCTTTTGGAGTCTGTTGGAACTTTCAGATTGCGATCTGATTGACGCTGTCGCCGGCCGACGGCGGGTTGAGCTGCATGAGGCATACGAGGCTTGGGCGACCACGGACAAGCTGGCCGATCGAGACATTAAGCGGATCTGTCTGCACCACGCCGCTTATCCTCAATGTTTGCGCCGCGATATGCTCGCTCCACGCACGCTTAATGTGCGGGGCGGGCTTGACCAGTTGCATGAGGTACTGGCACATAATGTGGTGGCTGTTGTGGGCACGCGCAGAGCGACCGACTATGGGATGGAGTTGGCCCGAGAACTCGCGCGAGGGCTCGCTGCGTGCGGGTTGACCGTTGCAAGCGGTGTGGGCGAAGGGATAGCGAATGCTGTTCAGACCGGCGTGCTGGAAGCCGACGCCAAGCCGCTCGGCGTGATGGCGGGAGACCTGAGACGTTGCTCGCCAAGGTGGTGTGAGCCGCTCTATCGCCGCGTGGTCGAGGAGGGTTGTGCGATTTCCGAGCAGGCGCCCTCATCGCACACTCGCGCTCGACGCTGGTGGACCCCCGCTGCCGATCGAACGCTTGCCCTCCTGTCAGAGTTGACGATCGTGATCGAGGCCGGAGGACACCCTCGCGAGCTTGCTTGTGCGCGCGTGGCGTGGACACGCGGCAGGCAGGTGGCGGCGGTACCCGGACGTGTCACATCGCCAGCTTCGCAGGGCACCAACGAGCTCTTGATGAATGGCGCGAGACTCGTGCGTAGTACCCAGGACGCGCTCGATGCTCTCTATGGCGTGGGCGGCCTGCGAGCAGGCGAGCAAAGGATCGAGCCAGCCGCACTGGGACCACGACTTGTAGAGGTGCTTGCGGAGGTAGGAGGCGGCAAGGACACTATGGCCAAGCTGGCAGAAGGGGACATCGAGCCTGGGGAGCTTGCCTTGGCGCTCGCGGAACTGGAGCTGAAGGGGTGCCTGGTGAGGGGCGACGGAGGTCGCTACGTGCCCAGCGGGCCCTAAGGTGCGTGCGTGCAGCCGCAGCCGAAGACACGAAGGGACGATCGGATCGCCACACCGGACCAGGTACACGAAGGCGTATCGGATCCGGGCATCGATCGTCCCGAGCTGCTTGCAATCGCTTGTGGAGGCGCATTGGGGGCATTGGCACGAGTCGGCCTCGCTCAGGCCTTTCCGACCAGTGCAGGCAGCTGGCCTTGGGCTACATTTGCGGTGAACATGGCGGGCGCGCTGATGATCGGGTATTTCGTGACGCGTTTGCAGGAGCGGCTGCCTGTATCCACGTTGCGTCGGCCGCTGCTGGGGACCGGTCTGTGTGGCGCCTTGACGACCTTCTCGACCGTGCAGATCGAGCTGTTGCGGATGGTCGACCAGGACCGCATCAGCCTTGCCGCCGGATACCTTGCGGCAAGCGTAGTCGGCGGTTATCTGGCCGTGTTCGCCTCATCGGCAGCAGTGCGCCGTGTCAGGGCGATCACGTGACCAGCAAACGAAGTCGCGAAGCACGAGCGAGGAATCGCGACATGAACACCCCTAATGCGGGACGGAACCCGTGAGTGCGGAGGCATGGATCGGCGTGGCGCTCTTGGGCAGCATCGGTTCGATCGCGCGGTTCTTGCTCGACGGAGCTGTCTCCTCGCGCGGCTCCTCTAGCTTTCCGCTCGGCACACTGGTTGTGAACGCCAGTGGCGCACTGGTCTTGGGGCTCCTGAGTGGGTTCGCTCTCTCTGGCGAAGCGCTTGTGCTCGCCGGGACCGCGACGATCGGCTCCTATACGACCTTCTCGACGTGGATGCTCGAGACCCACCGCCTCGGCGAGGACGGGCAATTGCCAATGGCGGCGCTCAACATAACCGTGAGCGTGATTGTGGGTTTTGGGGCGGCGGTGTTGGGCAGGTTGCTCGGCGGGGCTTTGTGATGGAGGACGCTTTGAAGCTGACCACCTACTTCGGGGAGCGCAGCCGCGTGAGAGGACGCCTGCTCGCCGACGAGCTGCTTGACATCCACGCACGCCGCGAGGTGCGTGCCAGCGTTTTGTTGCGCGGCGTACAGGGCTTCGGCGCCAAGCACCGCCAGCGCAGCGACCGGTTGTTGACGCTCTCCGAAGACCTGCCACTGGTATCGATCGCAATCGATACCAATGAGCGCATCGAAGCGCTCGCCCAGGAGATCGGAGCGATTGGCTACGAAGGGCTGATTTCGTTGGAGCGGGCCCGCCTCATCGGCGCAAGTGGAGCTGTTGCGGATCTCGCCAACTTGCGAGGGGAAACGGTGAAGCTAACCGTATACCTGGGGCGCCACGAGCGCGCCAACGGCACACCCGCGTTTGTGGCGGTGTGCCAAATGCTCCACGACCAGGGCGTGGCCGGTGCGACGGTGCTGCTCGGCGTCGATGGCACGATGCACGGTCAACGTCGACGCGCCCGCTTCTTTGGACGCAATGCGGACGTGCCGCTGATGGTGATTGCGGTGGGCGAGACCGAGCGCATCGAGCGCGCTCTCAAGTACCTGCGGGAGCTGCTCGTCGAGCCCCTGTTCACGATCGAGCTGATGCGGGTGTGCAAGCGCGACGGCGCTCTCCTGCAGCACCCCGAGGATCATTTGGCGCCAAGTGGACAAGGCAAGCTCGAGCAGAAGCTCACAATCATCGTCTCGGAGGCCGCTCGCCACAGCAACAGATCGGTCTACCTCGAGCTGGTGAGGCGCCTGCGCCAGGCAAACGCGGCCGGTGCGACGTCGATGCGCGGCATATGGGGCTTTCATGGCGATCACCCGCCCCACGGCGACCGTCTGCTGGCGCTCCGCCGCCATGTTCCCGTGGTGACCGAGACGATCGACAGCCCTGAGCGCATCACTGAGCTGTTCCCAATCGTCGATGAGCTCACCCGCGATCGGGGCCTGGTTACCAGCGAGTTCATACCCGCCAGCTCAGCCCTACACGAAGCGCCTCATCTGTAGGCCCGACCGAACCGATCCTGGTCTATAGTTAGCCGCCGCGCGGCTGTAGCTCAGTTGGCTAGAGCGTCTGCTTGCCATGCAGAAGGTCGAGGGTTCGAGTCCCTTCAGCCGCTTCGAGGAAGCCCCGCCGTGACAAGCTTCGGCAGGCCCGCGACCGGGTCTTCTACACGCTTGGAGCATCCTTATACAAGAACCACAGAAGCTATGACCCACGTTCCCTCATTGACCGGCGGCTGCTTGTGCGGCGGCATCCGCTTTGAACTCACCGAACCGGCGACCGACGCGGGCTACTGTCATTGCACGCGTTGCCAGCGCCGGACCGGCACCGCCGCCTCGGCGCAAGCGCGGGTCGACGCGCATACGCTGCGAGTGCTCCAGGGAGACGACTTGCTGAAGTGCTGGCGCCATCCCGACGGCGGACACGAGAAGTGCTTCTGCGGCGAGTGCGGAGCGCACCTGTTCAGTCGCAGCCCCGAGAACCCCACCTACGTCAGCGTGCGGTTGGGCGCCTTCGACGGCGACCCCGGTGTGCGACCCGCTTGGCGCTCATTCGTCGATTACGCCGCGCCATGGGAGCCGATTCCCGACGACGGGCTGGAACGAGTGCCCGAGGCAAAGCCTCGACTTCAAGCGCCGTTCAGCGAGTAGGCCACACGCCAAGCGCGCAACACGGGCCCAAGCATCGCCGCCAGTAACCCTCCTGAGCTGAGCAACACACGACTCGTAGAACCAAGTTGGCCCTCTAGAGCGCTGTCCTTTGAGAGGTACAGCGCGATCATACAAGACACGATAACGGTGTGGCGATGCCCATTGCGTAGGCTCTCCGCTTCCCGAGAAGCACGCTTGACGATCGCCTGGGCACGCCCGATTCCAACTTCCCTGGACGGATAGTGCCCGAAATACGAGTGATCGCCGTTGGCCATGTCCTCGGCCTCATCGACATAACTGTCGAGCACGGTGGCAGCCAGACAAACCCAGAAGTAAGCGGCGTACGTTTCGATCGCCTCCTCCGGTCTGCGTTCCGGCTCCGCCGCAAGCGCGAGTAGCGCCAGCACCGAGATCCACGTGCTAGCCGCGCCCGAGAGCTCATACCAGGCGAGATCTAAGCGTCCCGCGAATTCGCGGGCACTCCATTTGCGCAGCGTATCGTCGCGCAGATCCGGATCCAGCTCATGGTTCAAGCCCTGAACTTGGGCGAGAGTGGCAGCCCGGATCAAAGTCGGGCGCACCGCCGCATATGAGGGAAGTAATACACACGCGGCCCGACATAATTCGACCAGCAAGCGCAGATAGCCACCGTCTTCACTCCAAGGATGATGGCGATAATAATCAGATATCGGCGCGCCCGGGTCTAGCGCCTCACTAAAGGCCAAGTGCAGCTGCCGCCCGTTCGCCAATCCCGCACCGGCGCCCCGCTCGCTCACACTGTCAAGGAAGTCACACATAATCTCGTATGTCACGAGTAGCCTCAAAAGCTGCGGTTGACGTAAATCTGGCAAGGTCCAAAAGAGGGCTGCGCCATCGGTATTTCCTCGCTTGCACTCAAGCGAGGAGAGCGCATCCTCGCGAATCGCCCGATCCGGTATGACAGCCGCGCAGCCTCGCCAATAGTCGACCTCGTCCGAGACGGCCCTCAGACCCCAGCGCAGCTCGCGTGTCACAGCCACCGCCAGAGCCTTGGCGTGACCCAAGGAGATACCGCTCACGTCGCTGCCTGCCTCCTGCATCTACTGACTCGGGGAGGCGGAGCGCGGGGATCAGTCTTGGAGAGCGGGTTTCACCTGTGTCGCGAGGTAGCCGGGTAGTGCCGCAATCGTAACCGCTATAGCCGTCACAATTGCGAATATCCCGATTGCGATCGGAATCCCTACCGAAAAGACGACAGGGAAGCCGGTGACGCTCACCAACGCGTGGCTCAACAAGAGCTGGCCATAAAGGCCGAACACTGCACCGATAGAGCATCCTGCTCCGAGCAGTAGCGCACTCTCGCACAAAAGCGCACGCCACAACTCTCCTTGGTCGAATCCGTCAACCTTCATCCCGGCAAGTCGAGAGCGGCGTTGCCAGATCATCGCGCCCATCGCGGCAGCCATCGCAAGCGCCGCCGCAATCAGAACGAGCGCAGCGATCTCCCTCAAACGCGAAAGACCCTGACGCTGGGTCGAGCGATATACCTGTTCACGCTGATAAGCGCTCTGAACCATCAGCGGCGACCCCGCTCCCAACGCGGCGCGTATCTCCGCCTGGACCATTGCCACCGAAGCTCCAGCCCCCACCTTCACCTCATACGCACTGGGTTCGCCGCTCGCCCACGCTCGGGCGTAATCATCAGCATTCAAAATCACAGATCCCGGGGGCCACCCGAAGTTAGTTGTTATGGCGGCTAGCCTCACCTTGGTTGGCCGCGGCGAAGGCAAGATCACTGTTTGGCCGACCTTGGCGCGATACTCGCTTGCTATGGTTTGTGACAAGGCCACCCAGCCACCGGCTCGCAGCAAACGATCTGCGCGCCTGCGATCGCCGCTGACTATCTGATGGGGCGGTATCGGGATCAGTCCGCTACGCGGCGGCGCAATAACGAGCGTGCGATGGTCGCCGATGTCAAGGAATCCTCCTCGATAAAGACTGATCCCGGCGACGCCGGGCAAGCTCGCCAACTTGTGCTCGTAGAGGTTTTCGAATGGAGTCGTCGCGATCGTGTTTGATTTGCCCGTCGGCGACACCCATATGTCGGTGACCTGAGTCACTTCGCGCGACACGCGATCGAGCCCGCTCTGCAGATTCTGGCGCGCCCCCTCGATCGAGACACTGCCAAACACTGCGATTGCGCCCGTCGCGGCAATCGCAAGCGACCGCGCCCTGGTGGAACTCGACTGAAGCTCGATCACAGCGATCCGCGGCGATACACCCATGATTGGACGCTGGAGAACGTCAAACAGGGCCACCAGACCTGTAAATGCGAGCGGCAAGATCAAGAGCAACGCGCACACCAGACTCACAAACGCCACCACCGCCATCGCGATACTTGTGATGCCGGAGACCAAGATCGCGCTTGTTATGGCCAACCCGAGCAGACCACCGACCAGCAACACCACGGGTTGAGCCCTCTGCGAGGCGGTCGACTTTCGCGAGCTTGCACTCTGGTGGGCGAAGATCTCGTGCCGCAACGGAACTGTGACGCCCACGATCGCCGCCAGCAAGCCACCAGCGGTCGCCAAGACGACGCTCTGCCAGCTCACGATCCTCAACGTGCCAACGGGAAAAGCGAAAGACAGGTAGCCGGGGTTGGTTTCCAAAAGACCATGCGAAAGAACGTCGCCGAGCAGCAGCCCTACGACAGAGCCGATCAGCCCGAGAACCAACGCATCGAACAGCATTACCTCGACGATCTCCGTGGGCGGATACCCGTCGAGTCGCAGGTCACTGATCAGATTGCGACGCTGAGGCACGGTCAACAGCATCGCGTTGAAGGCGAACAAAAAACCGACAAGCGCACTAATCGCCGAGAAAAGCTCAGTCGACTGTGTGGTTGGGCCCTCAGCCTGTGCGAATACGGTCGCCTCGAAGTTTGCGGGACGCACATTTAGTTCTCCTCGCGCGAGACTTTGTAGCTCGCGCTCCACTTGTCGATCCTGCCCAGAGCGCGGCTCTACGAGGATGCGACTGATTCTGTTGGGCATGCCAGCCAAGTTTTGGGCGAGCCCCAAGGGCGCAATCACGAGCGGGCTGTCGACAAGCTGCCCGATATCGCTTGCTTGGAGCACGGCCGCCACGACCGTGTGCGTGCTGTGAGCGCCGACCTGAAACAGCAACGGTTGCAAAGGCCCGGCGCCGATCCGGCGCGCCACAGAGGCCGGCAGGGCAAGACCTTGCTGGTGGGATAGCTGAGCTGTTCCCATGTGAGCCAGCAGCTGGCCTTCGAGGCTCACAAAACGTGAGTCGATCCCGACCAGATCAACCGACTCGGCGCCTTGAGGCCCAATCACATTGACGCTGCGCTGAAGCACCGGCGCCGCCGAGAGCACACCGGGCAGCACCTCCACCTGCCTGAGTAAGCCTTGGCTGAACCCTTGTGGATCGCGTGCCGTCAGCTGCAATCGTGACTTCCCGATCAGCCCGTCCGTCAGATGGGTCACCGATCCAGCAAGACTCGTATTGGCTACCTGCGAAGCAAACAAGAGCGCTACCCCCACCGCGATGCCCGCAACGGCCAACAGCTCCTGGACGAGACGTGCGCGCAGGCGCACCCGATAGAGATAGAAGATCGTGGACGGTCTCATCGGCTCTCAGGGAGGACACGCCAGATCGCCCGCCGCAGGCAACCACCAGTCAAGCTCATCGGGCTTTCGGCTAAATCGGCTGACACGTTCCTCGAGCCTCTGGCGGACAACCCGCTCGCGCCTTTGGCAGACAACCTCGCGCATCGGGCACGAGCGCGGCCTCGAATCACCAGCCGACCGGGATCTCCAAGACGTTCATTTCGCATGAAACGGCGCATAGTCGCGGTCGGGCTCGTACTCCACGAGCTGGCCGTCCCGCAAAGCATGCACTTGGTCGGCGAATGCGGCCGCGCGCGGGTCATGTGTGACCAGCAGCACCCCCACTTGGCGTTCGTGGCACACCTCGGCGAGCAAAGTCAGCACTTCCCGCCCGCGATCGGTGTCGAGGCTACCGGTGGGCTCGTCCGCCAGCACAAGCCGTGGCTCCGTCGAGAGCGCGCGGGCGATCATGACTCGCTGGCGCTCTCCCATCGAGAGCTGCTCGGCTCGCTGCCGCGCGCGTCCGTTCAGCCCGAGCCGCTCCAGCAAGGGCGCCACGTTGCGCTGAGCCTCGCGCCGTCCCGAAGTCGCAAACAGCTTCAATGCCGCATTGTCGTCGGCCCTCACGCCGGGAATCAAGTCAAGCGACTGACGAATGAAGCCAAGTTCTGAGCGCCTATAGTGCGCCCGCTCGCGCTCGGACAAACTAGACACATCGCGCCCATTGACAATCACGCTACCCCGGTCGGGAACCAAGAGCCCGGCGATCAGCATGAGAAGCGTTGTCTTGCCTGAGCCGCTCGGGCCATACAAGGCGACAAGCTCGCCTTCGCCCACCGATAGACGAATGCCGTCGACCGCTCTGACGATCTCGCCGTCACCCACCCGATAGTGCTTGACGACATCCTCGAGCTGCAACATCAGAAAAACGCTCCGGCCATGTCGTTCAGTATTGCTCGCTCATCCGACTCAACCACGAAGCAGCCTCAGCACGTTGCGGCGCGTATCAGATTTCCCATCCCACCAACCCGCCTCTTCCATCTGACGGACTAGTCCCGGCTGCGGACAATACTCCAAAACGCTGCCCAAATCGACCGTATTGCCGCATCGTCCATGAAGACAGCGCTCGGACACAGTCAAGCCGAGCCCATACGCGAACTCCAACGGTCGCTATCCGCCTGTATCGACTGAGCTCGACTGGCGAAACGAGTCAGAGACACTCGACCGGCGCGCCCCGCTTGGCGCAGCTGCGTTAGGCTCCTCCACGCATGGAGCCAAAGCGATGAGCTTGATAGGTCTAGAGTCAGACGGACCACTGATTGTTCTCAGCATCGACAGCCCGCCCCTGAACCTGTTCGACCAGGCTTTGATGGGCGAGCTCTCCGAAGCGATCGATCGCCTGGTGACCGAGCCGCCTCGGGGCCTCTTGATCAGGGCCGAGGGCCGAGCCGTAAGTGGCGGGGTCGACGTGCACGTGTTCGACGGCCTCTCCCCGGAGCAGGCCGCCGAGATGTGGGTGAGCTTGCTCGACCTGGTACACCGCGTCGAGAGCCTGCCCTTGCCGACCGTATTCGCCGCCCACGCTCTGTGCCTGACGGCGGCATTCGAGCTCTCGTTGGGCTGCGATCTCCTGCTTGCTGCCGAGTCGGCGCGCTTCGGGCTGGTGGAGACAGTGGTGGGGCTCACCCCCGCCATGGGCGGCACCCAGCGTCTCGCCGAGCGTGCCGGTCCCGCGCGAGCGCGCGAGCTGGTAATGACGGGCGAACTGTACGACGCGGCCACCTTGGAGCGCTGGAATGTCGTCAACAGGGTTCTGCCCGACGAGGGCTTCGATCAGGCCGCGCGTCAGTTCGCGCACAGGCTTGCCGCTGGGCCGACACGCGCCCACGCTGCCACCAAGGCAATCGTGCGAGCCTGCTTGGATCAAGGGGGCGCACGCGGGGCTGACGAGCAGGTGCCACGCTTGGCCGGTGACCTGTTCGCCACCGAAGACCTGAAGGCTGCCGTGCGCTCGTTTCTAGAGCAGGGCCCCGGCCACGCTACCTACACAGGTCGCTGAGCAAGCGCCTCAGACTACGACCGGCCGGTATTCGCGCGTGGTCGGGTTCTGCTCAAGCAGACCAACGGCTCTTAGCGTCTTGACATAGCGGTGGGTCGTAGAGGGCGACATCTCTAGCTCTTTGGCCAGATCGATGATCGCTCGCCATGGCCTTTCCGGTCCGAAGCACGAAAGAATGGCGAGCCCGCGCAGTAGTGAGTGCGAGAGCTGCGGGTCGGCCAAAGCACTCGTCAAAGCGAGCCGAGTCGCATCATGCAGGGAGCTGTAAGCCGGACCTCCGTCAGGAGTGGCATGGGCATTATCGAGTGCCGCCGCCAGCAGGCTCGAAACAGTGCCGTTGCTGACGTAGCAGACCGAGCGGATCACCTGCTCGATCTGTGTGGGCGACAATGAGATCGCAATATCTTGATCCTGTGCCATGACTTCCCCAATCTAGGTACGACTTGATGGATGGATTCATATACGACTCATGAACCGACCAGGCATTTACTCCGGATATCCCAATGAGCCAATCTATCGATATAGAATTTTCGCCCGCCACCCCGGCGCAGCCACCCCGGCGAGCTGTTCTAGACAATCCATTTTCGATATTACCCAGACAGTTCACTGATCATTCGGAAAGCAAGTTACTGAATGTCTCTGTTGCGTAGAAGACCGCTTGCTTGGATCACTCTCATGCACAAAAGTCGTTCTGCATACATCTAGGGACGATCCGAATTCCTCTCGCCCTGCTTCTGCACACCTGGTCGCAAGGCAAGCTTGGCAGCCAAACTAGGCTAAGTCACTGCCGGAGCCTAGACTGGGCCAGACGCGAACGATCCGATCCAGTCCGGGCTCTGATAGACCCCCTTCCATGGGAACCACCACGAGCAGACACCGGATCGCTCGGCGTGTCCTGTTGGTGACTCTTGCCCTGGTCTTGGCGGCGCTACTCGCGTTCGCCGTGAGCCGCCTGAACCTGCCCCACGTTGCAAATGCCCTGATCTCGGCAAGCCCAGGCTGGATCGTGGCGGCGTTCGCCCTAATGATGCTTTCGCTCTTCTTCCGCGCGCTCTCCTGGCGCGCGGTCCTGAGCGCGGCTCTGCCACATACATCGATACCGCTCGCGTCGGTGGCGCGCGCGACGATGATCGGCGTGATGGCCTCTGCGGTTCTGCCCGGCAGGATCGGGGAGCCCACGCGCGTGATCGTCCTCTCCCGCCGTCTGCCCGGTCGAGCGACTCGCACATACCCAGTGGTTGCCGGCACGGTGCTTTCTCAGACGCTCATCAACCTAGTGGCTTTGGGCATTCTCGCCGCGGTCACATTTGCGAGCGTTCCTTTGCTCCACGGTCACGCCTCCGCTTTGGAGGCAGTCCTGGCCGTGCCTGTATTCGTGGCTCTGTTCGTATTCGGGGCACCCATACTGCTGCGCTTGGCCCAACATTCGCGCAGCCTGCGCATCCGCGCGGGCGCGATCGCGTTCGCCGGCCTTCTGCGCTCGGCGCGGCGCGGCCTGGTCGTGTTCGCCACCCCGCACTACGGAATTCCCGCAATCGGCTTTCAGCTGCTTGCCTGGGCCTTGCAGTGGGGCTCCTGCTACATGGTCATGCTCGCCTTGGGCCTCAACCCGCAGGCAACGCCGGTCACGGCCGCGGCCATCCTCCTGGCAGTGAACGTGACCGCCGTCGTGCCCGCAACGCCCTCCAATGTCGGGGTCTTTCAAGCAGCCTGCCTCGTCGTCTTGTCCGCCTATGGCATAGGCGCCGGCCCAGCCTTGGCCTACGGGATCATCTTGCAGGCGATCGAGTTGCTCACCGCGCTTGCGCTGGGCGTGCCGGCTCTGTTGCGTGAGGGGATGACCTGGCAGGATATTCGTCGTGGCCAAATAGAACCGGAGGCGCAGGTCGAACTGGACGCTCACGCCAGTCCAGGGGGGCAAGTAGAACCGGGCAAACAGGCAGAACTGGACTCGCAGGCAGACCCTGAGACACAGTCCAAATCGCGGCCGCCGCCGCTCAGCTAACCAACGCCCGCACCGACTGGCGCAACGAACGCGTGGTCTGCAACACAGCGGTCGGCTCATAGCCGCAATGGGCCATACAGTTCTCACAGCGCGGGTCTTTGCCCCGCCCGTACTTGCTCCAGTCGGTCGTCTCTACTAGCTCCTTATACGTTGCCGTATACCCGTCTGACATCAGGTAGCAAGGACGCTGCCAACCGAACAGCGAATAGCTGGGAATGCCCCAGGCCGTGCAATCGAATTCGGCCTTGCCTTCGAGGAAGTCCAAGAACAAGGGGCTATGGTTCAGGCGCCACCGCTTGCGTCTCCCCTCTCCGAACGCCTCGCCGAACAGCTCACGCGTCTGACGCACACCCAAGAAATGCTCTTGGTCAGGCGCCTTCTCGTAGGCATAGGCCGGCGAGATCATCATTTCGTCGACTTCGAGGTCGTCGTTGAGGAAATCAAGAACATCGCGCACCGTCTTGGGCGAGTCATGCGTAAAGAAGGTCGTATTGGTCGTCACTCGAAAGCCGGCGGCCTTGGCCGCCTTGATCGCGGAGACCGCCTTATCGAACACGCCTTCGCGTTCCACCGAAGCGTCATGGCGCTCGCGTAGCCCGTCCATATGGATCGCCCAAGCAAAGTACGGGCTCGGTTGGAAGTCCGAGAGCTTACGCTCCAGGAGAATCGCATTGGTGCACAGGTACACAAAACGCTTACGCTTGACCAGCTCGCTGGCGATCAAGTGGATCTCCGGATGGATCAAGGGCTCGCCGCCGGCGATCGACACCATCGGCGCACCGCTCTCCTCGATTGCCCCCACAGCCTGCTCGACGGACATGCGCCTACGTAGAACGTGCTCGGGATGCTGAATCTTGCCGCAACCGGCGCAAGCAAGATTGCATTGAAACAGCGGCTCCAGCTCGACGATCAAAGGAAACTTCTCACGCCGCGCCAAGCGCTGACGCATCAGATACCACCCCATGCGTGCGCCCTGTCTTATCGGAACCGACAAAATGCCCTCGTTCGCTCGTTGGGGTTAGTCCTAACGAAAGGATAGGTCGCGGGTCGACTCGCCCGCTCCCCGACAGCCCAAGCATAGAGCGTGATTTGCGCCACACCCGACCTCCCCTGGCATGTCGTCGTCGAGCCACAGCATTGGTGGCACTGGAAGTTGAGACCCCCAGGCCGCACCTCATCGGCCCGCAAGTACGCTCTCGACACCATACTCGCCGACCAATCCCTCAAAAGCCGCGGCGACTCGTCGTAGAGACAGCGCCGCCCGGCCCGCACCCGCGAGTGTAAGCAGCGGGCGCGTGACCTCGCGCGAAGGAGTATCCGCGACCACACGAATGACCGCGAACGGGCGGCCTCTTGCGCCGGCGGCCAACCAAGCCGACTCCATGTCGACGACTATCGCCCCCCGTTCGCGTAGCTCCACGCGCTTCTCGCCATGTGCGATGCGCGCTACCGACACGACCGCTCCCCTGCGCACCATGATGCCGCGGCGCTCCAACGCTTCTGCCAAGGGCTCAGCCGAGGCGCAGCCAAGGCGCCGGTCCAGCGGCTGCTCGCCGTCGAGCAGCTCCTCAGCGATAATCACATCACCGGGCTCGCAGCCTTCGTCGAGACCGCCGCACACGCCCATCACAACGAGCGCCGCCGCTGGATCGCTCTGCAGCTTCGCGACCGCTGCATACGAGCGCTCACGGCCTATGCCCGTCTTCTGAATACGCAATCTGCGCGCTCCCGCGCGGATCGCAAGCGCCTCCAAGCGCAGTGGAGCGGCCACCAAGGCGTCGCTCACCACAGCGCCTCTCGCGCCGCCGCGTGGCCGCTGAGAACAGCCCCCTCAAGCGTGGCCGGCCAACCCGTGTCTGTCCAGGCGCCTGCCAGCACCAACCCCTCCACCTGTGTACGCGCGGCCGGCCGCAAAGCGGCGGTTCCCGGTCGCGCGGCAAAGGTGGCCGCGTGCTCTCGGCTCACATGCACGCTTTGCACCTCCGCTTCGCGCGTGCCGGGAAGCAATTCGCGCATCGCCTCCACATAGCGCTCGCCCAAATCCTCGACCGCCAACCCCATCTCGCTGGCTGCCCCGGACAGTGAAATTGCCAGGTACTGCCCCCCATTGGACAGCCCCGCCGCGTCACTACGATCGAACAAGTATTGGACCGGCGTCCCCACACCCGCTGCGAAGTCCTGCTCACACACACGCCGGTCATACACGATGTGCACATTAACGATCGGCGAGGCACCCAGACCCTCCCAGCGCTCTGTCGAAGCACCCAGAAGCGGCACCAATAGCGCCTTGGCCCGCTCATGGGGCACCGCGCAGATCACCGCATCGGCCTGCAATTCCCCGCCACCCGCGAGTACTCGCAGCGTGTCGCTTTGACGGTCTACCGCTTCGGCCCGCACTCCCAACCTGACCTCGACGCCCGACCGTCTCAATACTCGCTCAGCAGGGTCGCCAAGCGTCTCTTGCAATGGCCGCAGGTGAAAGCCAATGTCACCCGCGTCGTTGCTACCCAACAGCCCAGTCTGCAACACAAATGCACCCAACGCCAAGGAGCCCTCAGCGGCCGGCAGATTGAGCGTCGGCAACGCGATCAGGTCCCATAGGGCCGCCACGTTCGCCGGCCCTTGTCTGTGCTCAGCCAGCCACTTTCCCAACGTGACGCGGTCCATGCACTCCCGTGCCGAGCTCGTCTCCAGGTCGAGCCGACTGAGCGCGAGCGCAGCCCTTGCGGCGTCTATGCGGTGGCGAAGCGACAGGTAGGGGTAACGCGCTAGTGCACCAGCCAAGTGCAGAGGTGCAGGCATCCCGCTACGTCGCAAAACCGTCGGTTTCGCGCCTGGACTCAAAACGGGTATCTCAAGGCGGGATTGAATGGCCACGCGCGCGCTGCTACCGAGTCGCTCAAGCAGTGTCCGATAGGCGGTACAGCAACGCAAGAACACGTGCTGGCCGTTGTCCAACAACAGCCCGTCGCGCTCGAACGAGTAGGCGGCCCCGCCGAGGCGTGGCCTCACCTCCAGCAACGTTACTTGGACGCCGGCGTCGGCACAGTCCAGCGCGGCCGTGATCCCCGCCAAGCCCCCACCGAGCACGACCACGCGCCGCTCGCTCAACCAAGCGCCGCCTTCAGAATGCTGCGCCCCGCCAACCACAGCTTCTCCCAGATCGGTAGCGAGACCCGTTCCACACTGGTCCGCTGCGGGTCCTCCTCGATCCGCCTGAGCAGGCGGCTGTAGATGTTGGTCATCGCCAATACGCACGCTCCGCTGCGCCGATCCAACAGCGGAACCAGCTCCAAGCCTCGCTCGAACCATTCGCCGGCACGCCGCACTTGGAAGCGCACGAACGCATCCAACTGGCCCTCCTCGCCCTCAAAGCGACCGTCGGTGCTGAGGTGATAGCGAACTAGGTCCTCCCGCGGCATGTACACCCGCCCGTTACCGGCGTCTTCGCGCAGGTCGCGCAAGATGTTGGTCAACTGCATCGCCACGCCCAGGTCGTCTGCCAGCGAACGGGCACGCTCGGGCTCCTTCGCGCCGAAAATAGCCAAACAAAGCAGCCCGATCGTGCCGGCCACGCGCCGGCAGTAGCCGAGCAGGTCGTCGAAGCTCTCATAGGTCGTGCCGCGCACGTCCATGCGCACACCCTCGATCAGCTCCGCCAGGGCATCCAGCGGTAGCGAAAAACGGGCATCGGCGTCGGCCATCGCGACGATCACCGGGTCTGCGCTGGCCTTCGACAGCTGGCTCAGGGACCGCTCGGCCGCGTCGAGCAATCCAAGCTTCTCCTCATTGGCGAAATCCCCATCGCCGATGTCGTCGATGCGTCGCGCAAACGCATATACCGCGCAGGTCGCACGGCGCTTCTCGCGCGGAAGCAGGCCGATCCCGTAATAGAAGTTGGCGGCCGCTTTGCGCGTCACTGCTTCGCAGTGGGCATAGGCTTGCTCGGGGCTCACAGTCGCACACCCGCAGCCGTGCCCACCTCGACAATGCCGGACTCCACAGCCGCGCCGAGATCAGCGACCAGGACCGACGCCGCCGAACGCTCTAGGGCGCTCTTCACCGACAACTCTCCACAAGCACACGCCCAAGCACCCACGCCTTACGTGCACGGCCGGCACGCGGAGCGCCTGCCAGCACGTCGAAGCCAGCCCGCTCGATTGCCTCGACCGCAGCGACACCGCCCGCCACAAATCCCGCGACCGCAAGCTTCGCTCGTCCGGGTACGCTTCGCACGAGCGGCACCCCAGCACCCAGGAGCTCACGCGCGCGCGTCGTCTCAAAGCGAACAGTTTCGCGCACGCAGGAGCGGGCACCATCCTGGTCAGAACCTTGAGCGGGAACCCCGATAAGCACGCCCTTCCCTTTCCCCTTCTCACTCGCGCGCGCTAGTAGATCGCTCAGTTGCTCGTGCGAGCCACCAAACCTGGCGAGGTCCTCAGCCGGAAGGTATAGACGCCCGCGAACAACATCCTCGGCGAGATCCTGCAGGTGCTCAACCAGCTGCAGAGCCGTACACACCCGGTTTGAGAGCGCAAGCCGAGCAGGGGTGAGCAGGCCGAACACTCTAAGTACTAGCTCGCCCACCGGGATGGCCGACAGCTCACAGTAATCCTCCAGCTGCTCCCACGTCTCGTAGCACCTCACGCGCTGGTCTAGGCGATTGGCCTCGATCAGCCGCACCAACAACTCGCGCGGCAAATCGCACTCCACGAGCGTGCCCTGCAGAATCCTCAACAGGGGATCGCGGGCCTCACCGGCGTAAGCGCGGTCCAGTTCGTCCTCCAGCCAGTCCAGCGCCGCCAAGCGTCCACCGCTGTGCTCGTCCCCGATTTCGTCGGCAAGCCGTGCAAACCCGTACACCGCCAACAGGTGGCAACGGTCCCGGGAGGAGAGCAAGCGCGTGGCGACCGAAAAGTTCTCGCCACCACTCCTGCCCATCACCGTCGCCGCGTCGGGAACCTCGGGCGAAGCCAAATACAGCGAACCAGTCTGCATCAATCGACGCTCGCACGCCCCGCAACTCCCAGGCAGCGACCGAGCGCCATCACCGGGAATACGAGACGGTACAGGTGATAGTTGATGTAGTAATCGGAGGGAAACCCGGTGCCCGTGTATTGAGGCTCGTCCCAGCCACCATCCTCGCGTTGGGCCTCCACAAGCCAAGCAATGCCTCGCTCGACGGCCCGCGAGTGTTCTTTGGCGCCCTGCGAACGCTCGCCGCCACCGCTCGAGACCTCCTCGGCGGCATGCAGGGCCAGCAACGCCCAAGCGGTTTGCGAGGCCGTGCTTGTTCCCCGTCCGACCCACTCGGCACTGTCGTATGAGCGCGGGTCCTCGCCCCAGCCACCGTCTTCGTTCTGGTGCTCCTGAAGCCACCTCACCGCACGGCGGATGCACGGCTCGGAAGAAGCCACACCAGCGGCGATCAAGGCCGGTACGACGGCACCAGTGCCATAGACGTGGTTGACTCCCCACCTACCCCACCATGAACCGTCGCGCTCTTGGCGCGCGCGTAGCCAGCGCACCGCCCGCTCGACCTGCGGCCCTTGGGCAAGCCCGAGGGCCGCCAGCATCTCCACGGCGTGAGCGGTCACGTCGGCGCTCGGCTCATCGATCACCTCGCCGAAATCCAAAAACGGCAGCTCGCGCACGAGCGCTTTGGTGTTGTCGGCGTCGAAGGCTCCCCAAGCCCCGTCACGGCTCTGCATACCCTTCATCCACGCGAGCGCCCGCTCAATCGCTTGCCGCGCGCGCATGTCCAAGGAATCTCGGTGTGGTCCATTGGTGGGTTGTGTGTTGTTCACAAAATGGTGCCCCCCACGCGCACGCGACTCACCCCACAGTCGAAGCAACGCCAACACGACCTCGGCTGTGTCGTCCACATCCGGATAGTTGTCGTTGGCAAACTCGAAGGCCCACCCCCCCGGCGTCAGCCCCGGCCTGGCCACCTGCCAATCGCCGACGATTCCAACCTCCTCGCCAAGCAGCCACTCGCCGGCACGCACGAGCGATTCGTGGTCGCCCGGCAAGCCCGCGTCGCTGAGCGCGACCAGCGCCAGCGCGGTGTCCCACACGGGCGATTGGCATGCCTCGAGGCGACGGCTCGCTTCCCCCACTTGCGGGCGAGACTCGATCATGAATGCGTCAATGCCTTCGATCCCGCGACGCATCAGCGGATGCTCGAGCGGATAGCCACCCAGGTGAAGCGCCATCAATGAATACACCCAAGGCGGCTGAATACCCCCCCACGACCCGTCCGCCTCCTGACGGCGCACGATCCAGCGCTCGGCTCTACCCAGCGCGAGACGGCGCACCAGACGCGGGGGCGGCGCTCATATGCGCGCAAGACGCGATCCAGACGCGCTAGCCAGCGCCCGCGTGCGCTTTCCGGCATGGCCGGGCGCCAAGGCTCGGAGCCATGCAGCTCCTCCAAGGCAAACGGAAGCGGATGGTGAGGGCGGTGTGCGATCACGATCGACAAAGCCACAATCGTCTGGCGCGCCCAGCAGGCGAAGTCATAGATGTTGAGTGGCACCCACGCCGGCAACAGGACGATCTCGGGCGGCAAAGCCGGCACCTGCTCCCAAGGCCACAAGCCGAACAGAGCCAGCCACACGCGCGTGAATACGCGCGCCCGCTCGATCCCGCCCTCGGCGCGGATGAATTCGGCGGCGGCGCACATATGCCCGGCCTCGGGCTCGTCGCCGGCCAGGCGCAAAGCCCAGTAGGCCTCGATCGTCGTGGACAGATCGCCGGGGCCTCCATGAAAGTTCGCCCAAGTCCCGTCGGCGCGCTGCTGGGAGCGAATCCAAGCTGCCGAGCGCTCAGTCCCCTCGCTCTGCCTGATGCCCAAGAACTCGCGCAAGAGCATGTCCTCGGCGTCCATCGTCACGTTCGTCTGCAACTCTCCCTTCCACCAGCCCGACTCGTCCTGCAGGGAGAGCAGATGCCCGCAGGCACGCTCCAACGCCAACTGCGCCTCGCTGACTGGTTCGGCGATCTGCATCGACATGGGCGTGAAGGCTAGGTGGTTTTCCCTGGGGACATGGGGACGAGCACCTCCGGATGGGCAAGCGTTATCACGTGTTCCCGCAGCACCCGCTCCGAGATCGTGACAGGGACAGTAGATGTGAAGCGGTACACCACCAGACCGTGAATGTCACTGCTTTCGCTCAAACGAAAGCCAGGCGCCGGCGGGCTCTTGGCCGACTCGCGCAAGGGTGCATAGCCGGTCTCGTCCACTTCGGTGACCCTCACGCTGCCACCGCGCGCGAGATTTGACAGTCCCGGTAGGTAGTACTCAAGCGGCGCAGCCCCCAGCTCAACGGTCGTGATCGCACGCGCCCGCGGCGCCTCCTTGGAAGCCTTCTTGAACACTTGCGCGACGTCAGCCCAATCGCCCCGTTGCAAGCGCGGACTTAGGTTCACATCGACGGTGAGCGCCAGGAAGGCGAAGGCCACCACACCAGCCAAGACCATGCCTGTGACCCCTGTGCGCTGGGCTACGATCACGATTGCAAGCAGAGCACTGAGCGGCACCATTGCGGCCACCAAGTTGCGCGGCGCAAGATAGTCGGCGCCGAGCAGGGCCAGCATGATTGGAATCAATACCCCACAAGCGCTCACCATAAGCACGATCAGGGCCCCCCGCTCCTCGCGCGGGGTGAGTGTGCACCACAGTCCATAGACGACCCCCGCCCCGATCGCCAGCGCCACCAGCAGCTCGACGCCGTGCCCGAGGGCCGAACCGGTATAGCCGGTCAGGTAATACTGAGGGATCGCTTCCAAGCGACTCGCCAGCGCCCATTCGCCGATCCACTGCGTGCCATGACCGCCTTGGGCGAGAATCAAAGGGACCAAAGCAGCCCCCACAACTGCGGGCAGCACGAGCGCGTAGAGGGCGCGTGAGAGTTTTCTTGGAATTGCCGTCCACAGCAGCCACAAGCCCATTGGCAAGAGCAGGAACACCGCGAAATAGTGACTCAACAGCGCCAGCGACGCCGCGACCGCGAACTCGAGCAGGCGCCTGGTAGTCGGATCGCTCAAGGCCCGCAAGAAGCACAGGAAGGCCAGCGAGGCGGTCAGCACGAACAAGCCGTAGGCGCGCGCCTCCTGGGAATACCACACCAGCAGCGGACTGGTCGCCACGAACGCGGCCGTGGCAATCGCCGCACGCCGAGTGTTTGGGCCTTGCAATTCACGGCCGATAGCCCACGCCACCGGTACCGTGGCGATCCCGGCCATGGCAGAAAGCAGGCGCAAAGCCACCGCACCGGTACCCAGCACACGTGTGATTGCCCACTCCAGGACGTACCACAAGGGAGGAGTGTTCTCGCTGTGGACGACGTTGTGCAAGGTGACACCTAGTGAGGCCCGTAGGACGTGCACGGGCGTGAAGGCCTCGTCGTACCACAAGCTCTGCCGACCGAGCGTTCCCAAGCGCAGCACCGCAGCCAGCAAGGTCAGAGCCGCAAGCGGCCACCACCTGGGCAGCGTGCCCGTGCCCGCTATAGACGATGCTTGCGGCTGCCCCCCTCCTCGGAGCGCCGCCGCGCCGACCGAGGTATCGCTCACGGGCGACCGATCGGCAAGGCCGGCGTCGGCGTTGAGCCGGCGGGTGGCATGTGCAGCCCGCACAGACCCGCTTCGGCCGGCTCGCCAAAGCAAGCGAAGCGATGGCGGACGATGTCGACCGTCTCCGGCGCGAGGTAGTAGCCACCGCTGACCTCCCTCAACCCGCCCAGCACCGGGCCAACAAGTACGAGACAGACCTGGGTGTGTTCGTCGGGTCCACCAGGTGACACGTTGCCGCACACCACGTCACGCGTGGTATGGGTCTTGACATCCTGCTCGGTCGTGATCTCGTGATAGTCGTGATGCGTTGCCGTGCGCCAGGTGAGGTCATCGGCGACGATTCTGTGGTTTACGTGCGTCTGCTGCACTACATCGTTAACGGTCGCCACAGCCAGGAAAATGCCGAGCAGGATCAATATCGTGGTCTCCGCCAGGCGCAGGCTGCCAAAGCCGCGCTTTTCGCGCTCGCGCGGGCGCGCCCACTCGGGTAGCCACCCAAACGGTTCTCTCCCCGCGCTTGCCTGGAGCTCGCTCATGCCCAGCGCCTCACACAGCTTGGGTTCCCGAAGAGACTCACGACGACACTGGCGCCCACAAAGGCGCGGTCTGATGGACGACGAACAAGGCTTGCACCACAAGTGTGGCCACCAACAGGCGACGGTCGCGGCCGACGACCGCCAGGGGCAGAGACCACAATGTGTACCAAGCCAACAGCCACGTGCTCGTGACCGCGATCGCCAACAGGGTCCAGCCGGAGGCCGCCACCCAGTCATAGCCGCGCCAAGTACGCCACATGAGATGCAACACGATCAAGACGAGACCGACCTTAAGCAGGTCGTGGTCGACCGGGAACACACCCGGCTTGCCGAGGAGGTGGGCGATCTCGGTGGGAAAGCTGTCGGTGGACACGAACGCCGCGTCCCTGTTCAAGGCCGAGACAATGTTCACGCCGTGAATGCCGAACACGAGGTAGGCAACGAGCGCACAGCCAAGCGCCGCCCCAAGCGCCCCCAGCAAAGGCGCAAGCCGGCGACGGGCCAACAACATAAACGGCAACAGGGCGATCCCGGTGGCCTTGACGAGCGTGGCGCCGATCACCGCCGCTCCTGCCCATGCTTCCCGGCGTGAGCCGAGCTCGCCCGTCAGGGTAAGCGCCACGGCGACCATCATGAACAAGGTCATGATCAGGTCGTTATGGGCGCCCCCCATCGCATAAATGACCCACAGAGGATTAACACCCACCGCGATCAAGGCGAACTTCGGATCCAAACCACGTAGGCGCGCACAGCGCCAGGTCAAAAAGAGCGTGCCCGCTCCCGCCAGGAGCGCCTCCAGCTTCATCCCCCACAGGGCACCCGTCACGCCAAGCACCGCAAGCGGGTATGAGAGCAGCGTATAGAGCGGACCGTAGGCCGTGGCCACCTTCTTCCAGTCCTGACCCACATAGTGGTAGATCGGGTCACCCAAGATCGCTTGAGGCCCGTGCAGGTAAGGGTTGATGCCATGCACTACACCCATACGCGCATAGGCGATATAGCTGAACACGTCGGTCGAAATCAGGATCGGGCCCGCGAACACGATCAGTTGCAGGGCTACGGTCAGAGCAATCGCCCAGCGCGAGGAGATGCGTCGAGCGAGCAGCAGCATGCCCCCGTAGGCACCCGCATAGGAGATCAAGGCGATCAGGAACACGCGATAGCCAAGACGCTCGCCGACGCCGTCCAGCCAGCCGGCGATCTGCGGAGACTTGGGGATCAAGGGCGAGTGACCGACTGCCGCATCGAGCACGATCTCGATCGTGGCCGCCAGCAGTATGAGCGTGAACACACCGGCCAGGACCGGTACCCAGGCGCGCTGCCGTTCCTCGTCGCGCACGCCACTCAAACCCAGCGGCTGCTTTGCCGCGATCGAACTCATCGGGCCCTTAGGACGCTCAAGGCTCGAAGCTCAAAACATCGAGCGCCCCAGTCATCTCGAACACGCGCTGCACCGGCTCTTGGCCGGGTATGAGCACAAGCTCGTAGCCGTGCTCGCGCGCGCGCGTGTCGGCGAGCAGAAGCGCCCTTAGGCCGCTCGAATCGATGAACGCGAGTCCGCCCAGGTCGATCGTGATGCGTGCGGGCGCCTGCTGGTCGATCGCCGCCAAACTCTCTTCGAGCTGGCGAGCCGAGGCCAGGTCCAGCTCCCCGCGCAACGTAAGCGTGGCGAGGCCCTCGACCAGCTCACTCGACACCTGAAGGCTCCCGGGCTTCGGAGAATGCCCGCTCATGACCGGGGACTCTAGTGCACCGCGGTGCCCACTCGTTCACTTGACCGGGACCGTGCCGCCGCTCCACCGGCTCACACCGGCTCCGCGTCGATACATCCGCGGGCAAGCTCAGCCGAGCGAAGTCCAGACCGTCTTCGTCTCCAGGTAGGCGTCGAGCCCGTCATGGCCGTGCTCGCGTCCCACGCCCGAGGCCTTGAAGCCGCCGAACGGCGCCGCCGCATCCGAGCCACCCCAATGGTTTATGTACACCGACCCGGCGCGCAGAAGCGCGGCCAAGCGGTGGGCATTGCCCACGTCGCGCGTCCACACTCCGGCGGCGAGCCCGTACTCGGTGTCGTTGGCGCGACGCGCCACTTCCTCGAGCGTGTCATAGGGCGAGGCGACCAGCACGGGCCCGAAGATCTCCTCCCGGACGATGCTCAAATCGTCGGAGGTGGCGCTGAACAAGGTCGGCTCGACAAACCAGCCGCCGCTCTCCGACAGGGCCACCGAGCCGCCCGTCACAAGCTCCGCGCCTTGCTCACGACCGGCGTTGATGTAGGACATCACGCGGTCGCGCTGCTCAGCCGAGACGAGCGGCCCGAGCTGGGTGGCGGGATCGAGGCCCGCGCCTAGCTGGGTCGCCTTGGCGCTCTCGGCGAGCGCGCTCATGATCTCATCGAAGCGCTCGGCGGGCGCGAACAAGCGCGAGCCGGCGTTGCAGGCTTGGCCGGAGTTGAAGTAGATCGCCTGGTAGGAGCCCTTCACGGCCGCCTCGATGTCGGCGTCGGGCAGGATCACGTTGGGGGACTTGCCGCCCAGCTCCAAGGTCATGCGCTTCAGGGCCCGCCCGGCCTTGGCACCGATCTCACGCCCCACGGCCGTGGAGCCGGTGAAGGCGATCTTGTCCACGTCGGGGTGGTCGACGAGCGCCGCGCCCGTCTCGCCGTCGCCGGTGAGCACGTTGAGCACCCCGGGCGGGAAGCCCACCTCGAGCGCCAGCTCGCCGAGGCGCAAGGCACTCAGCGGCGTCTGCTCAGCCGGCTTGAGCACGATCGTACAGCCGGCCGCGAGCGCCGGGGAGATCTTCCAAGCGGCCATCAGGAGCGGGAAGTTCCAAGGCACGATCTGGGCGCACACGCCGACCGCTTCACGGCGCGTGTAGCAGAGCATGTTGGGCGCGGTGACGGGTAGGACGCTGCCCTCGATCTTCGAAGGCCAGCCCGCGTAGTAGCGCAGGTGGGCAACGGTGCCGCGCACGTCTACATACTGGGCGAGCTTGACCGGCTTGCCGTTGTCCAAGGACTCGATCTGAGCCAGTTCCTCCTGGTGGTCCTCGACCGCATCGGCGAGCGCATTTATCAGCCTGCCGCGCTCAGACGGCGGCAAAGATGCCCAAGGGCCGTTCTCGAAAGCCTCGCGTGCCACCGCCACCGCGCGAGCGACGTCCTCGGCGCCGGCCTGGGCGACCGTGGCGATCTGGAGACCGGTGGACGGGTCAAGCGTGGAGAAGCTGCGTCCATCGGACGCCTGCACGCGCTTGGAGCCGATCAACAGGTCATGGGCGCCTGAGATGAACTCGCGCGCTGCGTCTCCGAGCGCATCGGGAAGGGTGGGTTGGGCAACGGTGTTCATCGCATCTCCTTAGGGAGTCAGGACGATCTTGAGCGCCTCGCGGACGGTCATATAGAGCGTACGCCTCCGGGCCTCATCCAAGGTCATGTGGTGTGTGACCAGCGGCGTGGGGTCGAGCAGGCCCGCGGCCATCATCGCCAAGACCCGGTCCACGTGAGCGATCACGTTGGCGTGCCCGGCGCACACGTGCAAGGACTTGATCCAGAGCAGGCCCATGTGGACCTCGGCCCGCTCGGCGTACACGCCGACGGCCTGCACGGTGCCGCACTTACGCGTCAGGCGCAACGCGAGATCGAATGCGCGGGGATCGCCGACGGCGTCAATGCACACGTCCACCCCACGCCCTTCGGTCGCCTCGCGCACGGCAGCGCGCGGGTCGCCCTCACTCAAATGGACCGCCTCGGCACCAAAGGTCTCGGCCATCGCCAGGCGCTCGGGCACCGTGTCGATCGCGACCACCTTGGCCGCGCCACAGGCGCGCGCGGCCTGAACCGCGCACAGGCCGACCGGCCCGAGCCCGAGCACGGCCGCCACGTCGCCCGGTCGCAACCCGCTGTCATCGACCGCGTGAAAACCCGTGCCCATGACGTCGCCGGCGAACAGGGCCACCTCGTCGCTCATACCGGCCGGGACCTTGCGCAAGACGAGATCGGCGGCTGGGACTAGGGCTCGCTCGGCCTGGGTGCCTTGCAAGGAACCGAGCGCCGCTCCATGGCCGAAGGTGCGCGAGGAGTCGCACTTGTGAAACCAGCCACGACGGCAGAAAAAGCAGTGCCCGCAGGCGGTCTGAAAGCAGCCCAGCACTCTGTCCCCCACCGCCACGTTCTGGACCGCGTCGCCGACGGCGAGCACGGTACCCACATACTCGTGACCGATCGTGAAGCCGGGCTCGATCTGCACGCGGCCGTGGTAGATGTGCAGGTCCGAGCCGCACACTCCGGTGGCCTCGATCTGCACGATCGCATCGCCCGCGTCTGAGATCTCGGGCTCGGGAACATCGGTGACCCGCACTTCTCCGGGCGCTTGGAAGGTGACGGCACGCATCGCAGAGCGCAGCCTAGAGAAACCGAAGTCGACGATGTTGTTCGCAGGTGCACATGTGCACCTGCGCGTAGGGCCGCATGCGGCCCTACGTCCGAGCCGTGCATGCACGGCTCGGCGGCCCGGCACATGTGCCGGGCCGCACCACGATTGACGATCAACGAGATCGCCAATCGGCCAGCATGCGCCACGGTCTCCCGATTCCGTATGCTGCGACGATGGGCGACTCTCCATCCAAGGCAGTCCTCATCACCGGCTGCTCATCGGGCATCGGCGAGGCCACTGCGCGGCGCTTGGCCGGGCACGGCTGGACTGTCTACGCGAGCGCACGGCGCCTGGAGTCGATCGAGCAACTGGCGAGCGCGGGTTGCAAGCCCTTGCAGCTGGACGTAACCGACGAGCAGTCGATGCGCGCAGCCGTGGAGACGGTGGAGCGCGAGCAAGGCGCGGTGGGAGTGCTCGTCAACAACGCCGGCTACTCCCAAGGCGGCCCGATCGAGCAGGTGCCGCTGGAGGCCGTGCGCCGCCAGTTCGAGACGAACGTGTTCGGCTTGATCGCGCTCACCCAAATGGTGTTGCCGGCGATGCGCGCCCAGCACTGGGGCAAGATCGTCAACATCGGCTCGATGGGCGGACGGCTGACCTTGCCTGGCGGCGGGCTCTACCACGCCACCAAGCACTCCTTGGAGGCGATCAGCGACGCCCTGCGCTTCGAGGTCAGGGGCTTCGGCGTGGACGTGGTGCTCGTCGAGCCCGGCCTGATCACGACCGAGTTCGGCAAGACCGCGGTCGCCACGGTCAACGAAGCCGACGCAAGTCGGGAACGGGCAGCGACGAGCGCAAGCCAGGAGCAGTCGGGTCAAGACGCCGCCGGCGACGGTGGCGACCCCTACAAAAAGTTCAACACCAAGCTCGCCGCGATGACAGCCGGCGTCTATGAAGGCCCGATGCGCCACCTCGGCGGCGGCCCGGACGTCGTGGCCAAGGCGATCGAGAAAGCGATCACGAGCCGCAAAGCACCTTCGCGCATGCTGCTCACGCCCTCAGCGCACCTGACGGTCCTGCAGCGCAAACTCTTGCCTGACAGGTTGTGGGACGCGATGTTGCGCACCCAGATGCCCGAGCCGCGCTGAGCCCGGCTCGCAGGCTCGGCCGACGACCGAGATGACAGACCGTCTCGCCCACCAACTAACGTTGTTTCTTCAGGGCCCACGCGCGCGCGTGGGGCAGTCATCTGAGAGGTCACACGCCGGCGAACGTCTCGACTTGGGCGCGTGGGCGGCCGACCTCGAAGCCCTGGGCATAGTCGACGCCGTAATCACGCAGCAGACTCATCGTCGGCTCGTCACCAACATACTCCGCGATCGTCTGCTTACCCATGCCTCGGGCCACCCCGACAAGGGCCTGGACGACCAAGCTGGTCCTTGTGCGAGCTGGGCAACGCGCTTGATGAAATCCCCATCTATCTTCAGGTAACGGAAAGGAAGCTGCTTAAGGTATTGGAAGGAGCCGAAACCGGCGCCGAAATCGTCCAAAGCGACCGAGCTGCCGAGCATGTGGATGCCCTCGCAGAATGTCTGCGCCCGACGCATGTCGCCGATCGCGGCGGTCTCTGTGACCTCGATCACCAGCCGCTTGGGAGCGACCGAGTGGCGAACCAGTTCTCGCTCGATGTGGGCCAGCATTCCATAGTCTGTGATTGAGAGGGCCGACAGGTTGACCGCAACGCGTGCACCGCTGTCGGCCAGCTCTCCGCCCATCAAGGCCACGACCTTGCCGATCACCATGCGGTCGATATCCTGGATCAGGCCGTAGCGCTCAGCTGCCGGTAGAAACGCGCACGGTGGCGTCAGCGCCTCGCCTGGCTCGTCGGCCAGCCGGATCAAAGCCTCGTAGTGAGACACCGCCCCACTCTGCAAGCAGACGATCGGCTGGTAGTGCAGCACGAATAGGTCCTCGCGCAGTGCCCTGCGCAATCGCTTCAGCCAAGGGCGCGGATGAAGGCCTGCCGGTGATGAGAGGTTGGTAAGGCGCGCTGGGTAGCGTCTGTGGGGATCCATCGAGCTCGGCGCGGCTGCGTCGACTCCACGCAGGTCACGGGCCTTGATGACAAAGCTGGAGGTGGCGTCTGTTGTGGAAGTTGGCATCGCGCTAAGTATTCGCGGACATCGCCCCGCATGCCGGTCTGCGCCCGGGATATGGAGGTTTTCGACCCAAAGCTGCGGCGAACCTCCCCAAAAGTGCGCAATCCATGTCAAAAATCCTCACGGTGGGAGCCTGAGCACCCTCAACGCGGTGGTGCATAGGGCCTCCTCGCCCGGTCTGAGACGACCAAGAGCAAAGCCAGTAGGACAAAGTTCATCACGACCGAGGAGCCGCCGTAGGCCACGAACGGGAGCGTCACCCCGGTGAGCGGGATCACGCGTGTGACGCCTCCTACGATCACAAACACTTGCATCGCCACAACGAACGAGAGCCCCACGGCCAGTAGCTTTGAGAACGAGTCGCGAGCCAGCATCGCCGTCTTCAGGCCTCGCGCGACAAACATCAGATAGGTGAGCAGCAGCGCGGCAGCTCCCGCCAAACCCAGCTCGTTGACTATGACCGCGTAGATCATGTCGCTTTCGGGCACCGGCAGGATCGGTTCGCGGTGGTGGGGCAAGACCAGCAGGGATTGGTCGAAGCCGGTCCCTAGCAGACCCCCGTCGGCTTGTGCGAATAGCGACTGGGCCAGCTGATAGCTGCCACCACGCTGTTCATAGAGCGACTTCTCGAAGGGGTGTTCCCAGGCGAGCACGCGGCTGTGGACGTGACCGACGTGGTTGGCCACAAACCAAGCCCCCACGCCAAACAAGACGAGCCCGATCAGGGAAAGGAGAGGCGTCCAGTCGCCACGTACAAGAGCGCCAAGAAGGCGCCATAGAACATCAGGGAGGTACCCAGCTCGCGCGTCAGCAGGAGCGTGGCCATCGCCGCCCCCCAAATCACAAGCATCGGCCCGAACTGCTTCATCGGGGGCAAAGTCAGACCCAAGACGCGTCGTCCGGCCGTGACCAGAATCTGGCGGTTGTCGCGCAGATAGCTGGCCAGGAAGATTACGATCGCGACCTTGGCGAACTCAGCCGGCTGGAAGGAGACCGATCCAAAATGGATGTCCAGGTAGGCGCCATTGACCTGCTCGCCGATCACGGGGAAGCGCGGCAGGACTGCCATCGCGATACCGACCGCGGCGATCGTGTAGCGATAACGCTCGAGCACGCCGACTCCCTCGCGCCGCAGCCACACGATGGTCGCGGCGAACAGGACCAGGCCGAGCACCATCCACTGGGCCTGTTGGCGAGCCAAGGAGGGATTGATGCGGTACACCATCACGATCCCCACGCTCGCGAGCACGGCCGCCAGAGGGAACAGATAGGGGTCCGCGTGGGGCAAGACAAAGCGGATCACCAGATGTGCCGCCAAGCACAAGCCCAAGAACAGCAGCCCGTACGTAAGCGAGAGGCTGGAGGCGTGGTTGAGCGTCACGTTAGTGGACGCGCCCGCCGAGCTATTTTCCTCTTGGATGAAGATCGCCGTGAAGCCAGCGGTGACGAGCAGAGCGGCGGGAATCAGGCCGAGCAGCTCACGGTTGCGAGGCTTTAGCACGCGATCGAGCGTATCGGGGTGGGCGGCGCGCCAAGACGACCCGCCGCGCGCCTGGAGTCTGTCTTCGCTCCCTTATCCGGCGCGGACTAGCCGATGCCCCCGCTACGCTTCGCGCACGGTTGGGCTGAGCAGGATGACACCCGCCCTGGATGCGCATGAGCTTTTTGCCCGCGACACCACTCGATGAGGAGCGCCCTCCCTCCCTGGCACGGCGCATGTGGGCGCGTTTCGCGATCGCGGGAGTCCTGATCCTGTTGCTCAGCGGCGCGGCTACCGCCACGATCGCTTTGACCAAGCTCAACCACATAGCGAGCGAGGTCTTCCCTAAGGGCAGCCAGATCCATGTCGCCAAAGGCATCGTGGAAACCGCCTACAGCGGCGAACCGCAGACCTTCATGATCCTGGGCTCAGATCGAAGGGCCGGCTCCAAAGACGCATATGACCGCAATGACCCACCTCATAGCGACACGCTACTGCTCGTACACTTGGATCCGAACTACGGACAGATATCGGTGCTCTCGGTTCCGCGCGACTTGCTCGTGTCAATTACGACGAAGAGCGGGCAGGTCTACTACCCAAGCAAGGTCAACGCGGCTTACACGATCGGCAGCGCCGAAGGGGGCACTAACCGCGGCGTGGAACTCACCGCGCAAACGATCGAGCATTTGCTGCATATCAAGCTCAACGGCGTGATCGATGTGTCCTTCAAGGGCTTCCGAGATGTGGTGGACACGCTCGGATGTGTGTACGTGAACGTGGACCATCGCTACCTCCACCAGAGCGAAGCCACCGAAGCCGGCAACTACTCCTCGATCAACCTGCAGCCTGGCTACCAGAAGCTTTGTTACGAAAACGCGCTCAGCTATGTGCGCTACCGCCACGGCGATTCGGATTTCGTTCGTGTGGCGCGTCAGCAGGACTTTCTGCGAAGCTTGCGCGAGCAGGTCCCTGTAGGCAACCTCGTAGGCGAGATCGACACGGTCTCGAAGGCCGTGGGTAGAGCTGTCACCACCACGTTTCACTCGTCGGCAGACCAGCTGATCGAACTCGCCAAGCTCGCTGCCTTCTCCCAACAGAAGCCGCTGCGCCAGGTCAAATTCCAGGTGGAAAACGCAGACGCGATGATTAGTGGAGTCAGCTACGTAACCTCCTCGCCTAGCCTCATCAAAGCAACCGTCAGGGAATTCCTGCACGGCCACGAACCGTTGCGACTGCCCAGCTCCAGCTCGTCACATCATCATCACGGCTCGACGAGCGCTTCTAACGCCTCGCTGGACCTCTATCCGGTCCCAAGTTCTGCCACGGCGATGGCCGTTACCGCCGCGCCGAATGTGCCGTTCCCGTTGGAGTTCCCCTCCGTGCAGACTGGACCGGCGATCCCTCAGGAAGTGCACGTTTATACGCTTCCGGACGAGCACAAGCACATCCACCACGCATATGTGGCGGTGTGGCAGCAGAATGGGCTTGGTGGCTACTACGACGTAGAGGGTATGGACTGGGTCAACATTCCCCTGTTTGCACATGCGCGAGTTCAGAAGATCGGAGGTCGTACCTATCTACTGGTAGACGACGGTTCGCACATCCATGACATCGGATGGCGGACAGGAAAAGTCATCTACTTTGTGACCAATACCTTGCTCGAGGATCTCTCCAACGCGCAGATGATCGCAATCGCGCGGGCCACCCACAGATTGCAATGAGCGCCTGTTCGAGCGAAGAGGCTCAGGACGTGGGCGTCGCCACTGCTTCGTCCAAGGCGGCGTTTACGAGCGCGTCGGCGTGAGCGTTCTGGGCGCGCGGGACCGTATGAACCTTCCACTTATCAAAGCCGCGCAAAGCGGCGAGTGCCTGTTGGTGAAGCGGACGCATCGCGGGATGCTTGACCTTGTAGAGACCCTGAACCTGCTTGGCGATCAGCTCGGAGTCGTTGACAACTTCCACTTCGCTTGCGCCGAAAACGCGGGCGCGCGCCAAGCCGAGTAGCAAAGCACGGTACTCGGCCACGTTGTTGGTGACCGTGCCGAGCAGCTCAGAGGCCTCGTCGAGGATCTTCCCCTCGGCACTGGAAACAACGCTGGCGGCAGCGGCGGGTCCAGGGTTGCCGCGCGAGCCACCGTCCACATGAACCACGAGCTTCATGGCCTCCTCCGGGTACCCGTCCGGGCTGACCGCCTCTCGGGCGAGGGCACTACGGCTTGGGACACGCCGTCAGGAGCCGTCGACGAGTGGCGGCAGGTCGCCCGGGACGCGAGCACGGCGACGGTCGCGAATCACGCGACGCTGCAAGTCGCTCTCGGAGGGACGCGAGCCGCGCGCACGCCGATCAGCCTCGCGACGGTCGACGATGACGGTTACGTTGTCGTCGTTCTCGTAACGCTTGACCAGCTTGGGATAAAGCTCCTCAGCGAGCGGCTTGGGGACAACGCAGTAGATCATTGACTTAGATCGTACTGCGAAGACAAGCGTCAGGCGAGCGCGAGGGGAGCGAGCGCGCCGCGCTCATCGGCGCCCGCATTGGAGCGGCGATCCGCCTCGGGCAGCTCCTCCAGCTCCATGCCCTGACCCACGAGCTGGGCGCCGGCCGTCTCCTCGCCGAGATCGACCTCGTAGCGATACCAGCACAGCTCCCAAGCAACGACGATCGCGACCCTACTGCCCGAGTCCTCCAATACGCGAACGGTTACCTCGGGAGCTCCCAATGAGCGGGCCACGCCCGCTATACGGCGCGGCTGCTCACCGGCGTTGAAGACCTCGATCGCGCGAGCCATCTTCAACTCTCCATTCGTTGCCGGCTCAGGCTGGGTTTCGCGTCGAGTTTGCGCCGAGACGCCGGCAGCGGAGACGGAGATCCCGCTCTGAATGCTCGTCGGGTCCTCCTGGTCTAGGTGACCAACCTCGCTCCACTGTCCTTCAGCGGACGCGCTCGCTTCGACCGAGCCGATGTAGATCTCTTGCTCGAAGGAGTCCGAGCGCGCGATCGAACCGCCCTCGAGGAAGTCGTATAGACCGTCCTCGGAGAGCGCACCGTCTGAGCCGGGTGAGCGATCGGCGGTGGGAGGCGCCTCGCGTCGCATGGGACGCTCGGAGCCCTCTCGTAACTGGCGCAAACGCCCAAGCAGAGAGCCGGCGCGGCGCGCGCGGGTCGGGCGGACCGAAAGAGCGTGGTTATCGGCCTCGCGCAGCCAGCCCTCTGCTGACGCCCTGGGAACGCACAGCTCGCACACCGTGCGGCGCTGCCCACCGGCGAGGAACACATCGGGATTCTCCCCTCGCAACAGGCTCCGTCCGCACACGTCGCAGGCGACCACGGGGTGTGAGGTGACAATTGCGCGCGTGGCCATCGGCCCATCAGAGTAGCCGGACCGGCCTGCTCGCGCGGTGCGCCCGTTCTGCGGACCTGGCGTAAGGAGTCCTCAGGCGTGAGCGGCGGCGCGATCCTCGTCCAGCTGCTCGAGCACCTTTTTAGCCAGCTCCGAAGGGGCCGGCTCATAGCGCAACAGCTCGAGCGTGTAGTCGCCTTGACCCTGAGTGATCGAGCGCAGGTCAGGCGCATAGGAGAGCATCTCGGCCAATGGGACCTCTGCCTTG
The DNA here is from genome assembly GCA_963775645.1 of uncultured Solirubrobacterales bacterium. GTDB lineage: Bacteria > Actinomycetota > Thermoleophilia > Solirubrobacterales > Solirubrobacteraceae > Palsa-744. The sequence goes on along the minus strand of CAVZJR010000003.1, from coordinate 417,748 downwards.
ATCTCAGTTGTGGCGGCTGCCGGCTCCATCCCTTGGGGGCGCCCGCGACGACTGTTGAGATCGCCGATCGTGTCGCCCACGTGCTCGTCGGGCACCGAGACGCAGACAAGCATGATTGGCTCCATGAGGACCGGCCGAGCCTGCGTAAGAGCCTCCTTCATGGCGAGCGCACCGGCTAGCTTGAAAGCAAGCTCCGAGGAATCCACGGCGTGGAAGGAGCCGTCGATGAGCGCGACCTGGACATCCTTGATGGGATAGCCGGCCACAGGACCTGCGTCCATCGCCTCCAAGACCCCCTTCTCGACGGCTCCTATGAACTGGTTGGGGATCGCGCCTCCCTTGATTTGGTTGACGAACTGAAAGCCGGAGCCCTGGGTCAACGGAGCGATCTCAATCTCGCAGGCCCCGAACTGTCCTCGTCCTCCGGTCTGCTTCTTGTGGCGGCCACGACCTTTGGCTGGGGCTCGAATCGTCTCTTGGTACGGGACACGCGGAGGCTTGAGTGAGACCTCAACGCCGAAGCGCGAGCGCAAGCGCTCGACAATCACTTCAACGTGCATCTGGGAGAGGCCGGCGACGATCTGCTCGCCAGTCTGCGGATCGCGATGCAAGTCGATTGTGGGGTCTTCCTCGCGCAGGCGTCGCAACGAGCCGAACACCTTGTCCTCGTCGCCCTTGCCGGCAGCCTCCACGGCGAAAGCCATCACAGGCGCGGGTAGGTTTGGACGGGGCATCTCCAAAGACTGCTCGCGACCGGACAGCCAGTCACCTGCGTGGGTGTCCTTGAGCTTGGCTATGGCCCCCATGTCCCCTGCACCGATCTCGGGCACGTGCTCACTGGACTTGCCCGCGAAGATAATCGGTTGGCCGATTCGCTCCCGGGCTTGCGAGCGCGTGTTGTGAGCGTGCGTGTCGTGATGGAGCACACCTTGGTAGACACGCACCATGTTGACGCGTCCCGCGTAGGGGTCGGCGCGAGTCTTGAAGACATAGGCGAACAGCTCGTCATCGTCGTACGCTGATAGCTTGACCTCACCGATTTTGAGCGGCCCGTGGCTCGCGGGCGAGGGCAGGTCCTCGACGATCGCGTCGAGCAGTCGCGAGGTGCCGAGGTTGCGCGTGGCTACACCGCAGGTCACCGGGAAAAGCTTGCCGTGATTGGTGCCCCGCTTGAGTGCGAGTGCGATCTCTTGATGGGAGATCTTCTCTCCCTCCAGATAGCGCTCCATTAGGACATCGGAGACTTCACAGACCTCGTCCATTAGACGTTCGCGGTAGGAGCTTGCGAGTTCCATTTGGCTATCGGGGATCGATACCTCCTCGAAGTCTCCCCGTCCGCTTGAGCGCTGGCGGAAGGCGATCATGTCGAGCAGGTCGATGACGCCTTCCACTTCGCCGGAGCCGAGCGGGATCTCGGTAGCGATCGCATGAGGGCCGAAGGCCTGCTTGAGCGCCGCCAACGTGTCAAAGAAGTCGGCGCGATCACGGTCGAGCATGTTCACGAACACGAGCCGGGCCGCGTCGAGTTCGGCCGCGCGCGCCCATAGCCTACTTGTGGTCACCTCGACGCCGTTGACGGCATTGAGAACGAAGATCACGGACTCGCATACGCGCAAGGCCGCGAGTGCGTCGGCGACGAAGCTGGGCTCGCCAGGGGTGTCCAGCAGGTTGATCTTATGGTCCCGCCAAGTAGCGGCACTGAGCGTCATCGAAATCGACATCTGGCGCGCTTGCTCCTCGGCGTCGGAGTCCGAGACGGTGCTGGCGTCCGGCACCGAGCCGAGCCTGTTCAGGACTCCTGCCTCGAACAGGAGCGACTCGTGCAAGGAGGTCTTGCCCGAGCCGCGATGGCCGACGAGGGCGACGTTGCGAATCCGATCGGGGGCCGGGCGCATGTATGTCTCCTCCAGAGAGCTTCAGAGCAACATACCGCCGATTGGAACACCTGCCAAGTGTTTGGGCTCAGCGGAGACGTGGCCCGTGTGACCGGCAGTTGAGACAGCTAGTCTGCGTAAGCGCCATCTTGCATGCGCCCACGCAGGCGCAAGACTGCCTTGGTATGCAGCTGGGATATGCGCGACTCGGTGACGCCCAAGACCTCGCCGATCTCTCGAAGCGTAAGGTTCTCGTAGTAGTAGAGCGCGATCACAAGCTTCTCACGCTCGGGCAAAGAAGCAATTGAGTCGGCAATGCGATCCTTTAGATCGCCTACATCCAAGGCGCGGGAAGGGTCGGGCGCGTTGGGGTCCTCGATCGTGTCCATCAAAGAGACTTGGTCGCCACTGGAATCGGAGACGCTCCATAGCTCGTCCAGTGCCGCCACCGAGGAGTGGGAGATCGCCAGCAGTGACTCGTGGAACTCAGGGACGGTGAGCTCCAACTCGGCCGCCATCTCCTCGTCGGTCGGCGTGCGTTGCAGGCGGTGCTCCAGCTTGGTATTGGCGCGCTCTATTTCGCGTGCCCGGGCCCGCACTGAGCGTGGCACCCAGTCGATCGAGCGCAGCTCGTCGATGATTGCGCCCTTGATGCGCGTGATCGCATAGGTCTCGAACTTGATCTCACGCGAGGGATCGAAGCGCTCGATCGCGGAGATCAAGCCCACAAGCCCATAGGAGACGAGATCGGCCTCCTCGACATGCGGCGGCAAGCCGGCCGCGGTGCGGCCGGCCACATACTTGACCAAAGGCGAGTAGGCAACGACAAGCCGCTCGCGTGCGCGAGGGTCTCCATCATGCTTATAGCGTCGCCACAGTTCGCGCAGCTCGATCGCTTTGACGTTCGTCTCCAGGGTCTTCTCCCGCCGATCAGGCCCGAGGGTGACTGCGCGCATAGGCGCGTCTCAATCTGGCGGACTCTACCCGAGTGTAGACCTGGGTTGTCGAGATGCTCGAGTGGCCGAGCAACTCTTGGATCGTGCGCAGATCCGCACCGCCATCCAAGAGGTGGGTCGCGAAGCTGTGGCGCAAGGTATGGGGAGAGATCCCACCGGCCACGCCGACGCGACCCACCCACGTGCGCAAACGCCGGCGCACATCGCTGGTGCCAAGCCGCCGCCCGGAGCGGCTCAGGAACAAGGCTCGCCGATCGTCGGCCCGGTACCCAGTGTGCGTCAGCGTTTGACCATCGATCCCAGGAGCACCTGGCTGCGGTTGGGCGAGGGCGGGACGAGCGCGCTCCAAGTAATGACGCAAGGCCCCCAATGCGATCTCTCCCGCGGGCACGAAGCGGGTCTTCGAACCCTTTCCCTCGACCCGCAGCTGCTCGGCTTCGTGATCCACGTCCTCCACGTTCAGGGACACGATCTCCTCAGCGCGCAGCCCGCATGCGTAGGCGAGCTCGAACAGAGCACGATCGCGTATGTCCAGTGGTCCACTTCCACCGCCGGCCGGGATACCGTCGAGCAGGCGAGCCATTTCGGGCGCCTTCAGGACTTGCGGCAGATGAGAGCCGCGACGCGGGGTGGCCAGCAGATCGGCTGGATTCTGCTCGATCAGGCCGTGCTCTCGCAAGCTGCGAAACAGAGCGCGAATCGAGGCAAGCTTGCGCGCTACCGTGGCGGCGCTCAAGCCCAGGCTTGAGAGATGGGAGATGTAACGTCGTACTTCTCGCGCGTCCACGGCGCAAGGGCCACGCCCCCGCGGCTCTGACCAGGAGGCGAACTGGAGCGTATCGATCGCGTATGCCCGTCTGGTGCGCGGAGCGGTGTTTGTGCGCAACAGATCTCGGTCGAGCTGGGCGAGCGCGGCCCGCCACGGCTCGCTTACGGTCGGCGGGCTATCGGTTTGGCTTGGACTCATCACCACGGGTAATTCGCCATGACCGGCAGGCGCCCTGCCAAAGCACCGGACAGACTCAGCCGGGCCTTACCAGAGTGGGCGAAGATTTCGCGAGCTTGGGAGCAAGTATCGCGGCCAGCTCGTACCAGTCGTCTGCCGCAAGCACGTCCTCGACCTCGCACAACTCAGCGTTCCATGGATGCACGAGTGTGGCTGTCGCGATGCCCCGCTCTATCGCAGCTCCGATGTTCAAAGGCGAATCGTCGATCAGCAGTTCGATATCCAGCTCCACGCAATGAGAGACCTTGTCGTAGGAGCAGCACAGATCGTCGAACGGCAGTCCTAGGCCTTCCAACCAGCGTGTCGTGGCCTCGGCGCATCCCTTGGAACGATGGGAAGTTATGTGAATGAAATGGCCTTGCTCGCTCCACGCACGCACCGTCTCGACCGCCCCGGGATACGGTTCTCCGGCAAGAATCAAGTCGTCGTTGTGACTCTCCTCGATGCACAGCTCCAGCTGATCTGGGCGCAAACGCGTGATACCCCAGGTGAACTGCTCTTCATAGGGCAACTCGATACCGAACCGACGGCGTGAGATCTCTGAGAGCACGTCCCAATAGTGGTGCAGGGTCGAGTCGATGTCGATAGCAATGCGCATTGGATGGAGTAGATTATTGCTTGATGGTCGGCGTCGACACTCTCCCGAGAACCGATCGCCGACAGCCCTACGGGCCGACGGGACGTTCGGCCTGGCTGGAGATAGACTGGCGCGAACATCAGCGCTGGGTCACGGTGGCAGGCACCCCGCTGAACGTGGTCGATTTGGGCGAGGGCGATCCGATCGTTTTCGTGCACGGCCTGTCAGGCTCTTGGCCCAACTGGTTGGAGCAATTGCCCGTGTTCGCTGAGAATCATCGTGTGATCGCGATGGACCTACCTGGCTTCGGCCACTCGCCGATGCCCAATGAGCCCATCACGATCTCCGCGTACGCTCGCACCCTGGAGGCTCTCTTGGATGCACTCGGGATCAGCGCGGCGACCGTCGTGGGAAATTCGATGGGTGGCTTTGTCTCGGCTGAGCTTGCTATCGCCTTCCCTCAGCGAGTGGAGGGTCTCGTGCTCGTCTCCGCGGCGGGCATCAGCACCTATCGCCACCGCGACGTTGAACGTATCGAGCCCTACCTACGGCGTCTTGGCCCAATGATCGCCACGTATGCGGGCTGGACCGCTACCCGCTCGGACTGGGTGGCGCGTCGACCCGGACTGCGCAATATGACGCTTGGGATGGTGACCCGACATCCGAGCCGGCTGCCGGCGGCCTTGGCCGCCGAGCAATTGCGTGGTGCAGGTAAGCCCGGGTTCATCCAGGCCCTACGAGCGAACATCGACTATCCGATCGTCGAGCGCCTACCAGAGATCGCCTGTCCCACGTTGATCGTGTGGGGCGCCGAAGACAAGATCATCCCTGCCGGTGATGCAGGCATGTTCGAGCGGCTGATCCCCAATTCGCACAAGGTCGTCTTCGAGGGAACCGGTCACATGGCGATGCTGGAGCGCCCTGCGGCTTTCAACCAGCTGCTCGACGAGTTCATGGCCGAGCAGCTCACGGCATCCCCTGACACCGTCTGACGATCAGGACCATACGTTGAGGTCCGCCCCCCATTTGGGGCGGGAGCTCAATCTCGGTTGAGGAGCATCTCAGCTTGTGACGGCGCCTTGCGCGGCCGACCCGACCAGCTTGGCGTACTTGCGGATCGCCACGTCGACGTGTTGATCGGCGCGCGGTGGCTGTTCGTAGGAGGCGAGACGAGCGGCGATCTGCTCGTCGCTGAGGGCCACGTCGATACGGCGACTGTCCACGTCGATCGTGACTTCATCTCCGTCGGAGAGCGCGCCGATCGGACCACCCCGGACTGCCTCGGGGGCCACGTGGGCGGCCATGAAACCGTGTGTTGCGCCGGAGAAGCGCCCGTCGGTGATCAAGGCAACGCTCTCGCCGAGTCCCTCGCCCACGATGGCTGCTGTTACCGCGAGCATCTCGCGCATCCCGGGACCACCCGCGGGTCCCTCGCCACGGATCACGACCACGTCGCCCTCTGTGATCTTGTGTGCGAGCACCGCCGCCATGGCGGCCTCCTCGCCGTCGAACACTCTCGCCGGGCCGACATGTAGGCGACGCTCGTGGCCGGCTAGCTTGACCACACATCCGTCGGGGGCCACGTTGCCGCGCAGGATGGCAAAGCCACCGGTCGGCTTGAGCGGGTCCGTAAGAGGACGCACGACTCGCTGACCGGGAGTCTCTTGCGCCGCTTGGGCGTGCTCGCCGATCGAGCGCCCGGTGACCGTGATCGCGTCGGATCGCAACACGCCGACTTCCTGCAGGCGATGTAGTACGAGCGGCACCCCACCTGCCTCGTAGAGGTCGGTGGCGACGTACTGCCCGCCGGGTTGCAGATCGCACAGCAAAGGTGTGGCCTGCGAGATCCCGTCGAACTCCTCGATCGAGAGCGGAACTCCCATTTCGCGCGCGACGGCGAGCAGGTGGAGCACGATATTGGTGGACCCTCCGCTCGTTGCGCCCGCAGCGATGGCGTTCTCCAAAGCCGGCTTGGTGATCACTTCGCTGGGGCGCAGCCCTCTGCGCAACACATCCATCACCAGTTCGCCGCACTCGACGGCCACCTTCAACTTGTGTCCGTCCTCGGCCGGAACCATTGAGGAACCTGCCGGTGAGATGCCGAGCACCTCAAAAGCCATCGCCATCGTGTTCGCGGTGAACTGCCCCCCGCAGGCACCGGCTCCCGGCGAGGCCACCTCCTCCAACTCGTGCAGTTCAGTCTCGGTGATCTTGCCGGCAGCGTAGGCTCCTACCGCCTCGAATACCTGCTGGATCGTGACATCCTGCCCCTTGTAGTGGCCGGGGCGGATCGACCCGCCATAGAGCATCAGGCCTGGGATATCCAGCCGGGCCAGTGCCATCACCGCACCAGGAATCGTCTTGTCGCAGCCTGAGATCACAACCAAGGCATCGAACGCGTGAGCCGAAGCGACCAACTCGATTGAGTCAGCGATCAACTCGCGTGAGACCAGGGAGGCACGCATACCGGAGGTGCCCATAGTGATGCCGTCGGAGATCGCGATCGTGTTGAGCTCCATCGGTGTGCCGCCGGCAGCCCTGATGCCCTCCTTGACCTTGGCGGCCAGCACCCGGTTGTTGAAGTTGCAGGGCATTGTCTCGATCCACGAGTGGGCCACGCCGACGATCGGCTTGGCCAGATCCTCAGCGGTGTAGCCAATCCCGTGCAGGTAGGCCCGTGCAGCAGCTCGCTCAGGTCCCTCGGTAAGAGCTCGCGAGCGGTGCTTTAGGTCGAAAGTCGTTGGATCGGTCACAGCGCCGAAACACTACCGACGCGACGAGGCGCTCGCCTGAGCGAGGCCGAGCGCTCGCGCTCCCAACTCGCCAAGCGGGCAAGGTCGTGGCGTGCCTTGGCGACTCGGATCTGGCGTCCGGGCAGGTGCATGTTTGCCTGCTCGATCAAGCCTTGCTCATCGGCTGTGAGCCTGATCCACTTGGCGAGCACGTCGTCGGAGTCCGGCAGCCTGGGACTGCCGTAAGGAAGAGTTTGGTCGGGAAACTCTACGCAGTACTCGCCCACGATCTGGGCGCTGTTGGGAACATAGGCGAGGATCGGCTTGTGTGGGTAGATGAGATAAGCGTAAGTGCGCTCCTTTGACGTCCCCCACACGCGCATGAAGCCGAGTTCGCGATACATCGCCCACTCCTCCTCGTTGATGCACGAGCGCAAGAGCTCGCGTGCGCGTTGCTCGGCGCGCAGCTCACGCCCGGGGTCATAGTCGGCGAGCGTGTGCGTGTTGCGCTCGCGCAGGCGTATCGGCAAAGACCGCAACGCGGCCGGTATCCCACTTCGTCGCGCTTGTTGCAACCCAAGGCCTGAGAGCAGCGCCAGGAGCACGATCGCGAGCGTTCCGAAAGCAAGCATCGGCGCGAACCTCAGGATGCCGCATGCGCGGCTTTGGCGCAGCCGGCAAATATGGGGGGCGGAGCGAGCATCAGCGACCGCCGGCGGCTCTTGGGAAGAAGATCACACGCTCTGCGTCAGGGGGTACTTCGTCGAAGCTACGCACCAGCTCGGCTTGGCGACGCCCAGCCTCGCTCGATGTGGGTACAGCCGCCCACATACCGGCGTCCAGCTCACGACGAAAAGCTTGCAGCAGCTCGGCGTGCTGCTCGGGCACCGCGACATCGCCCTCGGCCAGCACCACCTCACCATGACCAGGCTTGACGCGCAACAGCCTCATGGTCAGCGATTATGACAAACCGAGCTCGGCCCGAACACGCGCCAAGTCGATCGCGTCGACTGGGCCGGGGCCTTGACCTATGTCGCGCAGACCTCGGGCGACCGCCTCCCCTGTGAGGGCACGCGCGGCGAAGGCGGCTTGGAGCGGTGCGCGTCCTAGCGCAAGCTGGGCAGCCAAGACCGAGGAATGAGTACAACCGGAACCGTGAGCGGCTCCGTCGGGGTAGCGCTTTCCGGGGATGCTCACGATTCGCTCGGGGGCATCCGAGTCGAGGAAGAGATCTGTGGCCTGCTCGCGGTGACCTCCGGTGAGGAGGACGATCTTTGGCCCCAGTGCAAGCACGGCTCGCGCCAAAGCCGGCGCTTCATCCTGCATTGGATCGGAAACGCCGGCGGCCCAGACAGCACCCACGAGGGCGCCGGCCTCGGGTAGGTTCGGGGTGAGGATCGTGGCCCGGGGCAGGATTTCGGCCACGAGCGCGCTCTCGGCGTCAAGGTCGAGCAAGCGGGCGCCTGACTCGCTGACCATCACCGGGTCGACGACCACGGGGATCTCGCCGGGTAGCTCGTCAAGCGCGGCAGCCACCGCGCGAACCGTCGCGGCACCGCCGAGCATCCCCACCTTGACGGCGTCCACGCCGATGTCGGCAACCACCGCGCGAACCTGTGCGATGACGATCTCGGGTGGAATCGCATGAACGGCCTCCACACCCAACGTGTTTTGGGCCGTGATCGCCGTGATCGCGCTCATGCCGTGCACCCCACAACGGGCAAATGCCTTGAGATCCGCCTGAATGCCGGCCCCACCACCCGAGTCCGACCCGGCGATGGTGAGCACGCGAGGGGTACGGGCTGGGCCTGGCATACGAGACCGTCGGTTCAGGCTGTTCGGGGGCGCTTGCGAGCCGGAAAGATCGCATAGCTGCCGATGGCCGTCACCAGAAGACGGCCATCTTCGTGGCGTACCTCGCTGCGCAAGACCGCATTCGTGCGATTGCGTCGGTCAAGTTGGGTTGTACACACGATCTCGCCCTCGATGGCTGTCTGGATGTAGTTAATCGAGATGTTGAGGGTCGCGATGCGCTCATCCTCGCCGGTGTGTGGCCACAAGGTTGAGCCCATGCAGTAATCGACGAGGGCATAGGTCACTACGCCCGAGAGCAACCCGCCGGCGTTGATCAGCTCTGGCCGTATCGTCAGCCAGACGGTGTCGGGGCGCTCCCAACGCATACCCATGAAGCCGCTGACTCCGTCGATCCCGAAACGATCCCGATCGCCGCCCCGTCCGTCATCGGCTGCTGATGCTGCAGCAGCAGCAGTTGCTCCGCTGGGATTGTCGGGGGCGTCGTTCACGGGCGGATGATGCGAGCGGGACCGCCAGGATATCTCCAGTCCAGGCGCCCTCCCTGACCTAGCCCCAGAGAGCACATATGCATTATCGAGCAGATGCGCTTGCAAGTTGGCACATATGTGTTTATTTCGTTACATTTTGCAGTCTATGGTCAGGCGATGCCTTCCGCCAGCTCACTCCCGCCTGGCGCACCGGTCCCACGTGATGGCCGTCGCGCCTTGGGCACACTCGGTGAAGATTTCGCCGTCGCTCACTTTCGCCGCCTTGGATTCGTGGTCGTGGCGCGCAACGTGAGGACTCGCCACGGAGAGATCGACCTGATCGCCTTCGACAACCGCACCTTGGTCTTCGCCGAGATCAAGACAAGACGCGCGAGCAACCGCCGCAGAGGTCTGTGTCCGGAGGATCAACCACTGGCTTGGCTGAAGCGTGGCCAACGCACCCGCATAAAGCGACTGGCGTGCTCCTGGCTCTACGAGAACACCCACGCCCGCCCCAAGGCCCACTCGATCCGCTTCGATGCGGTAGGGGTGATCGTCGACGGTTCAGATCGGCTATTGCGTCTCGATCACATCGAGGGAGCTTGGTGAGCCGGTGGCAGGAGCGCCACGGCCCCTGCCACAGCGATCTTGCCCGCATCGCGCCACATGGTGGCCTGCGGGAAGGTTAGAGCGCCAGCTGTTGGTAGGCCAGCGACTGAAATGACATGCGGTGCAGGGGCGAGACGCCTCGGCGTTCGATCGCCTCGCGGTGCACGGGCGTCGAATAGCCGACATGCTCGGCAAAGCTCCAACCCGGATGCAGCTCGTCGGCGTGGTGCATGTAGCGGTCGCGCGTCACCTTGGCCACGATCGACGCGGCAGCGATCGCAGCACTCGTGGCGTCGCCGCCTACGATCGGACGCTGAGGCCGCTCGAACTCCGGTACTGCGAAGCCGTCGATCAGACAGATCACCTCATCAGGTATCCCGCTGGTGACGCCCCGGATCGCGTCGCGCAAAGCTGCCAAGTTCGTCTTATGCAGGCCCCGCGAGTCGATCCCTCGTACACAGCGCGAGACGACGGTTACACGCGAAGCCGTGCTCAAAACGAGCGGGTAAAGCTCCTCGCGAGCCTCCGCTTTGTGCTGCTTGGAGTCATTCAAGCTAGCCAGGGCACGAAGCTCACGGGTGGTGAGCCGCTCGTAGTCAAACAGGACGCCCGCGGCCACGAGTGGTCCGGCAAGACAGCCGCGGCCTGCCTCGTCGGCGCCGGCAACCAGACGCCCACCGAGGGCTCTGTCGAACGCGAACAGTCGCTGTCCGCTTTTGCGACGCGCACGACGGCGCGCGGCGCGCTTGGAATACGGCGCTCGCGAAGAGGGACTAGAGGAAGCCGACGCGGTCGGGAGGCCAGTAGGTGGCAAAGGCTCCTCCGATGATCCAACTTGTGGGGACTGGTCCCCAGAACCTGCTGTCGTCCGACTCGCCACGATTGTCCCCCATCATGAACCAATGACCGGCGGGAATCTTGATCGGCGTCGGGAAGTTGCACTCAGAACCCCCTTCGCACGGATTTATGTAGGAATCTTTCTCACGCTTGCCGTTGACGTAGGCGTGACCTTCCTTGATGTAGAGAGTGTCGCCCGGGCCGGCCACGATGCGCTTGATGAAGTTCACACTCGCCTCCTGCGTCTCAGGCGAATCGCAGGCCGCTCCGCCAGGAGTGACCATGTGGGGTGCGGGTCCACAAATCTGCTGTTCGGCGTCCTTGGGGGGATGGAACACCACGATCTCGCCGATATGGGGTTCGCCAAAGTGCATGCCGATCCGATTCACGAGCACCCTCTGGCCCACCTTCAACGTCGGTTCCATCGAGCCGCTCGGGATCCTGTAGGGCTTGACGATCCACGCTTGGATCGCGAGAGCGAGACCGATCGCGACCAAGACGATGACGATCAGCTCTACGACCGAATTGGTCTTGGACTTGGGTAGTTCTCCGCCCGGCCCGGACCCCGACACCCCACCGGCGCGCTTGCGCCCGGCGCCTTTCACCGAGGCAGGGTCGGCGCTCACGCCGCCGAGTCGCCGGCAGCAGCATCGCCGGCGTCGGAGGGAGCCGCGGCCTGAGTGTCCTCAGAGCCGTCCGTCGCCGCGCCCTCGGCCTCCGCACCCGGCGTCTCCGACAACGTCTCCCCGGCGGTCGCGCCGTCTGCGTCGGTGGCCTCCTCGGCGCCATACAGCAGCCCCGATTCGACAGCCTGCTCCGGTCCTGTGTAGCGACGCTCACGCACACGAGCACGCTTGCCCACGCGGTCGCGCAGGTAATAGAGCTTGGCCCTGCGCACGTCGCCCCTGGCGGCTACCTCGATGCGCTCGATCTTGGGCGAGTGCACCGGGAACATGCGCTCCACGCCAACGCCGAAGGATTGCTTGCGCACGGTGAAGGTCTCACGTGCACCATGGCCTTGGCGCTTAATGACCACGCCCTCGAAGACCTGGATGCGCCGGCGCGTGCCCTCGATCACCTGGAAGTGCACCTTGACACGATCGCCAGGCGCGAAGTCGGGGACGCGGCGCAGTTGCGCACGCTCGATGCTTTCGATAACGGTGCTCATAAGAAGAAGGCGCCGTGTGAGCGGAAAGTCGCTGCACTCGCCGACGCGACCGCGAATGGTAGCGAACGGCGCACGGGCAAGCGCAGGCAAGCTCCTATCCGGCTCGCCGACCACGACCCCGGCTTTGCTCCAAACGCCACTCCTTGATGCGCTCGTGGTGGCCGGAGAGCAGAATCTCAGGCACGCGCCAGCCCCGATACTCGACCGGTCGCGTGTAGTGCGGATACTCAGGATCGCCCCCCAAAACCTCGCTAAATGACTCCTCCACCGCAGAGTCGGCGTGACCCAAGGCTCCTGGCAACTTACGCATGATGGTGTCGCACACCACCATCGCCGCAAGCTCTCCACCGGAGAGGACATAGCGGCCGATCGAGAGCGTCTCGCTCGCGAAGTGCTCGACGACGCGCTCGTCAAAACCCTCGTAGCGCCCACACAGCAATGTGAGGGCCGGCTCGGCGGCGAGCTCCCGCACATACTCCTCGTCCAAGCGGCGACCGCCCGGGGCGAGCGCGATCACGCGACGATCGTCGCGGATCTGCGTCGCGTCGACACCGTAGTGGGTGCTGAGGGCGGCGTCAATCACGTCGACACGCAAAACCATGCCTGCGCCACCACCGCACGGCGTGTCATCGACCTGCCCTGCACTGAGAGGGGTGTGCTCACGGAAGTTGACGCAGCTCAATCGAGACCCCGCTTCAAGCACGTTGCGCACGTGGCGCTGCGTGGCAAACCAGTCAAACCACTCGGGGAACAAAGTGAAAACGTCGATTTCCATCATCGGGTCTCAGCGATATCGCCGGTGGCAACACTCACAACAACTCCTCCAAGAAGCCCATATCCACGTCGATTCGACGCGCAACCGGGTCGACTCGGCGGATCGCGTCGCGCACCATCGGGATGAGCAGCTCGGACGCTCCGCTTGAGTCCTTGTTCTGACTCTGGCCGTCCAATCGCACCTCCAGAGCCTCGCACGAGGGCAGCTCGACCATGCGAAGGACGGTTCCTACGCGACGCTGGCCATCGAACACCTCGCAACCCTCCAGTTCGCCGGCCCACCACTCCCCCTCCTCCAGTTCGGGCGCCTCGGCGAAATCCACTGTCAGCTCAAGCCCTCGCAAAACCTCGACCGCTTCGCGATCCTCGATGCCTTGCAAGCGTATGAGCGGATGCTCGTCAGTGCCAGCCCGCCTGAGGATCTTCGCGCCACGACCGTCCACCGTCACCGTTGCTCCCAAAATGAGCAGGCGCGGCTTGGGCCCTGTCACATAGAAGCTTCCGTCCAAACCGTGCGCGCGCCCCACACGACCTGCCAACAACGCATTCGAGGTGGTCGCCTCCGGGCCGGCGCGATCATCGCGCGTGGCGATCTGCCTCCGGGGTGGGTCCTCAGAGCTCGCGCTCAACGCGCGCGCCTCAATCTACGATGTCGAGGAGTACGCGGCGCTTCTCGTTGACCGCGGCGGCCTTCACGACGGTGCGCAAGGCCTGCGCCGTGCGTCCTCCTCGGCCGATCACCTTGCCGTAGTCCTCGTCGGCCACGCACAACTCGAGTACAACGGTTCCGTCGTCCTCCTCGAACTGCTCGACCGAGACCTCTTCGGGACGATCGACCAAGCCTTGGGCGAGATACTCCAGTAGCTCCCTCATGACCTCGCCGGACATCCGATCACCCGCGGCGTAGCGCTAGGAGATGCCTTGGATTCTCAGCAGCTTGGCAACCGTATTTGACGGTTGCGCCCCACGAGCCAACCAGCTTTTGGCCCGCTCCTCGTCAATCACGATCGTGGAGGGGTTCGTTTGGGCGTTGTAATGGCCGATCGTCTCGATCACGCGCCCGTCGCGCGGAGAGCGCTGATCGGCGACGACCACACGCCAAATCGGGTTCTTCTTTGCGCCCACACGCGTGAGCCTCAGCCTTACCGACACAGTTTCCTCTCTGGTGCTTACGAAAATTCCTTGAATCCAGCTTGAGAGCTTAGACGGTCCATCTTATGGGCGCTGTGGCGCCGGCAGAGAAGCTGCGCGGAGCCGTCAACGGGCCTGTCGCATCAGGGCACCAATATCGGGCATCTTGCCACGGCCAACCTGCTTCATCATCTTGCGCATCTGACCGAACTGCTTGACGAGCTGGTTGACTTGTTGCACGTTCGTTCCCGAGCCGCGGGCGATCCGCAACCGTCGCGAGCCCTTGATCAGCTCTGGGCGCGTGCGCTCTTCAGGTGTCATCGAGAGGATGATTGCCTGCACTTGATCGAGCTCGCGCTCGTCGACCTTCATCCCTTTGAGTTGGGCGCCCGCGAACCCGGGGATCATGCCGAGCACGTTGGTGAGCGGGCCCATGCGACGAATCGTCTTTAGCTGATCCAAGAAATCGTCGAGACCGAACTCGTTGCGCCGGAGCTTGCGCTCCAGCTCAGCCGCCTGGGTCTCGTCGAACTGACGCTCGGCAGTCTCGATCAAGCTCATCACGTCGCCCATGCCAAGGATCCGCTGAGCGATGCGATCCGGATGGAAGCGTTCGAACCGATCTAGCTTCTCGCCCGTAGAGGCGAACAGGATTGGCTTGCCCGTGACCGCCTTGACCGACAGCGCGGCGCCACCGCGGGCGTCTCCGTCGAGCTTGCTCATCACCACACCGTCGAACTGGACCGCCTCGGCGAACTGCTCCGCGACGTTGACGGCGTCCTGGCCGGTCATGGCGTCGACCACGAGCAATACATCGGTCGGTTTGACCGCGTCGCGAATCTTCACGAGCTCGGCCATCAATGCCTCGTCGACGTGCAGGCGCCCGCTGGTATCGACGATCAGGACATCCTTGCCCTCTTCGACGGACCGCTCCAAAGCCCAACTCGCGATCTGCACCGGATCGCGGTCGGTGCCTTGCTCGTACACGGTGGCTCCCGCCTGGGCTCCAACCTTGACCAGCTGATCGACCGCGGCGGGCCGATACACGTCGCAGGCGGCCAAGGCCACCGAAGAGGAGTACTCCTCGCGCAGATAGCGCGCTAGCTTTGCCGAAGCGGTCGTCTTGCCCGATCCTTGCAGGCCCGCCATCAAGATCACCGTGGGGGGACTTGACGCGAACCTGAGGCCAGCCGGCTCCTCCTGCGGGCCGTCGGTGGGTGGGGCTCCCATCAACTTGGTCAGCTCGTCCGCAACGATCTTCACCACCTGTTGGCCAGGGTTGAGCTTGCCGACGATGTCGGCGCCCATGCAGCGATCCCTGACATCGGCGGTGAAGCGCTTGACGACCTTGAAGTTGACGTCCGCCTCGAGCAGGGCTAGGCGGATCTCGCGCATCGCCTGCTCGATGTCACCCTCGGTCAGGGTGCCACGCTGGCGCACGTCGCCCAGCGTGGCCTGCAGCTTCTCAGCCAGAGACTCGAACATCATTCAGGTGAATCTGGCTTACTGCGACGAGCGATCGCCTCACCGATGCCGCCAAACGCCTCGGCAAACTCGGAGGGGATCACGAAGACCTTGTTGGAGTCGCCTTCGGCGAGCGAGGGCAGCATCTGCAGGTATTCGTAGCTGAGCAGCTCACGTGAGGGTTTGCCCTCGTGGATCGCTTTGAACACCGTGTCGATCGCCTTCGCTTCGCCCTCGGCACGCAACACCGCCGCCTGTCGATCACCCTCGGCGCGCAGCACCACGGCCTGCTGCTGACCTTCGGCGGTGAGGACCTGCGCCTGCTTCTCGCCTTCGGCCGTCAGGATCGCCGCACGACGATCGCGCTCGGCGCGCATCTGCTTCTCCATCGCCGCCCTAATGTCCTGGGGCGGGTCGACAGACTTGATCTCTACACGGTTGATGCGTATCCCCCACTTACCGGTCGCCTCATCCAGAACGACCCGCAGCTGGGTGTTGACGCTCTCACGCGCGGTCAGTGTGTCCTCGAGCGTCAGCCCGCCGATCACGTTGCGCAGCGTGGTCACTGTGAGCTGCTCGATCGCCTGAAGAGGATTGGCCACTTCATAGGTCGCCGAGCGTGGGTCGGTGATCGTGAAATAGAGAACCGTTTCGATCGCCACGACCACATTGTCTTCGGTGATGACCGACTGGGGCGCGAAGTTGACGACCTGCTCGCGCAAATCGACGAGCGGCTTGACCCTGTCGATGAACGGCGTCACGATCGTCAGACCCGGCTCGAGCGTCCTGCTGTAGCGCCCGAGGCGCTCGACTACGCCCGCGCGCGCCTGTGGGATCACACGGATGGTACGCGCGGCCGCGAACAACAGGAACAGCACAAAGGCAGCTACGACGATCAAAGCGACCATGGGGTCAGATTGCTCCTTCTATTGGGATCTACTCAAGAGCCTACCTGCGTGGTCTCTCGGGCATAGCGAGCAAGGACATCGGCGGGCGCTCAATGCATCACCAAAGCCGTGGCGCCCCTGATTTCGACTACTTCGACGCGTTCGCCCGGATCGAACACCTGGTCTTCGTCGAAGCTGCGAGCCGTCCACACCTCTCCGTCGATCTTCACACAGCCGACCCCCTCGTCGTTGGCGATCCGCTCCAAAACGATCGCCCGGCGTCCGATCAGAGCGGCAGCGCCCGTCCTGATCGAGGGCGGCAACCTGCGATGGCGCTGTGCGATGGGCCGCAGCGTCGCGAATACGATGCCGGACGCCACCAAAAAGACGATCGTCGAAAGCAAGACGCCAACGCCGAGCAGGCCGACGACGCCTGCCAGGGCAGCCCCAGCCGCAAATGGCGCGAGATAGAAGCCACCCTGGTGCATCTCGCCTACACCAAGCGCACAAGCCGCCACCAGCCATAGGATCCAAGCACCCATGTCTTTGATTATGCCTCGGCCACCAGGGCCCGGGCAAAATCTTCGGCATCAAACGGGCGCAGATCCTCGAGCTGCTCTCCGATCCCGATCAGCTTGACGGGCAAGCTCAGCTCACGCGCGATCGCAAGCGCAATTCCTCCACGCGCCGTGCCGTCGAGCTTTGTCAACACGATCCCGCTCACCCCAGCCGACTCCGCGAACATGCGGGCCTGGCGCAACCCATTCTGGCCTGTGGTGGCATCGACGGTAAGCAGCGTCTCGTGCGGCGCCCCCTCCAGCTGCCTTTCCAGGACACGACGTACCTTGGCCAGCTCCGCCATCAGGTCGTCCTGCGTGTGCAGGCGTCCTGCGGTGTCGACGATCACGACATCGATCCCCTTAGAGCGAGCTTGGGCGACGGCCTCAAAAGCGACCGACCCAGGATCGCAGCCCTCCGGCCCGGTCACGATCTCGCACCCAGCCCGCTCGGCCCAGCCTTCAAGCTGCTCTGTGGCGGCGGCACGGAACGTGTCGGCCGCACCAAGCAGCACGCTCACGCCGACCTCGTTGCGTAGATGCCAAGCAAGCTTGCCGATCGTCGTGGTCTTGCCAGTGCCGTTGACACCTACTGCAAGGATTACCGTTGGCTTGGCGCGGATGTCGATGTGGTCCTGCTCGCTGCGCGCCGTCTGTGCGAGCAGCTCGATCAGGCGCTCGGACAGCTCAGGCCCACCCGTGAGACCGTCTTCGCTTGCTTCGCGCTCGAGCATCTCCACGACTGACGCAGTCGTACTCGCGCCCACGTCGGCCATGATCAAAGCCTCCTCCAACCGTTCCCAAGTGTGCTCGTCGAGCGTCGCAAACAGCGTTGCCTGGATCTCCGAGCCGAGCGCTTGACGGGTCTTCGACAAGTTTTCACGCAAGCGCTTGAACAAGCCCTGCCGGCGTTCGCCGCCCTGCTCGGCTCTCACGCCGGATGAGGCCTGGACAGACCCTGTTATGAACAGCTCAGACCAGTCGCGCGGCATCGCCTATGCGACCGGAGCTACCTGCGGCGAATCCTCGACCGCGGAGACCGTCGCCACAGACCCTGTCTCAGCCTCCGACATTGGCGTCTGTACCGCGGCGATGTTCGACTGCTCCTCGACTGGGGTCGTCTCAGGCGGGTCCTCGACCGGGGCCACCTGTGGTGTCCCCTCGTCCTTGGGCAATCGCCGCGAGAGCACCTTGGAGACCCCGTTGTCGGCCATCGAGACGCCATATAGCCAGTCGGCGGCCTCCATCGTGCGCTTTTGGTGGGTGATCACGATGAATTGGGCCCGATTGGCATATCGGCGCAACAACGTCAGGAAACGGTCAAGGTTAAGGTCGTCGAGCGCCGCCTCGACCTCGTCGAGCACATAGAAAGGGCACGGGCGCGCCAAGAACACCGAGAACATGAAGGCAAGTGCGGTCATCGACTTCTCTCCACCAGAAAGCAAGGACAAGCGCTTGGTGGACTTGCCGGCCGGGGTGATCTCGATCTCGACCCCCAACATCTCCTCGGCATCCTGCTCCTGTTGCTCGGCCTCGAGCTCGGCATCCGCCTCGGCGTCGGACTCCTCGCCGTCCTTGGGCGCGGGCTGACCACCTAGGACCGACCGCGGAGCCTGTTCGTCCTTGACCAGGCGCAGGCGTCCGCTGCCTCCTGGAAATACGTCTCCAACAAGCTCCTCGAAGTTTCGCGCCGCGGCCGAGAAGGTCTCGTTGAAAGTCTCGTGTATCTGGCGATCCGTTTCCCGGATTACTGACTTCAACTCGCGCAAGGCCGTCTCCAGGTCGGTACGTCGCTCCTCGAGCTCCTCGACGTGCGCGATCGCCTCCGCATACTCCTGGCCGGCAAGCGGGTTGACCGGACCGAGCTGCTCGCGGCGGCGCGCCAGGCGCTCCAAGCGAGCGCGCAAGGCCTGTTCCTGCTCCTCGCCTAGCGGCGCCACAGGCTCGACCTCAGCCATCGGGGACTCGGACTCCTCCGAGAAGGAATCCTGCGGCGCGTCGGTCTCCGGCAACGGCACCTCCAGTCGCTGTGAGACCTCGCGCAACTCCTCCTTTGCCTCAGCTGCCTGGTCGCGCAAGCGCTGGGCGGTCACCTCCGCGCCGGTCACGGCCTCGCCCTCGACCCTCAAGGCTCCCTGGATCTCAGCCTCCTCCTGAGCACACGCTCTCAGCTCAGCCGATACCTGATCGCCCTCTGCGCGATCCCTGCTCATCTGCTCCTCGATCTGAGCGAGCAGGCCATCCAACGCCTCAGCGGCGCTGGCCAGCGCCGCCGCCAAGCGCTCGGCGCGCGGAGCCAACTCCAGGTCGGCTGCTCGCTGGGCGCGCAGGCGCTCGATCCGTCGTGCGCGCTCGGCCTCCTCGGCCTTGCGACGCTCCGCCTGTCGTCGCTCGGCCACCAGCTCGCCCTGTAGCTCGGCGCGCCGTACCGCCAACGGACCTTGCTCTGGAGCGGCCTTGCGCTGTTCGATCAGCCAATTCGCCTTGCGCTGTGCCTCCAGCGCCTCTGATAGCGCGCGCTCACGCTCACGCAGAGCACCATCGGCCTGGTCGCGCGCGCCGTCTGCCAGGCGCAGCTGCTCGAGCGCCCGCTCGACCGCTTCCCGGGCCGTGTGCTCGCCGGCCACGACCCGTTCGCTCTCCGCGATCAAGCGATCGCGCTCGTTGCGGCGAGCCAAGACCCGCTCGGCGCCGCCGGCAGTGACCTGGCGCAACTCCCCCCATCTCCCAAACAGGACGCGTCCTGAACAGGTGCACGCCACACCCTTGAAGCCGTCCTGTACGTCCTCCAAGCGCTCGACCACCCACGCGTCAACCAGCAACTTGCGAGCCAACTCCAAGATCGGGCCCGATCCGCTCACAAGACCCGTCAGGTGCAGCGCTCCCGGGGCCGGCGGCTCGCCGGTCTGCGAAACCGCCGCGCCATCGATGTGTGATTCGGTCGAGCTTGTCGAGACGTCCTGCTCGTGCGAGCCATCGTTCTCGCTGGCCGCCTCGCCGGCCAGGAGTGCGGCCCCACCGTCGGGGCCAACCTTGTCGAGCAGGGCCCGGGCTCCGTCCATGTCGGCGACCAAGGCTGCGTCCAGGCGTCCCCCAAGGGCGGCGGTAAGCGCCAGCTCGTAGCCTGGTTGCACCCTCAAGGCATCGCTCAAAGCGCGCGGCGAGCCCACGCCCGAGCCGTGGATGCCTGCATGACTGCGCAGGAACTGATTGGCGGCCGCCAGCTCCGCCCCGACCTTGGCCGCCTCGCGCCGCGCCGTCTCGGCCTCGGCTTCAAGTTGGCGCAGACTCGCGCGGGCAGTTTCGGCCTGAGTGTCCGCTTGAACTCGCGCCTCGCGGGCCGCCTGTGCCTCGGTTTGCAGCTCCTCGGCGCGCTCGATGGCGTCCGTACGCTCCGCCTCCAAACCAACGATCTCGCGTTCCAGCTCGCGCTCGTGCTCACTGTCGATCTGCGCCAAAGCCTGCTCTATCGCTTGCACGCGAGCCTCGCTGGCCTGATCCTCGGCGTCTGGATCACGCTCGGTCCCGTCGCCGCCAAGCGGCTGCTCCAGCGCACCCAACTCGATCTCGATCCGACTCGCTCGCTGAGCCACGCTCGCGGCCGTGGCAGCCGCCTGCTCGCCGCGCATCTGCAAGCGCTCACGCGCGGAGCGCGCCTGGAATGCCCGCTTGGATATCGCGTCGTGACGCTCGGTACGCTCGGCCAGGGCCAGCTCGGCTGCTGCTCTACGCGCCACAACGGCGCGCAGACGCGACTCGATCTGCTCACGGGCGGCCCTCGCCGCTTGAACGCCTTCCTCGGCCTGAGCCAACTCCTCTCCACGCGCCCTGACGGCCTCGCGAGCAAGCTCATAGCGCGCTTGCAGCATCTGATGCTCCAAGCGCTCGTGCAGCTCAGCCGCCTCAGCCTGACGCTTGAGCGGGCGCAGGCGAGTACGGGCCTCGCGCTCCACATCCAAGGCCCTGTCGAGGTTCTCTTGGGTGCGCTCGAGCTTGAGCTGGGCCCTACGCCGACGCTTGCGATGCTTGCCGAGTCCTGCCGCCTCCTCGATCAAGAGGCGTCGGTCGCGTGGCTTGGAGGTTACGATCGCCTCTACCCGACCTTGCGATATGACCGAGTGGGTCTCCTTTCCGAGTCCCGTGTCGGAGAGAACCTCGATCACGTCGACCAAGCGGCAGCGCGCACCGTTGAGGCGATACTCACCCTCACCTGAGCGGTCGAGGCGACGCACGATCGAGATCTCGGCGAGCGGGAGGTCGACCGTGCCGTCGGAGTTGTCGAGCACTAGCTCGACCTCGGCCGCACTACGCGCCTGCACGCCGCGACCGCCACCAAAGATCACGTCTTGCATCGACTGACCCCTCACAGCCAGAGGCGATTGCTCGCCCATCGCCCACAGCAAGGCATCGGTGACGTTGGACTTGCCCGACCCGTTGGGACCTACCACGACACTCACACCTCGCCCGAAATCGAGCTTGGTGCGATCCGGGAAGGACTTGAATCCCTTCAGCATGAGTGACTTCAGGTGCATCTCAGGCCTCTACGCCCTTTGCGAGGCCGTCCAAAGCCTCGCTCGCGGCCTGTTGCTCGGCGTGCTTCTTGCTACGCCCGCGTCCTTTGCCCAAGGGACGACCGTCGACCAAGGCGGCGACCACGAACGTTCGATCGTGCGGAGGACCATGCTCGTCGGTCACCTCGTAAACAATCGTCTCCCCGCGCCTGGCCAACTGCTCCTGCAAGGCCGACTTGAAGTCCAAGGGATGCTCCAAGGCATCCTCAATCTCTGGCGCAAAAGCCTCGACGACCGCCTCGGCGGTGCGCTCATAGCCAGCCTGTAGGTAACACGCGCCGATTACGGCCTCGATCACCGAGGCGAGCACACGCTCGGTCTCAAGCAGCCCCACCAGCCGTCCTTCGCCGTTCTCGGGCGCTACCGCGCGCAGGCGATCCCCAACCCCCAATCGTTCCGCCACCGCTCGGCAGGAGCGCCCCGAGACCGCCTGCGCACGGATCTTCGTGAGCCGGCCCGCTCCGAAGCGCTCGGCTTCCAGGCGCGGATAGAGATGGGTGGTGACCGCCAACGCCAACACGCTGTCGCCGAGGAACGCAAGGCGCGCATAGGAGTCGCTTCGCCTCTCGGTCCACGAGGCGTGCGTGAATACCTGTCGCGCGAGCTCCTCCGGGAGTTCGTCGAGCAGCGATGTCAGCAGGTCCACCGACCCCTCCATGCGATCAGGCATCCTCGCTTGAGTGTGCCACGACGAAATCGACCGCTTGACCGACCGTCAAGATCTCGGCGGCCTGCTCGTCGGGTATGCGCACGCCATAGCTGTCCTCGAGCTCTTGCACGAGCGTGTACAGGTCCAAGGAGTCGGCCGCCAAGTCCTCCTTGAAGCGTGTGGAATCGCCGATCTGATCGGGATCCAAATCGAGCTCATCGGCCAAATGGGCCTGTATCAGGACGAACACCTCCTCGCGCGTCATTCGCTCGTGAGGCTAGCCGGATCGGCGGACACAGGCACGCTTCGCAGCGCACCGGCATCCTTCAGTGCAGCATGCGTGGCCCCAACCACGTCCTCGCGCACACCACGTGCAGCGCGCAGGATCGCTTGGGCGAAGCCGCGAGCCGCAAAGCGCCCGTGTGGGACCACGGCCAGGCGACGTAGACCGAGCAGATAGGCCCCGCCCTGTGCTTCGGGGTCGATCTCGTCGCGAAACGCCCGCAGACTCGGCCGCAAGAGTATTCCGCCCAGCTTTCCTCGTCGCGAGGAAAGTGCGGCGTCCCTGACCGCTCCGAGCACGGTCTGGGAAACACCCTCCATCAACTTCAAGGCGATATTGCCGGTGAAGCCGTCGCAGACGATTACGTCGGCTCCTCCCCCCACGAGATCGTTGCCCTCGACGTTGCCGACCCAAGCAAGACGCCCGTCTTGAGCAAGCCGGGAAAGCTCTGCGCCGGCCTGGACGACCAAGTCGCTGCCGCGCTCGGCCTCCTCGCCGTTTGAGAGCAGACCGACGCGCGGATTCTCCACGCCAAGCACCGCCGTTGCGAAGGCGGCGCCCATGAAAGCGAACTGGACCAGATGATCGCTGCGAGCCTGCACACTGGCGCCGACATCCAAGAGCGTCACCGGGTAGGCCAAGCCGGGGACCGGAATCGGCAAGGCCAGCGCAGGGCGGAGAACGCCGCGGGCACGCTTGATGTTGAACAAGCCGGCCGCCAAGGCCGCCCCGGTTCCACCCCCACACACAAGCGCCTGCGCGCGGCCTTCGCCCACCGCCTTGGCCGCCTGCACGATCGAAGCCTCGGGCGTCGCCCTTACCGCCCGGGCGGGATCTGGGCTCTTGGCTATCGACAGCGGCGCATCCACGACCTCAACGCCGGGCCCCAGCGCCGGAAGAGCTTCGATCTCCTGGACCGGCCCGAACAAGAGCACGCGCGCTCCACCGTAGGCTGCTTCTCGCACGCCGGCGACCACCTCGGCGGGTCCCATGTCAGAACCGTTTGCGTCGACGGCTACAACCACGTCCTCGGCTCGAGCGGAACTGCCGCTCACGGACGACTCAGTCGTCGTGATCGTGCTCGTGATCGTGACCGTGGGCCTCCGGGGCCACAACCTCACGACCTGCATAGGTACCGCAGACCGGGCACACACGGTGCGGCCTGCGCGGGCTGTGACAGCGCGGGCACTCGTTCAAGGCCGGAGCGGAGATCTTGTGATTGGCACGGCGTAGGGCCGTGCGACTGTGAGATTGCTTTTTCTTGGGGACCGCCATCGGGCGAACAGGCTACCAGGCCGCGTGTGGACTAGCCGCGTGTGGACTATTCGAGCTTCAACTCGCTTAGCTTGGCCCAACGCGGATCGGGACCGCGCTCGTGGGTGTGCTCGGGGCCGGCCTCGTTCAGGTCAATGGCGCAAACGGGACACAGCCCGGCGCAGTCCTCGCGACACAGCACCTGGTTGGGCAAGGCCAAGACCAAGGCGTCGCGCGCCCAGGCCGCCAAGTCCAAGCGCTCGTCTTGCAGGTAGGGACTTGAGAGCTCCTCGCCGCCTCCCGGCCGGTCCACCTCGCGCGCGTCGACCCCGATCTCAGGAGTTGCGTCCTTCAGGCAACGCATGCAAGCGCCCGCCAAGCTCGCCTCGAAGGACAGTCTGAGCGCATAACCATTGCCCATCATGCGCGACACGTCTAGCCTCACCGGGATCGCGACCGGGTGCACCTCATAGGGCTCGCCGCCGAGACTCAGAGGGTCGATGTGCACAGCCAGCTCGAACCGACGCCCCTCCCCCGCGCTCAAGCGCAGGCCCCCCAGATCGAGAATGTCTGTCACCACAGGCACCCTCTCCAGATTAGTGAGCCGCTTCGTTCAGGCCAACTGGTGCAGCTCGCGCTTGAGCACCTTGCCGGTGGCGTTGCGCGGCAACTCATCCACGAACACGACTTCGCGCGGCACCTTGTAGCGGGCGAGGTTGTGCTTGACGTAATCCTTAACCTTCTCTTCGTCCAAGTCCGAGCCCTCACGGGCGACCACAAACGCCTTCAAGCGCTGGCCAAACTCGGCGTCCTCGACACCGATCACGGCGGCCTCTTCGATCCCCTCATGGTCGGCGAGCAGATCCTCGACCTCACGCGGGAACACGTTCTCCCCACCGGAGACGATCATCTCGTCGTCACGCCCGTCCACGAACAGGCGACCGCCAGAGTCCATGCGCCCCACGTCGCCCGTGCTCATCAAGCCACTGACGATCTCCTTGCCACCGCCGCCGGTATAGCCTTCGAAGACCATCTCATTGGCGACGAAAATGCGGCCGTTCTCGCCTGTTGGTACCTCGTGGCCTTGCTCGTCGAGCAGCTTCACGAGGGTCCCCATCGGCGGCTTGCCGGCGGTGCCCGGCGCGGCACGCAGATCCGCGGGGGTAGCGATCGACGCCCAGGCGACCTCAGTCGAGCCGTACAGGTTGTAGAGCACATCTCCGAACACATCCATGACCCTCGTCGCCAACTCGCCCGGCAAAGCCGAGCCGCTGGCGGCGATGATCCGCAGGGAGCTGGTGTCGTAGCTCTTGATCGTCTCGATCGGCAACTCGAGGATGCGCTGCAACATGACCGGTACGACCGCGAGAGCGCTGGCGCGGTGTTCGGCGACCGCTCGCAGGGTCCCCTCCGGGTCGAAACGCCTGCGCAAGACGAGCGTCGAGGAGAGCGGCAAGGCCAGCGTGAAGTGGGCATAGCCCCACGAGTGGAACATCGGCGCCGCGATTACAGTCCTCTCTCTGGCCTTCAAGGGGATCTTCGAGAACAAGGCAGCCGCCGGCTCCAAGGAGTCCGGCTGTTTGCGGGAGGCCCCCTTCGGCGTGCCGGTTGTGCCCGAAGTCAGAATCACGACCTTGCCCGGCTCTGGCGGTGGCGTGAGATCCGCCTCGCTTCCTTTGGCGATCAGCTCCTCCAAAGTCGGGTCTGGAGGTGTCGTACCAGGCTCGCTCCAGGCCACAAAGCGCCTGCGACCCTCACCACCCTCCTGCACCAGATTCGCAAAGTCCTGGTCATAGACAAGACCGGCCGGGTTCTCGCGGCGCAGGACATCGGTGATCTGGGGACCCGCGAACGCGGTGTTCAGATATAGCGCGCTGGCTCCCAGCTTGGAGCAGGCGACGGTCGCCTCGACAAAGCCACGGTGGTTGCGGCACATGATCGCCACACCGTCGCCCGCTTTGATCCCGGCGGACCGCATTTCACTTGCAAGGGCATTGGTGCGACGCTGCACCTCCTCGAAGGTGAGTGTGCCGCGCTCGTCCACAATCGCCTCACGACCGGGGAAGCGAGCAGCCGAGCCGGTGTAGGCGGCGGCCGGGGTGGGTCCCCAGCGCTTAAGTGCCACGACGGATCTGACCGCCCGGTCAGGGCGCACGGGCGCGATCATGCCGGTCCCGAGCAGGACCTTGGCGACTTCCAAGCGATGCTTCAGCGGCGAGCTCACGCGGGCACCCTACCCAAAAAACATCTGGCTACGCGCGGACACACACGCAAGTGGGAGACACCGGTCAGCGCATCTTGTCCCAACGATGTTGCTCCAGTCGGCGCATGCTGGCCGATTGTCGATCTCCTCGATCGAGGATCGATCTGGCCTGACCGTACATGTACGGTCAGGGGCCATGTCGCATGCGGCATGGCCTTCCTAAGAGACTTCTGCGGGCTCGTCCTTACCCTGCAGGCGCTCGCGGCCCCGCTGCACCGCGGCGATGAACTTCGAGAGGTTGACCTCCAAGGTGCCCAAGATCTCATCCGCATAGTCCTCGGCGCCGAGTCTGATCTCGCGCTCGCGCGCCTGGGCGTCCTCGACTATGTCCTCGGCGGCGCGCTCGGCCTGCTTGGTGACCTCCTCCTCGCCGACGAGCTTCTCCTGGCGCTCTCGCGCCTCCTTGACGATCCGCTCGGCCTCCTTCTTGGCCTCGGCGAGCATCTCCTGACGCTCCTTGACGATCCAGCGCGCCTGCTTGATCTCCTCGGGGATCGTGGCCCTCATCTGGTCGAGGATGTCGTAGATCTCCTCCTTGTCGACCCTCACCTGATCGGTCAGGGGCACGGGCTTGGCGTTGTGGACCAAGTCATCGAGCTTGTCGATCAAGACCAACACGTCCATCAGCGGTCACCTCCATGGAGCGTCCTGGACCACGACATATGAGCGGATTTGTCTCTCAAGATGGGCCTCACGTCAGCAAAGTTCGTCAACGCCGCAACTCTTCCTGCAAGCGCTCCGCCACCCTTGCGGGCACCAAGTCGTCGATTCGCCCGCCAAATGTGGCGAGCTCCTTGACGCCACTGGAAGACAGGAAGCTGTATTGCGGTGAGGCCATTAGGTATACCGACTCTATCTCGGGATCCTGCCTGCGGTTGAGCTGATTCATCTCGAACTCATACTCGAAGTCCGAGATCGCGCGCAACCCCTTCACGATCGCCTTCGCGCCGACGCTGCGCGCGAACTCCACGACAAGCGTATTGAACGGCTGCGCACGCACGCCCGGGAGACTCACGAGCGCCTCTTCGATGAACGCCATCCGCTCCTCAATGCCGAAAAGCGTCTTGTCCTTGCGCACCGAGCGGTTCACGACCGCCACCACAACCTCGTCATACAGGGCCGCCGCGCGCTGGATCACATCCAGGTGGCCGTTGGTGATCGGGTCATAGGATCCCGGGCACACGGCTATCGACTTCTCAACGTTCATGGCTGTCCTCGCTTGACATCATCGCATCCATCCTCGCCATCGGCGGGCAGGCACTGGATCGCGATAGTCGTGTCTCCATAGCGCCGCCGCGCGATCGTCTGTAGCGCCAGCTCCGCCGGCGCGCGCCGATCGCTCTCCACTACCAAGCGTGCGCCTTGAGCGAGAACCGCCGGCAAAAGCTCCGCCAGCTCGCCCGCCCACTCGCGCGCATGGTCGTATGGAGGATCGATAAACACGAGATCGTACGTTTCGCCGGCCTCGCGTGCGGCGCGCAAAGCAACGCGGGCATCTATGACACGCAGCTCTGCCTGCGATCCAATCAACCCGAGCGAGGCCAAATTCGCCCTGATCGTGGTCACGGCGGCCATGTCGCGCTCGACGAACACCGCCCGCTCAGCGCCTCTGGAGAGCGCCTCGATACCAAGCGCGCCCGTCCCCGCGAACAGGTCCAAAACAACAGCGCCATTCAGCTCGCCGAGCATCGAAAAGAGGGCCTCCTTCACGCGATCGGAGGTCGGGCGCGTCTTCGCCCGACCTTTAGGGGCCTGCAGGCGGCGCCCACCCAGACGCCCTGCGATGACCCTCATACCAGGCTCCCACATGCCTGCCCGCCAAGGCTCGTCCAAGCACAGCTCGGCCGCCTGAGCGCCAAGACATTCCCCTTCTCAAGCCGGGATCGGCTGCAAAGTCTCAGCCCCGAACGCTTCTTCAAGTGCCCCACCCAGCAGCCCATACAGCGGGCCCTCGAGTCCAGGATCGAGCGCCAATATCTCCCGTGCCCAAGAGCGCGCCCGCTCGAGTAGGTCTCCGTCCTCGGGCAAGCTCGCGAACTTGAACTGTCCGAGCCCAGACTGTTTGGTGCCCACCAGCTCGCCCTCCTTGCGCAATCGCAGGTCGATCTCGGCAAGCTTGAAACCGTCGGAGTACTCAGCCAGAGCCTGTAGACGGAGCGAGCCGGTAGGGCCTGACAGAAGACATGTCGAAGCGTACTCGCCGCGCCCCACGCGCCCACGCAACTGGTGCAGCTGAGAGATACCGAAACGCTCCGCATTCTCCACCAGCATGACTGTCGCGTTGGGCACGTCCACGCCCACCTCGATCACGGTCGTCGCCACCAGGACCTGAGCCCGGCCGGAAACGAAAGCATCCATCGCCGCCTGCTTCTCTCGGGGGCGCATCTGACCGTGCAACAGCTCCACTTGGAAGCCCTTCAGCTCACCGGCCCGCAGCCGCTCGAACTCGGCGCTAGCCGCGCGCAACTCGCCCGACCCCTCGCCGTCGTCGACCGCCCTCGAAGCCGGGCGCGCCGCGACCTCCTCGCCATCGTCTACGAGCGGACACACCACATAAGCCTGGCGTCCTTCTGCGAGTTGCTTACGCAGCAAGCGATAAGCCTCCTCCCGGCCGCTTTGGCCGGCCACGATGCGCGTCTCAATCGGCTTGCGTTCGTGCGGCAATTCGCGCAGAAGGGTCCTATCGAGATCTCCGTGGCGTGCCAAAGCCAACGTGCGCGGGATCGGGGTCGCCGTCATGTGCAGCGTGTGCGGCCGCCCCACAACCCCGGCTTCAACCGAGCCCGAGTCTTGGCTCGGGGACCCGGTCTCGCCGAGCGCCGCACGCTGGCGCACCCCGAAGCGATGCTGCTCGTCAACCACGGCCACGGCCAGCGCCCGAAAGCGCACGTCGGGCTCTATCAGGGCATGTGTGCCCACAACCAAGGCCAGCTCGCCGCTCGCCAGCT
Source organism: uncultured Solirubrobacterales bacterium (assembly GCA_963775645.1). GTDB lineage: Bacteria > Actinomycetota > Thermoleophilia > Solirubrobacterales > Solirubrobacteraceae > Palsa-744. The sequence continues at coordinate 388,926 of CAVZJR010000003.1, read as the reverse complement.
TGCCGAGCGTATCGGCACGCCGACGCGCCGGCGTGGAGCCTGTCAGCAGAGCCACGGCGACCGACTCATCTCCAAGCAACTTCTGCACAGTCACGAAGTGCTGTTCGGCAAGCGTCTCAGTCGGCGCCATCAATGCCGCCTGGGCGCCGTGCTCGACCGCGCGCAGCATCGTGTGCAACGCGACGACCGTCTTGCCACTTCCCACCTCTCCCATCAAAAGGCGCTGCATGGGACGCTCGCCCGCAAGCTCGCCTTCGATCCTCGCAATCGCCTTGCGCTGATCGCCAGTCAGCTCGAACGGGAGACTTCGCTGTAGCCAGCGCCCACTCAAACTGGGCGGCTCGCGCAGAGCAAGCGCCCGCGCTTCGGTAGCCCTCCGCTCACGGCGAGTCAAGAAGACGAGCTGGGTCAACAACAGCTCGTCGAAGGCCAGGCGTCTGCGCCCTTCCTGGGAAGCGTCAGGCCCACCGCCGAAGTGCATCGCTGCGAGCGCGTTCCCGCGCCCGGTTAGGCCTTCGGCCACACGTACCTGGGCCGCGAGCGGCTCCACCACCTCTTCCAAAGCGCTGCCATGCTCTTGCACAAGCGCCCAGATCTGGGTGGAGCTGACGCCCTCGGCGGCCGGGTAGTGGGCGACAGACCCGTTCCGCCCGGAACCCGCGACGCCACCTGGAGAAGCAAGGTTCGCGCGATTGCGAGCCCCGGCGTGCCTGGTGGGGGCATCCTCGCGCGATCCGATCGCATGATGGGAAACCTTGAAGCGTCCGCCCTCCTCGGCCTTGCCGTGCAAAACAAGGTGAGTGCCGGCCGGGTAGCGACCGGCCAACCAAGGCTGATTGAAGAACGTGGCCCGCATCGAGCCCGTCTCGTCGAACACAACGGCCTCCACAACCCCGCGCATCCCCCGCCGCCGCACCTGGCGCCCGGCGATCGAGCGGACCTCAACGAGCACAGTCGCCTGCTCGCCGGCCTGAAGCTCGCTGACCGTGCGTGCCTCGCGACGATCCCTGGGCATGTGCTCGAGCAGGTCTCCGACCGTGTCCAATCCCAAAGCTGCCAGCCCCTCCCTCGTCTTGGCGGCCTTGTGCACAAGCGGCGTACCCAGGCGCGAAGGGCGAGGCCAGCGCACGGGCGCATTCAACATCTGGGCGTGGGTAAGACACTCCGCGGCCGCGAAGCCGAGGGGAAACCAGTCGCCCTCGCTACTCGGCGGCGAGCAGCCACCAGTAGGCGGGCTGACCACCGTTGCGAAGCTCGAGCTCGACATGACCGTCCATGATGCCCTCCAGCTCAGACAGCTCCAACGGGGCCTCGGCGCCGGCAAGGACACTCACCAGCTCAGCACTTGCGGCCAGCTCCGCCAGCACCGCCACCAAGGTCTCGCGTGGCTCACCCCAAGCGACGACCTCCTCTTCGACGAAGCCCACGGCGTCTCCCTCACCGAAGCGTCCTTGCGCGTCCGCCCTCGCCGCCTGGGCGACCGCGCCGGTACGCAGCGCCGCGAGCGCTTCGTTCATGGCCTGCGCGTTTTCGCGCACGTTGCGGTCGCTCTCCAACGCGACCGCAACCGCGAGACCCGTCTGTTGAGTGGTGGCCGGTACCACCACCACCTGCTTGTCGGAGAGCTCGGCGGCGCGCTCGGCCGCCATCACCACATTGGCACTCCCGGGCAATACCACGACCTCCTCGGCCGGCACCTCGTGTATGCCTGCCAGCAGTTCGTAGGTGGAAGGGTTCAACGTAGGTCCACCGTCGATCGTATGGACACCGAGGTCTCGGTACATCTGCATGAGCCCATCCCCGCTCACCACCGCCAAAGCCCCGCAGCGCACACGTTCGGCTCGGTCGTGGATCGGTTGGGTGTGCATATCCACGACGGGGTGACCTGCGTGCGCGCGTGCCCGCGCGCGGGGCGCCCCGTTTTGCACACCGTCCCTCAGGCCGGGCACGCCTCCGGAGGAGCCAACTGGTGCGTCGTTTTCGTCACCCGAAGCCCTATGGCCATCATCCCCATAGGCATAGAGTCCGTCGGCCTGCACTCCATTGGTCCCTACTCCACCCGCAAGGCGCCGCTCGCGCTCTGTCACCTGGACACGCATATCGGCCACATCGAGATGCGAAACCTCTCCGACACCCTCGAACAGCGCGGTGGCGCGCTCGGGCTCGTCGGTGTGCAGGTGCACCTTCAGCGTGCTCGGGTCGCCCACCACCAGAACCGAGTCGCCGAGTTGCTCCAGCTGAGCGCTGAAGCGCGAGGACTCGAGGTCCCGGCCGGTAACCGCAAAATTGGTGCAGTAGCGGTAGGTGCTCGAGCTGTGCTCGGGATGAGTGATCTTGGCCGGCGCATAATGCTCAAGCTCTGGGGGCGCTTCGTCGCGCAACGCCGCCACAACCCCGGCGAAAATCACTGTCAGAGCATGCCCTCCGGCGTCCACCACGCCGGCCTCTCGCAACGCTGCGAGCATCTCAGGCCCGCGCTTGACCGAGTCGGTGCCCGCCTCCACTGCGCACTCCAGCGTCTTGGCGATCGCGAGGTCCTGCTCGCGCGGCTCGGTTCCCGGACCGAGCCGCCCCGCGTCCTCGCTGTGGGCGACATCGGCCATGATTCCGTGAGCCATCTCGCGCGCCACGGTCAAGATCGTGCCCTCCGCCGGCTCGCGCACCGACGCATAGGCCTTGTCGGCAGCGTTGGCAAGCGCCGCACCAATCAACGTGGCGTCGATCAGCTGCCCAGGTCGACTTACGAGCTCCTCGGCTGCTCCCCTTATCAGCTGGGAGAGAATCACGCCTGAGTTGCCTCTCGCGCCGAGCAAGGCCGCCCGGGCAACCGACTGCACGATCTCCTCGCGTCCGATCTCGTCGATCGTCTTGGCCGAGTTGCCAGCCTGCAATCGGTCCAGCTCGTCGAGCACGGCCCTGAGCGTCAGCACCATGTTGTCGCCCGTGTCCCCGTCGGCAACAGGGAACACGTTCAGATCATTGACCTCCTTGCGGCGGGACTCGAGGTGCGCCAGAGCACCGGCTACGGCCGCTCTGAACCGGATCAGGTTCGTATCGCTCACAAAGCCACTCCTCGCCGACATAGACTATCCCTCGCAGGGGACGGTCCGGATGGCTGTTCAGAGGGCCTTCGTGACCTTGCCGGCCTTCAAGCAACGAGTGCAGACGTACACACGACGGGGAGCCTTGCCGACGAGGATCTTGACCTTCTGCAGGTTGGGATCGAAGCGGCGCTTGGTAGCGACCATCGAGTGGCTGCGGCTGTTGCCGAATGCGGGACCCTTACCGCAGCTATGACATACCTTGGCCATGACGCTCGCCAGTCTAGCCGCTCTGCAGCTGCCGGCGCAACGCCGCCATCCGGATCACCGCTTCGGCGGCGTGGGCACCTTGGTCGCGCTTGCCTCCACCTGAGCGCGCGAGCGCCTGCTCCATCGTCTGGCAGGTAAGCACTCCGAACGCGCACGGCACGCCTGTCGTGAGCGAAACCTGTTGGATCCCGCGCGCCGCCTCGGCGCACACGAAATCGTAGTGGTCCGTCTCGCCTCTGATCACCGCACCGAGGCAGGCAACGCCCGCGAAGCGGCCCGAGTCGGCGGCATAGCGCGCTGCCAGTGGCAACTCGAAGGCACCTGGCACGTCGAACACCTCCACCTCACAGCCTGATTGCCCAAACGCAGCACGCGAGCCTTTCTCCAAGCGCTCGGCTAGATCCTCGTAGAAACGCCCGATTGCGATCGCGAACCTCATCGCTTAGGCCCTTCAGGCTGTTCGCGCTCGCGATCGGTCTCGCGCTCAGAGTGCAACAGCTCCGCATCGAGATTGAGGCCCTGGTGGTGCAGGATATGGCCCATGCGCTGAGCCTTGGTGCGCAGGTAAGCCTCGTTGTGCTCGTTGGGAGCGTGCTCAATCGGGATCTGCGCGCTGACCGACAGCCCGTAACCCTCCAGGCCCTTGATCTTCTTGGGATTGTTGGTGAGGATCCTAATCGAGCTGAGCCCAAGGTCGACCAGGATCTGCGCTCCAATGCCGTAGTCGCGCAGGTCGGCCGGCAGACCGAGGCGCTCGTTGGCTTCGACAGTATCCAAGCCATCCTCCTGCAGGCGGTAGGCCTTTAGCTTATTGAGCAACCCGATGCCCCGACCCTCTTGGGAGAGGTAGAGCAAGATGCCTTCTCCCTCGCGCTCGATCATCGCCAGGGCTGAGGCGAGCTGCTCACCGCAGTCGCAGCGAAGGGAGTGGAACACGTCACCGGTCAAGCACTCAGAGTGCACTCGCACGAGCACATCCCCATGACCGGCAACATCGCCCTTAACAAGGGCCACATGGTGCTTGTCGTCGACCAAGGAGCGGTAGCCAACCGCCTCGAAGTCGCCGAATGCGGTGGGCAGGCGTGTGGAGACGACTCGTTCGACGAGCTTGTCGTGACGCCGGCGGTAGGCGATCAGCTCGGCGACCGTGATCATCTTCAGCTCATGACGAGCACAGTAGGCGACCAGGTCCGGGACACGCGCCATAGTGCCGTCGTCGTTCATCACCTCGCAGATCACGCCGGCCGGGTTCAGGCCCGCCAAGCGTGCCAGATCCACAGCAGCCTCGGTCTGTCCAGCCCGCTCCAGGACACCGCCGGTACGGCTCTTGAGCGGAAACACGTGGCCCGGTTGGACTAGGTCCCGTGGAGCACTCTCGGGGTCGATCGCGACTTGGATCGTGTGCGCACGATCGTGAGCGGAGATGCCGGTGGTGACACCCTCCCGTGCCTCCACCGACACGGTGAACGGCGTTTCGAAGGAAGACTCGTTCTTAGCGGCCATCAGATCGAGGCCGAGCTCGTCGCAGCGCTCAGAGGTGAGCGACAGGCAGATCAGGCCGCGGCCCTCCTTGGCCATGAAGTTGATTGCCTCAGGCGTCGCGAACTGTGCCGCCATCGTGAGATCGCCCTCGTTCTCGCGATCCTCGTCGTCGCAGACCACGACCATCTTGCCTTGCCTGATCTCCTCGATCGCCTTCTCGATGGTCGCGAACGGCGTCTTTGTCTTCGACTGGCTCATGCGGTTTGCTCCTTCGGATCCCAATCATGCCGATATGGGCACGCAGGGCAAGTCGGACAAGGACGCAGCGAGTGCAGTGTGCTTTGCACACAAACGAACGAGGACGCCGCTCCGGCGCCGCCATGCGTGTTCATATCCGGGCCTCCATGAGTCGCTCTACGTGCTTGGCGAGCACATCCGCCTCCAGGTTGACCCGATCCCCCACCTTCGCGTCGCCGAGACTCGTGCGAGTGAGCGTCTCGGGAATAAGCGATACCGAGAAGCCGTCCTGGCGTAGCTCGCTCACGGTTAGGCTCACCCCGTCCACTGCCACCGATCCCTTCTCCACCATGTAGCGCGCCACACCCTCCCCCGGTCCGGAGTCGAGCTTGATGTCCAGCACCCGCGCAAAACCCTCCTCGCCAATGCCTTCGATCGTGCCGGTGCCATCGACGTGTCCCTGCACGATGTGCCCACCGAGGCGCCCGTCGGCACGTATCGCCAGCTCCAGATTGACCGGAGAGCCGCTTCGGAGACCTTCCAAGGAGGATCGCCGCAGCGTCTCCGCCATTGCCTGGGCCTTGAAACCCCCGTCCTCGATGGCGATCGCGGTCAAGCAGACTCCGTTAACCGCTACCGAGTCGCCCTCGCGCAGCTCGCCGGCGAGCTGCGTGGAGATCTCGAGCGTCGCCCCGTCTGCGTCACGCTTCACCTCGCGCACGCTCCCAAGATCGGCGATCAGACCGGTGAACACGGGCGCCTCTTCACCACTCGCGCAGGCGTGCTGATATCAGGAGGTCCTCGCCAACCCGCGAGCAGTCGAGCGTGAGCGCGCGCAAGGCCTCGGAGATGCGCTCGACTCCCTCCCCCTCCAAAGGGTCGCGCGCGCTGCGCCCACCGAGCAGGATCGGGGCGAGGAACAGTCGTATCTCGTCGATCTCGTGCGCATCCAGGAATGCGCCGGCGAGATGGGGCCCTCCCTCCAAGAGCACGGAGGCGATGCCCTCGCCACCTAGCTGCTCCAGGGCCGAGCGCACACGTGCAGGCTCGTTCTCGCCCGTGGCGACAAGTACCTGGACGCCGGCAGCCTCCAAGGCGTCGGCGTCTGCCCTCGCAGCGGCCCGTGAGACCACGACGGTCAGGGGTATTCGATCCACTGCGCTGACCAACTGCGAAGTGATCGGCAGACGTGCGAGCGAGTCGAAGACAACACGGCGGGGCTGGCGCGGTAGCTCGGCGAGGATACCGTCGGGTCGGGCAGTCAGCTGGGGATTGTCGGCCAAGGCGGTGCCGATTCCCACGACGACCGCGTCTACCGAAGCGCGCCAGGTGTGGGCGAGCAGGCGACTTTCCTCGCCACTGATCCACTGGGAATCGCCCGCCCTTGTGGCAACCTTGCCGTCCAAGGTCATCGCAGACTTGAACAGGACCCAGGGCCGCCCCACACGCGCGTGCTTGCGGAAGGCCTGATTGAGTAGGCGCGCGCGCGCCGCTAGCTCGCCGTCGGCGACAACGACCTCCACGCCCTCGTCGCGCAAGATGCCCAGGCCCCGCCCCGAGGCCTTCTCGGTGGGATCGTCGGAGGCCACCACAACCCGTCCGATACCCGCCTGCATGATCGCGTCAGTGCATGGCGGAGTCTTGCCTTCGTGACAGCAAGGCTCAAGCGATATGTACAGAGTGGCGCCTGTCAGGTCGGCCGCACCGCACGCCGCGATCGCGTTGACCTCGGCGTGCGGGCCACCGAAGCGTTCGTGACGCCCTTCGCCGAGCACCTCGTCGTCGCGTGCCACGACGGCGCCCACAACGGGGTTCGGCTTGACGTCGTGCGCACCCAGCTCGGCCAGCTCGATGGCCCGCTGCAGGTGCGCTCGGTCGGTATCGGTGGTGATCGCCATGAGCTAATCAGGATAGGCCCTCGGGCGTCATACCCGGCCTGCGCAGCGTCCACCCCGCAACCGATAAACGGTCATTTGCGGACCCGGCCGGCGAAAGGAGAGCGGGTAATAGTCGAAGCTCCAGTCGAAGTTGAATCCCGGCGGATTGCTGCCCGGAGAGTAGGGCGAAGTTCTATAGGCAACTTCTCCCTGGGCTGCCAGCGCGTGGTAGTAGGCGACCGCCAAAGGGGCGGCCGAAGGGTCGGCAAAGGCGCGACCGGACTCGGTCGCGCCGGTTATTACCCAACAGTACCCCTGGCGCTCATACCAGCCGATCAGGGATGGCGCGAGCGTCGTCTCGTAGTTCTCCAAGGCCACGGGATGAGCGGTCTGCGGCGAGAGCGTTCCGTCAGGCGCGATCACCGATTCCAAGGACACGTACTTGTGCCAGCGCCTGACGCCCGCTCCTTCCTGCAACCAGGAGTCGAGCACGACCGGCTCGAGCACTATGCGCGAACCGCGCGGAACGTGCGCGACCATCCAGGCCCGGGTCAGGTTGCGCGTGTCGGCACGCGCCAGTACGAGGTCATTGTGGACGCTGTAGATGAGGCCTTGGGCGAGCAATAGGACAACCGTGAGTACACCCACGAGGATCGAAGCCCCCCCGCGCGCGTAGGGGGTCCTTCTTGTGAATAACAACACCATCCCCAACTACATTCGAGCGCTTGCTTGCAATGCCGGAGCCCTCCGTCGCTGCAGAGGACTCCCTATCGGCCAGACGCCCGACGAGCAGGAACGCGAAGTAAGCGGCAAGGAGACACGCGATCGGGAAGATCGGCAACAGCCAGCGCCCGAAGTAGCGGTCCTGCAGGCCCATGAATGCCAGGAACAGAATCGGCGCGGGCACGAACATCCAGGCAACGCGCGGACGACGCCAACAGAGTGCGAGGGCCCCCGCGAAGGCAGCCAGAACGGGGATCCAGCCTAGACCCCAGGTGAACGACCACAGGTAGTAGACGACGCCGCCCTGTCGGGGGGCTCCGAGCTTGCCTTGGGCTTCCTCGGAGAGGCTCGACTGGTGAACCAATTCGGAGTGGAAACGCGGGAAGTCAAGCAGGGCATATGGGTTGGCGAGCAGGAAGGCGCCCAGGGCGCAAGCGCCAGCGGTGCCCAGGCCGACGAGGACGCGCCTGCCCGAGCCCGTCGATCCGTCCAGATAGTGAGCAGCGGCTGCTGCGGCCAAAGGCACAACGACAATACCGGCCGTGTACTTGCTGGCGCAGGCGAAGCCGAGCCCGACGCCGGCAATCGCATAATCGCGGGCCCGTCCGTGGCAGAGAATGCCGGCGCTGCCGAACAGGGAGAGCGTGAGCGGGAGAAGCGTAGCCGCGTCGTTTAGCGCCAGATGCCCATAGAAGACAGGCAGGAAGGCGACAGCCTCCAAAGCGGCCGCCAACAGACCGACACGGCGGTCGAATAGACGCGTACCGAGCAGATAGAGCAGCCATACCGCACCCGTGCCGAGTATGGCCACGATGACCCGCGCGACCAAGAACACTTGGTCTGGGTGCAAAGCGTACTCGTGAGTGAGCGAGTGCCCGGCTCCGAACCAGAGTACGAACACGAGATGCAAGACGTAGGTGAGAGCAGGCGGATTGACGAAGTACTCGGGGTTGAGGCCGTGCGCCGACATCGCCACCGCCTTGGGCACGAAGTGGCCGGCTTCGTCGATGTTGTAGACGTAGGGCAGGCCCTGTTCGATGCCCCATAGGCGCAAGCCCAGCGCACCGAGCAAGATCGCCCCCAAGATCGGCCATGCCCAGTATCGGGCGTCGCGGCGGCGGACGCCCGGAGAGTCGCGGTGGCAAGCGTCCGAAGCGGAGCCATGCCCACGCGCGGGCGGCATCCCCTGATGTATTACCCCATCCTCTCCCGCGTCAGGCGAAGCGGGGGCGTCTGGCGGCTCAGCAGTTGCCATAGACCGCGTAGTAGCGGCTTGTGTAGATACGGTGGAAACCCTTCAAAGGCACTTGGTCGCGCGGATCGTCGCCGAGATCGACAATCGCCTCCACGAACACGGCTTCGCCGAGCGGATAGATGGCGACACTGCCCGCTTCAATACGGCGCTTAAGCGCATCGGCTCCCTTGAGCGCATCGGCACTGGCCTGACTACGAGCTACGATCTCGCGCTGGCCGGTGCTGTCGAGGATCCAGCGAGCGTCTGGGATCAGCTTGTTGTTCGGCAAAGACAACAGGGGACAACGCTTCAGCTGTGCTTTGACCGCCGGGCTATGCAAAGCGGCTACGAGCCCCTCGTGGAAATCCTCGTGGTCGGCGAGCGTGGTGCGCAAGCTGGAAAGGCTGAGCGTGCGGGCGGCAGAAGCGCCGCCGTAGAGCACGAGCAGAGCCGCGGCCACCATCCATACCCGTCGCAGAATGGTGCCCTGCTCAAGCATCGACCAGCCCCCGATGGCCAACCCACAGAAGACGAGCATCACGACCGAAGCGCCGATCATGTAGCGGTCGACAACCGACGCGCCTGCTGCGCCCTCGGCTATGAACACGAACAGGAGGCTCCCGAGCACCACCAAAAGCACGAGCACACGTCTGGGCGCCAACCAGATTGCCAGCAGGGCTCCGGCGAGCGAGCCGAGCACCACTGGTAGCTTGTCGATGCGCACTGCGTAGGACCATGTCGAGGAGAGCACTTCGGAGAATTTCTCGGTGCGTCCCAATTCCGCAGCCAAGCCTGAAGTTGAGTGCAGCGAATACAAAGGATTGCCGGTAACGAGAGCGTCAACGCCGATCCACACCACCGGCGCAATCGCGGCCAGACCCAGATAGCGCAGACGCGTGACATTGTCGGCGGGCCACGCGCACCACAGCCAGTAGATGGCGCTCAAGAGCCAAGCGTCGGGACGCAAGAGACCTGCTGCCGCCAGCAGCAGGAACACCGCAGGCCCACGGCGAGGACGCTCGATCTCCAAGGCCGTGGCCCAGATCACCAAGGCGACATAGGAAATGTCGAGATAGCCTTGGGCCGCGAGGTTCTCGACGAAGAAGCGGCTTAGGACGAGCAGGCCGGCGAAGGCGCCCACGACCGGGCCAAAACAGAGGCGCCCCACACGGTATACACCTGCTACGAGCGCGACGAAGGAGGCGATCGAGCCGAACACCATCAGGCGCGCGCCGCCTTGCCCGAAGATCGAGCTGAAGGCGCCGAAGGCGATCGCCAAAGGATGCTCGGTGGGACCCCGGTAGACCCTGAAGTCGGGCATGTGCAGGTGCAAGATGTCGCGCCCCCACAAGAGCGCGTAGAAAGAGTCGTAGGTGGGATAGGTGGGAAAGGCGAAGTAGCCGACCAGGGCCAAGACGCACATCGCGGCGAAAGCCAAAACCGCCCAGCGTGAGGCCGGGATCGCGCGCAGCCTCTGGTTTATCGGTATCCGCCCGCCCCGGCCACCCGGATCGGTACGCGTCAAAGTCGCGCTTGCCATTCGGCTGTAGAGCCTAGAGGGGATAGGCTTTCGCGGGTGAAGCTCCTTGCCCTTTCCCAATGTCCTCCCCCTGTCGGGGGAGGACCTACAAACTAGGCTTTCGCGGGTGAAGCTCATCATTCAGATCCCATGCTTCAACGAGGCCGAGCAGTTGCCTGCGACACTTGCCGACCTGCCGCGTCAGATGGCCGGCTTCGAGACCGTGGAGTGGCTGATCGTCGACGACGGCTCGACCGACGAGACGATCGCCGTGGCGCGGGCGCACGGGGTCGATCACATCGTACGGTTGACCAACAATAAGGGCCTCGCGGCGGGCTTCCAGGCAGGACTGGATGCGTGCCTCAAGTTGGGCGCGGACGTGGTCGTGAACACCGACGCGGACAACCAGTATTACGGTCCGGATATCGTCAAGCTGGTCGGACCAATCCTCAGAGGCGACGCCGACATGGTGGTGGGCGACCGGGAGGTCACCAACATCGAGCACTTCTCGGGACTGAAGAAGAGGCTGCAGCGCCTCGGCTCGTGGGTGGTTCGCCAGGCCTCCTCGACCTCGGTGCCGGACACCACGTCGGGCTTTAGAGCCTACAATCGCGAGGCCGCGATCCAGATCTTGGTGGTCTCCAAATTCACCTACACCCTGGAGACGATCATCCAGGCCGGCAAGCAGCTGGTGGCGATCGATCACGTCCCGATCAGGACCAACCCGAAGACGCGCGAGTCGCGCCTGTTCCCCTCGATGGGGGCCTATGTGCGGCGCAATTCGATCTCAATCTTCAGGATCTACGCGCAGTACGAGCCTTTGCGAGTGTTCTGGAGCCTGGCGGCCGTGATCGGCGTGGCCGCACTGGGCGTGTGGATCCGCTTTGTGGTCGCCTACGCGGAAGGCAACGGCAAGGGACACGTGCAATCCCTGATCTTGGGCGCCGTACTGTTCATAGCGGCGGTGGTGTTGTGGGCGTTGGGGGTGATCGGCGACCTGTTGGCTGCACAGCGGGTGATGACACAGAAGACCTTCGAGCGGGTGCGCCGGATCGAGCTGCAGCTTGGGGTCGAACCCTCCCATTACGAATCGAATCCAACCGGCCTGGCTTCGAGTCGACGGACGACAGGCACGGCAAGCCCAGATGGCGCCTCCGATGCGATCGGCTCCCGCGATTCGCCCGGCGCGGCTGAGAAGATCGAGGTATGAGCGGCAGCGTCACGGTCTCCGAGGACGGGATCGTCACTGGCAACACCTACGACAAGTACGGCTCCACCAATCCGCTGGTCAAACGAATGATGGACGGTTTCGAGAGAGCGCTCGACGAGCTGCTCGAGGCCGCCAGCCCGATGTCGTTGTTGGACGTAGGCTGCGGCGAGGGTGTGCTCGTGCATCAGTGGGCCCAACGACTGAAGCCGGCGCGTGTGGTGGGGATCGATCTGGAGGAGCCCTCTATCCAGGCTGGGTGGGCTGGGCGCACAGCACCAAACTTGGAGTACAAGGTGATGAGAGCCGAGAACCTGCCGTTCGCCGATAACGAATTCGACTTGGCCTGCGCGATCGAGGTACTCGAGCATGTGCCCGATCCCGAGCACACGTTGGCCGAGATGGCTCGTTGCGCGGAGCACCGGCTGCTTGTATCCGTCCCGAGAGAGCCGCTGTGGCGGATGCTGAACATGGCACGAGGCGCCTACCTGAAGAATTTGGGTAACACGCCCGGACATCTGAACCACTGGTCCAAGCGCTCGTTTGTGGAGCTGCTCTCGCGCTATGGCAAGGTCGTGGAGGCGCGCTCGCCGTTCCCTTGGACGATGCTGCTTGTCCGCCTCTAAGGGGCGCTCCTATGGCAGCGGGGCGAGGCTGCTGTCGATCGGGATCGCCTCGACGGGCCTGCTGACATTCGCTTACTTCTCGATCGCGAGCCACGTTCTGGGCGAAGTCGAGGCCAAGCGTCTGGATCTGTTGTGGTCGATCATGTTCGTGATCATCTCGGTCATCTACAGGCCGATCGAACAGCTACTCAGTCGCACGATCGCCGACCGCAGGGCACGAGGGCATGCCCAACATTCCGTGAAGGTGCCGATCGCGATCCAGGCCAGTTTCGCGCTGGCATTCCTGATCGTGGCGCTGGCGTTGCACGAAGTGCTGATCGACGACGTGTTCGGCCACTATGCAGCCCTGTATTGGGTGCTGGTGGTAGGCACGCTGGCGTATGCCGCCAGCTATTTCGCCAGGGGTTGGCTGGCCGGGCACGAATACTTCGGGCTGTTTGGCGGGCTGGTGTTGATGGAGTCGGTCTCGCGGCTCTGCTTCGCGGTGGCGGTGGCGATCGGGCTGACGAATGGGCAAACCGCAGTCGCTTTGGGGATCGCAGCGGCGCCATTCGTGTCGCTAGTGGTGGTGCCGGCGGCGTTCGCGAGAGGCGGTGCTCAACCGGCTGAGCCGGAAGGCGCGCCGGAGATGGAGGAGCTGGACGCCGCTTTGGCCGGGCCGGGCACCGAGGGAGTCGAGGAGGCGGTGGCCGCGGATGAGCTTTCGCTGCGTAGGGGATCGGGCTTTGCGTTCGCGGTCTCGGGAATCATGCTCTCCGAGCAGACGCTGCTGAATGCTGCCGTCCTGACGGTGGACATCACTTCGACGAACGCGGCGCTGGCGGGGATCGTCTTCAATGTGCTGTTGATCGCGCGAGCGCCGCTGCAACTCTTCCAGGCGATCCAGACTTCGCTGCTACCCCACTTGACGGGCCTGGAGGCAACCGAGGGCCACGAGGCCTTCGCGAAAGCGATCAAGCTGACGGTGATGGCGATCGCCGCCTTCGCGCTGGCGGTGGCGCTCGGGCTGCTGGCGGTCGGCCCACCGGTGATGAAAGCGCTGTTCGGCCAGAGCTTCGAATACGGGCGTGTGGGCCTGGCGCTGATCGGGCTGGGGATGGGTATGCACCTGACTTCGGGTGCACTCAACCAAGCGACGCTGGCGCGCAATCAGGCGCGCACCGCCGCCTATTGTTGGATCGTGGCGGCGATCGCATTCGTGGCTTGGATGCTGACGCCGCTTGTGAGCGAAGAACTGTTGCGCACCGAGATCGGCTATCTCGGGGCCACCAGCCTGCTGGCGCTGATGCTGGGAGTGGTGTATCGCCGCGGCACGGGCACAGCTCAGATAGCGCCGGCGGCATCCACGATCGCGCGGTAGGCCGCAGCGGGATCGGGTTCGTCGAAGATCGCCGAGCCAGCAACAAACAGATTGGCACCGGCGGCACGACAACGGGGAGCTGTGTGAGGGTCCACACCACCATCGACCTGCAATGCCACCTCCGCTGGGAGCAGTCCACGCAGGCGCTCCACCTTGCCGAGCGTGTGCTCAATCAGCCGCTGGCCCGCCCAACCCGGGTTGATGGTCATACACAGCACGAGGTCAATCTCGTGAACGATCTCTGCGACAGCCTCGACCTGTGTCGCGGGATTTATCGCGATGCCGACGCTGGCACCGCCCTCGCGCACAAGGCTTGCGGCATAGGCGACGTGCGGTGTCGCCTCATCGTGAATGGTGATCGAGTGGGCGCCAGCCTTAACGAACTCGGCAATCTGGCGCTCGGGCCGCTCGATCATCAGGTGCACGTCGAGCAGCGCACCGGCTGCCTCTGCCTGCTCACGCAGTGCGGCGACGACAATCGGTCCAAGCGTAATCGGAGGCACGAAGTGGCCGTCCATCACATCGACGTGGATCACGCGCGCGCCGGCGTCCATTACTTCCTGAACCTGAGCCCCCAACCGCGCGAAGTCGGCCGAGAGAATCGACGGCTCGACACGCACACTCTTCAAGAGATCACTGCTCACGCTCGCATATTCCCCGACCCGTCGGACAGCCTCAGATGGGCATCAACATCGAGTCGCCGCAGTTATTGCACTTGAGAATGGCGGTGGAGGACATACGCACGATCGTGGAGTGCTCGCCACAGTTCGGACATACTGAGGAAAGCTCGAAACGGTGCAGGCAGTAGACGCAGCGATAGCGACCGGGCAGGTTGGTGGGACGCAACCAAGGCTCGGCGCAGTTGGGACATAGCGGTCCTAGGTTGACCTGCTCTTTCGCTGGGGTTGGATAGTCGCCCTCCATTCTTAGAGCCTACCCGTGGGACGACCCTCTACTCGCCGCATCCGTGCGACGAAGAACCCGGCGGTGCGGTCGCGATGGGGCATTGTCAGGACGGCCTGCGACATGTGGGGATGGGGATGGGATCCTTGTTCGTGCGTGACATCCTCGAGCGCGAACCCTGAGTTACGATCGAGGAACGATTCTATTTGTCGCTCGTTCTCGGACGCTGAGATGGTGCACGTCGAATAGACCAGCACGCCGCCCAGACGGAGTGCGGCGGCGCCGGCGGCAAGTATCGCGGCCTGAAGTTGAACCAGCTCTTCGAGCTTGGAGGGCGTCAGGCGCCAGCGTAGGTCGGGACGGGCTTGCAAGGTGCCGAGGCCTGAGCAAGGCGGATCGACGAGCACGCGGTCGAAACGGTCTGCTTCGGACCTGAAGAGCGCCGCATCCGCCAGCTCGACCTGGATGCTGCTCACTCCCAGGCGCTGGGCGGTCTCGCGTAGCTCGGCAGCGCGCGCCGGGTTGTGCTCGACCGCCACCACCTTGCCCTCGTCTCCCATCAAGGCGGCGATGTGCGTGCTCTTGCCGCCGGGGGCGGCGCACAGATCGAGCACGCGCTCGCCAGGTTGTGGATCCAAGGCACGGGCGACCAGCATCGCCGCGCGTGACTGGGCGAGGAGCTTCCCTTCGCGCCATGCGCTGGAGCCGTGTAGGTCAAACGGGCCGTCGAGCACCAAAGCCTCGGGCAGGTCTGGATCTGTGTGGGTGGCGACCGCCAAGTCGCGCGCCAGGCTTGGCGGATCGACCAAGAGCGTGTTGACACGCACCGCCAACTCGCCGGGCTCGTTGTCGGCTGCCATCAGGGCGCGCGCCTCAGCGGGACCCAGGTCTTGCCACCACATGCGCGCAATCCAAGCCGGATGCGAGTGGGCGATGGCAGCATGGTCGGGCGTGTCCTCGCGCAGGTCGCCGAGCAGCTCGGTGGCGCCTTCGCGTGCGGCTCGGCGTAGGACTGCGTTGACGAGCCCGTGGCCTGCGCCACGGCCACTCTTGGCCAGCTCGACGCAGTCGGCGACAACCGCGCGGTCTGGCGCCCCGCTTAGGTAGAGCAGCTCGTAAAGACCCAAGCGCAAGGCTGCCAGCAAGGGGCGATCCAGGCGCTCGGCAGGCCGTTTGGCGAGCCGCTCGAGCACGTGGTCGAGCGTGAGGCGACGCTGGATCGTGCCGTAGGAGAGTCGCATAGCCAAGGCGCGATCGCGCGCATCGAGCGGATGTGCCAGGGCCTGCAGGGCTTGGTCGGCGTAAGCGCCCTGCTCGAAGACGCGGCGGATGACCTCATACGCACACACCCGCGCGGGTGCCACCGAGGCCGCTCGGGTGGATCTCGCCCGGTTTGCGGGCCGGTCAGACTTGCTGGCCTTGGACTTCCAGGTATCCCCGGACTCAACCATCAGGCTCTCGGCAGGCCGTGGCCGCGCAGGAACGCCTCTGCCTCCATTGGGCGCTTGCCCGGAGGCTGTACTTCTTGCAAATCCAACAGACCGTTGGCGCAACCCAGCAAGAGGCGCTCGCCGTCGGCGTATACGCCGCGATGCGTGGGCGCGTCGGGCACGAGCGAGGCTCGTCGCACACCGAGCAAGGTCCCCTCGTTGAGGGCTACGCGCGCGCCGATGTGTGGATACATAGCACGTACACGGCGCTCCAATTGGACCGCTGATTTTCCCGGGTCAAGCATACGATCTTCGGGGCCTATCTTCTCGGCGTAGGTGACGAGCCGCTCGTTCTGCTCGGCAAAAGCCAAGGGCTCTCCCTGTTCGAGCGTGTCGAGCGCTCGGATGAGTAGCTCTCCGCCGAGGTCCTGCAAGCGCGCGGCAAGCGACCCGAAGTTGTCCTCGGCGGAAATTGGCTCACTTTGGGCCAAGCACACGGGACCGCTGTCGAGACCAGCGGTGAGGCGCATGATCGACACCCCCGTGTGTTCGTCCCCGGCCATGATCGCGCGCTCGATCGGCGCCGCTCCACGCCACCGAGGCAGCAGGGAGGGGTGCACGTTAAGTATCTCGCAAGCGGACAACAGAGGCTCCTTGATCAAGGCCCCGAAAGCGCACACAAGCAGGACATCGGGGTCAACGCTTGCAATCAACTCAAGAGTCTCGGGGTCGTTGACACTCTCGGGTTGGGCCAAGCGTAGGCCCAAGCCGCACGCGGCGCTGGCTACGGGTGGCGCTGTGAGCTTGCGCCCGCGTCCGGCCGGCCGATCGGGGCGCGTAATGACGAGCGCGGGACTATGGCGGGCGGGCGTGTGCGACGGCGTCTGTGGCTCAAGTGGGTCCTCCCCGTTTGCGCCCGCAAGGCGCGCGAGCACAGCCGCCGCAAAATCCGATGTGCCGAGAAAGACGGTGCGCACTACGCCGCGCTGGCGGCTGTCACCGCTTCGCGCATGGCGCGCATCGCCTGCTTGCGCAGCTCGCGCGGTATCCGGTCGAGGATCAGGATGCCGTCGAGGTGGTCGATCTCGTGCTGGATCACGCGCGCCTCCAAGCCCTCGGCCTCCAAGCGCAACTCTTTGCCCTCGGCATCGCGAGCGCGCACGCGCACGCGGGCCGGTCGCTCCACCTCTACGTGTACGCCCGGCAGGCTGAGGCACCCCTCCTCGAGCGTTTCCAGCTCATCGTCGGCCCACTCGATCTCGGGGTTAATTAGAGCCGTGAGGGGATCGTCGCTATAGGCCTGGTAGACGAGCACGCGGTGCAAGATCCCGAGCTGGGTAGCGGCCAGGCCGATGCCAAGCGCGTCGTGCATTAGCCCGCCCATCCGCTCTATCTCCTGCGCCAAGGACTCGTCGAAGCGATCCACGGGCAGGGCCGTTGTGCGAAGGACCGGGTCGCCGAACTTGCGGACGTGACGCAGGGCAGCGTCGCGTCGCGCGCGCACCTCGGGGTCGAGCTCGGCTACGGTGGACGCACCCTCCTCGGGCTCGACCTCCGAGTCCATAACCTCTTCGTCGCTCATACCCGAAAGTCTAGGGCGAGCCCGCCGGCCGGACTATTGGGGATCGACATCGACGGCGAAGACGACGCCTTTGTGAGCGCGAGCATCGGCCGTGCGCTGGACCGCCGCGCCAAGCAGACCGATCGTCACCTGGCGCTGCTCGGGTGGCGTCTTGACGACCAAGACCTGGCGCTCGCGCCCGCGCAGGCGAAACAGGGCCGCTGGGCCGAGCACCCTGCCGGCCACGCCGTCCAGGGCCGAGCGGATCGCCTCAGCCGCCGCTCGTGCGCGACTTGTGTGCTCTGCCGCACAGACAACCCGGATCAGGCTCGCGAAAGGCGGATAGTCGAGCGCGCGGCGTCGCTGCAACTCGCCGGCCAAGAAGCCGTCGCTGTCGTGGGCGGCAGCATGCAGGATCGAACGCGCCTGGGGCGCCATTGTCTGCACGAGGACCTGACCCTCACCGCCGCGCCCAACTCGACCAGCTAGCTGGCAGACGAGCGCGAAGGTTCGCTCCTCGGCACGAAAGTCGGGGAAGCGGAGCGTAGCGTCGGCATCAAGCACGACCCCGAGGCCGACATCCGGGAAGTCATGTCCCTTGGCGACCATCTGCGTTCCGATCAAGACGCCGGCGGGGGCCTTCTGGAAGCCTGCGAGTAGCCGCGCAACACCGTTCGCGCCGTCGCTTCCGACGGTGTCGGCATCCAGGCGAAAGATGGGAAAATCGCCGTCGTCGAGGGCGATCCCCAGATCGTGTTGCAGGCGCTCAGTGCCGGTTCCATGACGAGCGACCGACGTGGAGCCGCACTCGCACATGCGCGGAGCGCGCTTGTGGTGGCCGCAGTGGTGGCACGCTATGTAGTCCGCGCTTGCTTGACTGCCGCCCCGATGCAAGACGAGCGCCACGTCGCATTGTGGACATCCCCATACACGCCCACAAGAACGGCACGTGAGGAAGTTGGACCAGCCACGGCGGTTGAGCAGCACGATCGCCTTGCCTCGAGTACGACGCACCTCTGCCAGAGCCTGTGAGGTAAGCGAGTGCAGGCCCAGCGCCTGCTCGCGCATGTCGAGCACGTTTACATGTGGCAGTGGGCGACCGTCCACGCGCCGGGCGAGCCGCAATAGCCGCTCGCCACCGCGACGGGCCGCCGCGACAGGGACTGGTTGCCGATCGCTATGTGAATCGGAAGCACCCCAAGCCACATAAATACTCTCCGGGCGCGGGGTGGCACTACCGAGCACGAGCAAGGCGCCACAGTCACTCGCTCGCCGAGCGGCCACCGTTCGTGCGTCATAGCGGGGATCGCCCTCGTGCTTGTAAGAGGAGTCGTGCTCCTCGTCGACCACGATCAGGCCGAGCCGCTCGATCGGGGCAAATATGGCCGACCGCGGTCCGACACATACACGCGCCTCGCCTGTGCGCAAGCGACGCCACTGCTCGCGGCGCTGGCCGACCGTCAGACGCGAGTGAAGGACGGCGACGGTGTCGCCGAAGCGATCCGTGAAGCGCCCGACGATCTGGGGTGTGAGCGCGATCTCGGGAACGAGCACGATCGCACCATGGCCGCTGGCCAAAGCGTCGGCCGCGATGCGCAGGTAGACCTCGGTCTTGCCCGAGCCGGTGATACCCGCGAGCAATCTCGTCTGCGATTCGCTTGACGCGAGTGCTTCGCGCAGCTCAGCCAAGGCGATGTCCTGTTCGACGGTCAAGACTGGTGGTTTGGCTGTGCGGACTCCCACCTGGAAGTCCGCCGGGCGAGCTGGGGCAGCTCGCCTTTTGCGCCCGCTCAGCCGGCGCGTCGCCGCTGGCGGTAGCACCAGGGAGAGCGCACGGGCTAGCGTGGAGCAGTACTCCTGGGCAAGCCACCCCGCCAATGAGACCAGATCGAGGGGAAGCGCCGGAGGACCTTCGTCCAAAGCTCGCAAAGGGGCAAGCAGCTTCTCCTCGGAGACTTCGCTGTGGTCGGAGATCGCCGTCACGACGCCCAAGATCTGGCGCCGCCCGAACGGCACCACAAGCATCGAGCCGACTCCCACGCCGGCTCGCAGCTCTTGGGGCAACCAGTAGTCGAACGGCCCGCGTAGGGCACGAGCCGTCGTCATAGGCTCGACCTGCGCGATCCTAGGCCCCACCGCGCCCTCAGGGGCGTGAGAGGCGGCTATCGGCGGGATGAGCGCAGGCGCAATCGGACGGGCAGGCACCTCATAAAATTACGGGTGAGGTCGGTCAGACAGTGGCGCCTGATGCCTGCAAGCCGGCAGCAGCACGTAGAGCCTCAGCCTTGTCGGTCTTCTCCCAGGTGAAGTCGTGATCCTCACGACCGAAGTGGCCGTAGGCGGCGGTCTTCTGGTAGATCGGGCGGTGCAATTTCAGCTCCTCGCGGAAAGCTCCTGGGCGCAGGTCGAAGTGCTCGTCCACCAACTTGGCGATCTGTCCGCGACCGATCTTCTCGGTGCCAAACGTCTCGACCATGACCGACACTGGGTGGGCTACGCCAATCGCGTATGCAACCTGTACCTCGGCTCTGTCGGCCAAGCCCGCGGCGACAACATTCTTGGCCACCCAGCGCGCCGCATAGGCAGCGGAACGATCGACCTTGGAGGGGTCCTTGCCGGAGAACGCGCCGCCACCGTGACGAGCCATTCCGCCGTAAGTATCGACGATAATCTTGCGCCCAGTCAGGCCACAATCGCCCATCGGGCCTCCGATCACGAAGCGACCGGTTGGGTTGACCAGAAAGTTCTTCATCAGCTTCTTCTCGTCGTAGAGCTCAACCGGCAATACCGGGCGCAGTACTTGCTCGAACAGGTCCGGCTTGATCAACGTCTCGGAGTCGATCCCGTCCGCGTGTTGAGTCGAAATCAGGATCTTTTCGATCTCGACCGGGCGGCCGTCCTGGTAGCGCACTGTCACTTGGGTCTTGCCGTCGGGGCGCAGGTAGGACAAGACCTCGCCCTTGCGCACCTCGGCCAGACGCTTGGAGAGCTTGTGGGCGAGCGAGATCGGTAGGGGCATCAGCTCCTCGGTCTCATTCGAGGCGTAGCCGAACATCATTCCCTGGTCGCCCGCTCCGGCGACATCGAGCTCGTCCTCGTCGGCCGGGTCATGGCGCGTCTCGTAAGCCGCGTCCACACCTTGGGCAATGTCCGGCGACTGCTTGTCGATCGCGTTGATGACGGCGCACGTGTCGCAGTCGAAACCGTAGGCCGCGTTGTCGTAGCCGATCCTGCGCACGGTCTCGCGCGCAATCTCCTGAATATCGACGTAGGTGTCGGTTGAGATCTCCCCCGACACGACGATCAGCCCAGTGTTGACGAGCGTCTCGCAGGCGACTCGACCATAGGGATCGTCGGTGAGCACGGCGTCGAGCACTCCGTCTGAGATCTGATCGGCGATCTTGTCGGGGTGGCCCTCCGTGACCGACTCGGAGGTGAACAGGAACTCTTTATCGGAATGTTGGCTCATGGCTTGGGGATCGGCTCCACGGGTCTCGCTTAAAGAAGTGTCGGAAGTGTATTGACGGCGCCCTCACGCGGCCTGCACGCGTGTGCGGGTACCGCGTTCGACGAAATCGATGATCAGCGGTACGCCATCCATGCCATAGCGGGCGCGCAGGCGGTTCTCAATGAAATAGGCGTAGTCGCGAGTAACGCGTGCCCGCGAATTGACCTGGATTGCGAAGCGTGGAGGACTCTCGCCGATCTGGGTCATGTAAATCAGCTTCAGGCGATGCTGGCCTGAGCCGCGGCGTGTGCCGACGGGCGGCTGGCGCGCCTGTACTGCCTCCGCCAGGAAACGGTTCAGCTCGGGCGTGGGGATGCGTCCACGACGGCGGTCGCCGAGCGCCAAGCTCTCCGCGAGCAGACGCGAAACGTTGCGACCGCTCTTGGCGCTGGCGGTCAAGACACGCGGGCGCAAGCGCAGCTTGGCGGCCACGCGAGCGCGCTCATGGTCGAGATCGGCCTCGGTGCCTTCGCGGATATCCCACTTGTTGAGAACAATCGCAGTCGCACAACCGGCCTTCATGGCTAGCTCGGCGATACGCAGATCCTGCGAGGTAACGCCATCAGTGGCGTCGCACACCACAAGCGCCACGTCAGCCCGCTCGGCGGCCCGCTGGGAGCGAAGCGTCGTGTAGTACTCGACCGAATCGGCGACCTTGGACTGGCGACGCATCCCGGCGGTGTCGATCAAGATGAGCTGGCGAGCGCCTTCCTGCGCGTCGGTTTGGGCGCCCGAGGATGCACTTTCGGGGGCCTTGACGGTCAGGGGCGTGTCGATCGCATCACGGGTGGTGCCGGCGACCTCTGAGACGATCACGCGCTCTTCTCCGAGGAAGCGATTGACCAAGGAAGACTTGCCCACGTTGGGGCGTCCAATCAAGGCAAGGCGGATCACATCGTCCTCGACTTGATTCTCCTCTGCGGTCGGCAACAGCTCGACGATCCGATCGAGCAGGTCGCCCGTGCCGAGCCCTTGCGCAGCTGACACAGCCAAAGGCGCGCCCAATCCGAGTCGATGAAAGTCAGCCGCGAGCGGCTCCTCGGAGACTCCATCGCACTTGTTGGCGGCGACTACGCTCGGCAACGGAGCCCGCCGCAACAGCTGGGCCATCTCCTCATCTCCGGGACGGACCCCTGCGCGAGCGTCCACGACCAAGACCGCAACCTGGGCATCGGCCAAGCCGGCGCCAGCCTGCTCACGGATCGAGCCTGACAGAGGGTCTTCGTCTTGGAAGTCCACGCCACCCGTATCGATCAGCATGAATGTACGACCGTTCCACTCGCACTCGATCTCGTTGCGATCACGCGTAATCCCGGCCCGCTCATGCACGACCGCCTCGCGCGAACCCGCCAGGCGGTTCACAAGTGAGGACTTGCCCACGTTGGGATATCCGACTATCGCCACCTTCTGCATCGGGAGAGTATGACTACGATCGCGTATCCGACCGGCTCGGTGAGCAATTTCAGAGACAAAACGCGTGAGGCGGATTCGGCGCCGCTATGAGCCAGGCGGACGACCACCTAGCCGGGCAGCCTCCCGGCTAGCCCCGAGATGCGCTCGATCACCTGCTCGATCGTCATGCCAGTCGTGTCGAGCACGACAGCGCCTGGGGCCGCTTGCAAAGGACTATGGGCACGGGTCGAGTCGCGCTCGTCGCGCAGGGTCTGCTCAGCCATCACGGTTGCCTGGTCGCCACCCAGCTCGGCCGCGCGACGCCGCGCACGCTCACTGGCTTCGGCCGTCAAAAAGACCTTCAGCTCGGCGTTGGGCGCCACAACGGTGCCGATGTCACGGCCCTCAGCCACCCAGTCGCCGACGGCGATCAGCTCGCGCTGCTTGGCCACCAAAGCCTCACGAACGCCTGGGTCGGCGGCCACATGGGACGCGGCCTCGGAGACCTCTGGCCCACGGATCGTCTTACTCACGTCGTGTCCGTTGAGCAACACCCGGTCGTTAGATGCCCCCCCGGACGCGTCACCTGCGATCAGATCTATCCGCGCGGACATTGCAAGCGAAGCGGGAGCTAAGTCCGGTGCCCCCAGCGCAAGCAAACCAATACAGCGATACATGGCACCACTGTCCAGGTATGTGAAGCCGAGCCGCTTCGCAAGTGCACGGGCCACGGTGGACTTGCCGGCACCCGCGGGGCCGTCGATGGCGATCAGCATCGATCGGTCATTTGCAGAGCGCTCCGATATCGCCGACAAAGCCCGGATAGGACACAGCCGCCGCCTCCATACCTCGCACCAAGACACCCTCACGCGAGGCCAGGCCCGCGACCGCGCCCATCATCGCCAGACGGTGGTCACCGGCAGCGTCGATCGTGCCTCCCTTTAGCCCACCCGTACCGCTCACGACGAAGCCGTCATCAAGCGCTTCTATACGACCACCCAGGCCGCGCAAGCCCTCAACGACCGTGGCGATCCGATCGGACTCCTTGACGCGCAACTCTTGGGCACCGCGCACCACCGTCTCCCCTTCGGCAAAGCAGCCAAGCAGAGCCACCAAGGGCAGCTCGTCGATCGCAAGCGGCACCTCCTCCGGCTCTACCGTTGTGCCCTCAAGAGCCCCATGAGCGACATCGAGGTCGCAGATCGGCTCTTCGGCGAGCAGCTCGCCACTCTCCCTCTCCAAATCGCCAAGTACGATGCCCCGCATCCGCTGCAGAATGCGCAGGAATCCCGTGCGCGTCCAGTTGGCTCCCACGCCGCGGATCAACAGGCGTGAGCCGGGAACGAGTACCCCGGCAGCAATCGCGAAAGCGGCCGAGCTTGGATCGCTCGGCACGATCACACGCTCAAGCACAAGCTCGTCAGCATTGACGACGGTGACGTGGCGACCGTTGCGATGGATGTTGACACCAGCGCGCAAGAGCATCCGCTCGGTGTGGTCGCGACTGCGCGCCGGCTCCCCCACGGTCGTCGCGCCGTCGGCGGCCAGCCCCGCGAGCAGAATGCACGACTTGACCTGGGCGCTTGCAACCGGCAGCTCATAAGAGATCGAACGCAGGCGCGCTCCTTTGATGGTAAGTGGCGGGAAACGATCCTCGCGCGCGATCAGCTCGGCCCCCATGAAGCGCAGCGGCTCGGCCACCCGATCCACCGGTCTGCGCCGGATCGACTCGTCTCCGTCGAGCGTGAACGAGCGGCCCTCCTGTGCCGCAAGCCAACCGGGCAGGAGACGCAGCAGCGTGCCCGCGTTGCCGACGTCTATCGGACCGGCGGCCACGCGCGCCTCGCGGAGCCCCGTACCGCGCACGGTGACGACACCCTCGCGTTCGTCCACCAAAGCGCCGAGCGCCCTAACCGCGGCCAGCGTGGAGTCCGTGTCGGCCGCATGCAGGTAGTTCTCGATTCTGGTCGGCTCCGAAGCCATCGCTCCAAGCAAAGCGGCGCGATGGGAGATCGACTTGTCGGCGGGAGCCCTCAGCTCACCGTGCAGCCCAGAGGAGGGCTCGAAGCGCACGTCCATAGCGACCTAACCTTACGAGCCCGTCAAGCGCTCGCGCTCTTCGCGCGCCCGCTCGTTCCACGCTACTAGCGCGTCTGCGTCCTCGGCATCGAGCGCATCGCGCACGCCGCTCAGTTCCCTAATCGCCTCATCCAGAACCTCGGCGAGTAGGTCGGCGTTTGACATGTAGATGTCTGTCCAGATCGCAGTATTGGCACCGGCCACTCGCGTGGCATCGCGAAAGCTTGGGTTCGTCCCCAACGCGCTAGGGTCCGCTGTAGCACCTATGACCCCCGGGGCGGCACGAGCCCGGGGAGGCGCCGCCCGCAGTGCTTGGGAGACCAAGATGTTGGCGAGCACGTGCGGCAGGTGGGACACGCTTGCCATCAGGCGATCGTGGGCCTCGGCGGCGATGACCACCGGGCTCGCGCCGAACTGCTCGAGCAGTCCAGTCATACGCGCGAGCGCGGGTGCGGCGTTGGAAGCGGCAGGAGTCAGGTACCAAACGGCGTCGTCGAATAGATCCTCACGAGCGTTCTCCACGCCCGCGGTCTCGGCGCCCGCGAGCGGATGGCCTGGAACGAAATGCGGGTAGGGCAGCAGCTCGCGCGCGACGTGACGCTTTGTGGAGCCAACGTCGCTTACCACGCAGCCCGGGGGAGCGAATGAGGCCGCGGCATTTGCCACCGATATCACCGAGCCCACAGGCGTGGCGATGAACGCGTAGTCGGCTTCCTCCACAACCGCTCCGATATGAGCAGCTCCCTGATCGATCGCACCCAACTCCTTCGCTCGCACTAGAGCGTCGACGTCGGCGTCATAGCCCACGACATGCGCGCCGAGGCGGCGACGCGCCGCCAGGCCGATTGAGCCACCGATCAGCCCGACGCCGAGCACCGCCACCCTGAGCTGCGTCACGCCGTGCTAAGAACCTTCCCCGCGAGCGCCGCGACCCGCTCGACCGCAGCCACGTACTCGGCGAAGTCCTCCGCCAAGAGCGCCTGCGGGCCGTCGCAGAGAGCCTCGTCGGGGTTGGGGTGCACCTCGACGATGATTCCATCTGCCCCGGCGGCGGCTGCCGCCAAAGACATCGGCGCCACCAGGGAGCGTCGCCCGGCCGCGTGACTCGGATCGACTACGACCGGCAGGTGGGACAGCTCTTTGAGCACTGGCACCGCCTGTAGGTCGAGCGTTGTGCGGTAGGAGTTCTCGAAGGTCTTAATCCCGCGCTCGCACAGCATCACGTCACGATTGCCTTCCTTGAGGACATACTCGGCCGCCATCAACAGTTCGTCGAGCGTCGCCGACAGGCCTCGCTTGAGCAGGACGGGGCAGCGCGAGCGCCCAATCTCTGCCAGGAGCGGGAAGTTCTGCATGTTGCGGGCGCCCACTTGGATCACGTCAGCCACCTCCAGCACCGCTTCTAGGTCCCGCGCGTCCATCAGCTCTGTCACGATCGGCAGGCCGGTGCGCTCCTTAGCCTCGGCGAGCAGGCGCAGACCCTCTTGGCCAAGACCCTGGAAAGCGTAGGGAGAGGTGCGTGGCTTGTAGGCACCTCCGCGCAACATTGCCGCGCCGGCGTCCTTGACGACATCGGCCGTCTCTAGCAACTGCTCTCTCGATTCCACGGTGCAAGGACCAGCGATCAGGGCGAAGTGATCGCCGCCGATCTTGCGCCCGTCGATCTCGATCACGGTGCGCTCACCGTGGCGGATCTGGGCTGAAGCGAGCTTGTAAGGCTTGAGAATCGGCATCACTCTGTCCACCCCAGGCTGTCCCTCCAGGCCCAGGCTTTCTACGCCCACGTCCTGCTCGACATCGCCGATCGCGCCAATCACTGTCAAACGGGCGCCCTTGATCGGGTGGGCCAAAGCTCCGACACTCTCGATCTTCTCGATCACCGCGCCGATCTCCTCCTCGGTTGCGGTCTCCTTCATGACGATCATCATTGCTTCATCCTTTCAAAGTGCGGGCTGGTTGCGTGAGCGTGGACTGGTCGTGTGAGCTTGGCCTTGAACGGCGCTCGGTTCCTAAGGAACCCGGATGCGGCCATAGCTGCCTCCGCTCACAGTGGAGGCCAGGCCGAAGCGCCTAGCTAAATCGCCAGGCGCAGCGAAACGACCGATAAGACAAGCGAGCACACGCTGGCGCAAGTGCGGAGGCGGATGTCGAGTCGGTCGTACGCATGATCGTCTAGTTGGTTTGTAGCAGACAGCCTGCGTGCCGTCCAGCCCGCGTGCTGTCCAGCCATGCAATAGCCGGCCGGTGACTATGGCGCCAGCCACGCGGTAGCGAACCTACGATCATTTATGGCGTTTGGCGAAGAACTCCGAACGGTTTACAGCGCTTCGGTGAGCGCATCGAGGAAGACCACATTCTCCTCGGGGGTACCGTATGTGACACGCAAAGCCCCAGGCCTGCCCAAGGCACCGCCACCTCGCACGAGCACACCGCGCTCGATCAGCCCTCGCATGACTTCGGCCTCGCGCGCCTCGGCTTGCTCGGGGCTCGCGCCGGGGAGATCGAACCAGCAAAAGTTGGCTTGGGACTCGGCCGGCTCGATGCCGAGCGCGCGCAACCGCTCCTCTACGGAGATACGCTCGGCGATCGTGCGCATGACCCGCTCGGTGACGGCGTCCTGATGAGAGAGCGCCTCGACCGCCGCGGCCTGAGCCACCGCATTGCAGAAGAAAGGCTGGCGCACCTGATCGACCGCGCGCGGCAATTCTTCGGAGCCACACAGGGCAAAGCCGACGCGCAACCCGCACAGACCGTAGACCTTGGAGAAGGTCCGCAGCAAGACTAGGTTGGGGTGCCGCGCCAGCAGCTCAATCGATGCGTCTGGGTCTTCAAGCAGGTTGAACTCGCAGTAGGCCTCGTCCACGACGACGCACACGTGCCTGGGCACTTGCGCAACGAAATCGGCGATCTCGGCCAGCGGCAACGCCGTGCTTGTCGGATTGTTGGGATTGCACACGATCGCCAAGCGTGTCGCGACCGTGATCTCACTCAGCATCGAGTGCAGGTCGTGGCGGTGATCGGCATCAAGCGGAACTGTCACGGCCCGTGCTCCGGAGGCGGCGCTGAGGTGCGGATAGACCGAGAACGAAGGCCACGCGTACACCAGCTCGGCCCCAGGCTCCAACAGAGCCTCGCCTAGAGCAAGCAGGATGTCGCACGAGCCGTTGCCGATCGCGATCCGCGCAGACGGGACGCCATAGCGATCGGAAAGTCGCCCACGCAAAAGCGAATTGGTGGGGTCCGGATAGCGGTTGAGGTTCGGCAGGGCTGTCTTGATCGCCTCAACCACCGCCGGCAACGGAGGCCACGGCGACTCGTTGGACGCAAGCTTGACCTTGGGCGCGCGCTGGGCATAGCCGCCGGCCGCCGGATAGTGGGGGATGCGCCCAATGCGCTCTGAGAACTCGATCGCCACAGTCCTCCTATTGTGGCGGCTCGGCGCCCGGCTCGACTGGCGACCGGACCGATCCAGGTGGCCGGCGCTCAAGCGAGGGCGCGACTTGTCCTACTGGGCCGCCATCAAATCGGCTCGCAGACTCGCCGCCTCGCGTAGATATACGTGCTTGGCCTCGTGTCCTTCGTCCGCGTAATAGTGGATCAGAACGCGGATCACGCGGAGTAAAGAGCCGGGTACGGGGATCTCTCGCGCGCACAACAGAGGTACACGCTCGAAACCGAGGGCGCGTGCGGCCACAGCCGGGAACTCGGCCGAGAGGTCGTCGGTGACTGTGAAGATGCAGCTCACGACCCGCTCGGGGACGAGCGAGTTGCGCTGCATGATCTCCTCCATCAACTCGCTCGTAGCGCTCAGGATCTCCTGCGCATCGTCCCGAGGAACCGAGATCGCGCCCCGCAGGGCATACAGGCGTTGCGGCATCAGCGCGATTCTTTCAGAGCCGGCTCACGGAATCGCAGCTCATGACGCGCGCCCGGCCCAACGCCTCTTCGGCCGACCGGCCACGGGTGCCGCAGATTGCTTGCGATCCTCTGGGCCACCGCGCAGACGCGCGACCTCGGCCTCATTGAGTCGTCGAGACGCACCAGGGGCGAGCTCTCCCAGCTTCAACCGCCCGAACGTGATGCGCTCGAGCGCGAGGACAGGATGACCCACCGCCTCGCACATGCGCCGCACCTGCCGGTTGCGACCCTCATGGATCGTCACCTCAAGCACTCCCTGTCCCACCCGCCTCACCTGTGCGGGAGCTGTTACCCCGTCCTCCAAACGCACCCCGGCGCGCAGCTTGACAAGGGCGCTCTCACCAACAGGCCCCCCACCCGCAGTCACGCGGTAGGTCTTGGGCACTTCAAAGCTCGGGTGCGTCAAGCGCTGAGCGAGCGCGCCGTCGTTGGTGAGCAGAATCAGCCCGCTCGAATCGGCGTCCAGACGCCCAACGGGATATAGGCGCCGTGTCTCATCTGGAACCAGCGAGACGACGGTCGGGCGACCGTGAGTGTCTTGCGCTGTGCTCAGCACCCCGAGCGGCTTGTTGACCGCGTAGACGACTGGTTGCTCAGCCCCAGCGACCGGACGCCCATCAACCGTGAGAGAGGACTGCTCATCGACGTCGCGCGCGGGATCGAACACGACTTGTCCGGCAACGGTCACCCGCCCTTCGGCGATCATCGTCTCCACAGCCCGACGCGAAGCCACTCCCGCGTGAGCCAGATACTTGGCGAGGCGCATAGGCTGCAACGATAGGGATATGGATCTCCAGCTCCTCGGTCGGACGCTCGCCGCGAACGGCCAGCCCGCATTCCGCGCGCGCCAGATCTGGCAATGGGCGGCAAAGGGCGCCGGTGGCTACGAGCAGATGACGAACCTGCCTGGGCCTCTGCGCGCGTGGCTCGACGAGAACGTGCCGTTCTCGAGCTTGGAGCTGCGCGAGCAGCGCACCGCGAGCGACGGTACCGTTAAGGCCC
Organism: uncultured Solirubrobacterales bacterium; assembly: GCA_963775645.1. GTDB lineage: Bacteria > Actinomycetota > Thermoleophilia > Solirubrobacterales > Solirubrobacteraceae > Palsa-744. The sequence continues at coordinate 359,557 of CAVZJR010000003.1, read as the reverse complement.
TGTTCGCGACCGCGGATGGCCGCGCATTGGAGGCAGTCTTGATGCGCTATCGCGACAAGCGCAACTCGATATGTGTCTCTTCGCAGTCTGGCTGTCCTTTGACTTGCACGTTCTGCGCTACGGGCCAGATGAAATTCGCACGCAACCTGACGGCTTCGGAGATCCTCGAGCAGGCACTCCATTTCAGGCGCATGACCGCAGTCGATCACTGTGTATTCATGGGTATGGGCGAGCCGATGCTCAACCTCGAGAACGTGCTCGCGGCCTGCGAGCGACTGCCCGATATCGGCATCACCCACCGCCGCACCGCGATCTCCACGGTGGGATGGATCCCAGGGATCGAAGCGCTCACAGCCCAGGAAATGCCTCTCCGCTTGGCCCTATCCCTGCATGCCGCTGACGAAGCGTTGCGCAGCGAATTGATGCCCGTAAACGAGCGCTACCCCCTGAGCGATGTAATCGATGCTTGCAGAGCTTTCTATGAGCGCAAGCGCAGACGCATATTCGTCGAGTACGTAATGCTCGCCGGCGTCAATGACCGCTACGAGCAGGCAGTGGCGCTCGCGAAGCTGCTCGGTCGCCGCGGGGTGGGCACCCTGAAGGGCACAAGCGAGCAGCCACACATGTTCAAGGTCAACCTGATCCCATTCAACCCGACAGACTCGGCCTACGAGGGCTCCAGCCGTCAGTCGATCGCAGCGTTCAAGGCCGCCCTGGAAGCGCACGGCATCCAGGCAACGGTACGCCTCACGCGCGGACGCGACATCGATGCCGCATGCGGACAGTTGGCAGCGCGAGCCGCCTAGGACTCGCTGAGCGGCGCGATGCTGCGTCCTCCTTAGAAGCTCTCTACAGTTCGGGCTGAGACCCGCCGCCAGCGCGCGCCTCTCCGGCACGTAGCAAGCGGTCGCGCAGCTCAGATTCCTCCTCGGGACTGGGGTCCCACTGTCCGATGTCGGGCAACTCCTCGAGCGAGCGCAAGCCAAACAGCTTGAGAAATTGAGTCGTCGTGCGGTACATGACCGCACCGAACTGCGAGCGTCCTGACTCTTCCACGAGCCCGCGCTCCAGCAGAGTCGAAGCGGCCGAGTCGGCGCTCACGCCGCGAACGCGGGTTATCTCGGGCCGCGAGATCGGCTGTAGATAAGCGACGATCGCGAGTGTCTCGGCCTGGGCGGGGGTCAATACCGAGGCGCGCGGACGGCTGAAGAGACGTCTGGCGGCATCCTCTGTCTCGGGATCGCTCGCAAAGGTAAAGCCACCCCCCAGCTCGCGCAGATGAATACCGCTGTGGCCGGGCGCGTAGCGTTCAGCCAGCTCGGCGAGCGCGGCAATCACAGCCAACTCCTCAGCAGCAGCCGCGTCGGAGAGCTCCTGTGGGCTAAGCGGGTCGGGCGCGAGGAACAGCAAAGCCTCGACAGTGCGCACGAGCGTCGGCTCGGGCTCGGGCAAACCTTCGATATCGAGAACGCTGACCGCGGGAGCTCCAGGGTCCTCGTCGCTCAAGCCAGCGTCGGCGGGCTCGGCGGCATCAGTCGGCTCGGCGGCATCGGTGCCGTCGATGTCCCGATCCTCCGCGAGCCCCTCGGCCTGCTCTGACTCGACATCTGTGACAGACATGTCGTCTTGATCGGCAGATAACTGCTGATCCTCAAGCGCCGGTTCATCCCGCCCCGGCTGGTCGATCATCCGGCTTGCCGCGCGCCCATCGGGTGTGCGCGTACCTGTCGCGGCTCGGCGCCGGCCGCATGGACGGCGATCTCGCCGAAGTTCTCGCCCTGCTCCCACCATGCCTCGCCGCGCTTGTAGAGCTCCAAGAGCGCGAAAACGGTGACGGCGACAGTCATGCGATCCTCGCCACGAACGGCCTCCTCGAAAGAGAAGTGGCCGCGCCTGAGCAGGTCGCGTAGGCGGTCCAGGCGCTCAGCCACGGTGACGCGCTGAATCGAGATGTGGCGCAGGTTGATCGTTGGCGGCATCCGCAGCAGACGCCCGATCGCCTGACCGAGCACCGCCGGATCCTGGGAGGAGTCCACCGGAGGCGCGACCGTCTTGCGCAAATGCGCCGGTAGCGGCGCGCTGCGAAAGCGAACGCCTTCCTCGCGCTTGAACAGCTCGAGGAGGTGCGTCGAGGCGGAGCGGAAGCGGCGAGCTTGCAACATCCGCTCCAGTAGCTCCTCGGCTGCCTCGCCGGGCTCGATGTCGAGCAGGTCTTCTCCATCCTCGGCCAGCATCAGGCGCGACTTCAATTCCAGGAGCGCCGCGATCAGGACGATGAACTCGGTGGCCGTCTCCAGGTCCAACTCGCCGCGTCCCTCGAGATGGTCAAGGTAAGCGAGCACCACGTCGGCCAGCTCCAAGTCGAGCAAGTCCACCTCCTCGCGTAGAACCAGCGCGAGCAAGAGGTCGAAGGGTCCGTTGAATATCTCCAGGTCGAGGTCGAGAGCGGGAAGTGCCACGGGAGCTACCGTACCGGGCGCGGCGGACCCACACCCATGCATTCCCGCACATCGACGAGCGTGTCCGCGGCGATCGCGTGGGCGCCCGCGGCGCCCCTGGCCAAAACAGCCTCCAAGGCCTGCTCGTCGGCTCGCAACTCGACATAGCGCTCACGCACGAGCGCGAGCATCACTGTGACCGCTTCGGCTACAGCGATCTTCAGGTCACCGTAGCCGCGCGCCTCTTGCATGTCCGCTTCGACCTGCTCAGGTGTCGTCTCGCGTGCGACGGCGAGGATTTCGATCAGATTGGAGACGCCCGGCTTCTCCGGTGAGCGTTCGATCTCGCGACCGGAGTCGGTGACCGCACTCTTGAACTTCTTGAGGATCGCTGCGGGCTCGTCGAGCACATAAACGGTGCCGAGCTCCGAGCCACCAGTGGTGGACATCTTGCGGGTGGGGTCCTGCAGATCCATGATGCGCGCGCCGACCTCGGGGATGCGGTGCTCGGGGACAACCAGCACGTCCTTGCCGGCGCCAAAGCGGGTGTTGAAACGACGCGCCACGTCGCGCATCAGCTCCAGGTGCTCGCGCTGGTCCTCGCCGACCGGCACCTCGTGGGCGCGATAGGCGAGCACGTCGGCTGCTTGCAGTACCGGGTAGACGAGCAGGCCGGCGGACACCAGCTCGCGCTGCGCTTGGGACTTGTCGCGGAACTGGTGCATGCGCTGTAGACGTCCCAACTCCGTGACCGAGCAGAGCAGCCAGCACAGCTCAGTGTGCTCGGGCACATCGCCCTGGCGAAAGAGGAGGCAGCGCTCCGGATCGAGGCCGGCGGCGAGCAGGAGCGCGGTCAGGTCATACATCGATCGGCGCAGCTCGACCGGGTCATAGGCGACTGTGATCGCGTGTAGATCGACGATGCAGTACAGCCCCTCGCCACGATCCTGGCCGGCGACGAGCTGGCGAATCGCGCCGATGTAGTTGCCCAGGTGCTTGGTGCCCGTGGGCTGGATACCGGAGAAGATGCGCACGCTAGAGAGATTGCCGGATAACCGGATGCTTCGCCGCGCCGACCTCGTCCAACCGGCGCACAGGAGTGGTGTACGGCGCGTTCTGGGCGATCTCAGGGTCCTCCGCCGCCTCGCGCAGGATCTCGGCGAGAGCCTCGGCGAAAGAGTCGAGCGTCTCCTTGGTCTCGGTCTCGGTCGGCTCCACCATCAAGGCCTCCTCGACGAGCAAGGGGAAGTAGACGGTCGGCGGGTGGTAGCCGTAGTCGAGCAGGCGCTTGGCCAGGTCGAGCGTCTTGATCTGCAGATTGCGCTTCATCGGGCCGCCTGAGAGCACGAACTCGTGGAGGCACAGCCCTCGAACCTCCTCATCCCCTTCCGGGGATGAGGGATTTGTTTGTGCGTTGGAGTAGGCAAGGGGCAGGTGGTCGAGCGCACCCAGCTCGCGCAGTCGCGCAAGCAGATAGTTGGCGTTCAAGACCGCCGTCTCGGAGGCGTCCTTCAGGCCTGGAGCGCCGAGCGAGCGGATGTAGGCGTAGGAGCGCACGAAACAGCCGTAATTGCCTTGGAAGCCGCGCAGGCGCCCGATCGATTTGGCTCCGGGCCAGTCTTCCACCAGGTCGAAGGTCGCGCCGGCGCCGCTCGCGCTTCCCCCGTTGGACGCCTCGTGGCGCACGATCCGGGGTACCGGCAAGAACGGCTCGATCCGCTCGGAAACCGCGATTGGACCCGACCCGGGGCCGCCGCCGCCGTGGGGCTGGGTGAAGGACTTGTGCAGGTTGAAATGCACGATGTCAAAGCCCATGTCCCCAGGTCTGGACAGGCCCATGACGGCGTTGAGGTTGGCTCCGTCGTAGTAGAGCGTGGCGCCCACCTCGTGCACGACCTTGGCGATCTCTTGGATGTTGGGGTCGAACAGGCCGAGCGTGTTGGGGTTGGTCAGCATCAGGCAGGCCACGTCGCTGTCGGCCTTGACGCGCAGGTCGTCCAGATCGACGCCCCCCTCCGGGTTGGTCGCGATCTTGACGACCTCAAAGCCGGCCATCGTGACGGTCGCGGGGTTGGTTCCGTGGGCGGTGTCCGGGGTGAGCACCTTGTGGCGAGTCTCACGGCGCGCCTCGTGGTAGGCCCGCGTTAGCAGGACGCCGGCAAGCTCACCGTGAGAGCCGGCCGAGGGCTGCAAACAGACGTGCGGGAGACCGGACACCTCCGAGAGGGCACGCTCCAGGTTCCACATCAGCTCCAAGGCGCCCTGCGCGCGCTCGGGATCCTGCAGCGGATGCAGCCGGGCGTGGCCAGGCAGCGCCGCCACGCGCTCGTGCAGGCGCGGATTGTGCTTCATCGTGCATGAGCCGAGCGGGTAGAAGCCGGAATCGAGGTCGAAGTTGCGCTTGGAGAGACGTACGTAGTGGCGCACTATCTCCGGCTCTGAGACCTCTGGCAGGCGGGGCGGCTTAGCACGGCGCAGGTGGGCTGGCAAGAGCTCAGCCAAGGGCACCTCGGGCACATCCAGTTCGGGGCATTGGAACGCGCGGCGTCCGGGCGCGCCACGCTCGAAGATCGTGGTCGCCCCTTCGCGCTGGAGCGCGGTGTAAGTGCCCTGCGCGGGAGGCCTCATCCGACGACCGCCATCTCACACTCGGCCGCCACCGCGCCGGCCAGCACTCCGGCCAAGCGATCGATGTCCGAGCGTGAGCGCCGCTCTGTGATCGCCACGAGCAGGCCACCACGATCCTCGTCTCGACCTGTCAGAGCGTGGAGATCCGCGCCGGGGTTGACGCCCGCGGCGGCACAGCGGCGGCGCACAGCCGCCACATCCGCGTCGAGGCGCAGCGCGAACTCGCGTACAACCGGCTGGGAGTGAAGCGGTGAGACACCGTCGATCGCGCACAGCACTTCGCGCGCGTAATGGGTGCGTCTCAACAGGAGCTCTCCCAACTCCACGAACCCGCGCCGTCCTAGCCAGGACAGGTAGACGACCCCGGCCAGGGCGTTGAGCGCCTGGGAGGTGCAGATGTTGGAGGTGGCCTTCTCGCGGCGAATGTGCTGCTCGCGCGTCTGCAGGGTGAGCACGAAACCACGACGGCCATCCACGTCGATGGTCTCCCCCGCGATGCGACCGGGCATACGCCGCAGATAGGCCTCGCGGGCGGCGAAAAACCCGAAGGAGGGGCCACCGAAATCGAGACGGTTACCCAGAGATTGACCCTCCCCCACGGCTACGTCCACGCCACACTCGCCTGGCGGGGTGAGCACGCCGAGCACTATGGGGTCGACCTGGGCGACCGTGACAAGTGGCTCCCCGCCGGCCTGCTTGGCAGCGGCGCACAGGGCTGGGGCATCCTCGACGGAGCCGTAGAAGTTGGGTTGGGCGAAGATCGCGGCGGAGGTGTCCTCGTCGATGGCGCCAGCCCAGGCATCGGGATCGGTAACACCATCACGCAGTCCTACCTCGACCACTTCGATGCCGTAACCGTGGGCGTACGTGCGCAAGGTGGCAAGCGTGTGTGGGTGCATACCGGCGGAGACGACGAAGCGCGAGCGACCATTGTGGAGCTTTGCCAGGTAGCCAGCGGAGGCGACCGCGCTGGGTCCCTCATACACCGAGGCATTTGAGATGGGGAGACCCGTCAGCTCGCAGATCGCGGTCTGGTACTCGAACATGACCTGCAGCCCGCCCTGAGAGATCTCGGGCTGGTAGGGCGTATAGGGCGTCAGGAACTCGGAGCGCTCCATCAGCATGTCCACGATGGCGGGCACGTAGTGGTCGTACATCCCGGCCCCCAGGAAACACAGCTCGTCCTCGGCGCTGGCGTTGCGAGAGGCGAGCGCGCGCAGGTGCTCGTAGACGTCCTGCTCGCTTTGACCCTCAGGAAGATCGAGCGGACGGCCGAGCCGCACCGCCTCGGGGATCTGGCGCTCGAAGATCTCCTGCACGGAGGAGACCCCGATCGCCGCCAGCATCGCGGCCAGGTCGCTATCGGTGACTGAGGTGTAGGTCGTCAACTGGATCTGAGCCTAGCCGTTGTTCCGACCGTTTCCGGACCTTGCCGCACAGCGCTCGCGCGCTGAGAGCTAGCCGAGGCTCGCGCTGTAGGTGTCGGCATCCAGGAGGGCCTCGCGCTCGGCGGGGTCGGACATGCGCACCTTCACGAGCCAGCCCTCGCCATAGGGGTCCTCGTTGATCGCGTGGGGACTGTCGGCCAAGGCGTCGTTGACCTCGACGATCTCACCCGACAGTGGCGCGACGACGTCGGAGACGGCCTTGACCGACTCGACCTCGGCGTAGGGCTCGTCCTTCACCAAACGGGTGCCAGGCGTGGGCGGTTCGAAGAAGACGACCTCGCCGAGGGCGTCCTGGGCAAACCAGGTGATGCCCAAGATCGCCACGTCGGGCTCGGATGGGTCGATGCGGGCCCAGTCGTGTTGGGGGTGGTACAGAAGGTCGTCTGGGTAGCTCACCTCGGCCATCGGCGCGGCTCCTCGTCTCGGCGTTGTGCTTGGGGGCGAAAGATATTCACCTGACGGGACAACCTGCGTTTCACGCTTTCTTCTCCACGAAAGGTTTCGTGTGAACCTTGGCGTCGCGTAGGCGGCCGCGCACGTCGATCTGCAGGGGCGTGCCGATGGCTGTGTGAGCGCGTGGCACGTAGGCCATTCCGATCCCGAGGTTCAGACAGGGCGAGAGCGTGCCGCTCGTGACGACTCCGCCACCCACGATCGGGTTGCCCTGCCGCGCGATCCCGGGGCCGTCGAGCGCGAACGCGATCAACCTCTCAGCAGGCTCGCCGACTGGGCTCCTCGCCGGTTCCGGCGAGGAGGTGGAGGTAGTGCCGAAGGCCGCACGCGCCTCGCGGATCGCCTGGGCGCCGATGAAGCCGGTGTCCTCACGACAACACCAGCCGAGGCCCGCTTCGATCGGGTTGCGATCGAGCGAGAGGTCGTTGCCATACAGGTGAAAGCAGGCCTCCAAGCGCAACGTGTCGCGTGCGCCAAGCCCGGCTGGAGCGGCGCCACGGTGGCAGAGCTCGTCCCATAGGGCCGGGGCATCCTCGGGCGCAAGCAAAATCTCGACGCCGTCCTCGCCCGTGTAGCCAGTACCGCACACCAGGACCTCGGCGCCTGAGAGACGACGCGCGGAGGCGGTCATGCGAGCCGGCAAAGGAGTGTCGGATATCGCTTGCACGATCTCGCGCGCCAAGGGGCCTTGGACGGCGAGCATCGCGTAATCCTCCAGGCGGTCGAGGACCTGGGCCTCGAAATCGCCGGCATGCGACTGAAACCAGGCCAAATCACGCTCGTGGTTTGAGGCGTTGGTGACTGTCAAGTAGCGGTCGGGCTCGAGGCGGTAGGTGAACAGGTCGTCCAGGACCCCGCCCTGCTCGTCGCAGAGCACGCTGTATTGCGCGCCTGCGACGGGGATCTTCGACACGTCGTTTGAGAGCAGCCTTTGCAGCAAGGCCTCCGCCTGCGGGCCGACGGTCTCGATCTCGCCCATGTGCGAGACGTCGAAGATGCCGCAGCGCTCACGCACCGCCATGTGCTCGGCGCGCACCCCCTCGGGGTACTGCACCGGCATCTCCCAGCCGGCAAAGTCGACGATCTTGGCGCCGGCGGCTACGTGGCGTTCGTACAAAGCGGTGCGGCGCACCGCGCGCAGGCTAGCGCAGGAACGGGGGGACGTCGATGTCGTCGTCAGAGATCTCCAAGGCCGAGCGCTGGCGGTCGTCGATGCGCGGGCCGCGGTCGGGGCGCCCTGACTCGCGGCGCTTGCGGTCGCCGCGCACGGCGCGTCCGGGACGGTGGTCGAAGCCGGTGCCGATCACTGTCACGCGCACCTCGTCGGCCATTGCCTCGTCGATCACGGCGCCGAAGATGATGTTGGCGTTGGGATCGGCCGCGTTCTGGATGATCTCAGCGGCGTCGTTGACCTCGAACAGGCCGAGGTCTTTGCCGCCGGTGATGTTCAAGAGGATGCCTGTGGCCCCGTCAACCGACTCTTCCAAGAGCGGTGAGGAGATGGCCGCGCGGGCCGCGTCGGCACAGCGCGCCTCGCCGCCGGCGGTGCCGATCCCCATGAGGGCCGAGCCGGCGTCGTGCATGATCGTGCGCACGTCGGCGAAGTCGAGGTTGATCAGGCCGGGGATCGTGATCAGGTCGGTGATGCCTTGCACGCCCTGGCGCAAGACGTTGTCGGCCTCCTTGAAGGCATCGAGCATCGAGGTGCGCCGCTCCACGACCGCCAAGAGCTTCTCGTTGGGGATGACGATCAAGGTGTCCACGACCTCGCGCAGGCGCTCGATCCCCTCGATCGCCTGGCGCCCGCGCTGGGAGCCCTCGAACTCGAACGGACGCGTGACCACGCCGACGGTGAGCGCGCCGATCTCGTTCTTGGCGATCTCCGCGATCACGGGGGCCGCGCCGGTGCCGGTGCCGCCGCCCTCGCCCGCGGTCACGAACACCATGTCGGCGCCCTTCAAGGCCTCCTTGATGTCATCGCGCGACTCCGCCGCCGAGGCGAAGCCGACCTCGGGATTGGCGCCGGCGCCGAGGCCGTGCGTGGACTCGTGGCCGATGTTGAGCTTGATGTCGGCGTCGCACATGGCGAGCGCCTGGGCATCGGTGTTAGCGGCGATGAACTCCACGCCCCTGAGTCCTGCGTCGACCATGCGCGAGACCGCGTTGGTCCCGCCTCCGCCGACTCCCACGACCTTGATGACCGCCAGGTAGCTGCCGCCGCTCTCCATTATGTCCGAGCCCTCGAGTAGTTGTTTAAGGTTTGCCCCGCACTGCAGAGCAAACCGTCAGAATACGCAAGTTATGCAGGGAACTTCGCCCTGTCAACGCCAACCCTCACTCTCGCAACATTCGTTGCAGAACCGCTAACCCTCGACCAGCCATCGAGAATGAGCTCGAATAGGGCTTAACGCTCAAGGATAGGTTCAGCCTTTGGGAGCGGCTTCGCCACCCGTAGTGGACGTGCTTTCAGAGGGGTCCGAGGGGGCGTCGCCTTCGCTCGTCCCCCCCGCTTCGCTCGTGCCCGTGCTAGCCGACCCGCCGGTCGCGGAGGCTTCGTTTTCACCAGTGCCCCCAGTAGCCGACGAGCCCGAGGACGCTTCTTCGGATTCTTGAGAACCAGTCGCGCCCGCGGTGGACGTGGCCGCTCCTCCACCGGCGGCTTCCGAAAGCCTGGTCGCAAGCGCGGCAGCAGTCGGATCGGCGCTCGTCGTCGCCGATGAAGTGCCAGCAGGCGACGCTGGGGAGGAGGAGGAGGAGGAGGAGGAGGAGGAAGTCGAAGGGGACGTCGAAGGAGCCGTGAACCCGGCGGCCGGGCGTTCGGGCAAGCGCACGTCGATGTACAGCGCGCCGGCCGCGTTCGGCGAGGCGAGCACGCGAGCGAGCGACATCCACTTGGCATGCGGGCGAGTGGAGTCCCCAAAGTAGGCGAGCAACCCATTGCCCATCGCCACCGTGAGCCCTTCGGGACCGTTGTATACGCGCGTCACGTGCTTGGCTAGGGCCGGCGGAGCGGCTCCGAGCACGGTCACCGCTTCCAAAGCGAAGCCTTCGCCCAGACGAGCACCCGCGGCCGGCTCCACGGCGGAGGACACGAGCGGCAGCGTGCTCGACAGCCACGCCGGCCCGAGCACAGTCCCGTCGGCCGCCACGGCGGTGCGCTGCCCGGCGCTCTGCAGGGCCGCCACCGGGGGGCGCTCAGTGACCGAGATGGTGACCGTGTGGGGAAACTCCGTCTTGATGTGGACAGCGCCGACGATCGCGAAAGACGCGACGACTGAGCGCAAGGTGGCCGCATTGAAGTCCATCGTGCTCATGCGCTCGGCCGCGTTGTCCAAAGCGCTCCTTATCTCGATCGCCTCGGCCCCATGAACACCCGTTATGTGAACGTGGCGAACCGCCACGAAGGATGAGTCGCGCAACCACAACCACCCTCCAGCCAGCAACGGCAAGACTACGATCACGGCCAAGGTTGCACGCAGGGGCAGGCGGTTACCCCTGAGCAACTCGAGCGTTTTGCGCGAGCGGATTGCGGCTCTGCGCGCGCCGCCACCACGGCGGTGAGTCCCGCGGCGCGAGAGCGGCAAGGACAGTTCCATGCGAGCTTGTTCGACCCTCACGGAGAAACCCCTTGTGCGATCTGGGGGTTTGCCTGTTTGAACCGTCCCGCGAGGGGGGTACACTGGGGCAGTCCGGGCTCCACCGACGAGGATGAGACGATGAGCGCGATTAAAGTCGCCAAGCTTCTGGGGCTGGTTGCCCTGCTGGCGATCGGCCTGGCGGCCGTGGGTGTCGGCGTAGGCCTCGGCAGCCTTGAATCCCGCCTCTCGAGCGCCTCGGACTCGCGCGGGATGCTGCCTGCGACCAAGCTCACCGCACTCCCCCACCACACGATCTCAGACGGCACTTTGGCCGTCCGCGTGCGGCTTTCGGGGCGTCCCGCCTCGTTCTCGCCACGCCCCACCTTCGAGCCGGCGGTAGCGGGCACGTGGGCGATCCGCGGCGACTCGGAGATATTCACCCCGGCCTCGACCTTCGATCCATGCGCGACCTACGCGCTCGCGATTCCGGCGGCCAGCACCGCTGTCTCGCACTCGCCGCTCGGGGCCTCCCGCACGGTGAGTGTCAGCGTGACGTGTCCCTCGATCAGAGGCCTACAGCAGATCCTCGCGCGACTCGACTACCTGCCCTACGAGTCGCACTCCTCCGAGCGGGCCCGAGCTTTGGAGGACGCAGCCGCGGAGGCGGCCACGACAGCGCAGGCCGGATCGGGTACTGCCGCGGACTCCAATGAAGCGGCAACCGGATCGAGCGGCCCAGCCCACTCAAACACAGGGGCGAGCGGGTCGCATACCGCCGCGGACTCGAGCGAAGCGGCCTACGCCGCCCACGAGTCCCGGGCCCACCTAGACAGGCGAGTCGCCGCGATCGACGCTTTCGATCCGACCGCGGAGGCGCCGCGCTCGCGCATCGGCGACGCCCCGCCACTCGAATACGGCCAGCTCGATGAGACCACTAAGGGCGCCTTGATGGTGTTCCAGAGCAAGCACGAACTGGAACCGACCGGCGAACCCGACAAGACCACCTGGATGGCTTTGCTCAAGGCCGCCGAGAAGGACGAACGGAGCGCCTCCCCCTACACATTCGTGACGGTGAGCGAGTCGATCCCCGAGACGCTTGAGGTTCACAAGGGCAGCCATGTGGTGCTCAGCACTCCCGCCAATACGGGCGTCGCGGGCGCTGAAACTGCCCAAGGCGTCTTCCCGATCTTCTCCCGCTTCACCTCGACCACGATGACCGGCACCAACCCAGATGGCTCCAAATACAGCGACCCCGGTGTGCCCTGGGTCAACTACTTCAACGGCGGCGACGCCGTCCACGGCTTTCCACGCGGCTCATACGGGACTCCCCAATCCAACGGCTGCGTGGAGCTGCCGATCGAAACGGCCCATACCGTGTTCGACATACTCCAGATCGGGGACATCGTCGAGGTCAGCTGATACTGGCCTGCTGACCGATGCGAAAGGTGCAAGGATGATTGTGTGGCACACCTCGGAGGCTCTGCCAGCAGCGACATAGACGCACCTTTGAGCGACGTGTGGGAGGCGGTCGAGGACGTCCTCTCGGCACCGCGCTGGCAGGGCGGCCTGGACGCGATGAGCGCCCTCGAACACGACTACGAAGGCCGAGTCACGTTGGTGGAAACCGAGAACGACATTAAGGTGAGACGAGTCAAGGCGCGGGTGCGCTTCCACTATGAGGGGCCGCACCGCCTGACCTGGACCCAGGAGCAGGGAGACATGAAATCGGTGGAGGGCTCTTGGGAGCTCGAGGATCTCGGAGAGAAGCGCACTCGAGCCACCTACAACCTGGACGCCGACCCCGGACGCGTGCTCGGGATGCTGATCCGAGGACCGGTGGAGGCGGCTACACGAGCGATCTTCGTCAACGGCCGGCCCGCCGAGTTGAAGCGCTACGTCGAGGAGCGCTCCCACTAGCGCGATTGACGCCTGACACAGCGCCACCGATCGTCGCCGGTCACGCCCATCCACCGATGCTGGCAACCCCAGGCACCGAACTCGGCGGAGCGTCAAACTGCCCGCCATGCTGTTAGGGCTCACGCAAAGGCGCCCACCTACATCTAATACCGCCAACGGGATTCGAACCCGTGTTACCGCCGTGAGAGGGCGGCGTCCTAGTCCCCTAGACGATGGCGGCCTGTCTAGTCGCCGTCGAGGCTAGCAAAGCAGGGCACAAAACACGATGGCGGCAATGGCTACGACTGCTGCCAGCATCCGCCGGCAGCAGATCGCGGACCCGCCCGGGGCTCGGTGCGATATCGTCGCGGCGTCGCACGCGGATGTGGCGGAATTGGTAGACGCGCGGCGTTCAGGTCGCCGTGTCCGTAAGGACGTGGAGGTTCGAGTCCTCTCATCCGCATTCTTCGGGAGCAACCAAGCCTCTTTCAAGCGGTGCGCCTGCTCGAGGATGATCGGTGGGAGCCAATATCACACTCCGGAACCCGGATACGGAAACGCGGCGGGCACTTGCGCGCCTGTGACTACCCACGTTCGCATGGCGACGTCGCAAATCGCATATCCCCAATTGATGAGCTGCTCCTGCAGGGTGGCGTCCATCGCCGCTAGGCGGGTCTTCGTGGCAGCCAGCGCTTCGGTTTGCTTCGGCGGACACGGGAGGCTTCCGGGTGGGGGCCCATAGTCATCCACGTGGCTACGGATTCCCCAATATGTTCCTACTCGTTCTTTTCGCTCGAAGCCGTCGATCGTCTGTCGCTTACGCAGGCCGCGCACCTGATTGTCGATTACCGAGTTGACACGAAGGGCTTGGCGCAACCAATCGCCGTGAACACTTCCTTCAGGGGCCATCTTGCCGCCGCCATCGCTCACCAGCACGGTCCGGCAGCTCTTCCAGGCAGTCTCCAGCCCGAGGTTGTCATACACACCTCCGTCGGTGAGCACGGCTTCGGAGGTGAACGGCGCCTTGAAGTTTTCGCCACGGCCCTGCTCATCGAAGGAGGCCGGGTCAAGCTCGAGCCTCATGGGAGAGAGGATCGGCGGAAACGCTGAGGATGCCGCGGTAGCGACGGCCAGCTCGACGGTGGGATTGGGCACCACCCCGACGGTGTAGTCGGCCATGTAAGGCTTGGAGAACCGCCACAGGACGCCAGTTTGCAGGCTGGTGGCGTTGATAACGAACCGCGGCCGGTCGGGCAGTTCGTTCAGAGCGGCAGAGCCCAGCAGCAGTTTCCGATAGGCAGCGGCAACCTCTTCGGAGATAGTCCTGCCCGGGATCAAGATGCCACGTAGTACCGCTCCGATGTCGATCGTGACGCTCGCAAGTGCCCTGATCGGGTCCACGAGCTGCTGGTTGAGGTTGCTCGCGATATCCCCCTCGAACGTCAGTAGGTGCCAACGCAGCCCAAGCGCCGTAGCGGTGATCGAACCACCCGAGACGCTCGATATACGGTCGAGCTTGGGCAGATAGCCGAGCTCGTTCAGCCGCCAAAGAGCACCTACATGGAAGAGCATCGCCCGGTAGCCGCCGCCAGACAGGCACAGTGCGACCTCCTCTTCAAGAGGCCCGTCGCTGTCGTCGAACACAGGAGCCTGCACGTCGGCAGGCTTAGGAAGCGTGCTCAAACTGGCGAGTAGGTTGGTGGGAACGGGGGTTCGCGCAAATCGACACTCAATGACAACGCGGAGTCCGCGCGCGCCTGAACGTGGAAGCATCGGCCTTTCGCGTCACGCTCGGCGATGAAGGCCGTCAACCGCTGCTCCCAGTCGCTCTGTCCAGTGGCGTAAGTGAGGTGGATCGTGAACTCGTCGTCTTTGCGAGACCCGGTGATCATTTCCAGCGTCTTGCTCTCCGGATTGCCATAGCGCCCATCTCCGGAGATCACATAGTGCTCGGCGGTGATCCGCTGGAAGAAGTCCACATCCACGTCTCGGATCGAGCCATGGTGGGGAAGCTTCAGAACGTTGACATGCAGCTCTCCGTTTGAGGTGAGCGCGGCTGCATCGAGTGCCTTCAGGATGAGATCGCCCCGCGCGTCGCCGGTGAGCAGCATCGTGTGGTCTTCTTGATGCAGCAGGCACACAAGGCTCGACAGGTTGTATGGGGATTTGTCGAGGTAAGCAGACACTTGCGCGGATGCAGCCTCCTTCGCCCGCAAGCGCTTCATCTGCTTGAGCCACTCCTTGCGCAAACCCTCTATCTCGTCGGCTCGCGGGCTCAATACGACGATGCTCGTCGCCTCGTCGAGCTTCACTCTCAGGCCACCTTGGGGCGGGGCTTGGACTAGGTCGCCTTTGAAAGGGGAGTTGATCGGCCACCCGAGCTTCTCGGCTTGTGCTTGCAGCTCGCGGCCCTGCTTCACGCTTGCGAGCACAGCGGAGGTCTTGCTCGTGGTGTCGCGCTCCAGCACGATCTCGCTCACGGTTGCTTCCGGTGCGCCGGCCATCTGCTCGAACGTGTTGTGCCAGAGCGTTTTCGGCGCCACCCAAGAGGGATGGGGCAACGCCAGCCCACCGTCATCGTCTTCGGCGAGTGCCAGCATACCGCCGATGTGGTCGTCGTCGATGTGGCTGACCAGCGCGAGCGCGAGTGGCAGTGCATCGTCTGGAGCGATGCGCTCCAGTCCGATCAGGTGCTCGCGCAGCTCTCGCAGCCGTGGCTTGAGCGCATCTGCATAGACCGTCTGGGGCCCGCCGTCGATCAGGATTGTGTGCGGGTCCTGCGGCGTGCCGAAATGGACAAGCAGGCAATCGCCGTGCCGTGCTCTCAAAGCCTCCAGGGAGAAGATCATCGTCACACCGATTGGATGGCTCGTAGGACATCGATCATGCCGGCACCCTGAAACGATCTCTCGCGACCGAGATCGGTGCAGCTGGCGAGCAGGATCTGCTTGATGCGCTCCGGGCGGCCGATGAGCTCTGGATGGCGCGCCATCAGAAGCGCGCACGCGCCGGAGACGTGCGGCGTCGCCTGGCTGGTGCCATCCTTGGTTCGCAAGCCGGCGTTTGGCACTACCGAGGTGATCTTCTCCCCGGGAGCCACCAGGTCGGGCTTCGGGCTGCCGCTGCCCGTGGGACCGCGGCTCGAGAAGTAGGAGACGCCGTATGTGTGGGGTCGTTCACGATGGGTGGCCCCGACCGTGATCGCCTTCTCCGCGTTGCCAGGATCGGTGATCGAAACCGACCGGTATCCCTCGACTACGCGGTCCTGCACGATATAACCGCCGCGTCCTTCGTTGCCTGCGGCGGCGACCGCCACGACGCCGCTTCCCACGAGACGGTTGGCCTCTTCGCAGACAGGCGTGGCACCGGCCGCATACTTGTCCACCTCATGGCGTATGGAGAACGACAGGTTGACACCGTGGATCAGTGGCATGTCAGCGTGCGCGTTGAGGTGGCGGACGAACTGCATCGCTGAGAGCACCTGGAACTCGTCGCTCTTGCCGGCTTCGTCGAACGCACGCAGGTCGTAGATGACGATGTCGGGGCACATGCCGCTCAAGCTCGCGTTCTTGCCGGGCGAAGGCCTGTCCTCAGGACGCCAGTCGGCAGCGAGGATGCCCGCCACGTGCGTTCCGTGATCATCTGCCGGCGGTCGGTAGCGCTCGTCGTGGGGCACTTCCAGCGACGGGGCAATCGCAGCCCAGTTCACCGCCTGCCCGGAGGCCACCCGCGCCGCCGTTCGCTGCATCTCCTCGGCCTGCGGATCGTCAAGCAACAGCTCCTCGTCCGCCAGGGACGGACCTTGGCGTTCCATGAGCACCTCACGTATTGACACGAAATCCCAGGTGCCCGCGACACGCGATTCCCCCGACCGCAATGGGTCATCGTCGGGCCTCACCACTGGCCCGTCGCCGTTGCGACTGACGAAAGCGGGATGGCGTGCGTCTACGCCCGAGTCGATCACTGCCCAGCGAACCCCCTTGCAAGAGAGCGCGAACAGCTGTGTGGCTGCATCGACCTTACACGTCACCCGTGAGCGCCACACCGCTGTGCGCACCGGGCGGTTGCGCCCCACGGTCCACAGCAACGGATCGTCCGTGGCGACGTCGAACTTCAGACCGTCGAACATCTTCACGGCGGCATCGATGAGCTCGTTCGCGGTGGGCGTCTTCTCCTTGGTGTTCGGCGCCCACTCGCGCTCCCAAGCGATGCGACCTACGAGTCCGACGAGCCAAACCAGTTCGCCTGGGATGTCGGCATCGCCCCGGGCATGCTTACCCTGCACACGTGCACGTCCAAGCTGGAAGAAGGAGGCGATCTTCTTGCGCCGTTCCTCAATCAGCTCGCCAACAGGACCCTTGCGCTCCGGCCACAGCCGCTGCCAGTACTCGGTGAGTGGGAGCGTGGCGTGCAACATCTCGCGAAAGCTCAGCCGACAAGCGACATATGCATCGTTGAAGACGAGCTGACTGTCCTCGTGTGGCCGGTCGAGCCGGCGCGCGAGCGCACGCGCCAGTTCGCTTGCACTGGACTCCGCCAGCGGTCGCAATAGCAGGTCGACGACGTCCCGGATAGGAGGCAACTCCTCGCCCGGCCCTTCAGAAGGCTGATCGTCCTCCTCGCTCCTCAGCAGCTCGGGCCCGTCGAGCGGCTCCTCTCCGAGTTCCTCCGGCGACAGCGCGTACGCGTGCCAGACCTCCGGCAGGATCGGGGAGTCCTGCGTGCACCGTTGTCCCGGACCCACGCCCAACAGCCACTGCTCGAGTTCAAGCCGTGTAAGCACGTCGAGGTACCCCCGAGACGTTTGGCAACATTCCGATCAAAGGAATTGAACCATAGATGCGCCAAGTGGACTCCGTCGGGTCGCATGAGGACAACCACATAATCGCCGGCCCCAATAGGAGAAGTCATCCCGACGGCAGGGCGTGTGGGGGCACGCTTTGATTTGAGATACACGACAAGGTCGTAGCTAGGACGTCAAAACCTTGGTGCTTACGAAGCACCTCCAAAGCGCGCGACCGCGCTTGCCGAGCGACCGGCTCCATGAGATCCTCAAGGAAGCTATCCGGGTTCCGACGTTGTTCCCGGTTCCGCATTCTCAGAACGCTGTTGGAACCGGGGCTGGCTATCCGCCCCGGTTCAGTCTCGTTCAACGCCTCAAGGGGCTCCACCGTCAGTCCGATGTTCTCGTCGCTCCTCAGCGATCACACAATCGTGCCGGGCACGGCTATATGCTGCCCTACCCGGCGTGCCCGATAAATGGAAGTGAGCCGATGATCAGGCAAGTAGTCGACCGGCGAGAAATGCATAGGTACGTCGAGGCTCTGCGTGAGCAGCTCGGCGCCCCCGAGCTGCAGGACGCGGCCGCACGCGCAGCGGACACCTTCGCTGGCGAAGGCGATCCGGTGACCCAGCTGCGCGCGGCGCTCCCACCAGTCGCGCCCGGACTCGCCTCGTCGGGCGGCAGGAAGACTGCCCAAGTCCCGTTCATGTCGCGCGATCCAATCCAGAGCCTGATGCAGAGCACTTTGGAGGGCAAGCTGCGCGAGCGCGGGGTACCCGGGGAGGCGCCCGAGCATCGCGGCCCGCTGGGGTGGCTGATCCACCTGATCGAGTCGATCCTGCACCCAGTGCGCTTCGGGCCAGACGATCCTAACTGGGTAATCGACGTGGCCGGAGCGGTACTCGATCGCTTGGCCCGCGGCAACCACTCGTTCAACCCTTTGCAGGCCGAGTACGAAATCGCCGACAACGCTCGTGTGGTAATCGTCGGCGATTGGGGTACGGGGCTTCCCCGTGCGCGCAGGGTCGCTGAGCACATGGCCGAAGAGGTGACCAAAGCGCTCGCGGAAGGCCGCCAGGCGCACGTGATCCATCTCGGTGATATCTACTACTCGGGCGAGGAGCGGGAGGTGCGCCATCACGTGCTCGCGCCAGGAATGTGGCCCGTGACCTCAGAACAGACGAGCCGAGGTGTCACGTCGTGGTCGTTGAACGGCAACCACGACATGTACGGCGGCGGTTTTGGCTACTTCAAAACTTTGCTAGGCGATGAGCGCTTCGCTAAGCAAAGATCAGCCGACGGCAAGCCCACCAGCTACTTCCGCCTACGCTCGCCCTCCTGGGACATCGTGGGCCTCGACACTGCCTGGAATCCCGACGTGCTGTCCTTCGGCATGGTCGGCGTGCTGGAGGATCCCCAGGCCAGCTATGTCGAGCGCGTGTCCTCAGAATCGGAGCGCAAGCTGATGCTGCTTAGCCACCATCAGCTCATCTCGGTATACGACACCGAGGACCTAGGCCCCACATTGCCCGCGAAGCTTGCGCCCATACTGAAGGACGATCACGTCACCGCCTGGCTGTGGGGACATGAGCATCGCTTGATGGGCTTCCAAGCCACCGGCGGCGTGAATATTCCGCGCTGTATTGGTCACGGAGGCGTACCCGTGCTCATGACTCATACCCCAGACGAACATATCCCCGCGCCAGGCGCCTGGCAGGAAACCGCATTCTCCAAGTACCACGGCGACCACTGGGGACGCATGGGCTTCGCGGTCCTCGATTTCGCCGGTCCCCAGATCGAAGTGCGCTACCGCGACGAACAGGGAACGACCTCGCGCACCGAGACGATCGCCTGAGCCAAGAAACCCGCTGCAAGAGAAAGCTCAAGCAGCGAAGAGCGCCGCGCGGCTGGCTAGGCTTCACGATCGTGAAGCCGAAGAACCCCATCGCTTTGACATGCATACTGGCAACGATCGCGTGTTCCTGCACAGCTGTGGCAAGCGACCCCGCACAGGCTGCCGGCGCGAGCCCTCAGACGGCATCCCCAACTACACAGACCACGCCGAGTACACAGACCACACCCACAGAACGGACGACGCCCACAACGACCCCTACAACCACGCCGCCAACACCTACCCCGCCTAAGCCGACTGTCCACACGCGCATCACCGCCCTGCCCCACTCCGCGATAACCGACGGCACCGCGCCCTTGCGCATCAGGCTTTCAGGAACACCCGCGCCAGGCTCGCCAGTCCCGATGCTGACGCCGGCCGTGGCCGGCAAGTGGAGCACCGTCGGGGACTACGACTCGTTCCAACCGAAGTCTACGCTCGAGCCGTGCTCAAGCTACACGCTGACGGTGTGGGCTGGAACGACCGTGACCGGTGATTTGCCCTTGGGAGGCAAGCGCCGCCAATACACGCTAGACGTAGCCTGCCCGGGCCTCCAGGCTCTACAGCAGGCCCTGGCGCGCCTGAACTACCTGCCTTACACGATCGACGCCTCGCACGGACGCAACAGCGGCAGTAAAGCCGAGTCGCGTGCGCTGGCGGCTCGCTACGCCTTCAACCCACCCGCGGCCACGCTCTCGCCGAATGTACCTCACGCTCCGGGCCTGCGCTACGGAGCCCTGGACCCAACCACACATGGCGCGTTGATGGTCTTCCAAGACAACCATGGCCTGTCCCCTAGCGGATCTCCCGAAGGCTCGACATGGGCCTCACTGCTTGCCGCCGAGACGCTCGGCCACGGCGACCCGCAGCCGTACACGTTCGTGACCGTGAGCGAGTCGATCCCCGAGACGCTCGAGGTCCACCGAGGCAGTCGCGTGGTCATCACCACGCCCGCCAACACCGGGGTCTCGGGGGCCACAACCGAACAGGGCACGTTCCCGATTTACGCCCGCTACACGTCGACCACGATGACCGGCACCAACCCCGACGGCAGCAAATACAGCGATCCGGGCGTGCCATGGGTCAACTACTTCAACGGTGGCGACGCAGTTCACGGCTTCCCGCGCGCCTCCTACGGCACGCCACAATCCAACGGCTGCGTCGAGCTGCCGATCGGAACGGCGGGCCAGGTCTACCCGCTGCTCGCGATCGGCGATCTCGTGATTGTCAGCTAACGGTTGGCGCTGCCGCCGCGACCGCGCTGGACCAGCACGATCGACATGCCCATCCCGACCAGGAGCACACCCGCGAGGATCACCCAACGCAGATCAAGACCGGTGAAAGGCAGGGTCGTGGCTTTCGTGGCCGTAGTGGCCGTCGGTTCGGTGCTAGAGGTCGGTGTGGCGGTTGTGGTTTCTTTGCTCGGAGTACTCGACGTGTTCGTCGGGGCGGCTTCACCTTTGGGCGAAGGCGTCGTTTTCGGAGCGGGCGAAGTCTGGCTGTAGCCGCTCGTCGGTTCAGCGGCAAGGGCCGTCGTGGCCCCACCCGCGATCAGGACGAGCACAAGCGGGAAAGCGAGCAGCCCGCGGCGCATCGTCCGACGCCGGCGCGAGCGGCCACTGTCGGTCGCCGCTACCTTTGCCGTGCTTGGCCCATCACAGGCCGTGAAGTCGTTTCGCATATTGCTATCTCCCGCGTCCGGTGGTTCGCTTGGGCCCCTCTTCGAAGAGCCCCTCATTTCCTTTGAGAGCCTTGCCAATCGCTTGGCGCTGCTGCGATCGCGTCAGTCTACCCGAGAACCCCTTTTTGCTCAGTGGTGAAATCTCCTGCATGGTGTTCCGCAAATCCCGTGGTCGCAAACACCAAAAGGTCTCAACTGTCGTCGCGAGACGCGTTTCAGTCGGCCCGGACAGTCGACCCGGGCGGCGGCCGACCCTCGATCTGAGCTTCCCCGCAGTCGCGCCGACAGCGATCGTAGATCGTGCGCATACCTAGCAGTTGGGGCACCGTTACGAAGCGGTAACCACGTGCACGTAGTGCCGCAATGATGTGCGGATAGGCGGCCAACGTCTGTATGCGCGGCCCGCCCCCGTCGTGGGAGATGACGATCGATCCAGGCTGAACCTGGGCGAGCACGCGCTGCTCAATAGCCCCAACTCCCGGAAGTGCATAGTCGGAGGGATCCACATCCCAGGTGATCGTGGCCAGGCCGAGAGCACGCGCGGTGCGCAACACCGACGCATCGTAGGAACCATAAGGCGGGCGGAACACGCAAGGCGTGTAGCCGCTCATCGCCGCGATCGCGTTCTTGGTGCGCAGCAGCTGACTTTCGACCCCACCGGTGGCTACGAGGTCGGAATGCGTCCAAGTGTGGTCTCCAAGCGCATCACCGTCGCGTAGCTCTTCGCGCAGCGTGCTCGAATAGCCGCCGAGCTGCTCGCCGATCATGAAGAAGGTGGCGACGGCTCCGTTGGCTCGCAGCATCTGCACGAAGCGACGCGTATAGATCGAAGGGCCGTCGTCGAATGTGAGCGCCACCTCGCGCCGGCGCGGACCGTTAGTGCGCGCCGCGAGCGGCCCCGAAGCCAAGCAACCGACGGGTCGATAGCGCAGCGGCGCCAACTTGACCGGACGACCGCCGGAGGGCAACGCGAGCGCGGCAACGGCGCCCAGGCCCGCCAGCAGCTTCAAGCGCCGACCTTGACGCGCCCTTGCAGGGTGCCCTGCCGCAGATGGGCACGCAGAACCTTCTTGTCGAACTTGCCTACGCTCGTCTTGGGTACCTCATCCACGAAGGCAAACTCGTCGGGCAACCACCACTTCGCCACGCGTGGGCGCAGATGCTCGACCAGTTCCTCCGCGGAAAGCTCTGCATCTTCTCGCACCACCACGCAGCACAGTGGCCGCTCAGCCCACTTCTCGTCAGGCTTTGCGATCACAGCCGCCTCGATCACGTCGGGGTGGGCCATCACCTCGTTCTCCAGCTCGACCGAGGAGATCCACTCACCGCCAGACTTGATCACGTCCTTGGAACGGTCGGTGATCTGGATGAATGCCCGCTCGTCGATCGAGGCGATGTCGCCGGTACGCAACCACCCGTCGTGGAAGCGCTCAGCGCCCGACTCATCAGAATAGTAAGAGGCGGCGATCCACGGCCCTCGCACCTCAAGCTCACCGGTAGCCACGCCGTCCCATGGCGCCTCCTTCCCGTCGTCGCCCACGATCCGCAATTGCACCCACGGCAAAGGCTTGCCCTGCTTGGCGCGGTTATCCCAGTAGGCGTCGTCATGCCCTTTGGACTCGTCAGGACGCGAATAGGAGGCGACCGGACTCGTCTCCGTCATGCCCCACGCCTGAAAAACGTTCACCGAGTGGCGCTCGTCGAAGTCCTTCATCAGCTGTCTCGGCACCGCCGAGCCACCACAAGCAGCGTTGGTGATCGAGGAGATGTCCACATCGTTCGCGTCGGCGTACCGGAGCAGATCGCCGAAGATAGTCGGCACACAGCCAATAATCGTGGGGCGCTCCGCCTCGATGAGCTTCGCCAACGGTTCGGCCTGCAGGAAGCGGCCCGGCATGATCAGGTCTGCGCCGGCCAGCGCCGCAGCATGCGGAATGCCCCAGGCGTTGACATGGAACATCGGCACCACCAACAGCGCTCGATCTCCCTGGGAGAGACCGAGCGCGTCCTTCATCAACGATGCGGTGGAGTGCAGCGAGATGGAGCGGTGGGAGTAGAGCACCCCCTTGGGGTTGCCTGTCGTGCCGCTCGTGTAACACAAGGCCGCAGCCTGACGCTCGTCCACCTCGGGGTAATCGTAGGAGCCTGGCCCGGCTTGCTCCAGCAGCTCCTCGTAGCGCAGCACGTTCGGCAGGGAGCCACTGTCGCCATCGCCCATGACCACATAGTGGCGCACTCCCTCGAACGTGGGGGCAAGCGGCTCGAGCAGCGGGACGACGGAGTCATCGACGAAGATGACTCCGTCCTGGGCGTGGTTGACGATGTAGGTGATCTGCTCGGCGAACAGGCGGATATTGAGCGTGTGGAGCACCGCCCCTATGCAGGGCACCGCCATGTAGAGCTCGAGGTGGCGCTGATTGTTCCACGCAAAAGTGCCCACGCGATCGCCCTGCTTGACACCGAGCTTCTCGAGCACACGCGCGAGCCGATCCACACGCTCGGCCACTTCGCCATAGCTCGCACGTATGACACCGTCGTCTGTGAGCGTCACTACCTCCGCGGATGGATGCACGGAGCGCATGCGATGCAGCGGGTGGTGGAGCGTCAGCTGAAAATCGTCCTGCATCAACCCCGTGAGCATCTCCTCATTCCCTCCGACTCGGCTCGGCGCTTGGCAAAAGATCGCGGTAGACGCCCGTAGTCCGCTGGGCGACATCCGACCAATCGAATGACAGCACATGCTCCGAGGCCTCGGTGACAAGACGATCGCGCAACTCCTCGTCGACAAGCAAGCGCTCGATCATGACGCCGAGGTGCTCGGGGTCGCCACCGTTGAAGCGCAGTCCCACACGCTCGCCCGCGGGCACCACCTCCCGCAAGCCGCCGGTGTCGGCGACGATGCAAGGACAGCCGGAGGCCATCGCCTCGAGTGCAACGAGCCCGAACGGCTCATACAAGGAGGGCACCACGCAGAGGTCAGCGATGCGGTAGAGCGAGTGCAGCGCGTCATCGCCGATCCAGCCGAGGAAGACACCATTGTCCGATAGGCCCAGCCGCTCTGCTTGGGCCTTCAGCTCGCCCTCGTGGGTGCCAGAGCCGGCGACGAGGAAGCGTACGCCAGGCACCTTCTCGATCACCTCCGGTAGCGCATCGAAGGCAAGCTGGAAGCCCTTCTCGTAGACGAGCCGCCCGACAAGCAGCACGAGCTTCTCCTCGGGCTGTGCGAACTTGAGGCGCAGCGCATCCAGATCGTCCACTGGGCGCAGGTCAGAGGGGTCAATCCCGTTCGGGATGACGGTGATGCGGCGCTCGTCGATGTCATAGATGTCGGCGGCATGGCCGCGCATGTAGTGCGAGCAGGTGATGACCGAGTCAGCACGGTTTGCCATCCAGCGCTCGATCGCGTGGATATCAGACTGCGGCGGTTTGTCGACCCACCCCTGGTGGCGGCCGTGCTCGGTGGCGTGGATCGTCGTGACATAGGGGATCTCCAAGAGATCCGACAGAGCGGCGGAGGCGTGGGCTACAAGCCAATCGTGGCCGTGGACGAGGTCATACGTGTGATCTTCGGCAAGCGCCTTGCCGGCCGCGAGCATGTCGTCGTTCATCTGCTCCACCCACCCGAGAAAGCGATCAAGATCTTGGGGGAAGCGTGGCTCGCACACGCGATACACAGTGACCCCCCGCTGCTGTTCGCAAAACTCGGAGCTCTCGCGCCCGCGCGTCAGCACATCCACGACGGTGCCCTGCGCAACCAGCTCCTCGGCGAGCTTGCGCACGTGACGAGCGAGCCCCCCCTCGATCACAGGGGGATACTCCCACGTGAGGATCAGGACGCGGCCGGCCACCGCCTAGACCCTACCTCGCCATCGCTCCCGCCGCCTTCGGCGGCTGACGATTGGCGGGCAAGCGCGCCCGCATGACCTCTACCGCCCGCGGGTTGGAGTCGACCAGCACAAAGCGACGGCCCAGCTGCGCGGCGACCGCGCCCAAGGTGCCCGAGCCTGCGAAGAAGTCCAGGCACCAGTCGCCCGGACGCGAGGAGGCGCTGACCATGCGCCTCACGATCCCCTCCGGCTTCTGGGTCGGATAGCCGGTCTTCTCGGCACCGGAGGTCGGGACGATCGTGTGCCACCACACGTCGGTGGGCAGCTTGCCACGCGCCGCCTTCTCGGGACCCACCAGGCCCGGCGACATATAAGGCTCGCGGTCCACCTCGCTTACATCGAAATAGTAGGCGCCAGGATCGCGCACGTAGACGAGGATCGTGTCGTGCTTGGCGGGCCAGCGTCGCCGCGAGCGCGCGCCGTAGTCATAGGCCCAGATCAGCTCGTTGAGGAAGCACTCGCGCCCGAAGATCTCATCCAGCAGGAGCTTGCAATAGTGGGCCTCGCGGTAGTCGATATGGAAATAGAGCGTGCCTTCGAGCGCGAGCAGCCGCCGCGCATGCTCCAGGCGCGGCGCCAGGAAAGCAAGGTAATCCTCGAAAGCGTCGCTATAAGAGCTTTCTCCGAGCAGCCGAGTGGTATAGCGGCGTCCTTGAAATCCAGTCCTGTCGCCATCCTCGTCGGGAATGGTGCGCACGAGCTTGCGCGTCTGCTCGCGGCCTGTGTTGAAGGGCGGGTCGATATAGATCAACTGGAACGAGCCATCGGCGAAGCACGGCAGTACATCAAGGCAATCACCGAGCAGGATCTCGTCGGTAGATGGGCGTTGTGGCTCGCTCACTCTCAAGCGAAGGCTAGGGCCGAGTGCCGACGAGAAGCTCTACCCACTGCGCTGGGCGGCGGCACAGCGAGCGCCAGCGAGCCAAGGGCGCCGTCACAAGCGCCGGCAGTCCGGCCGGACCGGCGGGCGTGAGGAAGACCCCGGCCAGCACCGCCGCGCCACCGTCGCCCGGGGCAAGGCTAGCGCCGGGGCGAGCGATCGTGAGCGTGTGCGTCCCGACGGCAAGCCTCACAGTGAGAGGCGAGAAGGTATTGGCGACCAGAGAGTTGCCGCCGAGCTGACCACCCAACGATCCAAGCGGGCGCCCATCGACGGCGAGGTGGATAGGGCGCATGGCATCGCCTTGCAGCCAAACCTGCCACAGGCCCCCTCGCGGCAGGCTGAAAGCGAGCCGCAGGCTGCCCGGCCGGGTCATGAGGATACGTTCGCCCGTGCGCGCCCAACCGGCGGGACGGCGCAGGTGAGAGCGCGGGATCGACACCGTGATGAGCTGCGGCGCAAGCGCAGCCACAAGGCGCTCCTTGCTTCCCCGACGCCTGGCCGTAGGCGAGCGCAGCGCCCCTTCGAGGATCCGCAAACAGCGCGTACGCGCGAGGGCCACCTGGGTCCCGGCGCGCGCGGTGCCCGATCTGCGCGAGAAGCCAGGCGGAGCGGTCAGGACCGGAGCGTGTGCCGGCGCCACGGCTATGTGCGCAAGCGCCGGGCGCGCCTCCGGCCGCCGTCCCCACACCTGGTAGTAAGTGCCCTGCCACAGCAGGCGATAGGCGGCCGGCGGACGGATCGCCGTGGGATCGCGACGCGTCACGATCAGGGGGTAGGCGAGCAGCTTGGCCGGGGCTATCCGATTCAGTTGCACCGGGCGGCCGTGCCCACCGGAGGTGCCTGCAAGCGCCGGCGGGGGATAGACGAAGTTGGGACCCCCCACGTCCATGTCGCGCAACAGGTAGAGCGAGTATTCGTCGAAGTCGGTGAACAGAGTCGGGCCGTGGCCCGCAAAGCGAGAGTCGATCGAGGCCAACTCGTCAAAGCGCGCCGTGGGCGCCAAATTGGAAGCGTTGTATTGGAGCGCGTCGGAGACAACGACGCCGCCGAATAGCGCAAACGCAAGCACGGCAGCGAGTACCCGCAAGCCGGCGGCTCCGGCCGCAAACAAAGCAGCGATGCCCGCCCAAGCCATCAGTACGACCACCGGAGAGGTGAGCATCAGAGCCTTCGCGTCGGCCCACGTAGTCGCGGATGCTCGCACCAGCAGCCACACGATCAGCATCGGAACAGACCAGAGAGCGAGCTCATAGCGACCAGTACGAACGACGTTCCCCAACCCCACCAGCGCCAAAAGCAAGACAAGCGCTATGAACACAGAGGTGAGCGTCAGTCCAAGTCCGGTCGGCAGGATCTTGTAACTGCCGCCTAGCCATACCCCCAAGAGCTGGGTGGGATGAAGCGGCGAGTGGAGGTTGCCCGGGTTGGAGGTTGAGGCGATCCCTTGCGCGACGGTGACCGAGCCTGACACGTTGGTCCAGGTCGGCCAGGCGCCGAGGATCAGCACCAGCGCGCCGCCCACCAGCAGAGCACCCAGACGGCGCAACGAAGATATGCGCCTCCCCCGTTCTCTGCCCAGCTCAAGGATCGCCACCGCGACCAAAGCCACAGCCGAGGCAAGCGCCCAGGCACCGAAAGCGACCCCCAGCGCACCCACCCCGGCCGCCACGAGAAGCGCAAAGGGAATCGCGCCACGCGCCCCACTCCACAGCCAGCGCCTGTGTTCGACCACCAAGCGCACCCATGCTCAGGATCAAGGCCAGCCCGACGATCTCCTTGATCGAGCCGATCAGCTCGTACGCGTACACGAGCGCCGGCAAAGTCACGGTCAGGGTTGCCGCCGCCGCCCACCCGCGCGCCCTTGCGGTCGAACACTCAAACCTGCTCGCCGCAGCAGCACCCAAGCGGGACCCGTGGCCGTGGCCAACATGAAAGCGGTGAACGGCTGGAACGTCCAGATCAAGGGCAGGCCCGCCAAGTTCGAGGAGCCACCCAAGAGAGTGTCCGCGCCCGAGGGATAGCTCTCGCCGTAGTAGTTATGGATCGTCGCGCCATAGGAGTTGGCCAGGTCCAGATGGGAGAAGTCCTGACCGTGGTGGATAAGGAAATCGGCGCCGACCATGTGCACGGCTGAGTCGGCCAAAGCCAGGTATGAGGAGAAGCTCGGCCTACCCGCCAGCAAAACAGGCGCAAGCGCAAGCGCATAGGCGATAGGCCCGATGCCGATCTGCCACAGGGACGAGCGCCAAGAGCGCGCGATCTTCCTCGCGCGATCCCACCCCACGATCGGCCCGGCCACCGCCACCGCCACGAGCACATACGGCGTGGCCGGCGCTAGGGGCGCCACATACGTCGTCAACTGAGAGACCGCAATCAAGGCAGCCGCACCAGTTGTGAACAACAGCATTACCGGCACCACGCCCCCGCTGGCGCGGTCCACGAGCAAGCCCGCGCCGCCACACAGCAGGGCAAGCACGAGCGGGTAAACCAATACGGTCAGTAGGAACATCGGCGGCGGCCGATCCTACAGCCGGCTCAGCCTCGCCCCGCCACCCGCCTACGTCCTTGTTGTGCTCGCGATCGTCACGATCTTCGGACGCTTGGCCACGTCGTCCAGCCTAACGCTGGTCCGCGAATCGATTCGTAGGAGACGTGTGGCCGCGAGAAGGTGCTCGCGGCCACACGCCCGACGCGGCTAGATCTCGATCCCGGACATGAAGCAGCGGGCTGACGTGCCCGTCGTCGCGCCATACCAGATCTCCAGCCACGTGGATTCTCCCGTGGCAGGATTGGTGAGCATGTCGGTCGCCCACACCTCGGCGCTCTTGCCGCTTTCGAGTTCGTCGAGTTGCGGAGTGGTCGGTATTACTGGCTCTGTGCCACTGGTGACTTCGGGAGCTCCTTGCGGAGGTGTTTCCGTAAGCCTCTCCAGCGTCTGCGTGTACTGCAGCGCAGCCGGGACCGTCACGTAGATCTTGAAGCCCACATCACCGGGTTTCACTCCGGGAAGACAGCTCAACCCGAGCTGAAACGGACCGACGGGAAGCACATTGTGCTCGGGATCGTTCGTCACTGGGACACCCGAGAACGCGAACTTGAAGGCCCCAGGACCCATCGGGCCGACCGCTCCCTGAAGGCCTTGCGGGCCGGCGACACCTTGCGGGCCTTGCGGGCCGGGAGCGCCCGTAGCGCCCTTGGGGCCACGCGGCCCGACAGATGATTTCTTCTTCGGTTTCTTCTTGGCGGCATGTCCGTGATGGGTCACCAACCTGGGAAACATTTCGATCCCATGACCGTAAGCGGCCGTTCCGCCGCCCAACCCCGCGATGATCAACGCCAGCCCAGCCGGGCGCGCCACCCGCCTTGCGAACCTAGCAACCGTCATTTGAGCTCTCCTTCTCAGTGCGCGGCGCCAGGGCGCCGGCCGGTCGGATAACCGGCGAAGCGCAGGCTATCGCGGCGATGTCGGAGGCTCTTGCGACGCTCCTTGTTCGCTGTCGCCCGGCAATGACAAAGCGAATCATGCCTCCGCTTCGCCGATCATCCTTCGTTTCTATATCCAGTCGCTGCGCCGAAACGCCCAGTAGAGCCCGCCTGAGAGGACCACGATCAAAATCGTGGAGAACCAGAATCCCCAATGGGCCGCGAAGCCCGGGTAGGGCACGTTCTGCCCATAGAAGCCGGTGATCGCGGTGGGAACGGCAATAATCGCCGCCCAGCTCGTAACCTTCTTCATGACAAGGTTCATGCGGTTGCCCTGGATCGTGAGGTTGGTCTCGAGGATCGTCGTCACAAGGTCGCGCAAGGACTCCGTCCATTCGGTGGCGCGCAGGACGTGGTCGTAGACGTCCTGGTAGTAGGGAGTCATTGCCTGGTCGAGCACGTGAAGGTCGCGCCGCATCAGTGAATTGACTACCTCGCGCATCGGCAGCACGAGCCGTCGCAGCAGAACGAGACTCTTGCGCAGCTCGAAAGAACGCCGCTGGACCTCGGTGTTGTGTGGAGCATCATCAAAGAGAAGGTCCTCAAGCGCCTCGATCTCTGTGTCCAATGACTGCACAGCCTCGAAATGGCCGTCCACGATGTCATCGAGCAAACCCCACAACAGAAAGGAAACGCCGTGCTCGATGAGGTCCTTGGAGTCATCCCAGCGCGCAAGGACCGGCTCGATCGCGACGCCCTCGTCCTTGCGCACCGTGACGAGCGCTTTCTTCGTAACGAATACCGCTACTTCGCTCGCGCACAGCTCACCGGAGACGGTGTCCAGCCTCACGCTGTAGGCACTTATGAACAGATGAGAGTCGTAGCGGTCGAGCTTGGGCCGTTGATGCTCGTTGACGGCGTCCTCGACAGCGAGCGGATGCAGTTTGAGCTCCTCGGCGATCGTCTCGAGGTCTTGTTGGATGGGCGAGCAGTAGTCAAGCCACACGCACGCGCCCTCGTCTTCAAGGTATTCGGAGACGTCCTCGACGGGGAAGTTCTCGAGCGCCAGCCTTCCTTCGCGATAGAGCCTTGTGTGGGCCATTCGCGCACGATAGGCCTTGGGCCGGATCGTGCCGCTCCGCGGCCAACCACCGAGCGCCCCCGCCAGGATTCGAACCTGGGACCCTCGGATTAGAAGTAGCCCATTTGCAGGGCTTTTTGGCTTAGATTGGTGGGATTCGGTCGGACTGGGTGGGGGTTGCGGGGGTCAGATTTGCCGAGTCGGAGACGGGCTGGGGACAGAGCCGCGAAATACGAGGGTCGAACGGCGCCCGCAAGGCTCGCTAGGCTCTCAGCCTCTCGTCAGCGAGCGTCGCAGCGCGACAGAAGGGACGTAGACTCTTGCATTGCTTGATCGCGTGGGGTGTGGGTGCCGGTGGCACTCCATTGTCTTCGGCTGACCACGAAGCGATGGAGAGGACCCTTGCGGGTGAGGACTACGTACAAGTCTTCCCAGGTGTTGTGGTCTTGACGCTTGCAGATGATGCTCGGCGACAAGCCCTTCAGAATGAGCTAGTCGCTACGTCCAAAGACAAGCTCAATGGTCGGGCGCTCTTCGTGATGACACCGCTGATGGCGCCAGGAACAGGCATTTATCGCGGCTTCCTGCCAACACCTACCTGGGAACCGCTCAATAAGAAGACGGTCTGAGTACAAGGCACACGTCACTTAGGGACGATCACGAACCGATGACCGTAGTAAATCCGCCTCCCCCTACCACGCCCGATGAAGTGCCGATCCCGACACCATTGGAGGGCCTCGACGTCAACGTCCGATTGCCACAGTTGGAGTTCCGCATGGTCAATGCGAACGCACTGGACGAGTACCAACACTGGTTCGGTTGGACATCCCTATTTGGAGCGGCAGCCGTAGGCTTTGGTGTACCGGCAGTGCAGAGCTTCCAAACAGGCGCCAACGCTACCCTCATTTGCGTGACACTTGTATTCATTGGCTTCGCTGGTCGAGCAGGCCTTCGGACCAAGACACTCCGAGACAAGATCGAGGCCGAGTCCGATTCGCACGCGATGCGCCTGAAGGCTGCTGACGGCAAACGCTCGTAACGGCGTCGCCTTTCAGCGCTGATCCTCCCACTGGCACCGTTCAAGCCAGGACTCCAGCATCACGCGCGTGAAGCGGATGTTGCGGCCAAGACGGAGGCACGGCAACCGCCCGTCGCGCACGGCTTCGTAGATCCAGTTCGTCTTGACAGAGAGCAGGCGGGCGGCCTCCTCGGGGCGGAGCAGCGGGCCGTCAAGCTGCACCTCGCTCAGCTTGGCGGTTGATCTGATGGCGTCCATACATCTACTGACCGCTAACCCGTCAGACCGGCCAAAAACTTGACGAATCGCTCCCGGAGACTCAGCGCTTTGCGTGCGCGAGGGCCGTTTCAAGCTCGGCCAGGCTTGCGTTCAATGCGTCGAGGATGCGGGCGAGGGTGGTCCATGTGGGGTTGGCCTTGCCGCCCTCGATCCTGCTGAGTGCCGTTGTGGTCACGTCTGCGGCGTGGGCGAGGTCTTCTTGGGTTATGCCGCGTTGCTCGCGGAGGCTGCGTAGCGCGCGGGCGAGCTTCTGATCGATCTTCGCTGGTGGAGTCATCCCTGTAGATGTTGCTCACTACAACACGTCTTGTCCATGTACTAGGCTTTATGTAGCACAGAGCAACCATATGGTCCCGACGCGGATGGAACCCACGCCGGGACCCACACGGAAAGAAAACGAGGTTCTTCCCATGCCCCGAGAAGGTATCGACTCCCCACACCCAGACCAGGACACAACAAGCGACGCCGACCATCCCGTCACCGAAGCAGCCATCATGGGCCTGCTGCTCTCCGGCGGGCACACAGGCATCTGGACACGCGCAGAGATCGAGTTGGAAGTCAGTGCCAGTCCCCTCAACGTTCAAGACGCCCTCGTCGCACTACAAGCAAGCGGACTCGTCCACCTGCACGACGAGCTGGTGATGCCAACACGCGCCGCACAACGAATGGACGACCTGGAGCTATAGACCTCACGAACGCCGCGAGCCGCCTCAGCACGCAAACAACGCGCTGAGGCCCGCTCGCCAACATCAACGTCAAGAGCCGCCGCCGAACCCCAACACCGCCCCGCCGACGCTCAGCATCCCGTCTGCGAATCCACGCTCGGCCCCACGTCGCTGCGCTCCACCACCAACAGCAAACAGCAACGACAACAGCACGACAGACCAGATACACGGCCCTCCGCTGAGCATCCGTTTGGCTGCTCAACTTTTTGGCCGGTTTGCGGGTTTCGCGGTCAGTTGGTGTAGTGATGAGCGCATCGAGCATCCCGGCCGGGCGTGCCGGCGGTTATGCCCGCTACCTGGACGGCAAGACCGTCGCACCGGAGCGCGGCGACTACTACCTCTCCCCTGACGGCGAGCTGACACAGGCACCGGGACGATGGCTTTCTGACCCTGAGACCCTTCAACGGCTCGGCATCGACGGGAACGCTCCAGTCGTGGGCGAGGACTTCGTCGCGCTGATGGAGGGCCGCAATCCCCACACTGGCGCATGGTTGCGACCGCGAGGGCGCAGGCGGTGGGCAGTGGCGGCGGCATCGACGTGGCGTTCAGCGCCCCGAAGTCCGTATCGGCTGTGTGGGCACTCGCCGATCCTTGGCAGCGCGAGCAAATCGAAGCCAGCCCACGCCAAGGCCGTCGAACAAGCCGTCGGCTATCTGCGCGAGCGGGCGCCGATCGTTCGTCGTCGCTATAGCGGCCAGGTCGTGGAGGAGCTTGCCAAGGACGTGATCGCCGCGGAGTACCGGCACACCACCGCCAGAGGAGTAGCTCAGACGCTGAGGCGCCCGACCCACAGCTACACAGTCACGTCGTTATCACAGCCGTGGTGCGCGAGGATGACCGGATCGCGGCGACGTGGTCGCGGCCCGTGTTCCGCGCGGCCCGCGAGCTTGGCGCGTTCTACCGCTCCGCACTCGCCCAAAAACTCGCGAATCGTCGGCTATCCAGATCAAACAGGCAACAGGGAAGAACGGCAAGTACTTCGAGATCGCAGGAGTACCCCGAGGAGCTGCGCGACGCGTTCTCCGGCCGCTCCCGCGAGGTCGCCCGCGCCGCGGAGCGCTTTCGTGCACGCTACGGCCGCGCACCCGAGCGCGGCGAGCTGCGCGGCCTCGCGCTCGAGAACCGACAGTGCCAAGAAACTCACCACCCGCGCACGACCTACGAACAAGCGTGGGCACGACACCGGCCACCACCACGGCTTCGGGCCCGACCGAGGCGCTGACAGCTTCTCAGCGAGACCAACCGAGCGCCCAGTCGCAGCGGCCCGGTCGAGGATCGCATCGAGGCTCAGCCTGACCGAGCATCACGCCGTGTTCGACGCTCGCGAGCTGCGTACACCGTCGCGCTCGAGCAGACCGCCAGTGAGATATCGCCCCGAGACAGCACTCCAGATCGCCCGCGCGATGGTCCGCGACCGACGAATCCTCACCTTGCAGGGCGGACGGATGACAACTCTCGCCATCCGCGCCCAGGAGCAGGCGATCGAGCGTCGCGCCGCCGCACCTCGCCACAGCCAACGCGGGCGGGATGCCGGCGACGCTTCGCACAGAGCGACCGCAGCGCGTGAAGTCGCGGAGCGCATCGCGCGCACCCGCTCACCGCCGAGCAGCAGACGGCGCTACTCCTCGCGGTCACCGGCCCTGAGCGGCTCAGCCGTTCTCGTCGGACCCGGCCGGCACCGGCAAGGGCGTCGTCATCGACGCTGCTGCCAGAGCCGAGCAACACGCAGGACGCGACAACGCTCGGGTATCGCCGTCTCCGGCATCAACCGCCGAGCGACTCGGGCGCCGACAGCCCCACCCTCGCGGGCAAACACGCTCACGCTCGACGCTCTCCTCGCGCGCGCCCAGGCCGGCACAGTCCACTTCGGTCCACGACACGACCATCTTCCTCGATGAGGCCGGAATGGCCGACCATCAGCGCCTCGACATGCTCACCGACCTCGATCGAACGCTCCGGAGCGAAGCTCATCACTGATAGGTGACGGCAAGCAGCTCCCCTCCATCGGCCCCGGCGGCATGTTCGACCGACTCATCCAGCACGCGCCGACCGTCAGAACTAGCGAGACATCCACAGGACCAACAGACCCCGCTGAGCAGCGCGCGTGGCAAGCGCTCCGCGCAGGGGAACCAGAGCGAGCGATGGCCCACTACCAAGCCAAGGGCAACCTGCTACCTCGCGGACACCCGCGACCAGGCCGGCGAGACCGCCGTCCAACGCTGGGCACGCACTCACCCAACAACACGGGATCTCCGCCAGGTCGCTTTGATCGCCGACGCATCAAACACGGAGATCGACAGTCTCAACGCCCGCGCACAACACCTACGAGGCCGAGCGCGGCGAACTCGGACGCCACGCGAGATCCACCTCACCGACACGCCACTACAGCCATCCGCCAAGGCGACCACGTCGCCTTCATCGCCCAACACCGGCCGCGCAGGCCAACCGCGAGTCGAGAACGGCAGCCGCGGCGAAATCGTCAGCGATCAGCCGCGCGGCACCTCACGATCGCCCTCGACGGATCAGACCGCCAGCATCAAGCTCGCACCACAAGCACCTCGACGCGATCCGCCTCGCCTACGCCCAACACGTCTACCGCCAGCAAGGCGCCACCGTCCAGCGCTCCGTCGTCCTCACCGGCGGCTGGCAAACCAGCAAGGAGAGCGCCTACGTCCAGGCCACACGCGCCCGCCACGGCACCGACTGGTACCTCGCACGCGACCAGCTCGGCGACGAAGGACAAGACCCCGACCGAGTCAGACGCCTCGCCGAACACATGCGCCACAGCCGCGCACAGACCCCATCCCTCGCCTACCAAGAGGCACCCGATCCCATGTGGGATACAAGCCTTGAGCCGCTACCTGACTATGAGACGAGCGTCCAAAGACTTGACGAGTCTTCAGAGCGCAACGTAGCCGACATCGAACTCGATCGCGGACGCTGATCGACAGCCTCCGACAGACCCGTGAGCGACCAACGATTACTTGGGCAGAGGCTATCTACACCGACGAAACGCCACGGAAAGCTCCCTTGACATAGCATTATCGTTCTTTCAGCTCGAACTATCGGCCAAGGGGATGATTCCCAAGGTTGGTGCTCGGCACAAGCCCAGGACGAAAGGATTTACCCAGTGGCGCGTAAGATATTCCATAGCTTCCACTACGCACAGGACTCGCACCGCGTATCGCAGATTCGTCAAATGGGCGTCATCGAAGGCCAGCCCCTTTTGTCGTCAAACGAATGGGAGAGCCTGAAAAAGCAGGAAAAGATGCAATTGAAAAATGGATAAATGACCAAATGTACGGTAAGTCATGCGTTGTTGTGCTAGCTGGCAGCGCAACGGCAGGGCGCCAATGGGTGAATTACGAGATCAAAAGAGGATGGGCCGACGGTAAGGGCGTATGTGCGGTATACATTCACAAACTACTTAATCTAAAAAAAGAAACATCCACCAAGGGCGCTAATCCCTTCGGCGACCTTAGTCTCGATGGTACCGACTTTTCGTCGATTGCCAAGACATACGATCCGTCTGGGATCGACAGCAAAGCTGTTTATGCGACCATAAAGAATAATCTTGAGACTTAATAGAGGAAGCGATCGTCATTCGTAAATCGTATTAACGCATCCGACAATGAAAGTGCCCCCAACCGGGACAGTAGCGTGAGCAACTACAATATTTTTGATGACAATCAGGTCAAGCACCTTAAATGATCCAGGCGGTTATCGCGAGGCTCGGAACGGATTCCTTCCTCGTAAAGGGCTGGGGCGTGACTATCTCCGGCGTTTTTCTCGGCTTTGCGGTAGGCAACAAACATGGCATATTGGCCCTTGCCAGCGTAATACCCGTTCTGTTGTTCTGGGTTCTAGATGCCTACTTCTTGCGGGCCGAGCGATTGTTTCGCACGCTGTACGAATACGTACGGAGTTCAACTAGCAATGTCGAACCGTTCTTTATGGGGGCCACAAGTCCGGCGTTTACCAGCCGCCTGTCTTCCACGGAGAAGGCCGGAGCTTCGCGACCAAGAACATTCTTCAGCGTTACCCTCGTTCTGTTCTATGGCGTACTAATATTGTCGGCTGTCGTCGTGGCCGTCGCTACCTAGTTGTCTTCCCCTCGCTGAGCTGCCTCGCAGGCGGTCCTGACAAGACACGCGGCATCTTGGAATTCTCGGTCGGATAGTCCGACCGATGTAGGCCAGATTGGCCCAATCGAATCATCGTTCCAGCGAGGAACGACGTGGAGATGCAAATGAAATACGGACTGATCAGCGACCTTGCCCGAGGACGTTATGAGGTTCATCCCTTCGGGCTTAAGCACTTGCCAAAGGGCCTCGCCAACAAGCCGAGCGGCTAGCGTCAGCTCGCTGACAAGATTGGGCTGCAGCGACCAGAAGTCGGGAACGTGAGCCCGAGGAACGACCAGTGTGTGGCCCAACGTCGCGGGCTCACGCGGAAAGAACGCCAACCAACTACCCCCTTCGCATACGACCTCAGCCGAGTCTTCCCGCCGCGCTATTCGACAAAACGGGCACTGTTCTGGAGTCGGCGGATCATTGCGAGGCAGGGATGTCGTCACGATCTAAACGCTAGCCGTTCGGATCGGCGTCCATCGGTAAGGGCGCGCGACCCTAAACAGCCACGAGTGCCGGGGCAACAGCCTCCGAGCCCACATGCATGACCTCGGGCACAGTGATCGTCAGTTCCCCGTCTCGCTCGATCAGGAGCTTGGCATTGAGGATCGTCACGCCCACCAAGTTTCCGTCGGCATCGAACCGCAGGGCGTGCCCCTCGGGGGACTCGTCGAAGTCCACCGCCGTTGACGGATCGCCCATGTGCAGGTAGAGCACATCGACATCCGCGTCGTAGAACACGTTGTCGAAGACGAAATGGCCGAGCTTGATGGTCATGGCATTGATTTCCTTGCGTGCGCCGTGACTATGTAGCCACGGCCCTCAGCGTAGGCTACGACGACCTTCAGCCAATTGCTAGGGGCATCCGTCCTCACGTAGTACCACTCTTCGTTCTCAATGCCTCCTAGCAACCGCTCGTCAGGGGCCTCCACAGCCTGAAGAACCTCGTCGTCGCGGCCGTCGATCTCAGGATGACGCTCGACGATGTGCTCCCAGCGCTCGTCGGTCAACTCAACGTGCCGACCATCGGGATCGCTGACCGCTCCACGAACGGTCATGCCGTCTCCCCCGCCATCTGCTCTGTCTCCGAGCCGAACGCCGCCGACAACCGCCGCGCCGCGTCAGCCCTCGGCCTGTAGTGCATGTAGATCTGCGTGGTCGAGAAGTCGGAGTGGCCCATCCACTCCTGTAGCTCGCGCGGATCGGCCGTGCGGATGGCAATACTGCCGAACGTGTGGCGCAAGTCGTGGAAGCGCAGAGGGCGCAACCCGGCCGCGTCACGCGCCGTCTTGTAGCGACGGCGCAGGGCCGAGCCGTCCAGATACCCGCCGGTCGCGCCGACGAACACGAGATCGTCCGGCCCGGTCCAGCGCTTCCGTCTGCCGAGGCGCGCCAGTGCTTGGGCGACCTCATCGACCAGGGGCACAGCCCGCCCAAGCCCCGACTTCGGCGTACCGAGCGTCCCAGCCGTATAGCTCGCCGTCACCCTCACCGTCTGTGTAGCGAAGTCCACATCGCGCCAGCGCAACGCCAGCAGCTCCCCCATCCGCAGCCCGGTCATCGCGGCAGTCAGGAACAACGCCCCGTCCTGCTCGCCCACACTCGCACGCACGAGCGCGTGGACCTCCTCGGGCGAATAGAACTCGATGTCGGTGCGCTTCGACACCGGCAGCCGCTCGATGTCCGCCACCGGGTTCTGCGGCAGCTTCCACACCTTGCGCGCCCGCCGAAAGATGCCGTTCAACAAGACCACCATCTTTTGCAAGCTGCGCCGCGATAGCTCACCCTCGCGCAACTGGGCGGCCAGCCACCGCTCAATCGTGTCCTCGGTGATCCGCTCAAGCGGCTCGTCTCCAAACGCTGGCAGGAAGTGCGCGCGCACGACCGAGCGATAGTCGGCAAGCGTGGAGACCTTACGACCACGCTCCTGCTCCACGTAGCGCAACCACTCAGCGGCGGCATCGGCAAACGTCGCGCCGGTACGCACCATCCCCGGCAACGTGCCCTTGTGCGCCTGGTCGAGCACGTCACGCAACCACGCCTCGGCCGTGCGCTTCGTGAAGTAGCCATCGGCCGGACGCCCGCGCTGGGTCCACGCCGGCCCGAGCGCCTTCTGTACCTGCCGCCCGTCGGGCAGCCGGTACTTGGCATACCAGCGCGTCCCGCGCTTGCCTCGCACGCGGAAGACGTGCCCACTTATCGGCTTGACATTTGTCTCCATCTATCCCCACTGACCGCGAACAGGCCAAACCGGCCTTCGGATTCGCCTCGGCACGCTACCAAAGCGTCGGGACAGATTTGGGACAAAATCGCTTTTTGTCTCAATCGCCACTAAATCTACTTGGCTCAGATAAAGACGATCAAGAGCGCCCCCGCCAGGATTCGAACCTGCGACCCTCGGATTAGAAGTCCGATGCTCTATCCAGCTGAGCTACGGGGGCAGTGTCTCTGTCTACGTTACGCCACGAGCATGACTCGCACACGCGCCCGAGGCCCGCAAGCGTCCACCATTGACCTCCGACGCTCAGCAGCTAAGTAGGCTCGGTTCGCCAGCTGATGCACTCCTTATGCGCCTTGTCTGCGGCGGGGTGCGACGTCCGGTTCGCTCCGCCCACGCCAAGTCCTTAAGCAATCTTCAGGTGAAGTATGCAAAAGTTGGGGCATGAGCCCAGTCGAGCCCGAGTCGGATCTGACCCGCAAGCAGCGCCGCGAGCAGGCGCGCGAAGAACGCAAGGCAATCGAGGAAGCGAGCGCGGCCCAGTCGGCGCAGCGTAAGCGCTTGATCCAACTGGGCGGGGTCGCCGCGGTGGTGGTGGTGATCATCGTGATCATCCTGGTCGCTACGGGCAGCGGCAAAAAAAACGCGCCCGCCCCGTCCAGCCCGGCGGCAAAAACCGCCCAGACCGAAGTCGTGTCCTTGCTGCAAGGCATCCCCCAGCACACGATCACCTTGGGCAACCCCAACGCCCCAATTACGCTGCAGTACTTCGGCGACCTGGAGTGCCCGTTCTGCAAGCAGTTCACGCTAAGCGCCCTGCCCGACATCGTCAAGAAGTACGTGCGCACAGGCAAGGTTAAGATCGAGTACCACTCGATGCAGACCGCCACGCGCGAACGCGAAACCTTCCAGACCCAGCAGGTCGCGGCACTTGCCGCCGGCAAGCAGAACCTGATGTGGGACTACCTGGAGCTCTTCTACCACGAGCAGGGAGAAGAGGACAGCGGCTACGTCACCGAAAACTACTTGCAGGGGCTGGCTGCCCAGGTGCCGGGCTTGAACCCGTCCG
This sequence comes from uncultured Solirubrobacterales bacterium, assembly GCA_963775645.1. Taxonomy (GTDB): domain Bacteria; phylum Actinomycetota; class Thermoleophilia; order Solirubrobacterales; family Solirubrobacteraceae; genus Palsa-744. Next base: position 320,048 of record CAVZJR010000003.1, on the reverse strand, counting down.
AATGGAGCTCCGCTCGCAACGATCCGGCCTATCCCAACCAGGTCATCGCCGACGCTCAGGCGGCTAACCAGAACGGCTTCACGGGCACCCCGTCGTTCATGATCGGCAAGACGGGCGGCGCTCTGAAGAAGCTGGAAGTGTCCGGCTTCACGGACGCCAGCCAGTTCGAAACGGCGATTGAAAAGCTCCTGAAAGAATGAGTCGGCGCACGGTCCGCATTGCGATGATCGTGCTAGCAGTCATCGGTCTGGGGATCGCCAGCTACCTCACCTACGTGCACTACGCCGGAATCAAGCCGGCCTGCACCGCCGGGGAAAGCTGCACCAAGGTACAGACCTCGATCTATTCCAAGCTCGCCGGCGTGCCCGTGGCCCTGATGGGCCTGATCGGCTATATCGTGATCCTCGGTTCGCTTCTGGTTCGCGAAACCGAGACGAGCCGTTTCGCCACGCTCGTGTTCACGCTCGCCGGCTTCGGCTTCTCTGCCTACCTGACCTACCGCGAGCTGTTCTCGATTCATGCTGTCTGCGAGTGGTGCGCCACGAGCGCGGGGATCATGACGATCTTGATGTTCATGTCCATATGGCGCTTCCTGCGTGGCGACGGTTCACTTGAAGCTCCACGGATCGAGACGGGGGAAGGACCCAGAGCCGCACAGGCGAGCGCCAACTAGAAAATCCGTCCATTGGAATAACATGTGGTGCGGCCTGGTGAGGAAGCGGCCGAGAACGCCATGTGACTTACGCACAGCCCGCGCGTAAAGAGATCACCGAGATGCACCCCGCGTTCGAGACACCCCCCGAGCGGCCTCGCGACGACTCGTCTGTCGATCCGCGCAAAGCTCCCTCGACGACGGGCACGCCTCCCACGGCAGTCGAGCAAGAACAGATCTTGCGCCTATTTCAGAGTGCCGGCGACCTGCTTGCCACGGTCACGCCCAACGGGCGCCTCTCGTTGCTGAACCCAGCATGGGAGGAGGTCTTGGGTTGGACCCGCGAGGAGCTACTCACCCGCTCGATGCGAGAGCTGGTGCATCCCGACGACCTCGAACAGACTGCAGCCGTGCTACTGGCCGGTCGCGACCACACGGCGCAGCTCGCCAGCTTCACCAACCGCTGTCGCCATCGCGACGGCTCTTGGCGCTGGCTGCTGTGGAGCGCGCGCAGCGATGGCGCAGTGTGGTATGCGGCAGCCAAGGATGTGACCGACCGCATTTGGTTGGAGCGCCAAGCCTTGCACGACCCTTTGACAAAGCTGCCCAACCGCTTGCTCTTGATGGATCGCGCCCACCAGGCCCTGACACGCCTGCACCGTAGCGGCGGATTGGTGGCGTTTCTGTTCGTTGACCTCGACCACTTCAAGGCGATCAACGACAACTTGGGTCACGCGCTCGGAGACCACCTGTTGATCTCGGTCGCTGCGCGCCTGGAGCAGATGATGCGCGACAGCGACACAGTGGCCCGCCTCGGTGGGGACGAGTTCGTGGTGCTGGCAGAGGACCTGCAGAGCGACGCCGAGGCGCTCGCCGTCGCCGAGCGTGTGTTGCATGCTCTGCAGGAGCCTTTCGCGGTCGGCTCGGCCGAGGTTTCGATGCTAGCCAGCGTCGGCGTTTCGGTCTCCCACGACCCGGAAGCGGACCCGCAGGCGCTGTTGCGCGAGGCCGACGTCGCGATGTATCGCGCCAAGCGCTCGGGCGGTTATCGCCTGGAACTGTTCGACGAGAGTTTGCGCCGCGAGATAACCTCCCACCTAGATATCGAGCGGCGCCTGCGCGACGCGCTGCCACACCAGGAGCTCTCGCTCTCTTATCAACCCCTGTTTCCGCTCGATGGCGGGCGGGCCGTCTCGTGTGAGGCGCTCGTGCGCTGGAACCCCACAGAAGGTGATCCCGTGGCGCCGGCCCTCTTCTTGGCGCGCGCACAAGAGAGTGCTTTGATCGTGCAGATCGGCGACTGGGTGCTCGATACGGCATGTGCCCAGGTGGCGGCATGGCGTGGTGCGGACGAGGAAGTGTCAGTGTCGATCAACGTGTCTGCGCGCGGCCTGACCGAGCTCGACCTCGCTGATCAAGCCGAGCAAGCGCTGGCACGCCACGACCTACCCCCGCAAAGTTTGTGGTTCGAGGTTCGCGAGAGCGCGATCCTGCGCGACCCCGAACGCGCCAAGGCCACCTTGCGGGATGTCAGGAGCCTTGGCGTGCGCATCGCGCTGGACGGCTTCGGTTCGGGCGAGTCGCGCCTGACGCTGCCTTTGAGCCTGCCGCTGGACATGCTCAAGCTCGATCGCACACTGATCGCCGGCCTACCCGAGGACAGACACAAGCGCGCGATCGTGGAGGCTTCGATCGCGCTCGCTCGCACGGCTGGTCTACAGACGGTCGCTGTTGGAGTCGAGAACGAGACCCAGCTGCGCATAGTGCGTGACCTCGGGTGCTCCTTGGCTCAAGGCTTTCTGCTGCAAGCGCCCGAGTCGCCTGAGCGCGTGACGTTGCGAGCCCCGCGCGCGGTAGGCTCGCAACGATGGGATCCACGCGCGCGCCTGCACCAGCGTCCCTGAGCGGCATCGAAGCCCTCAAGCAGGCGGCCGCCCAAGCCGCGGCCGAGCTGGTGCTCGACGGGCAAAAGGTGGGTTTGGGCACCGGCACAACCGTCGCCCACCTACTACCGGCGCTTGCCGCGCGACGCCTGAGCATCCGCTGCGTGGCCACCTCGCCGGCCACCGAGCAGGCCGCGTGCGCACTCGGCCTGCAAATGGCCGAACTCGACGAGCTGGCGCCGTTGGACATCGCAATCGACGGAGCCGACCAGATCGACCCCGAGGGCTGGCTGGTGAAGGGTGGCGGCGGCGCACACACGCGCGAGAAGATCGTGGCAGCCGCGGCGAGCCGCTTCGTGGCGATCGCCTCCGCCGAGAAGGCCGTGCCCGAGTTGGAGCCGCCCGTGCCACTCGAGCTGCTGCGCTTCGGCGCCCACACCACCCTGGCCGCACTGGGCCAGGCCAGATTGCGCGAAGCGCCCCCGAGCCCCGAGGGCAACCTGATCGCCGACTACTTCGGTCCGGTCGAGGACCCGCGCGCGCTGGCTACTCGCCTGTCGTCCACCCCCGGAGTCGTCGGTCACGGCCTGTTCGCCCCTGAGCTGGTCGACGACATCCTGATCGCGGGAGCCAGTGGTGTCGAGCATCGCACCGTCGACCGAGGCGGCAGTCGATGACAGAGCCTTCCCTCAACGGGCTCGGCGGTCGCCCCTACGTCGTCGTCGTGACCGGAGCCTCAAGCGGCATCGGAGAGGCCGCGGCACGGCGGCTAGCGCTCGTTCCGGACGCCGCCGTCGTGGTCGTAGCTCGTCGTGAGGATCGCCTACACGCCTTGACCGCCTCTCTGGGAGAGCGCGCCAGCTTCGTGGCTGTCGACCTGCTCGACGAGGACGCCCCCGAGCGCGTTCGCTCTCATGTTGCCGAGCATCATGGACGCTTGGACTTGCTCGTCAACAACGCGGGCGCCGCCTGGCGCGCCACATTCGCGGACGGCGGCTATGAGAATGTGAGGCGTACGATGGCGATCAACTTCGACGCCCAACTGCGTCTGACCGAGACACTGTTGCCGATGTTGCGAGACAGCGCCCCCAGCGCGATCGTCAACGTGGCCAGCACCGCCGCGCGCGTCGCGCGTGCCGGCACTGGCGCCTATAGCGCCTCCAAGTACGCCTTCGCTGGCTGGTCGGATTCACTGCGCGCCGAGGAGCAACCCCACGGAATCCACGTCGGACTGGTGCTGCCCGGCTTCATCTCAACCGAAGGTTTCCCTCAGGCGGAGCTGACTGGTCGGGCGCTCACCCGCTGGATCGTCTCTACCCCCGAGAAGGCGGCCGAGGCGATCTACCAGACCGGCGTGGAGCGGCGTCCCGAGCGCTACGTGCCACGACCCTATGCGCTCGCCGCGATCTTGCGGATCCTCGCACCGGGGCTCATGCGACGTGCCCTCAGCGGCGGAGCGGCCCGAGTCATGACAACCACCACCGGAGCCGACTTGCGTGAAAACACGTAGAGCCCTATCGGCGTTACACGGTTACCGCTTCGCGCTCCCGCCACGTACGCTGCAATGCGTGAGCTTCTCTGTCCGTATCGGTCCGCAGTTGACCGGATGGACACCACTGTGGGGGAACCGGCGCAGATGAACGCCAACGTCCCCCACCCCCATCGTTGGCTCGTACGTTCCCTGATCGGCGTGGCGACGGTGCTCGGGATCGTGGCGATCTTCGCGGTTTGGGCTAACCGACAGCTGCTCGACACGGGGTATTGGACCTCCACCAATACGAAGCTGATCGAGAGCCCTCCGATCCGCGAAGCGGTGTCGGTCTACCTCACCGAACAGCTCTACGCCAACGTAGATGTCGCCGGCGAACTAGGCAACGAGCTGCCCAGCGAACTGAAGCCGCTCGCGGCACCGGCGGCGGGTGCACTCAAAGACGTGGTCCAGAAGGGCATCAACCTGCTGCTCGAACGCCCTCAGGTGCAGGAACTGTGGAGCAAGGCCAATCAAGTCACCCATGCTCAGTTCGTGCGCCTGATCGAGAACAAAGGCAGCATCGTGAAGTTGCCCGGCGGCGGGGCGGTCGTGCTCGATCTGCGTCCGATGCTCGGCGAAGTCGCACAAAAGGTGGGTGCACCCACGAGCCTCGTGAACAAGATCCCTCCGAAAGTGGCCCAGCTACGAATCGTCACCTCCAAGCAGCTCAACACGATGCAGAAGGCGGTCAACCTCTTGCGCAGCCTCGCGCTCGTACTGCCACTGCTCGTATTCGCAATGTTCGCGCTGGCCGTGTACCTGGCGCGCGGACGACGCCACCAGACTTTGATCGCAGTCGGCATAGCCTTCATCGGCGCCGGACTCGTAGTCGTGGTGGCCCGCGGGATCATCGGCACGAAGGTCGTCGACTCGCTGGCAAGCACCGAAGCGGTCAGACCGGCGGCCCAGGCCGCCTGGTCGATCGGCACGAGCGTGCTGGCTGACATAGCATGGTCAACCGTCTTGATAGGTATCCCGCTGATTCTCGCGGGCCTGCTCGCGGGATCGACGCATACGGCAATACACCTGCGCCGGCTGATGTCCCCATACCTGCGCGACCGCCCGGACATTACATTCGGGATAGTCGCCTTCATCCTGCTGCTGCTATTCGTGTGGGGGCCGATCACGGCCACCAAAACGTTCACTGGGGTTCTGATCATCATTGTGCTGGCCCTTTTCGGCACAGAGATGCTTCGACGCCAGACAGCCAAGGAGTTCCCGGACGCGCACACGAAAGCTTTCTTGGCAAGCGAGCCGCCTCCCGAGCAGCCAACCCACGAGGACCCAGGACCAAGCACATGAGCGACGCCGAGACCGTCAAGCGACGCGAAGCCGAAGGTAAGGATGCGCGAGCACACACGCCGCGCTCGGCCCACGCGGAATGGAAAGCGCCGAAGGACCGCGAGGACCCCGTGGCGATCCTCGAAGGCCAGGCCGAGAGCCGTGTGGCCGAACTGGTGCCGATCCGCTATGGGCGCATGCTCGTGTCCCCCTTTACTTTCTACCGAGGCGCGGCGGCGATTATGGCGGCCGACCTGGCGCAAACGCCAGCATCGGGCTTGCGGGTGCAGTTGTGCGGGGACGCGCACCTGTCGAACTTCGGCATCTTTGCCTCGCCCGAGCGCGAGATGCTGTTCGACATCAACGACTTCGATGAGACCCTGCCGGGGCCGTGGGAGTGGGACGTCAAGCGACTGGCGGTGAGTCTGTGCGTCGCCGGGCGCGACCTTAATTTGACCCGCCAGGAGATCGCCGACATCCTCGTGTGGACCGCGCAGGCTTACAGGCAGTCGATGCGAGGCTTTGCCCAGATGAGCAATCTCGATGTGTGGTACGCGAGCCTCAACGCCGAGGACGTGCTGAACGTGGTGCGCGCACAGCGGGTCGTCAAGGGCAAGCGCTTGCAACAGATGGAAAAGCGCCTGGGCAAGGCACGTGCGAAGAACAGCACGCGCGCGGTGCTCAAGCTCACTGAAGCGGTGGACGGGCAGCTACGTTTCGTCAGCGAACCGCCTCTGATCGTGCCAGTGCGGGAGCTGTTGGGCGAGACGGAGACGGAGGAGCTGCGCGAGCGCCTGGAGGAGATGCTCGTCGACTACCGCTCGAGCCTCACCGACGAGTACGGCGTGCTGCTGAACGACTACACCTTCCAGAGCATCGCCCGCAAGGTGGTTGGCGTGGGCAGCGTCGGCACGCGCGCGTGGGTGCTGTTGTTCATGGGCCGCGACGAGCAGGACCCGCTGGTATTGCAGGCCAAGGAAGCCCAGGCCTCGGTGCTCGAGCCCTTCGCGGGCGCCTCTCAGTACGCAAACCATGGCCAGCGAGTGGTCGAGGGTCAGCGCCTGATGCAGGCCTCCGGTGACATCCTCTTGGGCTGGCTGCCGGCCAGGGGCGTCGACGGGGTGGCGCGCGACTTCTATGTGCGTCAGCTATGGGACGGCAAGCTGAGCATTGAGATCGAGACAATGGATCATCGCATGCTGCGCTCCTATGGTGCACTGTGTGCGTGGACGCTCGCGCGGGCCCACGCGCGCACCGGTGACCGCATCGCGATCGCCTCCTATCTCGGAGCCGGCGGGGTCTTCGACCAGGCGATCGTGGACTTCTCAGAGGCCTACGCCGACCAGAACGAACGCGATTACGACGCCCTCGTGCAGGCGGTAAAGTCGGGGCGTGTGCAGGCGGAGAGCGCCTGAAGCCAAGAGCAAGGAGACCTGAAGATGAGCGAGATGGTCACGCGGGTGGACTTCGTGGCGCTACCCACCAAGGATTTGCCGAGAGCGGTGGAGTTCTACGGCGAGACGCTCGGCTTGGAGCGCTCGGTCTATCTGGAAGAGCGCAACTACGCCGAGTTCGAGACCGGCAACCTGACGATCAGCGTGATCGACGCCGAGAAGATGGGCTTGCAGCACGCGCCGATACGCAGCGGGATCGCCCTGCACGTCGATGACGTGGCAAGCGCACGGGCAACGCTGGAAGAGCGTGGTGTCAGCTTCGGCCAAGACACCTTCGACACGGGCGTCTGTCACATGGCGGTGTTCGACGATCCCGACGGCAACCTGTTGATCTTGCACCACCGCTACGCGCCGCGCCCGCCGCGGTCCTAGCACTGACCGCCGCACTCAAACTACGGACCGCCCCGCCGGTCTGGACCGCGCCGCGCTGCCGCCATGTCACTAACTGAGCCAAACCGGTCGATCCGTCCGGGCGATAGCGCAGGATGCCGGACTCTTGTCTGAAGCTCCCGTGACATCCCTGCGCGCCTGGCAGCGCGACGCGCTCGAACGTCTGCACGGTTGGCGAGACGGGCCTTTCTTGATCTCAGCGTCCCCTGGGGCCGGCAAGACGCGCCCGGCTTTGGAGTTGGCGGGACGGATGCTCGGCAGCGGTGAGGTCAGCCGTGTGGCGGTGCTGTGCCCCACCACGCCGCTCACCCGCCAGTGGGCCGCCGCCGCGTCCCAGCTGGGCGTGCAGCTACAGCCCGACGCGCCAGGCCCCTCGCCTCCGCGCGACTTCCACGGCGTGGCGGTCACCTATGCGCGTGTGGCAAGCGACCCGCGCGGCTGGGCGACCCAGGTCGCACCGGATACGCTCGTGATCGTCGACGAGGCTCACCATCTCGGCGAGGAGCTGGCCTGGGGCGTCGGCTTCCAGCAGGCTTTCGGGCGCGCGCCGCGCTGGCTGCTGCTCTCGGGCACCCCGTTTCGCTCAGACGCCACTCCGATCCCAGGTGTGAGTTATGACGCCGAAGGTGTGGCCGAGCCGGATGTCTCCTATACCTACGCTCAGGCCGTAGCCGACGGGATCTGCCGTCCCGTCGCTTTTGTGACTTTCGATGGGACTTTGTCGTGGCGCAGCGGCGAAGACGTGATCGAGTCCTCCTTCGAGACCGTCCTCACCGCGCGCGAGGCGAGCCGGCGATATCGCACGGCCATCTCCACCGAGCTACCGGATGGCCTGCCGCGCATCCTCAAGGAGGCCGATGAGAAGCTACGGGCGCTACGCGAGCAAGGCCATCGCGACGCGGGCGCCTTGGCTGTCGCCGCCGATGCCACGCACGCGAAGCGGATCGCGAAGCTGCTGAGCGAGTTGACCGGCAAAGCGCCGCTCGTGGTCTTGCACACCGAGGCGCGCGCCGCCGAGAAGCTCGCCGCGTTCAGGGCCTCGCGCGAGCCTTGGATCGTGGCGGTGAACATGGTCTCCGAGGGTGTGGACATCCCCAGATTGCGGGTCGGGGTGTATGCGACGGCGGCCAAGACGCCGATGATCTTCAGGCAGATTGTTGGGCGCTTCGTGAGGACGATCCCTGGAAGGGCGCCCGAGCCGAGTTGGGTCTACCTGCCCGCTGACCCCGTCCTGCGCGGACATGCCGCTGAGGTCGAGAGCGAGTTGCGCCACGCCCTGCGCGATCGCCCCGAGCAGGACGGCTTGGAGGAGCCGCGCGAGCGACGCGCAAGCGAGCCGACGCCCGCGATGGAGTTCGTGCCGCTCAGCGCCGACGTTGCCCCGCAAATGACCCTATTCGGGCCTGCTCCCAAAGTTGCGAGCGAGAAGGTCAAGCAACCGGCGCCCGAGCCCGCGCCGATGGCGGCGTTTGAGCATCGCGCCCACCTACGCGAGGAGCGCCGCCGACTCGTGGCGGACCTCGTCAAGCGTGGCGGGGGCAGCCACCGCGAGATCAACGCCTGGATCAACCGCGAGATCGGCGTGGGTCGGGTGGAGTCGGCTAGCATCGGCCAGCTCGAACGCACGGTCGACAGACTCGTGCGCGAGCTGACACGACACAGCCGCCGCGCCGCGTCAGGTTGAGCCGGCGCCGCAAGCGGTGCCGGCTCAATTCGCTTGGGACTGGTGCTAGGCCAGCTGTACGTTGACTGCCTTGGGACCCTTGTCGCCGGCCTCGGCGTCATAGGTGACCTTGGCGCCTTCGCTGAGCGAGCGGTAGCCGTCGCCGGCGATACCCGAGTGATGCACGAACAGGTCCTTGGACTGATCGTCGGGCGTGATGAAACCGAAACCCTTGTCGTCGCTGAACCACTTGACGGTTCCTGTAGCCATGTTGCTGTTCCTCCGTGTTTTCGCGTGCTGCGAACGCGGAGATTGCTATGAGCAAAGGCTACGAGCGCTGACACTGCGTTTGATCGGGGCTTATTGCCCCGCTTGGATTGAGCAACTATAGCCAATCGACCCTCACCCCGCCAGGGCGCGCACAGCGCCTCCGACCAAGTGGACTCCCGCTGGTCGCTTGCCTGACGCCCTACAGCATCTCCGAATAGGCCGGCTCGCCTGTGCCGGGCTCGCCGATCGCCTCAACGTGCTCGTCGGGCGCGTGCTCGCCTTCGGCATGGGGCTGGTGAGCGGGAGCGGTCCCCGGACGCAAAACGGTCAAGGAAACGACGATGCCGACCACCACGAGTCCCGCCGCGATCCAAAAGGCGAGCTGGTAGCCGCCGGTGAGCGCCGCGGCAGTCGAGTTTCCTTGGGCCAGCAACTTGGTGGTGTGGGAGGCCGACAGCGTGGCTAGGACCGCCAGACCGAGCGCGCCGCCGACCTGGGCGGTCGTGTTCACAAGACCTGAGGCGAGCCCCGCGTCGCTGGGTGTGGCGCCCGACATGGCTACGCCCATCAAAGCCGGGAAGCAAATGCCAGCACCGGTGCCGAGCAGCAGCATCGAAGGCAACAGCCCGGTGATGTAGCTGGCGTGAACAGGTGTCAGGGCAAGCAGGGCCAAGGACAGTGAGATCATCGCCAGCCCGGGCGGCAGCAGCGTGCGAGCGCCGAAGCGGGTGATCAGAGGCTCGGAGAAGCGGATCGACATCGACCCCATCGTGATCGTCACCGGCAGGAAGGCCAACCCTATCTCCAAGGCGTCATAACCGAGCACCTTGCGCATGTAGAGCGCGCCCAAGAAGAACATGCCGAACATGCCGGCCACCGAGAACACCTGGATCAGGTTGGCGCCGCTGACGTTGCGCGAGCGGAAGATTCGCAGCGGCACAAGGGGATTGCGGGCCGTGGCCTCGCGCGCCACAAACGCTCCGAGCAGCAGCAGCGAGAGGGCGCCGAGAGCAAGCGTTTTGCCAGCGCCCCAGCCGTCGTCTGCGGCCGGCTTGACGATCGTGTAGACGCCCAGCATCAGCGCGCTCGTGATCAGCGCGGCACCCGGGATGTCGGCGCCTCCGCCGAAGCCGATCCCCTCGTCGCGATCGATCAGACGCCTGGCGAAGAAAATCGTGGCGATCCCGATCGGCACATTCACGAAGAAGATCCAGTGCCAGTCGAGCGCCTGCGTGAGCACGCCGCCGGCCAAGAGGCCCACCGATCCACCGGCCGAGGCCACGAAAGCGTAGACGCCGATCGCCTTGGCCTGGTCGCGTGGATGCGGGAACATCGTGACGATCATTCCCAACACGACCGCCGAGGTCATCGCGCCGGCGATGCCCTGGACGAAGCGCGCGCAGACAAGCAGGGTCTGAGTCCAGGCCAGCCCGCACATCAGGGAGGCGAAGGTGAACAGGCCTACACCGAGCAGGAAGATGCGGCTGCGCCCCATCAAGTCGCCGAAGCGTCCAGCCAACAGCAGCAGCCCGCCGAAAGCGATCAGGTAAGCGTTTACGACCCACGCGAGACTCGAGTTGGAGAAGTGGAGTTCTTCTTGGATCGAGGGCAGGGCGACGTTGACCACGGTCACGTCGAGCACAATCATCAAGACCCCTATGCACAGCACGTACAGGGCAAGCCAGCGGCTACGGTCGTCTTGGGGCATCGTCTGTCCTCGCATCGGTCGCAGGTTATCGGCGGTTGCGGAGCTTCCTAACCTATGACCGTAAAACGTGGGCTTTCTCATCGGCGCTCCGGCCGAGATTCTCAAAGATCCTCGGCCAACAGCTCCATCAAGAGGCCGTCGCGCCAGCGCTCGCCACCGACCGGGCGCTCGTACTGGCGCATCACGCCGACCGGCCTGAAGCCTGCCTTTTCGTAGGAGCGGATCGCGGCCTTGTTCTCAGCCCCGGGGTCGATCGTGACGCGATGGTGCCCGCGCCCCTCGATCAGGTGGCCCACCAGGCGCCTGACCGCCTCGGTGCCGATACCTTGACCGTGCAAAGCCGGATCGAGAAACAGGTCGATCGTAGCGTGGCGGTATTTGGGCGTCTGCTCCTCACCGAACTGGATCATGCCGGCAACCTTGCCGTCGACCTCGATCGTTAGCCGTGTGGAATCAGGCTCGTCGCTCCACGGAAACCCGGGGTCGGGCACATCCCACCACAGCGCCACCTCGGGAGTCTCGTGGATGCGCAGCAGCTCCGCCTCGTCACCCTTGGCGAGCGGACGCAGGACGAGGCGGCCCGAGTCAACGCTCACGGCTGCCCCGCGGGTGCGCGGTCTTCTTTAAAGCAACCGCGGTACCAGGCACGCACGCGCGCGCGAGTCACCCCTCAGCAAAGAAAACAACACCTCGAGACCCGAAGGCCAGCTCAGACCTCGAGCAGAGAACACAGCAACCAAAAGGGCCGGCTCAGACCGCGACAGGCTCCCCTGCCCGGAGCAAGGCGCTCGCGCGGGAGAACTCCATCGCCTAATCTTTCACCGAGCCGAAGCGCAGGTTGAGAATGTCCATCGGATAGTTCTGGTGCAGGCGCCACGGTGCCTTTGAGCCCTGCTTGGGGAAATTCTCGATCGAGCGCTGCACATAACCAGAGGAGAAGTCGATGAAGGGACGCTCGAGCACCGTGGGATCGCGCTTGACGGGCGTGCAGAGGCCAAAGCCACCGGCGTCCATGTGGTTGAGCAAACGACAGACGTACTCGCACACCAGGTCGGCCTTGAGCGTCCATGAAGCGTTCGTGTAGCCCACGGCAAACGCCATGTTGGGAACGCCGCTGAGCATCATGCCCTTGTAGCTCATCGTGTCGGCCAGGGTGACCTCTTGGCCGTCCACCGAGAACTGCAAACCGCCCAAGGCGAGCAGGTTCAAGCCGGTGGCGGTGACAATCACGTCGGCCTCGATCTCAGCTCCTGAGACGAGCCTGATGCCTGTCTCGGTAAAGGTCTCGATGCGGTCGGTCACGACTGAAGCGCTGCCGGCGCTGATCGCCTCGAACAGGTCGCCATTGGGCACCAGGCACAGGCGCTGATCCCACGGGTTGTAGCTGGGGCTGAAGTGCCGGTCGATGTCATAACCGGCGGGAAGCTGACGTTCCAGGCCCTTGCGTAGGAGCGCCTTCATCGCGCGGGGGCGACGACGCGAGAGTTGGAAGCTGGCCATCGTCATCAGCACGTTCTTCCAGCGCAAGATCGGCGCGGACACCTTGGACGGCACGAAGCGGCGCAACTGCTTGGCGATAGGGTCTTCGGCCGGCAGAGAGACGATGTAGGTGGGCGAGCGCTGCAGCATCGTCACGTGCGCCGCGCTCTCGGCCATCGAGGGAACGAGGGTCACCGCTGTGGCGCCGCTGCCGATCACGACGACGCGCTTGCCGGCGTAATCGAGATCCTCCTGCCAATGCTGGGGATGCACGATGTCCCCCTCGAAACGCTCGCTGCCGCGGAACTCGGGCGTATAGCCTTCGTCGTAGCGGTAGTAGCCACTACACAAGAAAAGGAAGTTGCAGCTCAAGCGTACGCTCTCCCCTTCCTCCCCCTCGACGCCGCGAATCGCCTCGACGCTCCAGCGCGCATCAGCGCTCGACCACTCGGCGCGCACGACACGGTGGTTGAAATGGATCTTCTCGTCCACGCCGCGCTCGGTCGCGACCTGGCGCACGTATTCGAGGATCGAGGGACCGTCGGCGATCGACTTGGGCTGGCTCCACGGCCGGAAGGAGTAGCCGAGCGTGTACATGTCCGAGTCCGAGCGGATGCCAGGATATTTGAATAGGTCCCAAGTGCCGCCGCTGCGCTCCCGCGACTCGAGGATCGCGAAGCTCTTACCGGGACAGTTGGCTTGCAGGTGACAGGCGGCGCCGATACCCGACAGGCCGGCGCCGACGATCAGAACGTCGACGTGCTCTGGAGCGTCTGGGGAAGAAAGCATGCCGTCGAGCTTACAGGGCACATCCTGAGTTGGATGATTGTCGAGAGCCGACCGTCAGATTCTTGGGCGTTGGTCCATACGCGCGGGAACGGCCTCCAGCCACACTTAAGGTCCATTCCCCGCAGTTTGCGCAGAAGCGGAGCTAGCGATGCGAACCAGGACCCCTCAGATCGTGGCCCTTGGAGGTGGCGGCTTCTCGATGGAGAAGGACAGCACGCTACTGGACGACTACATCCTCGCTTTGACCAAAGCCCGCCGGCCGCGGGTCTGCTTCCTGCCAACGGCCTCCGGCGATGCCGACCACTACGTCGTGCGCTTCTACCGGCGCTTCTCGGCGCTGTGCGAGGCCAGCCACATCTCGATGTTCCGCCGCGACCAGGGTGGGCGCGGGGTCGAGGACGACCTCGCCTCGCACCTGCTCGGCCAGGATCTGATCTACGTCGGCGGCGGTAACGTGGTGAGCATGCTCGGGGTATGGCGCGCACACGGCCTGGACGCGGTTCTGCGCGAGGCATGGGAGCGCGGGATCGTGCTGTGCGGACCCTCGGCGGGCTCGCTGTGCTGGTTTGCCGAGGCGCTTTCCGCCTTCCATGGACCGCCGCGACGCGTCGGCGGTCTGGGGCTGCTGCCTTACTCCAACTGCGTGCACTACGACGCCGAGCCGGCACGCCGGACCGAGTACCACGCACTCGTGGGCGAGGGCATGCGCGCCGGGTACGCCGCAGACGATGGTGTGGCGCTTCACTTCAAGGGAACCAAGCTGGATCGTGTCGTCAGCTCATGCGAGCGCGGCGGCGCCTTTCATGTGCGGCGCAGTGGCGGCCAGGTGAGGGAGAGCGCGCTCGAGGTCTCATACCTGGGCGGCCGAGGCGGTCCGACCAAGCGCGACGGCACCAAGGCGAGCGACGCGGCCAAGCAACCCGGTAGGGCCGCCGCCAGAGCGGTCGCACTCGCGTGAGCGCCTCGCAACACGCAGAGCAACGACTGATCTTCGCCATGGGCGGAGGTGGCTTCACGATGGAGCCGGCCAACCCGCTGCTGGACGACTTCGTGCTCACGCTCGCCCGAGCCAAGGAGCCTCGCATCCTTTTCCTGCCGACCGCCTCGGGCGACACGACCACCCAGATCAACGCTTTCTACGCGCGCTTCGGTGGGCGCTCCTGCGTGCCGCAATATGTGTCCTTGTTTCGCCTCGGCGACCTCGAGCGTCCCCTGGAGGAGATCGTGCTCGAACAGGACATCGTCTACGTCGGGGGCGGCTCGATGCGCAACCTCTTGGCGATCTGGCGCGCCCACAAACTGGACGAGATCCTGATCGAGGCGTGGCGGAGGGGCACCGTGTTGGCGGGCATCAGCGCCGGGGCGATGTGCTGGTTTGAAGGCGGCGTGACCTGCTCCAGCGGCGCTCCCGAGCCGTTGGGCAGCCTGGGGCTCTTGGAGGGATCGTTGACCGTACACGCCGACGGCGAGCCAGAGCGCTTGCCGGTCTGGCTCGCAAACGTGCGCTCGGGCGAACTACCCGGCGGCTGGGCCGCCGACGACGGCGTCGGCTTGCTCTTTCGCTCAGGCACGCTCGAGCGCGTGGTCAGCTCGCGCCCCGGCGCCGGCGCCCAGCGCGTGGACGCGATCGCGGGCGAGCTTGTGCGCCATCGCCTGGAGCCGGAATTGCTCGGCGGCGAGCAGCCTACATCGGCGCCCGTCTTGGACGACGACGTGCGCGAGCTGCGTCGCGTGCAGCGCCTGCGTCGTGAGATGACCGGCGAATCGCATCGCTTTGAAGACGTGTGAGCCGCGGCCTCGGCGGTTGCCAGGCCGGCCTGACCGCTGCTTGGGTCTACGTCCTCGAGGCGGCGAAGCTCAAGGCAGGTGATGCACGAAGCTCGAAACCGGCGCCCGCTCGGGTACGCGTTGGGCTTGGCGAGGGCGACCGAGATGCAGCAGCCCGATCGGAAGCTCGTCCGGATCAAGCGCGAGTGTCTCGCGGGCGGCGGGCGAATCTAGGAACGCCACCGTGCGCCAGTAGCCGGCTAGTCCCGCCCCATGTGCCGCCAGCAGGACAAGGTAAGCAGCAACCGCGCCCGCCAGCAGGTCCTCCTGGCGCTCGCTTGCCTCTCCCTGCCTGTGCGCTGACGCGACGATCAGGGTGGGAGCGCGGTCGAGCTTGCCACCCGAGCCCGGCTCCTCAGCCTCGGCGATCTGCTTGAGGCGTGCAACCGTCTCCGGTCCGAGCACCCGAAAGCGCCACGGGTTGGTCAAATGATGGTTGGGGGCCCAGCGGGCCAGCTCGAACAGTCGCGCCAACATCTCCGGCTCGACTGGGTCGGGGCCGAAGGCCTTGTGGGTCCGCCTTGTCCTGATCGCGTCCTCGAGCTCCATTGGCCGATAAGCCTAGATGGACTTCTAGCCTTAGCCCAGCCCGACCGGGGCCCGTTACGCTTGCCCGACCGGGGCCAGGTTCCAGGGTTTCTCGCCACCAGCGTCGAAATCAGCTAGATGGACGGCCACAATGCGCCGCGCGGAAAGCTCTTGCCCAAGGACGATCGCCGTCTCCCCCCTGTCCTGCTGGCGCTCACGCTCACCACGGGTCTGATCGACGCGGCAAGCTATCTGGGCCTTGGCCATGTCTTCACGGCGAACATGACCGGCAACGTGGTGCTGCTCGGCTTCGGCCTGGCAAACGCCGGTGGGCTGCCGGTCGTCGCGCCCCTCGTCTCACTTGGCGCGTTCCTGCTCGGAGCCGGCATCGGCGGACGCCTTGGCGTCGGCATAGCGCACAGGCACGAGCGAGTCTTCCTACTTGGAGTCGGCAGCGAGATCGCGCTGTTGGCGCTCGCGGCAACAGTCGCCTGGGCCGCACATGTGAAGATCTATTCAGCCAGCGCCTACGTGATCATCGCGCTCGTCGCGCTCGCGATGGGAATGCGCAACGCGATCGTGCGTAAGCTGGCGGTGCCCGACCTGACGACCACGGTCCTCACCATGACCCTCACTGGCATAGCCGCCGACACCTCGGCCGACGGCCTGGCCAAGGTAGGCAGATCAGCGCGACGGATGTCGGCCGTGGTGGCGATGCTGCTTGGAGCATTCGCGGGAGCCCTACTGGAGAAGCACAGTCTCGGTCTGCCGCTGGCGGTCGCAGCCGGCGCGGGCGCCCTAAGCTTCGGCGCCTACCTCGTGGCTCACGGTCGCTGACCGGCCAACTCCACGCAGAGCTGCTCCAGAAGCTGCTGGACCTCGGGCACGCGCTGGGCGGCGCGGTCGGCCAGCATCGCGGTCAACTCCTCGCGGCGAGCGCTCAAAAGCTGGTCTGCCATCGCTCGGCCGGCAGGCGTCAGCCTCGTTTCACCGTTGGCCTCCTCTACCAGACCGCGTTCGCGTAGCTCTGCTTCGACCGCTGCCACACGCTTGGTCTCGACTGCCTGCTGTTGGGCCATCTCTCGCGTACCGTCGATGCCGTAACTGTCGAAACGAGCGAGCGCCCAGATCGCTCCCGAGCCGAGATCGACACTGGCCCGAATCCCTACTCGCTCGTTGAAAGCGCGCCTGTCCTCACGGCTCACCAGCATGCTGAGCGCGCGATCCAGCTCGGCCAACGAGGAGGGATTCTTGGGCGCCGCAAGCGCGTCGTCGATACCTTGACTCGTCGACGCCGTCGCGCGCAGAGGTCGCTCGCGCAAGCGCAAGGCCAACACAAACCCAAGCGCGCCCACCCCCGCCGCGACAAGGAACACAGGGCGCAGGGCATGCACGTAGGCGTTCTCATAGGCAAGCCTGGCCGCGGCCGGCAGGCTCGCCACCTGCGCGCCGGTGAGACGGGCGCCGCCGGCAACCTGAGCTCCGAGCGCGCCACTGAGCACGTCGTGCAGCTCGCTGCGTAGGCGACTGGAGAAGATCGTCCCGAACACCGCCGCGCCGATCGAGCCACCGATCCCGCGCGCGAGTGTGACACCCGAGGTGGCGGCGCCGAGAACCGAGTAATCGACCGCGTTCTGCACGGCCAGCACCAGCACCTGCATGACCATCCCCAGGCCCAGCCCCAGTACGAGCAGGTACGCGTCGGCCGCGATCGAGCTCGTGCCGACGTCCAGGCGCGAGAGCAGCAACAGGCCGATTGTCATCGTCGCCGTGCCCGCGATGGGGAACGCCCGGTAGTGGCCGGTGCGGGAGATCACCCGGCCCGAGACGACCGAAGTGAGCACCAAGCCGCCCATCAAGGGGATCAGCCGCAGGCCCGCCTCCGTGGGACTGGAGTGGAACACGGTCTGGAAAAACAACGGCAGGAACGTGACCGACCCGAATAGCGCAAAGCCGACGATCAACGAAAGCAGGCCTGCGATGCGAAACACCTCGTCACGCAGGACAGCAATTGGCAGAACGGGCTCGCGTGCACGTCGCTCGACAGCCAGGAACACGCCGAGCAGCCCTACTCCGACGATCGCCACCAAGACCGTCTGGCCTGAGCCCCAAGCCCACGTCGTGCCGCCAAGGCTGGCGACCAAGACAATCGCGCTAAGCGCCGCCGCGAGCACGCCCGCGCCGAGATAGTCGATCGCGGGGCGACTGCGTACGCTCGTGGCCGGCAGCGTGGCGGCGATCACCCCCAGCGCAAGCAGACCGATTGGCAGGTTGACATAAAAGATCCAGCGCCAGGAGAGGTGCTCGACGATCACGCCCCCGAGCAGGGGACCGGCGACGCTCGCCAAGCCAAACACGGCGCCGAACAGGCCTTGGTAGCGCCCACGCTCGCGCGGGGAAACGATGTCCCCGACCGTCGCCTGCACCAGTACGATCAGCCCGCCAGCGCCGAGACCTTGCACCGCGCGGAAGGCGATCAGCTCGGTCATCGATTGAGCCAGGCCACACAACGCTGAACCCACCAAGAACAGCACCACGGCGCTTTGCAGCACACGCTTGCGCCCTAGCTGATCGCCGAGCTTGCCGTACAACGGCGTGACCGCCGTCTGCGCCAGCAGGTAGGCACTCGTGACCCAAGACAAGCGCTCCAGCCCGCCCAGATCTCCCACGATCGTCGGCAAAGCCGTCGCAACGATCGTCGAATCGAGCGCTGCCAGCAGCATGACGAGCATCAAGCCGCCAAAGGTCACCCCCAGACGGCGATTCGCGGAGCGGGGAACGGCGGAAGTGGCGGCGACAGTGTTCACTTCAAGTGCTCGTTACCTGGCCCAACGGACAAAGCCCAATCCTACAGCCATCGATTGGACGTCGATAACGTCTGGAGGCGATTCGCAAAACGCCAGATCGGGCAGAGAGCCGGCGAGCGCCAAGGCCACACAAAAGAAGGAGCCAGGACATGAAGACACGCACGCTTGGAAGCCAAGGACTGCAGGTATCCGAGGAGGGACTCGGCTGTATGGGCATGTCCGAGTTCTACGGCCGATCCGATGAGGACGAGGCGATCGCCACGATCCACCGCGCGCTGGAGCTGGGTGTGAGCTTCCTTGACACCGCCGACATGTATGGGCCGTTCACCAACGAGAAGCTCGTCGGCCGCGCGATCTCTGACCGCCGCGAGCAGGTTGTCTTGGCGACCAAGTTCGGCAATGAGCGACGCGAGGACGGCAGTTGGGTTGGCATCAACGGCAAGCCCGAGTACGTGCGCTCCGCCTGCGAAGCGTCCTTGAAGCGCCTGGGTGTCGAGCACATCGACCTCTACTACCAGCACCGCGTCGACAAGACCGTTCCGATCGAGGACACTGTCGGCGCGATGGCCGAACTGGTCGCAGAGGGCAAGGTGCGCTATCTCGGCTTGTCCGAGGCCTCGCCGCAGACGATCAGGCGCGCGAATGCCATTCACCCGATCTCCGCACTGCAGACTGAGTACTCCCTGTGGACGCGTGACCCCGAGGATCAGATCCTGCCGACGGTGCGTGAGCTGGGTATCGGCTTCGTCGCCTACAGCCCGCTCGGACGGGGCTTCCTCTCGGGCAAGTACAAGAAACCGGAGGACCTGCCCGAGGACGACTTCCGCCGCCATCACCCCCGCTTCCAAGGCGAGAACTTCCAGAAGAATCTGGAATTGGTCGAGCGCATCGAGCAGATCGCCGGCGAGAAGCTCCTCACGGCCGGCCAGCTCGCGCTCGCCTGGGTGCTCAGCCGCGGCGAGGACATCGTGCCGATCCCGGGCACAAAGCGACGTCCCTATCTCGAAGAGAATGTCGCCGCGACCGGGATCGAGCTGTCCGAGGAGGATCTCGCTCGAATCGAGCAGGCTGCTCCCGTCGGCGTTACAGCCGGCGAGCGCTACGCCAACATGTCCACGATCGACCGCTAAGGGAATGTACGCAAGCTCGGGACCCGCCCGAGCGTAACACCCTCCTACTCGGCAAGCTCAGAGCCGGAACGCTGGATGAGATTGACAACCCATTCACCCAAGCGTCGACGTGAAGAGGTTTTGAGCTTCGTGCCGGACTCGCTCGCGGATCTGGGCACGAGCTGAGGCTTGGCCCCGGAATGAATCGCTCGTGGCTCCGATCCCTCTCGCCTTGGCAAGCCATACGCCTTGTGATGGAGCTCATGGCATGCATGGCAGAGAACAATCAAGTCGACCGGGCGCTCCGCGCCAAGATTCTCGTAAGTGCGGTGGTGCACCTCCAAACGCTCAGTGTGATTCACGTCCAGCGAACAGGCATAGCCGCTACGCAGTAGTGCAGCCGCCCGAGCTCGCCTCCACTCGGGAGTTCTCAGATAGAGGTGGTACGGCATCGCACGCAGCTTGGCCAGACGTTTCGTATCGACCAAATTCGACACGGCGGTTGAATCGTCGAACACTCCAGCGTCGGTCAACGCCCAGATACTCCTCTTGGGTTTCTCGACCAAACCATCGTGCCTCAGATTGGTCAAAGCCCAGGACAGCTGATGATCAATCAAACTCGCATAGTCCGCAGCCCCCTTCGGTGGAGGCGGCGCCGCAAGCTCACGTTCAGTGAAACTGCCGTGAGACCGCGCATACGTCAAGATCGCTTCGCGCTCAGCTTCTCCGTCCAAGATCGTGAGCGCCTCAAGGATCGCCGTGCGCGCCTTCCTACGAACCACACGCCGCTCGTCATCGGTCAAAATCTCCCTCACGAATGCTTATTCGGTCGCTTGCCCCGTGATCTTGAATACCGGGAGTTTGCTGGCCAATAGAACTATGCCTATTTAGTCTCGCGAGTCGAGAACCTCGATCCCCAAGGCGGCGGCCCAGAGGCCGGCCATGTTGACGATGTCAGGCCACTCCATCGCGATACCACGAAGGCTCTTGGCGCCTTGGATGTCGGCGAGGTCGCTGTGGCGCAGCTCGCAGCGAGTGAGCCGAGCCTCGCGAAAGTCCGCGCGCGTGAGCTCACAGCGGTGAAAGCGGACCGAATCGAGCTTGGCCTCGAGGAAGTCCGTCTGCGCGAGCAGACAGTCCTCGAACGTGACGCGCTCCAGGCGAGAGAAGCCGAACGACGCCAAGTCGATCCGGCAGCCGTGGAAGGTTACGTCGCTCAATGAGCTCTCTGCGAGATCGATCCCCGTCAAGCGGCTGTTCTCGATCTTCGTGCGCTCAATTCTCGCATGGCGGGCGTGTAGGTTTGCCAAGTTGCAACCTTCCAGTGCGCTATCGACGATCCTCAAGTGCTCAAGGCGCGCACCGAAGAACTCGACGCGGGTAAGTCTGACCGCCTCGAACTTGACGCCGTTGGCACGTTGATCGGCAAACGAGACCTCGCTCAGTTCGACCTCAGCGATACAGGAATCGTGAGCCAGCCCAGCGATCTCTGCGGTCTGCAGCTCCGCGGGCAGCTCTGGCTCCTTGGGGGCCATAGCACTGGTAGGCATGTCGGAAGCCAAGCAGATACCACCTCAAGTCTGCCGGGAGCCGTCTAGCTCCATGCTCGCCAGAAATTACAGCTCGCTGGAGCCCTACACGTCGCCTAGGGTCTCCCGCAGAGTCCGACCGCTGATCGTCGACGTCGGTCGTTCGGCCACGACATCAAAGCCTGAGCGCGCAAACTCGTCGCGGCGCTTGATCAGGAGCCATTGCGCCTTTGGTCCCGGACGTGTGCGCTGTAGCGCGAAGCCACCACAGAGCTTCTCGCCGTGTAGGACGAACACCGCATGACCGCGCTCCAACGCCTCGGGCCAGGGGACACGCCCACCCTGCTCGTAGTGGCCGCGATCCCAGACGATCACAGCGCCACCATCGGTTGACCCCTCAAAAGAGTTGTAGGCAAGACTGTGGTCCTCGACCTGAACCGCTAGGCGCTTAACCGACGGATCGAGCGACGGTCCCTTGGGGATCGCCCAGGAGCGCATCACGCCGCCAACCTGCAGGCGCAGGTCGAAGTGGTAAGCGGTAGCCGCGTGCTCCTGCACAACGAAGACGCCTGCGTCGAGACCGCGGATCGCGAACTGCTCGTGACCTTCGACCTTGGCCTCTTCCAACTCAACCTCGCGACGGCGGCGAGGGGGACCCTCGCGCAGGAAAGTGAGGATCGCGTCGATCTCAGCGGAGGGACCCTCGGCATGGACCATCACAGTGCCGTCCTCGGTGTTGCGCACCCAACCCATCACGCCCAGTTGGCCGGCCAGGGCACGCACGGCATCGCGAAAGCCGACGCCCTGAACAGTCCCGACGATCGAAGCGCGAATCGCACGGAAGCCAGCGGGAGGGCTTGTCATTTGGCCCAGAGTATCGAGGCCACCTAGGACATCCGTCGATCACACCCCACAAGGAAGCGACATTGGACTATCCCGGTCGAAGCACTGTGGAGGCCCGATCCGCGGGGCGCCGGCGGCTCGATGACGACGATCTTTCAGACCAAGAAACGGGTAGGACAAGCCGCCGGCTCAGATGCCGGTCGCGAAGAGCAGCGCAAACGCGCCAAAGAGCAGGCGAAGCACGCCAAGCACCACAAGCGCAAGCATAAGCCGAAGAAGCACAAGCACCGTAAGCCTGTGCATCGCTCGGTGGCGCACGGAACGATCGGGATCGCCCTGCCGGTCGCCTCAGCATCTCCACCGGCACCCTCCCCCGCCCCGCCTCCGTCGATCGGCTCGCCGCCGATCACGCTCGCGCAGGCGCACCGCCTGCTGTGGCGCGCCGGCTTCGGGCCGACGCCCGGTCAGGCCGAGGCGCTCGGCGGGCAGCCGCTGGAACAGGTCGTCTTCGGCCTCACCCGCCCCTCCGGCGCGGCGACGCTCACCGGCCCGGAACCGGTCGACGAAGAAGGCAACCCGCTCGATCCCGACGACGCCTGGGGCGAGGACCACTGCTGGTGGCTGGATCGCATGGTCCGCTCCGACCAGCAGCTCGTCGAGCGGATGACGTTCATCTTCCACGACTGGTTCGCCAACTCCAACGAAAAGGTCAACAGCCAGCAGATGATGCTCGAACAGAACGAGCTGTTTCGCGCGATGGCGCTCGGCAGCTTCCACGACCTGTTCCTCGCCGTCACCGCCGAACCCGGCGATGCTCGTGTTCCTCGACGGGATCTACAACGACAAGAACGAACCGAACGAGAACTACGCGCGCGAGATGATGGAGCTGTTCTCGCTCGGCGCCGACCGCGGCGCCTACACCGAGGACGACGTGCGCGAAATGGCCCGCGCGCTGACCGGCTGGCGGCGGAATGGTCACGCAGGAAGGGCTGCACGAATTCCACTTCGACACCGCCCGCCACGACAACCACGAAAAGACCGTGTTCGGCCAGACCGGCAACTGGAACTAGGAAGACGCCGTGCGCCTGTGCGTCGACCACCCGCTGCACGCCTCGTTCTTCGTCACCAAGCTGTGGGGCTACTTCATCCCCAGCCCGCCCGACGAAGCCACGCTCGCCTCGCTGCAGGGGCTGTACGTGAGCTCGGGCTACAGCATCCGCGCGGTCGTCGAGGCGATCCTCCAGCACCCCGACTTCTACGACGGCCCCGAGCTGGTGACCCCGCCGGTCGTCTACAACGCGGGGCTGCTGCGCTCGATCGGCCGCCCGATCGACACGACCGCCTGGGCGTGGCTGTCCGCCAACGCCGGCCAGCAGCTGTTCTACCCGCCGAACGTCTCCGGCTGGGACTTCACCGCGCTGGCTCGACACCTCGACCACCAAGGCGCGCTGGGAAATGGCCAGCTACGTCACCGCGAAGACCTACCCGAACCCGTGGCCGGCCGAAGGCGAACCGGAATACAGCGAAACCGAGGACCCGGCCGCGGCGCTCGCGAGCGCGCTGGCCTACTGGGGCAACCCGCTGCTCTCCGGCGAATCGGAGCAGTGCATCGCCGCCTTCGCGCAGTCCTGCCTGAAGGAACCGCTCGCCGAATGGGAGCAGAGCCCCTACCGGGCGATGCGCCAGAACGCGCTGCGGATGCTGATCGCCACCTCCCCCGACATGCAGGTGAGCTGACTATGTCCGGCCAGCCGACTGCCGCGAGAGGAGAGCTGATCGTGGCCAAGAGCTGCTCGTGCAACGACTTCAACCGCTCGCAGCTGCTGCGCCGCGGCGCCGCCGTCGCCGGCAAGGGCCTGCCGAAGATCGAGCCGGGGATGCCGCTGCCGGCCGGCACGGGCCTCGACCGGCGCACGTTCCTGCTGCGCTCCGCCGGCGCGGCGCTGTCGGTCTACGGCGCCTCGATGCTCAGCCCGCGCCACTTCGAAGAGGGCATCGCCCAGGCCGCGGCCGCCGCCGGCCCAGAACAGCCGGTGCTCGTCTCGATCTTCATGGAAGGCGGCTGGGACGCGCTGTCGGTGCTCGCGCCCGTCAGGGAAGCCAAGTACAACGAACTGCGCCCAGCGCTCGGACTGGCCGAAGGGGCGGGCAAGCCCTTCACCGAGGACACGAGCCTGATGTGGCACCCGCCGCCGGCGGCCTCGCCGAACTGCACGAAGAAGGCAAGGTCACGACCTTCCCGGCGATCGGCTACGAGCCGCCGGACGAGAGCCACTTCACCAGCCGCCACTACTGGGAGGTCGGCCAGCTCGACACGCAACGCGCGCTCCGGCTGGATGGGGCGCTACCTCGACTCTGGCCGGCGAACCCGACAACCCGCTGCAGGGCCTGTCGCTCGACTACTCGCTCGCGCCGGCGCTCGCCACCGACGACGATGCCCGTCGCCGCCGTCTCCTCGCCCGCCGACTACACGATGTGGGCCTACGGCCTGGGCGAACCGATGATCGGACCGGCGCTGGAGACCTTCGGCGCGCTGGGCGCGCTCTCCGCGCCCTCGCCCGCCTACGCGCAGGCGCGCGCCGCCTCCTACGACACCAGCCTCGTGCTCGAACAAGATGGCCGGCTTCGTCGAGTCCGAGAAAGAATCGGGCGACAAATCGGCCGTCACCTATCCCGAGCGGCGAATTCGCCGAACGGCTCGCCGTGCTCGCGGCGATGCTCCACACGGGCATGCCGATCAAATGCGCCTCGCTGAACGCCGTCGGCTCCTACGACACGCACTCCGACGAGGCCAACACGCTGACCACCAACCTCGGCCAGACGGTCGAACGCGGTGGTCGCCTTCCAGCGCGACCTCGAAGCGCGCGGACTCGACCAGCGCGTGCTGATCCAGCTGTGGTCGGAGTTCGGCCGCCGCCCGCAGGAAAACGGCTCGGGCACCGACCACGGCGCCGGCGGCCTGGCGTTCCTGATCGGCAGCCGCGCCGCGGGCAAGATGGTCGGCGAGTTCCCGGGCCTGACCAAACTCGACGAAAACGAAAACCTCGCTCAACACCTCCGACTTCCGCGCGATGTACTGCTCGCTGCTGGAGCAGTGGTTCCAGACCGAAGCCGGCCTGGTGATCCCCGAAGCGGCGTCGTTCGAACGACCCGTGCTTGGTGAAGTGAGCGGATGTTGCGGCGCGCGCGGCGATCCGTGCTCCTGCTGGGCTGCCTTGTGCGCGTGTGCTGCGGCGCGGTGCGGTCGCGATCGCCGTCGCCGCGCCCGGCACGCACCGGCGCCACCGCCTCGCCCGCACGGCGCAGGCCTGCCAGCGCACGAGCACGTCGCCACTGCTCGACGAGCGCACGCCGAGGAAAGGATCCTCGGCAGCACAGCGCACATCAGCGCACGCACAGAGCGCTCCAAAGGCCGCCACTCCAGCTCAGAGCGGCTCGAGCCGGCGCCGGTGCACGGCGCCCTCAGCGCCCAGCGATCCGGCTCGACGGCTCCGACTCCGGCGCCGAGCCCCCCGGCTCCGGCCGGCAGAGCACCGCGCCGCGCGAAACCCCCGCCGCCCCGCCGGCGGCCCGCGCACGTGCAGGTCACCGCCGAAGACACCGAAGGCTTCCGCTTCGTCCTCTCGCGCCCGAGCGTTCCCGCCGGCAAGGTGATCATCGAATTCGTCAACCACGGCCAGGACGAACACAACCTGCACGCGGTCGAACCGAGCGAAGGCGCAGTAGCCGGCTCGCTTCCCGAACACGCCGCCGAACGCCCACCCGAGCTTGACGCTCAACCTCCAGCCCGGCAGCTACACGCTGTTCTGCTCGCTGCCCGGGCACGAGGCCAAAGGCATGAAAGCCACGCTCACCGTGGAATAACGCCTGCGCGGCCGCGTGTCGCTACGGTGTGGGCATGCAACAGCGAACGCTCGGCCGCACCGGTGTGCACGTCAGCCCGCTTTGCCTCGGCGCGATGATGTTCGGCGCTTGGGGCGAGACCGATCACGACGCCTCGATCAGGATCATCCACAAGGCGCTCGACGCCGGGATCAACTTCATCGACACCGCAGACGTGTACTCGCGCGGGGAGTCCGAGCAGATCGTCGGCAAGGCGCTGGCGGGCGGCAGCGCGAGACGTCGTGCTGGCGACCAAGTTCCATGGCACGATGGGCGACGATCCAAACCAGGCGGCAACTCGCGGCGCTGGATCTTCCGCGAGGTCGAGGCTTCGCTGAAGCGGCTGCAGACCGACTGGATCGACCTCTACCAGGTCCACCGCTGGGACCCATGGACCGACCATCGACGAGACGCTCGGCGCGCTCTGGACCTGGTGGCGCAGGGCAAGGTGCGCTACGTCGGCTCCTCCACCTACCCGGCGGCGCAGATCGTCAAGGCGCAGTGGGTGGCGCGCGACCGCGGCCTTGCGCGTTTTGTCTGCGAGCAGCCGCCGTACTCGATCCTGGCGCGCGGGATCGAGGCCGACGTGTTGCCGACGTGTCGCGAATTCGGCATGGGCGTCGATCCCCTGGAGCCCGCTGGCCGGCGGATGGCTGTCGGGGCGTTGGCGCAAGGGCGCCGACGATCTCAGCTCGCGCCGCTCGGCGCTGATCCCCCAGCGCTATGACCTGTCGATCCCGGCCAACCAGGCGAAGCTCGACGCCGCCGACGCGCTGGCACAGCTCGCCGAGGAGGCCGGCATCTGCCTGATCCATATGGCCTTGGCGTTCGTAATCCGCCACCCGGCGATCACCGCCGCGATCATCGGGCCGCGCACGCTCGAGCACTTGGAGTCCCAGCTGGGCGCGACCGAGATCGAGCTGGAGGAGGCCGTGCTCGATCGCATCGATGAGATCGTGGCGCCCGGGCAGACGGTCAACCCGACCGACGCCGGTTGGACCAACCCGGCGCTCGACCCTGCCGCACGTCGCAGATAAGCGTGGCGATGGTTCTCTACACGTGCGAGGTCGGCAAGGCGTTGGGCGACACTCCCGCTCCATTTGCCCACCCGTGCGGGAGAGCCGCAAAAGCCCTTGACAAGGCGGGCTATGAGTACGAGCACAAGCAGGTCAAAGGCGGAATGTTGAAGTTCTGGACGCTGCCCAAACGCGCCGAGGACCGCGCCGAGATCGAGCGTCTCAGCGGCCAGCGCGCGGTACCGATCCTCGTGCTCGACGATGGTGAGGTCATCTCAAGCTCGGCGGAGATCGTGCACTGGGCAGAGGCTCACCCGCAGCCCGCGGCGTGACTCACGGTCTGACTTAACCTCAAACAGTCTGACTTGACTGCTCAGCGTTAAGCCATCGCCGCATGCGGCGATGGCCCGGTCGGTACATGTACCGACCGGCGGAGTCGTACATGTACGACTCCGAACAGAGTCGTTTCTGTGCACTTCCCGCGCGGCCGCCCCAGCAAGTGCCGTCGTCGATGGCCGCCACCGCTTCACAGCCGCACTGAATGCTGGCCACCATTGACCGCCACGCGAGACGTTGGCCGCCCTTGACAGCCGCGCGGGATGTTGCTTAGATGACCGACTAAGTCATATGACTAAGACACCCCAAGCCACTGGCGCCGCAGACGATGCGGCAGAGCGCTCGATCAGAGAGGTCAACATCGAGGCGTTCTTGGACGCCGCCGAGCGATTGCTGATCAGAGAGGGCGCGGCGGGCATCTCGACGCGCCAGCTCGCCCGCGAGTCTGGGCAGAACCATGGCCTCGTTCACTACTACTTCGGCTCGGTGGACGAGCTCTTGCTGCAAACGCTGGAGCGGTTCACAGCGCGCATCCTCGAGCGCCAGCGCGCGATGTATGAAACGGATGAGCCCTTCATCGAGAAGTGGCGCGCCGCGATGGCCTTCATCGATGAGGACCTCGCATCGGGCTACCCCAAGATCTGGGCGGAGCTGCAAGCGCTCGCCTGGAACAAGCCGGAGCTGCGCGAGCGCCTGCAAGGCGTCCACGACCGTTGGCACGACGTGCTGGGTGACGCGCTTGCCCAGGCAATGAAGGAGTACGACCTGGGCGATAGCCCGTTCTCAGCCGAGAGCTGGGCGGCGCTGGTCGCGCAGTTCAACCAAGGCCTCTTGTTCGAGCGACTGCTCGGCTTCGACCGCGGCCACGAGGCTCTGCTTACGTCCATCGACGCGTGGCTCAGCTCGCTGGAGAAGCGCAAGACCGGGAACAACAACAAGACATCCCCCAAATCGACCAATCGGAGGAAAGCACGATGAGCGCAGTGGAAATAGACGAAGCAAAGCTCGAAGAGTTCATGGGTCAGTTCGTAGGCGACCTGGGCGCGGCGATCACGACGCCTCTGGTTCTGATCGGCGACAAGCTCGGCTTGTACAAGGCGATGGCCGACAGCGAGCCGGTCACCTCCAAGGAATTGGCCGAGCGCACCGACTGTCACGAGCGCTACATCCGCGAGTGGCTATGCCAGCAGGCGGCTAGTGGCTACGTCGAGTACGACGCGGCCACTCACACCTTCAGGCTGCCGCCGGAGCAGGCGATGGCTTTGGCCGATGAAAACAGCCCCGCGTTCATCCCGGGCGCCTTTCAGCTGGTGGCGGCCACCGTCAAGGACGAGGCGCAGATCGCCGAACGCTTCCGCTCGGGCGAGGGCTTTGGCTGGCACGAGCACCACCACGACCTGTTCGCCGGCACCGAGCGCTTCTTCAGGCCCGGCTATCTGGCAAACCTGGTGGACGCCTGGCTGCCGGCGCTCGACGGCGTGCTCGACAAGCTCTCGGTCGGCGCCCGCGTCGCTGACATCGGCTGTGGCCACGGGGCCTCGACGATCCTGATGGCCAAGGCGTTCCCGGCCTCGCGGTTTGTCGGATCGGACTATCACGAGGGCTCCATACAGGCTGCCCGTGCCGCCGCCGAGCGCGCCGGGGTCTCAGACCGCGTGAGCTTCGAGGTCGCCTCCGCCAAGGACTTCGGCGGTGGGCCGTTCGACCTGGTGTGCGTGTTCGACGCGCTGCACGACATGGGCGACCCGGTGGGCGCCACGTCTCACGTGCGCGAGCAGCTCGCCGAGGACGGGACGTGGATGGTGGTCGAGCCGCTGGCGGGCGACGCGATCGAGGAGAACCTCAACCCCGTCGGGCGCATCTTCTATGGCGGCTCGACGATGCTCTGCACGCCCGCCTCGCTGAGCCAGGAGGTCGGCTTGGCGCTCGGCGCCCAGGCCGGCGAGCAGCGCCTCACAGAGGTGTTGGGCGAAGGCGGCTTCAGCCGCGTGCGCCGCGCCGCCGAGACGCCTTTCAACCTGGTGCTAGAGGCGCGGCCATGAGCGCCGTGACTGGGCAGGCAGGAGCCGGCAGCACGACCATCGACGCCGCGACGGTACAGACTGGAACTGTCGCGGCGGTGGTGGACGATGGGACCGGCCGGATCGTCGGGCACGAGGGCGAGCAGAGCCGTGCTCGCTACCCGGATAGCGAAGGCTTCGTCGAGCGCAACGGGCAGCGACTGTTCTACGAGGTCTACGGCGAGGGCAAGGAGACGATCTTCCTGCTGCCAACCTGGTCGCTGTTCCATTCGCGCCACTGGAAGATGCAGATCCCCTACCTGGCACGCCACTTCCGGGTGCTGAGTATGGATGGCCTTGGCAACGGCCGCTCTGACCGTCCTTCAGATCGACGCCGCTACAGGGCTGTCGAGTTCGCCCGCGACTGCCTGGCGGTGATGGACGCGACCGGCACGGAGCGGGCGGTGATGGTGAGCGTCTCCGCGGGCGCCCGCTACCAGCTCGAGCTTGGGCGGCTCGCCCCCGAGCGAGTGACCGGCGCGGTCTTCACCGGTCCGATGTTCGCCTACACCCCTTCGCACCTGTGGCTCATGCGCAGCAGGCTTGTTTGGTGGGCGTTCGCACGACCGGCGATCAGCCCCAAGCTCTACCGCTGGTGGGGCCGCTTCAGCGCCGTCCACTGGCGTCGCGACTATCCGGAGTTCGCCGAGTGGTTCATCTCTCGGGCCCTCCCGGAGCCGCATTCCACCAAGCCTCTCGAGGACGGCGTCGGCTGGGCGCTCGAAACTGACCCGGCGGTGCTGGCGGCGACGGTTAGCGACGAGCAATCGGCCCACCGCGCCAATGCGCCCCGGGAACTGTGCGGGCTCGCGCAAAGCCTGGACTGCCCGGTGCTGGTGGTGTCCGGCGATCGAGACATGATCACGCCACCGCGCGACGCGCGAGCGCTCGCGCGTCTCAGCGCAGGCCGGTTCGTGACGGTCAAAGGCGCCGGACATTTCCAGCATGGCCGCAAGCCCGTCGGCTTCAACTTGATGTTGCGCGAGTTCGCGGAGGACGCCTTCAAGCGTCCACGCACGCAACGCGACCCGACCGTGTTCCGCCCGGACGGTCGCCCGCGCGCCCTGTTCGTCTCCTCCCCCATCGGCCTCGGACACGCCCAGCGCGATGTGGCAATCGCGCGCGAGCTGCGCGCTCTGCACCCCGATTTGCAGATCGACTGGCTAGCCCAGGACCCGGTCACCAGAGTCCTGAAGTCCGAGGGTGAGCGCATCCATCCCGCCAGCCGCCACTTGGCCAACGAGTCCAAGCACTTCGAGTCGGAGTCCGCCGAGCACGACCTGAACTGCTTCCAGGCGTTGCGGCGCATGGACGAGATCCTGGCGGCCAACTTCATGCTGTTCCACGACATCGTGCGCGAACAGCGCTACGACCTGTGGATCGGCGACGAGGCGTGGGAGCTCGACTACTACCTGCACGAGAACCCACGCGAGAAGAAGGTCCCGTTCGTGTGGCTGACCGACTTCGTGGGCTTCCTGCCGATGGAATCCGACCCGCGCGAAAGCCACCTGACCGCGGACTACAACGCCGACATGGTCGATCACATCGCCGAGCATCCTGAGGTGCGCGACATGGCACTGTTCGTGGGTAACCCCGACGACATCGTCGCGCAGCGTCTCGGCCCGGAGCTGCCGATGATCAGGGACTGGACCGAGCGCCACTTCGACTTCACCGGGTATGTCACCGGCTTCGACCCGGCGGACCTCGGCGAGCGCACCAAGCTGCGCGCGGAGCTTGGCTACTCAGACGACGAGCAAGTGTGCATCGTCACCGTGGGCGGCTCCGGCGTCGGCGCGGACCTGCTACGCCGGGTGATCGCCTCCTTCCCCCAGGCCAAGGAAGGCGTGCCGGATCTGCGCATGATCGTCGTCGCCGGGCCCCGTATCGACCCGGCTTCGCTCCCCACCCACGAGGGCCTCGAAGTGGTCCCCTACGTGCACAACCTCTACCGCCATCTGGCCGCTTGCGACCTGGCGGTAGCGCAGGGCGGCCTGACCACCTCGATGGAGCTGACTGCACAGAAGCGACCGTTCCTCTACTTCCCGCTGCGCCACCATTTCGAGCAGAACTTCCATGTCCGCCACCGGCTGGAGCGCTATGGCGCGGGCAGGCGCATGGACTACGACGACTCCCCGCCCGAGCTGATCGCGGCGGCGATCGCCCAGGAGATCGGGCGCGAGGTGGATTACCGAGACGTGGAGACAGACGGCGCCGCTAGAGCAGCTCGACGCATCGCCGAGCTGCTCTAGAGCCTTAGGCTCAGTCCCGGGCGACGCCCGCAAGCTCCGGCGCAGCGGAGGCCTGGCGGTCGACGAAGTCGATGATCGTGCTGAGGACGAGCTGCGTGTCATCCCACATCGGGACGTGACCACAGCCGGGGAGCATGCGCGACTCGACGCCGGGGATCTCACGCTTGAAACGCGGCGCGTGGCGCTCCGCGGGCAGGATGCGATCGAACTCGGGCGAGGCAAGCAGGACGGGACAGGTGATGCGATCGAGATCTTGCAAAGCGAGACCTCTGTCGGCCCGAGCCGCCTCGATCGCCTTGGAGGCGATCGGACAGCGCAGCGAGGTGAGCGCGAGATCGACGGCATCGGCGGGCGAGACCAGCTCGCCGTGGCGCATCACCTCGCGCAAGACCAAGCGTCTGCTCCCGGGACGCCTCATCAAGAGGGGTATGCGTTTGGCATTCAGGCGCGTCATGCGGCGTTGACGTCCAAACAGGCGCGCGAGTCGCTTTGCCTCGCCATCCCCTTCCACCCAACCACCGGCGGGCGCGAGCGCCACGACCGAGAGCGCGCGACCACGCTTGGCCAATTCCAGCGCAAGCGCACCACCCATCGAGTTGCCGACGACATGCGCGGTGCCCACGCCGATTTCATCCAGATGACGCTCGAGGTGATCGGCGCTAGAGGCGAACGTGAGCGGTCCGCTCATGTCGAGCGGCGGGCCTCCGTCGTGACCGGCGAGCGTGGGCGCGATCACGTCGAAATGAGCGGCGAGCCCATCGAGCACAGGACGCCAGTGGTGCCAGGTGCCGGTGAAGCCATGCAGAAGAAGCAATGGCTCGCCGGAACCGGCGCGATATAGGGCTGGAGAGATCTCGGGCATGGAGGCAGGTTACTCTCAACACATGAACCGCGCACACGGACTTCTCTGCTCTTCCGGCTGGTGGGCGCGCACGGTGGAGCGCAAGCTGCTCCCATGGGGGCTTGCCGGGGTAGACCTCGGCGAGGACGTACTCGAGATCGGACCCGGGTTCGGCGCCACGACCCGCGTGCTTGCTCGCCGCCCGGGCTCACTGACGGTGGTGGAGCTCTCCGAGAGATATTGCCGGCACCTGCGGCAAGTGCTCGACGGCGATGTCGAGATCGTGCAGGCCGACGCCACTGCCATGCCGTTCCCGGACAGTCGCTTCTCGGGCGTGGTGTGTTTCACGATGCTGCACCACATCCCATCGTCCGAATTGCAGGACCTGCTTCTTGCCGAGGTGGCCCGAGTACTGCGTCCTGGAGGCGTGTTCGCCGGGACCGACAGCCTCGGCACAGGGCGGGCGTTCAAGTTGCTGCACGTCGGCGACACGCTCGTGCCGGTCGGCCCCGACGGGCTACCTGTGCGGTTGCGGGCGGCAGGCCTGCGCGAGCCCCAAGTGGAGAAGGGCGGCCGCTCGTTTCGCTTCAGCGCCTGCAAGCCTCAGGACGCCGCCGTCAGCCTCGCCTGAGCGCGTTGGCGACGATCGCGGCGTGGTCGAAAGCCAGCTCGGGGAGCCTGTCCACGGCGAACCAGCACGCGTCGCTCGCATCGTCGGCCCCCTTCACCTCGACGCGTGCGGGGATCCTCGCGAGGTAGACCACCGAGACCGTCCAGCCGCGCGGATCGCGACCAGGCGTGTCATAGACACCAAGCATCTCCAGCGGGCCAACCCGCAAACCGGTCTCCTCCCCCAGCTCACGCGGCGCGGCCTCCGCCACAGTCTCACCCTCATCCACGAAGCCGCCCGGCAGCGCCCAGTCGCCGGCAAACGGCGGATTCGCACGCTGTATCAGCAGGATGCTCGGCGTCAGTTCGCGGGTCAAGACGACGGTATCGACGGTGAGCATTGGGCGCGGGTAGTCGTTCATGGGCGTCGCGTCTTAT
The DNA here is from genome assembly GCA_963775645.1 of uncultured Solirubrobacterales bacterium. Taxonomy (GTDB): domain Bacteria; phylum Actinomycetota; class Thermoleophilia; order Solirubrobacterales; family Solirubrobacteraceae; genus Palsa-744. Next base: position 286,874 of record CAVZJR010000003.1, on the reverse strand, counting down.
GACAATGCGATCCGGATGTGATCAGCCTCAAGTTCACGATCGTCACCTGAGCGGACCGGCGAGAGGGCCCTAGGCCAGTTGGCCTGCAGGCAGCACGAAGCGCGGCGATGTCTGAGACTCTGCTGCGCCGCCATTGCCAAGTCGTGAGCCGTGCAGGCCGTGTCTGGAGGGCGTTGCCACAGTCGCCTCGGGTATCCCAGCGTGGGCTGTGATCCACGCCATGATCGCCGCTGAGTCGGTGCCCTCGGCAAGGATCGCCGCACGCTCTATCACCTTGCCACCAGAGGAGTGAGGACGCGCCAACCGCATCACCAGGGCGCGTATCTCATCGTCGTCCACTGTGCCCACACTAGTCTCTCTGCAAGCGCAACGCGGTATGCCCGATGCCGCACGGCAGCTCGTCCTCCGCGTCGGTTCGCCCGGGCTGGAGGTCGAGCAGCGTGCTCAGCAACAGCAGCGGAGTCCCCGCGGCCCATGCTTGGGGACGCGAGGCGGTCGGGAACGCCACCGGGACAGACGTCATCGACCTGGGGTAGCCGGCGAAGACCTCGGGCAGACGGTGCTCGAAGTACGGAGCCGCATGGAGGATCGCGGAGGCAACGGTGCTTGCTGCCTCGCGGTGGCCGTAGCGTGCCAGGCCGGCGACGATCAGCGAGTTCTCGTGGGGCCAAACGGTTCCCGTGTGATAACCGAGTGGGTTATAGCCCGCCTCGTGGGTACCGAGGGTCCGTACTCCCCAGCCGGAGTAGAGCTGCTCGTCGAGCAGCCGCCTGGCGATCGTGGCCGCCTCGCTGTCATCGAGCAGGCCCGACCACAGCAGATGACCGATGTTGGAGGTCAGACTGTCGACCTGGCGCTTCTCGCCGTCCAAGGCCAGGGCGTGGCAGCCACGCTCGGGCATCCAGAAGTCGCGGCGGAAGCGCTCGCGCAGGTCGGCGGCTTGACGCTCCAGGCGTCCGGCGAGCACCTCATCGCCCCATACCTCACGGGCCAAGCGGGCTGCCCGGCACCTGGCGTCGTATACGTAGCCCTGGATCTCGCAGGTCGCGATCGGGCCCTGGGCCAGGGTGCCATCGGCGAACTGGATCGCGTCCCAGCTGTCCTTCCAGCATTGATTGACCAGTCCAGTGGCCCGATTGCGACGAGCGTACTCGACGTACCCGTCACCGTCGGCGTCTCCACTGTCCTCGATCCAGGCCAATGCGGCACGGGCGTGAGGCTCGAGACCGCGGACAAGCTCGTCGTCGCCCGACCAACGGTGGTACTCGTCGAGGAGGACGAGGAACAATGGCGTGGCGTCGGCGGTCCCAAAGTACGGGGAGTGCGGGCGCTCCCCACGCGCGGTGAGCTCGCCGAAGCGCAGCTCGTGGAGGATCTTGCCCGGCTCCTGTTCATGGAAGTCATCGCGTACCCCGGCCTGGCGAGCCGCGAGCACGCGCAGGGTGGTGGCGGCCAGCTCGGGCAGATAAGGCAGCGCTTGGAAGCTCGTGATCAAGCTGTCACGACCAAAGAGCGCCATGAACCACGGCAGCCCAGCTGCCGGGAGAGTCGCGCCCTCCAAGAGATCGGGATGCAACCTCAGAGCGCCCAAGTCGCTGAGGCTCGCGCGGTAGGTGTGCGCCAATGCCGTGTCCTCTGTCTGCAACACCGGTGCTCCCGCCAGCCACCTTTCGAGCTCTGCCGACTTGGCGACGCCCAACTCCTCAAGGCCACCCCGCGACTCGCGCTTTGCGAACGCGATCCCCGCCTGGGCGGCATGAGGCGTAAGGGTGAAGGTGGTAGACCACTGCTCGCCGGGCGCGAGCCACAACGAGTAAGCGAATCCTTCGCGGGTAACGGCCGCCGGGCAGCTGGCCGAAATCGAGATCGAGCGTTGAAAGCCGGCGCACTCGTAGGCAAGTGTGAGAGTGCGATCGTCGAGGCGGCAGCTCACCTCCCGCTTGGCGACGGTGCCATCCTTGACCTCGAACAGATCGGCAAAGTCGGTGTCGATCTCGAGTACCACCCGTATCTCGCTGCTCTCGTGGCGATGGTTTGTCACCGAGATCTCCTCTATCCACACGTGGTCGATGAGCCGCCGGCGCATGATCGAACATGGCGCCTCCTCGTCCGGACCCACCAGAGGAGTCAGGAAGAACTGAGCCGCAAAGTGCGCGCTCTGGTCAAGGCCGAGGAGCTCCAGCGGAGTCTCGCCCGTGCGCAAGACCCAGCGTGAGAGGAAACGGGTGTCATCGCAGTAGAGACCGTGCTCGCGACCCGCCTCACCCCGCACATCACCGAGGCGGTCGCTGACGACGAAGGTGCTGCCGTCCAGCACACTCAGGGTGCGCTCAGACAAGCTCGAGGGCTTCTGTGGGCTTGAGCGCCACCGTTCGGTAGGCAGACTCGTAGGCAGCTGCAACCACATCGACATCGCAGTGTTCGGCGACCCAGCGACGACAGTCCCGTGCGGCGATGCTGGGAAGCCGGTCGACTGCCGTGCCCATCGCCTGCTCGTCCTCGACGAGAAATCCGGTCTGCCCCTCGATGACGAGCTCGCGGGCGGCGCCTTCGGGAAAGGCGATCACCGGCGTTCCACAGGCCAGCGCCTCGACCATGACCATCCCGAATGGCTCCTCCCAGCGGATCGGCATGAGCAGCGCGCGAGCACCCGCGAAGAGCGAACGCTTGGCTGAGCCACCGACCTCGCCCACGAAACGGACACGATCGCCGTCGAGGTGGGGCGCTATCTCGCGGTCGAAAAATGCCTGTTGCCCGGGCTGGATGACTCCCGCCAGGACGAGTTGTGCATCCGCGATACGGGCTGCGGCGATCGCACGGTGGGGGCCCTTCTCTACGGTCATCCTTCCGATCCACAAGAGGTAGTCGTCCTTGTGCTCGCGCAACGGCCATGCCTGAACGTCGATGGGGTTCGGGATCGCGCCCACCGTTTCCAGGCCCGCCGGCCCCGACTCGAGTTGCGCCCGACTGATGCCCACGAGCGCCGCCTTGTGGCCGTGGTGAGCATAAAAGGCCGCGGTGCTGGCGGTGAACTGTCCATGAAGGGTGTGCACCAACGGCGTGTCGATGCGGTCGGCCATCGCGAGCGCCGTAAAACCGCAATGGTCGTGAACCACATCAAAGCGCCGATCATATGCGGCGAGGTCTATCTCCTCGAACGCTCGTGCAACATGGTCGACCTCGTAGAGCGAGCGCTCGATCGCCTCGGGGTGGGACTCCTCGAGCAAGGTCACCATTCGCGCGCTCGATCGAGAGCCCGGGGCGCAGAAGAGCGTCACCTCGTGCCCACGCTGGACAAGTGTCTCCGTGAGCACGTCGACCACCGACTCCACACCTCCATATCCCGGCGAAGGGACTGGTATCCAGGGAGGGGCGAGCATTGCGACGCGCAGCGCAACACCCGGCGGGCGAGAAGACATTGCGATCTCAAAGCGTTTCGGCGGACGCCCCGAGGAGGAGCGATGAGGCCTGCGGTCAGGCCCTACAGTCACGGCATTCACGGACGCTCCTCACGAGCCTCTCAAGGGCCGCGATCGCGAGGCAGAGAGGTCAGGAAGGACCCGGCGAGCGCACGAATCGCCCGCCTGTTCAGCGCGCGATGGACCTCTCCACCGTACCAGTGGAGAGCGGCACGTCACTATGAGTGCGTAGCGGCGACCACCCTACGAGCCGAGATACTTCATGAGAACTCCGTCACGGAGTAGACGGGACGCCCGACACGCACCGCAGCGCCTACCCCGTCGGCGGCAGCGGTGTGCACGACGAACGCCTCTTCACGACCGTGGTCAAGGATCGCAGCCACGACATCGTTCCCCTGGGACAGCTGCCTACCGACCTCGATCTCGCTATCGCGCCCCTCGAACCGGCAGCTTAGCTTGAATATACGTCGCGACCTCGCCGGGCAACCAACGACAATCTGAGAGCGTTCTCGCAACTCATGGTAGGCCGCCTCGGCGCCCTGCCCCTCGATACCGGCGACGAAGAACGTCGTCATTTGCCACGCGCCTTGGCTGGTCTCGGGGGATAGCGTTTGCGCTCCGCCGGTGTCATCTTCCGGATCGTCAGAGAGCCACCCTTAACCTGAAGCTGGATTTCGTCCAGCTTGACGCGACGCCGCTCGGCCGCACGATCTGCCTGTGTGAGCATAGATTCAAGTTAGCGGGTTTCACAGGTCATCAACGACTAACTCTCAGAATCTCCCTTCTTCGCAGCATGGATAGCTGAGCTGCTCGCCCCACTCTGTCGGGCGGCCCTCGGGAGTGAGATCGAGCATGTTCCAAATGGGCTCTAGCGTCCCGAGGTGGCGCGGATCCTGTCCGGGCTCACTCCATTGGGATACATCTCGCGCTCGTCGGACTCAAGCCCACGGGCGGCGATCGCGGCGACCGACAGGCGGCCAGACCTAGCCGCGGCAACGACAGGTGACCCTTAGGTCATCCTGCCAGTCGCAGTGAACCGGGTCCAGCCGATCGACGCCGAATATGTCGCGTATGGGAGCTGAGAAGGTGGGCGATGCCAGGCGTCAGGCGTCGGGCGTCCAGCCAGAGAGTCCATCCCATGCCCTTGCTAGTGATCTGGCGGAGCGATTCGGACTACTCGTGAAGGTCGACCACAGGCTTCCAGTTACGATCCCGATCGACCCTGCGAGCGCAAGCCAGATACCCCAGCTGAGTGACAGCGAGAAGACCTGCTCCAGGGGCGCGGGACGCTCAACCATTCGAAACAGGACACAGATGGTGGCCAAGAACCCGACAAATGCGACCTGACCGCCGCCCGTCTGGCTTGGTCCTGAGAGACCGGCAAGCCGCAACAATGTCAGGAGGAAGGCAATCGCGGCGAGTATCAGAAGTATCACGGTGAGGTATTTCAACACCTGGTGTGCACTGAGTGTGGTGACCTGATGACCGGTGAATGCGCTGAACCCAAGACCAATAGCTTTCGCCTCGGTCTGAAAGGTGGCGTTTCCGTACTGCTGCGCCATGTTGTTGAGTGCCTGTTGGGCGGAGGCCGCGCCGCTGGCGGTTAGAGTAACTCCGTACCACGGCAGGAAGACCGACACCGCGAGCAGCGCCGCGCCGACGGCGGAGATGACAGACCCCAGCCGTAGACGATCTTCGACCATGGTAGCCACTGGATCGGCAACCCCACAGCCAAACTTGAGCGGCTGTCGGACGCCTGCCAGCGGCGGGCCTTACCGCAACTTGAATGGATGAACTGTTAGCGTCTGCGTGTGGGGATGCCCGGGATTAACGACCCACGCTATTTCGAGCTGCAGGCCGACGACCCGGCAAGCGCGGCTGCGTTCTATCGCGCGATCTTCGGATGGGAGATCGTCAGGGACGAGACAATGCCGATCGAGTTCTGGCGGATCGACACGCGCGGTGGTATCGACGGTGCGATCCTGGAGCGTCCGGCCGCCGCTCCGCCCGAGCGCAGCGGAACGAACGCGGCTGTCATCTCCATGCAAGTCGAGAACTTCGACGCTACGGCCGATGCAATCCATCGCAACGGCGGCCTCGACGCGATGGCGAAGTTCGCCGTCCCAGGGCGGTGCTGGCAGGGCTACTTCCTCGACACCGATGGCAACACGTTCGGCATCTTCGAGGTCGACCCGAACGCACGCTGACGGGGTCAGGAGGCGCGGGCGCTGCTCGAGCTCTTAACGCGGGAACCATCCATGGCCCACTGGGGGTTATATGGGTGATGAACGACTTCGACGAGTTCGTCGCCGGCAACCTCGATTAACTGCTGAAGACGGTCTACTTGATCACGTGGGATGCAGGCGACGCCGAGGATCTCGTGCAGGAGTGCCTGTTCAATGCTGCGCGGCGGTGGCCACGCGTGCGAGGGAGGCGAGCTCATCCGAATAGCAAGCATTGGCGCCGGGGGTTGCCCGCAGGCACCCGGCGAAAGAGGCGGTTTGGCGGCCAGCTGGCGCCTCAGCCGATCTGCTCCGCCAGCTCGACGATGATCCCCTCCAGGCCGCGGAGTCCTGTCCGCACATTCGCCCGTGTTCTCTTCACTTCGCCGAACACCAAGATATCGGGGAGACAGGATTTGAACCTGCGACCGCCCGGCCCCCAGCCGGATCAGACTGTTGATCATAGCCCTAGTTTCCCGCTAAATAGCTGGCTTTTCGTCATCCGCGTCGTGTAGGATTTGCTCAAAATAGAACATGAATAGAACATGGATTGCTTCTCTGGAGAGCATGGATGGCGACACGGACAGACACGATTAGACGCAGTTACGGGACAGGGTCATTGCGGATCGTCGGCAAATCATGGATCGGCTCATGGTACGGGGCGGACGGTCGGAAGATCCGTAGGAAGGTCGGTCCTGCTCGCACACCAGGCGAGCGGGACGGGTTGACGAAGGCTCAAGCAGAGGAGCGCCTCCGCCGGATGCGAGACGCTGAGCGCCCTGTACGCAGTTCCCAGCTTGAGCGCGTGACAATGGCACAAGCAGGTGAGGAGCTGCGCAGGCGACTTGAGGTTCGAGGTCGCAAGAAGTCGCACAAGATGACTGTCGAGTCCGATCTACGCAAACACATCGCGCCGTTCTTCGGTAGCCGAGACTTGGCGAAGATCGAGCCCGAGGACATTGAACGCTATATCGCTGTGAAGCGCCGTACTCTCGCCATAAAGACAATCCGCAATCACCTCGGGACGATGCACTCAGTGTTTGAGCTGGGTCTTCGCAAGCAGTGGTGTCAGAAGAACCCCGTGAAGCTCGCTGACCGTCCGGTCATCAAGAAGACCGAGACGCGCATCAAGTTCCTCGAGCAAAGCGAACTAGAGAAGGTTGTCTTGACGAGCTACCCCAAAGATGCCTTCGGCAGTATTGAGCCTACCCTCTACCTAACGGCAGCAATGACAGGGCTACGACAAGGCGAGCTGCTTGGGCTTCGATGGCGTGACGTTGATTTCGACGCACGACGAGTCAGGGTTGTGGCGCCGTACGTACGGGGCGAGTTCAACGACCCTAAGTCGGAGGACTCGGGACGGTCGGTACCGATGGCCGAGCGCGTGTCGGACGCCCTCTCGGTGCTTCGCGAGCACTCGCTCTACCGCGCCGACGAGGAGCTTGTGTTCGCGCACCCGGAGAGCGGACAGCCGCTTGACCGCTCCAAGCTCGTCCGTAGGTTCAGGGAGGCTCTTCAGCGCGCAGAAGTCCGGAGAGTGACGTTTCACGAGTTGAGACACACTTTCGGCACCCGTATGGCGGCCGCCGGCGTACCCCTGCGCACAATTCAACACTGGATGGGGCACGCCGATGCAAAGACCACTCAGGTCTATGCCCACTACCAGCCGTCCGATGCTGAGGCGGAGACGATCGAGAAGGCGTTCGCCTCCTACTAGATCAACCCGCCAACCGGAAGTAGAGCCCAAGAATCGAGATCCAGCCGCTCACTGCCTGGTTCCGCATCGCCGGCTGGCATCTTCCGACTGCTCATTTCGTCGTGAAATGGTCGGCTGCAAGCCGACCTGGGTGCCGATAAGCGGAGTGTGGTGGGGATGTCAAGAGAGCCCCGTCAGGGGTGGCCCCGGAGGGGCCAGGCCGAAGGCCCGACCTTGACATCCCCACCACACGGAGCTACAGCCACGCCTCGCACTGCCACAGACGCCTGAACGTAGCGTCACGACGCCTCGCACGACGGATCTTTCGTGCAAGAGCTGTTACTGGTCTGTGAGCCAGTTCTCGAGCATGGTCTGCGTGAAGCGGATGTGGCGTCCCACGCGCAGGCACGGCAGGCGTCCCGTGCGCACGGCGTCGTAGACCCAGCTCGGCTTGACGGCGAGCAGTTCCGCTGCTTGCTCAGGACGCAACAGCGGCCCATCCAGGCGCCTGGGACTCAACGACCGATCCTCGACGAGCGATCTCGCCGGTGAGCCTTGGTTGGGTGGCGCGACGATCTCAGTACTCCTATGTGTCTGCATAACACGACCTCCATGCCGCTAGAAAACCCGTACACATGCTTAATCCGTCAGACCACGATCAACGGGACACAAGAACACCACAGGAGACGAACCACGTCGTCGCTCGCGCTCGGCGTCACGCGTATCGCAAGCGCGCTTGCGACGCTTTCGCGTAACACGAAACCACGCCGCCCGAGGGACGGAAAGCCCCACGCGTCGTGTCGTCGGGCCACGGGTCCACCAGGGGGCCCCGTGGCCCGACGACACGATCCGTCCCACAACAGAAACACACCACAACACCACATCAACACAGCCACCAACAATCCAGACTTCACACCATCTCAACCACCACTATCTCACCCGGTCCAACACCACAACACACACCAAACCATCCACATGCCATGCCAGCCACCCCACCACAACCTTCCTTCAGGTGCTTGACCACCCGCACTCGAAGTTGGGGGCGGGTGGTCAAGCACCGACCCCAACCAGCCCCAGCCAGGGTGGCTGGCCTAAAACCGCATGAACAAGCCAAAACAGCATCGAACGGGGGCCATGAGCTGTCCCAAAAGCTGTCACGCCCCCGGACACGCTCGCGACACCAATTGACCACGCAGTAACCATGTTGCCCTCATGCAGTTACCCTTGTGAATCGATGACAAGAGTCTGAAGTAGACCTCGATGCGCAGTGCGCGTTAACCAGATCGGGATGGGGTAGCGACGGGCTTGCTATCAGCCGGCCATGTGGCTCGGACGGTGCAGGTGCACCCGGAACCCGTCTGGCGGCGAGATGTCGTAGCCGCCGTCCTCCTCTACGACTAGACGCGGCAGCGGCCGAGCACGAAGCCGAAACAAAGGCCACCAGAGACGCCGACGAACACGCGCGATTGGGGTCATGATCGGCGCACAAGCCACCTCCGTGCGGTCCGAAAGAACGATCACGAACGCCCGCTCTTCCCTAATGGCATCGAGTATCGACGGCAACGCGGTGTCGTAGTCAGCCGACAGGAACATCGTCCCACTTGGGTAGCGGGGACTCTCCGAGAGAACCTCGGCCACAAGAGCGTCTGTCGTACTGGCCAAATCCATGGTTAGCTTCGTCGTCTCCACCCGTCGAAGATCGCTTGATGATGCTCGACCATATGTCGGATGGCGTTTGCCAATTGTTCGTTAGTTGTCAAGCCCGTCCCAGCTACGAAAAGCTCGGGATCTAGCTTGGTCTCTCCATGGTATCGATGCATATGACAGGTGTCCAAATGGTTGTCGATGATGCAAACCGCCCGCCATCGTGGACGCAAGCCCGAGAGACGACGCTCCAAGATGACGGCATAGTGCCGTATCGGCCTACCGCCTGTCCGAACCAAGACCCGCAGGTCAGCCGTCGGTAGTACTTGAAGCCAGTCTCGATCGAAGTACATATATGGCCTCGCGCTCGCTGGCTAACCCAAGTTCGCCAGAATCGGCCCGCTTCTAGAGACGCCGCCCCTGCTTGACCAGTCCAGGTTCAGCAGACAGACCCACAAATAGAACACAAATAGAACATATAGGCCGATCCGGCGGTTTGCTAACGAGCGATAACTTGGCTCAGATAGTGAAGATTCTCGGTATCGGGGAGACAGGATTTGAACCTGCGACCGCCCGGCCCCCAGCCGGGTGCGCTACCAGACTGCGCCACTCCCCGTGGTGCTCTTCGATTCTACGGACAAAGCTCGCGGGGCACCTCCCCCACGAGGTCAAGCCCTCGCAGGCAGCTTGGCGCGTAGCTTGGGCAGACGCACCCCTAGCAGCCCGCGCAACAGGGCCGTATTGAAGTTGAGGAAGTCGAAGTAATCGCGCCAGAGCACGATCTGCCCATCGCGAACGTCAAAGCGTCCACAAACCCAGAGCTGAATGTGGAGCTTGCGGAACGTCAGGAAGTCGGTGCGCTCGGTGAGGACCGACGGTCCGTCTGCGCAGATCGTGTGGATCACAACATCGAAACCAGCTCCAGCGCCGTATGCCCTCCCGAACAGGCGCCGAACGCGCTCACGTCCATTGACGGTGGGCAGACCAACATTCTCGTAACACACATCCACCGCCAGGAGCTCCACCGCCTCATCGAGATCACCGCGGCGTAGGAACTCCATGAAGCGCTCGACCACGCGCACCGGAGACGAATCAACCCCAGGCTTGTCCGCCGCGATTCCGGGTTTACCTGTCGACTCAACCATTTAGCTCACCCCCGCCGATCTCCGCCGCCCGTCGCACCATCTCCTCCTCGGAAATGTCCTCGACATGCGTAGCCACGTTCCAACGGTGGCCATAGGGATCCTCGAACTGTCCCGAGCGATCCCCATAGAACTGATCCTCGACCGCCCGCAGCGGCTTGGCCCCCGCTTGGACCGCCCGCTCGAACGCGGCGTCCACATCCTCGATATAGACGTGGATCGTGACAGGTGTGCCTCCGACCGACTTGGGGCCTTCGATGTTCATCCCCGGGTTCTCGTCGGCGAGCATGATCACGGCCTCGCCGATTTGAAGCTCGGCGTGGCCGACCTTACCGTCGGGGCCCTCCAAGCGCATACGCTCAGTGGCGCCCAACACACCCTTGTAGAACTCGATGGCCCCAGTTGCCCCGTCGACGATCAGATAAGGCATCACCTGCGGGTAGTTGTCTGGTATCGGCTTAGCCATCGCACTGCCTCCTAGGACGGTTTTACATGGAGATCTGCCTGAAGCGGGCGACGGGAATCGAACCCGCCCTAAAAGCTTGGAAGGCTTTTGTGCAACCACAACACTTCGCCCGCGAGTCGCTTGACATCGTACCGTCCCAACCTCCCTATAACCTATGGCCGGTGCGCCTCCGAGCCTTGGTGCCTCTGCTCGTGCTGACCAGCGTGGACTACGCCCTGTGGGACTGGTCGATCGCCAACAGCCACGACATCGTCTCGCTCGTCGCCGGTCTCACGCTCCTGCCGCTCGCCGCCCTCAGCCTCGGCGGGCTCGTACTCGCGGTCGCCCGTCTGTGCGGACTCCTGCTCGGTAGATCAGCCCCTCGCGCAAGCGCGCACGCACGCAGGGCACCCCTTTCGCAAGACACACCAACTGCTCCGGCCGAGCGCCAAGAGTCGTCGTCTCGCAAGCTCGCCGCCTGAGGGCAGCCACAGCGTGAGGATTTCGCCATGAGCGAGCGGCCCCGTCGCCTGCTGCCGCGCTCCACCCAGGGACGCTTGACCTTGACCGGCATCGTAGTGCTCGCCATCGCAGCCATCGCCGTGGCGGGCTACCTCTACGAGAAGCACCGCACCGGCAACATCTACCACCCCCACGCCGTGTTCGTGCCCCAACCGACGCCGACTTTGCCGAAAGTCAAAGGCCAAGACCATTTCGCCTGGCCCCTATACGGCTATACCAAGAACCACACGCGCTTCTTCCCCGCCTCCCCCGCGATGCGACCCCCCTACAGGACCGTGTGGGCACGTGGCGGCAGCGTCTTGCTTGAGTTCCCACCCGTGATGTGGGGCAACCGCATATTCCAACTCGCCGACGACGCGACGCTCAACGCAATCGACAAGTACACCGGGCAGACCCTCTGGAGTCGGCGCCTCGGCGCCCTCTCAGCCTCCACCCCGGCCGTCTCCGGCGACACCGTCTATGCGACCGTACTCTCGCGCTCGCCCAGCTCCCAAGCCGGACGTGTAGTCGCCTTGAACACGCTCAACGGCCACCTCCGCTGGGCGCGCGACCTGCCCAGCCGAGCCGAGTCATCTCCCCTACTCGACAAAGGCAAGCTCTTCTTCGGCTCCCAAAACGGGACCGTATATGCGCTCAATGCTCACAACGGCAACGTCCTCTGGACCTACCATGCCCACGGCGCGGTCAAGGCGAGCCCCAGCCTCTCAGGCGGTGTGCTCTATTTCGGCGACTACTCAGGCGATCTGCAGGCCGTCGGCGAGGAGCACGGCCACCTACTGTGGCGCAGCGGCTCCAGCGGCGCCCTGCTCGGCAGCGGTACCTTCTACTCCACCCCGGCCGTCATGTATGGGCGGGTATTCCTCGGCAACACCGACGGTCGCGTCTACGCCTACGATGCCTCCTCGGGCGCGCTGGATTGGGCGGTGCAGACCGGCGCCTACGTGTACGCCTCGCCTGCCGTCACAAACACTCCCGACCTCGGCCCAACCATCTACCTGGGCTCCTACGACGGCACCTTCTATGCCCTCAACGCCCGCTCGGGACACATCGAGTGGCAGTATCACGCCGGCGGCAAGATCTCCGGCTCGGCCACGATCATCGGCAACATCGTCTACTTCGCTGATCTCGGCACCCACGACACGATCGGTCTCGGCATCTCCACCGGCAAAGTCGTGTTTTCAAAGAGCACCGGCTCCTTCGACCCGGTGATCAGCGACAACCACTACCTCTACCTGTCGGGCATCACCGGCCTATACGCGCTTGCACCCTTGGACGCGCCTCCTCAAAGAGCAAAGACGCCCGGCACGAGCAACATCGCGAAGAGTCATGCCCGGACGAGCGCCAAGCCCCCGGCAAGCACGACCGCTAAGGCCGGCGCGGCAGCCATAGTCACCCACAAGCGCCGGCGAGCCCAAAAGCGCGCGCAGGCGAGAAACGCGCCGCGACGCGCACCACACCGGGGGACTTAACGCTCACCGCAGTCCACCCGTCGTGCGCGGCCAGGCACGCGTGACCTTCAACGACGGTCCAGTAGCGCGTGTAGTGCAACCGCACAAGCGACTCGCCTGGCCCCGAGAAGCGCAAGCTGAACGAGTCGTGGTCGAGCTTCGTCAGTTGCGCCGGCGCCGAAGCCAGAGGCCTCGCGCCGAGCACCGCGAACACGCGCCAATGGGCACTTGAGAACACTTCGCGCAGATAGGGCAATCCGGCGCGAATCAAAGCTGCCTCTTCGTCGCTGGAGCCGTCGAGTCGCACGTCCGGGAGCGCCACATAGCTGACCGCGTTGTTGGCAAGCCAGGCGTGGTAGGCCGCAGCGCTGAGGCCTTCTTTGAAGAAGATCGGGTCGTACTTCGTGTCTAGCTGACGCTCCCAACCGCGGGCCAGCAAGAACCTGGGAGCCAGCAGCGCAGCCTCCCAGTGGGAATGAGTGAACGGGACCTCCACCCGCGCCAAAGAGCCCCCGTGTGCATCAAGAAAACGTTCCAGCGGCACGTAATAGGCCGCGTGTGTCGAAGGGTCGCCGCCGACCCCGGCGCTCTCACGCACCGGCCCCCAGGCCGTCCACACGACGATCAGCCCCACCGCCGCCACGACCGCCGCCAAAGGTCGCCTCGTCCGCCTGAAACCGTCGCGCCCAAGCGCGCACAGGGCCAGTGGTCCTGCCAACAGCACGGCGTAGCGGTCGACGTTGCTGCCCATCGGTGTCGGAGCGATCGACAGGATCGTCACGCCCAGGTAGATAAAGGCCCCAATCCGCAACAGCCGCTCCGAGCGCGGGACCGCATAGAGGAATGCCAACGTGACCGCAAGCGTGGCGGTCACCGAACTGGCGGCAAACGGCTCCCAGCCGCCCTCCGGGAACAACAGCTCCAAAGGCACCACGACCAACAAGACGGGCAGGACCAAGGCAAAGCCGGTGCGTCCCTGGCGTGTGGCAAGCACGTGCGTGGCGCCCGCCAGTGCAAGCAGCAGACCTGCGACCGGACTTGTGGCGGCGCACACCGCGGCAAGCACGCCGGCCAACAAAGGCCGCTCGCGCACGAGGGCCAGCACCGCAAGCGTGGCAAACGTGACCCCCAGCGCGAACGTAACCCTGCCAATCCACAGATCGCCCGCGGCCGCCAAAGCGAAGCAGACCGCGCCCCAGCGCGCGTGCGGCCCATACACCTCGTAGGCGATCCGCTCGAAAGCAAACGTGGACACGAGCACCGCCAGCGCCCCAACCAACTTGATTCCCAAGACCAAGGCCAGCCAAGGGAACACGAGACTGTAGCCGGGCAGGTGGTGGCCGCCATACCAGTTGTTGTCCCACACGCTGAAGCCCGAGCTTTCGAACAGCCAGGCGCGATATGTCTGCGCCGCCAAGTCGGGTGAGCGCGGCGCCACCACAAGCCATGCTGCGATCAGCACACCCGCAAAGGGCAGCGCCACCGAGAAATTGCCGTCGGCAAGCAGCGCGCGCACCCGCCCGAGCGTGGACGCGCGCTCGGTGAGTACCTGGCTCTCCACAGCGCCCCAGTATGGCGAGGCCGCCCATCACACGAGACGAACCCAGGAGACGAACCCAAGTTCGTTATCGACTCAACGAGGCGAGCCGATAAGTTGGCTGAGGCTCGGCGTGCTACCCCGCCGAGCCTCAGCACCCGCGCGAGTCGAACTCAATTGGACGAGTCGCGCCTATGTTCTTATGAACAGATGGGCGCCCCCGAAGTCGCGCTACGCACCGACAGCGCCGGTGGCCGATAATCAGCGCCGATGAGAACGCCCTCGAGGAGCGCCCGCCGTCTGCTCGTGCTCGCCTTGCCGGCGCTCGCCCTACTAATCGGCGGCTGCGGCACCACCCATCCCCCTCCACTCGAAGCCAAAGCACTCGCCGAAGCGCAGAGCTTTCCCTATTTTCGCCTCTACTGGGCGGGCCCCACATTTCTCGGCAAGCCACTCGCCGCTGTGGACGGTATGAAGAGCTACAGCGCCGGGATAGGCGACAGCGTGTACTACGGCGACTGTGTCAACGGCAAGGGCCTGCTCGGCGGTGGCGGCAGCTGCCTGTTGCCTTTGCAAGTGAGCACGGTGATCTACGGCCTCCATTCCAACAGCGCACTCGGCCCGCAGCGCAATGCCCTGATCAGGGGCGTGCCGGCCACGATCTACGACGAAGAACACTCAATCGAGCTCTACAGCGGGCGTCTGGCGATCGATGTGTTCTCCGACACTCCAGCCGCACGCCTTGGCCGCAACCTTGAAGCTGCGTCCCATCAACGCGCCTGGTGGTGCAAGCGAAAAGCTCCCCCACCAGCCTATTGCCCCGGGCTGTCCGGACCGATCCCGGCACGTGTGCAAGCAACCATGAACGGACTCACTGGTCATCCCTGCCAGAAGACCCAAGCGGCCCTGGCGGCGACCGAACGACTCGCCGGTTAGCCCTCCGGGGGCCGGCTCCGGAGGGTGCCCACCGGCTCGCCGATCTCGCGGCGCAAGCTGAAGAAGGCCGCTGAACCGATCAGCGCCGGCAACCACAGCGAGATCGCGCGGTAGGTCACGACCGCCGCGACGACCGCCGCGACAGGACGTACATGGAAGAGCACGAGCATCCCGATCAAGCCGCCTTCAACCGCGACCAGTCCGGCGGGGATCGGGATCGAGTTGGCCATCAAGCCCACCAGGTAGGCCATCGCGACCACCCAGAACGCCGGCGACGGCCCGTACGCCAGCAGGCACACGTAGAGCACGAGCGTGTCGAACAGCCAGTAGCCGACCGCCCCCAGCAGTCTCGGCTCGCGCCGACCGATCAAGCGCAGAGCCGCTCGTACCCCGTCGCTGATCGCCACAAGCGCGACATGGATGCGCCCTTCGCTCAAACGCCGGCGGACCGCGAGCCGCCCCGCCAGCGCGGCGACCGCGAGCGTGGCCGCGATCGTCGCGATCGCCAGGGCCGCCGGCAACAGCGTGAGCAAGGCATCTTGAGAGCCCGGCAACAACCCCAGCCACATCAGAATGCCGATCAGGGCCACCGCGCTCACGTTCACGGCGCTGGTCAGCACAAACAGCAGGACCGAGCGCCTGGCGATGCGCTCGACCGACACACCCTTCGTGCGTAGCACCCACGCACCCAAGGCGATCCCGCCGATCCCGCTGACCGACACGACCGAGTTGACGGCGAGCTCAGACAACGCCAAGCGCCGACTGAAGCGCCGCTCCATCTTGAAGACGAGCTCGAACAGAACCACATAACCGCCGCAGGAGAGCAACTCAAAACCAACCCCGGCCGCAACCCAGGCCAGGTTGGCATCGGTGATCTTCTCGCCGGCCGAGCGCAACCCCGGCACAGCCAGCAGCAGGGCAGCCACCAGCGCAAAGAAGATTGCGAGGCTGATCAGACCATTGCGCAAGTGCCGCGATTGCGCCGACATGCTCCCTCCGGCGTTCACATCGACCGGCTCGCTCATGCGGCCGTCCGCGGCGCTCTGCTCCTCAACGCTCCCGTCTGCCCCACTTCGATCCCCCCGAATCGCCGCGTTCGTGTCGTGATCGACGATTCTTCGCATCCTCTTCGACCTCGTAATTAGGTTCTTTGGCGCTACCGTCACCTTAGCCTCACCCCCACAGCACACCATTGCCCGGCCGAGGAGCGGCGCAACCCATGGCAGAGCCAGCGCGCATACTGGTAGTCGACGACGAGCCAGCCGTCCAGCACGCGCTGTCACGCGCACTCACCTTGGAACGCTACGAGGTGGCCTTGTCGGGCAACGGCGGCGACGCCTTGGAGCGCATGGTCGACGGGTCCTATGACGCGGTCATCCTCGACGTCTCGATGCCAGTGCTCAACGGTTTGGAAGTGTGCAGGCGAGTGCGCGAGAGCGGCGATCGCACGCCGGTCCTAATGCTGACCGCGCGCGAGCAGGTTGACGATCGCGTGGCCGGCCTGGATGCCGGCGCGGATGACTACCTAGTCAAGCCATTCGCCCTGCGCGAGCTGATGGCGCGTGTGCGCGCCCTGCTTAGACGCGCAGATGAGATCGACCAGGAGGAGACGCTCAACTTCGAGGACCTACATTTGGACCGACTGGCCTACGAGGCGTGGCGCGGCGAGCGCAGCCTCAACCTCACACGTACCGAGTTCCTATTGCTCGAGCTGTTCTTGCGCCACCCCAAACAGGTGCTCACCCGCTCGATCATCTTCGAGCACGTGTGGGGTTATGACTTCGGCTCCAGCTCTAATTCCTTGGGCGTCTACATGGGCTACCTGCGTCGCAAGACCGAGGCCGGCGGGGAGCCCCGCCTGTTGCACACCGTGCGCGGCGTGGGATACGTCTTGCGAGAGCGCTAATGCTTGCTGCACACGCAATCGGGACAAGGCGCACACGAACGTGAGCTTTCGCCGGCGCATCACTCTCGTCTCGGCCGCCGCGGTCGCGGTCGCGGTGGTACTTGCTTCGGTGCTCACCTACCTGCTCTCCGCGCGCGAGCTCTACGGCCAGGTGGACAGTCAGCTGCGTGGTCGCGCCCAACCTTTGGTTGCGCGCTTCGACCATCTACCCGGACCGCCCACAAGACCAGGCAACCATCACCGCGCCTTTCCTGGGATACCGCCCGGTCCCAACCAGGTACGCGGCTACCAGCAAGTGATTGACTCGAGCGGCAGAATCTGGTTTGACTCCTCCCCCCATGTGCACTTGCCCGTCAGCGCCGCGGCGCGCGAGCTTGCCGCACGAGGCGGGAAATCGTTCTTCAGCGATGCGCGCGCGAACGGCATCCACCTGCGCATGCTCACCGAGGCCCTCCCACCCGGCTACGCCGTGCAGCTGGCCCAACCGCTCACCGATGTGGACAGCGCGCTCGCGCGCCTGCGCCTGATCCTGGTGCTGCTGGACATCGGCGGAGTCGCCCTCGCGGCCCTGCTCGGCAGGCTCGTGGCGGGCGCGGCGGTGGCACCCATCAAGCGGCTGACCGAGGCGACCGAGCACGTTACGCACACCCAAGATCTGTCCAACAGGATCAAGCCCGCCGGTGAGGATGAGATCGGACGCTTGGCCGTGGGCTTCAACGCCATGCTCGACGCCCTGGAGAATTCGATGAGCGCACTCGACGCATCGGTCCACGCTCAGCGTCAGCTCGTCGCCGACGCTTCGCACGAGCTGCGTACACCCGTGACAAGCCTGCGCACTAACATCGAAATCCTCAAGCTGGAGCGGGACATGCCGGTGCAAGAGCGCCAGCGGATGCTCGACGATGTGGTCGAGCAAATCGAGGAGCTGACCTTGCTGATGAACGACCTGATCGAGCTGGGCCGTGGCGAGCAGCCGCGCGCCGGCAACGAGGACGTGCGTTTGGATCAGATCGTGGAGGAGGCCGTCGAGCGTGCACGGCGCCATTCCTCCGATACCCCGTTCCACGTCGAGCTTGACCCGGTGGTGCTCACCGGTGAGCCCGTGCGACTCGGGCGAGCGATTAACAATCTGGTCGACAATGCCGTCAACTACAGCCCGCCCGGCAGTCCGGTCGAGATCATGCTGCACGGCACCGAGCTGACAGTACGCGACCACGGCCCGGGCATCTCAAGCGACGACCTCCCCCACGTGTTCGACCGCTTCTATCGCGGCGCCGAGGCGCGGGGGCGGCCAGGCTCCGGTCTCGGTCTGGCGATCGTGCGCCAGGTCGCCGAACAGCACGGCGGCAGCGTCAGCGCCCAGTCTGCACCGGGGGGCGGCACCTTGATGCGCCTGCGTCTTCCCGGGGCGGGACCGGTCGAGTCGCTGATGACATTGGACACACCGCTTCATGCGACCCCTTAGCCGCGCGAGCGTTGCCCCCAGGTGAAGCTTTCGCCCCGACGGCGAGCGACACGTCCGCCGACTGGGAACTAGCGCCTCTCGCGTAGGCCCTGCCCTCGGCGCGAAAAGCCGCGGGCGTGAGCCCATAGCGGCTCCTGAAAGACCGCGCGAAATGCGAGGCCTGGCGAAAGCCAACCAGTCGCGCCACGTCACGCACCGGGATCGCTGGCTGCTCGATCAGCAGCTGGGCGGCCACGTTCAGCCTACGCTTGCTCAACTCCTCATGGAAGCCGGCCTCGCCGAATTGGGCGAAGGCACGTGTGAGCTGACGCGGCGAGCTGGCCAGCGCGCGCGCGACCGCATCGAGCGTGAGCGGGCCTCGATAATGACGGGTGATGACCACGCGCGCCTGCAGATATAGGCGCCGGCGCTGTTCGATCGTGGAGGGACGCACACCCTCTTATCCGACCGTCGTGTCCGGGCCGGACACACGACTGGAGTCAAACCGGTTTGGCGCCCGTTCCACGGTCGCCCCGCGAAGCGCTGCGCTTTAGCCCACGTAGTCGGCGGCCACCCGTTCGGCCGCGCCACGATAGGAGCCGCCGAACAGAACCGCGTGCACCAACAGCGGCAACAGCTGCCACAGGTTCACGCGCTCCTGCCAGCCCTCCGAAAGCGGCGCCAGCTCCTCATAGGCGGCGAACACACGCTCAGAAGGAGCGCCGAAAAGGCGCAACATCGCCAGGTCTACCTCACGGTGCCCACCGTAGGCGGAGGGATCGATCAGCCACGGACGCCCCTCCACGTCGGCATGTACATTGCCGCTCCACAAGTCGCCGTGCAAGCGAGCCGGCGGCTCGCTGGGACCGGCCAGCCAGTCAAGACGAGCGCACACGCGTTCCACGGCCGCCACGCCAAAGCTCGTCAACGCCCCGCGCTCGCTCGCGATCCGCACCAGCGGCAACAGGCGTCGCTCCGCATAGAAACTGGGCCAGTCCTCGCTTGGCTCGTTGGGCAGGCGCAACGAGCCGATACGAGCCTGCACACCGAGGCGCTCGCCGAAACCGGGATCACCGAAACACGGAGCGCCCGCCAGATGTGTCGTGGCAAGACCGCGACCCAGCTCCTCGGCGCCCTCATCGCTAAGTCGGCCCGGTGACACCCACTCAAGCGCCAGGTAGTTCTCTGCGACCTCGATCACGCGCGGCGTGCGCAGCGACCCCGGCTCAGCCAGCCACCGCAGTCCCGCGGCCTCAAGCGCATACTCTCCCTCGCCGGCGTCGGGGCGCGTCTTGACGAAAGCCTCCTCTCCTTGCAAGCGCACATGCCAGGCCTCGTTGATGTCCCCGCCGCCTACGCGACGCGGCTTGCTCGCTCCCGCCGGCAGACTCATGAGCGTGCGCCCCCGCTCACCACTGTCTCATGCGGGCTCAGCAGATCGCAACTGCTCCAGCAAACCGGCACAGGCTGCCTGTACCTGATCGAGCACGATTTCAAAGCCACGTTCGCTGTCGTAGTAAGGGTCGGGGACGTCCAGTTCCTGCGTACCGGCACTCGCGGGGTCGAACTCGCGCAACAGACGCACCTTGGCGCGTCCGCCCTCGCCTGGGGCCAGCGGACGCAGGGCGTGCTGGTTAGAGGCATCCATTGCGAGGATCAGATCGCAGCGCTCGAAGTCGTGTTCAGTCACCTGGCGAGCCACACCCTCCAGGGCGATTCCACGGCGATTGGCCGCCTCCCGCGCCCTTGGGTCCGGCGGCTCGCCCACGTGCCAGGCCCCCGTGCCCGCGCTGTCGAGCACGATCTGATCCTCCAGCCCCACTTCCGCGACCAGCCGGCGCATCACACCCTCGGCCGTCGGCGAGCGGCAGATGTTCCCCAGACACACAAACAGGACATGCGTCATGCGCGGTCTCCGGAGGGTACGAACAACGATCCCCACAACCCCAAGCCGCACGTACACCGGAGCCGCGCTTCCAAGCCCAAGGCCTACTCCTCCCCGATCTCCAGCACCGCCAGGAAAGCCTCCTGGGGCACCTCCACGCGCCCGACCTGCTTCATGCGCTTCTTGCCCTCCTTTTGCTTGCCCAAGAGCTTCTTCTTGCGCGAGATGTCACCGCCGTAGCACTTGGCGATCACGTCCTTGCGGAAGGCCTTGACTGTCTCCCTGGCGATGATGTGCGAGCCGATCGCAGCCTGGATCGGCACGTCGTACTGTTGGCGGGGAATGCGCTTACGCAGCTTTTCTGTGAGCGTGCGACCCATGTCATAGGCCTTCTCCTTGTGCACCACCATCGAGAGGGCATCGACCGTGTCGCCCGCCAGCAGCACGTCGAGCTTGACGAGATTGGCCGGCTTCATGTCGCTCAGCTCGTAGTCGAGCGAGGCGTAGCCTCGTGTGCGCGACTTAAGCTGGTCGAAGAAGTCCAGCACGATTTCCGCCAGCGGCAGGTCATAGCTCATCTGAACCCGCTCGGGCGATAGATAGTGCATCCCGGCCGGCTCGCCCCTACGTTCCTGGCAGAGCTCCATCACCGCTCCTACATACTCCCGTGGAGCGATCACTTGGGCCTTGATGAACGGCTCCCTGATCTCCGCGATCGTGCCGGGATCGGGCATGTCGGAGGGGTTGTGCACCTCCAGCTCCTCGCCATTGGTCAAGGTCAGGTCGAACTCGACCGAGGGCATCGTCGCGAGCAGCTCCAGGTCGTACTCGCGCTCCAAGCGCTCCCTCACAATGTCCATGTGCAAAAGACCAAGAAAGCCGCACCTAAAGCCGAAGCCGAGCGCGTCGGAGGTCTCCGGCTCCCAGGAGAGCGCCGCGTCATTGAGCGTCAGCTTCTCCAAAGCATCCCTCAGGTCCGGATAGCGGTCGGAATCGATCGGGAACAGGCCGCAGAAAACCATCGGCTTGACCTCGCGGTATCCGGGCAACGGCGCGGAGGCACTCTTGCCCCCGCGCACCTCGGTCGTGAGTGTGTCGCCGACCCGCAGATGCGTCACGTCCTTGATGCCCGTGATCAGGTACCCCACCTCACCCGCGCCCAATTGCTTCACTGGCGTCATCGTCGGCGAGAAGAAACCGATGTCGTCGATCTCGGCGTGCGTGCCCGCCGCCATCGCCCTGATCGCCTCGCCCTTGCGGAACACCCCATCGACGACCCTGATGTAGGCAATCACGCCCCGGTACTGGTCGAACTCGGAGTCGAAGATCAGCGCACGAGGAGGCGCATCCGGGTCGCCCGATGGCGGCGGCACGCGCCGGACGAGCTCGTCAAGCACCTCCCCCACACCGGCGCCTGTCTTGCCGCTGATCTTCAGGATCGCCTCGTCGGGCTCGCCGATCAGCTCCGCCACTTCGCCCGCCACCCGCTCGGGCTCGGCGCCGGGCAGGTCGATCTTGTTCAGGCACGGGATCAGCTCCAGCCCGGCCTCGACAGCCAGGTAGGTATTGGCGACCGTCTGCGCCTCCACGCCTTGGGAGGCGTCCACGACCAGCAAGGCACCCTCGCACGCAGCCAAGGAGCGCGAGACCTCATACGTGAAGTCCACGTGCCCAGGCGTGTCGATCAAGTGCAGTTGATAGGTCTCCCCGTCGGAGGCCGTATAGGCGACCTTCACCGCTTGGGCCTTGATCGTGATGCCCCGCTCACGCTCCAGATCCATCGAGTCGAGCACCTGCGCCCGCATCGCGCGCTCGTCCACGGCGTGCGTGAGCTCCAGGATGCGGTCCGCCAGCGTCGACTTGCCGTGGTCGATGTGGGCGATGATCGAGAAGTTGCGGATCTTGTCTTGGTTCATCTGGTCCTACCGGGAAACCGCCCCCGGAGAGGGCGGAGGGTAGACGTGGTTGCGGATTCGATCTTGATCCATGGCGTCCAAACTGTAGATGGCCTGCGACTCCACCCCGCGCTCGGACGCTCACGCCAGTAGTGGCTTCCGCGGCGCGCTAGCCTTCATGGTCCGGCGGATCGCCTACTCAACCGGAGTCCTCGGGCTCAAACCGGGCCACGCACCGACCTTGTGTTGGTGGCCAGTCCCGGTGGTTGGGAGTGTCATAGCCGCCCAGGCATAGACACGTATTTAAGTCCTGGGACGTAGTAGTAACCCGGTGATCTTTGTCCGGACCAGGGCCGGGAGGGCGAAAGCCTTCTCGGCCCTTCTGCGTCAAGCCCGGCCGAGTTGAGCCATGACCAGGCGGTGTACCTGGTGAGCCTCGGGGACGCTCATAAGGAGGACCGCTCGCGAGTACACCCATAGCCCCGCAAGCGCGGCGGCTCCGACGCTCACGATCTGCGCTGGCAGCGACACGCCAAGCAAATCCTCGAGCAGGTACCAGACAACATAGGAAACGCCCGCCAGCAAAGCCGAGGCCGTGCAGACGCGAATGGTGATCATTGTGGTCCGCGCCCCTTCGAGACTTCCGTTGAAGCCGATGCGCACGCGCCGGGCCAGGAGCGTGGTCATCACGATGTTGGCCACCAGCGTCCCGATCACCAGGCCCGCAATCCCCAAAGGCTTGTACAGGCTGATGCTGACGATGATGTCCACGATTATGTTCACTCCAGCCAGGCTTGTTGGAATCCACGGGCGCTGAACCGCAAAGAAGGTGCGCGTCAAGAGCAGGTTGAGCCCACCGAAGGGAAGGCTGAACGCGAACCAGAACAACGCGGTCGAGACCAGGTGGGTGGACTGAGCCGTGAATTCGCCTCGCTGAAACAGCAATCGTACGATCGGCGTCGCGAGCACTGCCATGAACGCGGCGGAGGGGATCAAGAGCAGGTTGATCTGGCGCATCCCGGAAGCCACCGTGCTGCGCATCGCACCGACGTCCCTACGAGATGCCATCCGGCTCATCGTGGGGAATAGGACGGTCGCGACCGCCACGCTGAACATGCCCTGGGGCAGCATGTACACGCGAAACGCGTTTTCGATCGCGCGTGGCGCTTCGTCAGAAACGAGCGTGCCGAAGGCCGAATTGATCAGCTGGTCCAGGTTGACGATCCCCAAGCCGATCGTCACCGGCATCATCAATAGGAAGACCCGGCTCACGCGTGGGTCGTGCCAATCAATGGTCATCTGCAGACGAAAATCGATTCGCGCGAGCGCTCCCAAGGCCATCAGCATCTGCACACCCGTAGCCACGAGCACACCGATGGCGAACGCATAGATGCCCGCTTCCCCGTGGAAGTGCGGATGCAGAACGACGAGGAACACGATGATGATCACATTCCAAACCGCCGGCGAGATCGCCTGGAGCGTGAAGCGGTCGTACGACTGCAGGATGCCGAGCAACAGCCCGGTAAGCCCCAGCAACAACACGACCGGAAACAGCACCTGCGAGAGCCCGACGGTGAGCGACACGGTGGACGGTAGGAACTTGGGACCCGTGAACAGCGGCATGATCGTCCCGGCCGCGAGGATGAAGAAGGCCGTGACCACGCTGAGCGCGATCAAAAGGATCCAAAACAGAGTCGATGCCAACCGGAATGCTTCGCCCTTCTTGCCCTTCTGCAGCAGGTCCGTGAACACGGGCACGAAGGCCGCCGACAAGGCCGCGTTGGCGAACAGTTGGGCGACGAAGTTGGGGACCAGGAAGGCGATCGTGTAGGCCGATGCCGCAGCGCTCGTGCCAAAGTAGCTCGCGAACGCAATCTCGCGCAGCAGCCCCACAATCCGCGAGAAGCCCGTCACGATCGAGAACATCGCCGTGTTGCGAGCAATGCTGTTCGCACGCGGAGCGGCCGTCAGCTGCTCATCTTCTCCACTGCTCACAGACACGGGGCGCTATAGTACGGCGCTGCGCGGCGCGCCCCGGCAGGCTGCTCGGGCCGCAAGCGTCCTTTCTTATGGCCAACATCGCATCCCAAAAGAAGCGCATCCTCCGCTCCGAGCGCGAGCGCTTGGAGAACCGCGAATACACCTCGGCCATCAAGACCTACTTCCGTCGCTTGGAAGCACTCGCCAAGGAGAGCGATGACGAGGCCACCGAGGCCGAGCACCGTCGCCTCGTGCGCACGATCGACAAGGCCGTCAAGCGCGGCGCTTTGCATCGGAATACCGGCGCCCGCAAGAAGTCTCGCGCGGCTCGCATCGCAGCCGGCAAGAGCTCCTAAGCACTTTCCGCATCCCGACTTTCACGAGACCGCTGCCCCAAGCACGGTTTGTGGACCGCAGGCCTCAGCTGGCGACAGCCAGGATCGCTCGCATCGCAAGCGTGTCTTCTTCAAGCGATGAGAGGGGAGTGCGCGATCCGCTCAAAGGCGCTCCCCCGCGCGTGTCGAGTTCCAGGTCGGCGATACGACCAACCGCCGCCCTAAGACGCTCGGGCTCGGTGCGCGCCACGTCGGCGATGAAGCGATCCGCTGCCCTTGGCGGCATCCTCAATCCACGCTTGATCTCTGCCGGCGGCTCCCCCGCCTGCAGTCGCACCGAGACGGCCTCAGCGTCGCGCAGGCGCTGGGCCATCAGGTAGACGAGTCCCGACAGCCGCTCGCCCTGGGCACGCAGGCGTAGGTAGGCGCGCACCGCTTCACCCGCATCGGCTCCTACGAGTGAGTCGGCCAGCGAGAAAGCTCGCCATGCTGTCGAGTAGGCCGCCTGGGCTTCGATCTCCTCGGCGCTCACCTTGATCGGACTGTCGCTCGGATCGGCGGCAAGCGCGAGCTTCTCCAGCTCGCGCAACAGGCGCTGCTGGCGCTCGCCCACCTGTGCCACCAACGTCTTCGCGGCGAACGCGTCAAGCGACAAACCCATGCGCTTTGCCTGTTCGCGCACCCAACCCGCCAGCTCCCACGGCTTGATCGTGGCCTCCGTGACGACCTGGCCCTTGGCCTTCTTGACCGCCTCGTGCAGAGCTGCCGGAGCCTTCGTGCGGCCCTCCTCGCGGGCGAAGAACGCGATCGTCGTGTCAGGCGGCATCGTCGCCATCGCCGGCGCGACGTGCTCGGTCACTTCGGCATCCTTGAAGCGCTCGACGCCATCCACCACGATCACCCGCTGCCCGATCGCGAACGTCATTGTGGACAGCACCAGCGCCACGGCTTCCGGCGTGCCCGAGTCGCCGGTCAAGACCTCCACGCTTGCCGCGTCGCCGTCTGATTCGGCCAGCGACTTCAAGCGAGAGCGCCGCTCGCCGACGGCTCCGTGATCGTCGCCGTGGATTAGGTAGGCGGGCTTGAGGGCGGGCACACGTCGAGTCTAAGTCAGCGCTCCGACACAACCCGCTCTGTGCCCTCCGTCACACCAAGTAATCTCCCGAACCAAGAAACTGGCTGGACAGCCAAACCGACGACGCAGGGGGTCGGAATGCAGAACTTGATGCTGAGACTGGACGGCTGGCTACAGCGCCGCAGGACGCTGGTATTGGCACTGTGGGGTGTGCTGGTAGTGGTGGCGGTGCCACTCGCGGCACACCAAAGCGACCATCTGTCGGGCGGCGGCTACACGATTCCCGGCTCGGGCTCTCAGAAGGTGTTGACGTCGGTGGCGCATTCGTTCCCCGGCGCGCAGGGCGCGACGCTCGGCGCGGTGGTGGTGCCTGCACAGGGAGCGAGCGCCACGGACATGCGCGCGGCGCTCACACGCCTTGCGAGGGAGATGCACGGAGCACCGCACGCGAGTCTGCCGCCCGCGACGCGCGACTACACAGAACAGGCGATCCTCGCGGCGGGCGCGCGTCAGCGCACGCTGGTGATCCCGCTGCGACTGAACGTGACCGAAGAAGGAGCGACCAATGTGGCGAGCGAACTTCGCAAACGCCTCGACCTGAACGGCCCGGAAGGGTCTCCGGTGTCGCTTCACCTGGTGGGCCAGAGCGCGTTGTGGGCGGGCCTTCAGGACCTCTCCAAGAAGGATCTCGCCTCCGCTGAGGCGCATGGCTTTCCGATCGTGGCGCTGATCCTGATCGTGGTGTTCGGCTCGCTGCTCGCAGCCACGCTGCCGCTTGCGCTGGGCGTGGTGTCGGTGATGGTCACGGGCGCGATCATCTATCTGCTGTCGCTGACGATGGAAATGTCGGTGTTTGTGACGAACATGGCGTCGATGATCGGGATCGGCGTGGCGGTGGACTATTCGCTGTTCGTGCTCGCCCGCTACCGCCAGGAGGTGCGCGCGGGTAGCCCACCGGAGCAGGCACGTGCGACCGCGCTTGCGACCTCGGGGGTGGCGGTAATCTTCTCGGGCGCGACGGTGGTGACGGCGCTCGCGGGCCTGTTCCTGGTGCACGCCACCGCGATCCGCTCGATGGCGCTGGGAGCAATCGTGGTGGTGAGCGTGTCGGTGCTCGCGGCGGCCACGCTGCTGCCGAGCATCATCTCGCTGCTAGGCCACCGCGCGTACAGCACGGGCAGCATGTTCACGCGCGCATCAGAGCTGATGAGCCGCTGGAGGACCGCGCTAAGCCCAGCGCGTAAAGCCGACCCCGCACGCGCACGCGCGGGATTCTGGGAGCGCTGGACCGCACGCGTGACACGTCGCCCCGCTTTGACTGTGGCGGTTGCGGCGATCGTGATGCTGGCGCTCGCGACACCGGCGTTGCGTCTGCACACAGCGGACGGCGCGCTGCACCAGTTCCCCAAGGGCAACGAGACGCTGCGCGGCTTCGACGCGGCCGCGAAGGTAACTGGGGCCGGCGCGTCTGAGCCGCTCGAAGCAGTGGCGCCCACCTCAGAGGCGGCGGCGGTGAGGCGTGTGTTGGCCGCTGACCCGGAGGTCCTGAGCGTGCAATCCCCGATCTTCTCGCGCGACCGAAGCGAAGTGCTGATCCGCGCGGCGCCGCGTCACGAGGGTGAGTCCTCCCAGGTCCAGGCGGCGGTGACGCGCATCCGCGCGCACCTGCCCGCGGGAGCGCAGCTCGGCGGGATCGGTCCGTACTTGAGCGACTACCGGGCGGGCGTGATGGGCTCGATGTGGAAGGTGGCGCTGTTCGTGATGAGCGTGACGTTCCTGGTGCTGATGCTGCTGTTGCGCTCGATCGTGCTGCCGTTGAAGGCGGTGCTCATGAACCTGCTGTCGGTGGGCGCGGCGTATGGGGTGCTGGTGATGGTGTTCGGCACGATCGAAACGCTGATCCCGCCGCTGGTGCTTGCGGTGGTGTTCGGCCTGTCGATGGACTACGAGGTGTTCCTGTTGAGCCGCATCCGAGAGCGCTACGCGGCGACCGGAGACACCCCCACGGCGGTGGCGCAGGGCCTGTCTTCGAGCGCGTCCACGATCACGAGCGCGGCGCTGATCATGGTGTGCGTGTTCTCGGTGTTCGCGCTCACGGGCGTGCCCTCGATCAAAGAGCTGGGCCTGGGTTGCGCGATCGCGATCGCGATCGACGCGACGATCGTGCGCCTGGTGCTGGTGCCCGCCGCGATGGAGCTGTTCGGCAAGTGGAACTGGTGGCTGCCCTCGGGCATCGCGCGGGTGCTGCCGGACACCTCGATCGAGTCGCTGGGCCAGCCCAGCGTGGTGATGGCGGCCGACTGA
The DNA here is from genome assembly GCA_963775645.1 of uncultured Solirubrobacterales bacterium. GTDB lineage: Bacteria > Actinomycetota > Thermoleophilia > Solirubrobacterales > Solirubrobacteraceae > Palsa-744. The sequence goes on along the minus strand of CAVZJR010000003.1, from coordinate 259,039 downwards.
GAGGCATCGCGGCCGGCGGCTATGCGCGGGCGCGTGGCGATGCGCTCAGCGCACCACGAGGTTCACAAGCCGCCCCGGCACCACAATCTCCTTGACGATCTCCTGCCCGTCGATGTGGGCAACCACGTTCGGCGCCGCCAAGCACAACGCCTTGAGTTCCTCGACGGTCGCGTCGGACGGCGCTTGGACACGGTCGCGGAGCTTGCCGTTGACTTGGCAGACCAGCTCGTAGGCCTCGCGCTCGAGCATCTCGGGGTCGGCATGAGGCCATGGCTGCTCCCAGACGCGCTGGCCGGTGAGCATGTCGTAGACCTCGGAGGACAGGTGCGGAGCGAACGGGGAAAGCAGGGAAGCGGCCGTGGCCAGGCCGAATCGCATGCTGTCGACGTGTAGGGACTCGCGCATCCGCGAGCAGTCGTTGAGCAGCTCCATGACCGCCGCGATACAGGTGTTGAAAGCGAAGCGGCGCATGTCTTCGGAGACCTTCTCGATCGCCCAGTGGGCCTTGCGCGCAAGCTCCAAATCGTCGCCGTCCAAAGAGCCGTTTTCGCCGAAGGCGTCAAACGAGGGCAGCGAGCCGCCGCCTCCCCGCTCGGCCGTATCCGCGGCCAGGCGCCACAGGCGTGTGAGGAAGCGGTGGACGCCCTCGACGCCCTCGTCCGACCAGTCGGCGTCCTGGTCGGGGGGTCCGACGAACAGGATGTAGCAGCGGGCGGTGTCGGCGCCGTAGCGCTCGACGATCGAGGCGGGCGAGACGACGTTGCCCTTGGACTTGGACATCTTGGCCCCGTCCTTGGTAACCATGCCCTGCGTGAACAGGGCCTTGAAGGGCTCCTGGAAGTCGACGTGTCCAAGGTCGGCAAGTGCCTTACAGAAGAAGCGGGCATACATGAGGTGCAGAATCGCGTGCTCGACACCGCCGATGTATTGGTCGACGGGCATCCATTGGCGCAGCGCCTCGGGATCCCAGGCGGCCCGATCGTTGCGGGCGTCGCAGTAGCGCAGGAAGTACCAGGAGGAGTCGACGAAGGTGTCCATCGTGTCGGTCTCGCGCCGGGCGGAGCCGCCGCAGGAGGGGCACTCGGTGGCGACCCAGTCCTCGGCCGCGGCAAGCGGCGAGCGGCCTTGCGGCGCGTAGTCCTCGATGTCGGGCAGGATTACGGGGAGCTGGTCGGTGGGTACGGGTTGCATGCCGCACTGCTCGCAGTAGACGATCGGGATCGGACAGCCCCAGTAGCGCTGACGCGACACTAGCCAGTCACGCAAGCGGTAGTTGACAGAGGCGTGACCCTTACCCTCACGGTCCAGCCACTGCACGATCGCGGTGAGCGCGTCGCGGTTGTGCATGCCGTCGAAATCAGGATGGGAGCCGACCAGCGGACCATCGCCTGTATAAGGAAGCCCGCCCGCCCGCCCGCCCGCCCGCCCGCCCGCCCGCTCTCCCTCCCAAGCGTGGGTGTCGCCCCCGTCGTCCGGGACCTCCTCGATCACGCGGCGAATCGGCAACTCGTAGGCGCGGGCGAAGGCGTGGTCGCGCTCGTCGTGGCCGGGCACGGCCATGATCGCGCCGGTGCCGTACTCCATCAGGACGTAGTCGGCGACGTACATGGGGATCGCCTCGCCGTTGACCGGGTTGACCACGGTGCGCCCGAGAGCGACGCCGGTCTTGGGCTTCTCCAGGGAGCCACGTTCCTCGCCGGATTCGGTGAGAGCTTGGTTTATGTAGTCACGAACCGCCTGCTCTTGGGGCGTGCCTTCGACCAGGCGCAACACGTCGGGGTGCTCGGGAGCCATGACGAAGAAGGTGGCGCCAAACAGAGTGTCGGGGCGAGTCGTGAAGACGGGATAGTCGATCGGGTGGGCGGGATCCAGGTCCTCGCAGCGGAAAATGACCTCGGCCCCCTCGGAGCGGCCGATCCAGTTGCGCTGCATTGTCTTCACGTGCTCGGGCCAAGCGATCCCGTCCAGGTCTGAGAGGAGACGCTCGGCGTAGTCGGTGATCCTGAAGAACCATTGCTCCAGTTGCTTGACTTCGACCACGGCGCCGCAACGCTCGCAGCAGCCGTCGATCACCTGCTCGTTGGCGAGGACAGTCTGGTCGTTGGGGCACCACTTGACGGCGGCCTCGCGCCGGTAGGCCAAACCGGCCTCGAACAGTTGCAGGAAGATCCACTGGGTCCAGCGGTAGTAGGAGGGTTCGTGGGTGCCCAGCTCGCGCGACCAGTCGATCGATATCCCCCAGGAGCGAAACTGGCGCTGGAAGGAGGCGATCGAGGCGGCGGTCGACTCGCGCGGGTGCACGCCCGTCTTGATCGCGTGGTTCTCGGCGGGCAAGCCGAAAGCGTCGTAGCCCATGGGGTGCAAGACCCGGTGGCCGGTGCGGCGGTGGAAGTGGGCGATGGCGTCGCCGACGGCGTATTTCTTGAGATGTCCGATGTGGGGCTCGCCGGACGGGTAGGGCAACATCTCAAGGACATAGGAGGTGGCGTCCTCGGCCTCTCCAGGGACGGGCTCGTTGGACACCTCCCAGGTGTGCTCGCGCGCCCACACCTCTTGCCAGCGAGGCTCTATCTCGGACGGGTCATAGCGGCGCTCTGCCATCGGACAGCGCAGGTTAGCGCCCGGCCCCGGACGGTTCTCTGAAAACAACACCCCACGCGCGCGCGTAGGTCACCCCGAATTGGGAATACACAACCCACCCGAACCCTCCTGCGCGCGCGGGGCACCCCGACGGGTAGGTCGTCCGGTCCTCCGCTCAGCAGGCACGGAAGGGCCGGACTACTGCGGACGACCGGCTAGAACTTGTCGGGAGTGTCCAGCGGGCGCCAGAAGTTGGGGGTGGGCCGCGTGGTCGCGCCGGCCTGGCTCATGAGCGTCCCGATGTCGGGACCGGCGGCCTCGAAAAAGCCCAGGAAGCTCGCTTCGTCGGGCCACTCGTCTACGACTAGGACGGAGTCCTTGCCGGCCAAGAACTGGTGGCTGATGGCACCCGCTTGCTTGCTCCGCTCGGCGATCGAGCTGAGCAGCTCGGCGTTGTCTTTGGTGACCTGCTCGAAGTGAGCGGGGTCGACCTCGATGACCATGCCCATCATTACTGACATACGTCCTCCCGTGGGGTGGTGGTTATGTGATGTGCCGCGATGGGCGATTCGATCACGAAGGCAGACGCGTCACAACCAGGATTACCCGCAGACCTGACCGGGCTTGTACGTTTAGGCGGCGTTTTCGGCAAAGCGCGAGTAGGCACGCACGGCCTCGACGATCTCGGCGGGAGCCTTGTGCGGCGAGCCGGCGTCGAAGGGAGGCTCGGGGTCGTACTCGAGGCCCAATTGGATTGCTTGGGCAACCTGCTCGCCGGCGATCTTCGCAGCCAAGGAGAGTGCCATGTCCAGTCCAGCAGTCACGCCGGCTGAGGTGGCGTACTTGCCGTCGAAGACGACGCGCTCTGGCACGACCTCGGCGCCGAGACCGCCAAGCTGATCGAGCGCTTGCCAGTTGCTGGTTGCGCGCTTCCCGCTCAGGAGACCGGCGGCGCCCAGGATCAGAGAGCCGGTGCAAACAGAGGTCGTCCAAGTCGAAGTGGCGTCGGCCGAGCGCAACCAGGCGTGCACAGGTCCGTCCTCCATCAGCTCCGATTGCCCGGGGCCTCCGGGGACGAGCACGATCTCAGGGTTGGGGAGGTCCTCCAGTGTGCGGTCGACGAGCAGGCCGAGCTGGCCGGTGTCGGTGCGTTGGGGGGTGGCCTGCTCGGCCACAAACGTCACGCGGGCGCCGGGCAGACGACTAAGCACCTCATACGGACCGACGGCATCGAGTGCCGTGAAACGGGGGTAGATGAGAATTGCGATGTCCATATGCGTTACCTCTCGGGTTGGGTTGGGATGGTTGGGCGTGCGTGTCGCGTGCTTCCGCTCACGCGTCGGTCAGGCCACCGCTTCCTCCCCGGAGGGCGATCCGGCCGGGTGGAAACGACGGCGGTACTCAGCCGGACCGACGCCGAGTGAGCGCAGGAAAGCGCGGCGCAGAGTCTCGGGCGTGCCGAATCCGGAGCTGTGGGCGACCGCTCCAACCGACAGGGAGGTGTCCTCCAGAGCGCGCCGGGCGGCCTCCAGTCGCACGCTCTCGACGTAGCGGGCCGGGGTCACACCGGTCTCGGCGCGAAAGGAGCGGGCGAAGTGGCGCGGGCTCATGTGGGCGCGGGCCGACAGCTCTTCTACCGAGAGGTCCTCAGCAAGGTTCTCGAGGATGTAGCGACGTACCTCTCGCAGAGGCTCGCGCAAAGGCTCTTGTGAGGCCAAAGTGGCGCTGAACTGGGATTGGTTGCCGGGGCGACGCAGGAACAGGACCAGTTGACGTGCGATCGCCAAGGCTGCCTCGCGGTCGAGGTCTTCTTCGACCAAGGCGAGCGCTAGGTCCATGCCGGCGGTGACCCCGGCCGAGGTCCAGATGTCTCCGTCGCGCAGGAAGATCGGCTCGGGGTCGACCTGTACGGATGGGTATAGGCGCGCCAGCCGGCGCGCGGCAGACCAATGGGTGGTGGCGCGACGCCCGTCGAGCAGGCCGGCGGCGGCCAAGAGAAACGCGCCTGTGCAGACCGAGGCGGTGCGCCGCGCTTGCTTGGAGCTCTTGGCGATCCAGGCGAGCGTGGCGGGATCGGCGCTCGTCGCGCGGGAGCCGTGGCCGCCGGCTACGATCAAGGTGTCGATCCGCGCGGACGCGCGCTCGAAGCCGGCATGGGGCACGATCTGTAGTCCACTGGAGGTTCGCAAGGGAGCCCCGCTGGGGCTGAGGATCCGCACCTCATAGCCAGGATCCTCGCGGCCTGTGAGCTCGATCAGCTTGTGGGCGCCGGCGAAAACCTCCAAGGGGCCGGTGACATCGAGGCTCTGAACCTCGGGAAAGGCGAGAATCGCGACCTGGCGAGGACGAAGTGCGGCCATCGCTCGATCATGACCGAGCCGGCCCTTGTCCGCAAGGACGGGTTTCCAACGATTTCTGCCAGAGCTGTCTGATCAGGAACGCGCGGAAACGGACGTGCCAAGCACTTGTCCCTGGGCTCCAAGCGCCTGAACGGCTAGGTAACCGGGCGTGGCCGAAGTCGTAATTTCAGTCTCGAATCCGCTGCGCGCGACCGTCACCAGGGGCGTGAGCGCGTGCGAGCTGGAGCCACCGAGCAGCCGCCATTGAGCAACGGCCGTGGCTCCGTTCCAGCTTGCGTAGACGACAAGCCCACCCTGAGTACCTGCTCTCACTACAAGGCGGGGCGGTTGGGGAGGACTGCCTGTCCAGGGGAACTTGAGCACGGTGTAGGACTGGTAGAGAGGCGGTAGGTGAGCATCGAACAGGAGGCTGCCTTCGGGGGCGAATTCCGAGAAATACGGTTCTTGGCCCCAGCCGACGAACCAGTTACCGCCCACCAGCGGCTGGAAATCACCTTGACTTGGGGCGAGCAGAGGCTTTGCGTGGGTGAAGCTGGAGAGCAGATTGGCGGTCATGTTGTGGGTGTCCAGCGCGAGCACGATCACGCGCGACTGGGAATGCACCCTGGGGGTGCCGCCGTTGTCGAAGAAGGAGAAGGTGCCGGATGGATCCTCACGGACGTCGTGCTGCCAGGCGGGGCTTGCGCCGGAGCCCATCTTGAAGCTCGAATGCTTGCCACCTAGGGTCCAGACGACCTGACCGCCACTGGGATCGACGCTATAGGCGGCCCACGTGTTGCGCGAATCGATCAGGAGCATTCCCGGCGGTTCGGAGACCGCGTTGATGTGGAACCAGTCCCAAGGTGAGGTAGGTGTGCCGCCGTGGCCGATCGGCATATAGGAGTTGGCCAAGGGCACGTGGTCGAGGCTGTGCCACTCGAAGCGGACCAAACCGGTCTTCAGATCGATCTCCTGAATCAAGGTGTCCGCGATGGCCCCGTCGGCCGGTCCGCCATAGGCGGAGAGGTTGCAGCGGACCGCGTCGTAGACCGTGAACAGGGCTGTGCCCTGAGGGGTGATGTCGAAGGCGTGCAGGTCCGGCTGGTAGCCGTTGCCGGCGCGGACGATCGCGATGTCTTTGTAGGTGTCGTCTGCGATGACGACACCGGCGTCGCTGCGACCGCCGGAGACGAGCGGGTCTTGCCACCAGGTCAAGACCGGTTTGCCTTCGTATTGTTGCACTCGCAGGTCCGCGGCCCGCTCGCCCGAGGGGATTGGCTTGAACCACAAGAGGTTGCCCGAGCTGTCGAGGATCATCGGGCCATACTGTCCGGGACCGGCGTACGGCGCAAGGAAGATGTCCCCGGGGGCTTGGGCGCCCGCGTCGGTAGTCACAGACACGGTGGGGGGACGCAGGTCAGGACGCGAGAGGAAGTGCTGCAATTCATTTGACTTCGCGGGCGGCGGAGGCGACGGAGGCGTCTCCAGAGAGCGGCTGACGGAGTCGACCTCGGCGACGGTGAAGCGCCAGGCGAATGGCGTGGTAGCTGAGCCATGATGCAGGGCACCATGGACGGTGACCGTCTCACCCTGGACGAAAGGGTGACTCGGCACGAAGCTGGCGCCATCCCCCTGTGAGTAAGCGATCAGTTTTCCAGTGTGGCTTCCCGAACGCGAACCGGAGACAGTCAGGTTGACGATGTCAGCGGCCGGCGCGCCGAGAAAGCTGATTTGGGTGAGATAGGAAGCGTCGAGCGTGTCTGGAGCCGGGGAGATGGTGAGTGCGCCGCCGGCCAGCGCGGCTGAGACGTTGAGCTTGGCCGGGGCGCATGTGGGCGCCGCGGAGGCCGCCACGCTCCTTGCGGGAGCGGCCACGACGATCGCGCAGAGAAGCACGAGGAAGGCCGCGAAGGGAGCGAAGAGGCTGAAGGCTCTGCGTGAGATTGGCAAGCGGGTGAGGATACGCAGGCGCGAAGCGGATGGCGCTAGGGGAAGCCCGTACCATTCGGATCGTGGAGGTGGGCGAGACAAGCGAGCGGGTCAAGGGGATAGTCGACGCTGCCGAGCGGGCGGCACGTCAGCTGCGGGAGCGCGCCGAGGAGCGCGCGGCGGAGCGAATCGCGGAGGCCGACCGGGCTGCGGATAACCGGGTGCTGGCGGCCGAGGAGGAGGCCGCGGAGATCTTGGCCCAGGCGCGTGCGCAAGCCGAGCAGGCCCGCAACGAGGCGGTCGCGGCGGTGGGCGCAATCCATGCCGATGCGGACGAGCGCGTGCGGGAGGCAGAGCGAGTGCGTGCGGAAGCGCACGAGCAAGCCGAGAGCATGGTGGCGAAGGCCCGTGAAGATGGGGAGAGCGCGATCGCGCACGTCCGTGAAGAGGCCGAGCAGATACTCGCCGATACCCACACACGAGCAGAGGCCTCGCTCGCGGAGGCTCGCGCCCAAGCTGACTTGGAGTTGAGTGCCGCACAAAACGAGGCTGGTCGCGTGCTTGAGGACGCCCAACGGGAAGCCGAGACAGTTACGGCCGCGACCCATGAGGAGCGGACAGCCCTGCTGGGGGACGCCGAGAAGCAGGTCTCAAAGAAGCTAGCCGAGAGCGAGAGGCAGCTCGCGATCCAGCGCGCGGAGGCCCAGGAGAAGGCAAACGAGTTTCGCGCTCGAGCCCGCGAAGAGGCCCGTGCGATCGTGGGCGACGCACACGAAGCGGCACGCGACGTGATGCGCGACGGCGCCGAGGTCTCCCAGAACCTACGCGACCTGTCAGCCTCGATGCGAACCAATGCCGAGCGCCTGCTGCGCGACGTGCGCCTGACACACGGCAGCATGACAGCACGCCTAGATCAAGCGGTGCCGGGGGGATCGGCTGGGAGCCCCCGGAAAGACACCCCTCTTCCCCACCTACGCCGCTCCGGCCGCGACGAGCCGGGAGACGATCTGGACGTGCCTGAGTTCATGCCCCGGGATTGAGATCCGACTCCTGGAGGTCAGGCGTTATAGGATTGATCGCAGACTCGGGGCTATAGCTCAGTTGGAAGAGCGTCTGGCTGGCAGCCAGAAGGTCGTCGGTTCGAGCCCGACTAGCTCCACCTCTTGACGAAGGTCGAACCGGCCCGGTCTCCGAGAAGGAGTCCGCGTCTTAGGTGTCTCCTGGCATCGTCGACCAACTCGTAGATAGAGGCCGGTGCCGGCGTGTATGTCGGATTGGCACTCGGGTCGTTACAGACGTAGCTGCCGAGCTTTTTGGCTAGCCGATGCGTTCGAGCACGCGTCCGATCGCCGTGGCGCCGAACTCGACGGCATCGGCCGGTAGGCGCTCGTTCTCGGCGTGGATCAGCCGCATGAAGGGCATCTCTGCCGGCAGTTGCATTGGCAGGAACCCGTACGTCTGGATCCCGAGCCGGGAGAAGAATCGCCCATCGGTGATGCCGGGGAGCAGCATCGGTATCGCCTTGGCCTGAGGGTCGAGCTCTGCCAGCACCCCGGCGAGCACGCCGAACAGCCCCAAGTCGGGCTCAGCCACGACGGGGTCGTGGCGCAGGACCTCGAACTCCATCTCCATGCCAGTGAGCGTGCGCAACTCGGCGAACAGCTGCTCTGGAGCGAACCCCGGCAGCAGACGGCCGTCGAGCGTTAGCGAGATCACATCCGGGATCACGTTGACCTTCTCCCCGCCCTCCACGATCGTCGCGCTGACGGTGTTGTGCAGAAGCGGATCGAACACCCGCCCGCGCTCGCCCATGACATCGAGCAGGCGATCGGTGAGACGCGGCACGAGCAGGCCCTTAAGCGGCAGCGCAAGCGCCGGCGGCATGTCAGCGGCGGTCGCCTCGATCATCGCGCGCGCGACCGTCGTCACGTGCACCGGCAGCCGGCGACGGTCGAGCCGCTCCAGCAGCCTGCCGAGCCGGCCCATCGCCCCGTCCCTGATCGGCATCGAGCCGTGTCCGGCCGGGCCACGCAGGATCGCGCGCGACCAGCAGACCTGCTTCTCAGCGACCATGATCGGATAGAACCGCCGTCCGGCGACCTCCATTGTGAACCCACCGAACTCGCCGATCGCATAGCGCACGCCCGTGAACAGCTCCGGGTGCTCACGTACGAGGAATTCGGCGCCGAGTTCGCTGCCAGCCTCCTCGTCGGCCATCAGGCACAGGATCACATCGCCCGGCGGCGGTGTTCCGCTGGCCTTCGCGCGCATGAACGCGGCGAGCATCATCGCCACGCCGCCCTTCATGTCCAGCGCGCCGCGACCCCACACGTAGCCGTCGTGCAACTCGCCGGCAAACGGCCCATGCCGCCATTGCCCACGCGCCGCAACAACATCGACGTGGCCCTGCAGCAGCAGTGGAGCGCACTCGCCACGACCGGCCAGCCGCGCAATCAGGTTCGGGCGCTCGGCCTCCCTCGCGACGATGCGCACCTCACAGCCGAGATCCTCCAGCAGTCCCCTGATCCAGTCGATGCACTCACGCTCGTTGCCCGGAGGGTTGCTCGTGTCGAAGCGCAGCAGTCGCTGGAGGAGCTCGACGGGGCGATCCTGAATGGCGTCCAGATCCATAGCAACAAAGTCTCCCCCATTGCCGCGGTCGCTGTCAGGGCGGGTTTGCGTATCCAGATGACGTCTGCCTGTGCCGGGCGCTTGGAGCATCAACGCGCCCGTCATGCTTATCATCAAGCAATATCTGCTCACCGGCCACCGGCAAAGCGGTTCGCGTTGACTTCGGTTGGCTCCATTGAGGAGAGTTGTCTGTGGTTGGGCATCCGCGCGGATTGTGCCCGGATGCCTAGAGGTCGCTCGCGGTAAGCTGGGCAAGTGCTGCAGCTGCTCAGACGTACAGGGCTGGCGCTGTTCTTGGTGGTCGTAGGGCTCGCGCTCTTGGCCCTCGGGATTTCGATCGGTATGTGGATCGCGGTCGCTGGGTTGGTGGCTGCTTTCGTCGTCAACCTAATCGCGCCGTTGCCGTGGAACATGGGTTGGCGAAAGATGCGGGAATAAAACGCGGTTCGGGCTGCCCGCCGACTACCGGTGCTATGTGGTTCGCGTTGACTTCGACTCCCTCTATTCAGACACTTGGCCGAACATTGCTACCGAGAACTAAGAGTCAATTGGCCATTGCTAGCCTTGGCGATCAAATGCGCCGCTCACTTGGAATGCTCGCCGTCAGCACCGCCGCGCTGAGCCTCACGGGGACAAGCGTTGCGGCAGAGCAAGGGCAGTTGCCCTTGTCCATCGTATTGCAAGTGGCTCACATGGCCATAACGACGACGCCAGCCCACGGGCCGCTCTCAAAGAAGCCCACGATCAAGGCACACAAGGGACCCGCGCCGAAAAGACTCGTGATCAGAGAAATTGCCAAAGGCACCGGCCCAAAGGCCAAGAGCGGAGACGTGCTGACGGTCAACTACGTTGGTGCGTTTTACACCAACGGCAAGGTCTTCGACAGCTCGTGGGGGCGCGATGAAACGTTCACCTTTCCACTCGGGAGACGTGAGATCATCGAAGGCTGGGAACGAGGCCTTGCTGGCATGCGCGTTGGGGGACGACGCGAATTGATTATCCCCTCGGTACTTGCTTACGGCAGCAAGGGAAGCCCACCGACCATACCGCCAAACTCAACGCTGATCTTCGTGGTGGACGTGCTCGCTGCATAATCTCGGTGTCCATTCGCGTCCGTGTTCCTGCATCCCGTACCTCTTCCAGCGCTACGCGAGCCTAGGGCCTCCGGCGACCCATATGCCATTTGAGCACTTGCCAAACGATGCTTCATACGAGCAGATCGATCTCGGATACACCCATGCGCGCTGTACCGAGCCGCGGATCGCCGCACGCATCTTCTCCGCGCTCGGCGATGCCCGTACTGTGCTGAACGTTGGTGCCGGCACTGGCTCCTACGAGCCGCCCGACCGTGACGTTCTCGCAGTCGAGCCATCCCACGTGATGCGCTCCCAGCGCCCACCTGGAGCGGCGCCCTGCATCGACGCCCGTGCGGAAGCGCTGCCGTTCCCCGACCAATCCTTCGACGCTGCGCTCGCCGTGCTCTCCGACCATCACTGGCCCGACCCGATCGCCGGGCTACGCGAGATGCGCCGCGTCGCTAGACGAGTGGTCATCTTTCAATGGGACGACGCTGAGATCGAACGCTTCTGGCTCGTCCGCGACTACCTCCCCGAGTATCACGACCTAACTGCAGGCGGGCCCACCCTCCGCGAGCGCGCTGCGGCGATAGACGCACGAATGGAGCCCGTCTCGATCCCTTTCGACGTGATCGACGGTTTCTTTCACGCATACTGGCGCCGACCGGCGGCCTATCTGCGCGAGCCCGTTCGCCGCGGTTGCTCGGTGTGGGCGCGGGTCGGCGAGCAGGCCGAGCGGCGAGCCGTGACGTCGCTCGCCGAAGACCTCGATAGTGGTGCTTGGGCAGCGCGCAATATCGAGTTGCTCGATCTGGAGAGCATCGACCTCGGCGCACAACTGCTAATTGCCGACGCGGGGTAAACCCACAGCCGTCTTCAGGCATCTCGTCAATAGCTGGGAGCGCAGCGGCTCGCTGCTTCAGGAGAACCCGGTCCCGCGATTGCGGGCCGCATTGCGCCGGGGGCAGGCGAAAGGGATGCTCAGATCCGAACTTCACCTCGAGGCGCTCGTCGGGCATATCGCGACAGCATGTGGCGGCGCGTTGCGTCAATGGGCAGCGGGCCAGATCTCAGATGCGGCGTTTCGCAGACGGGTGCGCTTCGCGGTCGATGTGGTTTTCGCCGCGGGCGCAAGCGAGGACTGGGCTACGGAGCTGTCCGCGCCGCTGGCACGTAAAAGCGGGCGTGGGTCACGGTGACGCGAGATGCTGTCCTGTTCAACGTGGCGCCGGGCATCCACCTTGCCGCGGACACCTTCGGAGACCCCGATGCTCCTGCCGTGCTCCTGTTGCACGGCGGGGGACAGATTGTGAGTTTTATGGATGAACATCCGGATGGCTTTGCCACTCTGTCCGATGCCGCCGACGCCGTCGCCTCTTATCTTCCTCAACGAGCACGCCCACGCGACACGAGTGGTTTGCGCCACAACCTCCGACGCAACGACGACGGACGCTGGATCTGGCATTGGGACCCAGAGATCCTCACCTGGGTCCGTCCACTCATCCACAATCAAGCTCGGCTCTCTGAGCGCCTAACGAATGCCGCCCTACGGCTACGCCAGCCCTGCCTGCTCGTTCGCGGCGCTAACAGCGAGGTACTCAGCGCCGGCATTGCGCGCAACTTCATCGAGCTCGCACCAACCGCCACCATGACCGAGGTCCAGCATGCGGGTCACATGGTCGCCGGCGACAACAACGACGCGTTCACTGTGGCAATTCGCGCGTGGCTTGATACGCATGCGCCGCATACATCCCCGACGCTGACCAGCGACATCGCACGATGACTACCGTCGATCGAGAACGCGTGGCTACATTTTTGTGCTCGCGCGAGGCGGAGCGCTTGACCCACCCAGGAGGCACCCTATATGAACACCTGTGCCGCGTCTCAATGTTGCTGTCGGATTGGGGCGCAGACGAAGCCATCCAAATGGCCGGTTTGTGCCATGCCTGCTACGGAACCGACGGCTTCGATCATGCAATGGTCGACGTCACCGATCGACAAACGCTGGTAGAGCTAATCGGTCCGACAGCAGAGGAGCTCGTCTATCTGTACTGCAGCTGCGATCGAGCCGCGGTTTACCCACTGCTCGCAGGCGACGGACCAGTAGCCTTCCGCGACCGGTTCACAGGTCGCCTACACACCCCATCTCAGCGCGAGGTCCAGGCTTTCCTAGAGATCACAGCGGCGAATGAGCTCGACGCCCTCGCCCACAATCGCACTCTGCTCTCAGAACACGGCGCGGAGTTGTTTACGCTATTCAAGAGCACGCGGCGCTACCTATCAGAGACAGCGTGGCGCGCTTGTGTGGATCTACTCGGAGCGATGGGAGATGGCATGACGGAAAATCGAGCCCTCAAGCTTCGCTAGCCGATGGTCGCGGCGTCGATCACGAAGCGGTAGCGCACGTCGCTGCGCAACACACGTTCGTACGCGTCGTCCACCTCGTTCGCGCCGATCAGCTCGATCGTCGGCTTGACGCCGTGTTCGGCGCAGAAGTCGAGCATCTCCTGGGTGTCTGGCAGGCCGCCGATCGAGGAGCCGGCGAGGCTGCGCCTGGCACCGATTAGCGAGAAGGCTCGAAACTTGTCAGGCGCCGAGGGCGCGCCCACGTTCACCAGCGTGCCGTCCACGCGCAGCAGGCGCAGATATGCATCGACGTCCAGGTTGGCCGAGACCGTGTTCAAGATCATGTCGAAGCTCGATGCCAGCTCCTTGAACGTAGCGCGGTCGGAGGTCGCATAGTAATGCTTGGCGCCGAAGCGCAGGCCGTCCTCCTTCTTGCTCAGTGTCTGGCTGAGCACCGTCACATCGGCGCCCATCGCCGCCGCGAGCTGCACGCCCACGTGTCCCAGGCCGCCCATGCCGATCACCGCCACCTTCGTCCCATTTCCCACGTGCCAGTGCTTCAAAGGCACATACGTCGTTATCCCGGCACACAGAAGCGGAGCTGCGTATTCCAACTCGATGCTATCCGGGATGTGGACCACGAAGCGATCCTTCACCACGATCCGCTGGCTGTAGCCGCCATATGTAGGCTCGCCGTCGTAGTCTCGGCCGTTGTAAGTCAAAATGGCGCCCTTGGTGCAGAACTGCTCCTCGCCTGCCTTGCAGTACTCGCACTCCTCGCACGAGTCCACCAGGCAGCCGACGCCCACCCGGTCGCCGACGGACAGCTTCTCCACCGCGCCGCCGACAGCCGTAACCACACCCGCGATCTCGTGACCGGGCACCATCGGGTAGATCGAGCCGCCCCACTCGTCCTTGACCTGGTGGATGTCGCTGTGGCAGATACCGCAATACTTCACGTCGATCGCCACGTCACGCTCGCCCAGCTCCCGACGCTCGATCGTCGTGTGCACGAACGGAGCGTCAGCCGACGGCGTGCTCAAAGCAGGTGTGGAGGCCATCAGGAGGGAAGCTCCGACTCGATCGCGTCGATCAGAGCCTGGGACTCCGGCTCCACCGTGGGGCGAAAGCGCGCCACCGGCCGTCCATCAGCGGAGACCAGGAACTTCTCGAAGTTCCATTGCACGTCGCCTGCCTCACCAGTCTCATCGGCCAGGGAGGTCAATGTGCTGTAGAGCGGGTGGCGGTCGGGCCCGTTGACCTCAAGCTTCTCGGCCATCGGGAAGCTCACGCCGTAGGTGGTCGAGCAGAACGTCTGGATCTCCTCCGCGCTGCCAGGCTCCTGCTCGCCGAACTGGTTACACGGCACGCCAAGCACCGTGAAGCCGCGCTCGCCGTAGCGCTCCTGCAGCTGCTCCAGGCCCGTGTACTGCGGAGTCAGCCCACAGCGCGAGGCGACGTTCACCACCAACACCGCACGTCCCTGTAGCGCACCCCAATCCAACGGTGCACCGTCCAGCGCGCTGAGGTTCTCGAAGATCGCCATAGCACTCATCCTAGGCAAGTTCCTTTGTTGAACACCAACTGAGCCCACTATGGGAGCCTTCCGCGCAACCCAATTGCAGGGCGACTCAGCCGATCGGCGCCAGCAAGTTCCCAGGCGCGATGCTCGAGCAGTTCTGCGGCGCCGACAGCCCGGCGAAACGTGCGGCGAGCCACGAGTTCGGCTTCTCCCGGCCACACGGTCGCGCTCGGAACGTGGCTGAGATGCTGGTATTCCTCGTACTGCACCGGCACACTGCGGGCGCAGTACTCGCGCGCAAGGCTGCGCACATCGCCCGCGATCATCACACCGTCGCCGGGACCGATGCCTTCCTTATTACCCGCGGTTCCTTCAAGTAGCGATGGGAGCAAAGAAGATCGGCATGATCGGCGGCCCCGCCGAGAAATCTGTCGTCTCACTCTCGGTGTCGGGAACAACGACAGTCTCCCCCGCAAGCAGCGCAGGCGCGATCAAGCCCGACTCAGCGGTCGGGATCAGGCCGCCCAGCGTAACTCCACCGGAAATTGCGTATGAAGGCTCGTCTTCAGGTTGAGCGAGTCATAGAAGGACTGGTAGGAAACGATCGTGGGAGCGTCGAGACACAGTGGCGGTTGTAGCACCGAGGTCACATTCACCGTTGGCGTCCCCGTCTCACCTGTCGATCGATAAAGCAGTTGCACCACTTTTGATCGGGAGCGACACTACCGCCACATGGTAAGAGAGTGTCCGTGTCTTCAACACGGTGCCTGGCGCGATACTGGCCAGAGGCGCGGAACCTTCATAGGAATAGAAGGGATCCTTTTCGGGCGGCACCGCCGCACCAGCCGCTGACGCCGTCAGCGCCATGCAAATCAGGAGCAGGCCGACCGCCATAATGCCCGCTCCCAACCTCATCGCCGACCCGATTGCAGAACGCATCAGGTCTGCCTCTACCCAGGTAACGGAACGTGTAATTGCAGCCTCTCTGCGCTACTGTGTGTCGTCAAGCGAGCATCTGCGATCGCTTTGCAGGGGATGGAACCTCACATCGACATCATCACGCTCGCGGTAGCCGATCTGGAGCGAGCGCTTGCCTTTTACCAAGACGGACTGGGGCTTGAATCTAGCGGGGTGATCGGCGAGGAATTCATTGGCGACGAGATCAATCCGGCCGGAGCTACGGCGCTGTTCAAGCTACGAGACAGACTGTTGCTGTCACTTTACCCCCGCTCGGAGCTTGCGAAGGACGCCAATGTCCCGCTCGGCCCACCGAAGACCGGCGAATTCAGTATCGGACACGCGGTTACAAGCGCGGCGGAGGTCGACGCTGCGCTTTCCCAGGCCCAAGCAGCGGGAGCCACACTTACCGATGAGGCGCACGAACGTCCGTGGGGGATCTACTCCGGTTACTTTCGAGACCCGGACGGACATTTGTGGGAGGTCATCTGGAACCCCCGACTTGCCGGCATGACGGAATGACCACAGTCCTCAACAGTCTATTCTTGCCGCTTGACTACCGTGCAAATAGACATCAGGACCGCCGAGATCGAGGATGTGCCGTTGGTCCTCGATCTGTGGGAGCAAGCACGCAGCGAGCATGCGAGCACTCCTGACCGCCCAGAGGATCTGGAACGCCTGGTTCTAGAATCGCCGGGGACTTTGCTGATCGCGACGGGCGGTCGTCGGATCGTTGGAGTGCTGATCGCCGCCTGGGACGGTTGGCGAGGCAATCTCTATCGCCTCGCCGTAGACCGCGAGCATCGCCGAAGCGGCATCGGTCTCGCGCTCGTGCGAGCGGGCGAGGCGCATCTACGCCGGCGGGGCGCTCAGAGGATTACTGCGCTGGTCGCTTACGACGATCCTGTAGCCGGCGCGTTCTGGGACTCGGCCGGCTATCCGCAAGATTCTCAGATCGGCCGCCGCGTCCGCAACGTGTAACTCGGGCCTCACCCAGAGGCAAGCATCCCGTCGCGCTCCTCGGTTGTGTGGAATAGCGAGGTGACGGTGAGGGTGTTCGCCGAGGTCCTCCTGGGCGCAGGTCCATGCGGTCGACGACCGTGGTCATCCGTCGGGGTCCCCACCAGGCGTGGTATCGAGTCGGGGTCGGTGTAGGCGGCAAAGACGTGCTCGCGCGGTGCGGCGAAGATGCGCTCGCTGAAGATCTCGCGATCGGATGGCGTCGTCAGCCTCGTTGTGCCAGACATGATGTCCTCCTGGTTGTTGATCGTCGTAGTCATTGTGGCTCTCCATTTGTGGCTGCTTTACTTTTGTCGCGCTCTCCCTCCGCGGTCCTGCTCCCTGCGTCCGAGGCGGCCTGTGCGCCCTCCTCCGCGAGCATCTCGCCAAAGCGATTGAGGCGCTCCTCGAGCGTGCGCCGGTATGCGTCAACCCATTGCCGTACGTCCTCCAGGCCGCGCGGGCCAAGTCGGCAGTGGCGCGTGCGCCCTTGCTTCTCGGTGCTGAGCAGTCCCGCGTGCTCAAGGATCTGGACGTGCTTCTTGATCCCGGTCAAAGACATTCCGAATGGCTGGGCGAGCTCGGTGATAGTCGCTTCGCCTTCCCCCAGGCGCTCCAGAATCCCTCGGCGCGTGGGATCGGCAAGCGCCGCGAACGCTCCGTCGAGCCCGTCCCCCTTTTCATACTGAACCATATGGTTCAATGTGGCACGCAAGCTAAGCTATGGGACGATGCTTCGGCGACTTTCGATCACCTGGGCGTTCAACACCGTGGCGCTGTTCGTGGCGACCTGGCTGCTATCCGGCTTGAGCTATGGCAGCGAGTGGTGGGCGCTGTTGATCGCCGGCTTCGTCTTCACGGTGGTCAACTTCTTTTTGAAGCCGATCTTGGCGATCCTCTCGATCCCGTTCATCATCGTGACGCTCGGCATCTTCTACTTCCTGCTGAACGTGTTGATGCTCTACTTGACCCACTGGATCGTGCCTCAGTTCACGATCGCGACCTTCTGGTGGGCGGTGCTCGCCTCGATCATCATCAGCTTCGTCAACTGGAGCCTGCGCGCTCTGTTCGAGCGGCCTTCGGCCGAATCGCAGTACGGTCAGCTCGCCTGAGCGCACGCGAGGCTCAGGACCCTTCGTCGACCGGCTGACTCGGCGCGCCGCCGATCGCGTT
Source organism: uncultured Solirubrobacterales bacterium (assembly GCA_963775645.1). Classification (GTDB taxonomy): domain Bacteria; phylum Actinomycetota; class Thermoleophilia; order Solirubrobacterales; family Solirubrobacteraceae; genus Palsa-744. Next base: position 241,487 of record CAVZJR010000003.1, on the reverse strand, counting down.
CATGAGCCTGCGCCTACGCTCGCGCACGCGTTTGTAGCGCGCCCGCGAGCGCGTCATACGGTGCCCCTCGGGCGGATAGCGCCGCCGCGCCCAAGGTGAGGACGGAGCGGCCAGGCGCACCGCGCCAACGAGCGAGAAGACGGGTACAAACACTCCCAACAGGCCCAGCATCGGCTTTCCCTTGAGGATCGCCAAAGAAGAGAAGATGAGATCGATCACGATCACCAGCACCAGCGACTCGATCGGGGTCGCGCGATTGGACAGGTCAAAGGGCGCTATGCCCAGCACGATCAGACCCCCCAGGAGTGTTGCCACGACGACCGCGTCGATCGAGACACGTCCCTCCTGGGACCAGTAGACGTCTTCGAGGTGGATCCAAAGCGCGAACTCGTCCAAGGTCAGACCCGCGCCGATCCCGAACATAGCCGCGAGGATCTCGACCCCTGGACTGCCTGGACGCAACACGAAGTTCAGAAAACCAGAGACCAAGATGAGCACGATCCCCCACACCAGATGGTGCAGGTGCAGACCCCCTTTTGTGGTCACGCTGCCGGGCCACCAACTGATTTTGGGGTTGCGGATCAGACGGGCGCTCGTACGGATGAACAGGAACGACGCAAGGAAAGAGCCGAGCAAGACGAAACCGGCCCGCTGACCGCGGTCGTCGAGGAAGTGCTGTGAGATCGCGAAATTCAAGCTCATCGGCTGCCGTGGCAATGATGCTAGAGGGTGCGTCTCAGGCTGTTAGCTTGATCGTGCGAGCCCGCTCAGCGATGATCCGTCCACCCGATCGGATTACCATCGCGATCGTCGCCCTCAGATGTCCGTCTCGCTTGAGCAGCGCGACCGCGCTACGAGTCAGGGGAATGCTCACATCGACATGTTCGCCCGCTCGCAAACTCGCCACGCGAGACCCGAGCAGTACGGCGATGTGGCCAACGTCTTGCGCGGTCGACTTGGAGCGGCCGCGCGGGCCACGAGCGGTGATGACGCTCTCGGTTTGGCAGCTCACTATGTGTGCCGGACATTGCGCATTGATGCCGGTATCGACGATCTCCCCGCCAATCGAACTGTCCAGACGCGATGGTTGTGTGAACGCCAACAGGTGTTTGGACACAGCGCCAACTCGTTTGGGCTGGTGCTGGGAGGAGAGCGAGGACACCCCTGGTTCGAGGGCTTCAAGTGGCAGGAGCGCGGGAGCCACTCCTACACCGTTGACACCGAGCACATTAATCTGCGGTGTGGCGTTCGTGATGAAGATCAGCGAAGCATCCTTCTCGCCCGGCGTGGCCGGTTCGAAACCGACCGTGAACTCGCAAGACGCGCCAGGCATGACGACCTTCGAGGCGCAGGTGTTGGACAGGAGCGGGAACATCTTGGGTGTGCCGGACACGAGAAACGACTGCTGGATGAACAGGGGGTAGTCGCCGCTGTCGGTGACAGTGAATGTGTGTGAGGCCACCGTGCCAAGCGGCACTTCCCCTAGCTGCGATTCGCTGGAGCTGAGATCCACGTTCGGGCCGAACAGGCCTTCGCCTTCTAGCGGCACAGCCGTCGTGCCGCCCGACGCATCGCTCTTGATGACCAGTTGGGCCTGCTTGAGTCCGGGCGAGACGGGCTGGAAGCGGACGTCCTCGTCGCACCAGTTGTTGGCTCCGAGCTGATCGTTTTCGCAGTCGCCGTATTGCACCGAGAAGGATGAGGCATCGGGCCCGGTGATACTGAACGATTCGATTTGCACGCCTGCTTGGTGGGCTTCGACGTTGATCTGTTGATCCTCGCTCTGGCTTTCTTCGCGTTCACCACGCGTATATGGGATCGCCGAGAACCCCGCTGGGTTGGGACTAGCGGAGAGCGTGCCTGTGATCCCATCGCCCGCGAGGGGAACTTCGATCGTGCCTTCCCCACCTATAGATTCGATGCTCAGCACTGCGCCGGCTTGGCCAAGCCCTTGCGGCTGAAAACGCACTTCCACCCTGCACTCGCCGCCGGGCCAGACCGTCTGATTGGCGCATTCGTCATAGACCACTTGGAAGTCGGCGGCATCCTCGCCGTCGACTTTGGTCGGCGCCAGACTCACCGCCGATAGCGATTCGTTGGATAGCGTGACGCTCTGCTGGGTGCTGCCGCCAAAATGGATCGCGACTTCGCCGAACTGCAGTTGCGCGGGTGCGGAGACCAGACCCAATTGTGCGGACTGAGGGGTGGACACTGGGTCGGCGTAGGCCGACGCTACCCAGGCAAGCATCCCGACAGACATGGCGACGGAAAGCGTTGCGGCTCGTACGAACATCAGGACTCCTGACCTTTACCCGATTGTTCGGGTCACGCTCGCCGGTCATGCCAGCGATATGGTTCTCTCGACCCCTGCGCAGCATTGCTGAGGTCTGCACAGAATCTTGGCTGGGACATTCCTTACGCTGGTAAGCTCCCGCCGCTATGCGGCAACGGCACGATGGGTAGCATCAAGCAGCCCGCGCGGGACTAGCGTCTCGTGAGGGTGCACCTGTGCGGAGTGCGGGGCTCTACCCCGGCCCCGGGAGCCGAGTTCCTGCGCTACGGCGGGCACACCTCGTGCGTAGCGATCGCCCACGACGACCATGACGCGCCCACGCTGATCCTCGATGCGGGGACCGGAATCAGGGGCGTAACCCCGTTGCTCGACGAGCGGCCGTTCGAGGGAACAATTCTCCTCAGCCATCTGCATTGGGATCATGTGCAAGGGCTGCCTTTCTTCTCAGCCGGCGATCGCGAGCACGCACGAGTGAGGTTGATGCTGCCCGCGCAAGAGGACGGCTCCACGGCCGAGTCGGTGCTCGAGCGGTCCATGTCGCCACCCCATTTTCCGATGATTCCAAGCCAGTTGAGGGGAGCATGGACATTCGCTAACGCTACCCCCAGCAAGTGGGAGTGTGAGGGTTTTGAGGTGCTCGCGCGCGAGATCCCCCACAAGGGCGGGCGCACGTTCGGCTACCGCGTGAGCGACGGCCGTTCGACCTTCACCTACATGCCCGACCACTGTCCTACATCGCTCGGCGCGGGACCCGATGGCTATGGCGAGTATCACGAGGCCGCGCTGGAGCTCGCCGCAGACGCCGACGCGCTAGTCCACGACGCGCAATTGCTCACACCCGAGGAGCTTGCCAGCGAAGGACGCTTCGGACACGCAATCTGTGACTATTCGGTCAGGCTGGGCCATCGTGCAGGGACCCGTACGATGGTGCTGTTCCATCACCGCCCGGACCGCACCGACGAGGCTTTGGATGAGCTGTCCCGCCGCTACGAGAGCAGCCCCGAGGTGATGCTGGCGGCACAGGACGCGATACTGCGACTGTGAGCACACGGTCGGGCTCCGCTCTCAGACGACGATCCAGGCGCGGACGGTGAGCGAGAGCGCACCCGATGCGATCGTCCTTGGCTCTGGCCCCAACGGGTTGGCCGCCGCGGTGACGCTCGCGCGCAAGGGTCTCACCGTGCACGTCTACGAGGGGTCTGGCACTCCGGGAGGTGGTTGCCGCACCGAGGAATTGACACTGCCGGGCTTTAAGCACGACGTGTGCTCGACCGTCCACCCTCTGCTCGCGGCCTCACCCTTCTTCACGCAAACACCTCTGCCCGAGGTGGTGCTGAAGACACCACGAATCGCCTTCGCACATCCACTCGACGGTGGACGAGCTGCCATCGTCACAGCCTCGGTCGCCGACACCGCGGCGGCGCTCGGGGCCGATGCGACCGCCTACCGGCGCCTGTTCACCGCACCGGTGCGCGACACCGCGAAGATCGTGGCGAGCGTACTCGCGCCGCTGCTCTCTCCTCCAACCCATCCGCTCGCGATGGCGCGCTTCGGCTTGCGCGGACTTTGGCCGGTCGGACTATTGGCTCGCAGTTTTCAAAGCGAGCAGGCAAAGGCTCTGCTGGCTGGTTTGGGCGCTCATTCGATGCAACCGCTCGACGCTCCCGGAACAGGCGCCTTCGCCCTGTTGCTGGGGATGCTGGCCCACGCCGTGGGCTGGCCCGTCGTCGAGGGAGGAAGCTCGCGCATCGCCGAGGCCTTGGTGGGCGAGATCGAAGCGGCCGGCGGGCAGATACACACCGGCCGCTTCGTCGAGGAACTCGACGAGCTGCCCGCCACGAGAATCAAGCTGCTCGATGTCACACCCCGCCAACTACTCCGTCTTACCGGCGGAGGGCTGCCGGCTCGCTACGAGAAGGCGATGCGTCGCTTCCGCTACGGACCAGGCATCTTCAAGATGGACTGGGCGCTTGCGGGACCGGTGCCTTGGCAGGCCGAGGAGTGCAGGGGTACGCCCACGCTGCACATCGGCGGAAGTTTCGAGGAGATCGCACGCAGCGAGGCCGACGTAGCCGCCGGGCGCCACCCCGAGCGTCCTTTCTGTATCGCCGTGCAGCCCGGCGTGATCGACCCCACGCGAGCGCCCCAGGGCAGGCACACCTTCTATGCCTACTGTCACGTGCCGAACGGCTCCACCGTTGACGTGAGCGATCGCATCGAGGCTCAGATCGAGCGTTTCGCCCCCGGCTTTCACGATCTGGTGCTTGCGCGCCACTGCGTCAACGCGATCGACACCGAGCACCACAACCCAAACTACGTGGGTGGCGACATAAATTCGGGTGCGGCCACCTTGCGACAGACGATCTTTAGGCCGACGGCCAGTTTGCACCCCTACCGAACACCTCTGTCAGGCGTCTACCTGTGCTCCTCCTCGACACCCCCGGGCGGAGGCGTGCACGGGATGTGCGGTGTGGGTGCGGCTCGGGCCGCATTGCGCGAGTTTGGGCTCTAGAGAAGCTATCCGTCACGCGGTGAGACGAACCTCATTCCACCGCGAGGCGTTCTGGGGCGGTTTGACGTCTAGAGCTCAACCTCCAAACGTCCCTGGCCGCCAGGCCGGTTGGACGCCTCATGCTCGAGCAGCCACACCTTGCGCTCGATCCCTCCCCCATACCGGTGAGTGAGCCATCGGCGCCAATCACCCGGTGACAAGGCACCACGATCGCGACCGGGTTGCGTCCGTTGGCAAGGCCGACGGCGCGCGAGGCTTTGGGGTTGCCCACCCAGCGCGCCAACTCGCCGTAGCTGATCGTCTCCCCGTAGGGGATCTCGCATAGGGCCGCCCATACGCGGCGTTGGAACTCCGTTCCATGCATCGTGGTCGGCAAATCGAAATCTTGCAGCTCACCGGCGAAGTAGGCGTTCAACTGCTCCACCGCATACTCGAGTCCTCGATCGTCGCGGCGATAGCCAGCCGGGACCTCTCTGAGGTGGCGCTGCTCATGCATCTGGATGCCGGTGAGCAAACCATCCTCGGAGGTCAGCGTCAACACGCCGATCGGACTGTCGATTGTGGCGAAGATGGTCGATGGTGATACGACGGTGGCTGTCATGCGGCCTCCTTGAGTGGTTGGGTTGTGTCAGTGAACGAAGGCCAATGGTTGATCGGGTGCGGCGTGACCGCCCACAGGTACTGCACCGCGTAGGCCCGCCAAGGCCGCCAGCGCTCCGCCCGCGCGGTGAGTGCCATGGGCGCAGACGGCAAGCCCAAAGCTTCCGCGGCGCGGCGCACGCCGAGGTCGGTGACGGGAAAGGCGTCGGGGTCGCCGAGCGCCCTCATCGCGATCACCTGGGTTGTCCAGGGACCAAAGCCCGGCAATGCCGAGAGGATCGAGAGTGCCTCGGCACGATCGCAACCGGGATCGAGTGACAGCCGTCCCTGAGACAGAGCTCCTACAAGCGCCCGCAGTGTGCGCGTGCGCGCGGCCGGCATCGCCAAGCGCACCTCGCCGAGCGCTTGCGGTTCGGGAAAGAGATGAGTCAACCCGCCGCGCGGATCCTCCAACGGCTCGCCGCATTGGTCCACGATGCGGGCGGCGTGTGTGCGGGCCGCCGCCGTCGAGACCTGCTGGCCGAGTACCGCCCGCACCGCCATTTCCGCGCCGTCGACACAGCGCGGTACTCGACGCCCCGGGGCCAGAGCGATACTCGCCGCGAAGTCAGGGTCCGCGCTGAGCAGCTCGTCGATGGCCTGCGGATCGGCATCGAGGTCTAGCAGCCAGCGACAGCGCGCGATCGCCGTCGTGAGGTCGCGCAGATCGGAGAGCGTCATGCGGCACGCAACGTGATCGGCGCGCGGCGTCAGCTCGACGATGCCCGGTCCGTGCGCCAAGCGCAACGTGCGCCTGTACGTGTCCCCCACGACCTCCTCCACGCCTGGCACGGCCGTGGCAGCGAGATGGCCGAACAGATTGTCCGGGCACAGCGGTCTACGAAAGGGTAGGCGCAGCAGAATCGAGCCAGAGGCTCCCACGGCCGCGGAGCCGCCCAGGGTCGAGTCGCCCGCCACGGCTCTTCCCCTGCCACGCTCGCCACGCGAGCGTGTCTCGGCACCGGCTGGGCCACGGGGACGAGCACGCTTGCGCAGCTCAGAAGGCGCGGTGGCAAACACGGACTTGACCGTCTCGTTGAACTGCCTCACGCTGGAGAAACCAGCCGCGAAGGCGACTTCGGTCATGGTCAGGGCGGTCGTCTCGATCAACACTCGCGCCGTCTGAGCCCGCTGAGCTCGAGCGATCGCGACCGGCCCAGCACCCACCTCGGCCAGCAACATGCGTTGTAGCTGGCGCACGCTGTAGCCCACTCGCGCCGCCAAGCCTCGCACGCCCTCGCGGTCGACGACGCCATCGCCGATCAGCCGCATCGCCCTGGCCACTACGTCAGCGCGTCCGTCCCACTCCGGGGAGCCGGGCGCGGCGTCCGGACGGCAGCGCTTGCACGCCCTGAAGCCGGCCTGCTGGGCCGCGGCGGCCGACGGGTAGAAGCGCACGTGCTCACGCTTGGGCGTCATCGCCGGACAGCTCGGCCGGCAATAGATGCCGGTCGAGGTGACAGCCGTGAAGAACCACCCGTCGAAGCGGGGGTCGCGTGAGCTGGCGGCCTGGTAGCAAAGCTCGAAGTCCTCGATCACGCCTTCCAGTCTGACCTACCTCGAGGCGAAAGTCTGGCGGTATTGCGACATCACCGTTTGGACCTAAGGTGGGGTCATGACGATCGAGTTGCTCTTCTGGGATGGATGTCCCTCCCATCCCAAGGCGCTTGCCGACTTGCGAGAGGCGATGAGTGAGATTGGGACTCGACCCGAGCACCGTACTCGTACGCGAGGTCCGCAACGAGGCCGACGCTGAGCGCGAGCGCTTCGTAGGCTCGCCCACGATCCGGATTGACGGACGCGACATCAAGCCGGCCGAGGGCGAGCCCTACAGCCTGAGCTGTCGCGTCTACCGTCGTCGCGACGGGCGCATCTCCGCGACGCCCGACCCGGCCGACGTGCGCGAGGCCCTGCTCGCCGCCCAAGTCAAGCAGGACGATCCCGCAAATCAGGACTCCACGGCCCAAGCCGGGTCCCAGAGCAGATAAGGACGAACATGCCCCATACCGGCGAGCCGGCCCCCAGCTTCAGCCTGCCAGACACCTCAGGCGCCATGCACGGCCCGGACGGCGCGCCGGCCACTGTGGTCGTATTCACCTGCAACCACTGCCCCTACGCACTCGCCTGGCATGGACGGATCGGGGAGGTCGCCCGCGACTATTCAGCCCAAGCAGTCAAGGTCCTCGCGATCAACCCCAACGACGCCGAGCGCTATCCGCGCGACTCCCCTGAAGCGATGCGCGCCCGGGTGCAAGCCGGCGAATTCGACGGCGTCCCCTATCTGTGCGATGAGACCCAATCTGTAGCTCACGCCTACGGCGCGAAGACGACACCCGATGTTTTCGTGCTCGACGCCGACGGTCTCCTGCGCTACAGGGGCGCTCCCGACGCCGACTACGAAGACCCCTCCCAGAACGCCGCCTACCTACGTGCCGCACTCGACGCTGTGCTCGACGGACGCCAGCCTGACCCCGCGGAAACGACGCCCGTGGGCTGCTCGGTCAAGTGGAAGGCCGAAGGCTAATCTCAGCGCCGCCGCGCCACCACCTTCGCCCCCTTTGAGGGCACCAACACGATCGCCCGCCGGCTCGTGCGCTCCGGCCGGCGCTCGGCCGGGCTCAGCGTGAGAGCTTTGGTCAGCTCTTCAAGCACGATTTTCGCCTCGAACTGGGCGAATGAAGCCCCGATGCAACGACGCACAGACCCCCCGAACGGAAACCAGCCCCCGGCCGGAGGCCTGGCATCGAGAAAGCGGGTCGGCTTGAACGTCCAAGGGGTCCTCGTATACGTCCGCGCGTCGGTGCACCAGCAATGTCACCGGTACTAGATCGGTCCCCGTAGGCAGCTCGTAGCCGCCGATCGACAGCGGCTCGCGCAACCTCCGCGCCAACCCGCCGGTGGGCGGGTGTAGTCGCAACTCCTCGGCCACGACCGCGTCGCAGAACGCGTCTGCCTCATCAGCCAAGCGTCGCTGAGCATCCGGATCGCGCGCGAGGTCGTGGATCGCCCAGGAGAGCAGGGTGGCGGTCGTCTCATGCCCGGCGATCAAGAGTGTCATCAGTTCGTCGCGCAACTCCTCATCTGTGAGCTGCTCGCCGTCCTCGTCAGTGGCCTGAACCAGCATCGAGAGGATGTCCTCTCGCTCATCGAGATCCGTCAAAGCACGTCTGCGCGATATCTCCGCCAGGATCTCACGGTCCACACGCGCAAGCTGGCGGCGAAAGGCGGGCACGCTGTTGAGACGCTCAGGACCCACCAAAAAGAAGAACAGGACGCGCCACGAGCCGGTGACCCAGGAGATCATGCCTTGCAGGGCCTCACCCAACTCCCCTATGCGCTCGCCTTCCTCCACACCGAACACGCAGCGCATGATCACTTCGAAGGTGAGCTGCTGCATCCGCAGAAGCGCTGCAACCGGCTCGCCAAGCGGCCATTGCTCGATCTGCTTGACGGCCGCCGTGCGGATTGTCTCCTCGTAGGCGCGCATGCGCTCCCCATGAAATGAAGGCAAGACGATGCGACGCCGGTGTAGGTGCTCCTCTCCATCGAGCAGCAACAGGTTGCGCGTACCGAGCACAGGACTGAGAGCCTGATTGGCCTCGCCCGAGTTCAAATCCTCGGGCCCATGCGAGAACACTTCCTTGACCGCCTCGGGATGCGCGATCGCGATCCACTCCTGACCCAATATCCGCAGCATGAAAATATCGCCGTAGCGACGGTATGCCGACCAGAAGAAACCGTCGGGGTCGAAAGTGAAACGCAACGTGTGCAGCAACACCGAGCCCCGCATGACCGGCACCGACTTTCCCTTGCTCGGGCCTGGTGGCTGTGCCTGCTCGCTGGGCGCCCACACGGTGTCGACGCTTACCACGGCTAAGTCACCACGCCGCTGAGCCGGCGCTCGAGCGTGGAGTGCCTGGAGAGCAGGGCACCCCAGTCGGCGTCGTCCATCTCACACGGCTCGGTCTCCTCCAGAAACTCGCGCAAGAGCGCCGCCAAAGCCTCAGGGTCTTCCAGATGCGGGAAATGAGCTGCTCCAGGTAGCGTGCGAAAGCGGCTGTGAGGAATCGCTTCGTGGGCCTGGCGTCCATGATCGAGCGGGATCGTGTTGTCGCGCTCGCCCCACACGATCATCGTGGGCATCGACTCCAGTAGATACAGGCGATCGGTAGCGCTGACGCGCTGGCCGCGCACGTCGATCACCGCGCGCAGGGTCTGCAAGAAAGCCTCGCGCGCCTGCGGGCGCTCCAGTGGACGCAGGGCCCGCGCGACCGCTTGCACGTAGGCGCCATGGCGCACCCCCATACTCCGCAGGCGGGCACCCGTCCCCCACAGCGTCTCGAGCAGCCTTGGATGGGCCGCCAAGGAGAGGGCCGCCGACATGCCGGGCAAAGCGGCGGTGCGTAGCATCGGGCTGACCTCGTGCCCGAGACCGCCGCTTGAGACGAGTACCAAGCGCTGCACACGGGCAGGGAACTGGTAGAAGAACTGCATCGCCACGCCCCCACCGAGGGAATGGCCGACGATCGTCGCGCGCTCCATGCCCAAAGCGGTCAACAGGTCGCGGATGCTGGCCGCGTGGGCACCCAGGGAGTAGTCTCCCCGCGGCGCCGCCGAGTCGCCGTGGCCGATCAGGTCGGGGGCGATGACCGTGTGTTCGGCAGCCAGGTCCATAGCGACCGACTGCCAGTGACTGGAAGAGTTGAGCATCCCGTGGACGAGCACCACGGGCGGGCCCTCGCCGGCGATCCGGTAGACCGCACGGCGTCCGTGCAATTCGATCTGCCACTCGTCGAAGTTGGGCACCTGGCGAGCAACACTAGCAACGGGATGGGCGACGAAGCGAGGGCACTCAGAGCAGGCCCATCCCCAGTGAGCTAAGCGCGAGCACCGGCTTGCGGGTCCAAGCGCGACATCGTGACTGCCGCTTTCAGATCGGCGCCGGCGCCGCCCATATACAAACCCTTGACCGGGGCCACATCGGCGTAGAAGCGACCGTGACCGATCTTCACGTGAGTCTCACCCGCGAGCCGGCGATTGGTGGGGTCGGCGCCGACCCAAATCGGCTCGCCGTGGCCGTCAGTGCCGGGCAACAAGGCCTCAAGCCAAGCGTGCGTGTCAAGCTCCAGGGAGTCGGCGCCGCCGTCCTCGGGCGCGGCCCATAGGTAGCCGGACACGTAGCGCGCGGCGATCCCAAAGCGGCGCAAAAGGACCAACGAGAGGTGCACGAAATCTTGGCACACGCCCGCTCTGGTCTGGAGCAGATCCTCGACGCTCGATCCGACGTAGGTGACCCCCGGGCGGTATTCAAAGCGCTCGGGGATGCGCTCGCACAACTGTTCGAGCATCACCAGCGGACTGACACCAGCCAGCTCCGCTTGCATCTCCTCAAGCCCCGCAATTGTCGGTTGGTCCTGCCACGGCAGCGCGAACTCGCCGGCGGCGTCGATGTAGGCGTCGCTGTCCACGCTCTCCCACGAGCCACGCGGAGGCTCGGGCGGGTCGGATGTGACAACCCGCGCTCGCACGTCGATCGTCAAGTTTTCGTGGGCGGTAGGCACGCCGAACTCGAGCACCTCGGTGCCGAAATAGTCCAGGTGCCTACTCACCCGAGCCTCAGGCTCGATACGAGTGTGAAACTCGTCGCAGCGCTGAGAGCTGGTCGTGGCGGGACGCACACGCAGGGCGTTGAGATTGTCGGAGACCGGCCCTTCGTAGTGGTACTCAGTCATATAGCGGATCGCGAAGTGCACTTATCGCCTCTCCTGGCCGGCGGTGGCGCCCGCAAAATAGCGCTCGGCGACGTCGGCGTCGATACGCGCCAACTCCTGTTGGGTGTGCTCGCAGATGCCCGAAAGCTCTGCTCCGTCGGGTAGGGCGCGACGCTGGAAGTCGAGGTCAGCCACGAGACGACTGACGCGCAACACGGGCTTGGAGTTGCGTGGACCGGCGTCGGCGGTGGTGAAGGCGTCGTGCAACGAGTCCGCACATGCCGCCACGCTGTCGGGATAGGCGCGCTCGAACAACAGAAAACGTGCGACCGGTTGTGCGTTTGGAGGAGCGGTGACAGCCCGCAGATAAGCGTGAAACCCGCCGACCGCCTGCAGCAGGATCAAAGCGTGTCCGTCGACATGCGCATCGTCTCCAGGCGGCAGAGCGATGCGCAGCATACGCAGGACCATGTCGGACACCTCGATTGTGCCACCCGCGTCAAGAAAGCACTTGGCTTCGTCGCGCAGCATCGTGCGCGCGGCGACGCCCCAAATCAGGGCGGTGCGCTGCTTGACGTACTGGGCCGCCATATAGGGACCGGCAGGCGCGCTTGGCTCGGGTGCCCATCCACCCTGCCCGCCACCGCGCAAGCTGAGTGTGGTTGTGTTGATCGCCTCCCACATCTCCGCACTGATCACGTCGCGTACCGTGCGCGCTCCTTCGCGCGCACGCTCCACGCTTGCGAGCATCGAACCGGGTCGATCGGCGTCGAGCGTGAGCCGGGCGAGCGCAGCGGCGCTGTCGGCGCGTTCGCGCTCCACTTCGTCTCCGAGCATCGCCAAGAGCCCATGCGAGCCGAAGCTGACGCTCGATCCCAGGTCCGAGGCGCCTTGGACCTCAGCCTGGAAGACAGCCTCCACCGCGCGGGCGGTGAACTCGGCGCGCGCCAGGTTGCGCCCGAGCCAATACAGGTCGTGAGCGATCCGCGCGAGCATCAAGGTTGCCCGGTCACATCCGTGTGCACCGTCACCGCTTGCTGTTGGGGCCGTTCCTGTTGTTGCTGCTGTTGCTGGCCCATCCAGGCCCCGTAGCGCAGATCTGGCAACGCGGGCGGCAGGGTGTCCGCGATCGGTGGGCCGGCACGGTCTGCATCGTCGCCGTCCTCCAAGACCCACGTGTCCTTGGAGCCTCCGCCACGCGAGGAGTTGACGATCATCGAACCCTCTTCCAAAGCCACTCGCGTGAGACCTCCGGGAACGATGTCGATGCGCTCGCCGAACACCGCAAAGGGACGCAGGTCGACATGGCGCGGGTGCAAGCTGCCGTCCGCGGCGACGGTAGGGACGGTGGAGAGACGCACAACGTCCTGGGCGATCCAGCGCTCAGGATGGGCCCTGACCAAAGCATCCATCCGAGCGATCTCGGCCTCCTCGGCATGAGGCCCGATCATCACCCCTTTGCCGCCTGACTCGCCTGTCGGCTTGACCACCAGCTCGCCCAAGCGCTCCAGCACATGCTCTCTCACTTCGCGGTCAGAGAGCAAGTAGGTGCGCACGTTCTCGAGGATCGGCTCCTCGCCCAAGTAGAAACGGATCATCTCGGGTACGAAGCAGTAGATCGCCTTGTCGTCGGCCACGCCGGTGCCGAAGGCGTTGGCGATCGCGACACTGCCGGCCCGGTAGGCCCGCACAAGTCCGGGCACACCCAACAAGGAGTCGGGCATGAACTCCAGGGGATCGACGAAGTCATCGTCGATGCGCCGGTAGACGGCGTGCACTCGCTCCAGGCCGCGCGTGGTGCGCATGTAGAGCACGTCGTCGCGCACCACCAGGTCAGAGGCCTCGACCAGCTCCACCCCCATCTGGCGTGCCAGAAAAGCGTGCTCGAAGTAGGCGGAGTTGAGGGGTCCCGGTGTCCACACCACGACGGTCGCCTCGCTCTCTGCTGACGGAGCCACCGAGCGCAGAGCGCCCAAGAGCAATTGCGGGTAGTGGTCGACAGGGCGCACCCGGTAAGAGGCAAACAGCTCGGGCACCAGGCGTGCCATCGCCGCGCGGTTCTCGAGGACGTAGGAGATCCCTGAGGGGATGCGCACGTTGTCCTCGATCACTCGCCAAGAGCCATCGCTGTCGCGCACCAAATCGCAGCCGGCGACATGGCAATAGACGCCGCCGGGCGGCCTGATGCCGTGCACGGCTCGCGCGAAGTGCGGACAGCCGGCGACCAAACGCCACGGCACAAGCCCCTCGCGCACGATCTCGCGCGCGTGGTAGATGTCATCGACGAAGTGGTTGAGAGCCCTGATGCGCTGAGCCAAGCCACGCTTGATGGCGCGCCATTCCTCGCCGCTGAGCACTCTGGGGATGAGGTCGAGGGGGAAGGGTCGTTCGTGCGAAGCGCCACTCTCCCCGCTCGTCTCGAAAGTGATGCCCTGCTGCATGAAGATCGCATCACGACGACGGCCCGCCTCTACGAGACCTTGTGGACCGAGTCGCCCAAGCTCGGCCACAAGCGCCTGGGCCGCCGGGCGGGGCGTGCCGTCAAGCTCAAACAGCTCGTCACGAAACGGGGTGCGCGGCCGGTAGTGCCCAGCCTCGAGCGTGTCGGTCAAGGTGCCCACCGTCGGATTCTCGCCCCACGCGAGCCCGAGCGCCTTCGACGGTTGGAGCAAGTCTGGGGCGGGCGGGTGCGCGTTTGTAGCAACGCGGCTTCCGCTCGCGTTCAGACTGCGATAAGGGCGCGGGCGCCACCCTCAACCTGGACTATGCCGTTCAGGTCGTTGGTTGCGGTGCCGCCCGCCATGGGCGGTCCTTCTAAGCGCTCCCGGCGCCCTCGGCCCTGCGCGTAGGGACCTCTCCCCACAACTGTTCCAAGCGGTAGTACTCACGCGTGGCGGGCGTGAAGATGTGGACGACCACGTCCAGGTAGTCCATCAAGATCCAGTCGGCGCTGGCCACTCCCTCGACGCGGCCTGGCAGCAGGTCGTGCTCATGCTTAAGGCCCTCCAGAATCCCGTCGTGGATCGCCTTGGTTTGGCGCTCGGTGTTGCCAGAGCAGATCACGAACCAGTCGGTATAGCCGAGCACCTCGCGCAAATCCAGCTGCAGAAGATCGACCGCCTTCTTGTCCTCGGCGTAGCGACAGATCTCCGCAAGCAACTCCTCTGAGCTCATCTCCCACCCCCGGCTCGCGTGGCCGGCTGGCGACCGTAGAGTTCGTGCTCGGCTATATAGCCCGCCACCTCGGCGCCAACGAGCCCGTCGATCGGCTCGCCGGCGGTCAATCGCCGGCGCACCAGCGAGGAGGAGATGTCCAGCGGCTGCATGTCCACAAAGGCGATCCTCGCCGACTCATCCAACTGGGCAAGGGCTTCTGTGACCTCGTCACGAGTCGTGCCTTCGCGCTCGGCCACGGCCAGTCGCGCCAAACTGAGGATCTCACGCGGCTCTCGCCAAGAGGCAAGCGTACGAGCCATGTCGGCACCGACGATCAGGGTCAGCTCTGCATCGGGATTGCTTTCATGGATGCTTCTCAGGGTATCGACCGTGTAGGACGGGCCCGGGCGCTCCAGCTCGAGCGTACAAACCCCCAAACGCGGATCCCCCTCGATAGCGAGACGACACATAGCCAAGCGATGCGCGGCTCCCGGATCCCACTTGGCCGGCTTGTGCGGAGGCACCAGGACCGGCGTGAGGAGCACACGCCCGAGCCCCAGCCGCTCCGCGGCGGCCCTTGCCAGGGCTAGGTGGCCAAGATGAGGCGGATTGAACATCCCGCCAAGGATGCCAATAGCCTCATCGGCTTCAGGGGCGGACGTGGCCAGCGCCTTCGATGAGGTACTTGAACGTGCACAGCTCGCGCAGACCGATGGGGCCGCGCGCGTGAAGCTTCTGGGTGGAGTTGCCGATCTCGGCGCCCATCCCGAACTCGCCTCCGTCGGTGAAGCGGGTCGAGGCGTTCACGTACACGCAGGCAGCGTCCACCCCGAGCTGGAATGCGCGGGCGCCAGCGGTGTCTTTGGTGAGGATCGCCTCGGAGTGCCCGGAGCCGTGGCGGGCGATGTGCTCGATCGCCTGCTCGGTGCTGTCGACTACGGCGACCGCCAAGGTCATCGCCAAATACTCGGTGTCCCAGTCCTCCACCACCGCGTCCTGGACTTGAACGTCCGCCCGCTCCGCAACGCGAGCGGCGCGCTCGTCCACACGCAATTGCACGCCGGCTGCGCTCAGCTCGGCCAGCGCCTTGGGTAGAAACGTCGAGACGAGTGCCTCGTGGACGAGCAAGGTCTCGGCGGCGTTGCACACTCCGGGACGCTGGGTCTTGGCGTTCAGCACGATTGCGAGCGCCTGCTCTATGTCGGCTGAAGCGTCGACATAGACGTGACAGTTGCCTGAGGCCGCATAGATGACGGGCACACTGGCCACATCCTTGAGCGCCGCCTTCAAGCCCTCACCTCCACGTGGAATCAAGAGATCGATCAAGTCGTCCTGAGTGGCAAGTTCCGCCAGCTCTTGACGCCCGCCGCCGGCCACCAAACCGATCGACCCATCGGGCAGACCGGCGCCGAGAGCGGCCTCGGCGGCGATCGAGCAGAGCACCGCGTTTGAGTTGGCGGCGCTTGAGGAGCCGCGCAGGACGATCGCGTTGCCCGACTTCAAACACAGGGCAGCCGCATCAATCGTGACGTTGGGACGTGCCTCGTAGACCACCGCGATCACGCCCAAGGGAACGCGCGCCTTGCGCACGTCCATCCCGTTGGGCAGACGATGACCGTCGATCGTCTCGCCGACGGGGTCACCGAGCGAAGCGATCGCCTCGACAGCGCAGGCGATCGACTCGATGCGGGACTCGTCAAGCGCCAGACGGTCGAGCAGTGCCACGCCTATTTCGGCTTCGCGCCCGGCGATGAGGTCCAGCTCGTTGGCTGCCAAGATCTCTTGCGAGCGTGCTCGTAGGTCCGCGGCGATGGCACGCAAAGCAGCGTTCTTGGTGGCGGTATCGGCCTGGGCGAGGGTCCTGGCTGCCTCGCGAGCACGCGCACAGACATCTGCCACTGATGAGAGCGTCACAGCCATTGCTGCTCTACAGGGTACGACAGGCCCACCTGCGCATCGGGCCAGCACGGTCGCCCATCGCCCTCAGCCCGGCCAAGCTCAGGAGAGCACCAGATAGTCGCGGTGAACCGCCTCCTCGGTGGCTCGCGGCAAGATCTCTTGGACGGCCTTTGACTTCAAGCCCATCACGCGCCGCAACTCCTCGGCCGAGTAGCTGCAAATGCCCTTGCCCAGCGGCGCACCGCCACCGATCGCGGCGGCTTGCTCGGAGGAGGCTCTGCTCGGCGATCTCCACGGCGTCGCCCGCATCGAAGGAGCCAAGCACCTCGACGATGCCGACCGGCAACAGGCTGGTGCCGTCCTCGCGCAGAGCGCGAGCGGCACCGGCGTCCACGACCAAGGTCCCGTGGCTGGGCTTGGCGTAGCGCAACCACAGCTTGAAAGAGGAGTGGCGCGCCGCGCGAGGGGGAAAGTTCGTGCCCTCCCTATGCCCGGCCAAGACAGCCTCCAAGGCGCCCGCGCGCACGCCGTTGCAGATCACGGCGCGGATGCCGGCCGCGGTCGCCATGTCGGCCGCGACGACCTTCGAGCGCATTCCACCTGAGCCCAGCGGCGAGGTGCTGTGGCCCACCTCAATCCCCTCGAACTTCTCGAAGTCGGTGATCTCGGGCACAAGACGCGCCGCGGGATCTAGGCGCGGATCGGCGGTGTGCAAGCCGTCGATGTCCGTCAACAGGACAAGCAGATCAGCCGACACGAGGATCGCCACCTGCGCGGCCAGAAAATCATTGTCGCCGAAGGAGATCTCGTCGGTAGCGGTCGTGTCGTTCTCATTGATGACCGGCACCACTCTCCAGTCCAGCAGCTTGCGCAGGGTTTGGCGTGCGTTGAGGTAGTGGGTGCGCGCGCTCATGTCCATGAAGGTGAGCAACAGCTGCGCGGAGAGCAGCTCGCGCTCACGCAGAAGCTCGTCATAGACGCGATAGAGCTTGCCCTGCCCAACTGCGCTCGCCGCCTGCAACTCCTCAACCGCACCCGGGCGGGATGGCAGGCCCATGATGCGAACCCCGCGCGCGATCGCGCCGGAGGAGACGATCACGACCTCCTTGCCTTCGCCGTGCAAAGAGGCGACGACATCGCAGATACGCCGCAACACCTCCTCGCGCAGCTCTCCGCTGTCGTCGGCGACGATGCTCGATCCGAGCTTGATGACCACGCGTTTCACGCCTTGGAGCTTATGCGCCGCACGGCGGTTCGCGCGATCTGGACTCGCGCGGAGGCTTCCTCGCTTGAGGCTTCGTCGTTGGGGGCTTCGTCGCCAGGCGGGCTTGTCGCTAAGCGGGCTCGTCGGGGTCGAGCTCGAACGCGACGCCCGCGATCTCCAAATCGTCGCCCGCCTGAAAGCCCTCGGCCTCCAAGGCCCTTAGCACGCCGATCTTGCGCAAGCGTCCCTCCAGGTAGGCCATCGCGTCCTCATTGTCGATGTCATAGCGCGCAAGCAAGCGCTCGATGCCCCTGCCCTTGACCGCAAACGCGCTCGGCCCCACGCGCTCCACGACAAAGCCACTAGTGGCGGCTGGGCGGAAGACCATGTGCTCAGCCAGTTCCTCCTCCTCTGCACCGACGCCGGTTCCGTTGGGAGCGACCGGCTCGGTCTCCTTGGCCGAGTCGGTGTCAAGCGCCGGGACCCTGCGCAAGAGCTCTGCCCCCAGCTCTCGTACGCCCGAGCCGGTGGCGCTCGACGTAGCGATCACAGGCACCTCCTCGCCGAGCCTGTCCGACCAGAACGCGATCGCCTCGGCGACGCGCTCCGCTGTAACGAGATCGGCCTTCGACAGCGCCAGTACGCGCGGTAGCCGCGCCAAGCGCTCGTCGTGAGCCAGCAGCTCACGCTCGATCGTGGCGTGGTTGGCGGGCGCGTCGGCTTCCGCGTCAGAGCTCAGCTCAGGCGCGAGATCGAGCACGTGTACGAGCAACCTGGTCCGCTCGACATGGGCAAGGAAATCATGACCGAGTCCAGCCCCTTCACTGGCGCCTTCGATCAAACCTGGGATATCGGCGATCACGAGCTGACGCTCGTCGCCTTCCAACACACCCAGGATCGGCGAGAGCGTCGTAAACGGGTAGCTCGCGACCTTTGGCGCGGCACGTGTCAGGCGACCCAGCAGTGAGGACTTGCCGGCGTTGGGCAGACCCACCAAGCCGACGTCCGCTAGCAGCTTGAGCTGCAGCTGAAGCCAACCTTCCTCACCAATCAGTCCCCGCTCGGCAAAACGGGGGGCCTGACGGGTGGGGGTCGCAAAGCGCTTGTTCCCTCTACCGCCGGAGCCGCCTTTGGCGACCAGAGCCCGTTGACCTGCGGCAAGCAGATCCCAGCGCCGCCCCTCGACATCGCCCTCGACACCTTCGACCTGCGTGCCCGGCGGCACTCTCACGATCAAGGTCTCGCCGTCGGCGCCATGACGCAATGACCCTTCGCCCCGTCCACCGCGGCCGGCCCTGTAGTGGGCGGTCCGCCTGAAGCTCTGCAGATCGCGCAGTGAGTCGTCGCACACGAGCACGACATCTCCCCCACGACCGCCGTCGCCACCATCGGGTCCTCCGCGTGGCACGTGAGCTTCGCGGCGAAACCCGGCGGAGCCCTCGCCGCCGGCGCCGGCCCTGACTTCGATTCTTGCGCGGTCGTGAAGCATCCCGCAATGGTGGCAGCCCGGCGCGCCCGGGCGCCGACGTCAGCTGTTCTCGGAGAGCACGTTCACGACGCGCCCACGACGGCCGACCGTGAACTGGACGGTACCGGCGGCACGCGCATAAAGTGTGTCGTCCTTACCGATTCCAACGCCGGTACCGGGCTTGAAGCGAGTGCCGCGCTGGCGCACGATGATCTCCCCACCGGTGACGGTCTCACCGGCAAACGTCTTGACGCCGAGGCGCTGAGCGTTGGAGTCGCGACCGTTACGGCTGGACCCCAGCCCCTTCTTATGAGCCATCTGTCGTCTCCTCGGGTTTGCTCGCCGCCGGCTCCTTGGCCGAGGCTGGCTTGGCGGGCGCCTTCGTGGCCGTGGACTTGGCCGCAACCGGCTTGGCCTCGCTCTTAGGGGCGGCCTGCTTGGCGGCCGCGCCCATCGAGATGTCGGTGACCTCGATCCGCGTGAGCTCCTGGCGGTGGCCGGTGCGACGCTTGTAGCCGCGCTTGGGCTTGAACTTGAACACGCGCAGCTTCTCGCCGCGCTCGTGGGCGACGATCTTTGCCGTGACCTTGACCTTCTTCAACGACGCCGCATCGAACACGGCGTCCTCGGAGCGGTAGAGGATCGGCTCGAGCGCCACGCTCGCACCCTGCTCGGCAGCAAGACGCTCTACGAGCAGGGTCTGACCCCGCTCGACGCGGTATTGCTTGCCGCCTGTCTTGACGATCGCGTACATGTCTACTCCGAGGTTGCCTGGGCCTTTGCAGCCGAACGGCGCCGTCCGCCTCTACGGCCGCGGCGCCGAGGCTTTGATTGTAGGTCATCCTGCTCGGACTCGTCCTCAGCCTCCTCGACATCGCCCTGCGCAGCCTCCGGCACGGGCCGACGCTCGGACTCAGGAGCGCTCGTCTGTCCCTCCTCGACCACCTCGGCCTCAGACTCCTCTGCCTCGTCGGGATGCGCCACGACCGAAGCCGATCGCTCGGCCGGTTTACGCCTGCGCGAGCGTTTTGCGGCAGGGCGTGCCGCCGGGCGCGGCGCCGGACGAATGATCTCGCCAGCCTCGTCGAGCAGGAACGCGCTGGCGGCCGTGCGCCCGACCGTGTCGATGCGCACCATGCGCTTCTCGCCAACGTGGCGCGCGGCGCCCGCGATCGAGATGATGTAACCGTCGAGCTTGGCCACGGCGTCGTCCACGTCGTACATGTGCGGCTCGACGATGTCCACGAGCACCTCGTCGCCCACGCGGAACGGCAGCGCGCGTTCTTCGACCTCCTGGCAAGTGCCTTGGAAAGTGATCGCGAAGTGGTCCAGCGCGAGCCCTTCGGAGCCCTCGAAGTGAAACGAGCGTCCCGTCTGGGCCTCCAAAGCATGCAAGACCCTTGAGCCCTGCCCGGTGAATTGAGTGCTGACGCGCGGATTTACCTGCACCAAGAAAGCCTCCGCGTCGGGGTGCTCGACCACCAGGTCGCGTAGCTTGCGCTCGAATTCGATCGCGATCGTCTCCTCCGAGCGAATCACGCCCTCCCCGTCGCAGGTGGGACAGGGTCGGCTCATGATCTCGCGCACGCCCTCGGTGACGTTCTGGCGGGTCATCTCGACCAGTCCCAATCGTGAGATCTCAGCCGTGAAGGTCTTGGTGCGGTCCTCGTCCAAAGCCTTGCGCAAGGTCTTCATAACCGCGTCGCGGTTGCGCGCGCGCGCCATGTCGATGAAGTCGATCACGATGATCCCGCCGATGTCGCGCAAACGCAGCTGGTTTACGACCTCCTCGGCTGCCTCCAGATTTGTCTTGGTGATCGTTTCCTCAAGACCGGCTCCCTTGCCACGCCCGATGAAGCTGCCCGAGTTCACGTCGATCACGGTCAAGGCCTCGGCATAGTCGATCATCAGATCGCCACCGCTGGGCAAATCCACGCGCCGAGACATCACTCCGTCGATCGCCTCGGTCACCTTGTAGGCGTCGAGTAGCGGCTCAGGTCCCTCCCACAGCTCGACTCGCTCAACCAGCTCGGGGGCGGTCCGCGCAAAGAACGAGACGAGCCGGCGGTGCTGCTGCTCGTCGTCGACGATTGCCCGCTCGAAGTGCTCTGAGAAGATGTCCCTGACGACACGCACTGACAGGTCGGCCTCCTGGAAAACCATCGCCGGGGCTTGCGTTTCCTGTACACGCTTCATCAATACCTCGTGCAGCTTGTGCAGGTAGAGCAGCTCTCTCTCGAAATCCTCGCGCTGGGCGCCGTGGGCAGCCGTCCTGATGATCGCCCCTCCCTGCCCGATCTCGAGCTTGGCCGTCTGACGGCGCAGGCGCTCTCGCTCTTTGTCTTCGAGGCGCCGTGACACGCCGATGCCCTCGCCGGTGGGGGCATAGACCATGTAGCGCCCGGCGATCGTCAGCTCCATCGACAGGCGTGCGCCCTTGGTTTTCAAAGGATCCTTGACAACCTGCACGACAATCTCCTGCCCGGGCTGGAGCAACTCGGCGATCTTGCGACCTCCGCCACGCCCACGCTTGGGCGCCTCCACACCGGGGAGCACGATCTCATCGACGTGCAGGAACCCGTTCTTCTCCAGACCGATATCGACGAACGCGGCCTCCAGGCCGGGCAGAACGTTGTCGACCTTGCCCTTATAGATGTTGCCGACGATCGAGCGTCCTCCGCGACGCTCGATATATAGCTCAGCTATGCGATAGCCGGCTCCAGGTCGAGCATTGGGGCGCTTGCGCGAGCGCCCCTCGGGACGTGAGGCGCCGGGGGTGCCGGCCGCCTCCAGGAGCGCCACGCGCGTCTCGGCGCGATCGACGCTGACAAGTACTTGCTTTCTCAATTTGATCCAGTCTTTCGATAGCTGTAGTGGGCGAGGACAGAGTCCTCGCGGCCCGCGTACTGACCGAGTCCCGTGCAGGCGAGCGCCGCGGCGATGTGGACGGCGGCAAAGCCTGGGCTGGTTGTGGAGGATCGGTGTGCATCTTCTAGTAGCGGTAAACGCGGCCCTTCATCGCCTGGGAGGCGCTTGCTTGAACGTAGATCGACTGCAACAGACCTATGGCCAGCAGAGTCGTTATGACCGACGATCCGCCGTAGCTCATGAGCGGTAGCGTGACGCCGGTGATGGGCATTATCCCAACCGACATCCCCACGTTCACAAACACCTGAAACATCAGCATAGCCACAACACCGGCCGCAACCAGCGAGCCGAACAGGTCCTTGGACATAACGAGTATGCGGAGAGTGCGCCATATCAGCAGCGCGTAGAGGGACAGGACGAGCGCCGCCCCGACGAAGCCGTACTGCTCACCGACCGCGGCAAAGATGAAGTCGGTGTCGTCCTCAGGTACATAGCTGCCCTTGATCTGCGTCGAGTTCACGCCGCGCCCGGTCTTCTGACCGGCGCCTATCGCCACCTTCGACTCCTCCTGCTGGTAGCCCTGCTTTTTGGAGTCGGTTGAGGGATGCAGGAAGGCCGTCAAACGTTCCACCTGGTAGGTCTTGATCACATGCACCCCTGCCGCTGGAGCGACCACGAGCATGAAAGCTCCCGCTACGGCGACCAGGGCGATCAGCCCCGCCATCTGGCGCCAGGATGTTCCGGCCACGAACAGCAGCATGAAGGCGATCGCCATGTAGACCAGACCCGACCCCAAGTCGGGTTGGATGACGACGAACATCGCCGGCACGAGTGCCGCCAACATGACCTTGGCGGTCGTCTCGAGCTCGCGCAGGCGCCTGGAGCGGCTGACGACGAAGGCCGACAGCGCCACGATCAAGAGCACCTTGCCAAGCTCGGACGCCTGGAAGGAGAAGAGCGGGAATTCGATCGCGCGCTGAGCGCCCAAGGCCGTCTTGTGGCCGAGCGCCAGCACCGCCAGAATGCTCAGAATCAGAGCTCCGTAGATGGGATACATGAGATGGCGTAGGCGCGAGTAATCCAGGCGCGACAGCGCGAGCATCAGGACGAAGCCGACGAACAGGTAGATCACCTGACGGTCCACGTAGTAATGGGGACTGCCGGGCACGAATTCGCGAGTGGCAACCCCCAAGGTGAGGATCGAGCAGATCCCCAGGCCGATCGTGGCGAGCGTCAGCAAAGGGTCTAGCGGGAGGCGCATCTGGCGAGGCGCGCCGACTCCATGACCGTGCGCCTCGTCGGGCACCTCGATCGGGCTTGTGCCTACGGGCATCATCGGATCAATAGGTCTTGGAGGCGCCGGCGACGAACTTCTCCGGCTGGTTGAACCACTTGGAGGCGATCAGGCGAGCGATCGGGGCGGCCGTTTCCGCGCCGAAACCACCCTGTTCGACGGTCACCGCGATCACGATCGGGCGGGTCGGATCGGCGACGTAGCACATGTACCACGACTGGTCTTCCTTGCCGGTGTGCTGGGCGGTGCCGGTCTTGCCGTAGACGGGGTGCTGAGCTTGATTCCAGCCGGCCCATACCGCCGCGGAGGTGCCGCCCGCCTGGCTGGCGGCCTCGTGGATGCCCTCCATAACGAGGCTGAGATCGCTGTAGTTGAGGCGAACGTGGCGGACCGCCGGTGAGGCAAGTTCCTGGACCAGGCCGCCTTTGGATTCGTCGATCTCCATGCCCAGGTGGGGGCGCACCACGGTCCCATGACCTTCGTGCATGTAGGCGTTGGCAAGCGTCGAATAGACGACCGCCATCTGCAGCGGATCGGTCAGAAGGTCTCCCTGGCCTACGGCAAGCTGCATGTTGTCGCCAACACTCCAAGGCCTGACTTCAGCGACATAACCGCACGAAGCGACATGACGCGCGTGCTCGCATTCGAGCTCTTCACGGTCGCGCTGCGCCCTCCATTTACGATCCGGCACAACGCCTTGGAACTCTTTGGGCAGGTCGATGCCGGTTTCCTGGCCTACACCCAGACGATGGGCCATGTCTTGGATTACGTTGCCGTGGATATTGGCGCGCTCGCCCGTTTCAAAGAAGTACGTGTCTGAAGATACCTTCAGCGCTTCGACCAGCGGAAGGGCACCGTAGTCGGTATGCCCCGAGTTACAAAACTGCTCTTTGCCCGCTTCGATGCAGGAGCCTGCCCCAAGAGCTTCTCCTGGAGTGATTACGCCACCTTCGAGCGCCGCCATAGCCGTGATCGGCTTGAATGTCGATCCGGTCGGATAGGCGCCTTCGGTGGCCCGATCGAACAATGGACCACCACCAGCTTCGTTGCCGCCGATCAATGTTTCATATTGCGAGAACGTCAGCGGTTTGGCGAATACGTTTGGGTTGAAACTCGGATTGGAGCCAATCGCCAGGATCTGCCCGTTGCGAGGGTCCATCGCCACGTAAGCGCCGCCGTTGGCCGGCTTGCCGGCCGCACGGGCGATTTCGATACCTTCGCGCAGCGCCTTTTCCCCCTCCTGCTCCAAGCCAAGGTCAAGTGACAATCTGAGGTTGTGCCCGGCAACCGGAGGCGTCAGCGGCAAGGCGATCGGTTCGGGTTCGCCAAAGGCATTGACCTGTACTCGACGCGCGCCCGGCCTGCCGCGCAGGTAACGGTCGTAATAAAACTCGAGGCCTTCCTGGCCGACGATCGTGCCCTGTTGCACACCGCGAAATGCCGCTTGTTTGAGCTGTTCTTTGCCTACTGAGCCGACGTAGCCGAGCACCTGAGCGGCCATTTCGCCATATGGGTAGTGCCTGATGGAGACCGGTTCTTGACGCACGCCCGGAAAGTCGTTGTGACGCTCCCCCAACACCGTCAAGGCCGCCCTGCCCGCATCGGTCTTGATCGTAACCGGGGCATAGGGCAACGCCACGATGCCGGCGATCACACGTTCGTCGATTAGCCTCGGGCTCAAGCCGATCACCGGAGCCAAGCGGTCGTATAGATGGCGTAGACCCACCGCCGAGGGCGGCAGTCGCGGGATCGGCACGTGCCTCAGATGCGCTTGAGCGCGCAGTAGACGCAGCTCGGCCCGCTCGCTGGGCGTCGTGTGACGTTTGGCGTCGCGCAGGTCCTCCTCGAAAGCTTTCAACCGTTCCTTGGCCTGTGCGTATTCGCTTGCCGCGGTGGCCACAGCCTTCTGATATTCGGCGGCCTCCAACTTGACCGAGGCCGGCAGGGCACTCGGCAGGATCTGCACCGCGTTGGTGACAGTGCTCGTCACGATCGGCGTACCCGAACGATCGACGATCTCTCCACGCGGGGCGGCGATCGGCAGAGTGCGCTGATCGTTGGCCTGGGCCTGCTTGACGTACTGTTCTCCAGTCAATACCTGCAGGTACCACAGCCGGAAGAAGATGATCCCGAACATCACGAGCGCGAAGCTGCCGAGGATCGCGACCCTCAAGGCCAGCTGAGGGGATGAAGGCCCACCCACCCCGCCGCGGGGCTCGTTCGGCTGTAGCCTTTCGATGCTACTCACCGTGCTCCCCTGCTTTGGGAGAGCGGACTGAGGCCGCCCGTCGTGTAAGCGCGACGGCGACGGCGACGCGGATCGTCAGGCAGCGCACCCACCAGGCAGCGTCGCACAAGCGCCCACATCGGCAAGGCCACAACCGTGTCCAAGAGCACGCCGACCACGATCTCGCGCAACAGCTCAAAGCTCACCGGAGCATCGACGCCGAGCAGGAACTCGATCACTGAGTAGCCCACCATTGCAGCAGCGGCAGCGGCAGCGCCCACGAACAGCGGCGTGAGCGCCGCCTGCGGATCGCGCAGCTCACGCAGGCGCCCAGCCCAGTAGCCGATGATCGTGAACGTCAAAGACGTGACGCCGAGCATCTGCATCAAGGCCAAGTCGATCAGCAGCCCAACGCAGAACCCCGCCACCGCCCCCACCGTGGAGCCGCACAACAAGCCCGTGAAAGCCACGAGCAGCGGCGAGAGATCAACGCTCACGCCAAACACGGGCACCTCCGAGACGACGCTGATCTGCAGGAACACAACCACTACCGAGAGCAGCGCCACACGCCACAGCAGCGAACCGGGAAGCCAGGCCGAATCGGGCCTCATCCGCCGCCCCCGGCCTGCGCCACCTGTCCTCCCTGGGTTTCTTCTTCGGGGCCCAATTGGTGGGCCGGCGTGAGGCTGGCCGCTACGCCGTTCAGCGATTCCGGACGCGAGCCGGAGCGATAGGTGAGCACTTGCACGACGTCCAGCCCGTGCAGGTCGGCGAGCGGGCTGACCTCAACCGACTTGAACCCGCTCTGTTCGCTGGTCGAGATGACCTGACCGATCGGAATGCCCTTCGGAAACAGCGATTCGCCCTTGCTGGAGATGGTGCCCGAGGTGACCACATAGTCACCGGGCGCGACCGAGCTAGTAGACGGCAGATACTGCATCAAGAGACGACCTGGTTCGCCGACCTCCGGCTGCACCATGCCAGGCTCTCCGGTGGCGCTGATCTTGGCGCTCACTTCCACTTCGCTGTCGGTGATCAGGCTCACAAGCGCGCCGTCTGAGACGACTCTTGTGACCTTGCCGATCAGCGCGCCGTCGGCGATCACCGGGTCGTTGACTCGCACCCCGGCTGAGGAGCCATGATCGATCACGATCGTGGAGTACCAGACGTTGGGCGACTGGTAGATGACTGTGGCGGCCAGCGGACGATAGTCGGCAAGGCTGAGGGCAGTGTCGAGGTGATAGAGCTTGAGCAGTTCGCGGTAGCTGCCTTCGTCGGACTGTTTTGTGGTCAGCTCCTGGCGCACGGTGGCCAGCTGCTTGCGCAGTTCGGCATTCTGTTCCTTCGCTTTCAAGGTGCTCCCGAACCAGCCGAACAAGTCGCGCACAGGCTTGAGCGCCTTGTTAGCGCCGTCCTGGATCGGCGCGACAACCGTCAGGAAGCCGCGCTGCACCGAATGCAAGCCACCACTCGGAGCCTCGCCAAAGTAGGCGCTCAGAAGTATCAGAGAGAGCACGACGAGCAGTGCGAGCACCGCGCGCCTGCGCCGGACCGTCTTGTCATACACGAATGGGGACCTTCCGCAGCGGGAGCTTCTGAGGCGTTCATCGACAGAGTACCCGCGCAGGCCCCGGGCGATGACCGATCATCGGCGCCGGCGATTGCGCGAGTTGCGGTTGGAGCGGTGGATCGCCTCGAACTCCTCAAGCGAGCGCCCCGAGCCCACGGCAACGCAGGTGAGCGGGGACTCGGCCAGATGAGCCGGCATCTGCGTCTCCTCGCGCAAGCGCTGATCGAGACCTTGCAAGAGGGCGCCCCCGCCCGCGAGCATGATCCCGCGATCCATGATGTCCGAGGCAAGCTCCGGGGGTGTCCGGTCGAGCGTCTCCTTGACGGCCTCGATGATCTGCGAGAGCGGCTCCTCGAGCGCCTGGCGGATCTCCTCGCTCGTGAGCACAACGGTCTTGGGCAGGCCGGCAACCATGTCGCGCCCGCGTATCTCGGCCTGGAGCTCCTCCTCCATCGCGCAAGCCGAGCCGATCTCGAGCTTTAGCTCCTCGGCGGTCTGCTGACCAATGAGCAGCTTGTACTCCTTCTTGGCGTAGTTGATGATCGCCTCGTCCATCTCATCCCCGCCGACCCTGATCGATTGTGAGACGACGATCCCGCCGAGCGAGATGACCGCGACCTCCGAGGTACCGCCGCCGATGTCCACAACCATCGATCCGGTCGGCTCGCCCACAGGCAGGCCCGCTCCAATTGCCGCTGCCATCGGCTCCTCGATCAGATATGCCGTGCGCGCGCCGGCCGAAAGGCAAGCCTCCTCGACGGCGCGCTTCTCCACCCCGGTGACACCAGAGGGCACGCAGACGACCACGCGCGGATGCGCCCAACGGTTTTGGTGGACCTTCTGGATGAAATGACGCAGCATCTCCTCGGTCACGTCGAAGTCAGCGATCACGCCGTCCTTCAGGGGTCGTATCGCCTGAATAGTCCCGGGCGTGCGGCCAAGCATCCGCTTGGCCTCGATACCCACCGCATGCACCTCTCCGGTGCGCGAGTCGATCGCGACAACGCTCGGCTCGGACAGCACGATGCCGCGTCCACGCACATAAACGAGCGTGTTGGCCGTCCCTAGATCGACCGCCATGTCGCGGCCGCCGAATCCGGTCAAGTAGGTGAGGATGCTCATCGTGAGAGTGGGAGCACGCTCGGACTCGACTTGGCCTCACCGGTCGTCTAGCCCCGGTGGGCAGCCGGGGCGTACCCGGCGGGGAGTCTAGCGAACACAGTCGCCTCACTCACAAGCTTGACAGCGTATTTGCAGGCGAAAGCGGCTCTTAGGAAGCCGGCGAGAGTAGCTCCGGGACCATGTCGAGCAAGGTCGCGAGCGGCAAGCCGACGACATTCTCATAATCGCCGCGAATCTCCCGAACGAGCATCGCGCCGAGCCCTTGGATCGCGTATCCACCCGATTTCTCGCGCCACTCGCCGCTAGCCACGTAGCGCTCGACCAGATGTCGGTCGCAGTCGCGAAAGACCACCTCTGTCCGCGCCAGAGCGACCTGCTCGCGATCGCCACGCAGCAACGCCACGCCGCTCAGCACTTCGTGCGTGGTGCCGGCAAGCGCCGATATCGTCTCGCGCGCCTGGGTCTCGTCGGCCGGCTTGCCATAGATGCGCGGCCCAAGCGCTACTAGCGTGTCTACTCCCAGAATCGTCTCGGGTGTGTCACCGATACGAGCCGTGCGCGCCTTACGCAACGCGTTCTCCACGGCCACATCGGCAGGATCTCCGTGCTCGGACTCGGCGACGCCGGTGGGACGCACTGTGAAGGAGACGCCAAGGCGCTCAAGTAGCTTGCGTCGCTGCGGCGAGGCCGAGGCCAGCACGAGCGGTGGGCTCAGCTCCATCGCCGTGAACTAGGACAACTCGGGGAAGAACAGAGCGGCCTCGCGCGCCGCGGACTCCGGCGAGTCAGAGCCGTGGACCATGTTCTGTCCCATCTCGATTGCAAAGTCACCGCGAATAGAGCCGGACGCGGCGTCGAGTGGGTTGGTGGCGCCAATCGCCTGACGAGCGGCCTTAACGGCCTCGACGCCCTCCAAGACCATCGCCACGATCGGACCGGAGGTGATGAACTCAACCAACTCGCCGAAGAACGGCTTCTCGGCGTGCTCAGCGTAGTGACGCTCGGCCAGCTCACGGGAGACGGTCATGTGACGCAAGGCGACGATACGCAGCCCCTTGCGCTCGAAGCGAGCGACGATCTCGCCGGTGAGCGAGCGCGCGAAGGCGTCCGGCTTTACGAGGATCAAGGTACGGTCCATGGTGTCCTTTGGGTTCGGAGTTCAGGAGGTTCGAGGGCGCCGTACACCGCGCGGGCGGGTGCTCGGCTTGGTCGGCTCGGGGGAGCCTCCCTCGGAGATCTCGGAGATCGTGTCTGGCTCGGCGGCAAAAGAGGTCGTCTCGCCGATCAAAGTGGCCGCTTCTGGTGCCCTTACTGCGGCACGTTCCGCAGCCCGCTCGGCAGCGCGTTCGGCTGCACTGGAGTGTGTCGCCGACGCACCCTCGAGTGGCTCGGGCTCGCGCTCGCCTTCCGCGCCGGCACGAGCGGCGCTTGAGGCCCTGCCGCGTCGCGGCGCCGCACGCGCCGGCTTGGCAGCGGCCGGCACCTCGGTCTCGCAGTAGGGGCAGATCGTCCACGCGCGATCCAGCGGGCGCGAGCAGTTGGTGCAACGCTCCTTGAGCTTGCGTAGACAACTCGGACAGCGTACGAAATCACGCTCGATGCGATAGTCGCAATGAGGGCACAGGCCATGGTCCAGCTCGTGCAGCCTCGCTTCGGCCGCCTGTAGGTCCAATTCGCGCTCGCGCACGTCCTCCAAATACTCCGGCGGGCGCAGGATCATGTAGACGATCGTGCCCACAAACGGGAACAGCGAAGCCAGGGTCGCACAGCCGACCAGCATCGGATCGGCGATCCGCCGACGGGCGTCGGCGTAGGTCCAATAGATGAGTGACAAATACAGGACAACTGCGAACAGGATCAAGAGGTCGATGACCAGGCTCAGGCCGCTGCTTTCGATTCCGAAGTAGGCGATTGGTGGCATCGGAGAGTCCCTTAGATGGTCGCGCCGTGACCTTGGCGCACACGAGCGCGCAAACCTGTGCGAATTGATACTAGAGGGAGCATTTAGGCGGCCGAGTTTAGAGCGTGGTCCGGCAGTAGGTTCCAAGTATCACAGGAATAGCCGCCCAAACCCGTAACCAGCGGCGAAGAACACAAGGATCACAAGTGCCACGATCAAGGCGACGGCCCCGATCATCGTCAGCACGGACGGACCCTCGTCATTCATGCCGCTCCCTCGCCGGTTGCCGAGTCACCTCGTGCCGAGCTCTCCGCAGGCATCTCGACGCAAGTGCTTAGGCCGAGCTCGCGCGCATGGGCGAGCAGATCTCCGATCAGGTACACCGAGCCAGTCGCAAGCACCGCGGCTCCCCCCTCACGCGTACGCGCCCAACTTTGCGCCGCAGCAAGCGCCCGGGCTGGAGCGGACTCGCAATCAGCCTCATCGAAGCCTAGTTGGCGGGCCAGCGAGAGGAGCGTCGCTGGCGGCAAGGCGCGCTGGCTTGGTGGAGATGTGAACCACGCACGCTCGCACATGGGCAGCAGCTTTGTCAGCATCGCGGCTGCATCCTTGTCCTCTAGCACACCGAGCACCAACCCCAGCCCTCTCCCTTGCAACAGCTCTGGCAAGGACTCCGCCAAGGCATCTGTCGCAGAGGGATTGTGGGCGCCGTCGAGCACAGTCAGCGGATCGCGCGCAACCACCTGCAGACGACCTGGAATCAAGGTTGCGCTCGCGGCGGCCCTCACCGCTTCCTCGCTCAAAGGGATCCCGGCCTCTTGCAGGTATGACTCTGCCGCTAGACGCGCAAGGGCGAAGTTGGCGCGCTGGAAAGAGCCGCGCGCGCCGAGCTGCAGAGCCTCCGGAGCATCCTCGGCGATCGAGACCTCAGCGCCTTCCTCGTTGGCGATCTTGTGCGCCATGGCCAGGACTTCGGGCTGCAAGTGCGCGCCGAGTACCAATTTCGAGCCGGCACCAAGCACCGCGAGCTTCTCGGTTGCGATGTCGGCGACAGTTGGGCCAAGCCAGCGCGTGTGCTCCAGGCCGACGTTCGTGAGCACCGCGACCGTGGAGTCGATCACATTGGTGGCGTCGTAGCGTCCTCCCAGCCCGGCCTCGACCACGACGACCTGCGCTTCGCGGCGCGCAAGCTCCCAGAGAGCAGCCGCAGTAAGCAACTCGAACTGAGTTACGTGATCGTCCTCGGCGAGTGTACGGTTGACACGCTCGGCCGCCCAGGCCGCCTGGGCGATCGCGGCGGCAAAAGCGCGCGTCTCGATGTCGCGCTCCTCTATCTGGACACGCTCAGCGTAGGAAACGAGGTGAGGCGAGAGGTAGCAACCGGTGCGCAATCCGTGGCGCTGCAAAATCGCCGCGATCATACGGGTGGTTGAACTCTTGCCGTTGGTGCCCACCACGTGGATCGTCTGAAAACTGCGCTCGGGCGAGCCGAGCACAGTCATCATGCGACGCATACGGTCCAGACCGAAGCGCATGCCGAATAGCTCTAGCGAGCGCAGATGACGCTCGGCGTGCTCGGGACTCCAGGCCTGGCTCACAGGGACTCCAACTCCCCCCGCAAGCGCTCCAAGCGCTCGCGCTCGCCGGCCACCACCCTCTTCGGCGCCTTCTCTACGAAGCCCGGCTTGGCCAGCTTGGCCTGTACGCGCTCGATCTCCCCAATCAACTTTTCGCGTGCGGTGGACCGGCGCCGCTCGGCCGCCTGAAGGTCAAGGCCCTCCGCGGAGAGCACCTCGACCATGCCACCGGGTACGGGAATCGAAGCGACCGACGCCACGCCGGCTTCATCCTGGAAGCTGAGCCGCGCCATACGCTCCACCAGCGCCCCCACTCCCTCATATCCATGGGCATTCAGCCGCGCGGGGATCGTGGCTCCAGCGCGCGCTCCCACCGAGTCGCGCCACCCGCGTACCGCGACGGTCGCCTCGATCGCCCGCTCCAGCTTGACCTCGGCCTGCAGGTCGGTCAGCGACTCCTCCACGCAGGGATAGGCAGAGGCGGCCAGCATCTCCCCGGAGCCGTCCAGGTACCCCCACAGCTCCTCCGTCACGAACGGGATGATCGGATGCGCCAAGGCTACCGTCTGGCGCAACACGTGGAGCAAGGTCGCAGCCAGCGCTTCGCGTCCCTCCGCCTCAGCGTCCTCAGACGCCTGCGGATCGAAGTCGGTCAACCGATGCTTGACCAGCTCCAGATACCAGTCGCACAGCTCGCCATACACGAAGTCGTACAGCCCGAGCACGGCGTGGGAGAAATCGTAGTCTTCGATTCGTGCAGCCGTGTCAGCCTCGATGCACGCCAAGCGGGAGAGGATCCAGCGGTCCTCGACGGTACGCGGCAGCGGCTCTGGCTCGAGCTCGGCAACAGCCTGCTGCCCGAGGCTCGCGTGGATGCGAAGCAGCGCAAAGCGAGCCGCGTTGAACAGCTTGTTGGCAAGCGCCTGACCCTGCTGGACCTTCTCGGCCGAGTAGCGCACGTCCTGCGTAGATGACATCGCCAGCAAGCCGAAGCGCACCGCGTCGGCGCCGTGGCGCTCGATCTCCGCCAGCGGGTCGATCCCGGTGCCGAGCGACTTTGACATGCGCCGCCCGTCGGGAGCTTGGATGACCGAATGGATGTAGACCTCCGAGAATGGCACTTGGCCGGTCAACTCCAAGCCCATCATGATCATGCGGGCAACCCACAAGAACAGGATGTCCCTGGCCGTGGAGAGCACCTTGGTCGGATAGAACGCCTTCAGCTCGGGCGTGTCTCGGGGCCAGCCGAGCGTCGCAAATGGCCACAGGGCCGAGGAGAACCAAGTGTCGAGCACGTCCTCCTCTTGGCGGACTTGACCGCCGCAGGCCCCACAGGCCTCAGGCTCGGATCGGGCGACGTTGACGTGACCGCATGTCTCGCAGTAGTAGACGGGCAGACGGTGACCCCACCACAGCTGACGCGAGATACACCAAGGCCGGATGTTCTCCATCCAATCCAGGTAGACCCGCCGGTGGTTCTCGGGCACGATCCTTACGCGACCCTCGAGAACCGCTGCGATCGCGGGCTCAGCCAGGCCATCCATGCTCATGAACCACTGCAGGGAGATCAGCGGCTCGATCCGCTCGCCCGAGCGGTGCGAATAGGGAACCTCGTGCTCGTAATCCTCGCGCGCGAGGATCCTTCCTTCCTGCTCCAGGGTGGCGACGACCGCGTCGCGCGCCTCCATCACCGTCAGGCCGGCGAAGCGCTCGCCGGCCTCACCGGTCATGCGCCCATCCTCGCCGATCACCGAGACCTGGTCGAGTTGGTGGCGCACCCCGATCTCAAAGTCGTTGGGGTCGTGCGCCGGAGTGACCTTCAGCTGGCCGGTGCCGAAGTCCATCTTCACGTAGTCGTCGGCGATGATCGGCAGGTGGCGCCCGACCAAGGGCAGAATCGCCGAGCGTCCTATGAGATCGCGATAGCGCGCGTCTTCGGGGTGCACGGCGACCGCGGTGTCGCCGAGCATGGTCTCGGGACGGACCGTTGCGATCGTGACCGAGCCGCCGCCCTCCAGGTCGTAGCGAATCGAATAGAGCGTGTCGGTCTCGCGCCTCTCCTCGACCTCCAGGTCTGAGATCGCCGAGCGACTGCCGGGATCCCAGTTGACGATGTAGCGGTCGCGGTAGATCCAGCCCTTCTTATAGAGACGCACGAAAACCTCGACCACGGCGCGCGCATAGTCCTCGTCAAATGTGAAGCGCTCGTCTGAGTAGTCGCAGGATGCGCCGAGACGCTTGAATTGCTCGACGATCGTATGGCCGTAGTGCTCGCGCCACTCCCATACGCGCTTGACGAACTCTTCGCGACCGAGCTCTTGGCGCGAGAGCCCTTCGGCGCGCAGCGCCTTCTCGACTTGCGCCTGCGTGGCGATTCCAGCGTGGTCGGTGCCGAGGATCCACTTGGTGTGCGGGGGCGGGGATTGCGTGCGGGCCTTCATCCGGTGATAGCGCACCAGTGCGTCCTGTACTGAGCCGTTGAGTGCGTGGCCCATGTGCAGGGAGCCCGTCACGTTCGGCGGCGGGATCGCTATCGAGTAGTTCTCAGACGCCTCACCGACAGCTTCGGGGTGAAATAGCCCCGAGTCCAGCCAGCGCTCGGTTATCCGCTGCTCGACCTCGGCGGGCTCGAAGCGGGTTCGCTGCTCTAGCTCTCCGATGCGCTCACTCATGGGAGCGTGAGTGTACGCTGGGTGAGTTCCTTCGGCCAGCTTGGGACGGCTACTGTCCCAAACCGCCGAAGATGGCAAACGGGCGTCCAGGCGCGTTGACCGCCTGCCACATCGGCCATGCGGCGCCCTCGACCTCTACGCTCGATCCCTGTGGGCTCTCAGAGCGCAAACGCTCAGCTAGCGCGTTGGCGTCATCCTCGTCCTTGGCGCCAAGCGTGAGGTGGCGCCAATGGCGCTTGACGGGGATCCCCTCACCGGCCAAGCGCTCGGCGAAGGTACGGGCGTCGTGATGTGTGGGCAAGCTCACACGCACTTCCCACTCGGGGAAGCCGGCCCGCTCGGATTCTTCGGTCTCCTCCCGCTCCAAACGTTGGTGCTCGACGGCATGCTCGGCCTCTGTGCTTGGCAATGGCAGTGAAGCGTCCTCCCACCGGTCCTCCTCGGCATGCCAACGCCACGAACTGACCTGTCCTGCGATCCGCTTCTCGGCGAGCACCATCTCCACCGCCGCGCGGGCGCGCGCCGCCTCCGCTTCGGAGTCGGCATACAGGAACACATGCCCATCCTCGTGGCTGACGGCTATGTGCTCGGGTCCAGGCAGGCCGGCCGCGCCGTCGCGCTCGTGGGTCTGCAAAGCGCGCAACAGCTCCTGCGCCTGCTCGCGGGATACCTCTACGCGAATACGGAAGTCGTCGTGCACTGCTCAGCGCTCCCCCAGCTTGACCATGACGATGTGGATGCTAGCGAGCGAGGACGGGCCGACGATTACGCCGACTCCTCACGCAGGGAGCGCTCGCTGGGCTCCTCGGCCACGGCTTCGGTGACCAGAGTCGGCGTCGTGCCTTTCTCGACGGTGTCCCTGGTCACCACACACTTCTTCACGTCCCGACGAGAGGGCAACTCGAACTGGACCTCGAGCAGGATCTCCTCGATGATCGAGCGCAGGCCACGTGCGCCCGTTTCGCGCTCGAGACCCTTCTCGGCGACCGCCTGCAGGGAGTCATCGGCGAATACCAGCTCGATTCCGTCGAAGGAGAAGAAGCGTTGGAACTGCTTGACCAAGGCATTGCGTGGCTCGGTTAGGATCGAAACCAAGTCCTCGCGCGTCAGCTGGTGCACGGCCGACATGACCGGCAAACGGCCGATGAACTCGGGGATCAGCCCGTACTCGATCAGATCCTCGGGCAGGCAGCTCTCGAAGATCTCGCCCGTATCGCGTTCCTGTTTGGTTTGCATCGAAGCGGCGAAGCCCAGGCCGTTGTGGCCGATCCGCCGCTCGATCACCTTGTCGAGGTGGGCGAACGCTCCACCGCAGATGAACAGGATGTTCGTGGTGTCGATCGTCAGGAACTCTTGGTGGGGATGCTTGCGTCCACCCTGTGGAGGAACCGAGGCTTGGGTGCCCTCGAGGATCTTCAAGAGCGCCTGTTGGACACCCTCGCCGGACACGTCGCGTGTGATCGAGGGGTTGTCGGCCTTACGCGCGATCTTGTCGACCTCGTCGATGTAGATGATCCCGGTCTCGGCCTTCTTGACGTCGTAGTCGGCAGCCTGGATCAGCTTGAGCAGGATGTTCTCGACATCCTCGCCCACATAACCCGCCTCGGTGAGAGCGGTCGCGTCAGCAATCGCGAAGGGCACATTGAGGATGCGCGCGAGCGTCTGCGCCAAGAGCGTCTTGCCGCACCCGGTCGGACCGAGCAAGAGGATGTTCGACTTCTGCAGCTCGATGTCCGAGTCCTCGGACTGCATCATCTGCACGCGCTTGTAGTGGTTGTAAACAGCTACCGACAGCGTGCGCTTGGAGGCCTCCTGGCCAACCACATACTCGTCTAGCACGTCGTAGATGGAGCGCGGCTTGGGTAGGTTCTCCAAGTCGAACGCGGGCGGAGCGGCCAGCTCCTCATCTATGATCTCGTTGCAGAGATCGATGCACTCGTCGCAGATGTAGACGCCCGGGCCCGCGATCAGCTTCTTGACTTGCCGCTGTGACTTGCCGCAGAAGCTGCACAGGAGCTGCTCGTTGGAATCGGTTGGTCTTGCCATGTTGCCTCTCCTCCTAGCGCGCGACCCGCATTCTCAGAACTAGTGTTCTGAGATCACACGGTCGATAATGCCGTACTCCTTGGCCTCCTCGGAGCTCATGAAGTAGTCGCGCTCGGTATCCTTGCTGACCTGCTCGAGCTTCTTTCCGGTGTGCTTGGCGATGATCTCATCGAGGCGTTTGCGCACGTCGATGATCTCCTTCGCGTGAATCTCGATATCCGTTGCCTGACCTTGGAAGCTGGATGAGACCTGGTGAATCAGGATCTTCGCATTGGGCAGCGCCATGCGCTTGCCCTCGGCGCCGCCGGCGAGCAAGAGCGCACCCATCGACATCGCGATACCCACGCAGATCGTCTGCACGTCGGGCTTGATGAACTGCATCGTGTCGTATATCGCAAGGCCCGCATAGACCGAGCCACCCGGCGAGTTGATGTAGATCGAGACGTCCTTGGTGGGATCCTCGGACTCCAGATGCAGTAGCTGAGCAACGATCAGGTTGGCGATCTGGTCATCAACCGGAGTGCCAAGGAAAATGATCCGCTCGTTGAGCAGACGGCTGTAGATGTCGAACGCGCGCTCGCCTCGCGAGGTCTGCTCAACCACCATTGGTACAAGTGGGCTCATGGTCCTCGCTTCAGTTTCGCTTTACAGGCCGGATTCCTTCACAAGACATCCCGGTATGCCCTTCGGGAGTGCCCGTGGCGGTGCACCATAGGCTAGCGCTCTGGAGTCCATAGTCGGGCCGCCTCCTCGCCGGGTGCCGCGTCTTGCTCCTCGGAGTCGGGCGTCCACAGCTTCTCGCGCGCCTGCGCCTGCTCCAGTGGGATCGGCTTGGCCTCGGCGGCAATCAGCTCGACCGCTTGACGCGCGGCGAGATCGTCGCGTACATCCCCCAAGCGCCCAGACTTCTCAAGCTCAGCCAGCAGATCGCTCGGCTCGGTTCCTTCACGAGCAGCGGTCGGGACGAGCGCCTCCAGCACGTCCTCCTCGCTCGCCTCGATTCCCTCGGCTAGCACGATCGCCGCAATCACAGCTTCACGACGCAACGATTGAGCCGCCTCGGGAGCCAGCTCGGCGATCAGATCCTCCTCCTCGCGCCCCGTGATCTTCAGGTAGGCCTCGCGCGAGACGCCGCGGTGGGAGAGCGTGTGCAGCATCCGATCCCACATCTCTCGCGCCTTGGCTTGTACGAGCGTCTCCGGGGTCTCCACGTGTGCTCCCGCTACAGCCGCGTCGAGCGCGGCCTCGCGGAACTCCGCGTCCACGCGCCCTGCCTCCGCCTCTCCCAGCCGCCCGCGGATGTCCTCGCGCAGCTCCTCCACCGAATCGAAGCCCATGTCCACCGCGAAGTCCTCGCCGACCTCGGGCAGTTGCTTGTGCTTGACCTCCTTGACGGTCACCTCGAAGGAGGCATCCTGGCCGGCAAGCTCTTGGTTGGGATAGTCGGCGGGGAAGGAGAGGTCGATCGTACGGGTCTCACCCGCAGCGGCCCCCGCAAGTCCCTCCTCAAAACCGGGAATCAGGTTGCCCGAGCCCAGTTCCACGAGCTGGTCGCGTCCTTCGCCTCCTTGGAAGTGCTCACCGTCGACCGAGCCGACGTAGTCGACCACGACGAAATCGCTCAACTCGGCGGGATGCTCGACTGTCTCCAAACGAGCCAGGCGCTCGCGCAGCCCGTCTATCTCTTGCTCGATCGCCTCGTCCTCGACGATCGCCTCGCGACGGCCTACCTCAAGGCCCTTGTAGTCGCCGAGCTTGGCTGTGGGCAACACGCCGATCTCGATCGAGAACTCCAAGGCGGCACCCTCGGCGGGCAGATCGGAGAGGTCGAGCTTGGGGTCGCCGACGGGCACGATTCCGGCGGTGTCGATCGCGTCGGAATACCAATTGCCGAGCGTGTCGCGTACAGCTTCCTCCAGCACGACCTCGCGACCCACCTTCTGGATCACCAGCGGCGCCGGGACCTTGCCGCGACGAAAGCCGGGGATCCTCATTTCGCGTCCGAGCTGGCGCGCCTTGCGCTCCAGACGCACCTCCAGCTCGTTGGGAGGAACTTCCACGAGCACGCGCACGCGCGACTCGGGCAGCTCGGTGACTGTTGTCTTCAGGGCAAGGGACACGGCTGCCACGATACCGTGCGCGGGAATGCCTGCTCGTGCACGTTGGACGGATCGTTTGGAGAGATGGCTGTGGACCGGTCCGGTCGGCCACCTTCTCGGAGGTGCGCTCGACTTCGCACAAGCCCTCGCGCGCTATATGCGCGCGAGGTGGCTTGCGTGAGCGTTACTAGGCAGCGATGCTTGCACCATCGAAGGAGAGCGCCTTGCCGTGCGGCACCACCAGCACAGGCGCGACGGCGTTCTCGATCAGGTTCTCGCTGGCAGCGCTGATCGACACGCGTCCCTGCTCGGCCTCTGGGCGCGAACCGACGACCACCAGGTCTGCGTTCTGCTCCCCGGCCGGGCTCACCTCGGCGTCGAGCGCGCTAGCAAGCGCCTGGGCGGTCTCCTGAGCACTGCCGTCGCCGACGACACCGACGCGGCTGATCTGCTGCCCGGCGGTTTGGGCAAAACCAGCGGGCGCGATCGCGACGGCGACCGTGCCGCCGTTCAGCAGACGCTGAGCGGAGTTGCCGACCCCGATGTGACCGCGAGCGGTGTGGGAGTCCGAGCAGAAGACGACTACGTCGGCGCCGTTCTGGGCCGCCAACTTGCTGAGGCCCTCCGGCGTGGAGCGGTCGGTGATCACGTGGCGAGGCGCGTCCTGGCCAAGCAGCTCTGTGCCGCGCTGCAGCAGCACTTCCGCCTCGTGCTGGGCGAGAATCTCGCGGCTTGCCTCATCCTCGGGTGAGTGACGCACGTAGGCGAGTGCCACCTCCGCACCCGCGGCCGCGAACAGGCGGCCGAGTGCTACCGCGTCGTCCTCGTTGTTGGTTCCGTCATAGGAAATGATGATGTTGGCGGACATTTTCGACTCTTTTCTCCTTGTGCCTTTTCGCCTGACCGTGTGTCCGGCGCCTGTTGGAAGGTGTGGCGATCGTCCTGTGTGGCACGATCCAAGCTTGAACTTCTCCTACAGCGTTACACCTACCTGCCATCAGTACCAGTGAAATTCATAATCTGAGCTATAAGGACAGCTAATGCTGAATGTGGGACGACTCAGAGTGCTGGTCGAGGTGGCGCGGCGCGGGTCGTTCTCGAGCGCCGCGGAGGCCCTCTCCTACACCCAGTCGGCCGTCTCCCAGCAGGTCGCCACCTTGGAGGCCGAAACGGGGATGACCTTGCTCGAGCGCCATGCAAGAGGCGTGCGAGTGACACCAGCAGGGCACGCCTTGGTGGAGCACGCCGAAGGAATCCTCGCGCGCCTGGAGGCGGCCGAGGCCGAGCTCTCGGCCATCGCCGGGCTGCGCGCGGGTCGTCTGCGGATGGCCTCTTTCCCCACCGCCGGAGCCACCTTGATGCCGCTCGCGATCGCGACCTTTCGCGCGGCCTATCCCGTAGTCGAGCTGACCTTGGCCGAGGGTGAGCCTGAGGA
The DNA here is from genome assembly GCA_963775645.1 of uncultured Solirubrobacterales bacterium. Lineage (GTDB taxonomy): Bacteria > Actinomycetota > Thermoleophilia > Solirubrobacterales > Solirubrobacteraceae > Palsa-744. The sequence continues at coordinate 201,795 of CAVZJR010000003.1, read as the reverse complement.
AATCGCCCCGCGCCTGAGCGCCGGCGAGTTTGACCTGGCGCTGCTGTTCGAGTTCGAGGAGCCCGACACGCTCGACGGGCTCGAGCGAGTCGAGCTGCTTGCGGACCCCATGTACCTTGCCCTGCCGGGCACGCATCCGCTGGCCCGCAAGAGTGGCCTGCGCTTGGCCGATCTGCGCGGCGAGGCCTGGATTCAGACGTCGCGCGAGAGCCCCTGCGCGCGCCATGTGGTGCGTTGCTGTCACGCCGCCGGCTTCGAGCCAAACGTGTCCTTTGAAAGCGACGACTACCAGACCGTCCAGGGCCTCGTCGCCGCGGGCGTCGGGGTCGCCCTGATCCCGGAGCTGGCGCTGTCCGGCGTGCGCGAGGACATCGCGATCCGCGCGCTGGCTCCCAGCCCGCCGCTGCGCCAGGTGATCGCGGCCGCCCCAACCGACGCGCGCCTCAGTCCCGCCACACCGGCGATGCTCTCGATCCTGCGAGACGCCGCCGAGCGCTACGAGGTCCAGGGAAAGCGCACCGCTCCAAGCCTCTGAACCTCAGGCTCCAGCTTGACTCCGAAACGCTCGGTCACCAAACGCCTGCCCTCGGCCATCAAGGCGATCACATCGCCGGTCGTCGCACCACCCATATTCTCGATGAAGTTGGCGTGCTTGGGCGCGAACCGCGCGCCGCCCACGCTTAGGCCATTGCAGCCCGCCTCAGAGAGCAACAGACCGGCGCTACGCCCACCCGCCTTGGGGTCCTCGGGGTTCTTGAAGGTTGAGCCGAACGTCTTGATCCCCTGGGGTTGAGCTTCATGGCGGGCCGCCCGCATCTGGGCAAGGGTCGTCTTGACCTCCACCGCAGGAGCCGGGGCGAGCAAGAACGATGCGCGAGCCACGATCTCCGAGCCCGTCAGATTGGAGCGCCGATAGCCGAACCCCAGTTGCTCGGGCATGCGACGCTCGCTCCCCTCCGCGCTGACGATCTCCACCCACTCCAAAGTGTCGGCTAGCCGACCGCCATAGGCGTTGGCGTTCATTCTCACCGCGCCACCCACGCTGCCCGGAATGTTCACGCCGAACTCGATCCCTGACAGTCCCGCCTGGGCGGCGCGCGCGCTCACAGAAGGCAGGCGAGCGCCCCCTCCGCACACCATGCGCTGGCCCTGATGCTGGATCAGGGCCAGCTTGCGGTCCAGCTTGAGGACCAGTCCCGGCACACCGTCGTCGGCGATCAGCAGGTTCGAGCCCGACCCCACCACCGCAACCGGAGCTTCGATCGCCCGAGCCCACACGAGCAGCTCACGCAGCTGCACGCCCGAGCCGGCGCGCGCGAAGTACTCGGCCTGGCCGCCCGTTCGGATCGTGGCCATCCGCTCCAAGGGGAAATCGCGCTGCACGATCGAAGGCACGGTCTTCGGCGAGGATCTAGACATCCGCCCGTACCAGCCTCCGGCCCAGCAGATCGACGTCGCCGGCACCCATCACCACGCACAGATCGCCCGGCTCGAGCACCTCGGCCAGAGCCACTTCCGCTTCCTCGAAACTGGGCGCCCACAGAACCGGGCGACCGTCCGCCTGTGCCTCTGTGGCGCGTACGAGCGTCAGCCCACTCACCCCCGGATGATCCTCGGCGCGCTCGCGCGCGGGGTATACATCGAGCACGACGACCACGTCGGCCTGCGCGAGCGCCACGCCGAACTCCTCGCCGAGCAGCCCGGTACGTGAGTAGAGATGCGGCTGGAACACGGCCACCAAGCGCTTCGGCCGCAGCGTGCGCGCGGCGGCCAAGGTCGCCGCGATCTCCGTCGGATGATGAGCGTAGTCCTCGTACAAGAGCGCCCCGCCCGCGCTCTCGCCGAGCAGCTGAAAGCGCCTGCCCGCGCCTTTGAAGCCGGCCAGGCCTTCGATGGCCGGCCGGGCCTCGGCGCCTGCGAGCGCGGCGGCCTCCAAGGCCCCAAGCGCGTTGAGCGCATTGTGAGCACCCGACACAGCCAACCTCACTTCATGCCCGCGCCAAGCAAAGACAGAACCCTGCTCGCGTGGGCGCCAATCGGCGAGGTCATAGAAGACGGCCGGACCGTCGCGTAGTGCGCTTAGATCCGGGCGGTCCCAAATCACCGCTTGAGGGGCAGCTGCGAGGAACTCGCGAAATGCCTCGCGCAGCTCCTGCAAGCGTTGCGAAGCTGGCGTGGTGGTCCAGCTCTACGTTGGTCAGCAACGCAATCTCCACATGCAAGCTAAGCATCGAGCGGTCGGACTCGTCCGCCTCCACTATCAGCCACTCACCCGTACTCCAGTGCGAGTTCTCCAGGTCCTCGCCAACCGAGCTACCGACCAGCCAACCCGGATCCAAGCCAGCCGTGCGCAGAATGTGCACAAGCATCGCCGAAGTCGTCGTCTTGCCGTGAGCCCCCGCCACCGCGATCGTGCGACGCAAGGTGGTTAGCTCGCCCAGCAGCTCGGCGCGGGGACGATCGGCCAAGCCTCGCTCGCGAGCGGCCTGGCGCTCGGGGTTCTCAGCGGGCACTGCGCTCGAATAGACCAACTCCACGTCCGTCCCCGCTGGAATGTTGTCCGCCACATGGCCGATGTGGGCATCGAGCACACCCTCGGCGCGCAATCGCTCCAGGTAGGCCGTCGAGGCCCGGTCAGAGCCCGACACGCTCGCCCCCAGCATGTGGGCGGCACGTGCGTAGCCGCTCATTCCCGCGCCGCCGACACCAACGAAATGAAGGCGCCTGCCTGCCCATGGCTGGGCGCTCATCGCGCTGCCGCCAACACGACGCCCGCTATCTCACGCGCCGCATCGGGACGAGCCAGACGAGCGGAGGCGCCCGCCATCGCCCCCAAGCGAGCCGGATTTGCCAGCAAGCGCGGCGACCTCGCGCGCCAGGCGCGCGGGCGTGAGCTGGGCGTCCTCGATCACGATCGCAGCGCCCGCTTGGGCCATCCAGCGCGCGTTGGCGCTCTGGTGGTCGGCCGCGGCATGAGGGTAGGGGACGAGGATCGCGGGCAGACCGTGCGCGGCGATCTCGAAGACCGATCCACCCGCGCGCGCCACCGCCAGGTCGCTGGCGGCCAGCGCCTGCCGCAAACGCCTCGACATCGAGGTACTCGCGCAGGTCATAGCCCGCCGGCAACGACCGCTCAGACAACTCTGGATAGTCGCGACGCCCGCACACGTGCAGAACGTGGAAAGCGCCGGAGGAAAAAGCGCTCGAGCGCCGCCTGGTTGACCGAGCGCGACGCCGAAGAGCCGCCGAAGACAAGCACGCACAGCTCCGCCGGGGCGATCCCAAAAGCGCTCGCGGCGCTGCTGCGATCGACGCCGGACCGGAGGCACCGGCCTGCCGGTGAGCCGGTAGCGCGAGCCCTCGCGTCCCTCGATCGGAAACGACAGGCAGACCGCGCGCGCGAGGGGCGCAAGCAGGCGGTTGGTGAGACCCAGGTGACTATCGGCCTCGGTCAGCACGAGCGGGACGCGCCGTGCCAGAGCCGCCAAGCCGACCGGCCCCGCCACGTAGCCGCCACCTCCCATCACGCGTGCGGCGAGAGCTCGGCCAGCAGTGACCGCGCGCCGCGAGCGTCGCGCCGCGCGGCGCGCGCAAGCCCGCGCGCGGCCGTAGCGGATTGCTGCGGGAGAGCCCTTCGACGGAGATCGTGCGCAACGGATAGCCGGCGTCGGGCACGAGCTGTGCCTCGGCGCGCTCGCCGCCGATGAATGTCACTATCGCGCCCTCAGCGCGCAGCGCGTCGGCCACCGCGAGCGCCGGAATCACGTGCCCGGCCGTCCCCCCGGCGGCTATCACGACCCTCTTGGCGCTTCGCTCACGGCCCCATCGTGCCTGTTCGCGCGCCTGGGCGTCGGCCACTGCGCCGCCCTCGCTGCCGCGCGCCGCTCGCGCGACTTCGTCCGCGGGCTTTCGTCTGCGCCGGGCGCTACGGCACGCACGTGGGCGGTGCCGCCGGCGGCGACGTTCAACAACAGACCCATCGCGGCGAGCGTCACGATCAGACTGCTCGAACCGTAGGAGACCAACGGCAAGGGCACACCTGTGAGCGGCGCGAGCCCCAGCACGGCGAATACGTTGAGCAGTGCCTGAGAGACGATCAGACGAGGTCATCCCCACGGCGATCAGGGCGCTGTGCAAGCTACGGGCGGCCTTAGCCGCGCGCAGACCCGCGTAGGCGATCAGGCCATAGAGGAACAGCACCGCGAACATGCCGACCACGCCAAGCTCCTCGCCGATCACCGCCAGGATGAAGTCGGTGTGGGCCTCGGGCAGATAGAAGATCTTCTGCACCGACTGCCCTGGACCGACCCCGAAAAGGCCGCCGGAGCCGATCGCGATCTGTCCCTGCACGGCTTGGAAGCCGCTGCCAGAAGCGTGCGCCCAAGGGTTCACGAACGAGGTGAGTCGCGCGCGCTCGTAAGGCCGCGCGATCGCATACAACGCCACGATCGCGAGCGTCGAGCCGGCGATGATCGCCAGGTTGCGAGCCGGGATGCCAGCCGCCACCAGCAGGGCGCACGTCGTGAAGGCGATCACCATCGCGGTCCCCAAGTCGGGCTGAGTGGCGACCAGCACGCAGGCGGCGGCCGCGACAGACAGCAATGGTTTGAACAGCTCGTGCAGATCGTACACGCGCTGCGGCCGGCGCGCGAGCAGCGCGGCGCCGTAGAGCACGAGCGCGAGCTTGAGTAGCTCCGAGGGCTGGAATTGGAGCGGTCCACTGCCGATCCAGCGACGGGCTCCGTTGACGCTGACACCGACGTGCGGGATGTGCACTGCGAATACAAGCACGAAGGAGACGGCGAGCAACGGACCGACCAGGCTCTGCACGCGGGCGATCCCGTCGCGGGCGAGCAGCGCATCAGGATCAGGCCAAGCGCCCCGTAGATCACGAACTTGATGAGATAGCCTGTGCCTGTGCCCTGACCTTCGAGCAAAGTGCTCGCCGAGGAGGAGCTGTAGACCATCACCGCGCCGAAGGCGAGCAAGCACAGCGTGGCAGTCAACAGGATGCGCTGCTCCAGCGTCTGGGCAGGGCGCTCGCAGCGCGGGATGAGGCGCTTCGCGCCCCGCGATTTCGCGGGTTGCGGTAGCGGTTCGAGCGCCGTGCGGCTGCGGCCATCAAGGCTCACTTCGACGCCAGCGCGAAGAAGCCTCCATGACGGCCAAGCGCCGGCTACAAGCGGCTGAGAGCAGGTCGCGCTCGCGGCCCGTGTCCACCTCTCTACAGGCCGAGCACCAGCTCGCGGAAGCGCTCGCCGCGCGCTTCGAAGTCGCGAACTGATCGAAGCTGGCGCACCCCGGCGAGAGCAAGACGATCTCCCCTTCGCGGCCGCGGCGCTCGCCGCAGCGACCGCTCGCTCGAGCTCACCGCACTGCCAGACAGCCACACCCGTGTCCCGCACAGCGCGTCGCTATCACGGGCGCATCTTCGCCGATCAAGTAGACGGCTCGACAGCCGCTAGCAACCGCCGGGCCGAGCGCGGAGAAGTCCTGTCGCTTGCCCTCCCGCCCAGGATCAGGTGCACCTTGGCGCGTCGCTCCTCGGCGCATCGCCTGCCAGGGCCACGAGCGTGCTGGCTACGTTCGTGGCCTTGGAGTCGTTGACGAACAGCACGCCATCCTTGCTCGCCACCTCCTCCAGGCGATGGGGCACACCAGCGAAGCTCCGCAGGCCGCCGCGCACGCCTCGGGGTCGAGCCCGCGCGCGAGGCACACGGCCGCGGCGGCCATCGCGTTCTCCACGTTGTGGCGCCCACGCAGGGACATCTCGCTTGCCGCCATCAGCGGCCGCCCTTCCCAATAGAGCATTCCGTCGCGCGCTCGCGCAGCTGAGCTCGCGGCTCGGCGCCGAAGCTAACGCGCGGGCCTGCCCGGCAGACGCTCGACCCCGAAACCGGCGGGCACGACTGCCACGTCTCCGACCTCTGGCGCGCGAACACTTCGAGCTTGGCCTTCTTGTAAGCCTCGAGCGTGCCGTGGCGATCGAGATGATCGGCGGAAATATTCAGCAAGACCGCGGCCTCGGGGCTGAACGCGAGTGTGTCCTCCAACTGAAAGGAAGAGGCCTCACAGACGACCGTGACATCCCTCGTCGATCTGCCCGACCAGCGCGCTCAAAGCCAAGCCGACGTTGCCGGCCACGACCGCTGGCGAGCCGGCCTGGCGATGAATATGGCCGATCAGCTCGACGGTGGTCGTCTTGCCATTGGTGCCCGTGACGGCGATGAATTCGTTGGCAACATGTGCCAAGCCAGCTCCAGCTCGCCGATAACGCACAGGCCCTGGGCACGTGCCTGCGCCACGACCTGGGCCTCGGCAGGCACCCCAGGGCTCTTGACGACCGTTTCGCGCGCTCCAGCAACGTCGTGCCCGTGACTCGCCCAGATACAGCTCGACGCCCGGCCGTGCGCAAGCAGCTCAATCCCGTCTGGCTCGCCCGCATCCATACCCATCACCTGCTCGCCCCTGCGGGTAGCGCAAGCGCGGCCGCAACGCCCGAGCGGGCAAGTCCCACCACCAGATACGGACCAGGCGGCAGATCGGGGCGCGACTTCATCTCAGCTCTCTTCGCTACGTGCAGACCGACCGCGACCGAGGCTGCGCGATAGCGCTCGCTCAACCGAGGCTCTGCCGATAGATCGTGAAGCCGATCGCGCAGCAGATCGCGGCAACGATCCAGAAGCGCAGGATGATCTTCGTCTCAGACCACGCCCTCAGCTCGAAATGGTGGTGGATCGGCGCCATCAAGAACACGCGCTTGCGAGTCATCTGAAAGGAGATCACCTGGATCACGACAGACAGCGCCTCGATCACGAAGATACCGCCGAGCAGGATCAACAAGACCTCCGTCTTGGTCATCACCGCAAGCCCCGCGATCGCTCCCCCGATGCCCAAGGAGCCGGTGTCACCCATGAAGATCGTGGCCGGGAACGCGTTGAACCACAGGAAGCCGATGCAACCCCCGACCAAAGCGCCGGCCAACATCGCCAAGTCGAAGTCTTCGGCGATGAAGGTGATACCGATATAGGCGAGCAGCACGATCGCCCCGCAGCCTGCCGCCAAGCCGTCGAGGCCGTCGGTCAAGTTGACCGCGTTGGTGGTGCCGGCGACCACCAGGTAGATGAGAACCGGATAGAAGATACCCAGGTCGACTTGGTAATCGACGAAGCGCAGGCGCAGGGTCGGCGCGAGGTCCGCCTCGTGCCTTGCGATGTACCACAGGCCCAGCGAGATCGCGATCGTGATCGCCAGCTTGGTGCGACCACGCAAACCCAGTGAGCGGCGCTTGACGAGCTTGGTGTAGTCGTCGGCGAAGCCCAGCAGCGCGCACGCGATCGCGGTCCCGAACACCCCCACCGAGCGCCATTCGAAGTCGGTCAGGATCAGATAGGGAATCGTGACCGCCAGGAAGATGATGATTCCCCCCATCGTCGGCGTTCCCGCCTTCTCATGGTGGCCCTGGGGACCGTCCTCACGGATCTGCTGGCCAAACTCGCGGTTGCGCAGGAACTCGATGAACTTCGGGCTCAGGAATATGCAGATGAGCAGGGCGGCCGTGCCGCCGATCAGGATGCGTCCCATTAGCGCGCCCTCGGGTCCTGCACCATGCACCAGCGCGGCTTACCGTGCCTCGCGCGACCCATCATCCGCCCCGCGCGCCCAAGGCTTCGCGGGCCACCGTCACGTCGTCGAAAGGCACCTTCAAGCCTCCCGCGAGCTCCTGGCCCTGCTCGTGTCCCTTGCCGGCAATCACGAGCACGTCCCCGCTCTCGGCCAAAGCCACCGCCCGCTCGATGGCCGCCCGGCGATCAACCTCGGCGGCGACCGGCGGGGCGCCGGGCGGGACGTGCGGCAGACCTGGCCCCGCTGCATGATCTCGGCGATGATCGCTTCCGGGTCCTCCGAGCGTGGATTGTCGGAGGTGACAAGCAGGACGTCGGCGAGCTGAGCCCCGATCTCTCCCATCAAGGGACGCTTGCCGCGATCGCGGTCGCCTCCGGCACCAAAAACGCAGATGACCCGCCCCTCGCCGACTTCATGGGCGGTGCTGAGCACGTTTGCCAAGGAGTCGGGCGTGTGGGCGTAGTCGATCAGCACCGCGAAACCCTGACCCTCGTCGACCAGCTCGACCCGGCCGGGAACGCGCACACCTCGCTCCAGGGCGGCCACGAGCGTGTCCAACTCGATACCCAAGGAGTGCGCCATGGCGAGGGCGCCGAGCGCGTTAGAGACGTTGAAGCGACCGGGGAGCGGCAGCGAGAGCTGGCGCTCCCCAGCGGGGGTGTGCAGCAGAAAACGCGAGCCGTCAAGATCGACGCTGACGTCCCGGGCCTGGTAGTCGGCCGGAGTGTCGATCGCGAACGTGACGATACCCTCTAGTTCGCCAGCCAGGCGCCGTCCGTAGGGGTCGTCGAAGTTGACCACCTTCACGGCGGGGCCACCGTAGAGCTCTTGCGAGGAGGCGTCAGAGTCCGCGATCCTCTCGCCGGCGCCGGTCGTGGGCGGCGCGAACAGCCGTCGCTTGGCCTGGAAGTAGTCCTCCATCGTGGGATGGAAGTCGAGGTGGTCCTGGGTGAGGTTGGTGAACACCGCCCCAGCGAAGCGCGTGCCGTCGGTACGACCGAGCGCAAGCGCGTGGGAGGAGACCTCCATCGCGCAGAAACCCTCCCCGCCGTCGAGCATCGCCCTGAAATCGGCCTGCAGGTCAATCGCCTCGGGAGTTGTACGCGTCGCTACCCGCTCTGAGCCGGCGATCAGCGAGCCGACCGTGCCGAGCAGACCACAATGCTCGTCGCCCGCCTCGAGCAGCGCGCGCAAAAGGTGGGCGGTTGTAGTCTTGCCGTTGGTTCCCGTCACACCCACGACGCGCAGCTCCCGAGTGGGATCCCCGTTGAAGCGCGCGGCCAGCGGACCCATTGCCGCCCTGGCCGAGTTCACCACGATCTCGGGAGCATGCAGACCGAGCGGTCGCTCGACCACGAGCCCAACCACCCCGCCCGACAGTGCGGCGGCCGCGAAGTCGTGACCGTCTCGCTCGTGACCTGAGACGCAGAAGAAGAGGTTCCCTGGCTGCACCTTGCGGCTGTCATAGGCCAGTCCTGAGATCTCCAGCCGATCAGGGCTCGGCGAGATGGCCCGCAGACCGGGGATCTCGGCAGCCGTCAACTCGTCAAACCTCATGGTTTTGCGCCCCGCGATGACAAGGACCGAGAGTCTAGGGCTCGGGCCAGAGGGGACCTGCGGGCCGACACGAGGATCCCCGCGTATCGCACGTGTGGCGCCCTGGGCGAGGAGCGCCTAGCCCGGCCCGATGCCGAGGTAAGGTAGGGCGAATTCCATGATCTGGCCGAAGGCGGGCGCCGCGACCACGCCTCCGTAGATCGAGCCGGTCTGCGGTTCGTCGATGATTACCGCGCACAGCAGCTTCGGGTCGGACGCCGGCGCGAAGCCGACGAACGAGGCGACATAGGCGCTTTTGGAGTATTCGCCGGTCTGTGGGTCGATCTTGCTTGCGGTGCCGGTCTTGCCGGCCAGCTGGTAGCCGGGAATCGAGACCTCGCTGGCGGTTCCGCCGGGCGCAAGTACCCCCTTGAGCATGTTGCGCAGCTCGGAGGCGGTCGTCGTAGAGACGATCCGCTTGCCCGTGGGTTCCGGGACGCGGCGCCCACCGATTTCGCCGACGATGTGCGGAGGACGCAAGATGCCGCCGTTGGCGATCGCCGAGTAGGCGGTAGCCATCTGGATCGGCGTGACAAGCTCGCCCTGACCAATCGGCAAGTTGCCCATCGAGGAACCCGAGTATTTGTCGAGCGGCAGCGTGGCGCCTATTTCTTCTCCTGGCAGCCCGCTGCCGGTGAGGGCGCCGAAACCGAAACGGTGTACCCAGGAGTTGAATTTTTCGCGACCCTCGAGCAGCCCGATCTTGATCGCCCCCACGTTGCTCGACTGGGCAAGGATCTGCGAAGTAGTCAAGGACTCGCCGGGGTGTTCGGTGTCGTCGTGGATCGTGCGCCCCCCCAGTTCGATCTGGTCGGGGATTTCAAAACCGCTCTCGGGCGTGATGCGACCTTCCTGCAAAGCTCCGGAGACGACCACCGACTTGAACGTGGACCCCGGTTCGTAGTTGAAGCTAACAGCCCGGTTCTCTAGCGCTTCGACCGCTTTGGCGCCAGGATCGTTGGCGTTGACCAACGGCCAGTTAGCCATCGCGAGGATCGCCCCAGTACGAGGATCCATCACGATCGCGGTCGAGTCTTTGGGCTGAAACACCTTGCCTACAGCGCTGAGCACATCTTCGGTGCGCTGTTGGATGTTGGCGTCGAGTGTGAGCGACACCGTGGCACCTGGCCGCTCATGGCGCGTTTCGGCAATCGAGACCGGTTGACCCTTGGCGTCGCTGACAACATGCCGCTGGCCGGCTTGCCCGGCAAGCGCCGAGTTGAGCGAGTACTCGAGGCCCAGTCGCCCTGCGCCTTCGTCTTCGGTGCCCACGGTTCCCAGCACCTGTGCGGCGAGCGTGCCGCGTGGATAGACGCGACGCATGACCGGAGCACCCTGCACCCCCGGCAGCCTTAGGGCGAGGATCTTGTGGGCCGCCTCGTAGGGGAGCGCGTGCGCCAGATAGACAAAGCCGGTGTGCTCGCTGAGCTTGGTCAAGACCTGCGCTTGGGTGAGGCCCAGTAGCGGAGCCAGCTCGTGAGCGACGGCAAGCGGCTGTTTAAGCAGATACGGGTCTGCGGTCAGTTCTTGGGCTGGTTCTGAGATGGCGAGCGCGACGCCATTGCGGTCGGTGATCGTGCCGCGCTCGGCCGGTACCGTTTCGCTGGTGAGCTGCTGGGTGCGCGCCGCTCTGCGCAAAGCGCCCGCATGGGGACCGCCCAGGTACAGGGCCCGCACGGCGGCAAGCAGCCACAGCGCGAAGAACAGCGCGAACAGCATCCCGACCCGGCGCTGGACGCCCGCCACCGGCTACCCGCCCGTGCTCGTGGAGGGGCTTTCCGGCGCTTCGGAGGGCCGCCCGGCGCGTGCTCGGCGACCCCGCCGTCGTGGCCGTGCCGTCGCGGTTTCTCCACCGGTCGCCACCGCAGTTGCCGTGGTTTCGCCGCCCGTTGGTGTCGAACTCGCAGGTTCGCTCGATTCTGCGGCTTCGCTCGCTTCCGGGGAACAGCGCGTCGGTCATCGGGTGAGGCTGGATCGGCGCGAGAGCGCGCTCGCCGCACGGGATATGTCTGCCGGAACGGCCTGCACGAAGTGGACCGAGCCGGGCGGCGCCAGCGTCATTCCGGCCGCGGCCGCCAAGGGCGCGACGCGTGTTTCGGCCGAGTACATCGAGTCTTCGATCCCCAATTGGGCGTTTTCGCGCTGAAGTGTCGCCTCGTGGGTCAGCGTGCGCCCGATGTTCGTATTGAGCTTGAGTACAACCATCTGCATCGCGACGATCCCGATCAACGAGAAGGCGAGCAGACCGATCCATAGGCGTCCGTGGATCAGTCTGTCGAGCAGCGCGCCGGCCGGCCGCGGTACTACGTGCGCAGCGGCCCTGACCGGACGCGCGGCACGCGCGGGACCAGAGATTCTGCGCGGGTGACGCGTCGGCGCGCGGCGCGGAGCAGGAGCTCGGCGCGGAGCGGGCGCGCGCCTGGGCATCGGAGCGGCACGGCCGACCGGGGCGCGACGGCGGAAGCGGGCGGGGTCATGCTTCACCTCCTGATGGTTCGATTGAATCGCCGGCAAGCTTCTCGGCGGCACGCAGACGAGCCGAGGAGGCACGCGGGTTGTGGGCGACCTCCTCGGCCGAGGGCACGAGCGCGCCGCGCGTCAGTAGGGTCGCCTCGGGTTCGCGCCCGCAGCCACAGACCGGCAAGTCCGGCGGACAAATACAGCCGCGAGCACGCTCGACCAGAAAGCGCTTTACGCGACGGTCCTCCAGCGAGTGGAAGGAGATGCCCGCCAAGACGCCCCCCTTGCGTAGAAGATCCCATGCAAGCGGCAATGCGCGATCGAGTTGTCCCAGCTCGTCGTTGACGGCGATGCGCAACGCCTGGAATGTTCGCTTTGCCGGATGACCGGCGCCGAAGCGCGCCGGGGCGGGAATCGCCGAGCCGACCACCTCGACGAGCGCCAGCGTCGTGTCGATTGGTCCCCGCGATCGCTCGCGCACGATCGCTCGCGCGATTTGAGAGGAGTATCGCTCCTCGCCTAGCTCACGCAGGATCGCCGCCAGGCGACGCTCGTCCCACTCGGCCACGATCTCGCGCGCGCTCAGCTCTTGGCGCGGATCCATGCGCATGTCGAGCGGCGCGTCATACGAATAGGAGAAACCCCGCTCACGCGTGTCGATCTGCATCGAGGACATGCCCAGGTCGAGATAGACCGCGTCCGCGCGCACGCCGTCCTCGAGGAGCATCTGCAGGCCTTCGGCGTAGCCGCCGCGCAAGAAGCGCATCGCGCAGGGTGCGTCCTCGGCCAGCTCCAGGAAGCGCTCCTCGGCCAGAGGGTCGCGATCGATCGCGACTAGCGTCCCGTCGGGACCGAGACGCTCGGCAACCATGCGCGCGTGTCCACCGCCGCCGAAGGTGCAGTCGACCGCTACCAGGCCCGCCCGGGTTCGATCCAAGTCGAGCAACTCGAGCAGCTCGTCGGCCAGCACCGGGATGTGAACGGAGGTCATGTCAAGCAGGATGGTCAACGCGCGCCGTGATCTCTGCGACACTGCCGAGCAGCGCCGGTCGATGTTCGTCCCAAGCCGTCTTGTCCCACAGCTCCAAGCGGTCGCCGGCCCCGACGACGACGACCTCCTTGCCCAGCTTGGCGTGCTCGCCGAGAAAGCCCGGAACCATGATCCGCCCGGCCGCGTCCAGCTCGACGTCATGGGAGCTGCCGTAAAAGAAGCGCTCAAGCTCGGCCAGGCGCGAGGACAGCGGCGGTAGCTCAGCCAGGGAGCGCTCGGTGTAGCGCTCGTACTCGGCCGGGCGCCACACACCCACGTAGGGCTTCAAGTCGACTGGCATGGCCAGGACCACTCCCTCGGACAGCGTCGCGCGATAGCGAGCCGGAACCGTGAGCCGGTTCTTTACGTCGAGGGTGTGGTCGAAGGTGCCGCGGAAAGCCATCGGGGGAGGCTCCAATCAAGTAGATCGAGCCGCGGTGGAGGAGTGGGAGGAGCTCCTCCACCACGGCTCGCTGCCGCGAAGTTACCCCACTTCCTCCCACAATGCAACCCCAATTGCACATTTTCTCCCACAATGGCTGCCCAGAGGCCCAAAATCGCGCGAAAACGCCTGCGCGACGGGGGATTTCGGCGGTGGGAGGCGCGCCCGAAAGCTGGCCGCGCGGACGCAGGAGAGCTTGCAGGCGAGACGAACGCACGGGAACTTGCAGGTGTGGCCCGGAGGCACGGCAACGTGCGGGGCGCGCCGGTGTAACGTTCTTGTCATGAAATCGGGGGTCTGCAGGGCGACGGGCGCTGCCGCGCTGATCGCTGCGGTGGCAGCGCTGGCCGGCTGCGGGTCCTCGGGCTCCAAAGGCGAACCGTCGAGCCTGGTGCCCTCCTCGGCGCCGCTGTACGCGAGCTTCGCGGTCAAGCCGAGCGGCGGCTCCTCAGGCGTTGCGTCCACGGCGGCCAAGAAGCTGACGCACCTGGCCGAACCGTACGGGAGCCTCGCCCAAGCCCTGCTATCAAGCGAAGGCAGCTCACGTCGAATTCAAGCGCGACATCGAGTCCTGGGTCGGTAAAGACGCGGGCCTGTTCTTCACCTCGCTCGACACGAGCAAACTGCCGCAGAGCTCGAGCTCGCTGCAAACGCTGCTCGAAGGCGGTCTTACAAGCGCGGCCTCCTCGCTTGGCGCAGACGCCTTCGGCTCTAGCGCCACCCAAGGAGCCATCGTGCTAGAAACCTCAGACGTCGGCGGGGCTCGCTCGTTCCTGAAAAACGGGCACACGAACAGAGGCGCCCACCGACCAGCTATAAGGGCGTCTCCTACCAAGTGTCCCCCGAGGGAGCCGCCGAGGGCATCGTCAAGGACTTCGCTGTGATCGGCAGCGAAGCGGGCTTCAAGAGCGTTGTGGATACCTCGCTCGGCGGCGCCTCGATCACCAGTGCCAGCGGTTATGTCAAGCCACCGGAGAACGCCATCGCAAGCGTGTACATGCACGCCCCGAAGCGCTGACGAAGGCCGTTCACGGGCTCGGGAGGGGTCGCCAGCCAGGGCATCTCGCTGATCGGCCAGCTGTTCGCGGGCTCCCAATCGGCCTCTCTGTCGGTGACGCCGACCTCGAACTCGATCTCGCTGCAGGGCGAAATCCACTCGGCAGTGGCTCCGACGCCGCTGTTCAGCCAAGAAGGCGCCAAGGCGCTGGGCGAAGTTCCGAGTGGAGCCTGGCTGGCCGCGGGCGTGGGCAACGTCGGCGCACGAACCTCCCTCGCGCGCTTGGCCTGCTGCATGGCGTTGCCTCGTTCGCGACCTCGACCGTGTTCGCATCGCTTTGGCGGTGCGAGCATCGAAAAGCTATTCACGGCGCTCGACTCGCCAAAGCGCGAAACTGCAACAGGACTTCGGCACGTTGGGCGACCACGGGCAGCGATGTTCGTGAGCGGCACCGGCCTGTTCAACCTGCAGGCCGCGCTCGTGATCGGCTCCAAGGACGCGACCGCCTCGCGAGCCGCCGTCGGCAAGTTGGGCAAGCTGATGCGAAGCGCGGGCGCGGAAGTCTCAAACGCGACATCCCCGGCGCCGACACGGCCGTGAGCGTCAAGCTGCAGGGCTTCCCGGCGGTCATCTTCGTCGCCAACGGCGTTGGCTCAAACGGCCAAGCGAAGTTCGTGCTCGGCCTCGGCCAGCAGTCGGTCCAAGGCGCGCTCGCCCCCTCCAGCACGCTCTCCACCTCCCCCGCCTACTCGAGCGCTACCTCGAGCGCTTGGCGGCGGCATCGAACCGAGCCTGATCGTCGAATTCCCGACGCTGCTCGGTTTCCTCGAAGGACTCGGCTTGACCCAGAGCCCGGGGGTCTCGAACCTGGTGCCCTACTTCAAGTCGCTGGGCACGTTGAGGCCGGGGCCACCAGCCAAAACGGGGTCCAGCACTTCAAGTTGGGGTCGGGCTGGCTTAGTTCTGATCTATGCCGCCCGAGGCAGCTCCGTCTGTTGCCGATGAGAGCCGGGCTTTAGTTCAGGCCGGCGCCCCGCTCAACGAAGCCTTCCCTCGCGCGGGCGCTCGGGCCGGTTCTCGGTCTCGATGATCACGCGACAAGGGCGCTTGGCCAAGAGATAGGTGGCGGTCGGCCCGATTCGCTGCTCGCCTACGGGCGCGTGGATCGTGGACCAGTAGATCACGTCGGCTTCCACTCGCTTGGCCTCTTCCACAAGCGCGGCGCCGGGGTTACGTGTGCGGATCAAGCCGGTGCGAATCTTGATGTTGGAGCGCCGGGCCTTGATGCGCGCCGTCTCCAAGGCTGATCGGCCCTGTGCCTCCTCAGCCTCAAGGCCCGCCTCCAGGGATAGCTGGGATGGCACTGGCAATACGAACACCGCGTAGACGACTCCCTCTTCGCCGATCAGCTTGGCGGCGCTCGATAGTGCGCTGGCGCTGACGTCGCCACCGAAGATCGGCACCAGGGCGGTGCGGTAGCCGAGCGCCTGGAAGTCGGCCGGGCGCTCGGCGCGCTCGATGCGACAGGTCTCGCGCAGATCGAGACCCTGACTGCGACGGTAAACGACATAGCCGACCATCCCGAACACCATCCAGGGAATGCCGACCAGACGCGCCTCGGGGTGGGTGGCGACGACCACGATCCAGACGGTGGCCGTGCCGATCCCTCCGATCACGGCCGTCAAGGGGATCGAGAAGCCGCGGATGCGCACGTTCCAAGGCATCCGGTAAGGGCGCTCCTGATCGGGCTTCTTCACACGCAGAGCGATCACCGAGATGTGGGCCACGGTGAACGACAGCAAAGCCCCGAAGGAGTAAAGGTTGCCGAGCACATTGGTATTGCCGTACAGCACGAGCAGGCCGGCCAGGCCTGAGAAGAACACGATCGTGAACCAAGGCGTGCGAAAGCGGGGGTGCAGCTGGGAGAAGATGCCGGGCAACTGACGGTGCTCGGCCAAGGACCAGGACAGGCGCGAAATGCCGATCATGCCCGCGTTGGTCGCGATGAACAGGATCGTGGCGGCCAGCAGGCCTACGTAGTACTGGGCCAAGGTCAAGACGGTGCCGTGCAGGCCCAGGCGCGAGACGATCCCCAAGACCGGGTCGTTCTGAAAGCCGCCGTTGCCTTCCACACCCAGCAACGTCTGAAACTGGTGGGGATGGCCCGCGACCGCTGTGACCGGCAGGGCCGAGAGCGCGATCAGCGAGATGCCGAGGTACACGCCGAGCACCGCCAGGACCACCAGGTTGACCGCCTTGGGCACCTGCTTGCCCGGGTCGCGCGCCTCCTCTGCCATGTTGGAGACGGTCTCGATGCCGGTGTAGGCAAGCATCGCCAGCGACAGCGCGAAGATCAGTTCGTGCCAGGTCGGCACCTGGCCGAGATGGATCTGATTGATCAAGAGCGAAGGGTCGAGTACCAGGACCGCGCCAATCGCCACCAACAGGACCTGGGTGGAGAGATCGACGATCGCGAGGATGAAGTTGAGCTTGGCCGACTCCCCCAGGCCTCTGATGTTCAGAGCCGCCAGGGCAACGACCACGATCAGGCCGCCGAAGATGTCGCCGGGGTTGTGGTTGAGGCTTCCCCAGCCCCGGAAAAGTGCTCAGATAGTGGGGAACGAAGAACGCGGAGATCGCGATCGTGAGGATGTAGTCGAGGCTCAAAGCCCAGCCCGCGAAGAAGGAGACCAGCTCGTTGAAGGCGTGACGCGCAAACGAAGAGGAGCCACCGGCCTCGGGGAACATCGAGGCGCCCTCGGCGTATGTCTTGGCCGTCAGGGCAAACAGGCCACCCGCGAAGACGAACACCAAAGGTGTCAGGCCTAGCGCGTGGGCGGCGACGAGCCCAAGCGCGTAGTAGATCGAGGAGCCGACGTTGCCGTAGGCGGTCGCAAACAGGCCGGAGGTTCCGACCGATCTGCGCAGACCGTGCTCGCTGAGGCGTGCCATCTACCGGAGCGTATAGCGAGCGTCCGCTGCACCCGGCGCGCCAGATCGATCAGCACCCGCCTGGGCGGTTACTTCAGAGCAGACCGTCCCAAACGACTCCACCCGGAGTTCGGATCGCCTGAATGCAATATCGCGTGCAAGTACAGCGCGAAGGCAGGAGGCCCGCTTATGATCTCGACGCCTGACGCGCCGCAAGGAGTGCGGGCGCCACCAAGCACATCACGACCCCAACCCTTTAGTCATGGATAAGACCCGACGCGGCAACTACAACTCAGGTGAGGACTTCGTCCTGGAATACGGCGACCTGCGCTTCACCTTCAATGAACGAGACTTCAGCGAACGCTGCGAGCAGGCCGCCCTCAAGCTTGGCTTCGTGGGTGGGCGCCTGGGCGAGGACGAGCTGGAGGATCTGGTCAACCTGGCCGTCAATGGCGACATCCAAGACCCGGCCTCGGCCCTGGGCGAGCACGTCAACGAATGCTGGCCAGAAATCGTCGGTCCGGCCGAGCGCTCGCTCGTGCACTGGCTGCGCCGGCTCGTATTCAGGGGCGCCTGGCTGGACCAGCGCGTCAACGAGGGCGAGCTGACGTTCGCTTTCGTCGAGGAGACCGGCAGCTTCGTCTATGTACAGCACGACCGCACCGGCGAGCCGATCGAGCTCGCGCCCGAGCCCTCATGGGGCCGGGTCGCCTACCGACGCTAGAGGGCCGCTGAGCTGCGCGACACGGCGTCCTCGCTCGCTTGTGTGCAGAGCACACAGCGCTCGCTGCGTCCTTTTCTCGCTTGCTCATCGGCCCTCTAGATAGCCCCTGTTATCCCTCAGCGGCGGTCTCGCGCGCGTGTGTGATCGCCTCCGCGCCGTCGTCGCCTACGAGCAGCTCCGCCTTGAGCGTGCCGCTGGCAACGAGGTCAAGCGCCGGGAAGCGGCCCGCGCCGGCGCGCAGTGGGTCCAAGGCGATCACAGTGGTCTCGCCGCCGAGTGGGTGGGCCGCCGTGGCGATCACGGTCAACGAGCCCGCCTCGCTCAGGTTGCGCGCGGCCGCCAAGACCTTGCGCGCGGTATGGGGGTGTAGACCGTCGAGGCCGTCGATTAGGACGACGGCGTCGCCGCCGCGCGAGGCGACACGCTTGGCCGCCTCGACCGCCGCCTCGACCGCCTGTGCTTGAAGGTCTGGCGAGGTCGCGAAGCTGAGCGCGGTCGCCGGCTCTACGGCGCCTTCACGCCACTCGGCGATCTCCTCTGGGCGTACTCCCGCGAGTACCAGGTAGATCTCCAGACCCTCGCGCCCCGCCAAAGCGCCAAGGACGCGACGCAACGTGACGGTCTTGCCTGCGCGGGCTCCGCCCGCGATCACGGCCCTTGAGCCGCGACCGAGCGGGGTGAGCCACTCGATCGCCTTCAAGGTGGGGTCCTCGGAGTCGAAAGCGAAGCGCTCGCTGGGATATGAGACCGGCAGATCCTCATAGCGCGTGCCTTCGGCGACGGTGTCGGCCGGTTGCCCGTTGATCGTGTCGATCCGGACCAAGGAGGAGTAGCGCTCGGAGCGACGCGGTGTGCGCACCGGCCCGCTTACGCGGTCGCCCGAGACAAGCTCACAGCGGCGCACCTGGGCGGCTGAGATGTAGACATCCTGATCGGAGGGCTCGGGTGGGTCCACGCGCAGGAAGGCCGAACCGTTGCCGAGCACCTCAACCGTCCCCTCGGCGCTGCGCTCGGGCTCGCCGGTCTTCTCTCGCTCGCCGCGACCACGCCCCCCCTGTGCCCGTTGACCGCGTCGCGCAGCGGGGCCATCCTCGGAGACGGACTCTGAACTCTCCCCATCGGCCGGAGAGTCCTCATCGGTAGCGCCCGCTTTGCTCGTGGAGCCGCGTCGGGAGCGCGTTCCACGCGATCGGCGGGCCGGGGAGCGGCGCGCCGGTTCCTCCTCGGCTGTGTCCTTGTCGGCCGGGGCATCGTCTTTCTTCTCGCCGAGGATCGCGTCGATCAAGTCGGCCTTGCGCAAGCGGCGGAATCCCTCAAGCCCGATCTGGTCGGCGATCAGGTGCAGGTCGGACAGGGGGCTTGCTTGCAGCTCGGAACGGTCGAGCACGGTCATTTCGTTCTCCTCTTGTGTTGGTTCGGGCGGTTGGCGTCCGGCCGCGTTGGACAGCGGCCGGCACCCCTTTGCGCGTCAAAGCGTAGCCATCCGCCCGGCTCGAAGGAGCGAGCCTGCTGAGGAAGGCGGCTACGGCTGGACGTCGGCGACAGGTCTGTCGTAGCGCAGTTCCTCGGCAAGCGCCAGATCTCTGCTTGGCTTGCTCTCGCCCGCGAGCGCGGCGCGCACCGTCAGAAAGTCGGCGGCGGCGGCGACATCATGAACGCGGAAGATATGAGCCCCTTGATCCACACCGTGGGCCAAGGCCGCCAAGGTACCGGGCAGACGCTCGCGCGGCGCGCGGCCCGTGAGCGCCCCGATGAAGTCCTTGCGCGAGATCGCCATCAAGACGGGACATCCGAGCTCGTGCAGACGAGAGACGTCCGCCAACAGCTCGATCGTCTGGGTGGGGGTCTTGGCGAAGTCGGGACCTGGATCAACGATCAATTGCTCATGGTCTAGCCCTGCTTGCAGTGCCAAGACGATCCGCTCTGAAAGGAAGCGGAGCACCTCTTCGACGATGTCGCCGTAGAGATCGGCGTCCTGCAAGCGCTGCTTGGGTGCGGCGCTCGTGTGCATCACGACCAAAGCCGCGCCACTCTCAGCACACACTTCAGCCAAAGCAGGATCCCGCAGGCCGCTGACGTCGTTGACGATCGCGGCCCCCACGGCTACCGCTGCTTGGGCGACCACGGGCTTATAGGTGTCGATCGATACCACCGCTCCGCAATCGCCGACAAGACGTTCGATCAAAGGCACCACTCGCTCAATCTCCTCTGCCGGATCGACTGGAGAACGGTTGGTGCTGGCCGACTCTCCACCCACGTCAATAATGTCAGCGCCCGCCTCCAGCAGCTCGGCCGCGAGTCCGATCCGATCAGCCAGGGTGCGGTAGCGTCCGCCATCGCTGAAGGAGTCGGGGGACGCGTTGACCACGCCCATTAGACAAGGCTTGGCTCCCAACTCGAGCACTCGGCCGGCTGCGTTCAGGCGATATGCAGGCGAGGGCCCTCATGGCGGGGGCGCTGCGTTGGCGGGGAGAGGCGCGGGAGAGAAGTATCGTCGCGCACGAGGATGCCCTCAAGGCGAGCCTCCTCGAAGAAGCGTTCGGTCTCCAGCTTGACCCGCTCGGTACTCCAGTCCAACTCCTGACCAAGGAGCGTCGCGACGCGCTCCACGACCGGTACTCGCTCAGTGCCTGCCCCGACGAGCTCGCGCGCCGCCAAGAGACCCAGCCGGGTGCGTCGCAGGAGCACATCACCAACACTGAGTGCTTGCTCGCGTCGAGCGGCAAGCGCGACCTCGGCCATCAAGTCAGGCAAACCCGGGACTATCGGATGGGCCAGCTCCTCGCGCTCGGCCGCGAGCACAAGCACCTCGTGGGCGCCATAGCCGTAGCGGGCGGCAAGCGCCGTACGGGCCGTCTCGGAGACGCCTTCTACTGCAGGTAGCTCGTCGACCGCAACCGCTTGGCCCAAAGGAATCTCGGCTGTGCGACAAGGAGCGTCACGCGCTTCGCGCTCGACCAGGCGGTCAACCGCGAGCTTGGCCATGCGCCGCCACGTGGTGAGCTTGCCGCCGGTGATCGTGATCATGCCGCTGGAGGTCTCATACAACTCGGCCTTGCGCGATATGTCGACCGATTTCTTGGTGTCGCCGGTAGATATCAGGGGCCTGACGCCCGCGTAGGCGCCGGCAATGTCGGCGCGCGAGAGCTCGGTGGCGAAGAACTCGTTGACGGCCGCCAGTAGGTAGTCGATGTCCTCACTGGAGGGCTCAATGTGCCGCAAAGAACCTTCGTAATCATTATCGGTTGTGCCGACCAAGGTACGCCCGAGCCAAGGCAGGGCGAAGATCGTGCGACCCCCGCCGGCAGGCACGATCGCTCCTCCTACCAAAGGCAAGTCCTCTTGACGCAAGGTGATGTGGGTGCCGCGACTCGGCCTGATCACCGGCAACTCCGCCTCGTCGTGCAGCTCGTTGGGGCGTAGCTCGTCCGCCCAGACCCCGGTCGCATTGACGACGTTGGTAGCGCGTATCTCGAACTGTTCGCCACTCTCGCGATCGCATACCTGGACGCCGTGCGCGCGGCCGTCTCGCTCCAACAGCGAAGTCGCGTCGAGGCGATTGGCGCATACCGCGCCGAAGCGCTCAGCCTCGCCCAAGACAGTCAGGACCAGGCGGGCGTCGTCGGTTTGGCAGTCATAGAAGAGATAGCCGCTGCTTGGCTTGCGCTGCGCGAGGGCGGGAAGCAGCTCGAGCACGGCCTCGCCGGAGATCACGCGATGGCGCTCAGGGCTCCAGGACTCGCCTTCGCCGCGGCGTCCGCGCAGGCGCTCGCGATCGACCGACATGACGTCGTACAGGTTCAGTCCCACACCCATCAGGCGGTCCGGTCGGGCTCCATCGAAGGCAGGCACGACCAAAGGCAGAGGGCGGACCAAATGGGGGGCCAAAGCCACCATTAGCTGGCGCTCAAGCAACGCCTCTCGCACCAAACCCAAGTCGAAGTGCTGCAAATAGCGCAGGCCACCGTGCACGAGCTTGGAGGAGCGACTGGAGGTACCGGAGGCATAGTCGGTGCGCTCCACCAAGGCGACGCTGTAGCCGCGCGCGGCGGCGTCCAAGGCGACCCCCGCACCGGTGATCCCACCTCCAACCACCACGAGATCGAACTCATCGGCAGATAGGGCAGCGAGGGCTTGGGAGCGGGAGATCACGCTCCCAGTCTTCCAGAGGGAACGCTCTAATGGGCGCTGTGGCGGTGGCGCTTGCGCTTCTTGTGCTTGCGGTGCTTGGCCAAAGTGCTGACCGGACCGATTGTGTGGCCGATGCCAGAGCTCAGAAAGCCCATGATCTGGGAGTTTGCGATACGCGTGTACACGCCGGCGTAGCCGGGCTGGGCACAGCCGTTGCCGAAGTCCACAAGACCGGCTAGAACGTAGTCGGAGGGCGGGTGCGGTGGGGTGTCGCCGTCCACCACCAAAGGACCGCCGGAGTCCCCATAGCAAGTGTCCACGCGCGAGCGTCCTCCCCCCGCACAGATCATGCGCGGAGTGATCGGCTGTTCGATCGTGGCGTACTGTTCTTCGCACAGTGAGTCGGACACGAGCGGCAGGTGCACTGAGCGCAGGTCGGTCGGGTAACTCGTGAGATGACCTGGAGCCGGGTTGACATCTCCCCAACCGCTCGACAGGGCCACGATCGCCGGCGTGCGGTTGGGGTTGGCCGCGCCGGAGCTTACTTCTGGTTCGAGCGGCAGCGGGGCGATCGGGTCGACACCGTTGATTGAGGGCGCCGTCGGGCCTGACCAGAGCGGCCGTGCCAAGGTGAGCAGAGCAATGTCGTAGTCGCTGGTGATTGGGTTGTAGCGAGAGTCAAACGCGCTCGATGCGACTGGGTCGCGCACGCTTGTGGATTCGGAAGCGGCGAGTGAGGTCGAGCCGGCAAGCACCTCCACGTCTGTGGCGCTTTCGCTTTGACCGGCCCCGGTCACGCAGTGGGCTGCGGTCACAACGTGGGTCGCGTCGATGATCACCCCACCACAAAAGAAGCCCGCGGCAGGCGAACCAGCACGCGGGTCATAGAGAGCGACTTGAAACGGAAAGCTTGCGATGGAGGCTGCTTCTCCACCGACGATGCTTACTTTCGCGAGCGCACCCGAGGTGACGATGGCTCGCTGCGCGCGACCCCCCGACTCGGCCGCGCGCACGAGCGAGGGGCGAGCGCCGCCCCGGGGTGACTCGGCCCCACCGCCAAAGGGACGAGCCACCCCGGAGATCCACGCGAAGCACGCCAAAGCACCCACCAGCACAAGCGTGAATCGCGTTTGACCCGAGGCTATGAAGCTATGCAGCGAAATACTGACCCCTCAGATGACTGCGTTTCCTCCCCTCAGTTGAGTGTAAGATACGATGTACTTCATTGACAATGCGTTCTTTGTCTGAACTGCGTACCAATTTGGCACGCGCAAGGGTGCATGCGCCGAAGAAGGCTTTAGGCGTACGGATCTCGGTTCCCGGCAGATCGCTCAGGCGCCGGAGACCCATCGGGCGTAAGCCTTAAAATGAGGATCGTCGTTCGTAGCTTCGGCGTTAGGGAGCAATCCCTCGCCGCGATCTGCCTGGGCGGTACGCGCTCAGAGAGCCGACAGCTCGGCCGTGATCTCACTCACGGCCGACTTGGCATCGCCGAACAGCATCGAGGTCTTCGGGTCGAAGTACAACTCGTTTTCGATGCCGGCGAAGCCGGGATTCATGGAACGCTTGATCACGATCACCGAGCGCGAGTCGGCAACCTCGAGGATCGGCATGCCGTAGATCGGCGAAGAGGGCGTGTTCTTGGCCGCCGGGTTGGTGACATCGTTGGCGCCAATCACCAAAGAGACGTCGGTGCGCTGGAACTCGGGGTTGGCGTCGTCCATCTCCTTGAGCTGGTCATAGGGGACGTCCGCCTCGGCCAGCAGCACATTCATGTGACCGGGCATGCGCCCTGCGACCGGATGGATCGCATAGCTGACCTCCACCCCACGCCCCTCTAGCTCCTTTGTCAACTCACGCACCGCGTGCTGGGCCTGAGCGACAGCCATGCCATAGCCCGGCACGACGACCACGCGGTTGGCGTAGGCGAGCTGGATCGCGGCGTCGGCAGCACTCGTGGAGCGCACCGTGCCGTCGTGATCGCCGGCCCCTTCGGCGCCCTCGACCGCCCCTCCGCCGCCGAAGCCACCGGCGACAATCGAGGGGATCGAGCGGTTCATCGCGACCGCCATCAGATTGGTCAGGATCGAGCCTGAGGCACCCACGATCATGCCCGCCACGATCAGCGCCGGGTTGTTGAGCGCCATGCCGGTCGCCGCCGCGGAAAGGCCGGTGAAGGCGTTCAGAAGTGAGATCACGACCGGCATGTCGGCGCCACCGATCGGCAAGACCACCGCGTTACCTAGCAGCGCGGCCACGACCAGCATGCCGATAAAGAGGGCTTCGGAGTGGGCGCCTGCCACCAGGTCAATGCCGGCGGCCACGGCCAAGATCAGGAGCACCAGGTTGACGATCTGCTGAGCCGGTCCCAACGAGATGGGGCGTCCGGGAAGGATTTCCTGGAGCTTCCCGAAGGCGATGTTAGAGCCCCAGAAGGAGACCGATCCGACGATCGCCGCGAACACCGAGAAGATCGCGACATAGGTCGGCACGCCAGCCCCGAGACGGATCGTTTCCCCGGCGATCTCGAACGTGCGCCCACCATAGGTGGAGCCGTAGCTGCGGAACTCGACCCACGCGATGATCGCTACCGCGCCGCCACCGACACCATTGAAGAGCGCCACCATCTGGGGCATTGCGGTCATCTTCACCTGACGCGCCGCGGGCACGCCGACGGCGACACCGAGTGCGATGCCGAGCGCGATTAGGCCCCAGTTACCCTCGCCCGGATTGAGCAGAGTGGCGATCACCGCGATGGCCATGCCGACCGCCGCGATGCGATTGCCGCGCACCGCCGTGGTGGGCCCCGACAGGCCGCGCAAGCCTTGGATGAACAGGGAGAAGGCGATGATGTACAGGACGTAGATGAAGCTTTCGCTCTGCACGAAGCCGGTGGCGAGCGGCAAGCCGATCATGACCCGGCCTTTCCGTCTCTGTCGGACTTCCCCTCGCCGCTGGAGTCATCGGCCTTGGGCTTCGGACGTGACTTGAACATGTCGAGCATCCTGTCGGTGACGAGGAAGCCGCCGACAATGTTGATCGTGCCGAAAGCGACCGCGATCACAAGCAGTGCCTTGCTGAAAGCGTCGAGATCGGCCAGGCCGAACAGCAGCAGACCACCGAGCAGCACGATCCCGTGAATCGCGTTGGTGCCGCTCATCAAGGGCGTGTGCAAGGTATTGGGTACCTTGGAGATCACGACGAAGCCGATGAAGCCCGCGAGCACAAGGATCGCGAGGTTGGTCGTCAGGACGCTTGCCAGGATCATGCGCTAGCGCCCCCTGACCCGGCCGAGCCAGTCGTTTCGTCCGCGGCACTCGGACCGGCGGCACTCGGCGCCGGGCCCGTCGCGCCCGCGGCTGCTTCCACCGCCGCCTTGGCGCCAGCACCGACGATCTCGCCGTCGCGCACAGTGCACGCGCCGGCCACGATCTCGTCCTCGAAGTCCAGTTTCAGCTCGACCTCGCCCTCGGCGCCACCTTCCTTCGGGGCCACCAAGAGATCGAGCAGAGCCTGCACGTTGCGCGCGAACAGCTGTGAGGAATGCTCAGCCATGCTCGCCGGCAGGTTCAGCGGCGAGACGATCTTCACATCGTGCTTGACGACCGTCTGGCCCGGCTCGGTCAGCTCACAGTTTCCGCCCGACTCGCCCGCCAGGTCGACGATCACAGAGCCAGGCTTCATCCCTTCGACCACCTCGGCCGTGACCAGCTTAGGCGCCGGGCGCCCGGGCACGAGCGCCGTCGTGATGACCACGTCAAAGCCCTTGATCGCGTCGGTCAGCGCTTGCTGCTGGCGGGCGCGCTCCTCGTCGGTCAGCTCGCGCGCATAGCCACCCTCGCCGCTGGCCTCAAGGCCCAGATCCAACCACTGGGCGCCAAGCGAGGAGACCTGCTCGGCAACCTCCGGGCGCACGTCATAGCCGGTCGTGCGCGCGCCCAGGCGCTTGGCCGTGGCGAGCGCCTGCAGACCTGCCACGCCGGCCCCGAGCACCAAGACCTTGGCGGGTGGGATCGTGCCAGCCGCTGTCATCAGCATCGGATAGAAACGTCCCATGTTCTCGGCACCAAGCAAAGCGGCCTTGTAGCCGGCGATGTTGCTCTGCGAGGAAAGCGCGTCCATCGACTGGGCGCGCGAGATCCTCGGGATCGACTCCATCGCAAAAGCGGTCGCTTTGGCGGAGGCGAGCGCGCGCGTGGTCTGCGGGCTCGTGAGCGGCGCCAAAAAGCCGATCAGGATCGAGCCCTGCCCGAGCAGTCCGACCTCAGCCTCGCTGGGCGGAGAGATCTTGACGACCACCTCAGAGCGCCACACCTCGCCCGTATCGGCCGTCAGTTGGGCGCCTGCGTCAGCGAAGGCGATGTCGGGCAGAAGCGTGTCCGCGCCCGCGCCGTCCTCGACCAGGACATCAATGCCCTTGGCCTTCAACTTGGCGACGACCTCCGGGACGAGCGCAACTCGATGCTCACCCACGGCGGTCTCCTTCGGAACACCTACCCGCATGAAGGCCGGGAAAGTATCTGATCAAGGGGACGCTTCGCAGTCAGACCGTCACGCGGACGCCCACGAGGCCCCTCCAGGGTGCCCTGGTACGCCGCCGATCAGACGAGGCCGATGCGAAATCAAGAAGTCCATCGGGGTGCCGGCGCTCCCGCGCGAGAATCCAATCTGCGAGACTCGACGAGCCATGACGGTCAACCTAACGCGCATCTACACCAAGCTCGGGGACGGTGGCCAGACACATCTCGGAGACATGAGTCGCGTCTCCAAGCTGCACCCTCGCGTGGAGGCCTACGGGACCGTGGACGAGCTCAATGCGACGATCGGCTTGACCCTGATCGCGCCGGGCCTCTCAGAGCGCTTCGTTGAATGGTTGGAGCGCGTGCAAAACGATCTGCTCGACGTGGGCGCCGACCTGTCGGTGCCCACCCCTACAGACGACGAGCCCGATAAGACACGCAAGGGTCAGGCGCGCCTGCGTGTAACTGCCGAGTACTCGGCCTGGCTTGAGCAGGTCTGCGACGAGGTCAACGCCACGCTTGAGCCCCTGCGCTCGTTCGTCATCCCTGGAGGAACGCTTGCCTCGGCCCATTTGCACATGTGTCGCACCGTGTGCCGCCGAGCGGAGCGGCGCGCAATCGCCGTCGAGGATTGCAACCCAGAGGCGATCCGTTATCTGAACCGCCTCTCGGACATGCTGTTCATCCTTAGTCGTGCCGCCAACGAGCACGACGCCGGATCGGAGCCACTATGGGCTCCAGGCTCGCACGGCGCCGGACGGACGCCGCCCAGCTCCTAGCCGCGGGCGTGCATGCATGAGAGCGTCGCCATCCTGGCCGTTCGCGCGCAACGTCGCAAACGCCAAAGCCGCCCAGAAAGTGGCGAGCAGGTAGCCCCCGACGACATCGCTTGGCATGTGCCAAGCGAGCACAAGCAAAGCCCCTCCCACCGCGAGCGCGAAGGCCGCCCCCAGAGCAGCCACCAGCCGGCGGTGGACCGGCGGCGCAACCAGCAAGGCACACCACACCAGCGTGGTCGCCGCGGTCGCATGGCCGCTGGGCCACGAGGCATTGGCGATGTATTTCGGCCCGATCTGATCGTGATGGTGGGCGAGCAGCGGCTTGAGCAGCTCAGCCGTGAGCGGCGCCAACGGAAGTAGGATCGCGACCGTCAAAGCCACCCAGATCAGGCGGCGGCGCAGGGCAATCACGACGAGCACGATCCCCCAGGCGGCATAGAACGGCGGGTAGAGCAGATCGAGCAAGGCGTTGGCAGGCGCTTCCACGAGCGGTCGATTCAAGCGCGTGAAGTCATACAGGGCGACCGCGTCCTTGACATGCGTGATCGGCACCAGCTCAGCCAAGATCCAGGTGAGCGCAAGCCCCACAAGGCATAGCCCGGCCACGAGCAGAGCCAGACGCGCGAGGCGGCGGTCGCTGAGCGGGGCGCGCGCGATCGTGGACATCTCTGCAGGGTAGGAGAGTCGCTTAACGGCCGCTCAAGCTGGCGCTATCGGAAACGGCTTGCCCGCCAGTGCGGCGAGCGCCTCCGCCGTGACCCACACCGGCGTCTGCGCGCTGGTGCGCGAATACCGCACACTCCCGTCGGGCGCGGCCAAGCTCTCCAAGTAGCCGATCGGCGAGCGGCTACCGCGGCGTTTGACCGAGCCCACGTTTACGCCAGCCGCGACCAAACCCTGCACCGCCCAGGCGGTCGACTGGGCATTCGATTCGCCGCCAGGCTGCTGGGGAAAGCCGCCGTCGGGATTCTGAGTGCGGCGCAAATAGGCCACCGCTCGCGCGGCGAGCGCAGTGCCCGGTTGCCCAGTCGCGTCGATTACCCCCTGAAGCGCCGCGGCCGTGTCGTCCACGTCCTCGCTACCCCCGCGTCCGGCGAAACCAAAGCCGCCATCCCTGTTCTGCTGGGACACCAGCCAGCGTCCCGCCGAGTTCACGATCCGGTTGTCCGCCGAGCTGCCGCCGACGCGCAGCGCGAAGATCGCGAACGCCGTGATGTTCACGAGATGCTCGAACGAGCCGTCACTAGAGCGTTCACGCAGCAATCTGCCGACCAGGCTCGCACCCAGGAAAGCGGACGCAGACAGGCCACAAGCATGCAGAGCAAGGATCGTGCGCTCGTAATCGCCGGCCCCTTCCAGCGTCGAGGCCTGACCCCGGATGGCATCGAGCACCGAGTGGCCGACGCGCCTGAGCACGAGCGGATCGCGACCGGCGGCCGCGAGTCCCATCGCCGCCCAGGCGGAGTAAAGCTCGCTACTGCGCTGTCCCTTGGACGCGCCGAAGCCGCCGTCGCCGTTCTGGGCACTCTCCAGGTAGGCCACACCGTGAGCGATCACACCAGAAGATGAAGCGTGGGCTTGCCTCGACAGATGGGGCGCCGCGCGCGCCGAGGAAGGAGAACCGACCACGCAACAGCCTGCTCCCAGGAGCGCGAGCGCCACCACCATCGTCGCCGCCGGTGGGTTGGCTGGCTTCCATTCCACCGTCATGCGTGCCCGCACCCGACCGAGCAGGCGCGCCAGCTCGGGACCAAAAGCAAACCCGAACAGAAAGCTGGCGACGGTGTCGGTGATGTCGTATGGCAAGGCCTGACCTGCAGTCAAAAAGAATGCGGCGGGCGTGTGGCTGGCCCCGAGCGTCCACGTGTACACGTTCATGATCTCCTTTGCGACCAAAGCCATGACCGCGCACGCCAGCGCGATCCCAAAGCGCCCCAAACGCCGGTTGCTGAGCCGCCCGAGCGCGGCGCCGGCGAGACCGACCAGCCCCCACGCGGCCATCTGCCAGGGCGTATAGGGGCCTTGACCGAGCATAATGTTCGAGGCGAGCATTCCGATCGCGCCGACCGCAAAGCCCGGAATCGGGCCGAGCGCATAGCCCACCACGAGCGTCATCGCCGTGATCGGCTTCACATCGGGCAACGCCACGAACGCGTCGCGTCCCAGCGCCGCCACCGCCGCGAGCGTGCCCACAATCGCCGTCATGCGCGCCGACGGACGCGAACGCTCATAGGCCAGCCAACCGGCGATCAGCACGCCGAGCACGATCGCAAAGCTCGATAGCGGCCAGCTCACGACTGACCTCGCGGCGTAAGCGAGGAGACAACTACAGAGTCGGCCTCTGTCGCCGGTCGTGGGGACATCGCGAGCTGTTCACCAGCCACGGCGCGGCTCTCAAGCGCCGAAGAACAGCGAAGCGTGCGGTCGGCCAACAGCCTGGCGCCCGCCTCCGGCTCGAGCGCCTCGCCCTTGCCGCCGAGGATACGCGCGGTTTCGGTGGAGAAGTACCAACCGCCGGCCAGAAGCTCCGCGGCGAAGCCGTCGGCGATCACGCGCCCATCGGCGAGCAGGACCGCGCGGTCGGCGCACGCCGCGGCGAACTCGGGGTCGTGCGTGGCCACGATCACCGCTTGACCCCCCTCCGCACGACGGCGCAGCTCAGCGGCAAGCGTCGCTTTGGCCTCGCGGTCCATCCCGCGCGTGGGCTCGTCCAAGGCGAGCACGACCGGCGGATCGCCCTCTCCCGCCGCGTGCCCTTCGGGTGCCACGATCGCCAGGGCCAAGCGCTGGCGCTCGCCTCCCGAAAGGTCGCGCGGATTGCGTTCAGCCATGCCTCCAAGCCCTGCGGCCATGAGCGCCCGCGGCGACGTCTCCTCGGCCACCCGCTCGTGCAAGAAGTAGTCGTTGGGGTTCTGCAACAACAGCGCCACCCTTCCCGCGGCCTCGACCTTGCCGCGCGTCGGGGCCAGCAGACCCGCGGCATGGCGCAGCAAGGTGGACTTGCCCGCCCCGTTGCGACCCATCAGGGCGATGCTTTCGCCCGCTTGCACGACCAGATCGATGCCGCG
The DNA here is from genome assembly GCA_963775645.1 of uncultured Solirubrobacterales bacterium. GTDB lineage: Bacteria > Actinomycetota > Thermoleophilia > Solirubrobacterales > Solirubrobacteraceae > Palsa-744. Next base: position 171,491 of record CAVZJR010000003.1, on the reverse strand, counting down.
CAGGACCGCCGGGCCGCGCGGAATCTCATACCAAAGCCCCCGCACCGCGAGAGGTACGCCCTCCCCTCCCCCAAACCTGGAGCCCCGGCGTCGACGAGGCTTCGCTCCACCGCGACCGCTCCGGGTTTGCGATCCCGCCAGACCGGAGGCTGGGAATGGAGGTTCGCTCCCGTCCGTCAGCAGACCCCGGGCTCGCAAGGTGGCACGAGCCTGCTTGACGCCCACTGGAGCCGGGTCCAGCCCAGACAGAGCGAACAGCTTGGCGCCGGGAGTCTGCAGTGCGGGCGCCTCGCGTCGCGCCCATTCCAGGAAGCTCTCCGGATGGCCGTCGTGCGCGACCCGGCCCCCGTGCATCGCGATCACACGATCGGCCGCCGCCAGACAGCGCTCCAGGCGATGCTCGCACAGCAGGATAGTCGTGTCCCACTCCTGGTTCAGACGCCGCAGCAGGCCGATCAGCTCATCGCCGGCGACCGGGTCCAGCTGCGAGGTGGGCTCGTCGAGCAGGACCACCTTGGGGCGTCCCGCCAAGGCCGCCCCAAGCGCAACTCGCTGCTGCTCGCCACCGGACAGCTCCTGGGTGGAGCGCTCGAGCAGGCGGTCGATCCCGAGCGCGAGCGCCACCTCCTCGACCCCCCTCGCCACCATCGCCGGGCTGTGGCCCCGGTTTTCCAGTGCAAGCGCCAGCTCCGCCCATACCGAGCCCATCACTAGCTGAGTCTCCGGATCCTGAAACAGGGCGCCCGTCAGCGCCCCCAGACGAGCCGGGGGATGATCGCGCGTGTCGAGCCCTTCAACGGTCACCCTGCCGGCGAACGAGCCGCCGTAGAAGTGCGGGGCAAGACCGCATGCAGCTCGCAACAGCGTGGACTTGCCGTGCCCGGAGAGCCCCGCCAGCACACACAGCTCCCCCGGCTCGATCGTGAGGCTCACGTCCCGCAGCGCGGGAGCACCCTCCCCGGGATAGGCGTAGGTGACGCCTTCAAACACAACCGCACTCACAAGATCGCTCGCTCAGATCGAGAGTTGTCGACGGCGCTCATGGCTTGATTCCCTTGCGGTCTGCAAACGGGGCCAGGATCGCAAGCGCCAGCGCGACGCCGAGCGCGAGCGTTTCGGGCGCGCCTGCCGCTTTGATTTCGGGATAGGCATCAAAAGCGACGATTCCCGCCAGGCGCGCTCCGATCGCAAGCGCCGCTACGGAGGCGGCCGAGACCGCGAACGCGACATCGTGGCGGGACCAGGGGATCACTCTGCGCTGGGCGCGTCGGGCCTCGGCGAAGCCGCGCAGCTCGAGAGTCGCGGCCACGTCCAAGGCGCGGTCCAAGGAGGAGGACAATATTGCGCTCACGAGGGTGACTTGCGCGCGCGCGCGCGTAGCAAAGCCTTCTTCGTGCGCGTGCGCGAAGCGTGTGCGCTGCGCCTCAGCCAGCCGGCGCGCGTCGCCCGCCAAGACCGGGATCATGCGAGTCGCCAGCGAAGCCGTCAAAGCCGAACGAAACGACAGCCTGCGCACTCCCCGCAGCAGCTCGTCCGGATCGACAGTGAGGCTTCCCAAGGTCGTGGCAAGCATGAGCAGCGTGACCTTCAAGGCGATCACCAGGCCGTACACCAGCGCCTCCACCGTCAGGTCTCCCTGGCCGAAGGGCCCCAGGTCGCCAAGCCTCAGGAACACAGTCAAACCGTCCCTGGCGACCAGCACGTTCACCACCACGATCGGAAAGGCCACAATCGCCGCCATCCGTAGTGAGCGTGCGACCTGGTGCCCCACGCCCGCCCCCGCTCCAGCCGCCACAATCGCACCCACCAGGGTGGCCAACACGAACGGGCTTTCGCAGGCCAAGGCAGCCACGATCAGCGCCGCCGTCCACGCCGCCCCCACGCTCGCCCGCGTAGCGTGCAGTGGACTTGCCAAGCGGCGATAGAAGAGCGTGTCCCCGATCATCGCGCCGCTGTCGGGAGTGGACGCGGTGTGCCGTTCGCTTCCAGCGCCAAAGCAAAATGATTGTGCAGCGCCGCTTCGGAAAACGCCCCTGCCGCTCTCGCGACACCGCTCGCGTCGGTTCCCGTGACTACCCATAGGGGCTCCTCTTGGGCATAGCGAGTGGCAGCTACCAGGCCAGCGTCCGATGTCAACGTCTTGGTAGTGCGTCCGCTCGCGTCAAGCAGGCTCAGCGACCGCCCGTCGCCCGCGAAGCGCGCATAGACGCCGCTGGCGTTCGGACCTCGCTCTATCGCCTCGCTGGCGGGCGTACCCCTGACCGTAGGCCACGGCCCGACGAGCACCCTCAGTGTTTCCGGCTCGTCGCCTGGACCGATCGCGGCTATCGCGGCCGGCACGCCCTCACCGCGCAAGCGAGACACCACCGTTTGGCACGCTTGACCACCTACTTCGGCGCATTCCACGCGTACCGGCAAACGCTTGCCTTCGCTACCGTTCAGAAACGGCTCCGGAAAGGAGCCCACCACGGCGGGCACGTCCTCGGTTTGACTCCAATTGTGTAGGTCCCACCAGATGTGGTCGCCTGCGTACACCTGTGTACTTGCCCCGCCCTTGGGCGCCTCGATGCCGTTGACGTAATAGAACCAGTCGACCGGTTCCCCACCTTGCGTCGTACCGGCGTGGCCGTCGATGCTCTGCACGAAGCCACCCCCATAGCGAGTCGTGACCGCGTGGTTGCGCATCAACAGGCTCAGCACGGTCTCTTGGCCACGCGCCTTCGGCGGCCGCTGCCCACCAACCGGCTTGGCGCCGAAGTCTTCGGTGACGGTCAAGTGGATCGCGCTGGGTGTGGCTCCCGGACCCAGACCACAGCCGGCAAGCGTCAGGACAAATACGCCGAGCAGACCCCATCCGACCAGCAGACCGAGCAAGTCGCAGGCGGGAGGGCGCACTCGGCGCCCTCCCGCGCCCATCGACCCGATGGATCTGTTACTTGACATAAAAGACGACATGGCTCACGCCGGGGACGAGTTTCGTGACCTGTCCCGCGTTGCTGACCGCCTCGATGTCATAGACGTAGTGTCCGGCCGGCAGCGCCGCCGGCAGCAGGTAGCTGAACGACTCGGTGTCGCCCACCGAAAAGAACTTCGAGGCTCCGCAGTGACTCTTGACGAAGCGCTCCTTGGAGCCGTTGAAGGCAAAGCAACGCTTGCCCTTGCGCCGCACCAAGCTGATCCGCACTTCCTTGAGCACGGCGCCGGCGGGCACTTTCACGACGCCCTTCAGGATCCTTGGCGCTTTGCGCTTGGAATACACGTGCCCAGATTTCACCCCCGCGGCGACGGTTGTCACAACAGCCGGTGGGGGCGGCACGAATCCCGGCCCGCCGCATCCACCCGCAGGAACCGACTCAGTCGCGCAGGCCGTTAGGAGCTGGGTGCCGCAGGTCCCGTCGGGGCCGTTGTGGACGCAGATCGTCGTCTCGGTGCGCACCGCCGGCGGCCCGGCTGCAGCGCCATTCACCTGCAGGGTGTAGGTCCCAGGGCCGATGAACTTCAGCGTCGCATGACCTTGAGCGTCGGTGGTCGCACCAGCCCCGCCCCCGATTACGCTCGCACCAACCGCGGGCGAGGCTTCGCCCTTGGCGTTGTACTGCTTGACGCTCACCGCCGTCGCTTCACCCACGTTGGCTGTAGCGGGCGCTTCGATCTCAAGGGGAGTGGGGTTTGGCGGACATTCGGAGCCTTCGCATTCGACAAAAAGCAGCACGTGAGTACCGGGCTCTGCTTCAACGCCACACACACCGTGTTCTGTTTGGAACACATCATTCAACCAGAAGGACCAGAAATAGTTTGCATTCGAACCCAATTCGAAGGGGTGACTCTCGCCACCGATCGTTTCGACCGAGTAGCCGACTTCGTTACCAAACCACTTGCCGCTCCAGTTGCCGGCGGTCGCCAGTTGCAGCGCGCCGGCGGCGCTGGTGCCGGGACATGAGTCGGCTTCGTTGCCGTCCTTCACGACCGGCGTCGTAGTAGTCGTGACGAGCGTCGGCGGAACCTTTGTTTCGCTCAATCCCTCAACCCTCACGGTGACTTGAGCGGGTGCGCCTGCAGCTACCGCGGACGCCGGCACGAGCAGGCAGAAAAGTGCGACCGCGAGAAGCGCCGAGCGCGAGGAGATACGCGTTTGAGACATGGAGCCAACCCCTTTCCACGAGGGTTTTGTGGGCTTGTGGTCGGAGGCAGGTCTCCTGGCTCCCGGGCCTACCCTCCGCGCCTTCCCGATCCGCCGAACGGCCGATCAGTGGCTGCGCTTGCGCGCCGCGTCTGGCATCCCCAGTCACAGTGGCGGGTCCGCGCCGGACTTGCACCGGCTTCCCTTTCCACCGACCTTATGGACGGACGTAGCCTACAGCGCGATGAGGTCGCCGTCTCTAAAGACTTGCAAGGTCCTGGTCGAGACTTGCCAGCCGCTCCCGCTCCCGCTCGCCGAGCACCGTCGATGCGGAGATCAGCCGACGCGCATGATCCAGATCGTCCGAGCGCCCGAACGTGAGCGCCCCAGCACACGACCCGTCCTGTATGTACCAGGTCGTGAACTTGCCCTCCTCGTAGGAGCCTCGCACGACCTCCTCGTCCCACTCGTAGGCGGGACCGACGTACTCCAACTCGCCCCAATCGCCGAGCACCGAGTAGAAGTAGGGCACAACCTCGTGGGGCACGTTACCGCCGAGCATGTTCAATGCGGCCGTCTTGCCGTGGTTGAAGGCCACGTCCCAGTGCTCGATGCGCACGTGCGTGTCGTGCAGAGGAGAGTCGTACTCGGCGATATCTCCAGCTGCGAAAACTCCCGGCACAGAGGTCTCCAAGCGCGATGAGCATAGGACACCACCCCGCTCGCCTATCTCAAGACCGGCACGCTTGGCCAACGCCACATCCGGCGTAACGCCGGCGCCAACCACAACCGCATCGGCGGGCAATTCAAGACCTAGGTCGTCACGACCCTGCCGACATGCCCCTCCCTGCCGGGGCGCACGTCGCCCTCGAAGCGCTCCAATCCATCGGAGCCGTGCACCTTGATCCCATGCGATTCGAGCAGCTCTCCGAAGAAGCGCCCGGCTCGCTTGCCGAAGCCACGTTCCAAGGTGGCCTCCTCCTGCATCACGATCGTGGCCTGCTTACCCATCAAAGTGAGCGACGCGGCCACCTCGCAGCCTATGTAGGAGCCGCCAATCAGGACAACCTTCTCAGCGTCCGCCACACCCTCGCGGATTGCGTCAGCGTTACCGAGCGTGCGCAGATAGTGGATCTGCTCCAGCTCACAGCCGGGCACATTGAGACGACGTACATTCGCGCCGGTTGCGAGCAACGCCTTCTCGAAGCGCAGCTCCTGCTTATCCGAAAGCTGGGCTGTGCGCGCTTCCAAGTCCAAGGACATCACGCTGTGCGCCTCAGCAGCTCGACTTTCTGCTCCTCCCACCACTCCTGCGGCCTGAACAGAGGCTCCTCGCGAGTCTCTTCGCCACGCAGATAGCCCTTCGAGCACTCCGGCCGGTTATAGGGCGAGTCGGGCTCTCGCCCCACGAGCACGATCTCCCCCGTGGCGCCAGACTCCCGTAGCCAGCGTGCGCAGTTGGCCGAAGCGAGACCACCGCCGATCAGCAGGAACTCAACCTTGCGCACGCTCATGTTGGCCACCTTACAACCCCAGCTATGGGTGGCCCTACAACCCCGGCGGATGTCTCACCGACCAGTGTGCCCATGTCGGCACATGATCGAGGGTGCGCCAACGCGGACCGTCTTCGTCGCGATTGGGTCCCACGTCAGTGCCGTTGTGAGAAGTGTCCAACCGCAAGCCCGCGATAACGATGAACACGTGGGCAGTCGGAGCGTCGGTGGCGTAGATCGTGACCCATCGACCAGGCCCAGGCGCTCCCCAATGCACATAGTCTTGGGCGAGTGGGTTCTCGCGCACGATTTCCCCGATCGGGCGTACCCCTGAGCGGTAGAGCACATAGTTGACGGTGCTCGAACAGTCCTCGTCCAGAGCGCCCCTCGGATCTGGATGACCGTCGGGTCCATATGGGAGGTCCTGCAACTCGTTGCCGGCGATCACCATTGCCTGAACCACACTGGGCACCTCCTCAGGCACCAGCGCCACGTGGCCGTCATTGGGCGAGAGCACCGCTCGGGTGCCTGACGTGAATTCGACCTCGCCTACCCCTGGCCATTCGGCGATCGAGACTTCCGGGCCGCCCGCCGCGCTCGCCTGCACTGGGCCGCGATAGATCGAGGCCCAGTGCTCCACCTCGTTCACATACCAGTCGGCGTGGTTGTAGGCGAAGATCGCCTTTCGGTAATCCCCTGGCGCGCCCGAGGCCCGCAGATAGTTGGCCATCGAGAAGATCGCATCGGCCGGGTCCCAGCGGTCGGCTCGCCCATCGCCATCGCCGTCCACGCCATACTGCTTCCAAGTCGATGCCAAGAACTGAGCCGGACCGCCGGCCCCGGCCGAGTTCACAGCGCCCTCCTTCGTACAAGAGGGATCAGGGTCACGTCCATGGTCACACTCCACCTTGCCGACGCCAGCCAGGATCGCCCAGTCCAAGCCATAGCGTGAGGCCGCTTCGTTATAGAGCTTGAGGTATTCCGGCGGGATTTCCGCGCGCGCCCTGGCCGACACCTCGTACGTGTCGGCGGCCCCTGTGACGGAACTGGTCGAAAGACCCACCGTCACACCAAGTAGGGCGACACAAGCCACAAGGACCGCCAGACCGGCCGCAAGCAGCAACACAAGGCCTACGAGCACTCGCACGGGCAGAGCAACACGCCGGTCTCGGTGGCCTGCCGCTCTCGGCCAAGGACCCAACCTTGAGCCTTCGGCGAGTGACCCGGCGCTCAACCTTCGCTCCTAGGTCTCGGCTGGTCGGTGCCCCAACCCAGCTGGCGCTTGCGCCTAGCCGCAACCTCGCGGGCGTCGTCCATCACGCTCGAGCGCTGCTGTTCCTGCTGCCCCCCGCCAGACCGACGCTCTACATGCCCGAGGTCTACATGCCGGATTTCGCTCCTCGGTGCGGTCGCAGGAGGCTTGACCGGGGCCTGACCGGTGTGTGCGACCGACCCTGGTGGAGCCGACCCAGACGCGCGTTTGGTGGCACTCGCGACCGACGCGATCTCGACCGCCTCCATCTCCGGATCGAGCATCGCAAGGGCAAGCGTCTGGTGGCGCGCCTGCTTGCCTTCTATCCGCTGTTCTCGAACGCCGAGCTTTGCGGCTCTGCGTGTGTCGCCGTTCGCCAGTGCCTTCTGGCGCTCGTGCCGCAATCGCTCCAATCGTTTCCCCTGGGCTATCGGGTCCGCTCCGGCAGACGACCCCGCGCTTGCATGCCCGGCCTGAGCGCCGGCCTGCTTGCCCGTCGTTTGGTGCCTGCCGGGCGGCGACCCGCCCGCCGCCGGCCCCGGGCGCTTACGCTTACGGCGGCCTTCGCCTGACTCGCCACTCGTGCCGTCCCTGCTGGCATCACCACCCTTGCTGGCACCGCTCACTCCGCCGCCCTGACCAGCGCTGTCGCTCCCTCCATCCCTGCCGGGACTCCCTCCATCCCTGCTGGGACCGTCGTCGCCCCTCGGTCCTCCAATATCCGGACTCAAAGTTGACGCTCCGCCTGCACTCGGCGCAATGGTCGTATGAGGCTTCGTGCGCGACCTGGAAGGGGGCTCTACCTCAGGCGCAGGCTGCCTGTGCTTTCTAATCGCGGCCAGCGGCTTCAGCAAAGCACGGGGCGTCTCCAGCGCGTCCTCCATGCGCCGCGCCATCGAGCGATGCGTCGGCTGTGGGTGATCACGGCCGACCCCAGTGGCCCAACCGAGCGTCTGGCGGCGCTTCAGGAAAATGCCCCACCAGAAGGCCGAGATCAGAAGCCACTGCCCCCACCACCCAAGGATCGTGAGGCTCAAGAGCAACTTCATCATCATCAAGACCACGCCCAGCAGAAACGAATATGTGAGCTTCGCGATTACTGCCTCCAGCAACTTCAAACCCCAACCGCGGAAAGCCGAGCGGCCTCCATCGCCAAGTGCGGGAGCCAGCACCGCAGCAGGCGCGAGCAACAGGAAAAACAGGCCCACCAGTGCGGCGCCCAATAGCCGCAGAGCCAAGTAGCCCATTAGCAACAACATCCCCAAGGCTCCTAGCCAAATCGCGAACAGGCCGATGACACGCGGGCCCGTACCCTTCTGTGAGCGGAATTCCGCCTGCGAGGAGGTTGGGCCTGTACATCCGTCGGCCGATTTGCCGCCACCGCAGAGCACGTTGAGCAACGTGCCTTTTTTGGTAACTGAATTACGTCCTGATTCGTTAGCGGGCAACGCCAGAAACAGCTCTCCGTTGGTCTGTGCTTCGCGCAACAGCGCCGCACTCGCGAACAGCGTTCGCGACCCTGGACCCGCGCCGGCCGTGCAGCTGCCCCGACATCCACTCTTCGCTTCCTCTCCCTTGGCGATCGTCAGACCCGCATTGCGCAAAGCGCCGTCGAGCTGGTCGGTGTCGTCACACCATCCGACGTCCCCGAACTCCAGGTAGCACCAAGGCGTGGTGACCACGCTGCCGAAGATCACCTGCATGCTGTCGGCCAGCGTGCGCTCGGCATGTTCGGGCGTTCCGCTCGCAACGGCCGCCATCGTGCCAAGACCCGCCTGGTTCGTCCACTGCTCAACGGCGCCGACCGTGCCCGCCGGTTCGGCCATCACCCACAAACCACCCGCCATCATCGCGAGCATCGTCAAGGCCTGACCGATCGTCTCAGCTATTTGACGCCTAACCAGGCCGTGATAGACGACCAGGATCGAAGCAATGGCCAAAACGATCGCCAACCATGGTTCGGTGAAAGTCAAGCGAGCATTGCGCAGCGCCCCCGTCACCTGGCTCAACAAGGCTCCGCTCAGTAGGTTCAGCGAATAGCACCACTCGAACATCACCACCAGGCCATGCGTTGCTGACACAAGGGCCATCCACCCGTACTGGGCAAAATCATCGAACGTCGCCGACATGTCATTGCCCCACTTGCCGACACCTGTGTTGATGTTCACATCGAACGCATAGTCGTTGGTAGGGTCTGGGGCCGCCACGAAACTGTCTGTTTCACAGCTGCGCCGCTGTGCCGCCGAGAGGCCGCCAGGGTCGCGACACAGTGGACTGTCCAAACCATTGCCTGCGAGCTGATCGCCGCCACTAGAGGGAGCCGAGGCGGAGGCTTCTGCGCCGAGGAGACTTCCAGAGCCCAGAACCGGTCCACTTGGCGCGCGTGGCGCGCCGTTGTTCTGTGTCGCCGCACGGCGCTCGGCCGCAAGTGCTTTACCTGACCCCAAAAGCAGGACAAACGCGATTGTCACAACAGTTGTGAGCCGGCGGGCAACCCCCCGCGATGATAAGACCGAATTGACACTCAACCCTCTCGACACGCTTGCTGTCCAGACACTTGTGGGGTTGTCGAAAAGGCCCGCAACAAAGAAGGCACGACCACCTCGACCTGAATCGCCTCGACCCGCCCGCGGTGATCGCGAAACAGACAGCGCCCCGCCTCAAATTCGAGCAGGCGCTCGCGAGCACGACGATCGTCAGGGTCGAGTCCCAGCAATGTCAGCGCCCGCGACGCCTCAACCTCAGAACGCATCCCGAACACGAACGTCGCCCCAAGTAGGTTCTCCAGCGACTCGCGCTCCCCCACGAGCGCATCGGTGACCAGTTGGGTGCTGATGATCGGCACCGCCAACTCCGAGCGACCCATGCGCTGCAGAGAGGCCAGCAAGGTGCGCCCCACCGGGTCTCCCAGCAGCCGCCATCCCTCGTCGAACATCGATGTTATATTGCGGCCACATGAACCCCGATGGAATAAGGCTCGATGCCTATATTCGCGTCTCAAAAGTGGGCGGTCGGAGCGGCGAGAGCTTCATCTCACCAGAGGTCCAGAGGGCCCAAATCGAGCGCTGGTCCCAAGCACACGAACACACGCTCACCTGGCACGAACACGAGCTCGACGTCTCCGGCGGGACTATGCGCCGACCCGTCTTCGACCAGATCATGCAGCGCATCAGGGACGGCCAAACCGACGGAGTGATCGTCGCCAAGCTCGACCGCTTTGCCCGCACGCTCGTCGGAGCGCTCTCCACGCTCGAAGAGTTCGAGCGCCATGGGGCTGTGCTCGTCTCCGTCACCGAGAACCTTGATCTCTCGACACCGATGGGCAAGGCCTTCCTGCGGATCCTGCTCGTATTCGCCGAGCTCGAGCGCGACCGCATCTCGGAGAATTGGGATACCGCTACCACCAACGCGATCGCCCGCGGAGTACACGTCGCCAAGTTCACGCCAGTCGGCTACGACAAGGGCCCCGACAAGCGGCTCGTACCTAACGCCGACGCGCCCGCCATCCGCGAAGCGTTCTTCATGCGCGCAGCCCACCAGACACGCACCGAGATCGCCCGCAAGCTCGACCAGATCGCCCCCCGCCCCAAAGACGGACGCTGGACGACCTCAAACGTCGATCGCATCATCAAAAACCGTGTCTACCTCGGCGAGGCCTACCGAGGCGACGCCGTCAACCCCGACGCCCACGAGGCCATCGTCAGCCTCGGCGAGTGGCAAGCAGCCAACCACGCACCCGTACGCGCCGCCCACCGCTCCAAGACCCCAAGCCTCCTCGGAGGGATCGTGCGCTGCGCCGGCTGCCGCTACGTGCTCGCGCCACAGGTCTACGGTTGGGGAAGAACCAATCCGACACGCGCCTACCGCTGCCGCGCGGTCCACAGCGCCGGCGCCTGCCCCGCGCCCGCCAACATCCCCCGCGACGCCCTCGACAGCTATGTGGAGAGTGTTTGGCGCGAGCAGATGAAGGGCCACGCCCTCGCCATCAAACAGGACACACAAACCCTCCAAGCCGCCGCTGAGAAGCTCCAAGAGGCAGAAGACGAGCTGGCCGCGTTCGCCTCGGACATCACCGCTCGACGCGTACTCGGGGCTGGTTATCACACTGCGCTGGAAGCACGCTCGACCGCCGTCGACGAAGCCCGCATCCAGCTGCAGCAAGCAAGCGCCTCGGCGCCCGACGCAGAGACCATCGAGACCTACGACGAGCTACCTACCGAGGACCGCACGCGCATCCTCTCCAGCTCGATCGACGCGGTGATCGTCAAGCGCGGCGACGCCAGAGACCCGATCGAGGGACGCGTCACCATCCTCTGGCGCGGCGAAGGGCCTGACGACCTGCCCCGCCGAGGCCGGAACAACGGCGCTGTCCGCCCCTACACCCCCTAGCGGGACCAGCACAACGCCGGGATGTCGCTCCCGCGCGATGCGAGCAAACGTCTCAAGCGCAGCCCGCGCCGCGGCGGGCGGCATCGGAGAAACGGGTGAACTCGGCGAGACCTGGGGCATCACCCCTTAATCCGACAGCCCCGAGACGCCTGGACAAGAATCGCCGTAAGATGCTATCTTACGTGTATGCGCACCACCATCTCCACGAAGGGCCAGATCGTTCTCCCCGCAGAGCTGCGTGCTACGGACGGCATCAAGGCTGGAGAGGAGTTCGAGGTGGACCGCATCGGGCCCGACGAGTACCGACTCACCCGACTGACGCCACCACCGAACCACGGTCTGGTCGAATGGCTGCGGTCATGCCCAGAGGACGGCTGGTTCGCGGAGATCGAGTCAGAGTCAACCGACTCCCTCTAGTCGATCTCGTTGGCACGCTACCTAGTCGACGCAAACGTCCTATCGGAGGCAACCAAGCCTCGCCCGAACCAGCGTATTGTCGATTGGCTCGGGCACAACGAGCCAGAGCTAGCCGTCGACCCGATCATCCTGGGCGAGATCCGCTTCGGCATTCTGCTGCTCCCCACCGGCCGCCGTCGAAGTCGACTGGAGCGCTGGTTCGAAGACGGTGTGCAGAGATTGCACTGCATATCGTGGGAAGCCTCTACCGGACTACGCTGGGCAGAGCTACTCGCGACACTTCGCGCGGAAGGGCGAGCGATGCCAATCAAGGACAGCCTCATCGCCGCGACTGCACTGGCGCACGACATGGCAATCGCGACCCTCAACCGACGCGATTTCGACGCTGCACGCGTGACAGTCGTCGATCCGGCAGCAGAGCCTGACCACTGATACGCCTAGCCTAGACAGGAGGAGCTGTCTTCCATCCCCTTCTATCCCGACGCTGACGCTCCGATGGGGCGCAAGCCACGTCGGCACTCCCTCCTTCTCATTCAAAACCAAAAAAGGTCTCGTAAGAGACCGACCTTTTTTGGTGTAAGTAACTCGCCGTGAGCCAGCTGTCGCCAGCGGTTGCCGAACTGAAATGGGCATCGTGTTACCCTTTAATCGGTACTAGGAAATCAGCGGAGCCCGGGACCGTGATTCCGGCATTTCTGAGCTTGTCGATGCGTAGCTCTGTTGGTGGGTGTGTGTGTTCTGTGAGCCAGATGTATGGGATGGGGTAGTCGTGTATTAGTGCGTGTGTTTCGAGGAAGTCGGCTAGCTCGTCTGCTTGTCCGAGTTGGGCGGCGTAGGCGTCTGCTTTGTACTCCCGCCATCGCCAGTAGATGCCCCATATGGGGGTTGTGAGTCGTAGTCCGAGTCCGCCGTTGATGAATTTGAGTGTTTTCTTGACGGTCCATATGAGGATGCGGATCGCGAGGATGGTTAGCACGATTCTCTCGTTGCGTATTTCGATCCCGGGGCGGGTTTCATGTGTGGGTTGGTGGTTTGAGGGTTCGTGTCGTGGTGGTCGGGGTGGGATTAGTATGAGTCTGTTGATCGCAGCGGTGAGCTTCCCGTCGGGTGTGGCGAGGTGTCCAAGCTCGTGCGCGAGTACGGCGGGTAGGTGGTCGCTTTCCAAGAGTCCTCTGGAGAGCATGAGCGTTCCGCCGCATACGGCGGCCTCGGGTGTTGGCGTGTCGATCACATGCCAGTTTTCTGGTAGGAGTAGCGGATTGGGTGTTTGGGCTTGCAGAAGCTCGATCGAGTCGTTGTAGGCGAGTTGCTCGCGTTGTGAGGGGTTGCGCCCTCCCGAGCGCTGCTTCCACCACCATCCAGTTCCGAATGGGCTTATCAGGGCGAGGATCGACCAGAACGTGGGGATCAGCGCAATTTCGAGCCAGTACACGGGTGGGTCGATGCCGTGTCCTTGAATGGCGTACGTGAGCCCGACGATCACGTACAGGAATGTCGCGCGTGCGAGGATTACCGGTAGTTCGCTTGCGAGCGCGATTGCGTACATGCCGAGCGAGTTGATCGAGAACGCTCCGACTGTTTGGAGGAGGAAAACCTTGATCGCTTTGAGCGTGTTGTTTTCTCGCATGTCACCGTCTCCTTGCGGTTAGAAAGGGAGTGCTTGCACCTCCTTCTCCGACAGGACCTGTCTGGATGGGACACTCGACTCGCAATCCTGGCTTCTCATCGCTGCTGTGCTGTCTGCGCCTGTCGTTTCTGTTGCCGGGTTCGTTGTGGGTTTGTTTGGTAGTCGCCGGGTGATGTGTGGGGCGGTGAGTATTTGTGCTCGCATCGCACTCCCGCAACTGATCAGGTATGCCTCGCCCGGTTTGAGCGACCGGACGGTGTTCGGCTCGACCTTGAACTGGTGTTGGACCCGTACCGAGCCTTCCCCGTTCGCTCCTTCTTGGTCGTAGTGCATCGAGTACTCGGGGCGTTGGCGAGTACCCGCGAGCGCCGCGATCCGCTCGGGCGTGTTCACGCGATGACAGACCACGGTCTCTACCGACCCGAGAATCCGCTCTGCCTGCTCCTCATCGCCCATCCCAGCGACGACTTGTGGTGCGAGGATCAGACTCGTGTGGAAACCGCGGGCCTGCTCGACCCTGCCGGCCATGCTGGAGCTGGAGGAGAGTGCTGAGAACTCATCGACGATCAATACACAGAACTGCTGGCGGGGCTTGCGTGTCGTGAAGTAGTGAGCGAAATCCTCGAACAGGAACCGCGCGAGCCCGTCAGCCTCTTCACGCAACGCGAGGGTGTCGAGCAGCAGGTATGCCGCGCTTGTGTCCTCCCACGCCCATGAACCGTCGAGCATCCCGCGTGTTTGTCCGAAGAACGCCTCGTAGCGCAACCTGACCTGGCGCACCTGATCCTTCGTCAAAGAATCCAGTGCGCTTGATCCCTCATGCGCGGCCTGCAGGACGGGTAGAGCCATCCTCTGAAGGACCTGGGTGCTTGAGCGTGGCGGCCCGTCAGGATGCTCACATACGAGCCGCAGCACGTTCTTCGCGATATCGCGATACCACGACGCTGGGCCGTTGCTCGCGTAGTCGACTATCTCCATTAGCCGTCCGTGGATCTCGTGGGGGTGCCCGCGCCACCCGTCAAACGGTTCGTGTGGGAACACTCTGCAATCCCGGCCCGCGTCCGCCATCAACCCGCTGAACCGCTCGGCCGTTTGACGGTCGCCCTTGCCGTCCAGATAGAACACTGGTGCACGACTCCTCTTCGCGATCGTCCACGCCAGTCGGAGCAATGTCTCGGTCTTGCCCGACCCGGTAGCACCGGTGACGAGCATGTGGCGGCACAACCTCTCGGGGGACAGCAGGACCAGTCCTTCGCTGGCCGGTAGCGCACGCTCCCCGCCGATGCGCTTTGCGAGTACGAACCCACGCTCACCCTCTGCCTCGGCCAGCAACGGGACGCTCAAAGCAGCATTCCTTCGCAGCGGGTGGGAAGCTCGCGGAGGCCTAGCGACGGCCAGCTGCTCTCGGTGGCGAGCTCTGATATCAGCCGGTGTGGACCGGGCGCAGAGTAGTAGAGCACCCCGTCATAGCGTCCGGTCAGCTCCTCGATGATCATGCGGGTGCGGCGCTTGCTCTTGACCATCAACTCTACCTCTATCGCAAGCTGCCGTCCGTCGAGCAACACGACGGCGTCGGCCAAGTGTTCTCGCGGGGTTTGCCTCTCGCGTGCGAGTATCCGCTCGCACACCCATTCCGCTTGCGGGGAGCGCGACTGGATATGCAACCGCACCTCCATGACGGCCAAAACATGCGCGAGGGATCCCAACCGTGGTCGCCACGCACCAAAGGACAAGCCCGCGGCACGCAACCCCTTCACGGTCGGTATCACCCAAGCGGGCTCTCCCACCAGCAAGCGACGTACCTCCGCCAAGCGTTGTTCGCGCAAACGGGCCACGAGTCGCTGCACAGTCCTTGGATTACACGCCAACCACGCTCCGAGCTGATCAGCGCGAACCGCATACTGTTCTCCGACCCAGCACAACGCGTCGAGATCACGACGGCTCACTACGGCTGGTTCAGCGGCAGTGCCAGCCATCCTCACGCCTTTCAAACCGCGTATCCCTGCCGCGATGCAAATGCTGAGAAATGTTCGTCAACGGCACACCCAGATCGCGAGCGATCCCAGCCGCACGCGAACCCGGATGCTGCTCTAGATACGTGGCGACCTCATCCTGGGTGACACGCCGCACAAGCGAAGAGCCCACAGGTGCTCGCTCGCCGGTGAGTGCCGCTCTCGCGGCCAGCAACCGCCGGCGCTCGGCCATCAACTCACCCGTCCTCTCAAGCTCACGATCAAGCTCTGCAAGACGCCCATCAAGCTGCGCCAGCACAGACCTCGAACCCTTCGCGCTACGGCTCCGCCTATCGACCATCAGGAAGTCCTTTCGGAAACATAGCGCTACAGCATAGACGCATAACGTTACTTATCAAGTACTTCTATAACACGATAGTCGCTCTGTTTCGACGCTTCGACGAATGATCGCGACAGCGCACGTCCCCACAGGGACCCGCTACAAAGCTTCGCCAGAACACCCTCCGGCCAAAGAAGGCTCAGCCAGACACGAGGCTCCGCCAGAAATGAGCCCTGCTCACACGCTACGCGTCACAGACCCCTTGTTTTTGCTGTTTTTCACGGCAGCGGGAGGAACTGGGGCGCCAGCAACACGGACGGACAGCCCCAGCGTCGCCGGTCGTCGGGCCACGGGTCCGCCAGGGGGACCCGTGGCCCGACGAACCAGATCCGTCCGCAATGAAACGCAGGGACCAAAAACACAATCAACAAACACACACCACCATCCTCACCCACCACCCCAATCCCGGTCCCCACCCAAACCAAACACCACACCAGCCATGCCAGCCACCCCACCACCAACCCCACACAGGTGCTTGACCACCCGCAATCGAAGTTGAGGGCGGGTGGTCAAGCACCGACCCAACCCACCCCACATCCGGGTGGCTGGCCTAAAACCCAATGCCCAAACCAAAACAGAAGCCAGGGACCGGGCCACGGATAGTCACGGACATAACGCTCCACGCGACACGAACACGACACGCCCGCGACACCCCCCATCGACGCAGTCGCCCCTTCGCACGCAAGCGGGCGATCAGATGCGACGGTCCGTGGTGCGGGAGCGCTTCTCTTCCAGACGCCGGCACATCTGGGGATAGCGCAAATCTTGAAAGCGTGGCGGAAGCGCCTCGTGCTCTGCAAGCACAGCCCGGAAAGGATCGATATCAAGATTGATCTCGGCCGCGCCGAAATGGAGATCGTGTATGCACTTGCGAAAGACGCGCTCGTTGATGCGCAGTACCGCCCTGACTCGCTCGGGTGAGGGGTCGTCATCGAGCATGTAGCGCGACCATTCTCGAGCGCACAGGACCGACGCTTGGAGTTGGCTCACCGCAAGCGCGTCTGTCTTCCTTAGGATCTGCGCGTTGTAGATGCGGCTCTCCATGCAGCGCTCAGGGTGCATCACCCACACGCCCACCTCGCCACCCGGCTCGTCTGTCGGGATGAGTAGACGCACCGCCGTGTCGCGGACATCGCGCGCCTGAAGGCCGAGGGGCTGGTCGATGAAGTCGATCTCGCGCTCGATGCCATCGGCGTCTACAAACAGCACTATCCCCGTGTTCGGCGTGTGGTCGTCCATGCTCGCCAATCGCATCCGCGCCTCCAGCAGGGGTCGCGTCTCATTCCCCGGGTGAATTCGTTGTGGGGTAGCTCCGCTTGGGGGGATGTTATGCGGCGATCGTCTCCTCGGTGTTCGTCGTGGCTGGCGGGGCGACCGTGGTGTCGCGCAGCTGGCGGCGGAGACGCTCGATCTCGGCGACGGTCTTGGGGTTCATCTTCACGCCTCGCCAGCCACGTGAGGAGAGCTCCAGCACGGCCCATATGAGTGAGAGGGCTGAGGTCTCGCCGGGGAACCGGCCGATGACCTTGGTGCGTCGTCGGACCTCCACGAACGTTCTCTCGAGGAGATTCGTCGTGCGGATTCGCTTGCTGTGCCCGGAGGGGAACTGCAGGTGGGTGACGAGCGCGGACAGGTCCGTTTCGATGACGGCCATAGCCGAGGGGTAGCTGGTTTTGTAGTCAGCGATGATGCCCTGCAGCTCACGGCTGGCCTCGGCCGGGGAGCGGGCGTCGTCGAATGCTTTCCACCAGCGCGCCTTGACCTCCTGATGGTGGCGCTCGGGGAGCTTGCCGGTGACGTTCCTAAGCGCGTGGACGGTGCAGCGCTGCTCCAGCGCCGTGGGCCAGAGCTCGCGCGTCGCCTTCCAGATCCCGGGTGCCCCGTCGGCGATCACGAGCGCTGGCGCCCGCAGGCCGCGACCGATCATGTCCCGGCCAAAATCAAGCCAGGCCTCGTAGCTCTCACGGCTCCCCAACGCCAATCCGAGGAGAACCTTGCGTCCTTCCAGCGTCACACCCCAGCACACCAAAACGCCCTCCGCTGGCTTATCGTCGGGGCGCAACTTCAGGTAGATCGCGTCGAGGAAGAGGTAGACGATGTCGTGTTGCTCAAGGCGACGCCTGCACCATTGGCGGTATCGCTCGCGGGTGTCCTCACAGATCCGTGACACCGTCGACTTCGATGCGATCGGCTCCTCGAAGACTTCCTCCAGCGCGCCCTCCACATCCCGCGTGGAGAGGCCTCGCAAGAACGAGCTGATCACGAGTGACTCCAGCGCGTGCGTCCGCGTGACACCTTTGCCGAGCACCCGGCTCTCGAACCCCAGCTTGCTCGCGTTACGAACCCGCGGGCGCTCCAGGCTCATCGAGCCGCTCGTTGTCTTGACCGTCCTGGGTTCGTGCCCGTTGCGGTGACTCACCGCCTCGCCGGCGCGCTCATAGCGCTGCCTGCCGAGGAACTCGGTGACCTCGTCCTCCAGCGCCTGCTGCAAGATCAGCCGCGCACCCAGCCGGCCGACCGTCTCGATCGGGTCCTGCTCCTCACCGACACCGGCCAATACCTCATCCAGTTCGCAGCGAAACCTCTCGCTCGGGGCTACCTTCTCCATGCGGGCGTACCTCCATTAGCTTCGTCTTCCAGGACAAAGCGGAGGCTACGCCCGCAACTTCAAATCCCCCGGCTCATGAGACGCGACCCCAGCAGGTCCGCCGCCTGGCGAACGGAGCGCGCGCTGCCCTCGAAGTCGATGTCCTTGCTTGTCATTGGCGCAAGAACGTCAACCTCACTTGAGCGCTCTCCCAAAAAGCGTGTCCAAAAGCTCACCGCCTGGCCCCCCACGAGGATGATCGAGCGGTCGTCGCTCAGTGGCTCCAGCAGGCCGAGGATGCGCGCCACCTCCTCATCCCGGAGGGGCGGCTTGGCAGTCATGTGTGCCTACCCAAGCGAACGCGAGGCGGCGAGATCCACACGAGCAGAGCGCGCAAATGATGCCAACAGCTCGTTTTCTTGGCGCAACTGCTCAGCGGACTTACGACCCGTGCGCAGATCGCGCTCGTCTTGCTCGCGCGAAGCCTGCTTTTGCGCTGCTCGCACGCGAACGTCGAAATGCTCGTCTTTATTCTGCATCGCGCCTTCATCGTAGCCGAGGATCTGAGCCGCCTAAGTCTTCGCGTACTTGTTTGGCGGACCAACAGGCTAGCTCCCTGTGAAAAGCAAGGGCGAACTCTGCCCCCGCAAAGGACTGCGCATCGTCTAACGCAAGAGTCTCCTCCAGCGCTGATGGCACGCTCTCATTGTTGCGGAACGCGAAAGTGTCGTCGATCTGCGAACACCGCCCAACCGCGCTACTTCGTCAACGGCCAGGCTTTGAGTTGCGTGCGAGCTGTTCCGCTGTTGCCGAGGTGATAGACAGCCAGGCTCGCCGGGTGAATCGGAAATGCGTCGAATGGCTCAGCTTCGATGGTCTTGAGGTCATCGAGCGTTGCAAAGCCCACGGTGATGTGGGCGATGTACTTGCCTGCGCCGATTTGAGCGGGCACGAAGCCCTCAACCCAGTCCATGGTGCTCTGGCTGATCTCCTCGCCTGGGTCGCGCACGAACGCAGCGGCAGCGCCTTTGGACTCGACGAACGGTGTGATGGCCGCTAGCAGGCTGGCCTGGAAGTCGAGCACCTCGGGGCTCGGCTGTACCAGCAGCACGGCGAGGCCCTGGCCCGGCACGCCCCAGTCGCCGTGCCGAATCGCGATCGCCTGGTAGGACAGCGAACCCATGTCGGTCTTGGCCACGGTCTCGCCGACAGCCTCGAACACGCCGTTCAGGTCGGCGCTGCGCACGTAGCGCTGAAGGGTCGTTATGTGTGGCTGATGGGTCGCGTCGATTGCGTACCCGTCAGGGACGCTCTGGCGCATCCGCGCGTTGACCTTGCGGGCGTGCTCGATCGTGGCCTCGTCGGGGTTGATCAGGATGTCGATCGCGGTCAGTTCGCTCATCGCAGGTTCTCCTCTCGGCTTGGCGTTCTATAGGCCCGGCTCCGCAAACACGCTCTTCCAATCGTCCTTCATGCTCACGACCATCCATCCCCGCTTGGCTGCCTCGGCCATGGCGTTCTCGGCGAGTTCGGTGTATGCGAACTCGCGCTCGCCGTCATCGTGGTTCACTAGGAGGCTAAATCGAGCGACCTCGAGCATCGCCTGATCGCCGTTGGTGTTGCCTGCCGCGAAGAGCGGCTTTCGCCCGGTGCGAGTCCAGATGTGGACGGGCTTGCCGCCATGTTCGTCAAACGGCTCTTCGAGGCCCTTCGTGCGGTAGACGTCGCCTTCGCGATACTCGAGCGTGGTTCCTGAGCCGATCACGTGCTCGCGAGGGATGCCAAACATCTGCTCGCTCACGACGCGCACGAAATCCCGACCGCCTCCCGAGCAGACATAGACCGTGAAGTCATGCGCCCGCAGGAGCTCGACGAGCTCGCGCATCGGCTGATAGCCGACGCTCGTATACGGCACGCCGAGCGTCGGATGCGTGGCGCTGGCAAAGAACGTCTCGACCGCCTGCTCGAATGCGTCCGTTGTGATGTCCGCGTAGGCCTCCGTGACGCCCTTGGCGAGCTCGGCGGCATGCTCAAGCAGATGGCCGAGGAAGTCCTCGTCGTTCTCGGCGATCGCCTTGAACGGCTGTTCCTTCGCCAGCTCGGGTTTCGCCTCAATCATCTCTCGCATCCGCCTGAGGAAGAAGTCCGCCTGTACGTAGCTCGGCTTCTCACACCACAATGTGCCGTCGTAGTCGAACGTCGCTATCCGGTCAGTCGGCTCGACGAACCCGGGTCCCGGCTGGGTCGCGGAGGCAACAAAATCGATGATTGCCTTCTTCGCCTGGCCCTCATTCCAACTTGCGAGCACGTCGGTCACGGGTTGGTTCCTCCTTGTCAAATTGGGCGATAGCGGAACGAGTCGCGTCTCGGCTCAGTGGTCTGGTCTTGGCTGCTGGATCTCGGTGAACAGCGCGCCTTGTCCTGCTCCCGACCCGGAGGCACCACCGCCGCGGCCGCGCAGCACGAACGCGATGAAGACCGCCGCGGCGGCTCCGGCGATCGGCCCCGCCACATAGACGAGGTAGTGGGAGAACTTCCCTCCGACCAGGTCCGGACCGAACGTGCGGGCCGGGTTCATCGAGGCGCCCGAGATCGGGCTTCCCCAAAGCCCGGCGAGAGCGATGTAGCCGCCGACGCCGAACGCGCCAAACAGGCCCACGTTCTGCGCACCCGAGGCGGTGCCCAGAATCACGCTGACCAGGCCAACAGTCAGGATGAACTCCATCCAGAACGCTGCGCCCGCCGAATAGGAGGCGGCCGGATAGTTCGATCCGAAGGTGGCCGGCACATTGACGACCGCATGTAGGAACAGAGCGGCGAGCGTTGCGCCTGCCAGTTGCACGACGATGTAGCCGGGCACGCGTTTCCACGGGAAGTCGCGGCGCAGGGCGAACGCGATGCTGACCGCCGGGTTCAGATGCGCGCCCGAAACCTTGCCCATGAACAGGATGATGGCCATCACCGTCAGCGCCGGCGCGACGACGGCATCCGTATGAGAGATCACGCCCGGAAAGGCATGGCCCATCATGCCGCCACCAGCCGCCGCGAGCACCAGAAAGAACGTGCCGAGCAGCTCAGAGAACAGACGCCGCCACTCCTGGCGAGGATCCTTGAAGTCTTCGACCCGGTCGCTGAACTCCCGCTCGTAGCGCGCGATCAGGCCCTGCGTCTGAGCGCCCGGGCTCACGGAAGTCGGTGCTGTTGCCATCGAAGCTCCCCCTTCGTCGCGAAAAACGTGTAGTCACATCCTGGCAAATCGCTCGCCACCGCGGCAGCGAGACCGCATGAGCTCACGGGACCAGGCGCGAGTGGTTGATGCACTCGATCGACTCACCGACGATCCGCCCGCCGGGGATGTCGTCAAACTTGTGAGCACCGACGAATGGCGACTACGGGTCGGCGACTGGCGGGTGCGGTTCACGCGTGACGCCGAGACAGGAGTGGTTTACGTCGTGCGGGTCTTGCCTCGCGGACGTTCTTATCGGGAGTGAGCGAGCCCCGGGGCGATCCAAGTCGGGGCACAGTGAGAGACGAACCTGGACCTGAGCCAGATAAGCGCCTAGGCTCGCCAGGGTGCGAATCGAGTGGGGGACCTTTTTCGCGTCAGTGCTTGCGTGCTTGGTGCTCGCCGGTCCCGCCGGCGGCGACGTCACGGGCGGCCCGCAAGCCGGCACGCCCCCTGGCATTCCGAATGGAAACCCATGCGCGGGCCAGGAACTGACGCTGACGATCAACAGCAAAGAAGGCTCGGCAGTCGTCGCATACAGTCCGATCCTGGTGCGTGGCGTCTTGCACTGCGGCACTGCGCCGATACGCAACGCCCAAGTTCTGATCACCACGACTGGAAGCTCACCCGAAGCGTCGACGAGCACATGGCTGCAGACGACGCTCGACGGCTCATTCTCCTACACGCTCCCAGCCGGCCCAAACCGGACTTTGAACGCGAGCTACACGTCGTACAGCGACGATCCTTATCCGTCAGTCACAGCGACAGCAACCATCAAGGTAGCTCCGAAGATAGAACTCCAAATCCTGCCTCGGACTGTTCACAACCGTCACGTCATCACATGGAGGGGAAGGATCCTCGGCGGTCCCTTCCCTGAACAAGGCGTGACGCTGAATATCGAGGTCAAAATCGGCAAGCGTTGGATGCCGTTCGCCGAACTGATCGTGCCAAGAGAAGGAGACTTTGGGTACTCCTATAGATTCCTCAGAACGACGACGCCGACCACCTACGCTTTTCGCGTCGCGCTGCCAGCGACTGGATCGGGGGAATACCCGTACACCTTCGGATCAAGCAACGTGGTCAAGGTGCGAGTCTTGCCGTAGTCCAAGCGGACGCCCTGCCAGTCAACGTGGAGCACCGCCGCGGCGCCGAAGAACCCTCGAACACGCTTCAATTCGCCACCCCCTAAGTGCTGCTGCTTAGGCCCTCCGCAACGACGACGGACGACAGTCGTCTTGCATGTCCGAGCAGACCGCTATTTTCGGGGTCCTTAAGGGCGATTCCCTAGCATTGGAGGGAGATTTGCGTGTACGCTAAAGTGCGTCGCTCAATGAGAACAACTTCAAGCGATCGCGCTCGCTTGACATGAGATGCGTCGCAAACATTGCGATCAGCCGCACTATCTGCTGACCGACACGCTCGGCCTGCGTGTACTCAGAACGCGGGGTGCCAGGCTCTGGACCTGGTAGATCGCGGATCGGCAGGTATGTCACCTGCGACTGACCCACCGGCGCGAGATTTACGCTCGGATCGGCAAAGCCGAGCTGAGTGAGCCCCGAGCGTGCGTAGATCTCAAGCGTCTTCGATACCTGAACGTCAACCTCATCGCCCTCGGCAAGTGCCCGCACGACCTCCAGGCAGGTCGGTTGGCGTGAGCGCCCGATCACACGGTCGACACCGCCGACCACCGCCGTCTCCCAGGCAGGATCTGCCCGACCCGGCAAAAGATCACACAGAAACGAAACAGTCGCGTCCTGGCGCAGGTGCTCGGGCGCGACCCGCAACGGATCGAGCATCCCGCGCAAGGCAGGATCAGGACGTAGCGCGATTGTCTCGGTATAAGGCGCGACCTCCTCGAGCAGGTGGAAGCGATGGTCGCCCTTGGGGTCGCAGTCGATCACGCGAGCGCCTTGCAGAAAGGCCTCGTACTTAAGCTTCTGGGCGAGCGTCGTCTTGCCCGATCCCAGGGCTCCCACACTCAGAATGGTGGTGTTTCGATCGCTCTCGGAGCCCTCACGCAAGTTAAAGCGCACCGGCTGGCGCGAGCCGGAGAGCGTGTGGCCCAAGTAGTAACCCCTGCGCGATCCAACGGTGTGTGTGGCAGTAGGCAACATCGCCGCGACCTGCTCGAGTGTGAGTATGTCGTCATAACCTGTTACACGCGTACGCTGAGCCGGAAGATGCTGGAGGAAAAGCTCCAGCTGGTCGCCAAGCGGCCGGTGCAAGCGGATCTCACCGTAAGCCCGCCGGCAAAGCTCCACTCGCTGTGAGAGCTCCTGCTCGCTGCAGGCCCCAATCGCAATCGCGAGCGTTGCCTTAAGCAGCGGTGGACGACTCGAGGCCTGCAGATAGGCGAGCAAATCTCGGGCCTCCTGGGTACGCTGGTAGCCCAAGTCGGATACGCCTTGGT
Source organism: uncultured Solirubrobacterales bacterium (assembly GCA_963775645.1). Taxonomy (GTDB): domain Bacteria; phylum Actinomycetota; class Thermoleophilia; order Solirubrobacterales; family Solirubrobacteraceae; genus Palsa-744. The sequence goes on along the minus strand of CAVZJR010000003.1, from coordinate 147,618 downwards.
CGCCGTCAGACTCTGCGCGCAGGATCTGATCGGCGTCCTGGACTCGACGACGCGCGACACGTAGGGCTAGCTCGTTGGGTAGAAAGCGAGCGTTGAGCGACAGGTCAACCCCAAAGGGCAGGCTTTCGGCAGGAGCGAACATCAGCTCCACCCGCGGCCCCGGAAAGGATGCCTGCTCCGGGAGGGCGCCCAACACGAGCAAGGCCTGCCAGCTCTCCCCCAGCTCGGACTCGATACGCAACGAGCGCCCACGGTGTTCGACGTAACCGTCCATCCAGCGCGTTACGTCGCCCTCCAGCGGGGCCAGCAGAGCCTCCCCGTTGCGTTCGAACACGAGCGCCCGTGGCTCATGCAATCCGTCGAGGAGCGGCTCACCGAGCCCACGACAAAATGCGCGGCGGATTAGCCACTGCAGCTCTATTCCCCGAGCCGGCCGAACCGATAGAAAGTCCTCCAGTCGAGCGTGAGCCCGATCGGCCCGTACACGCACGCTCTCGAGCTCGGACGCTTTCAAGGCGCCCCTCTCGCGTGCAGACAGTGCCCGCCTCAAAGACCGCAGCCACTCGCGCGGATGGCGCTCGGCAGCCTGCGAGAGGTAGGAGGCAACATCCCGCTCTGGATCGCGCAGACTGACGAGCAGAAACAGCGAGGGTTGAGCTGCGCTCGCCTGCGCCAGATGCCTCTCGTGCTCGCGAACATAACGATTGCGCGCGCTCGCGTGAGCCCCTCGCCCCGGCTCCTCCAAATCCCCCAGATACATGCCCAGATCCCAGCTCTTGGCGACGCGCACGATTTGGATGTCAGCTTCGATCGCGTCAAGCGCACCGAGCAGTGTCAGCAAACGGCCTCGCTTGCCCTCCTTGGAGAGCCACTCATACGAGGAGGTGGAGACCGCGAACGCAGCCCAAGAGTCGCTCAGGCTCGTGCCGAAAACGCAGTTGCCGTAAATGAAGGAGATCGGAGGGCGCACCTCAACGAACTCCCAGACGCGCGCCGCGCCGCAACGCGATCACCTGGCCTTTGGCAGGCGATCGCCTGCCAGGCAGATCGTCGATCGTCATGTCAGGTCGGCCGATCAAGCGACTGATGCCGCCGACCCGCCACTCGGCACGCTGGTGGGCGACGGTGACGAGCACCGCGCCGGGCCCCGTATAGCGCAAACGGCGCAAGCAAGCATCCGAGCCGTCGGGTATGCACAGCAGTGACGGCACATACCAGCGTTGCCCGGCCCTAGAGCAATCGTTCGAACGGCAGGCGCGTACGCCAGCCAGATAGCGCGGCCGACAGACGAAGCCAAGCAGCGAACGCAGCGTTAGGTGGAATGGCCTGCCCTCGATGCGGATCATTGTCAGCAACGCCGCACTCGCCCCGGGCAGGCCCAGATCGCGCATGTACCAAGGCATTACCTTCACCACTGCGCCGATCAAGGGTAGTGATGCAATTGACAACGTCAGGGCAACGAGCCCGAGGAAGTAGACGACTCCCCGCAACGGCACTCCACCCGGGTTGAGCCTCAATCGATCGATACGGTAGATGCGCCGCTCGAGATCGAACACCCGCCTGTAGGAGCGAATCTCCATACGTTTGCAATCTGGCTGCGTCGAAAGCGCTCTCCGGAGCCTGCTCAGGATGCACCGAACAGGGAATTGACTGTGTCATGCAGCACATTCACGCCGGCCGGCGTCGCGAGCAGGATCGCAACGAGGCCGATCGCGAAAATGCCAGCTGCCTCCTTGAAATCGCGTCTGAAGGCGAGCACGATCGAGGCGATAGCGAAGCCGAGAGCGATCAGGCTCATCGCGACCTTGCGCCCAGTTTCACCCGCCTTGCTCGCCGCTGATTCCAGCGATGCTCCTCCTTCACTCGCCGCCATCAGTGCGTGGATCGTGTGCAACATGTGCATTGGAAACTCCTTTGTTGTGGGTTGTGAGATCGAATTCGATGTCGTATTACCGACGGCAGGACTTAACTCGGACTAGCTGTCAGGGTTCATCTGGATGGCCGCTATCTCCCAGCGGCCGGCGCGCGAGACGACACCAAGTTCGTAGGCGAGCGTGTACTGGGCTCCGCGCTCGTCGCGCGCGCGTACGACTGCGACGACCGCGTGCCCGTTGGGCGACCATGCGAGACTGTCGAGCGCCTGCATGCTCAACGGCGCCGCCGGCAGCGAAACCGGCGTTCCAACAAGGAGATCGGCGTCAAGCTCCGATTCCGCGCCGGCCAGGTAGTTCCGGATAGCCCGTCTGACAACTGTGACAAGCGCTGCGTTTTCGACTTCGCGCAGATTGCCCGCAGAGACGGCTCCTGCCGAGGCGGGCGCTCCCACAAATGCGGGGTAGCCCTCCAGCGCCAAGCTCCCGCCCGGCTCACGCACAACGCCGACCGTCAAATAGAGCAGACCGTCGCTATCGGTCTGCGTGGCGATCGTGTACAAGTGCTCACCTGCGGATGCAATACGGGATTGCACAACTTCGGTCCAAAGCACCTGCTGCTCCCCCCGTTCCGGTGGCTGCAAGCCCGCTTCTGCTTCCATCCAAGAGTTGAGATAGGGAGCGAGCGAGCGCCTACGAGCTTCGGGGTCACTCGAGTTCCAGGTGAGATAACGGCGCGCGAACAGCGAAGCGAAGCCTTCGGCCGAGCGATCTGCCAGCGCCGCACTTGAAATCGTTGAGTGACTGATCGATGACTTGGGCGGAGCAATCGCATAACGCGCACTTGCGAGTAGACCCAGCACAGCCGCAACTTGCACGAGGACTCGCGGTAGCCCCTCGGCGAGACGTATCCGCCACAGCGGCCGCGACTTGACCGTGACTGATGCATGTGGTGCGCTTGACACCGAGCTCACCGCTCGAACTCGAACTCGCCGCCAGAAGCCGCGAATGAGACCGATACCTCGAATGCCTCAGAAGCGGCCTCACCCATGCGCCAAATCGATCCATCCGTCCAAGTGGGTGCCGATTGCCTGGACGGGCGCTCGCGCTTCGCGGCCACTGACCCAGACACATGCCTCTCGGCGGTGCGGGCGGAGGACGCGTATCCGGACACCTGCGCGCGGCTCATCGATCTCCCGGTCGATTGACTTGCTGATTCAGGGTCCGCTGGGGCCCCTCCGAATGCTCGACGTGGGAACGATCCCGAGCTTGCTGCCGGCATCCGACGTACGGTGGAAAGGCCCGACGATCCGCGGCGAGGGGGCGATGCTTCATGCGTCAAATGAGACAGGACAAGCCCGGCCGCACCGACACTGATACCCAGCAACAACCCGACCCCAGCGAAGCGGGCCACGCGCGATCCGGTAGGAGGCGATAGTCCGATCTCGGGTCGTTTCTCACACGAGCCGGATTCCTCTACCTCCTGGAGACCCTCCGACTCCGTCGCCATATGGTCCTCGGCGAGATACTCATCCTCACCGTATACGCGATAGACCTGCCGTGGAGCACGGTGCAAAAAGCTCATCAGCGACCACCCAATCGAGCGACGCGAGCCACGCAGGCGACCGGGAGCAAGGATGGGGAGAGATCCCGCTCCCGGCCGCTCACGCGCGGATGGGAAGCACCAGTCGATCGTCTCGGCAACCGATCTCCAGCGTCCCGAGGGACGCGCCTATGTTGGGGGCGAGGGGTTTTCATAGGGGTGTCCCTGCTCTCTAATCCGACTGGCTCGCAAAAGCTGGACACCGAGCCGCGAATGATTTCTCCGACCCACCGAGATCGATCTCGCTCTGCTTGGCGAGCAAAGCCGCCAGACGGGTGCGAGCGCGCTGTGCGACCTTGCGGTACTTCGCTTCCGACCATCCGTGCTCGCGACAGAACTCCTCGCGGCCGGCGTCGCCCGCGAGCTGACTTTTGAGCACAAGCCGCTGGTCGGGCGAGAGCTGAAGCGCGAGCCGACAGATCAGCCCGAGGTCGTGGCGCAACAGGGTCTGGCGCTCGATGTCGAGCCGAGCGTCTGGCACGTCCACTCCACCCTCCCACGCCCCGAGCGGCAGCGCGGAAGCCACCGCCGCCTCGATTGGACTACGTCCTCCAAGAGCACGACGACGATCTTGAATGCGCGAGAAGAAGCGCTGCTCGAGCGCGTTGGCGATATGGGCACGACTGGAGAACGCCGCGTCGCGCCTAGCTCGCTTGAGCAACTCGACCGTGGCCTGGCTGTAGCAATCCTCCAGGTCCTCGCGAGTGAGTCGATGTCGATGGGCCATGAGCAGCAGCTCGCGGCGCGAGCGGACTACCAGCGCGACGGTCTCGGCCGAGTCGGCGGGAATCAACCGACCGCTCGCGGAAAGTCGTTTGAAGGTCTCCTGTCGGGTAGACACGTAAGCATGTCGGTACGAGTGGCCCGTACACCCCCCTCCCAATTTCTGCGCGCGCGACTGGACGCACTTGACGCCTTTCAGCAGCGCAACCCGCGTCTTGGCTTTGTGGTGGCGGTGTTTAAGCGCTTCAACGACGACCAAGCAAGCCAGATGGGAGCTTTGATCGCCTACTACGGATTCTTCTCGTTGTTCCCGCTATTGCTCGTGTTCGTGACTGTGCTCGGCTTCGTCTTGGAAGGCAGCCCGAGCACTCAGGAAAGCGTGCTTCACTCAACGCTCAGTCAGTTCCCGATCATCGGCAGCCAGCTACAGAGCAATGTCCATTCGTTGACAGGCAGCGTTCCCGCCCTGGCGATCGGCCTTATCGGAGCAACCCTGGCGGGTCTAGGGATCACCGGCGCCACGCAGAGTGCCTTCAACAAAGTGTGGGAGATCCCACGCTCACACCAACTCGGCTTTCTGGCTTGGCGTGTGCGCGGCGTGGGGATGCTCGTCGTCTTCGGTCTGCTGATGATCATCTCGACGGTTGCCGCCGGCTATGTGACCGCTCAAACGACCGGCGTATTCGCTCTGCTCGGCGGTGTGGTGGTGGCGTTGGCCGCAAACTTGCTGCTGTTCTTCGCGGTCTTCCGACTGCTCACCTCGGAGGAGATTCCGACCCGGGACCTGATCCCGGGCGTGATTGTCGCGGCCGTCTTGTGGCAGGTCTTGCAGCACATCGGAGGCTTCTACGTCGAGCACGTAGTGCGTCATGCTAAGGAGACCTCCGGCCTGTTTGCCTTCGTGCTCGGCCTGCTCACTTGGCTGTATCTCGGTGGCCAGGTGACCCTGATAGCGGCCGAGGTAAACGTTGTCCGGGCCCGCCGCTTGTGGCCACGGCGGCTGTTCTCAGAAAGTTGAGCCGGGGCATCCAGTCTGACGGACACGGGGAAAGCAGGCACTTGACGAGCGCTTGCAGCGCGCTATACTAACTAAACTTTCGTAAGCTTATATGGAGCGTATACCGATGGCTTCGACATCCTCATCTTCATCCGGCGGCGCTCAGTCGCCCGAGCAACAGCCAAAGCCCGTCTTGCGCCTGATCCCGCTCGACGACACGGTCGTTTTCCCGAGTATGGGCATCACCTTGACGGTCGACGTAGGCGACGACGAGCGCGTGGTGCTCGTTCCTCGGCACGAAAACGAGTTCTTGGAGGTCGGCACGATCGCCGAGGTCTCAGAGCAGCTGCGCCTGCCCGGAGGCGCCCACGCGGTCGCCCTCTCCGGCGAGCACCGCGCATTGATCGGAGCAGCCCAAACGGGCCCCGAAGGAGAGCTGCGTGTCGAGGTTGACGAGCGCCCCGACGACGTGCCGGTGGACAAGCGCACGCGCGAGCTCGAGCGCGAATATCGAGCGGTGGTCGAGGAGATCCTCGAGCTGCGCGGCGACGACGGACGCATCGCGGCGTTCCTGCGCGCGATCGTCGAGCCCGGACCGCTGGCCGACTCAGCTGGCTACTCTCCCAACCTCACCTACGAGCAGAAGGTCGAGCTGCTGCGCACGCTGGGCGTGACCGACCGGCTGGAGCTGGCGGTCAAACTGCAGCGCGACAGCCTCGCTGAGCTGCAGGTAAGAAAGCGCATCCGCGAGGATGTGCAAGAGGGCGCCGATAAGCAGCAGCGCGAGTACTTCCTGCGCAAGCAGATGGAGTCGATCCGCAAGGAGCTCGACGAAGACGAGACTTCGATCGTTGAGGAGTACCGCACCAAGATCGAGGCCGCCGAGATGCCCGAGGAGGTCCAAGAGCAGGCGCTGAAGGAGCTTAGCCGCCTGGAGCGCATGGGCGAGCAGACCGGCGAGTCAAGCATGATCCGCACCTACCTGGACTGGCTGATCGCAGTGCCGTGGAATAAGCGCTCCGACGAGCACTTGGATCCGGTTGCGGCACGCGAAGTGCTCGACGCCGACCATGAGGGCCTGGAGGACGTCAAGGACCGCATTACCGAGTACCTGGCCGTGCGCAAGCTGCGCCAGGATCGAGGCATCGAGGCCGACCCCAAGTCTGGGGCGATCCTCACCCTGATCGGACCCCCGGGCACCGGCAAGACATCGATCGGCGAGTCGATCGCCCGTGCCACCGGACGCGAGTTCGTGCGGATGTCGCTTGGCGGCGTGCGCGACGAGGCGGAGATCCGCGGGCACCGGCGCACCTACATCGGCGCCCTGCCTGGAAGGCTCGTGCGCGCCCTGCGCGACGCGGGCACGATGAATCCGGTGATCCTGCTCGACGAGGTCGACAAGGTCGGCGCCGACTGGCGCGGAGACCCCTCGGCCGCGCTCCTCGAGGTGCTAGATCCTGCCCAGAACCATTCCTTCCGCGACCACTACCTGGACGTAGAGCTGGATCTGAGCCAGGTGATGTTCATCGCGACCGCCAACGTTGCGGACACGATCCCGGGACCACTGCTTGACCGCATGGAGGTAATCCGCTTCGACGGGTACACCTCAGAGGAGAAGCTCGCGATCGCCAAGGGCTACTTGTGGCCGCGCCAACGCGACCGCAACGGTCTGCGGGAGGACGAGGTGAGCGTCTCCGATGAGGTGCTGCGCACAATCGTCGCCGAGTACACGCGTGAGGCGGGCGTACGAAACCTCGAGCGTGAGCTGGGCACAGTGCTGCGCAAGACTGCCACTCGGATCGCCTCGGGTGAGACAAAGCCGCCGACGGAGATCACGCTCGAGACCGTGCGTGACGCACTTGGACGCCAGAAGTTCTTCCAGGAGTCCGCGGCGCGCACGGCCACCCCAGGCGTAGCCACGGGCCTTGCGGTCACAGGCACCGGCGGCGACGTGCTGTTCGTCGAGGCCACCGCCATGAAGGGCAGCGGCTCCGCCGGGAACGGGCTCGTACTCACCGGACAGCTGGGCGATGTGATGAAGGAGTCGGCGCGGATCGCCCTCTCTTACGTGCGCGGTCATGCTGAGGATCTCGGTATCGACCCCGCGGCGTTCGAGAACAGTGAGTTCCACGTGCACGTGCCTGCCGGAGCGATCCCCAAGGACGGGCCCAGCGCCGGCGTGACAATGGTCACTGCGCTTGCCTCGCTACTGTCAGAGCGGCCAGTCAAGCACACGGTGGGAATGACCGGCGAGGTCACGCTACAGGGCCGCGTGCTGCCGATCGGCGGGCTCAAGCAGAAGGTGCTTGCCGCCCACGCGGCGGGACTCACGGATGTGATCCTGCCGGAGCGAAATCGTGGCGATCTCGACGACATCCCCGAGGAGGTTCGCGAGCAGATGAGCTTCCACCCAGTGATGAGCATCGACGAAGTGCTCGACGTGGCCTTGGAGCCGGCGCCCACAGTCGCCCAGGTCTCCTGAGGGAGCCCCGGGATGTCGCGCCCCGCTCGTAGATGTCAGCCGGTGCCCTTGGAGGTCCGCCAGGCGGCGGACCTCCTGGAGCGCCGCTGGCAGCTTTCGATCATCTATGCGGCCCTGACCGGAGCGTTGCGATTCAACGAATTCGCGGAGGCAGTCGCCGGCATCTCCCCACGGATGCTCTCCGAGCGCCTACGCGACCTGGAGGGCGCCGGGCTACTGGAACGCACGGTGCTGCCCACCAGCCCACCTACTGTCGAGTACCGCTTGACTACTCGCGGTCGTCGCCTGGCCCCCGTGATCGAGGCGATGCGCGCCTACGCCGAGAGCGTGGGCTGAGGGTCGAGATCTCCCTCGTGACAACCGGCCGCATCCAAGGCGGCGCCAACGAGCTGACCTCCCTCGCAATCCTCGGCACTCACGGCTCGTCGAGGATTGCGCACTCCGACCGCACCGACCAACCCTCCCACCGCCACGAGGAACGCCGCGATCCCCATGCCCAAATGGAAGCTGTCAAGCGAAGCAACGTCTGCGGCTTGCGTGATCGCGCGAGCCTGCACTTGCGGTAGTCCATCGGTGTTGGGACGGCCAAGCGGTAGTCGCTTGGCTTCGGCAACGGCGGCCTTGGCGGGCGGACCGAGTGGACGGCCCTCAAGGTTGCCATCCAGGCCCGAGACGAATGAGGCGGCCACGGCAGCACCCACAGCCGCGGTGCCGAGCAGGCCGGCAACGCGCGCCACGGCGTTGTTGACAGCCGAGGCTATGCCCGCCTGGCCGGTCTCTACGCCCGCGAGCACCGCGGCCGTGAGCGGGGCCACCGTCATCGACAGACCCAGCGAGAACACGAGAATGCCGGGCAGGACATCGGTGAGGTAATCGACCTGGACTCCGATCCGCTGGAATAGGAGCAGCCCTGTGGCGGCCACCAGCGGACCCGCCCCCATGAACAGGCGCGGCCCGTGACGGTCGGCCAGCGCACCGAAGCGCTTTGAGAAGGCGAACATGACGAGCGTCGCCGGGAGGGTGGCAAACCCGCTCTGCAAAGGGGTGTAGCCGCCGATCTGCTGCAAGAAGATCGTCAGGAAAAAGAACAGGATTGCCAGGCCCGCGTACATCGAAAATGTCTCGATGTTGCCCGCCGAGAAATTGCGTCTGCGAAAGAGCGCTAGCGGCAACATCGGATCGCGACTGCGCGACTCATGCACGACAAAGCACACCAACAAAGCCACACCGAGCAGGAACGGCACGAAGACAGCCGGGCTGCCCCAGCCCAGGCGAGGCTGCTCGATGAGGGCGAACACCGGTCCGCCAAGACCAAGGGCACACAGCAGTCCGCCAAGCACATCGATCCTGCGGGCGCTCTCGCGACGCGGCTTGGCCGCCGGGATCACCGCCAAAATCAATACCACACAGATCGCGACGAATGGCAGGTTGATCAGGAAGATCGCCCGCCACGAGAATATCTGGAGCAGCTCGCCTCCCGCGAGCGGCCCAAGCACCGTGGCGATACCGCCCCATGCCGTCCAGCTGCCAATCGCCGGACCACGCTCCGACTCGGCGAAGGTCGCCACTATGACCGCCAAAGCGCTTGGCGTAAGCAAAGCGCCGGCCGCTCCCTGCAAGGCGCGTGCCGCAATCAACGCGCCGATTGTGGGAGCCAGAGCACACAGCAGTGAAGCCGCCCCGAAGCCGCCCACGCCGAGCGCGAAGATACGCCGCTCTCCGTACAGGTCTCCGAGCGAACCTCCAATCAAGATCAGCGATCCGAGTGTGAGCAGGTAGGCGTTTACGACCCATTGCTGGGCTGCCAGACCGCCGCCAAGATCGTGCTGGATCGTGGGCAGTGCCACATTCACGGCGGTGCCGTCCAGCAGTGTGATTCCTGAGCCGAGGATGCAGGCCACGAGCGTCAGCCGCTTGCGCGAGGCGATGTCTCCGGCGAAGCGACTACCGATGGAGATCATGTGTTGAACGGTAGCCGCCGGACAACACTCAGGCGAACAGGTACAGAGCGCGTATCCGCGCAGACTGAGTCTCAATCAGTCGCGTCGACCAGCGCCCAGGCGGCCTTACCTTCGCGCTCTGCCTTGACCACGACTCCCTCAGCCTCTAGGCGACGTAGGTTCCCGTTGATGTTGGGACCGCTCATGGCCGTTACTACCACCAGCTCGCCCACGGTGTGGGAGCCGTGCTCGAGTGCTCCTAAGATTGCCTCGCGAGCGGCACCACGCGCGGCACGCTCAGGCTTTGTCGTGGGTTGCGGCGCCAACTCTGACTCCGGCTTGGGCTTGGTCGCCGACCGTCGCGAGCGCTTGACCAGGACGCCAGGTACCTTCCGCGAACCGATATCCGACTCTCCGGCAGGCTGGGCGCCGACCTCGGCGCCCTCTTGACGCGCCTCGACGAGTGCGTCTACTGCCACGAGCAGACGCACTCGCTCAGCCAAGAGCGGTCGCAGCTCGTTCAGGCGCTCGTCGATTTCGCGGCAAATGGTGCTCAATAGGTCGGTGGCCATGCTTGTCCTTCCGGGGTCAGGTTGTTCTCGGGCGACGCATTCTCGCAGCGAATCGCGCTGAGCTCGGCCCAGCCTGCCGCACTTGGGCAGCTCACACGATCTTGCCGACCTTGGATGAACTAGTTGCGAGACCCCGCGGCGAATGCCTCGTGCGCTACCTTCACGCCCGCCGCAGACGCCTCGAGAAAATCGTAGGTTCCGCGCAAGAAGAACTCGGAGGCCGCGCCTGCCGCAGCTGCGAGCGCGACAAACGCGAAAGCGCCACCAACAGAGACTCGTTTGACCCCGAGCGCGCTCAGCTCGTCGACCGTAAGCAGACCAGGACGTACAAGCATGTTTACTGGACGATCGACTGCTGCCACGATCTTGACAATGTCCTCGATATCAACGATGCCCGGGGCATAGAGCACGTCGGCGCCTGCCTCCTGAAAAGCACATAGCCGCGCGATCGTGTCGTTCAGGTCGGGGTTGCCCCGAATGTGGTTCTCGGCTCGCGCCGTGAACACGAGCCGAGAGGCTCCAGCGTGCGCTGCATCGGCCGCAGCGGCGACTCGCTCGGCGGCCTCCTCCAAGTCATACAAACGCTCCTCGGCGCTGCTCCAATCCTCGATCGAGCAGCCCGCAAGCCCAGCTTCGCCTCCCAGGCGTACAGTCTCAGCGACGCCCGCGGCGTCCTTCGCAAAACCATCCTCGAAATCGGCGGATACCGGCAATTCCGTCGCGCCGACCAGCGCCGCAGCGTGCGCGAGTGCCTCCTCACGATCAACGGCGTAGTCCAATCGTCCCAGGCTGGCTGCGTAGCCACTGCTGGTGCTCGCGATGGCCTGAAATCCGAGCGAGGCAAGTAGCCTGGCTGAGCCTACGTCCCAAGCGTTGGCAAGCAGCAAAGGACGCTCCTGTCGATGGAGTTCGAGAAAACGCGCTGCCTTGTCGACCGAGTCGACCATTCCAGATCTCCTGACGTGCGGATTATCCAATTGGGCATTCGACGATACTTCGGAGATGACTAACAACATGCAGATACTACGATTGAAACGTGACCCTCTCTCCGGCGGCTCGACCGGCGCTGTTCAGCGACATCGACGGAGCCATCTCTGCTCTACGGGTGAGAGGTCTGCGGATCTCCAAGACTCGCCGGAGGATCCTGCAGGCGCGCGAGGCGCTCACCCGCGAGCACTCTGCGCGTCCCCGCCAACGCGGTGAGCGCGAGGCACTGCGCGTCCTGCTTGCCACTCGTGAGAGTGCCGTCCGCTCAAAGCGCGCAGCCATATCGCTGCTGAAGGGACTACTCGTCTCCGCACCAGCATCGCTGCGCGAAGGACTGCGCTCTCTATCCACCCGCGACCAGCTCGCCCGCGCAGCCCGCCTACGGATCAGCCCCACGCTCAACAGCGAGCAGCGCGCCACGATCATCGCGATGCGCGCAAGCGCGCCCGACGGGTCCTCGCGCTCGAAGAAGAAGCGAACGAGCTGCAACGCGAGATCGAACCGATAGTCGTAGCTCCCACCAAAGACCCTTTCCTCTCGCCGAAGGATCGCCGCGACGGCGCGTCGCCCAGTCTTCCCGACCGACCAGCCACTGAATCTCTCGGCAGAGTCCCGTATGTCAATGCCCAGTCGGTTGGCCAGAGGCCGGGGCGTTCACCTTCAAGAAAATGGTTAGGCGCCCGGGACCGAAACCTGTCATCTCGGTCTGCGACGGCCCGGCCGAGTCGTGTGCCGTCCATCCATCGCCTCGTGTGCTGTTGGCTTCCGAGCCATTCCAGCCGGCCCTACAGCATAGACCCGAATGCCCCTGAATCCGTGCCCCAGAGCCAAATCCCGAAGCTAGGGAGTCCCCCAGCACCTCCCTGATTCCAACCAGCTACAAATCGGGGCGGCCGGATTTGAACCGGCGACCCCCTGCTCCCAAAGCAGGTGCGCTACCAAGCTGCGCCACGCCCCGATGACCACTAAGAGTAGACGCCGCTGCTAGGGTCCGCGCCGCGATGGCCGACATCCAACCTTTGCGCGCGCTCCACTACGACCAAACGGTGGTAGGCGACCTTGCCGACGTGACCTCGCCTCCCTACGACGTGATCGACGCCACTCAGCGCGGGGCACTCCTGGAGCGCTCGCCTTTCAATATCGTGGCCGTTGACCTTCCCCAAGGCGAACCGGACCCGTATAAAGCCGCCGGCGAGCTCTTCGAGGCCTGGCAGATGCAAGGTGTGGTCGTCCGCGACCCCGAGCCTTCGCTATGGGCCCACACCCAGACCTACAGCGGACCCGATGGACGAACCAGAACACGCAAGGGCTTCTTCTGCAGGGTCCGAATCGAGGGCTACGGTCCGGGACGGGTACGACCCCACGAGCGTACGCACCCAGGTCCCAAGGAAGATCGACTCCGCCTCATGAGGGCGACTCGCACGAACCTCTCCCCCATCTTCTCGCTCTATTCAGACCCCCACAACGAGGCCTGGCAGGCGCTCGAACCCGCAGCCCAAGAAGCCCCCTGGGGCGAGGTGAGCGACGCGGACGGCACCACCCACCGGCTGTGGCGCGTCAGCGACCCAGCCGCTATAGCCGCGGTGCAGGCAGCCACCCGCACCGCAGAGCTCCTGATCGCAGATGGGCATCATCGCTATGAGACCTCGGACGCCTATGCCAGCGAGCTGGGAGGCGAGGGAGAGCACCGCTACATCCTCATGTGCCTCGTTGCCTTGGAGGACCCCGGCCTGACCGTTTTCCCCACCCACCGGCTGGTACGGGGTCTCGATCGCGAGCGTCAGGAGGCTTTGAGAGAAACATTGCGCCGCGACTTCGACATCGCCGAGGTGCCCCTCGAGCAGATCGCCCCCGAGCCCGGCATCGGCCCCTTGCAACTCGGCTATATCGACGCCCACCACCTCCAGCCATACCGCCTCAAGCTCAAGGACCAGGCGATCGCCGACGCCGCCTTGCCCGGCTTCTCCGAGGCCTATCGCAGTCTCGACACGGGCGTCCTCGAGGCCCTGATCCTGAAGGGCGCCCTGGGTTTGAGCGACGATGACATCTCCCATTTCAATGGGCTCTTCTACGCCCGCTCCACCGAGGAGGCCGTCGCTTTGGTTCGCTCTGGCGAGTACGACGCAGCTTTCCTGATGCGCCCCACACCTGTCTCTCAGGTACGCGATGTGGCCGCCTCCGGAGAGAACATGCCACCCAAGTCCACGTTCTTCTACCCCAAGCTACTGACCGGCTTGCTGTTTAACCCTCTTTCGTAGCGAGATGCCGTCGATACCATGGAAGGAGAGGGTGCTGTGACAACCCGATCGGAAGGTGTTGCAGTGATGAAGGCCAGTGTCAGACGCAAGGATTCGGCGTTCAAACACACCGTGCAGGTGCGCGATCACCAGTTGACCGTGGACGAGCCTCTGGAGTCCGGCGGTGACGACGCCGGTCCAGATCCCCAGGAGCTTCTGGCGGTCAGTCTCGCTTCGTGCACGGCGATCACGATGGAGATGTACGCGGCGCGCAAGGGATGGGACATCGGCAAGGTCGAGGTGGATGTCCAGTACACCCCCGCCGAGCGAGGCTGTCCGACCAAGTTCGACGTGGTCTTGCGCCTGCCCGAAGACTTGCCCGAGGAGCAGGTCGAGCGCCTGCAAGTGATCGCCGCCAAGTGTCCCGTGCACCGGACTTTGGACGGTGAGGTCATGTTCTTGGAGCGAGTCGAGCGCACCCACGTGGTCGCGGGGGCGTGACCTTCGATCTAGCGCTCGGCGAGGTCCTGTCGGGCCTTGACTCCCATGATGGGCCTGCCGCCGACGCCCAAGTGGCAGCGGCGGTGCTCGTCCCTCTCTACGAGGACGCCGGTGGCGAGCTGCACGTGGTTCTCACCAAGCGCCGTGCAGACCTACGCCGCCACGCCGGCGAGATCTCCTTTCCCGGTGGGCGCCGTGACCCCGGCGACGCCTCCTTGAGCGAGACTGCTCTACGCGAGGCCGAAGAGGAGATCGGGCTGGCCCGAGCGGACGTGCGTCTGGTGGGTGCGCTCGAGCGCACCTCCACGTTCGCGACCAACTACGCGATCCACCCTTTCGTGGGCATGCTCGACGGGAGGCGGCCTTGGCGAGCCTCGGAGCTCGAGGTGGACAGTGTGCTCGAGCCAACGTTGCGCGGAGTCAGAGCAGGCGCCACGCGCACACGCATGGAACGCCGCGGATTCGCTTTCGAGACTGACGCCTACGTGTTCGACGGCGAGCTCGTGTGGGGCGCGACCGCCCGCATCCTCGAGGACTTGCTCGCTCGCACCGGGGCGCTGCTCGACCGCCGCGCCATCGGCTGACGCGGCGGTCGCGCCCGCGAGCCCAGAGGGGTGGGCTCGAAGCTGCTAACTCGGCTGCGGAACGATCCGGATGTAGGGCTTTGGCTCCTCCCACCCGTCCGGGTAGCTCTCCTTGGCCTGGTCGTTGGAGACCGAGCCCGCGATGATCACCTTCTCGCCGGGCCGCCAGTTGGCTGGCGTGGCGACCTTGTGCTTGGCGGTGAGCTGCAGCGAGTCGATCACGCGCAGCACCTCGTCGAAGTTGCGACCGGTGGTCATCGGGTAGACGAGGATCAGCTTGATCCGCTTGTCCGGTCCGATCACGAACACGTTGCGAACCGTTTGGTTGTCGGCTGGAGTGCGAGCGAGCGGGTCGCCGTCGACGCCGGCCGGCAGCATGTCGTAGAGCTTTGAGACGTTGAAGTCGCTGTCGCTGATGATCGGGTAGTTGGGCGCCGTACCCTGGGTCTCCTCGATGTCCTTCGCCCACTCCTTGTGGCGGTCGAGCGGGTCGACGGACAGACCGATGATCTTCACGCCGCGAGCGTCAAACTCGGGCTTCGCGCTCGCCATGTATCCGAGCTCGGTCGTGCACACCGGGGTGAAGTCCTTAGGGTGCGAGAACAGTACCGCCCATGAGTCGCCGATCCAGTCGTGGAAGGAGATGCGACCCTCGGTCGTGTCGGCCTCGAAGTCGGGGGCCTCCTCGCCAAGCTTCAGCGTCATTGCTTGTCCTTTCTCATGGGAAGTACTGCCGGAAGTTGACCTCTGGTGAGATCAAGCTCGACCTAATGAATCCTGATCGGTTTTACAGAGATTATGGATCAGCATAGCGCGCCGGCGTGTTCCCGCCGGGGCCTTCAATCAACGAGGCGACCGCGTCGCGCGCCTCGGCCAGCCACACCGCCACATCGCTCGGATCGGACCTCAGCGCCACCACTGGGATCGAGTTGCGCTCAGCTGTCTCCAACACCGACTGCTCCCAGTCGCGCGCTTGATACACGAAACCGCGCATCGAACTATCCACTGAGGTGAGCAAAAAGCGCTCCGGCGAGGGGCCTTCCAGCCAGCAGACGATCGCGACGTACTCCAACGCCCGGCGGTTGGTGTGAGCGAGCGCGCTCACCACGTTGCCATCCTGCTCTAGTGCGCCGGCCAGCGCCGTGGCATTGGGTCCTTCTCCGACGATCAGGAATCTCGCCACTTGGCAATCCTAGGGCCCCGCGCGCGCATGCGGGGCACCCCTTCGAGCACAACACAAATCCTCCCTGAGAACAGTGGGCGCCGCGGCCGGTGGGGACCGCGGCGCCCTGTCGAGGAGACCGGCAACTCGATCGCACGGATGGGGCATGCGCGGGGCGCCGCGGGAGAGGTTGGGTAACGACGCCCTGGTGAACCCCTATGTGCGATCGTGCTCAGTCACTCACGCTCTTGCGATTTGTCATCACCTTTCGGGCGGAGAACCGTCCCCTCCGCCGTCTTGTCAGCAAGAGAACACAACGTATGTAAACACACATCGCAAGATATGTCAAGGGTGGTCTCTTTGTGACTCTGTATAGAGGCCCTGCCCTTCCTCTGGAGCACCCCACAGAGCAGTCTCAGCGCCGTCCAGACTTTCGACTGGACGGTCGCGCGAGGGCCGCCTCTAGTCCTCTATCTAGGCGCCTCGAATAGCATCCGAGTCCAATGATCGAGCAAACCCCGAAGAGCACAGACATCGTGACGATGGACAAGATCGTGGCGCTGTGCAAGCGCCGCGGCTTCATCTTCCCCTCCTCTGAGATCTACGGCGGCGTCGGCTCGACATATGACTTCGGCCACTACGGGGTGCTGCTCAAGGGCAACGTCAAGAGCGAGTGGTGGCGCGCGATGGTGGGCCAGCGCGACGACATCGTGGCGCTCGACTCGGCGATCCTGCAACACCCGCGCGTGTGGGAGGCCTCAGGGCACCTCGCCGGCTTCACCGATCCGCTGGTGGACTGCAAGACCTGCGGACAGCGCTTTCGTGCCGATCACCTGGGCGATCTGCCCTGCGGACGTAAGCCTTCCAAGCATCCGGGCGAGACCGACGAGTGCGACCTTACAGAGGCGCGCGACTTCAACCTGATGTTCGAGACCACGATCGGCCCCGTGAAGGAGTCCGGCTCGGTGGCTTATCTGCGCCCGGAGACCGCGCAGGGGATCTTCATCAACTTCAAGAACGTGCTGCAGTTCTCGCGCAAGAAGCCGCCCTTCGGGATCGCGCAGGTGGGCAAGTCCTTCCGCAACGAGATCACCCCCGGCAACTTCATCTTCCGCACACGCGAGTTCGAGCAGATGGAGATGGAGTTCTTCACGCCACCGGCCGAGGCACAGAAGTGGTTCGAGCACTGGCTACAGCAGCGGATGAGCTGGTACACCACGCTCGGCCTGCGCCCCGACCACCTGCGCCTGCGCGCGCACGATCCCGACGAGCTCTCGCACTACTCCTCGGGGACGAGCGACGTGGAGTACTTGTTTCCAATCGGCTGGTCGGAGCTCGAGGGCATCGCCAACCGCGGCGACTTCGACCTCAAACAGCACGCTGAGTTCTCAGGCGAGAAGCTCGAGTACTTCGATCCGCAGAGCGGCGAGCGCTACATACCCCACGTGATCGAGCCGGCCGCGGGCGCCGACCGGGCCACGCTCGCGTTCTTGGTGGACGCCTACGACGAGGAAGTCGTGCAGAGCGCGAGTGGCGAGGACGGATCGGCGGAGAAGAGCGGCAAGCCGCCAGAAACCCGCACCGTCCTGCGCCTTCACCCACGCCTTGCCCCAGTGAAGGTGGCGGTGATGCCGCTCGTCAAGAAGGACGGCCAACCCGAGCTTGCGCGCGAGATCTACGAGGACCTGCGCGAACGCATGCAGAGCGAGTACGACGAGGGCGGCTCGATCGGCAAGCGCTACCGCCGCCAGGACGAGATCGGCACCCCGTGGGGCGTGACGATCGACCACCAGTCGATCGAGGACGGGACCGTCACACTACGAGACCGCGATTCGCTGGCCCAGGATCGCATCGAGATCGAGGAGCTCCCTGGCGAGCTTGAAAAACGCTTGGCGGCACCCTGGCAAACACCCAAGTTGAACGCATAAGGAGAGAGATGGACTTCGACCTGACCGACGAGCAAGAGCTGATCCGCAGCACCGCACGCGAGTTCACCGACAAGGAGATCGTGGAGCAGGCCAAGCAGAACGCGCGGAACCACCACTTCGATCTGGAGATCGTGAAGAAGATCGCCGACCAGGGCTATCTGGGTGCGATCGTGCCGCGCGAGTACGGCGGCGCGGGTCTCGACTACCTCTCCTACGGGCTGGTAGTGGAGGAGATCGGCAGGGGGTGCTCGTCGGTGCGTACCGTGATCTCGGTGCAGACATCGCTTGTGTGCAGCGCGATCCTCAAGTGGGGCACCGAGGAGCAAAAGCAGCACTACCTGCCGAAGCTGTGCTCGGGCGAGTGGCTCGGCTGCTTCGGCCTGACCGAGCCCGACACCGGCTCGGACGCCGCCAAACAGCGCACACGCGCGAAGAAGACCGACAAAGGCTGGGTCATCAACGGCGCGAAGATGTGGATCTCGATGGGCAACTACGCGAAGGTCGCGCTGATCTTTGCCCAGACCGACCCCGAGTTGGGCCACAGGGGGCTGGCGTGCTTCATGGTCGACACCGACCAGCCCGGCTACCAGCCGAGCACGATCGAGCACAAGATGGGCCTACATGCCTCCGACACCGCTTCGATCGCCCTCGAAGACGTGGAGGTCTCAGACGACCAGATGCTTGGCGAGATCGGCGACGGCTTCAAGGTCGCGATGTCCTCCCTGGACTCCGGGCGCTACTCGGTGGCGGCCGGCTGCGTGGGCATATGCCAGGGGTGCGTGGAGGAGTCGGTGAAATACGCCAAGGAGCGCGAGCAGTTCGGCAAACCGATCGCGAGCTTCCAGCTCGTGCAGGCGATGATTGCCGACATGGTGCTGAAGACCGATGCCTCGCGCATGCTCGTGTGGCGGGCAGGCTTTCTCAAGGACAAGGGCCGTCCCAACACGCTGGAGACCTCTGTAGCGAAGCTACACGCCACCGAGGCGGCGGTGGAGTGCTCGAACACGGCGATCCAAGTCCACGGCGGCGCCGGCTATGTGGACGACCACCCGGTCGAGCGCTATTTCAGGGACGTGAGGGTCACCACCCTGTACGAGGGCACCTCACAGATCCAGAAGCTGATCATCGGCCGCGCCATGACCGGCATTAACGCGCTCGTACCTTCCTGAAAGGGCTCAGTGTCCGATGAGCGAAACAACCTAGCTCCTGAGCTCCTGAAAGGAGGTCATCATGCGCAGGGAGTCTGAGGATTTGGATGGATTGGACGGGCGTGCCGCCGGAGTAATAGGGGTCGTCGGCAGTGGCACGATGGGCTCCGGCATCGCCCAGCTTGCCTGTAAGGCCGGTGCCCGGACACTCCTGCACGACCCGCTGCCTGAGGCGCTTGTGTGCGGTAGCGAGAACGTACGTGCCGGCTTGGAGAAGGAAGCGTCCAAGGGAAAGCTGACGGCAGAGCAGGCGCGAGAGGCCGCCAAGCGCCTGGAGCCGGTCGAGGGACTGGAGCGGTTGAGCTCGTGCGACTTGGTGATCGAGGCGGCGCCAGAGCGACTGGACATCAAGCATGAGCTGTACGCACGCCTGTCGCAGATCGTAAGCGAAGAGTGCGTCTTGGCGAGCAATACCTCCTCGCTGCCGATCACGGCCGTGGCGGCGGGCACCACGCACCCCGAGCGCGTGGTGGGCATGCACTTCTTCAATCCGGCGCCTCTCATGCGTCTGTTGGAGGTGATTGCGGGGGTCCTCTCGAGCGAGCGAGCGCTCGTGCTGGCCGAGGCGACCGGCTTGGCCATGGGCAAGGAGGTGATCCGGGCGGCCGATGTGCCCGGCTTCATTGTCAACCGCTGCAACCGCCCCTTTGGCCTGGAGGCACTGCGCCTGCTGCAAGAGCGGATCGCGGACGTCGAGACAATCGACCGTATCGTGCGGCTCGGAGGCGGCTTTCGCATGGGCCCATTCGAGCTGAGCGACCTCGTCGGCGTGGATACCGGCTTCGACGTCTCCAAGAGCTTCTACGAGCTGAGCTTCGGCGAGCCGCGCTGGCGCCCCTCCCCTATCCAGGCGCGCCAGGTGGCGGCCGGGTTGCACGGGCGCAAGACGGGTCGCGGCTACTACGACTACGGCGGAGAGGGTCCACATCGGCCCGCCGACCCCGACCCACCTACGGGCGGAGACGACGCGATCGTGACGGGTAGCGGGCCCGTGGCCGATGCACTGCGCACTCTCGCTTCCGGTCGGAGCGGCCCTGAGATCGCCGTAGAGGGACTCGGCGGCACCGTGGACGGCGAGCCGTTCTATGCGATCCTGCCGCTCGCCTTGGTTGAGGTCACCGGCGAGGCGGGCGAACAGGCCTTCAGAGGCCTGGGCCTTCACACCGAGCGTGTCCAAGCAGCTCCCGGTGGCGTGCTCGCGCGGATCGTCTGCCAGGTAATCAACGAGTCGGCCTTCGCCCTCGGCGAAGGCGTGGGCAGCGCCGAGGACATCGACAAGGGCATGATGCTCGGCCTAAGCCATCCTCGCGGCCCGTTCGCTTGGATGGAGCAGATCGGCGGCGAGAACGTGCTTGGCACGCTCGAAACCCTAAGCGACGCCTACCGCGAGGAGCGCTACCGTCCCGCCCCCGCCCTCCAGCGCCTCGCACGGTCCTAGCCCCCAGGAGGGGGCGGAACCGATCCTAGGCGGGGACCTAAGCTGCGGAGCCGGCGGAGGGCGTCGCCCACTGAGCCTCGGCCAAATCGCCCACCGGCATCCCCTCGGGCGTGGGTACCTCGGGCGTGTCGCGCAGATACCACTCGGCGTCGAGCGCTGCCTGACAGCCCGATCCGGCGGCCGTGATCGCCTGACGGTAAGTGTGGTCTACGAGGTCCCCAGCGGCAAACACGCCGGGCCGGTTGGTGCGGGTCGAACGACCCTCGACCTTGACGTAGCCGTTCTCGTCAAGGTCGATCTGCCCGGCGACGAGCGAGGACTGAGGCTCGTGACCGACGGCGATGAAGGCGCCGGTAATCGAGAGATCGCGATGCTCCCCGGTCTGCGTGTTCAACAGCTTGGCGACGCTCAATGCCCCATTCTCTCCCGGCTCAAAGCGCTCGACCGTGTAGGGCGTGAGCAACTCGATATTGGCCTGTCCACGCGCGCGAGCCAGCATGATCTTTGAAGCCCTGAACTCGTCGCGGCGGTGTACCACCGTCACCTTGGAGGCGAACTTGGAGAGAAAGATGGCCTCCTCCATGGCGGAGTCTCCGCCACCCACGATGATCGTGTGCGCATCCTTGAAGAAAGCCGCGTCACACGTCGCGCAGTAGGAGACCCCACGGCCTGAGAGCTCGTCCTCGCCGGGGATCCCAAGCTTCTTGTGCTCTGCGCCCATCGCGAGGATGACTGTGCGAGCGCGATGCTCCACATCACCCACCCACACCTTGTGCACGCCACCGGTCTCCTCGGCTAGCTCGACCCGCTCGACCTGGTCGGTCTCGAGCTTGGCGCCGAAGCGCTCAGCTTGCTCACGCAGCTTGCCCATCAGCTCGGGACCCTCGATCCCCACAGGGAAACCGGGATAGTTCTCGACGTCGGTGGTCTGTTGCAGGAGCCCGCCCCAAGCGAAACCCTCGACGACTAGCGGAGCGAGGTTGGCGCGCGAGGTGTATAGGGCCGCGGTATAGCCCGCCGGCCCACTGCCAATGATGATCGTGTTCTCGACGTCCGCCATCCGATTTGCCGTCCCTTTGGGATTGTTTTCCGCTCGAACGGGCGAGCGCTATCACTTCAAGGTAGCCAATCAGACGACCTCTCGCCACTCGCCTACTACCTTCCCAGTCCTCACTTTACTTTGTAAAGTATAGCACTGATGCTAGGCGTGTAGCGGTCCAGCGGCTTCTATTGACTTCGCCGGAGGGCTCATAGGAGCAGCCTCAGAGGCCTGCTCGACACGCCAGCGCGCGACAGTGCGACGCAGCTGGAAGTAGGCGATTGCCCCAGGGACCGTCGGCAGCCAGAAGGAAATCGCGCGATAGGAGAGGACAGCCACGACGGCCAGGTTGAAATCGACGCCGAACGCGACCAGGGCCCCGATCATCCCACCCTCGACGCCGCCGAGACCACCCGGAAGCGGCAACAGGTTGCCGGTCATCCCAATGAAATAGGCCATCAGGATCACGGTGAAGGGCGGCGCCGAGCCGAAGGCGTGGAAGCAGGCCCACAGCACGCTTATGTCAAAGCCCCACCATGCAAGCCCGCCCAAGAGCCCAACATCGCGGGAGCGGATCAAATCGATCGCGGTGCGCACTCCGCTGGCGGCAAGCGCTGGAACGGTGGCCGCACGGGCCACCCAATGGGCAACCCGGCCCGAGCCCACCGCCCACCGCGCGAGGCGCCTCTCGATGTCTCCCGGCAAGAGCGCCATCGCCCCAACGATCACGAACAGAATTCCCGCGATGGCCGCGGGGACGATCGTGATCGCAAACGATCCTCCCCCCGGGAACAGGCCGATCCCGAGGCCGATCCCATCGACCAGGACGGCACCGGCATAGATCACATACAGGAGCACCATGAACGCGACCATGCGGCAGGCCACCAGGCGCGGCTCCATGCCCGAGCGCCGCAGAGCCCAAGCCGTGAGGGCGATTCCCCCGGCCCCGCCAGCCGCGAACAGTCGCGTGGCGGCGAGCCCCGCCATCGTGATCTGGTAGCTCTCGCGCCAGCCGATCGGGCTTCCTCCACGCACGAACACCGCCCGAAAGAGCACCACGTAGCCGCCAAACGAGCAGATCTCCAGCAGCACTCCGATCATGATCCACCACGTGTCTCCCTGCTCGATGCGATGAGCGGTGCTGCTCAGGCCGGCAAGCTTGGGGAGCACGAAATACAGGAACGCGACGGCCGAGAGTACGAACAAGCCGAAGGCGATCGCGCTGCGGCGCGTGACCGGCACGCGCGGCATCTGCTCCTCGCCAAGTGGCTCCTCTGGCTCGACTGGGTTGCTCCCACTCGTGTGGATCGCCGAATTCACGAGGTCTCCTGCGCGCATGCCTCGATCGCCGCTATGGCACCGGCGATTCGCTTGAGTGCCGGGGCGGCCGTCGGCGCGGCGCGTCGGACCGCGGTCGTGAGCGCTGCGCCAGCGATCAGGTCCACTACATAGTGCTCGCCCAGGTAGACAAGCGCGAAGCCAAGCGTGGCCGCGTAGCTCCACCCCAAGGCACCCGCAACTGGCCCGGTCTCCGAGAGAAGCTGGGCAGCCATCATCGATGTGGCGAAGTGCAAAGACGGCATTGCGGCAAAAGGATTGCCTCCAAAGACACTGTAAAGGGGGCCCCAGCCGTCTCTCCAAAAGAACTCGCCATATTCGACCATCATGCGTCTGACAGCCACGTCATGGTGGCGCCCATTGAACTCGCCCCGGCGCCCCGAGGACGTGGCGGCATACCAAGGCGGCGCTGTGGGCAGTACCCAGTAGACCATCGCGCCTATGTCAAACACCGCATAGGTCAGCACCGCGGAGCGGTCAAAGCGGCGTCGATGACGCACCAGGATGTATGCAAGAGCGCCGTGGGGCACCATGAACCACGCCCAATGAGCCCATACGAGCACCTTGTCCCCCAAACGCCACTGGCCCCGCGCCAATCGTCTCTGCAAGCGGACCGTCGGCAGCTCGCCGAGGCCGAGCACACGGTCGATCGCGATCGGATAATCGACCAATACTCGCTCTCCCTGAGCGTTCTCGTCGTCGTGGGGAGTCTTGTAGGCAGCCAGATAGGCCCACATCTGCAGACAGCACACGGCAACGTCACGAGTACGCGTACGGGGCACCGCCACGCACAGACCAAGGGGTGCGGCGAAGGCGACCGTTTGCGCGACCAAGGGAGGCGTGGAAAGACGCTTGCGCACGAGCGGCGCCATCACACCCGCGGCCACGACACCCCAGGCGGCTGTCCTGATGACCCTCGACCGCACGGGGCGCTGAGTATATGACGCGGCCCGGCAGGTGCACCACGCGCACGCGACGCACCCAGTTAGGGCTCTATGCCGCTGTCTCCGCAGCAGCGCGCTCGTGCATGTGGCGCTCCGCCTCAGCCACAAGCGCACGCACCACTTGGCTCGTCTCGTCAGCCTCGGGATGCCACTGAACACCGAGCACGAAGCGCCGATCCGGCAGCTCAATCGCCTCGGGTAGGCCGTCCAACGCCGAGCAACCGCTGACTTGAAGGCCATCCCCCAGGCGATCGACGCCCTGATGGTGGTGGGACTTAGTGGCATGGTGTGTCTCCCCGGCGGCGCGCGCCGCCAGCGTGTCGCCGATCAAGTCCACGTTGTGGTCGGCGCCATCAAAGGTCCCTGGAACCCGCAGGTGCTCGTGGTGTCCGAAGCGCTCTGGCAGGTGCTGTAGCAAGGTGCCGCCAAGGGCCACATTGATCAGCTGCATCCCGCGACATATGCCGAGTACCGGCAGGTCGCGCTCAATCGCGGCACGTACGAGCGCGATCTCGAAGCGATCGCGCTCGGGCACCGTATCGACCGTCTCGGGATGGGCCTGCTCGCCGTAGCTGGCAGGGTCGATATCGACGCCTCCGGCGAGTACAAGCCCGTCGAGCAGGTCAAGCGCGTCTCCTGGATCTTCCAAGAGCACGGAATCCGGAGGCAGCATCACGACGAGCGCACCCGCACGTTGCACGGCCTGGACGTAGCTGCGCGCAAGCAAGGCGGCCTCTTGATCCCACAGGCCCCAACGCGCTCGCTCAAGGGCCGTGCATATGCCGATAACGGGCCTTCTCATCGCCCCACACCATAAACTCCCGGCGCGATGCATCTAGATACAGTCAACGTGACGATCGAGCAAGGCGCGGCGACGATCGAGCTGAATCGGCCCGAAGCACTCAACGCGTGGAATAAGCAGCTTGGCCAAGACCTGCTCGCGGCGTTGGCTCAAGCGCGCGAGGAGGAGGCGGTGCGGGCCGTGCGCATCACCGGCACCGGACGCGCCTTTTCCTCGGGTGCCGACCTGAGAGATATCAGCGGCGACGACCTCACCCCTGAGGGGCGCCCGAACGTGTACGGAGTGCTGACTGAGCGCTACCACCCGATCATGCACGCCATCCGCGAGATGGAGAAGCCCGTAGTCGCGGCCGTGAACGGCGGAGCCGTCGGTATCGGCTGCTCGCTGGCCCTGTGCTGCGACCTGGTAGTTGCAGCAGAGAGCGCCTACTTCCTGCTCGCCTTCGTCAACATAGGCCTGGTGCCCGACGGGGGCTCCTCGCTATTCGTGCCTGCACGTATCGGGATGGCGCGAACGGCCGAGATGGCGATGCTGGGCGAGCGCGTGAGCGCCCCCCAAGCACTTGCATGGGGGCTTGCCAACCGCGTGTTCGCCGACGAGGATTTCGAGCATGAGAGCGCCGCGCTTGCGGCGCGCTTGGCCACCGGCCCGACGCGCTCCTACGCGGCCTGTAAGCGTCTGATCAACGAGCGCCTGTATGCCGGCATGGACGAGCAGCTCGAGCTGGAGGCCACCTTGCAGCAGGAGATGGCCAACAGCGATGACTTCGTCGAGGGCGTGAGCGCATTCCTGGCCAAGCGTCCGGCCCACTTCGAGGGACGTTGAAGCTCGATCCGCTGCACCAGATCATCCCCTTGACCGGTCGCCAGACAGCGTTCCGGTGGTTGGGCACGCGCGTTCCGTCCCCGCCTGAATAGAATCCTGCCCGCCTTGAGTCACCTGCTCGCCATACCCATCGCTTTCTTCACGCCGCAATCGGGCGGTTCGCCCAACGCGGACAAGATCAACGATCTCTACAAGATCACCCTGTATGCGGCGCTTGTGATCTTCGTGCTTGTTGAGGGTGCGCTTGGTTACGCCCTGTGGCGCTTCCGTGCCCGCAAGGGCGCCGTTGCGGCGCAGATCCGCGGCAACACCCGCCTGGAGATCGGATGGACCGTGGGTGCCGCCGTCATCCTGCTGGCGCTTGCGGTACTGACGCTCGCCAAGCTCTCCTCGATCCAGGATCCGGTCGACTCGAGTCCTGAAGGCGAACATCTCGTAAGCGACAGCTCCCGCCTGTATGCGAGTAACACGCCGAAGCTCCCACCCAACGGAAAGTCTTTGAAAATCACCGTGGTGGGCAGACAATTCGTTTGGCAGTACGTGTATCCAGGCGCAAACGAAGCCGACGGCCTGGGCGCGCCTTATTCCTACCAAGAGATGGTCGTGCCCACCAAAACCACCGTCACGCTCGACATCGTCTCCGCTGATGTGGTCCACTCGTGGTGGGTTCCCCAGCTGGGCGGGAAGTTCCAGGCGGTTCCCGGCTACCACAACTACACCTGGTTCAAGATCGAAAAGCCGGGCATCTTTAGGGGCCAGTGCGCGCTCCTCTGCGGTCGCGGTCACGCGCGCATGACAGCTACCGTGAAGGCAGTGCCCCCGGCCCAGTTCGAAGCATGGCTGGCCTACCAGAAGAAGCTGATCGCGGAAGCCAACGCTGCGGCGAAGGTGGCACGCGCCAAGCTCGGCAAACAGATCGGCGCCGGACAGGTGGAAAACCCATGACGCGCGATCGCCTATCCGTCGCCCCGACGGACCCGAATCCCAGCCGAATTTCCGAGTCCGGACACTAGGAGACCCGCTCGATGGCCACCTACGCAGCCCCAGTCCCCCAGATCGTCACCCATGAGGCCAAACCTGAGCCGAAGGGTTGGGCCAGCTGGATCACGACAACCGACCACAAGCGGATCGGGATCATGTACATGGTCACGACTTTCGTGTTCTTCATCCTGGGCGGCGTCGAGGCCTTGATGATCCGCCTGCAGCTGGGCTTGCCCAATAACACGCTGGTTTCCCCCCAGATCTACAACCAGCTGTTCACGATGCACGGCACCACGATGATCTTCCTCTTCGTGGTGCCGATGATGGCCGGCCTGGCCAACTACTTCGTGCCTTTGATGATCGGCGCGCGCGACATGGCCTATCCGCGTTTGAATGCTCTCTCCTACTGGCTTCTGCTGGCCGGCGGGCTGGTGTTCTATGCCTCGATCTTCTGGAATCCGCCGGAAGCCGGCTGGACAAGCTACGTGCCGCTGTCGGGCATCAACTATTCGCCGGGCGGCGGCCAGGATGCCTGGATCTATCTGATCCACCTGACTGGCCTGTCCTCGATTATCGGCGCGATCAACTTCTACGCCACGATTGCCAACATGCGAGCGAAGGGCATGAGCTGGGGGCGCCTACCGCTGTTCATCTGGGCGATCCTGACTTACTCGATCCTGCTCATCTTCGCCCTGCCTGTGATCGCCGCGGCGGTCACGATGCTGTTGACCGACAGGCACTTCGGCACGCACTTCTTCGATCCTGCCAACGGCGGCTCGGCGCTGTTGTGGCAACACTTGTTCTGGTTTTTTGGGCACCCTGAGGTCTACATCATGGTGCTGCCCGGCTTCGGGATCGTGTCTGAGATTCTGCCCGTGTTCGCGCGCAAGCCGATCTTCGGCTACAAGGCGATCGCGGCGTCCACTGTGGCGATCGCCTTCCTGGGCTTCTTGACGTGGGCGCACCACATGTTCACGGCACCAATCCCCGAGGCGATCCTGATCTTCGTGATGATGAGCTCGTTCCTGATCGCCGTACCAACCGGTGTGAAGATCTTTAACTGGATCGCCACGTTGTGGGAGGGAACCGTCGAATTCAAGACGCCGCTGCTGTTCTGCGTTGGTTTCATCGCCCTGTTCATCATCGGCGGCATCTCGGGTGTGTTCTTGGCTGTGTTCCCGGTCGATTGGCAGCTCAACGAAACCTATTTCGTGGTGGCCCACATCCATTTCGTGTTGATGGGCGGCGCCGTATTCACAATCTTCGCCGCGATCTACTACTGGTTCCCCAAGATCACGGGCCGGATGATGAGCGAGGGCCTGGGCAAACTGAGCTTCTACCTCATGTTCTTCGGCTTCCTGGCCACTTTCCTGATCCAGCACGTAATCGGCCTCGACGGGATGCCGAGACGTGTCTACGAGTACGACAACGTGGGCAACTTGGCGCTCTACAACATGATTTCCACGGTCGGCTCGTTCATCCTCGCCGCGGGCATCCTTGTAACGATCGTCAATGTCGTGCGTAGCCTTAAGCATGGCGCAATCGCCGGCCCTGACCCGTGGAAGGCCAACAGCTTGGAGTGGTTTACGCAGTCGCCCCCGCCCACTAATAACTTCGATGTCGTTCCGCTCGTGCGCTCCTATGAGCCTATGAAGGACATCCGTCGCGAGATCGAGCAGCGCACCTCCGGCGTACCCGGGTGGGCAGGACAGTCGTCCCCAACCGTGCCGACGGGCGCCACCCAAGTCGGCGTTTGACATCGCGGCGTCCAGCCGGCTTCG
Organism: uncultured Solirubrobacterales bacterium; assembly: GCA_963775645.1. Taxonomy (GTDB): domain Bacteria; phylum Actinomycetota; class Thermoleophilia; order Solirubrobacterales; family Solirubrobacteraceae; genus Palsa-744. The sequence continues at coordinate 119,675 of CAVZJR010000003.1, read as the reverse complement.
CAGCGGTAGAGTTCGCAGCGTGATGGAGGTTTCTCGTAGCCTGGGGCGGCAATAATGGAGGGCACGCCCACATCCGCCTACGTTTCGCAGAACAGTGGTGCGATCGCCGCACCGCTTGTGAGTCGACGCTCCAAGACACGCCAGGTGGTCGGCGACTACGTCGAGCTGACCAAGCCGAAGGTCCAGTCGCTGCTGCTTCTAACGACGATCACGACGATGCTCGTGGCCGGCGATCCTTCGGTCGCACTGATCGCGCTGACGTGTCTCGGTGGCTACCTTTCGGCCGGCGGAGCGGGGGCGGTGAACCACTGGTTCGACCGAGACATTGACGCGAGCATGGCGCGTACGGCCAACCGTCCGGTGCCTTCGGGCAGGGTCTCCCCAGCCGCAGCGCTTACGTTCGGATGTACCTTGGCGGTGCTCTCCTTCCTGGAGCTGTCGCTGACCGTGAATGTGCTTGCCGCGAGCCTCTCGCTGGCGGGCTTCTTGGGCTACGTGTTCGTGTACACGGTGTGGCTGAAGCGGCGCACACCCCAGAACATCGTGATCGGCGGCGCTGCCGGCGCCGTGCCACCGCTGGTGGGTTGGGCCGCGGTCACGGGCTCGGTAAACGGCATCGCGGTGCTCCTCTTCTTTATCGTGTTCTTCTGGACGCCACCCCACTTCTGGGCACTGTCGCTGTTGATGAAGGGCGAGTACGAGAAGGTTGGTGTGCCCATGATGCCGGTCGTGCGAGGCGAGGCGGAGACACGCCGTCAAATCCTGCTGTACACGGTGCTGCTTTACGCCGTGACGCAGCTTCCGTTCTGCGCGGGGGGCTTCGGCGACACCTATCTCGCCGCGTCGCTGCTGCTCGGACTGGGCTTCATCGCGGGTGCGGTGCGCCTGTACCGTCGAGCGGACAGGAGCAGCGCTCTGCAGCTGTATCTGTTCTCGCTGGCGTATCTCGCACTGCTGTTCTGCGCGATGGTCGCCGACGCCAAGTTGTAGAGGCAAAGCGGCCGGCTCGATTCACGAGCGTTGCGCGTCGACGCGAACACGTTGGGCGTCGGGATATACTGCCCGCCGTCATGGATCGTCGCCTCGCCAAAAAGAACATCCGCACCGGCCTGATCGTGGCGGCGATCTGCATGTTCATGTTCGGCATCTCTTTCGTGGTGGCCGCGGCCTACATCTCGTGAGCCCGCTCGACCCTGAGATCCCCCCTACCGGCGAGGAGGTCCACCTCCCTGGCCCAACCATTCTGCCACTGCTAACGGCAGCCGGGATTACTTTGGCGGTGGTGGGTATCACGATCAGCCCGATTCTTTTGATCGGCGGCTCGATCTTGACGATCGTGTGCGTAATTCGTTGGATCATGGATACACGCCGCGAAATCAACGAGCTCCCGCTCGATCACCACTGAGGTCGCCGCCACGGTGGCGCTTGGAAGCTAGCCTCCGTCACGCGCACGTCAGCACTCCGGCGAGCGCACGTCAGACTCCAGCGGGCCGATGAGCGCTGAGCTGCGACGGCGACGCTACCTCGCAAGGTGAGGTGCCGCGCGCGGGTGGGTGGCTTCCCAATCCACGCGCGGCCCCTTCGAAAGGCGGCGCCCGCATCCCCTAAGGGCGCTCGGCCTTTCCCTCTCTCACCCCACGGCTGCGCTCGCCGGGACGGGGCAGATGGCTCCCTCGTCCGTCCAGCAGCGCACGACGTCGCGCACAGAGAGGATCCCCATTGTCTCTCCATGCTCGACGACGATCAGGTGGCGAAAGCCGCCGCGCACCATCGCAGTAGCGGCTTCCTCCAAAGACCAATTCGGCTCGGCGAATACGACATCGCGGGTCAGATGGTCGGCGACCAGCTCGGCGTCCGGGTTCTCGCCAGCCCCGATCGAGGTCAGGACGTCGCGCTCGGTGAGAATCCCTGGGCCGCCCGCATCCGGATCGATCACGACCGCGGCGCCCACGTGACGTTCGGACATAGAGCGCGCCGCATCGCGCAGAGTGTGGCCAGGACCTACCGTCAAGACCATTGGGCTCATGCCGTCTCGCACCTGCATCGCGTCTATCTCCCTTCGATCGTTGTTTGCAACGATTGTCTCAATGTATTGGGTAAAGCTCTCCTCGTCAAGCGCGGATCGCGTGTCGTCCATTTACCCACGGAAGGGGTCTCCAACCCCGAGAAGGACATTCATCATCGCGAGGCATTAGGATCACGCCTCCGATGCCTAGGTTCATTCCAGAGGGGCACGCGACAAACACGCGGGGAGGCGTGCGCGGTGGTCTCTAGGCGCTCCATCGCGGGTGCAGTCGTGGCGGGCCTGATCGCTACCGCGATTGGGATTGCGTTGAGCTACGCGATCCATTGGTTCCCAGTCCAAGCTTCCACCCAAGCCCACAACACCGACGCCTTCTACCACGTGCTCGTGATCGCCTCGGTGCCGATCTTCGTGCTCGTAGTGACGGTCATCCTGTACTCGGTCTGGAAGTTCCGCATGAAGCCCGGCCAGGAGCTGGAGGACGGCCCGCCAATCCACGGCAACACGCGCCTGGAGGTCCTATGGACGGCAATCCCGGCGGCGCTGCTCTTGGGACTCGTCTCCTACTCGTTCGTGGTTCTGCACGAAAACGAAAAGAAGCCGGCCGGCCCGGAGATGGTCGTCAACGTCACCGGGCAGCAGTTCGCCTGGTCCTACGAATATCCGAGGTCAGTCACGGGTGGCGCACCGCTGAAGACGACCAAGTTGTACGTACCCGACAACGAGTCCGTCCACTTCGAGATCAAATCGCTGGATGTGATCCACGCCTTCTGGATTCCCGCCTTTCGCCTTCAGATCGACGCAGTACCCGGGATTACGACCAGCTATCGCGCTACCCCAGACAGGCTTGGCTCCTACCCGGTCGTGTGCAATCTGTTGTGCGGCGTGGGCCACGGCTTGATGCGCTCCACCATCCATGTCGTGACGCCAGCCGCTTTCCAAGGCTGGCTCAAAGCCCAGACAAGCGCTCCTTCGAGCGGGGCCTGAATGTAAGGTGAGGGGTGCAATGGGGAGAAGCACACCAATGACGGGGAGAGCACGCTGATGGTCGCCAAGCTGCGCGCACCGGGGCTCTATCGCGCGTTCTTCGCGTTCCTGCTCGGGATCGCATTCGCGGCCGGGCTGACCTGGCTTGTGCGCATGGCGACCGGCCACGCGACCTACCATCACTTCCTCAGCGAGGAACCGATCATGGCGGTATCGCTGATCACGGCCCCGCTCTTCTTCCTGGTGGGTCTCGGCGGCTTCGACTACTGGTTCTACTGGGCCTCCGGGCGCCCGACACGTGCGGAGGACCACTCCAGCCACGGCGCGCAGAGCTGGAAGGACTACTTCCGCATCAATACCGACCACAAGGTGATCGGCATCCAGTACACGGTCACCGCCTTCTTCTTCCTGTTCGTGGGCGGCTTGATGGCGATGCTGATGCGTATCCAGCTGGCTCAGCCGGGTGCGGAGTTCGTGAGCGCGAACACCTATAACGGGCTGTTCTCGGTGCACGCGTCGCTGCTGATCTTCCTGTTCGTGATCCCCGTGTTCGCAGGCTTGGCCAACTACGTGCTGCCGTTGATGATCGGCGCTCCGGACATGGCGTTCCCGCGCCTGAACGCCCTCTCCTACTGGCTCTTGCCTTTGGCGGGGTTGATGATGCTGTCGAGCTTCGCGGCGCCAGGAGGGGCGTTCGCGGATGGCTGGACGGCCTATGCGCCGCTTTCGATCGACGCGCCGATCGGACAGGACTTCTTCTCGGTGGGCGTGCAGCTGGCGGGCGCCTCCTCGATCATGACGGCGCTGAACTTCCTAGTGACGATCATCACGATGCGGGCTCCCGGAATGAGCTTCTTCAGGATGCCACTGCTGGTGTGGGCCAACTTCGCGACCTCGCTGCTCGTGGTGATCGCCACGCCGTTCATCGCCGCCTCGCAGTTCTTCGTGCTGCTCGACCGCGGCCTCGGCTTCAACTTCTTCAACGCGGGCAAGGGCGGGGACGTGCTCATGTATCAGCACGTGTTTTGGTTTTACTCGCACCCTGCCGTCTACATCATGATGTTGCCCGGCTTCGGGATCATCAGCGAAATCATCGCCGTGAAGGCACGCAAACCGATCTTCGGTTACCGCATGATGGCCTTCTCGCTGCTGGCAATTGTGGGCTTGGGCTTCACCGTGTGGGCCCACCACATGTTCACATCTGGCATGGCCTCGTGGATCCGCATCCCGATGGCGATTACAACCTGCATCATCGCGGTGCCAACAGGGATCAAGATCTTTTCCTGGCTTGCGACCCTGTGGCGTGGGATCCTGCACCTCGATACGCCAATGCTGTTCTCGCTCGGCTTCCTGGTGACGTTTACGCTGGGCGGCATCAGCGGCGTGATGCTGGCGATGGTGGTGTTTGACATCCATGTGAGCGCCAGCTACTTCATCGTGGCCCATATCCACTACGTACTGTTCGGCGGCTCGTTGATGACGATCTTCGCCGGCGTCTACTACTGGTTCCCGAAGATGACCGGGCGCATGTACGACGAGCGCTTGGGCAAGTGGCACTTCTGGACCACTTTCATCTTCTTCAACCTGACCTTCGGGCCGATGCACATTCTCGGCCTGCAGGGGATGCCACGCAGGGTGCCCACCTATGCAGCCAAGTTCGCTGACCTCAATCTGTTCATCTCAATCGCGAGCTTCGCGTTGGGCCTGACCACGTTGATCTTCCTCTACAACATGGTCACCAGCTGGCGTGGAGGCCCACGTGCGGCCAGCAATCCGTGGCGAGGGATGACGATCGAGTGGCAGGTGTCCTCACCACCCCCGGTCTTCAACTTCGATCGTATCCCGACCGTGGTCGGCGGTCCTTACGAGTACGGCGTGCCCGGCGCGGTCCATGGCACGTTCGCCCCCGCCCCGGTCCCGGCGACCGTCGGCGGCGCGGCGGGTGGCTCGGGCGTCGTCCACAGACACACCGAGTGAGAGGTATGAGTCGATGAAGGAAATCTTGGTAGTCGCCAACCGCACGCTCGGTGGGGAAAAGTTGCTCGCGACAGTACGCGAACAGGCCTCCGCCGGCGATGTGCAGTTTAGACTTGTGGTACCTCAGACCAAGCCGACGGCGGGCCTTGTGATCCATGATGAGACAGTGCGCGAATCGGCCCAGGTGCGCGTCGATTTGGCGACTTCGCTGCTGGCAAGCGAGGGGATCTCCGCGACCGGCGAAGTCGGCGACGCCGACCCCTTCTTGGCCACCATGGACGCGATTGCCCAGCGCCGCCCAAGCGAGGTGATCGTCTCCACCCATCCTGCGACCCAGTCGGGCTGGCTGCGCAGAGACCTGATCGAGCGTATACAAAGGGCCTCGGGCCTACCGGTCGAGCACATCGTCGTCGACCTTGCCCAGGAGGGACTACCGTTTGGGGTGACATTGGTCGTGGCCCACAAGACCTCCAGCGGAGACGAGCTGATCGAGCGTCTGTCCGCCAAGGCCGCCAGCGAAGAGCGCCACCTGTTCATCGCTGTTGTTCCCCAGCAGGACCGCAGTGGCTCGGCCCACCGGGAGGCACGCATTCGGCTTGCGGCAATGCTCGCGCGGCTCGACTCGGCTGGACTCCTGAGCGCCGGCTTGATCGGCGACCCCGACCCCTACACCGCGGTGATGAATGCGCTGGAGCTGTTCCAAGTCGACGACATCGTGATCTCGACGTTGCCCAACGAGCGCTCCGGCTGGCTGCGTAGCAACCTGATCGAGCGAGTCCGCCATGCGACCTCCGCACAGGTTGAGCACGTTGTGGTCGATGTCAACGCGACCGTGGCCGGCGCCGCCAGCGGGGGGGCCTGATGGAGGCTGCGAGCATTGCCCACGCGGCTGGGCACGATGCCCACGGGGACGGCGAGCATCACGGTCCGCCCGCCGCGAACCGTAGTTCTCGCGTAGAGCCACAGCTCCTGGGGATGCTGCTTTTCATCATCTCCGAGGTAATGGTGTTCGGGGCCTTCTTCACGGCCTACTTCTTCATTAGGGTCGCCCAGGGAGATCCTTGGCCGGCGCCGGGAACACACCTGCCGCTCGAAGTCGCGGGCGTGAACACAGCCATCCTGATCTCATCTTCGTTCACCTTGCACTGGGCCGAGCAGGCGCTCAAGAAAGGCAACCATTTCGGGCTGAAGGCGGGGATGTTGACCACCTTCCTGCTCGGCTGCGCATTCCTGTTCATCCAGATCAACGAGTACGCCAACATCGGCTTCGCTCCTCAAGATCAGGCTCAGGCGACGATCTTCTACTCCTTGACGGGACTGCACGGTGCCCACGTGTTCATCGGGCTCGTCTTGCTCCTAATCGTCACCATCAGAGCCTTCAGGGGCCACTATTCGCCCGAGGAGCACCGCGGTGTCGAAATACCGGGCATCTACTGGCACTTCGTCGACATCATGTGGATAGTCGTCTACACGACGGTCTACGTGATCTGAGAGGCGTGGACGCTGCGCATTTCTGCGTCCTCGACCGCTTGTGTACCGAAGCCGGGAGACACTCGCTTCGCTCGCATCCCGTTTCGACCAGCACACGGCGCGGTCTGCGTCCTTGAACTGCTTGGGTCCACCCCCTCAGAGGCCCTCCTAGAACCGTGTTGAATCCTTTGCGCAGCGAGGACGAGGCGTTCCGCTTTCTGCTCTATGCGATCGCGGTGATTGCAGCGATCGTCGCCGTGATCCTGGTTCTGCGCGCGATCCTCTGAGCAATCGTTGGGACCGGACTGGCGCATGCGCCGGTCCGCCGGACCGCACATGTGCGGTCCGGGCCAGCGGCGCATGCGCCGCTGGCTACTTGACTGTGATCGTCCCGAACATCCCGGCCGCTCTATGGCCGGGGGCCTGGCAGAAGAAGGTGTAGGTGCCGGGCTTCAAGCTGACTTTGATCGAAGCAACGCCCTTGCTCACAAACTGGCTGGCAGCGAGGACCGAACCTTTGGCGGTCGCGCCATTGGCTCCGGCTTCAACTGCGATGTTGTGGGAGACGCCCGACATGTTGGGCATCGAGATCGAGACTGATCCCGGCGTGGCGCTCGCCTTGTTCGTGAGGTAAGAGAGCTGGCCGGTCGGATCGGCGGGGATTTCGAGCTTGCCGCCCTTCTCCACCGCCGGCTTACCCGAGCCGGGAGCCTTGACCGCACTCGCTAGCAAGCCCGTGTCTTGTCCGGGCCTGTCGACCGACTGGGCTACGTAGGCGGCGATGCTGGCAAGCTCGGTGCCGCTGGCCAAGCCGCTTGGCATGGCCCCGAAGCGATTGGGATTCTGGACCTGACCTTCGACGACTGTTTGCACGGCGCTGCGACGCAGGCCTTCGTTCAGATCGGCCCTGAAGGCTTCGTCCAAATTGGGTCCCACGGTGCCCTTCGTGCTGGCGCGCGCAAGCGTGTGACAGGAGCCACACTTGGCCACGAACTGTTGCTTGCCCACGATCAGGTCGGCGTCTTCGCCGCGCTTGGCCGCGCCACAACCACAAACGCCGACCAGTAGGCAGCCAGCACCCAACAGAGCGCCGAAACGGCGCGCGAGAGACCCACGATGACTCGTCCCCAAAGACATCAGCGCCGAAACTCTATCCAAAGGGCCGGGCGACGGGCTCCCCGCGTACGGCCGCGATCACGCCTCGCGCCACCCCTTGCCAGGACCAGCGCGCGCGAGCCACGGACACAAGCGCCTCCCGTGTCTTGGCCTGAAGTGCCGCGTCGGCCGTCAGCCAGCCTGTGATCCGCTCGGCGATCGCTCCCACCGCGTCGTCGTCGACCGGGAAGGAAAGCCATGCGGCGGCCTCTGGGGGTACGTGTTCGGCGATCGTCTCGCTCACCTCCGCAAGCCCCGAATGGGCAGCGCTGATGGGCAATACGCCACAGGCCGCGGCCTCGGCGGCCACCATGCCGAAAGCCTCGGGGAAGGTGCTCGGCACGACCAGTGCCTCGCACAGCGGAAGCACATAGCGGAGCTCGTCGTGGTCGAGTCGGCCAGTAAAGACCACACGGTCGCCGAGTGGCTCCGCCTGTGCCTGGAAGCGCTCACCTTCGGAGCCGAAGCCAATCACGACCAGACGTGCACGCGGGCGATGCTGCAGGACGAGCGGCCAAGCATCGAGCAACAGGTGGACACCCTTCGCGGCGATCAGCTTGCCGACGAAAGCGACCAGCTCGCCCTCTTGGCCGATCGGCGATCGATACCCCATTCGGGGCACGTGGCGGGATCGCCGATCGGCCAAGAGGCGCTCAAGCGCGTCGGCCACGGCCGGCTCGTCGCGGGCGAAAGAGCCTTCGCTGTCGTCTGAGGCGACGCCGCCCGCGCGCAGCCGTTCGATCAGCGCACCCAGCTCAGCCATCGCCTGCTCCGGGTCGCGCGGGGCGAAGCGCTCGACATCGACTCCGGGCGGACCGAGCCGCGTGCGCCGACGGACCGCCGCGCCGTCCGCCTCGCCCAAGGCCTTCCACAGGCTCTCACCCGTATGCCTAGAGCCGACGAGGACCGTCTGCGAACCAGCCAGACCCTCGCGAGCGAAGCCGAGGAAGCGCTCGGGCTGAGGCTTGACCGTGTACTCGAGCGCGCTGCCGTGCACCTTCACTGCGTAAGGAGCCCGACCCGCCCGGCCCGCGAGCGCACGCGCAAGGATGACGGGACCCATCACGAGATGGTTGGCCAAGGCCACATCCGGACGCACCAGCTCGGCCACCTCGCGCACCGCATCCACGTTGGCCTGCACGTAGGCTGCGACCTCGGAGTCTGTGCAGTCCGCGAACGTCTTCGCGTCGGTGCCCTCGTAGCGATCCTGCACGTACAAAGGCAGCAGACCGCCAATATCCGGGCGGTACAATGTGCAGCGAGGGCCCTCGGCGATCTCCTCTTTCAAGGGCCTAAGCACGAGCTTTCCAGTATCCCAGTCACCAGCGGCGTCCACGAAAGCTTGCCGCTCGGGATGACGCTCCTGACAAAGCAAGTGCACCTCGTGTCCCAACCGCGCCAAAGCCTCCGCGAGTCGCGCGTTGTAAACATTGGAGCCGGTCCCACTAAGCAAGTAGCCATGGAAGATGACGATGCGCAAGCTCGTGAGCCTATCCGGCTGGACGCTCCGCTAAAGTGCCCGGGCGTGAGCGTCAATCAGCTTTATCGTTTGCGGACTCCTTCGACGGGTCGCGAGGTTCTGCTCGAAGCCCTCCCAGGTGAGATCTATCGCGATCGCGATACGAGCGAGGAGATGGAGATCGTGGGCAAGCTGCTGCCGCTCGCTCCAGACCCCTCAAAGCTGCCGTGGGCCGTTGAGAACCTGCGCTTCTGCCCTTGGTGCGATCAGCTTGCTCAGAAGGACCTCAACGACTGCCCCACGTGCGGCCGGCGCATGGGTCCTTTGGGCGCGTGAGCGACGGTCCGAAGCGCAACCGCGTCATAGCGCTCGGTGCGAGCGCCCTGATCCTTCTCTGTGGCACGGGCTTGACCGCATGCGGCGGGAGCACGGTCTCCGAAGCCGTCCCCAAGAGCACCCCCGAAATCACGCCGCCAAACGACACCTCGGCGGAAAAGGAAGCCACTGAGACGACCTCCACGTCGACTACGGCGACTACCTCGACCACCCCCACTACTACCGGCAGCGAAGAACCCTCCGGTGCGACCGGGGAATCGGGCGGTACCGGCTCTGAAGAAAGCTCGAGCTCTTCCGAAAGCGGCGCCGCCGGCGGAACGTCGGCGGGCGAACCGGAAAAAGCGTCCTCTGAAAAAGCGTCCTCCGAAAGCACCGAAAAAGCTTCCTCGGGGGGCAGCGTCGGCTCCAGCGGCGGCGCCAGCGCGCCTTAACCCGCGGCTCGACGCCGGCACTGGCCGCGGTTGGCCCAACACAGAACGCCGACCCCGGCGCGCCCACTCAGGGGGTCGAGATCAAGGTCGCGCTGTAGGTGAGCCGCGCGGTCTGGTACAGGCAGTAGTACTGCACGTTGGAGCCGACCGTCACCTGAGACGTCTGGGTACCAGTCGTGGTGCACTGCGCCTTGGCTCGGCTCGCCCGCCAAGATGTCGCCTTGCCGAAGCCCAGCGCCAGGGCCGGCGCCCACGAAGGCACCGTCAGAGCGACGATGTCGCCCTTCTTGACTGGCAAGGTCGTGGCGAGCGGAAACTGGGCTGTCTTGCCGAAGTATGGTTCGAGCGGTACCACGGGGCTCTGGCTGATCAGCTTGTAGGTCAGTTTGGGGCTCTTTTGGGCCCTCAGGATCGCGATCCCGGCCGAGGAAGGCCCTCCCTCGTTGGCATTGAAGAACTTGATCTGTGTGGCGGTGGGCTTGCCCAAGCTGATCGTCCAAGCCACGATCGTCCCCGCACGCGGGGCCGACTCGAGATTGTTGTTGGTTTCGACCTTGACTTGGAAGCCTGTGGTGCGGCTCACCGCCAGGCACGAAGGCGTGGGACAGCTGGGAACAGTGGCCGGCGTCGTTTCGGGGATCACGCCAACTTCGGTGAGTGTGGCAAGCGAACCAGCGGGCAGCACCAGAGCGAGCCCGCAGCCGGCGATGATCACTGTGATGAGGCGTTTTATGTGGACCATTTCAACAAGAACACGAGGATGGAGACGATGTAGCGGTTCGACGCGCACGCCTCTTTTCCCCCTTATTGGCCTCAGGGGTGCTCGTGCCTGAGGGCCGTAGCCGCGGAGGCTATCTCACTGGAGTCCCCCGGGGTGGGCACCCAAGGCAGCTTTAGCGGGTCGCCCTGGTAGCGGGGAACCATGTGGATGTGGAAGTGGAACACGGTTTGCCAGGCCACCGCACCGCAAGAGTTGATCAGGTTGACTCCATCCGCGCCCAGGCCCTGCTTGGCCCGAGCCGCCAAACGCTGGGCTGCCGCCACCACGGCGCCGAGTTCGCGCGGATCGATGCTCAATAGGTCCGGTGTGTGCCTACGCGGGATCGTGAGCGCGTGTCCACGCGTGGCCGGGTTGATGTCCATGAAGGAGATCGTATGCTCGTCTTCGTCGACGATCGTCGCGGGCAGCTCACCCGCCACGATCTTGCAGAAGATGCAGTCTGAAGCGCTCATGCGCCCAAATCCTAGTCGCCCTGCTCGCGCACAAACGCTAGAGCCTGCTCGCGCGTGCCAACGATGCCCACATATTGTGCACACGCAAGCTCCTGCAAAAGCTCGCCCACGCGTGGCCCGAGGGCGATACCCAGGTCCTCGGCCAGCTCGTCACCACGCAACAGAGGTTTGGGCGGACCTTCAGAGCGCCAGCGCAGCGCATCTTTGAGCATGGTCCTCGCCAAGGCCATATGAGCCTCGATTGCCTGCTCGGACTTGGCACCGCGCGTGGCCAGCCGGTCGCATACCGAGAGCAGGGTGACGTCTACCTCTACGGGGTCGCAGGTATGTAGATAGGCATAGACGGTTCCGCGCGCAAGCGGCTGGGACTCGTGCACGAGAAAGCCGAGGCGCAAGTGATGACGCACCAGGCCCGCGACATGCTCGCGCAGGCGCACACTTGCGCGCAAGCGAGCCAGTACCTCGCGCGCCAAATCGGCCCCGCGGATGTCGTGTCCGATGAAGGTCACGCGGCGATCGAAGGGGCGGACCGAACGCGTGGCCGGCTTGGCGACATCGTGTAGAAGCGCTCCCCAACGCAAGGCCTCGCCACGAGTCATGCCATCTGCGAGCGGCTCCCCGAGCAAGGCGAGCACCGGCTCCTGATACTGAGTGCCGAGGGACGCACCCGGCTCCAACAGCTCCCATCTGTCGGCCGTCGTGAGGGCAATTGAGCGCTCGAACACCTCCAGCGTGTGTCCGTATACGTCGCGGTGGTGAAAGCGGCTCTGCTCGACGCCCCTCATCGCCTCTAGCTCTGGCAGCACCACCGCGGTTGCTCCCAAGTCGTTCATCGACTCGATGCCCCCGAGTGCTCCTGCAGATGCCACGATTCGTCTCAGCTCAAGGAAAACTCGCTCGGGCGAGACGTCGACGAGATGACCTGCCTGTGCGCGAGCGGCTAGCAGCGCCTGAGGGTCCGGCACCAAGTCGAGCTCCGCGACCATACGCACCAAGCGCAGGACACGCAGCGGATCTTCCGCGAACGCCTTGGGTCCAGCGCAGCGCAGGCGTCCGGCCCGCAGGTCGGCGATCCCCCCGAGCGGGTCGATTGGGTCTCCCCCATCCAGCGGCTCGGCTATTGCGTTGACGGTGAAATCTCTCAGCGCCAAGTCTGCCTGAAGCGAGCCGCCCCGCATACCCTCCACGTCGATCTGCCAAAAGCCGCCATGCGCCACCACTCGCCAAGCCCCGAACTCCTCGGATAGCGGAAAACAGGCGGCGCCAGGCCCTACCCGCCTAGCCGCGCGTGCGATCGCGCGTGCAGCGCCGGCCGGGTCGCCGTCCACCACCACGTCCAGGTCCACGACCGTCCTACCGAGGACACGATCGCGTACAGCGCCGCCCACGATCCAAGCAGGCTGACCGGCAAGGGCGGAGCCAACGATGTCGAGCGCCTCAGCGCTCATCGAAAGGACGACTGCGTCGAATCCTCACTCACGCTAACCGGCTCAGACGTAGAGACCGACCCTTGGAGGGATTCGCGTGCCGGTTCGCCGTCGCGGTGGTAGACGCGCGGGACGCGTGCGGTGAGGCCACACGTGACCTCATAGTTGATCGTGCCCATCCGCTGGGCCAGCTCCTCGGCCGTGACTCGCTGCTCGCCGCAGGCTCCGATCAGTACCGCCTCCTTGCCGCGCAGTGCAAATGGGTCTGATGCACAGTCGAGGTCGACGGTCAGATTGTCCATGCTCACTGTCCCCACGATCGGTTGTCGCCGACCCGCGATCAGCACATCTGCTTTGTCTGACAGGGCGCGACGCCAGCCGTCGCCATAGCCGATCGGCAGCACCCCGAGCATCGTGTCCCGGTCGGCGACGAAGCGCCGTCCGTAGCCGGCGCTCTGCCCGGAGGCGCACGGCTTCACCTCAGCAACGTAGGAGGTCAGCTCCAAGGCAGGTTGCAGCCCAGCGCGGTCTGGATCGAGCCCGTACGGGTCCATGCCGTAGGCGGCGATCCCGCAGCGCACCATGTCGAAGTGGGCGCGCCTCTCGCGCAAAACGGCGGCGCTGTTGGCCGCATGCACGAGGATCTGTGGATGGGCCGCCTTGATCTCCTCAGCCCAGGCCGTAAACACGTCGAGCTGCTCGACGAAGAACGGATCGCTGAGATCGTCGGCCGTGGCGAAATGGGTCATCACACCTGCCAACTCCACACCGCGCATGCCCGCCGCGGCGGCCACCGTCTTGGAGGCCTGTTTGGGATCGCGCGTGCCGAGCCGGCCCATGCCGCTGTCGAGCTTCACGTGCACTTTGCCCCCGCCGGCGGCGGCGACTGCCTGGACGTCTTGCTCGCGCCAGACCACGACCTCGGCGCGCGCCCGCAGGGCTTCGCCCAGCTCGATAGGGCTGAGGGCTCCCATCACGAGCACCGGCACTTCCACGAAACCCGCTTCTCGCAACTCGACCGCCTCACGCGCGCCGGCCACGGCCAACCAGCTCGCTCCGGCCGCGAGCGCGGCGCCGGCGCTCGGCACGGCGCCGTGACCGTAGCCGTCGGCCTTGACGACCACGCACAGATGACATCCCTCCTCCAGCTCAGCGCGCAAGCGTGCGCAGTTTCGCTCGATCGCCGCCAGATTCACGCGCGCCAGGGCCCTACGCGTACTCATCCCCACCCCCTTGACTCGTGTCTACCCTGTGGCCGCCGAGCCGCTGGCAGAGCCGCGATCACATCCGTCGCGAGCACGCCCTCGGCCGATCCTTGCCGGCGTGCCGCCTCACGTCCAGCCTCGGCGTGGAGATAGGAGCCACTGGCCGCCGCTGTGAATGCGTCGAGACCTTGTGCAAGCAAAGCCGAGACCACTCCTGAGAGAACATCCCCAGTGCCGGCGGTCGCCAAAGCGGGGCTCGCGCCAGGATTTATGGCAACCCGTCCGTCCGGCGCCGCAACGAGCGTGTCGTCTCCCTTGAGCAAGACCACCGCGCCGGACAGCTGGGCCGCGGCACGGACATGACGTAGGCGCGCCCCCTCAATCTCTTTGCTGTCTACGCCCAACAGGCGGCCTAGCTCGCCCGCATGGGGCGTAAGAACGGTAGGCGCCTTGCGGGCAGCCAGATCCGAGAGGTGGCCGGCGTGAGCGTTCAAGCCATCCGCGTCAAGAACCATCGCCACGGGGGCGTCCATCGCGAGGACGCGTGCGAACGCTACCGCACCGTCCGCGCGCCCCAAGCCGGGACCGAGCGCGAGCGCCCCAGCACTACCGAGGGCAACCAATGCGTCATCGATCCCGTCCGGAATGAGCGAGCCGCCCTGGTCCTCCAGTCCGATCGTCATAACCTCCATGAGCTGCACGTCGAGGATCTTCCTCAGGGAGCGGGGCACGCACGCGGTGACATAGCCCGCTCCCGTCCTCATGCAGGCCAGTGAAGTCATCGCCGGGGCGCCCGTCAGACCACACGAGCCGCCGACCACGACCACGTGTCCACTTGTGAACTTGGTCGACGCGGCACTCCTCGACGGGAGCGCGGCAAGCACGCTCGGCTCTACCAGCCCTGTGTCTATCTCAAGCGGAGCGCCGCGGGGAATGCCGATATCGATCACAACCGTCTCCCCTGTGTAGCGCTTGCCGGGATGAATCCAGAGGCCCAGCTTGGCCGTGTGAAAGGTCACTGTGCGCTCGGCCCGCACGGCCACGCCCGCAACCTCTCCGGTAGAGGCGTCCACGCCGCTGGGAACGTCCACGCTCACGATGTGCGCACCAGCGTCGTTGATGGCCTCGATTGCTTCCGCGACGGTGCCTCGTGGAACCCCTTCGAAGCCGGTCCCAAGCAGTGCGTCCACGATCGCCTCGGCGCGCTGGATCGTCTCGCCGGATCGAGCGTCAACAAACGAAAACGCCCCGTCGCCGGGCAACAGATCAAAGTTGATGCGGGCATCCCCAGAGAGCTCCTCGGGAGTGGCGGTGCAAAACACATGCACCTCGCGCCCAGCCCGGCGCAACAACCGCGCCGCGACGAAGCCATCGCCACCGTTATTGCCTTTGCCACACATCACGACTACCGGACCGTCGGGTGCGACCCGCTCGACGGCCCGCACGACACCTTCCCCGGCCCGCTCCATCAACTCGAGCGAAGGCACGCCCTGCTGCTCTATGGCCCAGCGGTCCACGGCCCGCATACGAGGAGCGTCCAGCAAGGGTTCACACCAGTCGGAAAGCACGCTCATGACGAGCGATCTTAGGCGCTTACTCGACCGTGACGGTCTTGGCTAGATTGCGCGGCTGATCCACGTTGAGCCCTCGCCTACGCGCAATCTCATAAGCGAGCATTTGCAAAGGGATGACCGCGAGCATCGGCTGCAGCATCCAATCGACGGCGGGCACCGGGATCGCCACGTCCACCTGACCCGCCAAGCGTCCGTTGCCAGCGCTGGTGACCGCGATTACGTGGGCTCCACGGGCGCGGACCTCCTGCATGTTGGAGACCATCTTCTCGAAGACCGGCGAGTCGATCGCGATCGAGACAACCGGAGTGGAGTCGTCAAGCAGGGCGATCGGTCCGTGCTTCATCTCGCCGGCGGCATAAGCGTCGGTGGCGATGTAGGAGATCTCCTTGAGCTTGAGCGCACCCTCCAGGGCGACCGGCAGGCCGACATGACGTCCGATGTAGAGGAAGAACTCCTTCTGCCAGTGCTCGTCGGCTACGCGGGAGACTTCCTCGCCGGCATCGGCGATGACTTCTTCGATGCAATGCGGGAGGCGCTTGACCTCGCTCACCAGTTCGGCGATGCGCTCTGAAGGCAAGGTCCCGCGTAGCTCCGCCAAGCGCAGACCGAGCAGATAGATGACCGCGACCTGGCACACGAACGTCTTGGTCGCCGCCACCCCGATCTCCAGACCGGCACGTGTGAACAGGACACCATCGGCGTCGCGGGTAGCCTGGGAGCCCATCACGTTCGTGATCGCAAGCACCGTGGCGCCACGCTCGCGCGCCTTGCGCATCGCGGCCAGCGTATCCGCGGTCTCGCCCGACTGGGAGATCCCGATCACGAGGTCGCCCGGTCCCACGACCGGGTTGCGATAGCGGTACTCGGAAGCCACGTCCATCTCGACCGGTACGCGCGCCCATTCCTCGATCGCGTAGCGCCCGATCAGGCCGGCGTGGTAGGAAGTCCCGCACGCCACGACCACAATCCGTTTGACATCGGCGAGTATCGCCTCGTCGAGCGAACCATGCTCGTCGAGGTCGACGCCATCCCCACGCGCCACGCGGTCTGCGATCGTCTCAGCCACGGCGTCGGCCTGTTCATGGATCTCCTTGAGCATGAACGTCTCATAGCCGCCCTTCTCGGCAGTATCCTCGTCCCAGTCGATCTGCTCAACCGTCCTCTCTACGGGGTCGCCGTCGAGCGTGAGTACCTCTACCGAATCGGGACGCAGCACCACGATCTCACCGTTCTCGACGTATTGGACGGCGCGCGTATGTGTCAGGAAGGCCGGGACCGCAGAAGCTACGAACTGCTCTCCCTCTCCCCTACCCACCACCAGAGGGCACTCCTTGCGGGCTCCCACTAGCGTGTCGGGCTCCTCCACACTCATGGCTACGAACGCGAAATGGCCGTCAAGTTCCTTGAAGGCCTTGCGCACGGCGCTTGCGAGATCGCCTTCGTAGTGGGCTGCGATCAGATGGGCGATCACCTCGGCGTCAGTCTCGGAGGTGAACTCGTTTCCCTCCCTGGCGAGGCGCTCCTTGAGTGCCATGTAGTTCTCGACGATGCCGTTCACGACCACGTGCAAACGGTCCTCGGGGTCATAGTGAGGATGCGCGTTCTCCTCGCTCACGCGTCCGTGCGTGGCCCAGCGGGTGTGCCCTATGCCGGTTGTCGCGGCGACTGGGGCGACCACAGCCACCGCGCTGCCTACCTCCTCGCCCTCCGGCATGCTCGCATCGAGCTTGGCCTGCAGGGCGCTCAGATTGCCAACCGAGCGCACTGCCTCGATGCGGTCACCCGCGATCAGGGAAATCCCGGCGCTGTCATACCCCCTGTACTCCAGCTTCTTGAGCCCGTCGAGCAATATCTCCCGGGCAGGACGCTTGCCTACGTAGCCGACGATGCCGCACATCGCGACGACGATATCAGCGGATTCTCAGGCCAGCTCTCGCTGCACGAGGCTGACCAGGCGCGAGCAGGTCGCGTCGGCCTCCTCGTCGGTCGGCGCCTCGACCATTACCCTTACCAGCGGCTCGGTGCCGCTAGGACGCACGAGCACTCGCCCGCGACCGGCCAGAGCGCTGTCCTCGGCCTGCACCGCCTCGGCCACGCCGTGTGCGTGTGCGAAAGCCCCCTTGTCACGTACCTTGACGTTGACGAGGCGCTGGGGCAGCTTGTGCATCGCGTCGCGCTCGCTCAGGTCGCGCCCGCCAAGCGCCTCGAGCGTGAGCAGGGCACCGGCGATCCCGTCGCCTGTGCTGTTGAAACCCATCTCGATGATGTGCCCCGACTGCTCGCCTCCGAGTGTCCAGTCGCGGCGACGCAGCTCCTCCAAGACATAGCGGTCGCCAACATTGGTCGACGCGACCGCTATGCCGGCGTCGGCCATCGCCGTGTGGAAGCCGTAGTTGGTCATTACCGTCACCGCGACCCCGTCCCCCGCCAACCGTTCGCTTGTGCGCAAATGCAAGGCGGCAAGCGCGATCAGCTCGTCGCCATCCACTACGACACCCAAGCGATCGACCGCGAGCACACGATCGCCGTCGCCATCGAAGGCTAGGCCTAGCGAATGGCCGCCCTTGCGCACCCGCTCGCCCAAAGTCGCGATGTGGGTGGAGCCGCAACCATCGTTGATGTTTCGCCCGTCGGGCGCGGCAGCCAGCACAGTCACTTGGGCGCCTAGGCGCCTGAATATCTCGGGAGCGACCTTATAGGTAGCCCCGTTTGCACAGTCGAGCAGGACATCCAACCCGTCTAGGCACAGCTCGGCGAAGCGGGCCTCCAGCTCGCGCAGGTAGTCCTCATGCGTGCCCCTTAGCTCACGCACCCGTCCTATGTGTCCCGGTCCGCTCGCGCGGCCACGCCCGACGTCGCGCATACTCGCGTCCAGTCCGCCTGACGCGGTCGCGAATCGAGAGAACTCAGCGTCTATCTCAGCTTCGATCGCCAGCTCGTCTTCGTCAGAGAGCTTGAAGCCATCGGCGGCAAAGAACTTGAGGCCATTGTCCCGATAAGGATTGTGGGAGGCCGAGATCACGACCGCCAGGTCCAGGCCATAGCGCTTGAGCAGTAGCGGCGCCGCGGGGGTAGGCAGGACACCGCCCAACAGCACTTCACCCCCAACAGCGCTCACACCGGCGGCGAGCGCCGCCTGCAGCATCTCGCCGGACTCGCGGGTGTCCCGGACGATCAAGACCCTTGGGCGCCCAGCGTGGGCGTGTCCCGCCCCCGCCTTCCCAAGTGCGAGGGCTAGCTCCGCGCTCAGCAACTCGCCGGCGACGCCGCGGACCCCATCGGTCCCGAACAGCTTGGTCATAGCGGGGAATTAACGCTTGGAGAACTGCGGCCGCTTGCGCGCCTTCTTCAAACCAGCCTTCTTGCGCTCCTTGGCACGCGAGTCACGTGTCAGGAAGCCGCGGCGCTTGAGCTCGCCGCGCAAGTTGGGGTCGGCCTCGAGCAAAGCACGTGATATGCCGTGACGCAAAGCGCCGGCCTGAGCGGAGATGCCACCGCCGTGCAGGCGCGCGACCACATCCATGCGCTCCTGGTAACCGACTGTCTCCAAAGGCTGGCGAATGTTGCGCTGCAACGTGACCCGCGGGAAGTGCTCATCAAGGGTACGTCCGTTGACGACATATGTTCCGCTGCCGGGACGCAACACGACCCGGGCAATCGCGGTCTTGCGCTTGCCGGTGGCCTTGTAGCGAGCCCCCGCGGCCAGGTCTATCGCGGCGCTTGAGATCGGCTCGGCCAAGGGTGTCGCGTCCGGGTCCTCCTCGGCCTTGGGCTCGTCCTCGTCCTCCAGGGCATATGGATCGACGGGCTGCTCAGGCGCCAGCGGATCGACCCCTTCGGGCACGATGTCCACTTCCAGATGCGCCCCGGGCACGCTCGGCTTAACACGCGGAGCGGGCTCCTCTTCCTCTTCGGCTTCAATCTCGGAGACGATTTCCTCGACGACTGCCTCCTCAACCGCCTCCTCGACCACAGCCTCCTCAATCGCCTCCTCGACGACTGCCTCGACCACAGCCTCCTCGATCGCCTCCTCGACAAGCTCCTCCGCAACGGCCTCGACGATCAGCTCCTCGGCGGCCTCGACCGCGAGCTGCTCCTCAGCGGTCTCTGCGGGCGTCTCGCCTGCTGCCTCGATCTGTGTCTCCTCAAGGTGCTCGGCCTGCTCGGGACTGTCTGCGTCGTGCTCGTCGGCCATCAGGCCTCGATCTCCATCGGTTGCGGTTTCTGGGCTACGTGCGGATGCTCAGGGCCGGCGTAGACCTTCAGCTTGGTGATCTGCCTGCGGGCCAAGCGATTGCGCGGCAGCATGCCCTTGACGGCGAGCCTGATGATCTCCTCGGGTCGCCGCTCGACCATTTCCTCGAACGTGCGCGAGCGCAGGCCTCCGGGATAGCCGGAGTGACGGTAGTAGCGCTTGTCTGTGCGCTTTTTGCCGCTGACCGAGACCTTCTCCGCATTGACGACGACCACGAAGTCGCCGGTATCGATGTGGGGCGTGTACTCGGGCTTGCGCTTGCCCCTCAAGGCATCGGCGATCTGCGTGGCCAAGCGCCCCAGCGTCTTACCGTTGGCGTCAACGACGAGCCAGTTGCGCTCGCGATCTGTGGGCTTGGCGACGTAAGTCTTCATGACGTGAAAAAGGCCGCACGCAAGCTGTCGCGCGCGGCGAGAGCGGGAATGATAGCTACTCCCACTCGATAGTTCCCGGCGGCTTGCTGGTGATGTCCAGCACAACCCGGTTTACCTCGCGTAGCTCGTTGATCATGCGCGAGGCGATCGTCTCGAGAAGGTCGTAGGGCAGGCGCGCCCAGTCGGCCGTCATCGCGTCGTCGGAGGTGACAGCCCTGATGACGACTACGTAGCCATAGGTGCGCTCATCACCTTGTACGCCCACCGTGCGCACGTCGGGCAAGACACAGAAGGACTGCCACAGCTCTCTGTAGAGGCCCGCCTTGCGTATCTCCTCTTGCAGGATGTAGTCGGCCTCGCGCAGCACATCTAGGCGCTGCTTTGTGGCTTCGCCGCCGACGACCCTAATCGCGAGGCCAGGCCCTGGGAAGGGCTGGCGCCAAACCAAGCGCTCGGGCAAGCCCAACTCGGCGCCGACTGCCCTGACCTCATCCTTGAATAGCGCCCGCAGAGGCTCCACCAGCTCGAACTGCATGTCCTCGGGCAGACCGCCGACGTTGTGGTGGGACTTGATCGTGGCGGCGCCGGTACCGCCCCCGGACTCGATCACATCGGAGTAGAGGGTCCCCTGAACCAGGTAGCGCGCGGGGCTGGACTGGGAGATCTTGGCTGCCTCCTCCTCGAAGACCCTGATGAACTCGGCGCCGATTGCCTTACGCTTGGCCTCGGGCTCGGTTACCCCTTTGAGCTTCTCGAGGAAGCGCCGCTCGGCGTCGACCGCCACCAAAGGCACCTTGAAGGTGTCCCTGAAGGCGCTGATCACCTGCTCGCCCTCGTCCTTGCGCATCAGGCCATGGTCGACGAATACACATGTGAGCTGGTCACCGATCGCCCTGTGCACAAGCAAGGCCGCCACGGAGGAGTCGACACCACCGGAGAGTCCACAGACGACGCGCCCCTCTCCGACCTGTGTGCGAATGCGAGCGATCTGTTCTTCGGCGATCGAGGCCGGCGACCAAGTCCGCTCGCAGCCGCATACCTCGGTAAGGAAGCGAGTGAGGATCTCTTGCCCATAGGGCGTGTGCACTACCTCAGGATGGAACTGGATGCCATAGATGCCGCGCTCGCGATTCTCCACGGCCGCCACAGGCGAAGCGGTGGAGGAGGCCAGGGCGGCGAAGCCGGCGGGCGCCTCGAAAACTGTGTCGCGGTGAGACATCCAGCAGGTCTGCTGCTTGGGCATCCCGGCGAGCAGTACGCCCGCCTCGGAGATCGTGAGGTCTGAGCGGCCAAACTCGCCCACGTCGGCCTGCTCTACGCGCCCGCCCAGCTCGTGGACGAGCAATTGCATGCCGTAGCAAATGCCGAGCACCGGCACACCCAAGTCGAGCAAACCACGCTCCAAGTGTGGTGCTCCGGGCGCATAAACGGAGGCAGGCCCTCCGGAGAGAACGATTCCCCGCGGTTTGCGCTTGGCGACCTCCTCCAAGCCCACGTGATGGGGCAACAGCTCCGAGAAGACGCCACAATCGCGGATGCGGCGTGCGATCAATTGGGAATACTGACCGCCGTAATCGAGTACCACGACCTCCTCACGATCCGCCCCCACCCGATCCTCGCTCACCGAGGGCCGCGTCGGCAACGCCTCCAGCCCACTCAGAGTTGTTCCCGGCGAGGCTGGCAAGGACGCAGGGAGCGTGGCGTGCTCAGCACGCGAGCGACCGAGGACGCCGCCAGCCGAAGCCGAGAACGACTCTGAGGCGTCAGTCATTTACTAGTTCTGCAGCCTTCCCGTTTGAGCCCATGCCGACCGACTGATCGCGTTGGAGCTGCTTGCCCTCGGTCTGCAAGGAGGGCGCGATCACGACCTCGGCGCGGTTGAACTCGGCGAGGTCCTTGTGGCCACAAGTGGCCATCGAGGTGCGCAAGCCGCCGAACAGGTTAAAAGTGCCGTCGTTCTCACGCGCGGGGCCCACCAGAATCTCCTCCAAGGAGCCATTGCGGGTCGTCGCCACCCGCGCGCCACGAGGCAAAGTGGGATGGAACGTGGCCATGCCCCAATGGAAGCCTCTTCCAGGTGCTTCGTGGGCCCGGGCCAAAGGCGAGCCGATCATGACCGCATCGGCGCCCAAGGCAATCGCCTTGGAGACGTCGCCGCCATTGCGCATCCCTCCGTCGGCGATCACTTGACAGTACTCGCCCGTCTCGAGCATGTGTGTCGAGCGGGCATGAGCCACGTCGGCGATCGCGGTCGCTTGCGGCACGCCGATGCCAAGTACTCCCCGAGTTGTGCAGGCGGCGCCGGGACCTACCCCCACGAGTACGCCGGCCGCGCCAGTGCGCATCAGGTGAAGGCCTGTCTGATAGGAAGCGCAACCTCCTACAACAACCGGCACGTCAAGCGAAGGGATGAATTCCTTGAGGTTCAAGGGCTCAGAAACGGTGGACACGTGTTCTCCGGAGACGACAGTGCCTTGGATCACGAGCACGTCCAAGCCGGCCTCCAAGGCGATCTCGTGATAGTCGAGGACTCGCTGGGGCGTGAGCGAAGCGGCACAAACGACCTTCTGCTCCTTGATCTCGCGAATCCGTTGGGCGATCAACTCGGGGATCACCGGTTGGGCGTAGATCTCCTGCATCTCGCGCGTGGCCGCGTCCTTGGGCAGCCCCGCGATCCTCTCAAGCTGTGCGTCGGCGTCCTCATAGCGGGTGAAGATGCCCTCCAGGTTGAGCACCGCCAGGCCACCAAGACGACCGACGATCGCGGCGGTCTGTGGAGAGACGACGCCATCCATCGCGGAGGCCATCATCGGCAGCTCGAATTGGTAAGGACCGAGCTTCCAGGAGATGTCGATGTCGTCTGGGTCGCGCGTACGCCGGGAGGGCACGATCGCGATGTCATCGAAGCCATATGCGCGACGGCCGCTCTTGCCGCGTCCTATCTCTACTTCCATCTAAGAATCCTTGCAGTCGTGGCGGACGAGCATAGCAACGGCGCGGGCACTCCCTGACGGCCCGTGCCGGACCCGAGCCTTGGGTATTCTCGACCCAATGAACAACGGCGATCGGCCCAGCTATGACCCCCATGCGATAGAGGCCGTCCGCCAGGAGGCGTGGCGGGCCAAAGACACTTTTCGCACGCCCAAGGTGACCGGCGAGCGCCCGCGCAAGTACATAAAGCCCTCGGCTCCATTCACCTCGGGAAACATCCATATCGGGCATGTGCGCAGCTATTCGATCGGCGATGCCTACGCGCGCTTCTGCAGAGCGCGCGGCGAGGATGTGCTGTTCGCCTTCGGCTTCGACTCCTTCGGGTTGCCGGCGGAGTTGGGGGCGATCGCTGGCAAAGAGCCTCCGAGCGTGTGGGTGGCACGTTGCGCGGAGCACATGATCGGCCAACTGCGCAGGCTTGGCTTCTCCTTCGATTGGGAGCGCGCTTTCATGAGCTCAGACGCCGTCATGTATCGCTGGTCGCAGTGGTTGTTCCTGACTCTCTTGGAGGCAGGCCTGGTGTATCAGGGCTCGGGCAGTGTGGATTGGTGTGACACCTGTCAGACGACGCTCGCCACGATCCAGGTCGAGAATGGGACCTGTTGGCGCTGTCATAACCCGGTGCGCTTGATCCAACAACCACAGTGGTACTTGCGCATCAGCGCTTATCTAGGGGAGAACGATCGTCGCACCGCCGAGTTGGCCGCAAGCGGTATATGGGACGAGAACGCGCTCGCCTCCCAGCGCTTCGTGCTCGGCCGGGTCGATGGGATCGAGCTCGACCTGGAGTCCTCCGAGGGCGAGAGCTTGACCGTTTTCACCCCCCACGCCGACGCCGTCGGGCAGGCTCGCTTCGTGGCGATCTCGCCGAAGCATCCCGAGGTGGAGCGGTGGACCAGCGGCGCGGAGGTGGCCGAGCAGCTTGAGGAGCTGCGCTCGGGCGGCCTGGATCGCAGCGCTCGTGAGGCGGAGACGATGCCATTGGTCGACACGGGACGCACCCTGCTGTCCCCCACCGGCGACGATCCGCTGCCGGTGATCGTTTCTCCGATGGTCGACGGTCGCTTTGGCACGACGGCGGTACTGGGCATTCCAGGGGAGGATCGCACCGACGCGGTCATCGCCGAGCGTATGTTTGGCACGCCCAACAGTTCGCCGCCCAACAGTTCGCCGCCGGACACCTGGCCCGAGGGAAACCCGGAGGACCGGACCGCAGGAGCGACGACCGTCGCTCAACTCCCGGGAGCACGTGAGGCAGTGCGCTATAGGGCCAACGACTTCACCATCTCAAGGCAGCGCTCGTGGGGCACGCCGATCCCGATCGTCTATTGCGAGAGCTGCGGGACCGTGCCGATCCCCAAGGAGCAGTTGCCGGTGATCTTGCCGCTGGACCTGACCCCAACAGGTACCGGCAACCCCTTGGCCGAGCGCGAGGACTTCGTGCGCACTACCTGTCCAACCTGCGGCGGCGAGGCCAGGCGCGAGACGGACACGCTCGATTGCCACTTCGACGCGCTGTGGCTGTGGGTGCCGGTCTGCGTGCCGCCGGTCGAGCGCGAGCAGACGTTGGAGCACATCCTCGCGCTGGAGGATCTGCGCGCGTGGCTGCCATCGGAGCGGGTGGTCGCGGGCTCGGACAGCGGCAACTTCGTGTTCGACCAGCGCATCGTTACAAAGGCCCTGCGGGACATCGGACCGCTGGAATTCCTCGGCGACGGCGAGCCGTTCGCGGGCTGCCTGTTTCACGAGATGGTAATACGGGATGGGCGCAAGATGAGCAAGCATCTGGGCAACGTGGTCGACCCGGACGAGCTAGTGGACCAATATGGCGCCGACACGATCCGTCTGGCGGTGCTCTTCGCGGCTCGACCACAGAGGTCGCTCAACTGGAGTGACAGCGACGTCAAGCGCTGCCACCGCTTCCTTAGACAGGTGTGGGACTACTCCCAGGCTCGCTTCGCATTCGACCCGAGCCCCGTCGAGCGAAACCCAAGGGTAGATGCGCTCGACGGAGAGGCACCCGAGGCGCCCACGATGGGACCTGACAAGACCGAGCATCTGCGCAAGCGCTTGGGGCAGTGGTGTGAGACCGCGGTGGAGAAGATCACCGAGGACATCAAGGAGCTTGAGATGCACAGCGCGGTGCGCAACGTTATGCGTCTGTTCGACCGCATCAGGGACTACGAGAAGCGGGTGATCGCCAAGCGGGGATCGCTGTGCGCGGAGGACCACGAGGCCTTGGTGGCGGCGCTGCAGATGCTGGCGCGCGTGCTGATGCCGTTCGCTCCCCACATGGCCGAGGAGTTGCTGGACGCCCCGGCCGGAACGGGTGGCGATGTCGACAGGTCGTGGCCGATGGCGGAGCTTGTGCCACGATGACGAGTACAAACCGTAGTCAACCAACCCAAAACCGAAAGGGTGAGACTCGATGAGCACCGCTATGGGGCACGCAGAGAAGAACGAGACGACGCGCTCGTGCGTGACCGAACTGGTGTGCCAGAGGTGTGATGTCAAACGCCCGATAGGCGACACCGAGGCGTTTTGTGAGACATGCGGAAAGTGCTTTGACGTCGCTTACGACTATGAGCTCGCCAAGAGTCGTCTGAGCGAACTGCCAATGGGCGAGCGTCCCCACAACATCTGGCGGCTGTCTGAGCTGCTGCCTATCCGCTCAGCACATGCTCAAGCCGAAGTCGGACAGGTGTCCGGCATGACACCGCTGATCCCGGCAAACAGACTTGGCGAGCGACTGGGACTGGGGAAACTGTATTTGAAGGACGACAGTACGCAGCGACCGAGCCTTTCTTACAAGGACAGAGTTGTCTCAAGCGCGATCGCCCGCGCTCTGGAGCTAGGCAAGACCGAGATCGGCTGTGTCTCAACCGGCAATGTCGGTACCGCGGTCGCTTCATTGGGGGCCAAGGCTGGGCTCACTCCCTATGTCTTCTATCCCAACCGCCTGGAGGAGACCAAGGCGCGCGTGTGCCGCGCGCTGGGCGCGCGGGTTTGCCAGGTGGCGGGTAACTACGACGAAGCCAACCGCGAGTGCCGCAGGGTCGCGGCAGCGAGCGGGCTGGAGTTCGCGAACATCACTTTGCGACCGTTTTACGCCGAGGGAGCCAAGACGGCGATCTTCGAGATCGTCGAGCAGCTTGGCTGGCGGGCGCCCGACCATATTGTCTCGGCTACGGCCGGTGGGACGCTTTCCTCCCGGTTGCACAAGGGGTTGGTCGAGTTGGAGACGGTTGGACTGGCAGAGACGAGCGCAACGAAGATGCACATCGCCCAGCCAGAGGGGTGCTCGCCGATCGCCGACGCGATCCTTGCCGGAGAGCCCGAGATCAAGCCTCGCAAGCCGACGACGATCGCGCATTCGCTGGCAATCGGCTCTCCAGGGGATGGCTATCTGGTGATCGACGCAGTTCTATCGCGCAAAGGCAGCGCCAGGACAGCCAGCGACGAGGAGATTTTCGCCGGGATCGATTTGCTCGCCGAAACCGAGGGGATCTTGACCGAGCCGGCTGGGGGCACGACGATCGCGGCGCTGAAGAAGCTGGCCGAGTCGGGAGACGTGGATCCCGACGAGACCGTGGTGGCAATCATCACGGGCAACGGGCTGAAGACACTCGACGAGCATCCAGCCAAGCCTTGGCCGTCGATGGTGGAGTGCGAGTTGGACTCAATGCTTGCGGTTCTGAGTGAGCTTCAGCACGAAGCGGTGGGTCAGCCGCTACCCGCGTAGCCACCAACGCCAAAGGCCCCCTATGCGCGTGCGCGTAGGCACCCCCTTTCGGCAATGAGGTCACAGTCGATCCTCACGCACGCGCGCGTGGGCACCCCCTTTCGGGCAACACACGCCCGCCGCTCAGACTCCGGCGGCTGATACGTCGGCAAGGACCAAAGCGCGCTCGGCGGGCACGTGGCCTGCCGGTATGGACGGGTCGTGCGCGCGTAGGCGCCGCAAAGCGTCAACCTTCTCAGAGCCGGTTACCAGCCACAACAAGGACCGGGCTCGCTCCAATACGGGATAGGTGACAGTCATGCGCTCCAATCCCATATAGGGACCACTGAGCGCGACGTCGCGATCGCGGATCTCGAGCACAGGATCGCCGGGCACCAAGGAGGCGGTGTGGCCGTCGGGACCGATACCGAGGTGAATCAGGTCGAAGCGATCTGGCAGCGAACGGGCGTAGCCCTCGGCGGCGGCGCCCAAGTCGCTGTCATTTACGGGCATCGGGCGCAAGTCGGCGGAGGCGACCGCCCCGAGACTCTCCTGCAGGAGGGTGAGGTTGCGATTGGGATCCCCGGCGGGTGCGATGCGCTCGTCCACCTGGTAGATCGAGGTCTGAGCCCAAGGGAAGTCCTCGTGGGCCAGGTCGCGGAACATGGTCCAAGGCGAGCGTCCACCGGAAACGGCGAATGTGAACTCGCCGCGTTCGGCAACGGCCAGGAGCGCGTGCTGGTGGACTAGCTCGGCGGCGCGGTGGGCGACCGCCGCGGGATCGGGCAGGATCTCAACCGGCAATTCGCCGGCGGGACCCCGGTCGCCAGACGCTCCGGAGGTACTCATGGGCGCTCTCGCATCGCTCGGTAGCGGCGGATCAGGGCGTTGGTTGAGCTGTCGTGTTCAAGTGACGGCTCGGCATCACTCACAAGCTCAGGAACGATGCGCTTGGCGAGCGCCTTGCCCAGCTCGACCCCCCACTGGTCGAAGGAGTCGATGCCCCAGACGACGCCTTGGGTGAACACGCTGTGCTCGTACAACGCAACGAGCGACCCTAGAACATGAGGCGTGAGCCGATCCGCGAACAGCACGCTCGACGGCCGGTTTCCCTGCATGACTCGGTGAGGTATGACAGCCTCGGGCGTACCCTCGGCACGAACCTCCTCCTCTCCCTTCCCGAAGGCCAAAGCCTCGGCTTGGGCGAAGACGTTGGAGGTGAGCAGGTCGTGGTGGTCGCCCAGAGGGTTGAGAGAGCGGGCAAAGCCGATCAAATCCAGGGGAATCAAGCGGGTGCCTTGGTGGATCAGCTGGTAGAAGGAGTGCTGTCCGTTGGTGCCGGGCTCCCCCCAATAGATCGAGCCCGTGTCATAGTCGACGGGAATCCCGGCCAAAGTCACGTGCTTGCCATTTGACTCCATCGCCAACTGTTGCAAATAGGCGGGGAAGCGCTTGAGATACTGGGCGTAGGGCATGACCCCGACCGTCTGGGCGCCGAAGAAGTTGGAGTACCAGACTGCCAGGAGACCCATCAGGACGGGCAGGTTGCGCTCGTAAGGAGCAGTCCGGAAATGCTCGTCCATCGCGTGGAAGCCCGCCAGCATCTCGCCGAAGCGCTCGGGTCCGATCGCAAGCATTGTGGAGAGACCGATCGCGGAATCCATCGAATAGCGCCCGCCGACCCAGTCCCAGAAACCGAACATGTTGGAGGTGTCTATACCGAACCGGGATACGAGCTCGGCGTTGGTGGAGACGGCCACGAAGTGCTTGGCTACAGCGGCCTCATCCCCAAGCGCATCCAGAGACCATTCGCGCGCCGAGCGGGCATTGGTCATCGTCTCCAAAGTGGTAAACGTCTTGGAGGCCACGACAAACAAGGTCTCGGCGGGATCAAGGTCGCGAGTGGCCTCGACGAAGTCGGTGGAGTCGACGTTTGAAACGAAGCGGAAGGTGAGATCTCGGGAGCTGTAATGGCGCAGGGCCTCGTAGGCCATGACGGGGCCGAGGTCCGAGCCGCCGATACCGATGTTGACTATGTTGCGGATCGGCTTGCCGGTGTAGCCGGTCCAGGCGCCGGAGCGAATCTGCTGGCTGAAATGCGCCATGCGGTCGAGCACGGCGTGGACCTCTCTCACCACGTCGACACCGTTCAGCACGAGTGAGGACGTACGGGGCATGCGCAGGGCGACGTGCAGGACGGAGCGGCCCTCGGAGATGTTGATGCGCTTCCCGGCGAACATCGCGGCGGTGTGCTCAGCAAGGCCGGACTCTTCGGCCAAGGCAATGAGCAGGCGGAGAGTCTTGTCGGTGACGCGGTGCTTGGAGTAGTCGAGATATAGGCCGGCGCCCTCGGCGGTGAGACGCTCACCTCGCGAAGGGTCGGCGGCAAACAGGTCGTGCAGATGTGTGTCTGCAATCTCGCGGTGGTGGCCGGAGAGAGCGGCCCAGGCGGGACGTTGCCTTAGGGGTGGGGGTGTTTGGCTCGTGCTCATCGGGTGAGGGCGCTTACCGCATGTTCCACTCTTGGCACGGTACCGGGGTGGCTCGTGCTCATGTCGTGAGGGCGCCTGTCTCACGATCTGGACGACGGGCAGTGTGGGCACAGTGCTCGCTGCAGAAGTAGAGGATCTTGCCGTCCTGCTCGACGCGGATCGCCCGGGCCTTGTCGACCTTCATGCCGCACACGGGATCGGTGGCGCCTCGACGCATGGTCAGAGCGAACAAGGCGGCGAATATGGCTAGGCCGAGGATGTTGGTGAACAGCTTGTAGTTGACCTTTACTTCTCCGAAGATGTCGGCACGGGTGGGATGTGTAGTGGGGATCAGACCGAAGAGATTGAAGAGACCATCGACGCAGAGGGCGGCGATCACGATCGTGACGAACATGAGCGCGACGATTCGCGTGGCGAAAGCTGAGCCGTAGTACTTGCGGTAGATGAGCACGATCGGTACGACGATCAGGTCGGCGAACAGGAACGAGATGACGCCGGCAAAGCCAATGCCGCCTGACCAGAGCACGGCGGCCAGGGGAACGTTGCCGACGGAGCAGACGAAGCTGAGCACCGCGATGAGGGGCCCGACCAAGGCGTTCTCGACGAGCTTGACGGCGGCGGGTGCTTCGGTGATGAAGAGGGCGTGGAAGAAACTGTCTGGCAGCTGCCCGATGAAGCCGGCCAGGAGGAATCCGAGAAGGATCTCCTTGTAGAGCATGGCCCAGTCATTGCGGAAATTGTGGGCCACGTCCGACCAGGCATCGGCGGATGTGAGTCGCTCGGCGATGGACATGTGCTCTCCGGCGGATTGGTGCTGGTGGCCTGAGTCGGCCTGGATGGCGTGCGCGCGGGCTTGCTCCTCCAGGCGTTTTGAGACGAACAGACGCAGGAACGAAGTCATTACGACGACCAGGATCAGGCCACCGACGAACTCGGCCAAGGTGAACTGCCAGCCGAGCAAGACCCAGATGACAATGCCCAACTCGACGACGAGGTTGGTGGAGGCGAACTGGAAGGCGAGGGCGGATGCGGCGGAGGAGCCCTTCTGGAAGAGGCTCTTGGCGATTGCTATCGCGGCGTAGGAGCAGGAGGAGGAGGCAGCGCCGAGACCCGTGGCCCATCCGACCGAGCGCACCCCCGACCCGCCGAGTGCTCGCTCGATCTGCTCGCGTGGGACCCAGGCTTGGACGATGGCTGAAATGGCGAAACCAAGGACCAAAGCCCACCACACGGCCCAGGCCATGAGGAAAGCGTCCTTGAAACCGTGGGCGACGGTGGTCAACATGGTGCTAACGATAGGAGGGGCTCCGGGGTGGGCCTCCGTCGTCGATAGCCCGCGGCTCACCCGGGACGTGTGTGGAGCCCTCGACCGTATCGATCGGTCTGAAGTGCTGCGACGCGAGCGCTTTTCAGCTTCGCTCGGCGTGAGTGAGGGTGCGCGTTACGCCCGTGTGCCTACCGCGAGCAGGTACTCCATCTCAAAGTGGGCTTTATCGGGTGTGCTTAGGTTCCACTCCTCACAGAATCTGTCTAGCGCCTCGTCGAGCTCGGTCTCGCGACCATTCTGACGCGCGTTCGCCAGGGCGGCGATCGTTGGTCCGTATCGCGCCTTGAAGTGCTCGCCAAAGTCGCGAGGCTTCTCGAAGGCTGTGATCTCCAGCACATCGCGCTCGAGCATGCGAAAGTCGACGCGAGCGCCGAACAGCTCGTCCAAGTGCGCCTCACTCCCCCACAGCGGCGGAGGCTGCGCGCCGGGCGGGGGCGCCGGAGCGAATGGTCCCATCGTGCGAAACAGCGAACCTATCTGGCCGTCGGGCGTCCAGCTCAACAGCCCGATCGTGCCCCCTGGCCGGCATACGCGAACCAGTTCATCGGCGACGTCCTGGTAGTGCGGTGCGAACATAGCGCCGATCGAGGACATCACAATGTCAAACGACTCGTCCCCGAACGGCAGCTGCTCGGCGTCGGCCTGCGTCCAGTCGAGAGTCAGCCCTTCTTTCTCAGCACTAGCACGGCCCGCATCGAGCAGCTCAGGTGTCAGGTCGCTGGCGGTGACCTGAGCGCCGGCCTTCGCCGCGGGTATCGCGGCGTTGCCGGTCCCGGCTGCCACGTCCAAGACCACGTTGCCGGGGCCGATGCCGCACGCCTCCACGAGCCGCGGCCCCAACGGAAGCAAAAACGTCTCGACCATATCCGGGTAATCGCCCGACGCCCACATCGCTCGATGACGCGCCTTTAGCTCAGGATCAGACACAGTCGACAAGACGACACCTCTCTTTGGGGACACGCTGATCGTGCTCCACCGCACAAGCTCCAAACCAACGCCGCCAACCCAGCCGACGAACACAAAAGCGACGACGAACCATGGCTAAGCCCTCTGTCGCTTCGATCTCGCAGGCGTCGGGCCAAGTCATGGCTAAGCCTTTTGTCGCCGCACCGCGCGCGCGATCGCTCGGGCGTCGGGGCGCATGAGACGCAGCTGGCCGCTGAGGTTGGTCCGAAAGCCGTTGAAGAACAGGCCTGGCGCCGAGGGATGCTCTTTGCCACCGCTGGTGAGAGGAATGCCGTTCTCGCCAAGGACGCCGAGGTGACCGACCAGGCCCTCCAACCCGCGCCGGTAGCCCGTAGCCGCGATGACGGTATCCGGCTGAATACGGGTGCCATCGGCGAGCAGCACGTCCGATCCGTCGAAGCCAGCAACCGCGGGAACGATCTTGATCTCGCCGGACTTGAGCAGGCGCACGAACCCACTGTCGTACACCGGTGTTTGCTGGCGCTTGAACGTCGCTGTGGCGATCCCGTATGGTGAGCGGGGAATCCCGTAAGGCTTTAGATTGCCGAACAAGATCCGCTGCAACCGCCAAGTGATCTCATCCGCGACGGGTATCGGAACGTGATTGAGCACGTTGCCATGGACGTTGACCGAGGTCCCCAGGATCTTGCGGGTTATTACGTTTGGGGATGTCCGGCAGGCGACTCGCACGCGTCCCGCGCCACCTCGTGAGAGCAAGGTTGCGATCTCCGAGCCCGTTGTGCCCGGCCCGACAATGAGCACGTCACGGCCGACGTAGGGCTCGGGATTGCGGTAGGCCGAGGAGTGGATCAGCTCGCCCGTAAAGCCATCGCGCCCCGGCCAAGCGGGGAGGTTAGGCTCGCTGTCATAGCCGGTGGCAATCACCACGGCGCGTGCGTACAGCTCGTCGCGATCCGTTCGCACTCGCCAACCCCCATTCGCGGTCTCCACATGCTTGACCTCGGTGCCGAAGCGAACCTGGAGCTGATGATGCTCGGCGTAATCCTCGAGGTACTCGATCCACTTGTCCCGCGACGGGAACTCGCCGTAGCGTCGGCGCCGCGCACGAAACCCAGGCTGTGTGCACATGAAGCCTGACGTGTTCAGGCGCAGCCCGTCGTAGCGGGTCCGCCAGCTCGCGCCGACCTTGTCGGCCTGCTCGAGCACAATCGCCTCGACGCCGACACGTCGGAATGCAGCCGCCGCCGCGAGCCCAGCCGTGCCCGCACCGAGCACGATCGCGTCCGCCAGTGCATGACGCTCATCCACAGGCGAGATCAACGAGTCATATAAAGGTTGGGTGCTCATCTCGAATATGCCTACCGTTCTCAGGCCTTGGCCGTGACGACAGCGTCCTCGGTCGATGGATCGATGACAGTTGAGACCTTGGAGATGCGGTCAGCCGGGAAGGCGCCGCAGCGAGCGTGCTCCAGCAGGATGTCCTCGTCTGGGGCGACGTAGACGCAGTAGATCTTGTCGTCTGTGACGTAGCTTGTGAGCCACCGGATCTCTGGGCCGAGCTCGCCGATCACGTGGTTTGACTTCGCCGCGATTCCTTGCAGCTCCTCCGCTCTGAGGCTCCCCGCTCCAGGAAGCTCGCGCTCGATTACATACTTGGGCATTGTCTCCTCCTATCCGTCTTTTCAGCTAACATACATACTGACGGTATACATCATGCATACTCAAAGTACGAATGTCAAGAGCAAGAAGGTGCAACAGGGCGAGATGACTCGCCGAGCGCTCCTTCAGGCCGCACGCACGCTGTTTGGTGAGCGCGGCTACGCCGCGACCTCCCTCGACGAGATTACGAGCGCAGCGAAAGTCACCAAGGGAGCCTTGTACCACCATTTCGGCGGCAAGCAAGAGCTATTTGCGGCTGTCTATGAACAGGTCAAGCGCGGGGCCTCGGAACGCGCCGCCACGGCGTTCCTGGAGCCCGACCCATGGAAGGACCTATGCGCCGGGTGCCAGGCGATGCTCGACGCCCACCTCGACCCGCTGGTGCGCCGCATCCTGCTCCACGATGCGCAAGCAGTACTCGATGCAGACACGATCCGCCGAGTCGAAAACCGCTACGGCGCAGTCGTACTACGTGGAGCACTCCGACGCGCAATCCGCGCCGGAGTCATCCAACCCCTCCCCTTGAAGACCCTTGCACTCATGCTCACCGGCGCGATCCTCGAAGGATGCATGGCCATCGCTCATTCCGACGACCCGAACCAAGCACGAAAGGATGTCGGCAATGTACTCATGAGCCTCCTGCAAGGACTACGACCACATGCTCAGGCAGAAATCCAGCTACTGACCACATAGAAAAGCCCCACCGGAGCGGGGCTTTTCCTTAGTAGGTCTATAACCCGGATTCTGTCGTTGAGCAGCCATCCATCTATGCGGCCTACCTGGATCTTGGCGGGCAGCCTGCAAGCGATCCTGTTTGGCCTTGCATCGGGTGGGGTTTGCCCAGCCGCCGCGTCACCGCGGCGCTGGTGCGCTCTTACCGCACCATTTCACCCTTGCCGGTCCGTCGTTCACGTGGGACGACGGACTTAGGCGGTTTGTTTCTGTGGCACTTTCCCGCGGGTTTCCCCGGGTCGATAACTCGACCACCTTGCCCTGTGATGTCCGGAGTTTCCTCGAAGACCCAGGGGGTCTCCGCGGCTGCTTGACCTGCACTCTCACCGTAGCGCTCAACAGGCGCGATGGGAAGGCCTGGCTAGGAGAGTTGCGAGCCGCAGCCGAGACAGGTGCCCGTGGGTGCGTCGCCACCATGCTCCGAGGCTCGCGCTGTCATCGGGCTGGCGCAGACCGGACAGGTGACGGTGCCATGCACAGCCAGGCCCTCCCATGCGCCGGTGATCAAGTCATCCAGCGTTAGCCTGCCGTGCATGTCTCTCGTCCCCTCGAACAGCGCCCTATCCAGCCGAAAGAGCGTGTCGCGCTCAAAGCTTTCATCAAGGACGGGGGACCGCTCGAGCAAGAGAGTGCTCATCACATGCTCCTGAGCAAACCGACCACGCGCCCGAGCACCTTGACCTCCTTGGTACGGATCGGCTCCATCGTCTCGTTCTCGGGTTGCAGACGAATGTGATCTGGTTCGCGGAAGTAACGCTTGACCGTCGCCTCCTCGCCGAGCAGGGCCACGACGATGTCGCCCTGTTGGGCGGTGTCCTGCTGATGGACGACGACGAGGTCGTCTTCGACGATACCGGCGTTCTTCATCGATTCGCCCCTGATTCGCAGGAGGTAGTCCCCATCGCCACCGCCGGCAAGGGTGGGTACTGGGACATACTCCTCGACGTTCTCTTCGGCAAGGATCGGCTGGCCGGCGGCCACCGACCCGAGCAAGGGCAGGCTGTCGGGACGAACGATGCTGCGCACACCCTCGACGGCGCTGCCCACGGCCCGGTCGAACAGCTCGATCGCGCGCGGCTTGGAGGGGTCGCGGCGCAAGAGACCGATCTTCTCGAGATTGGCGAGGTGGGCGTGGACAGTAGAAGAGGAGGCCAAGCCGACCGCCTTGCCAATATCGCGCACCGTCGGCGGATAACCATACTTGGCCGAATATTTGCGGATGAAGTCGAAAATCTCCTGCTGACGCTTGGTCAGATCCATGTGGGTACGACTCCCGTGTCGAGTGGATTGGGGCATGAAACGAACATGTGTTCGTACAGTAGCGCGGGGTCTGGACAGAATCAAGGGCGCATGGTCCGAGGAGAGATCCGACGGCTATACTCGCCCGCTCTGCGCTCGTGGCGGAATTGGTAGACGCGCAAGGTTGAGGGCCTTGTGGACCGAATGGTCCGTGGTGGTTCGAGTCCACTCGAGCGCATTGAGAAATCCCTGCAAATGCAGGGTTTTCTTGTTTTTGGACGGCTGTCGCAGCTCGTTCTGTCCGTGTGCACACTATTCTCACGTGAGAACAATGCACACCATTCCGCACACCTTTGTCGGCGTGGAGCGTTCGCGATGAGCGTGCAGGCGGATCGCGGGCGCTGGGTGGTGCGCTGGCGCGACGAGCACGGTCAGCAGCGCGGTAAGCGCTTCGACAGTGAGGACGCCGCGCGCGAGTTCGACAAGGCGCTGGGCGAGCTTGCGCCACAGGAACGTCGAGCGAGCCGTGGCCGACGCTCGGGCGGCGTGTATGCCTACTCCACCGCGAGCGGCACCCGTTGGTACTTCAAGGCGCGCGGTAGTGGCGGCGTGCAGGTGACGAGACGTGGCTTCACGAGCGAGCGCGCGGCGCGGGATGCGAAGCGGCGGCTGGTCGAGCAGGTGGAGCGCGGCGAGGTGCGCCACACGCGCTTGTCCTTTGGCGAGCACTGGCAGCGGTGGCTGGCGCGACGTAAGCCCTACCTTGAGCCCGCGACGTGGCAAGGCTATGAGATCGACGGGCGCAAGCGGCTGCTGCCGGCATTCGCGTCGATCCCGCTGGGCCAGCTCGGCGTCGAGCCCGTGCGCGCTTGGATGGAAGAGCAGGCCGAAGCGGTAGACGCCGGCGAGCGGAGCCCGAAGACCGTCAACAACTCTCTGGGGACGCTCGTGGTGTGCCTGAACGCCGCTGTCGAGGATGGCCTTATCGCCACCAACCCGGCGGTGCGGGTCGAGCGGCTACCACCGGAGCACATCGAGCGCGAGTATTTGCGCCTGCACGAGATTCCACTGTATGTGGACTCCTGCTCGGATCTGTACCAGCCACTGGCGGAGCTGCTGATCGGCAGCGGGTTGCGCATCTCCGAGGCGCTGGCGCTGCTCGTGGGCGATATCGAGCTTGAGCAGACGGGCGGGATGATCGTGGTCTACCGCTCGCGCAAGTGCGGGGAGACGGTGGGATCGACCAAGTCCGACCGCTTTCGCTCCGTGGAGATCGGGCCTGCACTCTCGCGCGTCCTGCGCGATCACCTTGCGCGCCGTGCCGAGATGGCGTCGGGCGACGACGGCAAGGCGCACGTGTTCGTGATGCCGGTACGTGAGCGCAAGCGCGACCGTGGCCGCTGGGAAGGCGGCGGAGACGGCCAGCCGATGGACCGCACGACCGTCTCGCGCGACTGGCACAAGCAGGCGCTGCAGGACGCGGCGCTGCGCGACATGCCGCTGCACGCTCTACGCCACACGGCGGCGGCGGCGTGGCTGGCGGCGGGAAACTCGCTGATGTACGTACAGCGCCAGCTCGGCCACGCGGACATCCGCACCACCGAGCACTACTACGGCCACCTTGAGCGTACAGCGCGAGGAAACGATGAGACCTGGCGGATACGCACAATCACCGACTCACGTTCCAGGTCTCCCCACTCATGGTGACCTCGCGGGCACGCCTCACGGAGCGGATTACGCGGCCGATTCTAGGCGGGAAGGTCTGATCATTTACGTGGACGACATGGTCCTGAGATACGAGCACGAGAAAACGATAGCTAAATCGCCGTCATGAGAAGTTTAAGCGCAAATCGCCAGCGGCAGAACCTGGAAAGCCGGACCCATGACAAACGGTGTAACCGCCGCGATCATCTCGTTTGAGAACTTTATTTCGTCCTCGGACTCGTTTCCTTTGGAGTCGCCCTCACGATCCTCTGCCGCCTTGTTCTCCGAATCAGAGGATCCGCCCTCAACGTCGGCAACCTCTGTAGTTGTTTTATCTCCAACCTGTAGTGCCTGCAGAGCACTTCTCTCGACTTCGGTGGGGTCGATCGCTTTAGTTATTAGACCGACGAGCGTAAAGAGCGCCCACATCGTTGCCTGAGTCAGCGAAGGTGCCAAGGACACAACAGAACGCCGGTAAAGATTCACAACTTCATCTTTTGTGCGCCAGAGCTGGGTAACCTTGCCAACTACTGTAAAACTCGACGTGTGCAGCAGCTCAAGCGCTGCATCGGAAAGGAATCGACGATCGAGCGTCAAGATGGCCCGCGGACCAGCGTCATCCTGAGCCCCGACGAGAACGTCGACCATGCCGCTTCGGGCGAGATCGTCGCGCAGAGCGACAAGTACCCTGTGCAGTTGTCGAAGCGCCGGGAGACCGCTCTCGTCGGCCTTGCTTGTCGGAAAAGCCCCCTGGCGCTGCTGGCGCTTGTTAGAAACCTTGGACCCACCCTCACTGCTGTCATCTGCACCAACCATCGGCATGGTGACCTCCAACAGGCGGATGACTTGGTCTACGACACGCCGCAACGGTGCCGTAGCAGGCCCCATCTAGACTGAGACGATGTCTCCGAGGCTCATTTCCTCCATATCAGGTTCCTCAGATAGGAGGTTACTGCACCGCATCTCGTCGTAGAGATCAATGAAGATCGAGGCGAACGTATGGTGTCGCGTAATCTGGAACTCACTCGTCGTCGCCGTCTCATTAGTGTCATTTCGACCAGCCTCGACACCTCCACCAAGGCCAAGCGCGCTCAACAGTTTAAGATTGCCCCTCAAGTTCTTGATGGCTGTCGAGGTCTCGCCAGTGCGGTCGTGCTGCTGTTCCTCAAGGGCCACGCCGCCAGTCAGGGCAGCTGCGAACGCCATCGACATATCGACATCGAGGTAATAGGGGTACAAGAGCTTGATTGGCTCCTTCGTCTTGGTCGGACCTTCAGGCATCGGACCCAAGCTTACCGACCATCGAGTTCAGATTCGCAAATACATGCCGGTGCTGTGAAGCTCGCTGTCTCACGCCGCCGTTACCAAACCTCCGATCACCGCATGCCGGGATGATCGCTACTAGGTTTGCCAAGCAGTGCCTTTACCCCTCAGCGGAGAGCCGCTGAGGGAACGACGCAAACAGTCTGAGCAAGTCCGCCGGCAATGCCCGGCTCGCCCGCCAGACCTCCAGGCCCACGACTGCCCCCGTGACCGGATCGAGTTCGCGCAACCCAACCTCGGTCTCTTCGCCCACGGCCGTACGCGGGTCATAGTCCTCGGTGCGAAGCCAAACAACATCCGCCTGCCGATCGTAATGCCCCACGATCGACACGCCGCCTATGCCGTCAGAACCTCCCGCAACGCGCTAGCCGCAACCTGTGCAGGCGGCCAAGTGAGCTGTAGCTCTCCCCCATCGTCAACGGCGCTGCGAACGCCCATCAACTCCACTCTTACCACAGCCCCGTGCTCGCCGTATTCGACCGTATGCCCCTCGGGCGTCTCAAGGCCTTGGCGGACGGCTTCGTTGGTTGTCGACATGCAAATACAAGACATCGCCACGCCTGTCGTAGTCGTGGTAGGCGAAGCGGATGCCGGCAATCGTAATCATCATCTACCTATCCCTGGGATCGCTGTTCGGCACAACTGCGGTCACGACCCATGTGTGATATTAGCCACAACGTACGACAACTCACAGCCATCAAGAGGCGACGTCAGGCGACAGCCGCGAATTCTCGCTCGACCTCGCCGTCCACCGTGCGCTGAAAACAGACAAGCAACTCCTCATCGAGCACGGCAGCAATCCGTTGCAACGTCGGCAACTGCGGGATGTGTGTGCCCTTCTCAAGCCTAGACACGGCGCTGTGGGACGTTTCCGCCGCTTTGGCGACCTCCTCCTGCGTAAGTCCTAGCTCAAAGCGGCGCTCACGCAGATGCGCCGCAATCGGGCTGACCTCACGAAGGGCGCGGATGCGCTCATATTCGGCGCGAGCGTCGCGATACGCAGCGCTGCGCTTGGCGCGGCCTTGAGCTGCCTCGACAGCGCTACTCCCAACGGGACTCGGTAGATCGGTAGCCATATCCAAAGCTTACCACGACTGATAAGTACAGTCACGCACCACGCGACCCTGGCGGGGCATCCCGCCCAGCCGCACGAGGACGCCGACGAGGACTTGCGTTCATCCGCGCCTCAAAGTCAGCCATCCGCGTCTCGGCTGTCCTCTTGTCTCTCGCTGTGACCACACCGGTGTTCTTCTCGAAGGCATGGAGTAGGACCATGAGGTTACGAGAGCGCTGGTAGAGCACGCGATAGCGCGTCTTTGCGAACCTCACCCGCAGCTCTCGAAGCTCCCCCTCGATCTGTGACGTGGCCGGGAACTCGGGCGGCGGGCGGCGCGGATCGCGGCCGTTCAGATGCTCCTCGATAGCGTCGTCGATCTTCGCGACGGCAAGGGGCTGCGCCTCCAGCAGCTCTTCCAGGAAATCGTTTACTTGCTCCCTCCCCTGCTTGTCGCGGTAGAAGACGGCCTGTGTACGCCCAGATCGCTCTGTGGCACCGGCACTCACTTGTGAACTCGACTGACGCTTTTGTCTCGGCACGACCGAGAAGCCTAGAAGTCACACCGGAGACCATTTCGGCTCGTTACGTTTAGGCCGCGACTTGACCCCCGTGCGGCGGCAGCATCCGCAGGATGTCCGCTGGAAGCTCGCGGCTGGCCTGCTCGCTAAGCTGCCTGGAACGCCCCGGTACCGCCTAGGATTCCCTTCGGGGAGTTATGCGGCCGGGGCTTTGCCGTTCTCACGCCGTCGCGCCGCGGCCATCTTGAATCAGTCACCGTCCCTCGGCGCCCGTCTTGGAAGCTGCCCGGGCACCTGGTTCTCTGAGAACACTTTGAGAACATCCACCCCGCCAGACCCGTCCAACTCGTCCTGAAAACCCCGCAAACTGGACGATCTCGAAGCCCTCGGACCCACCAACACCCCCCTTTTCTGGTTGAGGGCCTTGTGGACCGAATGGTCCGTGGTGGTTCGAGTCCACTCGAGCGCACCATCATGTTCGTACTAAAACCTCCACGCCTCACAAGGGCTGGAGGTCTAGCGCCCACAAGTGAATCTGGTTCTTGTGGGCGCTGGTCGTTTTGGGCCAACTCGTCGGCCCGCTGCCGCAGCGTCTCGTTGACGGCCTCTCCCAACTCGTCTCAGCTTGCAAGACAGTCGCTCGACGTAGCTCCTCGCCCAGGATCACGTCGAAGGGCGAGGCCAGCTCCCTCGTAACCTCGCCCTCGTCGCTGAGCAACAGACGCTTGAAGAACGTCATGGGTGTCGCGTAAACCGGGGGTCTGTCCGAGCTGTTTAAGGCCATTCTGGTATGCCCCAGAACTTTCTTGAGTGTGATCGTGAGCAGGTGTTCTTGATGCCGCCGGACCCACGGGATTGGTTGCCGGAGGGTCACTTGGCGTGGTTTGTGTTGGCGTCGGTCGAGGAGATGGATCTGGACGCGTTCTATGGTTCTTACCGCCAGGATGGGTGGGGCCGCGCGGCGTTTGAGCCGGGGATGGTGGTGGCGCTGCTTTTGTATACGTACGCACGTGGTGAGCGGTCCTCGAGGGTGATCGAGCGCCGGTGTGTTGAGGATGTCGCCTACCGGGTGATCGCTGTGCAGCAGACGCCGGATCACGCGACGATCGCGCGGTTTCGTGTGCGCCACGAGGCAGCCCTGGCTCACTTGTTCGGCGAGGTGCTAGGGCTCTGCCGGGAGGCGGGGCTGGTGAAGGTCGGGGTGATCGCGATTGACGGGACGAAGGTGCACGCGAACGCGTCGCATCACTCAAACCTCGACTACGAGCAGCTCGCCCGCGAGATCCTGAAGGAAGCTGGCGCCCTCGACACTTGCGAGGACGAGCTCTACGGGCAGGAGCGCGGCGATGAGCTGCCTGAGCATTTGCGAACCAGTGAGGGGTGGGTGCGCGAGGCGCGCCGCCAGCTCGATGAGCACCGGCGGCGACAGGCTCAGCCGATTCCACGCTCGCGAGCCGAGAGGCTGCTGGGAACAGAGCAGCGCCTTCAGGAGAACCTGCGGGTCGAGCGCGAGGCCAACGACGCCTATGAGCATCATCGCGCGACTGCGGTGACCAACGGCACACCCGCGAACAAATGCCACGACATTTCTGCGAGTTTACGTTCGGCCACGCTACGACGAAAGGAAGCGCTCGATGTCCGCAGTCTCGCGGGCGAGCGCCGCGAGCGGGCGCGGGTCGCGCGAACCACGCCGGCTCGGGGCGGCCCTTCTTGATCGACCAAGTACCCGTTGCTGCTCCCTCGATTGAGTACGACGGGTTTGAGCATCCCGCCGCCCCTCAGGATGTGATGGTCGTGCTCGGCGACGACGAATGGCTCGCGGGTGCGGTAGCCGAGCATGAGTGTGTCGAAGGCGGCGAGCAGCAGACAGGGCGGTGTGTCATCGGTGGGCCACGCGTCAACGTCGCTCGGCGGTCCGGCGGCTTCGAGCGCCCGGCGCGCCTGTGTGATGGGCAGCGAGGACCACTTCGCGAGGTCGGTTGCGTCGCAGGGGCCGTAGCCTGCGCGGTAGCGGGCGCCAAGGATCGCGAGTGCCTCGTCGTGGTCGACCGCCGGGGGCGGATCGGCCGCGTGCAGCAGGCCGGCAGTGTCGGTGACGATGAGCCCCTGCGTCGAGAGCCAGGGAACGAATGTGTTGATCGGACCCTGCTCGAGCGACGGGTGGCCGCGCTCGACGAGCGCGCGCAGCAGCGACGCCCGGTCGCGGGGCCGCTCGGCGCAGAGCTCAACGACGTCCCCGCGCATGGCGTTTACCTCCTCAACGATGCCGAAGCGCTCGAAGCGCGCGCCGAACACGCGGGCATTTCGCCTGGCGAATAGCGCGTGCAGCCAAGGGCGATCGGATGCCGCGATCAGGTGCACCGTGCCGCGGACCGTCCACGTGCGCAGGAGCGGCGCGGCGCGCACGGCGCTTCGGGTAAGGCCCGGCACGCGCGAGCGCAAGGCAAGAGCCGCGGCGCGCAGATCCTGAGCCTGGACGCCGATTACAGCCAGCGCTGCTTCCTCGGCGCTCTTGCAGGCCGTTGCTGGTGTCAGCCGCTGCGCCGCCAGACGGCCAGCGCGCAAATGCTCTTCAGCGTCCACCCGCACAATCCTCGCAGGCTGATCTCGATTCGCGGCGCGCGGACGCATCAAGCTGATCGTGCAATGGCGTCGCCGCGACAGCACGAGCGGACAAGCTGTCGGCGGTCGGCTTCATTTGTCGTCCACACGCACGGTGTTGGCAGCGAGCACTCTCTTGGGCGCCGCGGAGAGTCGAGACAACGTCGGGATCGCCTTCGATCACGGATCCAAGAGCGCGGCCTCCTTGACGCTCGCCAGGCTCCCGGTCACGCGCGCAAGGAGTCGCCCCGCTTGGACAATTCGCGGCTCCCGCAACGGACGAACCGCGAAAGCTAGGGTCGGCCCGTGGTTGGCCGCTCCTTTCTCCCGGGGGCGGAAGTCGGCTCCAGCCTTCAGTAACGACCTTGTTTGGGTAGGTACCGTTTAGCGGACATGCCCAGCCTGATACGACTTCAGCCAGAGAAGTTCTCGCGGCTCGTCGAGGAGCCCAGTCGCCATCACGAAACCGTCGACGACGCCGCCGACCACATCCTGCGCGAACACCTGCCTGTCATTCGCGACGCGAATAGCACACTTGCAACTCTGGGCCGTCTCGCACAGCTGCGAGCTCGGATGAAGCCCGGCAAAGGAGCAGTCCGGATCGTCCTTGAAGGGCATCTATCTGGATGAAGAGCTCCTGGTCGACTATCGGGGGAGCTGACTTCCGGTGTCGGGGGCAATGAAGTGATCATGGATTGCCCTTGTCAGCGCGGTATTCTCGACTACCAGACGGTGGGTGGTCATGCCCAGATCGTGAAGGTGCTCGACTTGCTTGTCTTGAACGCTTCCCTGAGCGTTCTGCGCTACTAGAATCGCGATCATCGCGAGCCACTGCATGATGCCACCGACAGCTAGCAGCATGAGATTGAAGGGGTAATGGTCGCCTGCCACTGTGGCCCCGAAGCCAGCCATCCAGATTGCGAAGGCGACGATGCTGAAGTAGAACATCCACATGGAGCCCACGGTCTGGGCGATGAAGCTCGCGATCCGATCGTTCAGACCGTCGCGCTCGTCAGCCAGCTTGGGCGGGCGGGTATGACGAAGCTTGTGCGGTACCTGTTCGGGTGCGCCCTCCTGCGTCCCCGGCATGTGGGGCATAAACCGATGGGTTGTCTCGCAGTGGCGTCATCCGGCCGAAGTCGCGCTGACGAATGCCTCAGAGGTATGGTTCATCATGCACCGGCCGTCGCAGCGCGTCGACCTCTGAGGTTCACCTGCCGGTTGGCCAGCGGGAGCAGGAACAGGATTGTCCCCAACGCTATGAGTATCCATCCAGCAAGGGCGGCGATTGTGCCAACCAGTGACCATCCCCAGGCGTTCAGGAGCAAGCCACGCAAGGTCTCACCTTGGAAGAGGGTTGCCTTCTCTTCGGCCAGCTTTGCGTTGGTGGGCGCGGCGAGGGCTGCGGTGCTGACCTGTGCGTAGGTCTGTCCACCGGCGATCTTGGAGAGGTGCACGTTTATGAAGTTGTTGGCGTACGCCTTGGCCTGACTACCCGTCGTCAGTTGCTGACCTGCGTACTGCTTCACACCGGGTAGCAACTCGGGGCTGCCAGCGGCAGGGAAGAAGATCTTCTGTGGGACGAGTTGGTCGTGGACGACCTTCTTGTCATAGCTGCCTCCCACGACGGCGATGATCCCGACGATCACGATGCCCAACGCGGCGACCATGGCGATCGAGGTCAGACCGGTGAGCTTCGCCAGCAGTGGGCTTCGCGGCGACTCAGGACGCGGCGAAGAATGGGGTTGCCCATTGACAACAGGATCGGCCGTTTCGAGGGGTGGGACGCCGTTGCCGGCGGTCGCGGCAGATGGAGGGGACATTACTGAACTGGGCACGGTATTCCTCATTTCGGTAGGTGTGCGCATGAGCGCCAGCGACCAATCGAGCACCGCAGACTTGAACAACATAGCATGAAATCTAAATCTAGGAAATAGATTTCTAGGAAATTGGAGTCTAGATACGCTAGTCTGTATCCATGACCGAGGACACTGCTCACCGCTGGAAGTTCCTGACGAACCACGCCCAGGTCCTCGCCTGTATCGCCCACGACCCAGGCGTGCTTCTACGAGAGATCAGCGAGCGAGTCGGAATCACCGAACGGGCCGCCCACCGGATCGTCACGGAGCTCACCGATGGCGGTTACATCACGCGAGAACGCGACGGACGTCGCAACCAGTACACGATCCAACCCGGCCTCCCGCTTCCCGACCGCCTTGGCCGCGTACAGCGAATCAGCGACCTGCTCACGATCCTCATCGGCACGACCGACGAGTCCCCAAATGTGCCGGTCCGGAGGTCATCCAAAAGCAGCAAGGCTGACAAAAACGGGAACTCCGCAAATGGCAAGGCCAGCAAGTAGTCATGGCCGGCACTTCACACACCGAGACCGCGATGGACTTGCATTCCGACCAGCTTCGCGTGGTCATCGTAGGCGGCGGAGTGGCCGGGCTCGAGGCCGCGCTGGCCCTGGCCGATCTTGGGCGCGACCGAACCGATGTGACGGTGATCGCTCCCAACACCGAGTTCGTGTACCGGCCAATGGTCGTCCGCGAGCCGTTCGCCAGCGGCGCGGCCCGCCGCTATCCACTCGCCCCAATCGTGAGCGATGCTGGCGCAACGCTCTTGCGCGGCGAACTTGACTGGATCGACCCGGTCGGGCAGACGATCCACATGAAGGCCGACG
The DNA here is from genome assembly GCA_963775645.1 of uncultured Solirubrobacterales bacterium. Taxonomy (GTDB): domain Bacteria; phylum Actinomycetota; class Thermoleophilia; order Solirubrobacterales; family Solirubrobacteraceae; genus Palsa-744. Next base: position 74,792 of record CAVZJR010000003.1, on the reverse strand, counting down.
AGGCGATCGAGTACGACGCGCTTGTCCTTGCGCTTGGCGCGAACGTCAACAAGCGCTACAAGCACGCCCTGACAATCGACGACCGCGATCTAGACGAAACCATGCACGGGCTGATCCAGGATGTCGAGGGCGATTTCATCCACAAGCTGGCGTTTGTCGCGCCCGGCCGCATGGCTTGGCCGCTGCCGTTGTATGAGCTCGCGCTGATGACAGCCGGACGCGCCTATGACATGAATATCGATCTGAAGACAACGATCGTCACTCCAGAGGACAGCCCACTCGGGATCTTTGGCGCGTCGGCGAGCAGTTCCATTGCCGAGCTCCTCACCCGTGCGAGCATCGAGACGATCACCTCCGCATACGCCGAGGTTCCCAGCGCCCGCGAGGTCGTGATCAACCCAGGTGACCGACACCTCGAGGTGGATCGAGTGATCGCGCTACCCGAGCTCTTCGGACCTGAGGTGCGCGGCATCCCGCTGGGCGATCACGGCTTCATCCGGGTGGACCCGTACTGCCGGGTTCCAGGTGTCGGGCACGTCTACGCGGCCGGCGATGCGACCGACTTTCCCATCAAGCACGGCGGCGTCGGCTCGCAGCAAGCCGACATTGCTGCACAGTCGATCGCGGCGCTGGCCGGGGCATCGGTGACACCTCAGCGCTTCAACCCCGTGATCCACGGCACGCTTTTGACGAACGGGAAGCGTCAATACCTCACCGCTCACATCACCGGAGGACACGGGTTCAGCTCGGAGATCACCGACACGCCAACTTGGTCGCCGCCGAGCAAGATCGCCGCTAAGTACCTGGCGCCGTATCTTCAGAAGCGGGATCTGGCGAGCCCGATGCCATGACGCCGGACAATTAACGGTGCACTGCAACATCCTCTCGCATTCCCACCGCGGTCGATGAAGCCGCCTCTAGAACAAGGAGACCAAGATGGCTGAACTATCCGCCGGTAGTACCAAGCTAATTCAATATCTGAACGAGGCATATGGTCTGGAGAAGCATTTGGAGACAGCTTTGCAGGCACATCTCGCAATGACTACCAAGGCCTCTTACAAGAAGCGCCTGAAGGAGCATCATTCAGAAACGAAGCGGCATGGACGCGAAGTCAAGCAGCGCATCAAGGCGCTGGGCGGCACTGCCGAGACGGTGTCTGCTCCGGGACCTGAGCCTATCGCCGAGGCCGCCCAGGCAGTCTTGAGCGGGGCTCAGAAAGCGGTCGCGTTTGCTCAGGGCTCCTTGCATGCCTTGCGGGGAACCGGTGAGCAGGAGAAGCAGCTCAAGAACGCAAAGACGGAGTACGCCAGCGAGTCTGAGGAGATCGCCACCTACATCGCGATCGAGACCCTGGCCGAGACGCTCGGCGACAAGGATACCCAACGCCTGGCTCGCGCTATTCGTCGCGATGAGGAGCGTATGCGGGCATTCTTGGAGAAGGAGATACCGCGGCTGACGAAAGCAGCGGCCAAGGAGGAGATTCAGGCTTCCCAGCGTCAAACTCGCGCAAAAACCGCTAGTCGGCAAAAACCGAGAAGGAACAGACAATGAACGAGCACCAGAATGAGGCCGAGTGGAGTGTTACCGACTGGCACGGAAAGCTGCTGATCGACCGCAACGGCGAGAAGATCGGCAAGCTACACGACGTCTATGTCGACGTTGAGACTGACGAGCCACAGTTCGCGACCGTCAAGGAGGGCTTCATCGGACGTCATCTCACCTTCGTGCCTCTCGGCGGGATCAAGGTCGGCCCCGACGAGCTACAGGTCCCGGTAACCAAGCAACAGGTCCAGGACGCACCAAACATCGAACAGCACGGAGAGGAGCTCTCCCAAGCCGACGAGTCAGCCCTCTACCACCACTACGAGCTCAACTACACCCCACCCACCACAGAGAGCGGACGCCGACTCGCCCGTCGCTGAAGACCATCATCGAAGCGAGAGGCGAAACTCCAGCGTGCAATATCTCTGTTCCGGCCGGCACATGTGCCGGCCGGCCGGGTCGCACATGTGCGACCCGGGACCGCGCCGCATGCGGCGCGGTCTTCCCAATGATTGATATGGATTGGGAGCCTAGCCCTCGGGGTAGCTGAAACCCTGGGCATGAGCAACGGGGTAGAGACAGGAACGATCGAGACCGAGATCCCGGCGCGGCTGGACCGGCTGCCTTTCTCGCGTTTTCACTGGATCGTGATCGTCGGCCTCGGGACGGCCTGGATCCTCGACGGCTTGGAGGTGAACGTCGTCGGGTCGATCTCGAGCCGTATCTCCGAACCCGGCGCCGGCACCGGGCTGACTCCCGCCGACGTATCGGGATGGGCGGCCTCGCTGTATATCGCGGGGGCCTGCCTGGGAGCGATCGTCTTCGGCCAGCTCACCGACCGCCTCGGCCGCAAGAAGCTGTTCATGGTGACACTCGGCATCTATTTGCTCGGCACCGTGCTGACAGCCTTCACTTTCTCTCCGGCATGGTTCTTCGCATGCAGGTTCCTGACCGGCATGGGCATCGGCGGTGAGTACAGCGCGATCAATTCCGCGATCGACGAGCTGATCCCCGCCAAGCACCGCGGGCGGGTAGACGTATCGATCAACGGGAGCTACTGGCTCGGTGGCATCGGCGGATCGCTGCTGGCAGTCGTCCTGCTGAACACTGCGCTCTTTCCCGTAAACATCGGCTGGCGGCTGTCGTTCGTGCTCGGCGCCGTCATTGGCCTGGCGGTGCTGCTCGTGCGCCGCAACGTGCCCGAGAGCCCGCGCTGGCTGTTCATCCACGGCCGTGAGCGTGAGGCCGAGAAGATCGTGGGCGAGATCGAGCAGCAGGTGAGCGAGTCAACCGGTAAGGAGCTGCCCGCGCCCGAGGGCGAGCCTATGACGGTGCGCCAGCGCAAGACGATCCCGCTTCCCCTGATACTCCGCTCAGTCCTCACGCTCTATCCACGCCGCTCGATCCTCGGGCTGTCCCTGTTCATCGGACAGGCGTTTCTTTACAACTCGATCCTGTTCGGATTCGGCAACCTGCTGAGTCTCTACTTCCACACCCCCTCGGGCAATACCCCCTACTACCTAGCTGTGTTCGCCGCGGGCAACTTCGCCGGCGCACTGCTGCTGAGCCCGTTGTTCGACACTGTGGGGCGCAAGCCGATGATCGCCGGCACCTACATCCTCTCCGGTGCCCTGCTGATCGTCACGGGCCTGCTGTTCAAGGGCCACCATCTCAATGCCACCACCTTCACCGCGTGCTGCTGCGTGGTGTTCTTCTTCGCCTCCGCGGGCGCCAGCGCCGCCTACCTCACGGTCTCGGAGATATTCCCGTTGGAGACCCGCGCGTTGTGCATCGCGGTTTTCTACGCAATCGGCACCGGGATCGGCGGAATCATCGGCCCACAGGTGTTCAGCCGCATGATCAACACCGAAAGCTACGAGCAAGTATTCCTCGCCCTCACACTCGGTGCGGTGGTAATGATCCTCGGCGGTCTCGCAGAGCTCGTCTTCGGCGTGAAAGCCGAGCGCGAAAGCCTCGAGAACATCGCAAAGCCCCTCACCGTCGAGGACTCACCCGGGACGCCACCCCTCTCACCCGCACCGGCCGGCTAAATTAAGGACACGCGTCGATGTAGGCGCGAATATTTGGACATTGGCGAGCGAAGCGTGGCTGGATTCACCGCTTCTTGTTATCGACAGCCGCTCGTAGCTGAGACTTGTTCATGCGGGATCGGCCTTTGACGCCGAGGCTGCGAGCCTCCTGGTAGAGCTGTTCGCGGGTGCGCCCACGTGGCCCTGGTTTGCCGGAGCGAAGACCGTCACGGCGGCCAGACGAGATATCGCTGGTGGATGCGCGGGAGCTGGTTTTCGCTTCGCCGCTGCGTGCCCGCTCCTTGTTGACAGTGCGCGCCGCGATCTCCTCGGCCCGTTTGAGCGATGCGCCTTGTTGGCGCTCGCTGTCCTTAATGTGCTCGTACTGGCGCTCACGCTTGCTGTCTTTTTTCACACCCCGGGGCGGCATTTATTTACCTCCTGTCAGCTTCTGGTTTTTCATGATCAGATGCGTATCTTGTGTTCGCTCATGCTGCGGCCGATGTGAGTGTTGAGGTGGGGCTGCCCACGGCCTCCTCGAACATCTCCAACCGCTCGGTAGCCCGCGGCCAGCGGTCGCCGAGGATGTGCTCGTTGAGCGCCTCGCCGCTACCGAGTCCGAGCGCGAAATGGCCCTCCAACAAGACCGCGCAGGTCGCGGCTGCCTGCGCGATGAGCTCGCGCGGGTCGAACTCCTCGCTTGACAAGAAATAGCCGATCCTCATTGGTCTGGACTCCTTCGGGCTCGCTGGGCTTAACTGGTGCGCTGGGGTTTCATACCCAAACTCGCCGGTATCAATCAGCGCAGCAACGTCACTGGGAGGCAGTAATCTCCAGCGCGTCTTGTAGCGAGGCCAGCACATACGCTTCGCCGTAGCGAATGCGGCTACCGTGAGCGAGTATGCAGGACTCGCAACCGGCGAACGGCCAGACACGCCACGAGACACAGCTCGAGCGCCTCGACCGCAATCTTGAGGAGCTGACCGGTGAGCTGCGCGTCATCGTCACTGGCGTGCAGGTCCTGTTCGCGTTCCTTTTGATCGTCCCGTTCAACACCGGGTTCGCTCACGTCGGGCGTTTTGAGCAGACCGTTTATCTCATCACCCTGATCCTCGCCGCTCTGGCGGCTGTATGCACGATCGCACCCTCTGCGCAGCACCGTTTCCTGTTTCGCCACGACGACAAGCAACATCTCGTTTTCCTCTCAAACCGTGTCGTGATCGCCGGCTTGGTCTTCCTAGCGCTGGCGATGTGCGGCTGCCTGCTGCTCGTGACGACCAAGCTGTTCGGGCTTACCGCCGGCGTACTAACGGCGACCCTTGGGGCGCTCCCGTTCGCACTTCTTTGGTTCGTGCTACCGATCAGCAGGCTGAGGCGGCTGAATGAGCATCGGCAGCGCTCGGAGCCTGATTGAGTCGGTCGTACCGCTCGCCTCTCACGTGCCTGGCAGTCGATGTCCCACATTCAAGGGGTGGATATCACGGTCTGGGCAGGGCGTCTATGCGAGCTTCGACGAATACGCGGGCCCAGTCATTCTTCATGCTGACCACTGTCCAACCGTGCTGCGAGGCCTCCGAAAGGGCTCTCTCCATTCCCGCTATGTAATCGAACTCCCGCTCGGCGTCGTCGTGGAGCACCAGCAAGCGCAGCGCCGCTCGTGAGGCTCCCCCCGCGAACTCGAGCATCTCGATGTCTCCGTTTGCGTTGCCGCCGGCAAGTACCGGCCGACGGCCTGTCCGGCTCCAGATACGCACCGGCTTCGCGGGTCCGTCGTCGAAAAGCTCAACCTCTGGCTTATGGACGATCGTGCCCGAACCGTGGCCATCGCCCCGATACTCGAGCGCGACGGTACTACCGATCACGCGGGCAGGCGGGATCCCATAGAGGCCTTCCGTGACAGGGCGCATGAAGTCCCGCGAGCCGCCGGAGGCTACAAAACAGGCGAAGCCGTTCGCGTCGAGATAGTGCAGCAGCTCGATCATCGGCTGATACGCGCACTGCAGGTAGGGACGATCGAGTGTGGGATGGCGGGCTTCGCTGAGGAAGCTGGCCACCTCCGCCTCGAAGTCCTCGATCGTGCTCCCCGCGTAGGCTTGCAGCAGCCCGCCGGCGATCACCTTCAGCTCGCTGTCGTCGCCGCCGTAGTGCTTGGTGATTGCTTCGCCGAGCCAATCGTATTCTTGCTCGACGACCGCCTTCCAAGGCTGGCGGGAGGCGAGCGAGGGGTCACTCACCGCCATCACCGCGAGACGCCTGAACAGGAAGTCAGCCTGGATCGGCAGCGGCTTCTCGCACCACAACGTGCCATCGTTATCGAACGTGGCGATGCGCTCGGAGGCAGGAATGTGGTCCGGTCCCCCCTCGATCGTAGCGCGTTCCACAAAGTCGACGATCGCCGAGCGCGTGGCAGTGTCATTCCAGGAGGGGAGCGGTTGCTCTGTCACTGTGACCTCATCACCATCTCCGCCTGGCGCTCGAGGTCGACGTACGGCTCGCCGCTGACGTCGACGACCACTCGGTCGATGCTCCCACCGACGAACGCATAGGGGGAGTCGCCCGGGTAGTCGTCAGTTACGGGCTCGCCGGCTTGCCGCGCTACGAAGAGCGGTGCGCCGGCGACGGCGAAGGCGCCAAGCTGTGTCCTGATCGAGCCTTTGCCGACCTCATGCTCGCCGTAATAGAGCGTCAGCGTGCCCTTCGCGCAGATCGGCTCGTTGCCTTCCTTCTCGAACGACGCCGAAAGGATCAGCTCCTCTCCCGTTGGCAGGTCCTCGGTAGCGACGATCATCTGCTCTTCTGCACCGACGAAGTTGTTCACATAGTGGAGCCTGTTGTCCTTGACGTAGAGAGCGTGTCCGCCGAAGCGGGTGCCGTGCGCGAAGATCACCCCCTCCGCGCCCAACTGGGGGATGCCCACGAGTGCCCCAATCACGAACGAACGGTTTTTCGTGTTTACAGCTTGCCACTCCGGTACAGGGGAGTCGCCGGGGTAGTAGACATACCGGTTGCGGGCCACTGTGAGTTGCGGACGAGGATCGCTCAGGATCTCGACCGGCAACCTGTCGTCCAAGGGGAAGGCGGAGTTCGCGCCCGCCTCCAAGAACCAAACATTGATGAGTTCACGCAGCTTCTCGGGTTGCTCGGCGGCGAGGTTGTTCACCTCGGTCCGGTCGACGTCGGTGTGGTACAGCTCCCACTCGTCTTCATTGAAGTTGCCCCAGCCGGCGATGCATGGATGTGTGGTGACGGCCTTCCAGCCTTCGTGCCAAATCGAACGCGACCCGAGCATCGCGTAGAACTGGGTCTTGCGATTCGACGCGGCTGATGCATCGTCGAAGCTGTCGCGCAGACTGACGCCGTCGATCGACGACTGCGTGTGTCCCTTGATCGTCTCCGGGGCGTCGATGCCGAGCACGTCGAGGATCGTCGGCACGAGGTCGATCGCGTGGCAGTACTGCTCGCGAACCTCTCCTCGCGCCTTGATGCCCGCCGGCCAGGAGATGATGCATGGATCGGAGGTCCCGCCGTTGAACTCGTAGCGCTTCCACATCTTAAACGGCGTGTTGAACGCCATCGCCCAGCCAGTTGGGTAGTGGTTATAGGTCCTCGTGCCGCCGAGCTCGTCGATCATCGCGAGGTTCTGCTGGAGGTCGTCGGGAACACCGTTGGCGAACTTCATCTCGTTGACCGAGCCGTTCGGGCCGCCCTCCCCGCTGGCGCCATTGTCAGACACCACGACGATCATTGTGTTATCGAGCTCTTCGCTTGTCTCGAGATAGTCGAGTAGTCGCCCGATGTGGAAGTCAGCGTGCGCGAGGAAGCCGGCGTAGACCTCGGCCATGCGGCAGAACAATCTCTTCTCGTCCTCGTTCAAGGAGTCCCAGGGGCGCGTGTAGTCGAGCTCCGGGAACGGCTGGCCCTGCGGACCCTTGCGTGTTTCGGGCGTCCCGATCGGGTTGACCGGCGGGAGCTCTGTGTTTTGCGGGACGATTCCCAGCTCCTTCTGCCGGGCCAGGACCTCTTCGCGGATCGCCTCGTAGCCCTTGTCGAAGCGGCCCTTGAATTTGTCGATCCACTCCGGCGGCGCATGATGGGGTGCATGACATGCCCCGGGCGCGTAGTAGAGGAAGAACGGCTTCTCCGGAGCGACCGCCTTCGAGTCGCGAATGAACTCCAGTGCCTTGTCGGTGATGTCATCGGTGAGGTGGTAGCCCTCCTCAGGCGTCTTCGGCTGGTCGACTAGATGGTTGTCGTAGACGAGATCCGGATACCACTGGTTGGTCTCAGCACCAAGGAACCCATACCAGCGCTCGAATCCGCGCCCGGTCGGCCAGTTGCGCCGAGGCGCAGCTAGATTCATCTCGTCGGTCGGGCAGAGGTGCCACTTGCCCACCATGTAGGTGTTCCATCCGCGCTCGCCGAGGATCTCAGAGAGCATCCCGTTCTCTGGCGGAACGGTCCCACTCGCATTCGGGTAGCCGATTGCCGCCTCGGTAATACAGGCCATACTGTTGCGGGTGTGGTTGCGCCCGGTGAGTAGACACGAGCGCGTCGGCGAGCACAGGGCAGTCGTGTGGAACTGCGTGAAGCGGACACCCGCTTGGACGATCCGATCGATGTTCGGCGTCTCGATCAGCCCGCCATAGCAACTCATCGCCGAGAAGCCGACATCGTCGAGCACCATGTAGAGGACGTTAGGCGCTCCCTCGGGGGCGCTGGGCGGCTCGAATGGCGTCCAATCGGGGACGGAGTCCCTCACGTCGATGTTGACGACGCCTTTGAACGGCTTTGCCATGAGCCTCAGCCTCCGGTCGCAATCGTGTGTGGTTGCCCCCGATGCGAGATTGTCCGCAGGGGCCTCGGCTTCGAGTCTAAAGGCGGGTATCAGCGTCGCATCATCCAATTCGGGGGATATGGACACCACTCGAAACGCTGGAATCGGTGGGCGTTCCTGACGGGTCCGCTCGCGGGTCGCCTCGAGCCGCTGTTCGTGCCGCTCTAGGATCTCTCAAGATGCGCAGCCCCGACATGGTCCACGTCCCCGGTGGCCGGTTCCGGATGGGATCGGCCGAGTTCTATCCGGAAGAGGCACCGGTTCGGGAACTCGAGATGGGTGCATTCACGATCGACCGTGGGCCTGTCACCGTCGGTCAGTTCACGCGCTTCGTCGAGGAGACCGGGTACATGACTGTCGCAGAACGCACTCCCAACCCGTCCGACTACCCCGACGCTGATCCCTCGCTACTACGTCCAGGGTCTGCCGTGTTCCACCCCACGCCGGGCCCGGTGCCGCTGGATGACCCGACCCGCTGGTGGGCCTATGTGCCTGGCGCCAGCTGGCAGCATCCGTGGGGCCCGGGCAGCGACAACTCAGTGCGCGGCGAGCATCCCGTCACGCACGTCGCTTTCGAGGACGCTGAGGCGTATGCCAAATGGGCAGGCAAGCAGTTGCCTAGCGAGGCCGAGTGGGAGTACGCCGCGCGCGGCGGGCTCGACGGCGTCGTGTTCGCCTGGGGAGATGACCCACAACCAGACGGCGAGCTGATGGCGAACTTCTGGCAGGGCGAGTTCCCGTGGCATAACACCGGCGCGAAGGGATGGCGTGGAACCTCACCTGTCGGCCTGTTCCCGGCAAATGGTTTCGGGCTCCTCGACGTTACGGGCAACGTGTGGGAATGGACGGCCGACTACTACTCCGACTCCGCCGATGGCCCTAGTTCAGGCCCTAGTTCAGATACGGCGCCGAGTGCCTGTTGCAAGCCGCCTCTGAACCCCCGCGCCAATACCCCGGGCGCCGGCTATGACCATGGCAGTCCCAGCGCGGGCATCGCGCGCCGGGTGATCAAGGGCGGCTCCCACCTGTGCGCACCCAGTTACTGCCTTCGTTACCGTCCCGCTGCACGACAGCCGGAGACGGTCGACACCTCAACGAGCCACATCGGCTTCCGCTGCATCATCCGCGAGACCCACTGAGTAAGGTATCCACTCTAAGTCAAGCTACTCATACTCACTCGCAATGCGAGCCTGCTGTTTATCAGAGAGCCCGTAGGCGTCATAGACAGTTGCGTCGACATCTCGTTCGAGGACGGTTCGCTCAGCGGAAAGCTCGGCGATCCTCATCGTGCTCCCTAGCGCCTCTTGGCTGATGCGCTCTCGCTCTGCGCGACGTCGCGGATCTATAGCGAGCCGGTGGGCATTCTTGTCGAGGACTGCAAGCATGCCGTCCGGCTCGGCCTGTGCGTAGTTGACCAAGGCATCAGAGCCGGCAAGTTCTCCTGGGCGGACCCCGATAACAGACGCTAGCCATCGGAGAAACCCATTCCGCTCGTCCTCGGTCTGTGCCACAAGCTCGTGCAGACGCGCGCCCGCCGTCTCAAGATTGTCCGGTAGCTCGATCGGAACAGGCAGCCATGCAATGAACTGCTTATTGGCGGTATAAAAGCCGTTTTGGAGTGGTGCGGCCCCGCGACGGAAGGCGAAATCGACGGCACGGGAATTGAGCACTGCCGTCAACGTAACTAGAGATGGACCGTCGTCGCAGGGAAGGATACCGTTAACCCTTACGTTGTGAAAATAGGCAGCTCCTGCCGGGTCTGCGGCAATCTCAAGTCGCTTGACGGTGGCCGCAACTCCAAGCTTTGGTTGGTCATGCAGTCCAAGACTCTGTGTACGACCGAAGGCCCACCATCCATCACGATCCATCTTGCCTCTCTCGCGCCCGCGCAACTCGGACTCATTGGACCGTAGGTAGTCCCACGTATGCGGCAGGGTACGCAGCTCTTCTTCTGTGACCAAGCGCATCTCACCTTTGTCACGGCGATAGGGAAATAGCAGAAGCGAGTCAAGCCTGCGCAGGGCATAGCGCTCCACGTCCGAGCCGCTGGCCAGTGGATGGAGCAGGTCGGACTCCAGTTCGAGCTCCGTACCTGCCTTCGTGACGACAATCCGGTTTGCGCCTCGCACGCCGCGATCCTCGACAATGTAAATCGGGTCAGCACCCGTTATGAGTCCTTGGAAGATTTGACGCGTTACTTCGCTCAAGGTCTGCCCAGAAGCACACATCCTGTCGAGGATCTGGCGCTCATCGCTCGGCACGAGGATCCACGGGGCCCCACCGAGTTCGCCAGCGTTGTAGCGCTCTGCGGGCGGTAGCGTGTGGGTTGCGACTGCGCGACGTACTTGATCGGAACTCCCCCGGACCACAACGTAGCCAAGGTCATCGTCTCCTTCGCGTTCGAGCACGACAACGCACGTATAGTTCGTAGCCGCCTCGAACACTTGCGCGTGTCCGAAGTCGACGATCTCCTCGACAAGGGAGCGTTCAGCAAGGCAGGCGCGCAGACCAGCACCGTACTCGAGCTTCAGGAACGTGCTGGGCACGATGAAACCGAGCCGGCCACGTGGGCGCAGAAGGCTGATACCACGCTCGACGAACGGCACATATGCGTCAAACGACCCCATGGCCGTTTCGTATCGCTGCCGGCAATATGCGGCCACGTCGCGACCCATCTCCTGAATGCGTACATAGGGTGGATTGCCGATCACAGCATCGAATCCGCCGTCAGGGAGTGGCATACCATGGGCGTCGAGGAAGCGCTCCGGATATTCGATCTGCCAGTGAAACGGACGCCCTGCACTTGAGCTAACTGGTGGGACGATGGCTTGGTCACAGATGTTGAGCAGCGGCGCCTTGAGCGAGTCGAGCTCGCGTTGTATGCGTTCCTTCTCGTGAGCCTGCTGGCCTGTAATTGTGTCCATAGAGGAAATCGCGGCAATTCGATCGAGCATGTCGCGAGCACGAGCAGCGAGTTCGGGTGCAAATAGATCCTTTCCCTCGTCGAGCAGGGTTGAAAGGTCGTATGACACAAGCGAGTTGCCGTGGCGTAGGTTGGCGAGAAACCTGAGCGGCCGGTCTGAGCGCACCGTACTCAGCCAGAGAGCGAGACGAGCTATTTCCACGGCCATCGGGTTGACATCTACGCCATAGAGGCAGCGCTCGGCGACGAGGCCCTGCAACTCTGGGAGCGAGAGATCGGCGTCGTAGTTCGGGTCGTTTGCGATTCGTCGCGCAATGTATGCCGCCGCGCTAACCAGGAAATGACCGCTCCCCATAGCTGGATCAAGCACGTGCAGGTCGAGTAGCCGCTTGAACGCGCGCCCGCCCATTAGACCGGCTTCGGTGATCGAGCGGGAGCGTCGGTCGAGAATCGGGGCGAGCGTCCGCTCCACGATGTCATCCACAATGTGGTCGGGTGTGAAGTAGGCACCGGTCGCCTTACGCCCGCCGGCCGCGGTTAGCGTCAGCTGTCCCTCTAGGTTCTCGACGAGCTTGAAGGCGAGTAGTTGCTCAAAAATTGTGCCCAGATGACGAACAGATAGGTCACGGTAGTCGACTTGCTCGCGATCCACGCGGTAGAGCAGGTCAAGGGCGCGAGCCATCCCATCATCGTTCACACTACGTCCATGCAACCAGGGGTGGCCGTTGGCAGAAAATAGACCGCCGTTGTACTCGTTGACTCCAAGCGCGGGATCGCCCTGATCGATAATCCGGAACAGCGCCCGAAGGTCGTTGAATAGGTCATCTGAGCGGCTGCTGAACATGCGCTCACCGTCAAGGTCCCGTGCAAGCTGGATACGTTGGTTGCGAAGGCTGTAAGGGCGGTAGTGAGGGTTCTCGACCGGGAGCAGGCCACGATCCTCGGCATGCAGGCAGAACAAGACGCGATACAACACGACGAGCGCGTGGTCGAAAGCCGTTGCGAGCGCAGAGTCGGTGCGTCGTTCTCCTCCCAGGAGACCTTCGGCTAGGAGCGGGACGGCGCCGAACACCTGGCGGCGCAATGCATCCCCAACCGCAATCGTTTGCGCGCGACTTCCCTCCAATACGCGGTCGAGGAGACATCTGCCTTCTGGGTCGGGAGCCAACGCAGAGGCGGCGAACAGCGCAGCGAAGTAGCGGAATGCTTCCTCATCGCGCGCGTCGAGCAGCGCGCACATATCGACCTCCAAGCAAGCCCCCTCGATGAGATCGCCCTCGGCGCCATAAAGTCGCCACAAACATCCATTGGTCAAGATTCCCCAGCGAGTTCGAGTAACGGCTATGTAATGGATGATTTGAGCAACCGGATCCTCGCTGAGCTCACCTTGTACGCGCCGACGGTCGAGGGGACGACTGAAGCGCTTCGCATCCCCGACCGCGATAGCGCCAACGAACCGGTCGACGCCAGAACTCTCTGCCGCGGCCGCACGAGCATCGTCGTCCGCGAATAGAGCGTAGTCCGGCTGGCGGTGCCCAGAAGCCGTCCGCACTCCGGCCTGCACAGTGAAAAAGAACCCGAGTCGCTGCAATATCGGCTTGACGAACCGCTCCTCTGTCTGAGCCTCGTTCGCGTATTCGAGGCCGGCCCTCTCGGTCTGCCAGAGATCCGCGAGATCATTGAGAAGTCCGCCGGCATCGGTAGCCGTGAACTCGGGCCAGGTCGGCAGAATATCCTCGAGGAAATGGTCCGAGAACAGTTTGCGATTCGTATACGGACCGAGGGCAAGCCTAAGCTGCGCTGCCCTCGACTCGACCATGCAATTTAGCCGACGAACAGCGGCTGCTGGGCCTCGACACTCGCCTCCGGCGAAGATGGCGCCGGTGCGGACTGATCCGCCTCCGTGTAGTGAGCGACCACCAGATAGGAAGAGTCGAGGAAAGATGCAGCCCCACGACCGAACGACCGCATGCGCGCCTTTGGGTGTAGTCGCGCGACCACACCGGCAAGCTGAGCACGCTGACCAGCCTCATCGGCCGGAGCGTCGACATCCATCTCTTGGCGCACGCGGGCGTCCGTATCGAGATCGCGGGCTTCCACGATCACACGGCGTGGCAGGACATGAGAACGACTCATGCGTGGCAGCCTACGCCCCACTTAGGACGAAATCGTAGATCCACGGGGATGGACACGCGTTTTGCTGCAAACAGCGACCTGCCGACGCGCACTCGCGCCCCGTCTCCGCGTAGAGCCACTGAGCCACCCAGGGGGAGACGAGCAGCGCACCCTCTGACCTTGGGTCATGAGCTGAACTCGGTCCAGGCCGAGCTCAGACCAGGCCGACCCCCCAAGACCCGCGCCAGCCCTCCCCCGGCTCCAATCGCACCAAACCCTCCCCGCTTTGAAATGCGTTCGGCGCACAGCTCATCGGCTCTATCGCCAGGCCCTTACGGGCACGTGGGGGTGCGAGGGTGTCGGCGGTGAAGACCTCCAGAAAAGGATAGGCCTCGTCCACCCATAGCTCCACACGCGTGCCGTCGGGTCGCGCGAGCTTGGCGAGGGCCCGGCCGGAGGCCGGCTCGCGAATGAGATCGGTGAAGGCCGAATCGATACTTGCGCCACCGATCGGGCGCCCACCGCGATAGTCATAGTCAGTGCCCTCGACAGGCTCACGCCCGACAGGCAGCTGGCGCTCGGCGTCGGTGAGGATGCGTGTAGCGGCCGGCAACTCAAGCGCGCACTCGTCGACCGAGCCGCTCCCAGGCGAAAGGTAGGGATGTTGGCCCGTGCCGAACGGGCAGGCCCACTGGCCGACGTTGACGGCACTCGTCGTGATCGTCAAGCCCGACTCGTCAAGTCCATAGGCGACTGACACGTCCAACACGAACGGATAGCCGGGCGAGGGGTGCAGGCGAGTGCCCATGACTACGCGGCTCGGCTCGCGCTCGATACACCGCCAGGGCCGCCAGCGCAAGAGACCGTGGATCGCGTTGCGCTTGGCCGGCTCGCTCAAAGCCAATTCGTAGTGCTCCCCATCGAACTCGTAGCTGCCGTCAGCCAAGCGGTTGGGCCAAGGGATCAGAGGCGTGCCATGGGCCCCGTCGCACATGTCCTGCGCCGCATACGGATGCAGAACGGGCCGCGAGGCGACCGCGTACTCGCGTACTCCCCCTCCCACCTCGACGATCACGGCCCGCTGCTCACCGCGGGCGATCTCGAATTGCTCGCCTGAAGGTACGCTAGGCATGACAAGGGCCCACCATGAACGCAACTCCCCGGCCACCAACGGATGCCGTCGTGTGTCTCGTCACAGCACCCCAGGGTAACGCCCAGGCGATCGCGACGACCATCGTCGAGCGCGAGCTCGCCGCGTGCGTGAACATCGTCCCATCGGTTCAGTCCATCTACCGGTGGGAGGGCAAGCTGGAGCAGGACGAGGAGGCATTGCTCGTGCTCAAGACCACACACGGGGCGGTCTCACCACTCAACGACCTGCTTCGCAAGATCCATCCTTACGAGAACTTCGAGCTTGTGGCACTCGATATCGTCGCGGGGAGTCAGCGCTATCTCGACTGGGTCGGCAGCTCAGTCGGTCCGACCCACACATAACACTGGTCGAATGATCGAGAGGGACACGTTCGTGATCGCCGACCCGCCGGACCCTCGAGCCCACCCACATCGCCCGGTCGTAGGGCCACGGGTCCGATGAGCACCGCCCTCTCCATCTTGCTGGCCTCGATCCTCGCGGTCAGCGCGGGCTCGAAGGCGTGGCACGCCGAGCGCTCCGCCCAGGCACTCGCCACGTACGGCGTCTCCCCCGTGCGCATCCAACATCCGATCGTGTGGGCCCTGATCGCACTCGAGCTCGGGCTCGCCGTCTCCCTGGTGGTCGCGACCCCCTACGCGCCCGAGGCGGCGAGCGCGCTGTTCCTCGCATTCGCCGCGCTCACCACCGGAGCGCTCGTGGCCGGTCGCCGCGGGCAGCCTTGCGCCTGCTTTGGCAGCGCGGCGCGGCTGAGCTGGAGCTCGCCCGTGCGCGCTCTACTCATGGCGGCCGCAGCAGGAATCCTTGCCTCGGGGTGGCTGCCTTCCGCGCCGACGAACTATGACCGCTGGCTGACCGTAGGCCTGGTGGCGAGCTTGGCGGCGATAGCGGTGCTCTTCGCGTTCGTGCTCGCCCTAGCGCGCGAGGTCGGCGTGTTGCGCCTGCAAAACACGGCCCAGGGGGCGCTTGAGATAGAGCAGGAGGGGCCAAGCCTCGGCGCCCGCCAAGCATGGGCGACGGCGGTGCCCACGAATCCCCGAGCGCTGATCAGGCTCGCCGTGTTCACCTCCGACGGGTGTCCCCTATGTCGTCGCGTGGCGCCGGCCATCGCACATGTCGCGGCCGACCCGCTGGTCGCGGTCGGGATCTTCCACGAGTCGGCCGATGCGCCGGTCTGGGCGCAGGCGGCCGCTCCGGGAAGCCCCTACGCGGTGGCGCTCGACTTGGAGGGAGTGGCACTGGCGAAGGGCTCTTTCAACAGCCTCGCCCAGCTCGAGAGCATCCTTGGGACCGCACGCGCCCGCGAACGGGAGGTCCCGATTGCCGCCTGAGCCACCACAGGAGGAGCACTTCGCCGACGCGGTCCTGCGACACAGCAGCCGGCGCGGCTTCCTGGAGTGGGCCGGAGCGGCCCTGATCGGCTTGGCCGGGGCTCGCACCGTGACGCAATTGGTGCTCCCGGACGAGGCGGATGCCTACACCAACTTCTGTGGTCACACCTATACAACCGGCAACTGCCCCCACCCCACCGGCTTGCCGAGGGTCGACCGCAACGACTATCCACTGCGCGCCAGCGACGGACACCCGGTGGACGACCTCGGACGGCCAATCGATGCGCAGGGCTATCCGGTCGACGCGCACGGCCACCGGCTGCTTGAACCAGACGGGGAGCCACTGGCCCCGGCACCCCGATCGAAGATCTGTCCCACGGCCGGCCTGGAGCATGGCCTGAAGCTACAGAACGACGGCTCCTGGTATCGCTGTTGCGGAGGGCGTGTACGCCGCATGAGGGACTGCTGTGGCTACACGAGCGTGCGCATCAACGGCGACGCCGCCCTCACCGGCTACTGCTACGCCGGTCGCAAGGTGTTCTGCGTGCAGTACTACGAAACGATGGTCCCTTGCTGAGCGGACTGGCGGCCTCCGCGATGCTGACCGCGCTGCTGGCCGGCATCACGGGAGCGTGGTCGCCGTGCGGCTTCTCGATGGTCGACACGATCGGCGGCGCACTCGGCGATCCCCGCCGCTCCGCGACGCTCGTGGCCTGCGCCACTTTCACCCTGGGAGCCGTGGCGGGCGGCGCGCTGACCTTTGGCGGCCTGGCATCTGTGGGACATCTGGTGGACCGCCACCCAAGCGGCGTCCGAGAAGCGCTGGGCGTGGCGATCGCGCTGGCGGCGGCCATCGCCGATTGGCGGGGCGTGAAGATCGCGCCGCAGATCCGCCGCCAGGTTCCCGAGCGCTGGCGCCACACGATGCCCCTATCGCTCGCCTGCGGCCTGTACGGCGTCCTGCTGGGACTCGGGTTCACGACCTTCGTGCTCGCTTTCGCTGTGTGGGCTTTGGCGGGTATAAGCTTCGCCATCGGCTCGCCGTTCATCGGCCTGCTCATCGGATGCGCATTCGGGGTGGGGCGAGCGCTGCCCATCGTCCTGATGGCGCCCGGCCTGCGCAACAGGGACGGCGCTGGAGCGCTCGAGCGCATGGCCACCGAGCCGCGGCTGTGGCTCGGGCTGCGCAGGCTCGACGCGCTCGGGCTGTGTCTATGCGCACTCTTTCTCTGTGGCTCCGTCGCAAGCGCCGCTGCCATCCCCACGGCCACCGACCCTTCGGCGAGCGGCGGAGAGCTCGTGTGGCAGCAGGTGAACGGCCCGGGCATGCTACGCCTTCAGTCAGGGCTCACGAGCATCCTGCCCGGCAGCCATCCGGCGCTCAGCCCATCCTTGATCGCCTGGCAGAGCGCCGGCCTGCTCACCGTCGCCGAGCAGGCCACGATGGTGACGAAGGCCACCTTTCCACTCGCACAGCTGAGCGCCTTGGCGGTCTCCGATGAATGGGTGGTGTATCGAGCCCCGCGAGCAGCCGACGCAGAGAGCCTTTTCGCCGTCCCTCTTTCGGCCCCGCTGCAAACGCCCCACGTCATCGCCTCAGGACCCATCGGGGAGATTGGACGACCGGCCCTCGACGGCTCGACTGTCGTATTCGCGCTCAGCACAACCCACCGCTCCACAATCGTTGAGATCGACCTTGCCACCGGCGTGCGCCACGCGCCGCGCTCCACTAGCTCAGGCTCCATGTTCGCGAACCCGTCGCTGCGAGCTGGACGGCTTCTCTACGAGCGCACCGACCGCTGTTCACAGCAGCTTCGCATCGGCCCGCTCGCCCGCCGTCGGCGCGACCGCGTCCTCCTGAGCCTACCCTCGACGGTACCGCGTGACCCCGGCTACCAACAGGGATACGAACACCATTACAACAGTGCCAGCCTTTGCCACAACCGTGCTGTCCGGCAGGGCGGCACGATCCGCCTGGGAGCAACGGCGCTCGCGGCCTCGACCGCTTACGTGACCGAGATACCGAGAAACACGGCCAGGGCACGCATCGTGACCCTCCCACGCGCAGGCTCGAGAGGCCGGCGCGACGGGTCGCCCGCCGGCACAGGCGCGCGCTAACCGCGGAGACGGCGCCTTCTATGCTGGAGATATGACGCGCCTGCTTGGAGCGGGCCGCGCCACATTCAAGGCGTTCGAGGTCCCCAACTACCGCCGCTATTTCGCTGGACAGACGATTTCGCTGAGCGGCACGTGGATGCAGATGGCGGCGCAGGCGTGGCTCGTGCTCACACTCACCGGCTCTGCCACCACGCTCGGTCTGATCGTGGCCCTACAAACGTTGCCCATCCTTCTACTCGGGCCTTATGGGGGTGTGATCGCCGATCGCGTGGACAAGCGGCGCACGATGATTCTGCTGCAAGGCCTGATGGGGGTGCAGGCGCTCGTGCTGGGCATCCTCACTGTCACAGGCGAGGTCAAGGTCTGGCAGATCGGCGCTTTGGCAGCTCTGTTGGGTGTGAACAACGCCTTTGAGAACCCGGCCAGGCAGTCGTTCATGTTGGAGATGGTTGGCTCCGAGCACCTGCGCAACGCGGTCAGCCTCAACTCGGTCTTGGTCAACGTGGCGCGCACGATCGGCCCGGCAGTGGCCGGCATTCTGATCGCAACGGTCGGCGAGGGGGTCTGCTTTCTGGTCAACGCGGCCAGCTTCGTGGCGGTGATCTTCTCCTTGATGACGCTCGACCGCTCGGCGATCCATCCCTCTCCTCCTACCGAGCGCGGCCCCGGCCAATTGCGGGAGGGGCTACGCTACATCAGGGGAGAGCGCGAACTGGCGATCCCCTTGTTGATGATGGCTTTGGTGGGCACACTTGCCTACGAGTTCCAGGTGACCTTGCCGGTGATGGCGCGCCAAGGCCTACATGTGGGCGCAGCCGGCTATGGCTTCATGACGGCCGCGATGGGTGCCGGGGCGGTCGCCGGCGGCTTGCTCGTGGCCGCGGTCGGTCGTACCGGACTGCGCCCGCTCGTCTTTGCGGCAGGCGCCTTCGGGGTGGTGATCATGCTCGCTGCGCTCGCCCCCACTCTGCCGGTCGAGCTGGCGGCCTTGGCGCTCGTGGGCTGGGCGAGTATCTCGTTCATGGCAACCGGCAACTCGACCTTGCAGCTCGGCGCCGACCCTTCAATGCGAGGCCGGGTGATGAGCTTGTGGTTCGTGGCCTTCCAGGGCTCCACACCGATCGGTGGCCCGTTCGTCGGCTGGGTGATGGCCTGGGCCGGCGCACGCGCGGGCCTGGGCGTGGGCGCCATCACGTGCCTGCTGGTCTCCTTCATGGGTTTGCTCGCCTTGCGCGGCATCGCCCCTTTCGCACGTCGCGACACAGCCCCGCGACCGGCTGAGTCCTGACGGACACCAGTGGCGTCGTCATCTTTCAAGGAGCGCCCCACGCGCGTGCGTGGGTCACCCTTTCGGTGCAACACAACACACACGCGACCCGTCCCCAAAGGCGAGCCGGTGCAACCAGGACGCGACTAAGACGGATCTTCGGCGAAGAATCCGAGCAACAGCTCGGTAACCCGCTCGGGGGCGTCGTGCTGCACCCAGTGCGTGGCCTCGGGGATCGGCTCGAAGCGCACGTCCGGAACCCACTCGGGCGCGGGCACGGCCAGCTCGCTGCCGAGGTGGCGGTCGCGCATGCCCCAGATCACCAGCGTGGATGCCGGGATCGGGCGCAGATGGGCTAGCGTCTTGCGTGGGGAGCGGCGTAGGGCCGCTCGGTAGTAGTTGATCATGCCGGTCAGAGCACCGGGCTGGGACCACGCTTCGACGTAGCGTTCGAGATCCTCGTCGGTGAAGGCGTCTTTGGAGTCCGAGCGCAGGGAGCGCTTGGCGAAGGAGAAGTCGTCGCGCGAGATCAGGTACTCGGGCAGGCGCGGAATCTGGAAGAAGAACATGTACCAGCTCTTGCGCAGCTGTTTGAGGGTTCTGAAACCTTCGAGCATGCGCGCGGTATGGGGCACGTTGAGGATCGCCAAACGTCGCACGACCTCGGGATGAGCCATCGCCACGGTGTAGGCCACGGCGGCGCCCCAGTCGTGCCCGACGACATATGCCTGCTCCTCACCGAAGCTGTGAATCAAGCCGGCGATGTCGTTGGCCAACAGTCCCGCGTCGTAGGAGCGCCAGCTTTGAGGCCGGTCGGAGAGGTCATAACCGCGCATGTCGGGCGCCACGACGTGGTAGCCGGCCTCGGCCAGAGGCCCGATCTGGTGGCGCCAGGAGTACCAGAACTCGGGGAACCCGTGTAGCAGGATTACGAGTGGGCCGGAGCCGGCCTCGACGTAGTGCAAGCGGATGCCTGCGCCTACATCCGCCTTGCCATGACTGATCTGTGCCTCGACTGTGCTCACTGAAGGACATCGTAGAGCTCACCGTCCGAATCCGATGTCACCTTGTAGGACTGGCTCACGGATATGGAGGATCGTTGTTCGTACTTTTGGTGATAGTCGGGCTAGCCATCGGTGCCCTTGCGGGCGCCCTGGTGGCCATGTCGATGGGCCGTTCGGGCAGAGAGCATCTGCGCGGCGAACTCGAGGCCATCTCGGCCGACAGCAGGGAGCGGATGCGCGATGAAATGAAGTCGATTTCCTCGGATGTGCTCAAGCAGACCGGCGACTCGCTAGCCCAGCGCTTGGCCGACCAGCGCCGCGCCGAGGAGGAGCGCGCAACGGGCGAGATGGCCAGGCGCGCGGAGGAGATCAAGGGATTGGTCGGACCGGTCAACGAGAAGCTCGGCAAGGTCGAGCGGGAGATCGGCCGCTTGGAGCGCGAGCGCAAGCAGGCCCAGGGCGAACTGGCCAACATGGTGCGCCAGTTGCACGAGGGTGTGGGCGGCCTGCGCCAGGAGACAGGCAATCTCGTGTCGGCCTTGAAGCGACCTTCCACACGCGGCTCGTGGGGTGAGATCCAATTGCGCAATGTGATCGAGATGGCCGGCATGATCGAGCACTGCGACTTCCTGGAGCAAAGCACGATCCGCTCCGATGACGGCCCATTGCGTCCAGATGTGCTCGTCAAGCTGCCGGGCGAGAAGGTGATCGTGGTCGACTCCAAGGTGCCACTCGACGCCTATCTCGCACACTTGGAGGCACAGACCGATGCCGAGCGGGAAGCCGAGATGACACGTCATGCAAGACAGACTCGCGACCACATAACAAAGCTCGCCTCCAAGGGCTATCAGCGCCAGTTCGATACCACTCCCGACCTGGTAGTGATGTTCGTGCCCTCGGAGGGCATTTACCACGCCGCCTTGGCCGAGGATCCGGGCCTGATCGAGTACGGCGTGCACCAGCAGGTCCTGATGGCGACCCCCACGACCTTGATCGGGCTGTTGCGGGCGGTCCACTACGGCTGGCGCCAAGAGCTGATCGCCGAATCGGCACGCGAGATCGCGGAGTCCGCGCGCGAGCTGCACCGGCGCATTGGGCGCTTCGTGGACCCGCTCGCGAAGGTCGGTCGCCAGCTGGGCTCGGCCGTGAGCGCCTACAACGAAGCCGTCGGCTCGTTCGACAGCCGCGTGATGCCTCAGCTGCGTCGTGTCGAGGAGGCCGGCGCCAAGTCCGAGCGCGAGCTGACCGCGCCGGCGCCCGTGGAAGCCAATCCGCGCCCGCTGGCCTCACAGGCCGTGGAGCTGGAAGATCTGCCCGAGGTTGAGCCGATCTTCAAAAGGATCACCAAGGCTGCCGCGACCGGCACGGTCGCTGGCAGCTCACCGACCGCGAAGAACAGCATGTCGAATGCAATCGCGAGCAGCCCAGCCAGCAAAGCTCCCATGGACTGACGGGCCCGAGCGCCCGTGGTCGCGAGCAGACCGCCGAGCACTCCGGCCACGAACAGATCTCCATAACCCATTACTGCCGAGCCGAAGACCTCCGACTGCAGACGCGGCAGGCCACCGACCGGGTGGGCCACGTTGAGGGCGTTGTTGGGAGCCTGCAGCAGGTCTGAGATGACAAGCGCCGAGTCGGCGATGGCCATCGCCACGATCCCCAACGCGAGCCATCGGGCGGGCGTGACACCTGCGATCAGGGCACCCAAGGCCACACATGAAAGGGCCGACAGAACGACTGCGGCGCCCTGTCCGGCGAGCCCCCCGCGGTCGGCCCAGGCCAAAGCGAACAGGGGCGCCACCAGCAAGGCAAGCCCAGGACGGGCGCCGTGCATGAGCCAGCCAAGCGCGAGCGCTGCCAGCAGAGGCACACCAACTAGCGCTATATACGTGAGCGCCTGGGCGCTAGCGCGTTCCGCAACCAAGCCGACCGCCACAAACCCGATCACCGAGAGCGCAGGCACCAAAGCCCACAGACGGCTGTGCAAGCGGGCCATCCATGCTGGCGACCAGGCTCGCGGTAGGGCCACCACCAAGCCTTGGCAGAACGAGAGCAAGCCGATCGAGAGCCAAAACGGGATCACATAGTCAAAATAGAGCCGAATGACTCGCTGGGACTGGACATGGGAGGAGCGCTCCCAGGCAAATCGTACCCCGACGGTCGAGTCCGAGACGGACAGCGAGGAGTCCTCGTCGGGCACCGGGGGCGGTCTTGGACGAGGCACAAGCCAGGTCATTCGTCGCCGTCGCGCCGGCGCGGGCATCGTGTTGATCGTGCTGGTGGCGCTCTTGATCGCGGCGCTCACATCACACAAAAATCCCAAACCTGTTCATGGTGTGGACAAACCCCACGTCGCTGCTCTGTCGCCCGACCAGACTGAACGCGCGGCGACCGTCTTTAAGGCCGAACAGCAGGCGATCAACTCGGTTTTGGCCTACACGCCGGCGGTCACGAGTGGTGGGTCAAAAGGAAACGAGGTGGCACTCACCTTTGACGATGGCCCCGGTCCCTACACCCAACAGCTGGTGGCTGAGCTGAACCGCCTGCACGTACACGCAACCTTCTTCGTGATCGGCAACCAGGAGCAGTACTTCTCGGCAGGCACGATCGCCGAGGTCGACTCGGGCGACGTGATCGGCGATCACACCGAGACCCACCCAATGATGGCAAGCCTCTCCCCTCACGATCAGTACGAGGAGCTATTTGAACAGATGGTCCAAGTCGAGGTACTCGGAGCCAAGCGACCACGCCTGTTTAGGCCGCCATACGGTTCATTCGACACGACCACTTTCAAGGAGCTGCGCCATCTGCACCTGTTGATGATCTTGTGGTCGGTCGACACCGCTGACTACACGTTGCCGGGAACCCAGGCGATCGTGGAAAGAGCTTTGGTAGGCGCCAAGCCGGGCGCGATCATCCTGATGCACGACGCGGGTGGCAACCGCTCGGAGACGATCGCTGCCTTGCCGGCGATCGTGAAAGGCCTGCGTAAGCGGGGGCTGCGTCCTGTGACGATCCCACAGCTGCTGATGGACGACCCCCCGCCACACGGTCAGCCGATCCCGACGAGCCTGACCGGGGGTTGAGCAACGTCAGGCAGCTGAGCCTGTCACCGCCGATGCCTTGAAACGACCATGGGCGGTACCTCGAAACTGCCATGGCTCCAGAAGGTGAGCACCCGCAAGTAGGATGATCGCGTGAGCGCATCTGCGCTGAAGGCGCCACCGATCCTGCATCTCTCCTCCTTGGTGGGTAGCCCTTTGCGCGACAGCGACGGCGAGCGCTTGGGCAGAGTCGAGGACGTGATCGTGCGTCTGGGCGGCGTCGGTTATCCCCCGATCACCGGTTTTCTGGTGAAGGTCGCGGGCAGGACCTCCTACTTGGGCGCAGATCGCATGTCGGCGATCGACAATGGGGTGATCCTGCGCAAGGCAAAGCTCGACCTGCGCCACTTCGAGCGCCGCGAGGAGGAGGTTCTGCTCAAGCGCGACGTGCTCGACCGCCAGCTAATCAACGTCGATGGGGCACGCCTGGTGAGGGCAAACGAGATCGAGCTGGCCGACATCGCCGGCTCTTGGCGTGTGGTTGGCGTGGACACAGGGCCGCGTGGGGGCCTGCGGCGCCTGCTGCCGAGGCCGCTCGGGCAACGCATCGCAACCGGCGACTTTTTGGACTGGGCGAGCGTGGAGCCGTTCGTGGGTCACGTCCCCACTGTGCGCTTGAGGGTCCCCCACCCCAAGCTCGCCAAGCTGCATCCGGCTCAGATCGCCGATCTCGTGGAGGCCGCGTCCAGGCGCGAGGGTGAGGAGATCATCCAAGCCGTCGGTGAGGACGACCGCGAGCTGGAGGCCGACGTGTTCGAGGAGCTCGACGAGCACCACCAGCGCGAGTTCTTGGAGGATCGCCCCGACGAGCAGGTGGCGGAGATCCTCAGTCGCATGGCCCCAGACGACGCTGCCGACGCGGCCGGCGAGCTGGAGGAGGAGCATCGCGAACGCGTACTCGCCCTACTGCCGGCAAGCCACCGGATCAAGGTACGCAAGCTGCTCGGCTATGACCCAGCGGAGGCGGGCGGTTTGATGAGCCCTGAATTCATATCGCTGAGACGCACCACCACGGCGGGCGAGGCACTTGACGCTGTACGTCTGTCAAAGATCTCCCCAGAGCTGCTCACGGCGGTGTTCGTGTGCGCACCAGAGGGGGCTTTGGAGGGGAGCGTCCCCTTGGCGAGCTTGCTACGCGCCGAGCCCGAGCGGCGCCTGGGCGCGCTGGTCAAGCACGAGCTGCCTTCGTTGCGCACCGACGCCTCTTTCGAAGAGGTGGCGCGAGTGATGGCCGACTACAACCTCACGTGCGTGCCAGTCGTGGACGAGCACAAGCAGATGCTCGGAGTCGTAACGGTTGATGATGTGCTCGAGGCGATGCTTCCGCGCGGGTGGCGTAGACGCTTCGGCTTGCTCGGCGAGGACTGAATCGAGCCAACTCCAGCCCCAGGCGCACTCCCGGTCCCACTCTGGCTCGGCCTTCCGCTTCGCACCACCACCTCGCGCCGCCCTGTTCCCGACAAGCGTTGGCGACGTTGCACGAAGGCGCCCGGCGGAGCGAGGCTCAGACAACTAGACTCTGCGCCGTGAACGGCTCCAGCACCAAGTTCGATGGCGGTCCGAGTACCGTCCGTCATTCGCCGCATCCGATCGGCCACGCTTGGCCGACCGCGGCTGCCTGCCCGGCTTAACCCGCGCCGAGCCCGCCTGTTCGCTGTATTGGCCCTGCTCGGGCCAGGCCTAATCGCCGCTAACGCGGGCAACGACGCTGGCGGAATCGCCACGTACTCGTCGGTGGGCGCCAAGTACGGCTACCAATTGCTTTGGGTGATGGTCCTGATCACGGTGTCGCTGGCGATCGTGCAGAAGCTGGCGGCGCGCATGGGCGTGGTCACGGGCAAGGGCTTGGCCGAGCTGATCCGCGAGGAGTACGGCATACGCTGGTCGGTGCTCGCCACGACTGCCGTCTTGGTCGCGAACATGGGCATCTGCATCTCGGACTTCGTCGGCGTGGGCGCCGCGCTCGGCCTCGCCGGCATACCGGTGCAGATCTCGGTCCCAATCGCCGCGTTGGGCATCTGGGCGATCATCGTGCGCGGCTCCTACAAGTCGGCCGAGCGCACCTTCATCTGGTTGACGATCCCGTTTTTCGCCTACCCGATCGCGGCGATCCTGGCCCACCCCGATTGGGGCGAAGTGGGCAAGGCGATCGTCTCTCCGGAAATCCAGACGGGCGGCACCTACCTGCTACTGGTGATCGCCACGGCGGGCACCACGATCACCCCTTACATGCAGCTCTACCTGCAGTCGGCTGTGGTGGAGCGGGGAGCGCGCGAGGAGGACCTCCCCCACGAGGAACGCGAGGCGGTTGCGGGCGCGATCTTCGCCAACCTGGTGGCGGGCTTCATCATCATCGCGACCGGCGCGACCCTGTTCAAGCACGGGATCCACGAAATTGGCTCGGCTGCCGACGCGGCGCGCTCGCTGAGCCCGTTCGCGGGCTCCTATGCGGAGGTTCTGTTCGCGGTCGGCCTGCTCGGCGCGAGCCTGTTGGCCTGCGCGATCTTGCCGATCGCAACCTCCTACGTGGTCTCGGAGTCCCTCGGCTACGAGAAGGGAATCGGGCGCCGTCGCGAGGAGGCGCCCGTGTTCATGTCCTTGATCACCGGCATGATCGCGATCTCCGCACTGGTCGCGATGGTTCCCGGTGTACCGGTCATCTCGCTGCTCGTGGGAGTGCAGGTGGTGAACGGCTTGCTGTTGCCGATCAACCTGTTTTTCATCTGGCGCCTGTCGCGCTCGCGAAGGGTGATGGGCGAGCGTCGCAGCAAGGGCATGTTGGACGGCGTGGCCGGCATCACAGTGGCGATCACATCGACCTTGTCGGTCGTCCTGGTCGCGGTCACTCTCAGCGGGATCTAGCCCTCACACAGCAAAGCGGCCCCGATCGCCCCACCGAGATCTCCGAGGCTCGCCGGGCGCAAAGCCGGCGGATTGTCGTCCTTGAGCAAGTGTGGCTTCATCGCTGTGGAGATCCGCTCCAACATCGGCTCGCCAAAGCGCAACCCCAAACCGCCGCCCAGCAAAACCAGCTCGACATCGAGCAGGTTTACGGCGGATGCGACACCGCTCCCGAGCGCCTGCACCGCACGCTCGATCAAGCGCTCGGCGAGTTTGTCGTGGTGGCGCAACGCGTGCTCCCACACGCCGCTGGAGAGCGTCTGGCGCTCCCGCTCTCGCATGATCTCGAACAGGTCGGTGTGGTGACCCTTCTCCACGAGGCGCTTGGCCTTGGCTTCCATCGAGCGACGCCCCGCGTAGGCCTCCATGCAGCCGCGGCGCCCACACCCGCAGCGGGCGCCACCCTGCTTGACGACCATGTGGCCGATCTCCCCGGCGTCGCCGCGACCGTGCCATAGCTCTCCCTCAAAGACCACGCCACCCCCCACCCCCGTTCCCCAGAAGACCGCCAGCAGCGAGCCGGCGCCGCGACCGGCTCCCAACATGAGCTCGGCCTGGACGGCCACCGACACGTCGTTGCCAAGCTTGACTTGCGGGCCCAAGCGCTCGCCGAGCGTCGCGGCCAGCGGCACCGGGTGCTCCCATTCGGGCAGGTTGGGCGCACGGTTAAGACTGCCGGCGGCCGCGTCAACCTCGCCGGGAACGCCCACACCGATGCCATCGAGATGAGCCACGTCGACGCCCGCGGAGGCAGCCGCTTCGGACATGCAGTCCACGAGCGCGTCGATGACCGCCGGCGGTCCGCCCTCGTGCGGAGTCGGCCCGCGTCCCTCCCCGATCACCGAGCGATCATCGCCGCGCATGACGATCGTCTGTATCTTCGTCCCCCCGAGGTCGATCCCGCCGTAAGTGGGCATCGCGAGGACTTTATCCACACTTAGGGGCTTCTTCGCCCCTTCTTACGCGTTCACCCCAAGATCGAAGGTGGCGATGACCGAGCACACAGGACGCTCCTGGCTCAACTACCTACTGGGCCTGCTGTGCGTGGGAGCGGTCGTGGCTGCAGTCCTCGTGGTGGGACCGGCCTCAGGCAGTCAGACTGTGGCGACACGCACGGCCAAGGCCTCGCTCGGCGTCGTCCAAGCAACGGTATCGGGCAGCGGCAATCTGCAGCCGGCCTCTCAGCTCAACCTGGGCTTTAAGACTGGCGGCACCGTCACCCACATATATGTGACCCAGGGAGAGCATGTGACCGAGGGCCACCTCTTGGCGGAACTCGACCCCTCGAGCGCCGAAGTCACTTTGGAACAGGCGCGCGCCAATCTGCAAGCCGCCCAGGCGAAGCTCGCCCAAGAAGAAGAAACAGGCGGCGAACCGTCCAGATCCCAAAGCTCGACGAGCACGCCCGCGGCGGCAAGCGCGGTGGCGACTTCGTCGAACGCCCAATCGCCCACAGGCGCGGCCCCGGAGCACGCCGGGGAAGGGAGCGGCCCTGAGGACGCGAGCGAAGGTTCAGGCAAGCGGGGAGCGGGCACAGGCGAAAGCAAGCAAACAAAACCTGGAACCCAATCCTCGAAATCCGGCTCCCCTACCTCCAGCTCTCCCAACTCCGGCGCCTCCAACTCCAATGCGCCAAGCTCCTCCTCCTCCACCACAGAGACGACTCTCAGCGCCGCCACGCGCGAAGCCAATCTAGCCTCGGCCAGGGCAGCCGTCAAAAGCGATGAGCTGACGGTCAAGACAGACGAAGAAGCGGTGGCCGACACCAAGTTGTTCGCGCCCCAAGACGGCACGATCGTCACCCTCTCGGGCCAGGTTGGAGAAGTTGTCTCGGCCAGCGGCACAACCAAGGCCTCGAGTGACAGCGGGTCCTCGGGCTCGGGTTCGTCAGGCTCGGGGGCATCAGCCACGGGCGGGAGTTCCTCGTCAGCCCGCTCGGGCGCCTCGAGTTCGAGCGGATCGACGGGATCTTCTGGCTCTTCCGGCTCCTCGAGCACCGCGTTCGCGGTCCTGAGCGACCTCTCCTCCATGCATCTGGTCGTGGCTCTTAGCGAATCGGAAATCGGCAACGTGAAAGTGGGTCAGATCGCCACCGTGACGATCGAAGCGTTGAGCGGACGTAAGCTGGCCGCGCACGTCAGCGAAGTGGCGACACTCTCGACGAGCAGCAGCGGCGTCGTGAGCTATGACGTGACCTTCCAGCTCGACCAGATGACCGACGGGTTGAAGCCGGGCATGAGCGCTACCGCCGAAGTCGTAGTCAAACAGGCCGAAGGAGTGAGTGTGCCCACCAGCGCCATCTCGGCCGGCTCGGTGACAGTGGTGCGGTCCGGCAAGGACGTGCGCCAGCCAGTCGTGACGGGCTTGGCCGGCAACACCTCGACGATCGTCCTTAGCGGCGTGAAGGCCGGAGAAACGGTGGTCTTGCCGGCTGCGGTGAGCACCAGCTCGGCGACGAGTCTCACCTCGCGTCTCAGCCGCCTGGCCGGCGGTGGCGGCGGGCTCGCGGGCGGTGGGCTTGGCGGCGGCGGCGGTGGCGGCTCGTTCTTCAGGGGGGGCGGCGGTTGATGCGAGACAAGACCCCCTCGAACAAGGCCCCCTCGTACAGGGCCCCTGTGCACGATGAGACTGACTCACGTGACGAGCAGAGCGGGCGGGCGCCGCGCCTGCGCCCGCTGATAGAGCGCCGGGCACAGGAAAGGGGCGGCCGACGAGGCCACACACCAGTGATCCAAGTACACGATGTCTCCAAGGTGTTCGAGCTGGGCCAGATCCGCGTGCAGGCGTTGCGCGGGGTCTCGTTGCGAATCGAGACGGGCGACTTGGTTGGGATCATGGGCAGCTCGGGCAGCGGCAAGAGCACGCTCATGAACATCCTCGGCTGCCTGGACATACCGACCAGCGGTCGGTATGAGATCGACGGCGTCGACGTTGGCGATATGGACGAGGACGATCTGGCCGACCTGCGCAACCGCAAGATTGGCTTCGTCTTCCAAAGCTTCAACCTGGTGCCCCGCACGAGCGCGATCGACAACGTGGAGCTACCACTCGCCTATGCCGGCCTGAACCGCACCGAGCGCAGGCACAGGGCGGAAGCGGCTCTGAAGTCGATGGGCATGGGCAACCGCATGCACCACCAACCCTCCGAGCTCTCCGGTGGCCAACAGCAGCGCGTGGCGGTGGCGCGAGCGATCGTCACCAATCCTTCGCTGATCCTGGCCGACGAGCCGACCGGCAACCTCGACTCGCACTCGACCGAAGACGTGTTGCGCATCTTCAGCCACCTCAACGAGGAAGGACGCACCGTCGTCTTGATTACCCATGAGCCCGATGTCGCCGCCCAGACCAAGCGGGTCGTTCGCTTGAACGACGGCGAGATCGTCGAGGACGAGCGTACCTTGGGCGTGCACGATGCCCCACCGGTCGTGCACGCCCAGAAGTCTGCCCATGTACTCGGCCAAGGCGCCGCGGAGACAAGGCAATGATCGGCGTGGGCACGCTACGAATCGCGTGGAGCGGCATCACCACAAACAAGCTGCGCTCCGGCCTTACGATCCTCGGCATGACTATCGGCGTGGCCTCGGTGATCGTGTTGATCGCGGTGGGCAACGGTTCCTCCAAAGCCGTTCAGTCGCGTATCCAGAGCCTGGGTACCAATGTCCTGATCGTGATGCCCAGCGGCGGCGGCTTTCGTCTAGGTCCGCGGGCGAGCACGGGTACGAGCATCTCTTTGACCAAGCAGGACGCCCAGGCCCTGCAAAGCCAGAGCCTTGCCCCCGACGTCAAGAGCGCCTCGCCGGTCGTCAATGCAAGCGGCGTGACGCTCGTGTCCGGGAGCTCCAGTTACGAACCGTCGTCGTTCGTGGGTACCACTCCCCCTTATCTGAGCGCGCACAACTACAAGATCGCCGAAGGCTCCTCCTTCACCGAAGCCGACGTGAGCGCCCACAAGCGAGTGGTCGTGATCGGCCAGAGCGTGGTCGAAGAACTGTTCGCCGGACAGAACGCGGTCGGCCAGACGATCAAGGTGAACGGCAGCAACTTCGAAGTTGTCGGCGTCCTCGCCTCCAAGGGTACGAGCGGCGTCACCAATGAGGACGACGTCGTGATAGCGCCGATCACCACCACCCAAAGCACCCTTAGCGGTGTAGGGCCGATCGACTCGATCACCGTGCAGGCCATGTCAGAGTCCTCGCTCAATGCAGCAGAAGCGCAGGTGAGCACGATCATCGAGGAACGCCACAAAATCACCAACACCGCAGAACCCGGCTTCCAAGTGCTCAACCAAGGGTCCTTGCTTGAAACCTCGAATTCCACCAGCAGCGTGTTCACGACCTTGCTGGGCGAGGTCGCGGCCATATCTCTGCTGGTCGGCGGGATCGGCGTAATGAACATCATGCTTGTGAGCGTCACCGAGCGCACTCGCGAGATCGGCATCCGCAAGGCAATCGGGGCACGGCGCAGTGACATCCTCACCCAGTTCTTGAGCGAGGCCGTCCTTGTCTCCCTAATCGGCGGCTTTGCCGGGGTACTTCTCGGCATTATCGGGAGCCAGTTTGAAATCGCCGGGGTGCATCCCGAAGTCGCCACTTATTCAATCTTCCTGGCATTTAGCGCCGCGGCCTTGTCGGGGCTGTTCTTCGGGACCTATCCTGCCGCGCGCGCAGCCTCGCTCAGACCGATCGAGGCGCTGCGCTTTGAGTGATAGCCCTTACCCCCAAGAGGAGTCCGCGATGTCCACTGAGCAAGCCACAGTCGAACAGCAAGAGCAGTGGCTAGAGGAGCCGGCCGAGCTGCCGCGTAGGCCTCGCCGGCGGCTATTCACCCCAATCCCCCTTGCTTTGACCGGGGTGCTTCTGATCGCCTGCGGATTTATCGGGGGCGTGCTGGTAGAGAAGGACCAGAACTCCTCCAGCTCCTCCTCCGGTGGCGCGTCGAGCTTCGCGGCGCGCTTCGCTTCCTTGCGCGCCGCGAGCGCTGGCGGTTCAGGCGCAAGTGCAGGTGCAGGTGGTGCAGGCGCAAGCAATGGCAGCGGTCGTGCGGCCGGCCTGTTTGGGGCGGGCGCAGCCGGCGCGGGCGGCCCCGGCGCGACGGTCGGACAGGTCTCCTACGTGTCGGGCTCCACGCTGTATGTGACAGGCACTGAAGGCAACACGGTCAAGGTCAAAACCTCGGACGCATCTACGGTGAGCAAGACGGTCAAAGCCGATGTCAAAGGCATCCATCCGGGGGAAACCGTGATTGTGACCGGCAGCACTGGAGCTAACGGCGCGGTTCAGGCCGAATCGATTCGCGTCAGCGAAGCCGGTGCAAGCGGCGGCTTGGGCGCTCTCTTTGGTGGCGGTCTACGAGGCGGTGCAGGCGGCTCGCCAGGCGCTGGAGCGAGCTCGAGCGGCGGGACTTCGAGCTCGGGCGGCGGGACTTCGGGCTCAAGCGGCGAACCAGCGTTGTTTGGAAAGTAGACATGCGACAGTTCACCCATCAATAGATCGGCAAATAAGGAGTTCGATGCTCAACTTCGACGATGTTCCGCGCCCGCTCGGGCGCGCAGGCGCTGTGCAGAGCACGCCCCTCAAGGATCCCTGCAAGAGGCATGACCAGGTGAGGCATCGAGCCTCGACGCGCAAACAGGCGGCCGGCGTGTTCGCGATGCTGGTGCTTGCTTGCCTGGGCTTGACTGCCTGCGGCGGCTCGTCGGGAAGCTCCTCCAACGCAGCTGCCACTGCTGCCACAACGAATGGCTCCACCAGCGCCGCGTCCACAGGCACCTCCTCGACGGGCGGATCGTCTACCCAGAGCGCTGCGCCTGCGGCCGGACGACTGCGTGGCCCTGCATTTCGCGAATGCTTGCAGAAGAACGGCGTGACACTCCCCCGACGCACCCCCGGTTCAGGCACTCCCGGCGGTGGCTTTCCAGGCGCCGGCAGTGGACCGGTGTTGCCGAAGGGCATGACCCAAGCCCAGTTCGACGCAGCCCTCAAGAAGTGTGGCGGCAGCAATTTCGGAGCGCGCTTCGGCCGCGCCGGTGGGCCCGGCGTCCGTCGCGTCAACAGCCCGGTCTTCAAGGCGGCGCTCACCAAGTACGCGGCATGTTTGCGCCAGAACGGCATCAACATCCCGGCTCCGAACACGTCGGGCAAGGGTCCGATCTTCAGCACGAAGGGCATCGATACGTCGAGCGCTAAGTTCAGGACAGCCACGATGAAGTGCCGAGCCAGTCTGGTCGGCGCATTTCGGCGTCCTCAGAGCGCCGGCGGCGCATCTACCGCGACGACTCCGTCGAGCAGCACGACGACAGGCGGCTAAGCCTGGGGATGCAGGGAGCGGCTCTAGGGCCTTGCTCTAAGGCAATGTGCGGGCGTTGGACCCGCCATTGCCTATCACGACGGGCCTGTCGCGAATCGCAGCGGAGGTCGGCTTGTGCCGCACATGGGGCTGTTGCAAAGCCCCTACCTGAGTGATCAACCGCTGCCATTCAATCGAGTTCAAGACGAGGTTGGCTGGGGCGGTCGCGTGCGAGGTGCCGCCGAGCGCGGCCGCACCGGACGACGACTTGACGGTCGCGGTCTTGCTGACCACGGCCTTCGCTACATGGCGGGGCAGATCGATCTGGATGTAGGTGGAGTGATCGGGTCGGGCGACCGTACTGGGTGCGCCTGGATACTTCATCAGGCTGACGATCCGCTTGGGCGCGAACTTGTGAGTCAGGGTGAGCAGCGTACGGATCGTGATGTCGGTGATCGTGCCCGCTCCTTGGTGACCGGATATCGCGATGCCGTTGATGGCAGCGATATCGAGCGTATCGGCGGCGGGAAAGATCGTTCGGGGACCATTCGGGGTCGATGCGAGGTGGCCACAGCGCAACTCCCCAACTGTCGGCTTGAGCCCGCTGCGCGAGAGGAACACAAGCAAGGCAAGCGCTTGGCGGCTCACTTTGCCGGAGGCCACTTGCGTACGGTCGCAGTGGCCCAGCTCGATACCGGGATCGGCCAGGACGGCCCGCTCTAGTTCGGGCTGGGACAGCAGGAAGGCGTCGCTTGCGGTCGCGCCGTCGAGCACGGGTCCGTCTTTGGCGCCCTGGGGATGAAGCGCCACGTCGAGCTGGCGCCAGTTGGAGAGGATCGGCTGGGGATCGATAGCGCTCTGGGCGCCGGCCGGACGAATCGCGAAGCGCATACTCGCCTGCTTGGTTTCGCCAGCCGCGCCAAGGTGACCAAGCACAGTGCCTTGAGCCACCACCGAGCCGCGAGCGAGCTTCATCCAACCGCCCGAGTCCGGCTGTCTCTTTGCCCTGATCCGGGCGGCGGCGAGCGCATCGGGGTTTCCGGGGTGCGCGAACACGCGCACCTTGCCAGCGCCCGCAGTCGCTTCGTCGCTACTGGCGCTCGCTTCCCGGTCTGCGACACTCGCTGACGAGGCGGGTTGCTTCAGCTTGGTCTGAGCGCCCTTCTGCTTTTTGGCCACGTGCAAGGTAACGGGAAGTTGGCGTCCGGCGCTGGCAGCCTGCTTGGGCGTGGGATCGCTAGCCGATTCGCCGCTCGGGAGGGAGCCCGTCGGGACCTTTACCTGGGTCGGCTTGGGTAGGCGGTAGCGCGGAGCGATGCTGCCCAGGCCCGCATAGGTGAACAGGTCTCCGTAGGTGTCGCGTAGCACCACGTAATGGCCGAGCTTGCGCGATGCGCCGATCCCGACGATGCGCCCATCCTCGACCGCCACAACCGGCGCTTTTCCGTGAGCAAGGAGCTCAGACAGCTGAGAGGGCGGCGCAGCAGCGTTCAAAGCTCTTTCGGCACGAGCGGCACTGACGGCCGGCGAGGGTGCCGGCGTCGAGCCAGGAAGATCGGCCGCGTGAGCGGCCTGGCTGCTCGCCGTTGATGGCGTAGAAGCGCCGGGTTGGCTCGTGGCGGCGCTGGCGGTGTCACTCGCGGCGCCGGCCGGCGCGGGAGCCAATACTTCCTGAGGGATCTTCGCCGTTGGGCTCAAGGTCGCACCGGCGACGGGCAGACTGCCCTCGGTAAGCCCTGTCAGGGTGGCGATCACTGAGGGGGGGTAGCTGGCGAACAGGCGGGCGCGCAGCAGCACTGATTCGACGTACGCATCAGAGTGGTTGTAGGCGAGGATCGCCGTGCGGAGGTTGGTGGAGGCTCCTGCTGCGTGCAGGTAACGTGCCGCCGCGAAGATCGCGTCGACCGGATTGTATGGGTCTGCGTAACCAGCACCCAAGGCATCCACTCCGTATTGCAGCCAGGTTTCGGGCATGAACTGCATCCACCCGACCGCGCCAGCTGTTGACACCGACAGATCGGTGCCGAAATTCGTCTCAACTTCGTTGATGGCCGCCAATATGGGCCACGGCACGCCGTATTGAACTGCGGCCGCCTGGTAGATCGGAAGCAGGAACAACGGGATGCGGTAGAAGTCGAGCGCTCGCACGGAGGCGGCCGAGCCGGCGATCGCCGCGGCGAGCGCATTCTGCTGAGCCGCGGCCAACTGTGGGGCTACCGCGATGTTGCCCGCGCCCTGCGCGGAGGGCGTCGCCGGCGTTGAGGTGGTTGTGCTGGCGGTCGTTGTGGTCTGGGCGCCTTCGCTGGACTGCTGGGTGCGCTGGAGCACCACTCGCGGGGCCTTGACGTGACGTGACGGCAGCGGCGTGCTCGTGGGCGTCGTCTGAGTGTTGGAGGGTGTTGTCGTGCTCGGGGTGGTGGTCTGAGTGGAAGTGCTTTGGGTTGTTGGCGGCGTACTCGCCACTGGAGTCGAAGCCGTGGTCGTTTCAGGCGGAGCGGGGGTCGTCGTCGTGGGCGTGGTGCTGGTTGTCGACTGGGTGGGTGCTTCCGGCGCGGGCGTGGTCGAGGTTTCGGTCGAAGGGCCGGTGCCAACTTGAGGGTCGGCGGCAAGTGCGCCTCCCGACAGCGGTCCGCCGAGGCCGGCTACGGTCAACCCGCCGCCTGCTAGCGCGGAGAGAATCGCCCGGCGCATCCACAGAGGCGCGCCCTTGGGGACGTCGGCAGACGCGGCCGCGCGAGCGTCGTTCACGCCTGACATACCTGGCCCCTGCTCATTGTGATCTCGTCCCATGGTCGCGTTGGAGCAGGGCACCCTAAAACGCCCGAGCGCCCCCTGACGCAATTCATATCGGCAGAGAAGCACGCCTTAGTAAAGGATTCGTAATCAGATTTGCGATCGAACCGCGCGATCGCCGGATGAATGGGCATAGGAACCACCACAGCGGGAGAGCGACCGGACTGTACAGATGCCCGAGGCGTCAGCCCAGAACATGGCCGAATTGGCCGACTTTGCGCACGCTCGCTTGCAAAAGAAGCTACGCTTGGTCGATGGAAGCGATCTTCTCGGTTATCCAGGTTTTCTTCGCGGTCGGGCTCATCTTCCTTGTACTGATGCACTCGGGCAAGGACTCGGGACTCTCGGGCGCGTTCGGCGTGGGCAGCGGCCAGGGCCCACTCGGCGGCGGCTCGATGGTGGAGCGCAATCTCAACCGTTGGACGGTCGGCTTCGCGATCCTGTTCGCCTTGAACACGATCATCCTGCTCAAGAAACCCTGGTAGAGGGTGTGCGCGCCGGCAAGCGGCGTGCACGGGATGCGGAAGCTGAAGAAACCCTGGTAGTCGACCCACCGGGCCTACTTCGGGGGATTGGTGCTCTGGTCCTCCCTGTTGGTGCTCTGGTCCTCCCTGTTGGTGCTCTGGTCCTCCCTGTTGGTGCTCTGGTCCTCCCTGTTGGTGCTCTGGTCCTCCCTGTTGGTGCTCTGGTCCTCCCTGTTGGTGCTCTGGTCCTCCCTGTTGGTGCTCTGGTCCTCCCTTTCCCTGCTTGGTGCTCTGGTCCTCCCTGGCGCTTCGTCACTCTGCGCCTGACTGCCCGCGCTTGCCGTCCAGAGCTTCCAGCCGATCGAGGATCTTCACGGCCTCGGCGCGCAAGACGCCGTTGACGGCCTCGTAATCCTCAGTGGATAGCTTGCCTGTGCGGTAGTCGAGCTCAGCGTCGCGGATCTCGCGGTACTTCGCCTCCCGTGCCACCTCAAGCTCGGTGCGCGCGGGCTCCGGCGAATCGGGCCGATCGCCTGGGCGGCGCGGAGTCCGTGCCGTGAGCAAAGGCCTACTTACGACCGCAATCACAGCGGCAAGCAATACAAGCGTCAGAACGACGACAAAGGCGTTCATCCGTGCTTCAAGCGCGCGCAAGACCCCGCGCTGCGCGGTTACGCGCTCGCACGCTCACCCGCTGGCGCACCGCGCTTGGCGCCGGCCACAAGGCGATCAGGCTGCCGCTCAAGACGATGGCGCCGCCGATCCAGATCCACAGGACCAAAGGCGAGACGATCAGCTTGAACTGGGCCGGTGGTGGAGCCTTCAGGTATTCACGCTCGAGTACCGCCAGGGCAATCATGCCCTCGTCGGGTCGTACATAAGGGATCGTCCTATTGGCGATCGTCAGGATTCGTTGCAAGCGCGGAGTGTTGATGTCGGGCGCGATCGCGCTCCACACGTCGCGCGTCACCCCTGAGTTCAAGCTCACATGGCTGACCGCTTGGCCACCGATCAAGTGGCTGACCGAGCCTTCGCTTGGGTCGCCTGAGTCGTAGAAGCCCTCACTCGGCGAAAGCGTCGCGACATGCTTGCCCCCCTGCTCACGTCGAGTACTGCGCCGAGACTCATCGTGGCGCCGGTGTGGGCCGTGTCGGACTGCGAGGTGATCGTGGAAGTCGGGCGCACGTAGCGGACCTTGTAGGCGCCCACATTGGTCGATTGGCCCGGCGAGAGGCTCAGCTCAGATACGTGCTGGAACGAGGAGGACGCGGCGACACCCACAAACAGGACCGCAATCCCGATATGGACGACGTAGCCGCCGTAGCGCCTGCGGTTGCGCTTGACAAGCGCCACGAGCGCGGTCGGAGCCGGCTCGCCGGCGATCGCCCTGCGTACTCGCACGCCGCGCCAATACTCCTGGCCGACGCTGCCCAGGACGAAGGCCGCGCAACAGAACATCGCGATCGCGAACGGTTTGCCGGCACTGACGCCCGCAAGGAGAAGCACTGTCAAAGTGATCAGGGCCGCCAGGACCGGGACCATGAAGTTACGACGCGCATTGGCCAAAGTGGCCCTGCGCCACGCGATGACGGGGCCGATCCCGCTCAGCAAGACAAGGACAAGCGCGAGCGGCACCGTGTAGCGGTCGAACCAGGGCGGGCCAACCGAAGACTCGTGGCCGGTGAGCGCTTCGGAGATGAGCGGGAAGTAGGTACCCCAGAAGATCACGAAGCAGAGGCCCACGAGGACCAGATTGTTGGCGAGGAAGATCGACTCGCGCGAGAGCAGAGAATCCAGGCGGTGCTCGCTGCGCAGCATCTCCCGGCGTGAGCTGACCAGGTAGATCGATCCGATGATGAGGACGCCGATCAAGACGACGAAAGGCACTCCTAGCGTGGCACCTCCGAAAGCGTGGATCGAGCTGAGGACGCCGCTACGAACCAGGAATGTGCCCATGATCGCGAGCGTGCCTGTGGCCAGCACCAGGGACACGTTCCACACCTTCAGCATCCCCCGCTTCTCTTGGATCATCAACGAGTGCAGGAACGCCGTTCCCGTCAGCCAAGGCATCAGGGAGGCATTCTCGACCGCGTCCCAGCCCCAGTAGCCACCCCAGCCCAGCTCCGAGTAAGACCAGCGCGCGCCGAGCATGATGCCGATGCCGAGGAACAGCCAGGCGGCGAAGGCGAAACGGCGCGTGGCCCTGATCCACTCGGCGTCGACTTTGCGCGCGAGCAGCGCGCCCATGCCAAAAGCGAGCGGGACGATGCATAGGGTGTAGCCCGAGTAGAGCATCGGCGGGTGGATCATCATGCTCGGGTGGCGCAGGAGCGGGTCGAGCCCCACGCCATCGGCGGGCGCCGGGTTGGTAGTGGCAAAGGGCGTGGCGTAGAAGATCATCAACGAGATGAAGAAACCGCCGAAGCCAAGCAGGATCGCCGTGGCGTAGGCGCTCACCTCGCGCATCCGCTTGCGCGTCAGGAACAGGACAAGGCTCGACCACAGCGACAACAGCCATGCCCACAGCAGCAAGGAGCCTTCCTGGGAGGACCACACGGCCGCCGCCTTGTAGAAAGTCGGGGTCGTCGTGCTGGAGGTGTCGGCAACGGTGTTGAAGCTGAAGTCGTTGCGCAGGAACGCCAGCTCGAGCACGAGGAAAGCAACTGTGAGAATGCCTGCCAGGGCGTATACGGAGCGCCGTCCGGACTCCGAGAACTCGGGCCGGTGGGCCCTCACCCCATAGATCGAAGCGCAAATCCCGTACACGCACACGCCAAGTGCCAAGACCAAGCAGGCGCCCGCCGAGCAAGAGCCAGTCAGCGAGCTCCGTCGTTTTGCTTCGGCGTTTCCTTGTACTTAGAGGGGCACTTGGTAATCAAGGAGTCCTGTTGGCCCACATACTTGGTCCCCCCGCTTTTCGACGGAGACGATCACCTCGCGCCCTTCGCGGAACGGACCGGGGACCTCGCCGGTGTAGCTGAGCGGGACCGAAACTTCACCTGTGCGGTCCTGGATGCTGAAGTAGAGCGTCTGCTCTTCGTGGCGCACGGAGCCGGGCTTCACCGTGCCGGTGAGCTGGTAGGCACGTCCCGGCACTGCTTCGCGCACGAGCTGGCTCGGCGTGACGGTCGGGCTGGCAGCACTGAAGCTGGTGTAGATCAGGGCGCTCGCCAAGACCACGGCCGCGCTTAGGGCTACCACCAAACGCACCGTTCGCTTGCGGCTGGGGTTCATCGGCGCTGATTATCACAGAAGCGCCCCCGCTCCCGCCCCGGCAGGGAACACGTGCGGCCGCGTGGAGGGAGTCTCCGGAGGGAAGGCCAGGATATCTCCGCTCGACACCGAAACCTTTGGGCATCACATGCGTCCTTATGTATAGAGATCGATGAGAGCAAGCCTTCTACATCCACTGACAGCCTGGCGTCAACATGAGCAGGCATCTTCTCCCGCTGCTGCCCATGACATCGCGGTCCGGCGCAACCGAGACGCCGGGGGGCCGGTCGACGAAGCCTGCTACCCATGCTCCTGCGGCTTCTTCTTCATCGCACCGGTCTCAACCAGCGTGCGATGCCCGCATTGCGGCACCACGCAAGCTTGGTAGGCGACCCCGGCCAAGCCGAGGCCGCCGCCGGCGGACCGGCTGCTACTTGATGTGCATGCCCGAGATCGCGCGCGAGATCACGAGCTGTTGGATCTCGGCTGTGCCCTCGAAGATGTCGTAGATCTTGGCGTCGCGGTGGAAGCGCTCGACTGGGAACTCGCGCGTATAGCCGTTACCGCCGAGGATCTGGATCGCCCGCTCGGTCACCCACACGGCGACCTCGCCTGACTTGAGCTTTGACATCGAGCCCTCAGCGTTTTCGAAAGGCACCTGGTTGCGGCCCATCCAGGAAGCGCGCCACACGAGTAGACGGGCGGCGTCGATCTCCATCTTCATGCGCGCCAAAGTGAAGGCGATCGACTGGTTCTCAATGATCTTCTTGCCGAACTGTTCGCGCTCCTTGGCGTAATCGAGCGAGTACTCGTAGGCCGCCCTGGCGATGCCCAGAGCTTGCGAGCCGACCGTGGGGCGGGAAGCCTCGAAGGTGGCCATCGAGGCGTTCGACTTGTTCTTCTTGCCCTCCTTCGCGCGAGCAAGACGTTCGTCGAGCTTCTCCTTGCCGCCGAGCACGTAGTTCTCGGGAATACGGCAATCGTCGAGGTAGACGTCGGCGGTGTGGGAGGCGCGCAGACCGTGCTTTGAGACCTTGGCTCCTTCGGAGATGCCCTTGGCTTCGCTCATCGGCACCACGAAGGCAGCATGACCGCGCGAGCCCAGCTCGCGATTGACGGTGGCGATCACGACGTGGACGTCGGAGATGCCGCCGTTGGTGGCCCATGCCTTCTGGCCGTTGAGCACCCACTCTTTGGTCGCCTCGTCGTACTTGGCGGTGGTGCGCACCGCACTCACGTCAGAGCCGGCATTGGGCTCTGAGGAACAGAACGCCGCGACCTTGATGTCCTCTGGCGTGCCGAAGCAGCGGGGGATCCACTCGCCGATCTGCTCGCCGGTGCCCTGTCCAAAGATCGCAGCCACGGCGAGCGAAGTGCCCATGATGGCCATGCCCATGCCGGCGTCGCCCCAGAACAGCTCCTCGTTGACGATCGGCAAGGTCAAGCCGGTCGGGTCCGCGAAGAACTGGGCCAAGCCCTCGAAACCGTACAGCCCGATCTTGGCTGCCTCTTCGATGATCGGCCACGGGGTCTTCTCCTTCTCGTCCCACTCGTGGGCCGCCGGACGCATCACGTCCGCCGCGAAGCCGTGCACCCAATCGCGAATGTCCTTCTGGTCTTGGCTCAAAGCCATCGAGAAGACGACGTCTTTGCCGGCCGCGCTCGTGATCGCCTCGACGGCGGCCTCGGCGGCCTCGGTCGCCTCGCTGGCGGTTACGTCGGTTGCTGACATGGGGCGAAAGCTCCTTTGCTGGCTCGGTGACTTGGTATGGCTGAAATCGAACGATTACGCGGCGCTCCGACCTACTGGTCGAGTCGCCCCACCCGGCCCTGACCTAAGCGGACGCAGATCCCGGGATCGAGCATGGACGGACGGGCCACAGCTCGACACCTTCATGCTAGCAAAGCGTAAACGGTTGTCAAATGCGAGATTGAACGGCGTTTACATTCGCGATATAGTCGAGAGAACATGGCGAGCGCGCCCAGTTACCAAGGGTCCCCTCCGAGCCGCGCCTCTCGTCGCAGAGAGCGCGAGCGTGAGATCATCGCGGCCACACGTCTGCTGTTTGACGAACGTGGCCTGCAGGATGCCCAGATCGAGAGCATCGCGCGCGCCGTGGGGATCAATAAGGCCCTCATTTACAGACACTTCTCCTCCAAGGAGGAGCTGTATGTGCTGACCCTCTCCAGCTATCTGGCCGACTTGGCCGAGCGCTTGGAGGACGTGCCGCTGGAGCTCGATCCGGTGGCCCGTCTGGAGGAGGGCTGGGTGCGCTACACCGACTTCTGCCTTGAACACCCCGCTTTCCTGGATTGCGGCCTGTCCTTGATGCGCCGCTCGGGCGAGGAGTTGCGCGAGACGATCTCCGACGCCACCTGGATCCGCCTCGGCCAGAACATGGCGGCCTGCCTAGGGAAGCTGTCGAAGATCCTCGCGGAGGGCGCCGCCCAGGATGTGTTCGAGGTCGAGGATCCCGACTTCACGGCCAACCAGCTGTATGCCCAGACACTCGGCACGATGCAGCTCGCGC
This sequence comes from uncultured Solirubrobacterales bacterium, assembly GCA_963775645.1. GTDB lineage: Bacteria > Actinomycetota > Thermoleophilia > Solirubrobacterales > Solirubrobacteraceae > Palsa-744. The sequence continues at coordinate 33,187 of CAVZJR010000003.1, read as the reverse complement.
GTATCGGCGTCGGCGTGCGCACGAGCGGCGGTGGCATTCCTGAGCCGTTTGCGATCGATCCACAGCGCGTGCAGCGCGCCTGCATCGATGCGGTACTCGCCTCGGTGGGCGCGCATCGCGATTCGCTGAGCCGCAGACTAAATCGCTAATCCCGATCCAGTTTGTGGTGTTAGACTCGGGGCTCATCGTTCATGTCTCCGATGCAGAAAGTGGCTATGCGCAAACGCACCCGTCCGTCCTTGTTGGTCCGTCGAACCGGTCGCTCCACCCTCTCGCTGATCGCGCTGGGGACGGTGACATTCGGTCTGCTCGCTTGCGGTTCTTCTACCGACAGCAAAGAAGTCACGCTGGTCGCTTATTCCACACCGCAGGGCGCATACGCAAAGCTGATTCCCGCGTTCATAGCGACAAGCGAAGGCAAGGGGGTCAAGTTCAACCAGTCCTATGGTCCCTCCGGAGACCAGAGCAGGGCGGTGGCCGCTGGCCTGAAAGCCGATGTAGTGAACTTCTCGCTGGAACCGGACGTGACGCGCTTGGTCAAGGCGGGCCTCGTTTCTTCTAACTGGAACCAGAACGCGACGCATGGCTTCGTGACCAACTCGGTCGCGGTCATCATCGTGCGCAAGGGCAACCCGAAGCACATCACCAGCTGGAGCGACCTGGTCAAGCCGGGTGTGCAGGTCGTGACCCCCAACCCGTTTACCTCGGGCAGCGCGCGCTGGAACATCATGGCCGCCTATGGGGCCCAGATCAAGGAAGGCAAGACGCCCGCAGAAGCAGAGGCTTACCTGAAGCAGCTGTTTCACAACGTGGTCAGCCAAGACAGCTCTGCGCGCAACGCCTTGCAAACGTTCCTTGCTGGGCGCGGCGATGCCTTGATCGACTACGAGGACGAGGCGATCTCCGATCAGAAGAAGGGCTCGCCGATCGAATATGTGATCCCCAAGTACACGATCCTGATCCAGAACCCGATCGCGATGGTCAACAACGGAAACACGACTGAGGCGCAGAAGTTCGTCAACTATCTGCTCTCCCCTGCCGGCCAGAAGATCTGGGCGGAAAATGGCTACAGGCCGGTGATCGAAGGCGTGGCCAAGCCTGGTGAGTTCCCGACCCCCGCTGGACTGTTCACGATCGACGATCTCGGCGGTTGGAGCAAGGTGGACAAGGAATTCTTTGAAACCGAAGGCAGCGTTGGGATCGTCACCAAGATCGAGGAATCGCTGGGGGTGTCCACCAGCAAATGAGCCCTGAGCCGGCATCGCAAGCGCTCGCCCCGTCCGCCGTCGGCGGGCAGGGCCAGCGCAGGCTGTCGTTCGGCCGCCCTGGAAGGGATCGATCCGGTCAGGGCGGACCCGACGGGGCTGGACGGGGACATCTGCGCGGACGCGCCGGCACCGCACTCGGCGCGGGCCTGCTCGGCGTGTACTTGTCGGTGCTCGTCCTGCTGCCCATCGCCGCCCTGCTCGACAGCGCCACCAAGGGCGGGACAACGGCCTTCTGGCACGCGGTGTCGAGCCCGGAGGCCGTGGCAGCACTGAAGCTGACCCTGATCGTCTCGGCGATCGTGGTCGCGATCAACGCTCTGTTTGGCACTTTGATCGCGTGGGTGCTCGTGCGCGACGAGTTCCCGGGTAAGGGCGTGGTCAACGCCCTGATCGACCTGCCCTTCGCTCTGCCGACGGTGGTCGCGGGCGTGGTCCTGCTTGCCCTCTATGGCAAGGGTGGGCCGACCGGGATCGACATCACCTTCACCAGGGCGGCCGTGGGATTGGCGCTGCTGTTCGTGACATTGCCGTTCGTGGTGCGCTCGGTGCAACCGGTCCTGCTGGAGTTGGACGGTTCGATGGAGGAAGCGGCAAGCTCCTTGGGGGCCGGCGGATTGACGGTGTTCCGGCGGATCGTCCTGCCCAACCTGACCCCCGCCATCCTCTCGGGAGCGGCGCTCTCCTTCGCGCGCGCGCTCGGCGAGTTCGGATCGGTCGTGCTGATCTCGGGCAACCTGCCCTTCAAGACCGAAGTGGGTCGGTCTACATCTTCAATCAGGTCGAGAACGACAACGTGTCGGCCGCGGCATCTGTGTCGGTCGTACTGCTCGTGTGCGCGCTGATAGTGCTCGGCGGGATGACTTGGCTTTCGCGCAGGGGTTCGCGCCATGTGCTCTAAGACCCATACTGCACAGAGGTCAGGCGATGTCGGCGAGTGAGACGGCCGTAATCGGGCGATCCGCCACGCCGCGAGCTCGCTCGACCGATCCCGGACGCACACGCGGAAACGAGAGCGAGGCGGCCAAGACCGCTAGACGGCTGGGCCTGCGCTTCGTGGCGTTGGGCTATCTGCTTGCGCTGCTGGGCGCGCCCGTGGCGATGATCTTCTACAGGACATTCGAACACGGCTTGGCGCCCGTCTGGAACGCGGTGACTCAGCCCAACGCGATGCACGCCTTTTGGCTGTCGGTCGAGCTGGTGGCGATCGTGGTGCCTTTGAACACCGTGTTTGGGATCGGCATCGCGCTGCTGATCGAGCGCGGGCGCTTCCGCGGCAAATGGTTGCTCGGCCTGATCTTGGACCTGCCGTTCGCGATCTCCCCGGTCGTGGTGGGCCTCTCGCTTGTGCTCGTGTATGGGCGCACCGGCTGGTTCGGGGACTGGTTGACTGCTCACGGTATCCAGGTGATCTTCTCGATCCCGGGGATGGTGCTTGCAACCGCTTTCGTGTCACTCCCGTTTGTGGCACGCGAGACGGTGCCGGTCTTGCACGAGCTGGGGACAGACGCCGAGCAGGCCGCAGCCACGCTCGGCGCGAACGCGTGGCAGACATTTCGTAAGGTCACCTTGCCGGCGATCAGATGGGGTGTCGTCTACGGGGTCGTGCTCACGACGGCTCGGGCGCTCGGCGAGTTCGGGGCGGTCAGCATCGTGAGCGGGCGCTTGGAGGGCCAGACTCAGACGCTCCCCCTGTATGTGCAGGATCGCTTCGAGAACTTCGACACGACCGGCGCCTATGCGGCAGCGGTGGTGCTCGCGCTGCTGGCTTTTGCGACCTTGCTCGGGATGAACCTGCTCGCAAGACGAACTCATCGAGACGAGGTGGTGTGATGGCAATCGAAGTTCACAATGTGACCAAGTGCTTTGGCGAGTTCGTGGCGCTCAACGACGTAAGCGTGACAGTGCGCGACGGTGCGCTGATGGCCCTGCTGGGGCCGAGCGGCGGCGGCAAGTCGACCTTGCTGCGGATCATTGCGGGCCTTGAGACGCCGGATGAGGGCAGTGTGTCGATAGGAGGTCAAGACTTCACGCACGCGCCCGCGCGCACGCGGGGCGTGGGCTTCGTCTTCCAGCATTATGCCCCTTTCAAGCACATGACCGTTTATGACAATGTGGCGTTCGGTCTGACAGTGCGTCGTGCCCCTAAGGGCGAAGTGAAGGAGCGCGTGGAGGAGCTGCTCGGGCTAGTGCGCCTGGACGGCTTGGCCAAGCGCTACCCCTCCCAGCTCTCAGGTGGCCAGTTGCAGCGGATGGCGCTGGCGCGCGCACTAGCGCCACGGCCAGAGGTACTGCTGTTGGACGAGCCTTTCGGGGCACTCGACGTGCAGGTGCGAGGCGAGCTGCGCGAGTGGCTGAGACGTTTGCATGAAGAGATCCATGTGACCACAATTTTTGTGACCCACGACCAGGAGGAGGCGATGGACGTGGCGGGACAGATCGTGGTCATGAACGGCGGACGTGTCGAGCAGACGGGGACTCCTCACGAGCTGTATGAGCACCCCAACAACGAGTTCGTGATGTCATTCATCGGGCCCGTCAACCGCTTGGGCAACGCGCTCCTGCGCCCCCACGACATCCAGATCCTGGAGGGCGGCCAAGACCTCTATTCGGACGGAAGCGCCGTGGAGGCGCTCGTGCGGCGCGTCGTGCACCTAGGCTTCGAGGTGCGTGTCGAGCTGACCCTGCCCGACGGCCGCGACGTGTGGGCTCAAGTCACACGCGAGACAGCCGCCCAACTAGAGTTGACCGAGGGCCAGATCCTGGCCGCACGTCTACCTCCCCCGCGCGTCTTCGCCTGAACCAGCCGACCAACCTTAGCTCGGCGACTACAACCCTCAGCGTCTAGCGGGTTTCCCAAGCTTCCTCTTGCTTAGTCAACGCCAAGATCTCCTTGGGCAGTTTGCCGGAGGCGACATCGGCGACAGTGACGTGCTCCAGGACCTTGCGCAAGTTGGCACGCAGGGCGATCCATACCTGCTGTAGACACTCGGCAGAACCGATGTACTCGACCTCCTCGGGGCGCTGTCCGCGCACGCCGACCAGAGGCCCGTCGACGGCTCGGATCACCTGGGCGAGATTGACCTCCTCGGCCGGATGGGCCAGCCAGTAGCCACCCTCGGGCCCACGTTGGGAGCGCACCAAGCCGGAGGAGCGCAGCTGGGTGAGGATGTTCTCCAGGAACGAGAGCGGGATCTGTTGTGCTTGAGCGAGTTGATCGACCTTGCGGGGAGCTTGCTGGCTGGAGCCGGCCAGCTCGACGACGGCGCGAACGGCGTAGTCGGCCTTGGCGGTTACGTGCATTGCCGGGGATTCTGTCCTAAACGGAGGCGCGAAGCGTCGTCGCCTACCATGGGCCGCATGGCAGAGTCCGTATCTACCGCGATACCGACTGATCTGGAGCGCCAGCTCGAGTTGTATCGCCGCGAGCTGACCGGCTATTGCTATCGCATGCTCGGCTCGCCCTTTGAAGCGGAGGACGCCGTACAGGAGACGTTGTTGCGTGCCTGGCGCGGATACGAGCGTTTTGAGGGTCGCTCCACCTTGCGCTCTTGGCTGTACAGGATCGCGACGAACGTCTGCTTCGACATGACCGCCGGTCGAGCCCGGCGAGCACGCCCGATGGATTTGGGCAGTGCCCAGACTCCTGAGGCAAGCAACCTGAACACGCTGGCAGAGGTGACTTGGATCGAGCCGATCCCGGCGCACATGGTTGCCGCGCAGGACGATCCAGAGCAGACCGCGATCGAGCACGAGACGGTGCGCTTGGCGTTCGTCGCCGCACTGCAACGCTTGGCGCCCCGTCAGCGAGCGGCCCTGCTGCTGTGTGAGGTGATGCACTGGCAGGCCAAGGAGGTCGCCGAGCTGCTCGACACGAGCGTGGCGGCGATCAACAGTGCATTGCAGCGCGCACGCGCAACCTTGCAAGCAAGCGATGCAGGATCCGAGCAGGCACGTATCGGACGCATGGACACTGCGCAGGAGGAGCTGCTGGCGCGCTACGTGGAGGCGTTTGAGGCATACGACCTCGATTCGCTGACGACTCTCATTCGGGAGGATGCGCGCCAGTCGATGCCACCTTATGACATGTGGTTGAGCGGCCGCGAGGATATCTTGGCTTGGTGGTTTGGTCCGGGTATCGAATGTAGGGGATCGAAGCTCGTACCCACCATCACCGCGAGCGGATCAGTGGCCTTCGGCCAGTACAAGCCCAGCCCGGACGGCTCCGGCTATGAGCCATGGGCGCTGCAGGTGATCGAGCCGGCCGACGGTGGAATCGGCGAGTTCACCTTCTTCCTGAGCACCGAGCGTCTATTTCCCCTGTTCGGCCTGCCGGCCCGACTCGCTCGGAAGAATGTCCGTCAACCCCGCGAAGGCGATCAGGTCCAGTAGCTCTGGAGAGGCGCACCGTAGCCTCACCGGACAGCCGTGGCGGCGCGCGACAAGCTGCAGGCGTGCGAGCGCGTCAAGAGTGATGGCGTCGGCAACGGACTCGCCGACATCGAAGATCGCGACGTCCACGCCTCCTTCCTGCAAGAGTGAGCCCAGGCGCCCGCAGAGCGCCGGCAAAGCCGAGCGCTTGAGCGGGGCACCGATGAGGAGGGCCAGGCTTGCCAGCAGCCGACCTTAGGGCGCAGGGGTGTAGACGAGCGCAGCGATGCCCTCCCCCACCACTTTGGAGTCGGCCAGCTGCAAACGCTTTTGGTCGCTCGTCCCAGAGAACAGGCGCTTGCCTTCACCAAGGACAACAGGGAACACCATCAGGCGCAGTTCATCGACGAGATCGTGCTCCACTAGACCTTGCACGAGCTGGGCGCTGCCCGCAACGAGGATGTCGCCCTCAAGCCTCTCTCTCAGCTGGGCGACCTCCTGTGGCATGTCGCCCGCGAGCGCGGTCGAGTTGTTCCACTCGGGACGGTCGAGTGTCGAGGAGACCACGTACTTGGGCATGGAATTGAACTTGTCGGCGAACGGTCCCTCCATCGAAGGCCACGCAGCGGCGAAACCTTCGTATGTGACCCGCCCCAGCAGTTGGGCCTCTGCACGCATGAGCTCGTCGACCTTGAACTTGTCGCCCTCCTCGCCGCGGGCGAACTTGAATGTCCAACCCCCGTGCTTGAAGCCCTCAGCTCCGCCGGGATCCTCCATGACACCGTCCAGCGAGACGAACTCGGTCACCACGATTCTTCCCATCACGATCCTCTCGTCGTTTTTTGTTCGGCAAAGGCACTAGTGAGCGACGGCTCTGGCGCCCGACGGACTGCAAGGCCGTCGCGACCTGAGCCGCGACGGTCTTGGCTGACTTCAGCCGCGCTGGACGATCAATAGACGGTTGTCGTCCTGGTCGCGGAAGAAGAACATCGGCGGTACCGGGTCGCCCATCCGCATGACCTCCTCGTCAACGTCCACTCCACGCGCCCGCAGATCGGCATGATCGGCATCGATATCCTCGCTGGTGAAGGCGATACGGGTGGAGATCCCGACCTCTTCTCCCTCCCGCGGGAGCACAAGCGCCAACGAGGTCTGACCGCCTTGGGGAGTCACTTCCACCCAGCGATCTCCATTGCCGAAGGGGGTGTCTGCGCTCTTCTCGAGACCGAGCTTGCCGACGTAGAAGTCGAGCGCACGGTCCTGATCGCTGACGGGGACCATCACGGTCCCGACCTGGGTAATGCGGGTCTTGGTCGAAGTCTCGCTCATCGTGTCCTCCTGGTAGTGGGTCTTGCCTGTAGAGACTGTGCCGCGACTGGAAACTCATCGCGGCTTGAATCTAGAGCGAGAACGACACACAACCAAGATGGACGGACACGCGATCGGCGTGGACCTGACGCCGGCGCGCCAAGAGGCGCGCCGGCCGGTCCAGTGCATCTCGGCTTGGGTTTACACAGCCTCCGGCTCGCCGAGCACCGCCAGCCCATGGATGACGATTAGGCAGATGGCAAAGATGCCTAGCGACCAGAAGGGGTAGGTACCACCGATTGAGAGCAAGGCTCCGACAGCTCCGATCGTGGCGGCGATGATCCCCACCACACGACCATAGGTGCCCCCGCCGAACAAGGACAGACCGGCGGTCAGTTGGATGATGCCCAGGATGATCGTGATCCATCCCCACGTGTGGAGGCTCGCGAACACGTAGTGGTTGTCGTTGACGAAGAAGTTCGCGTTCCCGACGGCGGCGATACCGTAGATGATGTTGAGCGTGCCCGCGACCAGCAAGAGGATGCCCGCGAACAACGCACTACCGACTCCTCGCATATGCACTCCTTCCGTTAGGGTGCCTTGTGACACCTGTCACATGTTCGAGGGGGACGACCGGAATCCTGTCGGCGCCGCGTTCAGTCTGGCTGCCGGTCCGGCTTGACCGGCCTCAATACCCGGTGCTCGTCTTGACCCTTTTGCGATCGGCCTCGTGTAGGCGGCCCTTCTTCTCCAACGTCGCACATGCTTCAAGGATGTCGCTGCCGAGCGTGGCAACCAGGGAGTGTCCAAGTGTCTGCTTGACCAAGGCACGCATGATCTTGATGTGCTCGGCGTTGGGCGGCAACGTGTAGGCGGGAACCATCCAGCCTCGCTCAGCGGCCAACTGGGCGGCGACGTCGAACTCGTCGTAGTCGTGTTCGCCTTCCAACTGGAAGGCGACGAGCGGCAGCTGCTCGTCCTGCTCTGAGCCGACCAAGACGAACTCGCCGCAATCCACTATCTCCTTTGCAAGCAGGCGCGCGTTGTATTGCATCGTCTCCATGATGTAGCGGTAGCCGTCGTGGCCGTAGCGCACGAAGTTGTAGTACTGCGCGAGCACCATTGCCGAGCCGGTGGAGAAGTTCAATGTGAACGTCGCGTCGCGCTTGCCGAGGTAGTTCTCGTAGAAAACGAGGTCGTCGGGAAGGTCGCTCTTTTCCCGGAACACGAGCCAGCCGATGCCGGGATAGACGAGACCGAACTTGTGACCGGAAACGTTGATCGAACGAACCTGCTCGAGCCGGAAGTCCCACTCGGTGTGGGGATACAAGAAAGGCCACACAAAACCGCCACTAGCCGCGTCGACGTGCAGCGGCACGTCAAGTCCCTTCTCGTTCTTGAGCTGGACCAGATAGTCGTTGATCCCGGTTATGTCGTCGGAGTGTCCTGTGAAAGTGGTCCCGAGTACCGCCGCTACACCAATTGTGTTCTCGTCGACATGCGGCTCCACGTCTTCGGCCCCGATCGTGTACTTGTCGCGCGCGAGCGGCACGATGCGTGGCTCGACGTCGAAATAGCGACAGAACTTCTCCCACACAACGTGCACGTCGCCGCCGAAAACGAGGTTGGGCCGGTCGATCGCCTTGCCTTGCGCCTGGCGGCGATCGCGCCACTTCCACTTCAGTGAGAGCGCACCGAGCATGATCGCCTCGGAGGAGCCCTGCGTGCGCGCCCCAGTTGTCTCGCCCGGAGCGTTAAAGAGGTCGGCAAGCATACGGATGCAGCGCTGCTCGATCTCGGCCGTCTGCGGGTACTCGGCATGGTCGATGAAGTTGGTGTGCAGCGATCCGGCGATCAGGTGCTCTGCCTCGGGCTCCATCCAGGTGGTGACAAAGGTCGCCAGGTTGCGCATCGGTATCCCGTCGAGCAGCACCTCTTCGCCGACCAAGCCGAGGGCATCCTCAGCCGGCATGCCGCTCTTGGGAAGTTTGTTGTCGGGCGCCGGCTCAAGCCGGTAGCGGTTGCCGTACTCGCTCTCGAGCTTTGCGATGCGCCTACCACGTAGGTCGGGCGGGCCCTCATCCGTGCGCTGATCGGCTGTCTGATCCTTGGACGGCACAGTCATCCTCCTCGGAGTTGCGCAACGGGTAGCAAATCGCCTGCGATGAGCTTATACCTACCAGGCTGACCGTTCTGCCGAAAGCACGCTCGTGCTCTCCATCGCGCCATCTCGACCGGCGAGCGAGGTCACGAGACCGGCTACGCCGACCGGCTCGCGCTAGCCTTGGGTATCCGCTTGCCGGCCTGTCACCGAAAGGAAGTCGGCCATGAACGCCAGTAACGAGCCACCGCAGGGCGATCAGCCGTTGCCGTCGTCGAGCTCGGGCGCCGGCAATCCACCATTCAACCCGTCCTCTCCTCCGGGCCCAGGCGACACCTCCACCGGCGCCGGATATCCGCCTCAGCCGCCTGGCGGCGAATATCCCCCTCCCACGAACGGTCAGGGTGGCGGCAATGGTTGGGCGATCGCCATCGGGACGGCGTTGGTCATCGCACTGATAGTGGTAGTCGTCCTACTGGCCTCCAACAAAAGCTCCAAATCTGCCTCCGTAACCACTCAATCGCTTAGCATCGACCACTCTACGACTGTCAACCCGACCACCGTGACTCAGCAGACGACGGTCGCGACGCCGACGACGACCGTCACGACACCAGCCAAGACAGTCACTACGCCTGCTCCCACGACTACGACGACGCCGACGGCAACCACCGGCAAACTCTCTACCACTGCCACCACCCCACCCCCAGCAAGCCCAAGTCCATAACCACGAGCTTCTGTGCCCTGCCGACCGAGAGAGGGCGCGGTGGTTCGCGGGAGGGGAGCCGTGTCGATGATCTCGGACAACCAGCACTCCAAGCGGCGGACGGGCCTCGAACCCGCGACCTCGAGCTTGGGAAGCTCGCGGAAGATAGGCCTATCGGCCCCGTAGATAGGCGTATTGCGGCGAGATCTTCGCTGTCGTGGCCGCCCGGGGACCGCAGATCCGGCGAGTTTGAGGTCACAGCTGAGCACATTGTGCGCGCGTAACGCATCGGAAGTGCACCTCCCACTGTGTATCTGAGCCTGGACGACACGGCGGCGATCTGATCGAATCATTCTCAGATCGGGAGTGTTGAAGGGCTAGATGGCGAAGCGAACTCTAGGTCCAGTAGCGTTGGCGGTTCCTTTGTGCACCCTTGCGGCGATGCTGCCGGTCCCCGCTCTCGCGGGAAGCTTTTCAGCACCCGTACGTTTGCCTGGAAGCCAAGACACCGAATGGCACTTCGCGGTGAATGATCGCGGTGAAGCCGTCGGCGTGCATGGCTCTGAAAAGGGGGCGCTCTTCTATGCGCTGGAAGCAACAGGAGGGCTCGGCAGTCCGACTGAAATCGGGATCCCCGGCAACTTTGCCTCGACGAAACAGTCCGTGGCCATCGGCCCGCGAGGGAGGGTCGCGGTCGGGCTGTTGTACCGCGACGACACTGTTGTGCCCAGCGGCGAATACAAAGAGCACGAAGGCCCTGGATGCTGTGGACGTATCGCCCTCGCGAGCTGGCAGCTCGGCCAGCAACCCCCAATGGCTCAGGTGCTCTCAGCCAAGCAAAGCGCGAAGACCGGACCCGATCATCAGGCGTTCGAGGCCCCTTCCATTGTCATCGGACCCTCGGCTGTCACGGCGTTGTGGACCAGGGAAGGCCCCCAGGAAGTCGAAAACGGACCCGGTGAACCTCCCGAAGTCAATGAAACCCAGCTCGAGGCGGCTTTCGGCCGCTTCTCAGAACCACTGCATGTCGCGCGAGTGATGACGGCCCTCAGAGGTATATCCCTCATCCATCTCAGCGTCGCCCCCAACGGCGACCCAGTCGCCAGCTGGCTCCAGGACGGAGACAAGCTCCTGAGCGTCAGCGGGTCACGCACGGGCGCCCTTCATGAGCCGAAGCGTGTCCAGCGGATTCCTCGACTGAGCGAGCCGGCCGAGTTTGCAACGCAGCCCGGGGGCGACACCGTGTTCGCGTACTTCTGGGACTACCCAGAAGGAGCATCGCGCCCACAGACGTGCTCTCGCTGCTCGCGCAGCAGGTTGATGAGGATAAGCAGCAGAGCGGGTGGCCCCTTCGGACGCCCGCGCCAAATTTCCTTTATCAACGAAGCGATCGAAGCGACGCTAGCCGGCGTACATCACTTCCTGATGGCCGTTTGGGCAAAGTCCTTCCACTTCGGCGAAGAAGGCCACCTCTACGTCCAGCGCGGGAGCGTATACGGACAGTTCGGAGTACCCCAGGCACTCGGGTTCGGGAGTCACCCGCAAGCCTTTGCGCACTCTCACGGCGACTCGGTGATCATTTACCGACGCCCCGCCATCCACAACCAAACCACCAACGAAATAGTCGCAGTCACCGCGCGGTCAGGCCATCGCTTCGGACCATCGCGCCCGCTCGCCCCACACCTCAAAGGCTGCGAACTCGACAACGGGGGCGAAATCGACCCACAATCCATAGCCACAAGCCCCGCCGGATATGCCGTCCTCTACATCACATGCGAAGAAGGCGCAGCTCAATATCTCATCCGCTACACACCATGAAAGCGTGCGACGAAGGCATGACACGGACGCCACGACAGAGGAACACGGCCTGGGTTCTGGTTGGCGTGCTCAGCGCGATTGTCTGCTCGGTGGCGTTCGCGAGCCCGGCGTCAGCCGCCTGGAGCGCTCCACAGCGGATCGTCGACACCACCGGAGGGGACGCGGGGGAACTGGACGAAGCGAGAGTCGCCAGGGATGAGACGGGGAGCGCCGTGGTGGTGTGGCAACACGCTCTCCACGGGCTCCCACCAGTCTTCGTCGAAGCCTCCACCCGCAGTCCGGGAGGGCGGTGGTCGGCGTCGGTGCGCCTGACATCAGGGCACTACGGGGTCACAGGACCAAACGTCGTCATGGACGCGCATGGAGAAGCGGTCGTGGTCTGGTCGCAGTCAACACGCAAGGACAAGAGCGATACCTTGCGCACCGCACTCGACGTCAAGATCCACCGCTCGGACGGCCGCTGGGGGCACACCCTCGTGCTCGCCTCCGGTTCGGAAAGCTTCGGAGACGATGGCCGGTTCGCGCCCGATCCGGCGATCGCGTTGAACGACCGCGGCGACGCGACGGTTGCATATCGGGTCAGACACGCTGGCCGGGAGTACATTGCGCTCGCCACACACCATCCCGGCGGGCGCTGGCGCCACCCGATCCTCGTGCTCCCGATCGCCCACGGCTCCGAATTGGAGGTGGCCCCGGACGACGCTGGGGAAACCATCCTCGCCTGGACCCACGGTACTCCCAAAGGCGCCCACAAGTGGGTCGAAGCGCTTGTCCTGGGATCTGACGACAAACCCGAGCTCCCTCGACAGATTCTCTCTCCGACAGGGGGACGCGAAGGCAGCCACGCAGAAAGGCTCAACCTCGCAGCCGACGACCGTGGCGACGCGGTGCTCAGCTGGGGCCAAAAGCACGGCGTCCCAAACGGCAACGAGGATCAAGGGCCGGGACCGCTCGAAGCCGCGACGCGTCAGGCGGGGAGCAGCTTCACAGGTCCCACGAAGCTGCTTGGGGACGCTCCCGGGCTACAGGGCTACTCCCCGTCAGTGGCGATCGCTCCTGACGGCGAGGCGACGGCGCTGTTCACACACTACGAACCGCCACCACCAATGAGTGAAACCGAAGGCCTGGCCGCCGAATTTGCCACCCACCCAGCCAGCGGCAGCTGGAGCCCCCCAATCAGCCTGTCACCCCCGCAAGACGGAGAGGCATTGCAATTGGCTTCGGCCCCCAACGGAGATCTGATGGCCCTATGGAGGACCGGCACGCCGCCCGAATTCAGGCGCATCGTTACATCGCTGGAGCCGGTCGGCGCCACGACGTGGCAGAAACCCGTGCCACTTCTACCCGAACGTTTCTCCGAACGAGCCGCGAGCACCACCCTCGCGCTCGCCGACGGCGACAAAGCCACGGCAGCCTGGACGGGGTACAACAAAAGGAACGGAGAACTACTCGAAGTCGCAGACTACGAACCCGGCTAGCGCCTGGCGCAGCAGCTCCTACAGGACTGGCAGCGTTCCTCAGGCGGCCCGGAACCGCGTCTTCTTGGTTTGGGTGCGACACTGCGGGACAAGCCGCCTAAAGTGCATGTATGTCTCGCGCAATGCTCGCGCTCGTTCTCTTGGTATGCGTAGCGGGCATCGGCGCCGGCATCGCTGTCGCGGCGAACCACAACGCGCGCACGGGAGCGGTATCGCACTCGCCAGCCACAGTCCCGGCAAGCGCAACTGCCAACGAAGCGGCAGCTCAGGTTGATGCCTCATGGCTGCTCACGCAAGTATCACTGCCCGCCAGCGCAACACGCTCGCCGGGCGAGCCCGCCGGTGACGAAGGCCAGCTCGCGCAGCCGGGTACAGGTCCCGCTGCGACCCCCAACGTAGTGGACGATCACGCCTGGTGGGCGCTACCCGGCGTGCGCAGCGAAGTGCTCGCACAAATCCGCGCGCACCCGCCGGCCGGTACTACCATCGCTTTTTCAGGCTCCGCCGCTACGCGCGGAAGGACCACGAGCGAAAGCGTTGCGTTCGCCTGGTCACCAATCGCCGACGTGTTGGGCATGCGCTGGCTGGTCATCACTGTCGTCCAGCTCCCCGGCGGGCAGACGGGACTGCGCGCCGACGCACAAGTCGTGTGGATCACGCCACGTCCCGTATCGGAGACGATCCCTGGCGCCCACCTCCTGCGAATCAGCGTGCATAGTGCGATCGCGGCCAACCAGCCCCATCAACGCCCGCTGCGCTTCACCTCAGCGCACAAGATCGCCCAAGTCATCGCCCTGTTGAACTCGCTGCCCGCAGTCCAGCCGGGGGTGAGAAGCTGTCCCGCAGACTTCGGCATCAGTGTTCGTCTCGCGTTCTACCAGACACCCCGAGCCAGCCCCTCGACGGTCGCCGAGATCGACCCTCAGGGCTGCGGCGGTGTCGGGTTGACGCTCAATGGCAAGCCCCAGCCGGGGCTTTCAAGCGAACCGCCTCCCGCGCCGGGACAACCGCCCACGGGATCGTTGATCGGTCGCATCGACCGCACGCTGAGCGTCAAGCTTCGCGTCACCCCGAGCCGGTAGCCCTCAAGCCGCGATAGGGCGACATCAGCCGCTCCGAGCGCGGCTATCGCCTGAGTCTCGGCGATCGTCTGAGTTCTCGGCGATGCGGGCGGATCACCGGCTACCGGTCTGTGAGCTGACGTAACGGTACGTCAGCTCACACATAGCTAAAGGCGACTGCGGCGCCCTCTGTAGGGGCCAAAGAACAGCAGCACAACTACGAGCAGTAGCAGCAGGACAAGCGGGTTAACGAATGCGCCACCCGCGACGCTGAGAATGATCAACACGATGATGAGGAGTAGAAGGAGATCCATGAGTTATTTCCCGTCCCGATCCAGGGCGTCCTTTGCCTTCCCGGCGAGCTTGTCAACCTTGTCCTTGACGGAGGCCTTGGCTCGGTCGCCCTTGCCCTCGTTCTTCAGATCCTGATCGTTGGTCAGGCTGCCAGCCGCCTCCTTCAGGCGGCCCTTACCCTCATCCACGTTCTTGTTAGTAGGCATCAGCTTCTCCTTTCCGTTGAGTTTCTCGATTGTCAGACTTCTCTACCCGGTCACACATCCGTCAACCATCTGCGATCACCCTCTGGATATGCATCGTCCCGGGGGGGCATGCGAGTCGGAAGCTCTCACCAGACACAATGCCTGACGCGGCCCGGTTGATCAGCTCGTTCTGGGCGCGGTTAGTCTTCTTCTGGACGGGTATGAGAGGCAAATGGCTATGAACGGCGGCCTGTGGAGAGACGAAAAGAGACGACCTGGACCGTGGCCGCAAGGCAAGCGTGCGCCTCTGGCGATTGTCGCGGTAGTCGTAGCCCTACTCGTTTTTAGCCAGCTTCACAACAAGACAGTCCTTGCAATATTCGTGATTGGCATAGGACTCTGCGCGTTCTACTGCGCCGCACGCCTGAACCCCGAACGCCACCGTCAAGAACGCTACACCCGTGGATCAGGTTGGTGGCTGGGTGTGATCATGTCGAAGCTGCCTATCGGTGTGACACGAGTGATCTGGGTCCTCATGGGCATCGGCATCTGCACACTCGGAGTCCTCGTGCTCCTAGGCAGCAAATAAGTCACACCTACCCTTCCTTTGCGATGCTTTGAGCAGCGTGCCAGGCGGGCTGAGCCACCGATCGTGGGATGGCCCCAGGATCCAGTGTTCAGGAACAGCGCAACCTCCAACCCGCGAAGCCCTTAGACTCGACTGGTGGCGAGCACTCCGAGAATCCGCTGGCTCGAGGAGCCCGAAGAGAAGGACTACCTAGCCGCCCACAGCTTTCTCAGCATGGTGCTCGCGCCCTCCTCGCTCTCGGAGACGATCGCCGCCCTGCGCACCGCCCCTCTCGGCCATTGGGCCGCTAAGGATCTGCTGCGCGCGGCAGGACTGCCGCCCCTGAAGCCAAAGCAGAGCGCTGAGGTCGCCGAGAAGCTCAAGAAGATCAAGAACGGCACCCCTATTTCACCAGTCCTCCTGATCGGTGGGATCAGGGACTACTTGGTCATCGGCGACGGGTATCACCGCGCATCGGCCGCCTACCGGGTCGACGAGGACGCACAGGTCCCCGGCAGGTTGCTCTGGGCCAGCTGAGCCCCCCAGCCGAGCACCGGAGCACCGGCAAGCTCAGAGGCCCAACGGACAAGTTCGAGGTTCTCGTGGCCATTACCTCGCCTGTCGCTAAACACGGCAACTCACCCGCGCAAACGCTCTGCTCACGCCCTTCACGAAGGACGTCACAGCGACGCGAAGCTACCGCCGTGCGTCGCGGTCGCAGCGCCGAGCATTGCAAGCCCGTGACACATGGATCTCGTGGCCGCAAGGGGACCGCAGGTTCCTGTCCTTCTTGCCCGCAGAGGCCCGCGTCTGTCCGCATGGCAAGCCCCGCGCCCGCAAGCCAGAATCCCCGTTATAGGGCCAGATCCAGCTTTCTCAAGCCAAGCGGCGGACGGGCCTCGAACCCGCGACCTCGAGCTTGGGAAGCTTGAGGTAGATAGGCCTTTCTTGCCTGCAAATAGACATATTGGCGGGAGATCGATGTGCCCGTGGCCGCACGGGGGCCGCAAATCCCGCGAGATCTGAGCGTCGTTGAGTACCCCACGCGGCGTCCCGCGAGAGACAAGACACAAGCGAGCAACCTGGTCTGTGCCTACGGCTCTTTCCAGTTGCCGTACGGGGACGACAAGATGATTATCGATCGAACATCCAGGAGACATAGAGAACGACCAAGGCTACAACGACGATTGGACGACGACAGGACGCTCGTATCCGCCAGCGGAGGAGTCCGGTCCAAGCCAGCAAGACAATCGGGTTACACGGCGCGTAAGGCGCCGCATCCGCAGCAGGCGCTGCCGTGGTACATGTTCATCACGGATGAGATGCTGATCGAGCCGAGCCAACGCGCGAGCTGTCCCGGTACTCCAGCACGCACATCGCACACCTGACGGGGCTGGCCAAAGCGAATGGTTCATAGCCAAGTCGCGGAGCCTGAACGGAGGCGCTCACGCCCGCTGATCGTCCCAATCCGAGCGTTTGCGTAGGATCGATCGAGACGCCCGTTTGCTCAAGCTATGCGCTTGTGCGGACACCTCTCCAGGAGGGTGTGGTATTGACGTGCGATCTGCTTCAGGCGCCGAGTACGACGAATGCCGCCCAGTTCTCGGGATGGGCAAATGGCTTCATAGCGGTGCCGCTATCAGTTGTGCTTGGCTTCGCCCGCTGGCCACGTCGCCCGAGCGTCCGTAGCCGTGGGTGGTCCGCGACGAACTTATCCACCTCGGGCTCCTCTATGTCTCGAAGCCAGCGTTGCGCTGTCACCAGCGCCTGCGCCGGTGTCTGTCCAACGTGCAGCAGTTCATAAAGGCGTGTCATGAGCATGGCCGTCGGGAGATCCCGTACCGACCAGAGCGTGGCGATCACGCAAGCGACTCCGGCTGCGAGCAGGGCAGATCCGAGGGAGAAAGCCTCCTCGGCGCCATCCCCGACACCCGTAACGGCGGTCTGACAGGCAGAGGCGACGGCTAGACGAGCATGCAGTGGGCCGAGCTGTGCGACCTGAGGACCGGTCAGGCTACCGTCGGCGAGGACAAAGCCGTTTCGTGTGGCGTCTGTGAGTCCACCGAACCCGTGGCACGCGAGGTGTAGCGTGGACGCGTCCCCCGCATTGTTTCTCAGCCAGTCGCGCGTTGCCTTTGCTGCCTGCCGTACTCGTTGGTCGTGGAAGTGGGTCGCGATCCCCGCGACCTCGGCGCGACTGAACTCGAGGTCTTCTGTGGGGTCCGCCACGGCAATCAGCCGGTCGAACATGCGGGGTGCCGCAGCGGCCCTGCGAAGTGCGGTGGCGTGCGTACTTGCCGAGGGTGTTGTGGAGACTGTGTACAGGTCAAGCAGGCAACGGCCGTCCTCGCCATATGGTGCGGCGACGATAGGGATGGTGGCTAGCGCGCCGCAGGGGATGAGCAGCGGTTCCCGATCGCTCTCGGCGAGCAGGAGCGCGTCGACGTGGGCGCATATGTGTTCTCCTATCCATGGCAGCACCCGGTCGAGCGCGTCGCCGATGTCCGGCAGCGCTTGTCCTGGATCCATGTCATCGGGGTTGCCGGCGGCGGCAAGCGCGTAGGAGATGGTCGACCCAGGTGTGGCGACTGCTGGGCCAGTCACCCCGAACAGGACCATGCTGACGACTTCCCCGCTAGTCACCTCCAGGACCCGCGCCTGGATGTCTCCTCGGTCGTCTACGTGCAGGATGCTGGTTCCATACGGCGTCGGGTTTATGTAGATGACCGGACTTTGCTCGCGGGCGGCGCCGCTGACGGTTTCGAGGTCGGGACCAGCTGCGAACCGCTCGAACCCGGGGACTCCTCGGATCTGGGCGAGCGCCTCGTTGAGTTCCCGCCCGGCTCTGTCCGGGTCCGTGTCGTCGGCGGCCATGGCCTGCAGCGCGTCCCGCCAAGTAGTGACGGCCTGCGGGAGAATCTGTTCGAGTTGCTCGAGCTTCGAGTCCTCGAGTTGTAGCTGCCGTCTCAGCTCGCGCGTGCGGCCCTCCTCGAGTGCCAGCACGGCTTCCTCGATCGCTCCAGTCATGGTGTAAGCGTGGGCGGCCCACCGCCACAGCCGGCCAGAGGTGTCAGCCTGCCGTGCCCGCTCACCGGCATCCCCGGGACGCTCGACCAGCACACGTGCTGCGGCGAGCGCTTCGCGGTATCGGCTGGTGGCATCCTCCCACTCGCCAGCTTCGCTGTGCATCGTCGCGAGTTCCCAGGCTGCAAAGTGAGAATCTTGGAGGTCGCCATTTCGCAGTAGTTGAATAGCCTGCGCGAAGGCGTGTCGCGCACCGCCGGCTTCGCCCGTATCCCGTAGCAACTGGGCGAGCGTACGTGCAGCTCGACCCCTGGTCACCCGAGCGCCGTGCGGATCGCCGACCACATCTCGGGCGAGACTAATGAGCGCGCTCATCTCCTGCGCCTGTCCGGGCCAGCCCTGGTTGTGTTCCTCCTTTTGCCGCAACTCGTCATGTCTAAGTCGCAGCACGTTCACTCGCGTGTGGGCGACGAGCAGCCCAGGCAACGCATCGGTGCGGTCGAGTACAGCTTGGTAGGTGGTACGCGCGTCTTCGAGATTGGCCTCACCAGCGCCCGCGAGCCGCTCGACGATCGCGCCGAGGTTGATCATCGTGTAGGCCCAATCCTCAATATTCCGCTCCGGGGACCGATATTGAAGAGCTGCTTCGCAGAGGGCTCTTGCCTCGTGCAGCGGTCCGGTGTCGGCGGCGCGAGCGGAGCGCATCAACGCAAGCGCGAGATTGGTGCGTAGCACGGCGACGAGCCCAGGTCGCTCGTCCTCCAAAATCTGGTCAAGGGCTTGTCGGATGAGCTTCTCGGCAATGCGCGCGTTGGCGCGCTCGTCGCCATCGACCTGCTCACCGATTGCGACGGCGACGTTCAGCATCCTGCCAGGTCGCTCATCATCGTCCCCGGGGGTAAGTGCCAGGACCGCCTTGTAGTCGGCGAGGGCTGCCGCTAGATGCTCGTCGCGGCGACCGCTCGCGGTCTCGCGGTGTCCGTCGGCCCGCGCTTCCAGGGCGATGATTCTGAACTGATCGTCTGCCCACACCTCATCGGCGTACCGGAGCGCGCCGGTCGCGGTCTCGATCAGCAGATCCGGGTCGTCGCGAGCGTCATCAACTTGCGTGATCCATGCTTCAGCTCTGCTAACCAGTTCCTCGCCCATCTGGGCGACTCGCTCACGGTTGGCGTGCCAAGCCTGCTCTGGGTCGGCTTTGGCTTCGCGAAGCATCAGCCGCCCAAGCTCGATGCGCTCGTCTTGATCCTGCGTGTACTGGTCGTCGAGGAGTTGCAGAGTGTCTTGTGCGAGCAGCTCTGGATGTGCGCTCAGCATGTCCTGAAACGCCTCGGCGTCGCTGGTAGCGAGCGCGCTGCCGACCAGCGCCATGCGTTGCTCGGCAGCGGTCATTGCAGCAAGCGTTCTGAGCAGCTCCACATATTCGACGGCCACCTCTCCGTGTTCGCGCTCGATGTCCAGCACGATGGACGGCCCGGCAAGGAGATCATCCTGCGGCGACCGGGCCACGGCAATCGACGCGGCGGAATACGACGTCTCTACGACCCGCCAGGGTTCCTTCTCTGTCATCACCGGAGCCTTGCTTATCCAAGCTGGCTCTCCAACGCTAGCGCCCGCCCCGGGGAGCAGAAGACCGATCGGCGCGCGCGGGTCCCGCAGCAGCACAAGCACAGACTCCTCTCGTGGATCCCTGCTTCCGCATTGCTCGCATCGAACGACCCGACGCCCGGGATCGGCAACAAACGGGATGAGGTCCGGACGCGCCTGGGCGTCAATGATCACCCAGACGGCCACGATGGACTCGTGTCCCTGCGAGCACCGGTGAGCACAGCAAACGATCCTTGAGTCATCAGTGGGGCGCACACATTGCACGCTAGCGGCGTAAGCGGGGGCCCCGTTGTTTATCCAGAACGCGAAGCCGCCGTCAACGATATCGCGTCACACGGGGTCAAGACCAAGGCCCTGAATCGTTCAACTGTCTCGGTCGCTGTCGCGAAGTCCTGATCGGCCATCGTCATGTAGCGCGGTCGGCAAGTTGGCGCCACCACGCACCTGCGCCGGGATAGGCATCCTCCACTAGTTCCTCCCAACTGCCGTGTTCATAGATGAACTGCACCGTGAGGCGAGGTAGGTCGGCAACTGGGACGGCAGTTTGAGAGGTAACAAAGGGAGCGAAGTTGCTAGCGCGCAATTGCGCTTCAATCTCCGCAGTGACGTTGCTGAGAACGAGCGATGCCGCCGCAGCGTTCGCTCCAAGCTCAGTGGGCTTGAGGCGATAGTACGCATTGCCATGGGGGCCGTCCTTGGCTTTCGCGACATTGTCAGCGATGCAGTCGAGGTCATAGAGATGTTGAGCATCTGAGCCCGAGTACTGGATCGCGTGCTCGATCTCGTGTCGAAGGAGCCCCAAGGCGATCGTGGCACCAAGCGGAGTGTCACTGGCGAAGTTGCAGCGCAGTCCAATCCTCTGCTTGTGCAGGTTGTTGCGGTCATTCGCCTCGTCCATGGTTGCCTCGTCGAACATGGGCCGCCACGTGTAATAGGAAAGGTCGATGCCTGGTTGCAGGTATACGGATGGTTGGGTATTAGTGACGGGATCCCCGACACCAGGGAGCAAGTGGAGTTCGTCCTCAGCAACTTCGGCGTGTTCAACCGCTTGTTGCCACAGCTCTCTAATAGACGCTGGTATGGAGTCGGACACGGACACGCCATCATTATCGGGCAAACTCACCCGACCAGATCCTGCCCCCTCCTATCGACGATACTCAGATAGCGATTTGCGGCTCCGTGACCAGAAGTGCCTGCCAGACCTTGGAATCGGGGCCGGGCCAAGTGTTGAGCACGTAGCCACAGAGCTCAGTCCCGCGGGCGTCGATCTGCTCCTCCTCCCACGTTTCGTGTGCGCACAGGTGTTGGTTGACGAGTAGTTGACTGCGCTTGGCCAACTCGTCTCGCTTGACCGACCAAGCTGCATTGGACATCGTCGAGTTCAGCCCTCGCGTTACGAGTGTCAGGTTTCCGAGCAGATGGACATGTGCGTCCCGGTCTTCCGCCGCGTCGTCCGGGTGCTCGTCACTCTCGATGATAAGTGGCCAGTTTTCGGTCCAGTTTTGCGGCAGAGCGTGCTCGATGGTGAGTTTCTCCGGAAGGAGCAGCTGCTCCGTAAAGGGGGTCGCGGCGATCTGCTCCTCGCACGCTTCGAGCAGGACGCGGATGCGGCGCTGGTTGATCCAGTTATAGAGTGGTTCCTTGAGCAGGCGATGGCTGATGTCTTTGTCGCTCGGCCACCGATCGGTCTCGCTCTCGAAACTGCGGAGCACATCGATAATCGTGACGTCGGCCGCAATCAGGTCTTGCTGTTCGTGCAGCCGGCTCAGCAGAGCGGCCAGCAGGCGGTTGTAGTGCTGCGTGTTCGCGCCGAGCATCATGCGGCGAACCAGCCAGCTCTCGAGGGCGCGCAAGGCTCGCTGCCGTCGTTCGACGCTGAGCTCATTACTGCGGAACAGCAGCAGAGCCACCGGGATCAAGGTCGTTGTGTCCATCAGGTCGAGTCGGTGAAAGAAGCGTCCCTCGACGGAGGCGCGATCGAATTCATCGAACGACCGGTACGTCTTCGCATCCGAGCTTAGTTCCTTTACGACGTCAGCTGCCTGGGGTGGCGGGTCGGCTTGCATGATGAACCGACGGAAGTCCGCGAACAGGCGTTGCACACGCGGTGGCTTGCCGGTCCGCATCGTGAGCCAGTGCATGAGGAACAGATCGGCTCGCTCACTCGTATAGCGGCCTTGCCGCACCGTCTGGAGCCAGTACTTGCCCTCGCCTAGAGCGGGCTGCCAGTAGGTGGCATGCAGTTCGCCGACCTTGACACCTTCCCGAGTCGCTTGGCGTAGAAGCGAGTTCTTGGCAAGATCGAGCGAAGTAAGATCCGCACCACGCGAGTTGAGGGTCTCGAAGATGATCTGAGCGTCCGTGCTCCCATCGAGCTGAATGGCGACTACCTGCAGCAGACCCTCGACCGTGTCTTGCAGAGCGTCGAGGCGATCTGTCGCATCCTCGCCCGCGCCGAGCCACTCGTCGATCGCGACCTTGAAGAAATTATACGCGCCGTGAATCCCCTTTTCGTCGGTGGGGACACCTGCGCCGTCGGGGCGAACCGTTAGGCGGAAAGTCTCTCGATCGTCCTCGCTGGGCCAAACCTTGAACGCAAGCGGTCCGTCGGTGTGTCTCCCGTCGTTGGACAGCATTCGGTCGAGGTCGGGGACCCGCGACTCATCACGCTCTCGTGCTGCCTCGCGCAGAGACGCAAGCAGTACTTGGAGAGTCATCAGACGTTGCTGGCCGTCGATCACTGAGAAGACCTTGACTCGGCCAGGGTCCGCCGATCGCAGCTCGATGACGATTGCTCCAAGGAAGTGTGCGAGCGATTGACCGGTCAGGCGCCCGTTAGCGGCGTCGACCACATCCTGCCACAACGGAAGCCACTGCTCGTCTCTCTTCCAGACATAGGGCCGCTGGTAGATTGGAACCTCATAGTGGATTCGATCGGCAAAGAGGTCCTGGAGGGTGACCAGCCGGGGATCAATCACGGGCTGACTGTAGCTGGCAGAGGAGATGCTGCACGTGATCGACGAAGATGATGTCGGATCGTTGATGAGTCGGTTGACAACGACCATTTGCCAAACGAAGCGTCGTGAGATTCCACGAGGACGGGTTGAGGCGCGGCGATGCGAGGCCTTCCGCTTCACCAGCCGCAAGCGGGTACGTGTCGATCCTCAGGCGGAACGCTTGCAGGTCGTCCGGAGCGACAACGAGATCAGGCACGACGGCGGCTACTGCTCGCGCAGGGAAGCGGGCGCTGCGTCCTGCTATCCGCGCGAAGTGGGGCCGCCGACCAGTGGCGCCGGAGGTCCGTCCTGATCCGGAAGCAGGTCCGGTCGTGCGAACGATCGGGATCGTGGCATTTCGGTCGTCCGCATCGGCGGAGGCGTGGTGTCCGAGCTCCGCCCGGCCTCTCAGTCCTCGGTCAGCGGGCCGGCGAACACAACTGAAGCCGGCTGCTTCCCATCTCTCAGCGCAGCCCGCTGTCGTAGCCAGGCCGCACGCGCTCTCTCGAGTCGGTCGACGGGGTCCTCTCCATCGGCTGCTGCGGCGAGAGCCTGAGCGACCACCTGCCCGCAGAGCTCTCGGATGAAAGGCTCGCAGCTCGCAATCACCTGAGGGACGGTCTGGGCGCCGTGCACGACGGCGTTACGCTGGCGGATCGTGCGCGCCAACAGACGCCTGAAGCGTCCATCGAGTTCCTCTATGTGGGCGTCCATCGCGCTCGCGCTAGACACCCAATCCGCCGCCTCAGCGACCATCCGGTGCTGCATCGTCAACTCATCGAGCCCGCTGAGTACCTCGACGATGCGCTCCATGAACATCCCCGGCTTGAACGTGAACGACAGGTCGCCGGTCGACGGCAAGATCGCGTTGCGGAGCTCCGTGCGGTCGCGCGAGGCACCCGGCCGAAGCGCCGAACTGGTGCCGTAATAGGCGGCGTCGCGCAGCTGTCCGTGGAGCGCGCCCATACTCCACGTCTCCATCAAGTAGCGCTCGCACGATTCACGCACCGATCCGCCTGTGGCTCGCCCGATGGGCAGCGCCTCCTCGAGCGTCCGCATCGCGAGCGTAAGGCGCTGCGCAGGGTCCTCTGCCGCCGCAACGGCCCGCTCCCATCGGCGCTGCGTCAGTGCAGTCGCAGTCGGCTCATCACCGGCCACCAGCCGCTCGACAATGCCAGGTTTGAGCTCTTCGAGGAACTCGCCCGTGCGGTCGTACCTCGGATCGTCCCGATCGAGAATCTGTCTGGGATCGCCGAAGCCCATCGCACCCCACCACTGGCCTGCGGTGAAGACGGCCTCACCCTCAAACAACAGCCACGCTGCATCTCGGTGGGCGACCTCCACGAGACCGGAGACCAGATCCCTAGCGAACCTTCTGACGTCCGCGACGTGCCGCGAGTCGACATCAACACGCGCGAACACAAACGGCCGTTCCGGAAGCTCGTCAAAGAACGTCTCGGCCATCGGATGCTCAAGCTCCGCCGGGCGTTCGAAGTCGGGCGTGTCCAACGCCGGACAGCCATCGCGGATCGCAGTCAGTGGTAGGTCACCGTTGAAGAACTGCACCGGTCCCGTGCGGAGAAACGCCGCGCGCAGAGCCGCGTGGCCAAAGATCATCCAGACGATCGAATGCTCCTCGACCGGGGCGTCGCTGACCACCGATCGACACAGTTCGATTCTTCGCTTCAGCGAGAGACCGGCCGGATCGTTGAGGTTCTCGTTGGCGACCTCGACATCGACCGCGCCCGCCTGTGCCACGTAGAGAAGCCGGTCACTCAACAGGCCCACGAGCCGGCCCTCGACCGCATCCCAACTCTGCCCACGCCGAGCCGAGATCTCGCGAAGCTGGGCGACGCGAACAGTGCACGTCTCAAACGGCGTAGGGGTCTCAAACGCCTGCACCACGTCGTCCCACGCGGCACGCGACGTGCGTGGAAGCAGGAACTCAGCGATCAGGGCCTTCGCCGAGCTCCGCGCGCGCCGGGCGCCATCTACATCCGCCAGGAGCTGAGGGAGCCGTCGCAAATCATCAGACTGAAACGCGCGAAGGACTGCGCCACTGACCTTCTGAACAGCTGGGCCGAGACTCTTCAGGCTCGCCGAGACGTCCTTCCCTAGCGACACGCGATCCGCCTCGCGTATCTGGCTGCGGCCACCGGCCACAGATCTAGCCGTCGCCATCACCTCATCCAAGGCTGCAAGCGGCGTCAGAAGATGCGGTGAGGTTTCCTTCTCTCCTCTGCCCAGCTCGCGAATCAGGGTGACCGCCCACGTTGGCAGACCCTCCTGTCCTTGGAAGACTGCGTCTCCAGGGCGCATGGCTATCCGCCTCTCAGCAGATCTTCGATGAACTCGTTGACGGCGGCTACAGCCAGCGCGCGGTTCTCGTCCTGCGGGGCCGATGGATCGGCGCGGGCCGATTCGGTCGCGAAGCCCTTGGGGCCCGGACTGGTGACCGAATAGAAGCGTTCGCGCACCTCCAGGAACGTTGAGCGCAGGGCCGGTAGCCTGTCGGCTAGCTTGCCGTCGAGCAGTTGCCGTGCCGCAGCGCTAGGGCCGCCGGCACGGTTGTGAATGAGCACGAACACAAGGTCGTAGTGGTCCTTGTCCTTGCCGCGGTAGCGGGCAGCGACGCACTTCGTCAGCAGATAGCCCTGGAGCCCGGCGAACCGCACACGCACAGTCGTCGGACCCAGGCCGGCGAGATCGGCGGTCAGCTCCCGCACTGTCCAGTCCGCCGCGACGTAACCGGTACCGCGAAGGTTGTTGGCGCGCAGGACCCGACAACCGGGAATCGCGACGATGCCTTCCGGCTCGGTGTCGAGGTCACAAAGGAACTCGAGCTTGACCGCGAAGCCGTCGACGATGCCGCGCCACCGCCAACCGTTCTCGCCCGGCTGTGTGCTGAAGCCAGCGACTTCGAGCGCGGCCTCGATACGTGTCAAACCGTCGGTTTGTTCGAGATGGGCCACCAGCAGCATGTCCACGTCGCTTGTGCCGAGGTGCGATGGGCCGATCTCCCGGCCTTCGGTGAGGATTTCCGGCATCAATCCACCGAGGACGATCAAGGGGACGTCGTCGTCCGCGATGTGTGCCACGAGCGTGCACAGTGCCCGCTCCGCACGTGCTCTCGCCGCCGGCGAACGTTCGTCGTCGATGGTCGGATCAGCCACCGGTCTGACCCCGGCTTCGCTCAAGCATGGTGGCGACCTCCTTCGCGTACAGCGATCCTGGCGGGTCAAAGAGCCCGAAGACTTCAAAGAGCGAGGAGACCAGCGCACGGACCACGCTTGGGAGATTCTGGTCGATCTCCTCTGGGCTCGTGGTCACGAACGTCGCGATGCTGGCGTCGTGGGCGACGTGCCCGGGCCCGAAATCCCACTGGTCACTGGTGACAGCTCTCAGCTCCCGGTTCTCGATGCCGTCCCATCGCGCGAAGAACTCGATGTCCTCGGCGTTCACGTAGCGGGCCATCCGGGCGGAGTGCAGCAACGACTCGGCGATGCGCCATACCGGGAGCACCGGGTCAAGCGCCGAGCCGGGAGCCCCGGTAATTCCATCCTCCTGGTAATCGCGCAGCAGGAACAGCTTGAGCTTGGGCTCCGCACGCCAGAAGTCCGAGTGCCTGCCGTTGCGTACCGCATCGTCGCGGAACCAGCACTCGATCGCACTGTCTCGGATCTCGGGCTGGATGCCCTCTCGCGTTGGCACCCACCACGGGGGCCATCCGGTCTCGCGACCCTCGACCGCCACCAAGGCGTCCCGCAGCTCCCCGAACGACAGAGTGACCTCGGGAATCCAGTAGGAGACCGACCAAGTCCCGCTGTCGTACACGGTCCCGACATCGCCGAGCTCCTTGGCGATGCGCTTCTTCAGTCGGTTGCGGCAGTACTTATCCCAGGCACTCATCTCCGCAGAGGTGCTACTTCTCCGGCGCGGCCGCAGGTTCTTGAGGATGACCTCCTCGCGCAGATGCATGGCTGCATCCTCGCCACGTCCGCCGAGCGCCTGGAGGTCGGCGAAGACACGGGGCGCAGTCGCTAGAGGAATGCCATTACGCCGCGCCGCGAGCCTCAGCAGATGCGAGTCGGCGCTGCGAAACTCGATGCGCCCGCCGGACTCCACTTCGCGAATCGGGATGTCCTGCATAACCAGGCTCAACGGTCCCTGGAGAGCGCGCTCCTCGACGTACACCTGCAGAGCTGGGACGGCGGTCGCGAAGGGCGCGAGCTGCTCGGCCGCCGCCCAGCCGGTAACCGCCCAACCGATGCCATGCTCGTCCAAAGCCGGTGCAAGCTCGTCCACAAGGAACTGCATCGGGTCGTTGAAGATGCGCTCCGCGAAGCGTCGCTCGGGCATGACAGCTGACACCTCCTCAGCCCAGGCGTCCAGCATCCTTGCGCCGTCGGCGACCTCGCGACTCGCGCCCGGCCCTCGTTGCGGCCCCCACTTTGTTGTCCAGCCCTCGGCATCGAACGCTCCCAGCACCTGTGAGATCTGCGGTGCCGACCAGCCCGTGAGCATCGCCAGCTCGGTCGCCCGGACGCCGTACGGCGAGTTGCGATTCAGGAGCGCCTCAGCGATCGAAACGGCGGAGGCCGACCAAGAGAAGGCTCGTCGGTCAGCGCCAGGTCGCTGCTTAGCCTCGCGCATGACCAACAGATCGCGTGCAACGATGTGTGCGTCACCGCTGCCGTCGACCCAGCTTGCGCCCCTGCGGTGGAGCATTTCCCGTGAGCCGGCAGAAAGGTTCTGTGCCACCACGACAAGATCCGGAGGCCACTCTTCGTCGAGATGACGGATCGCCCGATCGACGTCCGCCGGCCACCCTGCGCCAGCCCAGAGCGCGCGCAGGCGATAGTTACGCGTGCGCCCGCGGATCAGCACTCGCGCCACCTCGTCCTTGGTCTCGACAGCCTCGACGACCGCCAGTCCGTCCAGCGCGCGATCGAGCGCCAGCTGAATCTTGTTGTTCGTTGATCTGGCCATATTCGCTCGCCTAGAAAATAACACGTATTGAGCAAACAAAGCGAAATCGCTCGCGGCTGCCCGGCTTGCCGTTCACGCGATGATTGGCTATTCGCTCTCAGCAGCCCGCCACGCCCAGATCCAGGCTAGACATGCCCGGCTAGCTCCAACAGTTCCTGCGCCGGCCTCTTGATGAAGCGATCGTCGATCTCGTAGTCGACCTCCGCCATTCGTTCGACCGTCGCAACGATCTCATCATCGAGCAGTGCCGGCAGGAAGTATTCGGCGGCCTTCTGGAGCGTGATGCTCACGAGATCATCGATTCGGAGCACGCTCTCTAGAAACGGATCGCCAGCGGGCCCGCGCGCCCCGTCTTGGCGATAGTCGAGCGTGGGGATCAGGGCCTCAAGGATCTGGGCCGCAGAGTCGAGTGACTTCTCTTCCCATCGGATGGAGTTCCAGGCAGCAAGGCTCATCTGGGTGGTGAGATCGATGAGCAGCCGATCCTCGTTCAGCCGAGCACGCAGTCGAGCCTCGTCCCCCCAATTCTGCTGCACGTCATGGGCGATAGCTGCGAGGTCAAGGCCCTCAGGCGTAAGGAGCGAACGGAGCACGAACACTGGAAGCGAGCGCTCAAGTCGGTGCGCTGCCCGGGCGATCAGATCGTCCGGAAAATTCAGCAGGTGGTCGCGGATCGCTTGCTTTGCGAGCTCGAGCGCACGAGGACCGCATCCGTCGTCATCGAGCAGCAAGAGATAAATCTGGAGCGCTGTGATACGAAGCATCCAGAACATCCGCGGATGCTCGCTTCCGTTCGGCCCACCACGATGCACGGCCGCATCCGGTAGTCGCGCGAGCTCGGACCCTCGTTTCGAGGGCTCGAGACTTCGTATGTACTCAACGCCGAATCTCGCCGACTCCAGATTCAGCGCGAACGGCTGGTTCGTGAACACCCCGACTGCAAAGAGGCCGGCAACGCCGACGAGATCTCGCCGGCCCTCATCCTCCCTCTTCGTCTGGTCGCGGATGACCGCGATTTCGTTGTCGCGCACATCCTTCATCGCGTCATGAGCGAGCCGCTGAACCTCTTGGACATACTCGTTCAGGCGCGCTGGACTGAGCTCGGCTCGCATGGCGTCCCCAGGTGGCGCATCCGCCGCTCGCGCACAGCGCGCGTGACGTTCGCCGCGCCGAGCACAACTGCGAGATCCTGGAAGCGTTCGGCAAGCTGCTCCGTGGGAATCTCAACGACCGGCTCGTTCCAGTCGGGTTTGTACACGTCGTAAACCGTGATTCGAGACCCGTCGCAGACCGCCATGAACGGAACGTCGACCTCGGGGTGCGTGGCATAAAGCCATGCCTGGCTGATCGCATCCTCCCAATCCTCAGCGCCATGTGCCTTCGCCTCGATGATCCACAGCCCGTGTCCGAGTACAGTCGGCCGGTAGTCCACCTCAATCCGCATCCGTCCGATCCGTCGAAAGGGCTTGGCGAGTTTGAAGCTCTCGTTGTAGAGCACAGTGTTGAGCGTTTCGCCTGCGTAGCCAAGATGTATGAGGAGGGGAGCTATCCACTCCTCCCTTACGGCTTGCTCGGACTTCCCCTCAAACCTATACCGCGCCAGGGTCCGCAGATCGATCACGAGTGCGAGCGTAGCGCGACGCCCAGCGTCCAATGCCGGCCGTGACGGCAGCTCGCGCCGCAGGCCTGCAGGCTTCGGTTTCAAATCATGGTGGTCGCGTACCAAGCGCCCCGATCTCAAGGATCGACAGTCACTGCACAAGCAAATCGAGGGGAGGGAAAACGTCGTCTGCTGCGACAGGGAGGCGATGACGGACGACATCAGCGCAACGACCCGCAGCAAGAACCCGGACCTTTCGGCGGACCCATGTCATGGCAGTGAGGCTCTACGACCCGCCGACGCAGAAGACCTCGCCAGGCTGTGGGTCTACGTTAACAGCACGGCACTTCGCAAGTTCCGATCGCCGTAGGACTGCTGACGGTTTTTGGCTCGGCATGTGGGTTTGTGGGCGGCGTAAGAATCGAGGAGAGAATCCCGCGCTTGATCAGCTGCTTGAGTCTTTGCCCGGCTGGACATGGGTTCCTCACGAGCAGAGCTTCGAAGAGCGGTTGGCGCACTACAAGGACGTGGCCGAGGCGGGCAGTTTGAATCGACACCGCGTGGTGCGCGGGTGGGCGTCAAAACAGCGCCAACTGGTGCGCAAAGGCGAGGTGCCAGCTGATCGAGTGGAGCAGCTGCGGGCGGTAGGGATTATTTGATGTGCATGTGCATCGCGATAGCGTCAAAACCCTGTGCACGACAGGGTTTCAGGTTAATTATTCACGGACTTACCCAGGCTAGCCGTCCGAAATGCACAGTATTCTGAACGGAATGGAATTGGGGGCAGTTATGGATGACGACTTGATCGACGCCGCGCGACGGGTGTTGTTCGCGTGCACCGGGGTGAGGAAGCAGGAGCATCCAGAACTTCGCCAGCTCGGCGAATTTCTTCATCGCTACTCGCTGACCCAGATATCCGGCAGC
This sequence comes from uncultured Solirubrobacterales bacterium, assembly GCA_963775645.1. Taxonomy (GTDB): domain Bacteria; phylum Actinomycetota; class Thermoleophilia; order Solirubrobacterales; family Solirubrobacteraceae; genus Palsa-744. Next base: position 2,894 of record CAVZJR010000003.1, on the reverse strand, counting down.
GGTGAGGTTGGCCGGTGTGGTGCAGAGGATCAGCCTATCTTCGAATACGCCCCTACGCGCTTCCGGAGGCGCAACAACGGAGTCGGGTCATACGTGCTGCACGACAGCTACGAAGATGCCGTTCTGCGGGCCGAGCGGGCTCGCACGCGCCCGGATCGATCTCGAGCTTCTTCATAAGGCTGTGCCCGAGAGTTGGGTACCGATCGTGGCGGCCCTGATCACCGACGGCCCAGATACCGCTGCAGCACGCGCACATGCCGCCATCTTCGACTACTCGAAAGAGTCGGTCAAAGCAAATCGGCGTCGCACAGCCGGCACCCGCTCACGCGCCACGGTGCTGATCGTGTTGGCCGAGGCTAGCCGGCTCTTTTCAACGATCCACAGTCTTCGTACGCTGCCCGCCTGCCGGGAATGGGTCAAGGCACCGCAGTTGCATATGCCCGATATGCCCAAGGGCGGTTATGAAGTCGTCGCTCCGCGGGTTGAAACCGTGCGTCAAGCGTGGCAGAACAAGTCGAGCGAGATACACGAACGGCTCGGCATTCGCTCCATCGAGGAAGAGATGGAGGCGCTCAACGCGCTGTCCGACAACGCAGTCTGCTCGCGCGGGCTCTGGCGACCGACACGCGATCGAGCCGTGCTGCTCTTGATGGTTCTCACGGGCGGCCGGCGCACAGCTCTCGCGCGCCTCACCAGGAAAGATTACGTGCGCGACTGCGAAGGACCCTTGCCTGACTGTCGGCGAGGCGCCGCGCTTGATCTGCTGCCGAGGAAGAGCATGGGGCGCGACGAGCTGCGGCGAAAGCCGATCCCTGCTCAGGCCGCGTTCGTGCTCGACTTCTACATCTCGGTGATGGACCGCATGGCCGCCGCGAAGGGGCGGCCACCGGCATCACCGGACGCGCCGCTGCTTGTGGCTGAGCCAGCACAGCTAAAAGCAGTACAGGAGCAGTGGCTATACAAGCGGGTCGCCGGCACGCGCAAGGATCCGCCTCTGTCCCTCGCGACCCGCGCCATATGGCCGAGCACACGACGGACGCGGAACGCGCCCTCTGCGGTTACACGCCGCATGAGTTTCGCCATCTCGCCAACCAGATCGCTGAAGGCGCCGGAGGATCTGCAACGAGCGCTATCCAGCGACCGGTGGGGAAGCCAACCCCCCGATCCCGTACTACGCGGCGGCGCTGCTCGATAACGGCGGCGTCGAGCAAGACATGCGCGCGCTCTACGGCGACCGGAACCCCAGCGATGCTCGAGGTCGTCGCCGGCCGCGCCACCGAGATCGGCTGGGAGATCCTCACTACCGGCGTGGACTGCGTAAACGCCCCGACGTCGAGGCCTACGAGCAGGAGCTGATCCGTCTGCGGCGTATAGAGGACGAAGAGCGCCGTCTCGAGCAAGCCGCGCAACGGCTGCAAGCCAAGCACGCCCGACCAGGACCGCTGCCGCTTCCCTGCACCGCGGCAGACGCGATCGCCTGGAGGCGCATCATGCGCCGTCAAGAGGATCTGATCGCGTTGATGGAGGAGCTGAAAGGAGAGCACGTTGGAGGGCTCCGCGATCACCCACCAGCTCGTGCAGCTCTCCCGGCAGAAGGCCGACACGATCAAGAAGCTGGACCTCTACCGGCTGGATCAGGGAACGTGGTTGCCGGTGGCGGACACCGATCCCCCGGGGCGGAGCGATCGACTGGGAAGCCATCGACAAGGGCAAGCTTGGAAAGCCCCTGATGCCGTCGGGATGCTTCTGCGGTGCGAGACTGGCTGACGTTTCGCGAGTTCTGCGAGATCATCGATCTTCAAGCGCGCTCGACGCTCACACGCTGGGCGAAGGGCGAACACCTCCCGGCAAGGCGCGACCGGCGTCCGTGGGAGCCCGAGTAGGTGCCCGTCGATGTACACGCTCGGCACGAACTACCGGCGGATCTGGGTGCCCGGCGTCAACGAAGCGTTCTGGCGCACCCGCCTCATGTGCGACAAGCTCGCCGAAATACTCGGACGCTGGCCCCCAGAGCAAGGATGGACAACAAAGGAAGGCGAACCGACACCGCGATGCGCAGAGCCAATCCAAGTCGCGCCTGCCCGCCCGCAACTCGTCGCAGCCTGACCTACAGCCGGCGAGCGCATCGGGCAAACGGCGGCGACCCTCACATGAAGCACAGTCACAGACTCGGCATCCACCAAAGTAAGCGGCGTCGATCGAACCGCCACGCGCCACGGTCGCCTCGCAGGCGCCACCCTCCGAGTTCGCGAGCATGAGCATAGATCCAAGAAGGATGCACACGAAGTAACGCGGCGGCCTCCCTGACCGTTAATGAATCGGACCGACAGACACTCCGCTGACCGAAGATCAGAACGTCGGCTGTCGCTCTCTTCGCCATCGCACCTACAGACGCCCAGCTATGAGCGCGGCCAGCTCGACAAATACATGCGGACCGAGCTCGCCTGTCGCTACTCGCTCTTCAACGACGACGATCACCTCGTTGGGGTCCAAGCGTCGCCGACTGTCCGACGATACGTCCTGAAGCTCGCCGCGGCGGATCATGTTGCACACGTCCCTCTCATCGATACGCATGATCTGGGCGACCTCCAGCGGCAGGAGCATCAGCCGATCGGCATCGATCGTCACGCCATCTATGGTCACGTAGGGCATGCAGTCAGTCTGCTGTCGGAGGTTGACAACTGTCGGAGGTTGAATCGAGCTAGCCGAAGTCTCGCGCTGAACCTCGGTTTGCCGAGTGAGGTCGACACGGTTGCCCCGACAATCGGCCGCGAGTCTGCTGCCGCAGCGAGCACGAGCCGATAGACATCCCCGGTCCTGGCGATGATCGCAGCAGGGTGTTGGCTGTATCTTCGCCAACGTGCGGCTGAACCACATAACGCTCCCCGCTCGCG
>CAVZJR010000002.1:0-771260 GCA_963775645.1 uncultured Solirubrobacterales bacterium | reverse complement strand
GCGCCCTGAGAGATTCGAACTCCCGACCTTCGGTTCCGTAGACCGACGCTCTATCCAGCTGAGCTAAGGGCGCAGAGCCGCCTAGTGTAGTGGGCGGAGCGCCCGGGCCGGGCGCCCGCACGGCCTATGCTCTACTCAGCAGTCGTGCTCGCGGTGACGATCCAGGTGGAGGCGGGGGCGAGCAACTCACCGTCTGTGGCGAACTCCGCAAGGCCTTCGCGCAATGCGGCTTCGACTTGTCCATGCAAGTGGTCCGCCCGATCGCCCGCCAAGCGCAAGATCTCGCCGGCCGGCCCGAGCGCCATGACGAGTTCAAGCGCTTCCTCGAGATCCCGGCCGATCGTGATCGGAATGTCGCAGCGTTGAAGCGCGATGTCGCTGAAGCCTGCCAGCCCGAGGATCTCGCTTGTGGTGTCGGCGTCGGCCATCGAGAAGGGTCCGGGGCCACAAGTTGGCTCGTCATACTCCTCAGGCCGCTCGACTATGCCTTCGACGATCGTTTGAGCCCGATAGAGCCAGTCGTTGTCGATGCGCCGCCGCCACACGACCATCACGAGCTTCCCGCCTGGCACGAGCGCTTGGCGTACATTGCGCATAGCAGCTACAGGGCTCGCGAAGAACATCGTTCCGAAGCGCGAGAAGGCCATCTCGAAGTCCTGCTCTTCACCAAGGCTCTCCTCCACGTCGGCCACCAGGAAGCGCGCGTTCGCAACCCCGGCTTCCTTCGTCTCGCGGATCGCGTCCTCGATGAAGCGCGGTGCTGCGTCCACGCCGACAGCCTCACCGCTTGGGCCGACGAGCCCGGCTATTCGCTGGGTGGTGTCGCCGAAGCCGCAGCCTATATCCAGGACTCGCTGGCCCGGCTTTGGCGGATGCAAGCGAAGGGCCTCCTCGCCGTGCGAGCCGAGTCCCGTTGTGACGGTCTCGCGGAAGCGCACGAAGCGGTCATATAGAGGACCGTCCCAGGCCCTGATCGCCTCCTCATTGGCGCCAGTGGCTTGCTCAGAAGCGCTCGTGCTCATAACTCCTCCTCATCAGGATCACGATCCGCTGTCGCAGTTTCAGCATCTCATGGAACCTGTAGGTCGGCAAGCCGGTGTTTGCTCCACTCCTTCTTGTGTGCCTTCTTGGCGGCTTGGTAGTCGATTAGCGCCTGCGGAGAATCCACGTCTCCGAGCGTGGGGTGTGGCGGCACCAGCTCCTTGGCCGCCTTAATGCCATAGCGCTTAGCGAGCACGGCGCCCATAGACTTGACCTTCATCTCACCAAAGCCGGGAAGTGCCTCCAGGTTGGCGCGCAGCTCGCCGGAATCGGCCGCATCGGTCCAGACTCGGGCCGCGTCGCCGTTGTAACGGTCCTCGACATGGACAGCCAGATCGTGAACGCGCTTGGCCATCGAGCCTGGGTAGCGGTGGATCGCCGGCTTCTCGCGAAACACCGGCTCCAGGTCCGCCTTTGCGAGCGTTGCCGCGTCAAACGCACCGAGACGCTGCCTCAACGTGAGCGGTCCGAGGAACGCCTGTTGCACTGTGACCTGTTGATCCAAGACGAACCCCACCAACAGAGCCATTGGATCGGAGGCGATCAACGAATTGGCGGTGTCAGACTCGGTGAAGTACAAGCGGTCTGGCACAGACCTTACGTCCCAGGCGCAATGATCGCTGACGGCGCTCTGTTTATGCCCAAGGCCACGCGCATCGACTTATGGGTGGGAAGCCGCTCGAGCATAGCCCAAACAATACCGAGCTTAGGGTGAACCCGGCTTCGAACAGGGGAGGACGGGCTTGGCGAGACGACTCTCGAAAAATAACCCCCCACGGCGGAGGATACGCACGGGAGTGGCCCCTGGGATCGTCGCCGCTTACACGCTGACTCTCACGGGAGCGGACTCTGAACCGAGAGATTTTTCTTACGTCAAGGAACGATCCTTGCCGTGTCGGATGCAGGCGCTCGGCTACTACGCGGGCATTGAGAAAGTAGCCAACACCACCGGCGACTGTCTGTTTCACGGCGTCACCGAACAACTGCCGTCCGGCTTTGGCTACCTGGACTATTGCCGAATGAAGTGGAATGGCTGGGGCAATAGCAGCACAGTTGGCACCGGCATTGCTCGGGCCGTAACGTTGCCGACTACTTGTGACGGCCATGGAGAGTGCGATTACGGTGTCCGGGTGCGTCTTAATGAGCCGGCCTGGTGTCCAGCTTACGGCATGAGCTATACGCAGGAGTGGCTAGAAGTCTTTGGTCGCGGTGTGCCACTCAGTAGTGAGCCACAGACCAAGACTGGTGTGGTCGCGCCAAGTGTCGAACAGAGTCTGAGAGCGACCATAGGGCACGGCAGGCCCCGAGTATTTTATGACCACGCACGGGCGTCACAACATTGCTCCAGCTAGTTTTGTAGCAGAAAGTCAGAGGATATTTAGCTCCTTCTGGAGCTATGGCAAGTCAGGATGGTGGCGACTGCTCTTGGTCTAGCCCTGGCCAGACGGGATCGATATTCTCACTTCCAAGCAGCTCAGCTTGGAGGGCTAGAACGTCCTCCGGGCGACGGCCTTTCCCTAGGAAGTAGCCACCCGGGGACATTAGTCGACCCAGCCGGTCACTCTCTTCAGAAGGTTGTAGATCTCGTCGTCTAGCCATGTTGGCTTGTCTCGGTGTCCACGAATACGTCGCGCCATCATCAGCGCATACGTCTCAGCGACCACCTCGTGCGTGAAGCTCTTAGAAAGGTAGCCCGCGCTGCGGATGCCCTCGCTGATGCCGACGGTAGCTAGCGTCAGCAGCTTATTTCCAGCAGCTACGTCTTCCGGCGAACAGCGCGCGAGGCTAAGCGCGTGACCCCACTCGTGCCAGGCGATGTGGGCCACAAATGCCTCATATGCCTGTGCGTCCAATCCAGCTAGTGCTGGGTGGGCAGCGTTGATCAGGAGCACCTCTAGCCCTGGAACCCAAGCGCCTAGCGCGCCATCAAGTCTGGCTCTGGCGGCTGGCGGGAGCCCTGGCTGGCCTGCTGAGTGCAGCATCTCGTCTGCTGCTGATCCGATTGGCTCGTCAACGACTCGCCATTGCTGGGCGCCAACAGCTTCAAGCAAGGTGCGGTGAGCAGACGACAGCATTTTCCATGCAAGATGCACGATTCGAGCAGCATCTGCCTCTGGGACGCTCAAGCTGCCCGTACCGCTGACAGAACGATCCGAAATTTCATGGATAGGTAGCGTAGTTTATTCTGTAGATTGGATGCCCCGCAGAAATCGCTACGCCACTCCGGAGGACGAGCTCACGCCAACTTGGACGCCATCCGGTACGGACTACGACCTTCAAGTCGAGGCGATGCGGGAACTGCGTGAGCTGACCAAACACATCGCAGACACTCATTGGGAGCGCGACGAGCAGATGGCAGCATTTGCCCTCAATCAGAGCCTGAGCCGCCGCGACATGGCAACAGCGATCGGATGCACCAAGAGCCGCGTCGACCAGATCCTTCGCGAGAACGCCCTCAAACCCAGCAAGGATGGCGGGCGCGGGACGCGTCTCGAAGTCCCCGTGGCCTCTGATCCTACGGCTCCACAACGAGCAGCAGTTGGGCAGCTAGCGCATGCCTCTTGGCCAGCGCCCAACGCTGGCTGGAGGAAAACGTTGTTGCAACCGCCAGGGCGGTCCAGGATGATGTTGGGCAGGTTGCCTAAGACACCGGGAAACGGCACGGCCCACCGACGAGTACGCGTCCTCGTGGGGGACGATCATCCTCTATTTCTCGAAGCGCTCGTGCGGGAGATCAAAGTCTGGCCAGAGTTCGAGCTGGTCGGCGCGGTCAGCACAGACGCGCTGCTGCCGAGTCTACGGGAGCTCCAGCCGGACGTGACCGTCTTCGATCCCACCTTCCTCGATGACGAAGCGCGAAAGGAAGTTTTCGCCTGTGCGAACGATGAGACGCGCCTGTTGTTTGTCTCCGACGACTACGGGAACGGGAGCTACGAAGCGGCCACGCGAGGGGCAGTTGGCTGCTTGACGCGCATGTGCGATGCGCAAGAGCTACGCCATGCCGTGGCCGCGGCCTCTCGGGGTGACGTCTACCTTGCATCCGCAGCCGTTGAAGAGATCGCGGCGGAGCTTCGGTTGCGCAGCAGGAACATTGCGCCATATCTGTCCCCGAGACAGCGTGAGGTCTTGCAGCTCGTCGGCGAAGGGCGCTCCAACAAGGAGGTTGCAACTCGGCTCACGATCTCAGAAGCGACTATTAAGGCCCACCTTCGCTCTATCTACAAGGAGCTCGAAGTGCGTAACCGAGTCCAGGCTATCGCCGTGGGACTTCGCCACCACCTGATCAATTGACACCATCAGTTGACCTCGTGCCAGGCGCGTAGGGTCAGCCAATGTATCCGGGATCGGCGGTCCCGCCAGCCTGCCCTCTCGAACGCTGATGTAGAGCTGCAAATGGATGTAAACCGACGAGCACGAGTGGATCGCGGCAATCAGCAGTACCAGTGCTGGCACCTTTCTCCAGCGGGCTTCTAGGCGCTTGCGACGCTTCGTTTGAGGATCAATCCGACTGGTCGTCATGGACAGGAGTTTGGCTCGCTGTCTGTGGAGGGCGCATCGTTCAGCCGAACTATCTGCAGGACTAATTCGTCTACGCTTTTCGGACTAGTCCTCAACTGAGCTGAGATTAGCGCTCCGGATGAAGGACAGGACGGATCCGAGAACTGCACGATCTCTCGCGCCGTGTAGTTCGGTTCGCGCTACAATCAAATTTATGGCTGCTCGTCATCCGCTCTCGCTAAGGCTTGGACGCGAGGGGATCGACGCGCTCGAGGATCTCGCTCGTCGGCGTGGTGTAAGTCGCGCCGAGGCAGCACGTCAGGCAATCACGGAGACCGCTGAGCGAGAGCGCCGCCGCACAGGACTCGCAGCTGAGGCCAGGGCCCTCATGACAGATAAAGGGATACATTCGCGAAGCGCAGGATGTCGTCAGCCTGATGGAGGAGCTGCGTGGTCCGTGGTGACGTCTACGCGATCACGCTTCCCCGCAAGCGCGGCCATGCCCAACAGGGCCGTCGCTATGCGGTGATCGTCCAAGCGGACGATCTCCTCGCACTATCGACCGTCGTCATATGCCCTACCTCACGCTCAGTGTTCCCCGCCAGCTTCCACCCGGAGATCACGCTGAACGGCCACACAACGCAGATCCTCTGCGAGATGATCGCCGCCATTGACGCGCGCGCACTCGGCACTCGAATCGGCCACCTGACATTTGATGAGCAGCGCTCCCTAGAGGAGGCGCTTCAGCTGGTACTCGACCTCTCATGAACCATCGGCAACGTCACTGCTTCGACTGAGCTGGACGGGGAGCCGGGTACGACGCCGGAACAGTCAAGCTGCCCTTGAGTCTTTGGTTCAGGTTCTGTTGGAGCCAGCTGGTCGGCAAACTCGGAGGCGAGCGGCTGAAGCCATCCGTAGGTAGATTGAACAGGCCCGACTCGGGTACCGTCCGATGCTTAGGCGAACATATGTTCGTACCCGAGAAAGGTTTCCGAGCGCGGGGCGAGAAAGACATTACTGATGGCAGACAAGAGCGCGATCGAGTGGACCGAGGCCACATGGAACCCGGTCACCGGCTGCGACAAGGTGTCGCCAGGATGCGCGCATTGCTACGCGGAGACGTTCGCAGAGCGTTTTGTGGGGGTGCCCGGTCATCCCTATGAGCAGGGCTTCGCGCTCAAGCTCTGGCCGGATCGGCTTGAACATCCGTTGCGTTGGAAGCGACCACGGATGATCTTCGTCAATTCGATGAGCGACCTGTTCCACGAGCGCATTCCCGACGACTACATCGCCCAGGTCTTCGAGGTGATGGGGGCTGCTAGCCAGCACACTTTCCAGATCCTGACTAAGCGTCATGAGCGACTAGCCCAGTTGGCCCCCGACCTACCGTGGCACTCGAACGTATGGATGGGCGTGACGATCGAGAATCGGCGGTTCGTGCATCGAGCCGACTACTTGCGGGAAGTGCCGGCAGCGGTTCGCTTCATCTCAGCCGAGCCGCTGCTCGGTCCGCTCGAAGGTTTGGACCTCTCCGGGATCAACTGGCTCATCGCGGGTGGCGAGTCCGGGCACCGGCACCGGCCCGTGAAGATCGAGTGGTTGCGCGAACTCCGTGACAACTGCGCCGACGAGGGTGTTGCGTACTTCTTCAAGCAGTGGGGTGGTCATCGCGCCAAGAGCGGCGGACGACTGCTGGATGGACGAACATGGGACGAGCTGCCCAAGTCGCGAGCGCTCGAGGTGGCATGAGCGAACGCACAGCGCGGCCGTGGGGCTACTGGACCCGTGCGAAGCTCGCCGTCCTCAACGACTACCTGCCCGCGTTCCTGCAAGCGGCGAGCAGCAAGAGCCAGGAGTACGTCTACCTCGATGCCTTTGGGGGAGAGGGTCGCGGCGTTGACAGGCTTACGGGCGAGGAGTTCCATGGCTCATTACCGATCGCGCGCCGTGGGGGCCTACCCACCGTGTGTGGTTCCCGCTCTCGTTCACCTGTCGGCAGCCCTCAGCGCGGAGGTGCCGTTCGAGTTCGCGCAGCTTCATGCAGCGATAGTCAGATGCAGTGCCTCGCGCTCGCGTCGATCATCAACATCGGCCGGCTCCGGGGAGAGCATCAATCGCAGCGCATCGATGACGTTGGCCCGTGCCTGATCCCGCGTTCGGCCCTGGCTGAAGACGCCGGCGACCTCGGGGATCGACGCGATGATCCAGCCTTCATCGCCAGGCTCATAAACGATCGTTAGATCAAGCTGTTCAGACACAGACCAAACGATACCGCCCAGAGGCGGCAAGAGACGGACGGAGAGCCGGGTACAACGACCGAACGCAGACATAACCCCGGACCGGCTGGTTGAGGCGCTGATGGAGTCATCTGGACGACATGCGCGACGTAAGGCAGCCGAGGCGATGCGCCGGATGTCCTTCGAATCCCGGCCTTTGCGCAGTTGAGGCTGTCAGGCTGCCCTGGCCGAGGCGGAGCGGATCAGCGACCTGACCGCCTCACCGGGCCGTTCGCCTTGATCGTCGGCAATCCTCTGCAGCGCGACCGCGTCGTCCTCGTCGAGGGCGATCTGCACGACTAGCCGGCTGTCGCGCGACGCCTCGACGATCTCCGCGTCGGCGGGATCGATACGGCCCAACTCCTCGTCGAAGTCGCCGGGCATGGGATCTGGATGGGTTCGCGTCATGACCTTTCCAAGATCTTACGCTCTGCGGAGGTTGAATCCCAGCCGGTGACAAGCAACCAGGTTGTCGGATCGACTGTCTCCTCGATAACGAGCGTGAGAACTCGATCGGAGTCGCTGCGCCCGATCAGCAGCCTACGGGTAGCGGGCTGACGTCGCCGCGGGGCGCCTCGACGGTTCTTCACGATGACGTGACGATTCCAGATCGTCTGCTCGGTCTCGAGTAGAGAGATCCCTCGCGCCCCGAGCTTGTCCAGGGCGACCTCAGTTGCAAGCATTTCGCTGACGGCATCCGGCACTCCTCCAGAATGCCCGACGCCGGGGACGCCTATGACGTACGAGTCCAGCGAAGCAGAAGCGGTCCGTCTCGACACGGGGAGATCGGGACGGTTTGCAAACTCATCGAGCCAAGCTCGACGCCTTGGTCATGCTGCTCATGGAACCCGCCGGTCGCCAGGCGCGCTCGCAAGCAGCCGCGGCGGTCAGGCGAACTTGACGGCTAGGCATCCGATGTATTTCTGTGTACGTCAGTCGGAGCGCTGTGCGCGGCCAGCGAGGTGCGCACCGACGCGCATCGCCCGCGGCATCCGGCGCGCGAATAAGACCGCAAGCCTGTCTGAGCGGCGCATGTATCCGGCTGCCCCGTCGAGCAGGGCTCGTGGGGTGCGATCATGCCCTAGCGCGTAGAGGTGCCATGTGCCTGGGACCCCCTTGAGTTGGTGCTCGCCGCGATCGGTGAACTGCATACCAGAGCCGATCACAAGCTCCTTGACGGTCGAGGACACGACGATTTCGCCGGCCCGGGCGAGCGCCCCAACGCGGGAGCCGATGTGGACCGCGAGACCGCCGAGGTCCTCTCCGATCGCCTCACACTCGCCGGTGTGGACGCCCACGCGCAGCTCGATCCCCAGTTCCCCGGCGACCTCGTGCAGAGCCTCAGCGCAGCGAATCGCCCTGGCGGGTCCATCGAAAGAGGAGAGGGAGCCGTCTCCGATGTGCTTGACGATCCGCCCGCCGTTCTCTGAGACGAGGCGATCCACGAGGAAGTCGTGGCGCTCGAGCAGCCCACGCCAAGCGCGGTCGCCCAGCTCCGCGGCGAACCTGGTGGAGTCGACTATGTCCGTGAACAGGATGGTAGTGAGTACGCGGTCGTGCCGGCGAGGCTGGACAGCTCCGGTGACGAACCGCTCGACCTCGTTGAGGATTGCCTCGCAGGCCTCTCGGTTCCCTACGTGGAAGGCGTGATCGCGACTGGAAAAGCTGAGGAAGCGGGCGTCGGGGATCCCGGCCGCGAGCAGTTCGCCGGCCTCGATGGGGATCACCCGATCTTCCTCGACGTGCAGCACCAGTGTGGGCAGGTGCACCGATGAGAGAATCTCCCGCACGTCGATCTCCAAGACAATGTCGACTAGGGCCCTCGCCATACGCGGACTTGCGGCGGCTCGAGCGAACATTCCGTAGAAGCGTCGCTCGAGCTCACCGAGGCTGGGGGCGAAGAGGTCCGCGAGGCGGCTGCCGTCACCCCAGTGCTCGAGCAGGTCTTCGAACTCGTGCAACTCGGTTCGCGTGCGGACAGAGGTGGTAGAGGAATAGGAGTCCGGGTGAGCAAGTATGTCCGCGAGGGTGGCGAACCCGCCGTATAGCACCAGCGAGGAGATGCGCTTCGGATGGGTCGCCGCCAGCAGGACCAGACACGGAGCGCTTTCGGAGATTCCGAACAGCACAGCCCGCTCGGAGCCGGCAGCGTCCAACACGGCCTCGATGTCGGCACAGCGCTCCTCCAGCGTGGGTAGGTGGGGAACCGGGTCGGACAGTCCCGTGCCGGGCTTGTCGTACAGGATCAGTCGCGCGAAGGATGCCAGCCTCGTCAGGAAGCCAGCGAAGCGGGGCTCGGTCCACTGCAGGTCGAGGTGGGTGACAAACCCATGGGCAAGCAGCAGGTCAACAGGACCCTCGCCGACCACCTGGTAGGCAATCGAGACTCCGTCGCGCTCCACATAACAAGTCGAGGGAGGCTGCACAAGACAAAGTCTGACAGCCCTCGCTGGTCGCACATTTGGAACACAGCGTTCCGAGCCACGCGAGCGCCCAGCAAACGGGGAGCCGGGTACGACGTCGGAACAGTCAAGTCCAGGTTGAGGATTTGGTGCGGCTTCTGTTGGATCCAGCGAGCCTGCAAGCACGACGGCGGGCAGCCGAAGCGGTCTGGCGAACCAGTCACTGAGAGGCGCACACCTGATCACCACCGACCGGCATCTGCCCAGCAACCGCCGGGTCCGCGCTTTGCCGAGGTCAACGATGCTGTCGCGCGGGTCGAACGTTTCATGGGTCGGTTGGACGAACGGCGCGACAGTGGGCAGCTGAGACGATCCTCAAGCGGACCGCCGACTCGCAGCCCGACCGTCATAGCCTCGTCGCACCTGCCGAGGTGCCAGACTTCCCGGCCTAAGTTCCGTTTGCCCAGATTCCAATGGGTGCCTCTGCTGCTTCTTCCTTCCACTTGTAGCTTTCGGGTGGCCCCTGATCTTCGAGCCCAACATGGTTTTCTGAGTAGATAACGGTTTCAGTCGTCTGAAACCAATATGTCACGCTTCCGCCGAGCGGAAGAAACGACAAGAAGTATGTTTTCCCGCCAGTAATAGGAACTTTGAGGCCAACGACTTTGGCTTCCATATTCTCGCCAAATGTCTTGGTGAGCGTTCCCTGGCCCAAGACTTTTCCTGGTTTTCCTTCATTATCTTCCTGAATTCCTAGCACTAGCGAGGTCTCCGATGGGAGATAGACGTAACTGCCCGTTTCGAAGCAAATTTCTTCGACTGTACCCGATTTTTGTGCCGTGACCTTCAAAGGAGTGATTTCTCCCGCCTTAGAATCCCCACTCCCTTTGTGAGGGACTTTGGCGCCTAGGAGGAGAACCGATTCGCCAGGTGGCGGCGCCGCCACCGCCTTGATCACTGGCGTCGCGGGTGAAGTGGCTGATGTGGCGCCTCCCAAATTGCTCGCTGTCACCCTGATACGAACGGTGCCTCCTACATTGAGCGCAGTCAGCACGTAGCTCGATGAGGTCGCTCCTTCGATGTTCGCGCAGCCTTCACCCAGAGCGTTGCAGTCCTGCCACTGGTAGGCGTAGCCGGTCGGGCTACCCGACCACGAGCCATTGGACGCACTCAGCGTCTGCCCTTCAACATCCGAACCACTCACCACGGGCAGCGCCGTGTTCGAAGGCGCTGCAGGCGAAAGCACCTCCGCTGTGACAGCCGCGGTGGCTTCCGAGTGCACCGGGGTCGAACCGCCAGCGTTCGTCGCCGTCACAACAACACGCACGGTGCGGCCCACGTCGCTCCCGGCCAGCACGTAGCTCGATGAGGTCGCTCCTTCGATGTTCGCGCAGCCTTCACCCAGAGCGTTGCAGTCCTGCCACTGGTAGGCGTAGCCGGTCGGGCTACCCGACCACGAGCCATTGGACGCACTCAGCGTCTGCCCTTCAACATCCGAACCACTCACCACGGGCAGCTCCGTGTTCGAAGGCGCTGCAGGCGAAAGCACCTCCGCTGTGACAGCCGAGTTCGCCGAGGCCGAACCGCCAGTGTTCGTGGCAGTCACAACCGCACGCACCGTTCCTCCAACATCGCCGGCTGTCAGCGTGTAGCTCGAGGCTTTCGCGCCGGCGATGCTGAGGCAGCCTTCACCCAGAGCGTTGCAGTCCTGCCACTGGTAGGCGTAGCCGGTCGGGCTACCGCTCCACGCTCCGGTTGTCAACGTCAGCGTCTTTGCTTCTTGGTCTGTGCCACTGATCACAGGAAGCCCAGTGTTTACCGGGGGCGACGGAGGCGCTCCAGCGGTCACATAGACAGACCCAGGGCAGTCTTTGTAGCTTGCTCCCGACTTCCAAGTCGAGGCAAATGCTGTCAAGCTGCTCTGCGCGCTTGCTTCGCTCGCGCAGGTGCCTCTAGCGTGATCTCGGTAGTCCAGTGTGCCGCCCTCGCCCATGATGGCTAGCCAGTAAGTTGACCCGGATGTGATTGCCACACGGCCGATAGGTACCGACGTCCATGTCCCAGCTGGTGTCGCGGTTGATGAGCCCGCGCCAAGTAGCGTTCCAGGGTGTACGCCAACGTTGCTGTAAATACCTACAGCTACGGTCTTAGCCGCGTTTGATGCGCCGATGTACAGATGTGCGGTTTCGGTTATGCCTGAGGCAGTTGCCACATAGCTAAACGCTTCTGCCGTACCGGGAGAAGAAGAGTCTGCCTGGTTTTCTACCGTAGAGCTGCCGACAAGTTTCGCTTCTGTGGACATGGCGGCGGGCACCCAAGCTACACAAAACAGAACAATCGTCAGCCAAGCTGCGGAAAACTTGATCATGCGGCGCATACTCTCACATATCGCCGCGGGGCACGGGCTGAACTCCTCCGCCGTGTCCGCAGCTACGTGCAGTGAGTCGGTCGAAGGCTACGCGAGCGCAGACTAGTCGCGCCTAGGATGGCTCACACGCGCCCAACCCCCGCATGTGGGGTAGGGATGGGTAGTCAGCGCCTCCTGGTCTTCGGTGTTCGATCTTCGTGAAGCTGGCTGGGATCGGGGGACAACGCTCGAACACCCTTGAGGGTTTCGAGCTTCGATCAAACAACGGAGAGGGCGGTTAGACGTTTGAACTCTGACCCTACCTGGCGACGCATTCGCGAGCTGCACGCCGAGCGGTTTGGCGGTAGGCCCGGGCCGGCAGGCTGATGGACAAGCTGTCGCGTTTCCTACGCCAATGCACCTACCGTGGCATCCGTGCGGCGGTCAAGGACTGGCTCGGCCAGGCTGTGTCCAAGGAGTCCGTCAGTTGATGCTTGCGAATGTGGCCGGCTGGTCAACGGTCTCGTGGCGACTGCTATACCCTGCGCCGGCCAATCAGATAAGGAGGCTTCACAATGCGTTCACGGCCGGCGACCTTGGGGTTGTCGTCTCAACCGACAGCATGTCTAGTAGATGCGATTCGGTGCTCGATGCCCACACGGCTACGGTTGGGGGCTTCCACGGCGGCGGCAGAAGGCAGTCCGCGACGCCCCACCGAGTCGTTTGGGCGGACGGTGCCGGTTGTCGGCCTTCGCCTTCGTCTCGGCGTGAATATTGTCTTGGCGATGACTCTTGCCAGTATTTCTCTGGGTGTGGCAACTGCCCAGGGCGCGGCGGGGGCCACCGTCGCATCTGCTCCTCCGCTAACCATTGGCGCCCCAGCGTCGGGTGGCGGGCAGAATATCGACTTCTGGAGAATCCCTCTCATCGGCGGGGACAAAGTGAGCGTCGCAGCATCGCTCCCGTCACACGACGTCAGCGGCTGGCCCTACAAATTTGACCTTTTCGCGCCCGAAACCGCGGACAGCAGCTTCGGGCAGGTATTCCCCGTCAGTGAAGCGTCAGTCGAAGTCGGAGGCGCCGCAACTCAATATGTCGCCGTGCAAGCGCCATATACAGGGACCTTTGTGCTCGCCGTTTGCGAATACCCGAACACAGGCTGCCAAGCGCTCGCCGGCCAAGCTCGCGTAATGGACCCCTACACGTTCACAACAAGCCTCGAAAATGGTGGCGTAGGCGCGAGCGCCGCAGCGCTGGAGAAGCGCGCCGGCGAAACCATCGCGTCAGCAAAGGCCATCCGCACTGGGACCTTTCAGGCTGGCGGTGGACAGAACATCGACTTCTGGAAGGTCACTCTCGAAGCTGGAGAAAAGCTCACCGTTGCTGCGTCATTGCCCAAGCGCGATGTCAGCGGCTGGCCCTACAAATTTGACCTTTTCGCGCCCAAGACCGCAGATAGCACCTTCAAGCAGGCGGTCCCAGTCAGCGAAGGCTCGTTGGAAGTCGGAGGCGCCGCAACTCAATACACCACGCTTCGAGCACCGTATGCCGGGACCTTTGTGCTCGCCGTTTGCGAATACCCGAACACAGGCTGCCAAGCGCTCGCCGGCCAAGCCCGAGTAATGATCCCGTACACCTTTACTACGACCGCCCACCCGTCTCCTGCCGCGCTACGTAAACGCAAACTCGCAGCGGCACTCCGGAAGTGCTCTGAGCTGCAACGCTCAAAGCGGGCGGCCTGCATACGGCTCGCCCATCGCCATTACGGTTAGATCGGCGTTTTGCCTAGAGCTGGCCGGCGATGTGGCCGAGGTCTACAGGACCGGCCGACGAAGGCACCAAGCGCAGTCTCAACCAGGCGTTCTTCAAGCGGCTCTACGTCCTGCCCGAATGGGACGAAGACCACGAACAGACAACCGTCCAGGTAGCCGTGCTGAGCTGACCGAGCCCTATACGCTGCTTTTGGCCGACGACTTTGTGCGCGGCATTACAAGCGAAGTTGCGGCCATCAGGGGCCGCAGAAAAGGCTCCAGAGAGCCAATCACGCCCTCCGAAGCCCCTTGTTGCTGGGTGTTCATACTTCGATCAAATGGCGGAGAGGGAGGGATTTGAACCCTCGAACGGGGTCAACCCCCGTTACGCGATTTCCAGTCGCGCCCATTCAACCGCTCTGGCACCTCTCCTTTGGCTTGCGGCGCAAGCGGTCCCCATAGGCTACGACACACGGACCTTCGCCGTTGGTAGGCTTTCGTTGATGTTGCTCCTAGCCACAAGCCCAGCTGTCAGCAAGGACATCGGCCTGCTTATCACCTTCTTGGGGATCGGCGTGATCGTGAACGTGATCCTCGTGTTTGTCTTTGTGTTGGTGCGCGGCGAGCACCAGCAGAACCAAGACCGCCGCTGAGGACGTCTACGCGCGCTTGCGCGTGTAGACGAGGTGTTCGGATCAGATCACGTAGACGGGCGTGCCCACCGGGGTGCGTCCGTAGAGCGCGATCACGTCGGGGATCCGCATCCTGACGCACCCGTGGGAGGCGTCGTGGCCGATCGAGGAGTACTCGGATGGTGCGATCCCGTGGATGCCGGCGCCTCCGTTGAAGGCCATGAAGCGGGCCTTCAATGGATCTTCGGGACCTGGAGGGATCGTCTTGCCAGCCAACGCTCCGGCCCAGGCCGAGTGGGGCACATACCAGGGCGGATTGACCTGCTTCCACTGCACGTGGTACAGGCCCGGTGTCGTTTCGAGCCCCTGCATGCCGACCGCGATTTCGTAGGTCGAGGCTAGCTTGAGGTGCTGGTAGAAGTAGAGCCTGAACTTGGCTCTGTCCACGACGATGTAGGCCGGATACTGGGTGGCCAGGTCGCTGGTGGTGACGGTGGGGTGGCGTGTCAAGGTCGGCACGCTCACACTGCGCGTGGCTGTGCGAGCGGTCAAGGCATGGGCGACCCGGGTGGTGAGGCGCTTGCGCTCGACGGCCAAGCCCTCCTTGGCGGACACCTGGGTGAGGCCGCCCGCACTCGGTTCAACGGTGGCATCGTCGGGTTCGATATTCACGGCGTCCGCGATTTCGGCCACGAAGCCGGTTACGGCCGCTTTGGAGTAGCTGACGCGCAGTGGCAGGTTCTCCTCGACGTGTCCGCCCGACAGTCCGCGCCAGGTACGCGCGAAGATGGAGCCGCTCTGGCTAGCTTTGAGTGCTTCGGCGACGGTGCCTTCCACGTCAACCGTGACGCCAGCTTGGCGTGGCGTGAGCTGCCACTGTCGGCTCCCCAGTCCGGCTTGAACGGGGCGGTCCATGCCAGCCGCCACCTCGCGCTCGACGCGGGCCTTGGCGGCCGTGGCGCTAAGGCCGCCGACGGAGATCCCGTCGATACGCACGCCTTGGGCGATCTGGTCGCGCTGGCCATGGTCATAGACGACCATCGCTCCCATCAGGACGACTAGCAGCCCGAATAGGGCTATCACAGGGATCAGAGGAGTACGCAGGGACCTGGACATATCGATCTTCTTTCACCGTAGAAGGCCTCTGACCTTCTGAAAGCGCGGCCATGCCTACGCCCAGGCGGCGTGGCAGCCCGGCGTGGGCGGCTGGAATGGGTCGTCTCACGAGGGCTTCGCCGTCAAGATCGTGCTCTGCACGGCTCCGGCACCGTCGCGGCCGCCCGCCAAGATCACGCTTTCCCCGAGCGCGACCACCGCGAGGTCGGACTCCGCCTTGGGGAGCAGCCCTGCTTTGCGGACTTTGCCGCTCGCTTCGATCGCGAGGATGTGTCTGGTCTGGCTCGTCGGCGAAGCTTCGCGCCCGCCGAACACATAGGCGGTGCCGCCGAGGGCAGCGGCGGCGGCGTGGGTGAGCGGACGGGGCAGCAGGCCGATCTGGACAAGCGTGCCCGAAGCAGGGTCGAAGCGGTAGATGTTCCGGCTGGCTTCTTCGCCGCTGGTGCCACCTGCGATCACGAGCTTGCCTAAGCAGGCGGCGACGGCTGCGTAGCGCAAGGGCTTGGGCAAGGTCGCCACCACTCTGGCGGTCGCGCCCGGACGCCAGGCGAGGATCGTGCGCAGGGGCGCGACCCCGGTGTAGCCGCCGACGATATACACGGTGCCGTCGATCGCCGCTGTGGCTACGTCCGAGGCCGGTGTGAGCAGCCGGCCGGCCGGACTGGTGGCGCCGGTGGGGTCGATCTTGGTGATCTGGGGGAACGAGGAAACCACGCCGCCGCCAAACAGATAGACGGGAGCGCCGAGGGCGCCGCTCGTGCGCAGGGTGCCGCTCGTGCGCGGGGCGCTGGTTGTGCCGAGTGTGCCGGTCGTGCCGAGTGTGCTGGCTGAGGCGTCGTGCAGGGCGTGGGGCAACGTCCCGATGCGCTTGGCGCCCGTGGGATCCGCTTCGAGGATGTCGGCCACGGAGGCTTCGCCCTGGTCGATCCCGCCCATCACCAGAAAGCGATTCGGGCCGGGGGCCGCGGCCGCCGCGGCGTCCTGGACGGGGGCAGGGAGCACACCGGTCTGGGACACCGTCAAGGCTGTCGGTGTGTTCGATGTCGGTGTGTTCGCCAATCGGCTTGTCCCACGCGCACGCACGCGCGCGCGCGGGACACCCCTTTGGGATGTATCGACAACCCCGCCTTTACCTCCTGCGCCACCCGCCAGTAGGACGATCGCGACCGCGAGCACAGCCAAGCCCGCCACCCCAGCGAGCAGGCGGCGACGCCTGAGCAGGCGCTCGCGCGCGGCGCGCCGCCGTGCGGCCGGACCGTGGTGGGGAGTGCTCATCGGCGAACGCCGCGGGGCTCGACCCTAGTGCAGCCGGAGTGCCCCATCTCAAGGATGCACCACAGCGGCATAATCGGGACCCCCGCGGGGACCGGCCGGTATGAAATCCATGCCATCGGGGATGTTGAGAGAACCGGGCGCCGTGCCGGGCTGATCGGAGTGGCCGTACTGCCACACGATCGCGTTGGTGCGCGGGTCGATCACGAGCACGCGGTCCCTGTAGTCGTCGTTGACGGCAATGTCGCCGTTAGGCAAGGACATCGCCAACGAGGGATGGTCCAAACGTCCGTGGCCTGAGGAGGGGCCGTAGCGCCAGATCACATGGCCCTGACGGTTGACGATCAAGATGTGCCCCGGGTTGGCGTAGTCGGCCAAGAGGATGCGCCCGCCCGGCAGGGGCTGGGGGTCAGACGGATAGGAGACTGGCACTTTGATGGCGAACACGAGTTTGCCGTGCGCTGAGATCTCATCGATCCAAGAGCCGTTGATCTCGCTTAGCAAAGTGCCTCCGTTAGGCAGGGGTGTGTCGCCGTTGACGGCGTCCAAGTAGCGAGGCGGTTCGTGGGTGCACACGCTCGAGGTGCCGTACTGGCGAACGATGTGATGGTGGCGCACGAAGATGATGCGACAGCCATAGGCATCGGCGACAGTGAAAGTGCCGCCAGGGAGCATGTAGGCGTCGTCGGGGGTGTGTACGTGGGTGGCGTCCGAGCCGGCCACACCAGGCTGGCCGAACAGTACGTGTAGGGAACGATCGGCAAGGTTGACCTGGACGATGTCGTTGTTGTCCTCCTCGTTGGCGATCAAGGCATGGCCGCCCGGCTCGACGAAGGTGTCGTCGTTGTAGTAGAGGCGATGCCCGGCCTTCAGGTCCGCGGCGGAGGGGTACTTGAACACGATCTGATGCTGGGGGTTGACGACCAAGATGCGGTTGTTGCCGCGGTCGGCGATCAACAGGTAGCCGGGCAGGCCGCTCAGCTTGGCGGCAGCGCCGTAGGCGGCGGCGGTTCCCGGCTGATAGCCGACCACGTTGTGGGGCGCCCACAGGGCGGCCCTGCCGCCAACAGCGACCGGAGCGAGCGGACCGCCGGAGATGATGGCGGTGGGCGCTGGTCCGGAGGAACCGGCTGCCGCCCCCGGGGCGCTTGCCTCGGGCCCGGACGCACCGCCCGGGCCCGAGTTGTCGGCGCTGGACTTGTTTTGAGCGTCGCCCGCCACCGAGCCCATATGCGTTCCGCCTTTGGAGGTGCCGCCGCCCGCGCCCGCGGCCACGATCACGGCAATCAGGGCGAGGACCGCCGCCGACGTGATCCATAGCCGCCGGTTGCGTCGGCGTGTGTGCTGCGCTTGGCGTCGTTCTAGGCGCGCGCTCTCGTCGAGGCCCGGTCCTGGGATGTTGGGTCGGTCGTTGCTCATCGAAGGGCTGCTGCTGGACCGCAATCGGCCAGTTGGCAACACTGGTGGGGGCGACTAAACGAAGACGTAAGGGGCGGTGAGAGTTCGCTCACGGTGAGAGTTCGCACACGTGAGAGTTCGCACAACACGTGAGAGTTCGCACACACAGGCCGCGCGCGCACGCGCGCGGGGCACCCCTCCGCGTGGCCCACAACACCCACACCGGCCCCCTCGCGTAACCTAGGCGCCCATGCGCGCAGTCCAGATCAGCGAGCTGACCGGCCCCGACGCGATCAGCGTGGTGGACGTGCCAGAGCCCGAGCCCAACCACATGCTCACACCCGGCGAAGGCGTCCTGATCGACGTGAAGGCCGCCGGCGTGTCGTTCCCGGACGTGCTGCAAACGCGGGGGCTGTACCAGCTCAAACCAGACTTGCCGTTCGTGCCCGGCTCGGAGGTGGCCGGCACGGTCATCGCGGCGCCCGCCGACAGCGGCCTCAAGGAGGGTGAGCGGGTGATGGCCTTCACCGTGCTCGGCGGCATGGCCGAGCGGGCCGTGGCGCCCGCCTACCTGACCTTCGCCTTGCCGGAGCAGCTCGACTTCGCGCAGGGAGCCTCGGTGATCCTTAATTACCACACCGTCTACTTCGCCCTGAAGTTGCGCGGACGCTTGCAGGAGGGTGAGCGCGTGCTCGTGCACGGGGCCGCCGGGGGCGTGGGCACGGCCGCCTTGCAGGTCGCCAAGGCGCTGGGGGCCTCCACAATCGCGGTCGTCTCAAGCGATGAGAAGGAAGTCATCGCGCGCGAAGCGGGAGCGGACGAGGTCGTGCGCTCGGACGGCCCTTGGCGCGAGCAGGTGCTCGAGCTGGGCGGCGTCGACGTCGTGCTCGACCCGGTCGGCGGCGATCGCTTCACCGACAGCTTGCGCTGCTTGCGCGAGGACGGGCGGGTGCTCGTGGTCGGCTTCACCGAGGGCTCGATCCCCGAGGTCAAGGTCAACCGGCTGCTGCTGCGCAATGTGTCGGTAGTAGGTGCCGGCTGGGGCGCCTATGTGATGGGCAATCCGTCTCGCAACAGGACCATCGGCGAGGCCATCGCAGAGATGATCGACGAAGGGTTCATTAAGCCGATAGTTGGGGCGTGCATACCACTGGAGCAGGCCGCCGGCGCGTTCCGCGACATCGACCAGCGTCGTGCCCTGGGCAAGCTCGTGCTCGGCCTCGGCTGAGGGCTGTTCACAAGTAGCGGCCGGGAATAGGACGCGCGAGCGCGATCTGGGGGAGGCGAACCTCCCGCGATGCGCAGTGCGGTCCGGGGAAGCGTATCTCCCCGCGATGCGCGTCTGGTTTCAAGGTGTGACGATCGGGAAGACGGGGTCGCCTTCGTCGAGCAAGCCCAGGAACTCGCCCAGCTTGGCCCCATCGCCCGTCACGGCGATCGCGCCGCTCGCGAACAACTCAGGACCGTCGCCCTCGCCGAGTAGGACGGCGTCGAAGGCCGCGCGTGTCAGGGTGATGGTGGCGTCGGCAGCGAGGCGGCCTTGGACCGCACTGAGCGCGCCGTTCTCGACCGACACGGTCCACTGCTCGCCCACGTCTGTGAAGTCCCAGACCAGCACGATCTTGGTGTCCCACGCCTTGGGCCCGTCCAAGCGCACGCCCATCGCGTTCCACAGTTGTTCCAAGCACAAAGCCTTGGCCACGTCCGCGCTGGCCACGTTGCGTCCTTTTGGCGCGGGGGGCGGTCCATCGCGCAGCTCATGGGCGCCGACCAGATACAGATTGCGCCACACCGCGCTCTCAGCCTGGTAGCCGAGTTGCTCAAGGGCCTGTGCTTGTAGCTCGCGCGCGTCTGCGCACTCGGGATCGGCGAACACGGCGTGCGAGCACAGCTCGGCCACCCAGCGGTAGTCGCCCTCGGCAAAGGCCGCTCGGGCATTGGTCAGCAGGGCCTCGATCCCGCCGGCCAAGTTCACGTAGCGCTGTGCCGCCTGCACCGGCGGGTAGGGATCGAGGTGGGCCGGGTTGCCGTCGAAAAAGCCCAGATAGCGCTGGTAGACCGCCCTCACGTTGTGACTGACCGTGCCGTAGTAGCCCCTGCACGACCAAGTGCGCTCCAGGCTCGGTGGCAAGCGCACCTCAGCAGCGATCTCCGTTGGTGTGAATCCCCTGTTGGCCAGGCGCAAGGTCTGGTCGTGCAGGTAGCGGTACATGTCGCGGTGGCGTGCCAAGTGCTCGATCACGCGCTCTTTGCCCCAGCGGGGCCAATGGTGTTGGGCGAACATCACGTCGGTCTGGGCGCCAAACAGCTCGATCGCCTCGCCCAAGTACTTGGACCAGCGCAGCGAGTCGCGCACCGGGGCTCCGCGCGGGGTCAAGACGTTGTGCATGCAGTGCACCGCGTTCTCCGCGACGCACAGGACACCGAGGTCGGGAAAGCCGAAGTTCATCTCGGCGGGCGCCTCGCTATCTGGCACGAGTTGGAAGCAGAAACGCACGCCGTCTATCTCCCCCTCCTCACCCGTGTACGTCACGTCGTGGGTCGGCGCAATCAAGGTGATGCTGCCGCTCGAGGTCGTCTTGCCGATGCCCGCGTCCACCTGCCCGCGCGGGCCGCGCTCCAGGGCCGGGGCGAACATGTAGCCGGCGCGCCGGGCCATCGCCGTGCCAGCCAACACGTTCTCGGAGACCGCGTGCTCGAGGAAGCCGGCCGGCGCCCAGATCGGCACACGGCCAGCCTGCACATCCTCGGCCGAGACGACGCCCTTAACCCCGCCGAAGTGGTCCACGTGGCTGTGGGTGTAGATGACCGCGCTCACCTCGCGCTCGCCGCGGTGGACCCGATACAGGGCAAGCGCCGCCGCGGCGCACTCGGTGGACACGAGCGGGTCGATCACGATCGTGCCAGTCTTCCCCTCGACGAAGGTGACATTGGAGATGTCATAGCCCCGTACCTGGTAGATGGAGGGCACGACCTCGAACAGACCGTGCATCCCGTTGAGCTGGGCAATGCGCCACAGGCTGGGGTGAACCGTGTCGGGGGCCTTACCCTGGCCGAGCGATTCACCGCATGTCTGTCCGTGTACGTCATGTCCCCCATCGGTTGCGTTGCCCTGACTCCCGTCGGGCGCGTCCATGAACGCATAGCTGTCCATGTCCCAGACGGCGCGCCCACTTTTGTTGCGGATGACAAGTCCCTCGCTTGAGGCGATCAGACCCCGCCGGGCGTCCTCGAAGTCCTCGCGATCCTCAAAGGGCAGGTCGCCTGCCGCCTCGGCGAGGACCGCGCGCGTGTGCGCGCTTGCGGGACGGGGCTCGCTCACAGCGCTTTGACCCGTCCGGCCCGCACGTGCCAGAAGATTGGACAGGTCGGTTGTTCGAGCAGGGCGGAGATTGTGTGGCGACTATGGCAGGCGCCTACGACGGGACGCTCCCAGCCTGGCCGATCAACCCAGCGCGGGGAAAGTCACTACGTGGTGGCATTGATCTCCGGCAACGTGTAAACCATGTAATACATCGACTACAATCGTAGGCATGGCCAAGTCAGCGCCATTCAGCCTCCGTCTCTCAGACGAGACCGATCGTCTCGTCACAGCTGAGGCCAAGCGCACGAAGCGCAGCAAGGGCAGCGTAGTGGAGGCGCTGGCAGAGGAGGCACTGAAGGCTCGGACGGTTCCCGGGATTGCGTTTCGCGGCGATGACTACAATCGCCGTGCCTGGTTGATTGGCACGAGCCTAGACGTGTGGCAGGTGATCGAGGCGTACAAGGACTTCAGCGAGAGTCTCGATCGGGTAGTCACGGAGACCGACATCAGCAAGCGCGAGCTGCGGACCGCGCTCAGCTACTACAAACGCTTTCCGCAGGAGATCGACGACTTCATCGCGCTGGACCGGCGGCCGCTGACGGAGCTCCGCGCGGAGTATCCGCACGCTGACATCATCCCGATCCAGCTCGACTAAGCGATAAGTTGCGTCTGCTACTGGATGCGCACGTGTCGGGCCGTCGGATCGGTGCAGCTCTGAGAGCACGCGAGCACGACGTGCTCGCGGTTGCCGAGGAGCGCGACCTTGACGGCTGTCCAGACGAGGAGCTGATGGAGCTCGCCAAGGTCCAACAGCGCATCATGGTGACATTCGACGTCGCGGACTTCCCACGCATCTGTCACGAATGGTTGGAGACCGGGAAGTCTCATCACGGCTGCGCGGTGGTGGTGGGCATCCGCCACCACGAGTTTGGCGCAATCGTGCGCGCGCTGGATGGCACGTTCGAGATGCGGCCTGACCCGCAAGATTGGCATGACCGCCTGGTTTTCGTCTCGAGGTCGCGGTGATCTCTGTGGACTCCGCGGAGCGCAGATATGTCAGGAGCGACTCGGACCTACCCGACCACGACCTCATCTTGGAGCCGTCGGACCTGCCAAATAGCCTCGCTTGCCACGCGCGTCACTACGTCCACAACGATCTACACGTTGTGGTCGTGGGTCAACTTAAAGGCGGTCTGTGCCCGATCGCCAACGCCGCCTCGGTGGCCAGCGAGGTAGCCGAGACCGTGGTCCCTCCGGGAGGGGAGTTCACGATGATCGCCTATACCCCGACAAGTCCGCTTAGCGGCGAACCTCGTTTCCGCGAGGTGACATTCGAGCTTGATGGATGCAGGCTGCGGCCTTCGTCGAAAGTGTTCGAGGGCCCCAAAGTGGCCCTTGCGTGCTTCAGTCCCGTAGATCTAGCGGCGGTTGAGACGCTGACAGGCCGACCTGTCCTTATGTTTCCTTACGGGTTCTACACGAGGGCGCTGGCAGAAGCTGTAAGCGGACAGCCAGCCAAGCGACTGCTCGACCTGCTAATCGAGACAGGGCTTGCATGCCCTACCCACGGACCTTCCCCCTACGGGGAATACTGCGGGTTCGACCCGAGTTGTGAGGAAGAGTCAAACCGACGCGCGCGAATGTGGCGAGCGCGATTCGTACCTCGGCGACGCTCCACCGACGGCGCTTATGTTGGGGTCAGCACGGACCGCTCGGCGCAAATCGAGCTTGCCCTGGAACGCGGCCGCCAGCCGATCCCAGTCTTTGGCTTGGCCGCGCCGGAAGCATCGTGGGGCTACGGCGGGTCAGGCCCGGAGGAGGGCGCGACCTCCATCCTGGCCGACTATCTCGGGTTCCTACCGCGACCGCAACTCCGCGCGCGGTTCGAGAGAGAGGTCGTTTCAAATCTGGCCGCAGACGGATTCACGCTCCCCATCTCAGAGCTCGATGCGTGGTTCGAGCAGGCAAATCGAGCGGTGCCTCGCGGGTTGGTCGTAGTGGCCGGGCCGGCAACGGGCGGCTGGCCCGCGGGCACCGCAAACGGTATGGCGGCCTGGATCGCACAAGGGCTGCTGGAAGCTGGATTTGATGTGTACGAGCCAGGATGCAATGCCGCGGCTCCTCGCTGGATGAAGGACGACTCTCGTCTTCATGGCATGCTGCATGCCAGCCTCCTATCCGCGTTGGAGGGCTGCGGTATGGTCGTCATTCCATACGACGGCGAGGCGATCACGCAGGGAGTGGAGGCCGCGGCTGCCCTGCAATACATCCTCGAAAATCCCGACGTCCCGGCCGTTATCGCTTACAACCGAGCCGAGGCTGGCGATTTCGAGCGCTATGAGGGGTTCGGGGTCCAGATCGCGAAAGTCGGCGATGGTTTGCCACGTGACGTCAATGCTGTCATCGCAGCAGTCGATCGATCATGTGCGGCATATGAATGCCTCCAACCCGACCAGACCCGCAGCCTCGCCGGGTTCTCATAAGGCACAAGCTGCCATGTCCAATCGTGCTGAGCAATTTTGGTGTCGCAAAGCCAAAAACGCCTCACGAAGAGAGTGGACGGAAGGGGGGTGTGTGGTTTCAGTAGATAGTGGACTGATGTCTCGGGAGATACTGGACACCAATAGGAAAGATGGCTGGTATGGGGATGGGACGCTCAGGGCTGGCGCGCTACGTCGTGGACGCCGTGGTCCTAGAGGGACGCAGCGCTCGCGAGGTCGCCAGCGCTACAACCTTGAGTGGGCTGCGCATCTGAGGGAGCTCCTTGAGGACGGAGATCAGCAAACCCATGCCTACAAGGACTGCCGTAGAGCTTATGTGCGGAAGCTGCATGTGCCCAACCTTCGGGCAGTCTCTACGCAGTCCTAAGTAAACCTACGCAAGGGCGGACAGGCGTACGAAGTGTTTTGAGCCTCACTCCTGGTCCCGAGCACAGCCTTCCGCCCTTGCAACCAGCTCCGAAGTGCGAACCCCCAAACCCTCAGCCAAACGCACCACGTTTGTTCCACTCCCGGTTGCGTCGGCCCCGCTCAAGGTGGCTGCGTCGTGACCATCATGAAGATCATCGGTAAGCCGTGTGGGGAAAACCGCTTAGTCGAGCTTCTTATGGAACCGCCGGTAGGCAGGCACGACGACAAGCGGCGGGGCAATCAGGCAACCTTGAGATATTGCCGCAAGGCCTTGCGGATCAGCGACGAAGCCGTTTCGTGATCGAGTTCTGCCCTGCTGGCCAAGGCCGCTTGCAACTCCGGATCGAGCCGCACAGACTCAACGCTTGCAGCAGCAGAACCGATTGGGGGGCGCCCTCCGCGCCGGCGAAGGGTCTTCTCGACGTCGTAACCCGCCTCGGCCTTATCGGCGAGTCTGTTGATCAGATCGTCGGTGATCGGAACGCCGCTTGCTGTTCGTGCTTGCGTCTTCTTCGCCATGGCAAGCCTCTCGGCAACAGTCGCTGATACTTCGCTCGCATTGGCATCGCGTGGATCGCAAGCTCCGAGCCGTCGTCCCGCACGATAGTGACGACCTCGAGCAGCGCTGCACTGCGGCCTGGCTCTAGATATAGCCTGGTGTCCTCGTCCTGGTTCTCAATCGTCATCGCATGTTCCGCCGCGTGCTCAATGTCCTCGTCGGCGATGCCGTGCTTACGCGCCGACGGATGGACCTCCACGACCGCAATTGTAGTACGAAACTGCTGGCCAGCGGGGCGGCAGGCGCGCTGGCAGGTGGCGCAGGCGATAAGCAACGCCGATCGCTGACCCTCATTGTCGCGGAGCCTGCCAAGCACAGATTGCCCGGCGGCTTCGCTACGGTGTCGTCATGGTTCCGCAGGAGGTCATCGAGATGGCAGGCCGGACTTTGGTCGCTGTCGCTGCCGATCCGGTCAAGATCGTGCTCTTTGGCTCGCGTGCACGCGGTGACGCTGGTCCGCACAGCGATTTCGACTTCCTCGTCGTAGAGCGCGAGCCCGAGGATAGACACGCCGAGATGGTGCGTCTCGGTCGAGCGCTCCGCCCGCTCGGGATGCCTTTCGATGTCCTCGTCGTAAGCGAGGGCTACGCCGAGGATTGGGGAAGCGTGGAGGGGTCGATGGTGCACGCCGCTCTCACCGAGGGTCGAGTGCTGCATGCCGCCACATGACCGGCTCGATCTGGCGCGCGTGCTGCTCGCCAGGGCGATAGATGACGAGACGCTCGTACGGAAGGTCTCGCCCCAGACACCGGCAGCCCTCGCACTGGTCGAGCAGGTAAGGACGTGGGCCGAGAACGAGCTCGAGACCGTGGGTGGGCCACAGCAACCTCCAGAAGAACAACCGCAATAGCCACTCAGCGGCGGCGCCGCTGGAGAGCCTTGGTCCGGACATCACCCAAGTTCTTAGGTCCCATCGGTCGCTCGTTCTTGGCTTCGCAGAGCCAAATCCGGCGAAAACGGAGAGGGGGGAATTCGAACCCCCGATGGAGTTTGACCCCCATACTCGCTTAGCAGGCGAGTGCCTTCAGCCACTCGGCCACCTCTCCCGGGACTGCGAAAGGCCAGTTTAGAGCCTGTGGGCCTCCCTGGCACGGATGTTGCGCTAGGGCCTTGGCGTGGACCGGGCGCGGAGGCGAGTGGCCGCCGCGCGGCGGGGCCGCGGCGCGTCTCGCTCAATGTTTGGGATTGCGATGCTTGTGCTTTTTGTGCTTCTTAGGCTTTCCCGCCCTGATGATCGTGATCGACGTCGTGCTCGTGTTGTTGCGCTCGTCGAATGCCTCAGCCATCAGGGTGTGCTTGCCCGGCTTGAGCAAGCGCGCGCCGTACCACACCATGTGGCCACTCAAGGTCGAAAGCCCGCCATGGACATAGAAGCTGCGGATGATGTGGTGGTCGTCATACAAGGAGATCTGGTAGACCCCGACGTTGTCGCTGGCGGTCACAGAGATCGGCAGGGTGTTGCTGTAGCGAACCCCCGTCCGTGGGCTCGTCAGCTTGATCTGAGGTCCCTGCTGGGCGCCGCACTGTTCAGTCAAGCGGTCGCCATTGCGGTCGTATTCGGCGAGCGCCCCATAGGCCGGCTTGGCCTGGAGATTGGGGCCCAGCAGGCCATAGCTGCCGCGCGGGGTGCCGAACGGTTCGGTGTCCTGCAGCCCATACCAGATGCCTACCTGCACATATGAGTCTTGGGCCAAGCAGTGGTAGGCCTGCTGCAGGAAGGTGGCTTGTTCTTGGGGAGTCACGCCCGCTGGCTTCTGGCCGGCCCAGGCGCCCGAGTTGCAGGTCTGGGTGTCGGTGCTCCAGCCGAGCTCGGTCATCCAGATCGGGCTGTTATCGCCATTGGCGAGCATCACTTCGTGGACGGTCCTATAGCCCAGGAACGACCAGCGGTTAATGCGCTGATCGGTGCGCCCATTGCGCAAGATTTCATAAGGCGAGGCGACATCGCAGATCGTGTCCGTATGGACCGCCACGGCGTCGAACGAGCCCTTGCCCCCATCGGCGTAGACCTGGGAGAGGTATTCGTAGTCATTGCCCGTCAACCCGCCCAAGACGACCTTGGCGCTTGGATCGGAAGCTTTGATCGCCGGATAAGCGGCCTTCAGGAGTGCTGTGTAGGCGGCTGGGTCCGGGCCGCTCGCCCACCACAGCGAGTCGTCCTCCTCGTTCCAGATCTCCCAAGCGTCTACCTTGCCAGCCAGGCGCTTTGAGATCGTGCCGAGAAAGTGGGCAAAGTCGGCTGGGTCACGTGGGGGCATCACGGGATTGGCCGAGCCAGACTCCCATTGTGGGGTGTTGACCACGTCGAGGATCACCTTCGTGCCCTTCGGCAATGCGTTCAAGCCCGCTTCGAGAGCGCCGATCTGCGGTTCGTTGAGATGGCCTTGATTTGGTTCGAACACCGTCCAGGGCACGAATCCCCGCACCCAGCCCACGCCCAGGCCGGCGAGCTGGCTGTCGCTTTCGGGAGACAGCCCGCTGGGGCCGTTGACGACCACGCCCGTTTCCACGGCCATTGCGGGCGAGCTGAGGAGAGCCAGCGCGAGCATTGTCGCGAGGAGCGCGATTGGGGCGATGATTGGCCGCGCGAGCCAGAACTGGCGCGGTGAGGCGATGGTTAGACGAATCATCGGCACCCTCTCCTGATCGGCCGCGTGCCGCCAACGCTCAACAGACAACAGTCCACAATCGACCGTTTGTCGAATGCCCTCTGGCATCCGTGTTCAACATCCCCGGAGCGGCGACGGGGCGGTTGCATCGGTCTTGAAGCGATCCGCCGGCTACGCCGCCCTCGGCTCGCTCGCACGCCAGCTGGGGTGCTTGCCAACACGATGGGCTTGGCTGAGCAGGCCGACCCCACATTTCCAGGATGCGCCGTGATGCGAGCGGGCGCGCTACACACCCGCGCTTGCTACAACTACGCGCAGGCGCTCCTGCTCACGATACCGTCAACCACTTGGTCATCGTCATGTCGCCTGCGTTCCTTTCCACCTCGGTACCTCAGCAGTCGGGTACCTTAGGGTCGACATAGACCGGGTTACCGATTCCGCCCCCATTCAGGAAGGAGTTTGCCACTGCATAATATTCTTCGTTCCAAGGGCTCGAGTGAATGCGATACCAATAGCCTTCGAGTTCGACGGAAGGAATCTCCGGCGCGAAGATCTTGCAAGTCACGTAGACCACTTCGCCTTCTTTGATTTCTTGTCCTTCGCCGCTGGCGTTTTCGTAATCTTTGAATGTGCTGATGCCGTTTGTTTCGGGCGTCTCTGGAAAATAGGTTGGGCCGAAGGTTTCAAAGCCGGCGTCATACCCCTTAACCACGGCCTGCGCTTCTGTCGCGTCTTCTGGCTCCGGTCCGGTGCCTTGCCAGAACGCGACCCATGGTGTCGCCTCGTATTCCGCGGGCGCTTTCCAATACACAAAATATTCTCTACCCGGCGTCACATCGACAGCTTTTTCCAGGTGCACTTCGGTAACGCCATAGTTGACTATATTGGCGTTACCGTGCGCCAGCTCGCTGCCTTTGCAAGTAGCCGTTGTGCACAACATTATTTCTAGTTCCTGAGGAACTGGCGGCTTAGTTATCTCCGTCGCCGGATTACCGACTACCGCGCCGAGCGTCGTGATCCGGTTCGAAGCGGCGACAAAGTTCTGATACACGTATTGAAACGGATCCGAGTACGGCGCCGGTGGAGGCTTGCTGCCAAAATAGCTGATGATTTCTCGATTTGAGACGTTGGCGCCTTTGCTGGCCCGGTTATAGCCACGCACGATGGCCTCCATGTCTTCGCTCTTTTCGATGGGCGTGGCTTGTCCGCCATGCCAGAACGTAAGCCACTTTGTGCCTTCGACGCTAGGCGGAGGCGTCCAGACCAAATAGTAGGTTCGGTCTGGCGTGACCGAGGTTTCCGTCGGAAATTCCCCCGCGGATAGTCGATAGTTGTCTACTGCTGTTTCTACACTCGCGAGTTCGCTGTCGACCCCCATGCATTCTTGCGTGGTGCAGAGCCGGATGTCCACCTTGTACGAAGACGATTCACCCACAGGTAGCTTCGGGTTGCCAATAGTGACGCCCGCGTAGGTGATCGTGTCCGACATGGCTTTGAACTTTTGCGAGGCGATACTGAAATCCCCGTCGTATGGCGCAAGGTCACCTTTCGTGGTATCGACGCTCGTTATGATTTCTTTCTGTTTCCTGACTTCTTCTGGAACGGGCAGGCCGTTGCTGGTCGCGCGCTTCGATCCGGCGGTGTTCGTCGCTGTGACTTCGCAGAAGAGTGTGTGACCTTCGTCGGCGGCGCCCACTTCGTAGCTCGCTTTCGTCGCGCCAGCGATTGGCGTCTCGTCGCGGAGCCACCTGTCAGCGAATGTAGGAGCAGGAGTCCCTTCCCAGGATCCTGGCTGGCACGACAGTGTTTCGCCCGCCAAGGCTTCGCCCAAGATCACGGGCGGTGTGGTGCTTTCCGGTAGCGACGGCACCCTGACATGGTTGCTGCTAGCGCTTTCCGCGCCCGCCGAGTTCGTCGCGGTCACTTCACAAAAGACCAGTTCGCCTTCGTCCGCAGTCTGAACCTTAT
Organism: uncultured Solirubrobacterales bacterium; assembly: GCA_963775645.1. GTDB lineage: Bacteria > Actinomycetota > Thermoleophilia > Solirubrobacterales > Solirubrobacteraceae > Palsa-744. The sequence continues at coordinate 742,178 of CAVZJR010000002.1, read as the reverse complement.
AAGTACTCGCGGTTGCGTTGGGGATCGCCGTCGCATCCCGCAGCCACTTGTATGCGTAGGTGGGCGTAGGGACGCCGGTCCACGTGCCCTTCGAGCATGTCAGCGTTTCGCCGACCCTAACGCCGCCTGAGACTTCTGGGGCGATGACGTTTTCGGGCCGGTTGGGCACGCTTACTCCGATGCTTCTCATCGACTTAGATTCCCCGGCCGCGTTTGACGCCACGACCTGGCAGGAGAGCACGTGGCCTTCGTCTTCTCCTCGAACCTTGTAGGTGCTTTGCACTTCACCGGCGATCGCCACGCCGTCAAGCAGCCACTCCCGGCTATAGCTGATCGGTGCGGTACCCATCCATTCTCCGGTGGAGCATTCCAGCGTCTGCCCGACCTTGGCCATACCGGTGACCTGCGGCAAAACCGTGTTCACTGGCAGCACCGGCACGCTAACCCCAACGCTCCTCGCGGGCTTAGACTCGCCGGCTTCGTTTGACGCCGCGACTTGGCAGGAGAGCACGTGGCCTTCGTCTTCTCCTCGAACCTTGTAGGTGCTTTGCACTTCACCGGCGATCGCCACGCCGTCAAGCAGCCACTCCCGGCTATAGCTGATCGGCGTAGTGCCTGTCCATTCGCCCGTCGCGCATTCCAACGTGTCACCAACCCTCGCGGTACCCGTGACCTGCGGCAACGCGTACTCCAGGGGCAGCACCGGGACTGGCACTGCGACGCTTGTCTCGGGCTTCGACTCGCCAGCTTCGTTTGACGCTACCACCTGGCATGCCACAAACTTCCCTTCGTCCGCGAATTGGACATGGTAGGTGCTTTCCGTTGCCCCCGGGATCGGCGCTCCTTCTCGCAGCCACAAAACCGCAAACGTAATCGGCTGCGTTCCCGACCAGTCCCCTTCATAACACGACAGCTCGTCACCAACCCTCAGGTTGCCGTGCACCTGCGGGAGCACATGCTCTAGAGGTAGCACTGGCACCAATATCCCTCCACTTGTCGCTGTCGCAGAGCCCGCTTCGTTTTCGGCGGTAACCATGCACGACAGCGTCTTGCCTTCATCTTCGGCCTGGACCGCATACGTTTCTTTACTCGCACCCAATATCGGTGTCCCGTCGCTTTCCCACTGGTACACATAGGTGAAGTCTTGGGTGCCCGACCAAGCTCCTGACGAACACGTCAGCGTGTCGCCGACCTTCCGTACGCCAGATATTCCGGGCGCCACGGTGCTTGCAGGCAGTTTCGGGATGGGCAAGCCGATACTCGTGACGTACGTTGAGCCCACCGCGTTCGTCGCCGTCACACGACACGCCACTATCTCTCCTTCGTCCGCCGGCTGAACGTGATACGTGCTTTCCGTCGCCCCAGCGATTGGCGTCCCTTCACGCAGCCACAGAAACACATATTTGATTTCAGGCGTTCCCGTCCATTCGCCTTCATAGCATGAGAGCTCGTCACCGACCTTCATGTCCCCGCGCACCTGCGGTGGCGCCCTCTCCCCAGGCGCCGTCGGTGATGGTGGCGGTGGTGGGGGTGGCGCTTTTACGCCTTCTGGGCAGCCGATCCGGTTCCTCTTACGGGGAGGTACGCATTGCTCCGGTGCAGTGGGTTCGCCGCCAGCGCCCGCGTTTGGGATTTCTATATAGCGACCATACTTGGCTCGTGCGCTGACAGTAATCACCAGAGTCGCTTTGTTGGGGAGATATTGACCCTTCAGTCTGCTGGGCGCAGTGAGCCCGCGGGTCACAGGCGCATTCTTTGCACAGCGAATGCAGGTGATACGTATGGTCACGTGCCTTTCGTGAACCAACTTGAAGAATTTGACAGTCGCGCCGATCCGGTGTCCGTATAAACTCCGAGGCTTACGCCCGATCTCCACGCCTATTTCAGGCATAACTTCGACGGCGCTTGCTGTCTCCCTGCTTGCCGGCTCTCCTTTCGGCGATGCTGTGAGCTTATCGCCGAGTCCAAAGCTGTCTTCAGGAAGCGCCCACAGATCGTGCTTTTGTGACCCATCAGGGAGCAGAGCCGCGGCTGCCATACCACAATTAGTGAAGGCAAGGAGCACTACGATCGACGCTAGCGTAAGGCTGATATTTAGCCGCATAATAGTTGACTGATTCATAGACCTATTTCCCGGGCTTATAGATGCCTACTTCTTCTCCCTCTTCTTTGCCGCCGTTCGATGGTTTGAGTTGGTTGGCGATGTGTTCCTTCGCGTGCGTAACGGCAGGTTCCTTGGGCGATTCTTTGTATTCTTTAAAGGCTGTCGCCGGTAGGGTAGTAGCGCGGTTGTTGGGCACTGGTTTTCTATGAAATGCTGGCTTTACTTGTGTGCGCAGAGAAGCGCGGGCGCTGACCCTGCCGTATTCTTCACGGTTACATGCTTCTTCGGCCCCCTTCCTAGCGGTGGTATGGACGGAGGGAACCGAGTATCGGACGAAGTCTTTAAACATCGTTATATTCGCTAGAATGGCTGCTTTGGGATGGGCCGGAATGGCGCGAGCCCAGCATGCAACCGCAAGCGCTGCCGTCGCCTTGCCGAACGAGAGATAGGCATTGTCACCGTGACCGTTTTCATGGTCGAGAGACAGCAGGCGCCATCCGTTGCTGTGCCTATCGAAGGCTGCAACCGCGATAGTGGCGCCCTTCGTTACGCTGGCATGCAAGACAAAGCCGTCATGCCTCTTCAGGGGCTTGAGGTGGATTAGTTCAGCGCCTCCAATTTTCTTACCCGCTCCCGGGCACGGGGACGGTTGGCGTTCCGAGAGCAGCTTACGCTGAACGCTCCAGGCTGGAATCACCTGCCTGTCCTTGAGAATATACCAGCGTTCGTCGAGCACTTCTTGTGTTTCTGGCGCGCGAGTGGCTTCACCGATGCAGTAGCCTTGAATGCTTACTTCTTCCCCCCAGTTGAAGTGGCGCTGCTGATGCCCCCGGGCACTAGCGTCCAGATAGCTCCAAGCTCCGAATGGTCCAATTTCGCCCGCGACTAGCTTGGGACCAGGATCGGAGGATTGGAGATCCTTCCATAGGACAGGCAACAGGAGGGTGAGGACGGACCCAACGATGGCGGCTCCCACGGCAATTGTCCAGCCATTCCCAAGAAACTTTCGCATCGAGCCAAGAAGCTTGCGCATCCAGGAATGATTGCCAGGCGGGTCATCCGATTCGACGGTGACTATACCGTTATCGGACTGGCGGCTAGTGTTTTCTGGTGAATCCGGCTCGACGTTCGACGGTCCTCCCGCGGTGCCGTTGGCGGTCGCCAATATTGCGTCCCCATCCGCGGTCGACTCAGTTGATGGTAGATCTCTTCGATCTCCGACTTCGATCTCCCCTGGGTGCGCGCGCGGGTTGTTGGCGCCCCTCCGCTCCGGGCAGTGCTCGTCCATACCGACATTATTGCATCGCTACAATTCCACGTTGCGAAACTTTATCGCACCCAGGGTCAGCGGCACGATTCGGCCCACGCGGAATCGATTGGTTCGGACAAGCCGCCATGCGCGGGGTTTCCGTGCGTTATATGCTCACTTCGTGCACGACGACGATAACACCATAGATACAACTGATCGGGAGCTTCTCGCCCTGCTGGCAGAGGATGCGCGCAGGCCGGCAGCATCCTTGGCGAGAGAGATCAAACTGGCGCCCTCCTCGGTAACTCGTCGTCTGAGGCGCCTCGAGAGAGAACATATCCTCAAGTACACGACCGTAATTGCCCACCACAAGGTCGGTCGGCTGGCCGAAGCTTATGTAGAGCTCACCCTCGAGTCGAAGACCAACGCCGAGGCATTTGTGGCGAAGGTCGTCAAGCTCCCGAAGGTCCGGGAGGCCTCCGGCATCGCAGGAAAAGTAGATGCACTTCTCAGAGTTCGCGCCGAGAGCAACGACGACATCTCCGACGTGGTCAACAAAATACGTGAAATGTCAGAGGTTAAGGGTACCGAGATCCTGTTTGCCCTCCACCGTCAGCGCCACGTCGCGGGCGGACGCGATGTCGTACGGGAATCTTGATGCCAACGTGGCGATGCGGAACTAGGCCTCCGTATGTTGGAGCGACGCTCCGCGCCTGATGCCTGCTTCAGAGCCGGTTCTGCTCCAGGCCGCAGCAAGAAAACCTCCACTCTCGCCACTAAACGCCGGTGGCGTCGAGCATCAATTTTCAAAGGCCAGTCGCTCGTGGACGGAGCGCACCGCGCTCGACCCCTCACCCACAGCGGAGGCGACCCGCTTCATCGAGCCGTGCCGGACGTCGCCGGCGGCGAATACCCCGAGCCTCGATGTCTCGAACGGCAGCCCTCTTGCTGCCTCAGCACCGAGCGGGCCGGGCAGCTGACGGTCGGTGAGGATGAATCCGTCGCTGTCAAGCAGCACACTGTCGCCCAGCCACGCCGTCGCCGGGCTGGCGCCGATGAAGCAGAACAGACCTGCGCACGCAATCTCCTGCTCACGGCCGGTCTGTTTGTGCGCGAGCATTGCGCCTTCGAGATGATCCCGACCGGTGAGCGCCTGAACTTCAACGCCGGTCATGAGATCGATTTTCGGGTCGGCCTCGATCCGCTCGATCAGGTATTGAGACATGCTCTGGGTGAGATCCTCGCGCCGGATCGCGATCGTGACACTGCAGTTATTCTGGGCCAGGTAGATCGCGGCCTGACCGGCGGAGTTGCCGCCGCCGATGACCAACACGGGCGTTCCGCTGCAGACGCGCGCCTCGAGATCTGTCGCGGCGTAGTACACACCGGCGCCCTCAAAGCGCTGGAGATCCTCAACCTCGAGCCGCCGATAGCGTGCCCCGGAGGCGACAATCACCGCACGTGTCGGAACCTCGCTGCCGTCGCGCAGCATGACGACGTGGAAGCTGGCCTCCGATCGCAGCCCCACCACCTCGCACGGGGAGTTCAAGCGAGCTCCGAGTCGCATCGCCTGCACAGCGGTCTTGCCAGTGAGCTCCTCACCGGAGATGCCATTCGGGAATCCTGCGTAATTCTCGATCCGCGAGCTAGCGCCGGCCTGTCCACCTATGGCCACTGCGTCCAGGGAGACTGTGCGCAAGCCCTCTGAGGCGCCGTAGACGGCGGCGGCGAGGCCGGCCGGGCCGCTGCCGATGACCACCAGATCGAAGATGTAGCCCGGTGTGGGCTGGAAGGTCAAGCCGAGGTGCTCCGCGAAGATCGCGGGCGAGGGATGGCGCAGAGTCTCGGTAGCGGTGATCACAGCCGGGATATCTTCTGGCTGCAAACCCATCGGTACGAGGAAAGAGTCGAGGTCCTCGGCATCCTCGACATCGATCCAGGCGTGCACGAGATGCGAGTGCTCAGCGAATGAGCGCAGGCTCATCGCCTCGGGGGAGTAGCGCGAACCGACGATCCGGATTGCCTGTGCGCCCTCTCCGGATCGCAGGGACTCGCGGCGCGCGAGCAGCGCGTTGAAGATGGTCTCAGAGAGCGCCGGGCGGATGCTCATGAGCCGGCGGAGCTCGGCCTGGGCGATCACCAACACCCGCCCGGGCCGGGAGACGCGACCAGTCAAAAAGCGGCGCTGGCCGGTCAGCAGTGTCAGCTCGCCGATGAAGCTACTTGGCCCGAACTCGGCAACAACGACCTCATCCGCGCCGCCTGGCCGAACGATTTGCACTTCGCCCTCAAGGACGACGAACAGATCGTAAGACGCCTCCCCGGCTTGGAAGAGCAAGTCCCCAGCCCGCGTAGCTCTCTCAGTACCGAATGTGGCCATATCCGCGAGCTCGGACGCGCTAAGAAGAGGCGAAGCGACGGAGTCCCCAGAGCTCATCGCCACAACTCATCCATTTGACTGAGTTCAACCACAGACAGGAGGGGGTTCGTTACCCGAACAGCCCAGGGTCCGGCGGATTGGGGTCAACAGCGTGCACGGTGACGCTGATGTGATGGACGATTACATCGCTTGAACGTGCAAGCAGCGGCTGGACCTGGTCGCGATAGCGACGGTAATGGCTCGTCTCGTAGTGTTCGCGCAGGGCCGTCTCGGTGTTCCACGAGCCGAGCAGCACGAACTCACCCGGCTCCTCGGCGGTGAGCACTCGAAAGCCGGTGCATTGAAGCTCGGCGTGGCTTGCATCGGCCAGCTCACGCAGAAGCGCGCGTAGCTCGAGCTCGAGCGCTGTCCGTCCATGCACCTCTGCTACCAGTAGAACGCTCCCCATGCGACCTCCGAAGATATCTCACGCGTTGCCTGAAGCCCGAAGGCACGGGCGTCACGCCGGTGGCTTTGGCGGCAGCCATTCGCCGTAGACGAAGCGAATGGATCGGCACGACACCGGGAACAACGCACGATGCTAGGTTCCGCCGAATAAAGCCCCATGAACGACTTCCGCCGAATAAGCCCCATGAACGACAACAGTGAGATCACAGCCCTCCTTGCGGGCATCCCGCAGAGCGCAAATGCGCTGGGCCAACCGGCGGCCCCTGTCACGCTTGCGTACTTCGCTGACCTGCAATGCCCGTACTGCCGGGACTTCTCGCTCAAGGTACTGCCGTCGATCATCAAGCGGTGGGTACATGCCGGTAAGTTGCGAGTCGAGTCCCACGCCCTGCAAACGGCGACGCGCGATCCGGAGGTGTTCATGGCCCAGCAGGTTGCGGCGCTGGCGGCAGGCAGGCAGGAGCGGGCCTGGCACTTCATCGAGACCTTCTATGCAGAGCAGGGAGAAGAGAACTCGGGCTATGTGACCGACGCATACCTCCAGGGCATCGCTAGCCAGGTCACGGGACTGGATCTCGCGCGTTGGGCCGAGGACCGACGCGACCCGGAGCTTGCCAACGAGACCGCCGGCGACGCGCTGGCCGCGGAGAACTCCGGACTCACTGGAACCCCATCGTTTCTGATCGGCGCGAGCGGGGGCGTAATGAGGCGGTTCTCACCGAGCGATCCGACATCGTTCGACGCGGCCATTGAGGAGCTTTTGGAGGCGTAGCAGCTCCTTACGTCTGGACGCCATGCCTTGGGCTAGAGGTCCAATCGTGCCAGAGCGCCCCGACTCTTGTCGCCGGTCCCACCAGGGTACGCAAGTGGGACGTGTTCACCTACAGGACGTCTGGCACGCGCTTGTAGCGAAGGTAAACGACGCGGGAGCCAAACGTGCGTGTCTCGAGCAACTCCAAGTTGATCCTGTCGTCCAGGGTCGGGAAGTAGGGCGTGCCGCCGCCGAGTAGGACCGGGCTGACGAACAGCCGCCACTCGTCGATCAGCCCCAGCTTCATACACGCACCGGCGAGGCCGGCGCCGCCAACGGCGATGTCCTTCCCGGGCTGTTCCTTGAGCTTCGAGACTTCCTCGCCGACACCGTCCCTGGCCAGCCTGGTGTTGCCCACCACGCTCTGAAGCGTCGCGGAGAACACGACCTTCGGCAGGGCCTTCCAGATCTGGGCGAACTTAACCTGATCCGCGGCCAGCGGACTCTCCTCAGCGGTCTCCCAGTAGACCATCGTTTCATAGAGCCGCCGTCCGCAAAGGTGCACACCGATTTCCTGTACCTGCTGGGTGTGGAGGAGAAACAGCTCCTCGTCAGGCACCGACCAATCGATCGCGCCGTCGGGCCCAGCGATGTAGCCGTCCAGCGACATGGTCATCGAATAGATCAACTTCCGCATCACGATCCTCCTTCGGTTGCGACGAGCCATCTCCCAACTCGGCGGCGCGGTGGCAGAATGACTTGCGTCGGGTCAAATTACCTGGGTTAGGCGATGCTGCCTCACCCGCCGCGATGAGAGGTTGCGAGCATGATCCAATTCCAGACAGAGGGAAGGTGACAGCAATGGCCACGGTGCTGTGTGTCCTGTATGACGATCCGGTCGACGGATACCCGCCGTCCTATGCACGTGACGACGTGCCCAGGATCGAGCGCTACGACGGCGGCCAGACCACTCCGACCCCGTCCGCGCTGGGTTTCACCCCAGGCGAGCTCGTCGGCTGCGTGTCTGGCGAGCTGGGCTTGCGCGAGTTCCTGGAGAGCGCGGGGCACGAGCTGATTGTGACCTCCGACAAGGAGGGTCCCGACTCTGTGTTCGAGCGCGAGCTACCGCGCGCCGATGTCGTTATCTCCCAACCCTTCTGGCCGGCGTACATGACCAAGGAGCGATTCGCCAAGGCGCCGAACCTGAAGCTCGTCGTGACGGCGGGAATCGGCTCCGACCACACCGACCTGGAGGAGGCGATCGCACGCGACGTGACGGTTGCCGAGGTCACCTACTCGAACAGCATCAGCGTGTCCGAGCACGTGGTGATGATGATCCTGTCGCTGGTGCGCAACTACATCCCTTCCTACCAGCGGGTGCTCGATGGCGGTTGGAATATCGCCGACTGCGTGTCGCGCTCTTACGACTTGGAGGGGATGCAGGTCGGCACAGTCGCGGCCGGCCGCATCGGTACGGCGGTGCTGCGGCGGCTAAAGCCGTTCGACGTAGGTCTGCACTACACGGACCGCCATCGCCTGCCCGAGGACGTCGAGCGCGAGCTGGGCGTCACGTTTCATGCTGACCCTGCCTCGATGGTCGAAGTGTGCGACGTGGTGACAATCAACGCCCCGCTTCACCCAGAGACCGAAAACCTGTTCGACGACGAGATGCTTGCGAGGATGAAACGCGGCGCCTACCTGATCAACACCGCGCGGGGCAAGATCTGCGACCGCGACGCGGTCGTGCGGGCTTGTGAGAGCGGCCAGCTCGCCGGCTACGCGGGTGACGTGTGGTTCCCTCAGCCGCCTCCGAGCGATCACCCGTGGCGGTCGATGCCACACCACGGCATGACCCCGCACATCTCCGGCACGAGCCTGTCGGCGCAAGCCCGCTATGCGGCCGGCACACGCGAGATCCTTGAGTGCTGGTTCGACGGCCGTCCGATCCGGGATGAGTACCTGATCGTTGACGGTGGCAAGCTCGCCGGCACGGGCGCGCACTCCTACAGCTCGGGGGACAGCACCGGTGGCTCAGAATAGGCAGCGATCCGGGTCGAATTGAGCCAGGCGTCCGGTGTCCGACGGGACCGAAATCACTGCTCGACCAAGTTCGCCCCTGAACTGCGCAGCGGCGGCCTTGAGATAGAGCCGATCGGCGCGGATATCGAGCGGCAACTCGGCAGACGAGACCGCCGTATGTAAGCAGCCTCCGCGTGCGTCGCGACGACTCGATGATCGACTAGCCTTCCTCAGTCACGCTGGAAGGGTGGCAGAGCGGTTGAATGCACCGGTCTTGAAAACCGGCAGGCGGGCAACCCCCGTCTCGGGAGTTCGAATCTCCCCCCTTCCGTTTTTTGCGGCTCCTGCCCTCCCGCGCTAGCTGGGCTTGGAGTGCGCGCTCTGCTCAGAAGACACCTAACGTGTTCGCCATGCCGCCCATCCGCGGCCGAGTGCGTAGGAGAAGGCGCTGCCAGTGCCGACGAAGAACCCGACCGGATAATTGGTTTCGTAGGAGGCGGCGATCGCGATCCACACGATCAAGCAGCGCGAACGCCACCGATAGGGCCATTGCTGCCAGTGGTCGATCGGTGAACGAACGGGCGGCTGCTGGGGCACCGATCATCAGGCTGAAGATCAGCAGCGTCCCGACGACGGGCACGGTCATCGCCGTTGCCAGTGCAAGGACGAGGAGGAACAGCATCTCCATGCGGAAGCTGCTCAAGCCGCGTGCTTCCCCGACATCGGGCAGGACCGAGGAGAGCATCAGCGGCCGATACAGCAAGGCGATTGCGGCGACGCAGAGGATCCCGAGGATCGCGGTTGGGGCTATGTCATTGCTCGAGATCCCGAGAACCTCTCCGAACAGGAGCGAGTAGACAGCTGGTGCGTACTCTTCGCTGAAGCTGAGGAACAGTGCCCCGAGGCCGAGCATCATCACCAGCGCTAGTGCCGTAGCTACATCGTGGCGTCCCCTACGGCCGAGCAGCCCGATACCGAGCGCTCCAGCAAGAGCGAACACACCGAGGCCGAGCAGCGTACTTACACCGATCAGGCTCGCGCCGGCCGCGCCCGCAAACGACCCATTGGGGATCGCGTGCGCCGCGAATGCCGAACCGCGCAAGACCGTGAAAAACCCGACCACGCCGGCGACGACAGCGACGATGCTCGCGACCTCCCAGGCATTGACCATGAATCCCGAGAACATGACTGGCGTCTCTACTGGCTCTCGGGCACGGCATGAAGTGTGGGCGACGCGGGGCGAGGATCGTCAGAGCGACGTCTGTGCCGTCGCGCAGGCAGCCCGGAAAGCAAGTAGAGGACGAAAACGAGAGTCACGACGAAGAAGCTGATCGGCCACCCGTGTCCGGCGGGTGGCCATTCATAGCTGTCATAGGCGAGCACGATCCCGATCCACATCGCTCCGATCCCGATGCCAGCAGCGGTGAGCATCGCCATCAGCGGACGCTTGGTTAGCCGTAGGGCGCTCGCGGCTGGGCCGACGAGCAGCGCGGTCCCGAGGATCGAGCCGATTGTGATCGCCGCGAGCGCGGCGGCGAGCGCGAGCGCGAGCAGATAGAGCACCCCAACGAGGCGCACACGTATTCCGCGTGCGGCTGCCATCTCGGGGCTTACGGTGGCGAGCAGCAGCGGCCGGTAGAGCGTGAGTATCAAGCCGAGTACGAGCGAGGCTCGAGGAGCAGTATCAGCGGGACTGTCGAGCTCGCGATCGTGAATGCCGAGCCGAACAGGATCGTGACGGTCGCTCCGGTGGTGCTCTGCTCGGTCGTAGTCAGGTAGAGAAACAGCGCGGCGAGTCCGATCGACGCGCCGAGCACGATCCCTGTGGCGAGGTCCCGTCCGCGTGTGCGCTGGATGCCGATCGTCTCCATCGCCGCCGCGGCGAGAAGGTTCCCAAGGACGAACCCCCACAACGGCCCGATGCCGACTAGGAATGCTCCGGAGCCACCGGTGGTGCCGATGTCACCGAATGCCTCGCCCGCGAAGGACTGGCCGCGCATGACGGTGAACACCCCGACGACCCCGGTGACGATCGCGACAAGCGCTCCGACGCCGAGCGCGATATGGACCGCTTCGCTCTGGAAGAACCCGGGGGCAAAGACCGGAGCTAGGAAGTGGCTCACGAGACGGTCTCGGTGTCTGGGAAGGCGACCTCGTGCCCAGCCAGATCTGTGTCCTCCCCGGCCCCGGCGACGATCAGCACCCGGCCGTGGACGTTCAGGACATCGACATGGTGGCCGTAGAGCTTGCTGAGGACGTCCGCACGGACGACCTCATCGGTAGTTCCGCTAGCGGCGCGTCCGGCGGCGAGGTAAACGATCCGGTCCATGACCCCGAGCAGCGGATTGATCTCGTGTGCTGAGATCAGCACCGCGATGTCCTGCTCGCGGGCGATCCTCGCTAGCAGCGCGACCACCTCGTGCGCGCTGCGCAAATCCAAGTTCGCCAGCGGCTCGTCCAAAAGCAGCAGGCGTGGACGGGCGATCAGGGCGTGGGCGATCAATATCCGCTGTTGCTCCCCGCCGGAGAGCCGCCCGACCCGGGTATCGGCGAACCGCTTAGCATCAACGGCCTCAAGCATCTCCTCCACCAGCGCACGGCGTGCGCGCGATGGGCGCGGCACTCCGAGGCGGTGGGCGTCCAGGCCGAGGCCCACGAGGTCCCGCGCTCTGCAGCGGCAGGTCCGGGTCGAGCAGGAACTTCTGTGGGACGAAGCCGACCTGTTGGTGTCCTCGAGCGCGGGAGCGTCCCGCGATGACGACATCTCCCGCGCTCGTAGGCTGGAGCCCGAGGATCACCCGGAACAGGGTCGTCTTGCCCGCTCCGTTTGATCCGATCAGCCCAGTGAACTCGCCGGGAGCGATGTTGAAACTCACCTGATCGAGGATCTTGCGGCCGGAAAGCCGCACGTCCACGCCCTGCACCTTGAGCATGCTCTCGCTCACAGATGCGTCCACTGAGTTCACAGTTTTTCTGTCGAGGCGTGTTCAGAGACCGCCTTTTCCAGGGCCTTGGTCTCGGCTAGCATCCACGACTGGTAGTCATAGCCAGGGGTGGGCATCGTCTCATACACGCCGACCACTGGGATGCCAGCGGCCTTAGCGGCCTTCACAAACGATTCGGTAAGTGAATCGGTCACCTGCTGGTTGTGGACAAATACCTTGACCTTGTGCCCCGAGAACAGGCTGTTCTGAAGGCTCACATTCTGCGGTGCGGGGTCGGTGCCGTTCATGATGTCCGCCTGCATACTGAATGGCGTCAAATTTTTGATCCCGGCCGCTTCGAGCATGTAGTCGGCGACTGGCTCCGTCGTCGCGACCGCCGTACCCGGATAGCGCCTGCTGAACTGCGCCAGCGCCTTCAGCCACGGTCCCAGGGACGCTTCAAACGCCGTGTCGTTGGCTTGAAAGTACGCCGCGTGTGCGGGCTCAAGCGTCGAAAGGTCGCCTACGATCGCCTTAGCCACCAGAGGCATCGTCGTAGGCTTGTACCAAAGGTGCGGATTGGGCGTCGATTCCGACAAGCCGAACAGTTTCTGGACATTGATGACCAACCGCTGAGAGTCGGGCGAGGCCGACTCGATCTTGCCCATGAAGGTGTCATAGCCAACCCCGTTTTCGATCAGCATCTTCGCGCTCGCGACGGCCTGGGCGGTGCTCGGACTCGCCTCGTAGGTGTGAGGGTCGGTGTTCGGATTGCTCTCGATCGCAGTGACCTTCACGTACTTGCCGCCGATCTGTTCAAGCACGTTCGCGTACTCGTTCTCGGCTGCGACCGCCGCGATCGGGCTGCCGTTACTCGACGATGTTGAGGCGGCCGAGTTTGATCCCGTCGAAGAGCTGCCGCAACCTGCCGTGAGGAGCGCGAGCAAAACGCTCCCCGCTAGCACGGCCAAGAGGGTGCGTCGGCGCGCGGCGCACCATAGGGCGATCTTCATGGGACCTCAATCCGATGGTGGAAAGCACAGTAGCGGCGCCTCATCCGGGCCGCACCGCAAACCATAACATAGTATTGAGTCTGATTCTTATTTTTGGCCGAAAAGACGGCTAGCGATGGCAAGCCGAGCAGTCGCCGCGAAGAATGACCTCGTGCTCGTGCATATCAAACCCAAGGCGACGGGACAGCCTGTCGATCGAGCGCTCCAAGTCACCATCGTCAAACGGCACAAGGCGCCCGCAGGAGTCACACAGCAGATGATGATGGTGTGCACCGGCGGGGTCGATCAGCTCGTAGCGCGTCATGTTCTCCCCCAGCTCCAGACGTGCCACCAGCCCTCGGTCCTGAAGCAAATCAAGGATGCGGTAGATGCTCGCCCTCGCCACGCTGCGCTTACTCGCCCGCAGCTGATCTTCGATCTCGATGGCACTCAGTGCGCAAGTCTGCTCCGCCAGCAGGTCGATGATCGCGTTCCGCGCCCCACCCTTGCGATGCCCGGCTTGGTCGAGAACCGCACGAGCGTGCTCGGCCCACTCCGATGTGCTGGTCGTTGGCATGCCTCGATTCTAGCCGCCCAAGAGACGATAGTAAGACTACTTATCGCTAGCGTGGAAGCGGCTCCTCAAACTCGGCGGCTCGACGGCGCCAGTGCTCGGCTCCACCGCGACGCTCGGCGATCTCAGCGACCCGCTTATATACGCGAGCAAAGACCGGGTGACTATGGGTTTTCATCAGCGCATCGCTTTCGCGTTGAGTGGCCGGCCGGCACGCCGGGCGATAAGCCAGTAAGCGGCCAACCCCACGCACGCGAGTGGGATGGCGCAGGTCAGGCCACTCAGCAGCTCGCCGGTCGTTAGCCCAGTGCCGGTCGCGCGATAGACCGCGGCTGGGCCGCCGAAGCTCAAGACTGATGCGAGGAACGTGGCAGCGAACAGGGCCGAACCGAGAAGCGAGACCATGACACGGGTGATGCTGAATGTGGCGAGCTTTGGCTGAGTCCCTGTCTCCAGTTGTGCGACGCGCACGTCCAGAAGCTCGGGGCCACCGATCGCGGCGACACCATCCAGATCGCTCCAGTCGGGGCCACGGACAACCTTCAATAGCGCGCCGACCAGTGGACGACGCCCGCACGCTTTGATCGCTCGCCGGTCGGCCGCCAGCTCTCTTCCAGCTAGATAGTGGGCGCGCAGAGAATCGAGCGCGGGCAGGAAAAAGAAAGTCGCCGAGAGCGCTTGCACCAGCACGACCTTCAACGGGTCCAGGTTGCATACGTGGTAATGCTCGTGCTCAAGGATCGCCTGCAGCTCCTTAGCCGAGACGCCCTCAAGCAGTCCGCAACTGACGACGACACGGGGAGTCAGGACGCCATAGGCAAACGAGAATCGCTCGGGCGCATCGAGTAGCACCACGCGCCCACTCAGCCCGATCTCTCTTGCAGTGAAAACCAGCTTGTCGGGCAGCTCAAGCGCGAGCCTTTGCACACGGTGCGCGAGTCGGCGCGAAGCGATGATCTGCTTGACGGTCGATCGCGCTCCAAACGCTAGACCGACAGCTACCAGGGCGATGAACGAGGCAACGGGCAGCAACGAGTCGCCGCTATGCCAAAGCCCACTGAGCCCGTCGTGAGAGACGCGCGCCACGAGGAGCGGCACGAGCACACTCCCGACCGCACCGCAGAGCACATACATACCCAGTAGCAACGCGAGACCCATCAAGGCGAGGAAGCTGCGATTGGCGCTGTCGAGCCTCATGTGTCCTCCGCGAGTAGCCCACGCAGGCGGCGCAGCACGCCGGGATCGGCGCGCGCCTCGTCCACAAAATGCGCGAGCGCGGCATCACCGTGGGCACGGATCACGTCACGTACCGCGATCCCGGCGACGTCCGGGGCTGTCGCCTCATACACATAACTGCGTCGCTCGCCGTGGCGAGCCAGCGCGCCCTTTGCGTCCAACCTGTTCATCACCGTCATAACGGTCGTATAGGCCAGCGGCTCGGCTCGGCGCTCGTTGAGTGTGTCCACGATCTCACGAACCGACACTGGCCGGCTCGCGTCCCAGATGGCGTCCATGACCTCTGACTCGAGGGGAGCGAAACCGCGACTTCCGTTTCTCGGCCTTCCTGCCATAGCTGGGCATCTTACTACATTATTGTCGTGTATGCTCGGGCTATGAACCGTCGTGCCTACGGGTCGCTGCCGCCAGGTCCGCGCGCCCCAGCATCCATCAACACCGCCCGCCTTGTCCAACAACCGTTGCAGTCGCTGCTTGGTTGGCGCGAGCGCTATGGCGACGTTTTCACCGTGCCGCTCCTCGTCTTCGGCGTAGGCGTCTACGTCTCCGATCCGAGTGCGATCCGCGAGATGCTCACCGGCGAGCAATCCGATCTTCACGCTGGCGAGGCGAACGCGCCCCTGTCGGCGGTGCTCGGCGAACGCTCCGTCCTGACCCTCGACGGACGTGAGCACCTGCGCCAGCGAAAGCTGTTGCTACCGCCGTTTCAAGGATCGGCCATCCAGAACTTCCGCACAGTCATCCGCGACGTCGCCGCAGCCGACATCGGCAGATGGAGACAGGGCGAGCGTTTTGTCATGCGTGAGCGGATGCGGGCACTCACCTTCGAGGTGATTGCCCGTGCTGTCTTTGGAGTAACTGACACAGACCGCATCAAGCGGCTGCGTAGCACTCTCGTGTCCGTGCTCGATATGCAGGCCGTGCTCCTTCTGCCGAACATGCTGCGCCGCGATCTCGGTCGCTTTAGTCCGTGGGGTCAGTTTCAACATCGCCTGCAGGCAGCGGACGCGCTGATCTACGAGGAGATCGCCCTTCGTCGCTCCGAGCCGGACCTTGAGGACCGCACCGATGTTCTCTCGTTGCTGCTGCGTGCCCGCGACGAGGACGATGAGCCGATGACCGATGTTGAGCTTCGTGACGAGCTGATGACGCTACTGCTTGCCGGTCACGAGACGACCGCTACCGGCCTTGCTTTCGCCTTCGACCTGTTGCTGCGCAACCCTCGCGTGCTTGCCCGGTTGCGAGAAGAACTGATCGCCGGGGACGACACATACCTCGACGCCGTCGTAACAGAGACGCTACGGCTGCGGCCGGTGATCGACGCCAACGCTCGCACGCTCACCAAGCCCCGCACGATCGGCGGATGGGACCTCCCAGCCGGCATCCGTGTCTACCCGGCGATTGCTGTCGTTCATATGCGCGAGGATCTCTACCCCCAGTCTCACGAGTTCCGTCCAGAGCGGTTCATCGACAGCGAAGCGGAGTCCTACGCTTGGCTTCCCTTTGGCGGCGGCATCCGTCGCTGCATCGGCGCGTCGCTCGCCCAGGCCGAGATGGCCGAGGTAATCCGCACCGTTGTCTCAAGCGTCGATCTCCAACCAACACGACCCGATCCCGAACCCGTGGTCATGCGCGGCATTACGCTCGTCCCACAGCACGGCACACCAGTCCTCGTGGGAGCGATAGATGGGAAGCGGCCACAGACTGTGATCGAGTACCCCAACCGCAGGCCACTGGGAGAGATCGTCAAGGGCTACGACCGAATCGCCCCGCTCTACAGCATCCTGGAGCCGCTTTACCTGATCTTCCCGCCCGCCCGACGCAAGGCGGTCGCAGCACTCAACCTAAAAGCCGGCGACACTGTTCTTGAGATCGGAGCCGGCAGTGGGCGCAACCTGCCCCACTTGGTCGACGCGGTTGGCCCGAATGGCATCGTCGTTGCTGTCGATGCCTCAGAGGGGATGCTGGCCGAGGCACACAAGCTCACAGAGCGTCACGGCTGGTCAAACGTTCAACTGCTGCGCCAAGACGCCGCTCAACTGCAACTCGGTGGCGACGTTGATGCTGTGCTTTTCAGCCTCAGCTACTCGGTTATACCCGAACCCGGTCCCACACTCGCACGAGCCTGGAAGCTGCTGCGTCCCTCTGCTCGGCTCGTCGTGATGGACATGGGACTAACCGACCCCAGGCACCGCCGCGCACTCGGTCTGATCGCCCGCCTGCTGGAAAAGCTCGCGCCAGGCGACCCCTACTCTCGCCCGTGGGACGATCTCGCTAACTATGGGTCGGTGGCAACTGAGCACTTCCTGCTGGGTCTCTACTACCTCTGTACGGTCCAAAAGCCGGCGAAGTAATAATGAGCGCCACCGAGATTGGGCTAGCGCTGTCGGTGTTCCTGGCCTGCACGGTGGAGGCCGTGGAGGCCCTGACCATCGTGCTCGCGGTCGGCACCACGCGCAGCTGGTCCTCAGCGCTGAGTGGCGTCTGTGCCGCGGCGCTCGCTCTCGCGGTGATCGTGGCGACGCTTGGGCCGGCCATTACTTCACTGCCGGTCGATTTGCTTAGGGTGGTGGTCGGTGGCCTGTTGTTGATCTTTGGTCTGCAGTGGCTGCGCAAGGCGATCCTGCGGGCCTCCGGTTGGAAGGCTAAGCACGACGAGGGTCAGATTTATGAAGAAGAGGCCGCCGCCGCGCGGGTGGCTGGCGCGAAATCCTCTGCCTTCGACGGCTACGCCTTTACGGTCTCCTTTAAGGGGGTGCTGTTGGAGGGCCTGGAGGTCGCGTTCATCGTGCTCACGTTCGGCACCAACCAGCATCGTGTTGCCCTGGCGGCCGCGGCTGCCGGGCTTGCTGTGCTGCTAGTCGTAGCTGTGGGTGCCGCGGCGAGAGCGCCGCTGGCAAGGGTTCCGGAGAACACCATGAAGTTCGCGGTCGGCGTGATGCTCAGCTCGTTTGGGATGTTCTGGGGCGCGGAGGGTGCCGGCGCCAGCTGGCCCGGCGGCGACGCCGCGCTACTGGTGATCATCCCGGGCGTGTTCATCGCCGCGGTCGCAATGATCAAGAACATCAAGCGTGCTCCATACCCAACCACGATCGAGACCGACGACCAGGCCACTGTGAACACATGACACGGGTATCGGCGCTTCTTGCCGGCGTGTGGGACTTCGTCGTCGGTGATGACTGGCGCACCGCGATCGGCGTGGCACTGGCACTCGCGCTGACGGCACTCGTCGCCGCGGCTGGTATCTCCGCCTGGTGGGTTATGCCACTTGCGGTGCTCGGGTTGCTTACGCTCTCGATCCGCCGCGCCTCACGCTGAGCAGCTGGCTCAAGTCGCGGTGTGGACGATGACATCGGAGATGTCGGGGATCTGTTGACGTAGCTCCTCCTCGACCTCGCTGCCTAGCTGGTGAGCATCGACTAGGGATGTATCTGCGCTGACGTCGAGCGTAAGAAAGATGACGCGACCGGCCTCGGTGCGAAGCATCCTTGCCGCGCGGGGTTCCTGGCCCGTACGCTCATAGACCGTGCGCTTGACCTCGCGTATTGCCTCCAGATCCGTGGGCGTGGCCGGACCGGCGCTCAGCGGGTGCTCCATGGGCTCCAGGTGTGTCTGTACCTCGCTGACACCGGGACGGGCGCGGATTGCATGCTCGATGCGCTCAGTGACCGCGAGTGCTGTTTGTAGGGCGAGGTCGCTAGGGAACTTCAGATGCAGGGAGACGCTGGCTGACCCGTCGTGCTCGTAGATCGTGATGTCGTGTGCCTCCTTGACCAGTGGCTCGGCCAGTGTGATCGCGAGTACCTGGTCGCGGAGGTCGAGTCCCCGTAGGCGCGGCTCGATGTGGACAACGACATCGCTGTCTGGCAGCTCACCCTCGATTGCTGCCTCCACGCGGTCTGCGGCTTGGTGGCCCTCGACGACCGCGGCTCCGGGCGCCACAGCGACGATCACATCCGCGAAGTAGCGCCCAGCGGACTCGCGCAAACGCAAACGTACCAGTTCGATGTCGGGTTCAAGGTGAGCGAGTGCGCGCTCAGCTGCCTCTCTGGCCTCCTCTGGCGTGCGGTCCATCAACACGTTTGCGTTCTCCGCGATCAGCCGCGTCGCGGCGGCGAGGATGATCGCGGCTATGACGAGTGCTGCGCTTGCGTCACCTCGAACGAACCCGGCACGCACGAGCAGCAAACCGATGAGGACCGCCACTGAGCCTGCCATGTCGCCGGCGAAGTGAAACCCGTTCGCGCGCAGAGCGGGGCTCCCGTAGCGCCGTGCGGTGCGCAGGGAGACCACAGTCCGGGTGAGGTCCACCGCCAGCGCGATCGCGATGACCGCGAAGACATACCAGTGGGTGTCAGGTGTGCCGCTGGGATTTATGAGGTGTCTGATCGCCTCGACTGCGACGACCAGTCCGCCCGCGAGCAGAATGCCGGCCTCGCCGAGCGCTCCAAGATTCTCGGCACGGCCGTGCCCGTAGGGGTGCTCGGGGTCCGCGGGTTGGCGCCCCAACCGCACAGCGAAAAACGTCAGGATTGCCGCGAGGACATCCCCGCTTGACTCGACCCCGGCCGAGATCAAAGCCAGGCTGCCGGCTATCAAGCCCACTCCGAGCTTGAGGATCACCAATAGGCTAGCCGCGGCGATCGACACGAGTGTCGTCCGTCGCTGCACGGCCACCTGCTTGTTGCTGGCGGGCTGCACCATTGGCAGAGCCTAAGTGTCTGGAGTCTCCATCAGCACTGAGGTCGGTGGTTGTTTGCTACATCGGCGTAGCGCGCAAGCTCGATCCCATTTTCTGAGGACGCTCAGAACAGAAGGCCGCGTTAGCGGAAAGATTGGAATCGTCAGGAAGGAATCTTGCGAGGGCGGAGTCATAAGAAGAGCGCGCGATGGCGGGCCGTGCGTTGATTGCTGCCGAAAGCCGACTGGGGCGAGATTCCCCGGTCGGGGTCAGGTTTGTGATCAGGAACCGTCTTGTCCGATCCCCTAACCCACAGGAGCCACCCAGTGCCGAGAACGTCGATCCTTGCTCTAGTTGGTGTTGCACTCGCCGTCGCCGTCCCGGCTGCGGCAGCTCCAGCAACACCAGTAGCTCATCCAGCACCAGCTCCGCGGCTAGCGCTAACACGCCTGCTGAATCGACACCAAGCTCCGGCCCGTTTCTGGCCAAGCTCACTAGCGCCAGCAAACTTGGCTCAACCGAACCCGCCAACGGCGACGTGAACCCCTACGGCATCGTGTTCGTGCCCACCAGCATCGGCAAGCTCAAGGCGGGCCAGGTGCTGATAAGCAACTTCAACGCTAAGGAAAGTGCCAAGCAGACCGGTCAGGGCACCGGCACGACAATCGTGCAAGTCTCGCCCACCGGCAAGGCAAGCCTGTTCGCAAGCATCAACCCAAAGACCCTGCCCGGTCCATGTCCGGGCGGTGTCGGGTTGACGACTGCTCTGAACATCCTTCCCGGCGGCTACGTGGTGGTGGGCAGTCTGCCGACCACCAACGGCAAGGCCGCGACCGCGAAGTACGGTTGCCTGATCGTGCTCAACAGCGAAGGCAAGGCGATCCAGACGATCGCGAGCAAGAACATTCAGGGACCGTGGGACTCGACCGCTAAGAGCGAAGGCTCCAAGACCAGCCTGTACGTCAGCAATGCGCTGAACGGCGGCGCGGTGAAGGGCAAGAAACCGGTCAACAACTCGACGGTGCTGCGCATCGACCTCGAATCGGGACAAGGGCAGCCGCCGAAAGTCACAAGCGAACAGGTCATCGCCAGTGGCATCCCGTGGGTGGACTCGGCAGAAGCACTCGTGCTCGGCCCCACCGGGCTCGCGCTCGGCTCTAATGGCACGCTGTATGTGGCCTCCACGCAGAACAACAAGATCCTCGCGGTCTCTGATGCGGCGACCCGCACGACGCCCGCGGCAGGCGGTGGGACCGTCGTCACCGAAAGCGGTCATCTCAAGGAACCGCTTGGGATGGTGCTTGCACCAAACGGCAACATCATCACCACCAACGGAGGCGATGGCAACATGGTGGAAACCACACCCGAAGGCCAGCAGATAGCTGTGCAGACCGCGGACAAGAAGACCGGAGCGGGTTCATTGTTCGGTCTCGTGATTAGCCCGAGCGGGAAGCGCATCTATTTCGTCGATGACGGCGAAAACACGCTCAACCTGCTGCGCGAAGCCCAGCCTGCATCCGCGGGTGCCTCAACGGCTGCTGCCCAAAGCTCCACGAAGGCGGCCACCTCTTCGGGAACGTCGGGCGCACCCGAAAACCTGAGCCTCCAAGCAAACGCCGAAGGCCAGCTCAAATACAACACGACATCGCTGAGCGCGAAAGCGGGCAAAGTCTCGATCGATTTCACCAACATGGCGCCCTTGGGCCACAACGTAACGGTCGAATCTACTGCCGGTGAAAAGGTGGGAGCGACACCGACCTTTCAGGGCGGCTCAAAGACCCTGAATTTGAACCTGAAGCCAGGGACCTACAAGTTCTTCTGCTCGGTGCCAGGACATCGCATGGCCGGGATGGAAGGCACCCTCACCGTCAAGTAAGCAAAACGCTAGATGTCTGGGTCCCGCCCCTGGCCTTCCTTCCAGCGCGGAAGGAACACGCCAGGGGCGGAGTCTCTCTCAATACAGAGGTGGTCCCTCAGAGTTCCACTACCGGGCCCGCAAGCAAGGAA
The DNA here is from genome assembly GCA_963775645.1 of uncultured Solirubrobacterales bacterium. Lineage (GTDB taxonomy): Bacteria > Actinomycetota > Thermoleophilia > Solirubrobacterales > Solirubrobacteraceae > Palsa-744. The sequence goes on along the minus strand of CAVZJR010000002.1, from coordinate 720,814 downwards.
TGAATCCATGCGTCACATACTCAAGCTATCCCTACCAGCAATCGCTGCGTCGCTCCTGATTGCCGCTTGCGGCAGCAGCTCATCCAGCGGCACCACCAGCTCGGCCGCTAGCACACAGCCTGCCAAGCAAACAAGTAGCAGTTCGTCGAGCGCCGTCCTCATTAAGACAGCCTCCAATTCGCTCGGCACAATCCTGGTCAACAGCCAGGGGATGACGCTATATCACCTCAGTGGCGAGCAGAACGGCAAGTTCATCTGCACCAGCTCCGCCTGTGTCGGTGTCTGGCACCCGCTGATCGCGCCATCCAGCGGCACTCCCAGCGGCGGAGTCGGCTCGCTCGGCACGGTCAAGCGCCCCGACGGGACCGTGCAGGTCACCTACAAGGGCACGCCGCTCTACACGTTCACAGGAGACCAGCAGTCTGGTGAAACCAAAGGGCAGGGCATCAAAGACGTAGGCACCTGGAGTGTCGTCACGACCAGCTCCAGCGGCACCCCCGCGACGAGCACAAGCAGCACGCCGGCGACAGGAGCGCCGAGCACGGGCGGCTCCTCAGAATCCTCGAGCGGCGGCGGCTACGGCTACTGAGTGCTCCCGGCTGGATCAGGGGGCGAGCGCGTACGGGTGTGACACGCCACACCCGTGCGCTTGCCGTGAGTAGCTTGTGCGCGGTCACGCTCGGCGGATGCGCCAACCAAACCGGGTCGCCGCCCAGCGCGCAACGTGTTGGGCGGGCAGCGATCGAGCGCTATATGGGCGAGGTCGAGCCGATCAGGCTCGCGGTCAACAAGCTCCTGGATGGAGCCGACCCGATCCTTGAGGCGTTCCACGACCGACGCATCGCACCGGGCGAGGCCGCCCGCCGCATGGGCCAGCTCGAGCACCAGTTTGCGGCCTACGCGGTCGATATAGCGGCAGTTAATCCTCCCACCACTCAGCTACGTGCGCTCAACGCCGGCTACGCCAATACCTACGTCTTCGAGGACGCATACCTGAGCGCGCTCGTTGCTGGCCTCGCCGACAGTGAACTCACCAACCTGCCCAACATGCAAGCAGTCCAGCGCGCGGCGATCATCCGCTGGCGCATCGGCCTGACCGTCCTAGCCCGGGCCGCCGACGCGCCCCTGCCGGCAGACCTCCAACAGGCAGGCCGCGGTGAGATCGCACCGTCCCCTGAGGGCAGCTAGACCTCCGATCTCTACTTGACCGTGCCTCCGGAGGCGCTGATCGCGTACCACGTGCCGCCGAACGCTTTAGCGCCAACGTAGGAAGTCTTCCCTGGACCGCTATCGCCGCTGTAGGTGTAGAGCGGGTGACCGGCATAGGTGACCTGATTGCCGCTGGTCGTGGACAGAAGCGAAGCCTTGATACCTGGGCCGGCCGTCGGGCGGCCGCTTGTTTTCAGCGATGGCCACACTGCTGAGCATCCGCTGATCGCTGCGCAACTGTTCTTCTTGGCGAGATCCCTCGTGAACTCATACAGAGTGCGGCCCGAGCTGCTGACGAGGATGCTGCCGAGATTCGTATGGCGCAGCTGCACCGTGGCAGTGCGGCTCGAGTGGGCGGTCGAGAGGTTGCTTTGTGCGCTCGCTACCGTCGCGGCGAGCGCCGCGGTTGCCAAGGCGACGGCCAAGAAAACGTAGGTTCGCTTCATGGTTCCTCCGAATGTCGGGGTGCTCGGGCGCGTGACTGTCATCTCTACGTATAGACACCGCCCCGCCACGAACCTTCCCAAGGACCTCGGTAGCGCGAGCCGCTTGACGACATGTTTACGGATCTGGCGGGAAGGATCGCGCCGGTCTGGAGTCTTGGGTCCTTAGAGCGTGCTCGGCTCGTTTGTACGAGCGCGAGAAGCGCGCGAGATGGACTGGGTAATCGATTGAGAGGTGGGCTGAGATTGTGAAGTTGCGTAAGCGTTACCTACCCGTGGCAGCCGTGCTCGGAGCTGCCGTCGCGATTGTGCCCGCTTTCGCTTCCCCGCCCTCCGAAGTAAAGCTCGAAGTCAACGAGAACTGCGAAGAGCTCGACTGGCCGTGCTGGGCAGTACAGGGATCGGGGCTGTACGCGCCACCCGCAAGCAAGGTCACGATTGCTCCCGGTGGCGAAGTCAAGTTTGCCGACAAAGCGACAACAGCAGCGGCTGTTGTATGGAGCGGCTCCGCGCCAGTCTGCTCCGGTGTACCTGCGAGTGCCATGACCAACTGGGAAGGCATGTGCAAATTCGAACAAGAAGGGACCTACAGCTTCGAAAGCTCCACCCTCTTCAACGACGGAATCACCAACTACACCAAATACGAAATCGTGGTCACAAGCACCGGCACAACCTCAACCACGACGACTACCACGACACCGACGACAACCACATCGACCACCCCTACGACGACAACGCCGACCACAACGACGCCGACGACTACAACGCCAACGGCCACGACCCCCACCCAGCCTTACGGCGGCGGAGCTTCCACGGGCACCAACCCCTACACGACCACGACGCCCAGCCCGATGGAAACGCATTCCCCGCCGGGCGGGAGCCACTCCCTCGCGACACTCGCGCTGGCAAACGCACAGCACGGTGGCACGGTGCATGGCACGATCCAAATCCCAGCCGCCGACAGTGGCGCACGCTTGGAAATCGAACTGCTTGCCCAGCGCGCCTCGCTGGCCAAGGCCAAACGACCTAGCAGCTCGCGCGTGGGACGGTTCGTCCGCTCTTCGGCGCCCGCCGGCAAGGTCTCCTTCACAGTCTCCCTCAATGCAGCGGCCAAGCGTGCGCTGCGCCATCATCACAAGCTGGCGCTCACTGTAAAGATCGTGCTCACGCCCGAGCATGGTGCGGCGCTGACCATCACGCGAAGCCTGGAGCTACGACCATGAGACTGCGCACACTTTTGCTTTTCGCCCTCGCAGCGCTAGTTGGGACGACGATGGCTGTACTACCTGCTCTTGCCGCTGCCCCGTCTGAAGCGAAGCTCGAAGTCAACGAGAACTGTGTTGAGCCCGACTGGCCGTGCTGGGCAGTCCCCGGCTCGGCGGCCAATCCGGAACCCGCGAGTAAGGTCACGATCGCCGCCGGTGGCGAAGTCAAGTTCGTCGACAACGCGACCACCGCGGCGGCTGTTGTATGGAGCGGCTCCGCGCCGGTCTGCTCCGGTGTGCCTGTGAGCGCCATGACTAAATGGGAAGGCGCATGCAAGTTCGAACAACCGGGGATCTACGACTTCGAAAGCTCGACGATGTTCAAAGAGCCCGGCATCGACTACACGAAATACGAAATCGTGGTCGAAGGTGCCTCTACTGGCATCACCCCCACCACGACAAGCACGGCACCGACCACAACCACGACCGCGCCCACGACGCCGGGCGCACCCAGCTCGGGCTCGCCTTTGGAAGGAGGGTCCAGGGCCCTCAAGCTCGCAGACAGCCAGCACGGATCGATGGTGCACGGGTCGATCAAGGTGTCTCAAGCCGGCTCCGGCGGACGGTTGGAAGTTGGCCTGTTTGCCGCCGGCGCCTTGCTGGCCAAGGCAGGGCACTCTGCGCCGGTGCGCGTCGGAAGACTGCTGCGCTCGTCGCTGAAAGCGGGCAACGTGTCCTTCTTGGTGCCCTTGACAGCCAAGGGCAAGGCCGCACTGCGCCGCCATCGGCGCCTGGTGTTGACGGTGAAGGTCACGCTCACACCACTACATGGCGCGGCGGTGAGGATCACCCGCGGTGTCGTCATGCACGCCTGAGCCGGGCGGCCGGTTCTAGCGCGCCTGCTTCGTCGCGCAACGGCTCGCGCCGGTCGACCGAAAGGCGCGCAAATCAGATGGCCCTCGCGGCGGCGTGGCAGCGTCGCTCGGCTTTGTCTGCACGGCCGACCCTCATAGAATATCGTCACCCGATATGATTTCCTACCGGTGACGAGGAATGGTCATGTCGAGCGTTTCCCGAGTGACGCCATTACTTCCCCTGATACGAGGCCGGCAGGCGCTTGTGAGCGGGAGTTGGGGGACTTCACCACGCCGTGGTCTGTCCTCGGGCTGAGCGTAGCGGCGCTACTTGTGGGAGCAGCCGTCGCCGTCCTCGCGTTGGCGCTCCTGGACCTGATCGGCTTGATCACCCATCTCGCCTACACGGGGACCATCAGCACAAGTCTTACGGCTCCGAACATCCATGTACTGGGTGTCTGGAGCGTCTTGGTGCCCGTGGTTGGGGGCTTGATCGTGGGTGTGATGGCCCGGGTCGGCTCGGAGCGGATCCGTGGCCACGGCATACCAGAGGCGATGGAAACGATCCTGTTGCGCGGCAGTCGTATGGAGCCCAGGCTGGCGGTACTCAAGCCGCTTTCCAGCGCCGTCAGTATCGGCACGGGCGGTCCGTTCGGTGCGGAGGGGCCGATCATCGTCACCGGCGGTGCGCTCGGGAGTATCGTCGGACAACTCCTGCATCTGACCGCGGCGCAGCGGCGAACGCTGCTGGTGGCCGGCGCGGCGGGCGGCATGACCGCGGTGTTCGCCACGCCTGTCGCGGCGGTGCTGCTGGCGGTGGAGCTGTTGTTGTTCGAGTGGCGCCCGCGCTCGATGATCCCGGTAGCGCTCGCTGCATGCTCGGCCGAGGCGGTCCGAGAAGCCCTCGCGAGCGCTGGACTGTTGCGGGCAGCTCCGCTGTTTGCGATGAGCGCTCACGGCTCTTTGGGCATGTCGGTGACGCTCGGGGCGGTGCTGGTGGGGCTCGCATGCGGAGGGCTGGCGTGGGTGATGACGCGCTGTGTGTATGGGGCGGAGGATTTGTTCGGGCGGCTGCCCTTTCACTGGTCGTGGTGGCCGGCGATCGGTGGTGTGTTCGTCGGTGTGGGTGGTCTGATAGATCCAAGGGTACTTGGCGTGGGCTACGCGACAATTGGCTCAGAGCTCGCGGGAGAGCTTACGCTTGGAGCGCTGGCAGTGCTACTGGTGGTCAAGTTGGCGGTCTGGTCGATCGCGCTTGGTTCCAATACCAGCGGTGGGATCCTTGCTCCTTTGCTGATGCTAGGCGCCGCCCTGGGTGGACTACTCGGCGCGATACTTCCAGGTGCAGGGGAGGGCACATGGGCGCTGATCGGGATGGCCGGCGCGATGGCCGGTGTGATGCGCTCCCCGTTTACGAGCATTGTGTTCGCGCTCGAGCTCACCCACGACACAGGCGTGCTCCTGGCGCTACTGGTCGCCTGCACGATCGCGCACCTCGTCAGCGTCCTGACACTGAAGCGCTCGATCCTGACCGAGAAGGTCGCTCGTCGTGGCTACCACGTCACCCGCGAGTATGAGATCGACCCCCTGCACGCGCTCCTCGTGCGCGACGTGATGGCAGTAGCCGTATTGAGCGTGCAGCCACAGACATCCACCGAGGAGCTATACGAGCGCCTGCCAGAGGGCAGCGTCGAGCGCCGCCAGCGCCTGTACCCCGTGCTGGATTCTGAGGAGCGCCTTATCGGCGTCGTGGCATTCTCCGACGTGATTGCCGCGCACCAGTCCACCAGCCCAATCAAGGTCAGCGAGCTCGCACGCCAACCGATGATCGCCTTCGCCGATGAGACCTTGCGCGAGGTCGCCGACAGAATGGTCTCAAGCGGACACGGCGTGCTGCCCGTCACTGACCGGGAGAACCCTCAGCGGCTCGTGGGGCTGGTGAGCCAGTTCGACCTGCTTAAGGCTCATGAGCGCGTGTTGATCGAGGAGCGCCACCGTGAGCGCCCACTTCGACCGCGCCCAAAGGTCTCAGAGCCGGGCAAGCTGCTCCCGATCCACGAGTCGACGATATGAATCAGGTAGCCAGTCCGTTGCTCGACGAGGACTATCAGCGTCTGCTCGCGTTTCGCAAGGAGCTACGCGAGTTCCTGCGCTGGAGCGAGCAGATCGCTGACGACAGCGGTCTGACACCCTCGCTTCACCAACTGTTGCTCGTCATACGCGGCCACCCCACCACCGTGGGCCCAACGATCGGCGAGGCGGCTGAGGCACTGCACGTACGCCACCACAGCGCCGTCGAGCTCGCTCAGCGTGCGGAGGCCGCCGGGCTGATCCGCCGCGAGCGCGATCCACTGGACCAGCGCCGCATGCACCTCGAACTTACCGATCAAGGGCGCCGACAGCTGGAGGTCTTGACCCGAGCTCACCTGCCACGCATCAAGGCACTCGCCGGGATGCTCGACCAAGTCCTGCAAGGGTCCGGGGTTCCACGCTGAGTGTGAATCAAGTCGGATTCTTCGTCCTTGGCTACACCTGCTCGCGATGGCGTTTTTTCTTGGGTCCTGATCGTGAGCGCCCTGGCGCAGCTAAGAGGCTGATGGCGCTTCGCCTGGGACTAGCGCGAGCGATGACGTAACGACCACATGGGACACTTTGTGGCGATGGGCTCTCCCAAGACCCTCCTCTACGAAGTTACCGGCCGCGTTGCGCGCATTACGCTCAACCGTCCCGAGCGTGGCAACGGGATCACGCGTCTGCTCGTGAGCGAGCTGGAACAGTGCGTCGAGCGGGCCGACCTCGACCCTGCTGTCCACGCGATCCTTTTGGCGGGCGCCGGCAAGGGCTTCTGCGGTGGCTATGACTTGGTGGAGAGCGCCGAGGGCCAAGGGCGTCTTGGCGAGGAGGGCTCGGTGCCTCCGGCCGGCTCCCCCCTGGACCCAGCTGTGATGGCGGCCAACCACGATCCCAGCGGCACGTGGGACCCGATGGTGGATTACGCGATGATGAGCCGCAACGTTCGCGCCTTTATGTCCTTGTTCCACTGCGGCAAGCCGGTCCTCTGCAAGGTGCACGGCTTCTGTGTGGCAGGCGGCACCGACATGGCTCTGTGCTCGGACCTGCTCGTGATTGCCGCGGACGCCAAGATCGGTTACCCACCCGCGCGCGTATGGGGCTCGCCCACGACTTCGCTATGGGTCCATCGTCTTGGCCCCCAGCGCGCCAAGCGCCTTCTGTTCACCGGCGACTCCCTGTCCGGCGCCGAGGCCTTGGAGTGGGGCCTTGCTATCGAGGCACCCGACCTTGACCGCTTGGACGAGCGAACCGAGATCTTGCTCGACCGGATTGCTCAGGTGCCGGTCAATCAGCTGCGCATGATGAAGCTCTTGGTCAATCAGTCGCTCTACGCCCAAGGGCTTCACAGCACCCAGGCTTTGGGGACCTTGATGGACGGCGTCGCCCGTCACACTGCTGAGGGCTACGCCTTTCAGCAGCGCGCGATGCAGGCCGGCTTCCGCGAAGCGGTGCGCGAGCGCGACGAGCCCTTTGGCGATCAGGGTCCTTCGACGTTTAAGGGATAGTCGGCTCCGCTGCTCTCGCATGCGTTCTCTTGATTGTTCGATCTAAACGTCTAAGTCGAATACTAGAGATTTTCCCGCATTGTGCGGTAAGCTACGTGCTCGGGCAGTGACGTTTCAGGGGCGCACACAAGACCTAGGGATGTGAGCAGTGACCGACTATAGGGCTCTGCGAAGACCATTAATCGGCAGCCTCGATAGGACTTCGCAAGCGCGGCCCTCCGCACGGGAGCGCTGATGGACCGCACGGCACGGGGCGTCCTTGACATCGCGCGAAGTGTCTTGGGCGAGCTTGACTTGGAGAGCGTGCTCAACCGGGTGCTTGAGTCCGCACGTGAGCTGACCTCGGCCCGCTACGCCGCGCTCGGCGTGCTCGGCAACTCGCGCACCGAACTGGAGCGCTTCCTCACGCTTGGGATCGACGAGGCCGAGCGCGAGGCGATCGGCGCCCTGCCCCGCGGACGAGGTGTGCTTGGCGAGTTGATCGCAGTATCCGACTCCATTGCGCTTGCGCGACATCAGCGAACACCAGCGCTCCTATGGCTTCCCGCACGGCCACCCGCCGATGAGCAGCTTCCTAGGAGTGCCGATCCTGATCGATGGGACCCCCTTCGGCAACCTCTATCTGACTGAGAAGGCAGCAAGGCGAGCAGTTCACGCGAGGCGGACGAGGAGGCCGTCGCGATGCTCTCCGAGCTTGCTGGCTTTGCGATCGACCACGCGCGTCGCTATACCGGCACGCGCGAGCATCGCGACGAGCTGCAGCGGACCGTGGCGGCGCTCAACGCGACCACCCAGATCGCACGGGCGGTCGGCGCTGAGACCGATCTGGACGTGATCCTCGAGCTGGTCGCCAAGCGCGGTCGCGCCTTGGTCGATGCGCGCCTGCTCGTGATCGAGTTGGTGCAGCGCGGCCGGCTGATGGTTGCCGCGGGCGCCGGCGAGTTGCCAGCCGGCTTGCTTGGCAAGCATGTGCCTTTGGGCGACTCGGCGGCAAGTGCGGCGCTGCGTACGCGACGCGCACAACGCCTGCAGGAACCGCTCACTCGTGCGCGCTTTGACGAGCACGGCCTGGGCACGCTCGGCGTGGAGGCACGCGGTGGCTTGATGGTACCGCTTGTCTTCCAAAACCATTCCTATGGGGTGCTCGTGGCGATCGACCGCTTCCACGAAGGACCCGAGTTCACCGTCGATGACGAGCGTCTGCTTGAGGCATTCGCTGCCTCAGCGGCCACGGCGGTGGCAACCGCTCAGTCGGTCGCCTCCGAGCGCCAGCGCCAGCGCCTCGCGGCGGCCGAGGCTGAACGCCAGCGCTGGGCTCGCGAGCTCCACGACGACACGCTGCAGAGCCTGAGTGCTCTGCGTGTGGGTCTCTCCACGGCCAAGCGCTCGGGCAAGCCCGAGACGCTGGATAAGGCCGTGACCAACGCGATAGATCACCTCGAGGAAGGCATCACCAACCTGCGCGCCCTGATCACCGACCTGCGCCCGGCCTCACTGGATGAGCTGGGAGCCGCCGCGGCGATCCAGGCGCTCGTGCGAACGGGCCGAGCGTCAAGGCATCGACGTCGATGTGGGTATCGACCTTGCCTACGAGCAGGGTCTCGCGGAAGAACGCCACGTTCCGGAGATCGAGACAGCCATGTACCGGATCGTGCAGGAGGCGCTCACGAATGCGGCCAAGCATGGCCATGCCAAGCGGGCGATCGTGGAGGTGCACGAGGACGAGACCGACATCCATGTGAGCGTGCGCGACGATGGGCGTGGCTTCGACCCGTCCGAGCACACCGACGGCTTCGGACTGCTCGGGATGTACGAGCGCGTGCAGCTGCTTGAAGGGAGCCTGCGAGTCGACTCGCACCTGGCTCCGGCACCACGATCGAAGCCAGCTTCCCGTTAGGCGCATGAGCGGGCCGACAAAGCCGAGCGCCTGCCCTCGGTCGGTGCCCGCGGCAGCAAGTCGAGCGCCGGCCAGTCCGGCCGGCAAGTCCCGTGGAGCTCAGCCGAAGAACACTTCGGCGGTCTCGAACAGGCGTGGGTCCAGCAGCTTCGGCTCGGCCAAGGCCTCGCCAGGCCCACCTCCGCGATGTCGGGCCCGCTCAAGGCGACCATCTGCCCGAAGCGCCGCGGCCAGCGGCGTCCATCGCGGCCACGCCGAAGCGGGTGGCCAGCACGCGGTCATACGCGGTGGGCGTGCCCCCTCGCTGCACGTGGCCCGAGATTGTGGCACGCGTCTCATAGCCGGTGGCGTCTCCACCTGGTGTGCCAGCTCCACGCCGATTCCGCCCAGGCGGGCATGACCGAACTCGTCGGTGTCCGCTCCGTTGCGATATGCTCGGTCCCCCCTTGCGTGGAGTGGCCCCCTCGGAGACCACCACGATCGAGAAAGTGATCCCGCGCGCGTGGCGGCTGCGCAAGCGCGACGCAGACCTCCTCCAAGTCAAACGGGCGCTCTGGCACGAGGATCGCGTCGGCTCCGCCTGCGATCCCCGCATATGTGGCGATCCAGCCGGCGTGGCGACCCATCACCTCGACCACCATCACGCGGTTGTGGGACTCCGCGGTCGTGTGCAACGGTCGATCGCATCGGTAGCGATCTGTACAGCGGTCTGAAACCCGAATGTGAAGTCCGTGCCCGCCGATGTCGTTGTCGATCGTCTTGGGCACACCCACGATCGGCAGGCCTTCCTCGCTCAGGCGCCAGCGCCACGCCGAGCGTGTCCTCGCCGCCGATCGGGATCAGCGCGTCCAGGCGCTCCGCTCGAAAGTCGCCTTTGATGCGCCCCAGCCGTCGGCGCGCCCGTCGAGCGGGTTCGTGCGCGATGTACCTAGGATCGTGCCCCCGCGGGGCAATATCCCCGCAGTGCTCTCGCGTGTGAGCGGCACGACGTTGTGCTCGAACACTCCAGCCCAGCCGTAGCGGAAGCCCACGAAACTACTGTCCGTCGAGCTCCAGTCCACGACGCACCGACCCACGGATCACCGCGTTTAGCCCGGGACAATCGCCGCCACCGGTAAGCATGCCTATACGCATTGACGTCTCTGCCGTCCGCGATCAGGACTTGAAAGCGCTGGGAGCGGTTGACATGAGGTTGCCGGGAGTGGTTGACATGAAGTGAGTCTATGAAAGGCGTAACAGCCTCGTGACCGACTGAGTCCACCGACTGGATGCAGGTTGCTGCTGAGCCTCGTTGACAGAGCCGGCCCGCCCGGGGCGGGTAAGTGCTTTGCCACGATAAAGACGCGGATTTGTCCGCTGGGCCGGGACTCGGCGGTGCCTAACGTTTTACTATGGTCCCATTTTTCCGCTTGCGCCAGTCCCCGATTCTGAGCCGACGGCCACGCCGGAGCGGCGATCAGGATTGTTTTGGCCGATGATCATGCGGCTATGCGCGAGAGCTTGCGCTTGCTGCTCGACGGCGAAGCGGATATTGATGTGATCGCTGAGACCGACAGTTTGCAAGCGGTCATTGGATACGTGAAAGCGCGCCGGCCCGACGTGCTTGTGCTCGACCTTGGCATGGGCGATCACGGCTCGGGGATCCAAGCCCTCGCACGCGTTCATCGCGAAGCGCGCGATACGCACATTGTGGTGCTCACGATGAACGACGATCCCGCTTTGCCACTCGGGCTTTGACAATGGCGCGATGGGGCTTGTGCTCAAGGATATGGCCGACTCCGATCTGCCCGCCGCGGTGCGTGACGCCTCGCGCGGCAAGCGCTATGTGAGCCCATGCTGGCCGCGAAGCTCGAGGGCGAAAGGGGCCACCCCGACGGAGATAAGCTAACGCCGCGCGAGCGCGAGGTCTTGCGACTGATCGCTTTCGGGCACACGAGCGTGGAGATCGCCGCAAAGCTGGGGCTCTCCCCACGCACGATCGAGACGCATCGAGCGCGCATCCATCGCAAGCTCGGGCTCGACACCCGTGCCGAACTCGTGAGCTATGCCCTGCAACACGAACTTTTGCAGCTATGAGGCATCTCACTGGATCTCCCACGAGCGCTAGGCGACACACGGTAGGCGATGCTCGTCTGCGGGTATCTCATCGCGTGATCCCGAGGACGGGAGCAACTATGGACGCACGGGACGAGTTCCGCTGTGAGTGCTGTGGCGACTTGATCGGTGTATATGAGCCATTGGTGGTGTGCGCCAACGGTCTCATCCGCATCACTTCGCGCGCTGCCGAGCCTGATCTGGGGACTATGGGCGCAACCCACTATCACCGCGCCTGCTACACGGCCGAGGTCGACAACGGGTGAGCTGGGTAGGCATTCTCGGGAGAGGCTTCACTCTCCCGAGATTAGCCTCGCGGTGTGCTTGAGGCGCGGGCCGATCTCGGCGAGCAACCGTTTGACCGAATAAGCGCTCGAAGGCACCGTAGCTTCGAGCGCCAACGGATGCTCGCTCGCCGGACGCGGGACCAGCACGGCGATCGAACGCACGCCCGCGAAGAACTCTTCGTCGCTGACCACCGCTTCCCGCGTACTAATGAGGTCGAGCTGGGCGCCGAGCTTGCTCTTTACCGTTATCGAGCGAGGGCCTTGGGGGACTAGATCCAGACCAGCCAGCAGTGCTCGACGTTCGGCGTCCGAGATGCTGGCGAGCAGGACCTTGCCTATTGCGGTGCAGTAGACAGGGATGTGTGCTCCTACCCCCAAGTCCATGTCGATCGCGTACTGGCCTGAGCGGTGACCCAGCAGGCGATGCACATAGATCACGCGAGCCCCGTCAAGCACGCCCATGCTGACGGTGTGGCCAATCTCGTCGCGCAGCTCTTCCAAGGCGATGCGCGCCGGCACGGCCTTGCGGATCTCACCGATCGCGGCGCTGCCCGGATCGGCGGCCGGGCAGACAGACGATACTTACGTTTGTCGTCCTGCTCGAGATAGCCGAGGGCCACCAAGGTGATTGCGTAGCGATGGGTCGTGGAGCGGCTGATCCCGACGATGTCCGCCATCTCAGCGATACCCAAGTTTGGCATCACGTGAGAACGATTCCAAGATCGCGATGCCGTATTCCAAGGAACGCGACAATCTTGGGTCCGGCGCCGGTCTGATCCGCGGGGATGCAGAGGGCGATTTGCTCGAACGATTCTGACTCGCGGCCTTGCGGGCGCGGCCTTCCGCGGCGCTCTCAGTGTGTTCGTCATCCTTGTACATAGCATCACCTCGTGGGTCGAGCCGCGCCGCCGGTGTTTCCACCTACCCGTACTGACGCGCTCAGACGAGCGGCCGGCCCTGGCTTGGAGAATACAATCGTCTGTTGGTGAAAACGCTACAGGGAACGTCAGACGGAGGTCACGCGCTCGACGATCGCCGCGACTAGCTCGGCGAATGTCATGCCGGCAGCCTCAGCTGCCGCAGTGGTGATGCCAGTCTCCGTGAGACCCGGGATCGTGTTGATCTCCAGGACCTGGGGTACCTCGTTTTCGTCGAGAATGAGGTCCACGCGGGCGAAGTCACGACAGCCCATCAAGCCATAGCTGTCGAGCGCCGCCCGCTCGACGCGTTCGCGCACCTCAGGGGAGAGCTCGGCGGGCACCTCCATGCGTAGCTGCCCGATCGTGTAGTGGGCTTCATAGCTATAAAAGCTCTCAGGTGTAAACAGCTCGACGATGGGCAGCGCCTCGGGGCCAAGGATCGTGACGGCCAGCTCCCGTCCTACGACGCGCTCCTCGACGAGAACCCGGTCGCCGTAGCCGAAAGCGCCCAGAATCGCGCTTGGAAGCTGGTCGGCGGAGGTCGACGAACTTGATCCCGATCGCCGAGCCTTGTGCGACCGGCTTGACAACAACCGGGAGCCCCAGCTCCTCGAGCAGCTTTGGGAAGGTGCGCGCTCCACCAAGCTCCCGGAAGGCAGTCTCGTTGAAGCTGTGGAAGGCGGGTGTGGGGATGCCATGCAGGCGGAGCATCCGCTTGAACAGCATCTTGTCCATACACAAGGCGCTTGCCAAAGGGTCCGAGCCCGTGTAGGGCACGTCGAGGGTCTCGAGCAAGTCCTGCAAAGTGCCGTCCTCGCCGCCGCGACCGTGCATCGCCACGAACACGAAGCTGGGATCCTCGGCCAAGACGTGTTCAACGAAGTCGCCCTCGACATCAAGCGCCTGGACTTCGTAGCCGAGCGAGCGCAGGGCGCGCTCGACACGGTGTCCGGAGCGCAGGGAAATCTCCCGCTCCAACGAGCGGCCCCCCATGGCGACGATCGCCGGGCCCGGGCTCATGCCTTGTCTCCGGTCTTGGCGCCGAGGCCCGGTCGGCCAAGAGGTTGGTGTCGAACACGGTCGTGGTACGCAGCTTCTCGCGGTGGTCGTCGATCGCCAAGTCGATCAACTCGTCCATGAGCTGCACGAACGGAAGTCCGGCTGGCTCCCACAGATAGAAAGAGAACGAGCCCGGGATAGTGTTTAGCTCGTTGACGTAGACGCGCTCAGCAGAGTCGATCAGGAAATCCACGCGCGTAACGCCGGCGCAACCGAAGGCCTTGAAGGCGCGCTTGGCGAGGTCTTGGACCTGGGCGGTGAGGGCATCGGAAATGGGGGCTGGGATCAGGCGTTGGGCGCCCTTCATGCCCGAAGTCTTGCCCCCGCTCATGTACTTGTCCTCGAAGGAGAGGAACTCTTCGGCTGCGACTGGCTGCTCGCACACCGATGCGCGGGGCTCCACGCCGGGGCGGCCGATCACGGCGCAATTGACCTCGATGCCTGCCTCCACCGAAGGTTCGATCAGGCACGAGCGGTCCAGCTCGAAGCCCAGCTCCAGCGCCTCGGCCAGCTGGCCTCGCTGGAGCAGCGGCTCACGCCCACGCTTGAGCCGAGCGATGCGGGCTTGACATACATCGGGAGATCGAACGCTTGCAGCGCGCGTGCGAGGCACCCTGCTCGGTCGCTCTCCCATTGCTGGCGGCGCAGGGCGAGATGGTCGAGCGCGGGCAGGCCGGCCTGAGCAAGTACGGCCTTGGTCGTGATCTTGTCCATGGCTGCGGCGGCGGCGCCCACGGGCGGGCCCACGTAGGGCAGTTGGGCCAGCTCCAAGGCGCCCTGCAGACAGCCGTCCTCGCCTTGGGTTCCATGCGTGGCCAGGACCACCGCGTCGAGCTCGATTGATTGGTTGCCCCGCCCACCCGCACGGCGTCCCCGCAGCAGGGAGCCACCGGATGGGGTAGCCCGCAAGAGGCGCCCATTGTGCAAGTCGAAGTTGATCTCTTCGGCGTCCGGGTCGCCGCCGTCCTGCTGGTAGACGGACAGCTCGCGCAAAGCATCACCCGTGTACCAGCGTCCAGCTGCGAGCGATGTAGATCGGGATGGGTGCGTGTCGTTCTGCTCAGCACGTCCAAGGCCTGCAGGCCGGTGATGATCGAGACGTCATGCTCGACGGAGCGCCCGCCGAAGGCGACGCCCAGTTTGAGTCCGCTAGGTGGCATGGGCCCTAGCTTATGCGGCGTAGGTGTCGGGCAGGTCGTTCTCGAACAGGACCACGTCGCCCGCGCGGGTGAGACGACCGAGCAGAGCGGTGGCCTCGGCGATGTCGCGTACCACGTGAATGCTCGCCTCCTCTAGGCCGGCGCTTGCGAGCCCTTCGCGGATCGGGGCGGTGCGGGCTGGGCCGACCAGGATCGCGATGTCGCAGACCGTGGCCGCCTGCTCGCCGAAGCGATGGTTGAGCTGCTCCTCCAGTTCGCCCAGCTCGACCATTCCCGGTGTTACGAGCAGGCGTCGCGCGGCCGGGTGCTCGCGCAGGACCTCCAAGCGCAGCGGCGGCTCCGTCGGGATTGGAGTTGTAGGCGTCGTCGATCACGACCACTCCGGCGCGGCGGTTGTGGATCGGCTGCAGCCGGTGCGCCGGCGCTTGCACCTGGGCGAGCCCTTCGAGCGATGCGCTCCAAGGGAATGCCCAGCACGTGGCCGACAGCGGCGGCGGCGAGCAGGTTGGAGACGTTGTGGCGCCCCAACAGGCCAGCCGACACCTCGACTTGTGGACCGTCCGGCCCGCTCCACCTGGAGGGTGAACATCGTGCGTCCGTCGGCGAGCCGTACGTCCCGCGCGAGGATCTGTGCCCGGGGGTTGTTATGGGGGGAGGGGAGGGGCGTGCGGGATGGCGTGCCGGGCGCCTGGGGCGCTGGCGCGACGGAGACCGATCTGGGGGGGCTGCTCTACCCCGAACAGAGTCACGGGCACGTTGCCCGATCCGCCAGCTCCAGGCAGCGGGGGTCCTCGGCGTTTGTGATGAAGTAACCGTCGGGGGCAGGGCGTCGAGCAGCTCTCCCTTGGCTGCGGCGATCGCCTCGATCGAGCCGAGCCGCTCCAGATGCATCGGGCCGATCGCCGTGATCACGCCGATCGGTGGGGTGCACAAGCTCGCACAGCTCAGCGATGTCGCCACGCCGGAACATTCCCATCTCGACCACGAACGCGCTTATGGGAGGCGCGCAGATGCTCGTTGATCGTGCGCACGACACCCAGGTAACTGTTGTAAGACTCGGGCGTCACAAGCGTGGGGCGATCGGCCTGCGAGTACGGCTCCCACGCAGAACTTGGTCGTGGTCTTGCCGTAGCTGCCGGTTATGCCGACCACCAAAGGGTCCCAGTCGCGCAGGGAGCGCTTCGCGCGCTCCTCGTAGCGTCGGTTGATCGCCTGCTGGACCGGCTGCAGGGCGCGGTTGGCCATCAGCAGCGTCCAAGGCGCGCCGGCCAGCAGGAGCACACCCAAGCGCCAGCAGGACGGCGAGTGCGGCGGTGGTGAGGCCGGCTGCGGCAAGCGTGATCGTCGCCAGGAAGAGCAGGGCGGGAGCGAGCAAGGCAACGGCGAGCAAGCGCTTGGCGCGGCCGGTGAGGACCAGCGGCTTAACCGCTTCTCTGCGCCAGTCGCCCACGCCTAGCGCTGCCAAAGGGCAGCTGGTGAGCAAGAGCGCTCCGCATAGCCAGCCGGAGCTCGCGGCGGACGAGGCCACGGCTGCCGCGAATATGAGGCTCGTGGCGAGAAGCTCGCGAGGAGCGAAAAGCTCGTTGCGCCTGCGCAGCCACAGCATCAGGCGGGCGCCCTCATAGTGCTCGAGCTGGAGCAGGTGTAGGAGGCGGTGCTGGCGGCCGGCCAGGCGGATGCTGAGCGCCGCGATCGCGAGGACCGCGGCGATGCCTTCGAAGGCGCTCACCGATCCTCCGGGGGTGGGGTCGGTGCTTGGGGTGGGGTCGGTGTGTTGTGTTCCGCGTTGGAGGGGGACCTGCGCGCGCGCGTATAAGCGGGGCCGGGTGTGGTGGTGGGGTCGGTGGCGGTGGCGGTGGCGGTGGCGGTCTGGGTCGGCGGTGGGGTCTGGGTCGGCGGTAGTGGTGGGGTCGGAATGGGCGGTGGCGGTGGGGTCGGAGTGGGCGGTGCTAGCGGGATCAGGGGCGGCCTGGGCCTGGTCGGGGGCGATGAAATGGGACACGATGCGCGCAAAGCGGGTGGGCTGGTCGAGATAGCTGAAATGGCCGGCCCCCTCCAAGGTCACCAGGCCGGCGTCGGGGATCAGGCGCTCCATCTCTTGGGCTGCGGCCACTGGCGTGTCGCGTGTCCTCAGAGCCCCACACGAGCAAAGTTGGTACCCCGATCGCAGGCATGAAGGGGCGCAAGTCGGCGTTGACGAGCTTCACTAGCGTCGGTCTCAGCTCGCCGGCCGCCAGATAGTCGGCAGAGGCGGCTTTCCCGACGAGGCCCGCACGCAGGCGCTCACCAGGCGATCCGAGAAAGCGAGCGGCATACTTGCCGACCTTGGCCATGCCCACCCGGCGGTACCAGCGCAAGGTGCGCTTGGGCCGGATCCCCGCGGAGTCCACCAAGACCAGCCTCGACGCCCGGGCCGGTTCGGTGGCGGCCATCCTGATCGCGATGCGCCCGCCATTGGAGTGTCCGACGATTGTGGGAGCCTCGATCGAGAGGGCGTCCATGAAGGCCGCCACGAAAGCCTGGTAGTCCTCCACGCCCCAAGGTTGCGGGGGTGGGTCGCTCTGTCCGAAGCCGGGCAGGTCGAGCGTGTGCACGGTGGCCACGGGGGAGAGGCCCGTCACGATCGGATAGACGGCCTCAATCGAAGCGTCCCAGCCGGGCAGAACAAGCACGGGCAGGCCCGAGCCGGCGATGAGGTAGCGAGTCTTCAGGCCTAGCACGGTGGTGAGCTGGGTGGGGAGCGTGGTGGGCACGCGCTAACGGTATTGCCCGAGCGGGCGGCTTAGGGGAGTGGTTGGACGGAATGTCATCTGTATGCTAATCTTCATAAAATTGATCGAGAATCTGGAGATTGCGCCGTGAAGATCGACATCCACCAACATTTCTGGACCGACCCGCTCGTCAAAGCGCTTGCCAAGCGAGAGGAGCTTCCGTTCGTCCGCCACGAGCAGGGACTCACCGTTCTGTTTCTCGCGGGCGAGCGGCCCTATGTGATTGAGCGCGAGGACGAAGATGCCGAGCGTCGCGCACAGCTTGTGCACGCTGACGGTCTCGACCGTGCGCTCGTATGCCTGTCGAGCCCCCTTGGTATCGAGTCGCTTCGGCGCGGGAGCGCCACCAGGTTGATTGAGGCCTATCTAGATGGTGCGCTTGCGCTCGGCGACCCGTTCGGCGTGTGGGGGCCGGTCGCACTCGATCGTCTCGACCCGACCGATGTCGATCGTGCGCTTGAGCGTGGTTGCGTGCGGCATCTCATTGCCGGCTGGTGCTCTGGGCAGCGTCGACATGCTCACGCGCCTCTCCCCGACGCTCGCTCGTGTCCAGGAGCATGGCGCTCCTTTGTTCATCCATCCTGGGCCCGGATCCCGCTTGCCCACCCAAGAAGCGACGCTTGGCGATCCTTTGTGGTGGCCGGCCCTGACGCGCTATGTGGCCGAGGTGCACGCGGCTTGGTTCGTGTTCGTGACCGCTGCGCGTCGCCTCTTCCCGGAGCTACGCGTCGTGTTCACGATGCTCGGTGGGCTCGCCCCGTTGCACACTGAGCGCTTGCTGGCCCGCGGGGGCCCTGAGGTCGACCTCGAAGACCCTCTGATCTTCTACGACACCTCCTGCAATGGTCCTTATGCGATATCGCTGATGGATCGTCTCGTCGGCGTCGACCAACTCGTCTACGGCTCTGACCGTCCGGTCGTTGATCCCGGCAAGCACGGTGTCCGCGAGGTATCCGACTGGGAGCGCTTGGCGAGCAACTCTGGGCGCCTGTTCGCAAATGAGCCTGAGCGCCAGCCGTCGGAGCGGCGGACGCGGGCACTGTCGGCGGGGACTCGGCCTAGACGTGTTGCCGTGCTGGAGCGGGCAGTCTGATGAGTGGGGCCTTCGCCGATGGCCATGTCGCCGCGCTGGAGCGAGTACTCCGATGAGCGGAGCCTTCGCCGACATACCACGCCCCCGTGCTCGCAACCTATGTGGCCAAGAGCTTGAGGGGTTCGTGAGTGACCTGGCTGGGCATCCCGAGCTGTGGATCGACTTGGTCAAGCACGATCGCACTCAGCGCGTCTATGAGGAGCTGTTCAGCGACGACTACATCACGGCATGGTTGATCTGCTGGATGGAGGACCACGACACGGGCTTTCACGACCATGACATCTCGTGTGGCGCGGTCGCGGTAGTGGGTGGCTCGGTGCGCGAGGAGCGCCTCACGCTCGACGGCCCGCCTGCCAATCGGCTTGCGAGGGCCGGCGAGAGCTTCCACTTCTCGGCCGCGGACATCCATCGCGTACGCCACGTCGGCAGCGACCCGGCGGTGACACTGCACGTCTATTCGCCGCCGCTGCTGACCATGGGTGCGTATGTGGTATGCGAGGACGGGCGCTTGGAGCGTCAGAAGGTGTCGGCAGAAGAGGAGCTGCGACCGCTTGGTGAGGTCCTGCCCACGCCTTGATCGTGCCTGGGTCTTGACCGTGTGCGCGTCAGGTTGGTTGGGCCGCGTCAGAGTGGCGAGTGCGCTTGTCTTGAGCTGGCCCCATCTTTGATGCGGTGTGTGGCGCTCCCCGCAGTGCGTCGCGTGTCTATTTCTGGACTATGCTTCGATGTACAGGGAACGAAAGCGGAGGAAACGGGGGAAGAGGATGACTGCACACGGGCGCTCACATCGAAGCACACTGCTATTGCTCTGCCTGGCGGTTGGTGCACTGGTGGTTTCAGCCGTGGCGGCGACCGGTGCAGCGCTGGCGGCGCCCGTTGTCACCGTCAAGGCGAAGATCGTGCCGATCCCAATCAACCCGAGCAAGCCCAACAGCCCGACCTACCCCGGCACGGGCAACATCCTCGGCGCCGGCGCTGCCTTGGAAGCGATGCTGACCATCAGTGGCACCGAATATGGAGGCTATCCCTCGCCCGTGACCAATGTTGTTGTGGAGCTGCCAGCTGGCGTGAAGTTGCACCCCCAAGGCTTCGCGACGTGCTCGAACGCGATCCTCGAAAGCCACGAAGTGCAGAAGTGCCCCAAGGCTTCGGTCGCCGGCTCCTCCGGCGAAGCGCTCGGGGTGGTTAGCTTCGGCGGGACGCGTGTCAACGAGAAAGCCACGATCCAGGCCTTCTTCGCGCAGGGTGGCGGCTTGGCGTTCTACACCGAAGGTACCTCGCCCGCCGAGCTGGAAGTATTGGCTACCGGTAGTTTCACTACCGCTCCGCCTCCCTTCGGCCCAAAGCTGACGGTGCCGGTGCCACTTGTGGAAACGGTGCCCGGGGCGCCTTACGCGTCGGTCCTCTCGATCAAGGGCAAGGTAGGAGCTGCCATCAAGAAGGGCAAAAAGTTGATCTCCTACGGCACTGTGCCCAAGACGTGCCCCAAAGGCGGCTTCAAAGGCAAGGTCGAAATCACGTTCTTCAGCGGAGAAACGGTGACGGTCAACCCGACCGTGCCTTGCCCCAAGGGGTAGCGCCTTTGGCACTCCGGATCTGAGGAGGCGGCCGGGTGCCCGAGGAGTATGAGCCTGTCGAGGAGGGGCCGATCCTTGGGCTCTTGGGTCCCCGCACGAGGCACATGGCTGCCTTGGAGTTCGGTAGCAAGGCCCAGTTCGAGGACCCTCGCTTGGAGTGGCGCAGACTCTTCTCCGAGCTGCTCGGAACGTTTTTCCTCGTGCTGGTTGCTGCTGGCGGCGACATCCTGCACGGGCAGGGGCAGATTAGCCTCGCGGCTGCCGTGGTTGCACCGGGGCTAATGGTGATGGCGATCATCCTGTTCATGGGCGCCGTCTCCGGCGCCCATCTGAACCCGGCGGTCTCGCTCGCGTTCGCCCTGCGCAGGGATTTCCCGTGGAAGCGCGTGCCCGGCTACATCGTCGTCCAGCTCGCCGGCGCCGCCTTGGCGTGTCTATTTTTGGAGGCCGTGTTTGGCAACATTCAGCACCTCGGTGCCACCTTGCCAGGCCCAGGATACGCCGCGTGGCAGGCCTTGCTGATGGAGATCGTCCTCACCGTTGGACTAGTTAGCGTCATCTTGGGGACCGCCTCGGCCGCCCAGAACGTAGGCGCGATCGCGGCCCTAGGTGTTGGTGGATATATCGCTCTGGCCGGACTCTGGTCGGCGCCGGTGAGCGGGACCTCGATGAATCCGGCTCGATCGTTTGGCCCAGCCTTGGTGAGCGGCGACTTCACGAGCTACTGGGTGTATGTGCTCGGCCCGCTCGCGGGCACCCTGATCGCGGTCGGCTGCGCATTCGTGCTGCGCGGCGGCGGCGGTGACCCGATCTCCTATGCCGCCGGCTCGGGCGTCTTGGACGCGGGCAGCTTCACCGCCAAGCAGCGCTTGGCCGAGGCCCTCAAACGCGGCGAAACGCTGCCGCCGGGTATCGGCGGTAGCAAGGAGGCCGGTCATGAAGACTGAGGGGGAGGGCGGTTGATCGCGGAGGCAATGTCCCGAGCCGATCCCTTGTGGGAGGGTTGCCTAGGGAAGACGCAGGTCTCGCACTGCCCGGGCCTTGGCCAGGTCTTTGCGTCGGGTTGAGGCTTCGTCAAGTCGCGTTACCGTGGTCCAGTGATGCCCGACCGGGCAGCGCTGAAAACGCCGGTGCCCCAAGCGGAGTGCCTTCAGCGAGGCGAAAGGCACCCAGATTGTTGTGAACAGGTGCCCTTCCCGGCAACGCACCGGCCGCTCGAAGCGCTCCAAAGCGCCCAGCAGACCGGCTAGGGCGAAACCGAGCAGGAGCAGAAGTGCGGCCTTTGTCTCTTGGGCGGGTTTCATCGTCGAGTCATCTTCTCATGCGGTCTTCTTGCGGTGAGGCTCGGCAATCCCAGTTGAGGGCCCTTAGAGATCTACCTACCGCGATCAGTCGAGGATCTGTCCCGCCACCCCCTAAGCCGACGCGGACTCGAACCCCGGACCCCTTCATTACGAGTGATCTGGGTCTGGAGGCCGGGTCTGGCTTGTTCAAGCCATCTTCTGCCCGGAACACGTCTCTGCGTGCTACCAACGTGCTACCAGTGCTCCAAGCTCAAGGGAGGACCCAAAGCCATCGTGACGAGGCTCGGACCCCTTACCGGCAGGGCGCTCCGATGCTACGTTTAGGTCATGACACGAGCCGAGCTACACCGCCTTGTTGACGAGCTACCCGAGGAGAGCGTGGACGCCGCCGGAGTCTTGTTGACACGCGCCAGGGACCCATTCGTGGCCACTCTTGAGGCAGCGCCGTTTGACGATGAGCCCTACACCGGGGAGGATCGTGCGGCATCCGAGGAGGGCTGGGCGGCCTACCGGCGGGGCGAGGCGATCAACGTAGCCCAGCTGCGCGCGGAGTCCGAAGCTGACGCCTGAACTGCCGTCGTGGAACGCGGTGATTGCACCCGCCGCCGCGAAGACCCTGCGCAAGCTCCCACGCAACGAACGGGAACGTATCCTCACCGCGATTGAACGACTACCAGCCGGAGACGTGCGCAGCCTAAAGGGCCGACCAGGCGAGTGGCGTTTGCGCGTCGGTGACTGGCGAGCCATCGTCCACCTCAACCAAGAGGATCGCGTAATCGTGGTGGCGGCCGTCAAGCCCCGTGGCGGTGCCTACAACCGTTGAAGGCCGGATCGAGCGGCGCAGATCCGTCATAACCCGGCTTCGTGACAAAATCCTCGGCTTCGAAGAGGGCCTGAATCGGACGCAGGGCGCTGTAGTCCGAGCAGAAATCGGCGAATTTGTACCCAGTCCGCTTGGAGATCCTCATCCAGGCCAGATTAGGGACGAGTCCGGCCACGACCATTTAGCGTGGTGACATCCCGCCGCTCAGGCGGCTGCCCCTCGGAACCGATGAAGGCATGTGGCCCTTCCAGCAGAGACCGGCCCCCTCGCTGCCCCTGACCGCCTCTCGGTCTGGCCGGTCGAGGGTGGGCGCTATGGCCTTGATGCGACTTATCACGGCGCAACAGGCTTCGAACGAGCCGAGGCCCAGCGACAGCACCTCCAGGTCGCAAGCCTTCGAGCGTCGATCCGACAAGAGATGGGGGACGACTGGACTCTCCGCCTTGGACCCTTGACACACAGCGCCGC
Organism: uncultured Solirubrobacterales bacterium; assembly: GCA_963775645.1. Taxonomy (GTDB): domain Bacteria; phylum Actinomycetota; class Thermoleophilia; order Solirubrobacterales; family Solirubrobacteraceae; genus Palsa-744. The sequence continues at coordinate 698,072 of CAVZJR010000002.1, read as the reverse complement.
GTGGACAGCCATCGAAGCCTTTCTCGGTCCTTCAGCACCACGCACGGAGTAGACGCGGACAGCAGCCTTCAATCGTGCTACCAATTTGCTACCAGCGATAGCCGCAACCGGCCAATCTGGGCCGGTTAGGAGCAACTACCGGACCGGCCAGAACCCGCCAAAAGCCCAGCATCCATGGGCTTTCCGTGAGAGCCGACGCGGGGACTCGAACCCCGGACCCCTTCATTACGAGGGAACTGGCCCCCCAAGGCCGTTTTCCCTGTAAAACGCCCGCTTGTAAGGGTCCGAGAGTGCCGAGAGTCCAATTTGTGGGGTGCCGTTACCGCGGCATTACCGCACGTCTGCACCACAGGGCCCGAGCCGCGCAATGATCTTTAGACCAAGGAGTACGCATGAGTGCAGTGCGTGCCGGGGTTCCGTGCCCGCGAGGGGCGGATGGCTAGGCCCTGGCCGAAGAAGTCGAAGTGGCCGTACGTCGCCAAGAGCGGACGGCGCTCCTACGTGGTCGGTTTCTACGACCACGACAGGCGCGAGCGCTGCCGCACGTTCCCGTCGGTGCGTCATGCCCGCGCGTGGATGGACGACTACATCACCGCCGAGCGACGCGGCCGCGATAGCCTGCGGCGCTTTCTTCTGGATCTCGACGCCAAGGAGGCCAACGAGCTTGAGGCGCGCACGATCGGGCAGTTGCTCGAGCTCTATCTGAAGGTCAACGCGCATCCCAGCAATCCGGGTGGCCTCGCGCCCTCGACCTATGAGCGCTACGAGTCGCTCATTGGGCTGCACATGCTCGATAAGCCGCGCCGCCGCGGCTTTGGGATGGTGCAGCCGCGGTCGTATGCGGTGGCGTTCTGCTCGATGCCGGCGGTGCGCTTCAACGAGCCCCAAGCGCCGGCGGCGTGGCGTGAGCAGATGCTGCGCGAAGGCGTCCCCAAGGCAACGCGAAAGCAAGCCTGGCGAGTCCTCTCCGCGGCCCTCAGCTGGGCCGCCAGCTCAAACCTGGTAGGCGAGATCCGCACCAACGGGTGCAGCTTCGCGCCCGAACCGCGCGGCAACATACGCCGCTCGTTGCGCTCCGGCGGCACCGGCTACGAGCCCGGGCCGCGCCGCCACGGGCCGCTCGTGCCGGCGTGGGCGCTCTCGCCCCAGGCGGTCGAGGCGATCCGCGCACAGATGCTCGCCCGCACCGAGGGACGCAAGGCGATCCTCGCCCGGCGCGACGCGATGATCGTCAGCCTGCAGTACGGGCTGTGCGCGCGAAACCAGGAGGTCTGGGCGACTGCGCTGGTCATCGCTGAAGGACGGGTTCGCCTGGGTGCTGGAGGTGCTCTCGCAGGGGCGCCTCGATGAATGGGGCAAGACCGAGCACTCAACGCAGCGGCGCACCGCCATCCCCCCTCTCCTGCAGGAGGACCTCGCCGAATGGCGCTCGGCGCTCCAGGCCATCGGCTACCCAGTCGGGGAGCTCGACTTCATCATCCCCGGCGATCTCGCAGGCCCCACGCACGGCGAGCGCGACCCACGCACAGGCGCCTGCCACTTCAGCGAAAACCAGGCCGGCGGCTGGGGTCAACGCTTCTTCACCCCTGCCGTTGAGAAAGCAGCCCTGCAGCCCGAGCTCTTTGCAATCCTCGGCGCCACCCCCTACTCCCTGCGCCGCGGCGGCATCTCCCTGCGCCTGCGCGCCGAGGACCCACAAACCGTCGCCAGCGAGTGCGGCACCAGCCTACGCACGCTCAGCAAGCACTACGCCTACGCGATTGAGGACCTCCGCCGCAACGGACCACGCCCGGCCGATATCGAGTGGCGTGCCGCACGCGCCGAACAAGCTGAACGCCAAGCGCTAGGAAGCCCGCCCAGAGCACTCGCCGCCAACGACGATACGCACCCTCGCGGCAAGATCCGCAACTGGCTCGACACGCACAAACGGAGGAGACGGGGGGTGTAGCCGGTTCCGTTGACACCGCAGCTTTCGAGGGTGACAGCGCCGAAGCGGACCCAAACGCCGGAACGCCAGCCTCAAGGCTCGCGGATGTCGACCTTGTCGGCGATGATCTGGAAGTCCTTGATGTTGTAGGTCATCAACGGCACGCCGTGGACGTTGGCGGTGGCCGCGATCGCCAGGTCCATCGCCCGACGCCGTGGCGCTCCTCCGCGTTGGGCGACAAGGGCGTGCAGCCGCCCGCACTCGCGAGCCGCGACAGCGTCGAACGGCAGCGCGTCGAAGTGCTCCTCGATGGCCCCGAGTCGGCGCACTCGCAGCGCACGAGTCTCGTGGTCGCGTGCAACGAGCACGCCGAAGTGCAGCTCCGTCAGCGAGATGACACTGATCGCCGCGTCCTCCTCAGGCCCCCTCTCGGCCGCGATCAAGACCGAGGTATCGAGCAGGACCGCCACCGTCAGCTGCTGGCCCAGGGGTCTGCGAGCTGCCCGCCCAGTGCTTGGAGATCGTGCTCGAGCGTGGGATCCGGCGGCGTCGCCCAGAGGTCGGCCAGCTGGATGCTGGACACCCACTGACGCGCGCGCACGGGGCCGAGCTCGGCGACGGGGCGCCCCGAGACGGTGATCGTGAACCGTTCGCCGGCCTCTGCGCGCCGCAGCACCTCGCCGACATGGTTGCGCAGCTCCTTTTGCGGGATCGTCGCCATCGCCATATGGTAGCAGTAGTGCTACCAACCGGATACGGCGGAGAAGTTCTCAGAAGTAACCTGGCGAGGAGTGGTGCGAGGTGTGGCGTATGCAGTCGATTTTCGGCTCTACAGGGCCAAAGCTAACGGTCTTGAAAATCATGGACTGGGAAAGTCGGGCCTTCGAGCTGACCTCGGATTTATGGCTCAACGGGGCGGTATTTCGCACGGTTGAGCGGGATTCCGGCCAACGTTCGGCCGGTCACGCGCGCGACGCGAAGCCGCTGGGAACCGCCTGAGACCGCACGATCCGCGGTTGGACTGGCGCGAGTTTGCCGGGTTGGTTGAGGGTTTCAGTTGGCCTCGCCCGGCGGGGATTGGCGCCGTCGTGGCGCTCGCCTGGCTCGTTGTTCGCTCGCGATGGCCCGCCCACGCCTGGCGAACACCACTTCGCTGGCTTATGCGTCAGAAGCGCTGGCAGTGAGTTCGGTCAGGTACTGCCGGGCCGGAGATGCATCGCCGTAGAGGTCATCCAACGTTATGTGTCCCTCGACCTCGTTGTATCTGGCAAGTCCCCAGCGGCCTCCGCGCACCTCGCCGAGTCTGTAGTGGTTATGGGCCATTTCGTTGAACCGCTGCGCCCACGAGGCATCGGCCCCTCGCACCTCAACGCAAAGCTTGGTGCCCTCGCCGTCGTACGCGGGATCGATGATCTCCGTACTCCAGTCGATCGTCGGCATGGGCCGAGTCTAGTCTGCGACGCGCATGGGGCGTCGTGACGGCGCCAGCCTGGGTTCAAGAGTCGCCCGATAGGCGGCATGATTGCGTAGGCGTGGAGATGTCGAGCGGTTTGGCTGCGTGTCATCGCGAATGAGGACAGCAGCGCACTGACAGTTTGAGCGCCTGGCTATGGAGACGAGGTACCGAGGATTCGATGTCGTTGGTGCTATCGATTTATTGGGTCTGCCTCGGCGTGCCGAGGGTCGAAATGCGGGACGGGTTCGGACTCGGCGTTCCCGAGTAGCTACTGGACATGTGCATGTGGAGCTGAAGCTTGCCGATTGGCGAAGCGTTTGCTCCCTCCGACCGAGCGCTGGGCAACGGCAGCGTATGCCGGTCTTCGTCATGGCGAGCTCACGGGCGCTACAGGCTTGCGATGTCGATATGTAGTTGGGTCACCAGGGAATTAGCCGTCCACGGAAGTAGAAGCCGCCTGTCGTTCCGTTCGACAGAAGTGCAAGGCGCAGAGGCTCCTCGGCTCCTTCCTCGACCGTCAGATCGCGAGCGCTGACCCCCCTCTCGGCCGCTCGGCGGCGCGTTTCAAGCATGCCGTAAAAGGTTATTACTAGAGAGAACGCTCTCTTCATGCCAGAAAAGAGTGTTCTCTCTAGTGATGGCTGCGTGCCGTCGTCCGGGCATCGCAGCCGTCGTCTACCAACTCAAACCAGTGAGGGTTTATGACCGACAAGAACATCGATCAAGCGAGGGGCGCGGCAAGGAGGCTGCCGGTTCCTTGACCGGAGATCAAGGCCTGAAGAACGAGGGACACGCCCACCAGGCGAGGGGGTCCCTAAAGAAAGCCGTAGACAAGGTCGCCGAGACTGTAAAGGGACAATCGAAGCAACGAGCGCGGGTAGCCATGAACGGGCCAAGTCCTCATCCTGCTGCTGACAGGCGGCGGGCTCAGCTTCAGACGCCGCGGACGCCGCGGCCTTTCGCTCCAGCAGCACCAAGAACCCACCACGCCTCGACGTCTTCGGGTCAGCCATCTGGGTCCATCCGGAATCCGAAACAAAAAGCTAGCTCAAGGAGGAAACCATGAGCACCGGAACGATTATCATAATTGCTGTTGGCGCCCTGGTGGTGCTACTGCTCATCGCCCTCCTCGCGCGCGCCGTGAGCCGCAGGCGTGACGAACGTCGTCGTGAGAAGGCGGGCGAGCTTCGCCAGGTGGCGAGAAGCCGTTCGATCCAGGCGCAAAGCGCCCGCGCCTCGGCTGATGAGCAGGCCGCCGAAGCCAAGCGTGCTCAGGCAGAAGCCGAGGAACGTGCAGCTCAGGCGCGGCAGGGACGTGCCACTGCGGAGCAACAGGCCGTCAAGGCTGAGCATCTCACCGAATCTGCCCGAGATCAGCACGCGCAGGCACGTGCGATCGACCCGGATGCGAGCGACAGCGGCCAAGACGAGGCACTGGCGATCAACGAACGCACTGACTGACCGGTTTCGTCGGATGCCATTTAGTGAGAAAGAACAAAGATTGAGGAGGAGTAATGGCTAAGAGTGAAACAGACCTATTCAAGAGCTTGAGGGCGCGAGGCGTCCGCAAGAAGATCGCCAAGCAAGTGACTCGTGCTACGAGTGGTGCTGGTAAGCCAAAGGTCGCCAGGCGCGCGATGGCAGACCTCAGCTCGGTCGTCGGAGAGGTAAGTGATCGCCTTCGCCACGGACCGGAGAAGCGAAGTGCGGCAGCGAAGAAGGCCGCGCGTACACGCAAGCGAAAAGCTAACAAGCGCAGCCAATCTGCCAAGCGCGGGGCCCGGACTCGCGCTCGGACATAGGGCCTAAGCGTCCGCTTCTGGGGCGGGGCGCTGTGCGCATGTTCTCGCGGCGGCTGCGTCGAGACACGTGAGTATCGAACGCGTCATCTATTCCTCGAAGAAAGCTTGAGATCATGGAAAAAGCTGAGCAGGGCCTCCACGCTTTTCCCGGGGCTGCCGAGACTGGTCCGTTCCTGCTGGGAACGGGGTTCCGCCTCTTCGGCAGGACCCACCAGCTGCGCTTTTACAGGCAGATATGCAGATCTTTCGCGGGGTGCATGGCGGGATGTGCTGAAGGGCACGTTCAGGGAGTACAAGGCCGACAATCTCACTGATCTCGCCGCTGCGCTGACCTATTACGGGGTGCTTGCGATCTTTCCCATGCTGATCGTGCTTGTCTCGATCTTGGGATTGATTGGGCACTCCGCGACACAGCCATTGATCGAAAATCTCGGCAAGGTGACACCTGGTCCAGCCAGAGAAATATTCACTAGTTCGATCAAGAACGTACAGAGCAGCAAGGGCACTGCCGGCATCCTGTTTATCGCGGGTCTAGCGGGCGGTCTGTGGTCGGCCTCCGCGTATATCGCGGGGTTCATGCGCGCCTCGAACATCATTTGGGATGTGGGGGAGGGCAGGCCAATCTGGAAGACCATCCCACTCCGTCTCGGCGTGACGCTGGTGACCGTAGTGCTGCTCACCGTGAGCGCCGTCGCGGTGGTGCTGACCGGCGGCCTGGCAAAGGACGTCGGCAATGTGATCGGAGTTGGAAGCAGCGCGGTCACGATCTGGGACATCGCTAAGTGGCCCGTCTTGGTGCTTATGGTGAGCTTGATGATCTCGATCCTCTACTACGCGTCGCCGAACATGCGCCATCCCGGCTTTCGCTGGATCACTCCCGGTAGCGTTTTGGCGGTCTTGTTGTGGATCGTGGCCTCGGCCGCTTTCGCCTTCTATGTCGCGAGCTTCGCTTCTTATAACAAGACCTATGGTGCTCTTGGGGGCATCGTCGTCTTCCTCGTATGGTTGTAGATCACCAACACGGTGATCCTGCTCGGTGCTGAGCTGAATGCCGAGATTGAGCGCGGACGCCAGATCCAGGCAGGCGCGCCCGCTGACCGCGAGCCGTTTCTCGAACCCCGAGACGAGCCAAGCTAAGTTCTGCTCGTAGCGCTGGAGGCTTTCTTGCTTGAAGCATTCTTGGTGCGAGGAGCGCTTCTGCGTTGCGAGGCGGGTATCTCCGCTTTGGCTACAGCCTTGGTTTGCCGCACGATCTCCTTCTCGAGAAAGGAGCGCATACGCTCCTCCTCGCGGCCAATTGTGCGCGCCAGCCGCTGTGTCTCCTTGTCAGCGAGCACTCCCGCGAGCGTCTCGATCGCGGCGTAGGTCGCGATCTCCTCGGCCTCGCTGGCATACTCGGTCTTGGCGTTCTTCAGCTGCTTCTCCTCCTCGCCTGTGCCCCGAACGGCGTGCAACGGACCTTGTGCGAACGCGACCGCCTTCTGAGCGCCACTTAGCACGGCCTGAGCGGCGTCGGTCACCGGGGCAGGTCCGGGCGTGTCTACTGTCGTTGCCGCGCCACCGAGTTCCTTGATGCGTTTCTTGACGTCGCGGCCATGACGCTTGGTTTCTGAGAGGTGCTGCTTCAGACGCTTCTTGTATGCGGGCTGGATTGTCATCGCGATATGCGCCTCCAAAGCGGTCTCCAAGCGCTTCTCAAGACCAAACGCCTCATTCAGATACTGGACCAGCTTCCCGTTCCCAGCAGATAGCTCAGACATCTCGTCTCCTTCCTATAGGCGCCCGCGGCGCCCACGATAGGGACCCATGAACAGCACGAGCACGACGAGCAGAAGGAGCAGCACAAAGGGACTCACGAAGGCCCCGCCCGCAATGCTCAGAACAACCAAGATGATGATGAGAAGCAGCAGCAGATCCAAGGGACCCTCGTTTCGCTCGATTTAGGAGATGGGTGTTGCCCTACCCGCGGAACGGGTGCCTGAAGCCTCGCGCCGACCGTCACCGGTGTTCATTGCCCCACATTTGCTCTGGAATGGGTTCCTCAATGGTTCTTCATCTTCTGAGCGGGTAGAAGGCTCTCAACAGAAAGCGAGGTCCCGATGGATACCGACAAGAGCGTTGACGAGGGCAAGGGGCGTCTGAAGGAGGCCGCAGGCAGCTTGACCGGCGATGACGATCTAAAGAACGAGGGCAAGGTCGACCGAGCCAAGGCCTCGGCAAAGGACAAGATCGACAGGGCCGCCGACAGAGCAAAGGAGGTGCTCCATCGAGATAAGAAGTAGCGCTTCCGCGCTGGTAGCGCGACTCCAAGGGGCAGGTCGATCGAGGCGGCACATCAGAAGCGTCTCTGCCTTGAGGCTATCTAGGGTTTGGCCCGCGCTTGGTCCCATCAAGCCTACGCAGCCGTGTTATCGGCAGCGCAAACCACATCACCGCGAACGGAACCGCACCTAGCACCGCTGTCACCACGCCCGCCGTCACACCAAACAGCTTGGTTGTGACTAGCAGCAGGCAGCCGCACATCGCCAGCGCCAAGAACGCCAGGCCCGCGATTACCACCCGGTTTGAGCTGAATACGAGGTACTGCTTGTCGTCATGGCGGAATAGGAAGCGGTGCTCTGCGGAGGGCGCGATCGTGCACACAGCTGCCAGTGCCGCGAGTATCAGCGTGATGAAGTACACGGTGCGCTCGAAGTTCCCGACATGCGCGAAGCCGGTGTCGAACGGCACGATCAACAGGAACGCAAACAGAACCTGTACGCCGGTAACGACGACGCGCAGCTCGCCCGTCATCTCCTCCAGATTGCGGTCAAGGCGCTCGAGCTGAGTCTCGTGGCGGGTCTCGCCGTTCTCGCTCTGCGGATCCGCCATACCCGTCAACGGTAGCTAGCTTCGCCATGCTGCGATCGTTTCGCGTCAGTCTCGCTGTTGCGCTCACTCCTCGGTCGCTCATCGACAGTCGCCTCGGCAGGGTCGGCCTCGCGTGTGGTCAGTCGCGGCGTGGGATGCAGCTGATCTTGCCATCGTTCTCGAGGATCGCCCACTGAATGTCGGCAATCGATGTGATCTGGGCCTGACGGGCCTCCTCCTGGATGTCGCCTAGAGTGATCCGCTCCCGGCGCAGGTTGCGCTCGATCAGCTGGCCATCTTGGACGAGCACGATCGGCTCGCCCTCGGTGATCAGTCGTGCGCGTGGAGAACGGAATGAGATCCAGCTCACCGCCACCGAGAGCAGCGCGATCGTGGAGATCACCGTCAGCGTGCCCGTCACCGACTGATCGCTTTGCGTGATGCCTTGCTGGACGAGATCGCCCAAGACCACGAGCAGGATGAAATCGAACGGCTCGAGGTCTGACAGCTCGCGACGGCCGACGACGCGCGTCACGAGGAAGATGAAGAAGAAGACGGCGGTGGCGCGGATTACGAGGTCCATTGAGCTAAGGGAAGATCGTCAGTGATCGGTGGAGTTCAGCCAAGGGTGTGGAACCGTCCGTGATCGCTACGTTCTCACGGCGCTTGCCAACATTGGTCGGGTTGACTTGGAAGTAGATCCACGCCGTGATGCTCCGTCTGGCCGGCAGCGCGCCGTAGGAGAGGACCACCTTGCCGTTTTGGGATGCCTCGCTGCTCGGTTCGGGCACGATCGAGTTCACGCTCATCGACTCCCACCAGCCTCGGTCGAAGATGATCTGCAGTTCGTGGATGTTTCGATGCGCGGCCACTTCGATGCGCACCTGGAAGATCAGCCCGCTCCGCAGACGCTCGGGAGCCGTCACGCTAAGCGTCGCGGCTTGCGCATAGGCCGTCGTGGTGCTCGGCTTCTGGCCGAACACGCCCAGCAGTGCCAGGACCGGCAAAACGCCGATCAAGCAAAGCAAAAGTCTGCGGTAGTACGGATGGTGTCTGCGGCCGGCCAGATCACGGTTGCGTTCCAGCACCACGCCCTGGGGAACGTCCGTCATCCAATGTCTATTCGCGGGCCACGAGGATGACCCTGCTGACGTTCGTGCCATTTGCGACTGAACGGTGCACAAAGCCCGATCACATGACGTTGCCGGCGCGGATTGAGCCGCGCCCTGGCCGGGTATGGAAACGGCGAAACGTTGACGATCGAAGGAGGGCCCCAACGTGAGAATCGGCTACTTCCTATCCAGCGAGGAGTTCGATCCGCGCGAGCTGATCAGGCAGGCGCGCATGGCAGAGGACGCCGGCTTCCAGGGGCTTTGGATCTCCGACCATTACCACCCCTGGAACGAGGAGCAGGGCCACAGCGGCTTCGTGTGGTCCACGATCGGCGCGCTCGCGCAGGCCACGCTCCAGGATGAATGTCACGACCGCCGTCACCTGCCCGACCGTGCGCATCCACCCGGCGGTCATCGCGCAGGCCGCCGCAACCTCCGCTGTCCTGTTGGAGGGCCGCTTCGCGCTCGGGCTCGGCAGCGGCGAGGCGCTCAACGAGCACATCCTCGGTGACCACTGGCCGCAGGCCGACGAGCGGTTGGAGATGCTCGAGGAGGCGGTCCAGGTGATCCGCATGCTCTGGCAGGGCGGGATGCAGAGCCACCGCGGACGCCATTACCGCGTCGAGAACGCTCGCATCTACGACCTGCCCGAGCAGACACCGCCGATCCTCATCTCCGGGTTCGGCCCTAAGGCCACAAAGCTCGCTGCCAAGATCGGCGACGGATACTGCACCGTCCAGCCCGACAAGCAAGAGGTGCAGCGCTTCCGCGAGGCCGCCGAGGGGCCACGCCCGGTCGCCGGCGGGATGAAGGTCTGCTGGGCGCCTGAGGAGGCCCAGGCGCGTGCCACCGCGCACCGGCTATGGCCCAACGAGCAGCTGCCCGGCGAGCTAGCGCAGATCCTGCCGACTCCCAGACACTTCGAGCAGGCATCGGAGCTCGTCAGCGAGGACATGGTCGCCGAAGTCGTCCCGTGCGGACCCGATCTCGACCTGCACCTCAAGGCGATCAAACGCTATGAAGACGCCGGTTTCGACGAGCTCTACATCCAGCAGATCGGCCCAGATCAAGGGCGTTTCTTCGAGATCTACGCCAACGAGATCCTGCCGCACTTCAACGACGGCGAAAGCTCCACCTCCGAGCTCACGTCGGCCGCAGTATGAGCACATCCACGACGCCGACTCCAGCAGATTCTGCGGGCAGCCCAAGCATGCGCCGGGCAGACCGCAATGGCCCGGAGCTCATCAGCCTCTCCGAAGCGGCGCGACGACTACTCAGGGTCGCTCCGCCTGCCGCTCAACCGATGATCTCACGACGCGGCGTGCGCGACGAGGCACGTCGGGTGCGCTCGATTCTGCGCGCGACCATAAACGACCAGCATCCGATCGGAGGTAGATAGAGATGCCGCCCCGCGGTGTGAAGAAAGGCAGCAAGCGCGAGCGCCAGTACGAGCACATAAAGGACAGCGAGCGCCAACAGGGTGAATCACTCAAACGCGCCGAGGAGATCGCGGCGCGCACCGTCAACAAGGAGCGGGCACGCAGCGGCGAATCGAAGACCAGCTCGCGCACTTCCACAAACGACATCTCCTCCGGTCGCCGTGGCGGCCTTCGTTCCGGCAAACCAGGGCCACGCGGACGCACCCGCGAACAGCTCTACCAGGAGGCCCGTGGCCTCGGTGTCGAAGGCCGCTCACATATGAACAAGGCACAGCTGCAGCGAGCGGTCGACGACAAGAAGAGTTGAACCGAGGGCCGGTTTCAATTCCATTGGCGCGGGTAAGCCAAGCCCATGAGTGTCGGTAGCTCCGTCTTCCTCATCGCGGTAGGCGCAATCCTGCGTTACGCAGTTACCGCAACTGTCTCCGGCATCTCCATCCAGACGATCGGCCTGATCCTGATGCTCGCCGGCATCCTCGGCTTGGTGCTCTCGCTGTTGTATCTCTTTGCCTGGCGGCCAAGACGCGCCAGCGGACGGCCGCCCTACGAGCCGCCCGAAACCTACTGACAACAGCTGCTCGGCTCACGAGCGATCGGCGTCGAATCCGCCGCGCTCGGTGCGCACGACCACCTGGCCGCTCCATTCGCGCAGCGGGTGCGCCCCCTCGCGGGCGAGCCCCACGCACACCCGTTTCGTGACCACGAACACGATCGCCGGCACGACCAGGAACGCGCCACGGAAGAACCAGACGGAGCCTTCATAGGCAAAGCCGAACTGGAAGAACAGACGGTCCGCTGAGCCGGCGGCGAACACCACCGCCACCGCGCTCAGCACAGCCGCCGCGAGCGCGCTGCGCCGCGGGTTATCGCGCGGACGCTCGAGCAGATCGTGGTGACGGTAGTCCTTGCTGATGAAGCGCCGGTCGAGCCATGGCAGCGCATACAAAAGGCCGAACACCAGGCCGGGGAACAGCACCCCGCCGAAGAACGGGTTCGGTACGAGCGTGTGCCCGAATACATGGATCTCCAGGTTCGGCATCAAGCGCAGCGCGCCGATCAGCCAGCCCAGATACCAATCCGGCTGCGCGCCGTTGGTGCCGATATAGGGGTGGTAGGGGCCCCACAGCCACACCGGGTTGATCTGGATCAGCCCGCCCATCAGCACCAGCAGCGCCGCGACCGCCGCGAACAGACCGAGCGAGCGCAGCGCATAGCCCGGCCACATCGGCGTGCCCACAACGTTGTCCTCGCGGCGTCCGGGTCCGGGGAATTGTGAGTGGCGCTGGCGCATGATGATCGCCAGGTGCACGGCGATCAGCGCGGCGAGGATCGCCGGGATGATGAACACGTGTGCGATGAAGAGCCGCGACTCAAACGCCGGCGACCCCGGGAACCGCCCGCCCCACAACGCCGTGGCGAACGGGCCGCCGATCAATGGCAGTGACATCGCGACCGCCCACGCGATCGCCAGGCCCATGCCCGAGAGCAGATCGTCGGGCAGTGAGTAGCCCGCGAACCCCTCGAGGATCGCCAGCACCAACAGCGTCACGCCAATGAAGTAGTTGACGTCACGGGGCTTGCGAAACGCACCAGTGAAAACGATCCGCAGCAGATGGAGCGTGATCGCCGCGACGAACACCAGCGCCGCCCAATGGTGAACCTGGCGGGCGAGCAGACCACCTGACACGTTGAACGAAAGGTGCAACGTCGAGGCGTAGGCAGCGGAGACACTCTGGCCTTGCAGTGCCTGGTAGCTGCCGTGGTAGACGGCCTGCGTCGTGTCCGGGTTGAAGAACAGCGCCAGGAAAGTGCCGCTGAGGACCAGCACGACGAACGAGTACAGCGCGATCTCCCCAAGCAGGAAGCTCCAGTGGTCGGGGAACACGTAGTCCATCAGCCAGCGCATCCCACGGGCGGCGCCCAGCCGCTCATCCACGAACGCCACCGCGTCCACAGACCGCCGGTCCCTGCCGGTGCGGCTCACTTCGAGTCTCCCCACCAGGACGGGCCGACCGGCCCGGACATCGGCCCGGCGGCGCGCAGTGCACCAGTTGCGTCGATCTGAAGCGGCAGCTGCGGCAGCGGCCGCCCGGCGGGGCCGAACTCGACGCTGCCGCCGTCCAGCACGTCGAAGGTCGAGTAGTGGCACGGGCACACCAGCGCCGGCCCCCGCGACTCCGTGGACGGGCTCAAAGGGTCACGAAACAGCGAGATCGCACATGCCGCATGGGTGCAGATCTTCGAGTAGGCAAGGATGCCTTCTGGTGCCCAGCCAGCCCGCTCGGCCGGCAGCTTCAGCGTCATGGGGTCCACGCGCACGACCACTAGCGGGGAACCCAGGTCCTCCTGATCGGCGCCCTTGGGAAACGCGGTCTGAAAGCTCCGTTCGACGATGTCGGCGGCGAGGATCGGCTTGCCCTGCTCGTCCACGAGCGCGCGTCCCGCCCGCCAGGGGGTGCGCCGCAGCTGCTCCTCCAGGCCAGGGCCGAGCGCGACGACGGGGATCGCCACCGCCGCCGTCAACCCGGCGCCCGCGACTCCCGCGGCGCCCGCGAGCAGCCGCCGGCGCGTGATGCCCCCGACACCCTCGCCGGTCCGCTTGACCACCTCGCGGGTCGCGTCCGGGTCTGCGAGTCGGGGGCGCTGCTCGACCTTCGTCTCCTGTGGCACCAGCCGGCGCCCTGCGAGTACCAGCGCGCAGGCGAGGAGCGCCAGCGTCGCGCCGAGCGCGAGGCCCAGTAGCTGCGTGTTCGGGTCAAGCACGAACAGGCAGACGAACGCCAGTGCCGCTACCGGTACCACCAGCAACAGAGCGGCGGTCAGCCGCTCCGCCCACGTGGGCGCGCCAGTGTGTTGCTCGGACGGGTCGACCTCGGGCCGCCGGCGACGGGAGCGCAGACCCCCGCTGCGCCACACCACGAACATCACGATTGCCTTCCACACGCGGCTCATATGTCGCCTGTGCCTGTCTGCGCCGGCGGGTCGCGCTGGTCGGTCGTGCGCTCCCCGAGCATCCTTGCGATCAAAAGCAGCGCCGCGCCCGCCAGCAGCCAGGCGACCATTCCCTCCGGGATCGGGCCGATCCGCCCGATGCCCCAACCACCCAGATTGTCGGGGTGCTGGATGCTCTGGATGTAGCGAGCGAGCGAGTTCACCTGGGCAGTGGAGAGCTCGCCTTCGCCAAAGCGCGGCATCACATACGGGCCGATCCGCACCGCCTCGCCGATCTGTGTCGGTGTCGCCTCGTTCAGCGACGGCACGATCGCGCCGGTCACGATCCCGCCCTGCCCCTGGATCGAATGGCAGCCCGCGCAATCGAGCCCGAACAGCCGCTGCCCTTCCGCCAGCGACCCGTGCCGGGGTGTCACCGTGGGGATGCCGGGCCCGCCGAACGAGGCGACGTAGGCGACGAGCGCCTTGATCTTGCTCTGCGAGAACGCTGGGCTGGTTCGCAGCGGCTGTGCTCTGGGGCTCGGCAACGGCATCCGGCCGGTCTGCAGGTAGAAGTCTGCCGCCAGCGCGCCGACGCCGTGCAGGCTGGGCGCACGGCCACGGACGCCCTGCGCGTTCAGGCCGTGGCAGGAGGCACAGGAGGAATTAAATCAGCGCGTGGCCCTGCGCGACCAGGGCAGATGAAGCAGGTATCGAACGCAGGGCAGATGGAGTGGATATCGAGGCGCTCGAGGGCGCTGCGCTTGCATCCAAGCGGGATGCGAAGTCGATCAGCGCGAGCGCGCCACACACCACCGCCGCAATCACCATCAGCCGGTGTCTCATAGGCCCGCCAGTTCCCTCGCAGGGTCGCGGGCGGCGGGTCCGTCGCCAACGGCGGGATCGGCGGGGGTCCTCACCGGGTGCAGGTCGGCGTAGCCATCACGGCGCTTCTGGCGTCGCTCTTCCGCGAGCATCGCGCTCATCGCGATCACGATTGCCAGTACACCCATCACGACGCCGCCACCCACGAGCATCAGCACCCCAGCGGTGCGCTGATCGGTGAGCGCCGAGGTGTGAAGGGCGTGTGCCGGCGCCACATAGAACGGGTAGTGAACGTGACCGTCAAACAAGAACACGCCGGCCGGCAACGCCATCACGACCATTGCGGCCATCAGCCACGAGAACCGGGCGATCGCGCCCGGGGGGTGCGGGATCGGGTCAACTGCGAGCAGCGGTGCCAAGAACAGCAGCCCCGACCAAAAATAGGCGGCGTGCTCACAAGCATGGATCGCCTGGTTACGCAGCGCCGCTTCATAGACGCCCGTCAGATGAGTGCCGAGCACCACGACCGTGAACAGCACAAACCCGCACGCCGGCCGTGTCAAAACGTGCACCGTGCGGCTGCGCAGAAGTGCTGCGATCGCACGTCGTCCCGGGGGAGGGGAGGCGCTCAGCGCCAGGCGCACCGGCGCCCCCCACAACAGCAGCACTGGGGCTATCAGGATCAGCAGCAGGTGCTCGAGCACGTGCATCGACAGCAGCTCATCCGCGTACCGGTCGATCCCTGAGAGCAACGCCAGCGCCACCACGAACAGGCCCGCCACGAACGATGTCGTGCGCCGCACTGGCCAGTGTGTACGACAGCGAATCGCACCCCATCCATACAGCGCTCCGGCAAAGCAGAGCACGCACAGCAGCAGCGGGTCCAGCGTCCAGTCGCCCAGCAGGCGGGAGAGCGTCAAGGGCTGCGCGCTCACTTCGATCCCTCCCTGCGCAGCGTGCGCGAGCGAGCGCGCTGCTCGCGCATCACGCCGCCGAGACCGAGGGCGAGGATGCCCGCTCCGATCAAGATCAGCCACAGCCCGAAGCCCGCGCCCAGCAACGCTACCGCCAGCCCGAGGACCAACGTGACAGTGGCAATCGAGCTATCGGTGATTAGTCGCGGATGCTCTCCCCGCGCTTGGCGCGCATCCAGCGCCCACACCACCAGACCAGCCGTCAGGCACACCGCGCTGGCCACAGCAGGGATCGAGAACTGGATCAGCTTCGGAGCGAACACTGCCTGCACGCAGGTCAGTACCCCCAGCCACAGCCCCCAGGCGAGCAATACGACCGCGGAGCGCCTCACACCCTCATCCTCTCGCGGGCCTCACGCAGGTCGAGCAGGGGCGCGTAGCTGAGGATCGCCGGCAACGCATGGAAGTTGTGCCTTGGTGGCGGCGAGCTCGTCGCCCACTCGAGCGTATGCGCCCCCCAAGGGTCATCGCCCGCCGGCTCGCGCTCACGCAACGAGATGAGCATGTTCGCCATGAACACCACCACCGACAGCGCGATCACCACCGACCCCGCCGTCTCGAGGATGTTCAGCCCCTGCCAGCCGGTCGAGGCGGGGTAGCGCGCGATCCGACGGGTCATGCCCTCGGCGCCGAGGATGAACATCGGGAAAAAGGTGACATTCGTCCCAATTACCATCAGCACGAAGTGCAGCTTCCCGAGTCGCTCGCGCAACATCACCCCGGTGATCTTCGGAAACCAGTAGTAGATGCCGGCGAAAAGGCCAAACGCGCTGCCCGCGAAGATCGTGTAGTGAAAATGCGCCACCACGAAATAAGACATGTTGAGCCCGTAGTCAAGCGGCGGTGAGGCCAAGATCACACCCGTCAGCCCACCGACCAAAAACTGCACAAGGAAACCGAGCGCGAACAAAAAGGCGGTGGTAAAGCGCAGGCTACCGCGCCACAGCGTCGCCAGGAAATCGAAATACTCAACGCCGGCCGGGACAATCAGGGCGGTCGAGGTGAGCGCGAAATACTTGTTCGACAGCACCCCGAAGGTGAACATGTGGTGCGCCCACACCGTCATCGACAAGCCCGCGAATGCGAGCAATGCCACGACGAATGCCGAATACCCGAAGAAGCGGCGGGCCGAGAAGGTAGCGAGCACCTCGCCGACCATCCCCACGAACGGGAAGAACATCACGTACACAACCGGGTGCCCGTAAAACCAGAACAGCGCCTGGTAGTCCACGGCGCCGGCGCCGCCGACCAGCACGTCGCCGAAGTGACGCTGCGCCCACAGCAGCCCCAGCGCGAGCAACAGCGCCGGGAACCCGAACACCACCATCAAGCACGTCACGACCATCGTCCAGGTGAACACCGGCATCCGCATCAACGTCATGCCCGGCGCACGCCGCCGCAGAGCGGTCGACAGGATGCAGCCCGCCCACAATATCTGTCCGAGCGTCGCCAGCATCACCCCGAAGATCCACAGTTCCATGCCGCTCCCCGGCGAGTGAATCGAGTCAGACAGCGGATCGAAGCCCCACCACGACGCAGCGGCCGCGCCGCCGCTGGTGAGAAAACCCGACCACATGGCCACGCCGCCGCACACGAGCATCCACAGCCCCGCGAGCGCCACCCGCGGGCCGGCGATCTCAGCCGCACCGACCTGCAGCGGTACGAAGTACAGGCCGACCGCGAGCGCCACCGGCACGATCACGAGGTAGACCATCGTCGAGCCGTGCATCGTGAACAGTTCGTTGTAGGTCTGCTGGGAGACCACGCCGCCATCGGCCGCCAGCTGACTCCGCATCAACAACGCCAACAACCCGCCGGCGAGGAAGAACAGGAAGGCGACCGTGCAAGCGGCGCTTGCGATCCGCTTGTGGTCGGTGGAGGCCAGCGTCCGCGACACCGCACGGGTGGGCACCGCGACCGCGTTCACGAGGTCACCCCCTGATGGGCGGCTTCGCGGGCCAGCCATCCTCGAAAGCTTCGCGGGCTGACCGCTTCCAGGGCGAAGTGCATCTCGCTGTGGTCCTCGCCGCAGAGCACCGAGCACTCACCGCCGTAGCGACCCGGCTTCTGGAAAAGCAGATCAAAGCGTGTCGTGTAGCCGGGAACGAACTGTCGCTGGTAATGCAGTTCAGGCACCCAGAAACCGTGGATCACATCCTCAGAGCTACCCACGAATTCGACCTCCGTACCCGTCGGCACATACGCCGGCGGCGGATGCCAGGTGTCGACGTCCGCCACACTCACCCCGTCGGGATACACGAACCGCCAGCTCCACTGCGCGGCTATCACCCTGATTCGAAACCCGGGGTGCGCGGCGGTGCGGTCGATCGGCGTCTCGGCGGTGAACGTCACCCACACCAGAAACCCGGCTACGCACGCCAGTGTGCACGCATATACAACCTCGACCACCAGCGCGTGCGAGAGTCCCCCCGGCGTGGTCCGCCGCGCCCCGCGCACCAGCAGCACCAGCAGCGTTCCGACTACCAGCACGAACACGCCCACCGCGATCGGGAAATAAATACCCTGCACATGCTCGTAGGCGTGGAGCGTGTTTCCCATCAGCGCTCGTAGCGCTCCGCCTCGTGCTCGCGCAGCGCCAACCCCATGCCCGGGATCGCGGGGTCAGGACACAGAAACCCATCGCGCAGCGGCGGCGAGCCATCGAACAAAAGCTTCTCGATACGCGCATGGTCGTGGAAATACTCGACGTGCTCCAGTGGCTCGATTGCCGCGCACACATGCGCGTGGATCGCTGGGCTCGTATGTGCCGAGAGTCCCACGCCCCGAGCGGCGCACAGCGCGCCCACCTGCAAGAGCTGGGTGATCCCGCCGCAGCGCGTCACATCCGCCTGCAGCACATCGACCGCACCCGCCTCCAGCATCCGCCGGAAGTAGAAGAGGTCATAGCCGTACTCGCCGGCGGCAATGTCCATTCCCGCCGGACCACGGTCGCGCAGCAGCCGTAGCCCTTCCAGATCATCCGAGGAGACCGGCTCCTCAAACCAAGACACGCCCGCCTCCCGCGCGAACGTCTCGGCCAGCGCCAGCGCCTGCTTGCGCGAGTAGGCCCCGTTCGCATCGACAAACAGACGCACGCCGTCACCGATCACGTCACGGGCGTGACGGACACGCTCAGGATCCCGGTCAGGTTCGGAGCCGACCTTCATCTTTACCGCCTTGATTCCCTGCTGCACCCACCCGGTGAGCTGGCGCTGCATCTGCTCGGGTGTATAAGAAGTGAAGCCCCCACTGCCATACACCGGGACCCGTTCCCGTACCCGCCCAAGCAGCGCCGCCAACGGCAGCCCGAGCAGCCGTGCCTTCAAGTCCCACAGCGCGACATCCACCGCCGAGATCGCGCTCGAAGCAACCCCTGGATAGCCGGCGTTGCGCACCGCTCGGCGCATCCGTGCCCACACCGCCGGCGGGGAGAGAGCGTCACTGCCGAGCGCCGCATCGGCGAGCAGCTCCCGTATCAGCGGCGCGGCTGCACCGGCTGCATAGCTATAACCAAGGCCCGTGTGCCCGCAGGCGCTAGCTTGGACGAGTACCACGGTCGTCGAATCCCAGGACAGCGTGCCATCGGCCTCGGGAGCATCTGTCGGAACCGTGAAAGCGCGCGCTCTCAGTTGCTCGACTGGGACTTGACTCCCGGCGCCTCGCTCGGCCACACGGCTGTGGACATCTGCGCTCTCCACAGTGCCGGTCCGTTGCCTCGATCTCGCTTAACGACGACTACCTACGAAACGAGCCCGCTGCGCCTTTCCGTGCTTGATGTGCTCCGGCCGCGCTTGGGTCTCACCTGACCCCTCGACCTTGTCCTCCTCTGGGTCAAGCTGCTTGTGTCGCAGCCACATCGCGATGACATACACGCCGCCGCCCAAGACGGCCAACACGATCAAGAGGATTACCAGGATGAAGAACGCTCCGATTTCCATGTTGGTCTTCTACCCACGGCACCCGCGCTCAAACCCGGCTTCCGCCCTCATCGCCGCTGGCGGCCAGCGCGGCCGCGGCGGCGACATGAGAAAGATGCGTGAGCGTCTGCGGATAGTTACCGAGCAGCTCGCCACTGTCGGGGTCGATCTGCTCAGAGAACAAACCCAACGGGCTGGCGGCGCCCATCGTCCGGTCGAACACTTCCCGTGCCTGCGTCAACCTTCCCTGGCGGGCGTAGCACTCCGCCAGCCAGAATGAGCAGGCAAGGAACGCGCCCTCCTCACCTGCAAGCCGATCGTCCTGGCGGTAGCGGTAGAGAAACCCGCCCGCGTCGAGGTCCTCGTGCACCGCGTCGGTCGTGCGCAACATACGCTCATCATCGAACGCCACGAACCCGACTACCGGCAGCAACAGCAGCGCGCTGTCTAGCGCCGGCTCGTCAAAGCACTGCACGAACACGCCGCGCTCCCCGTCATAGCCGCGGCTCTCGATCGCCGCGCGGATCTCATCCCGCGCCTTCTCCCAGCGTCGTGTAGGCGCCTTGCGTGCGCACTCCTCAGCCAGCCGCAGTCCCCGGTCAACTGCCGCCCAGCAGCAAGCCTTGGAGTGAACGAAGTGCCGCGGCTCACCGCGCCACTCCCAGATACCGCGGTCGGGTTCAGACCAGCGCTGCACCGCGCTGTCAACGAGCTCTGAGAAGAACCGCCATTCGTCATCGTCAGGGGAGTGCCCGCGCAGGTGCCAGCGCCACGCGAGGTTCAGGATCTCGCCGAACGCATCCAGCTGCAGCTGGCCCGCTGCCCCGTTGCCGACCCGTACCGGCCGCGAGTCACGGTAACCCTGCAAGTCGAGCTCCTCCTCTGCGATCCGTCGCTCCCCGCCGATCCCGAACAGGATCTGCAAGTCCTCCGCGTGCCCGCCGGAGCTACGCACGATGAAATGACGAAACCGTCTGGCCTCACGCTCACAGCCCAGCTCCGCCAACGCATGCGCCGTAAGCGTCGAGTCACGCACCCAGCTGTAGCGGTAGTCCCAGTTACGCTCGCCTCCGACCGTCTCCGGCAGCGACGTCGTGGGGGCCGCCACGATCGCCCCAGTCGGTGCATAGGTGAGCGCCTTCAACGTCAAGGACGAGCGCACCACCGCGCCGTGGTCAGGGCCGTCCTCGCTCAGACGCTCCCGCCAAGTACGCCACCATCGGGCGGTCTCCTCGAGCCGCCCATCGACCTCGCCGGCATCCAAAGCGGTCTGCTCTCGCTCCAGTAGATGCGGGCGGACGAAGCGGATCAGAAGCCGTAGTCGCTCCCCGGCATGTATTCGACCGCACGCCAGAAGCGCTTCACGCTCGGCGCGGAACTCGCCGTCACTCCAAACCAAAAGCCCGTCGTCACCGCCGATCGCTGTAAACACGTCCGTTGCCGCGCGGCGCAGCCACGGCCGCACAGTCCCATAGTCAAAGCGCGGCGCAACCTCGACCTGCACCTCGGCGCTGCCGCGCTCGCACTCCACGATCCTGATCAGCTCGCGGCGCGGCTCAAGCGCGCCGTGCTCACGCATCGCAAAGAAATCCCTGACCCGCACGATTCCCTGCGGGCCCTCGAGCGCGTTCTCAAGGATAAGCGTGTCTTTGACGTAGCTACTGCCCCGCCAGGTCGCGTCGCCCTTCACGGACACCGTGCAGAACCCACCGCGCTCACGATCAAGCAGGCGCCCGAAGCAACTGCCGCTGTCAAACCGCGGCAGACAACACCAGTCGATCGAACCCTCGCAAGAGACGAGAGCGCCGCTGTGGCAGTCTCCGATCAGTCCATACCCGCTGATCGACGGTGCCTGCTCGGTCATCGCCCCCGCCGCGCCGCGCCCAGCCCCATCAGCGCGGCGACGACCCCAGCGCCGCCGCCGAGCAGCCGCCGGTGGCGAGTCAGCTCCCACTGCATACTGCGTGGTTTGGCTTGTGTGTCAAAGTCGCCGTGCGCACCCCCCGGACCCGGCAGTGGCGCAAACAGATTGTCCGGCCGCCCAGGCTGTACCGGCTTGTTTGTCTGTTGGGAGCCAAACCCTGTTCGCGCCAGGTAGCGGTCGGCGAACCCCGGCGCCAGCGCATTGCCAAGCAACGTCAGCGCCGTCGGGGCTCCCACCCACCACTCACGCCGCGCCGGCTGCCGGGCCGCTGTCACGATGGCCCTGGCGGCGAGCTCCGGCTGGTAGATCGGCGGCACCGGCTGCGGATGCCGGGGGAGACGCGTGCGTACTGTGTCGAACTGCGGCGTGTTCAGCGCCGGCAGCTGCACCATCGTCACCCTCACACCGCTTCCCTCGTGCATAAGCTCGCAGCGCAGTGACTCGGTGAATCCTTGGATCGCGTGCTTGCACGCACAATAAGGGCTCTGCAAAGGGATGCCACGGTAGGCCAGCGCCGAGCCAACCTGCACGATCACTCCACGATCCCGCGGACGCATCCGCGACAGCGCGCACAGCGTCCCGTGCACGACCCCCAGGTAAGTAACCTCGGTCACCCTGCGGAACTCCTCCGCGGTGATCTCCCAAGTAGGGGCGAACACGCTCGCCATCGCATTGTTCACCCATATCTCGATCTCGCCGTGCTGTTCGAGCTTGCTTGCTGTCGCCTCGACGGCCTGCGGGTCGGCGACATCGCACTCCAGCACGACGGGCTGTCCGCCCAGCGACTTCACTTCCGCGGCGGTTGCGGACAGCGCTTCCTCGCCGCGAGCGATCAACCCGACGGTCGCTCCCTCACGGGCGAACGCCTGCGCGGTAGCGCGTCCCACCCCCGAGCTCGCGCCCGTCACCGCCACCACAACAGACCCCATCGCGTCGACCTATCCCGCCGGTGCGGGGACAGCGGGCCCCTTTGGGGAATCCTCGACCGTGAGCGGCTTGGCGATGTCCTCGAGGCTTTCCCGCTCGGCTTTCACCCCGAATGCGAGCTCCGCGAGGCCGCCGAGGATCATCATCACCGCGCCGAGGCTCAGCGCGAGAAACACCTGCTCGTAGCTTTCGGTGTTGATCATGCGGCTAAACACCTGCGGGCCGATCACCCCGCCGATGCCGGTGCCGACGGCGTAGAACACCGCGATGCACAGCGCGCGCGTCTCCATCGGGAATATCTCCGACACCGTCAGGTAAGCGGCGCTGGCGCCAGCCGATGCGAAGAAGAACACGACACAACAGCAGGCGGTGAAGCTGGCGGCGCTAAGCTCATGTGACTTGAACAGCAGGCCCGTGCCGATCAGCAGCACGCCCGAGAGAATGTAGGTGCCGGCGATCATCGGCTTGCGACCGACTGTGTCGAACAGCGGGCTCAGCAGCAGCGCCCCGGCGAAGTTGCCGGCGGCGAACACCGCCAAGTAGTAAGGCACGTTGCCCGACGGGGTGTGAAAATACAGGCTCAGCAGGTTGCCGAACCCGAACAACACAGAGTTGTACAGAAACGCTTGCCCGATGAACAGCGAAAGTCCGAGCACCGTGCGCCTGGGGTACATCGATATCGCCGAGCGGAAGATCAGCGGCAGCGGGATCGTGCGTCGCTGACGCACCGTCATCGGCTCGCCCTCCGGCTCTCCCAGCTCCTCGCCGCTGGACTCGCTGACCTGCTGCTCGATCTCGTCCACGATCTTCTCCGCCTCGCGCTCGCGGCCGTGGATGAACAGCCAGCGCGGGCTCTCGGGCACGTTGCGGCGCACCAGCAGCACGCCCAGCCCGATGATCGCACCGAGCACGAACGACAGGCGCCAGCCGACGTTCACCGGGAAGATCGCCGTGTTCAGCATCACCACCGCCAGCAGCGAGCCGCCGATGCCGCCCAGCCAGTAGCTGCCGTTGATCGACACGTCCACCCGCCCGCGGTGTTTGGCCGGGATCAGCTCATCGATCGCCGAGTTGATCGCGCTGTACTCCCCGCCGATGCCCATGCCAGTCAGGAACCGGCAGGCAAAGAACCACATCGGAGAGAACGACAGCGCCGTCAACACGGTGCCCAGCAGGTAGATGCTCAAAGTCACCATGAACAGGCGCTTGCGCCCGAAGCGGTCTGTCATCTGGCCGAACACCAGCGCGCCGATGCACGCTCCCCCGACGTACAGCGACGCCGCCCACCCCGACACCTGCGCCGCGGTCAGCCCGACACCGGCGCCCGGTTCGGAGAGGCGACTGGAGATCGAGCCGACGACATTGACCTCCAGGCCGTCCAGGATCCACGCCGTGCCCAACCCGACCACCACGATCCAGTGAAAGCGCGACCACGGCAACCGGTCAAGACGGGCCGGGATCTTCGTCCTGATCGTCCCGATCTCAACACCCTCGCTCATCACAAGCCCCTTCGCCGAAGATCACAGCCGCATCGACACATATCGCGCATCTACCCAACCGCCCTGCCTGCCAATCCCCGCCGCAGCGCGCCCGCCGCGCGGTTCACAGCGCAGCGCGTGGGTCTTCCAGCAGCTTCAGAACCGCGCGCTCCACCCGAGTACGAACCCGTGGCCTACCCAGATCCGGACCCGCCCTGCCGATTGCGCCCACGATCGTCACACCAGCATGGAAGCGGTCGATCACGCGCGGGTCCACGTAGGAAGCACGGCACACTGCCGGCGTGTTGCCGAGATACGCAGCGACCGTCTTGACCGCCTGCTTGACCTCCCGCTCACGTGCCGCGCGCCCGCGTGCACCGTTGGCGCTCGCCAGAACGACCGCGGCAAGCACTGTCGCGTTCCAAGTGCGGAAGTCCTTGGCGGTGAACGGGCCACCTGACTTGCGCTTCAGATACGAGTTGACTTCCTCGGCCGTCAGCTCGCGCCAGCCATCCACGGCACAGTAGGCGAGCAGCTGGGAGCCCGTGCGCCGGCGCTTGAGCGCGGCGAGCAGCGCAAGCGCCTCGGGATCGGCGATCGCCTGCACCCGTCGCTGCCCTGACTTCGCCGGGAAGTCGAAGATCACCTCGCGCTCGCCGACCGTCACGTGCTCGCGCAGCATCGTGGTCAGCCCGTAGGACTCGTTGCGCTCCGCGTAATCCTCAGAGCCGATGCGAAAGAACCCGAGATCCAACAGCCGCACCGCGCACGCCAGAACCCGTCGCTCCGTCAGTTGCACCACCCGCACACGCTTCCCGTCGTCGACCTTCAAGTCGCGCGCCACGCCGCGACGCAATCTGGGCAGCGCCGTCCCAAAGGCGAGCATCGAGTCGAACTTGCGCCGGTCGCGGTGAGCACGCCAACGAGCGTGGTAGAGGTACTGCTTACGGCCGGCGGCATCGACTCCGGTTGCCTGTAGGTGCCCATGCGGGTCCATGCAGATCCAAACGTCTTGCCAGGCCGGCGGGATTACCAGCTCCGCGATCCGCTCGAGCACCTCAGGATCGTCGACCCGTTCTCCGTCGGGATCGAGGTACTCAAAGCCACGGCCGCGCCGCCGCCGCGAGATGCCCGGTGCTGCGCAGTTGCTACGCCTCAACCGCGGGATTGCCGCGCTCCCTCCGATGTCGCGAGCCCCTCACACACCGTCCCAACCTACCCAGCGCCCGACGGCCATCAAACCAAGCCTTCCTCGCCCATCCGGTCAAGCCTTCCTCGCCTATCCGGTCAAGCCTTCCTCGCCTATCCGGTCAAGCCTTCCTCGCCTATCCGGTTCACCCTGGCGAAAGCGGGTAGCTCTCTATATGTGAAGGAAAGGAGCAAACAATGGCAACTGATGCGTTGTGGCGAATCGCGATACGGCTGTTGCACCCGGTGTGGAAGCCTGCAGGCGTCTGCCTCGAGTTGATGAGCAACGAGGATCTCGACCGCTGGCTCGAGGGCCACGACGCGTGAGCAGCGCGGTTCCCGCCGGGTTTACATGCAGACAGCTCGGGCATCCTCGCAACGTGCCACGCACTCTGAGCCTCACGTTTGACGACGGCCCTGACCCCATTTGGACGCCGCAGATTGTGGAACAGCTTCAGCACTGTCATATAACGGGGACGTTTTTCATGGTCGGTGAGCGTGTGCTTGCCCAGCCTTTTCTTGCACGGAAAGTGCTCGCTAGCGGACACGACATACAGCTTCACTGTCACCGTCACGTCCGCCACACCGAGCTCACCGAAGCAGAGCTGCAGCATGACAGTGAGTCGGCCCTCGCGGCGCTAGAGAGCGTCGGAGTGCGCCCGCGGCTATGGCGGGCGCCGTGGGGCGTCTGTACAGATGCGAGCCACCGTGTCGCCGAGCGGCTGGGGCTGCAGCTCGTGCGCTGGTCGATCGACACGCATGACTGGCGCGGCGATCCGCCGCGGGCAATGCTCGACCACGCGCGCTCTCAGCTCGCCGACGGCGGCACGGTCTTGATGCACGACGCCCTCGGGCCCGGAGCGAGGCGAGGCGGTTGCCAGAACACCCTCGCTTTGGTGCCGCAGCTCGCAGCGGCAGCCCGCGCCCACGGTCTCCTTCTCGCCCCGATGGGCTACCGTGCCCACCGACGTCCTCTCGCTACCGGCCAGCCCACTACCGGAGCGGTAGCATGAGCGTCCAAGAGCTGCCGGCCACTCACACCACACTCGGCGAGAGCCTGGAGTGGGCGCTCAAGCGCATCGCCGGTCGCGCAAGCGAGCTTGACCGCAAGCCGCGTTTCCCCACAGAGAACTTCACCGATCTTGCCGCTGCTGGTGCCCTTACAACGCCACCGGACGGGCTCGCCGGGGAGGTGCAGCTCGTGCGCGCCGTGGCAGCCGCGGACGCGTCGACCGCGCGCATCCTCGATGGGCACCTCAACGGCATCGAGCGCCTCACGCTCACCGCCCCCGAACCGCTGCGCTCCGCCGAGCTCGTACAGATAAGAGAAGGCGGGCTGCTGCTGGGCGTGTGGGGCGCCGACCCAGCCGCCGGCGAGGGACCACCCGCTCGCCTGGAGCAAGGCGACGGCCAGCTCGTGCTACGCGGCGTCAAGACGTTCTGCTCCGGGGCCGGAGGCGTGCAGCGCGCCCTCGTGATCGCCTCCGATCAAGACGGCTCCAGGCGTCTTGTCTACCTTGACACGACCAGCCGCGTGAGCATCGACCGCGGCTGGTATCGCGCCTCGGGCCTGCGCTCCTCAGAGAGCCACCGCGTCGAGTTTCACGACACGCCAGTGCTCGCGCTGCTCGGCGCCCCTGACGAGATCTCCCGCGAGCCCTACTTCTCCCGCGACGCGATTCGCACCTCGGCAACCTGGGCCGGGCTAGCGGACAGCATCATCGGCGAGACCCTCGCCGCACTCGACCCCGCCCGGCTAGAGGCGGTACAAGCACACGGCCTGGGCCGGATGCGTATCGCGCAAGCCACGATCGACCGTTGGCTCGAGCACACCACCACCGTGCTCGACCAAACACCACACACCAAGGCCGCCATCGAACCAGCCACGCTCGCCGTCGAATGCCGCGTTGCGCTCTACGAATGCGCACTGCTGATCTCAGGCCAGGCAGCCCGGATTTGCGGTTCGCGGGCGCTGATCAGAGCGAGCGCTCTCGACCGTGCCCGGCGCGATCTGGATCTGTTTCTGCTCCAGCACCGACTGGACCCCAAGATCGCCAAGCTCGGCGCCGAGATGCTCGACACGGAGCAACCATGACAGCGACCACCACAGTCAGACGCTTCGAGCGGCTCTACCACGACAGCCCCGACCCGTGGGGATACCTGACGAGCGATTACGAGCGCAAGAAGTACGCAGGGACCCTCGCCGCGCTGCCAAAGCCATCGCACGGTCTCTGCCTCGAGGTGGGCTGCTCGATCGGCGTATTCACCGGCCAGCTAGCCACGCGCTGCGAGCACGTCGTCGCGATCGACTTCTCCCTCAGCGCGCTGCAGCTCGCCCACCAGAACCTACAAGGAGTTCGCAACGTCGATCTGCTGCGCGCCAGCTTCCCCGAGGAAACCCCACCAGGCTCGTGGGACCTGATCGTCTGCTCAGAGATCCTCTACTACCTGCAGCCCCAGGCACTCGACGAGGCAGTCGGCTGGATCGAAACGCAGCTCACCTACGGCGCGAGCGTGCTCACCGTCAGCTGGCGCGGCGTCGGACACGAAGAGCCATTGCTCGGCGACGAGGTGCACGACCGACTCGCACGGCAGCTCGCCGACTGGCACGCGCTCGATGCGCGTCAAGACGGGTACAGGCTCGACCGTTTCGACGGCCGATGAATCCAAGACGGATCGTGATCGTCGGCGCCGGGCCCGCGGGTCTGGCAACCGCCCGCGCCTACCGTGAACACGGCGGCACCGCAGAGATCATGCTGCTCGGCAAGGAGACCCTGATCCCATACCGCCGTCCGCCGCTCACCAAGGAGTTTCTACGTGGCGAACTCGACGCCCGCGAGCTGCCAATCGAGTCACCCGATTGGTTTGAGGAACACGACATACATCTGCGCCTGGGCTGTGAAGCAAGGACGATCGACCCCAGCAGCGGCACTGTCAACGCCGACGGCTATGCCCTCCGCGCCGACGCGATCGTGCTCGCCACAGGCGCCGAACCCACACGCCCCGACCTTCCCGGTCTAGACGACCCACGGGTACAGACGATGCGCGAGAGGCCCGACAGCGAACGCATCGCCACCCAAGCCAAGCCAGGCACCCACACCGTCGTGCTCGGCACCGGATTCATCGGCTGCGAGCTCGCCGCGTCGCTCGCTATCCGTGGCGCCCGCGTGACGCTGGTCGGGCAAGAACCTGCTCCGCAACAGCAGCGCCTCGGCACCGATGTCGCCGCCCACATCGCCAACTGGCTGACAGACCTCGGCGTGAGCTTGAAAATGGGCGCCGAGGTACGCGCCGTGCACAACGGCCGCATCGTCCAGCTCGAACCCCGCGAGGCGATCGAGGCAGAAAACATCGTGCTCGCAATGGGCGTCAAGCCCCGCAGCGAGCTGGCCGAGCACGCCGGCATGAGGATCGGCAAGGGAGCGATCCTCACCGACGATCATATGCGCGCGCACGAGCGAGTGCTTGCCGTCGGCGACGTCGCCTACGCCCACAACCGCAGCGCCGGACGACGGCTGCGAGTAGAGCACTGGGGCGACGCGCTCGGCCAAGGCGAGATCGCCGGGCGCGTTCTCGCCGGGCAAGACGCCCACTGGCAGGACGTTCCCGGCTTCTGGTCCACCATCGGCCAGCACACCATCAAGTACACCGCCTGGGGCGACGGCTACGACACCAGCCGCCTCGAGGAGCACCCCGACGGGGCATTCACCGCTTGGTACTCACACAACGACAAGCTCGTCGGGGCGCTCACCCACGATCGTGACGAGGACTACGAGCAAGCCCGCCAACTGATCGCCGCGGGAGAGAGCCCACCATGAACACCATCGAACCGCACCCGCCTACAGACGAGGCGGTCGCGCTCGCCGAGACGTTGCCTACTCCCAACCCGGGGCTCTGCGCCGTGGTGGTCATACCGGCCCGCGACGAGGCCGCTCGCATCGAAGGCTGCTTGCGCGCTCTCGCAGGTCAGCAGGAAGACCTCGCTTTGGACAGTTTTGAGGTGATCGTGGTCCTCGACGGCTGCCGCGACCGAACCCCGCAGATCGTGGAGCGTGCCGCCCACAGCGACGGATACCCGCCGATCCACTCGCTGGAGTTCGCCTATCCCGAAGGCGTCGGACGGGCTCGCAGGCTGGGCATGGACATCGCCTATTTGCGCCTCTTGCAAGTCGGTCGACCGGAGGGACTGATCGCGAGTACCGACGCCGACACGATCGTCGCAGCGGACTGGCTCGCCTCACAACTGCGATTGGTTCGTGGCGGCGCGGAAGCGATTGGCGGGCTCATCGAACTAGATTCCGCTGAGTGCCAGGCGCTCGACCCCCACGCTGTGATGGTGCGAGAGCAGCACGCCGCCGAGCGGCTCATGCAAGCACTCGAACAAGCAACGGCCGACACTGACGTCGAGCACCCACACTTCTCCGGCGCCTCGCTCGCCTTGACCGCCGCCGCCTACAAGCGCTGTGGCGGACTGCCGGTGTGCGCGGCATTGGAGGATGAGGCGCTCGCACGGGCGCTCAGCATGCGAGGTATCGCGATCCACCGCTCCCAACAAGTACGGGTCCGTACCTCCGCCCGTATCGACGGGCGCGCGCCCAGGGGACTCGCTCGTGACCTCGCGCGCGCTGATTGGCGTGCCAGGCGCACATATCGGGCGGCCGAGTTTCCTCTCGATCGGCTGCTTGCCGCCAAGCGAAACACGATCGCGCTGCTGCTGCCCACCCGCGAAGTCGCCGAGACGATCGGTCCCATCGCGGAAATCGCCGCGCAACTGAAGGAGGCCGCACTGCTCGACGAGGTGCTCGTCATCGACGCTGACTCTCAGGACGACACCCTCATGCTCGCCCACCAAGCAGGACTCGAAGTCGTACAAGAGGACGACCTCCTACCGCAATGGGGGCCAGCACAGGGCAAGGGGGACGCGATGTGGAGGGGTCTTGCTGCCACAGATAGCGAAATCCTCGTCTACGCCGACACCGACACCGAGGATTTCCACGAAGGATTCCTGCTCGGCCTGATCGGCCCGCTGCTCTGCGACCCTGACATACAGCTCGTCAAGGGCGCGTTCCGCCGCCCTTTTCGCAACGGCGGCACCGTGCTTGCGGAAGGCGGTGGCCGCGTGACCGAGCTGATGGCCAGGCCGCTGTTGAACCTGCACGCCCCCGAGCTCACCGTCTTCGAGCAGCCGCTCGCGGGAGAGGCCGCCGCCCGTCGCACCCTGCTCGAACATATCCCCTTCAGCGCCGGTTACGGCGTCGAGATAGCGATGCTGATCGACTCCTGGAGGACCTGCGGCCTCGACGGGCTTGCGCAGGTCGACCTCGGCGTCAGACAGAACCGCCATCAATCCCTGCGAGACCTCTCAGCGATGGCCTACGCCGTGCTCCTCGCCGCACAAACCCGCTTCCTTGGCCCGGACTTCGCTGAGAAGCATGCCTGCAGCTCCGTCATTCTGCCACCTACCAGCAGTGCACCTGAGCTGATGGAAAACCGTCCTGTCACCGTCGAGGAACGCCCGCCACTCGCCACTCACCGCAGCAGCGAGCAAGCCTGCGCTCCCGTGTAGGTATCCCGCCACCGCTTCTCACCCGCACAGTCGTTTGAGCGCTGAGCACGAGGGTAGGAGCCAAGACATGCGTATGTGGCAGAACGACACGAACAGGCGCTTCACCTTCGCTGACCGTCTGGCCGTCTGTGTCGGATGCGCTGCACTGCCGGCAGGCGTCTTGGTGTTGGTTCTGACGCACGGCACGGTCTCCTCGGCCATCGGCATCTTCTTGCTCGGGATCAGCGGTATCGCATTCGTGTCGCTCGCGTTCCTGCTGGTTGGCGAGAGCGAAGACCGTCACTACAGAAAGGGAGCGCTATGAGCGAGAGCGTCGCTGACCATCTACTGCAACGCCTCGCCGGCGAGTGGGGGGTGAAACGTATCTACGGCTATCCTGGCGACGGGATCAACGGCATCATGGGCGCCTTCGGCAGAGGCGAGGATGCAGTGCCTGAGTTCATCCAGGTTCGTCACGAGGAGATGGCCGCTTTTATGGCATGTGCGCATGCCAAGTTCACCGGGGAGGCCGGCGTTTGTCTCGCCACCTCCGGGCCCGGCGCGATTCACCTCCTCAACGGTCTGTATGACGCAAAGCTCGATCACCAGCCGGTCGTGGCGATCGTTGGCCAGCAAGCGAGGCTCGGCCTTGGCGGCAACTACCAGCAGGAGGTCGACCTGACCACGTTGTTCAAGGACGTCGCGCACGAGTATGTGCAAATGGCCACCGAGCCTGGACAGGTTCGTCACTTGATAGACCGTGCGATGCGGATCGCGCTCTCCGAGCGCACCGTCACTTGCGTGATCTTTCCTAACGACCTGCAGATGGAAGACGCCGTGCTGACGCCACCGCGCGCTCACGGCACAGTTCACTCCGGTCCCGGATACGTGCCCCCGCGAGTAACGCCGGAGGACGATCAGTTGAAGCAAGCGGCGGAAGTTCTCAACGCCGGTGAGCGCGTGGCAATGCTCGTCGGCGCCGGTGCATTGCACGCCACCAAGGAGGTGATCGAGGTAGCCGACACACTTGGCGCCGGAGTCGCCAAGGCGCTGCTCGGCAAGGCCGCCGTCGCCGACGACCTGCCGTTCGTCACCGGCTCCATTGGGCTGCTCGGCACTCGTCCGAGCTGGGATCTGATGCAGGACTGCGACACGCTCTTGATGATCGGGTCCAGTTTCCCCTACTCGGAGTTTCTGCCGGAAGAGGGAAGTGCACGCGGTGTGCAGATCGACCTGGACGGGCGAATGCTTGGCATCCGCTACCCGATGGAGGTGAACCTCGTCGGCGACAGTGCACTCACACTCAAAGCGCTGAAGCCGCTACTGGAGCGCAAGCGAGACCGTGGCTGGCGGGAGAAGATCGAAAAGAACGTCAGCGACTGGTGGCAGGTGATTGAGAAGCGCGCCCATGAGCCCGCCAACCCGATCAACCCACAACTGATCTTCCACGAGCTCTCAAAGCGCTTGCCCGACGGCGCGATCCTCACATCAGACTCGGGATCCGCCGCTAATTGGTATGCCCGCGACGTGCGCTTGCGGGCCGGGATGATGGGCACCCTGTCAGGCACCCTGGCGACGATGGGGCCCGGGGTGCCGTATGCAATTGCCGCGAAGTTCGCGCACTCCGATAGGCCCGTAATCGCGCTGGTAGGCGACGGCGCGATGCAAATGAACGGACTCGCGGAGTTGATCACGATCGCCAAGTACCGCGACCGCTGGTCAGACCAACGACTGATCATCCTGGTACTCAACAACCGCGACCTCAACCAGGTGACCTGGGAGCAGCGGGCGATGTCCGGCGACCCTAAGTTCGTCGAGTCCCAGGAACTGCCCGACGTGCCCTACGCGCGGTGGGCGGAAATGATCGGCCTGAACGGCATCCGCACCGACGACCCCGAGGCGATCGGCGAGTGCTGGGACCGCGCGCTGGCAAGCGAGAAGCCGACCGTGCTCGAGGTCTGCTGCGATCCAGAGGTCCCGCCATTGCCGCCGCACATCACCGTCGAGCAGGCTCGCTCGTTTGCCTCGGCGATCCTGCACGGCGACCCTGGCAGCCGGCGGATTATTGCCCAATCGCTGCGTCAGAAGCTGCCCGAGTTCCTCCCCGGCCGATGAGCGGCAAGCGTTTGCTGGGGAACCTGCGACGCGGACGCGCACAGCGCACCCTCGCCGCGACTACCGCGCTGAGCGCTCTACCGCTCGGCTTGGAGATCTATTTCGAGCACTTCCGCGGCTCCTTCGGCGACAAGTGGATGTGGACTCCTGTTGTGCTCTCACCGCTGCTGACCGCAGCGGGCTTGGCAGGCGTGCGCTCACCGCGCGCCGCAAGGACCGTGCTGCCCGCTGTCTCCGCGCTCTACTGCCTGGACGGGTTGGTCGGCGTCTTCACCCACATTCAGGGTATTCGCAAGCGGCCTGGCGGATTCTCAGAGCCGCTCTACAACATCATCATGGGACCGCCGCTGCTGGCGCCTGGCTCGCTCGCGCTCGTCGGAGGCATGGGCATAGCAGCGGCGCTCGCCGAGAGGGAGCGCTGAAAAACGATGGCTGACTCGCAGGCCCCGGCGGGCCACCTACCCAAGCAAGGCGGCGACACCACACCCGGACCGCCCGCCCAACTGCCGCGCCAGCGTCGTGGGACAACGCCGCAGATGCGCGGACGCTACCCCGACTACGACGTGCTCACCGCCGCGGAGCACTGGGACCCCCTCACCCGCAGAGTGGTGCTCGACCGAGTAGCCAACGTCCAGCCGATCCGCTTCTTCGCCGAACAGGAGACCCTGACACTCAGGGCCTTCTGTGATGTCGTCACAGGCCAGGACTCAGAGCCCCGCATCCCCGTGATCGAGATGGTCGATGCCAAGCTCCACGCCGGCCATCTGGACGGTTTCCGCCACCACGACATGCCCCCCGACCCAGAGACCTGGCGGCAGGTCGCCGCCAACCTTGACCACAGCGCCCACGAACACGGGTGCGAAGAAGGATTCGCCGGCGCGAGCTCAGAGTGCCAGCACGAGATCGTGCAGCAATTCTCCGAAGGGAAGCTCGACTGGGAGCTGCCCGTGACCAAGGCGTGGGAAGTGGTCATGCGCGGCGTGCTCGGCGCATTCTATTCACACCCCTGGGCCTGGAACGAGATCGGGTTCGGCGGCCCCGCATACCCGCGTGGCTACGCTCGCCTCGGCGCCGGCCAGCGCGAGCATTGGGAGGCTCCACCTGAGTTCGGGATAGACCCGGTGGGGGACGTGCGCGAGCGGGGGCTTGAGTGAGAGAGCGGCTGCGCGTCGCGCTGAAGGGCGCACAGCGTCCACCCGAGAATGACTCGGCGTTTCTGCTCGACCCGCACCGAAGGGGCGTACCAGGGCGCGAGCGTATGCGGCGCTACAAGCCTGAGGAGACGGTCGACATGCTGATCGTCGGTGCGGGCGCCGGCGGTGCGACGCTCGCGCAGCGCCTTGCCCGCAGAGGCTGGCGGGTACTCGTGTTGGAGGCCGGGCCGTTCTGGGACCCAGACGAGGATTGGGTCTCCGACGAGGCCGGAGCGCATTCCCTCTACTGGACAGAGGAGCGCATCATCGGCGGGGAGGACCCCGTGGATCTCGGCAAGAACAACTCCGGGCGCGGGGTTGGCGGGTCGATGATCCACTACGCCGGCTTTACCCCGCGCTTTCACCCCTCCGACTTCGAGGTCTATACGCGTGATGGAGTGGGCGCCGACTGGCCCATCAGCTACGAGGATCTGAAGCCACACTATGAGCGCCTGGAGCGCGAGCTGCCCGTCGCCGGCGAATGGTGGCCATGGGGAGACCCACACGGCTACCCTCACGGGCCGCATCCTGTCGGCGCCGGCGCTCTGCGCGCCTGGGAGGGCGCAAGGCGCCTCGGGATCGAGATGCGTGTCGGTCCCGTCGGGATCACCAACGGCAGCTTCGGGCACCGTCCACACTGCATCTACCGCGGCTTCTGCCTCCAGGGATGCAAGGTCGGCGCCAAGGCATCCCCGCTCGTCACCCACATCCCCGACGCGCTCGAGCACGGCGTGGAGGTACGTGCCGACAGCATGGTCATGAGGATCGAGACCAACGAGTCCGGGAGGGTCACCGGAGTCACCTACTTCAACGACGGCCAGGAGCACTTCCAGGCCGCCGACGCCGTCACGGTCGCTGGCTATTCGATCGAGACCCCGCGGTTGCTGCTGCACTCAACCAGCAGCCGGTTCCCAAATGGTCTCGCCAACGAGAACGATCTCGCGGGGCGAGGGATCATGGTGCAGGGAGCACCCCAAGTCGCCGGGCGCTTCCCTGAGGAGATGCGCATGTATAAGGCGCCGCCACCGGAGATCAATTGCGAGCAGTTCTACGAGACCGACCCCGGACGCGGCTTCGCGCGCGGCTTCTCGATCCAGACCGTCGGCCCGCTGCCGATCGGCTGGGCCGAGCACGTCCTCGCAGACGGCCACTGGGGGCAGGCCCTGCGGGAGTACATGCGCGACTACAACCACTGGTACACGATCGGCTGCCTCTCAGAGCTGCTGCCCAGAGCAGAGAACCGCGTCACGCTGGCCGAGGAGACCGACCGCAACGGGATGCCCGTCGCGCGCCTGGATTACACGCAATGCGATAACGATCGCGCGAACATCGCCTACGCCAAGAACAAGCTCCACGAAATCCTCCAGGCCGCCGAAGCGCAAGACGTGCTTACCATCGACCGCTACGCCCACCTTGTCGGCGGCTGCCCCATGTCAAACACGCCAGAGACTGGGGTGATCGACTCCGATCACCGCGTATGGGGCGTTGCCAACCTGTTCGTCTGCGACGGCAGCGTCATGCCTACCCAAGGCTCAGCCAACCCGGCGCTCACGATCATGGCGCTCGCCAGCCGCCTCGGCGAACGGTTGGGGGAGAAGCGCATCGATCCAGCAGCCAAGGCACGGAGCCACGTGTGAGCACCGTAGCCATCAGAGTGTTGGACCCCGCCGCGAGTGGGTAGGTGTAGTCCATGGCCGATCCCGAGCCGCGCCATATCGACTGGGCTTCTGCGCAGATAAAAGACGGACGCTCACCGTCGAGCTAACAGGTAACAGGAGGATTGACAATGGCCAAAGATCACGGTCCCAGTGTCAAGAATGACAAACAGTACGAAGGGCTGCGCGAAAAGGGCATGAGTAAGGAACGCGCCGCGAAGATCGCCAATAGCCCGGGGTCCTCCAAGCGAGGAGGCAAGAGCTCGGCGTCGGGCACCAAACGAAACGCCGCGTCCCAGAGCGGCACCAAGGCACAGAAGGCCGCCGCCGGACGCAAGGGCGGCAAAAAGAGCAGTTAGCCACTTATGTCTGAGAGCGCGACAGACCCACACATCGCAAATGGCACTTCGGCCAAGCTGTCGGCGCTTGCCTCTCATTACGCTCCCGGCCAGGAGCGTCCGCTGGGTTCCTACGCGATCGTGACAGGCGTCTACGGCGCCGGGGTTGCCGGATCGCTGATAGCGCTGCGCGCGCGCGACCGCGCGCTGCCCGAGCGGCTCGCAACCCGCGACGTGTTGCTGATCGGCATCGCTACCCACAAGCTCAGTCGCCTGATCGCCAAGGACAAGGTGACGAGCTTCATACGCGCACCCTTCACCCGATTCCAGGAGGCAAGCGGACAGGGCGAGGTCGAGGAGGAACCGTGCGGCCACGGACTGCGCCTCGCCGTCGGCGAGTTGCTGGTGTGCCCCTACTGCCTTGCCCAATGGGTAGCGACGGGGCTCGCGCTCGGGCTCATCGGCGCGCCACGCCTCACACGCCTAATCAGCACGGTGTTCGTCGCGCACACCATCTCCGACTTCCTCCAAGTCGCCTACCGCGCAGCCGAGGATCAACCGTGAAGCGCCACCAAGCCGAGCCGCGTTCGCTCGATCTCGAGGCTCCTGGGAAAACCGACACCAACACGAAGGAGGAGTTACTAGATGGCATCCGCACAGCTACAAGGACAAACAGTTGCCTTTCTCACAGCGCAGGAGGGCGTCGAGGAGGTTGAGCTCACCGAGCCCTGGAAAGCCGTCCAAGAAGCAGGCGGCACCCCGAAGCTGATCGCTCCCGAAAGCGGCGAGGTCCAAGCGTTTAATCACCTCGACAAGAGCTCGACCTACCCGGTCGACGAGGCCCTTGAGGACGCCGATCCCGATAGCTACGACGCGCTGGTGCTGCCCGGTGGTGTTGCCAACCCGGACCAGCTGCGCACCGACAAGCGGGCGATCCGGTTCGTGCAAAAGATCTTCTCCGCCGGCAAGCCAGTCGGCGTGATCTGCCATGGTCCCTGGACGCTCGTCGAGGCAGACCTCTTGCGCGACCGCAAGCTCACCTCCTGGCCCTCCCTGAAAACCGACATCCGCAACGCCGGCGGTAAATGGGTCGATGAGGAAGTCGTCGTCGATCAGGGCCTCGTCTCCAGCCGCAAGCCTGACGACTTGCCGGCGTTCTGCGCGAAGATCGTCGAGGAGTTCGCAGAGGGACGACACGAGGTCGCGCACACTGGCACAGCCTCCCAAGCCGACTAAGGCCTCCTGCCCTGCGCACACCGCCGGACGCCAAATCCCGTATGCGCGAGCATGACGCGCCAGGTTGCGGGTATAAACGGGCCGTGGACACTCAACGGCTAGAGACCGACACGGGAACCCCGCTAAGGACCGAGATTCCGACTACCGCCGTGCAGTCCACGCTCAGCTCCTCGGTATCCAAAAGCCGCCGCAACCACCTGCTCAGCATCACCGACTCCGCGCTTGGATACATGTCCCTCGAGGACATGCTCTCCGAGCTGCTCGAGCGCATCCGCGGCTCGCTCAACGTCGACACCGCAGCGGTGCTGCTGCTCGACGAGGATCGTGGCGTCCTCATTGCACGCGCCGCAAGGGGACTCGAGGAGGAGGTACGCCAAGGCGTCCAAGTGCCGCTCGCCCGCGGCTTCGCGGGCCGCGTCGCCGCTGAGGCACGTCCCATCATCATCGAGGACCTCGACCACGCCGACGTCGTAAACCCGATCCTCCGACAAAAGGGCATCCGCTCGATGCTCGGTGTACCCGTCCACGTCGAAGGTCGCGTCATCGGAGTAATGCACGTCGGCACGCTCGTCCAGCGCCACTTTGACGAGGACGACGAGATGCTGCTGCAGCTTGCTGCCGATCGTGCCGCGCTCGCGATCGACAATGCCCGCATCTCAGAGCAACGCGCCGTCACAGAGATCATGCAGCGCAGCCTGCTGCCCGACGCCCTGCCGCAGATACCGGGTATGCGCTTCAGCGCCAAGTACCTGCCAGCCGGCTCCGGCGTCAAGATCGGCGGGGACTGGTATGACGTGTTCCAGCTCGCAAGTGGGCGGATCGCGTTCGTGATCGGCGATGTCGTCGGCCGCGGCGTGCTGGCCGCCTCGGTGATGGGCGAGATCCGCACAGTCCTACGCGCGTACATGGTGCAAGGACACAAGCTCACCGAGGTCGTCTCGATGCTCAACGAACTACTCGTCTCGATGGGGCGCAGCCGCGGAGCCACGCTGTCGATCCTCGCACTCGATCCCGTGGCCGAAGAGCTCGAGGCCGTCACCGCCGGGCATCTGCCGCCGCTGCTAATCGAGCCGGACGGCCACACCCGCCTGCTGGAACAGACGCCCGGCCTGCCAGTCGGCGTGCGCATCGGACACCACTACCAAGCGTGCTGCTACCCGTTCCCGACCGGCAGCCGACTCCTGCTCTACACAGACGGGCTCATCGAGCGACGCGACGAGTCGATCGATGAGGGCTTCCAGCGGCTGACCGTCGCCGCCCAGGCTGCCGCTGGGCGTACCGACTCGTCGTTCGCGGACCGCGTGTATCGCGCGCTTATCGACGAGACTCCGCTCGAGGACGACGTAGCGCTCCTGGCCATTGAGGCCTTGCCGCTCGAAGACACGCTTGAGATGACTCTGCCAGCGCGTCCCAACATTCTTGGCGGGCTGCGCAACACTCTGGGCCGCTGGCTCCAAGCCGCCGGCGCCAACGAAAACGAGCTTTTCGACATCACCCTCTCGGCCTCCGAGGCCGCCACCAACGCAATCGAGCACGCCTATGGCGCTCGCGAAGCGAGCTTCATCGTGCGCTGCGAACACGACGGCCAGAAGGTGATAGTCACCGTTCGCGACATCGGCCGATGGCGCACCACCCGCCCACAAGGCGGCGGCAGGGGACTCGAAATCATGCGCGCTCTACTCGACAGCGTGGAGATCGACAGCGATAAACGAGGAACCGTAGTGACGATGACCAAGAGACTCTCCCAGCAAACATGAGTCCGCTGGACCTCGAAAGCATCGACCACGTCCCAATCGCGCACGTCAAAGAAGACATCGACGCCGCGAACGCCACGACAATTCAGCAGCAGCTAGCCGACGCGCTCGGTCCCGACGCTTCAAGTCTCGTCATCGACCTCAGCGGGACCCGCTACGTCGACAGCGCAGGCATCGACATGCTACTTCGCCTCAGCGACCGCCTCGACCACCGACGCGCCAAGCTGATCCTCGTCATTCCCGACGCCTCGCAGCTCAAGCGCCTTGCCTCAATCGTCGGCTTGCCCGACGCAATGGCAATCCATCCCACGCTCCCAGCAGCCCTACAAGAAGCAGCGAATCCGCAAACGCAGACCGTGACGCCCCCCGACAAGACCGCTGACCTTCCTCACGCCTGAATGCCGCTGTTCAGCGCGAGCTCGGGGGCGTGAGCAGCACAGCACCCGGCGCGATCCCAGCTGCGTACAATGCCTGGAC
This sequence comes from uncultured Solirubrobacterales bacterium, assembly GCA_963775645.1. GTDB lineage: Bacteria > Actinomycetota > Thermoleophilia > Solirubrobacterales > Solirubrobacteraceae > Palsa-744. The sequence goes on along the minus strand of CAVZJR010000002.1, from coordinate 659,009 downwards.
GTGCTCGTCTCAGAAGAGGGGGGGGAAAGTGACTAGCGAGCAGCCCTACCTGACTATCGACCTGACGAGCGTCCCCCAGGCTCAGACGATCGTTCTAATCGGCGAAGCAGACCTATTGGGCGCCCCCAAGATCGAAGAGGCTCTCAGAGACATCTCCGTCAATGCGCCAGGGCTCATCGTCATCGACCTCAGAAGCCTTACATTCATCGACTCAAGCGGCTTGCAAGCACTCCTTACAGGACATGAACTATGTCGCGCACGAGGTCACGAGCTGCGGATTATTCCCGGCCCTGAGAACGTGCAGCGCTTGTTCGAGCTGACCGGTATGGACGAGGCGCTGCCCTTCACCGACGTTGCTGACCTGGACCCGGAGACCAACCCTTCACGCAACGACATCCCCCCGCGCGCCCAGACCTAGCCGACGGCCGCGCGGACAAATCCGCGGACAGTTCCTTTCAGAGGCATCCTGCTCGGTCTGCTCGGCGGCGCCGTCGGCGTCGCCCTCGGCACCGCGTCGACCGCCGTCTACGCCCACACCAAACACTTGGGCCACCGTCATCCCCGTCGAAGCCTGGGTCGGCGGCATCGCCGCGTCCCTCATCATCGGCGCGGTCGCCGGGCTCATCCCCGCCCCTACGTGCCGTCCGCCTCTCACCCACCCAAGCGCTGTGGTCCGTCTAGCCCCCCGACCCGATGTACACGATCTACGCTGTCGGATCATTCCGCCTCCGGGTCCGGGACGTAGCGTCCTGTCAGCTCTGACGGCACTGCGGCGGTATGAAGCCTGAACCGTAGAATTGCGGCCGTGCCGTTCACGCTCAGGAACCTCAGGGAGGATCTGGCGGACGTCGGATCCAACTTCGACGGCGCGCCGGACCTGGAGTTTCGTCTGGCGAGTAGGGCGCTCGAGCTTGAGCAGTCTGGTTTGAGTTATCAGCGCATCCCGCCCGACTACCGGTTCCCGTACGGCCACACGCACAAGCAGCAAGAGGAGGTGTTCGTCGTCGTGGGCGGGAGCGGGCGGATGAAGCTCGACGACGAGATCGTCGAGGTCAAGAAGTGGGACGTCGTGCGCGTTCCGCCCGGTACATGGCGAGGGTACGAAGCTGGGCCGGAGGGCCTCGAGATCCTCGTCTTCGGCGCGCCCCACCTCGGCGAGAACCCGCGGGAAGACGTGGAGGGTCAGCGAGACTGGTGGGCTGACTGAGCGTCGCTCGGTGGATGGTCAGCGGTTCCTATCGCGGTACGAGTGTCCCACCCAGTCCCGTAGCGTACCTTTCTAGGACTACACGGGCTGATCGAGCGGACACCGTTCCTCGATCCTGTGAACGATCACTAGATTTGGCTCTAGAGCGGTCCCTCTGCGGACAGTCTTTCCTTCGGACTGTGCCACGCTCCTATCGGGTCACGTCGTAGGTCCTTGGGTGGTAGCGCGCGACACAACGAGCGTCGGTTGTTGCTCCCCCTATGTCAAGCGAAGATCACAAATTTGCGGCTTTGAGCTAGGTGGCGTAACCAGGAGGACGAGGCGGTTGTCGATGATGGCGAGAGCTGACCGTAGCTGGCTGATGAGCTGATCCTCGTGTTGTCACGGCCTCTCCCTCGATGAAGGGATGACGGCGGTCGCCGCGGACGCGCTGGCCCATGCTTGGGCTTTCTTGACCCCTACTATGTAGCTACGTACGCGCTCTCGGGCACAATCCACGGTGTCAAATGTTGTTTGCCCTCTCCAGGGGGATGCTCTAGCGGATGCCGGATGTCGAGTTGGTCCTTCGGGAGTACGCGAAGACGATGGGTGCTGCACAGCACTTCGAGTCGACTTTGCAGGCACTGGCTGCCTTGGAGATTGGCATGCCTGCTGGGGAGCTTTCATCCGAGGAGGTCCAGCAACGGATGGTGAGGTTCTTTTCGCGCGGGATCGGATGGATTGCGCAGCGGTTGGACTTGATTCCTGTGCTTGCAGAGGAGATCAATGCTCTCAGACAGGCACGCAACGAGCTGGCTCATGACTATCTCGTCTTTATCGGTCGCGCAAAGCTTGTTGTCCCCTGGGCTGGCGCTCGATCAATCACTCGACTCTGCTCCCCTGAAACTCAAACTTGCCAAACGACACGACACATCGCAAAACGGTCACATGGTCCTCTGGTACCCAACGGTGGGGTCGCAACGGCGCCGACCGTCTAGGAAGCAATCACGGTTATGGTCGAGGCCCTCAACGACTCAAATCAAACGGTCGGCACGCCGCCAGTTGAGCGAGGCATCCCGCTGTCCAACTACGGTCAGGCCGATACTCAAGCCAACACCATCCTTGGCCAGACTAATGGTTTCGTGACAGCGAAACACGACGTGCCCGCGCTGCTGTTTGCACGAGAAGGAGGCGTCTCGATCCAGGGGCTATCGAGGGCACGAACCGCACGCCGTGCTCCCTTCGATAGCTGGTTAGTTGGCATGTGAAACGGGAAAGGATTTATCGGAGGAGAGCAATGCGAGTCGTGATCGATCGCGATTTGCCGTCTGTCTTTGAGTCCGGGGAAAAAGGGATTCTCGTGATCGATCCAGTAACAGCCGAGGGGAGACACGTTTGCATCACACGGGATCGATCAGCGTCAGTGGCGCCACCAGCAGGCCGTGGCGGCGAGATCAGGCGCTTGACGGGCGCAAAGACCACCGCCAGACGACCAGCCCTACGGCGTCGAGTCCAGTGGCCATACCTCGACGACACCGTGCGCGACAGCACAAGGGGTCTTGGAGGCGAGGCTGACCGCCTCTTGAAGAGTGGAGGCCTCCAGGAGCGCGAACCCGGCGATTGGAAGGTCCGAGCGCAGGAACGGCCCCTCGCTGGTGTCCACGCCCGCCCCGTCGGGATTGCGCACTTGCACGGGCTGACCGGCACTTCCCATCAAGGCTCCTTCTGTGCGAAGTCGATCGTCGTGTTGATGGGCCGCGTCGCGGATCGCGGGGTCAGTCTGGTCGTACCCGGCGCGGTCTCCATATCCGATGGTCACGAATCTCGCCACTAACACCTACCTCCTCAACCTTGTCGTTGATTCTTGATGATGCGACTACTCCTGCGAACGGATGAGCCGTGGGTTGTAGAGGATCTCCCAGAGAGGTGTCCGTCGGGATCGCGAAAGTAGCCGGAGTAGATCCCCCATGGACGGTCGTGCGGTCGGTCGGTAAGTGTGGCTCCGGCGGCTTGGGCTTGGGTGAGCAGGGCGTCGACCTCAGCCTTGCTTGCGACCGCGTGTCCGATGCTGAACTCGCCTGTCTTCGGCGGACCGAACGGGACGTTGGCGTCCTTCGCGAGCTCGGTACGGGGGTAGAGTGACAGCATAAGCCCGCCCGGTAGCTCGAACAACGCGATAGCCCCGGCCGGCTCGACATCGTCGCCGGCGAACTCAGTGCCGATCACCTCACGCGACTCCAATCCGAGACCATCTCGGTAGAAGCCCAACGCCCGTTCTAGATCGGCTACAGCGAGTGTGATGATGTCGATTCGCGCTTCCATCTTCCGCCTTGCTCGTTGGCTCACGAATGCCTCTAAACTGCTCTGGGCGACACTTACCCGCCGGATACCTGATTGACATGCCAGCCGTGCGTGCTCGATGTAGACGACGTTGCGCGGGACTGACACCGAGGAGACATGGAGTAGGCCGGGCGAAGCTGATCGCCGGTGTTAGGGCGGATCGGTGCGACTAATCCTTACCCAGGCCACCGAAGCGGGCCCGCGGTACAGCGACCTCGGCCCCGTGCGATTCGTGCCCCTCGACAGCGACTAGCTGAGTTCTACGAAGACACACCAGCGTTTGGCTTACGACGAATTGGACCGGCGGCTCGAATGCTGGAACCTACTCGCTGCCGATCGGCTGAGATCACCTCGGTTCGAGCCGCTCGTCGACGATGACCTGGGCGACGGGTTTTGTTTAGCTCCGCTGGTAGCCGCTCCAGGAGCTCTGTCTCGACCCAGCTGATGGCATCGCGGTGCGTGGTGAGGATTACTTCGTCGGCTGGATGGCGGCGAAGCTCGTCCTCGACGCCGGCGATGGGATCGATCGGGTCGCCTACGTGACCGTCAGCGACGAGCCCCTCGTGCCAGGCGGCGAGCAGGATTGTCTGCAGGCGTTGACGGGCTTGGTCTGTCTCGTGATCGATATCGGTTGTGACGAAGTGCGTTCGTGATTGGAGTACAGGAGCGTGCACCTCAAGTGTTGGACGGGATCGCGTCCATCCCAAGATTCCGCTGCGCGGTTGCTCAGGCGTGGGTGTATCGGTTGCGATCAGGAGCACCCGGGGTGCCTCGTGGCGGCGATCCCCGGCCGCCTCGGCTTCGTGGAGCGAGGATCCTGGCTGATTGCGACGCAGCGACCAGGCGAGCAGAGCGAGCACGACCACGCACGCGAGTACGATGCCGATCAGCGGCTCGCTCAGATAGCCGATGAGCCAACAGGCACCTACGATTGCCACGCCGAGCACTACGGAGCGGAATGCTTCAGTCTCAGACTGGATGGGCAGGCGCATTGCTCCACCTCCTATGAACGATCACGGTGCATTTGATCCCAAACGCGGGTTATCCTTGCCGCCTTTCGACAACCTCGAGGACACGGAGGTGCGGCTTGAGAACGTGCTCACAGCACCATGCGATCGGGACGCGCAGTGGCGCGCGTTTTCGACTAACACCGCCTGAGACCGCAGGAAACCGCTCAAAACCGCTCAAACCTACTCAGGTCTTGAAAACCAGCGCGGGCTGTATCTGGAGTATCGGGTTTTTCGGATACCGCTGGATACATCCTGATAGAGCCGTGCGGTAGCCCGTCATATCGGCTGGCATCTTCGTGCCGCCAGGCGGCAACTCAAGCTCGTCCAGGAGAGCCTTGCCCGTGAGGTCGGTGTGACCTCGCAGAAACATCTCTTCGATCGAGAGCGACCACTCGGAGCCGTTTCTCGATCTGCTTGTACGTGCATCGGGCGCTTGGTGTGAGCATCGACTACCTGCTCACGGGTCGAGAGTCACCGCCCGTCAGCATAGAGGAGCTATACGCTCGGAAAAGAACCCGTCAGGGAGCGCCAAGCGCAGTCTGATTCAGGTGATTTCTGAGCTGAGTGGCGAAGCCAAGAGGTCTTAGCGCTCGCAGACCCGGCCGCCATCCATCGGCACCCCCGGTTGGTGCTGAAGTGATTGCGTGACGGAGAATGACGGCCAGGGTTCGCGCGCTCAACCTCGCGTTTTGGAAATCGCTCGGGTCGGAACGAGCACTAGAAACCGCCGCGTGGTGCCGATCTGAAGGCTACCCAGCTTCGCCTCGCCGGCCGATGGGCATTCCTCGCGCTCTCATGGAGGCGCAGCACATGGCGCAGATGCAGCAGCAGGCTGCGGCTGAGCGGGAAAACGAAGAACTGGAGGCGTTTCTGCTTCTTCTCGCCGGCGTTGACTCAGGAGTTCACCGGTTCGCACCTGACACCACACTGGTCAGCGACACAGTCGAGCGCGATGGCGCATAAAGTCGAGTATGGGGTCTTCGCGCTGGCGCGTGCGAAGGGCGGCACGTTTCACAAGCCCGACGACACCACCGAGCGATTTGACAGCTACGACGAGGCGGTCAGGACGCGCCAGGCATGGATTGACGATGAGGCGTTGCCGAAAGCCGTGGCCGCCGCCCGCCAGTCACGCGAAGCGTTTTGCGAGGAATGCACGACCCAGGTTCGGCGCGTCAAGCAGCAGGGACTTCTCAACCCCGACCGTTTTGTCACCGACATCCACGGGCCGGACGGCACGGTGATTGCGCGGGACGTTGGAGACGACGAGGAGGATCGGATCGCCAGCCTGGCGCAGGCTAGCTTCCCCGACCCGACCGAGAAGCTGCCCCACGATGAGCTAGGCCATGTGGCAGAACGTGTCGTTTGGCGGGCGAGTCTTTTCATCGACGGTGAGCGAAAGGATCTGCCGGCGGTTGACTCGTGGGCCTACGGGCTACCGATCGAGAGCGTTCTCGGTGTGCTGAACGAGCTGGCAGCAGAAGGCTGGTCGGTGGTCCAGGTGTCCGAGGATCGTGGCATCTACGCAGGAGTCACGAACAACACCGACTCGGCTGTCACGAAGGCTCGCTACCTGCTTGTACGCGAACGCTAAGCGGCTGTCCGGGCCGCGCCCTCGCAGCCGCGCCTAGTCCGGGCGGAACGACAGCCGCTCTGACGGTACGATGTGGGGCACGCCGACGTAGCTCAGATGGCCAGAGCACCGCTCTCGTAAAGCGGGGGTCGCCGGTTCGACTCCGGCCGTCGGCTCTCGATTTTTCTGCCGCTGTGGTACCGGACGGACCGTGTATTCTTTGTCCGTAGCTGTCCTTATCTGACCGCACACGGAAGGGGTGCCTTTCGAGCTATCAAGCCAAAAAACGGCTCTAACTCGCGGTTTTTCTCCCCCTCCAAGCGAGCGCTTACGAGTGAAGTGCTCTACCAGCTGAGCTACGTCGGCGCGGCCTTGGATGCTAGCGGCGCTTGAGCGCCATTGGTCGGCACCACCTCCCCGACCAGGGATAGGCCAGACCGGGCATTACCTGGGGTGGCACGTGCCAAAGGGGCTTCTACATCTCTGCCAGCGCTTCCAGCAAGGACTCGCCGTGGCGCTCACAGAAGATAGGGCCTATGCCCTTGACCCCGACTAGCTCCTCGAGGTTCCTCGGCTTCGCGTGCAAGATGCCTTCCAGGGCGCTATTGGCGGCGACCGTGTAAGCCGGCTTGCCTTCGCTGCGGCCCATCCGCCAAGCCTTCAGCTTCGCGAAGGCTTGCTCGTCGATGGGGTCATAGGTCTCCGGCGGCGTCCTCGAGCCCAGGTCGCCCATCTCACCTGGATGCGTATTCGAGTGTCCTGTGCCTCTACGCCCCCTCTGCGTGCCCGCCTTGGGCGTCTTTGGCAAGGCGCGCTTTGAGGCCTCCACCAGGCTCGCGTCAGCTTCACACACGTCGCAACACCTCACTTCGGGCGCACATGGCTCGCCATCGCCGAAGTGATCCAAGATCTGGCGCCTACGGCAGATCTGCCCGCCAGAGATGAACTGCTCGATTGAGCGATACGAGGCCCATCCCCGATCGCGAGCGGCCTTGATTGCGTCGTATGCCTTGCGCGGACTGCCTTCGCCGGTTAGCTCCACCAACAACCCCGCAGACCCGCCCGGCCTGAGCTTCACGGCTCCGGCGCGCTCGGCGATCGACAGGAGCACCCTTTCGCGCTCGCCTGCCTGGCCCCCCAAAGGTGTGCTCCCCATGGGGTCCAGCCCCCCAGGTCCGACCGCGGCCACGCCATCCTGTGCGCGGTTGCGCAGGCCCGCCACATAGCGCCTCACGTCGTCCACAGTCGTCTCACGCTCCTTGATGAACCTGATCAGCCGTCCCAAGTCCATCCTTGAGGCCAGCAGCACAGCCCGTCCCGGCAGCCCGTCACGTCCTCCGCGTCCAGCCTCTTGGTAGTAGGCCTCGAGACTGGTCGGCACCGCCCAGTGCACAACCGTTCGCACGTCCGCCTTGTCGACCCCCATGCCGAAGGCATTCGTCGCGACGACCACCTCAGCCTCGCCTCCCATAAAAGCCTCCTGGCTGGCTCTGCGCGCGTCCGGGGTCATGCCCGCGTGGTAGCTGACTGCGCCCACACCCCGTCCGGCCAGCAACTCGGTCACCTCCTCGGTGTGCTTGCGCGTTCCGCAATACACGATCGCCGGTCGCGCCCCCGGTTGCGCCAGAACGTGTATCAGGGCAGCGCGCTTGCGGGCCACCGCGCCCTTACCCTCCAAGCCGACCACGTCGAAGCTCAGGTTGGGTCGGTCAAACCCGGAGCGCACCGCCACCCACTCGCGCAAGCCCAAGCGCTCCGCTATCTCCTCGGCGACCTTCGGTGTCGCGGTGGCCGTGGCCGCCATCACCGCCGGCCGCCCAAGCGACTCGATCGCCTCGTGCAGACGCAGATAATCGGGCCTGAAGTCATGCCCCCACTCCGCCACACAATGGGCCTCATCGACCACGAACAGGCCCACTTTCCGCGTGGCCAGCGTCGCCCGGAAGGCTCGCGAGGCGAAGCGCTCCGGCGCCGCCAACACGAGCTTGGCCGAGCCCGATCGGATTGTCTCTAGCGCCTGCTCGTTATGACCGTCACCCATGCCCGAGGCCAGCATCGCGGCCTTGACTCCTGCCAACTCTAGGCGTCTTCGCTGATCCGCCATCAGCGCGATCAACGGACTCACCACAACCACCAGGGGCCGCTCGGGGTCGCAGTCGCCGGCGAGCGCCGGCAATTGGTAGCAAAGCGACTTGCCACCGCCGGTCGGCATCACCACAAGACTGTCGCGTCCCTCCAGCGCCGCTTGTACTGCCTCTCGCTGCCCCGGCCTGAACGCTTGCAGGCCAAATCTCTCAAGCAGCTGCTCGGGCGTCGACTTGGGGTGAGCGCCGATCGGACGCAGACCGGCATCGGGCGTCGACTTGGGGTGAGCGCCAATCGGACGCAGACCGGCATCCGCGCTGCCACGGTCCCGTCCGATAAGTGGGTCGCTGAGACTCTCTTGAAGCACGCCCCAAAGCTACCTCGCGCTCCGGGCGGTATTTGGGGCACGCCTCACTCGCGCGCGTAGGGCACGCCCAGCGGGGCATCACATCGCCTCGCGAGTGCGACGGTCCTGGCTGAGTTGGGCGCCGGGTCGAGCACCGGCGTCGGAGCTATCGCGGCGCGGTTCGGGCGCTCAGCGTCGACGCCACACCACGCTGGCGCCGCCGGCCGGCACAAGCGTGATCGCGCGCCTCTGGTTCCACTCGCCTTTGCGCCACAACCGGCTGCCTTTCGCGGGTAGCTCCGGCGAGAGCTCCTTCAGGATGGTCTGCAATATGAGCTTCATCTCAAGCGTCGCAAACGAAGCCCCAATGCAGCGCCTAATGCCGCCCCCAAACGGGATCCACGAAAACGTCTCCGGCGGTTTGTCCAAGAAGCGCTCCGGCCTGAACTCCTGTGGCGCGTCGTAGATCTTCGGGCTGCGGTTGGTCAAGTAGATAGAGGGCACAACTCTCGCGCCTGCCGGCAGCTCCTGCCGACCCACCTGAAGCGGGGCTTGCAAGACCCGTACCACCGTCGGCACGACCGGACGCACCCTCAAAGTCTCCGAGATCACGGCCTGCATGTACTCGTCGCCTTCGTCCCGGTCGATCTCGGCGACCAGCCGCGCGAGCTTGGCCGGATGGCGCACAAGCCGCTCCACCGCCCATGCCACGGCCGTGGCTGTCGTCTCGTGCCCGGCCAACAATAGTGTCACCAGCTCATCGCGAAGTTCCTGGTCGCTCATCGCCTGTCCGTCCTCATCGCGCGAGAGCATCAGCAGCGAGAGGATGTCGGCGCGCTCGCCCAGATCCTCTTGAGAGCGGCGGCGCACGATCTCGGCACAGATCACCTCGTCGAGATGGTCAAGCGCCCGCCCGATCCTGCCCCTGGGCTTAGCTTCGACCGGCCGACGCAGCGCATTCAACAGCAACGCCGGCGTCTGACCAGGTGTAAGCAGGCCCCCAATCGCATCCCGCAAAGCGTCCATGCGCTCTGCCTCAACACCAAATACTGCCCTCAAGATCACCTCGAGCGTGATCGCCCGTGTGCGCTTGCTCAGCTTCATGGTTTCCCCGATCGGCCACTCGGCCATCGAGCGCTTCGTGGCCTCCACGATCACATCCGCATACTCGCGCATCCGCTCCCCGTGGAACGGAGGCAACAGCAGCTTGCGCTGGCGCATGTGCTCGGGTCCGGTCAGCACGATCACCGAACTGGGTCCCATAACCGGAGCGATCGGCGAGGCGCCCGCAGCCGACGGCGCCACCTCGGGGGGCGCCGTAAATACGGCCTTGACCGCATCTGGGTCGCTCAGCACCACCAGTTTGCGTCCGCTCGGCCCGAACGTCAGCGTGAATGTCTCGCCATAGCGGCGCCCACACTGGTCCATCACCCAAGTCGGCGCCAGCGCCCACGCAAGCGTCAAAGCGAGCGGCGGCAGCTTCGGGCCAGGAGGCAGCGCCTCGGCGGGCGGTTCGGCGAGGGACTTCAGAGCGCCTACAGGCGGCTGCGCGACGGCGGTGGCCACCCCAGCAGCCTATCGGGCTGAGACTCGCTCTCGGCAAGCGCCGCCACGATGTGCTCGTGCGCCCGCTCCACCTGGTCCGGGGTCAGCGTCTCGGAGTGGCGACGCAGATAGGCCAGCAACATTCGCGCCGGCGTGACCCTCACCCCGCGGCGGCGAGCTAGTGGCTTGTCCACCCAGGCGCGGCTGAACACCACCAGCGCCTCCGCGCGCTCCCCGGTCATCCGTTCGAGCGTCTCGCGCTGTTCCTGCGCCTGGCGCAGTACTGCTCCGTGAATGCTCCTCACTCGCACTTCGCCTTGGCGACTCTTGGTCTCGACCGTGAACAGGCCGGCGCCCCCCAGCGCGATGTGGTCGACATTGCCATAGCCGAAGCTGGCGTCATGGATCACGTGCCAGCCTTCTTCCGCCAGCTCGTCGAGCAGCCCGCCCACATGCTCCTCACCAGCGGCGCCCCTGTCATGGCGGTCCACAAGTGGCAGCACATACCGCGAGACCCCGAACATCGTCACCAGCAAAGCCAGCTCGGAGCCGATGAACAGAGGGCTGTGCAAACCAAAGGAGCGCCCCAAGACCGTCGTCAGGACCGCCAATACGCCGAGCGTGACAAGTGTGCGCAACCGGAGGCGCAGAAACGTGGCGCGCGCGTGCTGTCCAGGCATACGCGCGGTCGGATCGTGGCGTTTAGGCAGGCCCAGAGTGTGGCCGCGTGCGGTTGGCATGTACTTCAGACATCGGCCCGCCGGCAGCCTCATCTTTAGGATTGACGTAGGGCGGGAATGAGGACAAGGGGGGTGTAAAGGGCGTTTCGCGGGGTGGGAAGGGTGTTTCGCGCGCACATCGTGAGTGGGAGTGCCTCCGCGCTCCTCGCCCGGCACCTCCGCGCGTTACCGCTCGGACAGGAGTTGGCCGACTGTTCGAGCCAGCTGGAACCGAAAGGCACGCCTGCGGAGAAAAACGTAGAACGTGCGGCCATCCGCCTAAAGCCCATCCGGGACCGAGTCGAAGGCATTGACAGGCCGCAATCCGCAACCCGTTCATCCGTTATGTCCAATTCATTCGAATCTTCACTTCCCTCTGATATCCACCTGCTGCTGCGCGCCGACGCCGAGCACTGCTGGCTGCATCGCGAGGTCATCCCGGTTCTGCGCGAGGTCGAGACGCCCGGCGAGCTTGCCGAGGAGGAGGTGGGAGCAGCACTTGCCTACCTCGAGGCGATGTGGAGCGAGGCGACTTTGCGGGCGCGTGAGACCGATGCCGCGCACGTCCATCTGAGCTCCCGCGAGCAAACCGGCGAAGCCTTGGCGGGACCCGCCGGTCGCTACCACGCCGCAGTGCGCGTCCTGCGCGAGATCGTCGCCAAGCGGATCACACCTTTCGTCGAGTCCGATCTCGATTTCGAGCCCCGGCGCTCGACGGGTGGCGGCTCCGTTCGCATAACCGACAAGCGCCCCGGCGGCTGCCAAGCGGCGTAATCCACTAGGCCTCGCGGGCGCAAGGGTCCCGGTGCGGTGGCTCTCGGCGGCGAGCAGGCCTCGACCGCGAGGGCTCTCCTAATCGCATAGGGTTCGAGCGTGGCCGATCCCATCACAGCGCCCGCCTTGCCCTTCGACCTGCAGGCCCATTCGACTCGCTCCGACGGGGCTTTGGAGCCAAAGGAAGTCGTGGCTGCGGCCGCCCAGGCTGGAGTCAAGCTCCTGGCTTTGACCGACCACGACACGCTGGCCGGTGTCCAGGAGGCTTTGAGCGCAGGGGCCGAGCAAGGTGTCGCAGTGGTACCCGCGATCGAGATCTCCGCGATCGACGATCCTTCCGCGGAGGGCGCCCCCGGTGAGGGCACTGCAGGCACGGCACGCGAACTGCACATCCTCGGCTACCTCGTCGATCACACGGACCCCACTTTTCTTGCCACCTTGGCCGATTTCTTGGCCGATCGCGAGCAGCGCACCCTGCGGATGGCCCAGAACCTGCGCGACCTGGGCTTCGAGCTTGACTCCCAAGCGATCGACGCGCGAGTGAAGGTGGGGGAGCCAATCGGTCGACCGCACCTGGCCGAAGCGGCGCTATCGCATCCGGCCAACGCCGAGCGCCTGCGCTCCGAGCAGATCGACGACATCGGCTCGTTCATCCGCGGCTACCTGATCGAGGGTCGCCCGGCCTTCTGTCTGCGAGTGACACCCACGGTCAAGGAGGCGATCGACGCGATCCACGCCGCCAATGGCGTCGCCATCTGGGCGCACCCCTTCTGGGACGTGTCCGATTCGGACGAAGTCCTGGCCATGATCGACCGTTTCCGAGCCCTCGGGATTGACGGAGTGGAGGCTTTCTACGTCACCCATACCCACGAGCAGACCGAGTTGGTGGCGCATCGCTGTGAGGAGCTGGACCTGCTCAGCACCGGCTCCGCCGACTTCCACGGCCCCGACAACCGCCTGTTCTCGCGCTTCATGGCCTTCGAGACCTATGACCTTCAGCCGCGTCTAGGCCCAATCGCCGCGCTCCTCAACTAGGCAGCCAGCTCAAATGATGGACGGGCTTCGAAGCCTCAGCCCGATCGTCGCCTCCGTCAACTAGGCAGCTCGGCCAAGCGATAGGCGAGCGCTTCGAGCGCCAGCTCCTCCGACACGTTCAATGGGAGGCGCAAGCGCGTATCGCACACCAGCTCCACCCCCCGCATGAGCGACGCCGCCGAGCGGCCCTCCGCGCAAGCGGCCAGCTCTGTGGTCCGATCAAACGCGAGCGCCAACTCAGGCGTGCCCACAGCAAAGCACCAAGCATCGCGCAACCACTGCTCGGCCAACTTCAACCCCAGCTCCATCGTTGCCGTGCGTGTGCGACGCTCTGCCCTGCGCACCACATCAGCGCCTTCGCGCTCATACTTGCGGCGCTCCTTGCTCGGGAGCAACTCAGCATCCTCGCGCAACCGCTCGCCCGCCTCGACGCCCGCCTCGGCACCGGCAGTCTTGGCTGCCTCCAGCAATCCCGTCCAGTGCCGCTCCTCATTGTGCGCCACAAGCGCGGCCCCCACAAAAGCCTCTGCCCAAGAGCGTAGCCCTGCACCTTCTTCGCCGGCAAGTCGCTGCGCCAAGCGCACATCGCCGCCCGCCAGCGCCGCGCACGCAGCGGCCGTAGCAGGGTCGAGTTGCTCCCCGCCGGCCAGCTCAAGGCGCTCTCGCACCAGCGCGTTAGCAAGCGGGTCGAAGCGCACCTGCTGGCAGCGCGAGGCGATCGTCGGCAACACATCCTCGCGGTGCTCCGCCAACAGAATCAGGTGGGCAAAGGGAGCCGGCTCCTCAAGCGTCTTGAGCAATCGATTGGCTGCCTGGTCATTCATCGTGCCCGCCGCCTCGATCACGAACACTCTGCGCTTGGACTCGAATGGGGTGTGAGTCGCAGCCGCCACTACTGGCCCCTCGATGTCTCCCACGAGCACTTCGCTCGCCCCGCTCGGCGTCACCCAGGTCAGGTCGGGGTGAGCGTCGCGCTGTACCCGCTCGGCGACCGTCTGCGGGGTCCTCGCGCCGTCAGCCAGCAGGGCTCCCGCGAAGGCCCTCGCCACCGCCTCCTTGCCGCCGCCTGAGGGCCCATAGAACAGATAGGCGTGTGACGGGTCCCCTTTCGGTGGCAGAGCCGGGAGCAGGACCGCACAGGCGTGTGGATGGTCTTCGATGCCCGGCAGCACCGCCGCCCCGGGCTCAGTCGATAAGGCTGACACGTGGTCATCCTAGATGGGCGCTACCGTGGCGCCGTGCCCGCCGGCAAGCTCATCACGATCGAGGGCATCGACGGCGCCGGCAAGTCCACGCTCGCCCAAGCTTTGGCAGGGGCTTTGTCCGAGCGGGGGATACAAGCCGAGCTGTTGCGCGAGCCCGGGGGCGTCGTCCTCTCCGAGCGGATCAGGGCTCTGGTCAAGGATCCCGCTTTGACGGTAAGCCCACCGGCGGAGGCCTTGCTCTACGCCGCCGCCCGTGCCGAGCTAGTGCACGAGCGTCTCGTCCCTCTGCTGACGGCCGGGACTTGGGTTCTACTGGACCGCTTCGTCGACTCCTCCCTCGCCTATCAGGGCGCCGGCAGGGATCTCGGGGTCGAGCAGGTCCGGGCCGTCAACCTCTTCGCCACCGCCGGCCTGACGCCCGACCGCACCTTGCTCCTGCGTGTCGCGCCCACCACCGGTCGGGCGCGCCAAGGGACCCGCGACGACGAACCGGACCGCTTGGAGCGCGAAGGGGAGCCTTTCTTCGAGAGGATCGCCTCCGCCTACGATGCTCTCGCCGCCGCCGAGCCGGGCAGGATTAGGCCGATCGACGCCGAGCGTCCGCCTTCTGCTGTGCTCGAACTGGCTTTGGCCGAGATCGCAGACTTGCTGCCCGCGGGCGGGGTGGCTCGTTAGCATGGGAGAGGTGAATGTTGTGCGCCACGGGGTGACTCCCGCACGCGCGCGGGACCTACCAAGAGTCCGCGCGCGAGTCCTCTGCTTGGGCATAGTGCTCGGCTTGCTGACCACTGTCGCTCCGGCCTCCGCGACAAGTACGACGACCACCACCGACCGTGCCTTGGGCATCTCGATTCCCGCGTCGGCCCGCCTACACAGCACCTCCAGTTCGACCACGCCAGCCCCGGCCACCACAGCGCCCGCGTCGACTGTACCCGCCCCGACCGCGCCCACCAGTACGACGCCCACAAGCGGAGCCCAGCCCGGAACGATTGCGCCAAGCTCCACTTCCACGACCGGCACGACCCCAACCCCCACCACAACCCCCGCCGTTCCGTCCACGCCAACCACTCCGACGACGAGCGCGCCGGGCACGACGGTTCACTCAAGCACCGTCGTCGTCGTCCACAAGCCGAGCAAACCTACGCATCTCTCGACCGGGGCATTGCTTCTGGCCATCCTTGGTGCCTTGCTGGTCTTGGCGTGCATCGCCTGGGGGATCGGGCGCTGGCTAGCCTTGGAACCGCGCTGGGCGGTCTCTCTGACGCACTCCCTGCGAGAGGCCTCCTATCGAGGCTCGGCCACTTGGGCGGAGTTCTCCGACTGGGCTCGCTTGGGCCGCTAAGAGAACGGGTAGCAGCAAAAACCCCTCTAAAATGGCTATTTAGAGCGGCTTATATTTTTTCCGTGGGAGCGCGTGAGAGGATTCTCGACCCCCAGAGAACAGAGTCGAGTGGGCGTCGCACAACACGGCGCAGAGGAGGTAAGGCCGATGGATTTCACCCCGCACCCCACGATCGCAGAGGACACATGCGCCGGTGAGGCGCTGTCTGTCGAGCGCCTGTTCACCTCCCCAGACGCGCACCCCTTCGACACGGTCGAGTGGGAGCTGCGCGACGCCCACATCGGTCATGGCGACCGCGTCGCCTTCGAGCAGGCCGACGTCGAGTTTCCCAAGAGCTGGAGCCAGAACGCGACCAACATTGTGGCTCAGAAGTACTTCCGTGGGCAGATCGGCCGCCCCGAGCGCGAGCGCTCTGTCAAGCAGATGATCGGCCGCGTCGCGACCACGATCGCCGCGTGGGGTCGCGAGCGTGCCTACTTCGCCACCGAAGAAGATGCCGCCGCCTTCGAGGCCGAGCTGACCCACATCCTCCTGCACCAGCTAGCAGCCTTCAACTCCCCCGTGTGGTTCAACGTCGGCTTCGAGGAGTCCCCCCAGTGCTCGGCCTGCTTCATTCTGTCCGTCGAGGACACGATGGAGTCGATCCTCGAATGGAACACCAAGGAGGGCAACATCTTCCGCGGTGGCTCCGGCTCCGGTATCAACCTGTCCAACATCCGCGGCTCCATGGAGCCTCTAGCCAAGGGCGGCACCGCCTCAGGCCCGGTCTCCTTCATGCGCGGCGCCGACTCATGGGCCGGTACGATCAAGTCCGGCGGCAAGACACGCCGCGCGGCCAAGATGGTCGTGCTCGACGTCGACCATCCCGACATCCGCGAGTTCATTTGGTGCAAGGCCAACGAGGAGGACAAGGCCGAAGCGCTGCGCAACGCGGGCTTCGACATGTCGATCGACGGCGACGGCTTCAAGTCGATCCAGTATCAGAACGCCAACAACTCGGTGCGCATCACCGACGAGTTCATGCGCGCCGTCGAGGCCGACAGCGAGTGGCACCTGACCGCGCGCGCAACCGGCGAGCCGGTCGGCGAGCCGATCCGCGCGCGTGAGCTGATGCGCGAGATCGCCGAGGCGGCATGGCGCTGCGCGGACCCCGGCGTGCAGTACGACACGACCATCAACCAGTGGCACACCTCGCCGAAAAGCGGTCGTATCAACGCGTCGAACCCGTGCTCTGAGTACATGCACGTCGACGACTCGGCCTGCAACCTGGCCTCATTGAACCTAATGAAGTTCCGCCGTCCCGATGGCACGCTCGACGTGCACTCCTTCGAGCACACCGTGGACATCATGCTGCTCGCGCAGGAGATCGTCGTCGGGCCCTCCAGCTACCCCACCGAGCAGATCGGCGTCAACGCGCGCGCCTTCCGCCAGCTCGGCCTCGGCTACGCCAACCTCGGCGCCTACCTGATGAGCAACGGCATGCCCTATGACTCCGACGCCGGCAGGGTCACGGCAGCGGCGATCACGGCCTTGATGACGGGACGCGCCTACCGCGAGTCCGCGCACGTAGCGGCAGCGCTGGGCCCCTACGAGCACTACGAGCTGAACCGCGCAGAGCACAACAACGTGATGCACATGCACCGCGACTCCTCCTACGCGATCCCAGACGCGATCTGCCAGGACACAGAGCTGCTGGAGGCCGCGCGGCGCTCCTGGGACGAGGCGGTGGAACTGGGCGAGCAGTTCGGCTACCGCAACGCCCAAGCGACGGTCTTGGCTCCGACAGGCACGATCTCCTTCCTCATGGACTGCGACACGACGGGCGTCGAGCCCGACTTCTCGCTCGTCAAGTTCAAGGAGCTGGTCGGCGGTGGCCAGATGACGATCGTCAACCGCACCGTGCCCTTGGCCTTGCAGACACTCGGCTACTCAGAGCAACAGGTCGAGCAGATCGAGGCACACCTGGCCGAGCACGGCACCATCATCGGCGCGCCCGAGCTGGCCGCGGATCACCTCCCGGTGTTCGACGTAGCCGTCGGTGAGCGCGCGATCTCCCACATGGGTCACCTCAAGATGATGGGCGCCGTACAGCCGTTCATCTCCGGCGCGATCTCCAAGACCGTCAACATGCCCCAGACGGCGACAGTAGAGGACATCGCCGACGCCTACACCCAAGCCTGGCATCTGGGCATCAAGGCCTTGGCGATCTACCGCGACGGCTCGAAGACCGCGCAGGCCCTGCGCACCGACGCCCAGAAAGACGCCCCTGCCCCGGCCGACGTCGACGCGATCGTCGAGGCGGCTGTCGGCAAGGCCTTGGCCGAGGCCGGCCCCCGACGCAAGCGCATGCCCCGCGAGCGCCAGTCGATCACCCACAAGTTCTCGATCGGCGGCCACGAGGGCTACATCACCGCCGGCATGTACGAGGACGGCACAGTAGGCGAGATCTTCCTCACCGACATCGGCAAGGAGGGCTCGACGATCAAAGGCATGATGAACTCGTTCGCCACCGCCATCTCGATCGCGCTCCAATACGGGGTCCCGCTCGAGACGCTCGTCGAGAAGTTCAGCTACATGCGCTTCGAGCCCGAGGGAATCACCGGCAACCCGGAGATCCCGTTCGCCAAGTCGATGCCCGACTACATCCTGCGCTGGGTCGCCTCGCGCTTCCTCGACACCGACGCCCAAGAGGAACTCGGCATCCTCACCCCGGCCGTACGAGCCCGCAAGCTCGCCGAGGAGGCCGCCCAGTCGGTGGTCTCCTCCGACACGGCCGGTCCCGAGGCAAGCGCGGGCGGCGCTGATGGCATCCCAGCGGCAAGCGCGTTGACCGACTCGCCTCCGGTCGTCCCGGCCCGTATGCAGGGGCTTGATCTGGGGCCGGCTTGCTCGCAGTGCGGGGGCATGATGCAGCGCACGGGCAGCTGTTACACGTGCTCATCCTGCGGCAACAACACAGGCTGCGGCTGAGCCACGAGGACCGGCGCATATCTGCGTCCTCGGCCGCTTGTGTGCTGGCCGATCGTCGATCCCATTGATCGACGATCGGTACACGGCGCGGCCTGCGTCCTTGATCTGCTTGGTCCTCGTGGCTCAGGGGCTTTGTTGGGATAACCCCATGACCGCTTGACTGACGCGAGACCCAAAGACGCAGTCTCGCGCCGACTGATGCGCAAGATTCAAGCGAGACAAGCCACAGTCTCGCGCAGGCTGTCGCGCGTCAGTGACCGGCGGCAGCCTGCTCGGCCACCGCGACCCGGGCCTCGTCACGGCCCAACATGCTCAAGAAGACCGCAGCAAACGCGATCCCAAAGACAAGGAACTCGACGAAGCACATGCCCGCGCCGGCCAGTTGCTGATCGGCGATCGCCGACAATCCGAAGGCGCGCGGAGCGCTCGCATAGAGCGGGTATTGGGCCGTGGCGATCCACGTAAGAGGCAGGCACACCGCAGCCGAAGCGATGCGAGAGAAGCCAAGTAGAGCCAGGCGCTGACCGTCCGGTCGCGGACGCACCCGCGGCAGCGGATCGACGATCAGCCACCACAGCGCCAGACCCGTATAAAACAAGGTCGCGTGCTCGAAAGCGTGGACCACGGTGTGCTGAGCGGCGAAGTCAAACACCGCCGGGATCGCCCAAACCCAAGTCGCGACCGCCCACAGCGGAATCGCCACCCAAGGCGAGGTCAACACCGCCAGCGTGCCGCCCCAGCGTCCTCCCGGAGCGACAGCCTTCAAAGCGGGGCGGGACAAGCCCAAGGTCAGCACCGGCGAGCGCAATCCCAACACGATCAGAGCCGGAGCGATATCGGACAGCAGCACGTGCTGGGCCATGTGCGCCGAGAGCAGCCAGTGGTCGCCGATCGCATCCAACGGCGAGAGCAGCGCCATCGCAAGCACCGTCAAGCCCGTGTAATAGGGAAGCCAGTGGCCCACCCCGACCGACTCAGAGCGGACCTTTGCGCGCTTGTACATGCGCGCATACACGACGGCCGCCGCCAGCAGGCCAAGGATTGCAAGTGGATCGAGGCTCCATGAGCCCCAGCCGGGCACCGTATTCATCGGCGCCATCCTATCGATCCGTCCAGCCTTTGCGTGCTCCGCTGATGCCTTGCGCCCATCATGCGCCCCCATAGGAGCTCGGCGGCGCCGGGTTCGCGCGGATCGCCTCTATCTCGGCGAGCAGCGCCCCCGGACTGGTGCCGCCCAACACCCTCAGCCTCGGCAGCCTGTACGGGTCCTCCGCGGGGCTCGCCCAGCCTGGCACGACCGTCGTCGAGCCCACATAGCCGGCCCCCTTCACCGCCGTGATGACCGTCGAGTTGTAATGGCCCGACGGGTAACAAAACCAGTTGACCGGCACTTTGTAGAGGCCGCGGATCTCTTCCCGTGCGACCGCCACCTGTTCGTGCAGTGCCTTCGCATCGAGCGTAATCAGGTCCGCGTGGCTGATGCCTTGCGTATCCAACTCCCAGCCTTCCTTCACTAGCTGCTCGACCTGGCTTCGGCTGAGCCCTCCCTGGGAGGGCGGCAACCCCGTCAGCTGGATGTTCTCCACGCCTACCCATCCCAGCCTGCGCAGGACCGGCAACGCCTTGGTCAGTTGGGACTGGTAGCCGTTGTCGAAGCTCACCACGATCGGCTTGCCTTTCGGCAAAGGCGCCCCTCTGGTCCAGTTGGCGAGCATCTGGTCCATCGTCACGGCATGAAAGCCTGCCCGCTTCAGCGCCACCATCTGCGCTTCGAACTCTTCCGGGTCCACATACAAGCCGGGGAATTTCGCCCCCGCCGGTGGCGGATTGATGACGTGATACATCAAGATCGGCACCTCCTCGGTGCCCTTCGGGCCATGGCCCGGAAGCGCTGTGCCCTTCAGCGCCCTTTCGCCTGTGCCCGACCCGCTCGTGCCCGAGCCTGACGCGCTGGAGCCGCTGCCTCCGCCGGACTGGCCATGTGCGCCGGGCCGGCTTGCGTGTTCGCTTGCGCCCGACCGGCTCACGGAGGCCTTACCCGACCCGGATTTGGCGGAGCCGCCGGAGCTGAGCAGCAGCGCGACCAGCACAGCTCCCACAGCCAAGACGGCTACCGCGGCGAGCCCCCGCTTACGTCTGCGCGCCAGCTCGCGCCGACGTGCCTCACGACGGGCTCGCCGCTGGTCGACGTCCATCTGCTCCTGCGTTTTGAGGCCTAGTTGAGACGCTTCTTCAGGGCGCTGGCCGCCGAGAATTTTGCCGCCTTGCTCGCGGCAATGTTGATCGTCTCGCCCGTGGCGGGGTTGCGTCCCTGGCGGGCCGCCCGGCTGCTGACGCTGAACTTGCCAAAACCGGCAAGCGCGACTTCGCCACCGCCGGCCAGCTCGTCGGAGATCAAATCGATCGCCGCCTCCAGCGCTTGGCGAGCCTGCGTTCCCGCAAGACCCGTGCGTTGCGCGACCCCATCAGCCAGATCGTTCTTGGTCATGGCACTCCCTTCTCGAGTGTCGTTACTTCGGCCAGGCTAACGGTTGGCAAGGACGGCCATGCGCCCAACCCCCGGGTTTTCTCGCACCTTAGGCCCTAATTTCAGGGGATTTGCGGCCCAAATTGGCGTTTTTGGCCCGAACCGCGGTACTTCCGGCCCGCTAAGCGGAGACGCGGGCCCTGACAGCAGCGTGCGGCTGGGGCGCTGGAACCTTGCGCGGCTGCAGGCGCCCCGCCGCGCAAGCCGTCCACAGGACGGCGAGCCAGCTCAGCGACGCCAAGCTGACGTGCACCCACACCAACTCGGTCGGCAAGTGGGTCTTGTATTGGTCCAAGCCCACCAGCCCTTGCAAGGCGATCAGCGCACAAGTGACGGTCGACCAGCGCCGCACCTGAAGGTCGGCGTCATGGCGGCGCGCCAACCACCACACCGCCAACGCGGCCAACCCGAACACAAGCGCGATCTCGCCGTGACGGTGGATCACAAAGTCCATCGTCCCCTTGCCGTCGAAGTCCAACCGGTTGATCTTCTGGCCGGGCGAGCCGCCCGCATGCGGTCCCGCCGCCGTGGCGGCTGTGCCCGCGACGATCGTCAAGGCGCCAAGCCCAACCGTTGCGCGCGCCCACAAGATCAGCTTGCGATCGTGCGACACCGGCCGCTCGCCGGGCTCATAAGTGGCGCGCCAGGCAAGGGCCACGGCCGCCGCCACGACCAACATCGAGAGCGCGAAGTGGGCCATCACCCAGCCATAGTCCAGCGCCCCCCGCACGGTCAGCCCACCCAGCACGGCCTGCGCGAGCACCCCGAGCGGCAACAGGACGCTCAAGCGCATCAGGTCTCGCCGGTAGGGCCTACGCTTGAAGGCCAACACGAAAGCCGCGATCGCGGCGATCGATACCGGCACCGTGATCATCCGGTTGGAGAACTCGATCACCGCATGGGTGTTCAGGGGCGGATAGACCTTGCCGTAACACTTCGGCCAAGTCGGGCAGCCCAAGCCTGAGCCGGTCAGCCGCACCGCGGCGCCGCTCATCACGATCAAGGTGAGCGCGCCAAGGGCCACGTAGGCGGTGATCGCGTATTGGCGTGGCGTCAGGGTCGCTCCCTTGGCACGCCGCCAAGTGCGGGTCAGGCTTCCAGGCATGGCCTAAAGCATTGCATCATGCGTTCCCACCGGAGCAGCCCTACGCGCGCACGCGTGGGGCCTTAGCTGCCATCCGCCCAGCGGTTACAGGCACTTTGGCCGCCGCACACCCCCCGCGCGCGCGTAGGGGGCCCTCAGCCCTCGTACGCGAAAGGCAGCTCGTCCGCCACTTCGCGCAGCATGGGCGCCGTGTGGTCGCGCTCGGAGACGATCAGCTCGTCCCGCGGCAGGGGCCAGCGCACGCCCACATCCGGGTCGTTCCAGGCGATCCCCCGCTCCACGGTGGGGCTGTAGTAGGCGCTCTGCTTGTACATCACGTCGGCCACCTCGCTGAGCACGCAGAAGCCGTGCGCGAA
This sequence comes from uncultured Solirubrobacterales bacterium, assembly GCA_963775645.1. Classification (GTDB taxonomy): domain Bacteria; phylum Actinomycetota; class Thermoleophilia; order Solirubrobacterales; family Solirubrobacteraceae; genus Palsa-744. The sequence goes on along the minus strand of CAVZJR010000002.1, from coordinate 636,894 downwards.
GCCAATGGGCACATACAAAGTGTGCATCGACTGCTCGTCCAGCTCGAAGCCCTCCCACTCGCCATAGCTGGGGGAGCCGCGACGCAGGTCTACCAGCACGTCCAAGATGCGGCCCCGTGCGCAGCGCACCAGCTTAGCCACGCCCGCGCCCACATGGAAGTGCATTCCCCGAACCACGCCCTTGGTGGAGCGAGAATGGTTGTCTTGGATGAACTCCTCCTCCTCTGGCATGCCCGCCTGGGCATGCCACTCGCGCCTGTAGGTCTCCACGAAGAAACCCCGCTCATCGCCGAACATCGACGGCACGATCAATTTGGGCCCTGATATGCGAGTGGGGAGCGTCTCCATTGGCGACTCGCCGCGACGCTAGCTTGTGCGGGCGCCGGGCGGGCCCCACACTATCTACAGAGCGAGAAGACTGCCTCAAAAATGACGGCCCGCCCGCAAACGCCTGACCTGATCGCGTTGCGGGCGGGCCGTGCCAACCCCCCTTAAGGGGGCACAGGACCGAATGGGCATCGGCTCGTGACTTGACCATGGTGACCTATCGCGCACCCCAAAAAAAGAGGAAAGTCGGGTACTTGACTTTCAAGATGACCCCGCGAGATTTGGACCACCTATCGAAATGCGGCGCAACGAGCGGCGGGCGCCCAAGATCGCCATGCTTGGAGCCGCCAGACCGCCGATTGCATCTAGCACAGACGGCGCCACGAGCTGGGCGTGTGGCGAGGCTGAGCCTTGCAGCTCGCATATATAGAAGCTGATCATCGCCGCCAAGATCAAGGCATGGCGCCGACCCTCGGGCAGGGCCGCCGCCCTGCACAATGACTCATCGGCGATTCGGCCCATGCGCACGGCGGCATCCCCCGGTGAAGCGTAGTAGCCGACCAGCGCTCGTCCGTCGACAGCGATGTCCTCCTCGTGGTCGACCAAGCTGTCGAGCAGCGAGTGCAGCGAGCCGATCCACGGGAAGTAGGCCTGGTCGATCTCCTCTGCCGTCGAGCTATCCAAGTGAGGGTCGGCAGCTGAAGCGATCAAGGCGAGCACCGCGAGTGTTGAGCCCCCTCCGACCGCCGCCTCCCACGGGCGCAGGCCGGTATAAGAAGGGTTGGTGCGCCGTGCCCAGTGCTCGAACAGCTCATAGGAGCCGCGCGCGTCGCCGTGGTTGAAGCTCTGGTAGACGGCGATCCGCTCAGCGGCGCGTCCGATCGACTCCCTGACGGAGGCGACCGACGGCAAGGCCGAGAGCGCAATGCGAGCCGCATCGACCAAAGCCACCAGGTAGCCGCCATCCTCGCCATGGGGATGGTGGGTGTAATAGTCGCGGTGGGGCTCCCCCCGTGCGGTGGCCACGATCAAAGCCCCATGCAGCCCGTAGCCGTTGGCGATCGGGTCGGGGTTGGACTGCTCTGAGAGCAGATCCAAGTAGTCGCAGATCGCTTGGCACGCCACCAAAGCCTTCACCACGAAAGGCCGGCTCTCCTTGCTTACCAAGGCTGCGAAAGCGGCCGCTCCCTCCAGGTTACCGCGCTTACCTTCAAGCGCCTGAAGCGCCAAGCGGCGCAGGGCCGGGTCTGGAATGCGCATCGCAAGTGTCCTGGTGCGATGGATCTCCAAAGCCACGCGCGGAAACACGGTCAACCAGTAGCGTCGTGCCGTACACACGAAATCGGCCGCAAAGCAAAGTCCGCCCTTATGTATTGCCCGAACCACAGGGATAGGATTGCGCAAACTGGATGGCGCGCCCACTCAGCGGGCTGGCCCGCAGGCGGCACCTAAGCAGTGGCGCAAACTAATCTGGATGGTGGCGCCCCGCCGGCGGTAGTGCCGCGGCCCTGCGCGGCGACTACTCCTGCAGGCTCAGGCGCACCGACACACGCGTAGCCGCGAATCCCGGCAACGCGAGTACCGCAAGGCCGATGAAGGTGATCAGCCCCAGCGTGAGCAACACGTGCGGCGCTCCGATCGAGAACGGCGCCGGGAAGCCGGTCGTGGTCGTCAACCAGCGACCCGCCAGAGCGTGGCCATAGACGCCCACCACGGCGCCAGTAAGCGAGCCAACTCCGAGCATCAAGCCGCTCTCTAGCAGTAGGCCGCCCCACAGCTGCGCCGGGTGATAGCCCTGGATCTTCAACGAAGCCAGGCGCGCCCGACGCTGCCAGATCGTGGCACTCAGGGCCGCCGCTACCGCCAAGGCCGAGGCGATCAACAGCAAAGTCCAGATCTGGCTCAAAGTGTGCAGACCTTGGCGAGCGCTGTTCTGCGCTTCGGCCGCCCGCGCCGACGCGTCCCGGACCGATAGGCCCGAACGCGAGCCGATCGCGGCCTTAACCGAGCTCGCGCCGGCCGCTGGGCTCACCCCTGGCCGCAGGATGATCTCGAGCGCGGCCGCGTCGGTCGTCTTCCAGGCGCGCGCATAGTTCGCGCTGTTCATCGTGATCGTCCCTGGCGGCCAGCCCGAGTTGGTGGTAATGGCTGCCACCCGCAGGCGCATCGGGCCAGAAGGTGTGGGCAGCTCGAATGTCGCGCCCACACCCAGATGGTGTTCTCCGGCAAAACCGTTGGACACGGCCGCCCAGCCACCCTTCCTGATCAAGGCGTCCGCCTGCTTGAAGCTGCCTCGCAAGATCTGGCTCGATTCGAGCATCGCGGAGTCGCTCGGTGGGCGGGCGCGTACCCACAGCCGGCGCGGGCCCACATCCGCCAAAGTGCCCTGGTAGATGTGCACCGCCTGGACCCCCGGAGCGTGGGCCACCTTGGTGGGGGTGCCCGCCAAGACGAAGCTGTCGGTGTTGAAGACGTTGCTCCCATTGGTCACCCATACCTCGGCGGTGGCGTGATATTGGGCGATAGCGTCGTCGATGCCCCTCAGCAAGTCGTCGCGAGCACCACCGATCGCCACGCTTCCATAGACGGCCAGGGCCGCGATTGACGCCAAAGCGACCGAGCGTATGGTGATCGCTTTGAGCTCGGACACCGCCACGGTCACCGCCGGGCTGCGACTGCGCTTCGTCACATAGGGGAGCGCCCTTACGGCCCCCGTCAAAACCGCCGGCATCAGGCACAGAGTGGCCACCGCCAAAACGACTCCTCCCACGATCGTCAAGGAGGGCGCGATGGCCACCAGCGCTCCTACAAGCGCAATCGCCAGGACACCAGCTGCCGCTCCACGCAGGACCGTGCTCTGGAGCACCAGCTGGCCGCTGCTGCCAGTTTCGCGGAAAACCGCGTCGGCCGGGCGTCCAGGGCGCAGGTCCAGCACCGGCGAGATCGAGGCCAGCAACGTGGCGAGCACGCCACAGGCGACTGCCAGCAAGGCCGAGCTTGGATGCAGGGACTCTTCGGTGCTGACTGGAAAGGCGACCGTCAGATAAGCCGGCACCTGGTGGTAGACGGTGCGCGACAGCTCATCGCCCAAGGCCACGCCGACGGCCGACGCGAGCAGGCCGAGCGCGATCGCTTGGGAGGCCAACAAAAGTACGATCTGACGGGGCTCGTAGCCCTGCATGCGTAGCTCCGCGATGAAGCGCCGGCGCTCGGGCACCGTCAACAACATGGCGCTGAGCGCAAGCAAGAAGCCCACCATCACGCTGATCGCGGAGAACAAGGTGGTCGACTGCCGGTTGGGCTTAGTCGCCTCGGTCAGCAGCCGCAGTTCGTTGTCGGCCGGCTCCACGTCCAAGCGTCCGGCGGCGATGGCCTTCAGCTCTGTGGCCACAAGCCGGTCCTTGCCCGGGCCAGGCTCGATCAACAGCTCGGTAACGCGGCCCGGGCGTTCGGCCAAGCGCTGGGCGACCGGCAGGAACGCGATCGCCACAGGGCATCCTTCGAGCACTTTGACGGCTTCGCCGCTAATCACGGCTCCCACCTTCCTGGGGTGGGCATAGCCATTGCCGATCAAGCTCACGAGGCTGCCGCGACGGGCGCCGATCTTGTCGGCCACGGCGCTTGGCACGCCAAGGCCGCCCGAGAGCAAGAGCGCACCATTGCCGAGCTCTTGTTGGGCGATACCCCCGAGCGAGGCGAGGCTTGGGGACACTCCGATCAGCTGGATCGCTTGACGCCCATGCGGACCGACGATGGTCATGTTCCGACGCAAGACAGGCGTGGCGACCTGGACTCCGGGCAGCCGCCGCACCCTGGCGGTCAGCTGTTCAGGAAAGCCGTGGGTAGAGCGCGCCACGAGCGCGAGTCGGGCCGAGCCGGACAGTCCGCGCACCAGTTTTTCGACCGAGCCGGTGAGGCTCGCGTTGGCGATCAGGACACCGAATACGAGCGCCACGCCTACTGCTATGCCGACGCCGGCCAGCAGCTCTTGCAAAGGGTGGGCACGCAGGCGCCGGCGATACAAGAACAACAGCATCGACACGCGCACGCCGAAGATCTTGGGGTTGGCCGGGTTTCTCAAGATGACAGTCGCATCGGCTCGGCGTCAATACCTTCGAGCAGATGTCCGTCGCGGAGGGTGAGGGCACGATCGACGAAAGCGATCGCTTCGGGATCGTGGGTGACGAGCAACATCGGGATGTCCCGCTCGTGGCAGATATCGCGCAGCAGGCTCAAGACTTCGCGCGTGCGCGCCGAATCGAGGTTGCCCGTCGGCTCGTCGGCAAGCACCATGTGCGGTTCGCCCACCAAGGCGCGGGCGATTGCCACGCGCTGGCACTCTCCCATCGACAACTGTCCTGGACGATGGCCCAATCGCTCACCGAGGCCCATGCGTCGCAGCCAAGGCGCTGCCTTCTCGCGCGCCTCGCCTACGGTGAAGCCGAGGACAGGCAGCTTGATCAGGGCGTTGTCTAGTGCCGAGGCGCCCGGCATCAGGTGAAAAGCCTGAAAGACGAAGCCCACCTCGCGCAAGCGATAGGCGGCGCTTTCGCGCGAGGTCATCGCGGCGAGGTCGCGCCCGTCGAAGCAAACCATGCCACGGTCGGGCTCGAGCAGGCCGGCGGCAAGCAACAACAGGGTGCTCTTGCCCGATCCGCTGGGCCCATACAAGGCGGTGAACTCGCCTGGCCCGATCTCCAAGGAGATCCCGTCGACGGCGCGCACGGTCTCGCTGCCGCTGCGATAGTGCTTCACGACCTCGCGCAATTCCAATGCGCTCATGAGCCGGTGCTGACCGGTCCGAGAGTGGGCGGCGAGGGGAACGGGACGATCGTGGCGGAGCCTTCGCTGGAGCAGATTTCGCGCGCCGAGATCGACATGAACACGTCGAAACCCTGCAGAGCAGGCAGGTCGTCGGAGGCAACGAGCAAGCCGATCCCGCGTTGGCGGGTGAGCGTACGCAACAACAGGTAGAGCTCGTCGCGTTCGCTTGCGCTGGCTGTCACGACCGGATCGTCAATCACGAGCAACGCCGGTTCGCGCGCGAGCGCCCTGGCGAACATCACGCGCATACGGTCCATCATCGAGAGCCTGGTCGCGAGCGAGTGAGCTTGGGCAGTGCTCACGCCGACAATCTCCAGCTCGCGCAAGGCACGGCGCTCGGCCTCACGCACAGTGCGCCCCGCGCCGCCGAGTGAGACGGCCAGGTGCTGCAAGATGCTTTCGCCCGGATTGGGACGCCAATCGGCGACGGCGATATAGGCAAGGTGCGAGCGCAGCAGTCGAGCACGCTCGGTTCCTGTCAGGCGGGTGAGGTCCGTTCCCTGAAAGAGCACGATTCCCTCATCGGGCGGTTCGATTCCGGACGCAATGCGCAGCAGGGTTGACTTGCCCGAACGTCGCTTTCCGTACACCCCGACCTGGCTGGCTGCTCTCATATCGAGTGTGGCGCCCGCGAAGACCGTCACCGCGCCGGCGCCGTCCGGGAAGGTCTTTGTCATGTTGCGGATGCGCAACAGGTGATTCATCGCGGCGGCAGGGGCCGCCTGGGTGAAGGCCGTGGCGGGAGCTTCACCGCGATGGTTGATGCCCGGCATACTCCGAGATGCGATCGCGGGTGGCCGCGGCCCAGTCGATCTCGGCCCGCAATTGCGTATAGACGGCTTCGCGAGTGCAGTCCATATATAGGGCTCCCCAGGAGTGCTGTGGGTTGCCGTTGGGAGTAACGAGCTGCGCCAAAGCAAGGCACTTCTGCTCGTAGTCGCGCAGCGCGATCAGTAGACGCGAAGCGTCCTCAGGGCGCGCGACTGAGAGCTTGGCGTGCAGGCCAAAGCGCACCGGCTCGCGCGGCAGCAGGGTTTCCATCCACTGGGTGAGTGCATGGGAGGTCTTCGGAGTGGGGTGGTAAACGAGCATCTTGCGCTTGCCGTTGTTTTTGCGAGCTTCCTCGCGCGAGACCATCAGCTCCTCGCGCTCAAGCTGCTCAAGCAAGCGGTAGGCGTCATTAGTGTCGACCTTCCAAGTCTCGCCCAACCGCATGCACATGCGGTTGGCCAGGTCGCCTCCGTGACCTGGGCGCTCAAGCACAAGCCCCAGCAGGACACCCCTCATCGAAGCGGACCCGCCGAGCAGCCACTCTCGCTTTTGAGGCTTGTTCCGAGGGTCAGCCATGCTCGATTAACTCTCCTCCGCTATGACCTTGTGCAATCCGCGGCCGCGAGCCTATTGCACTAAGTCAACCTGCCAGAACTGTACAGTACATGCGGGGATTGTGCGACTTCATGGGATTCACCCGAGTGTTAGAAACATTTCGCCGAGACTCGGATGGATGTTTCTCACTTTTGGGGCCGCAGAGAAGAGCTAAGTGTGGCGCATGGGCGCCAACGAGAGCTCAGTGGCGCATCAAAGAGCGCGCAATTTCCTCGCCTTGCGAGGAGAGCCGCCAAGCGTTGGGTCGACCCGCGCCCCCGGGGCGCTTGGTGAGCACTTCGATTTCCTCGAGGCGAGCCAGCAGCATTGAGGCCTGGCCGAGATGTCTGATGCCAATACCGCCGGCGATCTTGCGGTTGGAGGCGCCCGGGTTCTCGGCCAGGTAGAGCACGCACGCTCGGGCCCTGCTTGCGCGCGCGTGGTGCAGCTGCTTGGGGATCGGTACCCGCAGTGCCGGGGGTCTGGAGAAGCGTTCGCGTGCGATCGTATGGGCGCGGCGGTTGCCGATCTTCGCTGCTTCGGCTGCCTCCTTGGCGCCCAGGAAGGGGAACACCATCTGCTCGGCCAGTTCGCCCAACAGCTTGGTGAAGGGGGGCGCCTGGCGGGCGACCATGCGCGCGTGCAGCAGACCCGCCACGGATACGACGACCGCTTCGGCGGTAATCGGGGGCGGTTGCCGGCTGCGCGGAAGAGTCTCGCGCGCACTGTCGACCAAGATGATCAAAGGTTGCAACAGGCGCGCCCGATGCTCCAAGGCCGGCTGGGGTCCCGCGAGCGCGTCGATCACGCACACACGCGCCAAGGCCGGCTCGGCGTCGAGGAAGACCAACAGCGCCTCCAAGCCCGCGAGAATGCTCGCGCGCCAAGTATCTCCTGCTTGGAAAGCCTCGGCAATCAGGTTGGCAGGCCATTCGGTGACCTGCTCGACCAGGGCCACGAAGGCCTGCTCGACGCCGCCGAACGCTTCGGTGAAAGTTAGGCGCGAGACCCGCGCTTGCTTTGCCACGGCCGCGATCGTCGTGCCGTGCAATCCGCGCTCGGCCACGATGTCGGTCATCGCCTCGAGTATGCGGGCCCGCTGCATCTCCACGATTTGTCTGCGCTCGTCGGTCATCGGGCGACAGTCAACATGGACGGAGTCGAACAGTCAATGTTGGCGCCAATAGATGAAATGTCTATCTATTCTCGATTATGCCCAATAATCAGACAAGATTGAACTTATGAGCGGATCTGGATCAGCTGGAATTTGAAACGATGCTGAACCAGGAAGGAGTTGAGCGAGCTCACCGGATCGGCTGCCTCGCAGCTGAGATGTCTGCACCCCCGGCCTGGCACGCGACGGGACGCGGGTGTACCGTGCTTGTATGTGTCCGCCTTGGCCGGGGCTCCCGTATGCAGAGTGGCGTGAGACTTGCGACACGCTCCATGCCCATACCCAAGTGCTCGGCAAGTTGGCCGTCGCCTGCGCCCCACCCGAGCCCGAGCTGCAGCACGCCGCACTGCGCCTGACCGCGCGCGGCTGGGAGACCGGCCCGCTGCCCGCGCCTAACGCTTCGGGGGCCTTCGTGGCGGGCCTGGACCTGCACACCCACGAGGCTTTCGCCGAGCACAGCGACGGCCACTCTGCGCGCATCCCGCTCACGCCCCACCGCTCGGTCGGGGAGGTCACGCGCGAGCTGCTCGCCACGATCCGCGGGCTAGTCGGCCCTGTGGTGATCGACCCCAAGCCGCAAGAGGTCTCTTGGAGCGTGCCGCTCGACGAGGACACCGAGCACCATCGCTACGACCCCGAGCAGGCAGCCGACTATTTCGTCGCCGCGACCCAGGCCGCGCTCGTATTGGCCGCCTTCAGGGCACCCTTCAGGGGTCGCTCCACCCCAGTAAACGCCTGGTGGGGTTCATTCGACTTGGCCGTAAACCTATTCTCTGGTCTGCCCGCCGACCCGCCCTCGCAAGACTTCATCATGCGCAACGCGATGGACGCCCAAGAGGTGGCCATCGGCTGGTGGCCGGGGGACTCGCGTTATGAGAAGCCCGCCTTCTATGCATACGCTCACCCAGCACCCTCAGGCTTTGACTCAGCCGAGCTCTCGCCTGCGGCCGCGCGCTGGGAGGGGGACTTGGGCGAGTATGTGTTGGATTGGGACGACGTTCGTGCGTCATCCGATCCGCACGCCTATGCATTGGAGTTCGCGCGCTCGGCCTTCCGCCACGCGTGCTTGGTCTGTGAGTGGGACCAAGCGCTGGCGGCGACCGCCGAGGGCACCCCGCCGCCAATTGTCTGACGGCCAGCGTGCGGGTCGCCCGCCGCGGGCCTTATGCCGCTTCGATCTGCACCCGAAACCACTCCGCCGCCTCAACGCTCGCGCCCTCAGCGTGCACGCGGTCGGACAGCCAGTGGTCGGACGTGACGACCCTGACCATCCCGGGCTCCGGCTCCAGCTTGAGCAGACGCACGATCTCGTCGTCGGCCGAGTCCCGTTTTGGCTTGGGGGCGTGCTTGACGGCGATTACGCTCGACTTGATCGGTGGGCGGGGCGGTTGCTCGAACACCACGGTCACATCCTCCCCGCCATAGGCGGCCCAGCGCTCGAGCATGTCCACGAGCCTGACCATGGCCCCGTGGCGGTCCTCCCACCAGCCGTCGGGCTTGGTCCCGATCACGTTCATGCCGTCCACCAACCAGCGCATGGCCCCCAGCCTATGGGTTCGCCGACAGGCGTGGATCAGGCCAGGCTCAGCGGTCGCACCGGACGCAGCCCGAGCTCGCCCATCAGACGGGCTGAGCACACGATCAGCTCGAGCGTCCCGCAGTCCTCCAGCTCCACCAATAGGTCGCCTTTCGGATCCTCCACAAGCGTGCGCTCGATCCGAAACAGCGTCTCCCCATCGGTCAGGTAGCCGCCCTCGAACGGTATCCCGGGCAGGGCTTCGGCGTTGTCCTGCTTGGCGGAAGCTGTGGACGTGCTGCGGCGCATGTCCCGAACCTACCCGCTTTCGTGGGCCTGATCGTCGGTAGCCCCTGCTACGTTGCTTGCGGGGAACCACGTAGCCCGGTTCGGCGTACCTCACGGACCTCTTTGCGACTGAGACCGCATCGTTCCGGGTAGACGAGAGTTGTCTACATAGACACTGCTTGCTACACAGTCGCTTGGCTTCGGGCCCAAGCATCACGAGGAGGACGGCATGACGTTGAGGTTTCGGGGTTGGTTCTTGGGGATGGTTGCGGGCCTAGCAGCGGTCGTCTGTGGGGCGATGATGGTGGCTGTGCCAGCAGTGCAGGCGGCCGTCCCGTTTGGGGTTGAAAGCTTTGTTGCGGCAAACTGCACCCAGGCGCACGAAACGTGCGGCGAAGAACCTGGAACCACTTTCCCCACGGAACCCAGTCTTAGCGAAGCCTATACTCAAGCCGCTGGACACCCGCCATGGGGCATCACGGCCTTCAAGGTTAAGACCGAAGGTGTCTTCCCCCACGAGGTGCCAGCTGGCATCGCGACAGACGGTCCCGTAACGCATGTTCGTACCGATGTCGCGCCAGGTGTCAGCACGAACCCCACGGCTGTGCCGCTATGTACGGAAGCGGAATTCGGCGCTCCAGCCGGGGAAGGTGTGTTCCTAGCGCCGACCTGTGCGTCCGACACCATCATCGGCAAGAACAAGGTTGTGGTCGTGGTCGAACCGGCGCCTGGCGTCTTTCAGGATGTGCCTCTCGAAGGCACGGTCTACAACCTGGTTCAGCCGACTGGACTCTCCTCTGAGTTTGGCGTTGCGCTCGATCTCACAAATGTTGGGGCTCCCGGTGCATTCGCGCATACTTTGATCGAAGGTCATGTGGAATGGGCTGGCGATTACCACGACTACTATGAAATCAAGGTCTCGTCTAAGCTGCCCCTGATTTCTTCGCGGCTGATCCTTAAAGGCAACATCCTATTGGCCGGAAAAGAAAACGGCGGGTTCATCACGAACCCGAGTCGTTGCGCCGGCTCAGGTCCATTTACGACCAACACAGTAACTCTAGAAGCAGCAGCCGGCCAAAAAGAAGCACGGACCTACACGCCACCGGTTGGACCCGAAGGGTGCAAGGGAGAAAAAGGGCTCGCGGTGCCTCCATTCGAACCGGCGTTCAAGCTGAATCCCGCAACGACCCAGTCCGATGCGCCGGACGGGATCACGACGGAAGTCAGTCTTCCCCACAATCCCAGCCCTGAAAGCATCGACAATTCGGAGCTGAAGACGGCTACCTTCACGTTGCCCGAAGGCATGACGCTCAACCCGTCGTCGGCCGCCGAACTCAAGGCGTGCACGCCGGACCAGATCGGCATCGGCACAAGGAATCCGGTGAGTTGTCCCTCGCAGTCACAGATCGGCACGGCCAGTCTCACAGTCCCCGATCTCCCGGCGACCGAACCTCCCGCCAACGAACCCACCCTCAAGGGCAACGTATATCTCGGAGGCGGCGAACCGATCACCAAACCGCCTTACACGATCTATGTAAATGCTGAATCGACTCGATATGGCGTCTCCGTGCGCCTGAAGGGCACCGTTACGCCCGACGAAAAGACGGGCCGATTGACGACGGTGTTCGAAAACAACCCCGAACAGCCCTTCAGCAACCTGACGCTCACATTCAAGGGCGGGGCGCTTGCGCCGATCGCCAACCCGCTCACCTGCGGGGCGGCGACCACCAGCGCCCTCTTCTCGCCCTACACGGAAAATCCGCTCTCCGTCTCGCCGCCGGTGGAATCATTCACGGTCGACAGCAACGGCGGCGCTTGCGCGTCACCTCTGCCGTTCTCCTTGGCCCAAACCACGGGCGCGGCGCCGACCACCGGTGGCGCGGCCACCAACTTCACGCTCAACGTGAGCCGGGCCGATGGCCAGCAGTACTTGGCCAAGATGAGCGCCGCCCTGCCAGTCGGCTTGGTCGGCAAGATCCCGACCGTGCCTTTGTGCCCCGAACCGCAAGCCAATGAAGGCACATGCCCTGCGGCGAGCCAGATCGGCGCGGTCAGTACGACGGTCGGCTCCGGGCCCACCCCGTATCGTTTCAACGGGCTCGTCTATTTGACCGGTCCCACGAATGGCGCGCCCTATGGCATGACCTTCGAGGTCAACGCGGTCGCCGGTCCCTTCAGCCTCGGCACGGTCGTTGCGCGCACCGGTATCTTCGTCGACCCGCACACCGCGCGGGTCACGGTCTCCGGTGAAATCCCGACGATCCACGACGGCATACCGTTGCGCTTGAAAACCCTCTCGGTGTCGATCAACCGCCAGGGCTTCCTCGTGAATCCCACCAACTGTGGGGCCCTCTCGACCGACACGACTTTGACCTCGACGATGGGGGCCACCCAGGCCGTCTCGACCGGGTTCCAGGCCAGCAATTGCAGCGCCCTGGCCTTCGGTCCGAAATTCGGAGCCACGTCCAACGCGAAAACTTCGCGTGCCAACGGCGCGGCCTTGGTGACGCACATCAATTACCCGAGCGGCGCCCAGGCGAACATCAAGTCGGTCGTGGTCCGCTTGCCCAAGCAGTTGCCTTCGCGCCTTAGCACCCTGAAAAACGCGTGCCTGGCGGCGGTTTTCACCGCCAACCCGAGCTCGTGTCCGAAAAACTCGGTAGTAGGCACGGCCCGGGTGAAAACACCGGTCCTGCCGAGTCAGCTGAGCGGGTCGGCCTACTTCGTCTCACACGGCGGAGCGGCCTTCCCCGACCTCGACCTGGTGCTCGAAGGCAATGGCGTCACGGTGATCATGGAAGGCAACACCAACATCAGCAAAGGCATAACTACCACCACGTTCGCCGCGACGCCTGACGTGCCGTTCACAGGCTTCGAACTGAACCTGCCGTCCGGTCCCAACTCGGCGGTAGCAGCGGTCGGCAACTTGTGCAAGCAGTCCCTGGTGATGCCCACCACGATCACCGCTCAGAACGGCAAGGTGATCAAACAGAACACCTCGATCATGGTCCAGAACTGTCCCGTGACTGTGGTGTCCTCGCACACCAAAGGCAACAAGGCAGTGGTCACCGTCAAGGTGCCCTCGGCCGGCCGTGTGAGCGGCAGCGGCTCGAATCTCAAGACGGTCTACAAGCATCCCGGCAAAGCCAAGAAGGTGACGGTCGAAGTCCCAGTCAAGAGCTCGAGCCGTCCCCTAACCGTGCGTGTGCGCGTCGGCTTCATCCCCAAGTCCAAAAAGGAAAAAGACTCGTCTACCTACGCGACCGTGCACTTCAAATAGCTGAGGGGGTTCGCGGGGCGGCTCTGCTCGCCCCGCGAGTCGGCTTGAGTTTCCCGGCGAATCGGTGTCGTCCAGCGAATCGGTGATTAGTACGGACCAGGCGGGGTATATGCGAATCCATGGAGGGGTTCGCTTGTAGACAAAGTCGGTGGCTTGTCGCGCTTCTCGCCTGTTTGACCGCCCTGGTGGGTCCGGCTGTGGCGAGCGCATTCGAACTGAAGAAGTGGGAAGCAGGGACCTGCACCACCCCTGGCTGTACCGCCTCCAAACCGTCGGAATTCTATACCCAGGCCGCCGGGCACCCTCCCTACGGGATCACCGACTTCAGGCTCAAGACCGAAGGGTCGGGTGCCCCCGAAGGCCACATCGAAGAAGTTCGTGTCGACATTCCGGCGGGCCTCAGCGTGGACCCGCTCGCCACGCCGCAGTGCAAGCTCTCCGAACTGGAAGGCGCCGGTTGCCCGGCCGACACCCAGGTCGGCAAAGTGCAACTCACCGCGCACGTCGGCTTGGAAATTCTTGGCCTCAAACCAGGCGTCACGATCGAACCGCCGCTTCCCGGCTCCGAAGCGATCGCCTACAACATGGAACCGCCGCCGGGGCACCCCCTTGAAGCGGCGTTCAAGGTGAGCATCTTCGAAACGATTGTGCACATCGTCGGTGGGATTGAAACAACGGGCGACTACCACGAGTACTTCACCATCAAAGAAATTCCAAAGAATCCGGAACTGATCGAGTCGCGACTGATCTTCGAAGGCACCGCGCTTGGTCCCGGCGGCACCCTACCGTTCATCACGATGCCCAGCACCTGCCTCGGGCCTCAGACAAGCTATGTGACGGCGCGCTCCTACGAAGGCCAACAGGACAGCCTCGCGTTTACCACGCCTGTTGGCGCCAGCGGCTGCAGCGAAATCCCGTTTAAGCCCACCATCAAAGTGACGCCGTCCCAGCCCAATTCCGACGCGCCCGACGGCGTCGCCATCAAAGTGGAAGTCCCCCAGAATCCCAGTCCCGCAGGCCTCGACTCCTCGATGCTCAAGGACGCTCGCATAACGCTTCCCGAAGGCATGACCCTCAACCCCGCGGCGGCAGGCGGGCTGCAGGCGTGCACCGACCAACAGTTCGCCAAGGGCACGGCCGGCAAAGTGGAATGCCCCACAACCTCCCAGGTGGGGACGACCACGATTGAAACGCCCGACCTGCCGCCCGGGTCTTTGACCGGGAACGTATACGTGGGCCAGCCCACGAGTGCCGACCCCGAATCGGGTAACGAGTACCGCATCTTCATCGAGGCCGAAGCGCCCACCTTCGGGGTGTCGGTGCGCCTCGAAGGCCACGTAATTGCCAACGACGCCACCGGCAGGCTCACCACGGCGGTGCTCGAAAACCCGCAGGTCCCCTTCAGCGACTTCACCGTCAACCTCAACGCTGGCTCCCGTACGCCCTTGGCCGACCCGCTCGGTTGCGGGCCGGCCACGACCAGCTCGATCCTCACCCCTTACAGCGGCACCCCCGCCGCCGAACCTCTCAGCACCTTCTCAGTCGATTTGGCCGGCGCTGGCGCCAGTTGTCCCGCGCCGCCGTTTGCCATCAAGCAGAGCGCCACGACCGCCCCCACGACCGGCGCCGCCAACACGAGCCTGAGCTTCGGCTTGACTCGCGGCGAAGGCCAGCAATACCTGTCAAAGCTCTCGACCGTCCTGCCCCCCGGCCTGGTCGGCAAGATCCCCGCCGTCACCCTATGCGGCGAACCCCAAGCCGCAAGCGGGGATTGCGCCGCGGCCAGCCAGATCGGCACGGTCGCGGTCACGCTTGGCTCCGGTCCCACTCCGCTCTCCCTCGGGGGCGCCGCCTACCTGACTACCTCCTACGGTGGCGCCCCCTACGGCCTCTCCGTTGTTGTGCCCGCCGAAAAAGTGGGTCCTTACGACTACGGCCGAATCGTCACCCGAGCCGCAATCAATGTCGATCCGCATACCGCTCGGATCATCGTCACCAGTCAACTGCCCACGATTGTCGGTGGAGCTCCCTTGCGGCTGCGCAGCCTGAGCGTGAACGTCAACCGTCCCAACTTCACGATCAACCCCACCAACTGTGGCGCCCTGACAACCGACACGACCTTGACCTCAACCTTCGGCGCGGTCCAACCTCTGTCCTCGCCGTTCCTGGCCAGCGGCTGCAGTGGGCTGGCCTTCGCGCCCAAGCTAAGCGCCTCCACAAACGCCAAGACATCGAAGGCAAACGGCGCGATCCTCGTCGTCAAAGTCGCCTATCCGCCCGGCGCCCAAGCCAACATCAAGTCGGTCTATGTGGCCTTGCCTAAGCAACTGCCTTCCCGCATCAGCACTTTGAACAAGGCCTGCCCTGCAGCCACCTTCGAAGCCAACCCTGCAGCCTGCCCACCTCTCTCGCGGGTGGGCACCGCCACGGTCGCAACGCCCGTTCTGCCCGGCAAGCTGACTGGTCCGGCCATGTTTGTTTCCCACGGCGGCGCCGCCTTCCCTGACCTGGACCTGGTGCTCAGCGGCGACGGCGTCACCGTGATCCTGGTCGGCAACACCAACATCGCTAATGGGGTAACCAGCTCGAGCTACGCCTCGGTGCCGGACGTGCCGGTGTCGAGCTTTGAAGTGAGGCTGCCCCGGAGCAGCAACTCAGTACTCGGTGCTGTTGGCAGTCTCTGCAAGAAGCCGCTGCTTATGCCCACCACGATCACCGCCCAGAACGGCAAGATCGTCAAACAGAGCACCAAGGTCGCCGTCGGCGACTGCCCGATCGTCGTGCTCTCGCATCGGGTGCGCGGCCACGAGGCGATCCTCGAGGTTAAGGTGCCCGCCGCCGGGCGCGTCAGCGCTAGCGGCAAAGACCTGGTCGCCCGCCACAAGCAACCCGGCAAAGCCAGGGACCTCACGATCACGGTGCCCCTGTCCCGTGCCGGTGTGAGGGCCTTGGCGACTAATCGCCGCCGCCGCTTGGCCGTCAAGGTGCGCCTGGGTTTCGTGCCCAAGGCAAAGAAATCGCCCAGGTCCTCGGCTTCGGCGACGGTTGTCTTCAGATAAGGCCAGCCGGCTGTTTACAAATCGTCGTGTCAGCTCGCTAGATTGGACGTATGGGTATCGCATCCGCCAATGGCAACGAGCCAGCGCTCGACCTGGCACCCGTGCTTGCGGGGTTGCGCCGTCTGACCTTGCTTGCGGACGCCGCCGAGGACCCCGACGCCGTCTTTGCCGCCTTGGCACGCGAGCTGATCGCGACGATGGGTGCCGAGGAGGTCCACATCCATCGCCTCGCCCCCTCGGCGGAGGAGGAGCTGGTGGTTGTGTACATGTTGGGTGGCGACGGACGTCTCAGCTACCTGCAGCCGCGCTCCGAGCGCCCACCCGGGGTGAGCTGGGTGGCGAGCACGGGTCGTAGCTTCTTGGCGGTTGGCCCTCGCGAGCTGACGGCGAGCGTTCCCCGGCTTGCGATCACCGCTCCCTCCGCCAACGGGGTCCCCGGTTGTGCCCTGCTCGCGCCGCTCTCCTTGGGAGGACAGGTGGAGGCGGTCGTAGTGCTCGTCAGGCGCGAGTCCGAGCCCTACGGTGAGCGCTCAATTGAGGAGGCCACCACGCTCGTGGACCAAGCTGCAACGGTATTGGCGCTCGTGCAGGCCAGAGCCGAGGCGGGCACCGACTCGGTGGCCGGCTGTCTCAACCACCGTGCGATGCGCCGCCGCTTGCACGAGGAGATCGGTCGCGTCGAGCGCTCCGGTGGGCATCTGTCGTGTGTGATCGTGGACCTCGACGACTTCAAGCTGGTCAATGACCGCTACGGCCACCAAGCCGGGGACTCGATCTTGCGCCAGGTCGCCCAGGCCCTGATGGGCGAGTTCCGCGCCTTCGACCGGGTTGCGCGCTATGGCGGCGACGAGTTCGTCGTGATCCTGCCCAACGCCGACATTGAGAGCGCTATCGCGGCCGCCGAGCGCGCATTGGAGCGCCTGGGTCAGGTATTCGTGCCTGACGGCTCGCGTGGCGTCTCGGCCTCGATGGGGGTGGCCGAATGGCAGGCCTCGATGACCGAGCAAGAGCTGCTCAAGGTCTGTGACGCCGCCCTGCTGCAGGGCAAGCGCGAGGGCAAGGGCTGTGTCACCGGAGCGGTCGCGCGGCAAGCATGAACAGCTTCGACGCAAAGAGCACGCTCCAAGCCGCTGGGCACGAGTACGAGATCTTCCGCCTGGATGCTCTCCAGGAGCGCTTCGACGTGGCGCGCTTGCCGTTCTCATTGAAGGTTCTGCTCGAGAATCTCTTGCGCACCGAGGGCAACGGCTCGGTTGAGGCATCTGACATCGAGGCGCTTGCCTCCTGGGACGCCAAGGCCAAGCCCTCCAAGGAGATCGCCTTCACCCCGGCGCGCGTCCTTATGCAGGACTTCACGGGCGTGCCCGCCGTGGTCGACCTTGCCGCGATGCGCGATGCGATGACCGCGATGGGTGGCGACCCCGCCAAGATCAACCCGCTCGTGCCGGCCGAGCTGGTGATCGACCACTCGGTACAGGTCGATGCTTTCGGCACGCGCGACGCTTTCAGGGTCAACGCCGAGCGCGAGTTCGAGCGCAACCAGGAGCGCTACTCATTCCTGCGCTGGGGCCAGGGGGCCTTCGATGATTTCGCTGTCGTGCCGCCTGATACGGGCATCGTGCACCAGGTCAACTTGGAGTATTTGGCGAGGGTCGTGTTCTCCACCGAGGGGGTTTCCGCGGAGGGGTATGGTTCCACGCAGGAGGGTGCCCTACGCGCGCGCGGAGGGTCCTCTGACGGCGATGGCCCCATCCAGGCCTACCCCGACACGCTCGTCGGCACCGACTCGCACACGACGATGGTCAACGGCCTGGGCGTGCTCGGCTGGGGAGTCGGCGGAATCGAGGCCGAGGCGGCGATGCTCGGCCAGCCGATGCCGATGCTGATCCCGCAAGTGCTCGGCTTCAAGCTGCACGGCTCTTTGCCGGAGGGCGCGACCGCGACCGACCTGGTCTTGACCGTCACCGAGATGCTGCGCGAGCGCGGCGTGGTCGGCAAGTTCGTCGAGTTCTACGGCGCCGGGCTCGCCGGCTTGCCGATCGCGGACAGGGCCACGATCGGCAACATGTCGCCCGAGTTCGGCTCCACCTGCGCGATCTTCCCGATCGACTCAGAGACCCTGCGCTATTTGGAGCTGTCGGGACGCACATCTGAGCGGATCGAATTGGTCGAGGCCTATGCGCGCGAGCAGGGTCTGTGGCACGATGAGGACTCCGAGGAGCCGACCTACTCGGACTTGATTGAGCTGGACTTGGGCGAAGTGGTACCTAGCATCGCCGGACCCAAGCGCCCCCAGGACCGGGTCTCCTTGACCGACGCCAAGCGCGCATTCGGCGAGGCGCTGCGGGGGATCTTGCCCGAAGCCGACGGCGAGGATGAAGCGCTTGGAGGCACGTTCCCGGCCAGCGATCCGGTCGCCTCCCAGGCGCCCACCAATGGCGATGGCGCCCGCGACTCGGCCGCTCGCATGGGCGGTGGTGGGACCGGGCCCTCCGGCGTTGGCGCCGGCGGTGTGAGTGTCGCTGAAGAGGGTGCCCCACGCGCGCGCGTAGGGGGCCCTGTGGCGTTGAAGATGGCCGATGGCCGCGAGACCACGCTCGATCACGGCCATGTGGTGATCGCGGCGATCACGAGCTGCACCAATACCTCGAACCCGTCGGTCATGGTGGGGGCGGGGATTCTGGCTCGCAACGCACTCGCCCGGGGCCTGCAGAGCAAGCCGTGGGTGAAGACATCCTTGGCGCCCGGCTCGAAGGTCGTGACCGAGTACCTGGACAAGGCGGGCCTGACCGAGTCCTTGGAGCAGCTCGGCTTCGACCTGGTGGGCTACGGCTGCACCACCTGCATCGGCAATTCGGGACCCCTGCCGGAGGAGGTATCCGAGGCGGTTGGCGAGGGTGATCTGGCTGTCGTGTCGGTGCTGTCGGGTAATCGCAACTTCGAGGGGCGCATCAACCCGGACGTGAAGATGAATTACCTCGCTTCCCCGCCCTTGGTTGTGGCCTATGCCTTGGCGGGCACGATGGACATCGACATCGTGGGCGAGCCGCTCGGCCAGGACAAGGACGGCCAAGACGTGTATCTACGCGACATCTGGCCCTCCGAGCACGAGGTTGCAGAGACGATCGGGGCGGCGATCCACTCGGACATGTTCAGGTCAAGCTATGGCGAGGTGTTCGCCGGCGACGAGCGCTGGAACTCATTGAACGTTCCCACTGGCGATCGCTTCGCGTGGGAGCCGGACTCGACATATGTGCGTCTGCCGCCCTACTTCGAGGGGATGCCGTCCCAGCCCGAGCCGCTCACAGACATCGACGGCGCTCGCGTCTTGGCATTGCTGGGCGACAGCGTTACGACCGACCACATTTCCCCGGCCGGCTCGATCAAGCGTGACGGTCCGGCCGGCGCCTACCTGCAGGAGCACGGGGTGGCTCCGCGCGATTTCAACTCCTATGGTTCACGGCGGGGCAACCACGAAGTGATGATGAGAGGAACGTTCGCCAATATCCGCCTGCGCAACCATATGGCGCCGGGCACGGAGGGTGGGGTCACCGTGTATCTGGGCCCACCCGCCGGGGGTGGGGGTGAGTCCTCAGGTGGAGGAGAGCAAATGTCGATCTACGACGCCGCCATGCGCTACGCGGAGGACGGCGTGCCGCTAGTCGTACTGGGCGGCAAGGAGTACGGCTCGGGCTCCTCGCGCGACTGGGCCGCCAAGGGCACCAAGCTGCTCGGCGTGAAGGTCGTGATCGCGGAGAGCTTCGAGCGTATCCACCGCTCCAACCTGATCGGGATGGGCGTGTTGCCCTTGCAGTTCCCGGCGGGAGAGTCGGCGGCATCGTTGGGGATCGACGCTCACGAGGCCTTCGAGGTGACGGGGTTCGCCGAGCCCTTGAACGCCGGCGAGCTGCCCAAGACCTGCTCCGTGAAGGTGGGCGCACCCTCTGGGGGACAGGCGGTTCAGTTCGAGGCGACCGTAAGGATCGACACGCCCAAGGAGGCCGACTACTTCAGACACGGCGGCATCCTCCAGTACGTGTTGCGACAGCTCCTCGCGGCGTGAGTGGGCGCGGGCAAGAGCGCGCGGGCGGAGCGCGGCACAGCGAGTGGAGGAGAGTCGGCGTGAGCGCGGACGGAGCGAGCGGCTTCACGCAGACATTGCGCGACCTGTTGGCCGCGCGTGGCCCATCGGGCTATGAGACGGCGCCGGCGGCTGTCTGGGGCGCGGCCGCGCAGGCATTCGGCGCCACGGTGCAGACCGATGTTGTGGGGACACCATCGGCGAAGGTCCAATCGAGCGGGCGTATAGAAGCCTCGGCGCCACCGCGGCGCCTGATCGTGATGGGTCACATCGATGAGATCGGCCTGATCGTGACCCACATCGACGACGAGGGCTACCTGTGGTTCAGGGAGGTGGGCGGCTGGGACGCGCAGATCTTGGTCGGCCAGCGTCTCGCGATCGCCACTCGCGGCGGTGAGATCGCCGGGGTGATCGGCAAGAAGCCGATCCACTTGTTGCGCGATGAGGAGCGCAAAAAGGTGGCTGAGGTGCGCGACCTGCACATCGACATTGGCGCCAAGGACGGAGCCCAGGCGCGCGACTTGGTCAGGGTCGGCGACGTGGCCGTGATCGACGGCGATCCACTGGAGCTACCCAACGAGAGGATCGCCTCACGGGCGCTCGACAATCGGCTTGGCTCGTTCGTGGCTTTGGAGGCGGCGCGACTGGTTGCCGAGGCGGGCGGGGCGAGCGAGTGGGAGGTGGTGGCGGTGGCGGCCGCCCAAGAGGAGACGACTTTCGGCGGTTCGCGCACCAGCGCCTTCTCGTTGGAGCCCGACGCGGCGATTGTGGTCGACGTGACCCACGCCACCGATGCGCCCGGCATCGACGTGAAGGAGTCGGGCAAGCACGAGCTCGGCTCGGGGCCGGTGGTCAGTCGTGGCTCGACGCTCAACCCCGCACTATCTGAGTTGCTGTACGAGACGGCCGAGCGCGAGAAAATCGGCTTCACCGTGGAGGCGATCGGACGTAACACTGGCACCGACGCCGACGCGGTGCACCTCAGCCGCGGCGGCGTGCCGACCGCGCTCGTGTCGATCCCCTTGCGCTATATGCACTCGCCGGTCGAGCTGGTGCAGCTGGAGGACGTGCACGCGGCCGCGGCATTGATCGCCGCGACCGCGCTCAGGCTTAACGCCGAGACTTCGTTCGCGCGTTAGTTGCTCGTACCCTCCAGTGCGGAGAGCGGTGGGTTCTTGCCTTCGAGCTCGGTCATGGGGTTAACCTCATAAACCGCGCCAGGGGCGGCGCCGAGTGCGAGCATGCGCAAGCCCTCGGGGCCGGCGAACACCTTGCGCTTGGGCTCAGGGCCTACGCGCACGAACACGTCGGGCTCCAGATCCACTCGCTCGCCCTCGATCTCGATCCAGCCGGAGCCTTTCAACGCCAGGAAGACCTCCTCTTGGCCGCTCTCAGCATGGTCATGCAAAGGGTAGTCCTCGTAGTTCGCCGGCATCTGAATCACCTGCATGCCAAACGAGGTGACGCCTAGCTCGGCGCGGGCCTTGACGAAGCCGCCGCCGAAGGCCGCCTCCATGTCTTTGATGTGCTTCGCGGTGTAATCGCTCATGGTGTCTCCTGACTTGATGGGGATGGTTGCTTTGAGCTGGGATCGTTGTTCGTACATATCGAGATCAGTTGGCCTCTTGGCTGCCGAGTCCGGCCGGCTGCAGAACCGGTTTGTCGGTCGGCATGATGATCCCGAGCTGGCGCGACTGGGCCAAGACGGTGCCGTCAGGCGCCCAGATCACGCCGTCCTCCTCAAACAGGCCGTCGTAGAGCAGACGGGTCTCGAACACGCTGAGGCACAATGCTGCCGGATCGCAGGCGCATTGGGAGATGTCTTGACGGAAGTGGACGGTCAGGTCGATCGTGGGGCTGATCGCGGGCGAGTCGAGGGCAATGAAAGATGGGGGAAACCAAGCATCCGCGAACAAGGCCAACGCGGGCGCATCGACCGGGCGAGGCTCGGGCAGGCCGATCCAGCCACCAATCTTCATCGGCGCGCCGCTGCCCGCGAAAGGGACGGCTCCCACACGAGGCTGCATCACCAGCTGGCGGGTGAACTCGGGAGCTCCCTTGAACAGCTTGGGAGTGGAGCGGCGCTCCTCATCGGGCAGGGCCAGGTCGGGCATCGGCAATTCGTTGGCGCCAGGCGCCTGCCAAGGCACAGAGAAAGCAGCGAGTGCCAGGGCGGTGACTCGCCCGCCCTGTTGCATTCGCGCGGAGAGCGTGCTCAGGGAGCGCCCTTCGCGCTCCACGGTCACGAGGATCTCGATGGGTCCCGGCTCGGGCGCGCGGGCATAGTGGATCGTGAGCGAGCGGGGTGTGCGCTCAGGATCGTCGACCTCTCCGATCAATGCCTTCAGCAACATCGCCGCGAGGTAGCCGCCGTGCGGCCCGCGCCCGGCACGCCAGCCGGAGGCGATCGTGGCCGCGAACAAGCCGTCCCCTTCGGGGGTTACGGCGGTGTCGCGGTCAAACACCGTATCCATGCCCGGCGAGCATACAGGACTGGCTGACTGGCCAGTCAAGTGGTCGTGCCGACTTCGATGGACGCCGGGCAGGCGAGATCGATCAGTTACGCACGAGACGCTTGTAGCTGATGCGGTGGGGACGATCCGCGGCAGCGCCGAGACGCTCGCGACGGGCTTCCTCGTAGGCCTCGAAATTACCCTCAAACCAAGTGACTTGGGAATCGCCCTCGAAGGCGAGCACATGAGTGGCGATCCGGTCGAGGAACCAGCGGTCGTGCGAGATCACCACCGCGCAGCCTGGGAAGGCCAGTAGGGCTTCCTCGAGCGCACGCAAGGTGTCCACGTCGAGGTCATTTGTGGGCTCGTCCAGCAAGAGGAGGTTGCCGCCGGAGCGCAACAGCTTGGCCAAGTGCACCCGGTTGCGCTCCCCGCCGGAGAGCTTGTCGATGCGCTTCTGCTGGTCTGAGCCCTTGAAATTGAAGCCGGCTGTGTACTGACGCGAGTTGACGACCCGGTCTCCTACCTTGAGGTGATCGAGGCCGTCGGAGATCTCCTCCCACACAGTCTTGCCTGGGTCCAAAGCGTCGCGTGATTGGTCCACATAGGCGAGCTGGACCGTGTCGCCGAGCGTCAGCTTCCCCTCGTCGGGCTGCTCTTGTCCGACAATCATCCTGAACAAGGTGGTCTTGCCGGCGCCGTTGGGACCGATCACGCCGACGATGCCGGCTCTGGGCAAATCGAAGGACAGGTCCTCGATCAAGAGCCGCTCGCCGAAGCCCTTGCGCAGGTCGTCGGCCACCAACACCTTCTCGCCCAGGCGCGGGCCTGGCGGAATGTGGATTTGGACCTCATCCAGCTTGACGTTGCGCTCCTCGGCCACCAGCTCCTCGTAGCGGGCCAAGCGCGCCTTGGACTTGGTGCGTCGGCCCTTGGGGTTGGTCCTGACCCATTCCAGCTCAGCGGCGATCGTGCGCTCGCGGCCCTTTTCCGAGCGCTCTTCTTGGGCCAGGCGCTTCTGCTTCTGCTCAAGCCAAGAGGAGTAGTTGCCCTCATAGGGAATGCCCTTGCCCCGGTCCAGCTCAAGGATCCAGCCGGCCACGTTGTCGAGGAAGTAGCGATCGTGGGTGACGGCCACGATCGCACCCTTGTACTCGGACAGGTGACGCTCGAGCCAGTCGACCGACTCGGCGTCGAGATGGTTGGTGGGCTCGTCCAAGAGCAGCAGGTCGGGCGCGCTCAGCAACAGCCGGCACAAGGCCACGCGACGGCGCTCGCCACCCGAGAGCGCCTGCACGTCGGCGTCGGGCGGGGGCAGGCGCAGGGCGTCCATCGCGTACTCCAGCTGCGTATCCAAGTTCCAAGCGTCGGCGGCTTCGATCTTGGCCTGAATCGCGGCGAACTCGTCGGCGGTGTCATCGGAGTAGTTGGCGGCCAGCTCGTTGAAGCGGTCAAGCAGTGCCTTGGTCTCGGCGACACCATCCTCGACGTTGCCCTTGACATCCTTGGACTCGTCCAAGTGGGGCTCTTGGGCGAGCATCCCAACGGTCGCGCCAGGCGCGAGCATCGCCTCGCCACGGTAGTCCTGGTCCACGCCAGCCATGATCCGAAGCAGCGTGGACTTGCCCGCGCCGTTGTAGCCGAGCACGCCGATCTTGGCGCCCGGATAGAAGGCAAGCGTGATGTCGTTGAGGACCGTCTTGTCGGGCGGGTGCAGCTTCGACAGGCGGTGCATCGTGAAGATGTACTGGGAGGACACTCCACCGCAGGATATGAGGTCGGCGGACGGCTACGGTGCTCGCCCCGTCGGGGCAGCCGCGCCGGTTCGCCGCGTAGCCCGCTGTGTCCCTGCGCCGGTTCGTCGCGTGCCCGGCCTCGCTAACGTGTTGGGGTCATGGCTGGGGTGATTCTCGACATCGAGCAGCAGATGCTCCTCCTGGAGATCGAGCCGCCATTCGACAAGCGCGACGTGCAGCTGGCGCGCAGGCGGATGGCTAAGCGCTGGCACCCGGACATCGCGCCGTCGGGCAAGCAGTTCGAGCACGAGCGCCATCTGAAGGCGATCAACGAGGCCGCCGACCACCTGATGCGTCTGGCCGAAACCTCGCGCGGGGGCAAGGTCTCGCGCAACGCTGTCCGGGTCAGCGCAGCCGCGGCTCGCCAAGCGCGCGAAGAAGCGGGCAGACGCGCCTATGAAGCCGAGCAGCGGGCCCGCGAGCATGCCGCCGACCGCGCCCGCAACGACCCCTTCGGCAGCAGGGTGCCCGACCACTCAGTGGTGCATCGCTACGCGCGCTGCCAGTCCTACCCGGAGTGGGGGGTGGGCACGGTGGAGGGGATTTACTTCACCGGCGGCTACGCGGAAGACGAGAACGGCAACGGTTCCACGGATGAGGAGGGTTCGCTCGCCGGCGGGGGCGGGCAGCAGTGGGCGCGGGTGAAGTTCTCCCACGGCGTCAGGACGGTGCCGGCAGGGAGCATGAAGTTCGTGGACTTCTCAAAGCCCGACCCCGCCGAGGAGCGCGTCGAGCGTTTCATGACGGCCGCCCAGCGGGCGATGGCCGAAGGCGAGTACGTCTTGGCGGCTCAGCGGCTCGTGTACGCGCGCGACGCGGAACCGCGCAACGCGGGCGTCTTGCGCTTGATGACCTTGGCCTTCTGGCAGGCCGGCAACTTGGATGCCGCCGCGCGCTCGGTACGCGACTGGGCTCGCGTGGACGGCGAGCGCCCGGCGCCCCATCGCTTCGCGGCGCGCATCTACGAGGACATGGGCGCCTGCGACCTGGCCGAGGAGGCCGCCCAGCGCGCGGCCGAGCGCGGGCCGACCGACGCGGGCGCATGGGAGCGTTTGGGGCGTTTGCGCCTGGGCTTGCTCGACCGCGAGGGCTCCTTGCAGGCCTTCGAGCGCGCACTCGAGCTGGGCGCGCGCGGCGAGGTCCACGATCTGGTTACGCAGGCGCTCGCACTCGAACCAAGGATGACCCAGACGGCTTGATCAGGCCACGGCGCGCAAGCGCCGGTAAGGCTCGCCGGTCAGCTCGCGAGCCAAGGCATCGACAATCGCCTCGTCGTCCTCCTCGCGTCCGTCGGTGACGGCGCCGATGATCGCGCGCTTGCGCTCCAACAGGTTGGCCATCGTCTCGTCGATCGTGCCCGCGGCCAAGAGGTACCAGGCGTTGACCGCGTCCTGCTGGCCGATCCGATGGCATCGATCCTCGGCCTGGTCGTGCTTGGCAGGCGTCCAGTCAAGCTCCAAGAAGGCCACGTTCGAGGCCTGGGTGAGCGTCAGTCCTTGGCCCGCGACCTCCA
Source organism: uncultured Solirubrobacterales bacterium (assembly GCA_963775645.1). GTDB lineage: Bacteria > Actinomycetota > Thermoleophilia > Solirubrobacterales > Solirubrobacteraceae > Palsa-744. Next base: position 611,218 of record CAVZJR010000002.1, on the reverse strand, counting down.
AGGAGCACACGATCAGCTGGTTCCCCGAGTCGTCGGCAGCCTGAAAGGCGCTCACCGAGGCGTCCCTGGCCGCGTGGCTGTCCTCGCCGAGGATGTGCAAGGCATGAGGGAAGCGCTCGATCACTGCTCTCTGGACCTCGCGGTGGCGGGCAAACACGACCAGGCGCTCCCCCGAGGAGCAGAAGTCATGGATCCAAGCCAGCGCGGCATGCAGCTTGCCACGCGCTGCCAAGAGCTTCAAAGCGTTCAATCGCACGAGCCGCTCGGCGCGCAGGGCGGCGGCAATTTTGGCGTCCAGCTCCTTTAGGTCGAGCGGACGCGAGCGCAGCCACGCGATCACGTCGGTCTCGGCCAAACGGTATTCCGCTTCGTTGTCAAGCTCGACCGGGACCACCGTACGCGTCTTGGCCGGCAACTGGGGCAGCACGTCGGCCTTCAGGCGACGCACGAAGCAGCGCGAGCGCAAGTGCCAGTGCAGGCGCATGTGGGCGTCGGTTCCCTTGAAGCGACGCCCGAACTGGGCTCCGGAACCGAAGTCGGGCAAGCGGCCGATGATGCGCAATTGCGAGATCAGCTCCGGTGGGCGGTTCATTACAGGGGTGCCGGTCAGGGCAAGCACGAGACCCTCGTTGGGGATGGAGCTTGCGAGGCGTGCGACCGCCTGGGTGCGCTTGGCGGCGGCGTTCTTGCAGTAGTGCGACTCGTCGAGCACAACCGCCTTGGGTTCCATTGCGGCGAGCGCCGCCCCGCGGGCGGCCAGGATGTCGTAATTGACGACCGTTATGTCGGCGGCGGGGATGTCGGCACGGGTGTTGTCGATCGGCGGTGCGTCGGTGGCGTCTCCGTGCGCGGTAGGCGTCGCCGTACTCGGTTCGCTCGCGGTGGAGCGCTTGATGCCAGTTCCGGCCAGCGCTTGCGCGGTGCGGCCCGGCAGCCATCGTGCGATCTCGCGCATCCAGTTGAGCTTGAGGCTGGCCGGGCACACGACGATTGCGGGGTAGGCATCGTCGGCCTCCAAGGTCGCAAGTGCCTCGATCGTCTTGCCCAGTCCCTGCTCGTCTGCCAGGAAAGCGCGGCGCTGGGCCAGCAAGTAGGCGACACCCGCGCGCTGAAACGGCTTGAGCTCGCCGCCTAGCCGAGCCAGCGCGTGTTGGGACGACGTGTCTAGCTGAGCGTCGGTGGCGGCCGAGAGTGCTACAAGGCCCGCCGCATGAGCGTGTTGTTCGCGTATCTCCTGCAAGGCCACGAGTGCGTCGGGCTCAATCCAGACATCTCGCTGGGCGAGAAACGCGTCGAGTGCCTCAACGCAGAATGGGTCGGCGCGGATTGCCGGCAGCTGTCCGTGATCGCGCCGTCCCTTCGAATCGGTGCCCGCGGCGAGCGGAGCCAGGCTCGCGCGACGGTTGGCGCCGCGTCGCTTGCCCCCGGGTCGCTGCGGCTTTTGCACCGGTACGGGCGAGGCGCCTGCGAGCGCGCCAAAGGCCTCCAGCTGGGCGGTGTCGTGGCCGGGGGCCAGCACAAACGTAGGATCCTCGTGCACAGCCGACAGCTCCAAGACCGCGCCGGGCGCCGGGCGACCTTCCTTCAGTGCCGCCACACAGCGCCGTGTCGCGGGCGTGGTGAAACCCTGCGTGCGCTCCTCGATCGCGCGCCACGAGTCCAGCGTAAGCGGCAAGGACACGCCGCCGGGCACGCCCACGGCCCGGTCGCGTAGCTCCGGGGGCAGCTTGGTCGGGTCTCCAAGCAGCAGGAACAGCGGCTCCGTGGGCTCGCCACCCACATCGATTGTGCCGCTCCAGGTCGTGGCACGCGCGAGCCAGCTCTGCGCCCGCGGGTCGACGCCGGCCATCTCCAAGTGCTCGAGCAGCTCTGCGATCAGATGGGCGTCATGCTCGACGGCAGCGATCGCGAAGCTGCCGTTTGGGCTCTCCGCGGTATGCAGGTCCGATCGCGCAGCCAGGGCGCGTGCGAGCGGGGCGTGCTCGGCGGCGATCAACACCCACTGCTGTTTGCGACGGTCCTGACGCAGTTCCACGTCGTAGGCCATCGCGCCGAGCCCGGCCCCGGGCCGCGCACCTGCGCCTGGTCGTCCGTTGCCGTCCACCTGCGAGGAAGGCCCTTGCGCGACCTCGGTGAGCGCGTGAGCCGCGTCTTCGCTGAGGCGCAAGCGTCCCGCGTCGGCGGGCAGAGCATCCACCAAGCGAGCAGCCTCCTCGTCAAGCGGGATCAGAGCACGGCCGATGACGGGCAGCTCGTGCGAGTCGGGGTGCTCGAGCAGGGCCGCCACAAGCGCGGGCGCCCGGTCTGTGGCAAACGTGAGCCACCAGCTTTCGTTGGGGCGGGCCACGTCGAGCACGCACTCGTCGTGTGCCCGCCTTCCGCGTTGTCGTGCAAGGGTGCGCGCAAGCGGCTCGCTGATGGTTGCCCTGCGCGGGAGATTCTCGAGCAGTAGCGCAACCGCCTGGGCGCGCTCCGGGTCAAGCGGCACTATCCAGGCTCGCTCGCCTGGATCCCAGCGGCGGCCGGGAATCGTCCGCAGGAGCCGGCGCAGGCCGTCGTCATAGGGGAACTTGAGCACCGCCTCGCCCTGCTCGAGCGTCGCCTGGAGAAAGGTCATGACCTATGGACGATAGGCCGCACCGGGGATGCCCGGGCCGGGGCAGGTCGAGATGCCCGCAAGTTGGGGAAATAGCCAAGGAGTACGTGGCTCTACGCAAGGAGCCGCTATTGCGCTACGCGAGGAACTACGCGAGGAGGCTCTACGCGAGAATGTTCACTGCGCGCGAGACAATCAAGCCAATCGTCACCAGCGAGACGAGCGCCTGGATGCCCATAGTGCTCTTGGCGAGTGAGCTCAACGGCATCGTGTCGGTGGGCGAGAAGGCGGTCGCATTTGTCAGCGACACATACAGATAGTCTATGAACTTCGGGCGCCACCCCTGAGGCTCGATGCGGTCATCGCTCATCTGTGGGAACAGGAAGTCGGGGGCGCGGTCGTGGCCGGCTGCGCGCCGACCCGGTCCACCGCGATCCATCTCCCAGTACCACAGCCCGAAGATCAGAAAGTTCGTAAGCCAGATGAGCGTGCCCGCGACGATCAGTTCACGACCTCCGCTACTGCCCAGTTTTGCGTGCAGCAAGTAGTGGGTGAGTGCCGCAAGCGAATAAATGTTCGCGGAGGTCACAATCGCGGTGAGACCGAGCGCGATACGACGACGGCGCGGATGCTCGTCCTCGACTTGGTTGGGCGTCACGATGACCATGCCCGCCAACAGCACCCCCTCCAGCCCGGGCACGAGCCACGAGGGACCCACGGTCAGGCGCTCGGGCAAAGACACCTGCAGGAGGATTGCGGCGACGATCGTTAGCTGGGCCGGCCAGAAGGGCTCGCTCTCCGGCGGCGGGGGATAGGGGCGGCCCGGTTGGGGCAATGTCTCCTGCGCCACGAGCAAAGAGACTACGAGTCGGGTCGGCTGGAGCGCCGTGAGAAGTGGTCCGGAGCGCCTGTGTCGGATTGGCCCCGAGTGCCGCCCATAGGGACTCGTACGCTGGAGCGCTAGCCTGAAGCTATGGGAATCGAGAGTCCCGTCCACCTGCTGTTCCTGGGCGCGGTCGCGTTGATGGTCTTGGGCCCCAAGCGCCTGCCCGAACTAGCGCGGGCCTTGGGCAAGGGCATCCGCGAGTTCCGCGAGTCGATCGACGCCGGCGCCCACGACGACGGCTCCGGTCCCCACCCACCCGATGATAGATAGATACTTTCTATCATCGTGATAGAAAATTTCTATCATCGGCCAGCAAAGACTGGGGCCTCGGAGCTTGGGGCTCGCTGGGCGGACTGATCGGCAATAGATCCGCCGCCTCGGATAACGTCCGCCGGTGCGCTTGATCGTCGCTCGCTGTGAGGTCACCTATATCGGCCGTACCACCACCGTCCTGCCCGAGGCTGTGCGCCTTCTCATGTGCAAGGGGGACGGAACTTTTATGGTGTGGGCCGACGGAGGCGGGGAGGGTGGGCCGCGGGTAAAGCCTCTGAACTGGATGACGCCCCCGACAGTGCTTGAAGAGGAGCGCTCTGCGGCTGGTGAGATCGAGCGCTTGGTCGTGCGCAAGCAGCGAGTCGACGAGCGTCTGGAGATCGTGCTCGACGAGGTTCTCACCGACGTGGAGCACGAATTGGACGTGCTTGCGCCTTTGGAAAAGGAGGGCTTGGAGCGCGAAATGCAAGAGCTGCTCGCCGCCGCTCCGCACTGGTGTGGCGAGGGTTTCCGCCTCGTACGGCGCGAGTGGCCGACCGATGTCGGGCCGGTCGACCTAATGTGCCGCGACGCCCTGGATGAATGGGTTGCGGTTGAGATCAAGCGCGTGGCCACGATGGATTCGGTGCGCCAACTGGAGGGCTACTTGGAGCGTATCCGCATCGACCCCGCGATGGCCTCCTGTCGCGGGGTGCTCGTGGCGAAGTGGATCAAGCCCCAGGCGCGCGTCTTGGCTGCCTCGCGGGGGATCGACTGTGTGGAGGTCGACGTAGAAGTCTTGCGCGGCAACCGCGAGCCCGAGTTGCGCCTGTTTGCGGCATAGTTCCGCACATGGCCGAGGAGGTTCTTACCGAGCGGCGCGATGGCGTTCTCCTGATCACGCTCAACCGCCCCGAGGCGCGCAATGCAGTCAATCTGCCTCTGGCTGAAGGCATCGCTGTTGCGTTGGAGGAGCTCGACAGCGACGATTCGCTCAGTGTGGGTGTCCTCACCGGCGCCGGCAAGGGTTTCTGCGCCGGCATGGACCTGAAGGCTTTCGTTAGTGGCGAGCGTCCCTGGGTTGGAGATAGGGGCTTTGCCGGAATTGTGCGCCGTGCATCGGTCAAGCCCTTGATCGCCGCCATCGAGGGATTCGCCGTAGCGGGTGGCTTGGAGGTAGCCCTCGCGTGTGACCTGATCGTGGCCGCGCGTGGCGCCAAGCTCGGCATTCCCGAGGTCAAGCGCTCCTTGGTGGCCGCCGGCGGGGCCCTCCTGCGTCTGCCGCGTTCCTTGCCCTACAACGTCGCAATGGAGCTGGCTTTGACCGGCGACTCGATCTCCGCCGAACGGGCGGCCGACCTGGGCTTGGTCAACCGTCTGGCCGAGCCCGGCGCCGCCGTCGAGATTGCTTTGGCGTTGGCGGGTGAGATCGCCGCCAATGCACCCCTTGCCCTGATCGCCTCCAAGCGCATCCTCCAAGAGCAGCGCGATTGGTCCTCCGCGGAGATGTGGGAGGCCCAGAGCACCATCTCAGAACCGGTGTTCACTTCCGAGGACGCACGCGAGGGCGCCACCGCGTTTGCCGAGAAGCGCCCCCCGGGTCTGGCGCGGCCAGTAGCTCAGCCGCGCATTTGACGCTTGCGTTTGCGCTGGCGCATAACCATCCTGAAGCGTCGCCACAGGGCGCCCATCAGCGCTCGCCCGGTGTCTTTTTGGGGTACTGCGACACTGGCACCTTCAAGTCCAGGGCGGTTCTCACGATCCGGCTCTGCTCGGCGGCATGTGCGACCGGATATCCCTCGCCTGGGCTCGCGCGCTCAGGACGACCCACGAAGCCGAAGTGGATGCCATCGCCCATGATCTGCATCAAACGCGGGAACATGTGCGCCCGTGCGCCCATGTTGCGCGGCTCCTCCTGTACCCACACCACCTCTTCGAGCCTCGGATAGCGCGCCATCAACTCCTTGATATTGCGCTCCGGGAACGGATACAACAACTCGACACGCCCAATGGCCACAGTGTCGCTGCCTTGGCGGTCGGAGTGGCCGGCGAGGTCGTAGTAGATCTTGCCGGTGCAAAGCACCAGGCGAGTGACCGCCTCCTCGTTGACACCCGCCTCCGCGAGCACCGGCTCGAAACGCGAGCCCTCCGCCAAGTCCTCAACCATATTGGTCGCCTGCGGCAATCTCAGCAAGGACTTCGGCGTCATGATCACCAGCGGACGCTGCTTGGCGATCAGCGCCTGGCGGCGCAACAGGTGGAAGTACTGGGCCGGCGTGGTCAGGTTCGCGACCCTCATGTTCCCCTCCGCCGCGAGCGCCAAAAAACGCTCCAAGCGGGCCGAGGAGTGCTCCGGGCCAGAGCCCTCATAGCCGTGCGGGAGCAGCAGAGTCAGGCGTGAGGTCTGTCCCCACTTGGCGAGGCCTGACGAGATGAACTGGTCAATGATCACCTGCGCCGAGTTCACAAAGTCGCCGAACTGAGCCTCCCACAGCACGAGCGTCTCGGGAGCCTCCTGGCTGTAGCCGTACTCAAAGCCCATACACGCAAGCTCCGAGAGTGGGCTGTTGTGCAGCTCCATCGGCGCAAGTGCCTCCGGCAAGGACTGGATCGGGCAGAAAGCCTGTCCGGTCTTGGCGTCGTGCAATACCAAGTGGCGCTGGCTGAAGGTGCCTCGCTCGGTGTCCTGTCCGGTGAGCCGCACGGGAGTTCCCTCGGTCAGCAGCGAAGCGAATGCGAGCGCCTCGGCGTGAGCCCAGTCGATCCGCGGAGGTGTCTTCTCCGGGCCGGTTCCCCCCGCCTGCTCGCCCGCCGCGGAGTCAGTCCCTGCCGTCTCTGGCGCGCCGGTAGCGGCCGAGCCCCCACGCTCTTGGAGTGCTTCGCGACGACGCTCCAACTGCTTGACCAGCTTGGGGTGCACGGCGAAACCGTCAGGCGTCCTCAACAGCTCCAACCCAAGCTCGCGCACCCGCGCCGCCGCCACCGCCGTGTCCACATCTGGGCTCGGGGTCCTGTCGAGCTGGTACTCGCCGGTGTTCTGGTCAACAGTGCCCTGCTCGGCCGCCGCGGCGATCCGCGCCTTCAAGCGCTGGTGCAGGAGCGTCAGGTTGTCCCACACGTCCTGTCCAGTCCGCTCGACTTCCTCCCTGCTAACCACGCCGTCGCTAATGAGCTGGTCGGCCCACAGTTCATACACCCGCTTCTTGGTCTTGATCTTGGCGTACATCTCCGGCTGGGTATAGGCGGGCTCATCAGACTCGTTGTGTCCGAAGCGCCTATAGCCGATCAGGTCGATCAGCACGTCATGGCCGAACTCCTCGCGGAAGGCAAAAGCCAGCCGCACCGCGCTCATGCAGGCCGGCACATCGTCGGCGTTGACATGGATGATCGGCACGTCGAAGCCCTTGGCCAGATCGGAGGCCCAGCGTGTGGAGCGGGCATCATCGGGGTCGGTCGTGAAGCCGACCTGGTTGTTCATGATCAGGTGCACCGTCCCCCCGACCTGGTAGCCGTCGAGGGCCTGCAAGTTAAGCGTCTCGGCGACCACGCCCTGGGCGGGGAAGGCCGCGTCGCCATGGATCACGATCGGCACAGCCGTATTGGTGTCCTGGTGGGTCCTAGGGCCGGTCCGCGAAGTCTGAGCTGCTCTCGTAGCGCCCTCGACCACGGCGGACACGTACTCCAAATGGCTCGGATTGGACTCCAGGTTGACCCTGATCGTGCCGCCCTCAGGCAGCTTGTAGGAGCCCTGAGTACCGTGGTGGTACTTCACGTCGCCGGTCCCCCCTTGGGGGATAGTCGTGACGGCCTCGAGTGTCGAGGCGCCCTCGAACTCGGCGAAGATCGTGTCGTACGGGCGGCCCAAGTTGTGCGCCAATACGTTCAAGCGGCCCCTATGAGCCATCCCCACCACAACCTCCTGGCCGCCGTTCCCGGCGGCCAGCTGGATCAACTCGTCGAGCATCGGCACGGTCATGTCCAGACCCTCGATCGAAAACTGGTGCTGGCCCAGATAGGCCTTGTGCATAAAACGCTCAAGCGCGTCCACCTCGATCAAGCGCTTAAGCAACGACTTGCGCACCTCCGCGCTCAGCGGTTGTCGATAGGCACCCGACTCGATCTGCTCGCGTAGCCACACCCGCTGCTTGTGGGAAGAGATGTGCTCGATCTCGTATGCAATCGTCCCGCAATAGGTCTGGCGCAAGTGCGGCAGCGCCTCCGCCAGGGTCTCACCGGGCACATACATCCTCAGGATGCGAGCCGGGATCTGAGCCATCACATGAGGCGTCAGTCCGGCCGCCTCCGGGTCCAGCTGTGGCTCGCCCTCGGGCTCGCTTCCGAGCGGGTCCAGGTGGGCGGCCAAGTGGCCGTGGCTGCGGAAGCGGTGCACCAGCGTGCTCGCGGCCTGTACCGCTTGCAGCATCTGCTCGTCGGGAGCGTTCGCCGCCACTGCGCTTGCCTGAGCTGCTCCCGGTGTCGTCGGTCCAGTTGGCGCGGGAGCACTAGGTGCAGGACCGAGTACCACCCCAAGCGAGGCAAACACACCCTCGTAGAAGGAGTCCTCGCCTTGCAATCGTCCCTCGACCAAAGCCAAGAAGCGCCCAGACTCGGCGCCCTGGATGACCCTATGGTCGTAAGTCGAGGTCATCGTCATGACCTTCTCCGCCCCGATTTGGGCACCCACGCCACCAAGGCCAACGGGGTAGGCAATCGAGCCGGTCGCCACGATCGTGCCTTGACCGTTCATCAGACGCGGAACCGAGGCCACCGTACCGAGCCCACCCGGGTTGGTGAGCGTCAAGTTGCCGCCCACCAGATCGTCCGCGGTCAACTTGTTCGTGCGCGCCTTCTCCACGAGCGCGTCATACGCCGCCACGAACTCCCCAAAAGACAAGCCGCCCGCATCGAAGATCACCGGCACCATCAAGGTGCGCGAGCCGTCCTTCTTCTGCACGTCCACCGCCAGGCCCAGATTCACCTGGCCATCGTCAACCCTGTAAGGCTTGCCCTCGACCTCCTCGAAATGGTGAGCCATCGTCGGCATCTCACTGGCGGCCTGCGCGATCGCATAGGCAATCAGATGGGTAAAGCTGACCTTATGCCCGGCTGCCTTTAGCTCGCGCCGGCGCCCGTCGAGCACCGTCACAGTCATCGTCCGAAAGCTCGTCGCGGTAGGGATCGACCGCGACTCGTCCATGTACTTGGCGAGCATCGCCGCTCCGCCCTTAAGTGCTTGGCGCTTACCCGCGGCCGGCGAAGTGCTTGCGCCGTTGGAAGTAGCCGTTCCCGCCCCATTACCGCCCGCTCCGAGTACGTCGGCCTTAAGGATGCGCCCCCCGGGGCCGCTTCCGCTGACACCCGCAAGGTTGACTCCCTCGGCGGCCGCCACCCTCGCCGCAACCGGGGACACCCGCGTGCCATCGGTCGGCTGCATCGTGTCGGCGACGGCCGATGCGGAGCCGCTCGGGGCGGTCGAGGCTTGAGAGGACTGGTCTGATCCCGTGGGCACCGCGACACCGTCCCCGTCCGTTGAGGGTCCATCCTGGCCGGCGGGCCGGCCACCGTCGCCGTCGTCCGCGGCAAGGCGGGCGATCACCTGTCCCACGCCGACTGTGTCGCCCTCCTCGGCGAGGATCTCGACGACCGTGCCGCTGGCCGGCGAAGGCAGCTCAACGTCCACCTTGTCGGTGGATATCTCAACTATCGTGTCGTCGACCTTGATGAACTCGCCGACTTTGACATGCCATTCGAGGATCGTTCCCTCGGTGACAGACTCGCCGGCGGCAGGGGTCACGACGTCGATCATTTGCTTGATCGTAGTGCCGGACGCCATCCAGCTTCACTCTAGCGCCCTGGCCAGCCGGACAGATGTCAGACGCCCCCGCCGGGTTGCCCACATGTGCGATCTTCACACTGCTTAACAATCAGAGAGGGCGCCTCGGACCTGTCTAATCGGGGAGGGCTCCTCAGGCCTGCCAGTCGGGGAGAGCTCCCCTCAGGCCTGCCTCTGTCCTTCACGCACGAACTCCCAGCTGCCGAAAAAGGGCCCGATTCCGCCGACCACAGCGACCGCCACCGCCAGGCGCAGCGACACGATCCTCATGCGCGCCGCCGCGATGCAAGCGCATGACATGCCGATCCACAGGATCCCGTGCGTCCAGCCCAACACGAGCGTCTCCGGTTGCGGTTTACCGAGCGCGAAAGCGCAGATCAGCAGCGAGCTGTACACGCACGAGTGGAAGAACGAGGTCCACTTCAGAGGCGTGAATGCTTTCGAGTGGCTGATGGCCCGCGATGCCTGCTCGCGCGTGCGGGATGTGCGGGCGGTTGCCTCGGCGTCTGGGTTCGTGGCGGGGGAGACAGAAGCACCAGAGCCTCCTCGGGGATGGGGGATGCCCGGGGAGCCCGAGACCTCGGCCGGTTTCACTCCACCAGCCAGCGCGCCATCCTGCGCAGGCTCTCCTCGGCCTCCGCCGGCCACTCATCGATCTCCGCCGGCCACCATGCATACTCGTCGTGCTCGTGGTCCGGGCTCACCTCAGCTCCCTCAGCCAACCAGGCCTGCCCCACAAACATCACGAGTCGGTGGGGCAAGCGCACCAGCGCCTCCCCCCGCACCCTCTCCGGTGAAACCGACCACTCCTCCCGCAACTCGCGCACCAAAGTGTCCGCCGGGCTCTCGCCCAAGTCCACGGCGCCGCCAGCGCCCAGCGCCCAGCGCCCAGCCCACGAGGACAGCCACGCCGCGCGTTTGCCGGCCAGCCAGCGCCCATCGGCCGAGCGCGTAACACACAGAGCCGCCACGCTGCACGATGCATCCTCCGAGACCAAGCGCAAGGCCCAGCGCAGGGGCTGCAGCTCCATCTCGATTCCCTTGGGACCGTCAGCGAAGTCCACCAAGCGCGCGGCCAACCCATCGTGGCTGGGCGAGCCGCGCTCGCGCAAACTTGCGATAGCCGCGTCGGCGGCCGCGCTGTACTCGACCGGCGGGTCGAAGTGCTCGGAGCGCCAGCGTGCCTTCACCTGGCTGAGATCCCACGGCCCGCGTGCCAGCACTTCGGGCGCCTCGTTGGTCTGCGCATGCGCTCGCGTGGCCATTCCTACAGGCTAGTGATCGCGGGGGAGGGCCGAGTAAAGATGCGTGCCCCTACACTCGCTCGACCGTGAGCGAGCGCCGACGCAAGCACTGGGGTTGGGGATTCGAGGACGAGCAGCTTTCGCCCGAGGAAGTCCGCGCGGCGGCCGGCGGCCTCGCCACGCACCTCGGCTTCCCCGCCGTCGAGATCGAGCAGCCCGTCAGTCTCGATGCGATTCGCCTGCCTTCGCCCAGAGTGCCTCCCCCTTCGGAGCTTGTCCAGATCTGCTCCACAGATACGCACGACAGGGCTGCCCATGCGCTTGGCAAGTCCTATTCCGATGTCGTGCTCGGCTTTCGTGGTAAGTACGAACATCCCCCCGATTTCGTCGCCCATCCCCGTGACGAGCACGATGTCGAACGACTGCTCGCCTGGTGCTCCGCCCAGCGCGTCGCCGCGATCCCCTACGGTGGCGGCACGAGCGTGGTCGGTGGAGTTGAGCCCCGCCTCGAGGTGGGTGGGGGTTATTACAACGGCGCCATCTCGATCGATCTAGGCGGTCTCGGAAGGGTCCTTGAGGTCGATCCCGTCTCACGCGCCGCCCTGATCCAGGCAGGCGCCACCGGACCGGCCTTGGAGGCCCAACTGGCCGAGCACGGCCTCACTTTGCGCCACTTCCCCCAGTCCTTCGAGCTTTCCACCCTCGGTGGCTGGATCGCCACACGAGCCGCCGGTCACTTCGCCACCGTCTGGACCCACATCGAGGACTTCGTCGAGTCGGTGCACGCCCTCACCCCCTCCGGCGTCTGGTCTTCGCGACGCTTGCCCGGATCGGGTGCCGGACCCAGCCCCGATCGGCTGCTCGTCGGCTCCGAGGGAGCTTTCGGCGTCATAACTGAGGCCTGGGTGCGGGTGCAGCCCCGTCCCTCCCATCGTGCCTCGGCCGGCATTCGCTTCCCCAGCTTCCAGCGCGGCGCCGAATGCGTGCGCGAGCTCTCCCAGGCGGGTCTCCAACCGAGCAACTGTCGCCTGATCGACCCCGCCGAGGCGCGCTTCACGATGGCCGGCGACGGCACCTACGCCCTCCTCGTGCTTGGCTTCGAGTCGGCCGACCACCCGGTCGACTTCTTGATGGATCGTGCCTGCGCGATCTGCGCCGAGCACGACGGGGTTGTCGGGGACCGACGTGGCTCCTCGCGCGAAGGCGCGCAGGTGGCCGGCGATGCCGCGGCCCGCGGACTCCGGCGTTGGGGCCTGGCGCGAAGCTTTCCTACGCGCTCCCTACGTGCGCGACATCCTCGTCGCCATGGGTGTCCTGAGCGAGACCTTCGAGACAGCCATCACCTGGGATCGCTTCCCTCGCTTTCACGAGCGCATCATGGCCGCTGCCCGAGCCGCGGCCGAAGACGCAAGCGGAGCCGCCCAAGTCTCCTGCCGCTTCACCCACGTCTACCCCGACGGACCCGCTCCCTATTACACGGTCCTGGCACCGGCCTTACGCGGCGAAGAGATCGAGCAGTGGGCCGCGATCAAGGCTGCTGTCTCTGAGGTGATCGTGGCCGAGGGTGCCACGATCACCCACCACCACGCCATCGGGCGCGATCACCGGCCGTGGTATGACCGCCAGCGCCCCGACGCTTTCGCCGCGGCCCTGCGTGGAGCCAAGGCCGCGCTCGATCCCGCCGGCATCATGAACCCCGGCGTCTTGGTGGATCCGCTGACGTGAAGGTTGCCGTCTTGGGGCCCGGTGGGGTCGGCGGTTTGGTGGCGGGCGCTTTGGCGCGAGCCAACACGCCCGTGGTCGTTCTCGCCAGAGAGTCCACCGCCGCGCTCGTCGCGACCCGGGGGATCAGTGTTCGGAGTGTCCTGCTCGGCGACTTCGTCGCTCACCCCGAGGCTTTGGTGTGTCTGCGGGAGCCCGCGGACGTCTTGATCGTGGCCACCAAGGCCACCGGTTTGACCGAGGCCCTGGAGCGCGTCGATGCAACACCGCGCCTCGTCCTACCTCTGCTCAACGGTCTCGACCACCTGGACGTGCTGCGCGAGCGTTTTCCCGCCGACACGGTGCTCGCGGGAACGATCCGTGTCGAGGCCGATCGACCGCAGCCAGGTGTGGTCGTGCACACAAGCGAGTTTCTGCGCGTGGAAATGGCCTCTCGTTATGCCACGACGCGCCCTGCGATGGAGCGGCTTGTGAGTGTGCTCTCAGATGCCGGTATCCCCGCGCGTGTGGGGGACAGCGAGCCGCAGGTCATGTGGTCCAAGCTGGTGCGGCTCAACGCCTTGGCATGTACCACCAGCGCCTACGACAAGCTCTTGGGCGAGATCCGCTCCAAGCCTGCTTTGCGCGCCGATCTTGTGGCCTCGATCGAGGAGGGTTGCCTTGTTGCCAGAGCCGAGGGCGCCTTGATTCCGGCCGACGATGCTTTGGGCGAGCTAACTGCCGCGCACGCCACCTTGGGCAGCTCGATGCAGCGAGACATCGCCGCCGCCCGCCAGCCCGAGCTGGATGCGATCCCCGGCTCGGTTTTGCGCGCGGCCGCCCGTCACGGGATCGCTTGTCCCACGGTCGAACGGCTTGTTGCGATGATCGCCGAGCGGGCTGGTGTGGCTTTGCCGCTAGTTGTCCGCCCCCACGATGGGCTGGTCGCGCGTCCCGGCAACGGATGAGTTTCCCGGCGAGGGACGAGTTGTATGTTCCAAAAAAGGGTTGTCCCGCGCGTGCGCGCGCACGCGCGCGCGGGGGGCCTTGTTGGGTCAAAGCTCCCGTGGGGAGCCGCCGGGCGAGATCATCGGCAGCGCCTGTGTAGAGACCGCCTCGACGACCTCCTCCTCCGACTCGACGGCGCCCTCGTCGTGCTGGCCATCACACAGCACCCTGAAGTTTGCGCTCTGTCCACCGTCGGCCTGGATCGTGATACCGGGCAAGATCTCCTCGCCCTCCTCCAGGCCCAAGCGCTCCATGTCGAAGTGGGCCAAACCGATCCCCCAAGCGGTATGCGTCGGGTTCTCACGGTCGTGCGCCGCCACGGCCTGCGCAAACCGCTCCAGGTTCTTGGCGATCTTGCCGGTCTCAGCCATCCTTGGCAGAAAGGGTAGCGCCGGGCTCGTTTTGGGGGCCAGCGGCGGCCTCGTCGTTTGCGCGTCCCACGACGTCCTCGTCTGGCGAGTCACTGCCAGCGAGTGCCGCCCGCACGCGCGGGGCCACCTCGGTCGCGAACAATTCGGTCGCACGCATCGCCTTCGCGTGGGGCAGCACGCCCACGCTGATGTGCCCCAGGAAGCGATTGTGGCCGAAGAGGTCATGGTGGGCAATGATCTTTGTGGCCACCTCCTCAGGCGTCCCCACCAGCAGATGTCCCTCCGGGGCGCAGCCGGCGTCGAACTGGGCTCTGCTCATCGGTGGCCAGCCACGCTCGTGCCCGATCCGGTTCATCATCTGCGAGTAAGGCCCAAAGAACTCGTCGGCCGCACGCTTGGCATCTTCGGCGATGTACATGTGGGAGTTGATGCCCACGGCCAGCTGGGAAGCATTGCCGACGCGCTTGGCTGCCTCTCTATACAGCTCCACGAGCGGCGCGAAGCGGGCCGGTGCTCCACCGATGATCGCGATCATCAAGGGCAGGCCCAGCAACCCGGCGCGAGCCACCGAGCCAGGTGTGCCACCGACCGCGATCCACACCGGCAAGGGCTTCTGCAGGGGCCGGGGATATACAGCCGCGTCGTGCAAGGCGGCGCGATGGTGTCCCGACCAGGTGACTTTCTCGGAGTTACGCAAGGCCAGCAACAACTCCAGTTTCTCGGCGAACAGGTCGTCGTAGTCGTCCAGGTCATAGCCATAGAGGGGGAACGACTCGGTGAAGGACCCACGCCCGGCCATGATCTCCGCGCGCCCGCCCGAGAGCAGGTCGAGCGTGGCGAACTCCTCGAACACACTCACCGGGTCGGCCGAGCTGAGTACTGTGACAGCGCTAGTCAGCCTAATTTTCTCGGTGCGTGCCGCTGCTGCCGCGAGCGCCACAGTCGGCGCCGAGACGGCATAATCGCGCCGGTGGTGCTCGCCCACGCCGAACATCTCCAGGCCGAGGCGGTCGGCTACTTCGATCTCCTCAAGTAGCTCTCTTAGGCGCTCGGCCACGCGCTCGGGGGAAGCTCCCGGTGCTACATCGGCGAAGGTGGCGAGGCCGAGTTCCACGCGACGCACTATACGAGCCGCGCGAGGCGCCCCATGCTAGGCTCGCGCCCAATTCTTATGAGCCGCCTCGTGACCGATCTCCGTTTCGCCCGCCGCGTGAGCGCGATTTTGCTTATTGCCATGACCGTCGTGCTCTGTGTCGCCGCGGTGGCATCAGCTGCCGAGCAGATGAAGATCGCTGTCAGTCCGGCCTCGCTCAGTCTCTCCGCGGCTGAAAACGAAGGTTTCGCGGTGACGGTCTCCGGTACCTCCAGCAAACACGCCGATATGGCCGTGTTCTACCAGCTGAACGCGCAGAATGCGTGCGCCGCCACCGGCGGCAAGGAGATGACGCGCAAGGGAGATAGTCAGTTCGTGCCAATACCAGGTACACCCAGCGATCCCCAGCTCTTCCCGGCTAATCCCGACAACTTCCATGGTGCCTTTAATTGGCACGGAGAATTGAAGGTGTTCAGCGGTGAGGCGGGCCCCGGCACGTATCTCCTGTGCGGCTATCTCGCGCCTAAGGACAGCTCAGGAAAGCCACTGCTCAAGACCTCGGCCAAGTTCACGCTTACTGCCGGGTAATTTGTGGCCGGTTGCTGTCGCGGTTCTCTACCACGATCAGAGATTGGGCAAGCTGTTGGGGGATGGATGGCGTCCAGTGTCGGATCCAATGAGTTCCTCGGGTGTGATCGTGAAACCCTCAACGTCCTCTGTGATCGGGCCAAAGACGTTCTGCGCCACGGCCTCGCGGCCGTGGTACAGGCCCCCGTATGGCATGCCCTCCGCCTCGAACCATTCAATGTCCTCAGCGAACGCTCCGAGTACCGCGGGGACACCCATCCCGGAGCCTCGCTACCGGCCCGCGATCTACGCACGCTAGGTTATATGGAGCCTACATTGACGCCGTAAATGACGCGTCTCGTGGCGAGTACTACATCTCCAGAATCTCGATCCGATACCCGTCGAGCTTTAGTACAGAAGTAAACATAGGTAGCTAGTTGGGAAACTTGACGGAGAAGCGCGCCACAATCGTTGTGCCGCTCGCCAGTGGTACCGGCAGGCCGTCGGGGTAGGCGTATGCCCGTCGGTGAGCGACGACGCCACACACACGGTGACCTTCGATGTTCCAACAAGGGCTCGGAGGCTTGTACGGTTCACTGGCGCATGGGTAG
Source organism: uncultured Solirubrobacterales bacterium (assembly GCA_963775645.1). Classification (GTDB taxonomy): domain Bacteria; phylum Actinomycetota; class Thermoleophilia; order Solirubrobacterales; family Solirubrobacteraceae; genus Palsa-744. The sequence goes on along the minus strand of CAVZJR010000002.1, from coordinate 595,056 downwards.
GTGCTTTCGCAGGGGGGCGCGCGCGGGACCGCGTAGATCGCGCCATCGTAGGAGCCGCTCGGGCACCAATGTCCCGTCGAGGACTTCGCCGGAGTCAGGGCGAGCGCTACCTGTCCGTTGGCCTGCGGGTAGCCGTAATCGGTGCGTTGCATGTTGCTTGACGTCGAGCACAGTGGCGGCGAGGTCCTCATGTACTTCTTGTACGGCTTCAGCACGATCACCCCGTAGTAATAGCCGCCTTCGGGAAGTTGCTTCGCCCGGAAAGTGAGATGGACGTTCTGGCGAACAGCGAGGTTGTGCTGTACGTGTACGGGCAAAGTTGCTGCCAGCACCGTGACCGACAGTGCGACGCTCAGGATGCCTGCCGCGCTCGTCGTGAGGAGCTTCCTCGTGAGACCCGACATGGTGCGAGCATATCTCACCGCGCGCTCCGGATTCGGACTCTTAGACTGTGATCTCCAGGATCTCAACCCGCAGAGGGCGGAGAGGCCACGGGTGGAGTTGGTGGTTTCGCGCTCGATGCCGAGTCGCGCGGCGGCGGCGGCGGTTGAAGCGGACTTGGCGCAGCATTCTGGGGCTGATAGCCGCCTCGCTTTTCTACGGGCGGCAGCCTTCGCTCATCGGTCATGTAAGTCATGGTAGCGGTCAGTCGGATGGCTTCTTCTCGTCAACTGTCTTGTCTGGCGGACGTTCGTAGAACTCAATCGACGCGATCTCGTCGCGCGCAATCCACAGTCCTTCGGTGCCTCGTGCAGCCTCTACAAACCAGTCGTTTTCGGGGCTGATCGACCACCGCTCGGATATGAACAAGTCCTGCGCGTGCTCGGAGTAGCCTGCGAGGCTGCCATCTCCGAAGTAGCCCCCGACGACTCGACCGTCCTTCAACGTGACACGCAGCATCGGGGATCCCTCACGCCCGAACGCTTCATTCCAGCCGGAACTAACACTGTGTGACGGCGAGACGCCGATGAAGTGCAGAACGAATGGACGCACCTTGCGAGAGCTGCGCCAGCGCAGTCCGATCACGGCGATTGCCACGGGAAGGACGAGCGTGATAAGCGCGGCCGCCTCAAAGTCTTCCGCGAGCGACTTCTTTCCTAGGTAGAACCCGACTATGTCTGCCTTGTCAAGACCTCCAAGCGCGCCGGCGGCGAGCACAATCGCGTAGATCAGGGCGCTGTAGTACAGAGCATTGAGCAGCCGCTCGAACTGAGTGTCTTCGCCGCGAACTGCAAACATTCGCTCGCGGAGCAGCAACGTCACGAAGCCAGGCAAGACGAATACCGCGAGTATCAGGAGCGCGGTGCCGGTTTGGGGTGTCATTAGTCCGTTGTAACAATTCCTGCGGACGAATGTCTACGGAGCCTGGCATGTCGACGAAGCACTTTCGATGCTTCTAACTGTGCTTGGAGAGCCTTTCTAAGCCGCTCCTCTCATGGCCCGCATACTCAGGTCCAACTACTCCATCTCCAGAATCTCAACCCTATAGCCATCGGGGTACTGGACGGTTTGCAACTCACCTTTGCAGCCCGTTTGATGTGCTCGGTCGCGCTCAGGCAGCGCCCAGCGGGGCCGGCGTGAGGCCGTGGCGGCGCATCACCTCGCCGATCGCAGCCAGATCTGGCGGGCCGCCCGACGAAGCGGCAATCACCTCGCCGACCTCGCGGAAGTAGGAAGATCCGAAGACGGCGGGGGTCGCGATCGCTAGGAACTTCGCATCGTCGCTGCCGCGGTTGTCAAATCCGTGGATCTGCCCGCGCAACACGCAGACCCCCCCACCTGGGCCGATCTCGACCGTCTCTCCGTCGATCGTCCAAGTCGAAACACCTTCGAGCCCGTAGATCGTCTCCTCGAAGCCGTCGTGGCTGTGCGGCGCCGGCATCCTCGCGTTCGCGGGTACATAGCACTCGAACACCGACGCAGTCCCGTTCGAGTCCGCCGCCTCGATCAGGAAGTGGACGCTCAGCGCGCCTACGGTGATGATCTCGTTGCCCATGTCTGGACGCTAGCGCACGATCCGTGGCTTCGGCGCGTCAACGACACCCATCGCTTCGCCCGGCCGAACCGGGTTACATGCAGGTGCGCTACGCGCCCATCTCCAATATCTCGACGCGATAGCCGTCGAGCTATTGAACCTAAGTAAACATACGTGGTGAAGGCTAGGGAAACTTGACGTAGAAACGCTCGACGATCGTCGTGCCGCTCGCCAGTGGCACCGGCAGGCCGTCGGGGTAGGCGTAGGCTCGTGGGTGCGCGACGACGCCACACACGCGGTGGCCTTCGATATTCCAACAGGGACTCGGGGGCGTATACGGTTCGCTGCGGCATGGGTAGGCGCTTTCGCAAGCTGGCGCATGAGGTACGGCGTAGATCGCGCCTTCGTAGGAGCCGCTCGGGCACCAATGTCCGGTCGAGGACTTCGCCGGCGTGAGGGCGAGCGCGACCTGGCCGTCGGGCTGCGGGTAGCCATAGTCGGTGCGCTGCATGTTGCTGGATGTCGAGCACGACGGCGGCGAGGTTCGCGTGTACTTCTTGTACGGCTTCAGCACGATCACCCCGTAGTAGTAGCCGCCTTCGGGAAGTTGCTTCGCCCGGAAAGTGAGATGCACGTTCTGGCGGACGGCGGGCTTGTGCTGCACGTGTACGGACACAGTTGCTGCCAGCGCCATGGCCGACAGTCCGAGGCTCAGGATGCCTGCCGCGCTCGCCGTGAGGAGCCTCCCCTTGATCATTGGTCGCGGATCTCCATATGGACGACTTTGCCGGCGGCGAATCGATATACGTGCACCACGCTGCGATCGGAGAGCAGCGCCCTGCTCCGATCACGGACCACTTGCCGAGCCGTCACGGCCAACCGACCATCTGGCTCGTCGGCGAATCCGGTAGGCGTCACAGTTGGATCGACCTCGCCCCATTGCCGTGTCCAGTAGAAACGGACGGCATCGCGACCTCGGACATAGCCGCCCTCCCATCCGTTCGGCCATTCCACATCGGGCGCGAGGTCCGATAGGACGGCATCGATGTCACGCGCGTTGAACGCCGTGTAGAGGCGTTCGATGTGGGTCTGCTCTTTGCTGGAGATCTGTGCCTCACACGCGAATGAACCGCTAGGACCTCTCAATGATCTCGATCCGGTACCCGTCGAGGTAATGGCCGCTTTGCAACTCACGGCGTGGCATGGCCTGGCTCTAGGTCGGCCCTTGCATACGATCAGTTGCCCTTGCCGCCCAGAAAACCGCCGCGCTTCTCGGGCAGAGCGAAGCCGGGGGGGGCCGTGACCGGTAGTTGGGCCGGCGGTCGGGGCTTGAGCGGGCCTTGAGGTGTCGTGGTCTGGGGAGGCTTGTCCGCCATAAGCTCAGGTTAGCCTATGAGGCTGAGCGTCCATAGGATGACCTCAGCGGCGAGCAGCGCACAACTCGCCGCGAGCCAGTTCGAGAGACCGGCGATCTTGTTGCGGTTGACCTCAAGGTGAGGTTCGACCCAGATGCCCGCGGTGCGATAGGCCTCCGTCACGTTTGATACGCCTCGGTGGTCGCTCTCGGCCAGCAGCGTCTCTCCTCGGAAAGCGAACACAAATGCATGCGGCAGGAGCACCCAGACGGCACTCCACACGCACAAGGCGAAGGCGATCATGGCGAGGATTCCCCAGACGCCGAGGGAGCCGTGGCTGATCTTGGCTCCAAAGAATGAGCCGGCGATGGAAGCCGCCGCGAGCACCGTCCCGGCACGGGCTCGTAGCCCTGTGAGGGCACGCTCTTGCTCCGCCAGCGCGCTGGCAGTCAATTCGAAGCTGAACTGCTCGATCGATTCAGCCATTCTCCGGTTTTTACTGCTCGCCGGGGACGGTACTCGCCGCACGGCGTGATCCTCGAGCCCGGTTCGACGGGCTCTTAGGCCTTTGTGCTCAAGCGACCTTACATCTCCAGTATCTCGATTCTGTAACCGTCCGGGTCTTTGACGAAGCACAGACGCGAGCCACCCTCGCGTACGGAGTAGGGCGGCTTCTCGGGCTGAATGCCTTGTTCGGCCAGGCGCGCGAGCGTGGCGTCGAGATCGGGCGCGGTGATCGCGATATGGCCGTAGCCGGAGCCGAGCTCATAGGAGTCCACACCGAAGTTGTAAGTGAGCTCCAGACGTGGCATATCGCCGTCGCCAGGCTGATTCATGAAGACGTTGACGGCCTCCTCGCCGATCGGGATACGCCCAACCTCTACGAAGCCGAGCGCCTGGTAGAAGGCGATAGAACGGTCGATATCGGTGATGCGGTAGCAGGTGTGGATTAGAGGCATAGGCCAACAGTCTAGGGGGCGGCCCGTTTGATTACGGGCCGCCCCCTAGAGAAGGCTCTTCCTCTGGTCGATCGAGATGCCTAACTTTTTTTGTGGGCCGGCGTCGGGGCCCGCAAGGTGAGGCTGTAGGTCTTCACTGTCGCCGGCCGACCGCTCAGTTCAGTTGTGATCGCCACCAGCACATGCATCGTTTTCAGATGTCCAAGCTCAGTGCGCCCGCTATGGGAGAGCTTGACTTTCACGACCGCCTTGGCGCCGCCCGCGATCGAAAAGGACGCTTCGCCGAGCGTCCCGCCTTTGACGGCGGGCTGCTTGGTTTTCGACGTCTTGACAGCTTTGGCCACCATGAGCTTCAGATGCCCGTGGGCGGCTCCACTGTTTGGATTCGTCAGCTGCAGCGAAAGGCCGCCGCTCTGACTGGCGGTGAGCGCTTTGCTCGCCAGCAAGACTGGCTCCAGGCTCGGGAGTATCACCGGCGGGGGGATGATCGGCCCGATTGCGACTTTGGCTTTTTCCACGGATTCGCGGCCTTCGCGTTCACGTTGTTCCTTTGCTGCTTGTTCAGCTTTTTCTTTGAGTTCCTTTTCTAGCTTTTCTTTGGCTTCCTGTGCTTCCTGTTCCTGGCGTTCCTTGAGCTCGCGTTCGCTTGCTTCGCGTTCGAGTACCTGCTGGTAGGTCTTAATCCTGGTCGCCGTCAATTTGCCGGTCGTTTTGAGCGCGCCGATCGTAAAGATCCCTTCGCCGGACATCGATGTTGGGTCGGCGCTGGAAGAGACGGCGATCGTTTCGCTGGTGAAGCTGCCCGGAGGTATGCTCATCGGGGCATAGCCTTCGGTCGTGATGTTTACCGAAGCTTCCCCTCCTTTGAGCGTACCGGTAAAGGTGCCGCCCATGACGCTTTCAAATAGGGCGCTCTTGGCCGCGAATTCGTTTTTGGCGCTTGCTTCTTCGGTGACAACCGCCGTTCCTTGCAGCTTCTGCGGACCCGCTTCGAGAGTGAGGGCCCATTCGCCACGGATGTTCGCCCTCGCTTCCTTTTCCTGCTGTTCTTTTTCTATCTGCTGGTAGCTCTTGATTTGAACGCCTTTTACTTCGCCGCTTTCTACTTCTTCGTGTTTTGCGTTGAAGTAGGCACCAGTGCCAGTAAATGTGTTTTTCACAGTATCGAGCGTCACTTTCGAGGCGATGAAGGTGATGTCTTCGCCCGGCGCTTCGGCGACCATCGTGACCGACGCTTCGTTTCCTGAGACCGTTCCTGAGACGGTTGTTTTGATGAAGCCTGCCAGCAGTCCGCTGCCTGAGAATTCGCCGCTTGGTTCCAGCTTGTCCAAGAGAGCGGCACCCGACAGAGTTGGCTGTTTGGGTGCGGTGAGTTCAAACGCCCATTCACCGCGTATGTCGTAGGGGGTGGCCGAGGCGGTGGACGCGAAGCCCGCGAGAAGCAAGCACGCGAGTACCAGTCCGAGTGGTATCGCCATGCGCGTCCCGCGCCGTGCGCGCGTCCTTCCGAGCCACGTCGAGTCGTGGATCATGATCCTTACAGCCCTCCCCCGTTGTATGTTCAAGTCTTGATAGAAGTGCCCTTCCACAAAACCACACGGCGGTGTGTATGTCAAGACGCCAAGAGCCCTCTAGCCGCTCCGTTGGGGGCAGTTCTGGACAAACGGTCGATATACGCCGGTGTGTACGCACGGTCGATATTCGCGCAGTCGGACTGGCCGCTCAGCCGAACCGGTGGCCCCGCGGCGCCGGCTCGCGCGGCAACATGGGAGGATCTCCTGATGATCATTGAGCGCGCTCTGAACGAGCGCTTCCTTTCGAACACCTATCTGCTCGCCGACGGTGAGGGCGGACCGGGCTTCTTCGTGGATGCGGGCGGCCCCGTGGAGCCCTTGATCGAAGCCGCGAAGCGTCTTCAGATTGAACCGACCCATGTGCTCCTGACCCATCATCACTTCGATCACGTGAGCGAGCTGGGAGCGTTGCGCAAGCGCTGGCCTAAGCTGGAGGTCCTGATCCATCCGCTCGAGCGCGATCCGCTGCTAGAGCTGGGCCAGGTCTTGGGCAAGGGATTGGAGCCAGTTGCGATTGAGGCGGGCGAGACGTTGCGCTTCGGTGACCTGGAGGTCAGACCGCTGCGCACGCCCGGGCACACCGCCGGAATGCTGTCTTTTCTCGTGGCCGCCTCGAATGTGCCCACGCCAAGCCCGAGGCCCGGCACAGGCCCAGGCCCAGGTGGATTTCAGGGAGGCGAGGCGGTGGTGTTCACGGGCGACACACTCTTCAAGGGCTCAGTTGGGGGCGTACGCGCGCCAGGCCATACCACCTACACAGACCTCAGAGACTCGATCATGGGCACATTGATGGAGTTGCCGTCCGAGACGATCGTCTATCCAGGCCATACTGACGCGACGACCGTCGGACGAGAGTGGGAGCAGAACGCTTTCATCAGGATCTGGCGAGGCCTTGATCCCGAGGGGACCGAGCCGTGCACTGCGCTAGGGTCGCCAGCGACCTTGATTCTGCTCGGCGAGGACTACGACGGCGGCAAGAAGGCCTGGGTGCGCTGGCCCGATGGCTCAGACGACATCGTTCCGGGCAGCCGCGTCGAGGCCTAAACTCAAAGCGTGGCGCAGGAGAAGATCACAACATCGAGGGTGCGCCGCACGGCCACCGTGGGCAGGCTTGCGGCGAGCGAGGCCGTCAAGCAGTTCGGGACGCGCGCCGCGAACATGACCCGCAGCGAGCAGGCCGCCCGGGAGGCGAGTGCGCGCCGCCAGCTGGAGACCGCAAAGCAGATCGTGGCGGTGCTCGGGACGATGAAGGGCGCGGCGATGAAGCTCGGCCAGGTGATGTCCTTCCTCGACGTGGGGCTCGTACCGGAGGAGCACCGCGAGGAGTTCCAGCGCGAGCTGGGCAAGCTGCGCGACGCGGCGCCCACCGTGTCCTTCAAGCAGATGAAGAAGGTGATCGAGGGGGACCTCGAAGAGAAGATCGCGGATGTGTTCGAGGACTTCGACGAGGAGCCGATCGCGGCCGCGTCGATCGGCCAGGTGTACAGAGCGACACTCAAGGCAGACGGCCGGGAGGTGGCCGTGAAGGTGCAATACCCGGGTGTAGCGGCGGCGGTGCGCGCGGATATGCAGAACCTGGACATGATCATGCGCCTGCTCAAGCGGATGACCCCCGCGCTGGACGTGAGGGGCTTGGCGAAGGAGATCAGAGAGCGGATCGCGGAAGAGCTCGACTATGAGCTGGAGGCGCAGAACCAGCGCTCGCTGGCTCGCATATACAAGGGCCACCCGTTCATCGTGATTCCCGAGGTCATAAGCGCGCTCTCGCGCGAGCGGGTGCTTGTCAGCGAGTACGTCGAGGGGGTCGGCTTCGAGGAGGTCGAGAAGCGCGACCAGGCCGAGCGCGACCGCATCGGGGAGATCGTGTTTCGCTTCTACCTGGGCTGCCTCTTTCGCCATCACGAGTTCTCGGCCGACCCCCATCCGGGCAACTTCATGTTGTTGGCGGACGGGCGTGTGGCATTCATCGACTTTGGCCTCTACAAGCGCCTAGAGCCAGGTCCGGTCGAGCTCGAGATGGCGTGCCAGCGCGCGATCGCCGAGGGTGACGCGCAGGGTCTGCACACGCTGCTCGCGCAATCCGGCTTCCTGCCTGAGCCCGAGCGCGTGAAGCCCGAGCACGTGCTGGGATATATCGCGAGCTTGATCTGGTGGTACACGACGGCCGACGAAGAGGTGTTGCTCAAGCCCGAGACCGCCACCGAGGTGCTGATCGAAGCCTCCGATCCGCGCTCCGGCTACTTCCGCGAGATGCGCCATCAGACGATGTCCCCAGAGTATCTGCTCGGGCTGCGCACGGAGATGATGACCCTTGCGGTGCTCTCACAGCTGCACTCGTGCAAAAACTGGCACCGCATCGCGCGCGAGTGGATGTACGGCGAGGCACCGGTGACCGACTTGGGGCGCGAAGAGCGGGAGTTCTACGAGCGCGCCGGCGTGGGCGCCGCTTAAAGCACCTGGATCTGCATGAGCGAGGTTGTCCCCGGGCGTCCCGAGGGCAGGCCCGCGGTGATGCCCACGCGCTGGCCCTTCTCACACCAGCCGAGCTCGACTACGCGCCGCGCGGAGTCGGCGATCAGCTCCTCGGTGGTCTCGTGGCGGCGGATCGAGCTTGCCTGAACGCCCCACATAAGCCCGCAGCGGCGCACCGTCTCGCGACCGGGGGAGAGCGCATAAATCGGGACGGTTGGGCGGTGTGCGGAGACAAGGCGGGCCGAGCGTCCTGAGAGCGTGGGCACGATCAGGGCGTCGAGGTGCAGTTCGCGCGCGGCCAAGCACAAGGAGTGGGCGACGGTGTGGGCGGGGTCGGCTTCGGCGCGCCTCACCCTGGAGGTGTTCCAGCGCTCATAAGGCGCGATCGCCTCGGCTTGGACGGCGACGGCAGCCATCATTTCGACCGCCCCTACGGGGTAGGCGCCGATCGCCGTCTCTTGGGAGAGCATGACCGCGTCGGTGCCGTCGAGGATCGCGTTGGCCACGTCGGCCACCTCGGCCCTGGTGGGGCGCGAGGAGGTGACCATCGAGTCGAGCATCTGGGTTGCGGTGATCGAGGGACGCGCCAGGTAGCCCGCCTGCTCAAGCAGCTTCTTCTGAACGGCGGGGACTTGCTCGATCGGCATCTCGATACCGAGGTCACCGCGTGCGACCATCACGCAGTCCGCGGCCCTGATGATCTCCTCTGCGTGTTCGACCGCTTGGGGCTTCTCCATCTTGGCGATCAGGGGCAAGCCGCGTGTGCTCGCGCACGGTTTCCACGTCAAAGGGAAAGCGCACGAACGAGAGGGCAACCATGTCCACGCCGATCGATTCGCCATGGCGCAGAAGCTCCAAGTCCTCCTCGGGCACCGAAGGCAAGGAGTGGGCTGGGCCTGGGATGTTGAGACCTTGGCGGGAGGCGACCGCGCCGCCCACCTCGACCTCGGCGTCCACTTCGCTCTGCTGCCTCGCGCACTGCCGACACCCGCAGGCGCACCGAGCCGTCGGCCAGGTAGAGCACCTCCTCGGGCTCCAGCGCCGCCGCCAGGCCGGGCCACGTGATCGACATGTGCTCGGCGTCGCCTTCACGCTCCTCCCCGCAGGTGAATGTAACCATGTCGCCGGGCTTGAGCTCGACGATGTCCTCGCGCAGGGGGCCGATCCGCAGCTTGGGGCCGGGCAGGTCCTGCAGGATCGCCACGGGCCGCCCGGCCTTGCCGGCCGCGTCGCGTACGCGTCTGACCGTCTCCTCGTGCTCGTGCAGGGTGCCGTGGGAGTAATTCAGGCGTGCCACGTCCATCCCGGCCCGCACCATTGCGAGCAGCGTGTCTGGCTCGCGCGAGGCGGGGCCGATGGTGGCGACGATCTTGGTGCGGCGCATTGTGGATGGCACGGTAGCGGGACTGGCCGCTATAGCGCGCCCGCATAGCCCTTAGCGACGTAGTACCGCGAGCCCTCAGGCTGTCGCGCTCGTATGCCGGCAGGCAGGTGGCTTGTCTTTACGGGGTGCCACTGCGTTTTCTTGTCGATGGGGACTTGACAAGTACACCTAGTCCTGCTTATAGTGTTCGAGTCATGGCATGCCGCGTGGTGTGCCGGCGTACATAAGGTCAGGTTTTGGGTTGGCCCCTGGTGGTCGACTTTTACTGGTAAGCAGGGCCCTTGGGAGAGGGACCGGGTCGCTTCTGAGAGGGAGTTGTATTTCGCGTGGTTTCTTTGGGGAATAGCGTTGTTGAGAGTCCTTGTGCTCAGACTGCTGGCGTTATAGGACGCGTCAGCGACGCTGACGCGTCTCTCTCTCTCTCTCTCTCTCTGGCCGGGCCTCTCACCAGCTAAGCGCTGGTCGGTCCGTCGCTTCGCCGGGCCATACGCGCCGGCTTGGCTTTTCGTGCTCCAAGGGGTACTCGAACCCAAAAGGGCTTGCGCCCCACTGGGTGTGCTCGCGCGCTGTAAGCGCGCTTCTAGGTTCGTGGTTTGCTCTGAGGAGGGGTTCGATGGGTGCTGCTCGTAAGCCGGTCCTGCCGGTCGTGGTTGTGTGCGCTGTTTTGTTGGGTTGGCTTGTGTGGAGCGCGGTGCCTGCGTTTGCGGCTGCTCCTGAAGCGCCGGAAGTCTCGGTGGTTTTGCCTGCGGCTGCGACGTCGGTGAGCGTTGATGGCGTGCTCGATCCAGAGCTTGAAGGTGGTCCTGGAACGTATGAACTAGGAACCTATGAATTCCTATATAGGGCGTCTAAGACTAGTTGTGAAGGGGGAGGCAAAGCTCCCGCGTCTGGTATCTCCTTGGGTGGTGGCAAAGAACAGGTCTCCGAAGTGTTGGTGGGCCTCACGCCTGGTACGGAGTACACGGTGTGCTTGCTGGCGCGTAATGAAGCTGGGGAAACGGCTGTCAGCCTGCCCGTGACGTTTACCACGTCGTCGACGGAACCCAATGTGAGCGGCGAATCGTTCTCAGAAGTCGGGGCTACCGGTGCCACGGTTAGCGCTCAGGTCGATACCGGTGGGCTTGAAACGACCTTTCTAGTGCAATATGGGACCACCAGCTCTTACGGGTCGGAAACTAGTGTGAAGTTGCCGGCGGGTACGAGTACCGCGACGACGCGGCTTTCTGGGCTACAGCCGGACACGGAATACCATTTCCGGGTCCTCGTGGCTAATGCCGACGGTAGCAAAACGAGCGCTACGGATATGATCTTTAGGACTCTTCCGGCGCAGACCGGCGGTTTGCCCGACGGTCGGTCTTATGAAATGGTTACGCCGGTAGAGGACGGGGATTCCGATGTGGAGAGACCCCATGTCAATCCTGAATTTGATCCTTCTTATTCTGAAGGGCCTCCCATATACAGTCCGTTTCAGGTTGCGTCGGATGGGTCGGCTGTAACTTATCCGGTGCTCGCGATCACCGGTGCGAACGGTACTGGAACCGACCAGTACATCGCTAGGCGCTCCGGTGACGATGGATGGTTGCAGAGGTCGATTCAGCCAAATGGGTATCTTGTCGCCGAATACCAAGGATTTTCTTCAGACTTGTCAGTAGGTATCCTCGAAGCTGGAACTACCGGTGAAGCTACTGTCCCTCCGCCGTTGACGCCGAATGCGCCTGGTGAAGGGTACACAATTCCATATGAAAATAGGATTAGTGGAAGTGGATATAGACCGCTGATCACCAATGCCGTTAAATTGAATAGACCCCCGGGTGGATTTGGTTCCTATCATGTGCGTAATACTGGGGGGAAAAGTGTGGAACCGAGTCCGGCGTTTGCGGGTGGGTCAGCTGATTTCAAGGATCTGCTGTTTGAGGCGAACGATGCCTTGCTGGCTGGGGAAGGAACATTTGAAAAAGAACTCGAGGAAGACGTAAAGGGCGAAATCGCGAAGGGCAGAAGTGCAAATTATCTTTATGATGAGGTTGGAGGTCGGTTGAGTCTGGTTGACGTGTCATCTGAAGGAAAGGTCGTGCCAGACGCTACATTCGGTGCCCTCCCGATCGAAAGTAGTGAAAATCCACCTGATTTTAGTCATGTGATCTCGGCGGATGGACGTTTTGTCTATTGGACCGATGTGGCGTCTGGTGTGGTGTATGTGCGTGAGGGCGGCTCGAGCACGGTTCAGGTGTCTGGTGGTGCTGCGCGCTATTGGACGGCGAGTAGTGATGGTCGCTATGCGCTCTATACGGAAGGCGAAAGGAAAGCTAGTGAGCTTTACCGGTTCGCCGCTGAACCTGAAGGTGGTCATGCGCAGCGTGAAGTGCTGACGGGCCCAGATGCTGGTGTTCTGGGTGTCCTCGGCGCGAGCGAAGACGGCGAAACGGTGTACTTCGTCGCAGAAGGCGTGCTATCAGGCGAGAATGGGAGCGGTGTTGCGCCAGTAGCGGGTAAGCCAAACTTGTACGTGTCAAGCCAAAGTGACTCGCCCGTGTTCATCGGGACCCTCTCGGAAAGAGACGGGAATAGAGTGCCTCCGTTTATCCGAAATGAAAACAACCATAGTTGGGGAGATTGGCAGCCAGGTTTTGGTCAGCGTACCGCGCGTGTGACTGGGGATGGGGGTAGTATCGTATTTATGTCCAATCAAAGTCTGAGTGTCGCTGGATACCCGCAGGGGTATCCAAGTAACGGGCTGGACGAGGTGTATGTCTATAATCTTGGGAGCGACCGGTTGTATTGTGCGTCGTGTGGCTCGACTGGCGAGGCCCTGTCTCGTGGGGTGGGTGCGGCGGGATACCTGCCGGTCAACTGGCAGGATACGTATCTTCCACAGTGGATCTCTGAAGACGGCAGTCGTGTGTTCTTCGATAGTGGCACGTCGCTCGTTGCACAAGATACAAATGGCAGGCAGGATGTCTATGAGTGGGAGCGTGAAGGGTACGGTAGCTGTACACATGGCGCTGGTTCAACTGGTGGGTGTGTCTTCCTACTCTCTGGTGGCACGAGCGAAGCGGCTTCGTGGTTCGTGGGCGCAAGCGCAAACGGCAATGACGCGTTCGTCGTGACGCGTGCTCAGCTCGCGCCTGAAGACGGTAATGATGCATTCGATCTGTATGACGTGCGCGTCGATGGCGTAAAACCCGTAACACCGCCTGTGTGTACTGGGAGTGGCTGTCAGGGTATCCCGGCGCCACCGCCCCTATTTGCCACCCCGCCGAGCGTGACGTTCGAAGGTGTTGGGAATTTTCCCGCATCACCAGAAAAAGTCGTGACGTCTAGACAAAGGACATTGACGAGTGCGCAAAAGCTCGCAGATGCGCTAAAGGTGTGTAGGAGGGAGAAGCACCGCAAGAAACGTTTGTCATGCGAAGCACGTGCTAGGAAGCACTATCGGTCTGCCGTGAAGTCTAGGAAGTCGTCGAGTGTAACGCTGGGGAGGAACCATGTTTAGGAGGTTTGTTTGTCTTCTCTTCGCGGTGACGCTTGTGGGTGCAGTGGTCGCTTCTAACGCGTTGGCCGAAGGCCCAAGACCGGGTTATGAGGTTTTTGGATTCTCCAACCCGACCGTGCTTTCCCCGGGCGGGGAAGGTATCTTGCATTTCTTTATTTATGATATCGGCGATGCTGAAGGAACTGAAGATCTGACGCTTACAGATACGTTGCCGGCGGGTTTGGAACGATCCGGCGGGGGCTGTTCTGGTAGCACGGTCGTAACGTGTAAAATATTTACGGTTGAAGAATTTGGAGGGCTGCCTGGTAGAAAGCTAGATATTCAGGTGCGTGTCGCCGCAAACGTGCCCAATGGGTCTGCTGCCGTCGACCGGGTGACATTGACTGGTGGCGGTGCTTCGGGTCCGACGAGCACGACCGTACCGGTGCGCTATGGGACAGAACCATCCGGACCTGGAATCTCAAATTTTGATGCGTGGGCCTCAAACATTGACGGTACGATCGATACGCAGGCCGGCTCGCATCCGTATGAGTTTACGGTTGTGTTCAATCCCAACAATCATCGGCTGGATGGCGGTGAAGAATTTTTCCCGTCTGGAGGCGAAGGGAAGGCGGTGGATGTGAATCTCCCGCCGGGGCTGGTTGGTGAACCGGGTGCGGTGCCACAATGTACGCGTCAGGAGTTCGACGAGGGGGAATTCGCAAGAGGTGAAGTCGGTGGTTGTCTTCCTGATACACAAGTTGGTATTGAGGAGGCAGGAGTGGGACAGGGTCCGGGAGGCCTTGATGTCATCTTCCCTATATATAATCTTGTACCCCCGCCGGGCGTAGCAGCGGAGTTTGGATTTGATTTCGAGGAGTCGCAAACGTTTCTCGATGCGAAGGTTCGTAGCGGTGGTGATTATGGCATCACCGTGCATTCAAATATTCCTCAAAAGCACGTGGTTTTCAGCTCGACGACGATCTGGGGTGTCCCCGGGGAACACGGTACCGGTGCGCCGGACAAGCCGTTTTTGACATTGCCGACGTCGTGTTCGAGTCGGGGGCAGTTCAGTATTGAAATGTTGGGGACGTGGCAGGATCCTGAAGCAACCGCTCCGGTGTTGAGTGCTCCTTATCATGATAGTGAAGGTATGCCTATCAGTTTCACTGGTTGTGAACGGCTGGCGCATTTCACGCCGTTCGTGAGTTTGGCGCCTGATACGAGTTTTTCTGACACGCCTGCGGGTCTATCGGCCATAGTAAAGGTTCCGCAAGGGTTGAATCCTGAAGGTTTGTCTACGTCGGGTTTGAAGGAAACGACGGTCGTGTTGCCTGAAGGTGTCGCTATCAATCCAGGTCAGGCGACCGGTCTTGTTGCGTGTCAACCGTCGCAGGAGAATATTGGTGGGCCTGAAAGCGAAAAGGAAGTGATGGATGGTCCTCCATCATGTCCTTCTGCTTCGAAGGTTGGGACCGATGAAATCGCTACGCCGCTATTGACGAAACGCTTGAAGGGCAACGTATATGTTCTGCAATCGAATCCGCCGAGCCTAGAACTGTTGGTCGCGGCTGAAGGCGAAGGCGTGTTTTTGAAGTTGATCGGTACTGTGCACTTGAACGAACAAACGGGCCAGCTGACAACTACGTTCAGGGGTACCCCGCAAGATCCTGGAACGCCGGATGCGCCACTAAACGAATTCGTCTTGAACTTCAGTGGAGGCCCACAAGCAGCGCTCGTTACGCCAGCGATGTGTGGCGTGTATACGGCGACGGCTGATTTCACGCCGTGGAGCACCCCGTTGGTGGAAAACGCGCTATCGGAAAGCAACTTCTCGATCACCGCCGGTCCCGGTGGCAGTAGCGTCGCTAACTGTACGGCACCACTACCGTTCACACCGACTATGACCGCTGGTGCGACCACCGACCAGGCAGCGGGCTATACGGACTTCTCGATGCTGTTGTCTCGTGGCGATGGGCAGCAGCGGATCGAAAAACTACAGTTCAAAACACCAGAGGGTTTGTTGGGCATGATCGCTAAGGTCCCTCTATGTGAGGAACCCCAAGCCTCGGCGGGCACATGTTCCAGTGCGTCGCAGATCGGGCATACCGTCGCCGAGGTCGGTCCTGGCCCGTATCCGTTTGTGATACCCCAGGAGAACGCTCCGCCAGCACCGATCTATTTGACTGGACCGTACGACGGAGCACCGTTCGGCTTGTCTATCGCAGTACCGATCGTCGCCGGCCCGTTCAATCTCGGCACCGAAGTTGTCAGGGCGAAGATCGAGGTCGACCCGCATACGAGCCAGTTGACGATAAGCACGACTGCGTTCCCGAAGACGGTGAAGGGGATACCGACCGATATCCGCGAGATCGACGCTGTGATCGACCGGCCCGAATTCATGTTCAACCCGTCGGACTGCAGTGCGATGAGCTTTTCCGGGACAGCGACCAGCTTCGAAGGGGCCACCGAGCCACTATCAAGTCATTTCCAGGTCGGGTCGTGTCGTAGTTTGACTTTTGCGCCGAACTTCAAAGTCTCGACATCGGGCAAAACATCGCGGGCGAACGGCGCTAGCCTAACCGCGAAGATCGTCTACCCGGTAGGGAACCTTGGTGCAAACCAGGCTTCCTCGCAATCGAACATCGCGTCGGTCAAGGTCGATTTGCCTAAGCAGTTGCCGTCCCGCCTGACGACACTGCAGAAGGCATGTCCTGCGGCTACGTTCGAAGCTAACCCGGCGAACTGTCCGGCCGCATCTATCGTGGGTCATGCGAAGGCGATCACCCCGGTGCTGCCCGTCCCGATAGAAGGACCCACGTATTTCGTCAGCCATGCTGGGGAAGAATTCCCGTCTCTGATCGCTGTATTGCAGGGTTATGGCGTGACGGTCGATCTCGTCGGTAGCACGTTCATCAGCGGTAAGACGAACATTACGAGCAGCACGTTCAAGAATGTGCCCGACGTCCCGATCCAGAGCTTCGAATTGAGTTTGCCACAAGGCAAATACTCGGCGCTCGCAGCAAACGGCAACCTCTGCAAGACCAAACTCACCATGCCCACCGCCTTCACCGGACAGAACGGCGCCGTCTTGCACCAGTCCACGCCGATCAGCGTTACGGGCTGCGCGAAGATCAAGGTCAAGAAGACGAAGAAGACCAAAATGTCCGGCAAAGCTCACAAAGCCAAGAAGAAATGAGATGGTCGCGACGGGACAGAATGTGGTCGATGGGCTAGGACCGGCCGCCAAGTTGCGTCCTGGCAACAATGGGCTGGGACGCGACCAAGTGGCGGACATCCAGCGTGCACGGATCCTATCGGCAATGTTCGGGGTGGTCGCCGAGTACGGCGTTGCCAACGTCACCGTTGCCCACATCGTCGCCGGCTCCGGGGTATCGCGGCGCACGTTCTATGAACTGTTCGCCGATCGTGAGGCCTGTTTTCTGGCCGCCTTCGACGAGGCGATGGGATGGGTCGGCTCGGTCGTGGCGCCCGCGTTTGAGTGGGAGGCTTCTTGGCGTGCGGGGATTCGCGCGGCCGTCGCGACACTGCTGGAGTGGCTCGACGGTGATCTCGCAACGGGCCGGCTTGTGATTGTTGAGAGCCTCGGTGCCGGCCCTAAGGCCTTGGCGCGCCGTGAGAGAGTGCTTGCTCAGATCGTCCCCTTCGTCGATCAGGGACGCGCGACGAGCAGGCGCAGTGAGGGACCGCCTCCGCTCACGGCCGAGGGTGTCATCGGCGGCGTGCTCTCGGTCCTGCACTCGCGCCTGGTCGCCGCTCCACCCGCCACACCGGACGTCGCCGCACCGACTGTCGGTGCCCGGTCGGGCGTGCCCTTTAAGCCGGGACTTATCGGGCCTCCCCGGGCCGGCGATGCCAGGCTCGGGCTGCTCGAGCTAGCAGGTCCGCTCACGAGCATGATCGTGCTGCCCTATCTCGGTCAGGCGGCCGCACGCCAGGAGCTACAACGACCGACACCCGAGCGACACACTCCTAGACGCGCCGCGTCGGCCGATCCCTTGCGCGATGTGGGCATGCGTCTCACCTACCGCACGGTGCGCGTCTTGATGGCCGTTGCCGAGCATCCGGGCGCCTCCAACCGCCAGGTCGGCGTTGCGTCTGGCATGAACGACCAAGGCCAGATCTCAAAGCTGCTCTCGCGCCTACACCGCCTTGGGCTGATCGCAAACGACGGCGTCGGCCCGGCCAAGGGAGCGCCCAACGCGTGGATACTCACACCCAAGGGAGAGCGCATCGAGGCAGCAATCGGGGTGCACGGTAGCTAGCGGCGGTCAATGGACTTACCATCGAAGGATGCTCGGCCCCACGCGACCATTCCCCCGCGTTGGCGCGTCCGCTCGCATCCTGCACTTTGGCGGCTCCGCCGAGCAGGGTACGGTCGTCGCGATCCACGATGACGGCGCTCGCCTCAGCGTCGAGGGTGAGGACGGTGAGCCCTACGAGTTCGTGCTGAGCCCCGCCAACGCTCGCTTCGTCACCGCTGGCAACGCCCATGGGCCTCGGCTGGAACTGCTCGGTTGAGCCTGGTAGGTAGGCAAGCCCGGGAGGTAACGTGCCGCGACTGGGGCGAGTTGTGCGGTCGTTGTGCGCTGAGTGTGATTGATTCGGCTTCAGGACTAGGTCATGCCGGCGAGCAGTCGCCGCGTCCTCCCGATGACGTAGTCGCCGACCCCCGAGTCGTCGGCGAGATCGCCTGCCGCCTCGAGTAGGCCTGTCGCCGTCTCCATGACGACCCTCTCCGCTCGCCCGGACTCGTGGCGCCATGCGCGCGCCTCCTCGATTAGGTCAGCCGCGGTGATCTTCTCGAGCTCCCAGCGCCCGTTCACGCTCATCGCGGCGCGCGTTCGCAGTTTCGGCCATAGGACAGTCGGGACCGTGTCATACAGCGGCGCCAGCTCGACGGTCTCCGCACTGGGGTGCATCAGCGCGAGATTCTTGCCGTGCGCGTCGGCGTTGCCGATGAGCACCGTGAAGGTGGCTGTTGCCAGCAGCCGGTCCAGCTGCTCGCGCGGGTTGTGCGCGTAGCGGTCAAGCAGCTCAGCGGCCTCCTTCAGCGATGGACCGCCCGCGCTCTGGTACTTGCCGCGTCCTCGCGCAGCTTCGGGGTTGCGCGCCAGCGCTTGACAGAGGTCCTCTTGGTGGATGCGCCTCACCGAGCCGTCCATGTCCACACGGCGGTCAAAGCGCGACACCAACAGGCACTGCCTGTCCGCGATCGTCTCGACTTCGACGTCCACGCTCGTCAGGCCGACCTGTGCGGCGAGCTTCAGGCACTGCGCCTCGGCGGCCACCAGTCCCGGGCGCAGTGGGTCATCCACCTTGAGGATGTGGCTGGAGGGATAGCCGTAAGCCGGTCGTCCCCACCCACCCGCCGGCAGGCGCACAAGCAGCAGCTTGTCCTGCAAGCCGGCGATCGACAGCTCGCTGTCGTCGTGGATCGCGAGCGGATGCTCGGGCAGCTCGAGCACCTCCAGCTCCAGCGAATCGGCCGTGTATGGAATCACCGCCGGCGTCCGTGCAGGCGGTTGCTCGACGGCGATCACGAGGGCGCCCGCTACATCCCGCCCGAAGCGGCGCAGCAACGCGTGAATGTCGTTGACCGCCACCTTCAGCTGCTTGCTGAGGGCTTGACGATGTTGGCCCTCGGGAAGCAATCCTCCCGCGAACACGCTCGCGTTCATCCTTCGTGTGCGCAACGGAAGTGAGCAGGACAACACGGGTGAGAGGCCGGGCCAGCTGGCAAGCGCCTGCTCGGTATAGGTGCAGTACAGCTCCCAGGGCCTCCGAGCCGTGAGCTCGGCGACGAGCAGGTCCTCCAGCCACACTCCCAGCGGCTCGAACTTAGCCATTGTTGCGCTGATACGTGACCGTCACAGTCGCCCCCGAGCGGCGCAGGATTCGCAACAAGTGCTCCAGGAGCCTCACGGTTCTCCCGGACTCAAGCTGAGCGAGATACTCTCGGCTGAGGCCCGCCTCATCGGCCAGTTGTGCTTGGGTCAGTTGCTTGTGGGCGCGGATGTCGCCGATCGCGCTACCGAGATCGGCGCCCGAGCGGATCGTCCACGTCAAGTTATCTGGTCGCTCTTCGTGTGACATATCTGTCGCACATATCCCTTCTCAGCATTGTGACGGTATCGTCACTTTAGCGGGAAGAGCTGAGAAATGACAATATTGTCACGTTGGGGGAACAGGCTTGGCACGGTTATGGCGCCTGTTCCGTGAGTATGCGCCTGTTCGGAGCGGCGATGGTGCTCGTTCGGGCGGCGATGGGTGCCCGCTTGGCTCAACTACGGCGCCTTGACGTCCGGGAACCATTCAGCACAGTGCTCGCGCAACGTGTCCCTTATCCACACCCGCTCCTGGGGGCTTGCCGCGCGCAAGCGCGCGACTAGGTCCTTCTGGCGCTCGATCGGCACGCCGGCGATCGTCCAACGCACCACCAGGCGCTCGAACAGCAGCTCCAAGGCGCGTTGCCAAGCGTCCTCCCGGGTCGCGGCAGCGGGGCCGTGCGTGCCCGCGAGCGTCTCGGCGTACTCGCGTCTTGCGCCCAACGTGAGTGAGCCGCGCAGGGTCAGCACGTTGCCTTCGGCGTCGCTGTAGTCGCTGGTTGGTGCGCTTAGCTTTGGCTCGCGCGCGCGTCGCTTCTTTGCCACGCCCTAAAGCGTCTCCGCGGCCTTCAGCAACTGCGATCGCACGTCCTTGCCCACCGCGCCTGAGGACACGACGGGCTTTGCGTGTCCCGGCCACGCGGCCGCCGGCTCCATCTCGGCCAGCTTGCGGATCGAAGCCTTGGCCTGCACGGTGTCGTAGTTGTAGGTCTTCTCCGGCACGTGTGTGGGGCAGTCCCTGCCCCACATTTCGAGCGTATAGAAGCAGTCGCTTACTAGCGCCAGGCGATCCGATTCGCGCCACAGTCCGATCTGTCCGGGGGCGTGGCCGGGCAGCTCGATCACCTTGAAACCGGCGATCTCGTCGCCCTCGGTCAGCGTGCCTGAGATCTTCACCGGCCCGGCGTCCCAAGCCCAGCGGTGCATCGCCCGGTGGACTTGGCGTTGGGGGGTGGGCAGGCCCTGCAAACCCTCGGGCCAGTACCTGAAACCGCCGCTGCCTTCCGCGTCTTGGACCTCGTCGGGATGGCACAAGACCGGCACGCCCAAAGCGGGCGCTGTGCCGCGATGGTCTGTGTGGCCGTGGCCGAGCACGATCCGCTTGATCCCGCCCAGCTTTGCCCCGGCGCTGGCCACCGCCCTGACCATCGTGCGGGCGCCCGCGTCGTACATCGTCACGCCGCCCACCTCGGAGTCCTCGATCAGGTATACGTTGCACCTGCCCGGGTGGCCTTGCACCACCCACACGCCCTCGGCCACCAGCTTGGCGTCCTGGGCGGACATGCCGGCCACCTTCGTCTTCATGTTGAAGGCGCCCATCATGCCCTGCTCGGCGGGCGAGCCCTCGGGTGGCATCAGGCCGATCTGGCGCGCCACGGTCAGGCCATCGGTGAAAGCGTCGTTTGCTTGGATCTTGCCGTCGCGTACGGTCAGCACGTCGACGCCTTCTAGCTTCATCGGGCGGCCGGTCGGCTTCACTCCGTTCATCGCGCCCGGCCCGGCGAACGTGCCCGTGATCGCCCACTGCACCGCGCAGCGCTCGGCCTCGGTCGTCGTCTGGGCGACCTCCATCTTCATGTCGGGCATCGCTTCGAGCAAGCTGCCGATGAACTCGCGCACACCGTCGGGGGCAATCACGTCGGCTTGACCGCGCACGAACTCGCGTCCGCCGTCTGCCCACATATCCACAGCCGCCTCTAGCTCGCGTGCGTCGATCGCCTCGAAATAACGCCGCGCCACTGCCTCGACGTCTTTGCCGGAGGCACTCTTCTTCTCGCTCGTCGCCTTGTGGATGTTGGCCGCCGCCTCTTGCACCTTCGCCGCCGCCTTGCCCTCAGCCCCGTCTCGCTCTGCCATCGCAATCTCCTTTGCCGCCGAACCATGAGTCTAGGGCGCGTCGTACTCCGGCGCGAGTCGCTTAGTAGTCTCCGCGCCGGTGACTGAGCCGGCCCGTAAACGCGAGCTTGGAAGGGGCGAGCGCGTACTGCCTGGCGTGTATCGCTTGCGCTTGCCCTTGCCTTGGCCCGGCGTGCCGCATGGCAATGCCTGGGCGGTCAAGGCCGGCGACGGTGTGGTCCTGTTCGATACCGGCTACTACGAGCGCCCGCGGGAGGGCGAACCCGGCTCGATGGTCCAGTTGGAACGAGCGCTCGGCATGTGCGGGCTCACGGTCGAGGATATCCGCCTGGTCGTGTGCACCCACGCCCACTCAGACCACTATGGCCAGGCCGCCGCGATCGTCGAGCGGGCCGGCTGCGAGCTGTGGATGCACCCCAAATACGAGCACATGTCCGTTGACGAGCAAAACCCCAAGGCGACCTTGGAGCGACGCATCGAGGTGGCGCGCCAGTCGGGTGTGCCCGAGGAGCCGTTGCGACGTTTTGCCGAGGAGCGCGAGCACCACGAATCTGGTATCTCAGGCGTGATCGCACCCGACCGCGAGCTATTGCCTGGGGTAGTCGTCCAAACCGACTTGGGACCTTGGGATGTGTATGAGACACCCGGCCACGCCCCTTCGCACGTGTGCCTGTTCCAGCCCGAGCGGCGCCTCTTGATCTCAGGGGATCACTTGCTCGGACGCATCTCTTTGTTTTTTGACATGGGCTACTCGCCTGACCCAGTCGGCGAATTCCTCTCCTCCTTGAATGTGGTGGAACGCTTGGGCGCGCGCCTGTGCCTGGCCGGCCATGGGCGCACGTTCACCGATGTCCATGCCCACATCGCGGGCAACCGTGCTTTGGTGGCCGAGCGCTTGGAGAAGGTCGAGACGGTCATCGCCTCCGAGCCGCTCACGGCGTTTGAGGTCATCCCACGCATCTACTCCGACGAGCTCGCCTCGCACGGAGGGCCGTGGCTCTTGTCGGAGACCTTGGCGATGCTCACCCACTTGGAGACCACCGGGCGAGCGGAGCGCATCCGCTCAGAGGAGGGGGGCGAGGTCGGTAGTCCAGAGCGTTGGCGTGTAGGCACGCACGCCAACGCGTAGGCGCGCCAGCGCCGGAGCCATCCCACCTTGACACCACCCAACCTTGACACGCTCGTGTTAGGCTTTGCCGATGCGGATCGATGAGCTGCTCGCCGGGCCCGAGCCCGTCTTCTCCTTCGAGTTCTTCCCGCCCAAGACCGAGCAGGGCGAGCAGAACCTGTACGCGGCGCTGGCCGAGCTGCGCACTTTGGAGCCCTCGTTTGTGTCGGTCACCTACGGTGCCGGCGGCTCCACGAGGGCTAAGACGATCGAGATCGTCAAGCGCATCAAGGACGACTATGGCCTGGAGGCGATGGCCCACTTCACCTGCGTTGGCGCGACCATACCCGAGCTGCGCGCCACCTTGGACGAGATGCGGGCGGCCGGCATCGACAACGTATTGGCCTTGCGCGGCGATCCGCCCGCCGGCCAGGAGGCCTGGGTTAAGACCGAGGGGGGTCTCGAGTACTCCAGAGAGCTGGTCGACTT
The DNA here is from genome assembly GCA_963775645.1 of uncultured Solirubrobacterales bacterium. GTDB lineage: Bacteria > Actinomycetota > Thermoleophilia > Solirubrobacterales > Solirubrobacteraceae > Palsa-744. The sequence continues at coordinate 572,283 of CAVZJR010000002.1, read as the reverse complement.
GATCAAGGCCGACTATCCCTTCGCGATCGGCGCGGCCTGCTTCCCGGAGACCCATATCCATGCGGCCTCCCGTGAGGCCGACGTCGCCTACCTGGCCGAGAAGGTGGCGGGCGGCGTGGACTTCCTGATCACCCAGTTGTTCTTCGACAACGCTCTCTACTTCGACTTCGTGGCTCGCGTCAGGGCAGCCGGTGTGGAGGCACCGATCATCCCGGGCATCCTGCCAATCACCCAGATCGGCCAGCTCGAGCGCATGACCAAGATGTGTGGCGCCTCGATCCCCGAGGGCCTGCGTCGCGAGCTGCACGCACGCGAGGACTCACCCGAGGCAGTGATCGACTTTGGTGTGGCCTACGCCACTTTGCAGTGCGCCGAGCTGCTTGAAGCAGGCGCGCCTGGGATCCACTTCTATACGCTCAATCGCTCGCCAGCCACACGAGCAATCCTGGGGGCCCTGAAGCTTGCCCGGCCCTGGGAGCGGCCTCAGCCCGCTTCGATCTCCAGCCTTTCCGCCACCCTGGGGCGAGCCGTCGGGCGCTTCGTAGCGCACGTCCACCGAGTCGTCCTGTTTGTAGGTGCCCACGCCCCACGCGCCCAAGAACCAGCGGCGCTTGGAGATGTGGTCCTTGCGCAGCTCCTGTCGAACATCAGGGTGTGACCCTTGGCCTGGAAGTCGACGCCCTCTTGCTGGGGCACCCCATTGACGAACACTTGATAAGGAGAGCGCACCGCGGCAGGCAGCTTCACGATCGACTTGGCCATGTTGCGATTATGAGGCCTCTCATTGTCTTGGCTGGCGGCCAATGGGGGTGCGTTGTGTGCCGCGTTTGGGGTGTCCTACGCGCGCGCGCGGCCTCTTAAAAGGGACTAGAGCTGTTCAGTGGGCCACGCGCGCACGCGGTGTGCCCTTTTTTGAACGACTCAGTCGCGTATCCGCCCGCACCCCTGCGTACCCTGACCTGTGTGTCTGAGATCGAGTACACGGTGCGCCGCTCCACCCGCGCCCGCAGGGTGAGGGTCAACGTGCGCGCCCACACCGACGTCGAGGTTGTCCTGCCAGCGCACGCACCCGAGCGGGCCGCCGCGGCGGCCGTGCGTGAGCTGGCGCCCTGGATCGAGCGACGCCTCTCCGAGGGCCGCCAGGCGCTTGCGCAGTGGCCGAGCGAGCCGGAACGGTCCCCTATCTCGGCACCCCGCTCTTGCTCGTCCCTCAGCCTGGGCGCACCCGCGCCCACAGGAGGGGGGAGAGGCTGTTCGTACCCGTCGGGGATCATCGCCCTGCAGTAGAGCGCCTCTACCGCCGACTCGCGCGCGAGGAGATCGCGACGCGCCTAGACGCGGCCGTCGCCGCGATCGGAGCCTCCTACAGCGGGCTCTCGATTCGCGCCCAGAGCACGCGCTGGGCCTCCTGCTCGGCCAAGGGCGCGATGAGCTTCAACTGGCGTCTGCTCCTGGCACCCGAGCCCGTGCTCGACTACGTCGTCTGGCACGAGGTCTGCCACCTCGACGTCCGCGACCACTCGCCACGCTTCTGGGCTTTGGTCGAGCGCCGCTGCCCCGGCTGGCGCGAGCAGCGCGACTGGCTGCGCCGCTACGGCGCCACGCTGGTGCTCTAGCTAGTGAACGTCCGGAGGTTATACAAGCAGGCTCTCTGGAGACTGTGCGTTTCGGAGTCGCTCAGCCGCGCTGGTCGATCGGCACGTACTCCCGGTCGCGCTCGCCGGTGTAGATCTGGCGTGGGCGCGCGATCTTCTGCTCTGAGTCCTCGACCATCTCGAGCCACTGGGCGATCCAGCCGCTGGTGCGCCCGATCGCGAACATCACCGGGAACATCGCCACCGGCAGGCCCAGTGCCTCGTAGATCAGCCCCGAGTAGAAGTCCACGTTGGGGTAGAGCTTGCGCGAGGTGAAGTACTCGTCGTCGAGCGCCCGCTTCTCCAGCTCCGTAGCGATGTCCAGCAATGGGCTTGTGCCGCGCACCTCGAACACCGCGTCCAGGTGCTTCTTGATGATCCGCGCGCGGGGATCGTAGTTCTTGTAGACCCGGTGGCCGAAGCCCATCAGGCGCTCGTTGCCGGCCTTCACGCCCTCCAGGAAGTCGGGGATGTTGCGCGGCGACTCGATCCTCCGCAGCATCCGCAGAGCCTGCTCGTTGGCGCCGCCGTGCAAAGGTCCGTACAGCGCCGCCACGCCAGCCGGCCACCGCCGAGTAGGGGTCCACCTGGGTCGAGCCGACTGAACGCACGGCGCTCGTGGAAGCGTTCTGTTCGTGGTCGGCGTGCAATATAAACAACACGTCGAGCGCCTTCTCCAACCTTGGGTCGGGCTGGTACTTCAGCTCGGTCATCTTGTACATCATCCCTAGGAAGTTGCCCGCATAGGCAAGGTCGTTGTCGGGGTAGACGTAGGGCTGGCCCATGTTGTGCCGAAACGCGAACGCCGCCAAAGTCGGCATCTTCGCGAGCAGCCGGATGATCTGGATTGCGCGAACCTGCTCGTCGTGGATCTTGTTGGCGTCCGGATAGAAGGTCGACAGCGCGCCCACGGAAGCCACCAGCATCCCCATCGGGTTAGCGTCGTAGCGGAAGCCCTGCATGAAGTCCTTTACGTTCTCGTGCACGAACGTATGGATCGTGATCTCATAGATCCACTCATCGAGCTCTTCTGAGTAGGCAATGAGCCGTTGATCAGGAGGTAGGCCACCTCCAGGTAGCTGGAGTGCTCGCACAGTTGCTCGATCGAATAGCCCCTGTGCTGCAGGATGCCGGCCTCGCCGTCGATGTAGGTGATTGCGCTGCGGCACGAGGCCGTGTTCGTGTAAGCCGGGTCATAGGCCATCAGGCCGAAGTCGTCCTCGCTCGTCTTGATCTGGCGCAGGTCCATCGCCCTGACGGTGCCGTCGCGTGACCGGCAGCTCATAGGTCTTGCCAGTGCGGTTGTCGGTGACCGTCAGCGTTTGCGCCCCCGGGGCACCGTCGTTCGTTCCATCCTGAATCTGCGCTTCGGTGCCCATCTTTCCTCCAGTCGGCCGTTGCTGTCTATCCGATTATGCCCACCCTGGGTCTGGGACCGGTGCGCAAGCCGTGAAGCCAGTAAGCGCAGGGCCATCGGCGGCGTGTGCAAGCCGCCGATGGGCACAAGCCGACGCTCAACGCTTGCTGAGCCGGCTGTGCGCCACGACCGTGCGCACACGGGCGGGTGGTGCGAACGGTGCGTCCCCGTGCGGCCCCCGGCGCGGCGAGCGTGGCAGGCGGCCACGCGGATGAGCCGGGTGTACCGGACGATTGGGGCTGTTTCTCGGCCCGATGCCGCCGTCCTGGCCGGTGGGCTCCTCGGTCGCTCGCACAGCCCACCGCACGATCAAGAAGAGCGCCACGATCGGGATCTTCAAGATCACCATCAACCAGATGAAAGTCCAAGCATCCACTCCTACTTGATCGTATACCCGGCAGGTGGTGGACACAAGCCGCTGATCCGGCGGTCAAATCCTTGCGAAGAACCCCCAGCGACGCACCAGCCGGTCCGGTGTCATCGCAAATTCGGTCACTTCGAGAACGTGAGGACACATGACTTCCCAGGCAAGCACCTTCGATCCCCAGGCAAGCACTTTCGATCAAACAGACAGCGCGCTGGATCGCGCCCAATCGGCCGCTGGTCTGAGTCGCTCGCAATTCCTGCGCAACGGCGCCAAGGGCGGCATCGCCTTGGTGGCCGGAGGCGCCATGCTCGGCCAGGTCACTGGCATCTCTTTCGCGGCCTCGGGCGGCGTCAGCGACAACTCCACCCTCCAGGCCGCCTACGCGGCCGAGAGTCTCGCGGTGTTCGTCTACTCGGCGATCATCAAGAGCTTCCACTCCTTCAAGCACCCCAAGCTCGAAGACCTCGACTACTTCAAGGCGGCACTCAAGAACGAGGAAGACCACAAGGCCCTCCTCGCGAAAGCGCTCGGCTCGAAGACCCCCACCGGGCTGGAACTCAAGATCCCCTCGAGCGCTCTCACCAGCGGGCACGCGCTGCTGAAGACGGGCGTTGCTTTGGAGACCGCCTTCGTCCAGACCTACCTGGGCGCTGTGGAAACGCTCAGCTCCGCCGAACTGAAGGTGATCGCGGCGAAGGTGGCGACCAACGAGGCCAGCCACCTCAGCTTCATCACCGACCAGTTCAGCGGCAATGCGGTGCTGCCGTCGCTGCCCGCGACAGGCACGGTTACCGACGCCGCCAAAGCACTCTCACCGACGTTCATCCCCAACCTTCTCCCGCGTCTGGAAGCGGCCGGATTCCCGAACGCGTAAGCGGCACGGATGCCGTGCGGAGGCGCTCCCGGCCGGAGCGTCTCCGCATTTAGCCGCGCAGTGTCAAAGGCGCGCCGCTGAACTGGGTCATCGCATGCAGCTCCTCCACGCGTGCCTGAATCTCCTCGCCAGTCAGGCGTTCCACCCGCTCGGTGCCGAACTCCTCCACGTTGAAGGAGGCAAGCGCCGTACCGTGCGCCATCGCACGGCGCAATAGCTCGTCTGAGAGCGGCTCGTCGGGATGCGCGGCGATATAACCCACGAAGCCCCCAGCGAAAGTGTCACCGGCGCCGGTCGGGTCAATCACGCTCTCCATAGGGTAAGCGGGCAGTGCGAAAAAGGCCTCCTTGGTGACGAGCGCCGCGCCATACTCGCCCTGCTTGGCAACGATCACGCTTGGGCCTCCTCGGGTAGCGCTCGACTGCCCCTCCCCGGTCGGAGCCTCGCTCCCAGCCGACCCTTGCCAGGCGAGGATCTCGCGTGCTGCCGAGACGAGGTTCGGCTTGCCCGTCAGCTGACGCAGCTCGGCGTCATTGAGGATCAGGCAGTCCACGGCTTCGATTGCTTTGACGAGCTGGTCCTTGGCGATGTCTATCCACAGGTTCATCGAGTCGAGGGCCACGAACCGTGCCTGGGGGAGCTGGGCACGAACCTCGCTCTGCAACTCAGGCTGGATATTGGCCAAGAACAGGACCTCACTCTCGCGTGAGGCGGTCGACAGCTTCGGCTGGAAGCCCTCGAATACCCCCAGCTCGGTAGCCAGCGTCTCGCGCGAGTTCAGGTCCCACCCATACTCGCCTCTCCAGAAGAATGTCTTGCCGCCCGTGACGCGCTCCACGTCGGACACGTCCACGCCGCGCCGGCGCATCACGTCCAGCTCGGCCTCGCCGAAATCGTCGCCCACCGGGCCTACCACGCGAACCTCCTCGAAGAAGGATGCGGCCAGGGCGAAGTGGACGGCAGCGCCCCCAAGCATTCGTTCGCGCTCCCCGAACGGGGTCTTGACGGCGTCATAGGCGATCGATCCGACAACGGTGATTGGCATGGGTGGACCCTATAGCCTCCTCACCTATGCGTGCTATCCAAATCACCGAGTTCGGCGGGCCTGAGGTCCTGAAGTTGGCCGACTTGCCTACGCCCGAGCCGGGTCCGGATGAGGTCCTGATCGAGGTCAGCCGCGCCGGTGTCAATTTCGCCGACACCCACACCCGCGAGAACTCCTACGTGCGCAAGGCCACTCTGCCGCTTGTACCCGGAGGCGAGGTTGCGGGTCTCGTCGTCTCAGCGCCCGCCGATAGTGGTCTGAGCGAAGGCCAGCGCGTGATCGCGCTCACCGGCCTGGGCGGTTATGCCCAGTACGCGAGCACCCCGAGCGCGCACACGTTCGCCGTCCCCGACGGCGTCGAGGACGGTACGGCCCTCGCTTTGCTTATCCAGGGCACAACCGCCTGGCACATGTATCGAACGGCTGCTCGCGTGGCCGCTGGCGAGAGCGTGGTCGTGCACTCGGCCGCCGGGGGCGTCGGCTCGCTGGCAGTCCAGCTCGGGCGCCCGCTAGGGGCCGGACGCGTGATCGCGGTCGCCTCCAGCGCTGAGAAGCGCGACTTGGCACTCGAACTTGGCGCCGACGTGGCGATCGACTCGGATGTCGAGGGTCTGACCGAGCGGCTAGTACAGGCCAATGGAGGACGTGAGGTCGACGCCGTATTTGACATGGCCGGCGGGGAGACTTTCGAGAGCTCCTATCGAGCTTTGGCTCACTTCGGGCGGATCGTCGTCTGCGGTATCTCGTCGCGCGAACCCAACCGCATATCTAGTGGCTCGCTCCTGCGTCACTCGCGTTCGCTTGTGGGCTTCTATTTGTTCCACTGTCTGGAGCGTCCCGGGATGTTCGCTGAGGCTTTGAGCGACTTGTTTGCCCGTGTGGCGGCCGGCCAAGTAAAGGCCCGTGTAGGCGCCACCTACCCCTTGGAGCGAGCCGCCGAGGCGCACGTCGATATCGCCGAGCGACGCACCACAGGCAAGGTTCTGCTCGATCCCACAATTTGAGAGTGTCGCCGAAGCCAGGAGGACCCCATGCGCGGCCGATGAGCCAAGCACGTAAGCTCCTCCCGCGATGACTAAGACCTTTGCCGAGCTCGGCCTCACAGAGCAAACCCAACAGGCGTTGCGTGACGTCGGCTACGAGTCTCCGTCACCGATCCAGGAACAGGCGATCCCGCCCTTGCTCGAAGGGCGGGACGTGATCGGCCAAGCTCAGACGGGCACCGGCAAGACAGCCGCGTTTGGCTTGCCGATCGTGCAGTACATCGATCCCTCAGAGCTTGAGGTCCAGGCGCTCGTGCTAACCCCCACACGCGAGCTCTGCATCCAGGTCACCCAAGCCTTGCGCGCATACGGCGCCCAAGCCGGCGTTGACGTGGTGGCGGTCTTCGGCGGCGCCCCGATTCGTACCCAACAGGCACAGTTGCGTGCTGGCGGACACATCGTGGTGGGCACCGTGGGTCGCGTGCTCGACCTGATCTCGCGCAATTCGATCGTCTTGCACGATTGTCGTTTCGTGGTGCTAGACGAGGCGGATGAGATGCTCGACCTCGGCTTCCTGGAGGACGTGGAGAAGATCCTCTCGCTGACCCCCTCCGGGCGTCAGACGGCTTTGTTCAGCGCGACCATGCCCCCACCGATCCGCAAGCTGGCCGACAAGTACATGTACGACCCGGAGATAATCCAGGTTGAGGCCGCCACGCTCACGATCGACACGGTCGCCCAGTTCCAGCTCTCGGTTGAGACGAAGGACAAGGCCGCCAAGCTGGTCGAGGTTCTGCGCGCGGAGCAGCCAGAGCAGGCGATCGTGTTCGTGCGCACCAAGATCCGCTGCGACCAGCTGTTCCGCACCCTGCGCGACGGCGGCATGAACGTGAGGGCCCTGCACGGCGACATGTCCCAAGGCTCGCGCGACGGCGTCATGCTCGCTTTCAAGGGTGGGCGCGTCCCGATTCTCGTTGCCACCGACGTGGCCGCTCGCGGTCTGGATATTTCGACCGTCACCCATGTCGTCAACTACGACGTGCCCACCTCACCGGACACCTACGTGCACCGCATCGGGCGCACTGGGCGGGTGGGGCGCTCAGGTCGCGCGATCACTTTCGTCGAGTCACGCCAGAAGCGCGAGCTCGAGGCGATCGAGCGCCACATCGGCACCAAGATCGCCGCTTGGTCCAAGGACGCGCAGGCGGCCCCCACGCCGGTCTCGGAGCGTCCACGCCGGCATTCCAAGCCACGGATCTCGCGCCAGCCATCGGAGCCCTCGGTCAAGCTGGTGCTAGGCGGCGGTCGCTCGGCCGGCCTGAAGGTGGCGGACATCGTTGGCGCCGTCACCTCGGCTGCAGGCCTCGACGGCGAGGCGGTCCGCGACGTGAACGTGCTCGAGCGCTTTTCATTCCTGTCTGTCCCTGCCTCCGCGGCAGACCGCGTAATCGAGGCCTTGGACGGCCGCGAGCTACGAGGCCGCGAGCTACGCCTGGAGCGCGTCAAGGGTTAGGGGATTGGTCGTCTCGCTCGTGCGAGCGCATGGACGTGCGGTGGTGTTGTAAGCATTTGGCCTGGCCCACGCGCGCGCGCAGGGCACCCCGTTTGTCGCTATCGAGCCCGCTCGACTCAGCCGCGACAGCAAAGCCCGATTCGGTGCGCCTTGGTCACAACCAGTTCGGACGTGGCACTTTAGGACTAGATGGCTGACCGACAACTTGACATTGGGCGCCTCTATGCGCGCCACCGCGAGGAGCTGTTGACGTTCATCGTGCGCCGAACGAGCGACACCGAGGTCGCGCTGGATCTGTGGGCCGAGACGTTCGCCCAAGCGCTCGCCAGTCGTGGGCGCTATCGCGGAGCCACCGACGAGGAGGCTGGCGCATGGCTCTACGGGATCGCGCGGCGACAGCTCTCGCACTACTACCGTCGCGGGAGCGCCGAGCGCCGAGCGATGAGGCGGTTGGGGATCGAGCGCCCAGACATTGATCCCAACACAGAAGCCGAAATTGTCCGCCGCGCGGGTCTCGATGACCTGCGCCAGGCGATCGCGGCAGGCGTTGCGATGCTCCCAGAGGATACGCGCGAGGCAATCGAGCTGCGCATCGTCGATGAGCTTTCTTACCCCGACCTGGCAGCCCGTCTGGCGATCACCGAGCAGGCGGCCCGAAAGCGCGTCTCGCGCGGGGTCGGAGCGCTCAGTCATTTGCTGGATACCAAAACGCTCATGGAGGCACTTGAGAGATGACCGAGACACACCACGACACCGGATACGAGCGCCTGCTCGAGGACTTCGGTCAAATGCTCCAAGAGGCAGAAACACGGCCCGCCGGCAAGCAGCGTGGCCGCCGGCGAGCCGCCGCGGGCGCACTCGCGCTTACGGGAATCGTCGCTGGGGTACTGGTGCTAATGGACGCAAGCAGTGGTGGGCGCCTCAACGTTGTGGCGCAGGCCAAGGCCGCACTCGTGCCGTTGGGGCATGTCGTGCACCTCGTCACCACCTCACACATGGAAATGCGGGGCGCCTCTCAAGCCGAAATCGTCGGTCCTGAAGCCGAAAACAACACGCCCCGGGTTGTTGAACGGTGGTCGGCCTCCGAGCCTACGCGCTGGCGAGTTGCCGCCACTGTCCCCTACGTCACCGCGCAGGGCACGCATCCCGAACAGATGCAGCTGGCCTACGCCGGCGGCACCGAAGAGCTCTATCTCGAGTCGCTCAGCACACTGGATACAACGACGGGTGTCAACGAAGACAGCGCGCGAGTGAGTCTGATCGATGGTCCACTCGGCACTGACCCCGTAGCTCGTATCCGCTCGATGCTTGAAGCCGGGCAGCTACACAACGCCGGCAGCGGCACCGTGAACGGCCACGCTGTCGAGCGTTTGGTCGGGGATGAACTCAGTTCCCCGCTGGAGCCTGCTCACCAACCTTGGCCGGTGGAGTATGACGTTGACGCCAACACATACGTGCCCGTCCGCTTCACGGTCGAAGAGGTCGGGACGAGCTTTCCGGGCAACACAGGAACCCCAACCCAGGTTGTGGAAGTCAATACCTACGAACAGCTTCCGCTTAACGAAACGACTGCCTCACTGCTGAGTATCCATCCCGCCGGCAACCCGCTCGTAACTCACCATTACGAGGCCACGAACCCCCAGGAACCCGACGGGCCAGCTGCGCAGTCGGCGCGCCGCACGAAGCGCAAGCGCGATCGCGGTTGATTCCAAAGGCGCCGAGCAATCGTCTAACAGGTGCCGGTATCGTGCCTTTCACCGCGATCCACGAACAAAGGGAAGGCAAAATTTCCAGCGCAACGATGCAGACCGTTGTCAAGATGTCCCTATAGCCGTTCGCTGGCTGGGCGCTCGAAATCGAGGCTGTTATGTGCTTCGCGAGTTCAACATCGCATACATCAGAGGATTGGCTCGCGCACTTTTCGCGCAAGGGAGACGGCCTGTTTGGTGTACCGCGCCGACCCGGCGTATATACCCCGTGCCGAGTGCTCTAGTTGGGAGGGTCAGACTTTCCCCCTCGTTGACGTGATCGCCGGTCATCGTGCTCGCTACTTTCCCCCGCCAGGCGATCAAATGGCGTTCTCCGTTCCCAGTGGACCTAACTGCCATCACAGCATCCGAGCCATCCTCTCGTAGGCGCTCGCTGCTACAGCACTCCCGCGACCGTCTCGTCAGACCTAACGAAAGCGGTCGGCTCGGGTCCGCGCATGTAATCGTCCCGTTTCAGGGCGATGTTGGCTAGCGTGCGACAATGAGAGCATGACCAAGGCCGAGCTTCATCAGCTAGTGGACCGCTTGCCAGAGGGCGCGGTCGATGGTGCCGCGATCATCCTTGGGGAGATCAGCGACGGACGGATAGACCCCGAGCAGGCGTGGTACTGGACGCGTGAGTGGCAGGCGAAGGAGCGCGAGGCGGACGACGACCGCGTGGCTGGTCGCGTCTCTCGTTACGAGACTGATGTGGATTTCTTGATGGCGTTGGACGAGCGCACGAAGCCGATGGATGCCGACGCGTGATGTCCTCGCGTCGTTCTGGCGTGATTGGGACCGGCTCACCCCACAGCAGCAGCGAGCCTTCCGCCAAGCGGTAGCTCGGTTCATCGCGGACCTTGCGGGCGGTGGTCAGGACTTCCATCCAAGGTTGCGCGTCAAGCGGGTGCAAGGACACACTGGCGTGTGGGAGATGAGCTGGGCGCCGGACGGCCGCGCGACCTTCGAGTACGGAGACGAGATTCAGCCCGGCGAGGCGCACATTATCTGGCGCCGCGTCGGCACGCATTCGGTGTTTCGCCGGCCTTGACGACACGGCCATAGACTCTGCTTCGGGACTAGCCTGTCGTTCATTCACTCAACCACGAGCAGAGGAGCCACCTCGATGCCCAGCACAGCGACCATGCAAACCACCGAGGGCACGATCGTCTTCGAACTGTTCGATGAGGACGCGCCCAAGACGGTCGAGAACTTCCGCAAACTCGTCTCCGAGGGCTTCTACGACGGGCTCAACTTCCATCGCATCATCAGCGACTTCATGATCCAGGGTGGCTGCCCCCAGGGCACTGGCACGGGCGGTCCGGGCTATACGTTCGAGGACGAGATCAACTCGCACAAGATCGTGCGCGGCGCGCTGGCGATGGCCAACGCGGGTCCCAACACCAACGGTTCGCAGTTCTTCATCGTCACGGCCAAGTCGTGCCCGTGGTTGGACGGCAAGCACACCGTGTTCGGCCAGGTGCAGAGCGGCATGGACGTCGTTGACAAGCTCGAGGGCGTGCCGACCGATGGCGGCGACAAACCAGTCGAGCCGGTGGGCATCGCGACCGTCGAGCTGTCCTCGACATAGCCGAGTCTTTGTAGACCGGGCCGCATGCGGCCCGGTCCCTGCCGGCACATGTGCCGGCAGGCCGGGTCGTGCATGCACGACCCGGAACAGCAGAATGAATAGTCAATTCATCTGGCCAAACAGCCAATCGGGTGTAGCCTTGTTCGCTAAGGGCGAAGTCAAGAGCGAAACGAGGCAGGGAGACAGCGATATGGCGACCGTCGAGCAGCAAACACCCCACACGCACAACGGATCGAACGGAGCGCCCGCCTCCGGCTCGGACATCTCCGTCGAGAACCCCGCCACGGGTGGGATCGCCGGCAGCGTCCCCGATCTCGACGACGCCGCGGTCGCCGAGCTCGCCAAGCGCGCCCGCGCCGCCCAGCCGCAGTGGGAGGCATTTGGCTTCGAGGGTCGCGCACGCATCCTCTCGCGCGCGCAGAAGTGGGTGATCGACAACGCCGAGCGCGTGATCGCCACGATCGTCTCCGAGACCGGCAAGACCTACGAGGACGCCGAGTTCGCTGAGATCGCCTATGCCGGTAACGCTTTCGGCTTCTGGGCCAAGAACGCCCCCGAGTACCTCGCCGACGAGCGCGTCAAATCGGCCTCGGTGATGCTCAAGGGCAAGAAGCTGATCCTGCGCTACCGCCCGCTCGGGCTGATCGGCGTGATCGGCCCCTGGAACTACCCGCTCGCCAACTCCTTTGGCGACTGTATCCCGGCACTAGCCGCCGGCAACAGCGTGATCCTCAAGCCCTCTGAGGTGACGCCGCTGACCTCGCTGCTGCTCGCCGAGGGGTTGCGCGAGTGCGGGCTGCCCGATGGTGTGTTCCAGGTCGCCACGGGTCGCGGGGCCACCGGTGCCGCCTTGATCGAGCAGGTCGACATGATCATGTTCACCGGCTCCACCGCGCACGGGCCGCAAGGTCGCCGCCGCGGCCGCGGAGCGGCTGATCCCGTGTTCGCTGGAGCTAGGCGGCAAGGACCCGATGATTGTGCTCTCCGACGCCGACTTGGAGCGCGCGGCGAACATCGCCGTCTACTACTCGATGCAGAACGCCGGGCAGACGTGCATCTCGATCGAGCGCGTGTACGTCGAGGCCCCGGTATACGACGAGTTCGTCGGCAAGGTGACCGAGAAGATTCGCAAGCTGCGCGTCGGCGCGCCGAAAGGCCCGGGTTCCGTCGATGTCGGTGCGATCACCTTCCCGCCGCAGCTCGACACGATCGCAGAGCACGTCGCCGACGCCGTCGACAAGGGCGCGCGTGTGCTCGTCGGTGGCAAGGCCGTGGAGAACGTCAGCGGCCGCTTCTACGAGCCGACGCTGCTTGTGGACGTGGACCACACGATGAAGGCCATGACCGAGGAGACCTTCGGTCCGACCTTGCCCGTGATGAAGGTCGCCGACGCCGACGAGGCTGTGCGCCTGGCCAACGATTCGCCGTACGGGCTCGGCGCCTCGGTGTTCTCACGCGACGTCGATCGCGGCGAGGCCGTCGCACGCCGTCTGGAAGCGGGCGCGGCCAACGTCAACGACGCGATGGTCAACTACACGGCCTTGGAGCTCCCAATGGGCGGCGCCAAGGCGTCGGGCCTCGGCTCGCGTCACGGCGCCGGCGGTATCCGCAAGTACTGCTCCCAGCAGGCGATTGTCATCACGCCGAAGCTCGCGCTCAAGCGCGAGGTGCACATGTTCCCCTACAAACCGCTCACCACGCGCATGATCTCGCGCCTGTTCAAGGTGCTCTACGGCCGCGGAAAGCGCGATTAGCCGAGCGGGACGCCGAGCAGGGCTTCCAACTCGGGGATCGTCGTCTCGGCGCTGGTGTGGTGCACGGTCGCCATGCCGAGCTCCTCGGCAGGCGTGAGGTTGAAGGGCAGGTCGTCAACGAACACGCACAGCTCAGCCGCGACGCCAGCGCGCTCGGCGCCGAGTTCGTACATGCGCTTGGCCGGCTTGCGCGTTTTCTCGACGCCTGAGATGACGACGCCGTCGAACAGTTCGTCGAACAGGTCGTGTGGGTAGCGGTGCACGCCCCACGAGTTGGAAACGAGCGCCGTACGAATGCCGGCTTCGCGCGCGGCCCTTACAGCATCGACCATCGCCGTGTCCGGCTGCACGCCGGCGAACAGACCGTCGATCAAGCCGTCTGAGTCCACGCCTAGCAGCTCAGCAAAGCTCTCCTCGAATTCGCCCTCCTCGATCGCGCCCTTCTCCAAGGAGATCAGCAGCTCCCGGAACTGGGGGTCGGCGCTAAAGCGCTTGCCCAGCTCGGCCGGGTCGATCTCCATGCGTATGCAGTACTCGTGGAAGGAGGTGAACAGGTTGGTGGTGAGCACCCCACCCCAATCGATCAGCAGGCCGGTACGGCCGTTATCAGTCACCGAAAGCCACCGCCTCGGCTTGGCGGGCCAGTTCGAGCACGCCCTCACCGAACTGCTTCAAGTAAGGGTCGTCGGTCGTGCCGGCCACGGCGCGCTTGTAGTTGCCCTCCATGAACACGATCGACTTCCATATCGCGAGCGTCGTGTACCAGCGCAAGTCCTTCATCGAGCGACTTGAGGCCTCTTCGTAGCGCGCGATCAAGTCGGCCCGAGTCGAGAAGCCCTCGGCGCGCGTGACCTTCCCTAGATGCTCTCGCAGGCCGCCTTCGGGGTCGTATGCCTCGGTCCAGAACATGCACAGGTAGCCGAGGTCCGCGAGCGGGTCGCCGATCGTGGCCATCTCCCAGTCGAACACCGCGACCAACCTGGCCGGGGCCTGGGACGCGAACATCGTGTTGCCCAGACGGTAGTCGCCGTGCACAATCGTGGCGGGGGTGGGTGGGTCCGGACTGGTTGCTCGGCCAACCATGCGCCAACACGCTCCACAGCCGGGATCTCACGCGTCTTGTTGAGGTCCCAAAGCCCGCCGAAGCGACGCAGCTGGCGGTCCAGGTAGCCGCTGGGCTTGCCGAAGCCCTCCAGGCCGCGGCGCGCCAATCGACGGCATGAATCTCCACGAGCGCATCGATCAGCTGCTCGCCGATGCGTTTGCGCTGCTCGGGCGTGTCCAGGGCTGTGGGGGTCTCCCACACGATTACCTCGCCCGGCACCCGCTCCATTACGTAGAAAGGGCAGCCGATCACCCGCTCGTCGTCGCATACGGCAAGCACCTTGGGCACGCGAGCGGGCGTGTTCTGCAAGGCTCGCAACAGGCGCGCCTCGCGCAGCACGTCGTGGGCGCTCGGCGGCAGTGGCGGCGCGCGGGGGGCGGCGCAACACCAGCTCGTGGTGCCGCAATCTCGCTCGATCAGGTAGGTGACGTTGGAATGCCCATCGCCGATCGGCTGCGCTCGGATCTCTCCGGCGCCGAGATCGTGCTCGTCCAGGAAGCCACGCAAAGACTCCAGGACGAGCAGGGGAGGCCGCGCATCGGGCTCACGTCCGCGTGGCGCTCGACAATGTCGTCCGGTGCGACTGCTGCACTCATCTGCTCGCACGCTACACCGAAAGGTGGGCCGGGCGCACCGCGGCGACTGGCAAGGATCGGGGATCCTCGAGGCGGGAGGCGCACAGGCGCCGAAATCCAAACGGAACACCGCAACATCGTCCACACGAAGGTGTCTTAAGCCCCCAATGCCCAACATTTACGCATCCACATCCCAACGCATCACGAACATTCCGTCCAGCCGTTCTACTCGCCTGCGCCATTCGACGCTCAGCGTGTTGGTCCCCGGCCGGCAATCGCCTCCCACTCGCAGGTCACTTTCTTCGAGGCCCCGCGCGACCTGGTCGCGGTCACCCCGGCAACTCAAGCCAAAACCTTCGCCCAATTGCAGGCGCTTGGCGTAAAAGCGCTACGTGTCGAGATCGCCTGGGGCGACGTCACGCCCGGCGAGCACAGCACGAAAAGCCGGACTTCGACGCGACCAACCCTGCCAGCTACAACTGGAGCGCTTACGACGAACTGCTGTTCGAGGCCAAGCGCTTGAACTGGCCGGTGCTCTTGACCGTGACTTCTCCGGTCCCCGAGTGGGCCACCGCGGGACATGACGACAAGAACCTGGTCACCCGTCCCGACGATAAAGACTTCAAGGAATTCATGACGGCTGTGGCATGCACTACGGCGGCGCAGGTCTCGTTGTTTGCGATCTGGAACGAGCCCAACCACCCTGCCTTCCTGCAACCCCAGTTCAACACCAAGGGCAAGCCCGAATCACCGCGCATCTATCGCGGCCTGTTCCAGGCCGGCTACGAAGGGCTGCAGCGCGGCGGGGATCGCCAAACCGAAGGTGCTGATGGGAGAAACCGCGCCCGTCGGGTACGACACTGTGAAAACCTGAAATACGCAAAGAAGGTAACGAGGCCCTGCTGCACGACGTGGCGCCGCTTGCTTTCCTGCGTGAAGCGCTGTGCCTGAACTCGAAATACCGCAAGGCCGGGACCTGCGGCATGTTGCCGGTGTATGGGTATTCCCATCACGCCTACACCGTTGGCTCGCCCTACTACCGCCCGCCGAAGACGACGACGTGACGATTGGGGTGCTCTCGCGGCTCTCCAATGCACTCGACAAGGCCGAAGCGGCGCACGCGATCCCCGAGCACGTGCCGATCTACCTCACCGAGTTCGGCATCCAGAGCAAGCCGAGCTCCTCGGCGTGTCCACGGCCAAGCAGGCCGAATACGACGCGATCGCCGAGAAGATCGCATGGTCGAACTCGCGCGTGGCTGCCTTCTCGCAATACCTTTTGCGCGACGACCCGCTTGGGGGCCTGCCCGGCTCAGGCGTACATGGCGGGGTGATCGGTTTCCAGACGGGTTTGGAGACCGTCAACGGCGCGCGCAAGCCGCTCTACTACGGCTTCTCGGTGCCACTCGTAGTCGCCAAGCAAGGACACAGCTTCTCGTTGTGGGGCCTGGTGCGGCCCAGCACGGGTGCCACCAAGCTGAAGGTCATGTCGAGCCGAAGGGGTCGAAAAGCTATCGGACCTTGAAGGTGGTTCAGACCAACTCAAGTGGCTACTGGTCGTTCAACTCGCTCAGTGCAAGGTTCGCATTGGCGAGTGAGCTGGCGCAGCCCGGCGGCGTTGCCTACAACGGGCCCCAATCGGCGCTTACTGAGACCCCGTCGAGGCCCGACTTGAGCAGTCCGGCGTCGCCCTAGGATGGAAGGGCGATGCCGGAGTTGCCAGAGGTAGAGATCACTGCGAGGCGACTTGACGAGGCACTGCGTGGCGCTGAGATCGTTTCTGTGCTCGCTCCGGGGGTCAAGGCGATGCGGACATTCGACCCTCCCCTGTCGGCGCTGGAGGGACAGCGGATCGAGCGGTAGGGCGGCGCGGCAAGCACTTTTCATCGAGACCGTGGACCCGCCCACCCGCTGGTGCTCTTGATCCACCTGATGTCGGCCGGGCGCTTGCAGCTTTACGATCGTCGCGCCGGGCCCAAGGACAGGACCTCGCGCCTGCTCGTGAGGGTGCTCCTCGGGGAGGGGGAAGAAGGGGGTCGTGCCCCCGGGAACTTCCAAGCGGATCGTACAGCTGGGAATGCCCAGGCCGACGGCAATGCGCCAGAACGCGAGTTGAGGCTGCGCGAGTTCGGCTCGAAGCAGGCTGCCTGGGTAAAGCTATTGCGCGCCGAGGACTTGGAGGCGGACGAGCAGATCGCCAAGCTCGGGCCTGAGGCTTGGCCAGAGCCGCCATCGCTCAGCGAGGTACTTGACGCCCCCCGTCCTTTGCACGCGGCGCTGCGCGACCAACACGTGCTGGCGGGTATTGGGCGCTCGTGGGTGGATGAGATCCTGTGGGAGGCGCGCTTTCGCCGTTCAAGCGCGCCAATGATCTGAGCGAGCAGGAGACGGCCGTCTTGGAAAGGCTATAGCGGGCACGCTCGGCGGCGCGATCGACCACTACGAGCAGGTTGTGAGCTTGCCGATCCCCGACAAGCTGCCCATGCCTTTGCAGGTGCACCGCCACGAGGGCGAGCCCTGTCCCCGCTGTGACACGAAGCTTGAGGCCGTCCACTACGAGGATTACGTGATCGCCTACTGTCCCTCCTGTCAGACCGGTGGGCGCACGCTCAAGGACAGGCGCATGTCACGCTTGTTGAAGTGAGCGCACTCTGCGCTTCGTCGCTCGCGATGCTCGCGAGCAGCACGCTCCCCTCGAAGAGCAGGTAGAGCGGGACGGTCTCGAGGATCAGCGTGAGCGCGTCGCCGGGAATGAACGCGGCTACCACAGCGCAGGCGAGCACCGCGTAGCGGCGGTTGTGGCGCAGCTGCGTGGGGGTCACGATGCCCGCGCGCGTGGCTGCCAGGACGCCAACCGGGACCTGGAAGATGAGACCCATCGCGAGCAGCACGACGGCGGCGAAGTGGTAGTACTGGCTGGCTTGCACCAGCACGTTGAACTGGCCGCTGTTGAAGTTCTGAAAGAAGCGCACAGCCGCCGGCAATACCACGAAGTAGCCGAATGTCACTCCGACCGCGAACAGTACCGGGATGGCGAGCATCAGGGAGTGGCGATCCGCGCTGCTCCGGGCTGAAAGCGGGCAACAGGAAACCGTAGAGCTCATACAGGATGACGGGCAAGGCCAGGATCAAGGCGAATATCAGCGCCACGCCGATCGTCGTGTTGAACGGCTCGCCGATCCCGAGAGTCACCGGCTTGTCGCCACTCGGTGGGGCGGAGAGCTTTGCGATGTCCTTGCCCAGGTGTGGCGCGACGGGCGCAAGCGACGCCCGCGTAGCGGCGCTCGCGCCGCTGCCGGGCCGCTCCAGCGTGCCGACGACGATCGCCAGCTGGCTCGCCACGTCGCGGGCGTTCTGCTGGACGTATACGTGGCGCCGAGCGGCCCGTTGCCGGCACTCACCTGCTTCTGGGTCTGATGGGTAAGCGGCTCGTTGATGATGTGCAGCAGCTCGTGGTTCTGCCACATGCAGAACCCGAACGCGACCGCGATCGCGGCGATCGAGACGATCAGCCGAGTGCGCAGCTCAGCCAGGTGGTCCACCAGGCTGAGCCGCTCCTCATATCCGACGCTACCGACCGCAACCGCCATGGTGACTCCCTCAGGCCTTGTCTTGCACTCGATCGGGCTCGGCTTCGACCGCTCGCAGCGGCACCGGAGGGGTGCTCTCGCCTCCGATCGCCTCCTTGAAGCCGCGCAGGCCCGTGCCGAGCGAGTGACCCATCTCGGGCAGTCGCTTTGCACCGAATACCAGCAGTAGGACGATGCACTAGAAAGGCTATGTGGATTGGATTATCGAGACCCATCATGAGAAAGTGCTACCTCCTGTTTTGACGTTTGGACTTTGTCTTAAGATTTCGTCTTAGGACTTAATCAGTGGCTTGACGGCCACCAAGACCTGAGCTTCACTAAGCGGCTTGTCAAAGCCGCCCGAGGGCGTCGGGCTTTGAGAGGTGGGCTCTGCATCGAGAGCCGCACGCCACCGGCGTGTTCATGCAGTTCGGGCTTGCTGTTTGACATGCGACTCCTTCGCGCTTTCGGTGGACGGAGGGCATGTGGTGTTCGCTGTGCGCCGCCGCGCGGATCATCCCAAGTGCTGCGAGACTGGCAGCAGCGGTGATCCGTACAGCGCTCGGCGACGAATAGGGCCTACAGCAAGTCGAGCCTCGTAGATGCCCAAACCACTTAAAGCCAAACTCCAGATAGATCTATCGCCAGCAAAGCTGCGTAAGCTCGCGGACGAGGAGCTAATGGAGCTTGTGTCCCGTAACGAGGCGGCCGCCTTCGAGATCGTGTTGGAGCGCCACATTGACGCCGCCTTCTCGCTGGCTTATCGCATGATCGGGCGCAGGGCGCTCGCCGAGGATGTCGTCCAAGAAGCGCTCCTCTCGTTGTGGCGCACAGGGGCGCGCTATGACCGTTCGCGTGGGAGCGTGCGCAACTGGGTACTCGGCATCACCCACCACCGGGCGGTGGACGCACTACGTCGCGACGGAGTGCGCACCAGTCAGAACGTGAGCGACGAGGGGCTAGGCGAACGCTTGGAGGCACCCGAGCGCACCGATGTGGAGGCTGTGCGCCGAGAGGAGGCCCGCGAGGTTCGCAGTGCCCTGGAGGAGCTGCCCGCAGAGCAGACACGCGTCATCGATCTCGCTTATTTCGGCGGCTTCACCCATACTGAGATCGCCGCGATGCTCGATCTCCCGATTGGAACAGTCAAGGGTCGTATGCGTCTCGGTTTGGAGAAGATGCGTGGTCGGCTGTCCGCGCCGGAGGTGGTCAAGTGAGCCGGTTCGAGAGCGATTGCGAGGAGCGTGGCCAGGCCGCGGCCTATGTCCTGTCGGCGCTTGAGCAGCATGAGACTGAGTGCTACCAGGAGCATCTCGATAGTTGTGCCGAGTGCAGCGCGGACGTGGTCAGGTTGCAGCCTGTGGCCGATTCCTTGGCCACAAGCGTCTCGCCGGTGGTTGCTCCTGATGAGCTGCGTGCGCGGGTAATGGCGAGTGTGCGCTCGGAGGCCGAGCTCTTGCATGCGGCCGGAGCCGGCGCCGACCGTCCTCAGCCTGCGAGCCCGCGCTGGCGCCTGGGTCGTCCGCAGGCGTTTGTCACGGCCCTTGCTTTGGGCGTTGGGCTTTTGATCGGGGCGCTGGCGCTCAACACGGGATCTTCAGCGCCGACCACCCGCGTCACCGCCGCCCAGCTTGCCTCGATGCCGGCAGGCGCCCGGGCGCTGTTGCGTCAGGTGGGCAATCACGCCGAATTGATCCTCTCGGGCGTCTCCCAGCCACCGCGAGGGAAGATCTACGAGCTATGGGTTGCCCGCCCGGGCGCGGTTCCACAAGCGACGAACGCCCTGTTCGGTGTCACCCACGCGGGGAGCGCCTCGGTGAATGTGCCAGGCAGTTTGGCTGGCGTGCGTCAGGTGATGGTCACCGCCGAGCCGCTCGGCGGGAGTCTCCATCCGACGAGCTCGCCGGTGGTGGTTGCCACGCTGCGCTCGTCTTGAGCAGCCTACAACCCCGACTTGTCGGTGTCGTACCGTCCATATCTCCCAAGAGGTGGAGAGACTCGCATTCCAAGCGCAACATGAACTCGCGCTTGTCGGCGGCGCGTACAGGGCTGAGGTTCGAGAGCGAATGGCTCGCTCCCACAGGTACGCTCTAGCAAGATGATCGACGCTGGAGCCAAAGCACCCGACTTCGAGCTGCCCGACCAGGACGGGCGAGCCGTCAAGCTGTCGGACCTGCGGGGCGGGCCGGTGGTGGTCTACTTCTATCCGAAGGCCGACACGCCGGGCTGCACCACCCAAGCGTGTGGGGTACGTGATCACCAGGCCGACTACAGTGCCGACGGAGCCGTCGTGCTCGGGATCTCCCCCGATCCTGTAGCCAAGGTCAAGCGCTTTCACGACAAGCAATCGCTCAACTTCACGCTGCTAGCCGACGAGGATCACGCCGTCGCCGAGCGCTACGGGGTGTGGGTCCAGAAGTCGATGTACGGACGCACCTACTGGGGCAACGAGCGCACAACGTTCGTCATCGATCCAAGTGGCAAGGTGGTTGAAGTGTTGCGCAAGGTCAAGCCAGCCGAGCACGACGAGCGGGCGCTGGCCGCATTGGGCAGCATCTGAACTCCAGCCACGCTGGTCTGGGCCGGTGCCGGTCACTCTGACTATTGCTCGAGCTCGACCCGTGCGCCAGTGTGAATTGACGTGGATCGGCTGGCGTCAGCGCGATGCCCAAGACCGAAGTACGAGCTGACTATCATGCGCCCGCCCACAGGGTATATATGGGAGGCGGCCGCTCATCAGCAGGCCGTCGACACCGAAAACGTCCACGCTCGTTGAGAAGGGAGAGCACCCATGCTTGCAAGCCCGCAGCTCGAGGCCCCAGAACACGAATTCGACGACGACGACTGGGACGACGCCGAAGATTTGGACAGCGACGAGCTCGATGTGGAGCTCGACGAGGAAGAGCTCGAACCTGAAGACGACGAGGACTTCTGAGCTTCGTGGGCGCGATCTCCGCGGCCCAGAACAACTCTGCCTGACCGCCAGCCCGTCGCTGGCCCTTGCGTCGCCGTTTGGACCGTAGGCTTGGGGTGTGTACTGCTCCTTGATGTGCCCCCCATCTGCCCTGAGTCTGTGGCCTGCCCTGAGCTCCTTGGCCTCGGCCTCGGTAGCCCAGAGCTTCGACTCATTCGTCGAAGCGGCTGAACAGTTCTTCGCTGACCTGGCCGCAGTCCACTGGGGGGCTCTCATAATTGGCCTGGCCTTCTTCGGGCTGAACCTGACCCTACGCTCGCGCGCCTTCTTTAACAGCCTACGCGCGGCCTACCCAGCGGTAAGTTTCCAGTGGCGGCGAATCTGGGGCGCCTATGTCGCGGCCGTGGGCTTCAACAACGTGGTGCCCGCCCGTGGCGGGGACATCATCAAGCTGTTCCTCACGCGCAGCTCGATCCCAGGCTCCTCCTATCCAACGGTCGCCTCTGCCTTCTTCGTTGAGGCGATCTTCGACGTGAGCGTGGGCGTGTTTGTGCTCATCTTTGCCTTCAGCCAAGGAGTCTTCCCCAAGCCGCCCGACTTCTCCAAGCTCGACTCCTTCGACATCTCCTACCTGGCCTCCCACTTCCGCTTCACGCTCTTCCTGATCACTCTGCTCGGTGTCCTGGGCCTGCTTGCCTTCGCCTTGCTCTCGGTGCGGGCCAAGGCCTTCTGGGCGCGCATACGCCAAGGGCTCACGATCCTGACCGACCGCAGGCGCTACCTGCGCGAAGTCGCCACTTTCCAGGCGGGTGGCTGGGTGTGTCGCTTCGCTGCCATCTGGTTCCTGCTCGACGCGTTCCGCGTCGGCGGCTCGATCGAGAACGTCCTGCTTGTGTTCGGGTGCGGTCAGGTTGCCGGCGCCGTGCCCTTCACGCCGGGCGGCGCCGGTGTGCAGCAGGCCCTGCTCGTCAAGGTCTTCGCCGCGAGCGCCCCCACGGCGGTCGTGGCCGCCTATTCGGTTGGCCAACAGATCGCGATCGCCGCGTTCACCGCACTCGTCGGACTCGGCGCGGTGTTCTTCATCTTTCGCTTCCGCTCCTTCAAAGAAGTGATCGACGCGGGTCGCGCCTCGCGCGACGCCGAGCGCGAATCCGAACGCGCGGGGGAGGAGCGGGGTGCTACTGCAGCCCCTCGCGCGCCTCGCGCACGAGTGTGACCGCCTCGGGGAACACTAGTGCGATCACCTGCCTGATCTGCTCAGCTTGAGCTTCGGCGTTGCCCTGAACGTTCACCCGGTTCACCGCCGCGACCGTCATGTCCACGGCAAGCTTGATGGCGTTGTCCGCCCACGCCAACGCCTGTTGGCCTTGCATCTGTTCGGCGAACTGGGCGAGCCGACGCTGGAGCTCCTCAGGATCGCCGAACAGGTCACCGAAGCTTCCACCCTCCATGCGCCCATCCTAGCGTCAACCCATAGACTGCCGTGCCGATGGCGTCCCCCCAAGAGATACAGGAGCGCGTAAGTTTCGAGTCCGCCCGTCGCGCTCGTCTTGCCGTGCCCGCCGTCGCCGGGGGGGTGCTCTATCTCCTCAGCGGGATCATCCTGAGTGCCGCCCTCAAAGAACTGCCGGCAGTAGGCGTCGTGCAGGGCTTGGAACCGGCCTTGCGGGGTAGGGCCGCGCCGGCGGTGAGCCCGAGAGCGCCCGAGGTCTCCTACATCAACCACCACGCCTTCTACCTGCTTGCCGGCACCTTGCTCACGGCGCTCGCCGTGAGCGCGCTCACTGTGGTGCTCCTGTTCCTAATCGATGCCACCGCCTTTCGTCGGCCTTCTTGGCCGGCCGCGCGTCCCTTGGTGTTCGTCGGCGGCTTCGGCGTTGCCCTGCTCAACCTGGTCCACGAGGTAGTGCTCGTGATCGAAGCCCACAAATTCGTGGGCAGCAAAGACTTCAGCAACAAGGCTGTAGAAAAGGCCTTGCTCACGAGCGGATCGGTGGGAATCGTGTTGGGGCTGCTCGGTCTGCTCGCCGCGCTCGCTCTCGCGATCGGGATGATCGCGACGATGATGGGCACGATGCGCTCCGGCTTGCTTGCGCGCTGGCTGAGTGTCCTCGGCATCCTCTCCGGGCTTCTATTCCTGCCTTTCTTCGGCACCCCCACTCTGCAACTGATTCCCACGTTCTGGCTAGTTGCGACGGGCATCCTGTTGATGGGCCGCTGGCCAAACGGTGACCCGCCGGCCTGGGCGGCCGGGGAGGCGCGTCCGTGGCCCACCCAGGCCGAGCTTCGCGCCAAGCGCGAAGAAGAGAAGGGTGGGGGGAGCGCTCCTCGGGGCAAAGACGCCCGCAACGGGGCTACGCCGGCGGACGTGGCGCCCGAGCCCACGCCTGTAAGCGGCGGCTCTCGCCGCAAGCGTCGCAAGCGCTGATCGCGTCGCAAGCGCTGATTGCGTCGCAAGCGGTGTTCGCGCTACAAGCGCTGACGGTTGAGTGTCCGTCATAACGGGAATAAATAGAGAAGACCGGGTTGGCTTCGGTCAACCACGATCGGCAGCTTTGACAAGTATCGAAGCCGCTCGGTCAGTCGGGCGGCGTGAAGGGAGGTCCCATGGAGGCCGCTTCGATCCATCATCACCCGGCGCAAGGTGCAAGTCCGCCGGTTGCGGACGAGCGTCCGGTGGCGAGTTCGTGGTCGCCGGCCAATCCGGCTCCGCTCGGCTTGGCCGCGTTCGCGATGACCACGTTCGTGCTCTCGATGTTTAATGCCAACCTGGTCAACGAAAAGGGCACGCCGGTTGTGCTCGGTTTGGCACTTGCCTACGGAGGGATAGTGCAGTTGCTCGCGGGCATGTGGGAGTTTCGTACCGGCAACACTTTCGGGGCGGTCGCATTCTGCTCCTTCGGTGCGTTCTGGATCTCCTTCTGGGCCCTAAACGTGTTCTATGCGAAGGACATTGGCGGCAACGCCGGCCACGCGGTCGGCGTCTACCTGTGGGCGTGGGCAATCTTCACGGCCTACATGACAGTTGCCGCCCTGCGTGTCAGCGGAGCGGTGTTGCTCGTGTTCGTACTGCTGACGGCGACGTTCATCCTGCTTGCCATCGGCGCCGTAGGACCGCATACGACGGTCACCCACTGGGGCGGCTATGTCGGTCTTGCTACCGCCGCGGCTGCCTGGTACGCGTCGTTCGCGGTCGTGGTCAACTCCACATTCGGACGTACGGTCATGCCGGTGATGCCACTCGGCGATCGATAAAGTCAAAACCATGGGACAAGGAGGGAGGCTCAGATAATGACTACCAACGGCGCAGGGCTCGATTCAGAGCTGGCTCGTATGCTCGAGGTGGAGCGCTTCGAGTCTCCTCCGTCCTTTCAAGAGAACGCGCTCCTAAGCGATCCGGCCGTCTATGAGCAGGCGGCCGCCGACCCGCGGACTTGGTGGGCCAAGCAGGCTGAGGAGCTTGCTTGGTTCAAGCCTTGGGACCAAGTCCTCGACGATTCCAACCCCCCCTTCTACAAGTGGTTCATGGGCGGCACGATCAACGCTTCCTACAACTGCCTCGACCGCCACGTCGAGGCCGGCCTGGGCGAGCGCGTGGCTTTGCACTGGCGCGGCGAGCAGGGAGAGGAGCGCGATATCACCTACGCCGAGCTCTTGGCCGAGGTCAAGCGCTTCTCAAGCGCGCTTAAGGACCAAGGCGTGCGCAAGGGCGACGTGGTCGGCATCTACCTGCCGATGATCCCCGAGGTCGTCGTCGCGATGCTCGCCTGCGCGCGCATTGGCGCCCCCCACAACGTTGTCTTCGGCGGATTCTCCGCCGAGGCGGTGCGCGAGCGCATGGAGTTCTCCGAGGCCAAGGCCCTGATCACCGTGGACGGCGCCGCCCGTAAGGGCAAGACCGCGCCGGTCAAGGATCGCGTCGACGAGGTCATGGGCGACCTGGCGACGCTTGAGACGATCGTCGTCGTGCGCTCCAAGGGCACCCCCTGCCAGATGAAGCAAGGCAGAGACGTCTACTACGACGAGATCCTCACCGCCGCCGATCCGGAGTGCCCAGCTGAGCCGCTCGATGCCGAGCATCCCCTCTACATCCTCTACACCTCCGGCTCGACCGCCAAGCCGAAGGGGATCCTGCACACCACAGGCGGCTACCTCACGGGCGTGAGCGCAACCCATCGCTACGTGTTCGACCTCAAAGCGGAGTCCGACGTGTACTGGTGTGCCGCCGACGTGGGCTGGGTCACCGGCCACTCCTACATCGTCTATGGGCCGCTCACCAATGGTGCCACCTCGGTGATGTGGGAGGGGGCGCCCGACTATCCCAACAAGGGCATCTGGTGGGAGCTGATCGAGCGCTACAAAGTGTCGATCCTCTACTGCGCCCCAACCGCGATCAGGGCATGCATTAAGTGGGGTGCCGAGTGGCCTGAGGAGCACGACCTCACCTCCCTGCGCCTCTTGGGCACGGTCGGCGAGCCGATCAACCCGAAGGCCTGGCTCTGGTACTACAAGGTGATCGGCGGGGAACGCTGCCCAATCGTGGACACTTGGTGGCAGACGGAGACCGGGGCGATCATGATCACGCCTTTGCCCGGCATCACGGCTACCAAGCCAGGCTCGGCTACGCAGCCGTTCCCCGGCGTGGAGGCGCAGGTCTTGAGCGAGTCGAGCGGCGAGCCGATCACCGAAGGCCAAGGCCTGCTCGTCTTGACAAAACCGTGGCCCTCGATGTTGCGCACTCTCTACAAGGAGCACGAGCGTTTCATCGAGACCTATTTCAGCCGCTTCGGCAAGGAGACATACTTGGTCGGCGACGCGGCACGCGTCGACTCCGACGGCTATATCTGGGTGATCGGTCGCATCGACGACGTCGTCAACGTGTCCGGGCACCGGCTCTCCACAGCCGAGGTCGAGTCGGCGATCGTGGCCCACCCCGACGTTGCTGAGGCCGCCGTGATCGGCCAGCACGACGAGCAGTCCGGTCAAGCGATCGTCGCCTTCGTCACCCTCCAAGGTGATCTCCAAGGCGACGAGGCAGAGGTCGAGAGTATCCGCGAGACCGTGGCTGGGCGGATCGGCAAGTTCGCGCGTCCAAAGCGCATCATCTGGGCCGAGGATTTGCCCAAGACACGCTCGGGCAAGATCATGCGCAGGCTGTTGCGCGACATCGCCGAGGGCCGCGCCTTGGGCGACGTGACCACTCTGCGCGACCCGACGGTTATGAGTGAGCTGGAAGGGCGAGTCAAGGAGCTGCAGGCTCAGGAAGCTTGATCGCCGAAGCTCTATCTCTTTCGCGACATAGGGTTTTCCCGCTGGCTGGCGCATTCCCTACATAGGGTTATCCCGCTGGCTGGCGCATTCCCTACGGGTAATCCCCTATGGTCGAGCGCACCCGCTTCGATCACAGTGTCCGAACCGTCCGACCGGTTGTGCCGTGCCCTCGCCCGATGCGTCTGGGTAGGCGTCCAAAAGGAAGCTCTACAAGGAGACCGATGTCAACACTCGACCACAGCTCGCCCGTGTCCGCCTCAGACACCAACACCACGGCGATCCAGACCACCGGCCTGACCAAGCGCTTCGGCTCAAGGGCTGCGATCGACTCCGTCGATTTGCGAGTGCCCCGCGGCAGTGCTTTCGGTTTCCTGGGTCCAAACGGCGCCGGCAAGACCACGATGATCCGCATGCTCTTGGGCTTGACTCACGCAAGCGCGGGCACCATGAGTGTGCTCGGGCGCTCCGTCCCGGCCGAGCGCTCCGAGGCCTTGGCGCGCGTAGGAGCGATTGTCGAGGAGCCTCGCTTTCACCCCCAACTCACGGGTCGTGAGAATCTGCGCATAGTGGCTGCTGTACGTGGCCCCGAAACGCACGAGCGCATCGTGCCGGCCTTGCGCCGGGTCGGCCTCTCAGAGCGCGCCGACGAGAAGGTCAAGAAGTATTCGCTCGGAATGCGCCAGCGCCTCGGTGTCGCACGCTGCTTGCTGGCCGATCCTTTGCTCTTGATCCTCGACGAGCCCACCAATGGCCTCGACCCAGGCGGCATCCAAGAGTTCCGCGAAATGATCAGGGCCATGGTCGAGCAGGAGGGACGCACCGTCTTCATCTCCTCGCACCTGCTCGATGAGGTCGAGAAGATCTGCGACCACGCGGCGATCGTCGATCGCGGCAAGATCCTGATGCAGGGCTCCATCGCTGACCTGGCCGAAGGGGGCACCCGCCACGAGCTGATTGTCGGCGTGGACGATCCCCTGCGAGCTCTGGAAGTGCTCCAGGCAAATGCTTCGGTGCGCCAGGCACAGCGTTCGGATGAGGGTCTGCGGGTCACTCTGGCGGACGCCCCCGAGGCTTCGCCGACCGAGAACGCCGCCTCCGTCAACGCAGCCCTGGTAGGGGCTGGGCTGGCCGTGTCGCGCCTTGAGCCGGTGCGCCAGAGCTTGGAGAAGCGGTTCCTGGAGGTCACATCCAGGCTGAGCGATTCGACCACCGAGCAGGTCACATCATGAACGCCACAATCGCCGCCCAGATGACAAGCGCGGACATCCTCAAGCTGCGCAAGAAACGGGGGATCCTGACATGGTCCCTGGTCCTGGCCTTGGGTCCGGTCTTGATCTATTTCGTGGCAGCGGTGATCGAGCATGCCTCCAACCCCGGCAAATATGGCCCGGCGGGAGGCGCCCAGAACTTCTCAGACGGCTTGCGCGTGATCGCGCTCTTCTTCGGGCCGCTCGCGGCCCTCCTGATCGGTGTCGAGGCCGGCACGGGCGACGCCTCGGCCGGAGTCTTCCGAGACCTGGTCGTTACCGGCCGCTCGCGTCTTGCCCTGTTTGCCACACGCGTGCCCGCCGCTTTGGCGGTTACCTGCGTGATGATGCTCGGGGCCTACGCCCTACTGCTGATTGGTACGTTCGCCTTCGCCTCGGGCTTGCCGACCCCGAGCGGCTCATTGATCCTCAACGGCCTCGGCTTCACGCTCCTGGCGACCGGCATATTGTGCGCGATCGCCGTTGGTTTCGCTTCGCTCACGACCTCCAAGCCGGCCGCAATTATCGCCCTAATCGCTTGGCAGATTGTGGCCAGTCCTCTGCTCGCCAGCATCAAAGGCCTGGGCAGCGCCCGCGAGGGACTCCTGAGCCAAGCGATCGCCCACTTCAGCCCCGTCCATGTGGGCGAAGGTGGTCATGGGGCGACCGTCACGTTGTCGGGAGGCACTGCCTTGATCGTGCTCGCGGTCTGGGTCGTCCTGTTCCTTGCGCTTGGCGCATGGCGCACCAGCACGATGGATACCTAGACCTTGCGGTGCTCAGGTACCCACGAGCCGTCGTCCTGGCGCCTAAAGTCCTGGAACAGGCCGGGCGCCTCGGCCTGCATGATCTTTGCGACCTGGTCGAACACAAGCCTCAGCTCCTCCTCCGCGCCTTCGGCCGTGCGCATCTCGATCACATGACGCAAAGTCCTAGCATTGGCGGTCCACAGGATGTCGGTCGAGAGGCCGATCGGCGCGAGCCTCCGCAGGGCGGAGGTGACCTCCTTCTTGACGTGAAACGGCACGCCTTCTTTGTCGATGCCGAGTTGCTCGGCGGCGGTGACCTGGAACTCCTCGAGCTGCTCCACGATGCTCAACACCTGCTCGCGCACCGGCTCCAAAGCCGGAGGCACCCTAAAGCCGATGTCGGTCAGCCGCACGTACCTCAAGCTCTCCTGGCTGAAAGCCGAGCCGGCCCTATGCCTAACGAGCTCATGCGTAAAGACTCTGCTCACGTTGCGCAACGCAAACGACCAGTTGGCGTGCTCCAACACGCTGCCGTGGGCGCTCTTCAGGATATTGGCGAAGTACTCCCGCTGGTCGGTCCGCACCTTCGTCACATTCGGGTTCAGGCCCGGCTCCCAGCTGCGATAGCAGGCCCGTCCGCCGAACTCCACGATCAACTCGCCCCCGTTTGGTGCCCCCTCGACCTCCTCCAGGCGACGCTCCAGCCACGACTCGCCGCCGACGTCCTCGAGGTAGCCACGCATGCCCTCGATGTCGATTGAGGGTCGCGCGATCAGAAAGACGCTGGGACTGGTCTCGTGCATGGTGGCGGGCGATCCTACAGCCCCAGTCGGGCGTCCCCTCGATATGCGGCGTCCTTTGGCCTATCTCACCTCCCCTGAGGGCGCGTGCAGTGCGTCGCGAGCGACCACTACACTCGCGCTATGAGCGCCATAAGCGTTGATGGCGGGTCGCCCAACATCGTCCAGGCTCGCAACGTCAGTCGCCGTTATGGCGAAGGCGAGGCGACCGTGGAGGCGCTCGTGGACGTTAGCGTCGACTTTCCCAGCGGTCGCTTTGCCGCGATCATGGGACCTTCAGGCTCGGGCAAGTCCACGTTGATGCACACGCTCGCCGGGCTGGACCGCCCTACCTCCGGGTCGGTCCAGATTGGCGGCGTCGAGCTAAGCGACCTGGATGACCGCCAGCTCACTCAGCTGCGCCGCGACCAGGTCGGGTTCATCTTTCAGACCTTCAACCTGCTGCCGGTGCTCAGCGCCGAGGAGAACATCCTGCTGCCGCTATCGATTGCCGGGCGCAAGCCCGACCGCGAGTGGTTGAACCGCCTGATCGACACGGTCGGCATTCGCGACCGGCTTCACCATCGTCCCGCCGAGCTGTCGGGCGGCCAGCAGCAGCGCGTGGCTGTCGCACGCGCTCTGGTGTCGCGTCCTTCTGTGGTTTTCGCGGACGAGCCCTCGGGCAACCTCGACTCGAAGGCCTCCGGCGACGTACTCGAACTGCTGCGCCACGCTGTCGACGACTTCTCTCAGACGGTTGTCATGGTCACCCACGACGCCCACGCGGCGTCGTTTGCCGACCGGTTGCTCGTGCTTGCGGATGGGCGGATCGTGCACGACGGGGAGGCAACCACGGCGGAGCAGGCGTTGGATCTGATGAAGTCCGTGGGCTGATGCTTGCGCTGGTCCTGAGAGGCTTCATGCAGCGCAAGCTGCGGGTACTGCTCACCGGGATCGCTGTCGCGCTCGGCGTGGCCTTGATGGCGGGCACCTATGTGCTCACCGACACGATCAACCACTCCTTCGCCGGCATCTTCCAAACGGCCAACCGCGGCCACGACGTCGTGATCACGCCCACCCAAGTGCTTGGACGCAACTCGGGCTCAGAAACCACGCCCATCACCGATGCCATGCTTGCACGAGTACGCGCCACCGCCGGCGTCGCCGAGGCGGACGGCTCGATCTTCAGCCCAGGCACTTTCCTCGACGTCCATCGCAAACGGCTAACTGCCGGTGGGGCGCCTGCGTTCGTCGCCTCCAAGGTGTCTGCGCCCTTCAACTCCTACTCCCCGGTTACCGGTGGCTTTCCGCGGAGCGCCAACCAGGTCGCCATCGACGAGGCCACAGCGGAAAGAGCCAAACTGAAGGTCGGCCACCAGATGCTCGTCGCGGGCGGCTCGGCTCCGACGAAGCGCTACACGATCGTCGGTGTCCTGAAGTTCGGCGGCGGTGAATCCTTTGGTGGCGCGGGCATCGCCGTGCTCACCCTTGCCGAGGCTCAGCGGGTCGTCGGTGAGCCGGGCGCATTTGACCAGATCGACGTAGCGGCCAAATCGGGCGTAACGCCAACCGACCTGCGCCGCCGGCTACGGGCCGTGCTGCCGCGCACGGTAG
Organism: uncultured Solirubrobacterales bacterium; assembly: GCA_963775645.1. Taxonomy (GTDB): domain Bacteria; phylum Actinomycetota; class Thermoleophilia; order Solirubrobacterales; family Solirubrobacteraceae; genus Palsa-744. The sequence goes on along the minus strand of CAVZJR010000002.1, from coordinate 541,535 downwards.
ACGTGCGCACCGGCGCCGAACAAGCCAAGCACGACACTGCCGAATTGGAAAGCGACCTTGGCTTCCTACGCACATTCCTGCTCGTATTCGCCTATGTATCGCTGGTGGTAGGCGCATTCATTATCTTCAACACGTTCTCGATTACCGTCGCCCAGCGCACGCGCGAGTTCGGGTTGCTGCGCACGCTCGGCAGCTCCCGCTCGCAGATCATGCGCTCGGTCGTCTACGAAGGGCTACTGTTGGGCGTCGTGGGGGCAGTGCTGGGACTGCTTGGGGGGCTCCTACTGGCGCCTGCGCTCGACCAGCTGTTCAAGAGCTTCGGCGCCGATCTCCCCGACAGTGGCACCGTGCTCCAAACGCGCACAATCGTCGTCTCACTGGCAGTCGGCATTGGCGTGACTGTGCTTGCCGGGCTCGCCCCCGCGATCCGTGCCACACGCGTGCCCCCGCTCGCGGCAATGCGCGAAGGCGTGGGCATTCCCCCACGGCCGCTTCCCACCAAGCGCCAGCTGATCGTCCGCTTCCTGATCGGGCTCGTCGTGGTCATCGCCATAGGCGCCATAACCGGGCATGCCGTGGTGATCTTGCTTCTAATCGTATGGTGCTTGCGTGCCCTGAGGCTATGGGTGCGTCTGCGACGCGGAGGCGAACGCCCAGCACGTCACTACCGGATAGTGCCCGCTCTGGCGAGAGCGATCGGTTCGCTGATCGCCTGGCGTGGCATCACCGCTCGTCTGGCGCAGGAGAACTCCATCCGCCAACCCGGCCGCACGCTAACCACGGCAGCCGCGCTCACTGTGGGACTGGCGCTGGTCACACTGGTGGCGGTGCTCGCCGACGGGACCAAGGCCACCATCAACCAGGCGGTCAGCCGCACGTTCGCAGGCAACCTGATCGTGGAGAACTCGCAATCCGGCAACCAAGCCGGGATCCCCGCGCTGGTGGCCCCCGCGCTACGCGGCGTGCCTGGCGTGGCGACCGCCACCGCGGTCGGATTCACAGAGGGGCGCCTGCACGGATCTACCAGCAATGCCTCAGTCACCGCCATCGAACCCGATACCTTCGGTCGCGTCTATCGCGTGGAATGGAAGCAGGGCTCCAATGCTGTGCTGCTGGCGCTTGACGACCGCGGCACGATCGTTGCGAAGGCCTACGCCGAATCCCACCACCTGACGGTCGGGCGGATCGTCTCGCTACTCACTCCCACGGGCAAGCACGTGACGCTCCAGGTCCGTGGGATAGCCTCCGACAACGCACGCCTGCTCGGAAATTTCACGATCTCTCGCACGCTTGCGCGCCAGGCATTTGGCCAGCGCGAAGACGCTTTCGACTTCGTCGCCTACAAGCATGGCTACAGCGACGCCCAGGTGCAACCGGCTGTCGATAGGTTGCTCGCCAGGCAATTCCCTCAGACACGCTCGCGTACGGCCGCCCAATTCAAGGCCGACCAGGCCAACCAGGTCAACACGCTGCTGGCGCTGATTTACGTGCTGCTGGCGCTGTCGGTGATCGTCTCGCTGTTCGGAATCGTCAATACCCTGATCCTCTCGATCTACGAGCGCACCCGCGAGCTAGGGATGATGCGCGCGATCGGCACCTCCCGCCGTCAGGTGCGCCAGATGATCCGCTACGAGTCGGTGATCACCGCGCTTATTGGGGGTGTGTTCGGGCTCGTGATCGGCGTTGTCGGCGCCGTGCTCGTCACCACCTTCGCCCTGTCGGGATCGGGCTATGTGCAGGCGTTCCCGATCGGCACGCTCCTCATCCTGCTGGTGGTTGCTGCCCTGGCAGGGCTGCTGGCGGGTCAGCTGCCCGCGCGACGGGCGGCCCGCTTGGACATGCTCCAAGCGCTTTCCAGCGAGTAGCTCATAGCAGTCTGTCTCCTGGGAGCTAAGCTGCCGGGAGCATGGCCACCGAAGCAGCTGCCCACTCAAGCGATCCCGAGCTCCAAGCGACCGCCTGGAACCTCGATCCGCTCGTGGGCGGAGAAGGCGCGGATGGCGCGCGAGCGCAATTGACAGCATCGCTCAAGCGCGCCCAAGCATTCGCTGTGCGCTATGCGGGCAAGCTCGGTGGCTTGGACAGCTCCGGCCTGGAGCAGGCAATGCGCGAGCTGGGCGAGATCCAGGACCTGGTGGGCCGCGCCGGCACTTACGCCGGTCTGCGCTTTTCGGTGGACACTGCCGATCCCGCAGCCGGCGCCTTGATGCAGGAGGTCCAGGAGCGGGGTACCGAGATCGAGACGACCTTGCTGTTCTTCGAGCTCGAATGGGCAGCCTTGGGTGACGAGCAGGCCGAGCGCCTGCTTGAGGACGAACGTCTCGCGTTTTGCGCCCACTACCTGCGCACCACTCGCCGCTACCGCTCGCACCTGCTCTCAGAACCGGAGGAGAAGATCCTCGCCGAGAAGGCGGTCACCGGCGCCAGCGCCTGGTCGCGGCTGTTCGACGAGCTCACCTCTTCGATCGAGGTCCGCTTGCCGCTGGACAGCGGTGAGCACGACGGCGGGGAGGCTGAGGGAGAGGCCTCGGGCGCCGGGGGCGCGACCACCACCGTCGCCCTGGATGTAGCCCTCAGCAGCCTCGTCCTGCCCGACCGTGACGTGCGGCGCACTACCGCCGAGGCGGTCACCGAGGCGCTCGCGCCCGGTCTGCGCACCCGCGCCTTCCTGTTCAACACGCTCCTAGCCGACAAGGCGATCGACGACCGCCTGCGCCACTATCCGTCCTGGCTGGCTGCCCGCAACCTCTCAAACGAGGCCTCCGATGAGTCGGTCGCCGCCCTGATCGAGGCGGCACGCGCACGCTACGAGTTGCCGCGGCGCTGGTACCGCCTCAAGGCCCGCCTCTTGGGGGTCGAACGCCTGGCCGACTACGACCGCATGGCCGCCGTCACCGAGGACGAGGTCACCTACCCGTTTGCCGCTGCCCGCGAGATCGTGCTCGACTGCTACTCCTCCTTCTCCCCGAAGCTGGGCGCTGTCGCCAAGCGCTTCTTCGACGAGCACTACATCGACGCCCCCATACGCCCTGCTAAGCGCGGCGGAGCTTTCTGCGCCTCGGCGGTCCCCTCCGCACACCCCTACGTGATGCTCAACTACACCTCACGCCGTCGCGACGTCCTGACCCTGGCGCACGAGCTGGGCCACGGTGTCCATTTCGCCTTGGCCGCCGACCAAGGCATCTTCCATCAGGGCACTCCCCTCACCTTGGCAGAGACAGCTTCCGTGTTCGGCGAGACGATCGTCTTCGGGCGTCTCTTGGAAGAGGACTCCTCGCCCTCGTCGCGCTTGGCCCTCTTGGCCGAGAACATCGAGGGGGCCCTGGCCACAGTGTTCCGCCAAGTCGCCATGAACCGCTTCGAGGACTTCGTCCACAAAGCGCGGCGCGAGCACGGCGAGCTTTCGGTTGAGCGCTTCGGCGAGCTCTGGGTAGAGAGCCAGAGCGAGATGTTCGGCGACTCAGTCGAGATCACCGAGGGCTACCGTTCCTGGTGGTCCTACATCCCGCATTTCATCGGCTCGCCCGGCTACGTCTACGCGTACGCCTACGGACAATTGCTCGCCCTCTCGGTCTACCAACGCTACGAGGAATCCGGTGAGGACCTGGTGCCCCGCTACCTCGACCTCTTGGCCGCCGGCGGTTCTCGTTCCCCCGAGGATCTAGGTCGGATCGTGGGCATCGACCTGGCCGACCCCGGCTTCTGGGACTCCGGCCTGGACTTGGTCGAGCGCCAACTTTCCGCCGCCGAAGCCGCCGCCCGCGACGCCGGACGGGTGTAGCCGGCATCGACCAAGAGGCTGACTTGGGGGCCTGGACCAGTATGGCCAGCTTCGGCCGGCTTGGCGGCCCGCTAGCGGCGGCGCCATGGGGCGATCGCAATAAGCCCGTCCTCTGACGCTGCGGCGCCGCAGGGTCGGAAGGAGCGAGCTTGACGCGTTGGGCGAAACGAGCGCACCTGAGGAGCCTTCATGTCGTTGCGAAAGGTTGTCCCCACCACATTGCGACGGGCCAGCGCCCGCACCACGATCGCCTCCGCCACAGCCGCCGCGTCAACCGCGTACTGCGATTCCTCAACAAGCTCTCGGATTAGCTGGATTTGGCGTTGCATCAATTATCCCGAGAGCTGTATCGGTGTTTGGATTCCTAGTGTTCAATGCCGGTGGCTCAATCCGACGAGTGTTTGAGTGAGGCGCGCTCCGTTTACACCCTCGGGCCTTAGCAAAGCCAGAGCAATCCGAATGCGTCGCGCTTTACGCGGGGGCAGAATAAGCCGAGTACGCCGCGTCTTTACGCGAAGCTCAGAGCAACCCGAGTGCGCTGCCCACGCCATGGACGAGGTTGAACAGCGGCTGCGCCACCACCCCGAAGAAGATCGTCGCGGCGCCGGCGAGCACGGCCACAAATGCCAGCTCGGTCTGCCTCTGGCTTGCTGCCGGAGCGATTGGGTCCTCGAGATCCTGCGAGGCGCCGGCGATCGCCGGCACGGGCGAAGGCGCCATCCACATCGTGGCAATGACCGGCAGATAGTAGCCCAAGGAGATCATCGAGCCGATTACGATCACCACGCCCAGCCAGGCGTAGCCGCCCGATATGGCAGCATCGATCAGATAGAACTTGCCGATGAAGCCCGCTGTGGCGGGAATACCGGCAAGGCCGAGCATCGAGATCGTCATTGGCCACGCCAGCCACGGGCGCTCGCGGCCGAGGCCCGCCATCGCCTGGACGCTGTCGCCGAGATCCGTTTCGCGCTCCCTTGTCACGATCACCGCGAAGGCAGCCATGTTCATCGCCAGGTACACGGCCAGATAGAACACCATCGCCTGCGCTCCGAGTGCGGTTGCTACGACAACCCCCGCCAGCATGTAGCCGGCCTGGGCCACCGAGGAATACGCAAGCATCCGCTTTAGCGAGGACTGCCCCAGCGCACCCACATTGCCCACCAGGATCGTCACGGTGGCGAGCACCGCCAGCGCCGGACCCCAGCTGGCGTGGGCTTCGATCAAGGCCACGTCAAACAGCCGCAGCATCACGCCCAGCGCCGCCACCTTCGTGGCGACAGCCATGAAAGCCGTGATCGGCGTTGGTGCGCCCTCGTACACATCCGGCGTCCACTGGTGGAACGGGGCCACCGAAGCCTTGAAGGCGAGTCCAGCCACGCACAAGGCGATCCCCGTCAGCAGCATCGCGTTGGAGGCAAGCCCATGTGTGGAGATGGCGGAGGCGATCACATCAAAGTCGGTCGCGCCGGTCGCGCCATACAGCAGCGCAATCCCATACAGCAGAGTGGCCGAGCCGACCGAGCCCACGATCAGGTACTTCAGCCCCGCCTCAAGCGAGTGCTCGTTACGCATTTCGGTCGCGCACAACACATACAGCGGGATCGACAGAAGCTCAAGGCCCAAGAACAAGGCGACCGTGTTCTGGGCGGCTACCAGCAACGCCATGCCGCCAATCGTGCTCAACAACATCGCGTGCAGCTCGCCGTGTGCGGCTTCCTTGGCGGCCTTTGAGCGCCAAGCGAGCAGCACTGTAGCCATGCCGCCGACGGCCAAGATCAGGTTCAGTGTGAGCGACAAGCGGTCGATGCGCAGGGCCCCAGAGACCACCGACTCTGGCTTGTTCCAGCGCCAGATCGTCAGGCCCATCGTTGCCCCAAGCGCGATCAGCGCAAGCGTCGGCACGAGTTGCTCGCGTGCCTTGCGCGCGCCAAGCAGCCCGACGAGCAGGACCACGATCGCGCCCCCGAACAGGGCAATCAGAGGCGACAGCGCCGCGAAATCGACGTGCGGCCCTTTGAGGTGGGCGGTGGCGAGCGAGGCGTTCATCACCGGCTGCCCCTACTTGCTTCTTCGGCTTCGAGCTGCCGGGTACTGGTTTCCACCGTGCGACTTTCCTCATTGGGGGGTTCCCGCACGCCCGTTTCGCTCGATGCGACTGGGGCCGCGTTCGCGGTGAGTGGTGAGAGCGCGGCATGTGCTGCCGCCACCGACGTCATCGCCGACTTTTCGGAGCGCTTCAAAGCCCCTTGCGGATAGAGCGCCAAGAACACGATCACCGCCAGCAGCGGCACGAGTACGACCGCATCCATGCCGGTCAGCTCGCGCGATTTCACGTTTGCCCCGACCCTGTTGTGCATTGCGCGGATAAACAGCCTAAGCGCGTACACGCTGGCCATGACCACGCCGGCAAAGGCGATCACGGCGATCGCGAGCTTCGCTTTGAAGACGCCCAACAGGATCAGGAACTCACCGACAAAGTTGGCCGAGCCCGGAATCGCCAGCGTCGCCAGAGCCACGACCAAGAACACAGTGGCCAGCAAGGGCGCCCTGAAGGCGATGCCGCCCATCTCCCTGATGTCCTGCGAGCCCCCGGCCCGGGCGGCCAACAGCGCGATGATAAAGAACACCGGCGCCACCACCAGGCCGTGGTTGACCATCTGCAAAAGCGCCCCTTGGGCGCCTTGCGGGTTCAGCGCGAAGATCCCAAGTGTGATGAAGCCGAGCTGGGCCACCGATGAGTACCCGGCGATCAGGCGGGCGTGCGTCTGTGTGAAGGCCATCGCCGACCCATACAAGATCGACAGCAGCGCGATCACCAGCATTAGGACTTGGAAGTGGGCCGAGGCCTGGGGGAACAGGGGCAGCACGATCGCCAGGAAGCCGTAGGCGCCGACCTTGGAGAGCACGCCGCTGAAGACCATCAACACCTCGATCGGCATCGCCCTGTAGCCGTCAGGCATCCAGCCGTGTAGCGGGAAGGCCGGCATCTTCACGAGGAAGGCCGCCGCGAAAAACAGGAAGATCCACTCTTGTGAGCCCTTGCTCAAGGGCAAGCCTTGCAATTGGGAGAGCACGAAGGTGATGTGCGTCCCGTTCTGCTCGCCAGCCAATACACCGGTTGCGATCGCGGCGGCCAGCATCAACAGCGAGCCCACAAGCGTGTAGATGACTAGCTTGGTCGTCGCTTTGACCCTGTCGGGACCTTCGCCCCACGAGCCGATCAGGAAGTAGAAGGGGATCAACATCAGATCGAAGAAGGCCACGAACAGGGCCAGGTCCTGAGCCAGGAAGGCGCCCAGCACGGCCGACTCGGCCAGCATCATGTGGAAGTAGAAAAGCCCCGGACGGTCGATGGGACCGCTACCCGATGCGGCCCTCCGGGCTGCATCGCTTTTGTAGAGGGGCGTGGAGCGTAGGTTGGATGCGAGGATTGCGGCGAAGAAGAGCAGGGCGGTGAGCCCCACAAGCAAGACGTTCAGGCCGCTCACACCGAGCTTGTAGTGGATGCCCAGCTCAGAGATCCAGACCACGTCGGTCACGTCCTTGAGGCCATGCGAGCCGGGTCCGTACTGCACGATGTAGGCGATCGCCAGGCCCAGCGCCACGAGAGAGCCGGCGAGGGCCAGCAGGCCGGGCAAGGCCAGTTCGGCGGTGGTGGAGTTCGGGTCCGCCTCTGCGTTGTGTGTGTCCCCGTTGGGGGGGGCCTGCGCGCGCGCCCGCACGCGCGCGTGGGGCACCGCTTTTGCGAGTAGTGCCCCAAGCAGCCCGCAGGCGGCCGGCAGCCAGATCAGGATTGAAAGAGGAGGCATCAGCGGGGTAGGTGCATGGCCGATAAGGGAGAGAGGGAATCGAGCATGGTCACGTCTGCAACAGGAAGTAGAGGCCAAGTGCTGCCACACCGAGCACGACAAGCGCCGCGTAGTAGCGCAGCAGGCCTGTCTGGATCGCCCTGACCGAGGCTGAGCCGGCGCGCACCAGCGAAGTGGCACCGCCGATCAAGGCACCATCCACGAACACTCGCTCGAAAGTGGTGCTGGCGAAGCGTCCGGCTGCTGCCGTCGGTTTGACGATGAGCGCATCAATCAGCTCGTCGAAATACCACTTGTTTACGAACAGCGTGTACAGCGGCTTAAAGCGGGCGCGTGCGGTCACGGCGATGGAAGGCTGCTTGACCCAGATCCGCCAGGCAATGGCGATGCCGCTTAGGCCGAGCACGGTACCCAAAATCAGGCCGAACACGAGCAGGCCGTCGCGCGTGTGGACCGTGTACAGCGTCGAGCCCGCGAAGCTCGGTTCGAGGAACTTGGTGACCACGTCATCCACTTCCGGGATCTGCACGAGCCCCGCACCGACCGCACCGACCGCAAGGATGCTCATCGCGACCTTCATCGGCATGGCCCACTCGGCAATCGCGTGATGGGGACCGGGGAAACCCACATCGGTGTCCTCGACTTCCCCAGTCGCCGGATTAGTGGGCTGCGGCGCGTGGTAGAGGTGGCCACCTTCAAGCTCCTTGGCCTGCTCGACCGGGTCGCCATAGAAGGCCCTGAAGATCATCCGGAACGTGTAGATCGCCGTCATGAACGCGCCCACGTAGCCGAGTACATAGAGGGCCCAGTGCCAGCCACCGCGCTCGCCGGTCACGAGCAGGATCTCGTCCTTGGAGAAAAAGCCCGAGAAGGGGGGGATGCCCGACAAGGCCAGGCCGCCGATCACAAAGCAGGCGAATGTGAAGGGCATCGCCTTCTTGAAGCCTTTCATCTTCTCCAATGACTGCTCGCCACCCATCGCGCCGATGATCGAACCGGCGCCCATGAACAGGAGTGCCTTGAAGAAGGCATGAGTCATCAGGTGGAACATCCCCGCGGCGTAAGCGCCGACGGAGACACCCATGATCATGTAGCCGATCTGGGACATCGTCGAGTAAGCGATCACGCGCTTGATGTCGGTCTGGGTGAGCGCGATCGTGGCTGCAATCACGAGCGTCGCACAACCGATTACCGCGCCCACGTCCTGCGCGGCGGGAGCCAGTTCGAAGAAGGGGTGCATCCTCGCGATTAGGTACACGCCGGCCGTCACCATGGTGGCTGCATGGATCAAGGCGGAGACTGGAGTGGGCCCCTCCATCGCGTCGGGGAGCCATGTGTGCAGCGGGATCTGGGCCGACTTGGCGAACGCTCCCACGAGCAGCAGCAGGCAGCCCGCAGTCACGTCCGCTTCGCCGCTGGTGAACACGTTGGGCGCGGCCTTGAACGCCTTGAGGAAGTCGAGCGTACCGGTGTGCTTGAACAGGAAGTACGTGCCCAACACCAAGCCCACGTCGCCCACCACGTTGATCACAAACGCCTTGATCCCGGCGGTTGTGGCGGTGGTGCGCCGGTACCAGAAGGAGATCAACAGGTAGGAGGCGGCACCCACGAAGGCCCAGCCCACAATCAACAGCAGGAAGTTGCCGGCCAGGACCAGCAATAGCATCGAGAAGACAAAGAAGTTGAGGTAGGCGAAGTACCGCGCAAAGCCTTTGTCTTCGTCTAGGTAGGAGATCGAGTACAGGTGGATCGTCGTCGAGATCCCCGTGACGATCAGGATCATGAACACCGACAACGGATCGACCAGGATCGACATCTGCGCGTCGATGCCGACCGTACTTGCGTAGTTCCACAACGACGAGGTCAGTTGGCGGTGATCGGCGGCATGGCCTTGTAGCGAGATCAACGTCGCCAGCGCCGCCACGAAGGCCAGCCCGATCGCGGCGGTGCCGATCCAACCGGCGCTTCGGCCGGGCAGCTTCTTGAAGCCGGCGCCGATCACGATCGTGCCCAGCAGAGGAAAGGCCAGGACCAGCCAGCCGAAGGTGGTGGTCATCCCTGCAACTCCCGCAGCTCATCCACGTCGATGGGCAATCGGCGGCGGTGAATCGCGACGATCATGCCCAGTCCGATGCACACCTCACAGGCGGCGACGGTCATCACGATGATCGCCAAGATCTGGCCGTCGCCGTTGCCCCACATGCGTGAGAACGCGATCAACGAGAGATTGGCGCCGTTGAGCATCAGCTCCAAACACAGCAGGACCACGAGCGGGTTACGCCGCGTCATCACTCCGAACGCGCCCGTGCAGAAGACGATCGCCGAGACTGCGAGGTACCAGGCGATGCTCACCAGCCGCCTCCGTCTGTTCGCCCGCCGGCGGGGGCGGCTTGCGCAACGCCCTGGGGGGCGTCGGATTGCTCGCCCTCGAAGTCTCCCGCCCCGCGTGCATGAGCGAGGGCGAGCCCTTCGACGCCCTCGACCATCGTGCCCGTACCGTGCGGGCGCAAGATGTCAAGCGGCGTGAGTCGGTCGCGGTCGTCCTCATCCTCGTCCAAACCTCTGCGCCGCCGAGCCAACACCACACCGCCGACAGCCGCGATCAATAGCAGGAGCGAGGCGGCCTCGAACACCAACAGGAAGCGTGTGAGCAACAGGTTGCCGATATAGGCGGGCGTCCCAAAGGTCCGCGGCCCAGGTGCGTACGGAGCGCCGTTGCCTTCGACCGCCTTCAGGCCGCTGCCCAGCAGGGCGATCAGAAGCTCGACGAGCAGCGCGCCCGCGAACAGTGCTCCACTCAGCTTGCGCCCGTCAGCGCCGCGAGCACGAGGGCGCCGGGTCAGGCCACCGTCGAGGGCTTGCTCCTCGTCGCCCACGTAAGCCACGACGAACACGTACAGCACCATCACCGCGCCCGCATACACGACGACCTGAGCGGCCGCTACGAATTCGGCTCTCAACAATAGGAACAGCACCGCCAGCGAAAGCAGGTGCGCGACGAGCGCCAGCACGCTGTAAAAGGGGTTGCTTAGCGTCACCACACCGACGGCCCCAGCGATCACCCCGATCGCGGCGATGAAGAAGAGGATGGAGCTCACTCGCCCTCCCGCCTCAGGGGTGTCCTCTCCAAAGGCTCGGCGAGCAGCATCTCCTTGGTGAAGATCAAGTCCGAGCGCGTGTAGTCGGACATCTCGTAGTCGTGACCCATCGTGATCGCGTCAAATGGGCAAGCCACCTCGCAGTAGCCGCAAAAGATGCACCGCGACAGGTTGATCTCGTACACAGCCGCGTAGCGCTCACCGGCCGACACCCTGTGCTCGGGGGTGTTCTCGGCGGCGACGACCCTAATGCAGTCCGCCGGGCAGGCCGCCGCGCAAAGTGAGCAGCCCACACACTTCTCAAGGCCAGTGTCCTCGAACTTGTGCAGCTTGTGCCTGCCCCTGAAGCGCGGATAGACGGGCGTCTTCTCCTCGGGGTACTCCAGCGTCACCGGTTTTTCGAGCATCCGCCCGAATGTCGTCTTCAGGCCTCTCAGCGTTTCGCCGAACGTGCGATAGGTGCTGCGCGCAGCACCCGGAGCAGGCGCGCGGGTCACCTCGAGCATGTCGTCGCCTGGATTCCACGTCATCAGTGGGTCACCACCACGAGGATCGCCGTCACGAGTGCGTTGAGCGTGGCCAGGGGCAAGAGGATCTTCCACCCGAAGCTCATCAGTTGGTCGTAGCGCAGGCGCGGCAAGGTGGCCCTCACCCAGATAAACAGGAACGTCATCAAGCCCATCTTGAACAGCACCACGAACGGGTCCACCCAACCGGGCGGATGGATCCCGAACGGCAGCAGCCATCCACCCAGGAACACGGTCGTCACGATCCCCGATACGACGAGCACGTTGAGATACTCGGCGAAGTAATAGGAGGCAAATCGTCCGCCCCCGTACTCGGTGTTGTAGCCGCCGACCAGCTCCGCGTCGGCCTCGGTCAGGTCGAATGGAGCCCTATTAGTCTCGGCGAAACCTGCCACCAAGAACACGAGGAAACCGAAGAACTGGGGTACCACGTACCACATGCCCCGCTGAGCTTCCACGATCCCGGTAAGGGAGAGCGTGCCCGCGGTAAAAATCACTCCCACGAGCGCCAGGCCTTGGGAGACCTCGTAGGAGATCAACTGTGCCGCGCCTCTCATCGCGCCGAGGAAGGAGTACTTCGAGCCTGAGGACCAGCCGCCGAGCATGATCCCGTAGAAGGCGACCGCGCCAAACGCGAACACGTAAAGCGGGCCGATCGACACATCCACTCCGTACAGCCCCACCGGGGTGCCAAAAATGTTCTGGACGTTGCCGAACGGGATGATCGCGAACGCCGCCACGGCCGTCACGATCGAGATTACGGGTGCCAGTGCAAACAGGAAGCCGGTCGAGGTCGAAGGCCTGAACTGCTCCTTAGTCAGGAGCTTCACGATGTCGGCCAAGGGCTGCAGGGCTCCAAAGGGGCCAACTCGGTTGGGTCCATAGCGCGCCTGCATTCGGCCCAACAGCTTGCGCTCAGCCAAGAGCACGATCGGCACCAGTTGCAGGCCGACCGCAAAGATCACGATCGCCTTGATCACCTGGATCCACCAAGCTTCGTAGTAGCCGACTACCGCGATCACGAACTCACCGCCGCTTCGCGCTCGTGCGGGCGTACGCCCCTGCCGCCAATCAGCTCCAGCGTGAGGCCTTCATAGCGGGGCACGGCCTCAAACAACTGCTGAGAGGCCATCGCTCCACTGAGCACCTCAAGGTCGAGACCGACGCGTTTGGCCAGCTCGGCGATCACGCTCCACTCCGCGCGGTTCTGGCCCAATTGGCGGGCTGCCGGCCGCAAGCGTTGGATGCGTCCATCGGGATGCACGATCGTGCCCTCCTTCTCTGGGTAGGCGCCGGCCGGGAAGACGATGTCGGCATGCTCCGCAAGCGCGTCAGTCAAGAAGCTTGCGTGCGCGATGACGGTGGTCGCGCCCTCCAAGGCTCGCTGCCACAGCGGACCGTCCCACTCGCCTGCTCCCGCCGGGTTCGATCCTCCTGCAACAGACACGCTGGTCAAAGGCTCCGCATCCAGCATGTACAAGCAGCTCAGATCGCCCGCGATCAGACCTTCTGCGATCCCCCGCGAATCGCGACCTTCCTCATCGGGCTCACTTAGTCCCGGGCCGGCGTTTGGCAGGAAGCCCGCTTCACGCAGCCCACGCCCATTGGCCTGCGCCGGGATTTCAAGCAGGCCCGCGCCCTCGGTCTCGGCGATGCCCAGCTTCGCGGCCATCTCGAGCAGGGCTTCGACGGCGCGCACGCCATCTGGACCGGCTGCGAGACGCTCACCCCACAGGATCACTATCTCGCCTGGTCCCTCCGCGGGACAAGCTTGTTTGAGTTGCTGCATCAGCTCGTCGGTCTGTGCCGGCTCAAAGAGCTGGCCCGCGCGCGCGTCTATAACGGCCATACCGTGTCTGCGCATACCCTTGCGCAAACGCAGGTCCAAGATCGGGGCGTCCTCGATCGGGTTTGCCTCGAGTACCAAGACCGCATGGGCAAACTCCAGGTCTGAAACCTTGGCCTGTAGTGCCGGCTCGGCGAGCGCCCGGTGCAGCTCCAGCGGCAAGGCGCCGGCTGCGCGTGAGTCCAAGTGCGGCGAATCGAGGCCCTCCCTCATCAAGCGCGCCAACAAGAAGCCCTCCTCGTTGCTGCTCCCGCCGCCGGCGATCGCGCCGGTCTGGGCGCCCGCTCTCCGCATACGGGCCCCGGCCTCCTCCAAGGCATGCTCCCAAGAAACGGGTCGCAGCTCACCGCCGTCACGCAATAGTGGCTCGGTGATTCGTCCTTCGGCGAGCTTCGGGTAGGCAAAGCGGCCCCGGTCGCACAGCCAACCGTCGTCCACCTCATGGTTGTCGCGAGCCAAGACTCTCAACACGCGCTCGTCGCGCACGGTCAGCGTCACGTTGCACTGGGCCGGACACAGAGTGCACACCGAGCCCGCGTCCTCCACATCCCAGGGCCTGGCCCTGAAGCGGTAGTTGCGTGAGGTCAAGGCTCCGACCGGGCACAATTCCACGATGTTGCCGCTGAACGGCGCCACGTATGGGGTGCCGTCGAAAGTCGACACGTAGGAGTGGGCGCCGCGCTCCAGCAGAACCAATTGGTAGTCCTCGGAAATCTCCTGGCTGAAGCGCACACAGCGGTAGCACAAGATGCAGCGCTCTCTATCGATCGCGATCGTCGGTGACAGCTCCAACGGCTTCACGAAGTGGCGCTTTGGATCGGCAAAGCGCGACTTACCTCCGCCCCAACCGAAGGTGATGTCCTGCAAAGGACACTCCCCACCCTTGTCGCACACGGGGCAGTCCAAGGGGTGGTTGACGAGCAGGAACTCGACTACCGCTTGCTGAGCGACCTTGGCACGCTCGGACTGGGTATGCACGACCATACCGTCCTTGACCGGGGTCGAGCAACCGGTTTGAAGCTTCGGGATGCCCTCGATCTCAACCAGGCACATCCTGCAGGCGCCGACCGGCTGGCCCAGCTTCGGTTCGTAACAGAACACCGGAATCTCGACATCGCCTAGCTTGGCGGCATCGACCAGCATCATGTTTTCGGGAGCTTCGACCTCGCGACCGTCGATCGTGAATTTGATGGGACGTTGCTCTGGTCTAGGCATGGGCAACCTCCCCGGTGAGGAAGCGCTCGGTTGTGCCAGTCAGCTCGGGTGCGCCGGCACCGAGGCCGGCACGAGTACGCGCCGCCTCGATATGCGCTTCGAACTCGTCCCTGAACTTGGCGATCAGGGAACCGATCGGCATCGCCATCGCGTCGCCCAACACACACAGGCAGTTGCCGATGATGTGCTCCTGGACCGAGGCCATTATCTCGATGTCCATTGGCGTTGCGGTTCCCTCGTCGATGCGTTCGAGCATCTTCACGGTCCAGTTGGTGCCCTCCCTACAGGGTGTGCACTTGCCGCATGACTCGTGCCTATAGAACTTGGCCACCTTCAAGGCCACGTCCAGAATCGGCGTGGAATCGTCCACGACGATGATTGCTCCCGAGCCGAGCATCGAGCCGGCCTTGGCCATCGAGTCGAAGTCGTAGGGCAGGTCTAGATCCTCCTTCTTCAGGACCGGCGAGGAGGAGCCACCCGGGAACCAACACTTGACCTCGCGGCCCTCTTCTGGGCCGCCGGCCAGGTCATAGATGATCTCTCGCGAGGGGGTCCCCAGCTCGATCTCATAGTTGCCGGGCCTTTGCACGTGCCCGGAAACTGACACCAGCTTGGTTCCTTTGGAGGTCTCGGTACCTAGCTTCGCATAGCCCTCGCCGCCCATCCTGATGATTGTGGGCACCGTGGCCAGCGTCTCCACATTGTTGATCAACGTCGGACCTTGGTAGAGGCCTTGGTTGGCGGGAAACGGAGGCTTCAAGCGGGGATTGCCGCGCTTGCCTTCCAGGGAATCGAGCAGGCCGGTCTCCTCACCGCAGATGTAGGCGCCCGCGCCGCGGTGCACCACGAGCGACAGCGAGTGGCCCGATCCCAGGATGTCCTCGCTGACATAGCCAGCCTCGCGCGCTTCGGCCAAGGCCGCATCGAGCACGTCGGCTTGGTGGACGTACTCGCCTCTGATGTAGATGAACGACTGGTTGGCGCCCGCCGCGTATGAGGCGATCACGATCCCCTCGATCAGCATGTGCGGGGACTTCTGCATCAGTTCCCGATCCTTGAAGGTGCCCGGCTCGGACTCGTCCGCATTGCAGACCAAGTACTTGTCGATCGAACCTTTAGGTAGGAATGAAACCTTCTTGCCCATCGCAAAGCCCGCCCCGCCCCGTCCCCTAAGGCCGGAAGCTTCAAGCTGTGCGAGCACCTCTTCGGGGCTCATCGACAGAGCCTTGCGTAGCGACTCGTAGCCGCCCCGCTTGGCATACACCTCGAGCGTGCTCAAGCCGGGCTCGTCGATGTCCTTGAACAGCAACGCTCCGCTCATGCCGTGCCTCCGGACGCGTCGGTCGGTGATGGAGTCTCGACCGGGTGAGCCGGGAAATCGCTCGAGTTGGCGCGAGGGTCGGCGACCTTCCGTGTGGAGAGTTGCTTATCGGGCAACACCGGCCGGCCGGCGCGTATGTCGTCGAGCATCAGGGGCACGTCTTCGAGCGCGAGTGGCCCCACGAACACGCCATCAACGGATGCCATCGGTGCGATGTCGCACGCACCGAGGCACTCGAACGAGCGCACGTTGAACAAATCCCCACCCGCCCCTCCGGCCGCCTCGCAAACTGCTGCATGCAAAGCATCCGCGCCGCGCAAGGAGCAGGAGATGTTGGTGCACACATAGATCGAGTGGCGCCCGACCGGCTCAGTCTCCAGCATGTCATAGAAGGTGGCTACGGAGGCAAGGTAGGCCGGCGTGACGTCCATCACCGACGCCGTCTGTTCGATCGCCTCGGGCGAGCACCAGCCATGCACTCGCTGAGCCGCCTCCAGGGCGGGCAGAGCGGCCGAGCGGCTATCGGGATAGAGGGCCATATGCGCTTCGATCTCCGCGCGCAGCTCCGGTGAGACGAGACTGCTCACCGGTCGATGCCCCCCAAGATTGGGTCGAGCATCGCCAAAGTGGCGATCATGTCGGCGATATAGGCACCCTCGGCCATGTGCGAGAGCGCCTGCAGGTTCACAAACGACGGATCCCTCATGTGTACGCGGGCCGGCTTAGAAGAGCCATCGGAACGTACGAAGCAGCCCAACTCACCGCGGGGTGACTCAATCGGGTTGTAGATCTCGCCGGGCGGCACCCTGAAGCCCTCGGTGACGAGCTTGAAGTGGTGGATCAAGGCCTCCATCGAGGTCGCCAGCTCGTGGCGCGGGGGCAAGGCCACCTTGCGGTCGGTCGTGATGTGTGGCCCCTCCGGCAGTCCGTCTAGCGCCTGGTCGATGATCTTGACCGACTCGTAGATCTCCGCCACGCGCACGGCGAAGCGGTCGTAGTTGTCGCCGACAGTGCCCACCGGGATCTTGAAGTTGAAGTCCTCATAAGAGCTGTAAGGGGCGGCCTTGCGCAGGTCCCATGGGTTGCCCGCGGCGCGCAACAATGGCCCGGTGACGCCAAGGCTGAGCAGTGTCTCGGCATCCAGTGGACAGGTACCGCGCAGGCGCTCCAAAACGATCTGGTTGGCGTTGAGAATCGCCCCGTACTGGTCGGCTCGCGCCGGCATGATCTTAGTGAACTCGCGCGTCTTCTCGACGAAGCCGCGCGGGATGTCCTCCATCACGCCGCCCACCTGGAAGTAGCGCGTGTGCATCCGTTGACCCGAGGACATCTCGAACAGGTCGAGGATCAGCTCACGCTCGCGCAAGCAGTACAGAAAGATCGAGACTGCGCCCAGGTCCAGCGCGCTTGTACCTAGCCAGATCAAGTGCGAAGCAATGCGGTTGAGCTCCAAGTGGATCACCCTCAGATACTGCGCCCGCTTGGGTACCTCCACCTCCAAGAGTGTCTCCACGGCGCCGACATAGGCCATCGCGTTGAAGTAATAGGACAGGTAGTCCATTCGCTCGACGACTGGGATCGCCTTCCAGTACGCCTTGTCCTCGGCGGTCTTTTCGATCCCCGTATGCACATAACCAATGACCGGCTTGATCGAGCGCACCACCTCACCCTGCAAGGTCACGAGCAGGCGCAACACCCCATGTGTGGCGGGGTGGTGAGGGCCGAAGTTGAGTGTCAACAGCTCATCGTGGGTGTCCTCGTCGGACTGCTCCACCTGTGAAAGCGTGATGCTCTGCTCGCGGCGGCGATACTCGGACATCTGGCCAGTCGGGCTCATGTGGGACTCCTGTCCTGGATGATCATGGAGTCGCCTGCTCGGCGCGCGCCGTCGCTTTCCGCAATGACTCCTTGGGCGTCCCGCCGCCGACCGTGCCGACGCCCTCTGAGGCGTGTTCGTTGTAGGTGAAGATCACCGGTTCGCCGCCGACCGGGAAGTCACGTCGCTGGGGATGGCCCTCATAGTCCTCAGGCATCAAAATGCGGCGCAGGTCTGGATGGCCGGCGAAGACGACGCCGAACATGTCATAGATCTCGCGCTCCTGATGGTCCGCGGTGGGCCAGCCGGCGCCATCCTCGCCGTCGGGAGTGACCGAATCCAGTAGCGGCGCATCGGTTGGCACGCGCAAAGTAACGGTAATGCGGTCAACCTCGCTCATGTCGAGCAGCTCGTAATGCACACCCAAGCGAGGCTCGTGCGGGTAGTAGTCAACGCCGTGCACGCTCATCATCGAGCTGTAGCCGTGTTTGCGCAGACTCGCAAGCACCGCGCGGATCTTCGTTGACGCTACTTCGAGCGTAGCCCGGCCGCGGAAGTGGAGCGTCCCGCGGATCGCCTCTGGGCCCTCGCTCTCGCGCAGCTCCTTGGCGAGCAGCTCCAGCCCAGTGGCGTCAGGCACCGGGGTCGCCCCGCTCGTCGCTTGAGATCTCCTCGGTGCCCTGCGCACCGTAGCGCTCGCGCCAGCCTGCGCTGGGGTCCTCCTGGACGAGCTTGCGCAGCTTGAGGATGCCGTGCATCAGCCCCTCGGGGCGTGGCGGGCAGCCGGGGACGTGTACATCGATCGGCATGAACTTGTCGGCTGGGACAAGCGCATAGTTGTTGAAGACGCCCATCGAGCTGCAGCAGGCGCCCATCGAAATAGCCCACTTGGGCTCGAGCATCTGGTCGTACAGGCGCCTGATGATCGGCGCCATCTTGATTGAGACCCTGCCTGCCAGGATGATCAGGTCGGCTTGGCGTGGGGAGGCCCTGAACGCCTCGAAGCCGAAGCGCGCAATGTCCATGCGTGGGCCGGCGGTTTGGAACTGCTCCATCGCACAGCAGGCCAATCCGAACGCGAGCGGGAAGAATGAGTTCGAGCGCCCCCACGCAACGGCCTTCTCGAGCGTGGTGGTAAGCACGCGTTCGTGGACGTAGCGTTCCAGCTCCTCGCCGTCCATGTTCGGAGGCGCAGTCGGGCCGTGCAGCTCGGCTCCGCGCAGCAGTTCCTTTGAGCCGTGCGCGGTGACGCGCAGTCCGCTTGAATCGATCTCGACCCCCCGCTGGCCTTGGCCGGTGGGGCGCGCGCCGCGGGGTAGAGGCTCGCGCTTTATCTCCACTCGAGTGCTCCCCTGCGCCATACATATACGAAGGCCACGACCAACAGTACGATGAACGTAATCGTCTCGGCCAGGGCATAGCTTCCGTAAGCCTTCAACTGGACCGCGATCGGGTACAGGAAGACGACCTCGATGTCGAACAGGATGAACAGCATCGCGATCAAGTAGAAGCTGATCCCGAAGCGCATTCCCCGCTTGACCTCTGATGGCAGTCCGCACTCGTAAGGATCGAGCTTGTGCTCGGCTCGTCTGCGCGGGCCGACCATCGTGTTGAGTACGGCGAACAGGCCGCCCACGGCGCCGCCAAGGATCAGGAATACGATCGCCGGGAGATAACTACGCAGCACGCGCGCTGTTATATCACCCTTGTGACAAACTGTTACATAGTGACGATTGCCTCTATGCTGGCGAGCGAAGTCGCGCGCCCATGAACGAAGCGGTCGTGTGGGGGGCGCTTGCGCTCGCTTTGCTCAACGCGCTCCCCGGCTTGCTTGGCGCATGGCGTTGGTACAGGCTCCAGCCGAGTCGGGCCTTCTGGTTCCTGCTGCGTGTAGGCCAGGTTGGCGCGCTCGTGTATGCGGTTGCGATCGGGGTGCTAACTATCGCCGAGCACTATTCGAGCGAACGCCTCTTCTATCTATATGCCCTGCTTCCACTGGCGATCGGCTTTGTGGCTGAGCAGTTGCGAGTTGCCTCCGCGCAGACGATCCTCGACCAGCACGATCTCGCGGACGCGCGCGCTGTGGGCGACTTGCCCGCCGAGGAGCAGCGCACGATCGTGGCCTTGATCGTGCGTCGCGAGATGGGTGTGATGACGCTCTCCTCGCTCGTCGTAGTGTTCTTGGCGCTGCGTGCCGCTGAAACCGCGCACGGGTTTTGAGCTCCCAAATCGGCCGCGTCCAGTCGGCGGAACGTCCATCCGCGACCGTTGGGTGTTCGCGGGGGGAAGGCCAACCGATATATTCCGGCGCGCATGAGGCCGCCTGTGAAGATCCTCGCCGTCGCAACCGTCTTGCTCGCCGTGGCCGGCGGGATCTCGGCGTGCGGTTCGCAGGGGATCTCGGTGCCGAAGTCGAGTCCCTACTACCGCGGGGCCGTTCTGTTCCGCGATCACTGCTCCGGCTGCCACACGCTGGCTGTCGTCGGTGCGGAGGGCTCGGCCACCTCGATCAAGGACCGCGTCAAGACCAACGGCCCGAACTTCAACATCCGCAAGGAGAACGAGGAACAGGTCCTCTACGCGATCCGCAACGGTGGCTTCTCCGGCGCGATCATGCCCGAGAACCTGGTCGTCGGCGACGACGCCAAGGACATCGCCAAGTTCTTGGCGAAGTACTCGGGCCTGCAGGCTCAGCACGTGCCTTCGGTCAACATCACGCTGTCGACCAAATAGCGCCCGCGGTGCTCGGCTAGGCTCCCGAGCATGCTAGACCTCAAGCTGATCAGAGAAGATCCCAACCGCGTGCGTGCCCAGCTGGTTCGGCGTGGGGAGGAGGCAGCCGCCGGCCTCGATCCCGTGCTGGAGCTCGACTCCCGCAGGCGAGAGCTGATCCCGCAAGTGGAGGAGCTGCGAGCCGAGCGCAATGCCGCCACCGACGCCATCGCCCAGGCCAAGCGTGCGGGCGAGGACGCAAGCGAGGCGATCGCTCGCCAGGGCGAGGCAGGCGCGCGGGAGAAGGATCTAAGCCGCGGGCTGGCCGAGATCGAAGAGCGGCTGCAAGCGGCGCTCGCGCCTCTCCCCAACCTGCCCGACCCCACCGCCGCGCCCGGGCCCGAGGATGAGCTCGTCAAGACCGTGGGCGAGCCGCGACTGGGTGGAAGTCTTCGGTCGGGGAGAGCACCTAACGGCGTAGAGGACGAGGGTGCTGGCCAGGGCGAGCTAGCGCCCGGGGTGCGCGACCACCTGGAACTGGCCGGATCGATGATCGACATGGACCATGCGGCCAAACTCTCGGGTGCCCGCTTTGCCTACCTGAAGGGCGATCTTGTGATGGTGGAGCTGGCCTTGGTGCGCTTTGCTTTGGAGAAGCTGAGAAGCCACGGCTTCGAGCCGGTGATTCCGCCCGTGCTCGTACGCGAGCGCGCCCTGTATGGGACCGGCTTCCTGCCCGACACTGAGCAGCAGATCTACCGTCTCGCCGACGACGAGCTGTACCTGGTCGGCACCTCCGAGGTGGCCTTGGCCTCCTTGCACGATGAAGAGATTCTGCCGGTCGAGCGCTTGCCCTTGCGCTACGCCGGCTTCTCGCCCTGCTTCCGCCGCGAGGCGGGTGCGGCCGGCAAGGACACGCGCGGCATATTTAGGGTGCACCAGTTCGACAAGGTGGAGATGTTCAGCTTCGTCGAGCCGGACACTTCAACCGAAGAGCACGAGCGCATCCTCGCGATCGAGGAGGAAATCCTCTCCGAGCTTGAGCTGCCCTATCGGGTCGTCAATATCGCCGTAAACGACCTGGGCAACTCGGCCGCCAAGAAGTACGACTGCGAGGCGTGGCTGCCGAGCCAAGGTCGCTACCGCGAGCTGACCTCGTGCTCGAACACGACCGACTATCAGGCACGGCGCCTGAACATCCGCATGCGCCGGGATAAGCGTGTGCAAGCGCTACACACGCTCAACGGCACCGCGGTGGCGGTCGGCCGCACGATCATCGCGCTGTTGGAGAACGGTCAGCGCGAGGATGGCACGGTGGCGTTGCCAGACATCCTGGCCACATACGGCGCGCCCACGGTGCTCGGGGCTTAGTCGATAGTTAGGCGACCCTAATTAGGGTCGCCTAACTTGTGATAGGTTTTCGTCCTGCCATTGCCGACCCACTGGGTCGGGTTTCTCGAAGGGACGATCTGGATGACACAAAACGCCAAGAGCAAGAGCGCCGGCAACGGCACCTACCTGTGGATTGCCGTTGTCCTAGCCGCGTGTGTGGCGGCTGTGATCCTTGGGTGGCACGCCAAGGGCGGGACGCCCGATCCGACCGATCCGGGCAATCACATGGGACGGACGAGCGTAGTAGTCGACAGCGGCGTGCTCGTGTTCCGCGAGGGCTTGGAGACGATTCTTGTGCTGGCCGCGATCCTCGCCAGCTTCAGAGGCGCCAATAGCGCCTACCGCCGGCCGGTGATGGCAGGTGGTGGCGTGGCTTTGCTCGCCAGCTGTGGGACTTGGTTCTTGGCTGTGTGGGCGATCGGAATGCTTGGCAATGGCGGCTTGAGCATGCAGGCGGCCACCGGCATTCCCGCGATCATCGTGTTGCTCTTGGTCATGAACTGGTTCTTTCACAAGGTCTATTGGACCGGCTGGATCTCCCATCACAACAAACGTCGTCGCGGCTTGCTGGGGGCCGCCGAGGATGGAGCAGTTGGCGGCACGATCGCGGGGCTAGCCCTGCTCGGGTTCACCTCCGTCTATCGAGAGGGCTTCGAGGTCGTCATCTTCCTGCAGGGCCTGCGCGAGCGCTACGGCTCGAGCGTCGTCTTGGAGGGCTTGGTGCTCGGACTCCTGTTCACCGCAGCCGTAGGAGTGCTCACTTTTGCTTTGCACCAGCGCTTGCCTTATCGCAGGCTGCTGATCATCACCGGTGTCATGCTCCTGGTCGTCTTGTGGGTGATGGTCGGTGAGGAGGTCAATGAGATGCAGCTAGCCGGCTGGATCGGCACGACCCCGATTCCCGATATGAATGTGCCGGGTTGGGCCGGCACCTGGTTCTCGGTGTTTCCCAACGTCGAGACGATTGCCGCGCAGCTCTGCGCCGTAGCGCTGGTGCTGGGTTCCTACGTGGGTGCGCAGTACCTACGCGTATGGCGTCCTCGGCGTCGCCACCAGCAGGTCGCGACGCGCGCCGAGTCACCGCCCGAATTTCCACAGCCCGAGTCTGCGCAGCCTGAGTTTCCCGTGGGGGCACTCCCGTAGCGGAGTGCCCGGGCTCCGAGCTACTTGCCCTCCGTGATCTTCAAGGCGACTTCTGAGAGGGACTGTGCTGCGTTGCCCACCTGCTGGGCGATCCGCTTCTTATCCGTCTGGCTGAGAGCGCTGTAGAGGGCAAATCCGAGCGGCGTATTGCGGCGGTAGGCATTCAGCTCGGTCTGGACCGCTTCCAGTTCGTGGGCGATCGTATCCGCCAAGGCCGTGCTGCCGGTGCGTTCCAGGGTGGGGCGCACATATTCAAATGCCTTACGTGCTCCCAGCAGATTTGCCTGGAAGTCGGAGAGGTCGGTATGCGAGTAGCGATCCTCTTCGCCCGAGATCTTGACGTTGACGATCTCGTTGAGGAGTTCGACCGAGCCGTTGATCAGCTGCTCGGGCGCGAGCGGCAGGCTAGGCACCTGCTGGTTAAGTCTCTCCACGTCGCTCAGCAGCCGATTGGCAAGAGGAGTGGCCCCGCGCAAGGTGTGCCCAACCCACATCAGCTGCTCGATGTGATGGAAGCCGAACCACTTGGTGGTGTCGCCGTTGACGGTGGGAGCGTCGATACGCGCGTCGATGTCTGAGTCCAGGCCCGGGAAGCTGGAGGCGACTGGCTCGATCGCCTCGTAGTGGCTGCGCACCGGCCCGAAGAGCCGCTTTGCCTCGGCGATATTGCCCTGCTCGATCGCCGTAGCGAATCGGCGCACGCCAGCAAGTAGTGCTTCGGTCTGTCCCTCCACATAGGTGCGGTACTGGAGCACTGCCGTCTTCAGCAGGACCTCCGAGGGGCCAGTCTCGGGGTGGGGCTTGCCGGTCACGGTCAGCTTGCCCAAAGTCAGATTGGCCGTGGACGGGCACGCCAAGACGTAGGTACCGGGCTGCAGGTCGAGCGAGAACGAGCCAGACAGTCCGGCCACGAGGTTCTCGCGCTCTCCCAAGACGTACCCGCTCGAGCTGCGCAGCTCGAGCTCGGTGGTGTGCGAGGTACCGCCGTTGGTGACGAAGAAGGTCACGGGGCCAGCGGCCACCGAGGCATGTTCTGGACTGCAGCCCTGGTCGGTGAGGGTAAACTTGAGCTGCTTGGCGCCGCCTTCGCTGCTGCCGCACGCCGCCAGTCCGAGTACGGCGATTGCAGCCGAGGCCCAAACCAGGATTCGGGTTGCGCCGAGGCGCGCGATCAGGGTTGCGATCCGGTCCAGTCCTGCGTGGTGCCCCTCGCGCCGAAGCGCGCCGCGGTCGATACGAGCAAAGCGCAAGACGAAGACCCCCAAAATCGTTAGATAAGAGTGCTCATGAGCGCGAGTGCGCCAAAAAGCGATACAGTCGCATTAGGGTACCCTAAGTCCGACCTTGCCGGCGGGTGCAGGATATCTGCTGCGCGACACGCGATGCCGTGGAGCCTGAGTGGTTATCGGGGAGGCACACGGCTCCTGGCATGGATCGTTTGCGCTTGTGCCTGCGTGTCGCTCGCAAGCCTGCCGGCGGCCCGCGAGGCCCAAGCCTCAGATGTCCACCAGACCGCGGGAACCACGTCGTCGGGGACGCTGCACGAAGGGCAAGGCTTGTATCTGCTGCTCAGTGCGCTACCTGTCCGCTACGCCGCCGCCCAGCCGGGCCACAACACCGAACTTGCCGCTGTCGTTCGCGCGGTCGCCGCTGGATTGGACAAGCGCGTGCTCGAACTGCGAAGTCGGCTAGACGTCGGTGAACGAAGCGCGGTAACTCGCGTCACGGGAGAACTTGCGCGACTGGACGCAATACTCGCACCGACTGATGAACGCTTCCAGCCTTGGCCGTTGTCCTTTGAAGTGAGCGCCCTGTGTGCGCGCATCCAACGTCAGCTCGGCGCAATCCTGCCGGCGCCGAAGACGCCCACGCGAGGCTACGACGAGATCGAATCAGTACTTGGGGAAGCGCAGAGCGACGCTGCGGGGGGGCATGAGCGCGAAGCACGCTTTGCGCTGTTGCGCGCATGGGCTCTATACGCGAGCGGACCCGGCGCCCGCCTGCAAATCGCCGATCAGTCGCTCGACAGCGAAATCACCGGCGATTTGGTATTTGGCGAAGCGGCTCTCCCATCGCGGACTGTCCGTCCACCCGTCGGCTCCGGTGCAGGCGCCCGCCAGCTCAGCCTCACGCAGGCTATAGGCGCCGCGCGCACACACCTGGCGCTCGCCGCGCAAACGCTCGACGAAGTGCACGTAAGCCGCACCACGATCGTCGTCAACGGGGCGATCATCGTCTTTCGCGAGGGCTTGGAGGCCATCCTGATCCTGGCTGCGATCAGCGCCTCCTTCGTCGGCGCCAAGCGTCATCTGCGCCGCCCCGTCCTGATTGGAGCTTTCGCCGGTCTCGGCGCGACCTTGCTGACCTGGCTGGTCGCCCAGGTGATGCTGCACATGCTCGGCGACGGTGGGCTCGAGCTGCAAGCGGTCACCGGCTTGATCGCAATCGGGGTGCTGCTGTTGGTGACTAACTGGTTCTTCCACCGCGTCTATTGGAGCGAGTGGATCGCCCGCTTTAACCGTCGGCGTCGAGCGCTGGAGCGCTGGGAGGGACTCGGCTTCCTTTCCGGTCAGATGCTTGGCCTAGTCCTCTTGGGACTCTCAAGCGTCTACAGGGAGGGCTTGGAGACCGTGCTCTTCCTGCAGGCGCTCCAGACCAGCGCCGGCACCGGCGCGACCGCTCTGGGAGCTGGCATCGGCCTGGGCGCCACTTTGATCGTGGGAACCGTCACCTTCAAGTTGCAGCGCAAGCTTCCGTTCAAGCGGATGCTGATCCTGACCGGCGTTCTGATCGCGCTCGTCTTGGCGGTTATGGTGGGCACCACCGTGCATAACCTGCAAGGCATCGGTTGGTTGCCCACGACTCCGACTGCCTTCGCCGTCCCGATGGCATGGAGCACCTGGCTTGGCGTCTTTCCGACTTGGGAGGGGATCTTCGCCCAAGCAGGCTCGCTCGTGTTCGTGCTCGGCTCCTACTTCGCAGCGCGCGAGATCCAGGTCAAGCGACCGCGCCGTCGCGCCATGGCCGCCGCCACGACGGCGGGCGATTCGGTAAGCCTGGCATCGGTATCTCACCAAGCGGCGCCTTGACATAGCGCCATCGCTCTATATTCGGACGCTACGAATCGCGCGGTGGAGCTCAGGCTCCTACAGCTAAGGCGCGCTGCCGGCCAACTGGATGTGGTCAGCCTCGGCCGGTCCCGGGAACGGACGCGTGAGCCCGAATTTCTCAAGGATCGACTCGGGCACCCCTTCGACGCCGGGGGTATCGGAGGCTTCGCCACGCGTGTGCGGGTCGTTGGCGAAGCCGCCCACCTCGACCGAGTGCTGGGGACTGCGGTAGCCGGAGATCCCAATCAGGTGCAGGTGCAAAGCCTTACCTAGTGTGTTCAGGCGCGCCACCAAGACCGGCTCGACGCCCACGCTGTAGTTGGTACCGGGCGCCTGGAAGAAGCCGAATTCGCCAGAGGGGTCGCCGCCAACGCCCGCGAAGGCGCTCGAGAATGATTCGTTCTGAGAGGTGTACTCCTTGATCTGGATCGCGGAGAGTTCTTTTTCGAGAGTGTCTCTGTGCGAGCGCAGTTCGCCCAGCTCTGAACTCTTGCGATCGCGAGCATGGATGTACTCCAGTTGATGATCGACGAGCGCCAGGTGCAAACGCGCGACCTCGTCACGCTGCACCAACACCGCGGTCGTCTCGCGCTGATGTGAGGATGTGAGCACTGTCAAGCGCTTGGTTTCCTTGGCCACCGCGGCACTCGTGTTGATGACCTGGTTGGTCGCATTGGCGTTCTCTTGGCCGACCGCCTTGAGGTCGTCCAAGCGCTCGATCAGATCGCCGAAGCCATGCGCGTCAAGGATCACGGTCACGATGCTGGGCGGCGGCGACTCGTAGGCGGCCACCACCTGGGCAACCAAGACCTTGCGATCGTGGGCGAGCTGTACCACGAGCGAGGCCAAGTGTGTGCGCGCCGTCCCCAGCTGTGAGCGCAGCCGGTCGAGCACTTCACGCTCGATCGCGAGGCTCGATTCGAGTGCCGAGAGGCGACCCTGCAGATCGTCGATGCTGCCTTGGAAGCCGTCGATCTGGTGCGAGTCGGCCTTGATCGCTTCGCTCAGGCTGCCCTCCTTGGAGGTGGATGAGGAGATACTGCTTTCGAGCGACCCTTGGGATTGGCCGGCGAGCGCCGGCGCGGCGGCCAAGGCGGTCGGCAGGGCGAGCAGCGCCGCTGTGAGGCGGAGGCCGAGGCGCGGGCGTACGCGGACGCGCGGACGGACGCGGAGACGGACGCGCAGACGGATGGGCGGGCTTTGCATGACTTGGGCAAGCTAGCCACGCGCGGCCCAGATCACAAGCATTTGGAGGTCTCTGCAAACGGACTTGCACGGCGCCGGCCCGCCGTTTTGGGCGGTCAGCAAAGCCGATCGGGTCTTACACGCTGTCTCGTGAGAGGCTCTTTGGCTCAGTGGACAGTAGGCAGATGCTCGCCACGGGTAATATCAAGCTCACGCGGAGCATCTGAAGTCTTCTCGAGCGCATCGAGAGGTCTGTCGATCGATGCGGTCAAACGTGGAGGAGATTCAGCGATCCAGGATCCTGGGGGCGATGGCCGAAGAGACGGCCATGCGCGGCGCGGCATCGGTCACGGTGGCGCGCGTGATTGCGCGCGCCGGTGTTTCCAGACGCCTGTTCTATGAGTTGTTCGCGGATATCGAGGATTGCTTCGTGGCGACTTTCGAGTGGGCCATCGAGCAGGCCCGGATTGTTGCCGTCGAGGCGTACGAAGCGCAGGACACGTGGCGGGAGTCGATCAGGAGCGGGCTGGCGGCGCTTCTGCGCTTCTTCGACGAGCAACCTCTGCTCGCGCAGCTGTGCATAGTGCACGCGGCTGGTGGTGGTCCGCGCGTACTGGAGCTTCGCTCCCAAACGATCGCCCGGTTGTGCGAGGTGGTCGACGCCGGTCGTGCCGAAGTCTCCGGCAATCGCCTGCCTGGCCCGGTCGTGGCGGAGGGGGTCGTGGGAGCCGTGATCGCGGTGCTCTACACGCGCTTGCTCGGAGAGAGCTCCGGCGCGAATGGGCGCGAGCGTCCCCTGATCGAGCTGCACGGCGAGCTGATGAGCTTGATCGCGCTTCCTTATCTTGGAGCGAGTACCGCGCGTAAGGAACTGGATCGCCCGCCGCCGCCGGCTCGGGCCGCGA
This sequence comes from uncultured Solirubrobacterales bacterium, assembly GCA_963775645.1. Lineage (GTDB taxonomy): Bacteria > Actinomycetota > Thermoleophilia > Solirubrobacterales > Solirubrobacteraceae > Palsa-744. Next base: position 513,675 of record CAVZJR010000002.1, on the reverse strand, counting down.
AGAAAGCGCTTACACCGCTGCCTCCAACTCGCCCGGAACCCGAGCAGCGGGGAGCCCGCCTGACCTATCGCACAGTCCGCGTGCTGAGGGCGATCGCCGAGTTACCCGCGGGCAGCAACCGTGAAGTGGCCGAACGCGCCGGCATCATCGATCAAGGCCAGATCTCGAAGATTCTCACGCGCCTTGAGTATCAGGGCTTGGTGGTCAATCGGGGAGGTAGCGGCGCGGCGCGCGGCACCCCCAACGCATGGTGGTTGACAGAGCGAGGTGAGGAGCTTGAGCAGGAACTGAGCGAGCATCCCATCGGGGAGCGTCGCTCGGAGCGCCGGCCTGGCGAGGGCTCGGGGACGCCCCTCTCGCAATGACTCAAGGCACGCGCAACACGAGCGACCGCGCTGATCCCCCGGCGGGCGTGAAGGTCAGGCGGTACACCCCCGGCGCGAGTGTCCCGCCGCCGTGCAAACGGCGACGGTTGAGTCCCTTCGCAGCCGCGAAGCCGAACGAGTAGCGCAACCTTCGCCAGTGAGCTCGGCCGCCGCCGACTCTGATCGAGAGGGTGACGCTCACAACGGTTGCACGGGTCGCACGTAGCGAAAACGCTAGTCGGGATATGCGTAGGGCGCCGAGACGCACCGCGGCCCTTGCCTGGGTGGTGAGCGCCAGGGCGAAGATACGTGCGGGTGCGCCCAGTCCAGAGTTCGAAGTCGCGCCGTTTCGGCCAGCTGTGCCACCCGAGGTTTTGCTCTGCCCGCCGCTTGTCGAGCCTGAAGGTGCGCCCCCGAGCGGCTGCACGCCCGAGCCTTCGCCGGCTTTGGTGCCGCCCGTTCCCTGTGTATGGCCGGGTTCTTCGGGCGGGGTCACCTGCGGTTCGCCTTCCCCGCCCTGTGGGGCTGAGCCAGTGCCCGGCTTGAAAGCGGCGATCCCGTTGGGTGTACCAACCCCGGTTGGGCCGTCATAGCCGACGGTGGCGTTGCAGATCCAAGCACCCGCGCCACAGTCAAGTGGCGAGGAGAGTGATCCTTCACAGCTCGTGTAATTGCCGCCGCATGCTCCATTGCCGCCGCTGCTCACATCGTGCAACGAAGATCCCCCCAGGTGCGCGTAAAGGGTCTCGGCCGGATAGGCCACCCCGTGGGCCCCGCCCGCCAGCGCAAACATCGCCGCGACCATCGGCGCTGCCACGCTCGTGCCGCCGATCGGCACCCAGTTAGGAACGGCGGCTTTGCCTTCTTCGGGGTAGGGCGTCGAGTCATACACGTTCACCCCCGTAGCAGGGTCCGCGTCGGCCGAGACATCGGCATCGGCTCTGTCAGAGCCGCAGCCCACCTGTCCCCAGTCGGGAACAGCGCGCTGCCAGCTCGGCGCCTGCAGCGAGCCGCTACAGCCGGAGCCTCCCGCGCCTTCGTTGCTGGCCGCGGCATTCCATGGAGACTCGCTTGCCCAGGCGCCTTCGGCGCTCAGCTCGAGCGCCGTGCCGCCCACGCTGACCACATGCGGCGAGGATGCGGGATAGTCGGCGCCCTCGAAGTAGGACGGGTCGGATTCACGCGTGGCGTACTGATCCCAGTTGAGATAGCCATCGTCGCCGGCGGCCGCGGCGATCACGATGCCGGGGTGGTTGAAGGCGGGACTGTCTTCTTTTTCTTCTGGGCCGCCCCACGAGTTGGATATCTCGCTCGCATGCAGCGCCGCGGCCGCGTCCTCGGCTGGCTCGAGTTCTTCGTAGTTTGGACCCGACGCCTCTACGAGCAGGATGTGACAGTTCTGGCAGATCGCGTGGGCGACCTCAATGTCTGTATCGGTCTCTAGCGCCCATCCCTCGGCTTCTTCGGCCTTTTCGCGTCGATGCCTCGTTCCGCTCGCGAACGCTTCGAGTTCGCTTTTGCTGGCGGGGAACGGCAGGGCGTCTTCACTGCCGCTGTCGCCCACCTTCGAGAAGCAGTCGTTTTCTTTACTACAGGCGGGCAGGCCGAATTCGTTGGAGTAAACGTTGAGGTCGGCTTCCGCGTTCAGGTCGTTGTAGGCGTCCACCAAGGCGATCGTCTGCGGTTCGGAGCTGGGCGCGTCGGGCGCTTCGCCGGGGAAGTAGGCCTGCTGGAGGTTCTGGGGCTCCAAGCAGCTTGAGGCATACATCGCCGCGCACTGCGAGGCTTTGGCGAGGGGAGCCGTTGGACCCGGGCGTGCGGCAAGAGCTTGGATACGGGCTCGCAGCGTGGCTGTCTTAGCTTCCAATCGCAGGGCCAGGCAGCTGGCTTGCCCCGGTGCAGGCGAGTGGCACACCGGCCGCGCCGCATAGTCGGATGCGGGGAGCGGCGCTGCCCGCGTAGCTGTTGCTCCGGCGCTGGCTAGAAGCGCAAGCAATGTGATGAGGAGGATGAGCCGGAGCATATGGACGGTTCGCGTCAAGCTTCGTCAAGCCTAGCGGCGAGCTTTGAGTCGATAGTCAGTCAATCGACGCGGACCCGTCTTAGCTTTATGCAATCGGAGGCTGTTTGAAACCGACGCTTAGCAATTCGGGAGTCCATGAGGGAGTGGTCTGTGCGCTGGTTCGTTATCAAGGTCGACCGCTAATCCGTCTTCGCGCCCGTTACGCTGAAAAGAATGTCCCGCTGGTTCGGCTTCCTGCTCACCCCCGAGCCTCCTCCGCGGCGCGTCGGCCTGGTTGTAGTGGCAGCCCTCGTGGCGCTGTGCACGCTCTTGATCTTTCCGCTCAAGCAGGCCGCGCCGGTGGTCTCGCTTGGCGTCGTCTACATGCTTGCGGTGGTGGTCGTATCGGTCACCTGGGGGTTGTGGCTCGGGTTCGCCACCTCGCTCCTGAGTGCGCTCGCCTTCAACTACTTCCACCTGCCGCCGGTCGGGCGCTTCACGATCAGCAACAGCGAGAACTGGGTGGCCCTAATCGCGTTTCTCGTCGTCGCCTTGCTCGCAAGCTCGGTCGCCGAGGTCACCCGGGCGCGCTCGCGCGAGGCCGCCGAGCGCCGACGCGAGGCGGACCTGTCGGCCGAGCTGGCGCGCCTCTTGCTCGGCGGCAGACGGCTATCTGAGGATCTGCCAACGGCCGCCGCGCGCCTCTCCCAGGTGCTCGACTTGTCCTCGGCGGCGATCGAGCTGGAGGCCGTGGAGGGCGACGAGCGGCGCGTTGCCTTTCCTCTGCGTGAGGGTCCCCGGCGGCTGGGCACCTTGCTCGTGCCGGCCGATACCTCCGAGGCGACCTTGCGTCGTTTGCAGGAGCGTGTGGTGCCTTCGCTGGAGTCGCTTCTGAACGCCGCTTTGGAGCGTGACGCGCTCCTGGCCGACGTGGTCGAGACGGCGGCCCTGCGTCGCACCGACGTGATCAAGACCGCCTTGCTGCGGGCCGTCTCGCACGACCTGCGCTCGCCCTTGACGGCTATCTCGGCGGCGGCGGATGCGCTGTCCTCGCCTTCGCTCTCAGACGTGGAGCGCGGGGAGATGACCGTAATCATCCAGCAGGAGACCCAGCGCCTCTCGCGCCTGGTCGACAATCTGCTCGACCTCTCGCGCCTTGAAGCGGGGGCGGCCGAGCCACGCGTGGTGTGGACATCGGTCGAGGAGGTCTTGCGCGCGGCGCTGGCGGACCTCAGTCCTGCCGAGCAGGACTTCAGCCTCTCAATCGACCGCGACATGCCGCTCGTGCAGGTCGATCCGGTGCAGATGGAGCGCGCATTCGCGAATGTCCTGGAGAACGCGCGCCGGCACAGCGGTGGTCACCCGGTCTCCGTCAGGGCCCGCGCGGTGCGCACTATGACGGCGGAGGGGGTGGGGGATCGTCTCGTCGTACGTATCGTCGATCGTGGCCCCGGCATACCCCCGGCGCAGTTGGAGCGGGTATTCGAGCCCTTCTACAGAGCGGGTACCGCCCACAGCGGCCATCGCGGCTCGGGCCTGGGCTTGGCGATCGCGCGCGGTTTCACCGAGTCCAACGGCGGGCGCCTGCACGTGGAGTCCTTGCCCGGGCAGGGGGCCACCTTCGTGTTCGAACTGCCTTTGACCCGCCAGCAGCCCTCCTCTGAGCACGAGCCGCTCATGGAGATCGCGGCGCGCACCGAGCACGCACGTTGACCAGCGCTGGATGTCTCTGTAGCGCGCGACCCGCGCCGGGCTTGCGAAACCGCGTGTTGACCGGCGTCGGGTGTCGTTGTAGTGCGCGACTTGCGTCGAGTGCCCGAGGCTTGCTTTGATCGCAAAGGCCGAGCCGGGGGCGACTCAGCGGATTTTGGTCGTCGACGACGAGCCCCAGATCCTGCGCGCGCTGAGGGTCGTTCTGCGCGACGCCGGCTTTGAGGTCGTGCCCGCCGAAACGGGCGCTGAGGCGCTCGACCGGGCGGCGGTGCGCCCACCCGAGGCGGCGATCGTCGACCTGATGCTGCCGGACATGGATGGCATCGAAGTGACGCGTCGGCTGCGCGAATGGAGCGAGATGCCGATCTTGGTGCTCTCCGCAATGGGAGAGGAGGAGCAGAAGGTCCTGGCCCTCCAAGCGGGCGCCGATGATTACATCACCAAGCCGTTCGGATCGCGCGAGCTGGTGGCGCGTCTGCAAGCGGCTCTGCGTCGCGGTGGACGCAGCGAGGAGCAGCCGCTCGTTGTGGCGGGCGACTTGGAGATAGACCTCGGCGCGCGCGTGGTCAATCGCTCCGGCGAGCAGATACGCCTGACGCCGATTGAGTTCGACCTGTTGCGGATACTGGCGCGCAACAGGGGGCGTTTGATGACACATCGGGCTCTCCTGACGGAGGTTTGGGGACCGCAATACGTCGAGGATGTGCAGACCTTGCGCACCCACATAGCTCGTCTGCGGGCCAAGGTCGAGCCGGGCGAGGGCGAGCCACGTTTGATCGTCACCGACCCTGGCGTCGGCTACCGCTTCTCGGCCTAGTCGGCCCGTAACGTGCAGGGGCTTTCGGCCCACGTTTCGTACGAACAGGAATCCCCACCACACCCGTACCCGCCTCGCGGCGGCCGCGTGACGCACGCCGAGCGTCGTCACGAAATCGTTATACGCTTTGCGGAAATCGTCACGCCGGTGTGACGCCCCGTATCCAATAGTGGTGGTCATGGATGTTCTCTCAGTAGCCATGGCCCTCGCGGCCTTCGCGCTCCTGCTGTTGCTCGTTGCGGGAATCGATCGCATATGAGCCCGGACTTTGTCAGCGGGGCGTTGATCGCTCACATGAGCGGGGCTGACGTTTTCGGCCTCGTGGTAACGCTCTTGATTATCGGCTATCTCTTTTATGCCCTCATCCGCGGAGAGAAGCTGTGACCGTCTCCGGCTGGCTGACGATCGTCCTGTTCGCGGTCATTCTGACTGCGCTGGCGCTTCCGCTCGGAAGCTACATGGCGAAGGTGTATACGGGCAAGCGGGTTTTTCTCTCACCGATCTTGGGCGGTCCCGAGCGGCTTCTTTACAGCATCCTACGCGTCGATCCGCGGCACGAGCAGGACTGGAAGGCGTACGCGAAGAGCCTTTTGATCTTCTCGCTTTTCGGCTGGCTGTTGCTGTATCTGATCTTGCGTACCCAGAACGCCTTCTATGTTCCCCACGCCCTGAACCCGCTCGGGTATCACTCAGCGCCCTGGAACGTCACCTTCAACACCGTCTCCTCGTTCCTGACGAACACCAACTGGCAGTACTACAGCGGCGAGACCACGATGTCTTACCTCAGCCAGATGATCGGACTCACCGTCCAGAACTGGCTCTCGGCGGGCGTGGGCATTGTCGTGGCGGTTGCCTTGATAAGGGGGATCATCGGGCGCAGCGGTAAGGGGATCGGCAACTTTTGGCAGGACCTGGTCCGCACCGTCCTCTACGTGCTCGGCCCAATCTCCGTGATCGGGGCGATCGTGCTCGTCTCCCAAGGTGTCATCCAAAATTTCAGCACATATTTGACGGCCCACGCGATCACTGGACTGACTCAATCGATTGCTATGGGCCCGGTCGCCTCCCAAGAGGTGATCAAGGAGCTTGGCACCAACGGCGGTGGCTTCTTCAACGTCAACTCGGCCCACCCGTTCGAGAACCCGACGGCGTTCACCAATTTCTTCGAGATGCTCCTCGTCTTGATAATCCCGGCCGCGCTCGTGTGCACCTATGGACGCATGACCGGCAACCGCCGTCAGGGATACGCCATCTTCGGTGCCATGATGTTCATGTTCCTCGGCGCGGTCATAGTCGCCTACATCGCCGAGGCCCACGGCTCACCGGCCCAACATGCTGCCGGCCTTCACACCGCTGCGTTCTCCGGCTCGGGCGGAGGCAACATGGAAGGCAAGGAGCAGCGTTTCGGCATCGCCGGCTCGGCCCTATTTGATGTCGTTACGACCGTCACCTCCTGTGGCGCCGTCAACAGCGCCTTGGAGTCCTTTACCGGAATCGGCGGCGCCGTGCCGTTCGCCAACCTGTCGGCCTCCGAGGTCATTTTCGGCGGCGTCGGCACCGGGCTCTACTCGATCCTCCTATATGTGCTCCTGGCCGTATTCATCGGCGGTCTGATGGTGGGGCGCACGCCGGAGTGGCTCGGCAAGAAGATCGAGGCGCGCGAGATCAAGCTTGCCGGTCTCGGAATTCTGATCACACCCTTGGCTGCCCTGTTTTGCACGGCGATGGCGACCGCAAGCAGCGCCGGGCGCAAATCTATCTCCGAAGGCGCGCTCACGAAGTTGGGTGGCAACACCCCGCAAGGCTTCTCCGAGAGCTTCTACGCCTACCTCTCCCAGGCCAACAACAATGGTTCCGCTTTTGCCGGCTACACCGGCTTTATCCAACCCAATGCAGGCAACCTCGGTTCGCACGGCATCAGCTTCGCCACCATCCTCGGCGGTTTCGACATGCTGTTCGCGCGCTACGCCCCGATCCTGTTCGCTTTGGCGGTCGCGGGTGCCCTGGCCGGCAAGCGCGTCAGCCCTGCCGGCTTGGGCACGATGCGCACCGACAACACCACTTTCGTGGTGCTCCTGATCGGCGTGATCGTCCTGGTCGGTGCACTCACCTTTTTTCCGGCCCTCTTGCTCGGACCGATCGTCCAGGGCCTGACAGGACACCTCTACTGACATGCGCCGTGACATCGTCACATCCGCAATCGCTGTTGTCGTCTTCACGATCCTGCTCGGCCTGGTCTACCCACTGTTCATCACGGGCGTCGGCCAGGTCGCTTTTCCTGGCGAGGCTAACGGCCAGAAGATCTATGTAAACGGCAAGCTGGTCGGCTCGAAGATCATCGGCCAAAGCTTCGCCTCGCCCGTGATCGGCAAGAATGGCAAGCCCGAGGAAAAGGAAAAAGAACTCCTCACCGAACCCGACCTCAAGTACTTCCAGTCGCGTCCCTCCGCGACCGAAGGCGGTGCCTACAACGCCGTCGCCTCCACGTTCTCCAACCGCGGGCCCAACTCCAAGGCGACCGCCGAAGCTGACGCCGAAAACATCAAGGCCTATCTCGAAATGAACAAGCCGTATGACCCGGGCCTGAGAGTGGCGCATATCCCGGTCGACGCGGTCAACACTTCGGCCTCGAATCTGGACCCTGAAATCTCACAGGCCAACGCGTGGATTCAGGCGCACCGTGTCGCGGCCAAGCGTGGACTCTCCCTGAGAGTGGTCGATGGCTTGATCGCCAAATACACAGACTCGCGCGGGCTCGGGTTCTCAGGTGAACCGGGAGTAAATGTCTTGGAGTTGAATCTCGCGCTCGATCGCCTCACCGGAGGGACGAAGTGATGTCTGCTGTGAGCACTTTTACCAACGCATCGGTGTCGGCTATCGGGGCAGGGAGCACCGTTACCAACGTGTCGATGTTGGCCATCGTGAAGGGAGGTAGTAACTGATGTCCGCTGTCAACGCAACCCACGAGCGCCAAGCGATCTCCCTATTTCAGCGAGACATCGCCAAGCGCGCCCTGATCGACAGCCTCGTCAAGCTCGACCCACGCGTGCAGATCCGCAACCCGGTCATGTTCGTGGTGGAGATCGGCTCCGTGATCACAACCGTCACCTGGCTGATCCAAGCATTTGGCGGAAAACCGCTCGGCGGTGGCCACGAGCCGGCGTGGTACACGTTCACGATCGCCTTCTGGCTGTGGCTGACCGTCATCTTCGCCAACATGGCCGAGGCTTTCGCCGAGGGGCGCGGGCGCGCCCAGGCCGACACTTTGCGCAACATGCGCAAGGAGACCGTCGCCACGATGCGCGACGGCTCAATGAGGGCGGCCTCGGCATTGACCCGTGGCGACATCGTGGTGGTCATGGCGGGCGAGCTGATCCCCGGCGACGGCTCGGTGATCGAGGGCATCGCCACGGTCGACGAGTCGGCGATTACCGGCGAGTCGGCGCCCGTGATTCGCGAGTCCGGCGGCGACCGCTCCGCCGTCACCGGCGGCACGCGTGTGACCTCGGATCGGATCGTCGTCGAAATCACCCAGGAGCCCGGCAAGTCGTTCCTGGACCGCATGATCGCCTTGGTCGAGGGGGCCGAGCGGCGCAAGACGCCAAACGAGATCGCGCTCAACATCCTCTTGGCTGCGCTCACCTTGATCTTCATGATCGTCGTCGCGACCCTGCGTCCATTCGGCCTGTTCGCTGGGACTTCGATCTCCGAGACCACCTTGATCGCTCTGCTGGTCGCGTTGATTCCCACCACGATTGGGGCCTTGCTCTCGGCGATCGGAATCGCCGGCATGGACCGCCTCGTGCGTCGCAACGTGCTCGCCCTGTCCGGTCGTGCTGTTGAGGCTTCGGGTGACGTGGACGTTCTCTTGCTCGACAAGACCGGCACGATCACACTTGGCAACCGGCAGGCCTCGGAGTTCATCCCGATGCCCGGCGTGCCCGAGTCCGAGCTGGCCGAGGTCGCCCAGCTGTCCTCCTTGGCGGACGAGACCCCAGAGGGCCGATCGATCGTCGTCCTGGCCAAGACCTATGGCATCCGCGAGCACGATATGAACACGCTCGGGGCCGAGTTCGTGCCGTTCACCGCCCAGACCCGCATGTCTGGCGTCGACATTGAGGGACGTCGCCTGCGCAAGGGCGCGGGCGACGCGATCATCCAGTTCGTGCAAGACGAGGGTGGTCAGGCGCCGCCGGAGCTGCGCGAGCACCTGGATCGCATCGGGCGCGAGGGCGGCACGCCCCTGGCGGTCGCACGCGACAGTCAGGTGCTTGGCGTCGTGTACCTCAAGGACACGATCAAGGAGGGCATGAAGGAGCGCTTCGACCAGTTGCGCGCAATGGGCATAAAGACAGTGATGGTGACCGGCGACAACCGCCTCACCGCGGCCAAGATCGCCGAGGAGTCAGGCGTCGATGACTTTCTCGCCGAAGCCACCCCCGAGGCTAAGCTCGCGCTGATCCGCGAGCAACAGGAGGACGGGCGGTTGGTGGCGATGACCGGAGACGGCACCAACGACGCCCCCGCGCTCGCCCAAGCCGATGTCGGTGTGGCCATGAACACGGGTACCCAGGCGGCGCGTGAGGCCGGCAACATGGTCGATCTCGACTCCAACCCCACGAAGCTGATCGAGATCGTCGAGGTCGGCAAGCAGCTTCTGATCACACGCGGGGCCTTGACCACGTTCTCGATCGCCAACGACGTGGCCAAGTACTTCGCGATCCTGCCTGCCATCTTCATCACCACGTACGCCACGAGTGCCGGAGGGAAGGGTCCCCTTCACGTCCTCAACATCATGAACCTCGGCACGCCCCAGTCGGCGATCGTTTCCGCGATCATCTTCAACGCGCTGGTGATTCCGCTCCTGATCCCGCTGTCCCTGCGAGGGGTGCGCTACCGGCCGATCGGCGCGTCGGGCCTATTGCGGCGCAATCTCCTGATCTATGGCCTGGGCGGGATCGTCGCGCCGTTCATCGGCATCAAGCTAATCGACTTGATCGTGCACAACCTATTGGGGGGCTGAGGCCCCGCGGGTTGCGCGCCAGGGCTGAATGCCCCCGGCGCGTAGGTGGGAGAGAATGCGACTCCCATGTCAGCTGACGGACCAACCGCCCCAGAGCGGGGCCACCTGAAGGTCTTTATCGGCATGGCCGCGGGAGTCGGCAAGACCTACCGCATGCTGCAAGAGGGGAGCGCCGAAGCCGAGAGCGGGCGCGACGTGGCGATCGGCTATCTGGAGCCGCACGGGCGCGAGGAGACCACGGCGCAGGCCGAGGGCCTGGAGGAGATCCCGCCGCGCATGGTCGACTACCGGGGGACGCCGCTGGCCGAGATGGACCTGCCGGCCGTACTGGCGCGCAGGCCTGAGCTGTGCCTGATCGACGAGCTGGCCCACACCAACGCGCCCGGCACAGAGCACGAGAAGCGCTACGAAGACGTCCAAGACGTGCTCGCCGCCGGCATCGACGTGTACTCGACCGTCAACGTCCAGCACCTGGAGAGCCTCAACGACCAGATCGTCCAGCTCACCGGCACACGCGTGCGCGAGACAATCCCCGACGAAGTGCTCGCCTCCGCTGACGAGGTCGTCTTGATCGACCTCACGCCCGAGGCTTTGATCGAGCGCCTGCGAGCCGGCAAGGTCTACAAGCAGGAGCGCGTTCCGGCCGCGCTCAACAACTTCTTCAAGGTCGAGAACTTGGCGGCCTTGCGCGAGACGGCCCTGCGCCACGTCGCCGAGGGCGTCGAGATCAAGCGCCTGGCGCCCGGCGCCCGTACGGCGCAGCCTTTGCGCCGCGAGGAAGGCTTCGAGGAGCCGTCCGTTCCGGGAGCGGGAACCCAGGCGATCGCCGAGCGCCTCTTGGCCTTGGTCGCGCTTGCCCCACACTCCCAGCGGATCGTCAGGCGTGCCGCGCGCTCGGCCGAACGCCTCGGCGCGCGCCTCGATGTGCTCGTCGTGCGGCCGCCCGGCCGGACCCCAAGCGCCGAGGACCGCGAGCAGTTGGAGGTGCTCAGGCGTCTCACGGCAATGCTTGGCGCGCGCTTGCTCGTTGAAAAAGGCGAGGACGTCGCGGCCGTGGCGATCGAGACCGCACGGCGGCTTGGCAGCACCTATGTCTTGATGGGGGCGCCTGCGCCGCGCCGCGGTCTCAAGCGCTTCTCTGAGCCGCTCATCATGCGCCTCTTGGAGGGCCTGCCCGGCGTCGATGTGCGGGTCGTGGCCGACCCCACCCAGCGCGAGGAGGGGCATCCGGCCGGCGACGCCGGCGAGTAGACCGGCTTGCAAGGGGCCGCGCGGCCTGTAGGCACGCGGCAAGCGGTGGTCGAGAAGGTCCCAGGCTAAGAATCACGAAAGATTGCTTGCGCGGCGCAACGTCGCGCCACATAGGCTGTTGCAATGAACATGCTTCCACGACTCCGCCCCCTCGCACTTATGCTCGCCGCGCTCCTCAGCGCTGTCCTGCTCGCCGGCGCCGCAAGCGCGCTTGCTGGCTCCTCCCGTCCCACCGCGGTGGCTTCTTCCTCGCCTGGAGACGCGTCGTCGACGCCTCGCGCTCACGCCTCCGCGTCCTATCTGACGGGGATCGGCGATCAGCAGACCGAGATGTTCACCAATCCCTTGTGGTTGCAGCTGCACACCAGAATCGCGCGCTACATCGCGCCCTACGACGCCGCCGTGCGGCCCTACTCGCTGCAGTTGGCCCGCGAATGGATCGGCGAGGCCGAAGCCGACCACCAGCAGATCCTGGTCGCTTTCTACCACTCCGAGTACACGCCCACGAAGATGCCCAGCGTCACCGTCTATCAGCGCGACATCAAGAAGTTCCTAGCCCTGTTCCCCAAAGTGAAGCAGTACCAGGCCTGGAATGAGGCGAACCGCGGGACCGTGGTCGAAATCGTCAAAGGCAAACGCCACATCGGCCTCGTCTCGCCCACGGCGAGCCAGTCCGCCCAGTACTACAAGGCTCTACGGGCCATTTGCCGCGGCTGCACGCTGACCGGCCTGGACATCCTCGACGGGCCCTCTGTCAGCCCCAGCCTGCGCTATATCGCTGAATACAAGCACGAGATCGCGCGCTTGAAAGTGCCGATGCCCAAGCTATGGGGCCTACACAACTACTCCGACACCAATCGCTTCCAGACAACCCGCACCCGCGCGATTCTGGCCGCGGTGCCCGGTCAAGTGTGGCTCACCGAGACGGGCGGCATCGTCCAGTTCGGCAGCTCTTTCCCGAACAAGAAAGGCTCCGGCCTGACACGTGCGGCCAAGGCCCTGTCCTTCATGTTCAAAATCGCCTCCTCCAACTCGCGGATCAGGCGCCTCTACATCTTTCAGTGGTCGGGCGGAACTGCCGCCGTCCGCTTCGACGCGGGCCTGATGGACCCCAAAGACAACCCCCGGCCCGGCTATGTGGTCGTGTGCAAGCAGTTGCACGCGGCCAAGTGCAACGTCAAAGTCTCCAAAAGCTGAGACGCCGGACAGGGTCAGCGCGAAGCCGGAATGCGTTGCTCGGCGGCACGCGCGGGTGGCCAGGTGTCGGCGAGCAGCTTGGCCATGAGTAGCGCCAGTAGTCCCACGCCGGCGGCCAGCGGGGCGAGGGCGCGTAGGGGGTAGCGGCTGCCGTTGTGCAGGGTCAGGTTCAGCGCCGTATTGTCGCCCGCACCCACGATCGAGAGCAGTCCACGGTGGTCGATGCCGAGGAGGGTCGGCGCGAGCGCCGCGAAGATGCACCAACCGGCGAGCGCCGCGACCCCCCACAGCAGCGAGCGAGTAGGGATCCGCGTGCGTGCTGTGGCCAGGATCGCGCACACCACCGCCCCGCCGGCGGCCAGTAGGAACGGCCAGATCCCGCCCCAGCCGCGCCCCATGCCGAAGGCGGAGGCGATCGTCGGCTGGAAGTAGCCTTTGCCCAGGTAGCGCACGAATACGACCGCCTCGTTCTCGTAGCCGATAAGGGGATGGGTGATCGTGGCGATCACCATGGTCGTGAGCGACACGGCCGCGAGCGCGATGGTCGGCCCAGGGAAACGCTTCAGCGCCAAGACCGTGGGCAGCGCCAGGAACGGGATCGCCGTCATCAAGAAGCGCGGGCCCATGAACCCTCCGCCGAACGGTAGGTAATAGCCGGCGTTGTAGCCGACATACAGCACGCAAATACCGACGATCGTCAGGGCCTCCGCGCGCAGCCCGCGGCGGTACAGCAGCCATGTGCCGACCCCCCCCATGATTAGCACCGGCGAAAGCGTCAAGAGTCCGCGCGAGTCGAGCAGTAGCGTGGCCAGCACCGGCAGGCTCGGCGCCGAGATGCCAAAGAAGCCTTGCTGCTGGCGGGGAATGCTCGAATAGGCCAGGTGTGTCCAGGAGTGAAAGGCGAAGTGGTTGTAGAGCAGCAGCGGCACGATCCCAATCAGCCCGCCGACTACGAACGGCCCGACGCGGAGCGCAAGGCCGCGTGGGTTGAAGGTGTCGCGGCGCGAGATCAGGTACAGGCCGAGCACAAGTGCGCAGAAGAACAGCGGGTACTCGGAGGTGCCGGCGTAGCCGAGCAGCAGCCCCGCCACGCCGATGTACCAAGGATTGGGAGGCCCAGCGCGCTCGCGCATCAACAGGACGAACGCCGCGAACCCCAGGCACGCGCTGAAGACGTGGCTGAATAGCAGCGTCGAGAGCGGCAGCGTCAAAGTGCCGAGCCCCAGGATCACCGCGGTGGCCGCGCCGTAGCCGGGCTCGAGACCCTCGGCGACCCAGCCGACCAGCAGCAGCAACACTAGGCCCGGCAGCACGCTGCCCCATAGGCCCACTAGGTAGATCATCTCGTCGCCCGGATGGTTGGGCGGCGCCACGTGTCGGTCGGTGAAGCCTTCGGCGCCCAGTCCTTTCAAGGCGTCATAGAAGGGCAGCGAGAACAGCGCCAAGCCCGGGGCTCTGGCCGAGTACCAGTGCCCCTTGTAAAAGGCCTTGTCGCCCGTGTTTTCCTGATAAGCGTCGATCGTCGTCTTGTCGTTGTCGAGCGCCCTGATCAGGTCGTAGTGGGAGGTCTGGTTCCAAGAGAAGCTCTGGATCAGGGTGGCGTAGCTGAGGCCCACCAGCAGGATCGCGGCGAGGGCGATGTTGCGCTTTGCGGGGTGCCCTGCGCGCGTGCGTATTAAGGAAGCCTTTCTACGCGTGCGCGCGCGTGGGTCCCCCTCTGCGGGGATGTTTGCCGCGCTCACTTTCGGATGATCCTTTCGCACCCGGGGAGGGGCGTTCCGCGACTGGGGAGAGGGGCCCGGCCCGCGATCGGGCCTTGCGTCGTGTCGCTCACTGGTCGCTACCGTGCAGCGCCTTCGGGCCCGGCCCGATTTCATAGATCACGATCGAGCCGACCCTCCGCTTGGTGATGCCCAATCCGGTCACCGGCTTAGCTGCTGCTGCGGTCAGATTGGGCGGCTCGGGAATCTCCGGCCACTTAATCCCCGGCAGCACCGGCATCACCGTGTGCAGCACGACTGTCTTGACGCCGTAGTAGCGCAGCTTCTCCACGCTTGCCTTGTCCGGGAAGCCGCTCATCCCGCCCCTCAGGTCGTCCACGGCTGGAATGTCAAACGTGCTGTTGCCGATCGGAATCTTGTAAAAGCCGTTGGTCGAGAAGTACTGCCACAAGCGATCCGCCGCGCCATCGGTCGGCAGGTCCATCACCGGTCCCTTCAGCCCGATCTCGGCCTTGGCCGGCTGTGGCACGACTGGGTGGCCCAGGTGTCCCGCGCCTTCACCTACGACCGCCACGACCAACAGCGCTCCCACAACCCCCACCAAGCGCCCCGCGCCCCGCTTGCCATAGCCGGCGCCCCAGGTCCGGGTCGTCTCGGCGATCCGCCAAGCACCCGCTCCCGCCAGTAGCGCCAAGAACAGGGTCCCCAATGTGAACACCCTCCCCGGCACCCTCACCCCATCCCAGCCGGGCGCATAATCGAACAGCAGCCGGTAGGGATAGCCCGCGCCAGTAAGCCCCATCCCCATTGCGAGAACCCAGCACAACGCCAACCCGCACGCCAAGCCCAGGCGCAAACGACGGGTATAGATCGATGCGAAGCACCCAATCAAGGCGAGCACGCCAATTACCCCCCCCGGAAAGAACACGTCCTCGTTCTTGGAGTGCACGTGAGCTCTGGCCCCCGCGGTAACACCACCCCAAACGCGGTTCTCCGAGGAAGCCGACAGTAGTGCCCAAGGGCCCGAGGAGTAGTTCTTGACTTCCTTGATCGTCCGCCTCGCCGTCGGATACTCGTCCGCCACCTTCAGGTACGGGCGCGCCTCATACACCGTGATCGCGCCGCACAGAGCCAGTCCCAGGCAGGTCACCACGACCAGCTGGCGTGGCAGCGTGGGGCGCTTGGCGTGCCACCACCACACCACCGCGATCAGCGCCAGCAGCGCCAGCATGTAGGCGAACTGCAAGCCCAGCGTAAAGCCCAAGCTGATCTGCCAAGCCGCCACCAGCCAGCCCGCGATCACCAGGCCCTTGGACTGGCGTCTATAGCCGCGCAGCAGCAGGAACAGCGACAGCGCGATACCGCCACTGGAGATCACATGCAGGTGGCCGGCCTCGGTCACCCGGTAAGGGGCATATGCGAACGCGGCCCCCGCCACCGCCGCTCCAACCTTGCCCACGCCCAGCTCCCTCGCCAACAGCCACGCGCCCACGAAGCACAACGACCAAGCAAATAGGAACAGCAGGTTGTAGCGAACCAATGCGGCCACCGTGCCCGAGCCAAAGAATGCCGCCGGGCCGTAGCCCAGCAGCGAATCGGAGAAGGCCAGACTCAGCGGGTGCGGGTAGAACGCGTTCGAGTTGAACACGTCCAGCGGATCGCTCAGCAGCGCATGACCGTCCCAAGCGATCTCCCAAGCCGTGCGCACCGGGTCGCCCAGATCGGGCGCGATCGTGCTCCCCATGTGCGCCACCAGCGGCCAAGTCGTCAAGATCGCCAGCGCGATCCCGCCCAGGATCACCCAAACCAGCTCTGCCCTGCTTATCTCAGGGGAGGAAGTCCAGTGGGCAGCGCGCGCGCCACCCACCCTCCCGCGACGAGGAGCGGTGGGAGCGGTGTCTGCGCGGAGATGCTCTGTTGTTGTGCGCGGCGGGCTGGGCACGCTTGCGCTCATCGCACCGTTTGTGTCTGTGCGGCCTTGATCGGGGGAGCATACGTGAGCCGCACACGGTTCTGCGGCGTACCACCCCTGTTCAAAGACCTGTTTTTGCGTCACACTGGAGTTATGCGCGTGCTCGTTGTCGGAGCCGGCGGTGTGGGGGCGGCGTTTGCGGCGATCGCCCAGCGTCGTCCTTCCTTCGAGCAGGTGGTCTTGGCCGATGTCTCGCCCACTCGCGCCCACGACGTAGTGGCCAAGCTGGGGGAGGCCGACCGCTTCTCGGCCGAGCGGGTAGATGCTTCCGATCGCGCCGCCCTGGTGGCCTTGATCGAAAGGGTTCGCCCCGACGCGGTCCTCAACGCCTGCGATCCGCGTTTCAACGAGCCCATCTTCGACGCTTCCTTCGACACCCGCACGACCTATTTGGACATGGCCATGACCCTGTCCCATCCCCATCCTCAGCGTCCCCACGAACTGCCCGGCGTGATGCTAGGCGACGTGCAATTGGCGCGCAGCGAGCAATGGGAGCAAGCAGGCCTCCTGGCCTTGGTAGGCGTGGGCGTCGAGCCCGGCCTATCCGACGTATTCGCGCGCTACGCCGCCGAGGAGCTATTCGCGATGGTCGACCAAGTCGGTGTCCGCGACGGCGCCGACCTAGTCGTCGAGGGCTACGACTTCGCCCCCACCTTCTCGATCTGGACGACGATCGAGGAGTGCCTCAACCCGCCCCTCATCTGGGAGCGCCAGCGAGGCTTCTACACGACCGCCCCCTTCTCTGAGCCAGAAACGTTCGTCTTCCCGGAGGGCATCGGGCCGGTGGAGTGCGTCAACGTGGAGCACGAGGAGGTCGTCCTGATCCCGCGCTGGGTCTCCTGCGAGCGCGTCACCTTCAAGTATGGCCTGGGCCAAGAGTTCATCGATGTCTTGCGCACCTTGCACAAGCTCGGACTCGACTCGACCGAGACCGTGTCCGTGCGAGGCGTAAAGGTGGCCCCCCGTGATGTGGTTGCCGCCGCCCTGCCCGACCCGGCCAACTTGGGCGAGCGCATGACTGGACGCACCTGCGCCGGCACCTGGGTCACCGGTACCGGCGCCGATGGCAAGCTGCGCTCGACCTACCTCTACCACATAGTCGACAACGAGTACACGATGCGCGAATACGGCTCTCAAGCGGTCGTCTGGCAGACCGCGATCAATCCCGTCGTCGCTTTGGAGCTCCTAAACGAGGGCTCCTGGAAGGGCACCGGCGTGCTCGGGCCCGAGGCGTTCCCCCCGAACCGTTCCTACAGCGTTTGGCAGAGCTTGGCTCGCCCCACGGGCAGGTCGAGGTGCCGCTCCCGGGGACCGTTTGAGAGAGCTCTCCAGCGGGAAAACATGGGTGGGGATAAAGCTGGCCTAAAGGGGTAGAACGCGTGAGCGTGCTGGCGAAGAAGTTGCTGGGCATCGCGGTCGGAGTGGTGATCGTAGGTGTGCTTATCGGCCTCTACATCGCTACCTGGGCGACCAGCTTTCCGCAGTCGGTGGCCGCGATCTCCACGCGTAAGGTGGCCGGTTTCAGCGGCACCCAGCTCACCCTCCAGACGGTCGCCGCGATCGGCCCCAAGTACAGCCCGTCCCACCCCGACTGGGTCTCCTACCTAGTGCTCGACCATGGCAAGTGGGTGCACTCGACCATCTTCTCCGTGCCCGCCAACTCCTTGGTGCACGTCACCGTCTACCAGTTCGACGGCGACTCGGGTCTGCGTAACCCCTTCCTCTCCCAGGTCCAAGGAACGACGACAGGCACGATCACGATCGACGGCAAGACGGTGCGGGGCATCAACCCCGAAGAAGCCTCCCACACGTTCGCCGTGCCCCAGCTCGGCCTGTTCATCCCCCTGCCGGGTGTGCCCGAAGAAGCCAAGAACCAGTGCGAATTCGCCCCCTGTCTGACATCCGAGGCGCACCACACGATCAGCTTCACGTTCAGGACCGGCAAGAAGGGCCGCTACCGCTGGCAATGCTTCGTGCCATGTGCCGCCGGCTGGGTCTTCGGCCAAGGCGGGCCGATGCAGACGCTCGGCTACATGGACGGATTCCTGGACGTGGTGTAGCGGTGGAGCGGGCGATGACACCGACACAGGGCTCCTAGCGATGGGCCTCGTGGCGCCGACGTCTCGGAAAGCGCACAGCGATGGCCGTTGAGCCGGGCCACGCGCCGCCCGAACCGAACCACGCGGTTCGCTTCGGCGTGATCTGGATCGTCGCGTCCTTGATCGCAACCCCTTTGGTGGTCTTGTTGGTAGGACCGATCATGCCGCCCGGCAACGGCTCTGAACAAGCCTCCGGCCACGTCACCGACAACACCGTCCTGATCGGCATGGCCACGCCGGTCTTGCTGCTCGTCGTGATCTACCTGATCTATTCGATCATCTACTTCCGCCAACCCAAGGGCGGAGCCTTGGAAGGCCCCGCGATCCACGGCCATGCTCGGATCCAGACGACTTGGATCGTCGTCACGACCTTGCTCGTCTTGGCCTTGGCGGCCTACGGCACCGTGCGCTTGCTCGAAAACGGGGCCGGATCGGGAGCCGGGCCAAACCCTGTGGCGGTGCCCAGCGGCCCGAAGTTGCCGGTCCAGGTGATTGCCCAGGAGTGGGCTTTCACCTATCGCTATCCCACCTACGGTGGGGTGGAGACCACGCACCTCGTCCTGCCGGTCAACCAGATGGTCGAACTGCACGTCACCTCGCTTGACGTGATCCACTCCTTCTGGGCCTACCAGTTGGGCGTCAAGGCCGACGCCAACCCCAACACCGACAACATCGTGTTCGTCAAGCCCACCAAGCGCGAGAGCTTCTCGATCCGCTGCGCCGAGTTGTGTGGCATCTGGCACGGCTACATGTTCGACACCGGCCACGTCGTCTCCCCGGCCGCGTTCGTCGTGTGGGTCAAAGAACAGCAGCGTCGCTTCGCTCCCGTCCAGAAGTACCTGCCCAAGTACGCCACCAAATACATCCCCGAACCTCTTAGGAGGGGAGAATGACCCCAGCCCCAGATACCCGTTACCGCTTCGCGGCGACGAGCACCTCAGAAGGTAGGAGAAGGAGGGGCGAATGAGTGCCGTCGCCGAACCTGCTTTCACGCCGGCCCGACGCCCGCTGTGGCGACGCTTGATCGGCTTCAACCTGCTCACCGCCGTGATTCTCGGCGTGGCCGGCTACTACATCGGCTGGTTCATCGGCCATCAGATAAAAGGTGCCAGCTTCGAATTCCAGTCGGCCACTGACGAGAACGACGTCGCCTTGATGCTCGGCTATCTCGGCGGCGTGGTCGGCTTCCTCATCGGCCTCGGTTTCGCCAACTATCCCGTCTCGCGCATGTTCGGCCGCCCCGCCTCCCTGAGAGAGAAGGAGCACGAGGGCATGAGTCGCTACTTCGGCCTGTGCACCGACCACAAGGTCGTCGGCATTCAGTACCTGGTTGGGATCGGCGTGTTCTTCTTCATCGCCGGGCTCAACGCGATGTTGATACGCACCGAGCTCTTGAATCCCACGCCCACGACGGTCGGCCCCAACCAATACCTATCCCTGGTCGGCATGCACGGCACGATGATGATGGGAATGATGACCTCCGGCATCCTCGGCCCGTTCGGCAACTATTTCGTGCCGATCATGATTGGGGCGCGCCGAATGGCCTTCCCGCGGATCGAGGCGCTCACTTTCTGGCTGCTCATGGCGGCCGGCTTCATCCTCACCTCCACGATCTTCTTCGGCGGCTTCCCCACCGGCTGGACCGGCTATGAGCCACTCAACGAACAGGCTGTGATGGGGATGGACTCCTACATCTGCTTCTTCGCTTTGGTCGGCGTATCGATGTGCCTGCTCGGCCTGAACATGATCGCCACGATCGTCGCCCACCGAGCGCCCGGCATGACCTGGTCGCGCCTGCCGATCTTCGTGTGGTCGGTTTTCGCGACCTCGATCCTGATGGTGCTGGCGGCACCGATGTTGATTGGTGCCCTGTTGATGGCGGCCTTCGACCGCACGATTAACACCTCGTTCTTTACCGTCGCCTCCGGCGGCACGCCTTACCTGTTCGAGAACCTGTTCTGGTTCTTCGGGCACCCCGAGGTCTACATCCTGGCGCTGCCCGGTTTCGGGATCGTCTTGGAGCTCTTGCCCGTGTTCACGCGCAAGCCACTGTGGGGCTATCGCCTGGCGGTGGCCGGCATGCTCGGAGTGACCTTGTTGAGCTTCTTCGTGTGGCAGCACCACCTGTTCGTGAGCGGCATCAACGCCGACCTGCGCCCCTTCTACATGCTCTCCACTGAGGTCATCTCGATCCCCACCGGCTTCATCTTCCTGTGCGTGATGGGGACCCTGTGGAAGGCCAGAACCAGATTCTCCGTGCCGATGCTGTTCTGTCTGGGCTGGACATTCAATTTCCTGATCGGCGGTCTATCGGGCGTTTTTCTGTCAGACACGCCGAGCGACACCGACACGCATGGCAGCTTCTTTGTAATGGCCCACTTCCACTACACGATTATGGGCGGCTTGATCTTCACCTTCTTCGCCGCGATCTATTACTGGGTGCCCAAGATGTTCGGTCTCGAACTGCGCGAGCGCTTGGCCAAGATTCACTTTTGGTCCTTGTTCATTGCCTTCAACTCGACCTTCATGCCCTTGTTCGTGCTTGGCATGAAGGGCATGCCGAGGCGCGTATCCACCTACGCGCCGAACCTGCAGGGCCTCAACATCTGGGTGTCTGTCTCCGCATTCGTGATCGGCCTATCGATGCTCGTGTTCCTCTACAACGTGATCTATTCCCTGATCGTGGCGCCCAAGCGGGCTGAGGCCAATCCCTGGCACTCGAAGTCCCTCGAGTGGCAGCTGCCCACGCCAGTGCCCGTCAACAACTTCGAGACGATCCCCGTGATCGACTCCGACCCCTACGAATACGGCACGCCTTTGGCGCCACCCAGCGCCGAGCCCTTGCCGGCGGGAGGCTGAACGGTGGTCCACGCGGGATCCACAGGTGGGAGGGAGGATGATGGAGAGCGCAGGCGCCGGCATACCTTTGAACCCGGGTGTTCCCGGAGTCAGCAAGGACGTCGCGATCCCGCCCGAGCCGCCTGACATCGGGGCACGCTCGCTGTACATTGCAGGGCGCCTGTTGGCAGGAGCGGCCACCTTTTTCTTCCTGGCCTTCCTGTTCGCCTACTTCTACCTGCGCTCGCTCAACGAGAACGACATGTGGAAGCCAGCCCACGTCAAACCGGACGCCACGCTCGGGGCGATCATCGTGGCGTGCTTGGTTGCGAGTGCGGCCTCGGCTATCTGGGCGCGCCTCCAACTCAAGCGCGACGCGCGAGCATGGGTGTGGGGTGCGAGCAGCGCCTTGGTCTTCGGCTTGGCCGCCGTTGTCGTGCAGTGCATTCAATACTCGAGCGCCCATTTCGGCCCAACCAATGGCGGCTACGCGAGCGTGTTCTGTGCCTGGACCGGTGTGTTCGCGGTCGCGGTCCTGGCCACCATGTATTGGCTGGAGACCCAGGTGGCGACCGAGCTGCGCGCCCGGCGCAACCCGGCGGCGCGGCATGGAGACATCGCCGAAGCCGACCGCTTGATCGAACCGGGTCTCGACGCGGCCGTCTTCTTCTGGTCCTATCTGGTCGGGATCGGTGTGATCACATGGGTCACGCTCTACTTGGTCTAGCTGCCGCGGGCGCCCTGCGGACGCCGGGTTTCTGGGACTGGTCGTTCGACCCGCCCCTTGTGCTCGTCGTGGACCTGGCGATTCTCTACTGGTACGGCAACAGACGGACTCCTTCGCCCGCGCGCACACGTAAGCAGAGGCGGTTGCGCCACACCTACTTCTATGCGGGCTTGGCGGTCCTCCTGATCGCCTTGGCCTCGCCCCTAGAGCGCCTCAGCGAGCAGCTCTTTTGGGCGCACATGCTGCAGCACATCCTTCTGCTCGTCGTGGCCCCGCCTCTGATTGTGCTGGCGCGCCCGTGGGTGCGCCTATGGCGCGCGCTTGGCGTCGAGGCGCGCCGCTCGCTGGCGCACAGCTTCACGCGCGGGCGTCTTCGCTGGCTGCGGCGGCTGAGCGCGGCACTCGGGGCGCCTCTGCCGAGCTTCCTCCTGTTCTGCGGCGTGGTCCTGGCTTGGCACGTACCTGTCCTGTTCGACGCGACCTTGCACTCCGAAGCCCTGCACGCGCTCGAGCACACTCTGTTCTTCTGCACCGCCTTGATGTTCTGGAAGCAGGTGATCGACTCGCCGCCTCTGCGCGCGCCTCTAAGCGATCTGGGGCGGGTCGCTTACCTGATCGGCGCGATGGTCGCGATGTGGGCCTTGGCGGTTGTGCTCGCCTTCGCTCCGCATCCGCTATACGGAGCGTATGCGGCGCAGGCTTCGCGTCCCGGCGGGATCTCTGCTCTGGCCGACCAGCAGATCGCCGCGGGCATCATGTGGGTTCCGGGCTCGCTGCCGCTCTTGATCGTCTTGTTCGTGTACTGCAACCGCTGGCTTTCGCCGGCTCGGGCTCCCGCACGAGATGGGGCCAAGTCGCCTGCCGCCGTCGGCACGGCGCCCACGCTCGCGAGCAACCACTAACGAGGAGAAACGCGATGTCCTACGCGGCGATACATGTACTGGCCTCCTTTCACGCGGGCTCGGTCCTCACGCTAGTCTTGCCGCTCGCGGTTCTGATCGCGGTAGTCGCGTGGTACGTATGGTTGTGGTCGCGTGGCGCCGGCGAGCGCTAAGGCTGGTCCTCAAGCTATTTGCGCGGCCGCCTGGCGCAGCTTCTCATCGAGGAACTCGTTCGCGGCCGCCGGTCCCAGAAACGGGGCGAGCATGATGTAGGCGCCGTTGGGGGTCAGGCGGGACATCTGGTGACTCTCCCCGAGGCGGGCGTGACGGTAGAAGAGCTCGAAGATCGCTCCAAGCGTCGCTTCCATTGTCATTCGCGATGCCGGCGCGTCGCGGTACTGGTTGCCTTCCTGGAAGAAGATCGTAAACGCGGCGCGACTGTCGTCGATGCGCTGTACAGCCGGGGCGCCCACGGCATGGGACTCGATCAGGGCGATATGGGTCACGATCGAGTGGGTCGCTTGGAACTGAGTGCACGCGTGCATCGCCGCCCAAGCGCGCTCGGGCCACTCGGCCGTACTGAAGAAAGCGCTTGCCGTGACGGCTATGAGCTGCTGAATACACAGCTCGTGCACCGCCAAGAAGGCTTGCTGCTTGTCGCCGAAGTGCTTGTAGAAGACGCGCCGGTCCACGCTAGCGGCCTCCGTGATATCCGCGACGGTCGTGACCGTGTAGCCCTTGGCCGCGGCGACCTTGGCGGTGGCATAGACGATCCGTTCGCGCTGGTTGCGCGCGACCTCTGCCTTGGAGAGCTTGGACCGCCCTGAAGGGATCGGCGGCGGGGGGTGCAAAGAGATGTGCGACTCGTACGGGGACGGCGGTAGCGCTGGGCCCGGCGTGAGCGTGCGCCAGCGGTGCTCCTCATTGGGGCGGCTATAGCTCTCCACCCAGCTGGTCAAGTCATCGGCTAAGACTGACAAGTTATGCTCGCCGCGACGCAGCAGCGGTGCCAGCTGCCAGCGTACGGCGCCCAGCACAACCGGGACCGGCACATCAGGCGTGAACGCCCGTGCAGGCGCTTGGGCGAGCGCCTCTTCAATGATCCTCGCGACCTCGTCGATCATTCGGTCGCGCTCGTCAAGGGCGCCCCAACCGCCTGCCATCGTTGTATCGGTCAGGAAGCTCGCCCCATTGGGGTGCTCTTCGGCAAGTTCGACAAACCCGCGGATCCCCGCCTGAACCGCCCGCTCGGGCGGTTCGCTCTCGACGGTGCTGTGGATCCGCTCGATCAACAGCCGGCTCAGCTCACGGTGAGTCGCGATGAAGCAGTCGTCCTTGTCGAGGAAATACTCATAGAAGGTGGGCCGCGACACGCCGGCACGGGCGATCACCTCAGAGACGTTCGCGCCCGCGTAGCCATGGCGGCGTGCCGCCATGACCATGCCGGCAATCAAGCGTTCGCGCTGGCTGCGCCTGCGACTTGGGCTGGCGGGCTCTCCCACGTCGGTGCTCACGGTAATACTTCATCCAGCTTCTTGTCGATGAACGCGTTGGCAGCGGACGGCCCTATGAATGGGGCCAACACGATAAATGTCCCATTGGGGGCCAAGCGCGAGATGCGATCGCTGCGACCGCGGCGGGCCTCGTAGTAGCAGATCTCGAAGATTGAGCCGGCAATCGCTTCCATTACCGTGGGCGAGGCCCGTTGGCCGGCCAGTTGGTTGCCTTCCTGGAAGAAGATCGTAAAAGCAGCGCGGCCGTCGTCGATGCGCTGGATCGCCGAGGCCCCCACCGCATGGGACTCAACCAGCGCGATATGTGACACGACCGGGTGAGTCGCTTGGAACTGGGTGCCGGCCCGCGCCGCCGCCCAAACCCGCTCGGGCCACTCGCTCTCGCTAAAGAAAGCACTTGCCGAGAGCGCCATCAGCTGTTGTACGCCGAGCTCGTGTACTGCCAAGAAGGCCTGCTGCTTGTCGCGGAAATGCTTATAAAAGACACGCCTATCGACCTTGGCGGTCTTGGTTATGTCGGCGACCGTCGTCACGTTGTAGCCCTTGGAAGACGCCTCCTGGGCCGTCGCATACAGGATCCGCTCGCGCTGGTTGCGGGCTATCTCGCTCTTGGAGAGCTTCGAGCGTCCCGGTGGGATCGCCGGCGGCGGGCGCAAGGAGATCTCCGATCTGAACGGTGAAGGTGGCAACTCGGGGCCCGGGTCGAGGGTGTGCCAGCGGTGCTCGCGGGTGGGCACCATGTACATCTCCACCCACCTGGTCACCTCCTCCGCAAGTGCGCTCAGCTCGTGCTCGCCGCGGCGCAGTGGGGGAGCGAGCAGCCAGCGCCCGGCGCCGAACACGACCTGGACGGGCAGGTCGGGCGTCAAGCTGTCGGCGGGCGCCCGCGCTCGGCCTCATCCACTACGCGCGCGATCTCCTCGATCAGGCGATCGCGCTCGTCGAGCCCCCGCCAGCCGGCCGCCATCGCCTCATTGGCGAGAAAGCCGGCTCTGTCTGGGAATTCTTCGGAGAGCCTAACCAAGGCCCGGATCGAGGCCTGCAGGGCCTGCTCGGGCGGCTCAGCTGCCACGGCCCGGTCGATCTCCCACACCAGCAAGCGGCTCAGATCGCGGTGGGCGGCGATGAAGCAGTCGTCCTTGTCCTCAAAGTATTCATAGAAGGTTGGCCGCGACACGCCCGCGAGCTCGATCACCTGAGAGACATTGGCCCCCGCATACCCATGTCTATGCGCGGCCGCGATCATCCCCGCGATCAACCTTTCGCGCTGGGTGCTTTTGCGGTCGGCTTGGCGGTTTGTGTCTACGTCGATGCTCACGATCCGGCGGTTTCGGGTGGTAGAACGGTAGCCGAATCGCTTTGTCGCGATTTGGAGCGGTCGGTGGCAAGCCGGCAGGGTTCTATGGGCTGCCTTGGCTGTGAGCTCGAGTCGGGGCCTGGGGGGCGGTTGACAACAACGGCAGGATCGTGTATAAGTAGCCCATGACCGTATGCCATGGTGGTGTGCGGGTTTGACATAAGGTCGGGTTTTGGGTCGGTTCCTGTGGTCGACGCCCAACTTGTTTTGACGGGGACCTTGGGAGAGGGACCGGGTCGTTTTTCGAGAGGGAGTTGTTTTTCGCGTGGTTTCTTTGGGGAATAGCGTTGCCGAGAGTCCGTGTGGTTTTGGCGGGTCCGTTATAGGACGCGTCAGCGTCGCTGACGCGTCTCTCTCTCTCTCTCTCTCTCTTGGGACAGCTGCCTTCTAGGCGCTAGGTCCCTTCGCCGCGGGTTTGCCCCATGGCCTGCCGGGCGTAAGGCTCGGTTTGGTTTCTCGCGCGCCGTAGGTGCGCTTTCAGCATTTTGTTGTCGCGTCGCCGTGGGCCGCCGGCCTGCGGCGACTTTGTGCTGCGTGGGTGGCCGGTGTGGCGTAGATATCTCTAGGAGGGGATGGGTTTGATGAGTATTCGCAGGCTGATTGCGGTGGCCTTGGTGTGGAGCTGTTGTGCTCTGATTGGTGGCTTCTCTCTGTGGAGTGCTGAGGCGTTTGCGGGCACCGGTTTCGCGTTCTCCCCATCGGCGTCGTCCGCTTTTGGGACCGCCGGTGGCTTCGTACTACCGATCGGCGTTGCGGTCGATAATTCCACCGGATCCTCAAAAGGTGACGTGTATGTTGCAGATCAGGGCCGCGACACCCTCCAAGAGTTCTCCCCCAGCGGCGGCTTGCTTGACGAAGTGGAAATCCCGGGCGCGACCCTCAGCCAGCTCACCGTCGACGATTACGCGGGGGCTGATCAGGGAGATGTACTGGTCGTCGGAGCGGCGACCGGCATCGTCTACCGATTTGGTCCCGGTCTTACCTCCAAGGAAGAACCGCTCACCGGTCTGCAGGAACCGGTGGCAGTGGCCATCGATGAAGCAGGAAACATGTTCATCGCAGAGAACGCCGGAAACGCTGGTGACGCGAAGGTGCTCGAGTTCGACTCATCCGGTCAGCCGATCAACGCCGCTGGAGCTATCAGTCCGGGCAACGCCATTGCCATAGACAGCCTGATCAGTCCCCAAGCATTGAGCGTGAGCGCAAACGGAGATCAGGTATATGTCGCGACTGAGACCGGCACCCTGCAGTATTCGATCTCCGGCAGTTCCTATGCGTTGGCGCAAGTGGTCGATGAAGAAAGCTCGAGTGGGGTCACCGCCGACTCCTCCGGGAATGTATATGTGGATAACGGCATCCAAATCGCCGACTACGGACCCCCCGGTAGTCCACTCATTTTCGGCTTGGGGACTCTCTCGGGCTCATACGGGTTGGGTGTCGACAACAATACGAGGAAGGTGTATGTCGCTGACATCGGCAGCAGTACAGTCGATGTGTTTGAAGCCGGTGAAACCCCGCAAGAACCGATGACTGGAAAAGCGAGCGGAATCAGTGGCAGCAAAGTCACGCTCGAAGGCACACTCGCCGGCGGCGCCAGTGGCTACTACTTCCTATACAACAGCGGCAATAGTTGCACGGGCGGACAGCGCACCGAACCGGAAGTGGGCGTCAGCGGCGCGGTACATACGGAAGTCAAGGAGCTTGCGCCGTACACCGCGTATACGTTCTGTCTGGTCGCTACGAACAAGTACGGAGTGACACGAGGACAGACACAGTCATTTCAAACGCAGACTGCGCCACCCAGCATCGAAGTTCCGGCTGTTGCTGAAATAACCTCAGGCGCCGCGACGGTCAGCGCACAGATCAACACAAGCGGGTTGTCGAGTACCTATGAGGTCGAATACGGAACGACGAGCGCTTATGGATCGAGTACGACGCCGGCGGAAGTAGCTGCGTCCAGCACACCGGCTGCCGCTCGCGTCACAATAACCAAACTTAGCCCGGACACCGAATATCATTACCGGCTCACGGCTGCAAACCAGGACGGCATCGAACGTACGTCTGATGCGACTTTCGCGACGCTTGCTGCGATCTCTGGCAGCCAAGGAATCAATTCTCTTGACCTGCCAGACAATCGAGTGTATGAAATGGTGACTCCGACCAACAACAATGACGCCGATGTGTACGTGCCTGAGTCGTTCGGTGCGATAGGTACCACTCTTAGCAATGGCTTTGAGACCACCAGCCTATTTCAGGTCGCGACAGATGGTTCGGCCGTAACCTATCTAGCGACCCCGATCCCAGGTGGCTATGGGCTGGCGAAGGACGGGAACCAGTATCTGGCTCAGCGCTCTGCTTCCGGCGAATGGGGGCAAACTCTACTTCAGCCACCGGGAAGAGTCTTGACTCGCTATGAGGGCTTTTCAAGCGATCTCTCGGTCGGTGTCCTCAACTCAGGGGCCACCAACGAACCCGAAATTCAACCTCCCCTATCGGCAGAAGCGCCGGGCGAAGGCAACTACGACCTATATGTGTGCACCGACCAGGAAAGACCCTGTACGGACAGTGAAAGCAAGGCGGTCCAAAAGAACCCATACACACCACTCTTCACCAACAAAGTTAAGCTAAATCGACCTCCGGGAAGCTTTGGTACCAACGGTCGACTTTGGGGAGCCTTTAACCGCGCAGGACTACCCACATTTGCAGGAGGATCAGACAAATTCGATGACATCCTGTTTGAGGCGGACGACGCATTGCTCGCCGGCGAAGGAACGCTTGAACAAGAACTGGAGGAGGACGTAAAGCGCGAAATCGCCAACGGAGAAGCTGAGAATTATCTCTATGACTCGGTGCAGGGACGATTGGCGCTCGTCAACGTGGCGCCGGACGGCAGAGTAGTGCCCGGCGCAATCTTTGGCGGCCCGCCTCTCGATGCAGCGGACTATGGGAACCCACCTGGCTTCAGCAACGTTGTCTCCTCCGATGGCAACCGGGTCTACTGGACGAGCCTCGAAACTGCGGGTGAAGGACGACCGCTGGGTCTTTATCTGCGTGAGAACCCCAGTCAGCCCGTGAGCCCAGTCGATTCGCAAGATCGCTGCACAGTGCCAACTGGAGCGTGCACGGTCCAAGTGGCATCAGGGCCAGCGCAATACTGGACCACCAGCGAAGACGGACGCTACGCCTTCTATACGGAGAATGGAGCTCTATATCGCTTTGACGCAGACCATGAAGCTAGCGAAGCGCTTACAAGCACCAATGCCCGGAGTCTCGGCTTGCTGGGTACCAGCGATGACGGTCAAATCGTATATCTGGTCGCTCAGGGCGTGCTCGCGGGAAAGAGCGGCGAGGGGGTTTCGCCGGTCGAAGGCCAGCCAAATTTGTATGTTCTCAGACATGGCGCCGCCCCCATATTCGTTGCGACGCTTTCCGAAAGCGACGGGAGTCGGGTGCAGCCGTTTGTTGGAATCAACAACGGACCCGTCGATGACTTCGGCGACTGGGTGCGCGGCTTGGGTGCCCGTACCGCCAGGGTGACCGGTGACGGAGGCAGCGTTGTATTCATGTCAAGCCAGGAAAATCTCGGTGTTGTGGGCTACTCCCACGGTTATCCAAACGGAGGCGCGGAGGAGGTGTACGTATATGACGCAGGGACGAACCAGCTGCACTGCGCTTCTTGTGGGTCCACCGTTGGAGGTGCCTCGGCCTACTTGCCGGTAAGCTGGAGCGACACATATCTTCCCCAATGGATCTCGGAAGACGGCGATCAGGTGTTCTTCGACAGTAGTGCACCACTGGTGGGCCAGGACACGAACGGCCAGCAAGATGTGTACGAGTGGGAGGCCGAAGGTGATGGCACCTGTACGCCGGGCACAGGCATACAGGGCGGTTGTGTGTTCTTGCTTTCGGGGGGGACGAGTGAATCGTATTCGTGGCTCATCGGCGCCAGCGCATCAGGCAATGATGTGTTCGTGGCTACGCGGGCCCAGCTCGTTGCCGAAGACCAAAACGAAACCTTTGATCTATACGACGTGCGGACTGACGGCGTGAAACGAGTCTCCCCGCCGACGTGCACCGGCACCGGTTGCCAGGGTGTGCCCGCACCGCCGCCGGCGTTCGCCACGCCACCCAGCGTGACGTTCGACGGCGTCGGGAACTTCCCCCCGCCGACGCCAGCGGACTCCTTGAAGAAATCAAAGTCTCGATCACTGACACGTGCGCAGAAGCTCATGTACGCGCTGAGAACCTGCCGGAAGCAAAAGCATGGCAAGAAGCGGGCGTCGTGCGAAACGCAAACGCGGAAGCGCTATCGGAACAAAAACCGAATGAGTCTGTCAAGTAAGGCGAAGAGGCCGACAAAGGGAGGAAGTAACTGATGTTCAAGGGATATACTGTTTGCCTCCTGATTGCTAGTGCGCTTTCGCTGTGCGTGGTCTCATCGTCGGTGGCAGATGCGCCGGCGCCTGGATATCAAGTGACAGGTCTCACTGTGCCGGCGGTGCTTGAACCTGGCACTGTGGGCGCGATCAAGCTGTGGATCTACAATGCAGGTGCTGCTAATTACCCAGAAGGCCCTACGCTTACGGATACTTTGCCTGTGGGGTTGGAAGCAACCGGCGGTACCTCCGGCAATTGCTCAGGTGTGACCGTTGTGACTTGCCACCTAGGGGCAGTGTCGGGTCAAGACGCTTTCCCTGAATTCGTAGAAATCCAGGTGAAGGTGGGATCTAGCTTGTCCGCGGGCGATATGACCGACCGTGTGAGCATAAGCGGAGGAGGCGCGGTTGGGGTAACGAATACAGCCATTCCCATTCGGTACGGTATTGGGCAGCAGCCGGGACCTGGATTCTCGGACTTCAGCGGCTGGGTGACAAACGCTGACGGAACGGCGGACACGCAGGCCGGCTCCCACCCCTACGAGCTCACGATAGCGCTCGCGCCCAACCAGCACATCAAGGAAGAATACGATCAACCGGAGGGTGGGGAACCGGCTGGAGTCAATGTTAATCTCCCTCCAGGCATTGTCGGCGAACCGGGCGCCGTGCCTGAGTGCACCCGTAGGCAATTCGATGCGTTTGAGGGTGAAGAATGCCCACGTGATAGTGAGATTGGTGAAGATTTCACCGGCATCATAGGCTTGCCTGATGGAGCCACCCCACCATTCCCGGTGTACAACCTGGTCCCTCCACCAGGTGTCGCGGCTGAGTTCGGGTTCGACAACGCCAAGACACAGGTGTTTCTGGACGCACGAGTACGGAGTGGTGGCGACTACGGCATAACAGAGCACGCAAGCTTCCCACAGCACGGCGTCCTCTACAATTCAACGACTATTTGGGGCATACCTGGAGAAGCCAGCCACGATGCTGTTCGTGGTGGTCCCTTCACGAGTCAGGTAAAGCCATTCCTGACGCTGCCCACGTCGTGCCAGGAACCCGGAGTATTCAGTGCGGAAATGTTGGGTACATGGCAGAACCCAGAAGCGGTTGCCCCCGTCGAGAGCTTTACGTACCACGACAACGAAGGTGTTGCCGTTGGGCTGACCGGTTGTGAACGCCTAGTGCACTTTCAGCCGTCTATAACTCTTTCGCCCGATACGAGCTTCTCCGATACTCCAACTGGTTTGACGGCGACAGTCAAGGTACCGCAGGGTTTGAACCCTGAAGGTCTTGCGACTCCTGGTTTGAAGGAAACGACCGTTGCGTTGCCTGAAGGTGTGGTAGTAAATCCTGGTCAAGCTACGGGCTTGGTGGCGTGCCAGTCATGGCAGGAGAACATCGGGGGTGAAGACGCGGAAAAGGAAGCGATGGATGGCCCACCGTCTTGTCCTGCCGCGTCAAAGGTCGGCACGGATGAAATCTAGACGCCGTTGCTAGCGAAACGTTTGAAAGGCAACGTGTACATCCTCCAATCCAACCCGCCAGACTTGCAGTTGCTCGTCGCCGCTGAAAGAGAAGGCGTTTATCTGAAGCTGATAGGGACGGTGCATTTGAACGATGAGACAGGCCAGCTTGTCACGACATTCAAGGGCACCCCGCAAGACCCAGGAACACCTGACGCGCCGCTCAACGAATTCGTGCTCTCGTTTAGCGGTGGTGCGCAAGCAGCGCTCGTGACGCCACCCACGTGTGGCGTGTATACGGCGACAGCCGACTTCACGCCGTGGAGCACTCCGTTGACGGCAGATGCACTATCGGAAAGCAACTTCCAGGTCAACGCAGGACCAGGCGGCAGTGGCGTCGCCAACTGTACTGGACCGTTGCCGTTCACGCCGATGATGACTGCGGGTGCTACGACAGATCAGGCCGCGGGTTATACCGACTTCACGATGTTGCTCTCGCGTGGTGATGGGCAGCAGCGCATCGAAAAACTACAATTCAAAACGCCAGAGGGACTATTGGGCATGATCGCCAACGTCCCATTGTGTGAGGAACCCCAAGCAGCCGCCGGGACATGCTCTAGTGCTTCGCAGATCGGGCATACGGTAGCTGAGGTCGGTCCGGGCCGTACCCGTTCGTGTTGCCGCAACCAGGTGCGCCGCCAGCTCCGATCTACTTGACTGGGCCATATGAGGGAGCGCCGTTCGGATTGTCTATCGCGGTGCCGATCGTGGCCGGCCCGTTCAATCTGGGTACCGAAGTCGTCCGAGCAAAGATAGAAGTGGACCCACATACCAGCCAGCTGACGATCTCAACGACGGCGTTTCCACGGACGGTGAAGGGCATCCCGACCGATATCCGTGAGATCGATGCTGTGATTGATCGGTCTGAATTCATGTTCAACCCGACCGACTGCAAACCGATGAGCTTCTCCGGGACTGCGTACAGCTTCGAAGGTGCGACTGAGTCACTGTCGAGTCATTTTCAGATGGGTTCGTGTCGCAGCCTTGCTTTCAAGCCCAATTTCAAGGTCTCTACGTCAGGCAAGACATCAAGGGCTAAGGGTGCGAGCTTGACAGCCAAGATCGTATACCCCACTGGGAACCTTGGTGCGAACCAGGCGTCTTCACAGTCGAACATCGCCAGCGTGAAGGTGGACTTGCCCAAGCAATTGCCGTCACGGTTGACGACCTTGCAGAAGGCGTGTCCTGCCGCTACGTTTGAAGCTAACCCAGCGAACTGTCCAGCGGCGTCTGTTGTTGGTCATGCGAGGGCGATCACACCGGTCCTACCGGTACCGATCGAAGGACCCACGTATTTCGTATCGCATGCCGGCGAAGAATTCCCGTCCCTGATCGCGGTCCTGCAGGGCTACGGCGTGACTGTAGACCTCGTCGGCAGCACGTTCATCAACAGCAAAACGAACATTACAAGCAGCACGTTCAAGAACGTTCCCGACGTTCCGATCGCGAGCTTCGAACTGAACCTGCCTCAAGGCAAGTATTCGGCTCTGGCGGCGAACGGAAACCTCTGCAAGACCAAACTCGCGATGCCAACCGCATTCACAGCACAAGACGGCGCGGTGATCCACCAGTCCACCCCGATTAGCGTCACAGGATGCGCCAAGGTCAAGCCGAAGAAGGCGAAGCTGAAGAAGGGCAAGAAGTCGGGCAAAGGCGGCAAGGCGAGGAAATGAGCCCGATGCGACACCCGGAGGCTCGCGATGGCCGCTGAACGTTTGGCGATTGCCGATCTAGCGGTGTCTCCCGGCGGGCAGGTGGCGGAGATGCAGCGTCGCCGCCTGCTGCTCGCCGTCGGCGAAGTCGTCGGCGAGCATGGTGTCGTGGGCTTGACGGTCGGTCGGGTGTGTCAGCAGGCCGGTGTGTCACGGCGTACGTTCTACGAACAGTTCACGGACGGTGAAGCGTGTCTGCTGGCGGCGCTGGACGCTCAACTGGAGCGCCTCGCGCTAGAGCTTTCCCTCCCGATATGAGCGGGAGGGCAAGTGGCGAGACCGCGTTAGGGATGGGCTCACGTGCCTGCTGGAGCGCCTGGACGCCGAGCCGAACGTCGCGCGCTTGTGCGTAATCGAGACATTGCGCGGCGGACCGGCTGTCCTTGAGCGCCGCGCGCGCGTCCTCGACGGCCTGGCGACCGTGGTGGATGCAGGTCGCGGCGAAGCACGCGCCGGCAGCGACCCGCCACCGCTTACCGCACAGGGTGTGGTTGGGGGAGTGCTCTCGGTGATCCATGCCCGCTTGCTGAGTCATCCCAGCAACTAACCATCCCGGTGCCGGGACTCGTGCAAGTAAAGGCACACACACGGGTAGCGACCCTGCGCCCCCTCGTAGAGCTGGCCGGTCCATTGATGGCGATGATCGTCCACCCTTACCTTGGGCCTGTGGCTGCACGCGCCGAGCTGGAGCGCCCCACACCAACCACATCACACGTCCTACCGCGCCAGAGCGCCGACCCGTTCAAGGGCCTACCGATCCGCTTCACCTACCGCACCGCACGCGTACTCGCGACGATCGCTTCAACCCCCGGCGCGTCGAACCGTCATATCGCCGATAACTCCGGCATCAGCGACGAGGGACAAATGTCACGCCTACTCGGTCGTCTAAATAAATGCGAACTGGTCGAGAACCAAGGCAAGGACACACCAAGGGCGAACCCAACGCCTGGACACTCACCAGGCGAGGCCAAGCCATACACGACACGATCACACAACGCGTATAAGTCCCCTAACCACGTACCGGGCAACCGGCCTGGTGGCTCGTCGCGTCGAGCGCGAGCGTCCGCCCAGTCCTTTCAGACCTTGTATACCTGCAGCGCGGGGTGTGCGCGGGCGATTTGGTCGTAGTCGCTGTCCTGGGTGACGATTGGTAGGCCGTGCTCGATTGCGGTGGCCGCGATCAGGGCATCGACCAACTTGACGGTGCGATGGACACCGGCGCGGCGGCAGTCGCTCACCATGGTTGCCCAGGCGGTCGTGACGGCCTCGCTCACGGGAAGCGGGTCTGCCGCTCTCGCGAGAGAGAGCGTCTCAGCGCGCAGGGCACGGATGTCCTCCTCCTGCGCATTCAGCACTCCAAGTCTCAGCTCGCCGATTGTGAGTACCGATACTGCAACTCGGTCCGGCAGCTCGCCGAGCGGTCGTCCGCTCTCGCGGGCGATGAACACCGACGTATCTAGTAGGCCTCTGTCGGGGAGGCTCAAAGCTCCTCGAGCGTCTGTCCGACGAGCATGTCCAACTCGTGCTGCAGAGCGGGGTCGGCGGCGCTCGTGGCCAGTCGCTCACGCAACTGCTCGCCGGCGAGCCAGCGAGTGCGGGTGCTATGGGGCAGGATGTCGGCGAGCGGCTCCCCGTTCACCGTCAGCGTGACCCGCTCTCCAGCCTTCACGGCATCGATCACCTTTGCGGTGTGGTTGCGCAGATCGCGAACCCCGATATCCATGTGCTACAGCGTAGCATATGGGTCCAGGCCGGATCGGCGGCCAGGAACAGCGAGTGCGCCGATATCACACATCCTGACCTATTTTAGGTCGTCCGATGACCTATCCACACATAACCTTGTCCTAGTGGGTAACTAGTGGTAATTAGTGGGTATGGCCTACGTGGTAGCCCGTCGCGGGGGACGATTTGAGATTCGCGAGTCTTTGCACACGGCAAACGGGCCACGCTCGCGCACGCTGGCGGGCTTCGCCGTTCTGACCGAGGAGGTTCTCGCGGCGGCGGCGCGCAGGGCACAGCGGCCATTCGATCGCGAGGCGGTGATCGGCTCGGGTCGGCGGGCGGGGGCGCGGGTACAGATTGCGACATCCGGTGCGCGCCGTGCGCAGGATCGGTTCCTGGCAGGCTCCAGGCGCATGGCGAGTGCGTTTGGACAGCCAACCGCCGGCCGGGATGCGTGCCGAGCCTGGTGTGGCGCTGCTCGAACTCCTTGGCTTCGCCGACACGGTCGCCGCCGGACAGCCCCCGCGTCCGTTCGCGCCGCTCGCATATCCCGCGCTGGCTCACCTGACAAAGCGGGGGCCTGTACTTGCGAGCACGCATCGGTTGTGAGCGTGGCCGGCGGGCTCGACGGTCTCAGCGCGAAGATCGTCGCGGTCCACGAGATGTTCGACTCGCTGCGTGTCCCGCACCAGTTCGGCGGCGCGATCGCGCTGGCGTGGTATCGCAGCCCGCGCGCCACGACCGACATCGACATTAACGTCACACTCTCACCGGAGGAGGCCGAGCCAGTGCTCGGAGCCTTGACCTATCTCGGTGTGAGCGTCTTGCCAAGCGATCGAGCCGTGATTGAGCGTGACGGTCAAGCAAGGCTTGATTGGAGCGGGTCCTATCTTGGATGTTTTCTTTGCCACCCTGGACCTGCATCAGGAGATGGCCACCCGCTCGCGCGAGGTCGAGTTCGGTCCGGTGCATATCCCGATCCTCTCGCCGGAGCATCTGATCGTGTGCAAGGCCGATTTCGACAGACCGAAGGACTGGGTGGACATCGAAGAGATCGTTGCCTGGGGTACCGAGGTCGATGAGACTACGGTGCTGCGCTGGATCGACGAGCTGCTTGGAGGCGAAGCGCCCAGCATGAGCGTTTGGCCGGTCTGCTCGGATCCGCCAGATAGTACGCCGGGTTGACAACTACGGCATGGTCGTGTATAAGTAGCCCATGTCCGTATGCCATGGGGTGTGCGGGTTTGACATAAGGTCGGGTTTGGGTCGGTCTCTGTGGTCGACTACCAACTTGTTTTGACGGGGACCTTGGGAGAGGGACCGGGTCGTTTTTGAGAGAGGGTTGTTTTTCGCGTGGTTTCTTTTGGGGATAACGTGTTTGAGAGTCCGTGTGCTTCTGGCGGGTCCGTTATAGGACGCGTCAGCGTCGCTGACGCGTCTCTCTCTCTCTCTCTCTCTCTCTCGCGACTCAAGCGCTAGGCCCCTCCGTCAGGCCCTAGCGGGCCGTCCGGTATCCCCGCAGGGGGTTAGGAGTAGGGCTGCGCTTCTAGGCGCTAGATCCCATCGCCACGGGTTTGCTCTGTGGCTCGCCGGGCGTAAGGCTCGGCTTGGTTTTCGCGCCGAGAGGATACAGGCGCGCTGTAGGAGCGCTTTCAGCTTTTTGTTCTTTTGCCGCCGTTGGCCGTGTGCCCGCGACGGTGTTTGCTTGCCCACCGCGTGGAGGGTGCTCCCGGGCTCCTCGCAGCGGGCGACAGGCAGGCTCGGTCTTTGTCCGGGTCTCTGTGAGGAGGGGTTGTGCTCTTGAGCGTTCGTAGGCTTGTGGTCACCATTGGCGTTGTTTGTGCGTGTGTGTTGGGTGTGGGTGTGTCTTCGGCGTTTGCTGAAAATCGTCCTGGCTGGGAGGTGTTTGGGCGTATGGGTCCGACGGTTCTGGCGCCTGGCAGTGAAGGTGAGCTTGCTTTGTATTTGTATAACGTTGGCGCGGCCAGTGAAGCTGAAGGTCCGACGGTTGTCGATACGATGCCGGCTGGTTTGGAAGCGGTAGTTTCGAGTTTGTCGCCTGAATGTTCTGGTACGACTGAAGTGGTGACGTGTACTCATGGACCGTTGCCGCCTGCGGGAGCGCCCGAAATCATCGGTATTCCTGTTAGGGCTATGGCGGGTGCGTCGGGTGAAGCGCTTGATCGTGTGATGGTGTCTGGTGGTGGCGCGTTGGCTTCGACGCCGGCTACGGTGCCGGTAAGGTTTGGTAGGCGGCGCCGGGGTTGGGGTTTGCAAAGACCGATCTGTGGCTATCGAATGCTAATGGGACGTGGATACGCAGGCGGGTTCCCATCCTTATGATTTACTTTCGCTTATTCCGTGAACAGCGTAAAAGATGCGGCAAGAGCGTTGAAGAACCGTCGGGTGGTGAAGCGCTTGATCTGGATGTGAAGTTGCCGCCTGGTTTGGTTGGTAATCCGAATGGGGTGCCGCGTTGTACTCGTGCCGAGTTCGACAGTGAGACCGGATCTGCCTACGGGGAACCAGAAAAGTGTCCGGCGGATAGTCAGGTTGGGTTCGATATTATCGGGCTTCATGGTTCGGGCTCTACGGAGCTGCCTGTGTTCAATCTTGTTCCGCCGCCTGGTGTGGCTGCGCTGTTCGCTTTCGATATTGACGGTATCGATGTGTTTTTGGACGCGCGGGTGCGCAGTGGTGGGGATTATGGGATTACTGAGCATGTCGATAACCTGCCTAAGCGTGAGGTTGTGTTCAACAGCACGACGATCTGGGGTGTTCCCGCCGAAAAAAGCCATGATTTTATGCGTGAAGGTTATGGTTGTGTGGAAGACGGTATGGGGGTTGCGGTTTCGAAGGCGCCGCTAGCAGGGTTCTTGACGCTCCCCACAGCCTGTATGGGTCCAATGACGGGTGTTGCTGAAATCGTTAGTACGTGGACCGATCAACACGCGACTGCGTCCCAGGACTTCACGACACATAATTTTGAAGGGACACCAACAGGGTTTACTGGTTGTGAACACTTGACGCATTTCGAACCGACGGCGGCTATCTCGCCTGACACTA
Source organism: uncultured Solirubrobacterales bacterium (assembly GCA_963775645.1). Taxonomy (GTDB): domain Bacteria; phylum Actinomycetota; class Thermoleophilia; order Solirubrobacterales; family Solirubrobacteraceae; genus Palsa-744. The sequence continues at coordinate 475,799 of CAVZJR010000002.1, read as the reverse complement.
CCTTCTCAGATACCCCGGCTGGTCTGACGGCGACTGTGCGTTTGCCGCAGGGTTTGAATGGTGAAGGGTTGGCGACGTCGGGTTTGAAGGAAACGACCGTCACGTTGCCTGAAGGTGTCGCGATCAATCCCGGGCAGGCAACGGGCCTTGTTGCATGTCAGCCCTCTGAGGAGAATATTGGTGGGCCGCAGATCAGAAGACGAATCTGAGGATGGGCCACCGTCATGTCCTGCTGCATCGAAGGTAGGGACCGATGAAATAGCGACACCGCTACTCGCGAACAAGCTGAAAGGCAACGTTTACGTGTTGCAGAACAATCCTCCCGAACTGCAGTTGTTGGTGGCTGCTTCGGGTGAAGGCGTGAACTTGAAGCTTATCGGGACTGTCCATTTGAACGAACAGACGGGCCAGTTGACGACCACGTTCAAGGGCACCCCGCAAGATCCAGGAACGCCCGATGCGCCACTAACTGAATTCTCATTGTCCTTCAGTGGTGGCGCACAGGCAGCGCTGGTGACCCCACCTACGTGTGGGGTGTATAGCTCGACTGCTGATTTCGTGCCGTGGGCGAGCCCATTCGTCGAAAGCGCTCTACTACAGAGTAGTTTCCAGATTACGAGTGGCCCGGATGGTAGCGGTGTTGGGGCGTGTACTGGACCGTTGCCGTTCACGCCAAACATGACCGCTGGCGCGACGACAGATCAGGCCGGTGGATACACGGACTTCACGATGCTGCTATCGCGCGCCGATGGACAGCAACGCATCGAAAAACTACAGTTCAAGACACCAGAGGGACTATTGGGAATGATCGCAAAGGTCCCACTCTGCCCAGAACCACAAGCAGCACAAGGAACATGCTCGTCGGCTTCTCAGATTGGGCATACAGTCGCAGAGGTAGGACCGGGACCCTACCCGTTTGTGATCCCTGAGCCTGGTGCTCCACCAGCACCGATCTACCTGACCGGACCGTATCAGGGCGCACCGTTCGGCCTGTCGATAGCGGTTCCTGTCGTGGCCGGCCCGTTCAATCTTGGGACGGAAGTGATTAGGGCGAAGATCGAAGTAGATCCCCATACAAGCCAGATAACGATTTCAACGACGGCGTTCCCGAAGGACGGTGAAGGGCATCCCGACCGATATTCGCGAGATCGACGCCGTGATAGACAGGCCAGGATTCATGTTCAACCCCACCGATTGCGATCCGATGAGCTTCTCCGGGATCGCGACTAGCTTTGAAGGAGCGACAGAGCCACTATCGAGCCATTTCCAGGTCGGGTCATGCCAAGCATTGAAGTTCGCTCCAGACTTCAAGGTCTCAACGTCAGGTAAAACATCTAGGGCTGATGGAGCGAGCCTGACCGCGAAGATCATCTATCCCACAGGGAACCTTGGGGCGAACCAGGCGTCCTCACAGTCGAACATCAACAGCGTCAAGGTAGACCTGCCAAAGCAACTCCCTTCAAGACTCACGACACTACAGAAGGCGTGTCCAGCAGCAACATTCCAAGCGAACCCGGCGAACTGTCCATCAGCATCGATTGTCGGTCACGCGAAGGCTCTAACACCGGTGTTGCCGGTACCACTTGAAGGACCAGCGTATTTCGTTAGTCATGCCGGTGAAGAATTCCCCTCGTTGATCGTGGTACTGCAGGGGTATGGCGTGACCGTGGAACTCGTCGGTACGACGTTCATCAACAGCAAGACGAACATTACGAGCAGCACGTTCAAGCAAGTACCCGACGTACCGATCGGCCAGCTTCGAACTGTACTACCCCAAGGCAAATACTCAGCTCTGGCGGCAAACGGGAACCTCTGTAAGACAAAACTCCCGATGCCCACTGCCTTCATGGCACAGAACGGTGCCGTTATACACCAGTCCACGCCAGTCAACGTCACCGGATGTGCCAAGACGAAGAAGGCAAAGAAAACAAAACCAAAGAGGAAGTCCGCAAAATCAAACACGCTAACGGCAAGAGAGGCAAATAATCATGCGAACCAACACACAAACAATCCGCATACCGCCTCATACTGCCAATCATCCTCACAACACTGCTGCGTACTTGCCATCGCCACTCCGCGCAAGCAGCCAGCCTACCAGACAGTCGCGTCTACGAAATGGTGACACCACCAGAAAACTATGATGCAAACGTGTATGTCCCAAACGCCCACGCCATCAATACTTTTCCAGGAGAAGGTATTTATACGAAACGACCGTTCCAAGCTTCTGTCAACGGGAACGCGATCGTGTATGTTGCCGATCCGATCCATGGCGGTGCACGCAGCGGCCTCTCGTTTGGCGATAACTATTTGGCCACTCGGTTGCCAGGTGGCGGATGGACACAAACAAACCTACAACCATTCGGCTTTCTCGAATGCTGCATATCAAGCATTCTCTAGTGATTTGTCGGTAGGAGTACTGACGTCCGGGAATGAATAACAGTCGGAATTGCCTGCACTGCCGGGCACAGAAGCGCCTGGTGAAGGCTATGATGTTCTCTACACACGAACAGCCAATGATGGCGATTATCACTCGTTCTTTACACAAAGACCACCGAACAGGTCACCGAAGGAATTCGAAGCCTATCATCTCATTACCGAATATCCAGACGAATGAAAGTGAAGAGCTCGCGTTTGCGGGAGCGTCAACGGATTTCAGTCATCTGTTCTTTGAGGCAAACGACGCGCTGGTCCCGGGTGCAATCGATGGTGGTCGCGAAGAGAACAATCTATATGAGTCTGTGAATGGACAGTTGAGTCTGGTAAATGTTTTGCCGGATGGATCATCGGAAGCAAACGCTACGTTTGGTGCACCGCCTTTGAACTCAGCGCCAACACCTGATTTTCGATCATGCTGTCTCCAGTGACGGTTCGCGAGCGTTTTGGACAGACCTGAATACGAACAAGCTGTATATAAGTGAGGATGTTGGAACGGCGAACGAGAAAACCGTACAGATCGATGCTTCACAAGCGGGAGGTCCTGGTGGCGAAGGCCGCTTCTGGACGGCCAGTAGCGACGGGTCGACAGTGTTCTTCACGGACTTCGAGGCGGCGCATTGACAAGTAACACCGTTCCGGGAAGCGGTGTTAATCTTTACGAATACGAAGTCAATCCGATAAGTCGGGCAATCTGGAGTCTTGCAAGATCTAACGCCCGCTGCCGAAGCTAATGTTGAAGGCGTCATTGGAGCAAGCGAAAACGGTGAATATATTTATTTCGTTGCAACGGGGGACCTCAGCAATAACGAAAATGCTGAGCACCAAAAGGCGATCGCTGGCAGCGATAATCTCTACCTGTTGCGTAGTGGAGAAAAGCCAGTGTTCATCGGCAGTCTTTCGTCGCGAGACTATAATAGGGTTCGACCGAGGGGACCCCTTCGAGACCAGAATTCGGTGATTGGCAGACCGGAATTGGGTATCGCACGGCTGAGGTTACGCCAGATGGGAAAAATCTTGTGTTCATGTCTAAGGAAAGCCTCACCGGATATCCCAACGAAGTGGAAGGAGTAAGCCTCGAGGAGGTATACGCATACGACGCGGACGATGATCGCTTGTCGTGTGTGTCATGCAACCCGAATGGGACGGCGCCAGAACCCAACCGATGACAGAAGACGGGCTGCGGTGGGTTTGTGCCGATCAGTTGGAGTAACACTGAACTGCCGCGCTGGATCTCTAATAATGGGGGTCGTGTGTTCTTCGATAGTGAGGAGTCGCTTGTTCCTCAGGATACGAACGATAGGCAGGATGTGTATGAGTGGGAGCGCGAAGGCGAAGGATCCTGCACCCAATCCGGGGGGTGTGTATATTTGTTGTCGGGTGGTGTGAGCGAAGCCGCATCGTGGCTGGAGGGCCTGAGTGCTAGCGGGAATGATGTGTTCATTGCTACCCGCGCGAAACTAACGCCTGAAGATCAGAACGAAAACTTCGACCTCTACGACGCGCGTGTGGATGGTGTGGAACCTGTTCTTCCGCCCTCATGTACGGGCACGGGTTGTCAGGGTCTCCCGGCGCCACCGCCGACGTTTGCGACGCCGCCGAGCGTGACGTTCGAAGGCGTGGGGAACTTCCCACCCCCTGGACCTGCGCCTGCGGTGAAGACGAAGGCGAAGACGTTGACGCGAGCGCAGAAGCTTGCGAAGGCGTTGAAAGCGTGTCACGCCAAGCAGAACAAGGCGAAGCGGGCAGCGTGCGAAGGGCAGGCAAGGAAACGCTATGGGGCGTCGGTGAAGTCAAAGAAGGCGAGTGTCCACGGGTCTGGTGGTGGGCGATGAGCGTTGAGGCTCGTCAAGGTATGTGGTGATGGCCGCTCGCGCCAACGCCCGTGACGGGCACGCGTCTGAGCCTGTCCGTCAGGGCGCCCATGTCGCCGAGATGCAGCGCCGTCGCCTGCTGCTCGCCGTCGGTGAAGTCGTGGGCGAGCACGGTGTCGCGGGATTGACGGTGGGTCGTGTGTGTGAGCAGGCGGGTGTGTCGCGGCGCACGTTCTACGAACAGTTCACCGACAGCGAAGCGTGTCTGCTCGCCGCCCTCGATGCTCAACTGGAGCGACTCGCGCATGAGCTTCGTCCTCCGCTATGAGCGCGAGGGCAAGTGGCGCGATCGCGTCAGGGATGCCCTCACGTGCCTGTTGGAGCGCCTGGACGCCGAGCCGAACGTTGCGCGCTTGTGCGTGATCGAGACACTACGCGGTGGACCGGCAGTCATGGAGCGTCGCGCACGCATACTCGACGGCCTGGCGAACGTGGTCGACGAGAGGCCGCGATGAAGTGCGCGCAGGCAGCGACCCGCCACCGCTGACCGCTCAAGGCGTCGTCGGGGGAGCACTGTCGGTGATCCACGCTCGCATATTGGAGTCGCCGCCAGCAACGATCTCCTCGTGCCGGTGCACGCGGAGAAAAGAACACACACAAGCTGGACGCGAGCGCCCCTTGGTCGAGCTGACCGGACCGCTGATGGCGATGATCGTCCACCCTTATCTCGGACCAGCGGCCGCACGTGCTGAGCTCGAGCGTCCCACGCCCGCCGCGCCACACATCGCGCCGCGCCAGAGCGCAGACCCCTTCAAGGGTCTGCCGATCCGCTTCACCTACCGCACGGCACGCGTGCTAGCCACGATCGCCTCGACCCCGGGAGCATCAAACCGTCATATCGCCGATAACTCCGGCATCGGCGACGAGGGCCAAATGTCACGCCTGCTCGGCCGCCTCAGCAAGTGCGAACTGGTCGAGAACCAAGGCGAAGGACACACCAGAGGCGAGCCCAACGCCTGGCGGCTGACCCAGCGAGGCCAGGCCATACACGACACCATCGGGCAACGCGTAGAGGTCCCCTGACGCCGAGGGCGTAGCGCGCGGCCTCCCATCCGTGCGCCCCGCCCCCCTTTCCTCCACGGCAGGCGGCTTTGAGATCAGAACCGCGCCGGCGCGTGCTCGACCGGCTCCTCGAACAAGCCCGGCTGGACCGTTTCCAGTTTGCGCGAGAAGAAGTCTTTGAAGAACGGCCGCGAGACGAGCATCAGGATCAAGCCGACGAGCATCCCGCCGATTCCCATCCACAAAGGCAAGGTGATGCCTAGGATCGGTTTGGAGGACACGTTTTCGGCGTGACCGTAGTACACGGCCGCATAGCCGGCCACGCCGAACAGCATCAGCGCCCCTAGCAGTGGCGCGATGCCGAGCAGGATGCAGATCGCGCAGCGATGTTGCCGAGCTCGTGGCGGTAGTACACGATGCAGGCGATCCCGGTGAAGCCGTAGTAGAAGCAGATCGGGAAGCCGATCGCCACGATCGAGTCTTCCAAGGCGCTTTCGGACAGGTTGAGGATGACGAACGTCCACAGGATCGACACGCCGCCCATCATCAGGGTGGAGAATCCGGGCGTGAGATAGCGCGCGTGGATTTTCCCGAAGGCCTTGGGAATCGACTTCCACCAGGCCATTGACAGGGTCGTGCGCGCCGTCGGCAGGATCGTCGTCTGCGTCGAGGCCGAAGCGGAGGTGAGCACCGCGATGATCAAGAGCTTGTCCCATGGGAAGCCGAACACCTGCGAGCCGAGCACGCTCAACACGTCTGACTGGTTGGCTTCGTTGGTCAAGAAGGCCCGTGCCGCCGTAGGCTTGGCCGGCGGCGCTCACGATCACGTAGATCAAGACCAGCAGGATCGTCGACATCACCGCCGCGCGCCCGGCCCCTCGTTGGGGTCTTCGGACTCCTCGTTGACGGCCACGCCCGAGTCCCAGCCCCAGTAGATGAAGATCCCCAGCAACACGCCGTCGATCAGCGCTTTGAAGCTGAGCGCGAACGGATTGAACCAAGCGAAAGCCGGCTCGATCGAGCCGGCGGGGTGGTTGGCGTAGACCTTGATGAACGTCACGATCGCGAATGCGCTCAGGATCAGGATCTCGGCGCCGAGCAGAAACTGCTGGATCCGCGCGCTCAGCTCGATGCCGCGGTAGCAGATCCAAGTCATCACGGCGATCCATATGACCGCTGCGGCCATCACCGCGGCGGTCGATTCGCTCAATTCGGTGAAGCCGAAGAGCTTGAAGGTGTAGATGCCGGCGATCTGGGCCAGGGAGGCCATCACGAGGACGTCTGCCAGGAAGATCGCCCAGCCATTGACCCAACCTGTGCCCGGGCCCAGCGCGCGTGTGGTCCAAGCGAACGTCGTGCCGGCGTCGGGGTCGGCCCTGTTCATGCCCCAGTAGGCGCCCGCGATCAAGAGCATCGGTATGAACGACACGAGCAAGACCGCGGGCGCGTGCACGCCCACCCCGGTAACCGCCACTATGAAGCCGAGCGTCGCCGCCAACGAATAGGCCGGCGCGGTCGAGGCGACGCCGATGACCAGGTTCGAGAGGTAGCCAATCGCGTCTTTCTTCAGGCCCTTCTCGACGACCTCGCCCGACGCCTGGCGGTGTGGTTCTCCGGCGGAGCTGATACTGGCCATGGTGGCGACCCTCTCTGTCGCCGGCCCCTTGAGGCGGTCGCCCGCGACGGTCAAGTTGTGATCGTTACAAGCAGCTGATGCTCAGGCTAGAACCGGATTGGCGCATTCACAAGGTGCGCAATCGCCAAGAAGTCGCACGCCGTTTATACGTTTCGTACAACGGGTAGACAATCTGTTGAACGAGTAGCGCATTGAGAGGCACAAGTGCGAGCGATACCGTTGTCCCAGGTGTCTATGTCCAGGTCTACTTCCGATTCCACGTCATCGCCGCTCGTGGGCGACGGATTGGCGGCCGTGGCGGGCGCACCGTCTGTGTCAGGGTCGGCTTCTGTGTCCGGTTCGGCTTCTGCTCGGGCACCCGATCTGCAAGCGCTTGCCAAGCGTCACCTGTGGATGCACTTCACGCGCATGGGCGCCTATGAGGAGGGCGCCGAGGTTCCGATCATCGAACGCGGTGAGGGCTGCTACGTGTACGACACGCACGGCAAGCGCTATCTCGACGGACTGTCGGCGCTGTACTGCGTGAACATCGGCCACGGTCGCGCCGAGCTGGGCGAAGCCGCGGCCGAGCAAGCCAAGCAGCTCGGCTTCTATACGAACTGGAGCTACGCCCACCCTCGTTCGATCGAATTGGCCGCGCGCGTCGCCAAGCTCGCGCCCGGCGATCTGAACAGGGTCTTCTTCGTGTCCGGCGGCTCGGAGGCGGTCGAGTCCGCCTGGAAGCTCGCCAAGGCCTATCACGCCGCCCGCGGCGAGCCACGCAAGCACAAGATCGTTTCGCGCAACCTTGCCTACCACGGCACTTCGATGGGGGCGCTCACAGCTACGGGCCTGCCGCCTTTGCGCGAACCGTTCGAGCCGCTCACGCCGGGCGGCAGGCACGTGCCCAACACCAACTCCTACCGCTGGACCGAAGAGCGCGATCCCTTGTGGGCGGCCGACGCGATCGAGGAGGCGATTTTGTTCGAGGGTCCCCACACGGTCGCCGCGGTGATCCTCGAGCCGGTCCAAAACGGCGGTGGCTGCTTCGTGCCCCAGGACGGCTACTTCCAGCGGGTGCGCGAGATCTGCGACCGCCACAAAGTCTTGCTCATCTCCGACGAGGTGATCTGCGCGTGGGGGCGCCTCGGGCACTGGTTCGGGTGCGAGCGCTACGGCTCGGAGCCCGACATCATCACGACCGCCAAGGGCATGACCTCGGCCTATGCCCCGATGGGCGCCGTGATCACCACAGACCGCGTCGCCGAGCCGTTCCTGCACGGGCACGCGATCTTCAACCACGGCTTCACCTTCGGCGGGCACCCGATGGCCTGCGCGGTCGCGATGGCCAACATCGACGTGATGGAGCGTGAGCGCATCAACGAGCACGTGCTCTGCCCACGAGGGTCAGTTCAGGGCGATGCTCGAGGGCCTGCGCGACCTGCCGATCGTGGGCGACGTGCGCGGCGCCGGCTACTTCCACGCGATCGAGCTCGTCAAGAACAAGGACACCAAGGCCACCTTCGACGCCTCCGAGTCCGAGGAGCTCTTGCGCGGCTTCCTCTCGGGCGCCCTGTTCGAAGAAGGCCTGATCTGCCGCACCGACGATCGCGGCGACCCCGTCATCCAGCTTTCGCCGCCCCTGATCGCCGGCCCCGAGCAGTTCGCCGAGATCGAGGGCATCCTGCGCCCCGTGTTGACCGAGGCGTGGGAGCGGATCGTGAAGAGGTAGGGCCATGCTGACCGTCGAGAGCCTCGTTGCCGAGCTTGATCTGACGCTCGCCACCGGCGAGGAGCACGCCAAGTCCAATGTGCGCTGGGTGCACTCGACCGAGCTGCTCGACCCGACACCTTGGCTGCGAGGAGGCGAGCTGCTGTTGACGACCGGCTTGCAGCTCTCCGGCGCGAAGCTCCAGCGCGAATTCGTGGAGCGCCTGGCCGAGCGCGAGATCGCGGGTCTCGGCTTCGGCACGGGCTTCGTCCACAAGAAGGTGCCCGCGGCCGTGCTCAACACGGCGCGCAAGCTCGGTTTCCCTCTGTTCGAGGTGCCCTACGAGCTGCCTTTCATCGCCGTCACCGAGCGCGTGTTCGCGCAATTGCTCAACGAGCGCTACGAACTGTTGCAGCGCAACATGGCGGGGGACATCCTGGCCGAGGCGCTCACCGGCAGGCTGTATCCCGACGAGCTGCAATCGCGCCTGCGCCCTTTTGGGATCGGCGAGAGTTCGGCCGTCCTGGCGTTCGCCCTAAGCGAGCCCGCCACGGCTGCCTCGACGCTCGAAGCGATCCTGGAGCGCGCCGGGATCCACTCGCTCGTGGCCCTGCGCAACGGTTTGCTGTGCGCGGTAATCGATTGCGAGGGCCAGCCCAGCTCGGGTGCCCCAGTAGTCGCACGCGAAGCGTCGACCGCGGTCAGCCCTCCACCCAGCAATGATGCCGATCCGGTCGAGCTGGCTCGCAAGGTGCGCACCGAGCTGAAGACACGCTTCGGTGAGGTGCGCGCCGCCGCCTCTAGGCCGGCCCCTACCCACAATCTGAGGCGCAGCTTTCACGAGGCGCGCTGTGCCTTGGAAGCCGTGCGCTTGGCCAACGGCAACGCCCCCGAGGTCGCCTCCTACAAGGACCTCGGTGCCTTCCAGCTGCTGCTCTCCCTACAGGACGACGATGCGCTGGCCTCCTACTGCCAGAGCGTGCTCGGGCCGGTCGAAGGCGATGAGGGCGAGTACGGCGACGAGCTATTGCGCTCCCTGGACGTGTTCATCGAACAGAACGGACATTGGGAGCGCGCCGCCCAGACGCTCTATTGCCATCGACATACCCTGCGCTACCGCATCAAGCGCGTCGAGCAGCTGACCGGGCGCGACTTCACCCACGCGCGCGACCGGATCGAGTTTTGGCTGGCATTGCGAGGACGAGAGCTGGCGCGATGAGCCACAATCGAGCGGTGTCCGCGTGTGCGCGAGGCCATATGGGTAACTCGCTGGATGAATCTTTTTGGATCGTTGTTCGTACCCCCTGTGACTGGAGGGTCTGCCAATGAGAGTGGGCGTGCCCACCGAGATAAAGCCCGATGAGTACCGCGTCGCCATCACCCCAGCCGGTGTGCGCGAGCTGTGCTCGCGCGGGCACGAGGTCTTGATCCAGACCGGGGCGGGCCTGGGCAGCGCAATCACAGACGAGCAGTTCGTGGCCCAAGGGGCCAGCATCGTGAGCGACGCCGAGGTGCTGTTCGCAGGCGCGGAGCTGATCCTCAAGGTCAAGGAGCCCCAGGCCTCCGAGGTCGCGCTCTTGGATGAGAGCCACACCCTGTTCACCTACCTGCATCTTGCGGCCGAGCCCGACCTGGCCGAGGGTTTGCGTCGCTCCGGCGCGACCTGCATCGCCTATGAGACGGTCGAGGACGCCGACGGGCGCCTGCCTTTGCTCGCGCCGATGAGCGAGGTCGCGGGCAAGATCGCTACCCAGGCCGGCGCCTTCATGTTGGAGAAGCCCCTGGGCGGACGCGGCATTCTCCTAGGCGGGGTGCCCGGCGTGGCGGCGGCCACAGTACTTGTGATCGGCGGGGGCGTCGTCGGCATGAATGCCGCCTTCATCGCGATCGGGATGCAGGCCGACGTATTCGTGTTCGACCGCTCGATCGACCGCCTGCGCGACCTCGAAGTGGCCTTCGGCGGGCGGGCTTCCACGGTCTACTCCTCGACCCTTGCGATCGAGGAGATGCTGCCCCAGGCCGACCTGGTGATCGGCGCCGTCCTGATCCACGGTGGCCGCGCCCCCCACGTCATCTCCCGCGCCCAACTGTCCACGATGAAGCGCAACGCGGTCCTGGTCGACGTCTCGATCGACCAAGGCGGCTGCTTTGAGACCTCGCGTCCCACGACCCACTCAGACCCCACTTTCGAGGTGGACGGGATCACCCACTACTGCGTCACCAACATGCCCGGCGCCGTGCCGATCACCTCGACTTATGCGCTCACCAACGCCACCTTGCCCTATGCCATCGAGTTGGCCGGCGGAGTGGAGCAGGCTTTGGCCGCCAGCGAGGCTTTGCGCTCCGGGGTCAACGTCCAAGCGGGCGAGATTGTCCATCCGGTCGTAGCCGCCGCGCTTGCCCAGGCCCCCGGCTTGGATGGGGCGCGGCCAGGGCGAAACGTACGAACAACAATCCCCAACCCCTAGTCCCCAACTCCGTCAACCTCCGGGAGGCAGCATGGCCACCACCACCGACACGCTCGAGAACTTCATCGCCGGCGAGTCGGTGCCGGGCACGGGGGAGACGATGGCGGTCTTCAACCCGGCCACTGGCGCCGAGCTGTGGCGCGCGCCCGTCTCCACCGCCGCCGATGTCGATCGCGCGGTCAAAGCCGCGCGCGGAGCGTTCGCCGGCTGGTCGCAAGCCACGCCGGCTGAGAGGGCTGCCGCCCTGCTCGCTTTGGCCGATCTGATCGACGCCAACGCCGAGGAGATCGCGCGCCTGGAGGCGCTCAACGCCGGCAAGCCCCTGGCTGCCGTCGCCGGCGACGAGCTGCCGGTGATGGCCGACAACCTGCGCTTCTTCGCCGGCGCCGCGCGCTGCCTGGAGGGGAGGGCCGCCGGCGAGTACATGCAGGGCTACACCTCTTTTACGCGCCGCGAGGCGGTTGGCGTGATCGGTCAGGTCACCCCCTGGAACTACCCCTTGATGATGGCCATCTGGAAGATCTCCCCGGCCCTGGCCGCCGGCAACACGGTGGTGCTCAAGCCGGCCGAGACCACGCCCGTCACGACCGTGCGCTTCGCCCAGCTGGCCGCCGATGCTTTGCCGCCCGGCGTCCTCAACGTGGTGATGGGACCCGGTGAGCCGACCGGCCAGGCCCTCTTGGAGCACCCCGACGTGGACATGCTCGCCCTCACTGGCTCGGTCGCCACCGGCAAGCACGTTGCCCGCACCGCGGCCGAGACGCTCAAGCGCGTGCACCTGGAGCTGGGCGGCAAGGCCCCAGTCGTCGTATTCGACGACGTCGACATGGACACCGCGATGGCCACGATCGCCGGCACCGGCTACTACAACGCCGGCCAAGACTGCACCGCCGCCACTCGCGTGTTGGTGGGGGCAGGCGTCTACGACGATGTCGTCGCCGGCTTGGCCGAGCAAGCCAAGAGCCTGGTGATCGGCGACACGCTTGCGCCCGAGACCACGCTCGGCCCGGTCAACTCCGAGCGCCAGCTAGGGCGTGTGTCGGGCTTCCTGGAGCGGCGGCCAGCCCACGCCGAGCTTGTCACCGGGGGCGCCGTCGCCGCGCGCGAGGGCTTCTTCTACGAGCCGACCGTGGTCGCCGACCTGGAGCAGTCAGACGAGCTGATCCAGAGCGAGATCTTCGGACCGGTCATCACCGTCCAGCGCTTCTCCGACGAGGCTCAAGCGATCGAGTGGGCCAACTCCACCCGCTACGGCCTTGCCTCCTCGGTGTGGACGAGGGACGTCGGTCGTGCCCTGCGTGTGTCCAAGGCGTTGCGCTTCGGCTGCGTATGGATCAACGACCACATCCCGCTCGTCTCCGAGATGCCCCATGGTGGGTTCAAGGAGTCGGGGTATGGGAAGGACCTGAGTGTTTACTCCTTGGAGGACTACACGGTCGTAAAGCACGTCATGGCCAGTCTCGATTAGCCCCTGCGCGGGCGCGCCAAGGTCTGGTAGATCGAGACGAACTCGGTCTTGAAGATGTTGCGCGCAGAGCGCAGGTACAGGCGCCACACGCGCAACCGCTCCTTGCCGGCCAGCTGCTCGGCCCGCTCCAAGTTTTCATCCAGGCGCTTGATCCACTCGCTGAGCGTGTCGTAGTAGTCCTTGCCGAACTCCTCGACGTGCTCGGTCACGAAGCCCGCGCGCTCCAAGGCCAGCTGCACGCGCGAGAGCTGCACCGGATCCCCATCGGGGAACACATAGCGCTGGGTGAAATCGCCGTGGTAGCCCACATCCGTATACAGATGCGCGATGCCGTGGTTGAGTAGGCGCCCGTCAGGTCCGAGCAGGTTCCTCAGTTTCTGGGCATACACATCGATGTTGCTTTCGCCCACGTGCTCCACCATGCCGATGCTCGCGATCGCGTCGTAGCGCTCGCCGTATAGGTCCCTGTAGTCGGACACCCTCACCTCGACCTTGTCGCTCAGCCCCGCTTCGGCGATCCGCCAGCGCGCCAGCTCGGCCTGGAGAGGGCTCAAGGTGATACCCACAGCCTTCACCCCGTACTGCTTGGCCGCATGCATCACAAACGCGCCCCAGCCGCAGCCCACGTCGAGCACGCGCTCCCCCTCTTTGAGCGCGAGCTTCTTGCACACCAAGTCCAGCTTCTCGTACTGGGCCTCCTCCAGGGTTTTCGCCCCGCGAGAGAAGATCGCGCAGCTGTAGGTCATCGATTTGTCGAGAAACAGTTCGAAGAACTCGTTTGAGACGTCGTAGTGATGGCGTACCGCCTTGGCGTCCCGCTCCTTGCTGTGGCTGCGCCCCTTCAACCTCAGCTCGCCCTTCGGCGCGCGGGGCGGGATTGTCAGTCCGCAAGCTCTCAGCGCCGCGATCGCGAGTCGCGCCCGGGTCGCCCGGTCGATCTCGGGCTCCTCGAACGTGTCGATCAGGTCGATCGCGCGATCCAAATCGTCCACCTCGAGATCGCCCGCCACATAGGCCCTGCCGAGCCCCAGCTCTCCCGGGGCCCGCACCACGTGTGCCACCGCCTTCGGCGAGTGCACGATGAAGGTCGGCCCATCGCCGTTCCTATGTGTGGACGGGAGCTCCGTACCGTCCCAGAAGCGCACCGTGAAGCCGCGCTCGGGCAGCGCCTCGGCAAGCTCGTGTCGCAGTGGCTCTGTCTTGGCAAATGGCATTGGTCCTCCAGCCAGTGTTCGCGAGGGTAATTAAGCGGGTTGGTACTGATGGGTGTAGCGGCTCGTCACGTCATACTGGCGTGCTAGCTTTCAGGGGCGAGCACACTGATGAGCACCGATTCTATCCAGCGCCCCGCGGCCGCCCGGCAGGGTTCTGACAACGTCCACAGCCGGCCCTCCGCGGCCGGTGAGCCCAATCCCGACCGCTTTCAAAGCGAAGGCCCCCGAGCCGACGGGCCGACCCCCGATGATGTCCAGCCGCCCGTCTTCGAGAACCTCGATCGCTTCCTCACGGGCCTGATCACGGTCGGTCCGATTCTTGCGCTCGGCGTCGTCGGTTGGCAGCTGTGGGATGGCCTGCTTCACGGTTCGGACCTGGTCGTGTTCGCGATCATGTACATATCCACCGCGCTCGGGGTCACGGTTGGCTTTCACCGCCTTTTTACCCACCGCTCGTTCAAGACATCCCCCTTCTTCCGCTTCGTCTTCGCCGTACTCGGATCTGCCGCGATCGAGGGTCCCGTGATCTCTTGGGTCGCCGACCATCGCAAGCACCACGCGTTCTCCGATCGCGAGGGCGACCCGCACAGCCCCCACGTCGACCACGGCAGCGGTCTGCGTGGTGCCTTGAAGGGCCTTGCGCACGCGCACGTCGGCTGGCTCTTCATCCACACCGCCCGCGGCCATCGCGAACGCTACGCCCCGGACTTGTGTGCCGATCCTGTCGTCTCGTTCGTCGACAAGACCTTCTTCGTATGGGCGATCGGCGGTCTAGTGGCCGCCTTCTGGCTCGGCTACGCCATCGGCGGCACCTGGAGCGCCGCCCTCACCGGCCTTTTGTGGGGCGGTGCGGTGCGCATGCTCCTGCTCCACCACGTCACCTATTCGATCAACTCGCTCTGCCATTTCTTCGGCCGACGCAGCTATGAGACGGGCGACCACTCGCGCAACCTCGCTTGGCTTGCCCCGTTCTCGCTGGGCGAGGCCTGGCACAACAACCATCATGCTTTTCCCACTTCTGCCTTTCACGGCTTCTCCTGGCGCCAGATCGACATCTCGGCGCTCGTGATCCGCGGCATGGAGCAGCTCGGGCTCGCTTGGGACGTGGTTCGCATCACGCCCGAGCGCCGGGCTACCAAGAGTTTCGCCGCCTAAGCCTGCTAACGTGCGGCGTACGGATGACAAATGTCATCCGCGAGGTTCTTGTCTTTGTTGGTGCTCTCAGGGCGCGGATGGGGCCAGTACGAATCTCCCTTCCGTATCGCGGCCATAGGGTCGCAACAAAAGGAGCATCACAACATGAAGTCCGATTCTTTCGCCGACCTCGGCGTGTCCGAGGTCGTTGTACGCGAGCTGTCCAAGCGCGGCATCGACGCCCCGTTTGCCGTGCAGAACATGGTCATACCCGACGTGCTCGCCGGCCACGACGTGCTCGCCCAGTCGCCCACCGGCTCGGGCAAGACGCTCGCTTTCGGTGTGCCGCTTGTCGAGCGTCTCAAAGACAGCGATCCGCGACCCTCCGCGCTCGTCTTGGCGCCCACGCGCGAGCTTGCCCTGCAGATCGTCGAGGACCTACGCTCGATAGCCCACGCCCGCGCGCTTTCCATTGCTGCCGTCTATGGCGGCGCCGGGATCGTCAAGCAAGCGCGTATCGCCGCGCGAGCCCACATCCTGGTGGCCACTCCTGGTCGTCTGCTCGACCTGATCGATCGCCGCGACGTGTCCCTCAAGCAGGTCCGCCTGCTCGTGCTCGACGAGGCCGATCGCATGCTCGACATGGGCTTCCGCCCGGTCGTTGACCGCATTGTGAAGATGACCCGCCCCGAGCGCCAGACCTTGCTGTTCTCAGCGACATTGCAGGGTGAGGTCGGCAAGATCGCAGCCGCCTACACGACCGACCCGCGTCGGCACGAGCACGCTCACGCGGCCGAGCGCAAGGGGGCCGTCGAGCACCGCTTCGTGTCGGTCTCCCACGAGGGCAAGGTCGACCGCCTGGTGGCCGAGCTGTCCGAGCCCGAGCGGGGCCTCACGCTTGTGTTCGTTCGTACCAAGCGCGGAGCTGACCGGCTCGTCAAGCGCCTGGCGTCAAGCAGCGTTCCGGCGGTGGCGATGCACGGCGACAAGTCCCAGTCCCAACGGGAGAAGGCCTTGGCCCGTTTCGAGGCCGGTCACGTCGACACGCTCGTGGCCACCGACGTGGCCGCCCGCGGCATCGATGTGTCGGGCATTACCCACGTGATCAACTACGACATGCCAGCCACGCGCGAGGACTATGTCCACCGCGTCGGGCGCACGGCCCGTGCTGGCGCGTGCGGCTAGGCGTCACATTCGTGCTCAGGAGCAAGCACGCGAGTTCGCCGGCATGGTCGGTGGGCTTGGCCTGCACCGTGAGCTCGAGCTGGGAGGCTTTCCCAGCGACGCCACACGAGGTAGGCCGGAGTCAAAGCGCTCCTCGGGGCGCTCGCGCAATCGCCAGTCACGCCGGGCGACGGCGCGGCGTTAGTGCATGCCGGAGGATGGGGCTCGGCGTTTAGTGCATGCCTGGACGGCGGGGCGAGGTTGATGTATTAACATTTTGTAATTGCCGATAGTATATATGTTTTGTATATGCTATTAGCAATTGCATAAAGTTTGTGTACCTACCTAGCTTCACATTCGCCTCAGACGTCGAGCTTTCCTAGGGATACATTCTCAAGGTCATGACCAGCGTCCTGCCGACGGTGAATGAGATCCTTGCGGTCGCGCCGGCGAGGAGATGGCGCTGAATGACTCTACCTCAATCCCCAGCTCGGGCGAATCGTGCGCACGCTGGGGCTCGACAGGCGCTGGGTAGCCGGCGAGGGGCCCATCTGATCGATGCCGAAGGCAACCGCTATCTCGATCTACTCAGCGGCTACGGCGTGTTTGCGATCGGGCGCAACCATCCGGAGGCGATCGCCGCTGTGCGCGACACGATGGCAGCCCACACCGCCAACCTGCCCCAGCTCGGGGTCACGCTGTTGAGTGGTGTGCTCGCGGAGCAGCTGCTGGCACGCGCTCCAGGCTCTGTCGCGGCGATGGTGCCCGCCAACAGTGGCACCGAGGCGGTCGAGGCGGCCATCAAGATCGCGCGCGCCGCCACCGGCCGCTCACGAGTTTTGTTTGCCGAGCATGCATTCCACGGGCTCACGCTTGGGTCGCTCTCGCTCAATGGCAATCACGAGTTCCGCGACGGCTTCGGTCCGTTGCTGCCCGGCTGTGAGGCGGTGCCCTTCGGCGACATCGATGGCTTGGAGCGCGCGCTGTCCGCGTGGGGAGGTGGCCGCCTTCGTCGTCGAGCCGATCCAGGGCAAGGGCGTCAACCTGCCCTCGCCGGTCTACCTGCAGGCCGCTCAGCGGCTTTGCCGTGAAGCGGGAGCCTTGTTCGTGTGCGACGAGGTCCAGACAGGTCTCGGGCGCACTGGTCGCTTCCTGGCGCTTGAGCATTGGGACTTGGAGCCAGACCTGATCTGCCTCTCCAAGGCGCTCTCAGGCGGACTCGTCCCGATCGGCGCGGTGCTCGTTTCGCGCACGGCCTTCGACAGCGTGTTCGACGGCATGGAGCGAGCAGTGCGGCACGGCTCCACCTTCGGTGGAAACGACCTGGCCGCCGCGGCGGCCTTGGCGACGCTGAAGGTGCTCGACGACGAAGCTTTGGTGGAGCGTGCGGAGCGGCTCGGTGGCCTGCTGCATGAGCTGACGGCCCCTCTGGTGGATCGCTACGAGGTTGTCTCGGACGTGCGCGGCCTAGGCTTGATGTGGGCGATCGAGTTTGGGCCCCCTGAGGGTGGCGCGCGACGCTCGGTGTGGAACGCCGCCGAGCGCGCTCAACCGGGCATCTTCTCCCAGCTGATCGTCGGGCCCTTGTTCCACGAGCATCGCATCCTCTGTCAGGTCGCGGGGCACCGCATGAACGTGGTCAAGGCCTTGCCTTCGTTGGTCGTTGAGGAGGCTGAGATCAGGCGCTTTGCAGCCTCTTTGGAGGAGGTTGTGGCGCAAGCCGAGCGGGTTCCCAGCGCATTTCTACGCTTCTCGATGAGCATGAGCCGCCGGGTCATCCGAGGGCCGGCGCGAGGCGGCGTCCTCGGTCGCTTGCGTGCATAGCACGCGGCGCTCCCTGCGTCCTTGCCTCGCTTGACCCTCGAACGACCCGGAAGCGACGAGGCCGCTAGCCTGTCCCGCCGGTGCTTGTTCCCAGAGATGACATCCGCAACGTGGCGATCGTCGCCCACGTCGACCATGGCAAGACCACTTTGGTGGACGCGATGCTGTGGCAGTCCGGCGCGTTCAGGGCCGGCCAGGACGTGGCCGAGCGCGTAATGGACTCGATGGACCTGGAGCGCGAGAAGGGCATCACGATCCTCGCCAAGAACACTTCGCTGCGCCACAACGGGGTGAAGCTCAACATCGTCGACACCCCCGGCCACGCCGACTTCGGCGGCGAGGTGGAGCGCGGCTTGACGATGGTCGATGGGGTACTCCTGCTCGTGGACGCCTCCGAGGGCCCTTTGCCGCAAACGCGGTTCGTGTTGCGCAAGGCCTTGGAGTCGCGCCTGCCCGTGATCCTGGTCGTCAACAAGGTGGACCGCCCCGATGCGCGTGTGGCCGAGGTCGTGGACGAGGTGTACGAGTTGTTCCTCGACCTCGACGCCGACGAGGAGCAGATCGAGTTTCCGATCGTCTATTGCAACGCTCGTGCAGGTATCGCTACCTTGGACTACGAGGCGGGTGTCGCGGTCCCCACCGAGGGCACCCTCGCGCCGCTGCTGGACCTGCTGGTGCAGCGTATCCCGGCGCCGATGTATGACCCCGAGCACCCCTTGCAGGCCTTGGTGACGAACCTCGACGCCTCCCCCTACGTGGGCCGTCTGGCGATCTGCCGGGTGCGCAACGGCTCGATCAAGCGCGGCCAGCAGGTCGCGTGGTGTCGCGCCGACGGCACAATCGAGCGTGTGCAGGTCTCAGAGCTGTACGTCACCGACGCGCTCGACCGCGTCGACGCGCCTGAGGCCGGGCCCGGGGAGATCATCGCCGTGGCCGGTATCGCCGAGATCACAATCGGCGAGACGCTCGCCGATCTGGATGACCCGCGTCCCCTGCCTGTCATCACGGTGGATGAGCCTTCGCTGTCGATCACGATCGGTATCAACACCTCGCCCATGGCCGGCAAGGAGGGGTCCAAGCTGACCGCGCGTCAGGTACGCGAGCGCTTGGATCGAGAGCTGGTGGGCAACGTGTCCTTGCGCGTGCTCGACACAGACAGGCCCGAAGCGTGGGAGGTCCAAGGGCGCGGCGAGCTACAGCTGGCGGTGCTGGTGGAGATGATGCGTCGCGAAGGCTTCGAGCTGACGGTCGGCCAGCCCCACGTCTTGATCCGTGAGATCGACGGCAAGCGCAACGAGCCCTTCGAGCGACTCTCGATCGATGTGCCCGAGGATTATGTGGGCGTCGTCACCCAAATGCTTGCCTTGCGTAAGGGCCGCATGGAGCACATGACCAACCACGGGACCGGCTGGGTGAGGATGGAGTACATCGTGCCCGCCCGCGGCCTGATCGGCTTTCGCACCGAGTTCCTGACCGAGACGCGAGGCACGGGCCTGATGCACCACGTCTTCGAGCGCTGGGAGCCTTGGGCAGGGGACTTGCGCACGCGCACCACCGGTGTCCTGGTCGCCGACCGGGGCGGCAACACGGCCACCTATTCCCTGATGAGCCTCTCCGAGCGCGGAACCATGTTCGTGGGACCGGGCGAGGAGGTCTATGAGGGCATGATCGTCGGCGAGAACTCGCGCGCGGACGACCTCGACGTGAACCCGGTTAAGGAGAAGCACCTCACCAACATTCGCTCCTCGACCTCTGATGTGTACGTGCGCTTGCAGCCCCACCGCAAGCTGACCTTGGATCAGGCCTTGGAGTTCGTGCGCGACGACGAGTGTGTCGAGGTCACGCCCGAGACGGTTCGCCTGCGCAAGGTCGATCTGGGCAAGACCGACCGGTTGAAGGCGGCGCGGCAGCGGCGTTGAGGCCCAGGACCGGAGTCTCCGCCGATCGCCGATTCGTGTGAAGGAGCCGGATTTCGTCGAATTCCTGTTTTGCCAGCTTGGGTGCGGGATAGGGTGAGCTGAGTGACGAGCGCGATTCAGGCCGAGGGCCTATGCAAGAGCTATGGCCCGATCGAAGCGGTGCGCGGCATCGATCTTTCGATCGAGGCCGGCGAGACGGTGGCCCTGCTGGGGCCCAACGGCGCCGGCAAGTCCACCACGATCGACATGATCCTCGGCCTGGCCGAGCCCGACGGCGGCAGCGTCTCGGTCCTGGGGGGCTCGCCGAGCGGCGCGATTGATGCGGGGAAGGTAGGCGCGATGTTGCAGACCGGCGCCTTGATCAGAGACCTTTCGGTGGGAGAGCTGATCGCGATGGTGGCCTCGTTGTACCCGGCGCCGCTTGACGTAGGGGAGACGCTCAAGGCGACCGGGCTCACGGACATCGCCGACCAGCGCACCCAAAAGCTCTCCGGCGGGCAGACCCAGCGGGTGCGCTTCGCGGTGGCCTTGGTCAGCAATCCGAAGCTGCTCGTGCTCGACGAGCCGACTGTCGCGATGGACGTGGAGGGAAGGCGCTCCTTTTGGACCACGATGCGTGCCGAGGCCGCGCAGGGCAGGACGATCCTGTTCGCGACCCACTATCTGGAGGAGGCCGACGCATATGCCGACCGCGCGATCCTGATGGCTCATGGGAAGGTCGTCGCGGACGGGCCGCCGACCGAGATCAAGGCGATGGTGGGCTCGCGCACGATCCGCGCGACCCTCCCCGAGGTGGAGCTCGAGTCGCTCGAACGCTTGCCTGGCGTCAGCGGGGCCGAGCGGCGCGGCGAGGCCGTGGTCCTCCCGTGCTCCGACTCCGACGAGGCGATCCGGGCCCTGCTAGCGGCCTATCCCGCGGCACGCGACATAGAGATCGCCGCGGCGGGCTTGGAGGAGGCTTTCTTGCAGCTGACCGGCGATGTCAGCGCCCAAGCCGAGGGGCAGCTGTTGTGAGCGGCGCCCTCTCCTACACCCGCTACGAGCTGTTGCGCACGCTTCGCAACCGCCGCTTCTTCGCGCTCTCGCTCGGATTCCCGCTCGTCCTGTTCTTCTTGATCGCGGGGCCCAATCGCAACGTGCACAACCTGGGCGGCACTGGGATCCCGGCGCCGTTGTACTTCATGGTGGGCATGGTCGCGTTCGGGACTATGAGCGCCGTGCTCTCCTGCGGGGCGCGCATCGCGGCCGAGCGCGCGGTCGGCTGGAACCGTCAGCTACGCATCAGCCCGCTCTCCACGCGCGCCTACTTCCGCGCCAAGGTGCTGACCGCGTATCTGATGGCGCTGCTCAGCATGGCGGTGCTGTACGCGTCTGGCATCTCGCTGGGGGTGAGCATGTCCGTCGGCGATTGGCTTGAGATGACCTTTCTGATCCTGGTCGCCCTGGTCCCGTTCGCGGCCCTAGGGATCGCGATCGGTCACATGCTGACTCCCGACTCGATCGGGCCGGCGATGGGGGGTGGGGTCGCTTTGCTGGCCTTCCTTGGGGGTACTTGGTTTCCGATCCCCAGCCACGGCTTCCTGCACGACGTCGGTCAACTGCTGCCGTCCTATTGGCTGGTTCAGGCCAGCCACATCGCCCTCGGCGCTCATCCTTGGGGCGCCAAGGCCTGGATCGTGATCGTCGCTTGGACGGCGATCTTGGCGACGCTCGCGAGGCGGGCCTACCGGCGCGACACGGGGCGGGTGTAAGGCAAGCCGCGCGGAATAGCCGACGACTCGTCGCAGTTCGTCGAATGGCTATATGTTGGCTGCAGACAGGCGAGATCGACACCGAGTGGGAGGCTGGCCGATGAGTGGCGTACGGCGATTTTCTTTGGCACTGATTGTGTTGGGCTTGGTCAACGGGATGCTCGCAGCAGGCACATTCGCCGCCGGGACCCCGCCGTACTTCTCGCTGATCCCGGAAACTGGGAGCACCGAAATCAAGCAGCTTCGCGGCGCCGGAATGGCGGCGCCTTTGCCGGACGGCGAAGTGTTGATCGCGGGCGGCGTCAACGACACACCGACCGAACTGCAGAACGCCGAAATATTCAATCCGAGCACCCACGTCTTCACGCTGTTGCCGCTAAGCGGCAACAGCGAGCTTCAGACGGCACGCTATGGCGCCATCGCGGCATCGCTGCCGGACGGCAAGGTGTTGATCGCTGGCGGCTATGGAGGTGGAAGCACGCTTGCGAGTGCCGAACTGTTCGATCCCACCACAGACACCTTCCAGGCCATGCTGGCGAGCGGCTCTACCGAGATGACAACTGCTCGAGCGTACGCGATCGCCTCGCCGCTGCCTGATGGGAAGGTGCTGATCGCCGGTGGGAACGGGGAAAGCGGAGTTATGCGCTCCGCCGAACTGTTCGATCCTGCGACAGACACGTTCAGCGCCCTGCCTGCGAGCGGAAGCAGCGAGCTGCAGACGGCAACCGAGCTCGCGGCGACGGCACAACTGCCCGACGGGAGGGTGCTGATCGCGGGGGGCGCCGACCCCTCCACGCTGCAGACCGCCGAGCTGTTTGATCCCTCCACTAGCACCTTCACGACGTTGCCCGCCGGCGGTAGCAGCGAGCTTCACACAGGCCGCTCGGAGGCAACCGCAACCACGCTGGCGGATGGTCAGGTGCTGATCGCCGGGGGCGCCAACTCGACCTTTACAGACCTGCAGAGCGCGGAACTATTCGATCCTGCGACCAACAGCTTCACGGCGTTGCCCGAAAGCGTCGACAGCGAGCTTCACACCGCCCGTAGGCTGGCGGTATCCGCGCGGCTCCCGAATGGCGAAGTGCTGTTCGTCGGCGGTTGGAGGCCTGACGGTTATGTCACCGCGAGCACGGAGCTGTTCGTCTCGGCGCCGGCCGCCGCGGTATCGGGCGGGAGCTTCGGCGACCAGACGATCGGCGAGTCCTCAGGGCAGCAGACTGTCGTTGTCACCAACGACGGGACGCAGATTCTGCGGATCGCCGGCGCGGCCCTTGCCCCAAGCGGAGGCTCCGGGGATTTCGCAATCACAAGCGACGCGTGCGCGGGTGCGGCGCTCGCGTTCGGCCAGAGCTGCGCGATCACCGCCACATTCACGCCCGCGGCCGCAGGGCCCCGCTCGGCGATGGTCACGCTCGATGACAACGAGCAGGTACCCGCGAGCGTCGCGTTGAGCGGTACCGGTGTTCCGGCCAATGCCGGACCCGCGGGTCCCACGGGCGCTCCTGGCGTCAACGGAAGTCCGGGTGGGAGTGGAGCAATCGGGCCAGCCGGCCCGGCGGGGCCGGCTGGCAAGGCCGGCGAAATACGGTTGATCACTTGCAAGAGAGTTGGAGGTAAAGGCAAAGGCAAGCAGAGGTGCATGACGAAGACCATTTCCGGACCCGCTTCCTTTACAGCCGCCACGGCCCGCGCGAGGCTGGCGCGATTTGGCGTCACGTATGCAACCGGAACGGCGACTCACGGGGTCCTGACGCTTCGCGCGTATCGACGCATCCTCGCCGGCCGCTACACGCTGATCCTCACGCGCCAGCGCGGGAGCGAGACAATCGTCACTCGCCAGCCGATCCGGGTTCGATAGTCGCGGTGTTCCGGCGTCTCGTGGATTACGCGCCGCCTCGGAAGCCTGGAAGCTTCGGCTCTTCTTGACCGGTGGCGCACATGTCGGGTACGAACGCTAGGGTGCGGGCCATGAATAGATCGAGTCGTGCAGTAAACGCTGCCCTTGCGGCCTTGTGTCTGGCGCTTGGCGCCGCCGTCTTCGCGCTGCCCGCGGGTGCCGCAACCGTGCATTTCGAAAAGGAGAGCTTGCAGGCCTACGAAGCCCAGTTGCACCACGGCCAGATACACGCGCTCACGTTCCACCCTGGGCCCACGACCGGCCATCTGCACATCTCGCTCAACAATGGCGGCCACATGACTGTCGCCTATGCGGTCACCGAACAGGGAAAGCTGGTCGCGCAGGCCCAGGCGGCCAACGCGCGCGTAAAGATCGCGGCGGCAACCACCAAAAAAACCGCGGCCGCCAAACACAAACTGCGCTACATCGCCGGCGGGATCCTGATCATCGTGATCATCGTCGTCTTGATCGTCCTGCTGATCGGCCGTCGACGCGCGGTGGCCGCCGAGGGTCCCGCGCCCTCGGAGGAGAGCGCCGCTCCGTAGAGTCCCTGGCTTGGCTTGCCCCACAGGTAGCCGAGCACACAGCCCAGCATCAACACTGCCACGACCAGCAGCACCGGCCCCGAATCCTCGGTCAGGGCACCGATCGCGCCGGCGGCGAGGCCGCCGGCCAGGGCTGCCAGCCAGGCTGGGTCAGAGTCAACGGGCGCGCACACTCGCTCTCTGTAGCGAACGGCGGCCACGGACGCGATCACGGCCACGGCGCTCGCCACAGGCATCAGGTGGTTCTTCAGCTCGTTCCAAGCGGCGCCATAGCGGCGCACCACGATGTCCCTGATGTCACCAGGCGAGCGCGCATCGAGCACACTGCCGGTGAAGTGACCGCTGCCGTGAGCTGTCGTCAAGTCGAGGGCCGCCAATGCGATCAGGCCGAGGACGGGAGCCGCCATCACGAGCAGGATGCGTCTCCGGTTCAATGCGCCCGGCAACAACATCACTGTCGCCACCGCCGTTCCGGCGCTGACCAAGATCACGCCGCCCACGCCCGCGCCGATACGCGCCGAGCCCTCCACAACCGCGAGCAAGATGCCCGCGCATGCCATCGTCGTCGCCGCCCGCTTGGAGCGCACGGCCGGATACAAGGCTGCCGCGACCGCGCTGAATATGAGCACCGCGAGGGCCGACTTCAGCTCGTTGCCGATCCCATAGAAGCGTGCCCCCAAGATTGGGTCGGGGCCCAGTACCGAGCGCACCAACAATTGCGTCCCCGCGAGCGCGTCCGCCGTCAAAGCGAGCAAGGCGCTCACCGCGGGCACGATCGGCGCCTTTGGCCAGCGCACCAGCCCGTCGGTGAAGACCGCCAGGGCGAAGCAGGTTGCCACGACCACCACGAATTCGAGGGTCCGAGCAGGCTCCAGGGCGGCCGGCAAGAGGATCGCCACAGGCGTCCACATAAGCGCTAGGCCTCCTACCCTCAGCGCCCACGCTTGCCGCGCCCGAACTTGGGCGTAGCGGTAGCGCTGGCGCCGTGTCGTCGCAGTCAAGTCCTCGCTCCTCGTCCGCCCTAGACGACCGGGTGCACCGCCCAGTGGGATGCTGACAGCGGCTAGCAGCAGTACCCAGGCCGCCATGAGCCAGGCGATAGCCGGCAGGCGGCGTCCGCCGATCACTTCCAGGCGTGCCTTCAGCGAGCGCATCTGGGCACCCTCGAAGCGACCGTCCAGCCTGATCGGCTTGCCGCGCATGTCGGCTGGTGTGATCAGCCCGAGATGGTTGAGGATGGTGGGGGCGATGTCGATCGAGGCCACCAAGCCCCGCTCGTTCGTGGTCTGTGAGGTGAGCACGTGCCCGCCTGTTTGTCCCCCCCCATTGGGGGCGCCCAACCCGGCGAGCGCCGTCCAAAGGAGATCTCCACTGGCCCCTTCACGCGAGCTCTGCACAACGCCCAGGAGCTCTCCAGCTGGCCTGTTTGCGACTAGAGCTCTCAGGTCTGCGTAACCGGGTGCGCCCGCTGGCAGGTCCGCGACGACGAGCCTGTGGCCCGCCCGCAGTCGGTCGATGCGAGCGAGCAAGGTCGAGGGCGAGCCGAACGAGACCGCCGCGATCCTGCCCGAGCGGTTCGCGGCCAGCGGCCAGTCGGCTGTCAACGGGCTGGCCGCCAGCTCGGAGTTGACCGACTGGCTACTGGCGGCCGGCTTGGCGATGTCCAGCTCCGTGCTGCTGCCGGTCGGGCTATCGCCACGGGGCAATGGAGCAACGTAGCCGGCCCCACCCGGGATGGCACCGGCGAGCAGGCCCGGCTCAAGCAGTTGCGGGGCACCCCGCGCCCGCTTCAGTACCGCGGGCCAAGACAAGATTTGCGCACTTAGCGCGGGGCCCAAGGAGAGCGAGTTTAGGCTCGGTGGATGGCTCGGGTTGTAGGACGAGTACGCGACTCGCGCTCCCTGGGTGATGTCGAGCAACATTTGATCGGCCTTATATGTGCCTTGCGTGGCGCTCATGATGCCGATCGAGAGCGCTGGGATTGAAGCCAGCTCGTGCTCGGTCGCGTCGCCAGGCGATTCTCCGAGAGCCGGCGAGGGTGACACGAACACAACCAAGACCGAAGGCTTGGACTGCGCTTCGCTCTGTAGCGAGCCCGTCGTCCTGGTTGTGGCGGGGGCGACGCCGGCGACCGCCTCCACCGACGCGGCAAACGATGCGGCGAGGCACACGAGGGCCGCAAGCAGCCCTCCGCGCACGTTATTCAGTCCTCTGTCCCCCCCGGAGTTCCCGCGGGGACTGGCTTCTCCTTGGAAGCGAAGGCCGCGAACTCGGCTTCATCGGCGGGACTGAGGCGGGTGGCGCTGCCCTCAATGTTCACACGCGGCAGACTCCTGTCCAGCCATCCAGGGATCTTCCAGGTCAGGTCTCCAAGGATGTTGAGCACGGCCGGCAGCAGTAGGCAGCGGACGATCACCGCATCCAAGAACACCGCCGAGGCAAGGCTCAGCCCGAACTCCTTGATGACCCTGCTTTCGCCGAGCATGAACGACAGGAACACACAGATCATGATTGCCGCGGCCGCCGTCACCACGCGCCCGGTGAGGGCCAAGCCTTCGCCGACAGCCTTGCGGCTGTCGCCGTGGTGCGACCACTGCTCGTGGATGCGCGAAACCAGGAAAACCTCATAGTCCATCGACAGGCCGAACACGATCGCGAACAACATCACGGGGATGAACGACTCGATGGGTCCGCCTTTGACGCCCATCAGCCCATCGATCCAACCCCACTGGAAGACGACCACGATCACACCCAGCGAAGCGCCGATGCTGAGCAGGTTCATGAATGCGGCCTGCAGCGGGATCACCAGCGAGCGGAACACCACCATCAAGAGCAGCGCTGAGAGCAGCACCACCACGCCGATGAACAAGGGAAGCTTCTTCGCGAGCACCGCCGCGAAGTCGACCGAGCCGGCCGTGATACCGCCCACGTAGACGTGCATACCGGCGTGCGTGGCCACGGGCGGGATGACCTGACCGCGCAGATGCGTCACCAGCTGGGTCGTCCTGTACTCCTGAGGCGAAGAGGTCGGATACACCGAGATCGTGGCCACGCTGCCGCCTGGGTTGAACTTGGCGGGCGCCACTGCCGCCACATAAGGCGCTCCGGCCATCGCCGCGCGCAGCTGTTCGATCGCCGCCTTGCCACTGGCCGACGGTGGCGTGCTCGGCTGCGTCCCAGGCGAGACCGCTTGCTTGCGCGGGTTGGGCACAGTCGAGACGACCAGCAAAGGTCCGTTGAATCCCTTGCCGAAACCCTCTGCGAGTAGTTGGTAGGCCTTGTATGTCGTGGTGTGGACTGGGTCGTTGCTAGCGTCACTGGAGCCCAGTCGCAGCGCTGTCGCAGGCGCCGCGATCACCAACATCACAAGGACCGAGGCGATCGCGATACTCCACGAGTGCCTCTGCACGTAGGCGCTCCAGCGCAGCCATGTGCCGCCGTGGCGCGCGTCGGTCGCCTGTACGCCGCGTTTGCGTGCACGCCGGCCGGGACGGACCAAGCGCCCGCCGGCGAACGTCAGTAGGGCTGGCAGCAAGGTCAGCGAGCCGAGCATCACGAGCAGCACCCCGATCGACGCCGAGATCGCGACCCCATAGAGAAAGTCCACGCCCAGCAGCATCATCCCCAGTAGGGCGATCACGACGGTGCAACCGGCGAACAGGACGGCCCGCCCGGCGGTGTCCATCGCTTGGACGACCGACTCGCGCACGTCGCCGTAAGTGGGCCCGGGGGTGGAGTAGGCCTCACGGAAGCGGGTCACGATGAACAGGGAGTAGTCGATCCCCACGCCCAGCCCGATCATCGCGGCAAGCTCGGAGGAGAAGTTGGGCGTGTCCACCACGTGCGTAAACAGGGCGATCAGGCCGAGCCCGGTGCCGAGCCCGAACAGCGCTGTCACGATCGGCAGACCCATCGCGATCAGCGAGCCGAAGGTGATCAAAAGCACCACGATCGCCGCCAACAGCCCAACGGCGGTGGTGATGCCGAAGCCTTCCTGCTGGGTCTGCTCAATCGCCTGCCCGCCCAGCTCGATCTGGATGTCCGGCGTGCGCGCCGCTTCGGCCGCCTTGACCACGTTTTCGGCGGCACTCTTGGGCAGTTCGTTGGCCTTCTCGTCGAATACAACCGTCGCGAACGCGATCTGTTCGTTGGCCGAGATGGCCTTGCCCGCCTGGCTGGCGGCATACGGGCTGATCACGCCCGAAACGTGGGGCAGCGTGTCGACCTTGGCGAACAAGGCGTTCATGTGGGCCTCTACCGCCGGGTTGCGCACCGTGCCGTGTGCGACCTTGAACACGATCGTGTCGCGGTCGCCGGCTTGTGCCGGGAAGCTGTGCGCAAGCAGATCCGAGGCGCGTTGGGCGTCGGAGTTGGGCAGCGTGAAGTTGTTCGAGTAGGAGGCACCGCCGCCGGCCTGGGCGAGCACGTTGACACCGATCAGCAAGACCACCCAGCCGATCGCGATGTATAGGCGGTGAGTTGTCGTCCAGCGAGCGAGCTTGAGCATCGTTTAGAACCTGTGGGAGGGGTTTGGCGGGACGGCCGCGTACGAGCGCGGGAAGGGAACGGGGTCTCGCCCAGCTTACGACGCTTGGCGGGCGGCTCCGATTATCCCACGGAGAAAGCTCTATATCCTCAATTGGTAACCAATCTGGAAGGTGGACAGCAATGGCCAAGACACCACGCGTGGGCGAGCAAGCGCCGGACTTCGAACTAAGAGGGACGAAGGGTCCCTTCAAGCTCTCAGATCATCGCGGCGAGCGCGTCGTCTTGCTGTTCTATCCCGGCGACAACACGATGGTCTGCACCAAGCAGTTCTGCTCCTATCGCGACCGCGCCGAGGACTTCGCCTCCTTGAACGCCACCGTCGTGGGGATCTCCTCGCAGGACCTCTCTTCCCACGAGCAGTTCACCGCTAAGCACGGACTCAACGTGCCCCTGCTAGCCGACGTCGACAAGTCGGTGGCCAAGTCCTACTCGGCGGTGACCCCTGGCATCGGCTCGACCGCGCGCGCGGTCATCGTGATCGACGAGCAAGGTGTGGTGCGCGACCGCCACGACCATCGCCTCGGGCTCGACTATCAGACGGTAGACGAGCTAAAGGGCGCGCTGGACTCGCTGGCCTAGCGGTCCAGCTCGGCCGGCCGTGCTTCGGCCGCACGGCGGGCGTGCAGCTCCATCAGCTCGAGCTGCATGTTGCGCTTGCGTTCTCCCGGTCTCGCCTCGCG
Source organism: uncultured Solirubrobacterales bacterium (assembly GCA_963775645.1). GTDB lineage: Bacteria > Actinomycetota > Thermoleophilia > Solirubrobacterales > Solirubrobacteraceae > Palsa-744. Next base: position 446,552 of record CAVZJR010000002.1, on the reverse strand, counting down.
CCGCCGCCAGCTGCCGTCGCCGTACAATTCCCAGGAGCTCTGGTTGTCGGCAAACGCGCGTTCCAAGGTGTCCATCAGCTCGTCCTTCAGCTCCGGCGTCTCGATCGGCGCGGCCAGCTCCACGCGATGATCCAGATTACGTGGCATCAGATCCGCCGAGGCGATGTACACCGTGCGCTCGCCGTCGCGCTCGAACGTGTACACGCGTGAGTGCTCGAGCAAGCGACCCACCACCGAGACGACTTTGATGTTCTCCGAGATGCCCGGCAAGTCCGGGCGCAAGCAGCAGATTCCGCGCACGTTCAGATCCACCTGGACGCCGGCCATCGAGGCCTTATAGAGGGCCCTAATGCAGTGGCCGTCCACGAGCGCGTTCATCTTCATCGCGATCCGCGCCGGCGACCCTGATGAATGCGCGGCGATCGTGGCGTCGATCTCGGCGATCAGGCCCTCACGCAGGTGGGCCGGCGCGATCAGGACCTTGCGGTAGCGCAGAGGTCGCCCGTAACCAGTGAGGTTGTTGAACATGTCGGCCACGTCTGCCCCGATCTGCTCGTCGGTGGTGAACAACCCGAAATCCGTATACAGCCGCGCGGTGGCGGAGTGGTAGTTGCCGGTCCCCACATGCACGTAGTTGCGCACCCCGTCGCCCTCCCTGCGCACCACCAACACACACTTGGCATGGGTCTTCAAGGCCGGCTGGCCGTAGACGACGTGCACGCCAGCCTCCTCCAAGGCCTTGGCCCAGTGAATATTCATGCGCTCGTCAAAGCGCGCGGTCAGCTCGACGAGCGCGACCGCCTGCTTGCCACGCTCAGAGGCCGCGATCAGGTCCGGCACCAAGGGCGAATCGTCGCTAGTGCGATACACCGTCTGCTTGATCGCCAGAACGTTCGGGTCTGCCACCGCCTGTTCCACGAAACGCTCAACCGAAGTCGCAAACGAGTCGTAAGGGTGGTGCACGAGTACGTCGCCCTCTCTCATCGCGGCGAACACGTCGGCACGCTCGCCCTCATGACGCACCAAGCGGGGGTGAGTAACCGACGCATACGGCGCATTGCGCAGCTCGGGCATTCCCGGCAGCTTCACGATCTGCCACAGGGCACCCATGTCCAAGAGCCCGGACACGGGATAGACCTCGTCCTCGCGCACCCCCAACAATCCGACCAGCTCCTCGCGCAGACGCTCTGAGCAACTCGTGCCCACCTCCACTCTCACGATCTCCCCGAAGCGTCTGCGGCGCAGCTCGTCCTCAACCGCCTGCAACAGGTCGGCGGCGTCGTCTGAGACCTCCAGGTCGGCGTCTCTAGTGACCCTGAACACGTCGTAGTCGACGATCTCCATGCCCGGGAACAGGGCGTCGAGGTGATGTGCGATCACATCCTCCAGGGGCACAAGCGTGACATTGGTCGCGCCCGGACCGGCTCCGCTTGAGGTCTCGTTGGCCGAGCGCACGGTAACGAAGCGAGGCAAGATCTCGGTTGGGACCTTCACACGCGCGAACACCGTCTCGCCGCCGGTTGGGTCGCGCACGAGTACCGCCAGGCTGAGCGACAGGTTGGAGATATAGGGGAATGGTCTACCTGGGGCCACCGCCAAGGGAGTCAGCGCTGGGAAGATGACACGGCGGAAGTGCTGGGCGAGATAGGCGCGCTGCTCATCGTCGAGCTGCTCGAAGCCAACAACTCTTATGCCGTGCTCGGCCAAGGGGGGGCGCAGGCTCTCCTCGAAACAGTCGCTCAGGCGCGCTCCCAGCTCGAGCACACGTCCGCGGATTGCCGCGATCGTCTCGGTGGGGGTAAGCCCGTCCTGGCTCGGGTTCTCGACACCCGCGTCGATCTGGTCGTGCAGACCAGCCACACGCACCATGTAGTACTCGTCGAGGTTGGTTGTGTAGATCGCCGCGAACTTGACCCTCTCCAGAAGTGGAGTGGCCTCGTCCTCGCCGAGCTGCAAGACCCGCTCGTTGAAGTCCAACCACGACAGCTCGCGATTGATGTAGAGCGAGGGATCGTGCAGCCGGTGGTGTGGGTGCTTTGCCTCGTGCTCGCTAGTCATCTCGGTGTCCAAGTCATCTATGCTCGCAGAACCTCATGGCTATGGCCCGCCAGCTCTGGTTGCTGCGTCACGCCGACGCGGAGCCCCACGGCACTCGCCCCGACGCAGAGCGCCAGCTCACCGAGCGCGGTCATCGTCAAGCGGATGTCGCGGGAGTCGCCATCGCGCGCATGGGGGTCAAGTTCGGGGCGATCCTAGCCAGTCCTAAGGCACGAGCCCGCGAAACGGCCGAATTGGCGCTCGCGCAGATGGATAACTCCCAGCGCGAGCTGCTCGAGCTGCATCCGCTCTTGGCGGGCGGAGTGCAAGCGCGCGAGGCGCTCGATCTGCTGGACGGTGTCGGCGCCGGCGGTCCGTCGCTGCTTGTCGGTCACGAGCCTGACCTGTCGGGCATCGTGGGTGAACTCACGGGCGCTCGCGCGGATTTGAAGAAGGGAGGCCTCGCCCTGGTACGGCTAGGCGCCGGTGGCGCTCAGCTCGTACTGCTCCTGCGTCCCGCCGAGCTTGCCCTGATCGCTGGTCTCACCGTCGAGGCGATCTGACTCGACGGTTCGCGCGGACTTCGCGCCCACCTCGTCGGCGAGTGGCGCGGCGTCGAGCGGCTCGGCGTCCGCCGGTTCCGCGGCAAAGCGGTAGCCAATGCCGAAGTGGGTGTGTATGTAACGCCACCCAGGCGAAGCCTTCTCCAACTTCTGGCGCAGCTTGCGCACGAACACATCCACTGAGCGATCGCCACGGACCATCGCATAGCCCCATAGGCGAGAGTAGATCTCCTCGCGCTCGAGCACTCTGCCTTCGCCCCCGGCCAGCAGCTCGATCAGCTCGAACTCGCGCCGGGTCAGCTCGAGGCTCTGTCCAGCGACGAAAGCCTGGAAACGATCGGAGCGGATTTCCACCTCGCCAGCTAGGCACGGCTTAGCGGTGCCGCGTCCAGTGGTGCGCCGGCGCCGCCGCACAAGTCCTTGCAAGCGGGCAATGATTTCCTCGGGGTGGCACGGCTTGGTGACCCAGTCATCGGCCCCCAACCGCAATCCACGGACCCGCTGGGCGACCGTGGAGGGGCCTGTACATACAACGATGCCCAACTCTGGTAGAGCTCCACACAAGCGCTCTAGCCACTCCCAAGCTTGGGGTCCGAGTACTGCCAGGTCCACGACGAGCGCGCTCAAGCGCATCGAGGCGACGGCGTCGGCTTGGACCGGGCTGGCCAGCACGCGATGCTCCCAGCCGAGACGATCCATGCGCTTGCCCAAAACTTGGATGAAGCCGCTATCGCGATCGAGAACCGCAACGCGCAGTGACGCCGTAGCCCCCGCGCCCGATGCGACCCCTTCATCCGTGGAGAGGATCCCCGCCGTCATCTACGCGCAGTGTATAGAGACCGGAGTCGCGAAAGACAAGAAATGCAGACGATGGTCACAGGATTTTCACAGGCCATCGCCGTGTTTGCGGGGGTGGGGGGGAACTTCAGACTGGCTCCCTGCCATCCTCCGGCCCCGGGGCGCGATCAGCTCGTGAAGGGGTTCGACTGGTCTGAGAACTCTCTGAATAGGCCGGTCACGACGAAGGCGACCTGCTCACCCACGTCCACCGCGTTGTCGCCGATTCGCTCCAAGGCGCGGGCCACGAGGATCATGTGCATCGCCCACTCTCTGGTGTCAGGATCGTCGCCGATCTCCAGGGCTGTGCGGAAGATCTGACGGTTAAGGCGGTTGATCTCGCGGTCTTGGCGCGCAAGGTCTTCGGCCAAGCCCACGTCGCGGCCCGAGAAGGCGGCCTTGCACTGGACGATCTCCGAGCGCGCATGGGCACCCATCTTGAGGATCATCTCGAGCACCTCGGGGCGGACCGGCGGCTCGTAGCCCGAGAGGGGGATCAGCTTGGCGATGTTTACGCACTGGTCGCCCATCCGCTCCACGTGCACGATCACATGCAGCAAAGCCGCCACCAGGCGCAGATCGCCCGCCACTGGGGCCTGCGTGGCCAACAGGGAGAGGATCCCCTGGTGGACCTCCAGGTAGCGCCCATCGACACGATCGTCGTCGGCGATCACCATCTGAGCAAGCTCCACATCCTGGTGGGCCAACGCCTCCAAAGTGCGGTCGAGCTGCTCCAGTACCACGTCGAGACCGCCGAGAGCTCTGCTCTCCAGCTCCTGCAGTTGCTGCTGGAAGTGCTGGCGGCCCTGGGGGCCGGTCAACTGGGAGGATTGCCCCGCATTAGAGACCTGCTCTGCGTTGGCTTCAGGACTCACGGAGACTGGCCTCAGCCGAACTTGCCGGTGACATATTCCTCGGTTCTGGAATCGCTGGGGTTGGTAAAGATCTGCTGGGTCGGGCCGACCTCAACGAGCTCTCCGCTGAGCATGAAGGCGGTGCGGTCGGCCACACGGGCGGCCTGCTGCATGTTGTGGGTCACGATCACGATCGTGACCTTGCTCTTGAGCTGGTCAATAAGCTCCTCGATCTTCAAAGTGGCGATCGGGTCCAGCGCCGAGCAGGGCTCGTCCATCAGGATCACCTCGGGTTCAACCGCCAAGGAGCGTGCAATGCACAAGCGCTGCTGCTGGCCTCCGGAGAGGCCCGCGCCAGGCTCTGACAGTCGATCCTTGACCTCCTCCCACAAGCCGGCTCCGCGCAAGGCGCTCTCCACCTTGTGCCGCAGGTCGCCGCGTCCGCGCGAGGCGAGACGCAGGCCAGAGGCCACGTTGTCGAATACCGACATTGTGGGGAACGGGTTGGGCTTCTGGAAGACCATGCCGATAGCCCTCCTGACAGAAACCACGTCGACGCTCGGGTCATAGATGTCGAAGTCGTCGAGCAGCACCTTGCCCTCGGCGCGAGCGCCGGGTACCTCCTCGTGCATGCGGTTGATGCAGCGCACCATCGTCGACTTGCCACAGCCCGAAGGCCCGATGATCGCGGTTACCTCGTTGGCATGAAAGTCAAGGTCGATGCCCTTGACCTGGGCTACGTCTCCATAGAAGGCGCGCAGCTTCTGCAATTTCACGGCCAAACCATCGCGCACATTGGCGCGCGCCGGGACATCTGCGCTGGCGGCGGCTTGTGGGTTCGTGGACTGACCGCGGCTGGAGTCGAGCATCTGGGTCGGCGCCTCTTCGCCGGACTTATCGTCTCTGATCGTAGGCTCCTTGGCGCTCATCCTAGGCCTTTCCGCGCTCGCCGTTGTCTGGGTTGTGCCGGTCGTCGGCTCCCGCGGGCTCATCCCAAGCTACTCCTGCGTGCCAGCAGTCGCGCAAGCAGGTTGAGCACGAGGATCATGACCACCAGCGTCAGGGCCGCTCCCCAAGCACGGTTTACCACGGATGTGGTCGGAGATGTGACATCCGTGTATATCTGGATCGGCAGCGAGTTCATGAAACCGTTCAGGCTGAACTCCGTCTTCATCGTGGCGCCCGCGGTGAACAGCAGCGGCGCGGTCTCACCGGCGGCGCGCGCGATCGCCAGTAGCACGCCCGTGACAAGGCCGGGCAAGGCGGTTGGCAGCACGATCCGGAAGATCACCTTCCAGCGGGGCGCGCCCAGCGCCAACGCCGACTCGCGCAACGATCCGGGGACCAGCAAGAGCACGACCTCGGCCGAGCGAGTCACCACGGGCAGCATCAACAGGGCCAGGGCAAACGCGCCCTTATAGGCCGCATAGGAGCTGCCCGTGCCCACGATCAGAGCTATGTAGATGAACAGCCCGAACATGATCGAAGGCACGCCCGTGAGCACATCGATGAAGAAGCGCACGATCTGGGCGAAGCGGCTCGAGCGCCCATACTCCACAAGCCAGATCGCCACGCCCAAACCGACGGGAATGGCCAACACCGAGGCGACCGCCACGATCTCGATCGTGCCGAGGATCGCGCTCTTGATGCCCCCGATCGAGGAAGACGCGAAGAATGTGTTGCCGGTCGGGTCAGTCGTAAAGAAATCGACGCTCCACGACCCGAGACCCTTGCTCAGTAGGTAGTAGATGATCAGGACCAGCGGCACCAGCGCGATCGCGGTGGCGGCGACGACAGAGCCACGCGCGATCTTGTCTTTGCGCCGGCGGCGGGCGCTCACGCCGAAACGATCGAGGGTATGACCCGAGGCGCTCATGCGCCCATTCCGAGCGGCGCGTTCGTCTCGGTGAAGTCGGCGGCGGTGCGCTTGGGCTTGGGCGAGCGCTCGGCCCGCATCACGAGCAGGCGGGCGGCGATGTTGACCAGGAGGGTCAGCACGAACAGAACCAAACCGGCCGCGAACAGGGCCGAGCGATGCAGTTCCTGGGCCTCGCCAAACTCGTTGGCGATCGCCGCGGCCAGGCTATAGCCCTGTCCGAATAGATGTTTGCCGAGCACGGGTGCGTCGCCGACGAGGATCGTCACGGCGATGGTCTCGCCGATCGCCCGGCCCAGGCCGAGCATCGCCGCGCCGGAGATGCCGCTGCGGCAGTAGGGGAGCACGGCCATACGGATCATCTCCCAGCGCGTCGCCCCGAGGCCGAGTGCGGCCTCCTTGTGGTCGATCGGCACGGTGGTCATCACCTCGCGTGAGATCGCGCTGACGATCGGCAGGATCATGATCGCCAAAACCAGGCCGGTGATGAAGTAGTTGGGGATCGTGACGATCCCCCCGCCGATGAAGGGAATGAAATGGAACGTGTCGGCGACCCACTGCTCGGCTGGCTGCAGCTTGGGCGCCAAGAAGAAGATGCCCCACAGGCCGTATACGACCGAAGGCACGGCGGCGAGCAGCTCGATCAGGATCGTGACCGGGCCGCGGATGCGCAGAGGGCAAAGCTCAGTCACGTACAGGGCGGTCGCCACGGCGACCGGCACGCCGATGATCAGGGCCAAGCCGGAGGTGATGAGGGTGCCCACCAGGAGCGGCAGCGCGCCGAATTCGTTGGCGCTCACATTCCAGTTGTTGTCGAACGTGAAGCCGATCACCCCAAACTTGGCGAACGCGGGGCGGGCTTCGCCAACGAGCTTCACGAAGAAGTAGACGATCAGAGCCAGGATCGACGCGGCCAGAGCCGTCAGGATCCAGCGCAATGCCCGATCGGGCAAGCGGGCGAGCGGGGAGCGCTTTAGTACTGAGCGCTCCCCGCCGCCTAGAGATGCTGCCTCCATGCTGATCAGCCGCCGACCCTCTGGCCACGCTTGGCGCGACCGGAGGGCTCCATGCTCATCGCTTCGCGCACGATGGCTCGGACTCTATTTGGCTGGCGGCGCGGGGTCATCTCAGCCGGAGATTGGGGCCCCGTTGCACTGCAGTTCGCCCACGGCGGCCTTCGACTTTTCGAGGATCGCGCTAGGCAGGGCCGCGTAGTCGGCCTGGCTGAGCACGCTCTGGCCGGAGCCGAGACCGTAGTTGAGGAACTCGACGACACCCTTGGCGGCAGATTCGCCGCCGGGCACGCCCGCCTTGCACATGTCCTTGTAGACCACCACGAACGTCTGCGAGGTGATCGGGTAAGCCGCGGGCGAGGAGGGGTTTTTGATCTTGATGCCCAGGTTTGCGGGCACTTCGACCCCTTCTGCGGCGGCGCTGGTGGAGGCGAGCGTCGGTTCGACGTACTTACCCGCCGCGTTCTTCACGCTTGCGTAGGTGAATTTGTGCTGAAGCGCGTATGCCTGCTCGACATAACCCACCGAGCCGGTCGTCTGCTGGACCGCGCCGGCCACGCCCGCGTTGCCCTTGGCGCCGGTGCCCGTCGGCCACTGCACGTCCTTGCCTTCGCCGACCTTGCTCTTCCATTCGGGGCTGACCGAGGCGAGGAAGCCTGTGAATCCGGCGGTCGTACCGGAGGAGTCTGAACGGTGGATCACGGTGATCGCCGTGCTCGGCAAGGACACGCCCGGGTTGAGCGCCTTGATCGCCGCGTCGTTCCAGGTCTTGATCTTGCCGAGGAAGATTTCGGCGATCGTGGGGCCGTCGAGCTTGAGACCCGTCTGCACGCCCGGCAGGTTGTAGGAGACTGTGATGGCGCCCAAGAACATCGGGATCTGCTGGACCGGACCGACCTTTTCAAGTGTCGTGAAGTCGGCGGGCTTCAGTGGCGGGTCGCTGGCGCCAAAGTCGACGGTCTTGCCCTCCAAAGCAGTTATGCCGGCGCCCGAGCCGACCGGGTTGTAGTTGACGGTCAGGCCTGAGATGCCCGAACCCCACTGCTGATAGACCGGGGCGGCGAACGTGGAGCCGGCGCCGGAGATGGTCGCAGATGTCGAACTGGTGCTGCCTGACGTCGTGGAGCTTGATTTGCCACACGCGCCGACGGTCAGCGCGAGCAGCGCGCAACTCGCGAGCGCGCCGATCTTGTTCTTGTTCACAACTTCTCCTCTGACTGGGTTTTTAGCGGCGGGCAGGGCCTTAGCCCCCGCGCCGGCTCAGTGCAAGCCCAGTCTCTTCAATCGAGGTGGTGCCCGTTGTGAACATCTCGTGAAAGCCCTGCAGGCGCGGCCAGCGGTTGTGGCTGGAAGCGATAGCCGAATCCTGGGTGGGTGTGGATGAAGCGTCGGTCGGGCATTGCCTCCTCCAGCTTGTTGCGCAGCTTGCTTACGTACACGTCGACCGAGCGGTCGCCGTAGCGCAGTTCGCCACCCCAGACAGCGCCATAGAGCTCCTCGCGAGTAACTATAGCCCCGGCCCGTCGGGCCAAGGCAACCAGCAGCTCGAACTCGCGCACCGACAAGGTCAGGGCACGCCCGGTGGCCAAGACCAGGCCCTCGCCGAGCCTGATCTCGAGCTCGCCTGCATACAGGATGCTGTCGCTGTCTTGGTGCACGGCCACCGTCCCATAGGGTGCTGGGAGCGGCGTGTGAAGGAGTTGCAAACTCGTGATCTACTCGTGAAGAACTCGTGAAGGCAGGCGACACGCCCCGCGCCGTCCACATACCCTCCCCGGATGGCTTTTTTGCGCCGCACGCCCGACCCTGTCCTGGTGACGCTCGTAGACAGCGCGGGTAGCAATATCCTGCGTTCGGGCTTGCTCCTGCGCGAACTCCTGGCTGAGTTGCCCGAGCGCTCGGGCCTCGCCGAGGAGCTGAAGGCCTTCGAGCAGGAGGGCGACCGCATCACCCACGACATCATCCACCGGCTTCACGGCCGCGGTCGGCGCTTGCGGGTGCCCTTCGACGCGGGCGACGGCTACGCCTTGGCGACGGCACTCGACGACGTGCTCGACCACACCGAGCAGACCGCGGCCCTGCTCTATCTGTACGGGGTGGAGGCGCCGATGGAGCAAGCGGTGGAGATGGCCGATGTGCTGGTCGGCGCCGACGAGCAGATCGTCAAGGCTTTGGAGCGGCTTGGCGCTGGCGCGGAGCCAGGTCCTTGCCTGGTCGAGATCCACCGCCTCGAGAACGAGGGCGACCGCCTCTTGCGCGACGGGGTCGCCTCCCTGTTCGAGGGCGGCGCGGCCGACCCGATGGTCGTGATTCGCTGGAAGGACATCTTCGAGTCCTTGGAGGCGGCGGTAGACGCCTGTGAGACGGTTGCCCACGTGATTGAGGGGATCATGCTCAAACGAGGAAAACGCAACTAGAACGTCGTAGCCGGAGCGCTCACTTCGATCTGGGCGCCTTGGGGATTGCCCACAAAATAGATTTGGAAGGGCACGCTCGTGCCTGCTTCGACTTCGGGCAGGACCGCGCGTCCCGCCGCCACGATCTTCCCGGCGCGGCGTGCGACTGCATAAACCACGAGGTTTGTCTGAGGGACCGCTGAGCGATTCGCTGCGCTGCCCGACTCGCTTGCTTCGCCGCCCGATGTGCTCGAGTGGGCGCTCACTACTTCTATCTTGGGCGCCGCCGAGGCAGCTTTGGCTTCGCCCACAAGCGCGCTAGCCGAAGCGGGCGTGCCCGCGACCTGGACCTGGTCGTCGACCCATACAACAGTCTTGCCGGGCACCAGCAGAGGGACTTTGGTTAGCGAGGGCTGCAGGCCCGGTGTGCTGTTTTGATAGAGCACGCTCCCTTTGGCGTCGCGTACGGTCAGCTCGATCGGGGCGTCGCCCAGCGTGTGTCTGGAGGTGTTGCGCAGCGCAACCGCCACGGCAGTTCCTTCGCGGGAGTGCACCACGGCGCTGCCCAAGACCTGCACGCTCGGGTTCTCCCGGCTGACTGACACACCTCGTTGGGCGATCTTGGTGTGCTTGGCTTGGCGTTCCAGCGCCGCGCTCTTTTCCTGCGTTGTCTCACAGCCACAGAACGAGAGAGCCAGGAGACCTATGAGGAGCGGCGTCAGCGCAGAACGGCACGACCCAACCCTCCCCCCAAAAAACACCCTCCACCTGACACGGTCCCGGGACTCTGCGCGAGTGGCTCGTGTCATCGGCGGGCACGCCCCGGCCCGCTCACCCGAACGCTCCGCTCACATACTCCTTGGTACGCTCCTGGCGCGGACTGTCGAAGACCTGTCGGCTTGGCCCGTACTCGACCAGCTCGCCGAGGTGCATGAAGGCGACGTGATCGGCCACCCTCATCGCTTGCTGCAGGTTATGGGTCACGATCACGATCGCCACGCTCTCCCGCAACCCCACGATCAGCTCCTCGATCGTCGCGGTGGAGATCGGGTCGAGCGCCGAGCACGGCTCGTCCAGCAGCAACACCTCGGGCCCGGCGGCCAGAGCACGGGCGATGCACAGGCGCTGTTGTTGACCGCCGGAGAGCCGCAGCGCCGAGCGCTGTAGGTCGTCGGCCACCTCCTCGTAGAGGCCGGCCCTGCGCAGGGCGTCGCGCACCGCGTGGTCGATCTCCTCGCTGTGGCGTCTGCGCCTGCGCCCGGGACGCTCGGCCAGCGCGTAGGCCACGTTGTCGAAGATGCTCATCGGGAACGGGTTGGGCTGCTGGAAGACCATCGACACCCGTCTGCGCAGATCGTTGACCTCCAGCTCATGGATGTCCACCCCATCGAGCGTTATCTGCCCGGCCCTGGCCGCGCCCGCGGTGATCTCGGTCAGGCGGTTCAGCGAGCGCAGCAGCGTCGTCTTACCCGAGCCAGACGCGCCAATCAACGCCAGGACCTCGCCCCTGCGCACCGGCAGACTCACGTCGCGCACCACCCAGTTCTCGCCATAGGCCAACCACACTGATTCCACCCGCATCCGCTCCAGTACCTCAGCGCTCGCCTGGCGCGGCGCCGGCGCGAGTGTCGCCGCTGCGCCACTTTGGCTCGGGAGCGATGCGCCGTTGGTGTGCGATTCGGGACCGAGCACACGGGGCTCGCGGTCGAGTGCGATCCGCTTGATCGGTGGGGGCATCAGCGGGTCCATGGGGCGCCTCGGGTAGGGGTTGTGTTGTACACATCGGGGGTGACCGCGCGCACGCGTGTGTGTGCGCGCGCGCGTGCGAACATCGGGCGGCCCGAGCTGATCCTGGTCACGATCGCGTTCAGCCCGAGCACGATCAACAACAGCACGAACGCCGCCGCATAGGCCTTTTCGTGGGAGTTGCCCTCGCCGGCGGGGGACTGATAGAAGACGTAGCTGGTCAACGTCGAGCCGGTGCCCCTGAGCGTGGACAGGATCGGCGGGCCACCCGCTGCTTCGGTATTGGTGCCGCCGCCAAGCAAGATCGTGATGATCGCGGTGTCGCCGATAATCCTCCCCATGCCGAGCACCACCCCGGTTGCTATGGCCGGACGGATCGAAGGCATCAGCACATGGCGGATCGTCGTCGCCCGCGTCTTGCCCAGGGCGTGAGAGGCCTCGCGCATACGGTTGGGCAACAGCGCCAGCGCCTCATATTTGGCGGCCACGATCAAGGGCAACGCGAGCACCCCCATCGTGATGCCCGCCGTCAGAAACGAGGTTCCGGTCACAGCTCCGTTTTCGGCATGCTGGCTGAGAAAGCCCAAGAAGCTCTGTGAGAACACGAGCAGGCCGAACAAGGCCAAGACCACGCTCGGCACCCCGGCCAGCATCTCCAAGGTCGACTCGACAGTGCGCGCCAGCCAGGCCGGGCGCCTGTACTCGGACAGCCATACCGCGATCCCCAGGCCGGCCGGTGCCGCCAAGACGATGCCGATCGCGGTGATGATCAAGGTGCCCACGATCGGGTCGCTGAAGCCGCCGCTTTGTTTCTGCAGCAGCGACGGTTTGGGTGAGCTGAAGAGCATCGAAGGGCGCAGGTAGGCGAGGCCCTTCACCATCATGTACAACACGATCGCCGCCGCGATCAAGCACAGGCCGATGCCGCTGGCCCAGCACAGCCAGTAACAGATCTGGTCGAGCAGCGGCCAAGATTTGGTGCTCTCTTTAGCCGGGCGCACGACCGGCGTCGTCGGTCTCAAGGCTATCGGCGCACCGGCCGTCAGACCCCCGGACGCGCCCCCGATCAGATCCCGCGCTTGTCCGGCCATCAGACGCGTACCCCGTAGCGCTTCATCGACTGCTTGGCCACCCACCCCGTCAAGGAGAGCAGAGTGGCCGAGACGAGCAGGACCGCCCCGATCGCATACAAAGTGTGCGACAGCGGACCGATGTTCAGCCCCCCCGATTCCTGGAAGATCGTGGCCGCCAGAGGCCTTACTGGCTCAAACAGGAAAGTGATCCCGTCAAGCGGGTTGGCCGCGAACGGTCGGCTTCCCGTCACCAGGTCGAGCATCACCGCCTCGCCCAGCGCGCGCGCGGTCGCCAAGATCGTGGCGGCCGCGATGGCCGGGCGGGCGGTGCGCAGCGACACGCGCCAGATCGTGCGCCAGCGGTTCACTCCAAGCGCGGCCGAGCCCTCCTTCCAGGCGGGGGGCACGGACGCGATCGCGTTGGTGCTGATCGCAACCATGATCGGCAAGATCATGATCGCCAGGATGATCGTGCCGGTTGTCAGGTTGTTGCCGTTGAGCTGCACCACCTGTATCACCGACTGCTTACGTCCGTTGGAGATCAGGTGTTCGTTGATCCAAGGAGCCAGCGCCAAGATCCCGATCAGGCCATAAATGATCGACGGCACGCCCGCCAGCAGTCTGATCACCGGTTCGAGTGTGCGGCGAACCGGTGTCGGAGCGAACTCGCACACGAAGATCGAGGCCAAGGTCGAGATCGTGAGCGCTATCAAGACCGCTGGGATCGTTGTTACCAGTGTCCCCCAGATCAACGGCCAAGCTTTGAAGTAATAGATCGAGTGGCCCGGCAGCGGCGTGTTTTCGCGCATCGCTTTCAGCTGGGCTTCGACTTCACCGCCGCTGCCGAACCATGCCAGTCCGTTGTGCGAGAACGAAGGCCACGCCTTCACGATCACTGTCACCACCATCGTGGCGACCAGTGCGAGTACCACGAAAGCAAGCGCGCCGAGCATCCGCTCGGCGCGCTTGTCCGTCCTCACAGCCGCTGAGGAGCGCGGCCCTTGTGCGGACTTCGACTGCACCCTCGCTCAGTGGATCGCGATCCAGCTGGAGTTGATGATGCTCTTTGTGATCGCGTTGCCGCTGGTCACCCACTTGATGTACTTGGCGACTTCGCCCTTCGGTTCGCCTTTGGTGACCATCCAAAAGTTACGCACGCCCGTGTACTGACCCGAGCGGGCGTTGCGCAGGTTGCAGGCCACACCCTGATAGCCGACCGCGTTCACACCCGAGGTGTAGGCAAACGACACGAACCCGATCGCCTGCTTGTCGGCGCTGACCGCGTTCTGCTCCAGGCCGTTTGAGGTCTTGGCAGTAGCACTAGGTGAGATCTTCAGGTATTCCCCGAGGAAGATGTGCTGGAAGGCGTCCTGGGTACCAGAAGCACCGTCACGGTCGAACAGATCGATCGGGCCGGTGACTTTCGCGCCCTGAACTTCGCTCCAGTCACGAATACGCCCGGTGAAGATCCCTTCGACGCTTTCCTGGGTGAGGTTGGTGACCGGGTTGGCTTTGTTGGTGATGATGCACACGCCATCTCGTGCGATCTTGGTGAACACGAGGCCTTTGGGGTCTACGCCCACAATCGGATCGCGCGAGGAGTCACCGATGTCAAAACGACCGGTCGCCGCGCCGTTGATGCCGATATCGGACTCGCCGCCCAGAACCTCCGGCGCCGGGATTTTGGGAAATGCTTTGTGGTATGCGGCCGCCAGCTTCTGGGCGAGCGGCAGGACCGATGTCGAGCCGCCCTCGATGATGCGCTTGGCGGCCAATGCGCTCGTCGGCACAACGAGCGCCAATGTGAGGATGGAGATGATCAGGGCGCGGTTCGCGCGCATGGTTGCTGGCTCCTTTGCTCTAAGCGATGTACGGGTGTTTGCGTGAACGCGAACACGGCTCGGGTCTGATTCGATGCGGTGCGCGCCCGCGGCCCCACTGCACCCAGCAAGAATCGCGGCCCCACCGCGCCACTGGATGCAAGCGTGCCGTGCTCGCGCGATCTCGATGTGTCGTTTTTGTGAACGCGACCTGTCGTAACCAATCGCTAATGCGGAGACTCCAGACCTTTATGTGAAGATTTTGTGAATGTAAGTGTGGGGTGGTGGCGGGTCAACCGGCGACCCTGGGTGTGAAGTTCTTGTGAAAAGTCCGCTCACGATGGCCGCTCATGTGTCGTTTTTGTGAACGACGATTGCTTTTGCCGAGGAGAGGTGTGAAGCTGACGGCCTCGGAGGGGTTATGTGACCGACGCTTTGCCTCGGACACAATGCCTCACCTGGTGCAACTGCCCATAAGTCGTCCCAATCAGGCGCTTCCGCGTCAGCGGGAGGCCGGGCCATGGTCACCGACTCTCGCACAACCCCCAGGACGATTCCCAGCCATGACCGAAGAGCACGACCCTTCCAACTTCCCCATCGAAGCTGAGCCCGACGGCGAGGAGCACGACTCGAGCAACGGACTCTCGCGCCCTGGCGCAGTTAAGCCCGGTGCAGTCAAGCCCGGCGCGGCCAAAGTCCGCTCGGGTCTCGCGCACAAGCGCAACCCTGCCTTGGTCCTGCTCGGAGACGTAGCTCAAGGCACGCGCCGGATGCTTCTGCGCGATCCCCTCAATACGTTCTTGGTGGTTGCCTCGATCGGCTTGGCACTCACTTTCGCGCTCTTGCTCGGGTCGATCAAACCGTCCAGCACGGGCACCCAGGTGCCGATCAGCACGATCCAGACTTTGGCCAAGCGCCACCAGCTAGCCGCGGCCGTCCTGCTCGACCACGACAGCCGCGTCGAGGCCACGACAACCTTGAAGGCGCCGGCCATCGGCTCCTCCGGCGGCGTCGTGGTCCCAAGCACCAACAAGAACAACAACGCCGAACTTGAGCCCCCCTCGGGTCAGATGCAGAGATTGTGGGCCGCCTATCCCAGCTCGGGCGCCTTGACCCAGCAGCTCCTGCGCGAATTGACTTCGAGCGGGGCGACTGTCGCGGTCAACCAGCAGTCGGGTAAGCCGACCGAGGCGATCGTCGTCCAGTTCCTGATCCCAATCCTCTTGCTCGTATGCCTGTTCTCACTGTTCACGCGCCTCGGCGCTGAAGGTGCCGGCGGGGGCATCGCCGCTTTCTCCCAGTTCACGGGCAAGGGCAAGCGCAAAGGCAAGGGCACCTCGCACACGATCACCTTCGCCGATGTCGCCGGCGCGGGTGAGGCGGTGGCCGAGCTACGCGAGATACGCGACTACCTGGCCGAACCGGGCAAGTACTTGGACGTCGGCGCCGCCGCTCCCAAGGGCGTCTTGCTGGTCGGCCCTCCCGGCACCGGCAAGACCCTGCTCGCCAAGGCCGTCGCCGGCGAGGCCGACGCCGCTTTCTTCTCCTTGTCGGGCTCTGATTTCGTCGAGTCCCTGGTGGGCGTCGGCGCCGCCCGCGTGCGCGACCTGTTTCGCAAGGCGCGCAAGGCGGCTCCCGCGATCATCTTCATCGACGAGCTCGACGCCGCCGGGCGCAAGCGCGGCGCGGGCATCGGCCAAGGCAACGACGAGCGCGAGCAAACGCTCAACCAGATCCTCGTGGAGATGGACGGCTTCGCCGGCGACGGTGGCCTGGTCGTGATGGGCGCCACCAATCGCCCGGACATCCTCGACCCCGCCCTGCTGCGTCCCGGGCGCTTTGACAGGCAGGTCGTGATCGACAACCCCGACGTGCACGGGCGCCTTGAGATCCTGCGCCTGCACGGTGGCAAGCGTCCCCTCACGCCCGACGCCTCCCTGGAAGAGGTAGCGCGCCAAACCCCCGGCTTCAGCGGCGCGGAGCTCGCCAACGTGATCAACGAGGCAGCTCTTTTGAGCGTGCGCGACGGTCGCGCCCAAATCGACATGGCCACCCTGGAGGAGGCGATCGACCGCGTCGTCGCCGGGCCCGCCAAGCGTCATATCCTGACTGAGCACGAGCGCTGGTTGATCTCAGTCCACGAGTCCTCCCACGCGGTTGTCACCGACGCGCTCGGTCACACTTCCTCAACGCGCAAGCTCTCGATCGTCGCGCGCGGGCGCCAACTCGGTACCGCCGCGCACATGCTCTCCGATCGCGACCAGGTGATCATGAGCAAGCCCGACATGCAAAGCCAGCTGATCGTGATCCTGGCGGGAGTCGCCGGCGAGCGGATCGCCTTCGGCCACGTCTCCACCAGCGCCAACGACGACCTCCACGCCGCCACCGCGCTGGCCCGCTCGATGGTCACCTCCTACGGCATGTCCGAGGCGCTTGGCCTGGTCACGATCGGCGAGAAGGGCGGCGAGGTGTTCCTCGGCGCTTCGCTGCAGGACCTCGGCTCGGTCGGTCCGCAGACGCTCGACCTGATCGACAACGAGGTCGAGCGCCTCGTCGGCGACGCCGCGGCCCGCGCCGAGGCGATCCTCGACCGCAACTGGAGCACGGTCGAGGAGACAGCAACCGCCCTGCTCGAGCACGAGACGCTTTCCGGCGTGGCCCTGGACGCGGTCCTCTCGACCGTGCAGGAGACGACGCTCGAGGAGCTGCACGACGTCCGCCGCAACAGCGTGCGCGACCCCGAGCAGGACAAGTGATTCGCCGCCCGCACCTGCCAACGCCTGCGATGGCGGTAGCGCTCGTCGCGCTCCTGCTCTCCACTACCGGCTTTGCCGATGCCGCCCGTCGCGCGGTCGTGAGCGCATTCGCCGGTCCCGTCAGCGCCAAGCCCCACGCCGGCGGGATCCTGCTGCTCGGGCACAACCGCAAGTTCCCGGCCTCGGCGATCCCGACTGTCGCCAACGCCAACAAGGTCGGCGGCAAGACCGCGGCCCAGCTGGAAGGCACCTGCCCGCCCGACACGGTTGACATCGGCACCTGGTGCCTTGAAAGCGCGCCTTTCCCGCTAACCAAGGAAGACCTCGGCAAGAACAACTTCACCTGGGCCAGCAAGAAGTGTGAGGAAGAAGGCGGTTGGCTGCCCACGGCCTCGCAGCTGTTGGGCGGCGTGGAAAGAGTCAAGCTCGAGTCCACGATCCACGACTCCCAGCTCACCGCCACAATCGACCTGGATCCCACGCGCGGGCTCAAAGACGAACGCGAGATGAGCTCCACGCTCGTGACCACAGAAGCGGGCTCGGCGGCCGCCGGCTTTGAGGGAGTCAGCGAAGGGGCGACCGGAGACCCGCGCCAAGGCCAAGCTAACCCGATTCCCCTGCCGGCCGACCCGTTCCCTGAATCCTTGCAGTACGTGACCGTCTACGACAACAGCAACCACGGCGGTTTCGCCGGCTCAGAGCCCGTGATCGACGCCGAGAATTTTCGCTGTGCTTACAACTTGACGCCTGGCGCGATCAACAAGGGCAGTTCCTGAGCCTGTCCTGGAGCGCCTTGGAAGCATGGAGAACCAACCCAGCATCCGTCTCCCGGGGCGCCGATGGCGACAAACCGTACTTGCCTTCGGCCAGCCTGGTGCGTTCGCCTTCCTTGCGGTTGGGATCTTGGCACTCGTGTTCATGGTCGTTGCCATCCGGGTCGCCCCGGCTGGGGCGGTGATCTTGCCCGCTCAGACGATCGACGGGCCGAGCGAGGACATCGTCGGATTCGGCGGCGTGGCCATGGCCGAAGACGGGACCGGCGGGCTCGTCTATCTCAAGCGGGTCGACGGGGTCGCGCACGTGTTTGTGTCGCGCTATGTCGGGGGGCAGTGGCTGGCGCCGGTACGGGTAGACACCGAAGAGCCATTCGCGGGCGCCTGGCCGCGGATCGCGGCCGCCAACGGCGGCGAGCTCTTGGTCGTGTGGGCCACACCGTTTGCCACCGAGAAAGAAAAACCCGTCTACGAGCTGCTGGCGGCCCTGCTCGGTCCTGGTGGCGTTCGCTTTGGTCAAGCGATCATCGTCGACGGAGACATCGAAGAAGCGTCCGGCACCAGCCCGGACTTGGTGATGAGCTCGAGTGGGCAGGCCGACGTCGTCTACCGGGTCGTGGAGAGCACCGTCTCCTCAGTGCCTCTGTTGCGCCCGGGCGACGTGGTCGAGCAGGTGCGCGTCGCACATTTCGATGGCGAGCGCTGGGCCGATCTGGGCTCCATCAATCGCAATCCTGGCGCCTCAATGCGACCTCCCACCCAGGCCAACGCTCCGCAGATCGCGATCGGTCCG
The DNA here is from genome assembly GCA_963775645.1 of uncultured Solirubrobacterales bacterium. Classification (GTDB taxonomy): domain Bacteria; phylum Actinomycetota; class Thermoleophilia; order Solirubrobacterales; family Solirubrobacteraceae; genus Palsa-744. The sequence continues at coordinate 428,015 of CAVZJR010000002.1, read as the reverse complement.
AGCGGCAACGCCGTCGTCGTCTGGCAAGAGCCCGACGTCGAAGGGGTGGCGCGCATCTGGGCGCGGCGGATCTTCGGCACCTCGCTCGACTACGTGATGCCGGTCAGTGCGACCAGCTTTCACGGTGTGCCCATCTCCGAAGACGCCGATGCGCCAAGCGTGGCGTTCTCACAGCTTGGCCAAGCAGAGGTTGCCTACCGCCAGCCGGCCGGTGTGGCCTCTCCGCTGCCCGGTCCGCGCATCTTCTTGAACATCCTGCCCGATGGCGAATCGGTCGGTGGCTCGGAGTTCCAGGGCGCGACCGTGCTCGACGAAACGACTGTATCGGGAGGCAAGGCTGGGGTCGTCGGGCCGCCCAGCATCGACATCGACGAACGACGCTCGATGCGCCTGCTTTATGACAGCAACGGCACCCCGCGCGTGATCGAAGGCAACGATCGCGGCCTCTCTGGAGCGCTCTCGCTCGGTCCGCCCTTCGTGGGCTCTGAACCGTATTCGGTGAGTGTCATGAACCCCGAAGGCGGCGGCATATCCGCCTGGCCGAGCGCCGAAGCTCAGGGAAATCCGGCGGTAGCGGTGCGCGAGGATTTTCCCATTGGTGCGGTGCAGACGGCCTTGGTCAGCGGCGGCGCCGGTGGCGAAGTGGACGAACTGGCGGTCGGGCGCTCTGGCTTGGGCGATGGTTTGATCGCGTTTCGGCAAGGCCCCTTCGGTAACGCGGCGATCGTCGTGGCCGAGGCGACCGCGCCCCCTCAGCCCTCCTTGCTCAACGCCCCTAAGGGGTGGGTCAAGCCGGCGCAGGCGCTCGTCTCCTGGCAGCCGGCCACCAGCGCCGATGGTCCTCTGAGCTATCGCGTAGTACTCGACGGTCATGTGGTTCCAACGCCCGCGGGCGTCTTCAAGCTGCGGATCGATCCACGTGGCCTGGGCGCCGGCCGTCACCGCGTCCAGGTGTTGGCGAGCGACATCGACGGACAGTCGACCCTGTCAGCTCCCGTCTCCTTGCTCGTCACGGGTGTCCCGCCGACCGTAAAGCTCACGCGATCCGCGCACGGCCTTGCGCTGAAGGTGCGCATCGTCGATCCGTACGCGGGCGTCGATGCCCACGCGGTCAAGATCTCCTTCGGCGACGGCCATTCGGCGGGCGGCCGCGCCAGCTTTGTCCACCGCTACGCCCGGCCCGGCGCTTACCGGCTGACCGTCTCGGTGCAAGACAAGATTGGTAATCGGGACGTCGTGCACCAGTGGGTGAGCGTGCGATGAGGCTGCGCGCCGTCACGCTATGTGTTTGTGTCCTGCTAGGGACGCTGCTCGTGGCATCGCCCGCGGGCGCCGACGTCTTTGGGCCGATCTCGCTTGTCTCCCAAGGCGCCCTCGACGGCGCCGAACCCCAGCAGGCCGAATATGCCCACGACACCGCGATTACCGCAGACGGACGCTACGTGGTCTTCGACGGCTCGATCGGTGGCGTCCGCGGTGTGTGGCGGCGCGACCTTCAGACCGGCGCGCTGCAACAGGTGGCCGGGGGAGACGCGGAGCTGCCCTCGGTAAGCGAACACGGACAGTACGTCAGCTTCACCACCAACGAAGGGGCGAGCCTCCCCGAAATCACCTACAGCCTCGCGGGTAAGCGCCCGTCCGTGCTTGTCGGCCCGCGCGAAGCGGTCAACGTCTACGTCCGCGACATGACACGCGAACCGGGAGAAGCGGGCGCCTTCGTCCTGGCCTCGGCGGCCAACGGGCCCGCTCAGCCGACCCAACCCTTGACTTATCAGAGCTCAGAACCGGAAAAGTACGGCTCGGTGGCGGCAGGGCGCTCGGCGATCAGCGCCGACGGACAGGAGGTCGCGTTCGTGACGACCGCCGTCTCGGACCTTGCCGGCCCGGACACGCCGGCGCTGCAGGTTGCCGTGCGCTACTTGGAAACGAACGAAACCAAGCTTGTCAGCCGCTGCCTGAAATGCGAAGCCGGTATAGAACCGGCGGTCGGCTCAGTTGAATCAGGACAGGCCTATGGCGGCGTCTACCCGGGTCTCTCGGACGCATTCCTGCCGGTGCCTCCTTATGGCGCATACGGCCCGTCGCCGCCGCCCGGCGCTTCGATTAGCGCCGATGGCACGACCGTCGCCTGGATCGGCGAGGACGTCGAACAGCAGGCGCCGATGCTCAGCGCCGAAAAACGCAGCGCCCACTACACCGAGCCCTTGTGGCGGCGGATCGCGCCACCGGAAAGCGGGACAGAGCGGGTCACCGGCGGCTCTGACCCCACCAATCCGGCCTGTATAGAAAGCGATGAGACCTCGCTGCCGGCAAGCCCCGCGCCGACGGACCCATGTCAGGGGCCGTTCTATGTGGAAGAACAGCAACGCGTCGCCGGCATCCTCAATGAGGCAGGGGGCGGCGTGGGCGAGTTCGTCCCGCGCTTGAGCGCCGACGGCTACACCGTTCTGTTCACCTCCGAGGCACCCATGGTCTCGCTCGGCGAAAACTTCGGACGTACGAGGGCCGGGCAGCCAAGCGACCTGTATCTCGCCAACATGCGTCCGGGTCTCACTCGCGAGGAGGCGCTCAGGCCGATCACCGAGCTAACCGGCGGCGAAGGCGCCAGCCTGGCCGGTACCGCGCCGATTTTCGACTTCGAAATCGTCCTCCGGCGGAAGCCAACTCGCCTTCTCGACCAGGCGCACGCAGTTCATCCTCGGCTCGCCGGCGCTCGTCAGCCCGCCCGCGGGCGAACCGGGCCTGAACGAACTGTTCGACGTCGATCTCACCGACGACACACTCACAAGGGTGACGCACGGCTACGGCGGGCTCGGCGAACCGGCCGAGCATCCGCACACGCCCAGGGCCGCCGGCGAAGAGCCCTACGAAGAACCTGGAGACGGGACGCTTTCGCCCTCACTCTCAGCCGACGGCTCGATCCTCGCCTTCTCCTCGACCGCTTCGAACCTGGTTTATGGCGACGCCAACGCGCCGCCGTCTGAGCAGGTCGGGCCGCTCGACGGAAGCGACGCTTTCGTCGTCGATCGCGTTTTGTTCTCGCCGCTGCCGACGCCCCAATACATCTCGCCATCTCCACAGGTCTTGACCCAGCCGGCCTGGCGCTTGGGAGTGACCGCGCTCACGCGTTCCGACGGGAATGTGGTGCTGTACCTCACCACGCCGGGGACGGGCGTTGTGCACGCCTCGGCGCAAAGTGAGGTAGTCACGCGCCTCGGCAATGCGGCACGCTCCGCTCGTCACTCGGCGCGCGGTAAGCGCGCAGGCCGTCGCGGCCGTGGAGGCGCCGCCGTGCGACTGGAGACGCGTACTGTCGCTTACGCGAGCAGGGATGTCGGGGGCCAGTCCCAAGCTCCAGTTGCCCTCGTGCTCAAGCTCGGCCACACTTACACAGCGCTTGCATCCGTTACGGGTGGGCTGTCGGCGAAGGCGACCGTTGTCTTCACGGCGCCGGGTAAGCCGGTGTTGCGTCAGAGCTTGGTCGTCTCCTTCAAGCGCGCCACATCGTCCTCGCGGCGACGCTCCGGTAAGACGGCCGTGCACACCAAACGCGGGGGCCGTCGATGACGAGGCTGGCGATGAGGAGGCCGTCGAGGATGTATCCGGGCCTTCGCGGCCGGCGGGATATAACCGCCACCCTCACGATCCTGCTGTTCGCGCTGGTCCTGATGGCGTTCGCGCCGATCGATTCCGCGGGCGCGGCCGAAGCGGCCACCTGGCGCCTTGCTCCGGTGAAAGCTCCCGCGCCGAACCCGGGGGTGCCCGAATCGACCTTGCCGGCCGGCCTTGGCCGGATCGGCGACATCCAGTTCTGGGCTCCCAATCGCGGATTGCTGATCACCGCCGGCGACCCGCCGACGGTACCGGCTGGCGTGTGGGCTTACAACGGCGTGGAATGGCACGAGCTGGCCAACGTCTGCGGCGGCGGCGAAAACGAAGGCGAAGGCGGGCGCATCGCGTGGGCCGCCCCCGATGAATTCTTCACGGTCTCGGTCGGTCGCCCCGGGCAAGCCGGCCAGTCGAGCGAATTCATTGAACCGCCGCCCTTGGTCGACAACACGCTCTGTCGCTTCTCCGATGGACAAGTGGTTGCCTCCTATGCACACCCGGCCTTCGAAGCCGACTCCTATCAGACGATGCAGGGCGCTGCCTGCTTTGGGCCGAGCGACTGCTGGTTCGGCGGCGACGCGCTGCCCGAACCGCAGATCGGGGCCTTTCAACTGCAATGGAAGGGGACTGGATTGGAAGCCGAGCCCTATCCGAAGGAAGGGCATGCGATCGAGGACATGCTCGATTTCGAAGGGCGCCTATTCGAGAGCGTGCGCATCGCCAAGCACGATCCCATCGCCGTCGAAGAAGTGAGAGAACCCCCGGTTCTCCACAAGATCAACCCGGAAAGCGTGCAGCCCACGTTCCAAAGCGAAGCGCGGATCCCGCTCTACGGCGAAGGCGAGTTGCCCGAAGCGCTCGACTTCCTCCAACTCTCAGGGGCCGAAGGCGTCCTCTGGGGAGCCGCCGGGCCCAAGCAGGCCGAAACCGGCGAACTCGGGCAGCTGACGGTGGTACGGCGTGTCAAAAGCGCCTGGAGCCAGCTAATCGGCCCAGAACACCCGATGCAGCCGGTTCTAAGCAGTCCAAGCGAAGAAGAAGCGCTGCTCGGCAAGCGTGAAGAACCCGGTGAAGTGCGGGCACGCGAGGCGGTTGTCAGCTCGATCGCCGCGGAGCCCGGCAGCGACAGCGCCTGGGTAGCGCTCAAGGCGCCGGGCGATGCGACCGCGACTGCCCGCGCGCTAATCGTGCGCGTGTCTGGCGAAGGCAAGATCCTGGAAAGCCAGGTGCTGCCCTCGGATGCCGAAGAGGCCGAAGGCGTCGGTCCCAAGGGGGCTGCCGAGAAGCTCAGCTGCCCGGCCGCGAATGATTGTTGGCTGGCCACCACCCGGGGATGGTTGTTCCATCTCTCCGAGGAAAAAGAACAGACGCTGCCGCGCGACGAAGACCCCAACTTCGAAGGTCTCATTACTTATCGCCCGCACGATCAGGGTCTGCCGCAGATACCGCCCGACGCCCCGCCACCTGACACATCGGGTCTGGTCGAAGAACCGCCCAGCTTTGGCGGCACCTTCTCCGAAGCCAAAGGCGGGCCGACCGAAGCGCGCACAGCTCTGCCGCTGCTCTCCGCGGTTCACAGCCGTTTGATCGGAGGCACGACGCTTCAGCTGAGCTTTCATTTGGCGGTCAAGGCACGAGTGCGCCTGCTGGCCAAGCGCAACAAGTCGACTGTTGCCTCGACTCCGATGCGCACGTTGAAGGCGGGCAATCGCAGCCTGTTCCTGCATCTCGATCCGAAGCGCTGGCCGACCAAACTCTCGCTGCAAACACACGCGCTCGGCCCGCTACCGACGACCAGCTCACGCAGCCCCAAGGTCAGCACGATCTCGACTGGCTTCCTTGTACTGCCGCACCATTACCTCTTCAGCGAAGCGGGACTACCTCGGTGAGTCGGCCTGGATTCTCTCCTCGCGCGAGGCGGGCTCGAGGAGCTGCGCTCGAGCCACGCGGGCGACGCGTACGGGCCACGAGAGCAAGGCTCGCAACTCGGCTCGCCTTCGCCTGCGTCCTGCTGCTCGTCGGAGTCTTTGCGCTCACCGGCATGCTTCCCGGTCACACGAGCGTCGCTCCAGCGGTTGCCCAGTCCTCGCCGCCGCCGGTCGTTCCGCAGACCGATGACTCAGTGCCAGCGAGCAACGTCACAATGATCGGCGCCACTCCGCTTGAAGCTCCGGGCACGAACGAGACTTGGGGGGTCGGAGAATCAGGGTCCACCACAGTGATCGTTCGCTACACGAAGGAAGCCTCCGAAGCCGGCTGGACGCTTGCCCAGACATTGCCCACGGGCTTCGCCCTCACGAGGGGGCCGCTTGCCGGCCAGATGACGCCGAGCGGCGTGGGCGTCTTGGTTGGTAGCGAAAAATCAGCTGGCGGTGGACGCACCGTGCTGCTCGTGCGCAAGCCTCACGGCGCCTTCGAACCGGCTGCGCCGGTGTCTCGCGAAGGCGAAACGCTCGCCGCGGGCGAAGAACCGTTGTTGAAGGAAGGCGAAGAACTCTCCACTACCACGCGCGCGCCGATGTTCGCGCCGCTCGACGAAGGGGGCGGACAGCCCGGAGTTCTGATCGCACCGGTCCATCTGGGCACGAACGCGGCCGTCGAGAACCAGGTGCTCCACTGGGACGGAGCTAAATGGAGCTCCGAGCCGATCGAGATCCCGGCCAAGAGCTCAGGAAACTTCCGCATACTCGCGATCGGCGCGAGCGATCCTCAGAACGCCTGGTTGCTTGGCCAGCTCGCACCAAAAGTGGGCTATCCCGTTGGCGCGGTGGCGCTGTTTCGGCGTGTCGGAGAAGGCGAAGGGTCGAGCGAGAAGTGGAGTTGGAAGCCCGTAACCGCGCCAGGCGGGACTCCCGGCGAAGCGGAGGCGCTCACCGTTCCCGTGACCGGTGGGCTCAAAGGGGAGCCGTTCATCGTGCCGGGAGCCGGGCAACCGCCGACGGTCACCTCGCAACTGCTGACCGTCACCAGCGAAGGCTTGTGGATCGACGGTGAGCGTGGCGACGTCACCTCGCTCACCCCCGCCACGACCACTTTGTTCTTCAAGCCCGAAGGCACGACAACTGGCGGCGTGGGTGCCAGTTGGTGTCTGCTGCCGGCCGGTACTCCGGCGGAAACACCTCAGTGTCAGCGCGAACTGCCCGAACCGCTGCCGAAAGGTTCCTCGCGCAGCATCGCGTGGGCCAACGGCAGCGAATTCGGCGAACGGGTCATCACTGGATTTCCCGAAGGCGTCAGTCTGCGTTTGGGTGGCGAAGGCCTGTTCGAACGTGTGCTCGCGCTGGGATCGGGCTCAGGGGAACAGGAAGACCCGGGCGCCACGCACGGCGCGGCGTTCACGAGTCCTACCGAGGGTTGGCTCGGGTCGGATGTGATGCCTGTCCATCTGACGCGCGAACCGGTTGTCAGCCGCCTGACCCCGTGGCCGACGGCGTTTCGCCATCCGTTGCTTGCGATCGCTCCACAGCCCAGTGTTTCCGTCGGTTCGCTCTCCTCCGAAGCGCTCGCCGTCGGCGATCAGGGGGCTGTGGCGCGCTATAAGCCAGGCGTCGGCTGGCAGCCGGAAAGCCTGTTCGGCGTCGGGCAGAGGATCGAGAAGCCGCGACTGCGCGCGGTCGCGTGGCCCACTCCAAGCCGGGCCTACGCCGTCGGCGACTACTCGAGCGAATACCCCAACATGTGGCTGTGGCGAGGTGAGACCGGCCTGTGGGAACCGGATCCCGCGATGCCCCTGAACTTCAGAGGCAACCTGCTTGGCGTCGCTTTCGACCCGGCCAACCCCGCGCGTGGATACGCCGTCGGCTCGAATGTGATTGCCGGCCCCGGTGCCGAAGGGATCCTGCTGCGCTATGGCAAGACTTGGAGCCAGGAAACGGCGCTGCCGGCTCAGGTAAAGGGAGCCAGCTTCATCTCGATCGCCTTCGCCGGCTCGGAGGCGATCGTGGCGTATCGCCGACGATTGAGCACCGGCACCGATCGGGCCAGCGGAGGACTGCTCGTCAACGACGGTTCGGGCTGGCTCCTCGACGAACAGGCCGGGGCGCTGATCGGCGAAACGGTCCCCGACGCGGTGGCGGGGCTGCCCGACGGGGGAGCGGCCTTCACAACCGTTGGCGGTCCCGGCGGCCCGCGCGTGTACGAGCGTGAATCGACCGGCTCGCCGTGGCAGGCGACTCCCGTTCCTCTGCCTGGCTTGGGCGCGGGCTCGCTCACAGTCTTCCGCGAAAGCGGCGCGCTGCGGGCGATCGTTTCAGCCGGTGGGGTGGCCAACGAAGGCGAACCAGCGGAACCGCCGCCCGGGCTGCCCCCCAATGCCCTGCCGCCTTTTCCGCCAGTTGGCGGTGGCCCACAGAGTGGTGGGATCTTGCGTCAGACCGCGAACGGGTGGCGCGACGAGAGCCATGAATTGAATCCGGCGCGGGAACAGCCGGGAGACTATGCCGATCACGATCTGCCCTACCGGCCCGACCCGATCCTGGCGGTGATGGTCGACCCCAGCGGCTCTCAGGGATGGGCCGTCGGCGGCAATATCAGCAGTCTGGACGCCGAACGCCTGGAGACCGCTGACGTGGAGCGCTATCCCGCTGAAGGGACGGCCCCACTTGGCTTGGCCACCTCGCCGATCCCCAAGGAACGCCCCGAACACGAAAGCAACCAGAAGCCGGACGTTACGTTCGCGATCGGCGGCGATGCTCAATGTTCGGCTCCCTGCGCTGACCGTGCCCTGGCGGGGGTCGGGCCGGACGTGTGGCTGACCGACGCGTTGGCGCGAGCGCGCCAGGTCGAAGGGGTGCGCGCCTTTCTCTATACAGGACCTTATGTGACCGCCGGAGAGGTCAACGGGCCGCGCTCGCTGCCGATCCCGTTCTCCAAGGAGTTGTCGCATTACGCCTCGATCCTTGGCACCGCGGCCCCACTGCCTGTGTACGCCGCGATCGCCCCCCCAGAACTAAACGCGCGCCCCGAACGCGAAGGCACAGAGCAGAACTTCGAAGAAGCGCTGGCTCCCTTTGGCTTCTTCGGCAGTCAGGTGAGCACGCCCGCGGCTCAGCGCCAGGAATGCGCGCGGCGGCAGAGCTGCGAGGCCGACTACTACGCGTTCGACTCGACCGGAGCCGGCGGCACGGTGCGAGTGATCGTGCTCGACGACAGCGCCGACGTCGAATCGGCGCAACTCACATGGCTCGAACAAGAGCTCGAAAGCGCCAAGCGGCAGGCCGAAACAACCAAAGAACCGTTGCCTGCGATAGTCATCGGCAACACCGACCTTGACGCGCAGGTGGCGGCGGGCGATGAACAGGCGGCGCGAGTCATCACCGCGCTCGTAGGCGGCTCAACGAAGTGTCGAGAAGCACATGAAACCTGTGGCGCCTCGGCCTACTTCTACGATGCGCCCGAAGAAAACGTCAAGAAGCCGCTGCGGGCCGGCGGCGAATCGATCGAAGAGATCGGTTCCGGCACGCTCGGATACGTCAGCGTAGACGGTGAGCGCTACAGCAATTTCCACGGCGCGAGCGGCTTTCTGCTGGGGCAGGTGGAAATGGACGAATACGAAGAATCGAGCAACCGTGCTCCGGTCACGCCGCGCCTGATTCCCAATATCAGCGAACTCGCGCTTGAAGCGCACGGGGGCACGCTGCTTCGCCGCAGCAGCACAGCGCTGTTTGCCGGCCTCGCGCGTCGCCCGCGTGCCGGCGGACGAGCAACTGCCAATAGCGAACAAACCGAAGTGGATCCCTACATACCCATCCCCGAGTACTGCGTGGGAGCAGGCTGCGGCAGCGATCTGCTGCCCGAGTACACGTTTAGCTCCTCAAACCCGGACATCGGTGGATTCGTCAAGCCGAACCTCGCGCTGCCGGGCAACCACGAAGCGGTTCTGATCAACGCCCACGGGGAACCTGAACACGAACCGCTCAACGAAACGACCAACGTCGAAGAATCGACCTCCGGCCTATTTTGCGCATACAACGCGGGTAAGACGACGGTCACGATCAGCGCGGGCGGCCTGTCGGCTTCGTTGCCGGTGACAGTTGAGGCGGGAAGCGTACGCGAGCCATGCGGGACCGTCCATCTCAAGCAGCTTCCGGCCGCCCAGCAACGGGCGTCAGCTCCCGCGCCACCTCCGCCCGCGCCCGCGCCCGCGGCAGCACAGCCCGCTCCGGCCGGCACAGCACCGCCGATACCGCTACCGCCGCCGCCGCCGCCCGCTCTGCCGGCCGCACGACCGAACCCACCACACTCCTCGATACCCCCATTTGTTCCCTTGGCTGTGGTGTCGACGCCCCTGTTGGCCTTCGTGCCGCCGCCGGTCCCGACTCCCGCGCGGCCGAGCCCACCGACGGGCACCTCGGCAGTCACCTCGCCGATCGAGGTCGCCGAACGCGAAGAGGAGGAGGAGAGCGCGACCGAGCAGGCTTCTAACCTGGCCGTCGCCTACCGCGCCGGCGAAGACGAGCCAGCGTCCGTGTACCTGTTGGGGGTGTTGCTGCTGGCTGCGCTTGCCGGCGCCTCGATTCGCCGTCCGCGTAGAGGCAGGCGCCCGGCGCGAGTTGCTCCAGCCACCGTGTCGAGCGCGCGCGCGCAGCGGCGATTGTCCGAGCGGTCGCGTTGGCGCTGAATTGTCCTCCTGACCCTTGGAGCAGACTGTGTGTGACCACTGTTCACCATTTGGCAACACCCACACCTCGGTGAACAGCGAATATGCCGCTGTCCGCGCATGATGAGCCTTCAAAGCACACAGGTCCCCCGCCGTTTGGCGCTGTTCGCATGCGTGCTGTCGCTCGTGGTACTGGGCGCCTTCGGTTCGGTTGCCGATGCCTCGCAGCCATGGGGTGAACTCGGTAATGCCTCGCTTACGGCAGGTACCGGGACAGGGCAGATCAACCTCGCCCTGACCACTTCTTTTGTCGCCGATCCAACCGACGGTGGCTTCTACGTGGCCCACGAAGCTTAACCCGGGGGCGCAGCCCAAGTTCGAAATCCAGAGGTTCAACGCCAAAGGCGAAGAACAGGCGTCGATCGCCTTCACGCCTCCGGCTGCCACGAAAACCAACACCGGTGTCGCGGGCGAAGAAATTGAGCTGGCAGTCGATCCAGCGCGTGAGCGCGTCTACGCCCTGATCGTCGACAGGCGGCGCGAAACCGACGAAAAAGAAGAAAAAGAACTCGAAAAAGAAGAAGAACAGCTTGAAAAAGAAGGCAAGAAATGCGGTCCGGGAACCTGCTACGAACGTTTCCCCCTTGATTCCAACGAACTTGCCGCCGGTGAGCTGTACGGTTTCTTCTATCAGGGCGGGAAACTGATCCCGGCCAAGGAAAGCGAAGGAGAAGCGGCCCCGATCGCGGGCGAAAACACGCTCAACGCCCAAGGGGAACATCCCAAGGAAGCGATCCTTAACCCACACGGCCTCGCAGTCGAACCGTCTACTGGCGATCTGACCATCGTCGGGGACCAGGACGAACAGGAAGACGCGAACGTCGAGAAAGGCGCAAGCCAGAAGTGCCGGGCGATCGCGCAGTACGTGACGATCAAAGAAGCAGCCAGCAAAATGAGCGGAACGCTTGGCCCGCGCTACGTGGACAACAAAGAAGTTCTCGAGGAACTCGGTTGCGAAAAAGAAGAAAGCGAAAACTTGCCCTACTCTCCGATCCTCACCTCCGGCGGCAAGCTGTTCGCCGAGGAGACTCGGTCCACGTGCCCCGGCACGGAGGAATGCAACGGTGGAGAAGTGTGGGAACTGCCGAAGTCGACGAACAAGATCGGCGAAACCGCGGGGGTCGAAGAATTCTCCACCGCTCCCCGTGAGGTGTACAGCTTCACGACCCAGCAGGAACTCGTGCAGTTCGGTCCAGAAGGCCTCTATGGGGGCGACGGCTTGGTGGGTCCCACGATGTCCTACGTACCGGATAGCGCCGGGGCTAACGAAGGCAAGGTCTACCTGTCTTCTGAAGTGCATCAGGAAGGCAGCACCGAACACAACGGTTCGGTGCTCGTGCTCCACTACAGCGAAGCGGGCGCTCAACCCGAAGCGAGCGAGCTCGGCTGGGCCGCTGGTGGGCACGAAGCCGGCGGTGCCCAGGGCTGCCTGATCCCGCGTCCTGGAGGCCAAACCTTCCTGGTCGGCGGCTACAACGAAGGCAGCGGCAAAGAAGGCGCGCTCGCGTTCGACGCCTTCACGCACGAAAAGAAAGGCGTTATCCAGGCGATTCAGTTCGGTACAGGCGGCAGCACGTCGGGTTGTCCTCACGTCACCCTGACACCGCCGAGCGTGAAGGCCAACGGCGTGGCCGTGAGCAAGCTGGTGCCAGGAGAAGCCGCCACCTTCTCCTCTACGCTTGCCGCCGCGAACGCCGTGAGCACCGAATGGCGCTTCGAAAACACTAAGACCCACAAAGTTGAAACCGTGCCGGGTGGGTACCAGTTCGAAACGCCGAGTCTCACGCACGCCTTCAGCGAAGAAGGTACCTACAAGTTGACGGAGATCGTCCACACCGACAATCTCTCGGCGTCGAGCGTTGAAGCGGAACTACCGAGCGGCCACGAATTCACGGTGCGGACGGTGCGTCCAGAATTTGAAATCAGCTCTGTTCCTTCTCTAACCAAGGGCGAAGAAGCAACGTTTGTGGCGACCGTGTTCGACGAAAACAAACAGGTCGATCCGCTCAAGTATGTGTGGAAGTTCGGCGATGGAGTCGAAGAAAAAGGCGAAACCAGCGGCAACGAAATTACGGCCAAGCATCTCTATGCGGCTCCGTGCTCGTCTTGCACGGTCACGCTCGAAGTGACCGACAAGGAAGGCACAAAGGGCGTTGCCAGTGCCACGATCGTCATCCACAAGACCAAAGCCGAAGAAGAAGCGGAAAAACCCCCGGTGGTGGTGATCAAACCCCCGGCTGAAATACCGCCGCTTGAAGTAAAACCACCCGCAGGAGGGCCAAAATCGGGAGGTCCCAAAGTGGAGCCTGTAGCCGAGCTTGCGGTGAGCACCGTGTCGGTGGGCCCCAGCGGCGCGCTCGCGCTTAAGGTCACGTGCCCGAGCGGCGAGAGCAGCTGCACGGGAACCGTTACGCTTCGTACTCTGACCGCGGTGAGCGCCTCGACGCACAAGAAGAAGAAGGCAATCCTCACGCTTGCCAGCGGCTCGTTCAGCGTGGTAGGTGGCCAGGTCAAGGTGGTCAGTTTGCACCTCTCCTCCGCGGCGCGCGCGCTGCTGGCCCATGTGCACGTGCTTCGTGCGCGGGCGACGCTCTTGGCGCATGACACGAGTGGGGCGAGTCACACCACGACCGTGACTGTGACCTTGCGCGCGGCAAAAGCCGCACACAAAAAACACTGACGACATGGCTCCACTACTGGAGTCGCATCGCCCAGCATCGCATTGAAGTGTTGCGTTGAGGGTGGTTACTGAATGTCGTTGCTCGGTTACACCAACGAACGGCTGGTCTGCCTGGATCTCAGACACAGTGTGAAGTGTGACCAATTAGTAAATAGCTGTAACGATGCGGTAAAGCACCGCTTGAGGCACAGGATCGTAACCCTCGCATCGAACTTCGATGCAAATGTATGACTTGCGGGGGCCAATGCTCCTGCAAGTGCGGCCTAGACCGCACACATAATGGAATGGACAACAGGAGGTAGTCACGTAATGACGTTTCTCTCCGGGCGCCGCTTGGCCTCAGCGTGTGTGGTGTCGGCCGCCTTTGCGGTCGCCGCGTTCGCGCCGGGCACTGCGAGCGCTACGACAGCACCAAAACCGGACCTTCTCAAACAGTGTGAAGGTTCCGCGACCAAGGGTCACGGCTCGACGTTCCAAGCGCCGATCCTCGAAAAGTGGGCTGTGGAATTCAACAAAGGCGCCAACATCTATGCCTGCTCTGGGGCACAGGGCTCTGGCGGGACACCAAAAGTTGAATACCTGAGCACCGCCTCGTCGGATAAAGGCAGCGGCGCCTGCCTGAAAGGCTGGGGCGCGGAAGTGCCGGAAAGTGAACCGACCGACTTCGGTGAATTCGGATTCTGCGGAACCGATGAAGCGCCGAACCAAAAACAGCGCGAAGAAATCGAAAAACACCGCACAGGCGGCGAAGCGCAGTCTGTAGAGGCGATCCCGGTCGCTCAGGGCGCTGTCGCGATCATCGTGCACCTGCCTGAAGGCTGCAAGGCCGAAAGCACCATCGAACCGACCGCCGGCAAACCGACCAAGCTCGGTCGCCTGGTGCTCGAAGACACAGTACTCGAGGAAGTCTACCGTGGCGCGATCACCAACTGGAAGCAGCTGCTCGAAAAGCAGAAAACCGGTAGCGACAAACTCACCTGCACGGGTGGGACCGCTGAAGAGGAAACCGCGATCAAGCCCGTGGTACGCTTGGATCACTCGGGTACGACGCATATCTTCAAGACCTTCCTGGAGCAGGTCAACCCGACCGAAAAACTCCTGATGGAGGCATATCCCGAAGAAATTCCCGGCGCCGGGAAAAAGACCGGCTGCGGGAAAGCATTGCCTGAAGAAAGCGAGCTGTGGAGCGAAACCGCCGAAGCTTGCCAGAACCAGCGTTGGCCGAAGGCAGCCAATGTCGTCCGTCCGACGGCTACGGGTAACCCTGGTGTTGTGAAGTACGTCGCCGAACACGCAAGCAGCATCGGCTACGCCGATCTTGCTGTTGTGCGTGCGGAAAAGTACTTCTCGGCCAACTGCAAAGTCACCCCCACTACGTGCGGTGGCGAAAACAAGAAAGGCAGCGCGACCAAAGTAGGCGAACAGAACACGAAGTTCTGGGCCGAGATTCAGGACAGTGAAGTTCCCTCGATCTCCGGCTACTCCGATCCTGGTTCGAAGGCCGACATTGAAGCGGCTGCGCAGTCGAACTGCAAAAACACCGTGTACACCAATGAAGCGGGCAAAAAATTCCCGCCGGCCAGCACGCGTGAATTGTGGAACGAAGCTAAGGCAGAACTCGTCCAGAAAAAGACGTACGCGATCTGCGGATTGACGTACGATCTGGCGTTGCGTCAGTACAAGTTCTACCCCGGCACTACAAAGGCCGAGGCGACCACCGTGGAGAACTTCCTGCGGTGGGCAGTGAACACCAAAGCCGAAGGCGGCGGTGCGCTGGTCAAGAACAGCGACTACGAAAAGGTCTCGGGCACGATTGTCAAAGAGGCTGAAAAAGGACTCGAGGAAGTCGGGTTCAAAACGGCGTAGTCATGCCGTGACCGTGTGAGCCGCTTGCGGTTTGCGCGAAAGCAGTCGAAGCGAGCGGGTCGTCCCAGTTTGGGGCGGCCCGTTCGTCTTTGTCGGGCACGGTGCGTTTGGGGCATGGTGTGTTTTGGCTGTCCCCAAGGCGTTAGGCGATTGATTGGTTCAGGGGCCTACGGGAGCCGTCAATAGGACTGTTGTTGAGCTTTCGCGGTCACCGAATTTCAACCTGTACTGGTCTGCTCGCTGGCATTGTGAGGTCTCCAGAGTCTTGATGACAACCAGGAGGCGGCAAGGCGCCATGAACGTCGAGGTCGGAAGTAGGGTTGAAATGCCCGCTTCGCCAAGCATCTCGTCGCCAAGCATCTCGTCGTCGCCGGGCCACGATGTGCTCGAGACCTCGTCGCGGGTCGCTGCGACAGGCTCCTTGGCAGAGGTGCGTGGACCGGCCGTAAGCATGCGCCGCGATGCTCTATTTCGCCGGATGCTGGCCACCGCGGACCTGTTCGCGCTTCTCGCGGCTTTCGCGGTTGCGATGACTGTCTCGGGGCGGGGCCCACGTTTCATGGGAGCCGGCCTGCTCGTGGTCCCGATTCTGCTGATGGGAGCCAAGCTCACCGGCCTGTATGACCGTGACGAGACGCTACTGCACAAGACGACGCTCGACGAGGCGCCGCGGCTGTTCCAGATGGCCACCCTGTGTGCCCTGGTGACGTGGTTGCTGGGGGGGTTCGTGGTCGGCGACGCCGTCTACCGCAAGGAAGCTTTGTTGCTGTGGGTAGCGCTCTCCATTCTTCTGGTTCTAGCGCGCGCCGGCGCGCGCGCTGTGGCTTTGCGCATTACTCCAGCCGAGCGATGTTTGTTCATAGGCGACGAAGCGTCCGCGCAGGCGGTTCGCTTGAAGTTGAAAGGGGGTGGCGGGGTCAAGGCGACGCTCGTCGCACGGGTCGATCTCGAGCAAGCAGAGCCATGGTCGACGGACACGTTCTTCGCGCCCAGGCTCGCCGAGATCGCCGATTTGGCACAGTCGCTGGATGTACATCGTGCGATCATCGCGCCGCGCAGCGCCGATGCCGGCGAGATGCTTAACCTAGTGCGCACCCTGAAGGCTGTGGGAGTGCGGGTGAGCGTATTGCCGCGACTCTTGGAGGTGGTGGGCTCCTCAATCGAGTTCGACGACCTGCACGGCGTGATGGTGATGGGCGTGCGCCGTTTCGATCTTACGCGCTCCTCGGCCAAGCTCAAGCGTGCTTTCGATCTACTCGGGGCGTCACTGGGTCTGCTCGCCGTCTCACCGCTGATGATCGTGATCGCCGCCGCGATCAAGCTCGACAGCCGCGGTCCTATTTTCTTTCGTCAAACAAGGGTCGGTCGCGACGGCAAACGTTTTCAGATGATCAAGTTCCGCACGATGGTCGTCGGCGCCGACTCGATGAAGGAGGCCTTGCGCGAGCGCAATGAAGCCCAAGACGGCCTGTTCAAGATCGCCGACGATCCCCGCGTGACGCGGGTGGGCCGGTTTCTGCGCAAGTGCTCGCTCGACGAGCTGCCCCAGCTGCTGAATATCGTTGCCGGTGAGATGAGTCTCGTCGGCCCGCGTCCCCTGGTGGTGGACGAGGACAGGCGCGTCGAGGGATGGCACCGCCGCCGCCTGGAGCTGATGCCGGGCATGACCGGTCACTGGCAGATTCTAGGCCCTGCACGCGTACCCCTGCGGGAGATGGTCGCGATCGATTATCTATATGTCGCGAATTGGTCGTTGTGGACCGACATCAAGATCCTGCTGCGCACCGTGCCGCATGTGTTGGGGCGGCGGGGGTTGTAGAGAGTAGAGAAGCCGTCTCGGGTTCCGGTGTTCTCTTAAACTGCGATCCTTAAACCGCGATCGATGGCAGCGAAGGTGAAACCGGGAGATCGTCGATCGCGCCGAAATCCCCGCTCACCACTGTTCCCGCAGCACGTGTAACTGTTATCGGTGAGCGCAGAGCGCACAGCTCCTCCATGTGAGAAGACAGGCGCTGCTGGAAGGCCTGCACAGAGAAGCGTCGAGCGTTCTCGCGGGCGTACGCAGGTTCGAAGTCGAGTCGGTCGATGTCGCGCATCGCCTGGGCGAATGCATCTACGTCGTCGAGTTTCGCAAGCCGACCGGTGCGCCCGTCGAGCACTGTCTCAAGTGCACCGCCCGCGGCTGCCGCGATCACGGGCCGTCCGGCCGCCTGGGCCTCGACGACGGTGATGCCGAACTCCTCCATGCTCGGCACGACGACCGCGCGCGCCGAGGCATACAGCTCGACGAGCTGCTTGTCATCGAGGCGACCGAGGAACTCAACCTCGGGATAGGCCTCCCGCAGAGCGTCGTGGTCGGGCCCGCTACCCACGACCCTGATCGGCGCGCCCGCGCGGCGCGCCGCCTCGAGCGCGACGTCCACACGCTTATGGCGCACCAGCTCGGAGACCACCAGCAGCTTGTCCTCGGGTCGCTCAGGTCCGAAGCGCTCGGTCTCGACCGGTGGATGGATCACTGGCGCATCGCGTCCGTAGTAGAGCTTGATCCGTTCGCGACTGAGCTGAGAGATCGCGATGTAGGCGTCGACGCGGTTACTGGCACGTAAATCCCAGCGGCGCATCCGGCCCAGTTGCCAGCGCAATAGAGGGCGCAGTGGCGTCGCGGTCTCGCTCAGCGCGCGATCTTCCTCATACCAGGCGTAGCGAAAGGGCGTGTAGCAATAACATACGTGCATAGCGCCGTCCGGCACGCGAACGCCGTGCGCGAAGGCGCTGCTGCTGCTGAGCACCACATCCGCGGGCGGCACTTCGATGCGCTCGACGGCGCGAGGGTAGAGGGGGAATAGGCGCCTGAACCGCGCTTGCCCGACGCCGAGGCGCTGCAGCGGAGAGGTGGCAATCGTGCGTCCCGCAAAGCGTCCGCTGGTGCCCTGCTCGTCGTAGAGCAGAGTACAAATGGGAGCCTGGGAGTAAATGTCGGCCATCGCGGCAAACGTGCGCTCGGCACCACGCATGACAAGCAGGTAATCGTGCGCGAGGGTTATGCGCTCGGTCGCGGACGGGTTGAGTGTGTGGTTCAACGCGGGCACGGTGATCGGCAGGCGAAGACAGCACGACCCTGCGCGGGTCGACGAGCGTATGAGGCGGACTGTGAGAAACCCTCACCTTTGAGGGCGACCCATGAATTGACGGCGCCAGCCTATGTCGCGCTCGGTAGGCGATTGTGACATTTTGGTAGCCATGACCAGAAATGTCACCGATAGCTGAGGTCATAGGCCATCCTTGCTCGCTTAGATGCCCGGTGTTGAGCAAGTCGGCTAACCTCGGCCGCCCGCGGGCACCGAGCGGCACCCACTCAAGTGAATTGATTTACAAACTGTGAACATCACATGCGCATATTGGTAACACTGCCGTGGGGGCAGCGTTTGGGCGGAGCTGAGGCAATGCTCCAAACGGTGCTCGACGGGGTGAGCGAAACCGATCACGAGGTGGAGCTCGTCTTCTTCGAGTCAGGGCCCTGGCCGGCCGAGCTGGCCGAGGCCGGCTTTCGCGTCGAGGTGATCGATGCGGGCAGGGTGCGCCAGCCTCACCGCTTCGCTCTGGCTGTGCTCCGGCTTGCAAGGATCTTCAGGAAGCGCCGACCGGATCTGATTCTCAACTGGGCGGCCAAGACCCACCTGTACGGGGCTCCGGCGGCAATGCTCGCGGGCATGGGCGCGCGCACATTGTGGTGGCAGCAGAACATCCCGAGCGGCAACTGGATCGATCGATGCGCCACCCTGCTGCCGGCTCAAGCGGTCGGCTGCTACTCGCACGCGGCTGCGCGTGCTCAAGCCCGTATGTGGCCTTCACGGTCGACTTTTGTCGTTGCGGCCGGCACCGATCCGCCCGGGAGTGTTGCTTGCGAGGAGCCTCTGGACCTACCGCCCGGCACGACGGTCGTCGGCCTTGTCGGACGCCTGCAGCCGTGGAAGGGCCAGGATCGCCTAGTCGAAGCCCACGCGCTGCTGCGAGCACGCGGGCACCGCATCCACACTGTCATCGTCGGCGGCGATGCCTACGGGCTGTCTCCGCAGTACGCTGCCTCGCTGCCTGTGCTCGTCTCCAGGCTGGGGCTCCAGGACGAGGTCACGATGACCGACCAGGTACCCGATGCAGGGCCCTACATCGAGCAAATGGACATTCTCGTAAACGCATCCGACCCCGAGCCGTTCGGGATCGTGCTGCTGGAGGCCATGGCCAGGGGCGTCGCGGTTCTCGCAGTCGACTCGGGCGGTCCCGCGGAGTTCATCGAAGACGGCGCGACGGGAGTGCTTGCTGCCTCCGGGGAGCCAGCCGACTTGGCCGATGCTCTGGAGCGCCTGTTGTCCTCGCAGACCCTGCGCAACGAGGTGGGCCGAGCCGGGCGAGAGCGATTTGCGCACGACTACACGCCGGACGCGTTGCGCAAGCGGTTCTTTGTGAATCTGGAGCGCCTCGCGCCGTCGCGGCAGGCGCCGCGCGAGGTGACGATCGTCGCCCACGATGTCGGCTCGGTTGGCGGGATGGAGCGCCAGCTGGCCGAGCTTTCGCTCGGGCTGAGGGCGCTTGGCTATGAGGTGACAGTAATTGCGCGCACCTGTGTGCTGCCCCCCGATTCGGGGGTCCACTTCCACCGTGTACGAGGACCACGCAGGCCTCTCTTGCTGGCCTACCCCTGGTTCATGATCGCCGGGTCTCTCGCGGTGCGCAGATGGCGCCGCGGCGTGGTGCAGACGACGGGCGCGATCGTGCTCAATCGCGTGGACACAATCGCCGTGCACTGCTGCCACCAAGTTTATCGTCCCAAGCCCACGCGAGCTGGAGCGCTGTTCCATCGATATGCGGGTCTTGTAGGTCGGCTGACGCGCGCCGGGGAGCGACTCTGTTTTCGGGTGGATCGTCCCTCGCGGGTGGTGTGCGTCTCCGACGGTGTGGCTGCTGAGATTCGCGAGCACTATCCAGCGCTTGCCGGCCGCGTGACGACGATTCACAACGGCATCGACATAGAGGCTTTCGCGCCCGGAGTGCGTGCCACCGAGGCGGCGGAACTGCGAGATCAGCTAGGTATAGATCGTCAGCGACTGGTGCTTGCGTTCGTCGGGGCCGCCAACAAGGGCCTCGGCGTGGTGCTCGAAGCCATGCGCCTGGCGCCCGAATGGGACCTGCTTGTCGCCGGGCGTGGTCACGTGCAGAGCTTCAAGGAGTTGGCCGATTCGCTCGGCGTGTCCAAGACCGTACATTGGCTTGGCGTGATCCAAGGCATCCAAGCCGTCTACGGCGCGGCCGACGCGTTCGTGTTGCCCTCCGACTACGAGACGTTCTCGCTCGTCTGCTTCGAGGCGGCAGCGAGCGGTCTACCCGTGCTGGCCACCCCGGTCAGCGGCGTTCGCGAGCTGATCGAGGACGAGCAGAACGGTCTGCTGATCAGCGCAAGCCCCGAGGCGATCGCTGAGCGGCTGGCGCGGCTGGCAGCCGACCCCCGGCTCCGGGCCCGCTTGGGAGCGGCTGCGCGCGAGACGGCCTCGGGCTTCACGAGCGAACGGATGGTCGCCAAGCATCACGAGCTGTACGCGCGTTTGGTTTCGGCCTGACGGGGTCGGCGAGGCGCACAAGCACGCACCAAAGCGTCCTCCAGCGGATCGGTCGCCGCGGGCACCGAGAACAACCGCTCGACGGCCGCGCGTCCCGTGTCGGCCAGCTGGGTGCGCAGCCGCGGAGATAGGCGCAACTCTTCCAGCCGCGCCGCCAGCGCGAGGCTGTCGCCCTCCCCGAACACGAGCCCACCTCCCGTCAGCTCGATTAGCCACGGAATCTCCCCCGAGTCCGAGCCGACTACCGGCACGCCGCACCACAGAGCCTCGACGACCACTCGCCCGAACTGCTCCTTCCAGGTGGGCGTGGTGCGTGAGGGCAGCACGAGCACGTCGATCTGGGCGTAGCCCGCCGCCATTTCATCGTGGCTCAAACCGTTGAGGACCCGCACGCGCGAGCCCGGAATCGGCTGAGACTCCAGTTGGGGGCGCAGCTCGCCGTCGCCAATGAGCAGTAGCTCAACTGGTTCGGGCAAACTACGAACAGCGGCCAGCAGGTCAGTCAGTCCCTTGCTCTGTACCAAACGTCCAGCAAAGCCAACGGTGAACGGACGATCGCCCGCTTGAGGTGGTCTTGCCCATCCGGGGACGGCGGGGGGTGCGAACACGATCTCACCCTGGGCACCCCACGAGCGCGCCAGTCGCCCCGCGCTGTCCGAGCGTGCGGCTACGAACGCGGCGCGAGCCAGGACACTAGTGCGCAACTTGCGCACGCTCGCCGGTAGTGGCCGGTCGATGTTCTCATAGCACTGCACGCCGAAGGGGATGTCCAATTTGGTGAAAGTCCAGCTCCACTGCATCGTCGCAAGTGCATACGGCTCGGCCTCCACGAACGCCACCTGCGGACGTATACGAGCACACATTGCGCGACAGCGCCTCAAGTAGAGATGTCTCTGTGGCCGACCCGCCAAAAGCACGCGCGTCGGCCACAACGCCCCCTCGAGGCCCTCAAGCGCACGTGGGTGCATCCAGGTGTGCGAATACTCGGATCGCCACCGCGCCGGAGTCACGATCGCGACCTCCCACCCGCGACGTGAGAGCTCGCGATAGACCTCCTGATTAACAGGCACTATCGCAGGGTGGCTCACCACGAGTAGGCGCCTCTTCATCTTTACACCAGTTTCACATTCGCTTGGCGTCGATGCTCGATGCTGTGCCGCTCAAGATGCCGGCATCGCCGCTTTGAGGCTTGCTTTGCCGCCGGATCGATCACACATGGACGGTATTCGATGAACGACACAACCGACATCGCCACGATTTTCGCCCCAATCTGGAAGCGCAAGTGGTTGATCCTGCTAGTGGCGATTCTGGTTGGAGGACTGACCTACGCCTACTACCACCGTAAGCCGACGGTCTACTCGGCCAGCACCCAACTCGATCTCGGCAGCGGCAGCGAAGCTCAGCAACTGGTCGGTGGAAGTCAAAACCGGACAAATCTGAATAGTCGCGCAATCGCCGACGCGGCCACGCTAATGACTTCCAGCACCGTCAGCGAAGCGGTACGTGCGCGCCTGCGCAACGAACACGTCCCGTCCAACGGTCTGGGCAAAGTGCGCGCAAAGGCGGCATCGGAAAGCTACCTTGTGACGATCACCGCCGAAGCGCACAGTGCCAAGGTGGCGGCGCGTTTGGCCAACGCCTACGCACTGGCGTACATCGAAGGCCAGCACTCCAGGTATCGACGCCAGGTTGAAGCGACAATCGCAAACACGCGCAGGCAGCTGCACCGCATCGAAACAGCCCAGGTCGCGGCGGCGAGCGCCGCCAAAAGGGCAAGCTCCGGCAAGGGTTCGGGCTCTTCGCGTTCGAGTGGAACGGTCTCCTCTACGGCGGTGATCCAGGCGGCAAGCCTCGCGAGCAAGATTAATCAGCTCGAATCGGAGCTTTCGATCTCCACGGTCCAGCAGGTCAATCCGGCCAAGGCACACACGGCCCAGCTTGTCTCTCCGACGCCTCGCAAGAACGCGATCTTCGGATTCGTGCTCGGCCTGCTGCTCGCAAGCGCCGCCGTGTTCGCGCTCAGCCGCTTCGAGCGACGTCTGGGCTCGCTGGCTCGGATCGAAGCCATTCTCAAAGCCCACATCCTTGCAGTGCTGCCTCGCGTGAAGATGCCGATCGAGATGAGCGAGGGCGAGCCACGAGTCGCCGGGCCCTTGCTCGAGCCTCTACGGCGCCTGCATTCGGCGCTGCAGATGGGGGACATGCTCGAGCCGGCGCGCCGAACCTCAGGGCGTGTGATCCTCTTTCTCAGCGCCGACCAGGAAGACGGGAAGTCCACGCTGGTCGCAACTCTTGCACTGGCCCAACGGGAAGCAGGAATGAAGGTGGCGGTGATTGAGGCCGACCTACGTCGCCCTGTGCAGGCCGCCCTGCTTTCAGTAAACGGGCCCTTTGGCTTGACCGAGGTGCTCGCGGGTGTCGCTCCGCTGGAGCAGGCCATGCAAAACGTCGGAGCGGTCTCCATGCCGGCCGAGGGGGATCTTGCGCGTGTGGGCGGTGGGCTGTCCACCGTTGTCCAGGCGAGCGCGACCGGCTCGCTATCGGTGTTGAGGAGCGGCGACGCCGTCGCCAATCCGCTCGCGTTGCTCGGTAGTCCAGCGATGCAGGAGCTGCTGCGTAGCGCCGCGGCCGAGCACGACTATGTTTTGATCGATGCGCCTCCACCGCTGCAGGTGAGCGATGTCATGCCGATGATGCACTGGGTTGACGGGATCGTGCTGGTGGCGCGCCTCGAGCACACGCATGAGGCCTCAGCCGAGCAGCTCACGCGGCTGCTGGCAGATTCATCGACGGCGCCGGTGCTCGGCGTGGTGGCCAATGCCGTCTCCAGCAGCGACATTCGGCGGTCCGGCTACTCATCGACTTATGGTGAGCGGCGCTGGCCTCGCCTTAGATAACGGCTGTATAGACGAGGCTTCAGATGAGCGTCGACCAGCTGCGCCCGTCGAGCCCGCTCGGGGGCGCCCAACCGATTCTCACGACTCGAGGGTCGCGCGAGCTGGCGCTCCGCGGCGGGGCTGTGTCGCTGGCCGCGGCGGTGGCACTCGCCATTTCCCTAAGCGTTCCGACGCCCAACCTGCTGCTCTTCGTCGCGCTGGCGCTTGGAGCAATAGGCGTGGTCGCGCTGATGGTCAATCCTCGCTTGGAGGTGAGCGTCGCGATCCTGGCGCTCTACCTGGGAATGCTCGACGGTCCAGTGAAGCTGCTGAGTGCGAACCAGGCAGCCTCCAGCGTACGCGACGTGTTGATCGCTGCTGTCAGCATCGGCGCGATCGCCCGCTTGCTGGCAAAGCGCGAGCGCATCGAAGTTCCACCTTTGTTTGGCTGGGTGCTCGCGTTCGTGTTGCTGGTGCTGGCCGAGGCATTCAATCCAAGCACCCACGGCACGCTCAAGATCATCGGTGGCTTTCGCCAAGAGCTGGAGTGGATCCCCTTCTTCTTCTTCGGCTATGCGCTGATGCGCTCCAAGGAGCGGCTGCGCAAGATGTTTGTGATCCTCGGCGTGATCGCGCTGGCAAACGGCCTTGTCAGTACCTATCAGACGAGGCTCACCCCGGCCCAGCTGGCCAGCTGGGGGCCGGGCTACGCCGCGCACGTCAACGGCACCTCCACCCTGACGGCGCGCAGATACAAAGCCGAAAACGGGGAAACCTTGGTGCGTCCGCCCGGACTTGGATCGGACAGCGGTTTTGGCGGCGCCGTGGGCGTGCTTGCCCTACCCGGCATCGTCGCTCTGCTCGCGACCGGACGCCGGCGACGACGGTGGTTGGTCCTACCGCTGTTTCTTGGCGCAGCGCTCGCCGTCGCGACGGGCTTGGGCCGTTTGCAGGTGGTGGGAGCGGTGCTTGCGCTGGCGATCTTCGCGCTGCTCTCGCTTAGCGCCGGACGCCGTGCAAGAAGACCTTTGGGCGTGCTGCTCGCGCTGCTGGTGCTGGCTCTCCCCTGCGGCGTGGCTCTGGCGGCGGCAGAGGGCAGCGGTGTGTTCTCCCGCTACGCCAGCATCGCGCCGACCAACGTGGTCACCACCTCGACCACCTACAAGGAAAAGAGCCTGGGTCTAATCCCCAACTACATCGCCCACGCGCCGTTTGGCTTCGGCCTCGCGACCGCCGGCCCGGCGACGAGCTTTGGGGGTGCCCGGGGCGGAGAGCTGGAAGGCCACGGCGTGACTGCCGAGACTCAATACAACTACTTGGTCGATGAATTGGGTCTCCCCGGGCTGGCGCTGTTCGTTGGCCTGGTCCTCTACCTGCTCGTCCTCGTGCTCGCGCGACTACCGCAGGTGCGGGATATCGACACGCGGATATGCCTGGCGGCAGCGTTTGCGCCGGTCTTCGCCTACTCGATCATGGGGCTGCGAGGGGCGTTCACCGACACTTCCGCGGCGGGTCCCTACTTCTGGTTCGCGGTCGGCATAGCCGCATATTGGCTAGCGCCCGCCGGGCGCGCCATACGTCAAGGCCTGCTCGCGGATCGGCCATGAAGTCGGCGCCCGCCAAAGTCAGCGAGCAGACCCTGTCGGGCGCCGCAAAGCGGGCGCGGCTGCGCGCACTGCTCGGTGAGCGACGTGGCCTCGTGCTCGGGCTCGTGGTCTCCTCGATTGCCGCTGGATTCGCCGAAGCGGCCACCTTGGCGGTGATCGCTCAGGTCGCCTCGGCGCTCGTCAACGGAGCAAAAGCGGTCCACCTGGACCTCGGCCCGCTTCACATCGATTCCACCGTCGGGCACCTGATCGCGGTCGCGTTCGTTTGCACACTGGTGCGTTTGGCGCTACAGCTTCCGATCTCGATACTGCCGGCGCGGATCGCGGCGGATGTGCAGTCGCAGTTGCGCCGCGAGCTGTTCCACTCCTTTACGCGTGCCTCCTGGGCGGTGCAGTCGCGCGACCGCGAGGGACAGTTGCAGGAGACGATGACCAGTCAGGTCATGCAGGCGACCTTGGGCGCGCTGCAGGCGACATCGCTGATCACCTCGATGTTCAGCTTCCTCGTGTTGATGATCACCGCCCTCGCCCTGAACGTCGAGGCGGCCGCGATCGTGCTTGGCGCCTCGCTGGCTCTGATAGCCCTGCTGCGTCCGCTGCGCACGATTGGGGTGAGGCGCGCTCGCTCACTCTCCAAGGCACAGGTGCAATACGCGGGCGGGATCAGCGAGGCGATCAGACTCGCCGAGGAGACTCAGGTGTTCGGCGTGGCTGACGCTCAGCGCGCCCGCATCGACGAGCTTGTCGCCGACACCAGGGGCCTGTTCCTACATACCCAAGTGCTGGCACGGCTGATTCCCAACCTCTTTCAGAGCTTGATCTATGTGTTGTTCGTGGTCGGCCTGCTCGGCGTATACGCCTCGGGCGTGGGCCACACCGCGGCGCTCGGCGCCGTGTTCCTGCTGCTCGTGCGAGCCGCCCAATATGGCCAGCAGTCTCAGGCCAGCTATCAGGGTCTGTCGCAATCGCTGCCGTTCATAGAGCGAACCCAGGAGGCCGCGCGTCGCTACGAACGCAGCGCGCCGGCGCGGGGCAAGATCGCGCTCGGCTCAGTTGAGAAGCTCATTTTCGAGGATGTCGGCTACGCCTACCGCTCAGATCATCCGGTCCTCGCGGGCGTCAGCTTCGAGGTTGGGCGTGGCGAGTCGGTCGGCATCGTCGGGCCCTCCGGCGCGGGCAAGTCGACGCTCGTGCAGATCCTGCTCAGGCTGAGGGCGCCGGGGCGCGGTCGCTATCTGGTCAACGGCCTGCCTGCCGGGATGCTCAGCGAAGCTGACTGGCACAAGCTGGTCTCCTACGTGCCCCAAGAACCCAGGCTGATCCACGCCTCGGTCGCAGAGAACATTCGCTATTTCCGCGATCTCGACGATGAGGCCGTCGAGCGGGCCGCGCGCTTGGCCCGCATCCACGATGACATCCGCGGTTGGGCGGCGGGGTATGAGACGATCGTCGGACCGCGCGCGGACGCCGTCTCGGGCGGCCAACAGCAGCGAATCTGCCTTGCGCGCGCTCTGGCGGCGCGCCCGCAGGTACTCGTCCTCGACGAGCCGACGAGCGCGCTCGATCCCCGCTCGGAGACGCTGATCCAGGAGTCGTTGGCTGCGCTGAAGCATGAGCTGACTCTGTTCGTGGTGGCCCATCGCATGTCGACGCTCGACATCTGTGACCGCGTGATGGTCGTTCTCGACGGTCAGCTTGCCGGCTTTGACACAGCCGCGTTGTTGCAAGAGAACAATGCCTACTACCGCTCGGCCTCGATGCTCGCCGTCAGTACCCCACGTATACCCCCGTCGATGGCCGGCGCTGCCGGTGGGTGAGAGAGATGACGACAGTCCAGGGAGCGACGGTGGCACCTCAAAGAACCCTCGCGCATATGCCCGACTTCTTCGTGGTCGGACATCCCAAGAGCGGCACCACCGCGCTGTACGAGATGCTCAAGGCCCATCCGCAGATATACATGTGCGCGGAGAAGGAGCCTTGGTACTTTGCCTCTGAGCTGCACTTCAGGCCTCCGCCGCGCAAGCCCATCGGGATTCCCCAGACGCTCGAGGAGTACCTGAGGCTGTTTGAGGACGCGCGTCCCGGACAGCGGGTGGGGGAGGCGTCGACGCCCTACCTGTGGTCGCACAGCGCCGCCGCTGCAATAGCAGACTCACAGCCGACCGCCAAGATCGTGGCCGTCCTACGCGAGCCCGTCAGCTTCCTGCGCTCGCTACATCTCCAGTTCCTAGAAGCCTATATCGAGACCGAGACCGACCTGGGTCGCGCCCTGGAGCTCGAGCAGTCAAGGCGCGAGGGTCGCCGTATCCCACGTGACACATATTGGCCGCAGATGCTGCTCTACTCCGAGCACATCCGCTATGTCGAGCAGTTGCGTCGCTACCACGCCGTGTTCGCACCCGAGCAAGTGCTGGTCTTGGCTTACGAGGACTTTCGTCGTGACAATGAGGCGACCGTGCGCGCCGTGCTGCGCTTCCTGGAGGTCGAGGATTCGCACGCGATCGAGTCGGTCCAGGCCAACCCCACCGTACGCCCTCGCTCCCAACGCGCCAACGCGCTGGTCCAGGCTTTGACGGTCGGGCGGGGCCCTTTGGCCGGTGCGGTGAAGAGGCCGCTCAAGGCGCTCACCCCGCAAGGTCCGCGACGCCGAGCGCTCGATGCCTTCCGCCGGTGGATGATCTACGTCGAGCCGCTCGCGCCGGACGAACGCTTGACGAGGCAGCTGCGCAGCCGCTTCAAGGCTGAGGTGTTCGCGCTCAGCGACTACCTCGAACGCGACTTCGCGGGGTTGTGGGGATATGACCGCGATTGACTTCAGACTTCCCAGCACGGGGCAGGCCAGTGCGAGCGGCTCTGGGCGTGGGCTGTCCGGTCGGCTGCCGGATTTTCTCATCGTGGGGCACCCCAAGTGCGGCACCACAGCGCTCTACCACACGCTGAGAAGTCACTCCCAGATTCACATGCCGGACATGAAGGAGCCTTGGTTCTTCGTGCCCGAGCTGCACTCCCCGTTTCGGCGCCGAGCCGACGGGCGGCCCGACACGATCGAGGAGTACATGGCCTTGTTTGCCGATGCAGCTCCCGGACAGAGGGTCGGCGAGGCCTCCTCCTCATACTTGATGTCCGGAGAGGCCGCGAGTCGTATCGCCCAAGCGATACCGACGGCGCGCATCGTGGCGATTGTGCGCGAGCCGGCGAGTTTTCTGCGCTCACTGCACCTCCAATTCGTGCAAACGCACGTTGAGCAGGAGACAGATCTCCGCACGGCGCTGGAGCTCGAGCAGCCACGACGCCGAGGGGAATGCATACCCGAGCGCTCCGCGCGACCGCAGGTACTGCTCTACTCCGAGCACGTCCGCTACGTCGAGCAGTTGCGTCGCTATCGCGAGGTGTTCCCGGCTGAGCAGATGCTCGTGCTGATCTATGAGGATTTTCGTCGCGACAACCAGGCAACGGTACGCCAAGTGCTGCGCTTCCTTGAAGTGGACATCGAGGAGTCGCTGGAAACGGTGCAGGCCAACCCCTCGATACGGGTGCGCTCGCGTCACCTGCACGAGCTACTGCAGGCAGTATCGGTTGGCCGCGGACCGGTCTCGCGCGCCGCGAAGTCCTCGCTGAAGACGATTACCTCGCGGCCGCTGCGACGCAGGGCGCTGCGTGGCATCCGCCGCGGTGTGCTGTTCGCCGAACCCGAGCCGCTCGACGAAGCGTTGATGTTGGAGTTGCGTCGCCGCTACAAGCCCGAGGTAGTGGCTTTGAGTGAGTACTTGGGCAGAGACCTAACGTCGCTGTGGGGCTATGACCGGCTCGGCTGAGGTCTCCCGCGGTCGAGCGTCGGTCGATCCGATGGCGCAGGGGAGGGCGCCCGACTTCTTTCTAGTGGGTCATCCCAAGAGTGGGACCACGGCGCTGTACGAGATGCTCAGGCGCCACCCCCAGATCTACATGCCCCAATTGAAGGAGCCCTGCTTCCTCGCGCCCGACCATGCGCGTCGCCTGCAGCGAGCCGGGTCGGGTCCGCTCCCGCAAACGCCGCGGGAGTACCTCGCGCTGTTCGCCGCGGCCGGGCCCGACCAGCGAATTGGCGAGGCGACCTCGGCCTATCTGGCCTCGCACGAGGCCCCGTACAAGATTGCCGAGCTTCAGCCACAAGCCCGCATAGTCGCGATCCTGCGCGAGCCGGCGGGCCTGCTGCGCTCGCTGCATCTCCAGCTGCTCCAGGATCATGTCGAGGACGAGCGAGACCTACGTACCGCGATCTCGCTGGAGTCCGCCAGGGCGCAGGGAAGGCATGTGCCCCCACGCTCTCCCCGTCCACAGGCGCTGCAGTACTCAGAGCGCATTCGTTTTGTCGATCAGCTGAGGCGCTACCACGAGGTCTTTCCCCGCGAGCAAGTCTTGGTGCTCGTCTACGACGATTTTCGGCGCGAGAACGTCCGCACCGTGCGGAAGGTGCTGCGCTTCGTGGGAGTGGACGACGAGGTGAGCGTCCAAGCCACGGAGGCGAACCCGACCGTGCGAGTGCGCTCCCAGCGCCTTGACGAGCTTGTGCACTCGGTCTCGGCCGGCCGCGGCCCGGCCGGCCGGGCGCTGAAGGGAGCGGTCAAGGCGGTTGCTCCGCGTCGCGTGCGTCGCGGCATGTTGGGGATGGTGCGACATCGCATGGTGCTTGCTGCGCCCGAACCGGTCGACGAGCAGCTGATGTTGGAGCTGCGCCGCCGCTATCGCGACGAGGTGGTCGCGGCGAGCGAGTATCTCGGTCGCGATCTGGTCTCGCTGTGGGGTTATGACCGGCTCGGCTGACATGAGGGTGCCCGATTTCTTCATCGTGGGGCATCCCAAGTGTGGGACCACGGCCTTGTACGAGATGCTCAAGGCTCACCCCCAGATCTACATGCCTGAGCTCAAGGAGCCCGTGTTCTTCGCCGAGGAGCTGCCCCGGGTGGCGCACAGAGCTTGGTTGCCGGCGACCCTGAAGGAGTACCTGTCGCTGTTCGTCGACGCAGGCCCCGAGCAGCGTGTCGGCGAGGCGTCTGCCACCTACCTGTGGTCTGCGAGCGCGGCCCGTCGTATCGCCGAGCTTCAGCCGCAAGCTCGCACGATCGCGATCCTGCGCGAGCCGGCGAGTTTTCTGCGCTCGCTGCACCTCCAGAACCTGCAGTCCCACTACGAGACCGAGCCCCATCTCCGCGACGCCCTCGCGGCCGAGGATGATAGGCGTCAGGGGAGACGGGTTCCATCGCGATGTCTGCGCCCGCAGGCCTTGCTCTACTCGGAGTACGTCCGTTTCGTCGAGCAGCTGGGTCGTTATCGCGCCGTGTTTTCAGAGGAGCAGATGCTGGTCTTGCTCTACGACGATTTTCGCGCCGACAATGAGGGGATGGTACGTCGCGTGCTTGGTTTCCTCGGCGTCGACGAAGACGTGGACGTGGACGTCGTGGAGGCAAATCCAACAGTACGGCTGCGTTCTCAGCGGCTGGATGAGTTGATTCACACGGTGTCGGTCGGGCGGGGAGGCTTGGGCGGTCCGGTGAAGCTTGCCATCAAGACGGTTGCTCCGCGCCGTGTGCGTCGCGGAATGCTCGGAGTCGCGCGGCGACGTTTGGTGCTCTCCGCTCCGCCTCCGGCGGACGAGGCGTTGATGTTGGAGCTGCGCCGGCGCTACAAGCCGGAGGTGGTGGCTTTGAGTGAGTATTTGGGTAGAGATCTAGTGTCGTTGTGGGGTTATGACCGGCTCGGCTGATGTCTCGCGTGGCGCAGTCCCCGCGCTCGGCGTGCCGCCGGTCGAACCTCATGGCGGTTCGCGTGAACGCTCGGAGATCGTGAGCGGCGGCCTTGGGCCTGCCGGGGGACGGGTGCCTGATTTCTTCATCGTGGGGCACCCTAAGTGTGGGACCACGGCTCTATACGAGATGCTCAAGGCTCACCCCCAGATCTACATGTCCGAGCTCAAGGAGCCGCGTTTCTTTGCTCCCGACCTGCGCGTGCGCTTTCTGCGAGGAGCGCTCGAGCGCGGGGAACCCCCGGCGATTCCACAGACGCTCGAGGAGTACCTATCGCTGTTCGTGCCGGCCCGACCCGAGCAACGCATCGGCGAGGCCTCGCCTTCGTATTTGATGTCGAGCGTTGCGGCTGAGCTGATCGCCCAAGCACAACCGCGGGCACGCATAATCGCGATCCTACGCGAGCCGGTCGGGTTCCTGCGCTCGCTTCAGCTCGAGCTTGTTCAAAATCACGTCGAGTCCGAGCGCGACTTCGCCGCCGCGATGGCAAACGAGCAGCTCGGCCCGCTGGGCGTGGGCAGCTCCGACTACGCCCCTCCGATACGCCGCTATTCCGACCGGATTCGCTACGTGGAGCAGCTGATTCGCTATCGCGCGGCTTTCCCCGCAGAGCAGATCTTGGTGCTGATCTATGACGACTTCAAGCGCAACAACCGAGGCACCGTCGGGCGTGTATTGCGCTTCCTCGACGTGGACGACACCGTGGCGCTCGAGCCGGTACGGGCCAACCCGAGCGTGCACGTGCGCTCGGTGTGGCTCGATCGCGTGGTCCAAGGTCTATACGCGGGGCGGGGGCCGCTTGCGCTCACCTCGAGGCGGGCTCTGAGGGCGACGATCCCGAGTCGACTGCGCCGAGAGCGTCTGCAAGCTCTGCGACGGCGACTGCTCTACGGCTCGCCAGAGCCGACCGACGAGGCGTTTGCGCGAGAGTTGCGCGTTCGCTTCAAGGACGAGGTCGTCGCGCTGAGCGAGTATCTGGGTCGCGACCTGGTCGAGGAGTGGGGTTATGACAGTCTCGCCTGAGCAGCTCGATTCGCGCCGCGACCACCGTGTCTCGCTCGACGATGTCTGGCATTTCGATCAGGAGCGCCGGCAAGAGGTGGTCATGCCGAACGCCGGGCGGGTGCTTGTGTCCTGCTCCGCGCCCCTCGGCAGCGGCGGCCTCGGGCGCCATCTGCAGGAGATTCTGGGTGCGCTCGCGCGCGGTAGTTGCCACACAAGCTCGATCTCGGGGTCGCTCGACGGCTCGCAAGGACTGCGCCCTCGACCGGCGGCACGCCTATCGCTCGCGCTCACGGGCCCGCCCGCCCGCGTCTCGCGGAGCTGGCGAACGTGGCGGGCGAGCGTCGGCTTCGACATGCACGCCGCGATACGCCTGTCCCCGGCCGAGCACCTGATCGCCTTCAACGGCCAGGCGCTCAATCAGTTGCGGGTTGCGCGCACGATGGGCTTTGAATCGGTCGCGCTGGTGTCGGCCAATTCGCACGTGCGTCATCTGGTTCGCCGACACGACGCCGCCCACCGCCAGTATCCGCTGGAGCGCTCCTGGGCTAGTCGCCTGGTCGGGCGCAATCTGCGCGAGTACGACCAGGCGGATCGGATTTACGTGGCCTCGCGATACGTGTGGGAATCGTTCCTGGCCGAAGGCGTGCCCGAGGAGCGGCTTGCCCTGTTTCCCTTGACGCCTGCACCTCGCTTTCGCGCCAGTCAATCCGACAACGGTTGCTCGACATTCGACATCGTCTACGTCGGCGGTCTATCTGTAATTAAGGGAGTGCCTCTGCTGATCGAGGCCGTCGCTCGTCTGGCCCACCCCGATTTGCGCCTGGTGCTCGTGGGGGGTGCCGGCACGCGCGGGATGCGCCGCTACCTGGCGGCCGCTCTAAGTAAAGACGCGCGAATCGCGATTTCCCCCGGTGACCCCTTGCCGCACTTGCGCCAAGCGCGCTTGTGTGTACACCCAGCCTACGAGGACGGCTTCGCCTACGCACCGGCGGAGGCCCTCGCCTGTGGTGTGCCGCTGATCGTCAGCGCGGACACGGGGATGAAGGAGTTGATCGGCGATGGTCAGGGACTGGTTGTGCCCAGTGGTGATGTCGCGGCGCTGGCCGAGGCAATCGACGCGGCCTACCGTGGAGTTCCGCTGGGTGGCTGAGTACGCCCCCTCCCGACCGCTGGACCCGGTCTCTGAAAGCTCGTCGGGAACACTCCTGCGAGGCGCCGATGCTGAGTGGGCGCCTGTCGCCTGGCGTGGGCGCATCGCGGTCGTCGGCATGTCGAACGGACGTCCGTGTGGTATGCGCGATCACGCCGAGATCCTCGCCGCGGCGCTAGGGCGGGATGGTCTCGGCCACTCCGATCACTGGCTGTTTCGCCAAGCAGACACTTTGCGGGGAGCCCGCGCCGAGGTCAGGGCGTGGTCGCACACGCTCCTGGGGGAACTGCGCGAGTGTCGCCCCGACGTGGTGCTCCTGCACTATTCGGTGTTCGCCTACTCCTACCGAGGCTTGCCGATCTTTCTCGGCCCTGCCCTGGCGGCGCTGCGCGCTTCGGGGATCCCGCTAGTTGGGTTCATGCACGAGCTTGCATTCCCTTGGGGCCTGGGCGGATGGCATGGCAATGCCTGGGCCCTCGCCCATCGGGCGCGCCTGATCGAGCTGGTGCGCGTATGCGGTGCGGTGGTGCTCACGACCGACTTCCGCGCGCAATGGCTCGACAGCAGACCCTGGCTGGCCAGTCGCCCCTCCGCGCTCGCTCCGGTCTTCTCCAACTTGCCCGAGCCGGCCGTTGGGTTGTCGCCCGATCGCGAGCATCCGCTGGTTGGACTGTTCGGCTACTCATACGATCGCGACGCGATCTCGCTGGTGCTCGACACGCTGGGCTTGCTAGTGGGAAGAGGGATCGAGCCGGAGCTGGGCCTGCTCGGCGCGCCCGGTCCTCACTCGCCGCTAGCCGAGACATGGCTTGCGGCGGCTCGCGACCGCGGGCTCGCAGAGTTTCTGTCCTTCGCTGGTCCGCTGCCTGCTCAGCAACTCTCCGATGCGCTCGGCGCTTGCGATGTGCTGCTGTTCGCCGACAGCGCTGGTCCCTCCTCGCGCAAGGGGACCTTGGCCGGCTCGCTCGCATCGGGGAGGCCGCTGGTGGCTACCGACGGTCCGCGCGCTTGGCCGGAGCTGAGGCGTCGCGGAGCGGCCCGTGTGGTGGAGCCCAAGCCCGAGGCGGTAGCCGACGCGATCGCGGTACTGCTTGAGTCCGCGCAGGAGCGCGACGCGCTTGGGGCGCGGGGCAGCGAATTCGCCAAGCGCGAGATGGGGGTGCAGCGCAGCGTCGCTGCTGTGCTCGAACTACTTGACCGAGTGTCTGTGGCAGAGCGTGAGTGATCGCTCAGCGCATCTCGGCCAGCCAGTGCGCGCGCGCACTGCTGTAGGCAGCGAGGAGTGCCTGCACATGGCGCTCGGCCGAGAAGCGGCGAGTCACCATTTCCCTGCCCGCCAAGCCCATGCTCCGCTGGCGCGCAGGGTCGTCCAACAGTCCTTGCAAGGCGCGGGCAAGCGCGTCCACGTCACCTGGAACGACGGCCAGGCCGTTGTGCCCGTCCTGCAGCCAGTCACATATTCCGCCCGTAGAGCTAGCTACCACCGGTCGGCCCGAGGCCAGCGCCTCGATCCCGACCAACCCGAACGGCTCCGGCCACAGCGACGGGATCGCCACGATCGAGGCGTCGGCCAGCTCTTGAGCCAGCGCGGGCCCATCCATCCAGCCCTTGAATTGGACACGCTCATCCACCCCGAGGCGCCTTGCCAAGCGACGCATCGCATCGATCCTCCAGCCGCTACCGCAGATCGCGAATTCCGCCTCCACGTTGCGCGCGGCGCGAATCAAGACGGCCACGCCCTTTGGGGCCACCACGCGTCCCGCGAACACAACGCGCCGACGAGTCTCATGCCCAGAGCCCTCGCGGGGAATCATAGTGCTGAACAGGGGGACGGTCACCCGGCGCTCCAGCCCGTTCGCGGCCAGGTGGCGATCCACGGCGCCCGAGTAGGAGATCGCCAAATCCGCCCGCTCGAGCGCCCGCAGACCGAGGCCGGCACGACTGTAGGCGGCGGGCAGGCGCTGGGGGCGTCTGGTGTGGGCACAGCCTCGCACCAGCAGGTTCGGCACGCACCCCGGTCCATGTGCGCGGGAGCATTCCTCCCCTGCTCCGAAATAGTGAACTCCTGATGTGCATGCGGTGTAGGCATGGGCGCTGACGAGCACAGGGGCCCGCTTGCGCAGCGCCTGCACCAAGTCCGGGTCGTCGACCTGGTGCAGGTGGACGGCATCGGCAGAGAACTCCGAGCACGCTCGCAGTCGCTCGTCGATCGGTCTGCCGCTGTCAAACAGCGAGTCGCTCTGGAACAGACTGATACCCGCGGGCGGCTGCTCCTGGGTTCTGGCGACCAGCACACCCACGTTCACACCGGCTCTAGCCAACGCGCCAGCGCTCGCCTGCACGTGGGCGCCGACCCCGCCGTCCCTGGCCCAGCGTGGTGTGAGCAGAAGCACCGACTCGGGTGTCATGGGCGCAGCGGGTTGTGTAGAGAGGTGAACATCGTCCAGAGGGTCGTCTGCGCTCTGGTAGATTACCCCGCGCCATGGTGAAAGGTGAGAAAGCGGAGCCACAGGCGGCCCCCTCACCGACCATTCCGTCCGCGTTTTCAGAGCGCCCGAAGGTGATCTATGTGATGGGAGCGGGCCGTAGTGGCAGCACGATCTTGGGGGTGGCGCTCGGCAATTGTGATGGCTGGTTCTTCGCCGGCGAGCTTGACAAGTGGCTGTTGATGTCCGGGATCTCAATGTACGAGCGCGATGCTCCGGAGGATCCTCGCCGCGACAAGGAGCTGTGGCGGGCGATGCGGGAGGACGTAGATGCGCCGTCCGATCTTTTCGGACGCGAGGCGCGACGCTGCATCGAGCACTCCACCTCCTTGTTTCGCCTCGACAAGTTGCCGGTAAGACGCCGGCTGCGTCCGCGTTACCGATTTGTTACCGAAAAGCTCTACCGGTCGGTTGCCAAGCGCACCGGGGCCGGCCACATAGTCGACAGCTCGCACCTGCCCCTGCGGGCCCTGCAATTGCAGTCGATGCGGGGCATCGAGCTGTATCTCCTGTTTCTGGTGCGCGAGCCGCGTGGTGTGGTCGCATCGTGGGACCGTCGCGGCCTGCCCGAGCCGCGGTTCTCGATGCTGGCCACAAACGCCTACCTGTGGCTGACTAATCTGTTGTCGGCGCTTGTCTTCCTGCGCCACTCGCGCGAGCGACGCCTGTTCGTTCGCTACGAGGATTTCCTGACCAAGCCCGAGGCAGTGCTAGGAGACATTCTCGCCTGCGCCGGCTCGGACGCGGCGATTCCCGACCTGGGCTCGCTCAGCACCGGCAATCCCTACCATGGCAATCGCTTGATCTTCTCCGAGCGAGTATCGCTGCGCCGTGGGCCAGCCACGCCCTCGCCTCGTGCGCCCCTCACCAAAGCGCTTCAGTTGCCCTGGGCTTTTATCCTCGCGCGCCTACGCCCGTTGGCGGGAACTGGATTGTGAGGATGCGTGGGTAGTCGGTTGCTGCGAGTTCTATTTCGAGGGTGTTGTTTGTGTTTGTGATGAGGTGTGCTGGTGTGTTTGTGTTGTGTATTGGGTCGTATGCGGTGATGGTTGGGGGGTTGGTTGTTGGGGGGAGGTTGCCGAGTGTGATGCGGAATGTCTCGTTGGGTAGGTCGAAGCGGTTGGTGTTTGTGGTGGGGGCGTTTGGTTGGTAGAGGGTGAGTAGGTCTCTGGTCATGACGTAGATGGGGATGACGAAGCGGGTGGGGGATGATTGGAAGGGGAGTACGGCGAGGACTTCGCGGTCATAGAGGTTTGGGTGTGCGGTGGTGCCGTCGCCTGTGAATTGGGCGTGGTTGCCGTTTTGGCTGATGGATAGGAGGGTGAGTTGGCGTGCTGGGCCTTGGGGTCCGGGGCCTTGGAATTGGGAGAGCATGTTTTTCATGGCGGTCATTGTTTCTCCGCCGGTTTGGTCGCCTGGGTATGTGTTTGGGTTGGTGGCGAGCATCGTGTTGAATTCTTCGCCGATCAGGCTGAGTGGTCCTGGGGCGGCGTGGTAGAAGTACTCGCGGGTCATTCCCTTGCCGACCATCGAGACGAGGCTGCGTAGGATCGCCTTGGTTTGGAAGTGGGTCTTATCCGCTGGTGTGAGCCCGGCTTGGTTGCCTGTTTGGGGGGTGTGCTCATCGGGTCCCACCACTACCCCTTTACCAGGATTCAAGTTGTACTCAGTCATCCAGACTTGCAGTGGCTTTCCGTGTGGTGAGCTGACCGTGCGACCGTGCGGCACGCCATAGATATCGGTCGCAAACGGCGCCAGGTCACGCGCGATCGAGGCGGTCTGCAGGGCGCTCAGGAAGTACTCGGGAAAGAGCGCTTGAAAGCTGGGTATGAATCGTGGAGTGAGCGCGCCCGAGGAGTGTTTGGCGCCAACCGTGTCGCGTGCACCGCGCGCGTCCAACGGGATGTTCCCCCGGGTGACGCGGAATTCAGCAGGGAAGCTCTTCGCGTTGGAATAGAGGTGCTTGCTGAGCGCGGTCAGGCCAGCAGGTGCCTGGGTAGCGGAGACAAAGGGCGTCTGATCGGCGAAGCCGTTGCTGATGCCTACGCCGGCGGGGATGCCGTTGGCCGGGTTGCGCACGTAGGCGACCGTTTCGTCCAGCAGAGCCTTGCTCACTTCCTTGGTCACCGTTTTCGCATTGCCTTCGCCGGCCTGGGCGTAATAGCGTTCGGCATCGAGGAACTGCGAGCCGAATGTGGGCTCGTTCCATACCTCCAGGTCATAGCCGCTTGGGCCAAACACGCTCGCTGCCTTGTGACTGACGGTGGCCACGTACTGCAACCAGCCCTTTAGTGTTTGCTCGAAGGCGGGGTTGGGGCTACCGTCTGAGAGCTTGGGCGGCCCGAACGGTGCATACAGGAGCGTGCTCGCCTTATAAGGGCCGGGCGGCAGTTCGGCGGGCAGTGGTTTGGCCAGAGTCGCTACGTCGCCGGTGAGCTTGGTGATGAGGATCGCGGGGTTGCCCTGCAGCACAAGCGTCGTCAGCCCGGTCCGCGCGCGCGCGCGACGGGCTTCGCGGCGTTCGAGCTTCTGCGCGGGAGTGAGCTTGCCGGCACGCTTAGCGTTGGCGCCGCGCCGCTTGCGCTTTTCCTTGCCAGGGTTGAATACGACCGAATCGAAGCCGGTCTTGCCCGGCACAACGGCCGCGGCGCTCGCCGAACTGAGTGCGACCTGGCTTGCGCCCGCCGGTGCCGGCGCGGTTGTGTCGAGGATCAGTTTCTTCGTCGGCGAGGGATCGACGCTGTTAGCGTCGAGCAGGATCAGCGGACGCAAGTCATGGTCGCGCAGCGCCTGTAGGCGGGCGTCAAGGTCGGCTCCGTCTGTAAAGCGACTCGGGTCCTCATAGGAGAGCGAGCTCCAGTTGACGCCGATGCGCGCCAGCTTGAAGCCGCTTTCCCGCAGGAGGCGCGCGACACTCTGCGCAGCGGGCGCCTGCACGTCGAAGTTGATGCCGACGGCGTCGAGTAGGCGCGAGGCCGGCCAGGTGTCCATATACGCTCGCCATGGCTGGATCCAGAAGGAGCTGCGCCCAAACGGCAGCTCCGTCAGGAACCTGGGATCGATTGGATCGTCCAACACCCCATCGGTGGAGACCGGCGGGAGCAGAGAATGTGGCTGAGCGTAGCGGGCTGATGAGCGATGTTTGGAGCGCAGCAAGGGCGGCGCGGTCCAAATCGCGATCACCGCGATGGCCAGCACCGTCACCCCGATCAGCCAGCCCACGGGCACCCTCTGGAGGGCTAGAAGCAGGCGGCGCATGCGGTGGCGCGAGCGGCCATCGTCCTCAGGAGGGCGAGCATGGCCGGAGTATAGGTAGGCCTATGCGCCGGTGTAGTCGATTGTGAGGATGCGTGGGTAGTCGGTTGCTGCGAGTTCTATTTCGAGGGTGTTGTTTGTGTTTGTGATGAGGTGTGCTGGTGTGTTTGTGTTGTGTATTGGGTCGTATGCGGTGATGGTTGGGGGGTTGGTTGTTGGGGGGAGGTTGCCGAGTGTGATGCGGAATGTCTCGTTGGGTAGGTCGAAGCGGTTGGTGTTTGTGGTGGGGGCGTTTGGTTGGTAGAGGGTGAGTAGGTCTCTGGTCATGACGTAGATGGGGATGACGAAGCGGGTGGGGGATGATTGGAAGGGGAGTACGGCGAGGACTTCGCGGTCATAGAGGTTTGGGTGTGCGGTGGTGCCGTCGCCTGTGAATTGGGCGTGGTTGCCGTTTTGGCTGATGGATAGGAGGGTGAGTTGGCGTGCTGGGCCTTGGGGTCCGGGGCCTTGGAATTGGGAGAGCATGTTTTTCATGGCGGTCATTGTTTCTCCGCCGGTTTGGTCGCCTGGGTATGTGTTTGGGTTGGTGGCGAGCATCGTGTTGAATTCTTCGCCGATCAGGCTGAGTGGTCCTGGGGCGGCGTGGTAGAAGTACTCGCGGGTCATTCCCTTGCCGACCATCGAGACGAGGCTGCGTAGGATCGCCTTGGTTTGGAAGTGGGTCTTATCCGCTGGTGTGAGCCCGGCTTGGTTGCCTGTTTGGGGGGTGTGCTCATCGGGTCCCACCACTACCCCTTTACCAGGATTCAAGTTGTACTCAGTCATCCACTTCTGCACAGGCGCGCTGCCAGGCGGTCCGACTTCGCGGCCATGCGGAGAGCCGTATACGTAGGTTGTGAACGGCGCCAGGTCGCGCACGATCGTCTCGGTCGATGTCGCCGTCAGATAGTACTCGGGGAAGGCCGACTGGTAGCTGGGGACGAACAGCGGCGCGAAGCTGTGCTTGGAGGCCGTGTCGCGTGCTCCCAAAGCGTTGAGTGGACGGATCGAGCGTTCGCGCTCAGATCCGGGGAAGCTCTTGGGGCTGTTGTAAAGATGCTTGCTCAGCGCGGTCAGCCCTGGCGGGGCCAGACTGCCGGAGGGAAACGGCGTCTGGCTGGCGAAGCCGTCGCTGATGCCCACGCCGGCAGGGATGCCGTTGGCCGGGTTGCGCACATAGGCGACCGTTTCGTCCAGCAGAGCTTTGGCGACTTCGCGGGTCACGTGCGCTTTGCTCGGAACGGGCGTGTTTTCCTGCAATTCTGTTTCTTCCAGCTCTGATTCCTTGGTTTCTAGTCCTTCTTCGGCTTCGGTTTCAGACGTATCTTCCGCTGAGAAGTAGTTTTCGGAGTTGAGGAACTGCGAGCCAAAGCTGAGCTCGTTCCAGACCTCCAGGTCATAGCCTTCGGGGCCGAAGATGCTTGCAGCCTCCTTGCATACGCTCGCCACATAGCTAAGCCAACCTTCAAGTGTTTCGTGAAAGGCCGGGTTGGGCTGCCCATTCGCCAATGTGGGCGCTCCGAACGGCGCGTAGCGCAAGGTTGCTCCCTTGTGTTCGCCGGCCGGCAGCGCCGCGGGAAGCGGCTCTGAGAGGACCGCCACATCGCCCGCCTGGATCGATGTGACGAGGATGTCCGGATCGCCGCCGAAGGAGAGCTGATCGAAACCGCTCTTGCCTGGCACGATCTGGGCGGCACTGGCGGGAGTCAACTGCACCGTGCGGGAGCCGGCCGGCGCTTCGGCGACCGTGTCCAGCACGATCGACTTCGATGGCGCCGGGTCCAGGCTGTTGGCGTCCAGCAGGATCAGTGGGCGCAGACCGTGATTGTGCAAAGCCGTCAACCGGGTGCGGATGCTCGATTCGTTGACGAACCGGGTGGGGTCTTCATAGGACAGCGAGTCCCAGTTGATGCCAATGCGCGCCAGCTTGAAGCCGCTGTCCTGAAGCAGTTGGGCGGCGCCTTCGGCCTGGGGCGTCTGCACGTCGAAGTTGATGCCAACGGCGTCGAGTAGGCGTGAGGCGGGCCACGTATCCATGTAGGCACGCCACGGTTGAATCCAGAACGAGCTCGTGCCAAACGGCGCCACGGTGAGGAACTTGGGATCGATCGGGTCGTTGGTCACGCCGCCGCCCGATTCGTCGCTCAACTGCGATTCGAATTCCGGTTCAGGTTCGGGCGGCGGCGCAGCGGAAGGTTGGCTTGCCGACGAGCCTTCGTTGGGGTCTGTCGGCGATACCGGGCCCGGGCTCGACAGCGTGGATCCCGGTCCCCCGCCCGGCAGGCTCAAAGGCGTGGCGCTAAGGGTGGGGAAGCCTTGAGCTGTGCTGTCGGCTTTTCTGGCGCCGTGCGTCCGCTTGGACGAGCGGCGCGTAGAGCATCGAGCTGGGGTGTGCTTGGCCGATCCCCTCTCGCTTTGAGTGCAGCGCGTGCTTTTCGCATGGGGAGCCTTGACAC
The DNA here is from genome assembly GCA_963775645.1 of uncultured Solirubrobacterales bacterium. GTDB lineage: Bacteria > Actinomycetota > Thermoleophilia > Solirubrobacterales > Solirubrobacteraceae > Palsa-744. The sequence goes on along the minus strand of CAVZJR010000002.1, from coordinate 386,933 downwards.
GAATCGTCTTGCGGAGCTTGGCCTGATGTGTGGCTGCATGGAGGTTGGTCTGCGTCTCGTGGGCGCCGGCTTGGGCGATTGTGGAGGGCGCAGCCGCGCAACAGGCCAAGAGCGCGGCCAGGCCGAGCGCGCCAAGGCGCCGCGTGAGCAGGGTAAAATGGGGGTGAGCGGGCATGAGGATGGGCTGAGCTCAAGAGCTCGCGGGAAGCTCCTGGCAAACCCATCGGTGCGCTTGGCGCGTCGCTTGACCACATCCGGACCCCTCGGACGTACGTACATTGCCGCCGCCAGGCGGCCATGGTCTGCGCTGCTTGCCCGTGGCGCCGTTGCTCGGCGCCCGTAGCGAGGCCGCTTGGCGCTCTCAGCGTCGCCGCTTGGCGCGGCTTCGCCCGGCGTCTGTCAATTGAGCGTAAGCTCGTTCGACTTGCGCGGCGGCTACGTCAGGGTGGTAGTCGGCGGCGGCGAGTCGTGCTGCCGCGCCCAGAAGCTCACGCTCCTTGGGACGCTCGTATATCGATCGCATCGCCTCAGCGAGCGAAGCTTGATCGCGGCTTTTGAACAGGCGTCCTGTCTGACCGTCGGCGATCATCGAGGCGGGACTGCCCTCGTCGGGAGCGATCACCGCCAGGCCCGCCGCCATCCCCTCGAGCACGACCTGGCCAAAGGGCTCGGGCGTGATCGAAGCGTGCACCAGCGCGTCGAATCCGGCTAGCTCCCGCCAGATGTCCTCGCGAAACCCACGGAACACCACTCTGTCGGCGATCTCCAAGCGGGTTGCCAGTAGACCCAGCTCGCGCTCGTAGCGTTCCTCGCCGAACATTGCCTCGCCAACGATCACGGCACGCGCGCCGCCCCGCGGGAAGGCCTGCGCGAATGCCCGCAGAAACAGATCCTGTCCCTTCCAGGGGGCGAGCCGCCCGACCATGCCGAAGGCGATGTCCTCGCCGCGCGGCGCTGCTGGTGCGGGGGCGGCGATGACTGTGTCCGGGACGACCCAGTGGGGGGATCGTCCTAGCGACCCGTTGAGTGTGCTCAACGTTGTGGTCGAGTTGGCCATCACTCCGTCTGGCAGCAGCCCTACCAGCATGTGCACCAGACGCACGGCCACACTCGGAAGATAGTCGTCGCTGATGCGGTCGCGCACATGCCACAGCACCGGCACGCCCGCCGCGCGCGCCGCGAGGCTGCCGTACACGCCCGCCTTCAGCGAATTGGTGTGCACCAGGTCTGCTTGCAAGCCGCGCAAACGCACGGCAAGGCGCGCCGTGTAGGCCGCGGCGCCCGGAACTCCCCGCAGTCCTGAGGCGCCGAGTCCGACAGAGTCCTTGCGTAGCTCGCGCGCGGCCGGCGCGATCGGGAAGACCTCAACCGAGATGCCGGCCCGCTGTAGCCTGCTCACCAGCGGGCCGTCCTCGCCGAGGACGACGTGAGGATTCACGCCTCGCAAGTGCGGTAGCAGCCGCAACAGCGCGATCTCCCCGCCCGAGAGGCGTGCGACGTGATCGAGGTAGACGACCCTTATCCGCTCGTCTCGCTCGCCGCGAACGAGCCGGCGGTGGAGCTTGCGGTGGCGCTCGGCGACTTTCGGCCAGTCGAAGCGCTCGGCATAGGCGCGCACGGTGTCGCGCGCTGGCAGCGATCCTCCCGCCGCCGCCTCCAAACGGTCGGCGAGAGCATTCGTGTCGCCAGCAGCCAATACGAGCGAGTGATCGAGCGGATCGGTCACCTCGGGCAGGCCGCCCACGTCGGTGACGAGGCTGGGCGTGCCGCATGCCGCTGCCTCTAGCACGACCAGGCCGAAGCCCTCGACAGCGACGGTCGGCACGACCGCGACATCGCTTGCCCGATAGGCGTCGATCAGTGCGGAGTCCTCAAGCCTGCCCAGAACCCGGACGCGCCCTGCGAGCGAGGGCTCACTTGCTCGCTGAAGGATCTGCTCGCGCAGTGGTCCGTCGCCGGCGAGCAGCAGTACCGACTCGGCCGGCAGACGTTGCTGCAAGCGCTGCCAGGCGTCGAGCAGTCCCGCGATGCCCATGCGCGGCACGAGCCGTCTGGCGCAGACCGCGACGAAAGCGGAGCTCGCGATACCCAGTCGCTCGCGAGCCTGTTCTCGATCTCCGGGATGGAAACGTTCGAGCTCGACGCCGGGAGCCCATACATGGACATCCCAGGGACGTATCCGGTAGCGCTCGACGAGCACCCGGCGAAAAGCGCCGGAGAGGACCACGTGAGCGTCGGCGCGGCGCAACACTGCGCGCTCCAGTTCCCGGCGCAAGACGAAAGCCAGACGCGAATTGTCGCCGGCGGCTACATTCTCCTCGGCCCAAGGACCTTGGAAGTGAAAGACGGTGGGCAGCCGGCGCAAGCGTCCCAGCAACAGCGGAGCCGCCGCATACAGAGCGAAGTGGGCATCGAGCACCTCGGCGTCGCGTCCCGCGCGCTGCGCTGCACGCCAGTAAGCGAGAAGGCGCAGAGCCAGCGGTGTCCCTTCGTCGCATACCGCCTCGATCGTGGCCGGGCGATCGCCCGCTGGGCCGATCACGACGCCGCTCGCCTCGGGCAGCTGCTCGAACAGCCCGCGGAAGTAACGGTCCAAGCCGCCAAGCGTGTCTGGAAACCAGCCCACCCCGAGCATCAGCACGCGCGGATCGCGCGCAACACTCGGCTCGCGATCGGAGCTTTGGAGAAAGCACATGTTGATAGCGCTCGACACGCGGCGGGTCCTAAAAAGAAGAGCGGGAGACGGCTCTATGTCGTCTCCCGCTCTTGGCTGTCTATGAGATGAGGATGCTACTCAGGCGCTATTCCCAAGCGAGGTTGCCCGAGGCGGCTTCCAGGCTGAGCGCACCGCTGTAGTGGCCGTTGTTGCCTTCTGTTTTTTCCAGTTCGGAGCACAGGCCCTTTTCGAAGATGGAGTAGTCCATGCCCGAAAATTCGCTCGTGACCAGGAGCTTCTTCTGTATCCCGGTTGGGAACAGTTTGAGGTTCGTAGCAGGCGTTTCTTCGGGTGAGAAAGTGACCGCCGAATACTGTTCCATCGGCTGTTTTTCGAACTTGACGGGGATCGTCTGGGCCGGCCATACAAGCTTGCAGCCGCCGGTGTTGGTGATGCCCATCGCGACGCTGCCCGAACCTATTTCGATTTCAGGTGTCGGACCCGCCATCAGTTCGTCGCCCATCTGCGCCAAGCCATTGGCGTGGTAGAGGTATTCGACCTTGAAGTGGGTCGTGGTGGTGGTGTGCTGTCCCCACACGGTTACCGGCATGACGCATTCTTTGTACTGGGCCGAGACCTTCAGAACCTGCGTAGGCGATTCCGTGACGGTGCCTTTGGCGACCTCGCCTTCGCATTCGATTTCGATTTTGCCGAACTTGAACGTCTGAGTCCCGACGCCGACGCCCTTCGTTTTCAACGGGAACGCGCTTTTGAGTGCGCTTGCCGTGAACTGATGGGCGCTGGCAGGTACAGCGGCGATGGCCACGGCGCAAATGGAGCTTGCGACCACAGTCATGACCCTGGCGCGTCTCGTGCTCATAGATCCTCGCTTTTCGGGGGAAAGATAGGCATTCTGATTGCGTAGCTTTGAGCCAGTGTGATTAAGCAGTGAAGCAAGACCCGAGCAGGGCGGCCTTGGCCAAAAATCATTCACACTTCTTTGACTGTTTATTCACCTGAGTGCTTCAGGCGTACGAGGCTATTTGTGGTGGTGCGCTTTCGTAGGTGCCGGTGCTGCGCGCAGCGAGACCGCGCGACTGTAGCCGGGTGCGTGTCCCCCGTCGGGAGCCTTCACGAAGGCGCGATACATGCCCCCGCGCCCGTGCGGGATGAACATGATCGCGTTGAAGCTGGCCACGCTCGCACTGCCTTTCTTGGCCGTCGTGCCGCTCACGGTCAGTGGGCCGCGGCCGGGCCTCAGCAACTGGAACGCAACCGACGCGCCGGGCACCGACGGGCTAACCGTGCCATACAGCTTCACATAGCCCTTACGCCGAGTGGCGCGGGCGCGCAACGTCACTCGCACCGCCACGTTCACGTTGACGGTGGGGCTGTAGATCGGTCGCGTGTCGAGGGTGGCCACGCGCAGGTGTGTGTTCTGAGAGAGGCCCGTAACCTGAAAGGCAAACTGGCCGCTTGCATTGGTGAGCTGGGGGCTGCCGATGTTGGCGAAACCGCCCAAGAACGGGAATTGGCTGGCCTGCAAGACCACCTCGTGGTTGGTGGCGCCGGTGCCGGCCAGGCTGCCGGTGAGCGACATGGAGGCCCCAAACATCGCCATTCTGGGCGTTTTGGGTAGTTCAAACTTGAGCGGAACGCTCTTCGTCGTGAAGAGGCGATCCTGTCCGGGGCTGGTCCCGGCGGAGCTGACGGCGACCACGCGATAGTGGTACGCGCTGCCAACCTGCAATCCTGGGATCGCCTGGCTCACACGAACACCGGATGTGCCCGCACCTACCGACGCGGTGGTCGTCTGGGCACCGTAGGCGGTTGTCGGACCGTACTGGAAGTAGTAGCTGGTTTCGCTGCCATGGGGATTAACGGTCGCGTTGAGGGTGGCCGAGGAATAGCTGAGCTGGCTCGCTCCTCCGGTCGACGCATTGGGGGGCTTGGGGGTAGTCGCTTTGCTGGCCTGCGAGGCGAGCGGCAACGCCAGCGATGTGGCGGCCAGGCTTGCCACACTCAGGAACATGCCTCGGTAGAACTTCGATCGCCTCATGATGTTTCCCTCGCTGTCCTTGTCATTGCGCCAAAGCACCTCACGCGCCAAGCGGCCACGCTAGCGGAGCGGCTAACAAGCAGGTCAATCTACTGTGACTATCTTGATAACAAATCGTGAATTCGTCGTTTGCCCATTCACCGGCCGACTACGATAAGCGACCTCCAGCTGCCTACGATCCGGTCTAGTGGGCCGGCCCAACGAAAGACAAGCAAAGTGCAGGTAAATCCTCGTTCACAAAATCGTTACGAGTGAGGAGGCGATGAGGGTGGAGTATCCCAGCGTGACCGAGCCTGCTGGAGCAGCTGAGTCCTTTCCGGCTGCGACCCAGCCCGTGGCCGAGCCCTCCTCGGCTGTGACCCAGCCGATGCCGCTTGTGACGGGTGAGCGGTGCGCCCAATGCTCCGCTCCGCTGGCGCGCGACCAGCGCTACTGTCTGCAATGCGGCGAGCCCCGACCGCACTTGACCGGTCCACCCAGCACAGTCAAGCCCCCCGGTGAGGCGGCCTCCTCGCCGCCCCGCACCCCTCCAGGCGCCACACCCGCGTCTTCGAGTCCCACACGGAACAACAGCCTTGCGCTGCTGGCCGGTATCGGCGTTCTATTGCTGGCGATGGGCGTCGGGGTGTTGATCGGTCGTGCCGGCGCTGGCACCGCCAAGGCACCGCCAGCCCAAGTGATCTCACTCGGTGCGGCCGCGGGGGCGGGCGCGGCGACAGGTACCCCGACCGCGACCACGCCGAGCGAAACGCCGGCCGCCGCCGCGAAAGCCAAAGAAGACAAAGCGGCCGAAAGCAAAGCCAAGGAAGCGAAAGGCAGCGGCAACTCGATCTCCAAACCGGCGCCTCCCACGGTCCTGAAAAGCGCGAACAGCCACGAAAGTCGTCAGAACTTCGAGCAGAAATCGAAGAGCCTGCCGAACGTGGTCTCGACCGGATGAGCGGCCCAGGAGGCGATCCGGCGTCGGGCTCGGAGCTGCGCCGCACGCGCGACCGGCTCGTCGAAGAGGTGGCCAGGCTGCAATGGGATCTCGGAGGCCTGGCCTACGAGATGGCGATTCGCGATCACTTCCGCCCCGACGTGCTCATGCAACGAGCCGCGACCATGCAGGAGCGCGACGCCGAGCTGGCTGAGGTGGAGCGTCTACTGCACGCCCACGAGACCTCGGTCGCCGGCAGCTGCGCGAGCTGCGGCGCGGTGCGCAGCCGCGGCGCGGTCTTCTGCTGGCAGTGCGGGGCCCAGCTGATGGAGCGGGTGCAGGACGACACGCCCGAGGGGGGCGCCCTGGAGTTGGACGCCGACGACGCCGCACTGGTCGCCGCCGATGTGCACGCCGAGATCAACCGCCTTGCCGCGCCCCATGCGCCGGGCCTCTCTTCCCAAGATTCCGATCCCGGTGACGCTCATGGCCCCGCCGGTGTGGCGCCCGGCGCGGCGGCCCCAGTGTCGCAACGCCGACCCGAGGCCAAGGAGGGCGATTTGGGTCGGCCCGTCCAAACGGGTCCGTGAGCCTCGACCCGCTGCGCCGCTGGGAGCAGCGCTTCGGAGGGCTGCCTCTGCCTTCGCCCTTGGTGTGGGCGGCGCTTGCCGCGGCCTTTCTCGGGTTTGGCGTGCTGTTGGGGCACCTCACCGGATCCGATTCGGCTGCCTCCCTGGCGGCAAGTCGCAGGCCTTTGAAGTTGCTTGTGGCAAGAACCCCAGTCACCGCGCCGCTGTCGGGCGCCACCGCCACACCTCCACCCGCGCCCGAAACGCCGACGCCCGAAAGCTCGCCACCACCGGAAACAGGCTCCGGCGCGTCGCCGCCCGAACCATCTTCCGGCTCCAATGGCTCCCCCGGCTCCAAAGGCTCCTCCGGCGGCAAAGGCTCGGGCGGCAACGGCTCCTCCGGTGGTCCCCCCAAAACAGGAGGCTCTAAAGGCACCGCGCCCCCCGCGAAAGCGGGTCTGTCCGCGGTCAAGCACGTGTTCGTGGTGATGCTCGACGACCAGTCCTATGCGAGCGCGTTCGGCGACAGCTCGCCGGCCCATTATTTGACCGGAACGCTCGAGCCCCAAGGTGAGCTCTTGGTTCGCTACTACGCCATTGCCCACGAAGCCTTGGCCAACGAGATCGCCCTGCTCAGCGGCCAAGGACCCACCGAAGCGACCGCCGTCGACTGCCCCACTTACAGCGAAATCTCACCTGCCGGCGCCGGCGCCGACGGGCAGGTACTAGGCCAAGGCTGCGTCTATCCCTCCTCCACACAGACCCTGATCGGCCAGCTCACCGCCAAGAGCCTTCCTTGGCGCGCCTATATAGAAGGGACCGACGAAGGTGCGTCGACCCCGCCCGCGTGCTCGCATCCTGCAGCCGGGGCCGCCGACCCGAGCGCCTCGCTCACGCCGGGCGCGAGCGCGCCTCCATACCAAACCTGGCGTAACCCCTTCGTCTATTTCGCCTCGATCGCCGGCGCCTTCTCGTGCAACGCACACGACGTGGGCATCGGTGAACTGCATGGCGACCTCGCAAGCGAACCGCGCACCGCGAGCCTCTCCTACATCGCGCCTGGCCCGTGTGACGACGGCAATCCAGTCCCCTGTGGGCCCGGCAAGACCTCGGGCATGTTGGCGGCCGATGCGTTCTTGAAAAAGTACGTACCTCAAATCCTTTCCTCCCCCGCCTACAAGAAAGACGGCCTATTGGTGATCACTAGCGACCAGGCTCCCTCCAGTGGCGAAAACGCGGATTCGAGCTCTTGTTGCGGTCAGCCTGCCTACCCCAACTTGCCCGCTCCTACGACCACCGGGCACGGTGGCGGGCAGGTCGGATTGCTGTTGCTCTCGCCATTCCTGAAGGAAGGTGGTGGCTTTGGTCAAGAACCGTATAACCACTACTCGCTCCTAGCCACGATCGAGCGGATCTTCGGCCTCGGCAAGCTCGGCTATGCGGGGCTCCCCGAAGTGAAGCCGTTCAGCGCTTCCTTGTTTTAGTGCGCCGTCACCATCGGCGAGGTGCCCAACAGATGTCCTTCCGCGTCGAGCGCCTGCACCGCGAAATGGTTGCCCGCGCCAGGCACCGAGGCGGCGCTCTCAAAGCCAGACTTGGCGAAGGTGGCGACAGGCAGGAGACTCTTGGCGTTGGCGCCAGCCAAGATGCGCCACTGGGCGACCCCGGTGGCCCCATTCCAGCTTGCGTACACAGTGTCCGTGCCGGCGCCGGCTGCTCTAACAGCAATTGCCGGTGGTTCGGTGGGAGTGGCGCTCCAGGGAAACTTGTATGCCCTGTAGGACTGGGCCGGGTAAGGCATGCGCCCCTCGAATACGACTTGGCCTGACGGCGAGAACTCAGTGAAGTAAGGCACTTCGCCCCAGCCCACGAACGAGTCGCCATCAGGCAGGACTTGGTCGTTGCCCTGGCTACCGGTCAGTAGAGGCGGCGTGCGCACATCGCGACCCACCAGATGAACGGTCAGGTGCGCCCAGTCGATTGCCAGACGGATCGCCCGCGACTGGGAGTGCTTCTTAGGGACAGCCCCGTCGTCGAACACGGTGATCGTGTGGTCCGGTTGCCAGCGAGCATCGTGCTGGTAGGCCATCCCGGTGCCCCCGTCCATCTTGAAGGTGGGGTGCTTGCCGCCGATCCGCCACAGGACTCTGCCGTTGCCCAAGCTCACGTCATACAGAGCCGAAGTGTTGCGCGAGGAGATCAACAGGTCGTGGTCGGGGCCCGGACTGATCGAGTTCAGGTGAAACCAGTCCCACGGTTCGCTGGACGAATCGTGTGGGGGAGAGTAGGACTCCGACAGGGCCACATGCCCGTAGGCGTGCCACTCGAACATGACCAAGCCCGTCTTGATGTCGATCTCCTGCACCAGCGAATCGATCAAGACGCCTGCGTGCGGTCCGCCGCCTGAAGCGAGATCAGTGTGGACGAGCGTATTGGAGGTTATAAAGGCAGAATCCTGGGGCGTGATCTGGGCATCGTGCAGGTCGGCCTCATAACCGTTGCCTGCTTTGATCTGGGCGAGGGGCCGGTAGTTCGACCCGTAGATCTCGTCGGTCCCGAAGCCGATGCCCAGACTCGGGATATAGCCCTGCCACCAGACGAGCGCCGGCCTACCGTCGTAGAGCTCGACCTGAAAGTCGGTGGCGGTCATGTCCTTCGGAACCGGCTTAAACCAGACGAGCCGTCCCGAGCCGTCCACGATCATTGGCCCCGACTGCCCGGCCCCATGGGCGAATGTCAAGAAGACGTCGCCCGGAGCCGCCTGGGGCGAGTCGTAGTCGATCGAAACCGTCGGGGGCTGAAGCGTTGGCGCCGACACGAAGCTCTGTCCGGGCGCGGGGGAGCGCGGGTGTGGCCTGTGCCGTCCAGGCCGAGGGCTTGTAGTCATAGTTGTCTTGGTCTGCAACCGTGAACTCGGTCCCCACCGCCGTGCGGTCTACCGTCGCTCTGACCACCACGCGCTCCCCGGCAAGGAAGGGCCGAGAGGGCAGCAAGCTGGCTCCTATGGCGCTCGCATAGCTCTCCAGACGACCCGTGTGTGAGCCGCTGCGCGAGCCCACCACGGAGATATTGTGGATCTGGCTGACCGCGACACCCAAGAAGCTGATCTGGGTCTGTGGCGAAGCGTCGGGTGTGCCCGCGAGCGGTGAGATCGTGACCGACGTGGCGTGCGCACTGGCCGCCGCCACGAGCAGGGCGACCGGGACGCCCAGGGCCACGAGCAGGGCGAGGGGGAGGGTGTCCAGCGCCGAGAGGCCTGGCAAGGCACGCGCTCGGCCCATCCCCATCTGAGCCGTACAGATTCTCGTCAAGACCCCCACCCTCGCCAGCCCTCCCCTCTTCAATTAGCCGGTCGCCAGACGAGCATAGAGTTCTCCCGCTCGCGCATAAGCCAAGCGCGAACTTCGGAAACTCTTCGAGCAGTAGCGAACATATGTTCGCTACTGCCGTCCGGTCTCGCGAGTAGCTTGGTCGGGGTCTATGAAAGGACGGCAACGACGGCCGGTGGAGGCGGAGTCGGGGCCACGGCGCCAAAGGAGGGCCGAACAGATGAGCGGACGCGGCAGCTGCGTCATTGCAGAGCAGGACAGGCAGGCGGAGGGAGCGATACTCGGTCTGCTCTTGAATTTCGATGCGGGGAGCTTGTGGTCGGTGGAGGAGTTGGTACGCCAGCTCAGCGTTCCTCGTTTGGGCGTGATGGACGGTTTGGCCAGCCTGCAAGCGGCGGGCTTGATCCATCGGGTCGACGACTTCGTGTTTGCCACCCGGGCGGCCTCCAGCTTCGACCGGCTCGAACTTTTAAGCGGGTCAGCTAATCCCGTCGAGCAGCTCAGCGGGCGAAGCAAGCTCCAGACCCCTTGAGAGGATCACGATCGTCTCAAGCCGCGGCGAACGCTTGCAACGCTCCAGCAGGCTGATCTCCGTGCGGTGCAGATCGCACACGTCGGCGAGCGCCTCCTGGGAGAGGCCGACGCGCGTTCGATGGCGGCGAAGATTGGCGGCGAACTGCTCCCGGACGAGCTCCATACTCCACACTGTCGCTGCCCGCAGACGGAAGGTCTACAGACGATCGTATGCATCCGATTTGGACTGCTGAGAGGCGGTTCCGAAGTTCAGGCTGCCGCCGACCGCAATTCGTGGTGCGAAGGGGTCACTTGTGTTACCGGCAGGCCCATGCCCGAGATCTTGCTGGGGAGGTCCAGTCTCAACCAGCGGGCCACGCGGGGGCTGGGGGTCGAGATGATGATCTCGTCAAACCCACGCAGGTTGATCGCGTCTGCGATCGCCGCCACCGGGTCGGGATCTCCGACGATGCCCTCGACCGGCAAGCCGGCAGCCTCGCGAATCGCCGGCAATGTGCGGTCTAGCTCGCGCCGGGCCTCGCCAAGCTCCTGGTCGTTTGGGTCGACGACCTTGTGTAGGCCGTGGGTGGTTCTTGGCACGAGCAACGTGAATGCACAGGGTCCGCGGCGTGCCCGCTCGCGAATCGTGTCTAGCAGCTGTGGTGTGGCAGGGGTCTTGTGCTCCACGACGAGCACTTTGACCGGGTTGGAGGACTCCATGATCGGAACTCCCTTCTGACTGCGCTTTGCTTGACGGACCCACACGGGGTCTGCTCCTACTTATTCATTACCCTTCCCGCGGTGCGCGTGCACCTATCCGAGGAAAGGATCGATATCCGTCTGTCCCGCCTGGAGAAGGTGCTCGGGCTGATGGGCTCCATCAGCGTTGCCCTTTCCGATGTGAGTGACGTGAAAGTGGTCGAGGATCCTCTGCGCGAAGTAATGCGCAGCGGTTTGAAGGTTGGCCTGCGCTTGCCATGGCTCTACTACGTGTGTCGCTCCATCCGCCTCGACCAAGCCTGGGCGGTGCGTCGTGGGGTTCCGGCGGTCTCCTTCGCGGTTCGCAACGCTGGCGCCCTGGCAAGGGTCACCGTCAGCGCGCCCGACGCTTCTGCGCTTGCCGAGCGCCTTAAGGGCTGAGCTTCGCGCAGTGGTGGGGGCAGGATTCGAACCTGCGTAGGCAGAGCCAATCGGTTTACAGCCGATCTCCTTTAACCACTCGGACACCCCACCAGGCGTCCCTCACGATAAGCCTCGGGAAGAGCTTGATTGTAGTGCTTGGGCGGTCGGCGCGGCTGGCTCCGAGACCGGTTGCCACGGAGCCAAACGCTGTTCAACTAGCCTCGCGCAACTCCTGGGCCTCGGGTGCCGTCTGCAGCTTCTTGAGCGTGCGACTCTCGATCTGGCGGACTCGCTCGCGCGTGATGTTGAAGGCCCGGCCGACCTCGTCGAGGGTGCGGACGCGATCGCCGGTGATCCCATAACGCATCTCCAAGACCTCGCGCTCGCGGCGCGGCAGGGAGGCGAGCACCCGCTCGACGCTCTGGCGTCGCAAGGCTTTAGAGGCGACCTCGAACGGGGATTCGGCCGTGTCGTCCTCGACGAAGTCCGCGAGTGCGGATTCGTCCTCGTCACCGACCGGCTTCTCCAAAGAGACAGGGAGCTGGGCCATGCGCAGCATCTCGCGCACCTCGTGCGCCTCGCATTCCAGCTCGGCGGCGATCTCCGCTGGAGAGGGGTCGCGCCCGAGCTGTTGGATCAAGGCGCGCTCGGCATAGACGACCTTGTTGAGCCGGTCGACCATGTGCACTGGGATCCTGATCGTGCGGCCCTTATCGGCGATCGCGCGAGTTACCGATTGGCGGATCCACCAGGTGGCGTAGGTCGAGAACTTGTAGCCGCGGCGATAATCGAACTTCTCCACTGCCCTGATCAACCCCAGGGAGCCCTCTTGGATCAGGTCGAGCAGATTCATGCCGCGACCCATGTAGCCCTTGGCGATCGAAACCACGAGGCGCAGGTTGGCCTCAATCATGTGCTGCTTTGCCGTCACGTCGCCCTTTTCGATGCGCTTGGCCAAGGCCACCTCCTCCTCAGCATTGAGCAGCGGAACGCGCCCGATCGAGCGCAGATACAGGCGTAGCGAGTCGACACTCGGCTCGGCACTCAGGTCGAGCTCGGCCTTGTGAATCTCCTCCAGGCGGGAGCGCAACGCTACGTGGTCGAACTCGACCTCTCCCTCCTCCATCTCGGCCGCCCCACCGTCGACGGCCATCAAGAGCCCCTCAGTATTCGTACTCATGTCGGACCCCCCCAGGATCCATGCTTCTCCCCGCCGGAGCAACCAGCTCCGACCTCCCTGAACTGACTACCTGCCTCCTATGCGATTCCGTTTGGCGTAGCAGTCCTCTTGTGCAATCCGGGCCCAACCCCGATCGAACCTCCCTGACCCCTGACTATATGTGCGGAGTGATACCAGATACTGGGGTCGCTATGCGCCGGTTGGCCGTCGGTGAACGCTCCGTTGGCCCATGGCCGAGGAAGGGGCCTCGAGTGGTGTACTACGCTAGCCGCGAGATGGCGACCGGCGTGCGCGCTCAACTTGACGTTTCCTCCCTGGGACCTCGGCTTGAGGATGTGCAGGCGCGTGCCCCGGCGGTTGCAGTTGGTCTCTCGCGCGTGGGCGTGACCGGCGTGGAGAAGGTGATTCGCATTCGCGAGGAGCTGTTCTTCGCTCGCTTGGAGTGCTACGTGGATCTGGGCTCGGCCCAGAAGGGTGCCCACATGTCTCGCTTTGAGGAGGTCGTCAACGAGGCAATCGGCGAGGTGGTATTGGGCGAGTCCCCCTTCAGGGCGGAGACGTTGGCCCAGCAGATCGCTGAGCTTGTGCGTGAGCGTCAGGGTGCGGAGCGCGCCGAGGTGCGGATCGAGGCGCGCTATCCAGAGCACAAGCCGGCGCCAGTCTCGGGTATCCAGACCCAGGAGATCTACACCCTTTATGGGCGGGCTGTGGCTTTGTCGAGCGGCACACGCCGCATTGTGGGGGTCTCGGCGACCGGCATGACCGCGTGTCCATGCGCCCAAGAGCTGGTAGGCGCGCGCGCGGCCGAGCGCCTGCGCGGCGACGGGTTCAGCGAGGAGCAGATTGAGCGGGTTTTCGAGCACGTGCCGGTCGCTACCCATAACCAACGGGGCCTGGGCACTTTGCACATCGGCTGCATGGAGGGCCGCGAAGCTCAGATCGACGCCTCTGCGCTGCTTGAGATCGTGGAGAGCTCGATGTCATCAGAGATCTATGAGCTGATGAAGCGCTCGGACGAGGTGGAGGTGGTGGAGAAGGCTCACCGCAGGCCCCGCTTCGTGGAGGATTGTGTGCGCGAGATGGTCGCCGGCGTCGTCGCCCGCTTCGGGGAGCTCGACGGGGGGAGCTTCGTGTCGGCGCGTCAGGAGAACTTGGAGACAATCCACCAGCACAATGTGGTGGCCGAGCGCCGCGGGCTTATGTCCGAGTTGCGCTCCGAGGTTGAGCAGGGGTTACCGACGGCGCATCAGACGACGCTGGACGAGTGGCTCGACGGAAGTAATCGAGGCCTGACAGGACCGTGACCGCGACCATCAGATAGACGAGCACAGACACCCACAGGGGTGAGGGGGGATGGACCGCGATCACGGCCAAGATCGCGGCGATCTGGATGCAAGTCTTGACCTTGCCGAACATCGAGGCTTCGATCACGATCCCCGATTGGCCGGCATTCACGCGCAGCATCGTGACGGCTAGCTCGCGCGCGATGATCACCATCGCTACCCACCCTTCAAGGCGATGCAGGGACACCAGGCAGAGCAGGGCGCCGACGATCAGGAGCTTGTCCGCGAGCGGGTCCATCAGCTTGCCGAAGGTTGTGACCGAGTCCCGCGTGCGAGCCAAGTAGCCATCCACGAAGTCGGTCAATGAGGCCAGCGCGAACACCACGGCCGCAAGCACGTCCCCGGCGGGAGTGTTGCCGAGCAAAGCGACCACCAAGACCGGCACCAGCATGATGCGCAGGACCGTGAGCACGTTGGGGAGGTTGAGAGGAAACATCTGACTTGTCATTATGGCCGCACTGGGCCTTCGGGTGGGTTTATCGCTGCATGGGCACCTGGAGGCGGTCGTATGGCCCGGATGGTTGCGGTCGTATGGCCCGGATGGTGTATTGCCAAAAGGGGGTGCCGCGTGCGCGCGCGTAGGCGTCCCAGCCGCGAGACACACAGCCCTCCATTCCGGGTCGAGCGGGCGCGCCCGATAGGGTGTGCCCAATGGACCCCAACATGCAGCTGATCCCCATGGTCGTGGAGCGCACTGCGCGCGGCGAGCGCGAGTTCGACATCTTTTCGCGCCTGCTCAATGAGCGGATCATCTTCTTGGGAACCCCGATCGAAGATCAGGTCGCCAATCTGGTGGTGGCGCAGCTCTTGCACTTGGAGTCCCAAGATCCGGACAAGGACATCTCGATCTACATCAACTCGCCGGGCGGGAGCGTGTACTCGGGGCTTGCGATCTACGACACGATGAAGTTCGTTAAGCCCGACATCGCCACGATGTGCGTTGGGGTTGCGATGTCGATGGGCTCCCTGCTCTTGGCAGGCGGCACGAAGGGCAAGCGTGCGGCCCTGCCGAACTCGCGCATCCTGATCCACCAGCCCTCGGCCGGCTTTGAAGGCCAGTCGACAGACATCGAGATTCATGCGCGCGAGATCCTCAACGTAAGAGGACGTCTCGACGAAATCTATGCTGAAAACACGGGCCTCTCCAAAGAGCAGGTACGCGAAGACATGGAGCGCGACCGCTTCTTCACCGCTGAACAGGCCTTGGAGTACGGCCTGATCGATCGGGTACTCGACAGCCACTGAGTCTCAGGTGGGCCTTGGCGCCCGTATGGCTTTCAGTTTGGGGGAGAGCCGGCGGAGCCGGCCGGGCGTACCCTCCATGGGCCCTCGGCCGCCCCAGCAACTATTCTCGCCAGGCCCCATGGCCCGGTTTACCGCGCTAGAGCGCTTCACGTTGCCCCTGATCGCCCTGCTGACGGTTCTGGCGGGGGTAGCCAACTACCAGGCGTGGGCGCCGGTTCCGCGCTTTGCCATAGCCACGCTGGCATTGGCGGGCTTGGCCTGGGTGGTCTCCTTCGCGACCGAGCAGCTCGGCGAGCGCTTCGGGCCGGCTGTCACCGGCATGATGCAGTCAACGCTCGGCAATCTGCCGGAGCTATTCGTGGTCATCTTCGCGTTGCAGAAGGGCGAGCTGGTGGTCGCTCAAACCGCGATCATTGGCTCGATTTTCGCGAATGCGATGCTTGTACTGGGCCTTGTGATCGTGGTTGGCGCGTACCGGGCGCAGGACGGCATGATGCGCTTCTCCCATCGTCTCCCGCGTGACACCACAACCTTGTTGTTGGTCGCCGTGTTCATCATCGTCCTGCTGGGGCTCTCCTTGGCCTCGCATGACCCGGCCAGCCACCATGTGGACACGATCTCGGCGGTGGGCGCCGTCAGTCTGTTGATCGTCTACCTCGCCTGGGTGGTGCCTTACCTGCGGGCGGACACTGCTCCAGGGACCGAGGGAGGCGACGCGAAGACGGAGGAAGGAGGCGCCGCGGGGTCAGAGGGAGGAGGGGGCGAGCCCCGATTCTCGCTGGCGCTCACGCTCGGTCTACTGCTCACCGCGGGCGTCGCCTCAGCGTTTGTCTCCGACTGGTTTGTGGACGCGCTCTCGCCCGCGATCGTACAACTCAAAATCTCCCAGGCCTTTGCGGGGCTTGTGATCGTGGCGATAGCGGGCAATGCGGTCGAGAATACGGCTGGGCTGGTGCTCGCCTGGAAGGGACGCTCGGACTTGGCGATCTCGGTCGTCAAGAACTCGGTTGCCCAAATCGCGGCTTTCCTGTTCCCGCTACTTGTCTTGATCTCATTTCTGCTTGCGACCACGCTTACGTTTGCCTTGGCGCCCGTCTACATCGGCGCGTTTCTGGTGATGGCGCTAGCTCTGTGGCAGATCACTGGGGACGGCGAGGCGGCCGCCTTCGAGGGCTGGGCCCTGGTGGCCCTGTACGTGATCTTGGCCACCCTCACGCTTTACGAGTAGAGCTGCCGCGGGTTTCGCGCAGGCCTGCGCTGCCACGGGCTTCGGGCAGGCTTGCCGGTGTCCTCTCAACAGGCTCGCAGGAACCCTGCTCGGTAGGCTTACGCGGGATGCGCCTTGCCACGTTCCTGCCGCCCGACGGCTCCCCACCACGCGCCGGGGTAGTGCGTGAGGACCGGATCGTCGCGTTCGCCGATGAAAGGATCACGGTGCTCGACCTCTTGCGCGAGCCTGGTGCGTCGGTGGCCGGGGGCCCTGAGTTCGCCGTGGCCGACGTGACCTTGCTCGCCCCGGTGCCCAGGCCGCGGGCGATCTTTGGGATCGGGATGAACTATGCAGATCACGTCGCCGAGCTTGGTGCTACCGCTCCATCGGAGCCGCTCGTGTTCATGAAGCTGCCCTCTTCAGCGGCCCCGCCTGGTGCGCCGGTGCCCTGTCCGAAGGTCGTCAAAAGGCTCGACTACGAGGGCGAGCTTGCGGTCGTGATGGGGCCCGGTGGGCAGGTCGCAGGATATGCGGTAGCCGACGACCTCACCGCCCGTGACCTGCAAGGGCGCGAGCCACAGTGGACCAGGGCCAAGGGTGCCGACGCGTTCTGTCCCTATGGCCCATGGATCACGACCGCCGAGGAGATCCCCGACCCGGATGCGCTTCGCTTGCGCACATGGGTGAACGACGAACCGCGCCAAGATGCCTCCACCTCGAACCTGATCTTCAAGATCCCCGAACTGATCGCCTTCATCTCGCAGACCTGCACCTTGGAGCCGGGCGACCTGATCCTCACGGGCACCCCGGGTGGTGTGGGCATGGGACTCGATCCGCCCCGTTTTCTGGGCTCAGGCGACGTTGTGCGAATCGAGATCGAGCAGCTTGGCGCGATCGAGCATCAGATCGCCTGAGCGCCCGGCTACGCCGAAGGCCAGGCCGCGCTAGACTTCCCAATTCGCGCCTGGGCACCGGCCTGGCGCCTGTGTCGACAACCACGCAGGGATAACTATGGCTCGCGGAGACGTTCGGATTGCTATCACCCTCGCGTGCGAGGAGTGCAAGCATCGCAACTACCAAACAAACAAGTCCAAGCGCAACAATCCCGATCGGGTGAGTCTGCGTAAGTACTGTCGCTGGTGCCGTCGGCACACCAGCCATCGGGAGACTCGCTAGCGCGGGAGCGCTGCTGTGGCCCGTGATCGCAAGCGCGCAAGGCAACGTCGGCCGAGGCCCGTACGCGAAGGCGCGTCGACTCCAGCTCAGAATCGCCCGGTGCGAGCCGACCTCCCCGGCGCGCTCTCACATGCTGGGGATGTCGACGAGTTTGACGCTGCGCTCATTCGCGGCGCCGGCGGGGTTCCGGTCGAGCAAGACGCCGAGCCTCAGAACGGCGATGGCGCGCTCGAGGCGCCGCCGGCCGAGCTCGTTCCCACTGGTGGGGGAGGGGGTCGACGGAGTCGCGGCGACGGTTCGCAGACCGCCGAGGACGCTTTCGGAGATGGCGCGGCCGCCGAGGAGGCACCGGTTGCTCAGAAGCCCTCGCAACCGATCCACAGGCGTGCGATTGCTTTCCTGCGAGCCAGCTGGGCTGAGCTGCAACGAGTACAGTGGCCCGACCGGCGCCATGTCACGCAGGCCACGACTGTCGTCATTGGCTTCGTGGCCGTCGCAGGCGTATATCTCGGCCTCGCCGACTGGGCAGCCCAAAAGATCATAAATTTCATCCTCTAGCTGCCACGTCTCAAATCACGTAGCGCTCGTTCGTCCCTCGTCTTGCCCTGTCTTGTCCACCCCTTGAAGCTGTCAGGAACTTGAATGTTTCGTTGGTATGTCGTCAACACTTACTCCGGTCACGAGAACAAGGTCAAGCACAATCTCGAGCACCGGGTTGTGTCTTTGGGCCAGCAGCGCGCCGTGCGCCAGGTGGTCGTCCCGACCGAGTCCGTCTCGGAGATGAAGGACAACCAGAAGATCACAGTCGAGAAGCGCACAATGCCTGGCTATGTGCTGGTCAACATGGAGCTCAATGAGGATTCGTGGGGCGTCGTGAAGGGCACACCCGGAGTTACCGGCTTTGTGGGTTCCTCCCAAGAGCCTGTCGCCCTGACTCAGGTCGAGGTGGACAGGCTGCTCCACAAGGAGGTCGCCACAGCTCCCAGGACCCGCGCGCAGTTTGCGATCGGAGAGACCGTCAAGGTGGTCTCCGGGCCGTTGTCCGACTTCTCCGGGGAGATCTCCGAGATCAACGACGACGCCGCCAAGCTCAAGGTCCTGGTATCAATCTTTGGTCGCGAGACTCCCGTCGAGGTGGGTTTCGACCAAGTAAAGAAGCTTTAGGCGCGGGATATTTATGGCTAAGAAGGTTTTGACAACAATCAAGTTGCAAGCACGCGGCGGGCAGGCTAGCCCGGCTCCGCCGGTCGGTCCTGCCCTGGGCCAGCACGGCATCAACATCATGGAGTTCTGCAAGGCCTTCAACGCGCAGACCTTGTCGGAGACCGGCACGATCATCCCGGTTGTGATCACGGTTTACGAGGATCGCTCGTTCACATTTGTGACGAAGACGCCCCCGGCGGCTGTACTGATCAAGCAGGCCCTGAAACTGGAGAAGGGATCGGGCGAGCCTAACCGCAACAAGGTGGGCACGATCACCGATGCCCAGCTTCGCGAGATCGCTGAACGCAAGCTCGCCGATTTGAACGCCCACGATGTGGATGAAGCGGTCAAGATCATCGCGGGCACGGCTCGCTCGATGGGCGTGGACGTGGCGGCATGAGCTTGCATGGACGACGTCACAGAGAGGCGCTTGAGAAGGTCGACCGCGACCGCGAGCACACGCCCGCCGAGGCGGTGGCCTTGGTCAAGAGCTTGGCTTCCTCCAAATTCGACGAGTCGGTGGAGCTGCATGTGCGAACCGGCTTGAACGTGCGCCACGCCGACGAGCAGCTGCGTGGGACGATCGCCCTACCCAATGGGCTCGGCAAGGACGTCAAGGTGGCGGTGTTCGCCCAAGGGGCGAAGGCCACCGAAGCCGAGCAGGCGGGAGCTGATGTGGTTGGCGCCGAGGACTTGGCCAAGCGCATCGAGGAGGGTTTCGATGATTTTGACGTGGCTATCGCCACGCCGGACCTGATGTCGGTAGTGGGTCGCCTGGGGCGGATCCTTGGGCCGTCTGGCAAGATGCCCAACCCGAAGGTGGGGACTGTCACGATGGATGTGGCCAAAGCCGTCGAGGACTCAAAGTCGGGCAAGGTCGAGTACCGCACCGATCGCACCGCGATCGTGCACATGGTGATCGGCAAGGCTTCCTTTGAAGAGCGGAGCCTGCTCGAGAATTACGCGGCTGTGGTCGAAGAGCTGATCCGGGCAAAGCCCTCGGCCGCGAAGGGGCGCTACCTGCGCACCATCACGATGACCTCCACCATGGGTCCCGGGGTCAAAGTTGATCCCACCAAGACCCGCGACATCCTCGAAGAGGCAGCGGCGGCCTGATTTAATCCAAAGCTCACCGCCCGAGACCCCCGGCGCCGCCGGCCGATTGAGATCGGCGGCAGAAGACCGGGGCAGGTGGAGCGAGCGAAGGCGGTTCATCTCCGCTCTCGACGCCCCCCTGGATCTGGGCGCTTGAGTTTCCAAGAGAGCAAGGAACGAGATGAACCGAGAGCAAAAGGCAGCGACGATAGAGGCGCTTGCGGCTGAGATCGACGGCGCCGATGCGGTGTTCGCAGTTGACTACCGTGGCATATCGGTAGCCCAAGCAGCCGAGTTGCGGACCAAGTTGCGTGAGGCCGACGCCAGCTTCCAAGTGGTCAAGAACTCTTTGACCGAACGCGCCGCAGATCAGGTGGGTGCCGAGTCGCTCAAGGCGCTGCTATCGGGTCCCACCGCCTTGACGTTCGTGCGCGGTGACGCTGCGCTTGCGGCCAAGGCTGTCGCGGATCAGGCGCGCGCCACGCAGCTCCTGCCATTCAAGGGTGGTCTCATGAATGGCGACGTTCTTGACGCTGATCAGATCCGTGCGATCTCGCGCCTGCCTTCGCGCGAAGTGCTCTACGGCCAACTTGTCGGCATTGTCGCCTCACCGATCTCAGGCCTGGTCCGCACCTTGAATGCGCTCGTCGGTGGCCTTGCCGTAGCTCTCGGCCAGGTTCAAGCCAAGAAGGAGTCCGGTGAGATTCCGGCCGGAGATGCGCCGGTCGCGGAGGCGGCGCCGGCAGAGCCCGAGGCCGCTGCGCGCGAGGAGGAGGCCGCGACTGCCGAGCCTACACGGGAGGAGCCTGCAGCCGAAGAGGAGCCTGCAGCCGAGGAGGAGCCTCTCGCGCCGGAGGCATCGAGCGCGCCAGACCAAGCTGAGTCGGCAGGAGAGCCGGCACAAGACGACAACCAGACGGACGCTTCGGCGCAGGCCCAAGAGGGCACAGGCGAGACCGAGCGCGCCGAAGCGACCAAGGAGGACTGACCAATGGCAACAAGCACGCAAGACTGGATCGAGGAGCTCAAGGGTATTTCTGTGCTCGAGCTCGCAGAGCGCATTAAGGCTTTGGAGGAGGAGTTCGGCGTCTCCGCGGCCGCGGTGGCCGCGCCGGCGCCGGCAGCCGCTGGTGGTGGCGGTGGTGACGCGGGCTCCGAGGATGAGGGTCCCACTACTGTCGATGTGATCTTGACGGCAGCCGGCGACAAGAAGATCCAGGTGATCAAGGTTGTGCGCTCGGCCACCGGACTTGGCCTGAAGGAGGCCAAGGCGCTCGTCGACGAGGCCCCCAAGCCTGTCAAGGAGGGCATCGAGCGCGAGGAGGCCGACAAGCTCAAGGCTGAACTCGAGGAGGCCGGGGGCGCCGTCGAGTTGAAGTAGTTGCCGACGAAGTTGGACCGGCGCTTGGCCAAGACGAGTCTGGGCGCCGGTCAAGCCACGTGGAGGTCGGGCGTGTCGGTCGGCAGGGTCGGGTGTCGGTCGCTCGGGTCGGGTGTTGTCGTTATGCGAAATCCGGGTGCCCCGCGCGCGTGCGCGGCCTTCTTAGAGATCTAGATCCAACTACCAGGCCGCACGCGCGCGCAGGGCACCCCTGGCGGAGTACCTCAACACACTCGGAGCCCTACTGATCAGCTCCGTCACCCGCTTCCCGATTTCTCCCAAAATCGGCTTCTTTCCGGTACAATCCCAGCCGCTGGCCGATAGTCGTAGCCACCTGATTGAAGTCGGCGCCGCGCCACATACGCGGTTGTCAAGGGTGGGGTCCGTGAGCGCTGGCTGCCCCACTTGAGGGCGACGATGATCTGTGCTATCTTCGGTGGTCGCGCATTTGCGCCCGCCTTTGCCCGTCTCTCGCCCTCCGAAGGAGTCATTCTTGGCTGCTGTTGATGCTCTCCGGACGCGCCGGACTTTCGCGCGTCTGAACAAGTCTGTCGACGTACCCAACCTCATCGATATCCAGCGCCGCTCGTTCTTGTGGCTCACCGACCCAGAGAAGGGCGGATTGCGCGAGACGATCGACGACATCTCCCCAATCGAGGACTACACCGGCAACCTCGCCGTACAGTTCGGGGAGTTCGTCTTCGACGAACCGGTCGCCTCACTGGAGCAGTGCCGCGAGAAGGACCTCACCTACGCTCGCCCCCTGACCGTCACCGTCGCGTTCATCAACCGCGAGACCGGCGAGATCCGCGAGCAGTCGGTCTTCATGGGCGACTTCCCGTGGATGACCGAGCGGGGCACATTCGTCATCAACGGCACCGAGCGTGTCGTCGTGACCCAGCTCGTGCGCTCACCCGGCGCCTACTTGATGGAGCCCAAGGACCGCGAGAAGCAGGTCTTCATCGCCAACCTGATGCCCGCCCGCGGCTCTTGGCTGGAGCTGGAGATCGACAAGAAGGGCAAGATCTTCGTCCGTATCGACCGTAAGCGCAAGCTGCCCGTCACGGTCTTGCTGCGCGCCATGGGCTACGCCACAGACGAGGAGATTCTGCGTCTGTTTGACAACTCGCTCTACATCCGCAACACGATCGACGCCGACACCGAGCAGACAAGGACCGAAGAGGGCGCCTTGATCGAGCTGTTCAAGAAGCAGCGTCCCGGCGAGCCGCCCAGCGTCGAGAACGCCAAGGCTCTGCTCAACCAGCTGTTCTTCGATCCCAAGCGCTACGACCTCACGCGGGTCGGCCGCTACAAGCTCAACTCGCGTCTCGGTCTCGACATCGACATCGATACGCGCACGCTCACCCACGACGACATCCTCGCGCTCGTCAAGGAGCTCGCCTCTCTGCCCAAGCGACTCGGCATGCCCGAGGAGCCGGAGATCGAGATCAAGGACTACGCGGCCGAGGCGATGTCGATGCCGCGCGAGCCCGTCGACGAGCACCTCGACGAGTACGAGCACTTCGGCAACCGCCGTCTGCGCACCGTCGGCGAGCTGATCCAAGAGGCATTCCGCATCGGTCTGTACCGGATGGAGCGCGTTGTGCGCGAGCGCCTCACCACCGAGGACGCCGACACGATCACTCCCCAGACGATCATCAACATCCGTCCCGTGGTCGCCGCTTTGAAGGAGTTCTTCGGGTCCTCCCAGCTGTCGCAATTCATGGACCAGACCAACTCGCTGTCGGGACTCACGCACCGCAGGCGCCTCTCGGCGCTAGGCGCGGGCGGGCTCACCCGTGAGCGCGCCCCGATCGAGGTGCGCGACGTGCACCCGACCCATTACGGGCGTATGTGCCCGATCGAGACGCCCGAGGGACCCAACATCGGCCTGATCGGCTCGCTCTCCTCGTTCGCCGAGGTTTCCGAGTACGGCTTCGTCACAACTCCCTATCGCGTGGTCAAGGACGGAATCGCCACCGAGGAGATCGTGCGCCTGGACGCGAACCAGGAGGAGGAGCAGCTGATCGCCCAGGCCAACACGCCGATCGATTCCAAGACGGGCAAGCTGCTCGAGAAAGACATCCTGTGCCGTACGCAGGCCGGTCAGTACGTAACGGTTGGTCCCAAGGACGTGGATCTGGTGGATGTCTCCCCCGAACAGATCTGGTCGGTCGCCACCGCGATGATCCCGTTCCTCGAGCACGACGACGCCAACCGCGCGCTGATGGGCTCGAACATGCAGCGCCAGGCGGTGCCGCTCCTGAAGACCGACGCCCCGCTGGTCGGTACCGGCATGGAGCGCCGCGCGGCGCTCGACACGGGCGATGTGCTGCTGGCTCGCAACAGCGGCACGATCGATTTCGTCGACGCCAACCGCATCGTGGTGCAGACCTCGGAGGGCAAGGACGAGTACGACCTGCAGAAGTTCATGCGCTCCAACCAAGGGACCTTGATTCACCACAAGCCGCGTGTGAATGCCGATCAGAAGGTCATGGCCGGTGACGTGCTGGCCGATGGCTCCTCGACCGACAAGGGCGAAATGGCGCTCGGCAAGAACCTGATGGTGGCGTTCATGTCCTGGGAGGGCTACAACTTCGAGGACGCGATCATCCTGTCCAAGCGCCTCGTGCAGGACGACGAGCTCACCTCGATCCACATCGAGGAGTACGAGATCGATGCCCGCACGACCAAGCTCGGCGACGAGGAGATCACGCGCGACATCCCCAACCGCTCCGAGGAGTCCCTGCGCAACCTCGACGACCGCGGCATCGTGCGCGTCGGGGCCGAGGTCGCCTCGGGCGACCTGTTGGTAGGCAAGGTCACGCCCAAGGGCGAGACCGAGCTGACCGCCGAGGAGAAGCTGATCCGCGCGATCTTCAAGGAGAAGGCGCGCGAGGTGCGCGACACTTCCCTGAAGGTGCCCCACGGCGAGGGTGGCGTGGTGATCGACGTGATGACCTTCTCCCGCGACGAGGGCGACGACCTGCCGCCGGGCGTCAACGACCTGGTGCGCGTGTTCGTGGCCAAGAAGCGCAAGATCTCCGAGGGCGACAAGCTCGCGGGTCGCCACGGCAACAAGGGTGTGATCTCAAAGATCGTCGACCAGCAGGACATGCCGTTCCTGGAGGACGGCACCCCGGTCGACGTGATCCTCAACCCGCTGGGCGTGCCGAGCCGCATGAACGTCGGCCAGATCCTGGAGACGCACCTGGGCTGGGCCGCGGCGCAAGGCTGGTACGACGACGGCACCGAGGCCTACAAGGAAGCCCACACCAACGGGGGCAACAAGAAGGTGTATGTGGCCACGCCAGTGTTTGACGGCGCGACCGTCGAAGACGTGGATACGGCCTTGGTCAAGTGGCAGGATGCCCACGAAGGGCGCATCCGCATGGACATCGACAAGTCACGTCGTGT
Organism: uncultured Solirubrobacterales bacterium; assembly: GCA_963775645.1. GTDB lineage: Bacteria > Actinomycetota > Thermoleophilia > Solirubrobacterales > Solirubrobacteraceae > Palsa-744. The sequence continues at coordinate 362,516 of CAVZJR010000002.1, read as the reverse complement.
CGGCGAGCAGGCCTCCGGCAAGATGACCTTGTTCAACGGTCGCACCGGAGAGCCTTTCGAGGAGCAAGTGACCGTTGGCTACATGTACATCCTCAAGCTCCTGCACCTCGTCGACGACAAGATCCACGCTCGCTCGACAGGGCCCTACTCGCTGGTCACCCAGCAGCCGTTGGGTGGCAAGGCGCAGTTCGGCGGTCAGCGCTTCGGCGAGATGGAGGTGTGGGCCTTGGAGGCGTTCGGCGCTGCCTACACCTTGCAGGAGATGCTCACCATCAAGTCTGATGACACTGTCGGGCGCGTCAAGGCCTACGAGGCGATCGTCAAGGGTGAGAACATCGCTGAGCCCTCGATCCCCGAGTCCTTCAAGGTCTTGCTCAAGGAGATGCAGTCCTTGGCGCTTGATGTGGGCGTTGTCTCGGAGGAGGGACAGCACACCGAACTGCGCGACGAAGACGACGACCTGCTGCGTGCGGCGGAGGAGTTGGGCATCGATCTTTCTGGCGTGCGCGCTCCCACCGGCGAGGTTTCAGAGACTGAGCCTGAGATCGAGGGCGCAACCGCCGAGTCAGACAACGGAGATGGACAAGCAGAGGGGAACGTCGAGCCCGACGTAGCGATCGACATAGAGGGGCTTATCGAGGACGGCATTGGCCTCGAGGATTTGGATGATTCCGGTGCGCCCTCGGGCGAGCCGGCTGAAGGGAGCGACCTATGATTGACATTAATAACTTCGATGCGATAGAGATTTCGCTCGCCTCGTCCAAGCAGATCCGCTCCTGGAGTTCGGGCGAGGTGACCAAGCCCGAGACGATTAACTACCGCACGCTCAAGCCCGAGAAGGACGGCCTCTTCTGCGAGCGTATCTTCGGTCCTACCAAGGATTGGGAGTGCTATTGCGGCAAGTACAAGCGGGTTCGCTACAAGGGCATCGTGTGCGAGCGCTGCGGTGTGGAGGTCACTCGCTCGAAGGTTCGCCGCGAGCGCATGGGCCACGTCGACTTGGCCGCGCCCGTCAGTCACATCTGGTTCTTCAAGGGTGTTCCCAGTCGCATCGGCTACCTCCTGGACATGGCGCCCAAGGAGCTTGAGAAGGTTCTCTATTTCGCCGCATCGATCGTCACATGGGTCGATGACGAGGCACGCTCCAAGGACCTCGACACGCTCGAGAAGGAGGTCAACAAGGTCCTCGACTCCTACGCCGCCGAGCTGGAGGAGCGCGTGCTCGAACTGCGCGAGTCCTTGGCCCGTCGCGAGAAGTACCTCCAGACCGGCAAGCAAACCTCTTTCAACGACGAAGACCATCTATGGGCCGACTCGCTGGACCTCAACCTGTCCAAGATCTCCGACGAGGAACGCGACAAGCTCATCAAGGAACTGAATAAGACCTTCGAGGCCGATATCGCCGACACCGAAGCCTATGTCGAGGACGGCGCCGAGCGCATGCGCAACGTCTGGGAGCTGTTCAAGACGATGGACTCCAAGCAGATCGAGCACGACGAGACCACATTCAGGGAGCTAAAGGAGCGCTTCGGCTCCTCCTACGGCTTCGGCGAATACTTCCGTGGCGGCATGGGCGCCGAGGCGATCAGGGACTTGCTCCAGCAAGTCGACCTGGAGGCCGAAAGGACCGATCTAGAGGAGCAGGTCAAGACCGGCAAGGGCCAGAAGCAGGCTCGTGCGGTCAAGCGCCTGAAGGTCGTCTCCGCCTTTATCCAGTCCGGCAACAAGCCCGAGATGATGGTCCTCGACGCCGTGCCCGTGATCCCGCCGGAGTTGCGACCGATGGTCCAGCTCGACGGCGGTCGCTTCGCCACGTCTGACCTCAACGACCTCTATCGCCGCGTCATCAATCGCAACAACCGCCTCAAGCGGTTGCTGGATCTGGGTGCGCCCGAGATCATCGTCAACAACGAGAAGCGCATGCTCCAAGAGGCCGTGGACGCCCTATTTGACAACGGTCGTCGCGGTCGTCCCGTCACCGGGCCCGGCAACCGCCCGCTGAAGTCGCTCAGCGACATGCTCAAGGGCAAGCAAGGTCGCTTCCGCCAGAACCTGCTCGGCAAGCGCGTGGACTACTCCGGTCGCTCAGTGATCGTGGCCGGCCCCTACCTCAAGCTGCACCAGTGCGGCCTGCCCAAGATCATGGCCCTGGAGCTGTTCAAGCCGTTCATCATGGCCCGCCTGGTCGAGCGCAAGTCCGCCCAGAACATCAAGGCCGCCAAGAAGATGGTGGACTCGATGATCGGCGAGGTCTGGGATGTCCTGGAGGAGGTCATCCACGAGCATCCAGTCCTACTCAACCGGGCGCCCACCCTTCACAGGCTGGGAATCCAGGCCTTTGAACCGCTCTTGGTCGAGGGCAAGGCGATCCAGGTCCACCCCCTGGTCTGCCACGCCTTCAACGCCGACTTCGACGGCGACCAGATGGCTGTCCACCTACCGCTCTCCGCCGAGGCCCAGGCGGAGGCGAGGATCCTGATGCTCTCCTCCAACAACATCCTGAGCCCTGCTCACGGCGCGCCTTTGGCGACCCCCACCCAGGACATGATCCTCGGCGCCTACTACCTCACCTACGGGCCCGAGGCAGAGGAGCTGGGGGAGAAGCGAGACCTTCTCACCAGTGGCAAGTGGCCGGAGGGCGAGCCACGTCCTCATGTGTTCCGCACAGCCCAAGAGGCCGAGCTGTCCTATGAGGCGGCCGTGGTCAAGTTGCACGAGACGGCCGAGTTCAGGCCCTTCAAGCGCGACGGCGGCCACATCCTCACCACGGTCGGGCGCATCATCTACAACGACCGCATCGAGCGGGCTTTGGCGGAGGCCCTTGGAGACGACTTCGACGCCTCCAAGTACGTGTTCGTCAACCAGTCGATGAAGAAGCGCGACACGACTCGCTTGATCGATGCCTTGGTGCAGACCTATGGCGCCACCACGATCTCCTTGGTCCTCGACGCGTTCAAGGACCTAGGTTTCAAGTACGCCACCCAGGCCGGCATCACGATCTCCAAGAACGACGTCGTGATCCCGCCCGAGAAGCAGTCGATCCTCGACAAGTACGACAAGCTGGTCGGCGACATCACAGACCAGTACGACATGGGCCTGATCACCCAGGAGGAGCGCCACGAGGCGGTCGTTGAGAAGTGGAACGCGGCCACCGACGAGGTGGCCGAGGCGATGATCCAGAACCTCGACACGCTCAACCCCATCTTCATGATGGCCAACTCGGGCGCCCGCGGTTCCTTCAAGCAGATTCGCCAGCTGGCGGGGATGCGTGGCCTGATGGCCAACCCGAAGGGCGAGATCATCGAGCGACCGATCAAGTCCAACTTCATGGAGGGCCTGTCGGTCCTGGAGTACTTCATCTCCACCCACGGCGCGCGAAAGGGCCTGGCTGACACCGCCCTGCGCACCGCCGACTCTGGCTACCTGACTCGGCGTCTGGTTGACGTCGCCCAGGACGTGATCATCCGCGAGGTCGATTGCGGCACCGACGAATTCATCGAGATGACCGTCTGGAACGAGGGTGGCGAGCCCAACGAAAACCTCGTGGGTCGCACCGCCGCCCAGCCGATCACCACCAAGCGCGGGCGCATGCTCGCCGAGGGAGGCGAGGAAATCGGACGTCAGCAGCTCGCCGACATGGCCGAGGCATTCGCCGACGACCACGAGAAAGGCGCGCTGGTCACAGTGTCCGTGCGCTCGGTGCTCAAGTGCAAGGCTCCCAGCGGGGTCTGCCAAGCATGCTACGCCCGTGCGATGGCCACCGGCCAGACCGCTCAGATCGGCGACGCGGTGGGCATCGTGGCCGCCCAGTCGATCGGCGAGCCCGGCACCCAGCTGACGATGCGCACGTTCCACACCGGCGGCGTCGCCGGCGCGGACATCACGCACGGTCTACCGCGCGTGGTGGAGCTCTTCGAGGCGCGCAAGCCTAAGGGCTTGGCCAAGATTGCCGAGCAGGACGGGATCGTCTCGATCGAAGAATCCGAGAAGGCCTTGACGGTTGTCATCACCGACGAGGCTGGGGAGGAGCATCGCCACGCCTTCCCCCGTCGCACGCGCCTGTACGTGAGCGGGGGCGAGAAGATCCAGGCCGGCAAGCAGCTCAACGAGGGCTCGCTCTACCCGCACGAGCTCCTGGCGATCCGCGGACGCACCGAGACCGAGCAGTACTTGGTCAAGGAGGTCCAGGAGGTCTACAAGTCCCAAGGCGTGGACATCAACGACAAGCACATCGAGTTGATCGTGCGCCAGATGCTCAAGAAGGTTCGGGTCGACCAGAAGGGCGACACCGACTACCTGCCCGGACAGTTCGTGGACCGCTACGAATTCGCCACCGCCAACGACGCCGTGATCGCCAAGGGTGGCGAGACCGCTCAGTTCGAGGACATCATCCTCGGCATCACCAAGGCATCGCTCAACACCGACTCGTTCCTCTCGGCGGCCTCCTTCCAGGAGACCACCAAGGTGCTCACCGACGCCTCCTTGGAGGGCAAGATCGACCGGCTCAACGGTCTTAAGGAGAACGTGATCATCGGCAAGTTGATCCCCGCCGCGACGGGCCTAAAGCGCTATCGGAGGATCGAGATCGAACCGTCCGAGCCGCTTCCCCGCGCGATCGACGACGTCGGTCTACTCGATCAGGAGGAGATCGCCGCTGAGCTTGGTCTCGCCGACGGGGAGGCGCTCGGCACCGGTTATGGCAGTGAGTTCGACGCCGACCTCGCCTCCTTGGAGAAGATCGGCGCAGGCAGCACCGATCCCGGCTTCGTCGAGGGTTTGGGCGAGCTAGACGTGCCGGACGAGCCGGGGGGCGAGTAGCGACTAGGTATGGAGGGGCCCTCTGACCTCTCCACCTTGTTCAGACAGCGGCGCATGCGCCGCTGTCTCGGCCGGCACATGTGCCGGCCGACCGGGGCGCGCATGCGCGCCCCGGCTCCCCATGAGTGTCTTTCCCGTGGAGGGTGCCTACACGGGGGGGCACGTTGAGAGCATTCTTATGTCTAACACCGTGCTTGTGCATAACTTCTCGTGTTACTGGCAACCATGTGTGATGTGGACTCCGGTGGGATCACACGCCGATCTCTGATCGCGGTTACAGCAGCTACCGCAAGCGGTGCTCTGTACTCGCCGGCGGCCTTGGCGGGTCTCGCAACGGATCGGTCCTCGCTAGCGGGCCTGCAGCTTGTCAACTCGGGCTTGCAAGCCGGCCCAGGCCAGCCGCCGATCGTCGCGCGCCACGCCTGGGCACAGGGCGGCGCCCACCCCAAGGTCGCGCCCGCATACGGGACAGTCCAGCTCGCCTTCGTCCATCACACCGAGAACCCCGACGGTTATACCGCCGCCGAAGTGCCTTCGATGTTGCGTTCGATCTACGAGTTCCACCGTTACGGCCGCGGCTGGAACGACATCGGCTACAACTTCGTGATCGACCGCTTCGGACGCATCTTCGAGGCGCGCGCAGGCGGGATCGACGAGCCGGTCGTGGGAGCCCAAGCAGGCGGCTACAACGTCTATTCGACCGGCATCGCGATCTTGGGCACCTATAGCGCCCAACAGATCTCGCCCCCCGCTCGCACCGCCCTCGAACATCTCCTCGCTTGGAAGCTGTCCCTGCACGGGGCTCCACTCGAGGGTCGCGTGACGGTGCGTGTGACCGCCGACGGAGCCGTATACAGCCGTTTCCCCGCCCACGCCCACGTCTCCCTGCCGCGGGTAGCGGGCCATCGCGACGCCGACTCCACCGATTGTCCCGGCGATGCCCTCTATGGCGAGCTGCAGTCTGTAAGAGGCTCTTCTCTTCGCTTGGTCGGGCTCTCCGCGCGCGCCACCCTACGCTTGGAACAGGCCGAAGTGTCCGGTACATCAGCCGTGCTGGCAGGCAGCCTGCGGCTTGCCGACGGCACGCCTCTCGCGGGTGCTCCTTTGGAGATCCAGGTGCGACAAGTCGCCCACCGGGGCGAAGCAGTCAGCGAGTTGACTCTCACCGAAGTTCACACCGACCCATCCGGACTATGGTCCGCGCCGGTCACCGTCTCACCGGCAAAGACAGAAACAAACCTGCGGGTCCTATGCGTCGGTGGCCCGGGCTTGCCCACCGTTGTCTCAGCGCCGCTGGCCTTTGCCGGCTACGTATCCTTCACACCGTCTTCGCCGGCTCCGTTCAATCGCCGGCTCCGTCTCAATCGCCGGCTCCGTCTCAATCGCCGGCTCCGTCTCAATCGCCGGCTCCGTCTCAATCGCCGGCTCCGTCTCAATCGCCGGCTCCGTCTCAATCGCCGGCTCCGTCTCAATCGCCGGCTCCGTCTTAGGCGCCCTCTCCCGGCTTCCCAGGTCAAGCGCCCATCGCTCCAGAATCGCCGTCTCCCGCTGTGTAAGCCCTTCCGCGGGCATCGTCTGAACCAGCAAGGTCGGCTCCGCGCGTGCGTGTGCCCACTCGTGGCAGGCCTCGTTGAAAGCATCGTCGATCCACGCCAAAGGCCTCTCGCCCACATAGGTTTCGATCGCGTCGAGCTTCCAGTGAGCGTTGGTGCGACCCACCTTGCCTTCGAAGCTCAAATGGGGCAGCCTCGGCAGCCCAAGCAGGTAGGGCAGGTATTCGTTGGCCTTCTCCTCCCAGCCGCTGGCCCAAGCCAGCTCGAACGTCGCGGTGAGCGCGAGCAGGTGCTCGGCCGCCTTGGCAGAAAGGAAGTGGGGTATGCCATCGATTGAGTGGAACGAGCCCGCCGGCGGGGGTCCGCCCGCGAACGCGAACAAGGAGATCACGCCGTCGATGTCCACCAGCAGTAGCGGACGGCTCGGTTTGCTCTCTGTTAGGCGTGGGTCGTCTTTAGCTTGCACAGAGGTGGCGGGCTGTAATCTGCCCGGGTCGCATCGGTGCAGTAAAGCATCGGGCGGACTTTGCCGATGGATCATCACTCCACCCGGCTCCCCTTCATGACTCTCGATCTAGGCATACTCCTCGCCCTCGCTTGCGCCTTCGTGGCCAACCTTGGCTTCTTCTACAAGTACCGGGGTGCCAATTCCGTCGGCAAGGTCGACGTGCGCCACCCCTTGCGCTCTGGCCGGGCGCTGTTCTCCTCCAAGTGGTTTGCCATCGGGATGCTCGTGGCGGCGGCGTCGTGGGCTTTGCACGTGGCCGCGCTAGCCCTAGCGCCGATGTCGGTAGTCCAGGTCGCCTTGGCCGCCGGCGTGGTCTTGATTGCGGTGATGGCCGACCGCATGTTCGGCTTCAAGGTCGGTCGTCGTCAGTGGCTCGGCCTGTGGTTGACCGCCGGAGGCTTGGTCATGCTGGGCTTGACCCTGCCTGCCATGCACGGCGCCCACTCCCACTTCTCAGATCCCGCCATGATCTCCTTCGAGGCTGGCCTGTTCGGGCTTGGCGGCCTGCTCATCATGGGTCCTCGCATGGGTGGGCCGGTGGAGCACCACGGCATGATGCTCGGCGCCGCCTCAGGCATCCTCTTCGGCGTCTCGGATATTTCGATCAAGGCTCTAACCGGCATCGTCGGGGCCCACGGGGCTTTGGCCCTGCTGCTCAGCCCATGGCTCCTGGTCGCCGCTCTAGCGTCGGTCCTGGCCTTCTACGCATCGGCGCGTGGTCTCCAGGACGGGGACGCCGTGCCCGTCATCGCGGTCACCGGCACCGCCGCCAACATCGCAGGCGTGGCAGGCGGGATCCTTGTGTTCGGTGACCCCATGCCCGGCAGTGCCGTCGGGATCGTGCTCCAATCGCTCGCTTTTGTGATGGTTCTCGTTGCGGCGGCCTTGATGCCGGCGCCTGTGCGCTCCGCCGGCCTGCGCGCCAACGCTTGACTTCCTTGCGGCTCCCGATCCAGCGGCTCCGATTGAGTCGGGCCGGGACCCTGCGGCTCCGAGCGAGTCGGGGCGGGGCGAGTCGGGGCGGGGCTTGTGTTTGTGTTTCGTCTGGAGGGGTGCCCCACGCGCGCGCGTGGGGTGTCTTTGAGTTGCGGTGCCCACGGCGGTCCTCGGTGGGCCGCGGGTCGGCGCGAAGCGGACGCTGCTAGGATTCCCGCCGAATGCCCACCACCTCGCAACTAGTGCGCAAGGGGCGCATCGCCCCCAAGAAAAAGCTTGCCACTCCCGGCCTAAAGTCGGGCAAGGGACGCAAGAAGAAGGTCGCTGCTCCGCAGCGGCGTGGCGTGTGCACACGCGTTTACACGACGACCCCGAAGAAGCCGAACTCCGCCCTGCGCAAGGTCGCGCGTGTGCGTATCGCCGGCTCGATCGAGGTCACCGCCTACATCCCCGGCGAGGGCCACAACTTGCAAGAGCACTCCGTGGTGTTGGTGCGTGGCGGTCGCGTCAAGGACCTCCCCGGCGTGCGCTACAAGGTGGTCCGCGGCACTTTGGATGCGGCTGGCGTGAGCGACCGCAAGCAAGGTCGCTCCCAGTACGGCGTCAAGAAGAAGTAAGGTTCCCCCCGCCCGCCCCCGCCACTATGCCCCGTCGCGCAGCCGCCCAAATACGTCCGCTTGAAGCGGACCCCATCCATCGCTCCAAGCTGGTCCAGCAGATCATCAACAAGGTCATGCTCGACGGTAAGAAGTCCACTGCCGAGCGCATCGTGTACGACGCTTTGGCTTTGCTCGGCGAGCGCTCCGACAAGGATCCCATCGAGCAACTCGAGGCTTCGATCAGGGCTTTGACTCCCGCTTTGGAGGTCCGCTCCCGGAGGGTCGGTGGAGCCACCTACCAGGTGCCCGTCGAGGTGCCCTCCACGCGCGCCCGTACTTTGGCGGTGCGCTGGCTCGTCGAGTTCGCCCGCAATCGGCGCGAGAAGACGATGGCCCAGCGTTTGGCCAATGAGTTGCTAGATGCTCAGTCCCAGCAAGGCGGCGCCTACAAGCGCAAGGACGACATCTATCGCATGGCTCAGGCCAACAAGGCCTTCGCGCATTACCGCTGGTAGGGCTCGGCGCGCCGTTTCGGCGCCCGCATGACTCAAAACAAAGAATGCCTTCGGGTATGTCCGATGCGGATGTGTCCAACTAGCGTGAGCTGCAAAATCTCGCTAACGAGGCCATTAATGAATCGCATCCCTTGACAGGGTGGCGCCGGGCTTGTAAGGTCGCGGACAGAAAACAACGACCAACCTATGGGAATCTTCCGCCATACGGGAAATCCCATCCATTCATCAGCGACGTGTCTTGCATCTTTCTTTGGGCAAAAGATGATCCAACGCGATTCGGGCAACCGCACATCACATATCAGGGGGCGTCATATTCTCGCCCTGTCGCTAGTGTTCGCTGCGTGGCTTCTGCTCGCCGACAACGCGGTCGCCTGCGAAAACGAACCCACGACCCACCATTGTTACTCCGTCGTGCAGTGGTATATGTCCGCGCCCGGCGAAGAAGTGCTGGGGGCCAAGGCGGAAATTGAAACCTTCTATGCCAAGGTCCCGCGATGGTCACACGGCGACTTCATCACCAACGAGCTGTGGGTGGTGTTTCCGCAGTGGTCGGACGCGTGGGTCGAGGGCGGCACGATCACAGGCGCTTACCGGAGCGAAAGCTCTCCACACGATTTCGAAGCGCGCTCGTATGGGCCGAAAGAATTGGAAGTATTCATTAACGAAGGCCCTGGGCCGGCGGACGGCGCGGTCTACGGCCTATATATCGATGAGCCTTACGGTCGTAACGGCGACTGGTGTGAGACCTGGGCTTGGGACAAAGGCCCAAACCTATGCTTTTCGAGTTTCCCGCACTCGTCGACCTTTCTGCAGACCGGCATGGAGTATGCGACGCCCACCTCCAGCGGCGCCACAAACTTTGGCACGAGCATTGGCTGGGCGTACTGGACGAACGACACCTGGCATGAGGACTGGGCTGGAGCCGGGGCTCACGCAACGCCATACACCAGCAACAGCTGCTTCGGTATCGACGATCCGATCCTTGGTTACAACTGGGGCTCGATCGAGTTCTGGGCGCCGGAAACGGGTTGCGGTGGCGCGGATGCGGCTGACTCTGTGAATGGCCCACCGGTCCGTCCGCCTTCACCCGGACAGACTCAAGAACCCGAATACGCGTCTCCCACCGGCTCCCTTCTCTCCGATGGGAGAATTCATGAAATAGCAGATGAATTCGCATCCCAGTCAGGCGATTCGAGCCCGACGAGCATCCGCGCTGTGAACACGAGCCTGCGGGAAGCGATCGAAGCCAACCCCAACAATCAGATCCGCGGGACGGGACCGGCTGAGGTCGCACGGTACGACGGCGAAGTTGTGTTTGTGACGATGGAAGGCAGCTTCGGCCTGGCCGGTGCGCCGGTGCCGCCTGGTGCAAGCGCCCCGACGGGGAAAGTGCTGACGCTCGCGATTAACGCTCACACAGGCTGGATCGCCTACTACGGAATCAGCGAAGCTCCCGCTATAGGCGTGAGTGCGCTCGGTGCACCGCGAACGTTGGGCTAGACGTTGAGTCCATGGAAGCCATGACAAGCAAGATCAACCAACAAAGTGTTTGGGTCTCGATCCTGCTCGCCGTCCTGGCTGGTATGGCAATCGTCGGGATATGCACGCAATCACTGGCCAGCGCCGATGCTCAACCCGCCCATGCAGCGCGCATCGTGGTGCATGTTCGCGTATCCGGCGGAGGTCCGCTCAGTCCCCCTCCTCACCCCAAACCCATGGGGTTCTACCTAACACCTCGCATGACAGTATTCGTGACAACTCCCAATGGGCGACGGGAGGGAAGTGTGACGCAAGTTTCGAGTCGGCCGTTTGTGTTCTCGTTGGCCCCGGGCACGTACCTGGTGTACCTGGAACTATTTCCGCCCCTGCTCCATCCGGCACACGTGTGCGCTCAGCTCCCGAAGATCAGGCTCAGGGCCGGGCATGCCAGCGTGGTCAAAGGCGGATGCAGCCTGCCCTAATGAGCGTATGTGAGCTACGGCACACAGAAGCCCCTTGAAGAAAGAAGATTCGGTACCTAAACTTTCGGTACCTCATGTCTTCGCGGCCGACAATTCAGCAGGGTGATCCGCACGCTTCGACTCGCATCGAGCGCCATGTCTGGGTGGTCTGCGGAGTGGTCATCCTCGGGATGGTCATGTCGATTCTCGACACGACCATCGTCAACGTCGCGCTACACACCCTCTCGCACGACCTGCACAGCCCGCTCTCCCAGGTCCAGTGGGTGATCACCGGATATCTGCTCGCGCTCGCGGCTGTCATTCCGGTCACGGGTTGGGCGGCAAGGCGCTTTGGTGCCAAGCAGGTCTACATGACCTCCCTGGTGCTCTTCACCGCTGGCTCCGCTTTGTGTGGGCTTGCCAACTCCACCACCTCCTTGGTCGTGTTCCGCGTCCTGCAAGGTGCCGGCGGCGGCATGATCATGCCCGTCGCGATGATGATCATGGCCCAGGTCGCCGGGCCACAGCGTATGGGCAAGGTGATGGGCTACGTCTCGATGCCCGCCATGCTCGCGCCGATCCTCGGCCCCGTCGTGGGCGGATTGATCCTCGAGAACCTGCACTGGTCTTGGATCTTCTTCGTCAACGTCCCGATCGGGATCGTCGCCTTCGTGCTCGGCTGGCGCATGTTGCCCCACACCGATTCCGGCGAGGCGGGGCGCCTTGACGTCCTGGGCTTGGCACTGCTCCCGGCCGGCTTTGCGGCCCTGATCTACGGCATCAGCGAGCTGGGCGCGGGCTCGGCCCTGGGCTCGGGCAAGGTGATCGTGCCGAGCATCGTCGGAGTCGTCTTGATCGTGCTCTTCTGCCTACACGCTCTGCGCATCGAGCGGCCTCTGCTCGATATCCGCATGTATGCCAATCGTGTGTTCGCTGGTGCCGCCTTCACCAACTTCGGCTTGGGCGCCGCACTGTTCGGGGCGATGATTTTGGTGCCGCTCTACTACCAAGAAGTGCGTGGCCAGAGCGTCGTCAACACTGGCTTGCTTACTGGCCCCCAAGGGTTGGGCGCCTTGATGGCCATGCCCTTGGCCAGCCGTCTCACCCAGCGCTTCGGTGGCGGTCGCGTGGCGCTTAGCGGCGTGTCCTTGTTGTGCGTGAGCACGATCCCTTTCACCTTCATCGGAGCCCACACCTCGATCGTGGCGATCTCCTTGGTGTTGGTTGTACGAGGACTGTCTATCGGCCTGTGTTTCATGCCGGCGATGAGCGCCGCCTTCTCGGCGATGCGTCCCGATCAAATCTCCGACGCCACGCCTCAGATCAATGCCTTGCAGCGCACAGGTGGGGCGATCGGCACAGCGATTTTGGCGGTGGTCCTGCAGCGCGCCTCAGCCGGCGCCCATACGCCCGAGCAGCTTGCCGGCGCGTTCGGCACCGCTTACTGGTGGGCCTTCGGCATCGCTGCCCTGTCCTTGATCCCTTGCATCATGCTCCTGCGGGCCGAGCGACCTCAAGCTGAGGCGGAGTCGTCGCTCGGGGCACCCCCCGAGGCCGTCGCCGAGGCCGTCGGGGCCTGACTTGGCTCACACCGTCATGGAGCCCGCCGCTGAGTTGCCCTCCACCGCCGTGGCCCAAGCCGCGGAGGGTCCCCTCAGCGAGACAACCGGGGAGTGGCAGGCTGAGCTGCTCGATCTCGGCAAGGCGTTCCGCCGCGTGTTTCGCAGCCTTAGACGCTTGCGCGGACGCGACACGCATCTGATCGGCTCAGAGGTCAGCCACGCCCAGATGGAACTCCTGATCGAGCTAAGCGAGCAAGGCCCGCTCTCGGCCGGTGAGCTCGCCCTCGCGGCCCAGCTTACGCCCGCCACCGTCACGCAAATGCTCGAGCACCTGGCGGCCAGTGGTCATGTCGAGCGCACCCGCTCCGAGGTAGACCGGCGCGTGGTCGTGACCCATCTGACCCCTCAGGGAGAGCACAAGGTGCAGGCCAAGCGTGCGCTCTGGCAAGCACGTTGGGAGAGCATCTTGGCCGATGTCGACGCGGACGACTTGCGCACCACAACACGGGTCTTGGAGCGCCTCAACGCCGTCTTCGCGGATGCCCCGGACAGGTTCGATTGCAAGGGTGACCAGTAGCTTCCCAACAAGGCTGTGGACCTCCGCGCCGGCCGTAGATCGCGCTCCATAGCTCTGCTATAGTCGCCCCCCGCGGGCGATGTGACGTGGCCGTGGGTCAAGCCCTTCGCCGAGCGAAAACATCATGGAGACTCTGATCAGATAGACAAGCGAATCGCCCGAGGACCGGTAGCGCATGGGCCCGAGGGGCCTCTTTTTTTGCCCTGACCCCGCTCTTCGTCACTAGCCCTTCGCGTATCAGTTCACACCCTTTGGAAATGCTCCCCCACACCATCTGAAAATGCCCCGCAAGTTCCCACTAGAGAAGACCCGCAACATCGGGATCATGGCCCACATCGACGCGGGCAAGACGACCACGACCGAGCGCATCCTCTACTACACGGGACGCACCTACAAGATCGGCGAGGTCCACGAGGGCGCCGCGGTGATGGACTGGATGGAACAGGAGCAAGAGCGCGGCATCACGATCACCTCTGCCGCCACCACCGCCGAGTGGGACGACCACCGCATCAACATCATCGACACCCCGGGCCACGTCGACTTCACCGTCGAGGTCGAGCGCTCCCTGCGCGTGCTCGATGGCGCGATCGCCCTGTTCGACTCCGTCGCCGGCGTCGAGCCCCAGTCAGAGACTGTCTGGCGCCAGGCCGACAAGTACCACGTACCGCGCATCGCCTACATCAACAAGATGGACCGCACCGGCGCCGACTTCGAGCAGGGCGTGCAAACGATGATCGACCGGCTCGCCGCCCACCCAGTGCCGATTCAGCTTCCGATCGGAGCTGAGGGCGACTTCGAGGGCGTCGTCGACCTCGTCAGGATGAAGGCGATCGTCTACAAAGACGAGCTCGGCACCGAGCAGGAAATCGTGGCGATCCCGGACGCGCTTCTCGAAGCCGCCGAGGCTGCCCGCGAACACCTGCTCGAGGAGGTTTCCCACTACGACGATGCATTGCTCGAGCTACTTCTAGAGGAAGCAGAGATCCCCGAGGACGCGCTCAAGCAGGCGATCCGCAAGGCCACCCTCTCGACCAAGCTGACGCCGGTCCTGTGCGGCTCATCTTTCAAGAACAAGGGCGTTCAGCCGCTCCTGGATGCCGTCGTCGACTACCTACCCTCGCCCCTGGACGTGCCCGCCGTGGCCGGCGCCGAACCCATCAAGGGCGATGGCGAGGAGCCTCAGATCGAGCGCCACGCCGACGACTCCGAGCCGTTCGCGGCGCTCGCTTTCAAGATCATGGCCGACCCCTATGTCGGCAAGCTCACCTATTTCAGGGTCTACTCCGGGAAACTGGAGGCCGGCTCGCGCGTGCTCAACGTCAACAGCGGCCGCGCCGAGCGCATCGGGCGCATCCTGATGATGCACGCCAACGAGCGCGAGGAGGTCTCCGAGGTCTACGCCGGCGACATCGCCGCCGCCGTGGGCATCAAGCAGGTAATCACCGGCGACACCTTGGCCGCACCCGACGCGCCGATCAAGCTCGAGAACATCACCTTCCCCGAGCCGGTCATCAAGGTCGCTGTCGAGCCCAAGACAAAGATCGACCAGGAGAAGATGTCGGTTGCCCTGGGACGTCTGGCTGAGGAGGACCCCACCTTTCAGGTGCGCACCAACGAAGAAACCGGTCAGACCGAGATCTCGGGCATGGGCGAGCTTCACCTTGAAGTGCTTGTGGACCGCATGAAGCGCGAGTTCGGGGTAGAGGCCAACGTGGGGCGCCCCCAAGTCTCCTACCGCGAGACCGTGCGCGGCACCGCCGAGAAGATCGAAGGCAAGTTCGTGCGCCAGACCGGCGGCTCGGGCCAGTTCGGAGTCGTCTACATCGACTTGGAGCCCGCGCCCGGCGAGGGCTTTGACTTCATCAACAAGATCAAGGGCGGTTCCATCCCCTCGGAGTTCATCCCTGCTGTGGAGAAGGGCGTTGAGGAGGCTTTGGAGAATGGCGTTAAGGCGGGCTACCCGATGGTGGATGTGCGTGTGACTTTGGTCGACGGCAAGTACCACGATGTCGACTCTTCGGAGATCGCCTTCAAGGTAGCCGGGTCGATCGCCCTCAAGGAGGCGGCCAGGCGCGCCAAGCCCGTCCTCCTGGAGCCTGTCTTTGCGGTAGAGGTGGTCACGCCCGAGGACTTCATGGGTGACGTCATGGGTGACCTCTCGCGCCGTCGCGGACATCTGCAGGGCTCCGAGCAGCGTGGTAACGCGCTCGCGATCCATGCCAAGGTTCCCTTGAGTGAGATGTTCGGGTACGCGACCGACCTGCGCTCCAACACTCAGGGCAGGGCCAACTACACGATGCAGTTCGAGGGCTACGAGGAGGTACCCCCGAACATCGCCGAGAAGATCATCGAGCAACGCACCGGCGAGCCGGTGCCCGCCTGAGATGGCCGTGAGCGCTTCGCCATACTGCGTCCTCGGTCGCTCGCGTGCGAAGCACGCCGCGCTCCCTGCGTCCTTGTATGGCTTGACTCACGGCCATCTCAGGGGCCGATTGGGTAAGGAGCAGTTGCAGGCACAAGTCAAGAAAATCCCTATTTAGATAGATTTCCCAGGTTCGCCCTCTTCAGCGGCGAATGTCAAAGTCGATAACAGGAGCTAACGCAAAGTGGCGAAGGAGAAGTTCGAGCGCGACAAGCCGCACGTCAACGTCGGCACCATCGGTCACATCGACCATGGCAAGACGACCTTGACCGCTGCCATCACGACCGTCTTGGCAGAGAAGATGGGCGGCGAAGCACGTAGCTTCGAGGAGATCGACAACGCTCCGGAGGAGAAGGAGCGCGGGATCACCATCGCCACATCGCACGTCGAGTACCAGACCGAGAACCGTCATTACGCGCACGTCGACTGCCCAGGGCACGCCGACTACGTGAAGAACATGATCACCGGCGCCGCCCAGATGGACGGGGCGATCCTGGTTGTCTCCGCGGCCGATGGGCCAATGCCCCAGACGCGCGAGCACATCCTGCTTGCCCGCCAGGTGGGCGTGCCCTACATCGTGGTGTTCCTCAACAAGGCCGACATGGTCGACGACGAGGAGCTCATGGAACTGGTCGAGGTCGAGGTGCGCGAGCTCCTCTCCGAGTACGACTTCCCCGGTGATGACATTCCGTTCATCGTCGGCTCGGCCCTCAAGGCACTCGAAGGCGATGAGGCTTACAAGGACAAGATCGTCGAGCTTGCCGCGGCGCTCGACAGCTACATTCCCCAGCCGGTACGCGAGCTCGACAAGCCTTTCCTGATGCCCGTCGAGGACGTCTTCACGATCACGGGTCGTGGCACAGTTGCCACCGGCCGCGTGGAGCAGGGCATTGTCAACACTGGCGATACGGTCGAGATCGTGGGCGTCCACGACACCACCACCACGGTCGTCACGGGTGTTGAGATGTTCCGCAAGATCCTCGATCAGGGTCAGGCGGGCGACAACGTGGGTTGTCTTCTGCGCGGCACCAAGCGCGAGGAGATCGAGCGTGGCCAGGTGCTTTGCAAGCCTGGCTCCATCACCCCCCACACCAAGTTCAAAGCTGAGGTCTACATCCTCAAGAAGGAGGAGGGTGGTCGTCACACTCCGTTCTTCACGGGTTACCGGCCGCAGTTCTATTTCCGCACCACCGATGTCACCGGCGTAGCGAAGCTGCCCGAGGGCGTCGAGATGGTCATGCCTGGCGACAACGTCCAGATGGAGATCGAGTTGATTCAGCCGATCGCCATGGATCAGGGCCTGCGCTTCGCCATCCGTGAGGGTGGGCGCACGGTCGGCTCGGGTGTGGTCACCGAGGTCATCGAGTAGCACCAGAGGGCGCCTCCGGATTTCGGGGGCGTCTTTTCATTGGCAGTCCGATACGACGAATTTAAGCTCCGCTGTCGAGGCGGTGAAGGGTGGATTCCCCGACAGGAGAATCCCGCTTCTCGCCGCGGAGGAGCCAGGTGGGCGCCAGCGACCGGCCCCACACACCAAACGAAGGCGATCGAGAGAACAAATGGCAGCAGCAACCCAAAACAAGATCCGCATCCGCTTGAAGGCGTACGACACGTCCGCCATCGAGTCGGCCGCGAAGGAGATCGTGGAGACCGCCGCACGTACTGGCGCCACGGTGTCTGGGCCCGTACCGCTGCCCACCGAGAAGAACGTCTATTGCGTGATTCGCTCGCCCTTCAAGGACAAGGACTCGCGTGAGCACTTCGAGATCCGTACCCACAAGCGCCTGATTGATATTCACCAGCCCAGCCCTAAGACGGTCGACTCGCTGCAGCGCTTGGACAATCTCCCGGCCGGTGTTGACATCGAGATCCGTCTCGCCACCTGATCTGCGGATATGTCAGCAATTCTCGCCAAGAAGTTGGGCATGACCCAGGTTTTCCAGGAGGATGGAAGCGTTGCGCGCGTCACCGTGCTTGAGGCCGGACCATGCCCCGTCACTGCCGTGCGCACAGCTGAGCGCGACGGTTATGACGCGGTGCAACTGGCCTTCGGCCAGACCAAGGAGAAGCACCTCTCAAAGCCCGAGCTCGGCCACTTGAAGAAGGCCGACGCCGCTCCAATGCGTCACCTCGTGGAGTTCAGGGGCGAGGCCGGGGATATGCAGCTGGGGCAATCGGTGACGGTCGAGTCCTTCGAGGTTGGGGCACGTGTGAAGATCGCAGGTGTCTCCAAGGGCAAGGGCTTCCAAGGCACGATCAAACGCCATAACTTCAAACGCGGCCCCGTCTCTCATGGCTCACACAACGTGCGCGCGCCTGGCTCGATCGGCGCATCAGCTGACCCCGCGCGTGTCTTCAAGGGAATTCGCGGCCCGGGCCAGATGGGCAACAAGCGCGTTACCCAGCCGGGCCTGGAGATCGTGGCAGTTGATCCTCAGAAGAACCTGATGCTCGTACGAGGTTCGGTCCCCGGTCCCAGGGGCGGAGTGGTAGAGGTGCGCGGCGATGCCTGACGCTCCCCTGCTCAATGCCGACGGCCCGCCCACCAAGAAGGTCAAGCTCGACCAGTCCGCGTTTGAGGCGAAGTTCAACGGACCGCTCGTGCACCAGAGCGTGCGCGCCGAGCAGGCCGCTCGCCGGCGCGGAACCGCGGCAACCAAGACACGCGGCAAGGTCTCCGGCGGCGGCGCCAAGCCCTGGCGTCAGAAGGGCACCGGCCGCGCTCGCGCCGGCTCCAGCCGCTCTCCCGTTTGGACCGGAGGTGGAGTGGTCTTCGGTCCGCAACCGCGCTCCTACACCTTCAAGGTCAATCGCAAGGAGCAGCGCGCCGCGCTGCGCAGCGCCCTCTCTCTCCACGCCGAACGGGGATCAGTCGCGATCCTCAACGCCGCCGCCTTCAAGACGCCTAAGACCAACGACGCTTTCGACTTGCTCGAGGAATGGGACCAGCCTCAGCCGACTTTGGTCGTGCTGGACGCAGAGGAGTCTCCCGCGGCGCTGTCCTTCCGCAACCTGGAGCGGGTGGCTGTCCTCCAACCCGAAAGCGTTGGCGTTGCCGACTTGCTCGGAGCGGCTTCCTTGCTCGTCTCCGAGAAGGCTTTGCAGGAGTTGACCGCACGCGCCGCCGCGCCCAAGCGGGAGAAGGCGTGATGGAGGCGACCCAAGTGATCATCAAGCCGGTCCTCTCCGAGAAGAGCTATGTGCTCTCAGCGGCCGGCAAGTACACCTTCCGTGTTCACCCCGACGCACACCGCACCCAGATCCGCCAGGCAGTCGAATCGCTGTTCGATGTGCACGTGGTCGAGGTGCGCACGCTCAGCGTCAAATCCAAGCCCAAGCGGCGCGGTGTCACGCGCGGCTCCACCCGTGCTTGGAAGAAGGCAATCGTCCAAGTTCGCTCCGGCGAGTCCATTCCGATCTTCCAGGGCCTTGAGGGCCTGAACGAGTAGGAGCCGCCTCAGCTATGCCGATCCGCAAGCCCAAGCCCACCAGCCCCGGAAGGCGTTTTGCTTCCTATCCGGATTTCGCCGAGGTCACCAAGACCGAGCCCGAGCGCACCCTGGTCGAAGGCATCAAGAAGAGTGGTGGACGCAACGCCCATGGTCGCAAGACAGCTCGCCACCGCGGTGGTGGCGCCAAGCGCCTGTACCGGCGCATCGACTTCAAGCGGCGCAAGGACGGCGTTCCCGCCAAGGTCGCCGCGATCGAGTACGACCCCAATCGCTCCTCCTACATCGCCCTTCTGCATTACGCTGATGGCGAGAAGCGCTACATCCTGGCTCCCCAGCGGCTCACGGTAGGGATGAGCGTTGCATCTGGCGACGAGGCCGAGATCGCGGTCGGCAACTGCATTCCCCTCTCCCGGATGCCCGTCGGCACGGTCATCCATAACGTCGAGCTCCAGCCCGGACGCGGCGGGCAAATGGCACGCTCGGCGGGAGCTTCAGTTCAGCTGATGGCCAAGGACGGCGATATGGCCACGCTGCGCCTACCCTCCGGCGAGATGCGCCTGGTGCGCGCTGAGTGCAGGGCCACGGTGGGCGTCATCGGTAACGCCGAGCACCAGAACGTCAAGGTCGGCAAGGCCGGCCGTAAGCGCCACATGGGTGTGCGCCCGCAGACACGCGGTGTGGCCATGAACCCGGTCGACCACCCCCACGGTGGTGGCGAGGGCTCGACGACCGCAGGGCGTCATCCTGTGACCCCATGGGGCGTCCCCACGCTCGGCTATCGCACCCGCAAGAAGAACAAGGGATCTGACAAGTACATCGTGCGCGGCAGGCGCCGAGGGAAGGGCAAGCAAAGATGAGCCGCTCTAGCAAGAAGGGCCCTTGGGTCGAAGAGCGCCTAATGGCGCGCATAGAGGCGATGAATGCCGAGAACACCAAGAAGATGCTCAGGACTTGGTCGCGGGCGTCCACGATTTTCCCCGACATGGTCGGCCACACCTTGGCTGTCCACGACGGTAAGAAGCACGTGCCCGTATTCATCAGCGAGTCGATGGTCGGCCACAAGCTCGGCGAGTTTGCCCCGACGCGTATGTTCCGCGGGCACGCGGGCTCCGGGAAGGTGCGATGAGCGCCGAGAAGCCGACAGAGGAGCAGCCCACCGAGGGCGAGGAGCAGGCGAAGCCCGCCGCCAAGGCCAAGCCTGACTCCGCAAAGAAGACTGAGGCGAAGAAGCCTGACACGAAAAAGGCCGCGGTCGAGAAGCCTGACGCTGAGAAGGCCGGGGCCGAGAAGCCGGTCGCGGAGAAGTCCACGGCCAAGGCTGTCGCCGACGACGAATCCGCCGGCGCGGAGAAGAAGCCCGCCGCCAAGAAGCCTGCCAAGAAGTCCGCGGCCGCAAAGAAGCCTGTCGCCGACGCCGAGAAGCCTGACGCGGCCTCTGCCGAGAAGCCCTCTGCTAAGAAGCCCTCTGCTGAGAAGGCTGGGGCTGAGAAGCCGACCGCGAAGCAGTCGGCCGGCGCGAAGGCCGAGAAGAACGCCGCCCCCGAGGACGAGAAGCCGGCGAGCAGCGCTCGCCGCGAGTCTGCGGCAACTCCCTCGCGCGCCAGCCGCAAGGTGGTGCGCGCCCAGGCCCGCTACGTGCGCACCTCGGCGCGCAAGGCGCGCATGGTATGCGGTCACCTGCGGGGCAAGTCCGTCGATGAGGCACGCGCTATCCTCGCCTTCACCCCTCGTGAGGTGGCTCGCGATTGGAGCAAGCTCTTGGAGTCGGCTGTGGCCAACGCCGAGAACAACCACGAATTGATCGAGGACGATCTTCTCGTGCGCGAGGCGTTTGCCGACGAGGGACCAACCATCAAGCGCTTTCGGCCGCGCGCTCAGGGACGAGCCACCCCGATTCGCAAGCGCACCAGCCATTTGACGATCACGCTCACGCCCAAGCCCTAGGCACGGGCACAAGGACAAAGACAGGACTTCGATACAGACATGGGTCAAAAGGTTCATCCAGAGGCAATGCGCGTGGGTTATATCCACGACTGGAAGTCCAACTGGTTCAACGAGCGTCACTTCGCCGAGTACTTGCATGAGGACATCAAGATCCGCAAGCACATCGAGGACAAGCTCGCCCACGCCGGTCTCTCGGACATCACGATCCGCAAGGACGCAAACGACCTCGAGGTCAATATTCACACTGCCCGTCCCGGCATCGTGATCGGCAAGTCGGGCGCCGAAGTGGATGCCTTGCGACGCGACCTGCACAAGATGACCTCCAAGCAGATCAAGGTCAACATCCTCGAGATCAAGCGTCCCGAGCTCGACGCCAAGCTCGTGGCCCAGTCGATCGCCGAGCAACTGCAGAACAGGGTCGCTTTCCGGCGCGCCATGAAGCGTGCGCTCACCAGCGCCATGCGCTCGGGCGCCAAGGGCGTCAAGGTTCAGGTATCCGGTCGCCTGGGTGGAGCGGAGATGGCGCGCACCGAGAGCTATTCCGACGGGCGCGTCCCTTTGCACACGATGCGAGCCGACATCGATTACGGCTTCTACGAGGCGCGCACCACCTTCGGGCGCATCGGCGTGAAGTGCTGGGTCAACAAGGGCGAGATCATGCCCGAGGGCTACACCGGCGCCGACCTCACGGACATGAGCGCGCCGGCTCCCCCCAGCGGCGACCGCGACGGTCGTGGCGGGCGCGATGGGCGCGACGGTCGCGGTAGGGGTCGCGGAGGACCGGGCGGCGGCGGTCGTGGACCGGGCGGTCCAGGTGGCGGTCGCGGCGGTCCCGGCGGCGGACGCGGTCCAGGTGGCGGTCGCGGCCAGGGTGGTGGTCGTGGGCCCGGTGGTCCAGGTGGTGGCGGCGGTCGTGGTCCGGGCGGTCCAGGCGGCGGTCGTGGGGCGGGTGGGCCCGGATCCGGCGGTCGTGGACCAGGCGGTGGTGGCGGCGGTCGTGGGCCGGGCGGGGCGGGCGGGTCTGGATCAAGCGATCGAGGTGGGATGCGCTGATGTTGTCCCCCAAGCGCGTCAAGCATCGCAAGCAGCACCGTGGCCGACGCCGCGGGCTCTCGCGCGGTCAAGTCAAGGTCCAGTTCGGCGAGTACGGCTTGAAGTCGCTCGAGCAGGGCTGGCTCACCAACCGTCAGATCGAGGCAGCTCGTATCGCGATGACCCGCAAGATCAAGCGTGGTGGAAAGGTCTGGATCAACGTGTTCCCGGACAAGCCCGTCACCAAGAAGCCGGCCGAGACCCGCATGGGCTCAGGCAAGGGCAACCCCGAAGGCTGGGTCGCCGTGGTCAAGCCCGGCCGTGTCATGTTTGAGCTCGCCGGCGTTCCCGAGCCTTTGGCGCGCGAAGCGATTCGCCTGGCCGCCCACAAGCTTCCCGTCAAATCCAAGTTTGTTTTGCGCGAGGACTGAGGCGCGATGAAGGCCAAGGAGATGAGGGATATGCTCCCCGAAGAACTCGCCGAGCAGATAACGACTTTGCGCAAGGACCTGTTCGGTAAGCGCTTCGCAAACGCCACCGGCGAGCTCGAGGACACCGCCAGTGTGAGTCGCGCTCGTCGTGAACTGGCTCGCGCGCTCACCGTGGCCCGCGAGCGCGGCGTGAAGGCCAAGCCGGCCGAGCGTCCCACCGAGAACTGACAAGCTGAGCTGAGAAACCGAAACGGATAGACATGGCAGACGAGACAGACAACGAGCAGCCCCAGGACGCCGAGGTAGAGGCCCAGGCGAGCGAGGATACGCAGGCGGGCGAGGCGGCCCAGTCTGAGCAGACCATGGCCGACGCGCCGGCCACCCACGCGGCGCCCGCCGCGAAGTCAGCCGAGCCTGCCGAGCAGCTCTCGTCCAAGGAGCGCCGACGTCGCGAACGCTCGACCCACACCGGCGAAACGCGCGCTACGCGTACCCCCGAGGAGCGTCATGCCGAGCGCGTCGCCAAGCGTCGCGCCAAGGCCGTCAGTCGACGCGCACGGCGCCTACAAGAACGCGCCAAGGCCACTGAGCGTCGCTCCGCTACCCCAGCACGCGAGCCGCTGCCGCCGGTGCATGCGCCGGTCGAGGGCTCACGCAAGGTACGCCAAGGCGTGGTCGTTTCAGACAAGGCAGACAAGACGATCACCGTGCGCATCGACGTGGCCCGCCGCCACCGGCGCTACGAGAAGATCGTGCGCTCTTCGGGCACTTTGCACGCCCACGACGAGAACAACGACGCCCACGAGGGCGACGTTGTGCGGGTCATCGAGAGCCGTCCCCTCTCGCGTACCAAGCGCTGGAAGCTCGTGGATGTGTTGGAGAGGGCACGATGATTCAAAACGAGACCAGATTGCGCGTGGCCGACAACACCGGCGCTCGTGAGATTCTTTGCATTCGCGTGAAGGGTGGGTCCAAGCGCCGTTATGCCTTCGTCGGCGACGTGATCACGGCGACCGTCAAGCAGGCCAATCCGCACGGCGCCGTCAAAAAGGGCGATGTCGTCACTGCGGTTGTGGTGCGCACCAAGAAGCCATTCGGCCGCGACGACGGCACCTACATCTCTTTCGACGACAACGCTGCCGTGATCATCGACGACCAGAACAACCCCCGCGGCACGCGCGTGTTCGGTCCCGTGGCACGTGAATTGCGCGACCGTAACTTCATGAAGATTGTTTCCTTGGCGCCGGAGGTGCTCTAGCGATGGCGAGCACCAAGACAGCTAAGGCAAGGCACGCGCTTAAGGTTCGCTCCGGAGACCGGGTGCAGGTTATGGCCGGCAAGGACCGCGGTAAGCAGGGTCGCATTCTACGTGTGGAGCCCGCCAACCAGCGCGTCTATATAGAGGGCCTAAACATGGTCAAGCGCCACATGCGTCCCCAGCAGGTAGCCGACGCGCAACGTGGCCAAACGGTGGGTGGGGTTATCGAGCGTGAGGGGCCGATCCATGTCTCCAACGTGATGCTGCTCGACCCCAAGGACAGCAAGCCCACCAGAGTTGCGGTCGAGCGCGAGAACGGTAAGCGCTACCGTGTGGCCAAGCGCTCCGGAACAAGGCTCGACTGACGGAGACGATGATGAGCACCGCCACCACAGCCCGCCTCAAGGGCCGCTACCTGGAGGAGATCCGCCCCACTCTGATCGAGCGCTTCGGCTACTCCTCGCCCATGCAGGCACCCAAGTTGCAGAAGATCACGCTCAACATGGGTGTGGGTGATGCCAAGCAGGACTCCAAAGTGCTCAAGGCCGCCCAAGAACAACTGGCCACGATCGCCGGCCAGCAGCCGAGCGTAAGGCGCGCCCGTAAGTCGATCGCTGCTTTTAAGTTGCGCGAGGGAATGCCCGTGGGCGTGGCCGTCACGCTCAGGGCTGAGCGCTCATACGAGTTCCTTGACCGTCTCACCTCGATTGCGATACCCCGCATCCGCGACTTCCGGGGACTTAACCCCAGGTCTTTCGACGGGCACGGCAACTACACGATGGGTGTGCGCGAGCAGATCATCTTCCCCGAGATCGACTACGACTCAATTGATCAGGTCAGAGGAATCGACATCACGATCACCACCACCGCCAAGGGCGATGTCGAAGCGTTCGCTCTGCTCCAAGCGCTGGGCTTGCCGTTTGCCACCCAAGGCCGCCCTGCCGGCTTTGACCAAGCGCCCGCGACTGAGACCGCCGGGAACACATCCGAAAATGGGAGCACCGACTAATGGCAAAGACTTCCTTGCGCGTCAAGCAGGCGCGCCCGCCCAAGTTCAAGACACGTGCCTATACTCGCTGCAACCGCTGCGGACGCCCGCATTCGGTGTACCGCAAGTTCGGGCTCTGTCGCATCTGCTTGCGCGAGCTCGCCCACAACGGCCTCATACCAGGGATGACGAAGTCCTCCTGGTAGGCCGTGTCCTTTCGAGAACCACTTCAGATCAGAGCAATCTCATGTCAATGACCGATCCCATAGCCGACTTCCTCACGCGCATCCGCAACGCGATTCACGCCGCGCACGAGACCGTCGACATCCCGGCCTCCAAACTGAAGACCGAGCTCGCTCGGATTCTCACCGAGCAGGGTTACATCGACTCCTGGACGGTAATTCCCGCACGCGAAGGCGGTACTGGCCAGCTGATAGAGATCCGCCTCAAGTACACCGACGACCGCCGCTCGGCGATCTCCGGTCTGCGCCGCGTCTCGCGTCCCGGCCGGCGCACCTATGTCGAGGCGACCCGCATACCTAAGGTCCTGGGTGGGATGGGAACTTCAATCGTGTCAACCTCGCATGGCGTGATGACAGGTCACGACGCGCGCGCCGCCGGTGTCGGCGGCGAGGTCTTGGCACAGGTCTGGTAGATCAGCCAATGTCGAGAATCGGACGACAACCAATTGCTGTGCCCTCTGGTGTGACCGTGGCAATCGAGCCCGAATCGGTCAGCGTCAAGGGCCCCAAGGGTGAGCTCTCAGAGCGCATTCCGCGCGACATAGAAGTCGCCCAGGACGGCGAGCGCCTGATCGTCTCGCGCCCCACCGACCGGGGCGAGCACCGTGCCCTCCACGGTTTGACACGTTCCTTGGTCGCCAACATGGTTCAAGGGGTTACCGCCGGTTATGAGAAGCGCCTGGAGATCCAAGGCGTCGGTTACCGCGCCCAGATGAAGGGCAAGAATTTGGAGCTGGCGGTTGGCTACTCCCACCCGGTCCCCATCGAGGCTCCTCAGGGCATCGAATTCGAAGTTCCCCAGCCAACCAGGGTGGTCGTCAAGGGCATCTCCAAGCAACAGGTCGGTGAGATCGCCGCGATCATCCGCAAGCAGCGCCCACCCGAGCCTTACAAGGGCAAGGGCATCCGCTATGAGGGCGAGTACGTCGCGAGAAAGGTGGGCAAGCGCGCATGAGTACGCTCACTAAGGAGACCCGCCGTCTCAAACGCAGGCGGCGTGTACGCGCCAAGATCTCGGGCACAGCTACTCGCCCGCGCGTCTCGGTATTCCGTTCCAACCGCGGTCTCTCGGCCCAGCTTGTGGACGATGCCTCTGGGCGTACGCTCGCTGCCGTCCACTGGTATGAGGCCGACCTGCGCACTCTGAAGGGCATCGACCGCACCAAGCGTGCAGGCGAGCTCCTCGCCGAGCGCACCAAAGACGCTGGCGTCTCGGAGGTCGTGTTCGACCGCGGCGGCTACCGCTATCACGGCCATGTGCGTGTGTTCGCTGAGGCGATCCGCGAGGCCGGCATCACCGTCTAAGGCTCGCTTCCCGCTACCCTCTCTCACTCTCTTATGCAATCAGACAGATCAGTCAACGCAGGCAGCCTCGACCTCCAGGAGCGCGTGGTCGAGATCAACCGCGTCGCCAAGGTGGTCAAGGGCGGTCGCCGCTTCTCCTTTACCGCGCTCGTCGTCGTCGGCGATGAACGCGAAGTCGTGGGCGTCGGTTACGGCAAGGCCAACGAGGTTCCCCTGGCTATCCAGAAGGGTGTCGAGCGCGCCAAGAAGGACCTCTTCAGGGTGCCCAAGCACGGCAGCACGATCACCCACCAGACGACCGGTGTATTCGGGTCGGGTCGGGTGTTCTTGAAGCCGGCCGCCCCCGGCACCGGCGTGATCGCTGGTGGTGGTGTTCGTGCGGTGCTCGAGCTTGCAGGCATTCACGACATCCTCTCCAAGAGCCTCGGCACCCAGAACCCGATCAACCTCGTCAAGGCAACCGTGGCTGGCTTGCGCGAACTGCGCACGCCCTCAGAGGTTGCCGAGCTGCGCGGCCTCTCGATCGCCAAGGTGCTCGGTTTGACAGAGCGGCCCGCCAATGGCGCCGCCGAGTCTGCTGAGGACACCGAGCCCGGCGAGGGCGAGCAAGACGCTGCGTCTACAGTGGCTCCGACTACGGCACAAGAGAGCTCCGATGCGAAGGACGGCACCGGCGGAGACGCTCCCGCGAGTGAGCCTGCCGCTACCGAGCCTGCTGTCACCGAGCCTGCCGCTACCGAGACGCCCGATGCCACGGAGACCCCGGCCTGATGGCGACCCTGCAAGTAACCCAACGGCGCTCCAGTGCTGGCTCCAACAAGCGCCAACTCGACACCTTGCGCTCGCTTGGCTTGCGCCGCATCGGCCACACGGTCGAGGTCAAGGACTGCGAGCAGGCCCGCGGCATGGTGCACGCTGTGCGCCATCTCGTCGAGATCCACGATGGAGCCGCCACGGCCAGCGCCGGTCCGGGTGCAAGCAAGGACAGCGCTAACGCCACCATGCAGGAGCAAGCTTCATGAGCCCCGCCTCCAAGAACAAGGTCGAGGAGGAGCCGGAGCAGCCGATCGGCTTGCACTCGCTCAAACCAGCCCCCGGCAGTCGCCGCCCGCGCAAGCGCGTCGGTCGCGGCGAAGGCTCGGGTACCGGCAAGACCTCCGGCAGAGGCCAAAAGGGCGCCGGCTCGCGCTCGGGTGCCAAGAGCAGGGCCCGCTTCGAGGGTGGCCAAATGCCGATTCACATGCGCATGCGCAAGCTACGCGGCCCCCACATGAAGAAGTCGATGCCTTTCGAGATGTTTCGCACCCACACTCAGCCGGTCAATGTTTCCGACCTCCAGGACCGTTTCGAGGCCGGCGCCGAGGTCACAATTGAGCTGATGCAAGCCAATGGCTTGGCTACCCGCAAGGGCATCCCAGTCAAGGTCTTGGCCAAGGGCGAGTTGAGCAAGGCTTTGAAGGTGCATGCCCACGCCTTCAGCAAGACCGCCCGCGAGCGCATCGAGGCTGCCGGCGGCACCTGCACCATCGTCGAGAGCTAGAATCGCACGACCCAGCACCCGCGGGCCAAATATCCGCGCGTGACAGGCTAAACCAATGCTCTCAACGATCCTAAGTGCCTTCCAGGTTGCGGATATCCGCAAGAAGCTCCTGTTCACGGGGGCCATGCTCTTGATCTACCGGCTCGGTTCACATCTACCGGTCCCGGGGGTAAACCTGAGTGCGGTCAACAATCTGCAGAAGCAGTTCGGCGGCTCAGGCATCCTCGGCTACCTCAACCTGTTCTCCGGCGGAAGCCTCTCGCGCATCGCCCTGTTCGCGCTCGGGATCATGCCGTACATCACCGCATCGATCATCCTGCAGCTTCTGCAGGTCGTGATCCCTTCGCTTGAGAAGCTCTCCAAGGAAGGCGAAGTGGGTCAGGCGCGCATCACCCAATACACGCGCTACCTAACAGTCGGCCTGGCCTTCGCTCAGTCGATTGGTTACGTGTTTCTGTTCCACTCGCTCTCGGCCTCGGCCAACGAAGCGGTCGTCACCAAGTTCGACGCACCCCACATCTTCCTGATCGTGATCTGCCTGACCGCTGGCTGCATCCTCTTGATGTGGATCGGCGAGCTAATCACCCAGCGTGGCATCGGCAACGGCATCTCGCTCTTGATCTTCGCCTCGATCGTCTCGCGTCTGCCGGCCGGGATCGAAGTGTGGTGGACCAGCCAAGATCAGGTCTTCAAGGTGATGATGCCCTTCCTCGTCCTGGCCGTCGTCGCCGGCATCGTGTTTGTGCAGGAGGGCCAACGCCGGATCCCCGTCCAGTACGCCAAGCGTGTGATCGGCCGGCGTATGACCGAAGGCGGCCAAACCTATCTGCCCCTGCGCCTGAACATGGCCGGCGTGATCCCCGTCATCTTCGCCGCCTCGATCATGGCCTTCCCGCCCACTGTTGGGCAGCTGATCAAAACGCCATGGGCCAAAGACGTGTCTAACTTCTTCACCCCTAACGGCTGGCACTACATCGTGGGCGAGTCGATCTTCATCGTCATCTTCGCCTACTTCTACACGGCCGTCACCTTCAATCCCGTTGACCAGGCCGACAATCTCAAGAAGTACGGCGGCTTCATTCCCGGCGTGCGTCCAGGACGGCCCACCGCCGAATTCCTCGACCGCATCCTTGCGCGGCTCACGTTTCCTGGCGCGCTTTTCCTAGCGGCGGTCGCTGCCTTGCCCGCGATCCTGATCGCTCGTACCCACCAGAACTTCTTCTTCGGTGGCACCTCGATCCTGATCGTGATCGGGGTGGCATTGGAAACGATGAAGCAGCTGGAGGCCCAGCTAATGATGCGCAGCTACGAGGGCTTCTTGAAGTAAGCCTTTCGCGCCGTCACCTCGACGGTCCGGTCCGTCGAGGTGGGCCTGATCGCGCGACCTGCACGCCTCCCATCCATATCTCCCCTTGCCAACTCCAGCGGGTAGTCTCCATCAGTCGATGATCGAGACGAATCTCATCCTGTTGGGTCCTCCCGGCGCCGGCAAGGGAACTCAAGCGGAGCGCCTCCAGGCAGACTTCGGCCTGGCCCACATCTCCA
Source organism: uncultured Solirubrobacterales bacterium (assembly GCA_963775645.1). GTDB lineage: Bacteria > Actinomycetota > Thermoleophilia > Solirubrobacterales > Solirubrobacteraceae > Palsa-744. The sequence continues at coordinate 333,349 of CAVZJR010000002.1, read as the reverse complement.
CGGGCGACATGCTGCGCGCCCAGGTCGCCCAAGGCACGGCTCTGGGACAAGAGGCACAGAAGTACATGACGGCCGGTGAGCTGGTACCCGACGAGGTGATCCTCGGCATGATCGGCCAGCGCATTGGCGAGCAGGACGCGCGCGAAGGTTTCCTGCTCGACGGATTTCCCCGCAACACCGTCCAAGCCGACGCCTTGGCCAAGACTTTGGCCGAATCCGAGCGGCGCCTCACCGCGTCCATCCTGATCGACGTGCCCGACGACGAGGTGGTCAGGCGGCTCGGCGGACGGCGCGTGTGTCTGAAGGCTGGTCACGTCTACCACGTCGAGTTCGACCCACCCAAGCGCGAGGGGATCTGCGATCAGGACGGCTCGCGCCTGATCCAGCGCGACGACGACAAGGAGGACACGATCCGTCGGCGCCTGGAGGTCTACGCCCGTCAGACTTCCCCCTTGATCGACTACTACGAGCAGGCGGGCCTTTTGCGCCGCTTCGATGGCCAGCGTCATCCCGACGAGGTTCATGACCACATCAGGGCCACGATCGCGACCTTGCGCTTGGAGGACGAGCTCTAGAACCCTCACCTTCCAGCACCGCCAGGGCTTGAGGCTCTATAGATGGTCTGGACGGTCGAGGCCCACAGCGCTGTCCGGGCGCGCCTGAGCGCCGGGCGCGCCGGATAAGCTCCTTGGGTGATCATCAAGAAGTCCCCCGAGGAGATCGACAAGATGGCTGCCGCTGGCCTGATCCACGCGGCCACCTTGGACCTAATCGCCGCCAAGATTCGCCCCGGCGTGTCCACCCAAGAGCTGGACGAGGCCGCAGAACGCTTCATCCGCTCCCAGGGAGCCACTCCCACCTTCAAGGGCTACCGCGGATTCCCCGGCTCAATCTGTGCCTCGCCCAACTCGATGATCGTGCACGGCATCCCCGGTCGCTATCGCTTGGAGCGCGGGGACATCCTCTCGGTAGATATCGGTGTCACCTTCGACGGGTGGGTAGCCGACGCGGCCTGCACATACGCAGTCGGAGACATCCCCCAGCGGACCCAGAATCTGCTGAGCGCTACCGAGCAAGCTCTGTTCGCCGGCGTCGAGCAGTGCCGGGCCGGCAACCGCATGGGCGACGTATCGCACGCGATTCAACAGGTCTCAGAGCGCGCCGGTCTGGCCGTGGTCCGCTCCCTTGTAGGTCACGGCGTCGGCAAAAACATGCACGAGGATCCCCAAGTGCCGAACTATGGTCGCGCCGGCAAGGGACCCTCGCTCGAAGAGGGCATGGTCTTGGCGATTGAGCCAATGACAACCGCAGGGCGGCCATCTGTGCGCGTGGCCGCAGACGGCTGGGCGATCTTCTCCCAAGACGATTCCTTGGCGGCCCACTTCGAGTTCACCGTGGCCATCACGGCCTCAGGCCCCCGCATCCTGACCCCTTGGCACCTGCCTACGCACGAGCGCAGCTCAGGTCAGGACAGGCAAGCCGCGACCTCGGCTTAGGATTGCTAACATCCGCTGTCCTGCTCTCGTGCGCGCAAGTGCCGGCGCGTGAGGGCAAGACCACGACGCGGTAGCGGCGGCCGTACCGGCAGCCAGAGCCGCCTCGCCGGGACACCAGCCGAAAGGGATCATGAAGGTAAGACCGTCGGTCAAGCCGATGTGCGAGAAGTGCAGGATCATCCGCCGCCACAAAGCGGTTCTCGTCATCTGCCAGAACAAGCGCCACAAGCAACGGCAGGGCTGATCGCGATGGCACGTATCGCGGGGGTCAACCTCCCTTTGAACAAGCGCTCAGAGATTGGGCTTACCTATATCTACGGCATCGGTCGCTCCACCTCCAACAAGATCCTGGCCGAGGTCAAGGTGAGCCCCAACACCTACATCCGTGACCTCACCGAGGACGAGATCTCGCGTCTCAGGGACGAGATCGACCGCTCCCTGACCGTCGAGGGCGACCTGCGCAGGGAGCGCTCCCAGGACATCAAGCGTTTGCAGGAGATCGCCTGCTACCGCGGCCTGCGTCACCGTCGCGGCCTACCCGTGCGCGGCCAGAAGACGAAGACCAATGCCCGCACACGCAAGGGCCCCAAGCGCCTCCAGGTCGCCGGCAAGAAGAAGGTTCGCTAATGGCTGCCCCCAAGCGTCCCCCGCGCGGCCGTCGCCGCCTCAAGAAGAACGTCCCGGTCGGCCAGGCCCATATCAAGACGTCCTTTAACAACACGATCGTCTCGCTCACCGACACCCAAGGCAACGTGCTTGCCTGGGAGTCTGCCGGTGGCGCTGGCTTCAAGGGCTCGCGCAAGTCCACCCCTTTCGCCGCTCAGGTCACGGCCGACGCGGCCGCCCGCAAGGGCATGGAGCAAGGCTTGCAGAAGGTCGAGGTCTACGTCAAGGGTCCAGGCTCGGGGCGCGAGACGGCGATCCGCTCGTTGCAGGCGGCCGGTCTCGAGGTGACGGGAGTCAAGGACGTAACCCCCCAAGCCCACAATGGTTGTCGCCCCCGCAAGCGGCGCCGTGTCTAAAGCAAACTTGATCGCAGAGAGCTAGGTCCATGGCCAGAGACACAAGCCCCCAGTGCAAGCAGTGCCGTCGTGAGGGACAGAAGCTGTTCCTCAAGGGCGAGCGCTGTCTTACCGACAAGTGTGGCGTCGAGCGTCGCTCCTACCCGCCCGGTGAGCACGGCCGCGGCCGCCAGAAGCAGAGCGAGTACCGCTTGCAGCTGCGCGAGAAGCAGAAGGCCCGTCGCTACTACGGCATCTTGGAGAAGCAATTTCACGGCTATTACGAGAAGGCCTCGCGCCAGCCGGGGATCACCGGCGAGAACCTGCTCGCCCTGTTGGAGTGTCGCTTGGATAACGTCATGGTCCGGCTAGGCTTTGCCGCCTCACGCAGGCAAGCGCGCCAGTTGATACGCCACGGCCACTGGACCGTTAACGGCCGTCGCGTTGACATCCCCAGCTATCAGGTGCGCCCCGGCGACGTAATCGCAATCAAAGCCGACACCCCGGCGATGCAGGTGGTGCGCGACGCCACCGAGCTAACCGGACAGATTCCCGCGTGGCTCCAGGCCGACCACGAGTCGCTTACGGCCAAGGTGTTGCGCAAGCCGGAGCGGCGCGAGGTGGCCGCCCCGGTGCAGGAGCAGCTCATCGTCGAGCTGTACTCGAAGTAGACGCTTTCCCGCGTCTCCCTCCCCTCAAGGGAGTGGCGGCGCAAAGAACCGGCTCCTGCCAGGAGACCGGTTTCACATCAACACGAGGTTAGGACCCCGATGCTCGACTTCCAAATCCCCCGGATCACCAGCGAGTCCGTGGAGCAGAATCGTGGCACGTTCACGATCGAGCCGCTCGACCGCGGCTTCGGCTACACGTTCGGCAACTCCCTGCGGCGCGTCTTGCTCTCCTCACTCGCCGGCGCTGCCGTCACGAGCGTGCGCATCGAGGGCGTGGCACACGAGTTCTCCACCGTACAAGGCGTCAAGGAGGACGTGACCGACATCGTGCTCAACCTGAAGGGCATCGTGTGTCGCATGCATTCCGACGCGTCTGAGGTCGAGGCGCCTTTGGTCGTGACTGGACCCGGAGAGATCACCGCCAAGGACATCGACCTACCTGCTGGTGTGGAGATCCTCAACCCGGGCGTCCACATCGCCACCTTGGAGAAGAAGACCAAGCTAGAGCTGTATATGACGATCGGTCGCGGTCGCGGCTACAGGCCTGCCGAGGAGAACAAGTCACCTGACCAGCCGATTGGCGTGATCCCGATCGACTCGATCTTCTCGCCGGTGCGCCGCGTCGCCTATGCGGTCGAGCAGGCTCGTGTCGGACAGAAGACCGACTTCGACAAGCTCACCTTGGACATCGAGACCGACGGCTCGATCGAGCCCCAGGCAGCTTTGCGTGAGGCCGCCGAGCTGCTCATCTCCCAGCTGGCGATCTTCACCGACGCCGACCGTATCCAAGAGCTGCGCGCCACCCCCGGAGGCCAGCTCGACGGTCACGGCCTGGCGGTTGGCGCAGGGGGCGCTCCGGCCGCCCTGCAGGGTGAGGAGTGGAGCATCCTGATCGAGGAGCTCGAGCTGGGAGTGCGCTCCTATAACTGCCTCAAGCGTGCCGGCATCCAGACAGTGGGAGACCTCATCTCCAAGTCCGAGGGCGAGCTCAACGCGATCCCCAACTTCGGCAAGAAGTCGATCGACGAGGTCATCGAAACGCTCGAAGCCAGGGGCTTGCATTTGCGCCAAGATTGAGGCAGCGCTCGCGCGCGCGACCGGCTCTCTAGACTGACCGGTCGCGAGCGTGTCTGCTCGGAGACAAAACCATGAGACACCAAAAGACCAGAAACAAGCTCAGTCGCGACACCGCGCATCGCAAGTCCTTGCTCATGAACCTCACCAAGGAGGTCTTGGAGCACGAGCGCATCAAGACGAGCGAGGCCAAGGCCAAGGCCGTCAAGCCGGAGATCGAGAAATTGATCACTTTGGCTAAGCGAGGCGACTTGCATGCCCGCCGTCAAGCTTTGTCGGCTCTGTCCCAGGACAAGTTCGCTGTGCACAAGCTGTTTACTGAGGTTGCTCCCCGCTACGCTGACAGGCCGGGCGGATACACGCGCATCCTCAAGCTCGGTCCGCGTCGCTCCGACGCAACCGAGATGGTCTACCTCGAGCTGGTCTAAAGGCGCCGCCTGGCGGACGGGGATGTAACGGTCAGCGCGCGATGGTCTCCAAGCTGACTTTGCAGTATGACGGGAGCCGGTTCCTGGGCTGGGCCCGCCAGCCCAGGCAGCGCACCGTCGAGGGAGAGCTGGAGCGCTCCTTGCGCACGATCCTCGGCGAGCAAGGCCACGACGGGGAGCCGCTCACGCTCACCGTGGCCGGACGCACCGACAGAGGTGTGCACGCTTGGGGTCAGGTGGCCAGCTACCGCCACGAGGCGCTCGACCCGTTGCGCCTGAATGGGCTCTTGCCCGAGGACATTGGGGTCCTGGCCTGCGAGCCCGCTGCTGAGGACTTCGACGCGAGACGGAGCGCCACGAGCAGGACCTATTGTTACCGCGTTCTCGCCCGCCGCACCCCGGACGTGTTCGAGCGCGGGCGCGCGTTCTGGTGGCCGCGCCCGTTGGATCGCTCCTCGCTTGAGGAGTGCGCGAAGCTGCTGGTGGGAACACATGACTTCACCGCGTTCACGCCCACCGAGACCGAACACAAGCGCTTCGAGCGGAGCGTGATTCGCGCCGAGTGGCGCTTCGGTGGAGATTTGTTGGAGTTTTGGGTCGAGGCTGACACGTTCTTGCGGCATATGAACCGGATCCTTGTCGGAACTATGCTCGACGTTGCCGCTGAACGACGCGAGATCTCCCAGTTCGCCGAGTTGCTCGAAGGCAGACCGCGCTCCCATGCCGGGCCGACCGCGCCCGCGCATGGGCTTGCTTTGGTGTCGGTGGCCTATCCCTAACGCTGAGTCCTCAATTCGTCTCACCGCTGAGTTGTTTGTCTATCCCATGGGGGTGCCCCGCGCGCGCACGTGGCCTTGTTAACGAGCTAGTCCGTTAAGAAGGCCGCGCGCGCACGCGGGGCACCCCTTTTTTTGAACAACACAACCCAGCCCTGAGCCAGCTCGCCGCGTCACGGCGCTCGCCGACAGCGGGCTTGAAGAGTGCGAGACGAACACGAGTGGAGCCGCGCCGAACCCTATGCTGGGGGAGTAATGCTCAACGTGCTGCTCACCAACGACGATGGGATCGAGGCCGACGGCCTGCAGGCCCTGCGCGCGGCCTTGCTCGAGGTCGAAGGGGTCCGCCTGGTCACGATCGCTCCTGACGGAAACCGCTCGGCGATGGCGCGCTCGATCACCACGCGCAGGCCTCTGTGGGTCGAGGAGGTCGCCTTCGCGGACGGCACAGTCGGCTATGCCACCGACGGCACGCCGGTGGATTGCGTCAGGCTTGCGCGCCTCGGCCTGGTCGCCGACTTCGAGGCCGATCTGGTGGTGGCGGGCATCAACCACGGCGCCAATCTCGGCGACGACATCACCTACTCAGGTACGGTAGCGGCCGCCTTGGAGGGTGTCGTGCTCGGCCTGCCCGCGATTGCGGCCTCTCAGCAAGCACGAGGCAGGGCGCTCGATTTTCGCTACGGCGGTGGCTTCGACTTCGAGGTGGCCGCCGGCTTCGTGGCGCGCCTGGTGGAGCGCATCGAGGAGGTCCCGGTTCCCGAAGGGACTTTGCTCAACGTGAACGTGCCGGCGGGCGAGCCCGACGGTGTCGAGGTGACGAAGCTGGGCAAGCGCATATATCGCGACGAGCTGAAGATCGCGCCCGACGAGGACGGCTCGGATACGCGCAGGCGCTACTGGATCTATGGTGCCGACCCCGGCTTCCACGACGAGCCCGGCACCGACCTGGCGGCCGTCGCCGCGGGGAGGATCGCGGTGACGCCGATCCACTTCGATCTGACCCACCGGGGTGGTTTGGAGATCCTGCGCGAGTTCGACCTGCAGGCCCTGCTGGTCCCGGCCCTCGACGGCGGGAGCGCGTGAGCGGGGCCGCCAAGAAGCGGGAGGCGTCCAGCCGAAGCGCGAGCGGTGCGGTGGCGCCCTCGGAGGCCCAGGCACGGGCGGCAGAGCTGCGCAAGCAGCTAGAGCATCATGGCCACCGCTACTACGTGCTCGACGACCCCGAGATCTCAGACGATGCCTATGACGCGCTCCTGGACGAGCTAAGGGGCCTGGAGGCCGAGTACCCGGATTTGCAAACGCCAGAGTCGCCCACCCAGCGAGTGGGCGGCGAGCCGGTGGGCAAGTTGGAGAAGGTCCAGCACTTGGAGCCGATGCTGTCGCTCTCCAACGTGCGCTCCGAAGAAGAGCTGAAGGCGTGGGTGGAGCGCATGAAGGCCCACCTCGGGCGCGAAGGCATCGTAAGGACACGCTTCGAGTACGTGGTCGAGCCGAAGGTGGATGGCTTGGCCGTGAGTCTGCTCTATCGCGACGGAATCCTCGAGCGCGGGGCCACAAGGGGCAATGGGGAGGTGGGGGAGGATGTAACCCACAACCTACGCACGATCGGCTCTATCCCCCTGCACGTCGAGGACGCTCCGCCGCTGTTGGAGGTCAGAGGCGAGGTCTACATGTCGCTCGACGACTTCGCGGCCGTCAACGAGCGGCGCGCCGAAAACGAACTGTCCACGTTTATGAACCCCCGCAACTCGGCCGCCGGGGCGGTGCGTCAGCTCGACCCCTCCCTGATGGCCGAAAGACCGCTCTCGATGTGGGCCTACCAGGTAGGCGTCGCCCCCGACCTGTCCTTCGAGAGCCATTGGCAGGCCTTGGGATGGCTTAGGGAGCACGGATTCAGGGTCAACAAGGACATCAAGCGGCTCGGGAGCGAGGAGGAGGTGATCGCCCAATGTCTGCTCTGGCAGGAGCGCAGGGGAGACCTCGACTTCGAGATCGACGGCGTCGTAATCAAGGTGTCCGACCTGGCGCTTCAGCGCAGGCTCGGCTCTGTGGGGCGCGACCCGCGTTGGGCTGTGGCTTGGAAGTTTCCGCCGACGACCGCGGTCACGAAGCTGCACAAGGTGATGTGGAACGTGGGCAAGTTCGGCGATCTGAGGCCCTATGCGGTCCTGGAGCCGGTGGCAGCGGGCGGCGTGACGATAAAGCTGGCGACCTTGCACAACGAGGAGGACATCGTACGCAAGGACATCAGGGCCGGCGAGGACGTGATCATCTTGCGGGCGGGCGACGTGATTCCCCAGGTCGTCTCGCCGGCACCGCATGTGGTCGAGCACAAGCAGCGCCCACCTGTGACCCGCCCACCGAAGCGCTGTCCGTTCTGCAACACCTCCACGATCAAGCCCAAGGACTCGGTTTTCACAGTGTGCCCCAACCGGGATTGCCCCGAGCGGGCTTGGCAGCTGCTCAAGCACTTCGTCGGTCGCGCCGCGATGGACATCGAGGGACTCGGCGAGAAGCAGGTGGCCCTACTGCAGGAGCAGGGCTTGGTCAAGACCGCCGCCGACTATTACCGTTTGGGCGAGCACCGCGAGGAGTTGCTCGGCCTAGAGGGCTTCGGCGAGCTCTCGGTCGCCAACCTGCTGAGCGCGATTGAAGCCTCCAAGCAGCGACCGTTCGGACGCGTCCTATTTGCTTTGGGGATCGAGGAGGTGGGCGAGGTCACCGGGCGCAACCTGGCGATGCGCTTCCGCAACATTGTCGCCTTGCTGGATGCCGACCCCGAGGAAATCGCCCAGACGCCGGGGATCGGCGAGAAGATGAGCGCTTCGATCCACGCCCAATTGCACGACGAGCGCATGTTGGCCCTGATCTCGGACCTGCGCGAGATCGGCCTGCGCTTCGCCGAAGCGGGCCCTGCCCCCACCAGTGGTCCTTTGGCCGGCAAGACCGTGGTTCTGACAGGGACCCTGCCGACGCTCTCGCGCGAGCAGGCCACCGAGCGCATCCAGGCGGCCGGCGGGCGAGTGACGAGCTCCGTCTCCAAGAAGACCCACTACGTGGTCGCAGGCGAAGGCCCCGGCTCAAAGCTCGAAAAGGCCGAGCGCTTGCGCGTCCGCGTCATCGACGAGCCCGGCCTGCTCGATCTGTTGGGGGACGCTTAGTACCGGGCCAAAGTGATTGCCATGTTGTCTTGGATCGTGTGCGCCGCATACGTTTCGATGCCATCGTCGAAGAAGGCGAACGCGAGGATGTCCCCGCTCGCGCTTTCGCAGTAGCCGGCCAGGTTGGACACGCCGTTCAAGGTTCCCGTCTTGGCCTGGCAGTGCCCGGAGGCGGGCGTGTTGCGCATCCGTTCTGAGAGTGTGCCCGTCTCGCCCGCCACGGCCAGGTCTCTTCGTAGGGTCGTGCCCAAAGGGCTGTGGGCGAGCGCGGTGAGAAGCTCCACCACCTGCTTGGGTGTCGTGTGGTCTGAATGTGACAGGCCCGAGCCGTCGATCAGATATGGATGCAGGTCGAAGTCTTTGGCGATCGTTGCCCGTACCACTCCAGCGCCCGCGGAGGTCGTGCCGGCGCCACCGAAGCGAGCGCCGATGTCCTTGATCAAGGTCTCAGCGAAGTAGTTGTCCGACGGGGGCAAGGTCAATCCGAGCAGAGTTGCCAGGTTCGGCGAGGCCTCGCTTGCGATCGTGCTTGCGCCGGGCGGGGCAGTGGCGGCTGTGCCGCTGTGAACTTTGATCCCCTCAGCTCTGAGCGCCCCCCTCAGCTGCAAAGCGGCATAGGCTGCCTGCGCATGCGCGCCGCCCTGCGAGCCTGTCTGGCCGCGGTTGAACGAGAGCCCGCTCAGCTCGCCTTCCAGTTCGGGGTCTGGCGCGTAGCCGCTGTAGGGGTCTCCACGCAGGGAGTCGAACCAGGATTCGTCTCCATCCACGTTGCCGGTGACTTCCCTGATCCCGGCAGTCTTGACGAGTGCGGCCAGCTTGGTCACGGTCGCGCCTTGGCCGCCATAGCGGGCAGCCACGTAGGAGGCGCTGCCGAAGGTGGGATCGCCGCCGCCCTTCAAGTACAGGCTGCCTTCCCAGCGTCCGCCTGGACCCAGGTGGCCTGTGCCGAGCACAGAGGTGGTGAGCGTCGCTTCGGGTCCCATCAGCTCCAAGGCCGTAGCGGCGGTATACAGCTTCTCCACCGATGCAGGCGAGTGGGGGACTTCGGCGCGCTCGCTGAACAGGGTCGTGGACTTCGTCAGGTCATATACATAGGCGCCTGAACCTGACCCGGCGATCCTCATCTCGTGGGTGAGTGGCGCTTCGAGTGAGTTTTGGGCGGAGGCTGTGGCTGCCATGCACGCGAGCACCGCTGCGACCGCGACCAGGACCGTGCCACGCACTGCCGGGCGGAAGCGTCGTGCCGCCAAGGTCGTGGGCCGCAAAGTGCGGTGTCTAGACAAGTAGAAGATGTAGGGGAAGCTCATCGCCAGTAGGGTGGTCTCGGTTCGGCCCCGATCCTCGGGGAATCACGTAACAGTACGTACAATCAATACTCATGGGCGAGGTTGTCAACTTGAAAGCGGCCAAGGGCGCCTCGGGCTCCAGAACACGCAAGGCGCCCAAGCGGAGCGCTCCCGCCCGAACTTCCAAGCGCAGCGGGCCTCGCAGGGACAAGACCGCTTTGGTCTTGGGCGGTGGAGGCTTTACCGGCGGGGTCTATGAGATCGGGGCTCTGCGCGCCTTGGACCTCTTGGCGGCCAACCGCACGATCAACCAGTTCGATGTCTACGTCGGTACTTCCGCCGGAGCGTTCGTGGCCTCCCTGTGTGCCAACGGGGTCACACCCGAGGAGATGATGCGGGTCGTCACCCACCAAGGCCCCCAGGCCTTCAGGGACATCGATTTGGGCGATCTTCTGCGCCTGAATATTCCTGAGCTGGCTCGCACAGGCGTGCGCCTGCCTTTAAAGCTGGCCTCGCTCACACGCCAGCTGCTTCCTCAGCTTGGCCAAGTGTCGCTGATCGACATCGTGCTCGGCTTGGCCGAGGTCCTGCCAACGGGTGCCTACACAGGCGAGGGGATCGAGCGCTACCTGCGCAAGGTCCTGGCCGAGGACGGACGCTCGGACGATTTCAGGAGGCTCGCTCACGAGCTCTACCTGGTTGCCACCGACCTGGACTCGTGCGAGCGGATCGTGTTCGGTGCCGATGGATTCGATGACGTGCCGATCTCCACCGCGGTGCGCGCCTCGGGTGCCTTGCCGATGGTCTACGCCCCGGTCAAGATCGGCGAGCGCGAGCTAATCGACGGTGGCATCGTCTCCACGACCAACCTCGACATCGCGGTCGAGGCGGGCGCGGACCTGGTGATCGTGATCAACCCGATTGTCCCCTTCGTCAACGAGGCCGACGGCGACGGTCCGCCCGCTCGCCGGATCTCGGACATGGGTTTTTCCAAGATCGGCTATCAAGCCTTCAAGCTGCTTGGCCATCGTCGCCTACATGAGCTGGCGTCAATGTGGGAGGAGCGCTACCCGGGCGTCGACATAGTCCTGATCGAGCCAGAGCCGCGGGACTCTCTGATGTTCGAGACCTCGATCATGAGCTTCTCCTCGCGCATCGAGATCGCCCGCCATGGCTTCCAGTCGGTCACCTACCACCTGCTTGACGAATACGAGCGCTACAGCGAGATTTGGGCGCGCCATGGGATCGAGATCTCCGAGCGTCGGGTGCGCCGCGTTGTCGACCACTTCGAGGCCGAGGAGGAGCAAGTCGGGGCTTGGCGCAAAATCCTCGAAGGCACCACGGGCGCCTTGCTGCGCCAGTCCGGCTCCGGCTAGGTTCTTGGCCGGCGCCGGGCCGGCAGAGGGTACGAACAACGATCCCAATCACTCGCTTCCTCTCGAAAGCGCCTTTCGAGTTAAACGAAGGCCCTGTCGAGCGCGTTCAGTAGTCGCGTGGAAGCCGCCTCGTCGTGGACCGCGATGCGCACGTGCCTCGGCTCGCCTAGCGGCGCCCCGGCGGCGACCACGATCCCGGCGCGAGCCAGGCGGCCCGCCAGCTCGCCGCCGTCGAGTGTGGGGTGGGCCACCCAGACGAAGTTGGCCTGGCTGTCGGTCACTTCGAAGTAGCGCTGGCGCAGGGCGGTCGTCAGGCGCGCGCGCTCCTTCGCCACGCGACTAACTCGCTTCTCGAGCAGCTCCGAGCAGCTGCGCAAGGACTCCAAAGCTCCCGCTTGGGAGATCTCGCTGACGCCGAGGTCGGGCTCCAGCTCGGCCAACAGTTCCTCCGAGCCGGGGCTGCCGATCGCGTAGCCGCAGCGTAGGCCCGCCAAGCCCCAGGCCTTAGAGAAACTGCGGAACACGAGCAGCCTCGGATGTGTCTCCAGCAAGGCAAGCGAAGCGTCGACCGGCTGGGCGTCCGAGAACTCCACGAGCGACTCGTCGAGCAACACGCCCACCGTGTCGGGCAGCTGCCCAAGCAAACGCTCCAGCTCGCCGGTGGCCAACAGCTCACCGGTCGGGTCGTTGGGGCTAGCAAGCGCCACCACCCGCGTGTTTTCGCTGACCGCCTCAAGCAGGGCATCGACGCCGCCCTGCACTGGCACGGCGCGGCCGTGCGCCCTGCGCGCCATGATCGGGAACAGCGGGTATGAAGGCCATGCGGTAATCAACTCTTGACCCGGCGCGATCAGGGCGCGAGTCGCGGCGCTGAGTAGCTCGGCTGCGCCATTGCCGACGATCACCCGCGCCGGCTCTACGCCGTGGCGCTGAGCCAGGTGCGCCCTCAACTGCGAGCCGCGTGTGTGCGGGTAGCGCTGCATTCCGCGCCGCGCCACGAACGTGATCGCGCTGACCACGTCAGGATGGGGCAGCTCATGCCAAGTCGTGTGAGAGAGGTCGAGCGTTTGTACCGTGGTCAAGGCCTTGCGCTTGCGCTCTGCCGCCTCCTCGCGCAGACCCTCGTTGACCTCATCCTCGCTCATCCCCTCGAACTGCTTGTAGTAGTCGAGCAGACCCATGCCTCAGGCGCCTCCGTCCTTCTCTCTCCTTGGGGACTTCACGCCGGGGCGCCCACGGCGCGGGTCGACGGGCCGACGCTCACGGCTTGTTCCCCGGCATCGAACTCGAGCCGGGCCCGTGTATCACCACGAACCAGAACGAGAACACGGCCGCGCAGACGGCGGCGGTGATCCCGAAAATGCGTGGCAACACGCCCGTGCGCTGGTCGTGACCGGCGGCCCTCCGTACAAGAATCCAAGCGTTGTCGAGCCTGCGCAGGAGCATCAGAGTCCCGAACAGGAACACGAACAGGGCCACGAGCGCGATCAGAACTCCGAAGCTAACGCTGCCCGTCAGGTAGTTGGCCTGCGCGCTGAGCCACAAGCAGGCGAGCGGGATCGGCCCCCAGCACAGCAGACTGCCCACGACCATCGCAACCAACAGTAGTCGGGCAAGGTTGTTGTCGATGCGCTGCCGCGCGCTACTGCCGCGCTGGGGCAGCGCCCTGAAGCGCGTCGGCGCGGTGCCTGGTCTGCGGCCAACGAACAGGCCACCAGTCTCGCTGGGATCGCTACGCATACTCGCCCCCTATATTCGCAGCTACCGGGCGTCAGCCCGCGTAAAGCTCGTCGAGGACATCAGCATACTTCTCGGCCACCACATTGCGCTTGACCTTCAAGGTGGGCGTCAACTCGCCCGTCTCCTGGGTCAAGTCATGGGGGAGGATCGCAAAGCGCTTGACCTGCTCGACTGGCGCGTAGCGCTTGTTAGCGCGCTCGACCTGCTCGGCGATCATTTCGCGAACGGCCGACTCCTCGCACAGCTTGGCTGTGTCCTCGGGGAGGTTGTGCTCGCGCGCATAACCGGCGATCTCTTCCTCGTCGAGGGTCACCAGAACGACCGGATAGGGCCGCTGGTCGCCGTGCATCACCGCTTGGGAGATCCAGCGGCACTGCTTCAGGTCGTTCTCCAGGTTGGCTGGCGTGATGTTCTTGCCGCCCGCGGTGATGATGATGTCCTTCTTGCGGCCCGTGATCGACAGGAAACCGTCCTCATCGACGCTGCCCAGGTCGCCCGTGTGCAGCCATCCATCCTCGATCGAGCCAAATGAAGCGTCGGCGTTGTTGTGGTAGCCCTGGAAGATGTTCGGACCCTTGATCAAGACCTCCCCGTCGTCTGCGATCTTGACCTCGACGCCAGGGAACGGTTTGCCGACCGTGCCGAACTTGTGGTCCTCGATCGTGCACACCGTGGCGGCCGTAGCCGTCTCGGTCATACCGTAGCCCTCTAGCACCGGCACCCCGGCGGCCCAGAAGAATTCGAGGATCTCCTTGGCGATTGGGGCTGCACCGCTCACTGCGTGCCTCACGCTGCCACCGAAGATCGCCCGCACATTCTTGAACAGCTTCTCGTCCGCCTCATCGAAGGGCTCCTGCAGCTCATGAGGGACCGCTTCACCCCTGGCCTCCATCGTGCGCACCTTCATACCGAGCGCGATCGCCTGGCGAGCCTCCTCCTGCTCCTCGGCCGGCTTCGCTTCCAAAGCGGCATTAGCGAGCGTATAGATCTTCTCGAAGATTCTCGGCACCGAAGGCAGGTAGGTCGGTTCGACCTCCATCAGCTCGCCCACGATCTGCTTCGTGTCCCCACCGAAGTAGGCGATCGTGGCGCCCAGGTCGAAGGCGGCCAGCTGGATCAGCAAGGCGAACGCATGGGCGAGTGGTAGGTACAGATAGATGACCTCGTCGTCCTCGATCTGGCCGACACTTTTGAGCATGTCCATCATCGCGGCATAGTTGCCGTGGCTCAAGACGCAGCCCTTCGGCGGGCCGGTGGTGCCTGAGGTGTAGATGAAGGTGAACGAGTCCTCCGGCTTGACTGCTTCGCGGCGTGCCTTCAGCTCGGCCGCCTCGTGACTGTGACCGCGCTCGCGTACTTCGTCGAGCGACATGGCCGGCATTGGGCCTGCACCGGGCAGCGGATCCACCGTGATCACGGTCTTCAGGTTCGGAAGCTTGTCCTGGACCTCGGCGATCTTGGCCAACTGGGCTTCGTCCTCGGCCACGATTGCCGTGGCGCCCGAGTCGGAGATGACCCATAGGCACTCCTCCGGGGAATTGGTCTGGTAGATCGGCACCACGACCGCGCCGACGGAGGTGATTGCCATATCCGCATAGGACCACTCAGGGCGGGTGTTGGCAAGGATGCACACCCTTTCGCCGGGCTGCACGCCCAGATCGATCAAACCGAGGCCGATTTCCTCGACGATGTCCGCCACCTGTTGATAGGACACGTCTTTCCACTCGCCGTCCTGCTTGTGACGGATGGCGGCATGCTCGGGGCGCTGTGCGGCCGAGCGTGAGATCAGATCGGCGATCGTGTCCGATCCTGTGGACGTCTCTACGGCGCTGGCCTCCATGACGCGATTCTCCTCCTCGATGACTGACCCCTATTGACCCTTGGGATGTTAGGGACTTTGGGTGCGAGGAGCCACGGACACCTGGCTGCCGAGCCAGGCGCTTAGATCAAGCCTTGGCGTGGGCCGCGCCTTGCCCCGATCGGGCTTGGCGGATACTGGCCATGAACAAGCTCTTGTCGATACGTCCCTTGAAGATCGGGACCCCGTTCTCGACGCACTTGGAGAGCACTTCTCTGCGTCCCAATCCCGCTGTACGTGCGAGTTCGGTCGGGGTGAGGTGGTTGGCCATCGTGGAGTCCTCCTGTCGATGTCGTTCGCCTGCCTGTACATATACCCCTTTGGGTGGACGGGCACAACTGGGATTCTCTCGCACTGGAAATAGAGCTAGACCGGGTTAGGGACGTCGATAAATATGTGTTCCAGGCCGAAGCGCACCGCCAAGTCCTCGCCGAGGCGTCGCACCCCAAAGGTCTCGGTCGCATAGTGGCCGGCCGCTATGAAGTGGGTGCTGGTCTCCTGGGCTTCGGCCATCACCCGCTCGGCAGGTTCGCCGGTTATGAATGCGTCTGCTCTTGCCGCCACGGCGTCGGGGAAGTAGCCGGCGCCGCCGCCTGAGACGATCGCCAGGCTCCGGACCCGGTCGGGGCCGGGGTCGAAGATGAGTGGGGCGCGCTGGGTTAGCTCCGCGACCTTTGCGAACAGGACTGGTGCGTCGATGCCTTCGCCAGGGAAGTGGGCGAGCTGACCGATCGGCTCGCCTTCATGTGAGGCGAAGGGGGTGAGGGTCTCGGCGCCGAGCGCCTTACCGATCAAGGCATTGTTGCCCGCCTCTGGGTGGGCGTCCAGTGGCAGATGGTAGGCAGCGAAGGCCATGTCGGCGTCGAATAGGAGCTTCAGGCGCCGCTTCATGGGAGCGTCGATGGGGGTGGGCTTGGAGCCCCAGAAGAGGCCGTGGTGGACGACGACCAAGTCGGCCTCGGCGGCGATCGCCTTCTCGAACAACTCAACGCTCGCGGTCACGCCCGTGGCGAGTGTGGCAACCTCGGCTTTGCCAGGGACTTGGAGGCCGTTGGGGCAGTAGTCCTTGAAGCGGGCCGGGTCCAGGAGGCCGTCGAGGTAGGCGATGGCTTCGGTCAGGCGGCAGGGCATGGGGGCGACATTAGCGAGGCCATGGCGTTGCGGGTTTGCTCCGCTGAGGTGCGGGCACGGGTGTTGTCGTATTCAAGAAGAGGTGCCCCTGCGCGCGCGTGCGCGTAGAAAGGCTTCCTTAAGCGCGCCCCGCGCCCGCATGGCCGCGCGCATGTCCGTGCGGGTGTGGCAAGCGCAGCCGGGAGGTCCGCCGGTGGGCTTGGGTCAGGCGTCGCGGTGCGCAACGTGCACGGCTCGTCGAAGTCGGAGGCGCGCTTGTGGGATACTGGGGTCTGCGTCGGGGCGTGGCGCAGCCTGGTAGCGCGCGCCGTTCGGGTCGGCGAGGTCCCCGGTTCGAATCCGGGCGCCCCGATTGAAATGCTGTTGGAGTCAGGGGGATGCTCTGGGACTCCTGAGAGGGCAAGACTTAGCTCTGGTGCTGGGTACTGTGGTGTGCATGGCCGCCGAGCGCTGGCGGTGTCGGTAGGCCGGTTTTTCGGCTGACCGCCCACGAACCGCCCACGCCAGCACCCTCCTACCGCCCACGGTCGCGCCGCGGTTGCAGGCGCCTGAGCGCTATGTGGCGCGCGCAGAGCTGGCCGCGATTATGGGCGTGAGCTTGGCAACGGTGGATCGAATGGTTGCCGAGGGGATGCCGTCGGTGACGTGGGGGAGGCGTACGCGCCGTTTCCGGCCGTCTGCGGCTATTGCCTGGGCGGTGGAGAGGGAGCGGCGGCATGAGTGTCATGAAGCTCCCCTCGGGGCGCTGGCGAGCGCAGGTGCATGATCCGGCGCTCGGGCACAACGTCAGCGTCTCCCGCATCCTCGGCGGTCCCGGTACGTTCGCGACCAAGACAGAAGCCAAGCAGGCGCGAGGGCGAGCACGCGAACGTCTGGGCGCTGTCCGCGCTAGGGACGTGACTGTGCGGGACTTCTGGAAGCGGTGGACAACCGATCCCCTGTTCGCGCGGCCAAAGGAGTCGAGTGACATTCGTCGCCGCGAGCTGACCAAGAGCTTTGCGGAGCTCTACGGCGATATCCCAATCAGGCATGTTGGGATGAGATCGTCGCTGACTGGTTGGCGGGCGCCGGACGCGCCGGGTCGGTGCAGGGGTTGTGTTCGATGTTCAACGACGCGGCATCGGTAAAGGCGGGCAGGCTGATCGACCGCAACCCGTTTGAGAAGCTCGGCATTTCGCGCGGCAAGGGCCGACGTGACCAGCAACCGCCGACAGAGCAGAAGATGTGGGAGATCATCGCCTATGCCCGCAAGCTGGCCTGCCCGTCGTTCGCTGCGTGGTTGCAGGTCGCCGCGTTTACCGGCCTTCGTCCCGGTGAGCTTGACGCGCTGCGTTGGGAGCGGATCGACTTCGACCGGCATCGGATCGTTGTGGCCGAGCAGTTCAGCGCAGCGACCCGCAGGTTCGACACGCCCAAGAACCATTTGCGGCGTGATGCGCCGCTGACCGCGCACGCCCGCGACGCGCTCTCTGGGTTGGCTCGCGAGGGCGAGTTCTGCTTCGTCTCGTTGCGTGGCGAGCACTGGACGCCAAGCTCGCGTGCCTACCACTGGAAGGCCGTCAGAGCCGCCGCAGGGTGGCCGGGAAGCCTCTACCTCGCTATACCCGGCACTTCGCGGGCTGGTACATGGTCAACGAGCTTGAAATGTCCTCCGAGGATGTTGCAATTGCCCTCGGCCACCAGGACGGCGGGAAACCTCGTTCGTCGCCTCTACGGTCATCGCGACAAGGGCCGCGCGCTCGACCGGATCGTGGCGCATACGCCACACGCGCCGAGAACCGTCCCGAGCGACATGAATCATCGAAGCAGACGCCGACGCAAGAGAGCTTGTTCTGACGGCCGAGCGTCAGATCTGTGCCCGCTCGCGACGGGTCAATTCAAGCGGTGGTGAGCGCTGCTGCGAGATCGTCGGCGTTCGTCTCGATCAAGCTTGGCACGGTAACAGCGATCTTGCCGTCGCGCTCGACGAGCCATTTCGCGTTAACGATTGTGATGCCGATGACCTCCCCGTTGTTGTCCATGCGCACGGCGTGGCCCTCGGGCGTGCTGAATGTCTCCGCTGCCTCCTGTCGCTCACCTCGGCGCAGGTAGAGCACGTCGCCGTCGCTGTCGTAGGAGACGTGATCGAACTCGTATGGGCCGACATGGACCGTCATCGTCGCCAGCCTCCCTGTCGGGGATCGTCGGACTGCGGGAACGCCGTTACGACACGATCCGCGCTGCCGCTGAACTCGGTGACGACCCGAATCCAACGCTCCGGGCCTCCTTGGCGGAAGAAGCGCTCGCGTCCCGCTCGGGGGTCCGGTCCGCGGTGATCGGGTGTTTTGATCGCGGCCATCGTCTCTGCAAGGTACTCGCTCATCTCGACATGCTGGTCAAGTACATGATTCCATGCCACGTCGTCCATCTGTACGAGATGGCCCTCGGGGTTGCGAACCTCAGCGATGACATGGCGCTCAGCGATGCGCCAAGGCTAGGAGCGCCTGCGGACGAAAGTCCGCGAGATGCCTCTACGGTCGGAGTCCCGAAGTGGTTAGGAGCCCCCAGACCGCTCACGAAATCGCCCACGACCCCATCAATCGCCAGCAATGAAGCCAACCACTACCAATCGCCCCGATAATTTAGACTTCGTGGAGAGCCCTCAACCCTCGCGGTTTGCGAGGGTTCCGGACAGACCCGCCCTTATGTACAGCGAGCGCGAGCACTAGTCTGGCCTGGCGCTAGGGAGGTTTTGTTGTAGATCAATCGACACCGCGGTTTGGGTGATGTGAACCGGAATCGGCGTCAGGGCTTCAGTCGCACGGGCAGCGTCTTGTGCTGGTTGGCGAACGCTGACTCGACGTGTGTGCACTCGCCGGCGATCTGGATCTCGGGATAGCGCTTGAGCGTCTCCTCGATCAGGATCCGCAACTCTAGTCGCGCGAGCGCGGTGCCCAGGCAGAAGTGCCGGCCACCGGCACCGAACGCCTGGTGCTCGGACCGAAGCGGGGAGACACTCGCCTCCGGCGAGCATCCCCCGTTCGACCAGCGCGTCAGGTCGAAGCGGTCGGGGTCCTCAAAGCGCGTCTCATCGCGGTTGGACGACGGGTACCACATGACCAGCTTCTCGCCCTCACGGATGCGCTGCCCGTGCAGTTCGGTGTCGCGTGTGGCCGTGCGGGCGAAGTGCGCGAACGCCGGGAACATGCGCAGTGACTCCTCCACCACCGCCGGCACCAGCGAGGGGTCCTCGAGCACCATCCGTCGTTGCTCGGGGTTTTCCATCAGCGCGCGCATGCCGCTGCAGTAGGTCGCCTTGGTGCTGTCGTTGCCGGCGGCCATCAGCAGTAGGAACCCCATCACGATCTCGTGGTCCTCGAGCCGCTCGCCGTCGAGCTCCGCGTGCACGAGCACGCTCGTCAGGTCATCGGTCGGCGCCGCGCGTCGTTCGGCGATCAGCTTGCCGCAGCGCGCGAACACCTCGGGCACCTCGCGCTCCATCACGCTCTGCGCACCCTCCGGCGTCGCGTCCGGGTCGCCCGCGCCAACGATCGCGTTCATCAGGTTCGCCCATGCCTCATCGTCCTCGGGGGGCAGGCCCATGAAGCTGCCGATCACCCGCGCCACCACCGGCTGGGCGACGTCGCTGACCAGATCGCAGGTCTCCCGGGCGGGCGGGCCCTCCAAACGCTCGAGCACCTCGATCGTGATCGCCCGGATCGCGTCCTCGTGCTCGGCGATCCGCTTCGGCGTGAAGCCACGCTGAAACAGCGCCTTCAACCGGTCGTGCTTGGGCGGGTCCATCCCGATGAACATCGCCTGCTGCATCTCCAACGACAAGCCCGCATTGGATGCGGTGAAGCCGCCGACTTCCGAGGAGTAGGTCTGCCAGTCACGGCTGACCTCGAACACGTCCTCGGCGGTCGTCACCGACCAGAAGCCGGCTCGTCGGGAAACTCAGCGATGCCGCTTGACCAGTGAACCGGACACTCAGCGCGCAACCGCCTGAACAGCTCCAGCGGCGGCCCCTGCTGGAAGTGGGCGCGGTCAGCGACGCCAAGCTCGTCAAGCGGAGTCTGATCCTGGCCTGTAGTGCTCAAGTGTCCTCCCGTCTTCACTTGGCTTGGTCTACAGACGCAGCCTACTCCTCGGGCTGGCCGGCGCACACAGGTTTCGGCGCGTCGCCGTCTCATGGGGCACCTGCTCCTGTCCGTTACTCCTGAAGCCCCACGGCTTTGAGGGCCTCCTGACGGTCGACGAAGGTGCGAACGTGGCTGATCTTGCCGTCGATCAGGTCGTACACGTTGGTTTGAGGCCATGCCATGCGAATGCCGCTGGCTCGGCCTGTGGAGCTATTGCGCAGGAACGCGATCACCCGCTTGCTATCTTCCACGCCGTCAAGCTTCATCCGGAAATCGGGTGAGGCTTCCTCGACGTCCGTCAGGAAACGCTGGCGAGGCGGCCGCGATCGAAGCCGCGGGCATCGTCGGGCCCCTGCCGGGTGCGCTGACTGAACTCGAGCGCGCCTACGAAGCCTGGCAGAACCTCGGCCGCCCACTGGAGGCCGCCCGCTGCGAGCTGCTGCTCGGCCAGCGACTACTCGAGGATGACCGCGAAGCAACCCTTGTGTCGCTCGAGCAGGCCGCGAACGAGTACGACGAGCTGGGAGTCATCCACCTGGCAGCACGCGCCCGCGAGTTGGCCGAACGCCTCGCGCAGGAGCGGGGATAGGCGATGTCGGCGGAGAACGTGGAGATCGCCAAGCGAGTCACGGACGCTTACAACCGGCGCGACGTCGATACCGTGTTCGCCGAGCTCGCGACCCCGGACTTCGAGTGGTGGCCAGCCCTGACGAAGGCCTACGAAGGCGGCTGCTACCGAGGACGCGAAGGCGCCGAAAGGTTCGCCGCGGATACCCGCGAGAACTGGGAGGAGCTCCAAAGCGTTGCTGAGGAATATCGTGATCTCGGCGATCGGGTGCTTTTGCTGGGTAGGCTCAAGGGACGCGGCAAGGGCAGCGGCGCTCCGGTGGACCAGCCGTACGCGGCCATCTTCGACTTTCGCGGCGACAGGACCTGGCGTTTCCGGGCGTACTTTGATCGCGCCGAAGCCCTCAAAGCCGTGGGGCTGGAGCAGTAGCGGTCACCTGCCTGTGTTCGGTGTGAGGCCGAGATCGGAGAACACACGACACGAGTCAGCGAGCGTTTGGCGCACAGCGAGCGCAACTGCTGAAGCCTCGTGGCGATGTTCGACGGTCTTCTTTTCGGGGGGCGGCGCGAGCGCTACTTCCAAAGCCAGCGATCATAATGACGACCACAGAGGTTGTAAGTCGGATCCAAATAATTCCGCGCATATGGTCGATCAAGCCACGTCGGTGTTGAGTTGTCGCTGACTTGACGGGGATACGTCCGCCGGTCAGTCGAGCTTTTCTGGCAGGAGCGGGAGTCCTTCGGTTTCGCTGGCTTTGTGGAGGCGTCGGTCCCAGGTGGCGAGCACCAGATTCTCGCGGGGGAGTATCAGGGCGGCGGCGAGGTGCAGAGCGTCCACACTGCGTAGTTCGCGGTCGATCGCGAACTTGGCGGCATCTTCAATCAAGCTCTGGTCTACTTCGATCACACCGAACGCGGGCCACTCCTCACGTACGGTTTGCGCGGCTGCTTGGCCTGCACTTAGGCCAACGGCGCGAACGGTCTCGACGTAGCCGATACGGCACATGAACCACCCGTCGGCGCGGTTCATGGCGTCAAGAACGGTGTCGCTGCCGGGCTCGGCTACGTAGCGCTTGACGAGCGCGCTTGCGTCGAGGTAGAGATTCAGCGCTCGGCGTCCCGCTCGCCCAGTACCAGTGCCGATGCGCTGCGATCGCTCTTCACCGGTTGCGGTGCCCGCGTTGGCCGTGCGCGCGATGGAACAACCAGCCGCCCCTGGGCGACCAGCTGGCGTAGGCGACCGTCATCGGCCGACACGCCGGCTGGGACGATGTCGGCGAGTGGCTTGCCGCGGAGGGTCACCCGGACCTGTTGGCCGCGAGCGACCGCGCGCAGCGTCTGGCTCAGGGTTCTCTTGAGTTCGCGTACTCCAATCTCGCGCATGTGGCCACTTTATCAGCTATGAGGCCACAATGGAAAAGGCTCGGACAGTCGCGCGACAGTATTGAAGCAGCTCGAATCGGCGCAGAATCTCTAGTAATGAAGCCGATTCTGGTCCTTCGTAGGCTACGATGCGCATCAAGCGTGCAGGGACAGTCCTTGCGTGTACGCGAAGCGTACATAGCGTTTGCGAAACGTTTGCAAACCCCTCGAATCTCCAGCATTAGAGCTAATTAGACCGGGCGCCCCGATAGACGGTGACTGCGAAGATGGGCAAAATGCCCGTAAACATGCGGGATGGGGGATCAACGGGGTCGCTTTCGCCGCTTTCGGGATGTTCGGTGGTCGCCGGGGACCGCAAATGGACTGCCGAAGAAGCCCAACGGACTGCAAAAGAACCGCATCGGTTAGCGTGGGCTGCGCGGTGCGCGGAGGTGTGTGCATTCGGGTGACGCAGAGCTTGACGCGCCGAGACTCTGAAGTGCACGACGAACGCCGAGAGCGTGCTTTCCCGCCTTCGCCCGCCGGGTCAGCGCCGCGTCCCGGCGGGCGAGAAGACGAGGTGGTCTGTGCCTGCGCACGCCACGCATACTGTGATCCTCCATGCTCAACGGATCGCTCGCGGCGCGGCAACTGTGTTTGATAACGTCAGAACGCTTCGAGTTCGGTAAACCATCTTTTGGCGCCTGAAGCTTGGAGCTTGATAGTGACTGATCCACCTGCTTTGTTTGCCATGTTTTCTATCCGGAAATAACACAAGGCACCTGCTGCTACTTTTACCGTTACCGAACATCTCGGGGCGTTAGTAGTCGTCGGCTTGAATGCCACTTCGAACGGTTCTATTTGATTAAAACCCGACCATGCTTCGACTGTGACTTCTTCTCCGGTTTGATTTTTAATTGCGAGTTCCTTTTCTTCATGTGGTTCAACCGCGCCCAGGCTGCCGCCTTCTGTAGCTTTGGGGCCTAGTTTAAATTCTGATATTGCGCCTTCGCAGGCAATGGCGATACCAGGGAAACTACTAATTGCGAGAATAACACTGACGCCTACGGCAATAGCTCTTCTTGTCAAGAGATGTTCTTCGAATAGGCTAACCATACTGTGCCTCCTGGTTATATTGCT
Organism: uncultured Solirubrobacterales bacterium; assembly: GCA_963775645.1. Classification (GTDB taxonomy): domain Bacteria; phylum Actinomycetota; class Thermoleophilia; order Solirubrobacterales; family Solirubrobacteraceae; genus Palsa-744. The sequence goes on along the minus strand of CAVZJR010000002.1, from coordinate 310,158 downwards.
TTTACTTTAGGCATAGATCGTTGATGCCTTGCCACGTTAGCTTCCCTCAAACCCCCGACAAATTTGGACAAGGGGTGGTGAGCTGACGTGTCGCGCAATCCAAGACCTGGCTGTCATTGCATCCAAGATTTCCCACTAGAATCCATTAATGATTCCCGTCAATCACCGGCCACACGCCTGTCGGGACGACCGTTGGTCCGCCTCCTTCGATCAAGCCTGCTGCCATCGAGTCGGCGAGGTTGGTTTCCAAGCCGAGGCTACCCTCATCTCCTCCATCAGCAAGGAAAGAGACTGCGTAGGCCTTGGCTTGTTTCTGACTTGCGGAATCGTGGTGGATTCAAGTGGTGCTCGCAACGCTTGGCCTGAGGGGTTGCGATGGGGAAGCGGAAGTCGGATCGTGCGGGTCGAGCGGCGATGCGTTCGTTTGTAGGGTCGTCCGCCGGTGGCTCTCAGGAAGCATCGGCAGCGGTTCTGGGCGGCGATCGCTCGTGGCGTCCGGGCGCAGGTCCAAGAGTAGAGCATATACTTGCTGTTGCCAGTGCACGCATATGTTCTCGCATAATATCACTTGTAGATCTCCCTTTCGGCTCGGTTTTTTTAATTAATGGCCTTCTTTAGTATTTTGCTGGTGATGTAAGAGAGGGGATGAACTGGCTGTCTTATAGTATCTTTGGGCCCCGGCTCCTCATACAATCGATAACCCAACCATGGAGCTAGCTTTTCCCCAGTCCTGCCGACCAGAAACGACGGGGTGTCGTAAAGTCCTGTCACTCGGGCGACATGATCGTCCTTGACCACTTGCTTGGCCAGTTGACTGTTTTCGCGATCGCTTTCCCACTGGGAGAGGTCCAGGCCAGGAACCTGCCCGGCAACGCTGTCAAGATACCCTTCTGTTAGATGGGGCGTTTCCTCTTTGTCCTGCTCGTGGTAGAAAGTCTCGATAAAGTTCCACAGCTTGTCCTGTAAACCGGCGGCCAGCGCTGCAACCTGCTGGCTTACAAAGACCTTTGGGTCAGCTAAAGATTCAGTCATCAGCGAGTGATACTGAATCTTGATAGCGTTGGTACGCACCCAATCACGGATAATGTTTGGCAATAGCCACAGTATAAACGTGCGGTCATCTTCGCTTTCCAAATCGCCAAAGATCTGTAGCGTGATTGGTGCCGAAGCCTGTCCGAGAGTATCCCCGTTCTGAGGTATACCAGTGAGAAGCGCAGAGACTTCCTTCTCCACCCGCGCAGATGAATGCCGACTGGATGAGCCCGCAACCTCTCTGACGCCTGCGGCAACCAAAACACTAACGATTGCGACTGCTACCAGCGCGATCGTGTTTCTCCGTATGACAGATTCTGGCACGGAATCACCCTCCTACTCGTCGCGCACACGCGGGCCGGCAGGGTAAGTGTCTGTCATCCGCTACCACCACGTATCCGGTTGCGATGGCAGTAGGCGCGTGCGGTAATCCGCTAGTGGGTTTGTTCGATGGCCTTGGCGATGTCATCGGCGCTAGCGAAGGTGGTGGGGTGTAATTGTCCGGGGAAGGTTATGGCTTCGCTTCCCATGATGTTTTTTAGGGGTCCGCCGGTGCGCCCTAGCCGATACGCTGGGGTGACATGGATTCCGTCAGCTCTGCCTTCTTGGTCCTCTTCGACTACTTCTTCGACTCGCCAATCGTCGTCGCGGTCTTTGTGCCATTGGGCGTCGTCTAGCCCGGGGATTTGACTGGCTATGCCGTCGATGTAGCTTTCAGTGACGTAGGGCGTGTACTCCTCGCCCTGCTCGTGGTAGAAGGTATCGGCATAGTTCCACAGCTTGTCTTGTGCGCCAGCCGCGAGCGCTGCAGCTTGCTGCTTAACGAACGTTTCAGAGCCGATCGTGTTTGTCTTGAAGGAGCGATATTCGATCTTCAGAATGTTGGTCCGCACAAACACGCGAATGATCGCGGGCAGTAACGTAATAAACCAACGCTTACTGTCGTTGTCCTCGAGATCTGCAAACACTTGCAGGGTTACTGGCGCGGTAGGCGCGCCAAGCGTCTCTCCTCTCTGCGGTATCCCAGCCAACAGGGCACTGACTTCGCGATCTGCACGAATGTCCTGTCCAGCATGACTGCTGTTCGGGCTGGCAATTAGGACGGTTCCAAGTACAGCTGCGGCGAGTAGCGTACCCGTGAGCGTGGTGTGAAACCACCGCGCCCCGCCTTTTGTACGCGCGACGCGCTTCGCGGTTTGCGCTGCTTTGGGGTCAGCCCATGCTCTAGGCATGGATCGGCGCTTTGCCACCTTAGCCTCCCGCGAACCTCTACGGTCCAAACGAGGCTACTCCTATCACCCCTAGAGGCAAGGGAAAAGACCACGCAGGCCCCGGGATGTTTCCGACTGGTGTGCGTGACATGCGATATCACCCACCCGAGCATGGTCTTCGTCCTGCCGCGGTTGATCTCTCCCTGGAAGGAGAACTTGGCCGTGGCGCGGGTGATTCACTTACGACCCGGTGTAGGCTCGGCCGTAGGCTGACCGGCAGGGCATTCGTCGCAGCTTGGCCTCGCTGGGCTGGCAGCAGCAAGCTGGAGCAGGTGCAATTGTGGCTGGCTTCTCCGCCGTCAAGTGGCCGGTGGCAGGTGGGCAGCAAACTTGGCGGCGATCTATCTTGCCGACGAGCAGCAGACGGCTTGGGCGGAGTGGTATCGGATGCTTGCCGAGATCGGGCTTCCGCCCGCCCATCAGATGCCCCGTAATCTCAACGACGGTGCCGCTCGCCCCGGCTTGGACGAGGAAATGGCTCGACGCTGCGAGGGGTGGCCGACGAGGATCGGTTGCCCGAGCGGGATCATGCTCGCCAGCGCACCGACTCATCTCCCCGACCTAAAATTTCGAGCAGAACCCAAGTCCTGATGACGGACAAGGAGGACCGAAGTGACCCAGGCAAATGCCGCCCAACTGAAAGCCGAGCCCGGCGCGTTCACTGCTGCTGCGCGGTGAGGCAGAGATCGAGGTCGTCGACGGCCCGGTGCCGGAGTATCTCGAGGCAGCGGCGAAGTCGATGGAGGGCGAGGAGCTCGCCGCCTTCGAAGAGGCCTGCCGCGAAACCTACGACCGGATGGCGCGGATCAGCATCGTCCCCGACTGGGCGCGTTACTTCGACTTTGGCGCCGGCCGCTTCCCTGGCTTCCTCCGCGAGCTGACCTCCAAGGACTGAGGCGCGAGCAGCCGGCCCTGGGCGGGGCGGCTAGTTTCGACACCAAAGGCGGAGCAGGCCTCACGCATTCGCTCATCGTCATCGCCGCAGAGCTCGTTTTCTGGGCAGCGATGGGTCTCGCGATCACCAGCTGGCACGACCGCCGCAAACTCGACCGCATCTCAGCTGTTGGCTAGTGCTACATACGTCACCTCGTCATCCTGCTCGCCTAAGATGACGGTCTTGCCGCCAACTACGTCGGTGTAGAAGCGGCGGGAGCGCTCGACATCGTCTGAAACGATGAAATGGGCCAAGACCATCTCCTGCTCGACGGTGCTCATGCTGACCTCCGTTGTCGGAACTGATTCAACCGAGTTCTTCGAAGTCACCTGGCTTCCACGAACCGTCGAAGGCAGGCTGTTCTGGGCCATAGATGCGGATGTAGACGAACCAGCCCTTCCCTGGAAGCGTTTGAATCTATGCTGCTTGCGCGTCTGGATCGTCCGGTGGTGTCGGGCTGAAGTGGAGCTCCACTGACGCTGAGCCGACGAGGTCGTTGAGCTCGAACAGCGACCGCAGTGCAGCCTTGTCCTGATCGGTCTGAATCTGCGAGCGCGTCTCCGCGTCATAGACGGTCACAGACCAGAACAGCTTTCCGGGCACAGGCAGCGGGAGCGATAGCTTGTAGCTCTTGTCGCCGTCGAGGTAGGCACCACTGTGGTCGCGCAAGCCCAACCAATAGAGGGAACCGCTGCCCTCTATGCGGCGGAACATCGCGGGCGAGGCGACTATCGCCTGCGCGAACCAGCGATCGCGAGCCTCCAGGTCCAGGCCGGTCAGAGTCTCGAAGTCCGCGCTATCGGGAACGAGGCTTGCCCACTCCCACTTGCGATCGCGCCACGCGATCCTGTCCGGGCGGGTGCTCGCAAACGCCGCGACGAGCATCTGATCGCGTGCGGCCTTTGCGGCGCCCTCGAATAGCTTCTTCGTCTCCTCGTCGGGGCTGAATGGCACGCCCTTTTCGATGCCAAGAGAGGCCAGCAGCCCATACATTGGCCGAAACTCGTCAATCACCGGCTCCGCATCGATGATCTGATGCAGTATTTCCCAGTATGTGAGGTTGTCCTCCCAGCGAAGGCAGGTGTTGTCGGTTGCCCTTTCGGTTGTATCAATGAATTCCAATAGCGCAGGGTTGTCCGCGCTCGAAAGTGGATAGATCGCGATCTCCCGCAACGCGCCAAGCGCCTTCTGAATATCTCCCTCGACCGGCAGCGCCCGTAGCGCAATCAACGCCTTCAGCGACGAGCAGTGCCCGACGAAAAACCCGTCCGGAACCTCCCCGGTGTACCCAGGCGGCAAAACCAGGTGCTTGCCGCCGCGACCCCCATCGGGGCCCGAAATGCCCATGTCCATTACCCAACGCTGATGATGATCGTCGACCAACCCGATGTATGGGCCGGGAGGAAGCTCGATCACAACCGGACCCTGCGCGAGATCGAGAGTGCCGGCCCCATAAGGCGTGTCGGAGTTGAGCGTGAAACCGACCTGTCGCGGACCGGTCGACGCGATGCCGATCGACTCGTTGTCGGCAATCCCGATCTCGCGATTGCCGTTGAAGATACCCTCAACCGATACCGTCGGATACCAGAATCGATACGCCGTCACCGCGCGCTGGAAGTGCGCCTCCTGTCTGATTCTTCGCGCTCCCTCATCTGTCGGGAACCCCTGCTCGAATACCGGCAATGCTCCGTCTGGCATGAGAGTCCTCCAGTAGCTTGCTCGCCTGGTCAGAGGTCCCGGTGCAGGTCTTGCCCAACAACGATGACCATCGATGCTTAGGACAACTTAGCTGGCACACCCCGACGTGCGCATGACGAGATGTGCCGCACGGACGCGACGACCAACCGGCCGCGTCGGCACTCGCTCGCGTTCCGGTAGCTGCCGAAGATGGAATAAATGGCGAGGCCCCTCAGGGTTCGGTTCCTATCGGGAAAGCCACTCCAGAGCCAGCTCCAGCACCTCCGCCCGGCTGAGCTGGCCGTGATCGACGTTGACGAAGTGGCTGCCGACGAACAGCGAGAAGGCCAGCAGGCAGCGAGCCTCGACATCCTCGTCGTCCTCGCAGATGGCTCCGAACAGGGAGCGCATGTAGTTCATTCGTCTGTTGTCGACTTGCCGCAGTCGCTCGGCAACTGCCTTCTCGCGCCGAGCCCAGTTGCGGATCGCCAGCTCGATCTTCAACAGCTCGCCGCCTGAGGCGGCAGCCAGCGCGAATAGTCGTCTCAATCTCGATCTTGCGTCCTCGTCCTTGTCCTCGGCCTCGACGGCCTCGATCACCTCGTCGACCATGGTGCGCTCCCATGCGTCCAGCATCTCTTTGAGCAGCGACTGCCGGTCATCGAAGTGCCAGTAGAACCCGCCCTTGCTGACACCCAGCATGCGTGAGAGCGGCTCGATCCGCACGGCCTCTGGCCCGCCACCGCTGAGAGCGCGCAGGCCCGCCTCGATCCAGCTGCTGCGCGGTGTCTGTGTGAGTGCCATCGCCGATCGACCCCTTAGGGAAGCGCACGAGTGTACATCCATACGCTACCGTATAGTTTACTTGGAATGAGATCGAAACCGAAACAGATGCCGCTTCCACAGGCCGCCCACCTCACCCGCCCCTGGCGGATCCACAAGATCGTTCCCGACTTTCGGCTAGAGGATGTCTGGGCGTTGCCGACGCCCGGTACGGCCCACGAGTTCCCGATCCTCGTCGATGGGTTCGCCTCAGCCGATCCGGCGAAAACCCTGCCCCATGCGGCGCGGATGCTGTGGTCGCTACGGTGGAAGCTCGGCGACCTGTTTGGTCTAGACGACTCGGGCTCAGGGCTGGGCTCGAGGGTGACGACGCTTCGCGAACGGTTGCCCGATGACCTGCGCGCCGCGACCGGGCCGGAATTCGAGAGTCTCCCATTCACCTCGCTCTACCTGACCGACGATGAGTTCGCCGCCGAGATCGCAAACCAAACAATGCACGGCGTCCTTCACCTCGGCTGGGTCGCCGAGGAGAGCGGTTGCTACCGAGGCCAGATGGCGGTCTACGTGAGGCCAAACGGCTTGCTGGGGAACGCCTACATGGCCGCGATCAAGCCGTTCCGATATCTGGTCGTCTACCCACAAATGCTCCGGGCTATGGAGCAGCGCTGGGACGAACGGCCGAACCGTGAATCGCCTAGCTAACAACACGAGCGGCGGGTCGCCGCCTGGCACCCGCTCCACGCGCTGTATGCCACCAGCGTACGCAACGGCGTGCGCTTGGCCGCTACCGTACGTGGCTGGAGACCTGAGCACGAGGTCGGGCGGCACGGTGTCGAGAGTGAGGGGATGGCGCAGATGAAGGCGGCGGTGATCTATGAGAACGGCGGGCCGGAGGTACTTCGCTACGAGGATGTGTCCGACCCGCAGTGCCCCGATGGCTGTGTGATCGTTGACGCCGAGGCAATCAGTATCGAGGGCGGCGATCTGCTCGCCCGCGCGGTAGGGGATCTGCCCGCGACCCCACACATCGTCGGTTATCTGAGCGCTGGCACTATCAGCGAGGTCGCCGCCGGGGTTGAGGTACGCGCAGTCGGCGACCGGGTGGTTGCCTTGAATGCGGCAGGCTCGCACGCTGCCAGACGAGCGGTCCCCGCGGTTATGACTTGGCCGATCCCAGCGGGGCTGGACGCGGACCGCGCGGCGTGCGTGCCAGTTGCGTTCGGAACTGCGTACGAGTGCCTATTCACCGCCGGTAACCTCGCCGAGGGTCAGACCGCTCTGATCCACGCTGGAGCCGGCGGCGTCGGCATGGCCGCGATTCAGCTGGCCAAGCGCGCCGGGGCGACCGTAATCGCGACCGCTTCCCGGGAGGAGAAGCTGAAACGGCTAAAGGCGCTCGGACTCGACCACCCAATTAACTACGCGACCGAAAGCTTCGTCGAGCGCACCAACCAGCTGACCGGCTCGCGCGGCGTGGAGGTAGTCCTCGACTCGATTGGTGGCCAGAACCTCATCGACAGCATCGGCGTGCTCGCTTACCAGGGCAGGCTCGTCAGCGTCGGGGTAGCCGCCCGTGCTGGCTCGCAGGTTGAGGCGCGGTTGCTCTGGACGCGTAACAACTCGCTGCACGGCGTCTTCCTCGGCGGCGCGCTCCTATCGGAATATGCCCGCGTCCATCCCATGATCGGCATCATGTTGGAGCGGGTGGCAAGCGGCCAGCTGCAAGTGGGGATCGATCGCTCATTCCCGCTCTCGGATGCCGCCGCGGCGCACGAATACGCCGAGAGTCGTAAGGCGTTCGGTCGCGTCATTATCACGCCTTAACCGTAGGCTAGGCGAGGCTATCCCCGGAAAGAAGGCGCATGACAGAAAACGAAGTGCCGCGTATAGTCCGGCGTCTCGGATGCGCTTCCACATTCCTATTTATTCAAATTGTAGCTCCAGGTCACCTGCTACAGCTTTAGCGCACTTATACTTCCCGGTTCCTGGGTTCTTCTTGCAGAATCCGGCTATATATTTTTCCTGATATTCCATACGGATAGATTCACCTTCGCCGCCCAGGCCAAGCGGGCCTTCGAGACCAAACGGTCCGGCAGTAGGTCCGGTGCCGTATGAAGGATCGTACAACGCGTTTTTCACTGCCACTAGCTGGTGATTTTCAAAAAGCGAGGGTGGATTTTCGAGACCCTGGGCAAATGCTCCGTTGAGGTCCACTACTCTGTTTTCATTGTACGCAAACCCTTCTTCGGCGGCCCCTTCAAATTTCCAATTGTCAACGAGCATCGAGCATTTTTCTGTCAGTTCGACACATTCGACGCCAATTTTAAACTTGACTACGGCCTTTATCGGTTCAGACACGATGCCCTCGTTGTCGAGGGCATTCTCAAATGCTTCCTGCCAAGCATTGCAGTCGCCTGTGAGAAACTGGAGTAGCTCTGCCGTTGTGGTAAGGCCGAATTCTTCGGCCATAATCTTTGTTTTGGCCTTGGTTATGAAATATTCTTCAAGGTTCTTACTCGTCGTTGGCAATTCTTGGTAATATCGCAGCCATTCGGCCGCTATTTTAATTTCTCCTGAGGCCGGATTATAAATCCTGTAGTTCATAGTGAGGTATTTATTTCCAAATCCCACTGTAGAAAATACCTTCCATACCCCTTCGATTGCCTGAGCTTCAGTAGGGGTTGTGGATACCTCTTCTATACCTTCTGTCTCTAGGGAAAGCAGTGAAAAATATATTGGGCCAATCGATTTACTGTAGGTCAGGTATAGATTGTGGGTGCTCGTGCCGAGCGCTTGTTCGACTATCGTGCCACTAGCTTTTTCTTGGACCTTCCACTTCCATTTAATGCTCATCGGATCGTATCGCACTTCATTGGGCAAGTTTGTGCTGGCCAATATGATGGCGGGTTCGAGATATGTTTTATGTGTTGCAAGTTGTGCGGCAATTTCTCCGCTAGACATGTATACCTGAAACGAGATAGCTGCGCCGGCGACACTGGTTTCTCCGGTGATTAGTGGTTCGCCTGCAAGATTTTTTTCCAAGAATGTTTGCGTGGGTGCTTCGAGGGCTAGTCTTATCGTAAGTTCAATCCGCTTTCCCTTTGGGTAAGCTACTGGCCAGTTCTTAGTGACTTCACCGGCTTTTGGGGACTTCCACTCAATTTCATCCGCACCGCCAAATTTGTCTATCGCTGTAGATTCTTCAGGAGGGGGTTCATGTTTGGTGATCCTTTCTTCAATTTCATCGAGTGTAACTTCTTTTTGATGATCGACTAGCACGCTCTCGGTTTCAAGAAAGTTAACTTGTTCAATACGAGGCGGGGGCGCGACCTTGGCGACCTCTTTGCCGCAAGTGCTCGTTGATCCTTGGTGTAGTGTGTCGCCGGAGTAGGTAGCTTGCCAGTAGTAGGTGCCCGCTTTTGGCTGCTCTTCAGTCGATGCGGGGACGCTTCCGCTGGTCACGCTCACTTCGCCTGCCGCTGCCACGAGTGTTTTGCATTCTGATTCGGAGTAGATGTCGTATTTAACGGTGCCACTAGCGTTTGAGGAGTTTGTTCCACTGAGGGTTGCTTTGTCCTTTATCTTTGCACCTTCAAGGATTTCGAGTTCTTCGCTGGAGTGTTCTCCCGTGGACAACGTGGTGGAGAGCGTTGTTTTCGCCTTGACGGTAGAGATCTCGTTGCATTCGCTCGTGGATTCCGCGTTTTTGGAGTCACCGGTGTAATGTGCCTGCCAGTAGTAGGACGCGCCGCCTTCGAGTTCCTTTTCGCTAGACGCGGGGATGCTTTCGCCACTGACGGTGACTTCGCCGGCGGTGGTTACGAGCGTTTTGCATCCGCTGTCGGAGTACACCTTGTATGTAACTTTGCCGGTGGCTGTGGCGGCATTTTTCCCTTTGAGTGTGGCTTTGTCCTTAACCTTCGATCCTTCCAGGACTGTGATCGTTGTGCCTTCTTTACTTTCCCCTGAGAGCGAGGTTGACAACGTGGTCAATTCTGGACCGCCAACGCCTTCGCATGCTGCCGCAGAGACCGCCATCCCAGCCAGCACGAGCAAGAAGGACAGCGCCTCGACCAGCATAATCCTGCTTCGCGATATGGACAGGTTCCACGCTCGTCCTAATTGCTGAGGGTCACCTAACACGAGTTCCGCTCCGATATCGTGCTAGTTATCAGCCAGTGCGAGGCTGCAGCAGGGACGCCTAGAATTGCGACTAAGTCGCGAGGCGGAGCGCAAAACGCCATACGAGGACTCAATCGTGATCTGCTCTCGTTGTGACGGCCGCGCATCATTACCCGCCTTCCGGTGGCGCCCCCGAGCCTGATCTAAAATTGTGATGTGAGCGCAGTACGGTACTCCCCTAACGCCGATACGCAAGGTAGTTCTGGTTAGCGTAGGCCGAATGTTTCTGACCACTAGTGGCTTGTGGTCCTTTTGGAGGGAGCCTCGACCATGGGGGAAGAGTTCTTGGGTATTGTCTCTGACTGTCTTGACGGTGTGATCGGGCACTGCGATGCTCCATCTATGGCATTCACGAGCAGACCACGCCGATGGTTTGTTGTTCGTATTTCAAGCCACAGTCTGTACGCCACCTACTATGAGACGACCGGGCTCGGTCCAGTCTCGCTGCAGGGGGTCCCTGGAGGCTAGGTGTGGCTAAAAAGCAGAAACGTTCGATGCCTCGGACATGGGCCGACCCCAAAGTCGCACAAGTAGCGAAACGTGCCGCACAGGTGTCGCGCAGGAGGCTGTGGCTGGGCACCGGGCTCGCCGGCATACTGATTGTGGCGGCCGTCATCACGACTGTACTGCTCATCAGCCCGAATAGCAGTCGCGCTGGGCAGGATGCTCGTATCGATCAAGAAGTCAGCTCGCTTCTAGCCGGGATACCACAACAAGGACCAACGCTAGGCTCATACACTGCGCCAGTCACCCTACAAGTGTTCGCCGACCTCGAGGACAACGACAGCCAACGCTGGATCCTCACATTACTACCCGCCATCATCCACGAGTTCGTACGTCCCGGCATCCTGAAGATTGAATACCGCTCCTTCAAGACCAACACGATCGACCCTGAAACATTCGTCAAGCAACAAACCGCAGCGGTAGCCGCTGGCGCACAAAACAAGCTGTGGAACTACATCGACACCTTCTACCACGAGCAAGGCAAGGAGTACACACCCTACGTCACCGAAGGCTATATCGACAACATAGCCAGCCAAGTCGCCGAACTAAACATCGCGCAATGGCACCACGACCGCAATGATGGGGGGCGAACCGAACAGGTAGTCACAGATGACCAAACAGCCAGAGCCGAGGGAATCCACGTTACCCCTGCATACCGGCTTGGACGCACCGGCGGACCACTCAAAAACTTCACGGGAAGCGAAGCCATCACCTTCCGCCAACAGAAACACCCCACCACCTTCGCAAGCGCTCAAGACATCGCCAACGCCATCAACCAAATCCACTAAAAAAGATACCCACCGGCTATTGCGAGGTGGCGGACGATGTCTCTGATGCCTGGATTCCGACGTCGGGATCGAGCTATTTGAGATCGTGAACCTCGTTGAGGCCGCAACTCTGGTTCTCCGATGAGGAACTCCCGACGCTGCCCCCACCCGGCACTCCAGGTGTCTATCTGCCACGATCGTAGTCGTCCCCGTCCGCAAAGGAGAACCCATGCCTGATTACGCACCCGGAACCCCGTCCTGGGTTGAACTGGCCTCACCAGACACCGATGCCTCCGCGCAGTTCTATGGCAAGCTGATGGGCTGGAGCGCGACAGAGCCGGGATCTGAGGAGACCGGCGGGTATCGCATGTTCCAGCAGGATGGCAAGAACATCGGCGGTCTGATGGGCCACATGCAGGAGGACCAGCCCACCGCATGGGCCACCTACGTGAGCGTTGCCGACGCCGATGAGACTGCCTCCAAGGTCAAGGCAGCCGGCGGCAGTGTGGTAGTTGAGCCGATGGATGTAATGGACATCGGACGGATGGCATTCTTCGCCGATCCGACTGGCGCTGTATTCGGTGCCTGGCAGCCCAAGAGCTTCACCGGCGCTGACCTCGTCAACGAGCCCAACTCGTTGTGCTGGAACGAGGTGCTCACCCGAGACGCCGACGCCGACAAGGCGTTCTACCCGGCGGTCTTCGGTTGGGAGGGCCGTCCCCCAGCGTTCGAGGGCGCGCCTCAGACCTACACGGTGTGGGAGCTTGAGGGGAAACAGGTCGGGGGCATGATGCAGATGACCGACGACTACTTTCCGGCTGAGATCCCGCCCCACTGGGGCGTAGTTTTCGCGGTTGCCGACTGTAACGCCATCGTCGCTAAGGCCCGCGAGCTCGGGGCGACCGTCACGAACGAGCCGATGGACATGCCGATCGGACGCTTCGCCGGCCTGATCGACCCCCAGGGGGCCTCTTTCACGGTGATGCAAGCCGCCGCTTGATTTGACGGTCCCCCGGCGCATGCTGGCCGATCGGCGATCACGTTGATCGACGATCGGTGACGACCCGTACATGTACGGGTCGTCGAGCAGGGCCGCATGCGGCCCTGCTCGGGGCGCGCATGCGCGCCCCGAGACGGCGCACATGCGCGCCGTCTCGATCGGCGCATGCGCCGATCGAACAAACGTCCATCACAGCAGTTACGAGATGGACACACGATCGCCACAACTCGGCAACGTCCCCGTGAAAGGGCCTGGGTAATTCCTGGGTACAACTGCCCATCCCTGAAACAGAGGAGAGATTCATGCTGGGACGAATACACCGCGGCGCAGGCGTCGCGCTTGCCGTCGGAACGATCGCGATCGGGGCTCCCGCGGCAGTGGTCTTCGCAGACCCGTCCAGAGGTCATGGAGGACAGTCTGGGGACCATGGACATTTTGGAGACCATGGACAAGGCTCAGGCAATCACGGACGGGGCCCAGGCAATCACGGACGAGGCCCTGGAGACCACGGAGGGACTCCTGGAGATCGCGGACACCACCACCAGAACACCATCTCCCACGTACTGCTGATCTCGGTCGATGGTCTGCACCAGTCGGACCTCGAATGGTATGTCAGCAATCACCCCGGCTCCGAGCTTGCGAAGCTCGTCGGCGGCGGCGCCGAGTACTCACAGGCCCAGACGCCGATCCCCTCCGACTCGTTCCCCGGCATGACCGCCCAGGTCACAGGTGGCAACCCGCGCACGACCGGCATCTACTACGACGACGAGTACAGCCATGCCGTACTACCCGCGGGAACGACCTCCTGCCACGGTCAGCCGACCGGCGGTGAAGTCATCTATGACTCGCCGGACGACATCAACGCGAGCGCGCTCGACGCCGGTGAGGGTCTTGCCGGCCTGCCCGAAAGCATCCTCGAAATGACCGCCCAACCGCAGTCTCTGCTCAATCCGGCGGCTTTGCCGGTCAACCCGCTGACCTGCAAGCCGATCTACCCCCACGAATACCTCGAGGTCAACACGATCTTCGAAGTGGCCCACGATCACGGCCTGCGGACCGCATGGGCTGACAAGCACCCCGCCTACGAAGCCCTCGAGGGCCCGGCGGGCAACAGCATCGACGACCTGTTCACACCCGAGATCGACTCGATCGCGCTCGAACCGAATGGCAACCCATATCCCGGTGAAATCAGCTGGACCGAAGATAATGCCGCGACGATGCAGTACGACTCCTACAAGGTCCAAGCGGTGCTCAACGAGATCGACGGCTACGACCACAGTCGCAAAACCAAGGTTGGTGTGCCGGGGATCTTCGGGATGAACTTCCAGACCGTCTCGACCGCGGAGAAGCTGCACACATCGGATGGCCTCACCGGCGGTTACCTACCCGGCACCAACACGCCGGGGCCGTTGCTCCAGCGGGCGCTCGACTACATCAACGCCCAGCTACAAACGATGGACGAAGAGATCCAAGCGCAGGACCTTGCGAACTCGACGGCCATCATCGTCTCGGCCAAGCACGGCCAGTCGCCCCAGGACCCGGACTCCCTGGTCAAAATCAAGGACGGTCCGATCATCGAAGCGATCAATGCCGCCTGGGAAGCTAGCTCACCCCGGATCCGGTGCTTTGATCGTCGCGGGTACCGACGACGATGCATGGCAGAGCTACCTATCCAACACCTCCCAGGAAGCCGCCGATTTCGTCAAGGAATACCTGTGGAACCACACGGCGACCGGTGTCGCCTATGACGGCTCCACGCGTACCCTCGCGCACTCGGGCTTGGCCGAAATCTTCGCCGGCAAGGAAGCGGCGAAGTACTTCGGCGTGCCGCCCACCGATCCGCGCCATCCCGACGTGTGGGGTGTGGTCCAGGTCGGCGTCGTCTACACCGGTGGCACCAAGATCGCCGAGCACGGCGGCGCCAACCCGGCCGACCGTGACGTGCCGATCCTCGTCTACGCGCCGGGAGCGGTCCAGCCTGGCACGTACCGTCCCTGGGTCGAGACGACCCAGATCGCGCCCACGATCCTAAGCCTGCTCGGCTTGGATCCGGACGCGCTCCAAGCGGTCCAGATCGAAGGCACCCAGGTATTGCCGGGCGTCGATCGCCACTGATACAAAGCGCACGAACTCGCCGGGCACCCGCAGTGCTGGGTGCCCGGCGGTGCGCGCACACGCTCGATCTCTGGTTTGAGCGGATTCTGACGCTGGCACGCGCGACTGGAAGCCCGGGAACGCGATCCGCGCCGGCGCGGCTAAGGCGGATCGCCCAACGACAGTCTGCGCATAAGTGTGGCAACTCACGATGTTGATGGGGGCCAGGCTCATCGAGTCGCTCGACGATCCGCTCGCGCACCGGGCTGGGCAAGCCCTGAGATAGCTTGGCCTTCGCTTCCACGCGCTCGGCGCGAAGCCTAAAAGCCATTGTCTGCGGGGCGATCCTTCGCGACAGCTCTAGACCCCCGCCCTCCAGTCGCCATCGATCCTCGCCGAGCGCCGCCTCGTGGTGCTCAAGCGTTCGGCGTAGTACGTCGAACCGCTCCTCCTCGTCGAGCAGTTGGGGGATCCCATAGATATGGACAGAGACGTGATTCATCGTGCTCGGAACATCGTTCAGCTCGGGCCGATACCAAGACGCCGAGACGAATCCGTGCGGACCCTCGAAGATCAGCAGGGCTGGAATGCCTGCCTCGATGTCGGCGCATTGGGGGTCCGCGCGGGCAAAGTGCCCAACCACGACAGTCTCCTCTCCTGGTCCGTCCTCGAGCAGGAAGAAACCATACGTTGCGTGCAGACCCTCGGCCCCGCTGGTGACTACTCGCGCCCACCCATGCTCGACTATGACCCGCCGAACCTCAACCGAGCTCATCGCGTACTTGGGCTGAACGTGCACTGCACCAGCCTAGCCAGCACGGTGTCCTCGTCCGAGGCCTCTGCGGCGATGCTCACGCCTCGCCAGAGCTAGAACCGCTCGACGAACGCGAGGGCGGTCTCGGCAACCTCGCGCCAGCCTTTATCGATCGTGAGCGCATGGCCGCGATCGGGAATCTCGACGATCTCAGTTACAGCTGCGTTCCGCTCCTGCTTCTTGAATGAGGCGTTCGCGATCGCCCATGGAACGGTGTGGTCCTTTTCGCCGCTGATGATCAACAGTGGCCCTCGCTCGGGATTCTTGGTGTCCACCTTCGCCTCGGTCCACGGGTTCAGATTGGCGGTTGCGGCCTGGAATATCGGCACACCGGAGCCAGGTACCGCAAACGTCGAGAACAGCTCCTTCGCTTCGTCCTCACTGACCGCATTGGCGAAGGCGTAGCGGAACTGCTCGTAGGTGAGTGGAACCGCGCGATTGCGATTGGCCGGGTTACCGAGCACCGGTCGGGAAGACTTCAGCGCCGAGAGCGGCAACGGCAAAACACCGCGAAACGGGGCGGGGTCGATCGCCACAGACACCTTGGCGAGGCCGCGTCCCGCAATGATCTGTGTAAGCAGTCCGCCGAATGAGTGGCCGATGACGGCGGGCTTCTTCTTCAACTTCGCGATCACCTCGGCGAAGTGGTCGGCAACTTGTCCGACGGTCTTGTGCGCGAACACCTCGGGGTGCTCGTTGGCCTCCTCGACTGTCTGAGGATCGTCCGGCCAGCCGGGCGTCAGCGCGCAGTAGCCGGCTTTCTCAAAGAACGCCTGCCAGCGATCCCAGCTGCTTGGCAAGAGCCACAGCCCATGGATGAACACGACGGGCGTGAGTCCCTTTTCATTGGTCTTCTCGATCTGCTTCGCCTCGTACTCATTGATGCTCGCCATGTCCAGCCTCCTCAGCTTGGCGGCGATCATCAAAATGGCGGTCGCGGCCCACCGAGAGCGCCGCCGCGAAACGCTCACGACCGGTTCTCAGATCCAGACACCATGCTACCCCTACTGTGATTGCCTCCAAGGAGCAGCCCCCCGCTGGTTCGTCGGCGTGGGCCCCGTTTCGCTCGGGTGTGTTTCGAGCGATGTGGTCGGCACAGTTCGTCAGCAACATCGGTGGTTGGATGCAGACGGTGGGGGCGCAGTGGCTGATGCTCTCGCTGACCACGGCTGCGGCACCCGTTGCACTCATCCAGACAGCGTCGAGCCTTCCTGTGCTCCTGTTCGCGGTACCCGCTGGGGCCGTGGGCGATCTGGTAGACCGCCGGCGCTTCCTGCTTCTCGCGCAGACATTCATGCTGCTCGCGGCACTTGCACTTGGAGTGCTGGCCCTCGCTGGGCTGGTGACCCCGGTGGTGTTGCTGGCGCTCGTGTTCGCTCTTGGCGCAGGCCAGGCGTGGACGTCGCCGACGTGGCAGACGCTCCAGCCGGAGCTGGTACCCGCCGCCGAGCGACCGCAGGCGATCGCGCTTGGCTCGGTGAACATGAATCTCTCGCGCGCCGTGGGCCCTGCAATAGGCGGCTTGCTCATAGCTGCCACGAGTGTGGGCTCAGTGTTCCTGATCAATGCGGCGAGCTTCCTGGCCGTGATCGTGGTGATCCTGCGGTGGCGCGGAGGCGGTCCTAGGGAGGGTGGACTCGAGCCCGAGCACGTCGGCGAGGCGATCCGCGCGGGCGGACGCTACGTCGCGGCGAGCCCAGCGCTGCGAGTTGTGCTCTTGCGATCCGCGCTATTCGTCTTCTTTGCAAGCTCAATCTGGGCTTTGCTTCCGCTAACCGCCAGGACAGAGCTTCATCTCGGCTCCGGCGGCTACGGTCTGTTGCTCGGATGCGTCGGGATCGGCGCAGTCGTTGGCGCGGCACTCTTGCCACGGCTGCGCAACCATTTGACACCCGGAGCGATGTTGAGCACCGGTTCGGTGGTGGTGGGCGCACTAGCGCTCGTGCTCGCCTATGTCCACGTCACCGCGCTCGTTGGTGTGGCGCTTGCGATCGGTGGAACCGCGTGGATACTTGCGCTCTCGACGCTCAACTCCGTCTACCAGTCCAGCCTTCCCGGATGGGTCAAGGCACGCGGCATGGGCTTCTACCTGATCGTTTTCCAGGGAGGCAATGCCATCGGCAGCGCCGCGATGGGGCTCGCAGCCGGGCAGGCGGGACTCTCGCCCACACTGCTCGTGGCGGCGATCGGGCTAGCGCTCGGTCCGCTCGCGGGGCTGCGCTTCCCGCTCAAGCCGCTGAAGCCCGAGGAACTACTGCCCGCGGGTGACTGGCCGGTGCCGCAGTTGGCTAGCGAGGAGACGCCGGCGGGACCGGTCATGGTCAGCGTCGAGTACTGGCCCCGAGCGGGGCTCGAGGACAGCTTCCTGCAAGCACTTCACGAGGCGCGCTTCAGCCGCCGGCGGACGGGCGCAAGCGCTTGGCGCGTTTGGCGTGATAGTGCCGAGCCCAACCGCTTCATCGAGCAGTTCGTCGTCGCGTCTTGGCAGGAGCACATGCGCCAGCACGAGCGGGTCACTACCCGTGACCAAGAGCGCTTCGATCGCATCCGCTCGATGACCGACCCCGACCGACCCGCGACAGTCACGCACTGGATCGCGCCTTCCCGGACCTAATCGAATGCACTGGATCGCGCCTTCCCGGACCCCATCGAATCGTTGTGGTTCGTTCTTGCTGAACGATGAATGTCAGCGAACGTCTAAGGGATCCAGGAGGTGGGCACCCACATCCGCATGAACCTCGCGGGTGCCCTCCGGTGCGCGGGCGTCCGGGGCAAGCAGGCCAAGGACATGTCCTCCAAACCCGCCGCCCACAATCCTCGCGCCGGCGGCGCCCGCTTGGAGTAGCCGTTCCACGGTCGCCTCGACGGCTGGCGTGGATACTTCGTACTGGTCGCGCAAACTCGTATGGGAAGCGTTCAACAAGCGTCCCACGGCGAGCAGGTCGCCTGCTTGCAATGCGGCCACCGTGTCCTTCACCCGCACGTTCTCGCTGAGCACGTGGCGTGCGCGTCCGCGCAACCGATCGGGTAGTCCTTCAAGTGCGTCCCAGCTCGCTTGTCTCAGCGAATCTATACCCAGGAGCTGGCACGCCATCGAGCATTCGGCCCTGCGCTCGTTATAGGCGGAGCCGGCGTTCTCATGACGCTCGCCGGAGTCGAGCGTCACCAGTCGCCAGCCGTCCTCCAGCCGCAGCGGGACCGGCTCTACCTCAAATGTCTGGAAGTCAATGCGCATCGCCATTCCGGATGTGCCATACAAGGAGGCGAGCTGATCGAGCATCCCGGTGTTTGCGCCCACCCATTCACTCTCCACGCGCGAGCACAGCTCGGCAAGCCCAACACGGTCGACCCGGGTCTCGCCGGCCAGGGCGATCAGAGCTAGACACAGAGCGACCTCCAACGCCGCCGAGGACGACAGGCCGGCGCCTTGCTGGAGATCGCCGCCTATCTCCAGGTGTGCCCCCACCAGCGGGTGTCCCGCTCTGCCTAGCTCGGCGACGACGCCGCGCACGTATGCGCGCCAGCCTGGTGCGCCTGCGGGCTCGGCCAGCGAGAACTCGTCCCGCTCGCCGCGATCGAGCGCACGCGCGAGGATGCGCTCCTCGCCGGTTGCCTTCGCGTGCACCACGACTCCCTCGGTGATCGCAAACGGCAGCGCGAGCCCTTGGTTGTAGTCGGTGTGCTCACCGATCAGATTGACCCGACCGGGAGCAAAAGCGCTGACGCTCTCACGCGACACTGGCGATCGCCTCGCACAGCGCCTCGGCAGAGCTCTCGGGGAGCGTGTCGCCGACGAACGTACCCCCGCCCTGCTCTGAGCCGGCGGGATACTTGAGCTTGGTGGCGGTGCGGAGCGGCGGGTAGAACTCGACGTGCAGGTGCCCCTCAGAATGTCCGTCGGTGGGCGCTTGGTGGACGACCATCACATATGGGAATGGCCTGGCAAACAGGGCGTCATAGCCGCGAGTGAGGCTCTGCAAGCACTCGGCGAGTAGGCGCAGCTCACCGGGCTCGCAGTCGAGCAGGCTTGAGCGATGTTCTCGGATGACGACATGCGTCTCATACGGCCAGCGCGCCGCATAGGGAATGTAGGCGACGACATGCTCGTTCTCGTGCACGATCCGTAGTCCGTCCTCAAGCTCGCGGCGCAACAACTCACAAGACGCACACCCCCCCAAGCGCGCGTCCGCCGCCAGCTCGAGCTTGGGTACAGGTGGCAGGAACGGGTAACCGTAAATTTGTCCGTGTGGGTGGTGCAAGGTAGCGCCGACCTCGACTCCCCGGTTCTCGAAGATGAGTACGTACTGCACGTCCTCTCTCCCACCAAGCTCTTGGTAGCGGTGGCGCCAAACCCACATCAGCGCCTCCGCACGCTCGGGCGTGAGCGTGCCGAAGGAGCCGTGGTGACTGTCGGTATACACAACTACCTCCGCCGCCCCTTGCGGCGCTCGAAAGGTGGGGTACAAGTTGTCGAAGACCGCGATCTCGAAGGCCGCCACGGGGATCTCCGTCTCCACGAAGTCCTCAGACAGGGGGTTGGCTGTATGAGAGTGCCCCGGGATGTGGGGGCGCCCCGGCGTGGGACACAAGGGACAGTGATCCTCGGAGGGCAGGAACGTGCGGTCTTGGCGGTGGATCGCGTATACGACCTCCTCGCCGCGCAGCTCGTTAAAGCGCTGCTCGCTCATAGCGCTTAGCCCTCTAGGCGGGTATAGAGGATGAGCGCGCGACCGTCTTGCTTGACATGCCGCTCGATGCTGAGGGGCCCATAGACCGCGTGACCCTCCTCCGCACACCCATGTGGATTGCGCCCTTCTCGGCGAGCTCTATCCGGCTCCGACGTCGCGGGAGCTTCGCGACGGGTAGCACCTGATCCCGGCTCTCCCCGGCCTGCTCTATCTGGGCGGTCGCAAGGGGGCTCAGGGCTGGCGGATGCCGAAGCCATGCCCTCACGATAGAGCCCCCCAAACTGAAGTCCTTGCATACGAATGGATTCAGGGGGTAAATGTATTGATGGGCGCTGCGTCGCCTGACGCGGCCTCCATACAGGAGGAGATACAGATGTCAAAGACAGATCAGGTCGATGAGCTCGCGGAGCTGCTGGAGCGTCCGGGGATCGGTCAGCGAGGCTTGGATCGTCGTGCGTTCCTGCGCCGCACAGCGCTAACGGGCATAGCGGCTGGCTCGGCGAGCAGCATATTGGCCGCCTGCGGCAAAAGCAGTGGTTCGAGCGCCAGTGGCAGCGGCAGTGGCAGCGCGGCCGTGTTTGGCTCGCATCCGAACTACAAATTCGTGGCCGTCAACCACGTCACGACCAACCCATTCTTCGTGCCGACCCAGTACGGACTGGCCGATGCCTGCAAATTGCTGGGATGCACGTATGAGTGGACGGGCTCGGAAAGCAGCAACGTCAACCAGATGGTCAACGCGGTCAACACTGCCATCACAAGCAAAGCCGATGGAATAGCGGTTGCGTTGATCGACCTGCACGCATTCAACGCTCCGGTTGAATCAGCGTTGAAGGCAGGCATCCCCGTCGTCGCGTACAACGCCGACGCGCCCGGCAACGCGCGTCTGTCTTACATCGGACAAGACCTCAAACTGGCCGGCGAAAAGATGGGTGAAAGGATCGTCGAAGCGGTCGGCTCGGGCGACGTCGCGTTGTTCATCGCGACACCCGGATCGGCCAATCTGCAACCACGCATCGAAGGCGCTGAAAAGGCGATCAAGGCATCGGGCAAGCCGATCACAGTTCATACAGTCGCGACCGGCGCGGCGGTTCCGGGCGAGCTCTCCACAATCGACGCCTATTGGATCGGTCATCAGAGCACAAAGGGCATGTACGCCGTGGACGGAGGTAGCACCGAAAGCCTCGCGCGGGTGATGCAGAAGTACGGATTGCCTGCCAAGGGGATCAAGGCCGGCGGTTTCGACCTGACCGAAGGCACCCAGAAGTTGCTGCAGGAAGGCAACATCGAATTCACGATCGACCAGCAGCCCTACCTACAGGGCTTCCTTCCGGTCCTGCAGTTGTTCATGTGGCAAGTGTCGGGCTCGCTCACGGGCCCTGCCGAAACAGACACGGGCCTGAAGTTCCTCAACAAGGAAACGGTCGCGCCGTACGTCGAATCCAAGACCCGCTACGAGGGGACATCAACCGAAGTCAAGGTGGTTGCGATCAAGGCCGGCACACCCGCCTAGTGCTCGCAACAGACATATGCGCCCAATGGGAGGAGCTCGTGACAGCTATGCGTGCCAAGTGGAGGAGCTCGTAGGTGTCCAGCGTGACAGGGGGACCGCCTGCCTCTGAGAGCCAGGCGAGCGAGGAGGGCCCGGGACGGCGGACGCGCTCCATCGATTCGGATGGTCCGCTTGCGCGTGTGCTGTCCCTGCGCGAGGGCAGCATCATCGTCGTGGCGATCGTCACAGCGGTGTACTTCTCGCTTGAGACCAACAACTTCCTGACCGGCGCCAACTTCAAGACGCTGCTGCCGTACTTCGCGCCGCTTACGATTCTCGCGGCGGGCGAGGTGTTCGTGATGATCCTCGGCGAGATTGACCTGTCGATCGGCGCGATGTACCTGTTCTCTCCGATCCTGTTCTACAAGCTGTCCACCGCCGGGATATCGCTCGTGCCAAGTGTGGTGATCGCGCTGTTGTGTTGTATGGCGGTGGGCGCCGTCAACGGCATTTTCACCGCGGTCGTCGGGATCAGCTCATTCGTGGCAACACTCGGGATGCTGTTCACCTTCGAGGGACTCAGTCTTATCATCTCCCACGGCGCGCCTGTCAACACGCCCGGAGCACAAGTCCACCAAACGACGGTGAAGGTAGAGCACGTGGTCAACGGCCACCACATCTTCCTCACCGAAACAGTCAACCACGTCGGCACGTTCGCCAAAATCTTTGGCGCCGGCACATATTCGGAGTTCATCTGGGCGCTTGCGATCGTGTTCCTGCTGCAAACCGCGCTCACGTTCACCCGTTGGGGACTGCATACCGTGGCGATCGGCTCCAACAAGCTCGGTGCGGCCGAGGCGGGCGTCTCGGTGAGGCTCATAACGATCCGCAACTTCGTGCTCTGCAGCCTCACCGCTGGGCTCGTCGGGATCCTTGAGGCCGTCCGCGCGGGATCGGTTCAGCCCGACCCCTCCGGGGCAAACGAAATCCTCTTCTTCGCGATCGCCTCGGCGGTGATCGGCGGGACACTGCTGGCCGGCGGGTCTGGCACCGTGATCGGTGCGCTGATCGGTGCGTTGTTCCTCGGGATCCTCCAAGACGGTCTGGTCCTCCAAGGAGTAAACGCCAACTACAAGCTGTTCTACCTCGGACTGGCGATCATCGTGGCGATGACCGTCAACGTCTACGTCCAACGCGCGCGCAGAGGACACCGCAGTGGCTGAGATCGAACCGATCGAGACTGTCGTCCCGCCAACCTCGGCGCCCAACGATGTGCTCAGAGTCGAACACATCTCCAAGCGCTTTGGTCCTGTGACCGCGCTACGCGACGTCAACCTGCACCTGCGCAAGGGCGAGGTGCTCGGTCTGCTGGGCGACAATGGCTCGGGCAAGTCCACCTTGATCAAGACCATCAGCGGCTTTCAAAAGCAGGATTCAGGCGAGATGTTCCTGCACGGAGAGCCCTACCGGCCCCGCGGCGTCGACGACGCGCGCAACCAAGGGATCGACACCGTCTTTCAAGACCTTGCGCTGATCGACGAACTGTCTGTCTACCACAACATGTTTCTGTGCCGCGAGCACGTGCACCACCCGATCCCACTGCTCGCCAACCGGCGGATGAAGCAGGAGACCCGCACGGCGCTCGATGAGATCGGGATCAACATCCCCCGGATCGACGTCGCGGTCGCGCGCCTGTCCGGCGGGCAGCGACAAGCGATCGCGGTCGCACGGACGGTCAACTCCGACGCCGACATCCTGTTGCTCGACGAGCCGCTTGCCGCGATGGGCGCCAAGGAGGGCTCGATGATCCTCGACCTCGTGGCGCGGCTGAAGGCGGAGGGCCGGGTGTCGATCATCATGATCCTCCACAACTACCTCCACGTGCTGCAGGCGTGCGACCGCGTGAGCATGATCCAAGACGGGGTGATCACACTCGACAAGCCAACGAACGAGACCTCCGTCGAGGAGCTCACGGAGATCGTTGTCAACGAGTACCGGCGTGCACGAGAACAGGAGCGCAGCGAAAGGCAAGCTCCGGGATAGCTCGGCTGGATGGGCATGATCCTGATCACCGGCTGCAAAGGGATCATCGGCTCGGTGCTGCAGCGTGGGCTGGGTGGGAAGTATCAGATCAGGGGTGTGGATCTACCCGAGGACATATCTCACTACGAGGTCCTGTGGGCGCAAATGGCTGGAGTTGACGAGGTCATTCATCTCGCCCGCAGGTTTTCGCCGGCAGATCCCATCGAGCGGCGTATGCGCATCTATCCGGAGAACGTGCATATAGACGTAAACGTCTTCACGGCAGTAGTCAAAGCCCAAGTGAAACGTCTCATCATGGCCAGCTCGGTGCATGCTGACAACCACCGCGATCCCGCCGCGGTTGAACCGTTGACCATCCCGGGCAGTTATTCCCCCGCGACGCCATACGGCGTGTACAAGCTCCTCGAGGAGGAGGTCGGCAAGACTCTCTCAAAGCAGTTTGGCTTCGAGTTCGTCGGTGTGCGCTTTGGCGGTGTAACCCGAGATAATTCGGTCAAGACGGGCGCGGGGCAGACAGCAACCTGGCTGAGTCACGACGATCTCCTAAGCGCTATCGACGCATGTCTAAGTGTCGAGCCACTGCCAGGACGTTCGAGTGTCTTCTACGCGGTCTCCGATAACGCCGACAGAATCCACGACACGACCAATCTATTTGGCTGGAGGCCACGCGAGAACTCGGCAGATTTCCTGTAGAACACGCACAACCAGGGGGCGGTCGTCATGGGCCGCACCACCTTCGAGCCTGCCTTGGGGGCCGATCGGAGAGCTGGTAGTCGGGCCCTCGTATGGCGGCGCCGCCGGGTGGGGAGGTAGAGCACACGGGTCGCATGTGCGGCCCGACGGCGCCTGATGCCATCCCTTTCAGGATGCCTGTTGCGAATGCTTGTGCATATGGGGTGCAAGCTCCATATGCGGGCTCCATATGTGGGATTCAAGGCTCGACCAGCCCGCGTCGGATCGCGTAGCGCGTCAGCTCCACGCGGTCGCGCATGCCCAGCTTTTCAAGCATGTTGGCGCGGTGGCGCTCGACGGTCTTCTCGCTGATAGTGAGCGCCTCGGCGATCTGGCGATTGTTGTATCCCTCTGCGATCAGCTTGATCACCTGTAGCTCGCGTGGGGTCAGAGGATCTGGATGGTCCTCGTCCGGTTTGGTGAGGTAGTGGCGGATGACATCGGTCACAGCCCCGGGGTAGAGGAACGGCTCGCCGCGCATGGCGGCGCGGCAGGCGCGCACAACGTCACGGTCCGCGAGTGACTTGAGCACATAGCCGCTCGCGCCGGCCTTGAGAGCTTCGTAGAGGAACTGCTCGTT
Source organism: uncultured Solirubrobacterales bacterium (assembly GCA_963775645.1). GTDB lineage: Bacteria > Actinomycetota > Thermoleophilia > Solirubrobacterales > Solirubrobacteraceae > Palsa-744. Next base: position 285,565 of record CAVZJR010000002.1, on the reverse strand, counting down.
GTCGTGCATCGAGAGCATCAATATCCTCAAGGACGGGCGCTGTCGGTGCATCTCACGTGCCGCGTCGAGCCCAGTCATGCGCGGCATTGAAATGTCAAGGATGGCCAAGTCGAGCTCGTGGTGGACGAGTGCCATCTGGACGGCCTCAATCCCGTCGCCGGCCTCGGCGCAAACCGTCAAATCGGGCTCGTTTTCGAGTACCAGTCGCAAACCCTGTCGCAGGATGGCGTGATCGTCGGCGAGCAGGATATTGGTCTTCAGTGCAGTCATCCGATCTCTCCTGTGAGCGGAATCGTCAAGCACACTTCGGTCCCGGCGCGCGGTGCGCTTATGACTTGCAGCGCGCCGCCAACCAGGCTGGCGCGCTCCCGCATACCGCGGATCCCTCCGCTCTCGAGGCTCGCTTCGTGCAGGCCACGCCCGTCGTCGCGCACGCTCAACGTCAGGAAATCGCCGCTCGCGCGTAGGGTGATGCCGACACTGGCGGCATGGGCGTGCCTGATCGCGTTGGTCACCGCCTCCTGGGCGACGCGATAGACCACAAGCTCGCGCTCGGGGGATTGGGGTGGGAGATCGTCGGGGATGCGGCAGTGGATATGTAGGTCTGAGCGCTCGCGTAGTCGCCGCGAGAGTGCTTGCAAGGCGCCGGTGAGACCCAGATCCTCAAGAGGCTCCGGTCGCAGGCGCTGGGCAATGCGGCGTACGTCCTCGATGCTGGCGCGCGTGGTCTCGAGCATCTGTTCGAGCTCGGGAGCCAGCTCTTGGGGCGCCATCCGCAAGACGCGCGAGAGGCCCAACAGAATGCCGGTCAACGTCTGCCCCACTTCGTCGTGGAGCTCTTGCGCGACCCTGAGCCGCTCTCCCTCTTGGGCTGAAAGCGCTCGCCGTGTGCTTTGCAGGCGCTCGCGCTCGAGCTCGTCGAGCATGTCGTTGTAAGCCTGCGCGAGCTCTGCGGCCTCAGACGGGGTGTTCGGAACTTGAAGGCGCTCGCCCGATTGCAGTGGATCGACGCGGCGCAGCAGCGCCGGTAGATGGGTCAACGGAGATAGCGCGTTGCGCAATAGCAGAGCATTGGCGATAAGCGTCACCGCCAGGGTTACCGCAAGCACGGCGGCGTCATCAGAGGCGATATGCGCGAACGGATCCGGCAGCACGATCGCGATCGCGACGGCCATTGTCGTCACAACGGCGGCGTTTAGTGTCAGTACGCGCCAAAAAAGCGGCACATAACGGCTAGGCACATAACGGCTATACACACGAGGTGCCTTCACCGTGCTCGCGCCCTGGGGGACTGCCCTCGGCGTGGGCTTCCCTGAGCTGGGGTTCGCCACATCGTCGCAACCGTCGACGATCGACTCGATCGGCTCAGTGATGCCAGCCTGTTCACCTGCTGGGTGCATCCCCAGCAACGCTAGCGCGCCCTTAGGCTTGATCTAGCGAAGATGGGGTCTCGACCTCATGGTGGTCGCGCTCGTCGGGGCCGAACATGTAAACGTGACTGGACATGGCTACGACCAGCCGGCAAGGTAATCCCGTAATGCCAGCTGGGAGCCAAGCGGTGACTCCCCTCACTCCTACTTGGGTGGGCACCGCGTCAGGTACGAGCCAGTCCCGCGGTGCAGGCGCTGGGACGGATTCCAAGCCTGCGCCGCGTATGTCAGTCGTTTGGGCGCTCGCTGTCGGCTTCGCCGTAGACCGACTCAAGAGACTCCTCCTCGAGGCCGTCGGCGTCGCGCATGATGCGGGCCGGACTATGCTCGTCGCCGTGGGAGGCGTGTTCGATTAGCTCCTGCTCGGCCAGCTCGAAGCCCTCTGCCTCGCCGCCTCCCGCCTCTTCGACCGAGCGGCGCTCCTCGCGGTGGCGCTCGTTGCGACTCATAAGCGGCTCGGCGACCGTGTTCGCGGTCTGCTCGGCAGGGATGTCCTTGCTTTGCGTGGGGATGTCCTCTTCCATGATCGACACTCTACCCGTCTCCCAGACCGTCAAGCGTCTGAACACAGCCAACATTGGCCGACTTTCGTCAGCTCTGCCAATACGAATTTCGCGGTGTGCGAGATCGCCAGAGGAGGGTCGCGCGCGGAACACTCCTTCTGCTCCGCGCGCGACCGTCTCCGTGGCGTCCAGGTAGGGAGTTCTGGACGTCGACCTGTCCCGGTGGATGATGCGCCATCTTCATCGCCCTCGGGTCGGGGGGCGATGCTGAGACCACGACGGCGCGCTCGGGGCAGCTATGTGCGGTCATTCGAGCTTGTGCTGCCACGGGTTCGATCCTCTCGGGAGTTTTGTCCGCCATGCATGCTCCCGTCTGTCCACTTCGCGTCCATCCGCACCCACCACGTGCCTTGCTCGGGGATTTACCGCAAGCCGCAATCACCATGTCCCTCAAGGAATTAGCACCGCCGCACCGGTGAAGCGACCGCTGCGTAGATCCTCGAGTGCCTTGCCCGCCTTCTCCAAAGGGTAGGTGGTTACACGCGTACGCACCGGCACTTCGGGCGCCAACGCCAAGAACTGCTCAGCATCGGCGCGGGTCAGGTTGGCGACTGAACGCAGCGTCCGCTCGCCCCACAGACTCTCGTAAGGGAACGAGGGGATGTCGCTCATGTGGATGCCGCCGCACACAACCGTTCCTCCCGGAGCCACCGAGCGCAAGGCGAGCGGCACGAGCGCGCCGTCGGGCGCGAACAGGATCGCGGCATCCAGCGGCTCGGGCGGCTGCTCGTCTGAGGAGCCCGTCCAGCTTGCGCCGAGCTCCAGCGCGAAACTCTGCGCGGCCGAGTCGCCAGGGCGCGTGAAAGCAAGGATCTCACGGCCCTGCCAAACAGCGACCTGGGTGATGATGTGGGCAGCTGCACCGAAGCCATAGATGCCGATTCGCTTAGCCTCCCCGCACATGCCCAGGGCCCGGTATCCGATCAGCCCAGCGCACAACAGCGGTGCGGCTTGCTCGTCGGGGTAACCCGCAGGAATCGGGAAGCAGTAGCGCGCGTCGGCGACCGCGTACTCGGCCATTCCTCCATCTATATCGCAGCCAGTGAAACGCGCGCGCGGACATAGATTCTCGCGTCCGCTGCGACACCACTTGCACTCTCCACAGCTCCAACCCAGCCACGGCACCCCTACACGCTGACCATCCGGCTCGACCGTCGCGACGATCTGATGGCCGAGAACACGTGGCGGCGAAGACACCTTCACCTCACCGTCCAACAGATGCAGGTCGGTGCGGCACACCCCACACGCCCGCACCTTCAATAGCAGCTGTCCAGTTCCGGGCTCCGGAACTGGACGCATCACAGTGCGCAGAGGCAGACCTTGGCCCTCGAACACGATCGCGCGCATCTGATCGGGCATAGCTATGAAGATAGAGGGCTCGCCGAAGGTCGGATGAACGCTCGCAGCACAGGCCGCGGGGCACCGACTGCAAGTGCGGACCCGCACGCGGACTTTCTCAACGCCCAGAACCTCTCAAAGCCCAGAACCCCCATCATGTGTGAGTAATGGCCCGCGGTCTCTACTTCGATCACCCCGCCTGTTTGGAGCACGACCCACGCGTCCAAATGCCTTCGCACCCGGACACCCCCGAGCGCCTACAAGCGGTCGAGCGGGCATTGGCCGAGCGCGACTGGCTCGGCTGGGAGCGCCTCCAGGCCGCTCCCGCGAGCGAGCGCGAGTTGGAGCTAGTGCATAGCGTCGACCACATCCGCGCTATTCGCGACCTGTGCGCGGCCGGAGGCGGAGCAATCGACGCCGACACCTACGTGGGTGAGGCCTCTTATAGGGCCGCCCTGCACGCGGTCGGCGGGGTCTGCGCGATGACCCGCGCCCTGGTAGCCAGCGAAGCCGACTTCGGTTTCTGCGGCGTGCGCCCATCCGGACACCATGCCGAGCCGGAACGCGCGATGGGCTTCTGCTTGTTCAACAACATCGCGATAGCCGCTGAGTTGGCGATCCGCGAGCTGGGCGTCCAGCGCGTGTTCGTGCTCGACTGGGATGTCCACCACGGCAATGGCACCGCCGAGACGTTCCGAGGGCGCTCAGATGTCCTGTTCGTGAGCATCCACCAGGCCGGTCTCTATCCCGGCAGCGGCCCTCTGGGCGATGTCGGTAGCGGTGAGGGGGAGGGGTACACAATCAATCTGCCCGTGCCTGCCGGCAGCGAAGAGGACCTGTGGTTGTCTTTGCTCGAGCACATAGTCTTGCCTGCGGCGAGGGAATTCAAGCCCGACTTGGTACTCGTCTCGGCCGGCTTCGATGCCCACCGAGCCGACCCTCTGGCGGGCGTGTGCCTGGAGACAGCTTCCTTCGGCGAGATGACCCGCCACGTGCGTGACATGGCGCGAGACCTGGGGGCGCCGCTCGGGGCGGTCTTGGAGGGAGGTTACGAGCCAGCGGTTCTGGCTGAATGCGTGGTGGAGACGCTCCAAGCTCTCGGTGACTCGCAGGAAGCGCACTCGGCCGCGCCCGAGCCTTTGCTGACCTCGCGTGCCGCGGCCCAGATTGGTCATTACTGGGCACTATGAGGTGAGGGTTCGCTCGGTGGAGTGTCCGATCGGTCTGCCCCACGCGCGCGTAGGAGACTGATCTCAGGAGTCTTTGATCAATCCCCGTTTGAGCGCATAGCCGACCAACTCGGCACGTGAGGACAGGTTGAGCTTCTGCTGGATGTGCGCCCTGTGGGTCTCCACCGTGCGTACCGACAGGAACAATTGCTCGGCGATCTCGGCATTGGTATGGCCCAGGGCGATCAGTCTCAAGACATCCACCTCACGCTCGCTCAGGTCGTCCGGCGGGCCTGGCGCCGGCTCCGAGGCCAAGCGCGCGCCGAGGCGCGGGTTGAGGTAGCTCTCCCCGCGCGCGGCTCTTCGTACCGCCTCCACCAGCTCGTCGTCAGCTGCCTCCTTGAGCACGTAGCCGATCGCTCCCGCGCTGAGCGCGTGACGAGCGAACGCCGGCTCCTGCTGCATCGTCAGCACCACGATCTGTGTCTCAGGGCTATGCTTGCGCATCTTGGGTATCGCCTCCAAGCTTGAGCCGCCCGGCATGTTCAGGTCGAGCACCAACACAGCCGGATGGTGCCCGCGCACGTAGCGTTCGGCGCTGTCGACATCGCCCGCCTCGGCCACCACCTCGAAATCACTCTCGCTTTCCAGCAGCAAGCGCAACCCGCTGCGCACAACCGCATGATCGTCGGCCAAAACGATGCGAATCGTCCCCTCTGGGTTCATCGTCCAATCCTAGAGCGCTTATATACCTTCGCCGGGCAAGAACTCGTTAGTGAAAGGCGGCAGGGCCGCGCCGTTGGGGTTGGACTTGATGAGTTTCTGTGCGTACATCCAGGTCGAGAACGCGGCCCAAGCGGAGGGGTCCTGCCAGCCATAGGGCTTTTCACGGTTGGCTGGCGTCATCGCCGGCAACGTGGCTTCGATCGAGGCCAGCTGCAGCTTGCTCTGCGCCGAGGGGTTAGCCTTCACAATCAGTGCCGCGGCGGCGGCCGGGTTGGCTTTTACTTGCTTCTGTCCTTGGGTAAGCGCCTGTAGAAAGGCTCTCAATTCTTGCCCGCGCTTGCCCGCCTCGTCTTCGCGCACGACCAAGACCAGCTCGTCGTAAGTGGGCACGCCCGCACGGTCGACCGGGATCACGATCGGCTTCTTGCCCATCTGCGCCAACTGGATCGCCTCATAGTTCCAGTAGCCACCCAATGTAGCCGCGACCTTGCCAGAGAGCATCGAGCCGACCAGGTTGAAACCCACGTCGCTTTCGGTGACAGAGCCGGGGTTAACGCCCGCGGTCTGCAACACGGTGTGCAGCTCGGCCGCCTGGTAGGGAATGCCCGCCGTGCCCACCCGCTTGCCCGCCAGGTCTGAGACCTTATTCACGTGGGCATCAGGCAAGGCAATGATCGAGGTCAGCGGGCGCTGCACGAGCGCGCCAATCGACACCACTTTCAGGCCCTGGTCACGCGCGAGCAACAGCTCGGGCTCATAAGAGATCGCCATATCCACCTTGCCGGCTGCCAGTAGCTTCAACGGTTCGGCCGTTTCACTGGGCACGACCGGCTTGACATCGAGGCCGGCCTTGGCAAAGTCGCCGTCGGCGATAGCCGTGTAGAGCGGCGCATGGTCGGCATTGGGGAACCAGTCGAGCATCACCGAGAAGGGCGTCGTGCCCGGCGCCGAGACGACATCCTGCTTGGAACCACATGCCGACAGCACCGGCAGGCAAGCGATGGCGAGCAGTAGCGCGAGCATGCGGGGAACTCTCAATGGATCTCTCCTCTTGACTTTTGTGCCCATGGCGCGAGCACGCGCTCGGCTAGGGCCAGGGTGTAAAAGCAGACGATCGCGAACACAAACAACACGAACGCCGCCGCGTAGGCTCTGGGTGTCTGCAGAGCGTTAATGTCCGCGTTGATCTGATGACCAAGACCGGCGTAGGGACCGGTAGTGGCGGTCGAGGTCTCGGCAATATAGGCCCCGATTACCCCAACCGCCAAAGCGATGCGAGCGCCGCTCAGGGCCGCCGGCACGGCAGCCGGTAGCTCGCCGAAGCGTAGGGCCTGCCAGCGCGAGGCGCCGAGCGTGCGCAGCAGCTTGACTTGGTCCGGGTCGACCGAGGCCAGTCCGTCCACGGTTGTGACTACGACCGGGAAGAAACAGATCAACACAATCACGAACAGCTTGGGCAAGACCCCGAAGCCCCACCAGAACACGAGCAGCACGCCGATAAGGGCGATCGGCACCGCCTGGGAGCCGACAGCCAAGGGATAGACGGCGCGGCGCAACAGGGGGGAGAGGTGGATCAGGACGCCCAGCAGAAAGCCGAGCACGAGCGCCAACAGCACGCCGAGGCCGACCTCCTGGGCGGTCAGTTCCAGGTTAGCCGCCAACAGGCCCGCGTTGTCCCAAGCTTCGGCCGCGACTTCGTGCGGTGCGGGCAGCACGATCGAGCTGACCGAGCCCAGGTCCGCGTATAGCTCCCAAGCGCCCAGGAGAGCCAACGCGAGCAATGCCGCGGGGAGACTCCGGGCGATGCGCTCGACTATCGCGGGATGGGGCGCCCTATGCGCGCGCACGGGGGTGGCCTGCGCGGGAGTCATCGTTCGTTGCCTTCCGAGGCACCCAGATGGAGGGCCTGGAGGGCACGCTCGCGAAGAGCCACTACGGCGGGATCTGTGCGGGTGCGGGGACGGGGGAGATTGACCTGCAGCTCGGCGACGACCCTGCCAGGGCGGGAGGAGAACACCGCGACCCTGTCGGCCAGCACGATCGCCTCCTCGACGTCGTGGGTCACGAGCACCACCGTCCGTGGCTCGCGCACGAGCGCCCCGGTCAACCATTCCTGCATCTCCTGCCTGGTGATCGCGTCGAGTGCTCCAAACGGCTCGTCCAAGCAAAGCACTGGCTTACCGGAGAGCAGCGTCCGCACAAAGGCGACTCTTTGGCGCATCCCGCCCGACAGCTCATGCGGGCGTGCCCGCTCGAAGCCGCTTAGACCAAGCTCCTCGAAAAGCGCTGCCCCGCGCGCGCGCGCACGCGCGCGAGGGGCACCCGCTATGCGCAATGCCAATGCCGCGTTGTCCACCGCGCTGAGCCACGGCAGCAAGAGGTCGCGCTGGGGCATCAGCACCGCCGGCTCGCCCGCGATCGTGCCCGCGTCGGGCCTTTGCAGTCCGCAGACCAGCTCCAACAGGGTTGTCTTGCCGCAGCCGCTCGGCCCCACCACGGCCAGTACAGAGCCGCGTGGGGCGCTCAGGGAGACGTCGTCCAGCGCCTGAACCTCGGCGCCACGGCCGTCCTTGTAAGCGCGGCTGACGCTTGCCAGACTGATTCCGCTTGCCTCCCGGGATGGGGGGTCGCTCATACCGTGCGGCTGATGTCTCTGGCCTTCACGGGACTCCAGTTGCGTCTGCACTGCGCTCCCTCCGCGGGCATTACCCCACAGGTTCGAAGGGTCGGTGCCGGATCGTGCACCATCTCAGCCAGCTTCGCACCAGCTCCCCTGTTGTCACCATCGATGCTAGCGCGGGGCGGCGACTACCGGCCGCGTGAGCGCCTTCACGAAGTCCTCCAGCTGAGCGGTCGTCCAGCACTCGAACGCTGTGCAGTACTCCTCGTAGGCAGCGATCACCGAGTCGCCGTAGTTCCAGTACAGGCGCGGCTCCGGGTTCAGCCAGAAGGTCCTGCCCGCGCGCGCCGCCACCTGGCCGAACAGGTCGGCCCTCGGGTCGCGTCCATTGGTGCGCGCATCGCCCAAGACGATCACGGTCGCCCGCGGGTTCATATCGTCCTGGATCAGCTCCAGTAGCTCCATCCATACGCGCCCGTAGTCGGTGTAGCCGGAGATGTCGGCCACGCCCGCGTCGTTCGATATGCGCTCGGAGACCGCTTTGAAGTCGCGCTCGTGCTCGAACACGTCGGTCACCTCGCTGATTCGCTCAATGAACACGAAAGAGCGCATCTTGCGAAACGAGTCGTGCAAAGCATGTAGGACCGACAGGAAGAACACTGAGGCGGAGGTCACGCTGGTCGAAACGTCGCACAGCACATAGATCTCCGGGCGCTTGGGCCGGCGCGGGCGGAAGCGCAGCTCGACCGGCACGCCGCCCGTCTGCAGGGAGGCCCGCATCGTGCGCCGCACGTCTACGTGGGCGTGGCGACGGTGGCCTCTGTTCTGCTTGCCCTGGGTAGCCAAGCGGCGACGCAATTGGGCGACCACCCTGTGCACGGCCGCTAGATCCGCCAAGGGTCCAGAGGGCAAGGCCCGGTCCAGCTCGCCGAGCGGCCGTGCGGGTGGCAGGCGTCCGGAGCGCTGCACCTGAGTACGTTCCAGCTCACGCCGCATCAGGGCCTCGAAGCGACGCAAAGCGTCGCGGGGGACGCCCTCGCGACGCGGGTCATCCGCGGGCAGGTCCGGCTGAGGCTCGGCTCGCAAGCCGAGCGCACGCCGGATGCGCTGCACGTCCACGCCGATCACGCCCACTGCCCTGCTCGGCCTGGCCGAAAGTGGCGATCGCCATGCGCGCCAAGTCCCGCATCGCGCCCTCTGCACCATCCCTCAAAGCTTCGGCGATTTGCTTGCGCAGGGCGTCCAATTCGGTTTCGGACAGATCGCTCAGGTCAAATGCCGAGGAGCCCGTTTCCTGCACGCCCTGGCGCACCGACTCGATCTCGACCGCACGAAAGAAAAAGCGGTCGAAAACCAACTCGTACGTACGTCGATCCTCTTGACTCTTGGCCAAAGTGGCCGCGAGCGCCTCCCTGAACTCGCCTTGCGAGGTCCATGGTATCTCGCGCAATACCGCGAACGCGTCGAGCAACTCCGAGGTGCCGACTGCCACGCCCTCCTCGCGTAGTTGCTCGCCCAGTTCGAGTAGGCGCGCCGCCAGTCCCTCAGGCGGCGGCATCGGCGGTCTCGGCCAGCTTGAGGCCCACCCGCTCGGCGACTATGTCCATGTCGGTGCGGTGCTTGACAATTACCGACATTGTCTGGTTGAACGTAGTCGCGTCGATGTCCTTGGCGCCCAGCAGCAATAGCGCGCGCGCCCAGTCGATCGACTCGGCGATCGAGGGTGGCTTCTTGAGATCCAGTTCGCGCACCATGCCCACAACCTCCACGAGCCGTCGTGCGACCGCCTCGGACAGGTCGGGCGCGTGCAGCTTGACGATCGCCAGCTCGTGCTCCAAGCAGGGATAGTCGAGCCACAGATACAGACACCTGCGCTTCAAGGCCTCAGTCAGCTCTCTGGAGTTGTTGGACGTGAGCAGGACGACCGGGTGAGTCTTCGAGCTCACCTTGCCCAGCTCGGGGATCGAGATCTGGAAGTCGGAGAGCACCTCAAGCAGCATCGCCTCGAACTCCTGGTCGGTCTTGTCGATCTCGTCGATCAACAACACGACTGGTTGCTCTGAGGCGATCGCGCTCATCAGGGGCCGCGCTAGCAGGAACTCCTCGCCAAAGATGTCCTCCTGCACGGCCTCCCAGCCGGTGCCGCTTGCCTCGGCCTGGATGCGCAACAGCTGCTTGCGGTAGTTCCACTCATACAGCGCCTTGGCCTCGTCCAGGCCCTCGTAGCACTGCAAGCGGATCAGCTCGCGCTCCAAGTAGCGCGCAAGCGCCTTGGCCAGCTCGGTCTTACCGACGCCCGCCGGCCCCTCCACCAGCACGGGCTTGCCCAGCTTTGTCGCCAGGTAGGCCACGAGCGCGGCCGCTTCGCTCGGCAGGTAGCCGACTTCGCTCAGGCCTTGCGCGACCTCGGCGGACGATTCTGGTCCCTCAGGAAGCATCGTCGGGGGAATGATAGGGCTGGTCCTCGAAGGACAGCTGCTCAGAGGGCTTGGGCGGGAAGCGGGGGCGCTTGGGAGCACTTGAATCTCTCGACCCGGCCCGCGCCGGCCGCGCCGGCGCGGTGGTTGCAGGGGGGGCCTCGCCGGACGGAGGCGTCGTGCCGGTCGGCCCGCCGGCGCCCGACATGGTCACGGGCTCGGCATCGTGTGGGGGCAGGTCAGGTCGTGCGGGAACGGGTGTCGCGCGCTCTTGGCGCCGGCGCGAGGGGGTGACGACCGTTATGTCCTCTCCCAGCGCGGTCGTGTCTTCTCCGCGGACTGTTATGTCCTCTCCAGGGGGGTGCCCGCGTGTGCGTGCGCGCGCGCGCGTAAGGGGTGTCTCGGGTGCGGTTGTGGCGCGCATCCGCCAACCCCCGTATGTGAGTGCTCCCGAGGCAACGAATGCCAGGAAGAAGCCCCACTGGATGCCCACCGGGTAGCCGTGCCCCGCGGGGCGGCTAAATACCCGGTAGAAGATCAAGAGCGTGGCCCAACCGCCGGCTACCATCACGACGGCCCCGTCGGAGCCAGGCATGTGGAAGTCCTTGCGCTCGGCCCTTGCGAACAGGAGCGCGATCACGCCCGCGGCGACCAGGAACACGGCCGCCTCGACAAAGGACACGTCGCCGAAGGCGCTGATCGAGCTGGAGTTGATCGCGCCCGTCTTGCGGTCCAGCGACTGCAGCTCATACCACGGCAAAAACATCGTCACGAGCAGGGCCAAGGCCGCCACCGCGGCGATGCGCTGCTCGGGCGCAAGGGCGCCCCAGGCGCGCGCTATGCGCGTCATGTGTGGACATCTGGGGCTTCGTGCGGCATGGATCGATTGTATGGCGCGTCCCAGCGCCATCCGCCGAGTCCCGCACTCGTATCGAGTGTCGCCAGCGTTGGATCTTCAGACGTGGGTCTTGGCGGCCGCGCCCATGCGCTTGACCAGGAGCTTTGCGTCCTTCTCTGAGACGGTGCGCAGCTGTCCTTGGAACGCCAGCTTCCAGTGCTCAGCCGGCCACTTCTTGATGTGCTCAAGCTTGGTTGCGAGCTTCTCCGCCGGGATCCACTCGTCTTCTTCCAGCACAATCTCTGCCTCGGTCGGAAAACGCCAAGGGTAGGCGTCGGCTTTGCCCGGCTTGCCCGGCCATAGCTTCTTGCGGTCCTCGTACATCTCACCGGTGACCACGATCGAGCCCGCGAAAGACATCACCTTTGTGAGGTACAGGACAATCCGGTCGCCCGGCTCGATCTGCAACGCGCGCGCTCGGTTACGCTCCTTGATGCCGATCACCTCGAAGCCATGTGCCTTGGTCGCCTCGTGGTTTTCGGGAGAGGCAGTCAGGATCCAGGTTTGGGCGGCATCCGGCATGACTAGATTGTATGGCCTGCTCCAGGCGGGGCATAGGTGTCGCGACCGGCGGCCGATCGTTGCGATCGCTCAGAGAGTGGGCTGGCGCCGAGCTTGAGGCGTGATCTGATCGACCCGCGCGATCCGTGCGCCCTTGGCTTTGGCTTGCAAGGCTGGCTGTACCGCGATTGCGCCGTCGGCGACTTCTTCGTTGCCGGCCAGGTCCGTCGCTTTCAAGACCACTGTGTATAGGCCCGCTTTGGAAGGTGTCACCCACAACAGTCTGGGCTTGCCGCCTTCCACTGTCGCGCTGTTTGTCCACACAGTTTTTTCGCCAAGCTTGATGCTCATGCTCACTGTCGAGATCTTCGAGAGCTTGATCCGCACACCCCCGCGTTCATTGGTCTTCAGGTTCTTGGTCAACAGTTCGATCGCAGGTGGCGTCTTCTCGTCTTCGCGGAACGCCTTGGCGGTGGTGCAATAAATTTCATCGCCTTGGATCTGCCCCGTGGTGGGGGTAAGCGGCTCGCCCTTGCCGGTCTTTTCGCACAGGTGTTCAAGGAATTCGGCCAGCAGTTCGTGGTAGTTGAGGTCCGATTCGGAGCTCTGGTCGTACTTCGACCAGGCACCCGTGTTGTAGTGGGGCACCTCTGCTCGCGCCTCCGCGTCGCCCGCCTCGAACAGTTCCTGGCCAACCGGGTCGCCGGTCAGCTTCGTGTATTCGTACAGGCCCACCAGGCTTTGAATGAAGCCGTTGAGGATGCGCTCGCTCGGGGCATACGTGTACTCCAAGTAGTGCGCCCCCGCCGCGGTCTCCACGCGCACACCCGTCTGCGGGCCAGTCTTGAAGATACCCAGCGCCTGTTGCGCCGCGGTCAGGTACTGAGGTTCATGTGTCTTCGACCACGCCCGCGCTAGTACCTGCAGCGCCGTACCCTGCGAGAGTCCGCTCGTCCAAGGCGGCGAGCCACCATCGAATTGGAACATGTACTCCCAAGCGATTCCGCCCGCCCGCTGGGTGGCGAGGGGGATTGCTTCGCCCAGCACTTCCTTCAGCGCCGTAGTGTCTTTGTCCAAGAAGTACCCATTGGCCTCGCCGAACGTAGCCAGCCACTGGATCTCGATGCCCTGCCCCGGGTAGTACTCCCAAACGAGCTTGCTCCCCGTGAAGCTCACACGCTGATCGGCTCCGAGCAAGCGTTCAGTGGTCCACCACTGCATATTTCTTTCCAGAGTTGTAAAAACAACCGGTAGTCGTGAGGCGATCAGCTCGCCTTTGCTTGCCATCGCTTCCACGTTCGCCGTGACCGCGCCCAGTTCGGCCGCTCGTGTGCCCGACAGTTTGCGTAGCGAACTCTTGGTTGCGCTGTAGGCGCCCTGGTACTGCTTGTAAGAGGCTTCAGTAATCGCTCCGCTTTGCTCAAGGCTCAGCAAGGCGGAGGTCACCGTCACGCGTCGAGCCGTCTTCGCGTGCGATGTCTGCTTGGCGGCGAGCGCGCCCGATGCCCCCCAAGTCAGGGCGCCTGCCAACAGCACCCACGCGACGATTCCCGCCAGTGTCAGAGCTCTCCGCGTCGGGCGGGCTCGCAGCGGGTTGGTGGGCACCACGCCGATGCTAGGCTCAATCTCTCGCGGTCCCGCAGCAAACCTTGCAGGACCTCCGGGGGGTCGAAGCGTTGAGGGCACTCTTGAAGAACACCACCATCCGTGCGGCAGTTGCGCTGGTCGCGCTCATTTCGAGCATTTGCCTGCTGTCCGCCTGCGGGGGAGCTTCGGGCAGCGCCGAGTCGCTCTTGAGCGAAACGTTCTCCGGTCACACGCCAATCCAAAGCGGCAACGTGAAGCTCGCATTCTCGCTGTCCGCCAATGGCCACAGTGCCAGCACTCAGCCGCTCGCGGTAACGCTCAGCGGCCCCTTCGAAAGCACCGCTCCCAGCAAGATTCCCCGCTTCGCTGTGCAGTTGCAGCTCACGGCCGCAGGTCAGCCGCTATCGGCTGGAGCCACGTCAACCGGCTCGGCCCTATACGTACAACTAGCGGGCACTTGGTTCTCCATACCATCCAATACCTACAAGGAGATCGAAGAAGGCTTCGCCAAGGCAACAAGCGCCTCTGCCACCTCGAAAACTCGCTCCACGTTCTCAGTCCTGGGGATCGAACCGGGGCACTGGCTGACCGACCCCACACAGGCTGGCACGACCACCGTCGCGGGCGTCTCAGTTGTGCATCTGACCGCGGCGGTGAACATCCCCGCCTTCCTCGCTGACGTCGCCAAACTCTCCCAGGCCGGCAGCTCGCTCGGCCTCGGCTCGACCGGTTCCACGGGATCGCTCTCGCCCGCACTCGTCGGCGAACTGGCTAAGTCGATCAAGTCGGCCCACGTTGACATCTATACCGGCCAATCCGACCATCTCTTGCGCCGCCTAGAAGTGACCGCCTCTGTCTCTGGCACCTCGCAGACCCAAGCGTTGCTTGGCGGTCTCAGCGGCGCCAACCTAAAGGTGACCTTGGAATTCTCCGCGATCAATCAGCCCCAAAACATCGCCGCGCCGGCCAATCCCGAGCCGCCCACGCAGCTGTTGCCCGCTTTGCAGCAGCTGGTGGGAGCGCTGCAGGGCGCCAGTTCCGGCACCGCGAGCGGTGGAGCCTTGGAAGCGCTCAAAGGCTGAAGCCGGCCGTCGGCACCAGGGCGGACGCTTGCCCCCACCGTAAACGCGGTGTACTGCGTCGGTCACCTCGCCGGGTTCAGGTGTTCCCAGGATCCAGTTCGGTCAAAGTCCGCTCTACCTCTGACTCCACGTCCATTGGCTCTTCCCCGCTGCGCATCCTGCGTTCGTTGCGGGCGACCACGAGCTGGCGTACCTCTTCGGTTAGGGCCGCGTCATATTTGCCGTTTGAAGCGCCTTCGCCAGGAGCATCGAGCAAGGCCATCTCGGCGTCGATATCGAGTGCCGCGCCCCCTTTGCGCACTTGCCTGTCGCTGCGGGCCTGAAGCATCTGGCGGATCTCCAGCTCACGCTCAGCCTTGTCCAAAGCCGAATTCCCAGGCGGTGCACTCAGTGAGGTGGGTGGGCCATTCGTCAATCCGCCCTCACCGATCTTGTCGTACAGGCTGCCTCCGGCCAAGAACGAGCCAACGCCGACAAGCACGAACAACACCACTGCCCCGACCACTACGACCGTGAACGGTTCCATGGCTTGATTGTGGCCCACCCGGACGAATCCTGCTGAGCGCTTGCCTCGCGCGCGCGTGCTTCGCGTGCGAGGCTCCGCTAACCTGTCGGTTGACTGACTAGTCAATCTATTCCTGCGCCCCGTCCTAGGAGAACAGCCGACCATGGTCGATTTCACGCTCACCGACGAGCAGAAGAACCTTCGCGAAATGGCCCACGACTTCGCCGAGAAAGAGATCCGGCCAGTCGCCTGGGAGTACGACAAGGACGGCACTTGGCCGCAGGACATCATCGAGAAGGCTTGGGATGTCGGTCTAATGAACACCCACATCGACGAGGAGTACGGTGGGCCCGGCGCCGGCTACCTCGACGGCTGCCTGATCGAGGAGGAGCTGTCTTGGGGCTGCTCCGGCATCCAGACCTCGCTTGGCTGCAATGGTCTCGCGACCGCGCCGATCACGCTTGGCGGCTCGGAGGAGACCAAGAAGAAGTACCTCGGGATGCTCACCGAATCGCCCAAGCTCGCTTCCTTCTGCCTGACCGAGCCCGACGCCGGCTCCGATGTCTCCGGGATGCGCACCACGGCCGTCAAGCAGGGTGACAAGTACGTCATCAACGGCTCCAAGTGCTTCATCACCAACGGTGGCTACGCCGACTACTACACCGTTTATGCCAAGACCGACAAGGAGGCCGGCCATCGCGGCATCTCCGCGTTCGTCGTCGAGCGCGACTGGGGCGTCGTCGTGGACAAGAAGGAGGACAAGCTCGGACAGCGTGCCTCCAACACCGCCACAATCTCCTTCAACGATGTAGAGGTGCCCGCCGAGAACCTGCTCGGCGAGGAAAACGCCGGTTTCAAGCTCGCGATGATGACGCTCGACCGCACGCGTCCCGGCGTCGCGGCGATGGCGACCGGCATAGCGCGCGCGGCGTTCGAGTTCGCCACCGACTACTCGCGCGAACGTGTCCAGTTCGGCGTCCCGATCGCGATGCACCAGGCGATCCAATTCATGATCGCCGACATGGCCACTGAAATCGAGGCGGCGCGTTTGCTGACATGGAAGTCTGCGTATCTGCTGGACAGCGGTCAGCGCAACACGCTCGTCTCCTCGCACGCCAAGCGCTTCGCCGCTGACGCCGCGATGAAGATCGCCACGGATGCCGTGCAGGTCTACGGCGGCTATGGCTTCATCAAGGAGTACCCGGTTGAGAAGCTGTTCCGCGACGCCAAGATCATGCAGCTGTATGAGGGCACCTCGCAGATCCAGCGTCTTGTGATCGCGCGTGAAACGCTGCTTCCGCGTCGCGTCGAGGAGCCGGCGGCCGTTTGATGTTCGTGTTCAAGGCGGCTGTCGTCGGGGCTGGCACCATGGGTGGCCAGATCGCTCAGACGATCGCCGCCGCCGGCTTCCCGGTCGTGCTCAAGGACATCAACCAGGACCTCGTGCAGGCAGGGCTCGACGAGGCCAGGAAAGTGACCGAGGGCCAGGTCGGCAAGCTGGTCTCCAAGGAGCGCATCACCGCCGAGCAAGGCGCTGCCCAGATCGATGAGATCTTGGGACGGATCGAGGGCACCACTTCCTACAGCGGCTTCGGCGACGTGGACTTCGTGATCGAGGCGGTCCCCGAGCGCATGGAGATCAAGCAGGCCGTGTTCGCCGAGCTCGACGCCGTCACGCCCGGCCACGCGATCCTCGCCTCCAACACCTCCTCCCTGTCGATCGGGGAGATCGGCGAGGCCACCCTGCGCCCCGACAAGGTCGTCGGCTTCCACTACTTCTACCCCGCCTCGGTGATGCCTTTGGTGGAGGTCATCGAGAGCGAGGAGACCTCACCGGAGACGGTGACTGCCGCACTTACCTTCGCCCAGGCGATCCGCAAGCAGCCGATCGCCTGTCTGGAGGTCCCCGGCTTCGTCGTCAACCGCATCCTCATGGCCGGCATGTCAGAGCTGTGGCGCGAACAGGAGGCCGGCAAACTCTCGATCAAGGCGATCGACGAGGGCGTTGGCGCCGCTGGGGTAGTGCCCATGGGCCCCTACTTCCTCGTCAACCTGCTCGGTCTCGACACTGTCTTGCACGTAGCCGAGCATGTCACCGACTCCTACGGTGAGGAGCGCTTCTACGTCCCCAAGGGCATGAAGAAGCTCGTCTCCGAAGGCAAGCTCGGTGCCAAGAGCGGCGGTGACGGCTTCTATAGCCCTACCGGCGAGCCCAACCTCAAGGACGACGGTGAGCCCGACGTGGCCGAGCTGGTCGAGCTGCTCACTTTGAAGACCTTCGTCGAGGCCTGCCTGGTCCTGCAAGAGGGAGTCGCCACCCACCGGGACATTGACTTCGGAATGATGGCCGGCGCCGGACTTGACCCCCGCAGGGGTCTAATGCCACCTTTCATGAAGGCCGACGCCGAAGGGCTCGATTCGGTCCTGGAGCGCCTGGAGAACGCCGCCGAGCGCCACGGCGAGCGCTTCGCGCCTCCCACGATCCTGCGCCGCTTGGTCGCCCAAGGCAGGCTCGGACAGAAGAGCGGCCAAGGCTTCTACTCCTATCCCCAGCCTGACGCCGATGATTCGGTCTCGCCCACCCAGGTCGTCAAGCTGGAGATAGGCCAAGCCTCGCCGTCCGCGGGCGGCGAGGGAGCGAGGTGTCCCGAGGGTGTCGCCATCGCGTGGCTCGCCAACGGCCAAATGAACTCGATCTCTCCGCAAGTCATCGAAGACCTCGGCAAGGTCTGGCAACGGGTCAAGGACGACGCCGGCAAGGACGGCGCAGCGCCAGTCCGTGCGCTCGTGATCGCCTCCTCCAACCCCTTCTTGTTCAGCGCCGGCGCCGACATCAAGGCATTCACCTCGATGGACGCATCCTCGGGCGAGCAGCTGATCCACGCGGCGCACGCGCTCTTTCGTGAGTTCGGCTCGGAAGGAATCGCCACGATCGCTGCCGTCAACGGCTTGGCCTTCGGCGGTGGTTGTGAGCTAGCAATGGCCTGCGACGTGCGCATCGCCGCGCGTTCGGCCACCTTCGGTCAGCCCGAGATCAAGCTGGGGATCATCCCGGGCTTCGGCGGCACCCAGCGCCTGCCGCGTCTTGTCGGCGAGAACAAGGCTTTGGAGATGAATTTGGTCGGAGACCCGATCATGGCCGAAGAGGCCTTCGAACTAGGTCTCGTCAACCGCATGGTTGAAGATCACGAATTGCTCGACACGGCCTTGGCCTGGGCACGCAGGCTTGCCGGCCAAGCGCCCATAGCCTTGGAGCAGATCAAGCGCGTCTCCGGCGCCGGAGACCTGGATGAGGGCATCGAGGCCGAGAAGCGAGGCTTCGCCACGGCGTTCTCAAGCGTTGACGCCAAAGAGGGCATCGCCGCCTTCCTCGGCAAGCGCGCTCCGCGCTTCCAGGGTCGCTGAGGGCGCGTGCGCCGCTTCCAAGGTCGCTGAAGGAGGTCTTGCATCCAAAATTGCCCGGACCGCTCAAGCTGCGCCGGGCTGCTGCCGACACCTCGACCATGTCAGTTCCAAATAATGGGTTGAGCGAGGGGTTGAGCGAGCAGATCGAGGAGATATCGCCGGGCGCCAGGATGGAGCTGGAACGTCACCTACGCAGCCTCGGCGAAGCCCTCAATGAGCGCACCCACGACGTGGTCGGCGGCATCCGCCGACGCAACGAGGAATCGGGTGTCGTGCTCGAGCCGATCGTTGAAGAGAGCTTCGTCAAGGTGGGCACTGTTTCTACCGAGGCGGTCGCCCGCTGGATGGCCGGCGAGGGCGCCGAGGTGGCGCGCGAGGTAGGCCAAGAGTCCTGGAGCATCTTCGGCCAGCTGGCTGCTCAGCGTGCCGCGCCGCTCAACGAGGTCACTAAGCGCTGCCTGCGCTGGCGCGACGCCGCCGAGGACATCATCGGCGAGATCGCCGCCGACCTGGCGCTGGGAGAGACTGTGCTCGAGCGAGCCATCTCGATGCTCCAGCGCAGCCTCGACGTGACCTTGGTGCGCATGTGCCAATCCTTCGAGGTCGAGCGTCAGCGCGCCCAAGAGGAGCTCTCCCGCCGCCAAGAGGAGCTGGCCTTCATGGCCACCCATGACGCGCTCACCGGCCTGCCCAACCGTACCCTGATCCTCGACCGGGTCGAGCAGATGCTCGTACGCGCACGGCGCAGCCAAACCCCAGTAGCGGCCCTGTTTGTGGACCTGGACAACTTCAAGAGCATCAACGACACGCTCGGACACGGCGTCGGGGATCAGCTCCTGCGTGCCGTCGCCGCTCGCCTGGAGGGCGTCGTGCGCGACATCGACGCACTCGGACGCCTCGGCGGCGACGAGTTCGTAGTCGTCGCCGAAGGCATGTCTTTGGCGGCCGGACCCGAGCTGATCGCCGAGCGCCTGCTCACCGCCCTGAAGCAGCCCTTCAAGCTCAAGGGCGCCGAGAGCAAGCGTCTGACTGTGACCGCCAGCGTGGGCGTCGCGATGGGCGACCGCTCGACCGCCGAAGAGCTTTTGCGCGACGCCGACATCGCCATGTACCGCGCTAAGTGGGAGGGCAAGAACGGCTACGTCGTGTTCGAGTCGGGCATGCAGGATGACGTCCAGAGCAAGATGGAGCTCGAGATGGACTTGCGCGATGCTTTCGAGAAGGACGAGTTCTTCGTCGTCTATCAGCCCACCTTCAACCTGAGAGACATGGTCCCCACGGGCATGGAGGCCTTGATCCGCTGGCGCCATCCCCGTCGCGGCGTGGTCCAGCCCGACGACTTCGTTCCGATCCTGGAGGAGACCGGTCTGATCGTCGACGTCGGGCGCTGGGTTCTACGCGAGGCTTGCCGTCAAGGAGCCGAGTGGCGCGAGGGTGGTCGCGATATCGGCGTGGCGGTCAACGTCGCCGCCCGCCAACTCGACCGGGACGAGCTGGTCGGGGAAGTGGCCGAGGCTCTCAGCGAGACCGGCCTGGACGCCGAAGCGCTCACGATCGAGATCACCGAGACCACGATCATGGCCAACGCCGAGCAGACGGCCGTGCGTCTGGCCGCGATCAAGGATCTGGGTGTGCGCGTAGCGATCGACGACTTCGGCACCGGCTACTCCTCGCTTGCTTATCTCCAACGCTTCCCGGTCGACGCTTTGAAGATCGACCGCTCGTTCATCGCCAAAATGGGTGAAGACACCGAGGGTGAGACCTTGATCAAGACCTTGGTCCAGCTCGGCAAGTCGCTTTCGATCGAGACTTTGGCCGAGGGTATTGAGCAGGCCCACGAGTTGTCGCTGCTACGCGCCGAGAGCTGCGACACCGGGCAGGGTTTCCTGTTCGCGCGGCCGCTCGACACGGCTGAATGTGAGCTATTCCTGGAGAAGTGGGCCGGCACGGTCGCGTCCTCCGCGCCTCAGGGTCCTTCGCTCACCGCCTGAGTCTCACCGGGTCTTGACGAGATCGCGCTGTGGCTCGATCCGCCAGCGCAAAGCGAGCGCGTCGAGTTCGTCGTCCAAAGTCCAACGGTCGGCCAGTGGCTCGCCTTCGTATTCGGCGCTGGCCCCCTTCAGCGCCATCGAGCCGCTGTTGTCGCCGATCGCACGTAGTTCCGCCACCTCGGTCTCGCTCAGCAGGACCTCGGCCGGCAGCGCGGCCAGGTCGGCGCGCTTGTCCTCTATCGGACGGGCCTCTGACCCGCTCTCCTGGATCAAGGTGGGGGCCACGCACCCGACCATCCCGTGGGCCAGGTTCCATTGGCACGCAAGCTGCAGCATCGTCAGTCCGTGACTTTCGGCGTATGGGCGCATCCGCTCCAACTTCTCCACCCCCGTCTCAACCCAGCCGGCCGGTCGGAACTTGCGGTGGTCGTACTCCGCGAACGTGTGCCCTGCGAGCACATCGTCGTGAAACATGCCGCCATAGTCCACAACCCGCGTGATCAGCTTCACGTCGTTGGCCGCGGCCGCATCAAGTACCAGCTCACCCGGCCACGGCTCCATCGGGCTGAGAATGATCATTGCCCAGTCGAGTACCTCGCCGAAGCGCTCGATGCAATCGATCAAATCGAGTGTAAAACCGTTGGCCGGCCCGGGTGCCACGCCGAGCAGGCGAGTGAGTCCCTCCTCGCGCAATGCCTTCATCCCCTCCCACACCGCCTCGCTGGTGTAGCCGGTCCGGTCCGGGTTGTGCAGCAGCAACAGGTCGAACGCGCTTGCGCCGAGGCGCTCCAGGCTGCGCTCGGCGGCCATGCGGATGTACCCGCCGTACTCCTCTTCCGGGCGTAGGCGCGGGTCGGTGAAGCGCGGAAAGCCCTTGGCTCCTTCGCGATCGCCCTCGTAGAAGTCGTGGCCGATCGCGCCGATCAAGCAGAACTCCTCGCGAGCCGCGCCCTCGATCGCGCGGCCGAGCAGCGAGTCGGCCTCGCCGGCGCCGTACGCGTCGGCACTCATGACCGTATCGATGCCTTCGCCGGGACGCAGCAGTCCAAGCACACGCTCATCAGAGAGCGGCTCGCCGAAGTGCATGAAGCGTCCTCCGCTCCAGGTGCCGATCGCCGTTCTGGTGGGGTCCATGCTCATCGCACAGTAAAGCCGGCCGCGGTGCGTGCGCGCAGCGCCGCCTCCAGGCGCTCCAACGCATGGCGCACGACCTCCTCGTTGGGCTCCGCATGTCGGCGGGGAGGGAGGGGCGTGCCGGCGGCCGTCGCGTCACCAGCTTTGGGCATGGCGGCGTGCGCCGCCGCCTGAACATCGTCCCTCAGTTCCGCCAGCTCCTCGATTCGCTCCCTCAGATCGCTGCGCTGCTCCCCCGGCAGCTCTGCGAGCGCGGTGGCATATGCGCGCTCCAGCCCGATCGCCGCCAAAGGGATGCGACCTGCGTCGAGATCCATGCGTGCGCGCAACACCAGCTCCTCGCACAGCAAGGCCTCCTCACGACTTGAGAGCAACATCGCCAGGCGCTCCTGTGGGCGCAGCACGCCCGCTCTGCGCCCAGCGCGCCTGCGCGAGAGGACTAGCTCACGAGCGTCGCTCCACAGCCCGTCGGCCACCTGTTCGCCCTCGCCGTAGCCGGCTCTCACGACGAGGGCTTGGGCAGGGGAGACTTCGCGTATATGCGCGGCGGCGCCGGCGATGCGGTGGGCCCATAGCACCCGGTTAAGCACACCGGCGGCCGCTTGAGCCTCACGCTCGGGGTCGAGCTGCTCCAGCCACTTGCGCGCCTGTGCGTCCAAGGACAGGGGTACCGGATCGACCACGGTCGCGCGCGCGACGGGCACAGGTGCGGGCGCCGGATCGGTGCGGCGGGTGCGCGAGCGCCCTCCGAGCAGTCCCCTGCGCTCGGCGCCCACTGTCGAGAGCACGACCACGTGCTGGGGCTCAGCGCCGTCCGGTCCTACCTGCTTGCGCAGCAGGTAGCGCCCGTCGGCTGGGCCCAGCTCCCATGGAAGCTCCATCTGCACGAAGGTGAACAAGCGCGCGGACATACCAGCACGGTACCCTTTGGCCTATGTCCGACGGCGCCAGCCACACCGCCAAGCTACGTGAGCGCTTGACCACGGGCACCGAGGACAAGCTTGGTCGGGCTTTGGCCGACCTGCTCGACAATCCTTTGGTCACCGGAACGATCGGCCGAGCCTTCGATGCGCGCGAGCGCGCCGTCCAAGCTCACGAGCTTGCCTTGAGCGCGCTCAACATCCCCACCGCGGCCGACATCGAACGGCTCACCCGGCGTTTGCGCTCGGTCTCCCAGCGTCTGGAGGGCATCGAGGACGGCGTTCACCGTCTCAACCGGGCCTTGACTGAGGGCTCGGTCGAGCGGCGCCTGGCGGCGATGGAGGAGCAGCTGAAGGTTTTGAGCAGCAAGCTGCCTGGAGTGACGGCGCCTTCCGTGGAGAGTGCTCCCTCGCGCGTGCGCAGGACACCCTCGGGAACAAAGACATCGTCGTCGGTAAAGAAGCCCGCCTCGAAGCGGACGCCTAAAAGTTAATACATATAGCCCCGTCCTCTTTGGTCACCTGCCTCAAGCCTGTAGCGCTCGCACTGACACGTCACCCATTGCCTGCGCCGCGGTGACAAGAGCGTCATCGTCGATGCGCGTGCGGGCATCAGGTCCCCCCTCAAAGGTGTCGGTGACGGCCAGGATGCACGCGACCTGGATGCCCGCCGCCGCCGCGACCGCGAACAGGGCCGAGGTCTCCATCTCCACGGCGATCGCTCCCTCCGCCCGCCATGTGACATTGCGCTCGGAGTCAGTCTCGTAGAAGAGGTCAGTGCTGACGATGCGCCCCTCCCGGCAGTTGCGCGCATCTGTTCGCAGATAGTGCCCGGTCTGCTCTATCAGGGTGTCGGCCAGCACCCGATCGGCGCGCGTCAGTCGATCCGCTCCCAGCGCTGCGCTGGTCCCATCCGCGGCGATCGCCTCGCGCGCCACGACCAGGTCGCCAAGGCCCAACGTCGGGTCCAAAGCCCCGCAAGTGCCGACCCTGATCGCGCGTGTAACCCCAAGGGCGATCAGCTCGTGCAGCACGATCGCCGCGCTCGGGCCGCCCATACCGGTGCTCTGGATCGTCAGCGGCTCGCCGTCGGCGGCCGTGCCCGTATAGCCCCACAGGCCCCGATGGTGGTTGAACATCAGCGGTTGCTCGCACAAGTACTGGGCCAGCAGCAGCGCCCTGCCCGGGTCTCCCGGCAGAAGTACGCGCTCGGCCAGGGCCGTCGTCGGGTGCAGGTGGATCGACCGCTCGCCGTATCCCACCGCCGGCTCACCCGCTGGTGGCGTTGCGTCGCCGCGACGAGCGGGGGCGGGCTCGTTTTCGGCCTGTTGGACTGTCTCGCTGTGCTCCATGCCCGGCGACTTTAGACTGCCCTCGATGGCCGCGTCACCAACAAGCGAGCCGGCCGAGTTCGCGCCGGATGAGCCCACCTTGAGCGAGGTGGCCGCGCGCGTGGGCGTCTCCGCGGCGACGGTCAGGCGCTGGGTCAAGGAGGGCTTGGTGCCCCAGTACGAAGGCGCTTGGACGCCCCAGGCGGTTGCCCAGGTTGGGATCGTGGGCAGGCTACGTGAGCGCGGGCACACACTCGCCGACATCCGCCGTGCCTACCAGAGCGGACAGTTGGCCGGTTACGTCCAAGGCATGTTCGCTCCACAGGAGGGCCGCTACACCCTGGCCCAGGTGGCTCGCGAGGCGGAGATCGACGAGGAGTTGATCGAACGCATCTACATGAGCCTCGGCCTCAGCGCCCTCTCGCTCGACTCGATCGGCGAGGAAGACATGGAGATGGTGCGCTACATCGCCGCCATGCTCAGCGCCGGCATGCCCGAGACGGTATTGCTGCAGCTCGCTCGCGTCTACGGCCAAACGCTGGCTCAAATCGCCGACGCTGAGGTGCGCCTGATCCACCTGCACGTGCACGAGCCGATGATGCGCGAGGGCATGCCCGGCGCCCAGATGGCCGAGGCGATGGAGGGCTTGGCTGGTGAGCTGCTTCCGTTCGCCGCGCCCTTCATGCGTTACCTGCACGGTCGCTTCCTCGGGCACTTCATCGAGCAGGACGTGATCGGCCACATGGAGGCTGACCTCGCCAGCGGTATCCCCGACGAGGGGCGCCTACGGGTCACGATCGCCTTCGCCGACCTCGCCGGTTACACGAAGCTAACTGAGGAGCGCGGCGACGAGGAGGCCGTGGGCGTGGTCGAACGCTTCGTCGAGGCGGTCCAACACTCGCTGCCGATCGACGCCCGCGTAATAAAGACGCTCGGCGACGAGGTCATGGTGGTAGGTGCCGACGTGGTCGCCCTCACCCGCTGGGCCGTCGACTTTCAGCGCGAAGTCGAGCCCGAGGACCCCGCGCCGCGCATCGGCATCCACTGCGGCGAGGCGCTCTACCGCGACGGCGACTATTACGGGCGCGACGTCAACCAGGCCGCCCGCGTGGTCGCTCGCGCCGCTGGGGGTGAGGTCTTGGTCACACGCCCGGTGGTGGACAGCGCCGACGGCGTCGAGGGTGTGCGCTTCGACTTGATCGGCGAAATCGGCCTCAAGGGCTTCTCCGAGCCGATCGAGCTGTTCAATGCCTTGCCCGCGGAATAGGCGCTCGTGAAGCGGGTCGCCGATCCGGGGGTTCCGCGCCCGAGGCGGCTCGAGATGGGAGCGCCGCGATGACCGTCGCCGAGGTCCGCGAGCAAGTGCGAGCCGGCGGCTTGCTCTCCGAGGACTCCATCGTCGTCGCGATGGTCTCCGGTGGCCGTGACTCGGTCTGTCTGCTCGACATCGCCTCAACACTTTGTGGGGCAGAACACGTGCAGGCGTTGCATGTCAACTATGGGCTGCGTGCCGATTCAGACGACGACGAGGCCTATTGTCGCGAGCTGTGCGAGCGCCTGGGGGTGGACATCGAGGTAATCCACGCCGCCCGTGCCCCGGATGCGGGCGGCAATCTGCACGCCTGGGCTCGGGACGTGCGCTATCGGGCTGCCTTCGAGTTGGCGGGAAGTTTGGACGAGTCGGGGCGCGTGGAGGAGGTGAGGCGCTTGGACGAGTTGAGGCGCTTGGACGAGTTGAGGCGCTTGGAGGAGTTGGGGGGAGTTGTTCCAAAACAGGGTGCCCCACGCGCGCGTACGCCCGCGCGTGGGGCACCGCTGATTGCGACTGGCCACACCGCCACCGACCAGGTCGAGACGATCCTCTATCGCCTCGCCGCCTCGCCCGGGCGTCGCGCCTTGCTCGGCATGGTCTCGCGCGAGGGGAGCTTGGTTCGCCCGCTGTTGGGCTTGACCCGC
Source organism: uncultured Solirubrobacterales bacterium (assembly GCA_963775645.1). Lineage (GTDB taxonomy): Bacteria > Actinomycetota > Thermoleophilia > Solirubrobacterales > Solirubrobacteraceae > Palsa-744. The sequence goes on along the minus strand of CAVZJR010000002.1, from coordinate 259,992 downwards.
CTGGAGACCGCCGCCTACTGTCGCGAGCGCGGGCTCGCCTGGCGCGAAGACGACAGCAACGACAGTCCTGCCTACGCTCGTGCGCGTGTGCGCCACGGCTTGTTGCCGGCTTTGGAGGCCATCCATCCGGCGGCCTCGTCCAACGTGTTGCGCACAGCGGTCTTGTTGCGCGAGGAGACGGACCTGCTCGACGCACTCGTGGATGGCGAGCTGGGTAGCCGCGCGAGCATCTCAATCGAGCGCCTGGAACAGCTACAGCCGGCGCTGCGCCGGCTAATCGTGATCCGCCTGGCAGAGGAAGCGACCAACGGCTTCGCCCCCCAGGCTGGGGAGCGGGTCGAGGAGATAATCGCGCTCGCAAAGCGTCCCGGCCGGGTCGAGCTGCACGTCGGTGGGCTCGTCTCCGCGGTGATCGAGGGCGGCGAGCTGCGCATGGTCCCGATAGAGCCGCGCCCCCAGCATTAAATACACTGTGCGAGTGGCACCCCAACCCGAGCGTCTCGCTCCCGCGCCTGGCGCCGACTCCGAAGTGGGGGAGGTCTTGGTCGGCGCCGAGGAGCTGTCCCAGCGTGTGCGTGAGCTGGGCGAAGCGATCTCACGCGACTATGCCGGGCGCCCCCTCTTGCTTGTAGGGGTGCTCAAGGGTGCCGTCTTCTTCCTCTCCGACCTGATGCGCCATGTGGACATCCCCGTCGAGGTCGACTTCATGGCGGTCGCTTCTTACGGTTCAGCCACCGATTCATCCGGGGTCGTGCGCATCCTCAAGGACCTCGACATCGCGATCGAGGGTCGCGACGTTCTGATCGTGGAGGACATCGTCGATTCTGGGCTCACCCTCCAATACCTCTTGCGTAATCTCGGCTCACGCAACCCCGCCTCCCTGGAGGTGTGCGCGCTCTTGACCAAGCCCGACCGGCGCAAGGTCGATCTGCCCACGCGCTATGTCGGCTTCGAGATTCCCGATCGCTTCGTAATTGGCTACGGCCTGGACTACGCCGAGCGTCACCGCAACCTGCCGTTCGTCGCTGTTTTGGAGCGTTCATGAGGAGGGTACGAACGTCTATCCCCACTCTTATAAGCCTCCGTGCATGGCGTCGCCCGTGGCCGCAAATGGCCGGTAAATCCGAGTTCCCATGGTACGCTGAGGGCTTGGCGGGACCGACCCGCGGGACCGTCCACCACCAGCTTTCATGCCCATGAGCCGATTCTTCAAGAGCGCCGCCTTCCCGATCCTGATCGTGGTCGTGCTCGCCTTCTTCCTGTCCAAGCTGGTTGTTCCAAGCAGCCAGAAAGGGCCGGTCCACAGCTACAAGACGCTCGTCACCGAAGATATCCCCCAGCACCGCGTCAAGTCGGCCGTGCTCAAGGTCAAAGACAACTCGGTCGCCGTCACGCTCAACACCAACAAAGAAGAAAAATACGAAGTCGGCTACGTCGACCAGGCCTCGCCCCAGTTGATCGCCTCACTGGAAAAGTCGGGCGCTCCCTTCAACATCGAATCGAACAAAACGTCGATCTGGCCGTCGCTGTTGACGTTCGCCTTGCCTCTGATCCTGATCCTCGGCTTCTGGTTCTTCCTGATCAACCAGGTCCAGGGTGGAGGCTCGCGTGTGATGAGCTTCGGCAAGTCGCGCGCCAAGCGTATGTCCGCAGATTCTCCGAAGATCACGTTCCGCGACGTCGCCGGGGTCGACGAGGCAGTCGAGGAGCTCCACGAGATCAAGGAATTCCTCGAGAATCCGAAGAAGTTCCAGGCGCTTGGTGCTCGTATCCCGACCGGAGTGCTCTTGTATGGACCGCCTGGCACCGGCAAGACCCTGCTCGCGCGCGCCGTCGCCGGTGAGGCCGGCGTGCCTTTCTTCTCGATCTCGGGCTCCGACTTCGTCGAGATGTTCGTCGGCGTCGGTGCTTCGCGTGTGCGTGACCTATTCGAGCAGGCCAAGCAGAACTCTCCCTGCATCATCTTCATGGACGAGATCGACGCCGTCGGGCGCCACCGCGGCGCCGGGCTCGGTGGGGGCCACGACGAGCGCGAGCAGACCTTGAACCAGCTCCTGGTGGAGATGGATGGCTTCGAGGCCAAGGACAACATCATCATGATCGCGGCCACCAACCGGCCCGACATTCTCGATCCGGCCTTGCTGCGCCCCGGCCGCTTCGACCGCCAGATCGCCGTCGATCGCCCCGACCGCAAGGGTCGCGCCAAGATCTTGGAGGTCCACACGCGCGGCAAGCCCTTGGCCAAGGTGATCGACATTGATGCCCTCGCGGGACAGACGCCCGGCTTCACTGGAGCAGATCTCTCCAACCTGATCAACGAGGCCGCCCTTCTCTCCGCCCGTATCGGCAGGCGCGAGATCGGCCAGGACGAGCTGGAGGAGGGGATCATGCGCGTGATCGCCGGCCCCGAGAAGAAGACGCGCGTCATGTCCTCCAAAGAGCGCCTGATCACCGCCTACCACGAGATGGGCCACGCGATCGTAGGCCACTTCTTGGAGCACTCAGACCCCGTACATAAGGTTTCGGTCATCTCGCGCGGCCAGGCTTTGGGCTACACGATCTCGATGCCCCAAGAAGACCGCTTCTTGACCACACGCGCCGAGCTTAACGACACGATGGCGATGACCCTGGGTGGGCGCGCCGCGGAGGAGATCGTCTTCAACGAGATCACCACCGGCGCCTCCAACGACCTGGAGAAGGTGACCGCCACCGCCAAGCAGATGGTCATGCGCTTCGGCATGTCCGACAAGCTGGGCCCCCGCGTGTTCGGCCACGAGCACGGCCAGCCTTTCCTCGGCCGCGAGTTCTCCACCGAGCCCGACTATTCCGATGAGATCGCGCGCGAGATCGACGACGAGGTACGCCGCATCGTCGAGGCCGCCCACCACCGTGCCCGCACGATCCTCACCGAGCACCAGCAGGACCTGACCAAGATCTCAGAGATCCTCGTCAAGCGCGAGACGATCGAGAAGGAGGAGTTCCAGGCCCTGCTCGACGGCAAGGACGAGCTTGAAGTCTTCGGCGCCGAGGAGCCGCCCGCACCCGAGCTGCCGGTCCCGCCGGCACCCGCTGACCGCGCCGGCCGCGAAGCACCGCGGCCTTTGCCCCGGCCCGGTCTCGCTGGTGGTACGGCTGATATGACCGGTTCGGACCCTAGTGGACCGTCCGTAACCTGAGCTTGTCCTACCGCCTCATGGGGGTCCTCAACGTGACCCCCGACTCGTTCTCCGACGGTGGGTTGTTCTTGGACGAGCAAGCCGCCGTCCAGCATGGCCTTGAGTTGGTGGAGCAGGGCGCAGACATTCTCGACATCGGCGGCGAATCGACACGTCCGGGCGCGCAGCCAGTCGGAGTGGAGGAGGAGAAGCGTCGCGTCGTACCCGTCATCGAAGCGCTGGCGGCCGCGACCCGCTCGCTGCCTAAGCCACCCCAGCTTTCGGTCGACACCTCCAAGGCGGCCGTGGCCCACGCCGCTCTGGCTGCCGGCGCCACCTTGATAAACGACGTGAGCGCCCTGCGGGCCGACCCCGAGATGGCCTCCGTGGTGGGCGACAGCGGCGCCGACTGCTGCTTGATGCACATGCTCGGCGAGCCGCGCACGATGCAACGAGACCCGCGCTATGGGGATGTTGTGGATGAGGTTCGTGCGTTTCTCGAGGAACGGCTCTCCTTCGCGGTCGGGGAGGGGATCTCCGAGCAGCGCGTCGTGCTGGATCCAGGAATCGGCTTTGGCAAGACCGTCGCCCACAATTTGGAGCTTCTGCGCCGGCTAGGGGAGATCGTGGCCGTGGGACGCCCGGTGTTGGTGGGGACGTCGCGCAAGAGCTTCCTCGGGGTTGTTGTATCTCCGCAAAGGGGTGCCCCACGCGCGCGTGTGTGCGCGCGCGAGGGCCCGTCTGGAGAGGAGTCCCAGCCGTGCGCGCCTCCTTCCCCGGTGGACGTAGCCGGGCGGCTTCCGGGCACGATCGCCACGAACGTGATGGCCTTTGAGCGGGGGGCGTCCGTGTTCCGTGTCCACGACGTGGCGCCGGTGGGCGCCGCCCTGGCCGTGGCGGCTGCTACGTTGAGCGGCAAATGGACGGCGAGCCCGACGACGAGCTGAGCGACGAGGAGCCCCTGGAGGGCGAGGAGGACGAGGAGGAGGGCTTCGAGACCGTCACGATCGAGATCTCCGGCCTCTCGCTCTACACGCACCACGGCGTCACCGAGGCGGAGCGTGAGATCGGCCAGCGCCTGCTTTTGGACCTGCGCCTGGATGTAGGGGAGACCGACGCCACGGTCACCGACCGTATCGAGGACACGATCGACTACGCCGAGGTCTGCCAGTTGGTGGCCTTGGTGGCCCAGCAGCGCTCTTATAAGACCTTGGAGCGATTGTGCTCGGCGATCGCTGACCGCCTGCTGTCCGACTTTGAGCTGGAAGGGGTGTGGGTGAAGGCGTCCAAGCCCGAGCCTCCCATACCGCTTCCCGTGGAGGATGTCTCCGTCGAGGTTTGGCGGGAGGCGGGGGAGTAGCAGACAGCAAGCACCACCCCCCGTTTCCTATGGGGACTTGACAGCAAGCACCGGCTGCTGTATAAAGAGCCATGTCTCCGTAATCCGGCTTGGGTTGCGGGCAAACATAAGGTCGGGTTTTGGGTTGGCCCCTGTGGTCGACTTCAACCGGTAAAGCAGGGCCCTTGGGAGAGGGACCGGGTCGTTTTTTGAGAGGGAGTTGTGTTCGCGTGTTTTCTTTGGGGAATAGCGTGTTTGAGAGTCTGTGTGGTTTTGGCGGGTCCGTTATAGGACGCGTCAGCGTCGCTGACGCGTCTCTCTCTCTCTCTCTCTCTCTCTGGGACAGCTGCCTTCTAGGCGCTAGGTCTCTTCGCCGCGGGTTTGCCGCTGGCATTGCTGGATTTAGGGCCCACCCACCCCGGCTTGGTTTCTCGCGCGTTGTAGGCGCGCTTTGTGCTTCTTGTTCTGCTGCCGTCGCGGGTTGTCGTGTGCCCGCGGCGGTTTTGTGCTGCCCGCACGCGGGTTGGCGTTGTGTGGGTTTTCCAGAGGAGGGGTTTGATGGGTGCTCGTAAGCCGGTGTTCTCGGTGGTTGTGGTGTGTGCTGTGCTTGCGGGTTGGCTTGTGTTGGCTTGTGTGCCTGCTTTGGCGGGTAGGGGGTTTGCTTCGCCGACGGTGTGTGGTCCATCCAGTGCGCTTGTAGCCCCGAGGGGGCTGGGTGTCGATAATTCGGCTGGCTTGTCTAAAGGTGATGTGTATGTGGCCGACAGTGGGAGCGATGTGCTTGACAAGTTCACGGCTGGGTGCGAATTGCTTGCGGAAAAGTCGATACCTGGTGCTGGCCTGTATCAGTTGACGGTCAATGGGTATCCGGGTTTGACTGAAGGCGATGTGTATGTGGTGGGGCATAGTAATGGCGTGGTGTATCGGTTCAGTCCTGGGTTGGCGTTGGAAAAGGAAATCACCGGTCTTTCTGAACCCACGGATGTCGCCGTGGATCAGGCGGGGAACATGTTCGTTACGGAGTATGCGGGTAACGCGGGCGAAGGGAAGGTGCTTGAGTTCAACGCAGAAGGTGAACCCGTAGACGCCGAAGATCATCCTGATACGAGCAACACGATCATTGAAAATATCTTTATCCCCGAAGGACTCGTGGTCAACTCTACTGGTACAAATCTTTATGTTGCTGCTCAGGGTGGGGGGCTAGCCGGATATAACGCCGGACATTTTGGAACTGTCAGTTATAGCCTTTCAGGTGGGATTTATACTATAGGTACTCCACTCAATCAAAATGTTTTTCCCTCAAATGGCATAACATTCGACTCTTCTGGCGATCTCTTGATCGTTCAGGAGGAATATGGGGATACCTACTCTGAAATCGCGCAGTATGAACCTGTAAATGGTGCTCGGCTCAATAGGCTTCCGACGACGGCTCTGTCAAACCAAGTATATGGCTTGGGGTTCAATGACGAATCACATATCGTCTACGCTGCGGATTATGGGCATCACGCGATATACGTTTTTGAAGAAGGCACTACGCCGGAAACGCCGGAAACACAGACCGCTGTGAGCGAACCGCACGGCTTCTCGGCCACACTAAACGGCGAACTGAAGCCGGGTGGGGCAGGGACCACCGGATACTATTTTCAGTACGAAGTGGGTGGGAGCTGCGAAGACGGTACCGAGACGGCGCCTGGCACTGCGACAGAAGGTCACGTTCAAGCGGAAGCCGTCGACTTGCAGCCTCGTACGCAGTACACGTTCTGTCTCGTCGCACAGAACAAGTACGGGATAACGGTCGGCCCGGGGGTTTCATTTGAAACTCCGGTTGGTCCACCGAAGATTGAAGGTGGGTCGGTGTCTCCGGTGGGTACTCGCGAAGCGACGGTCAGCGCCAGGATCAACCCAGAGAATACAGCGACTGGTTATCAGGTTGAATACGGTACTTCCAGCACGTTCCAAGCGGCGCCTGAGAAGACGCCGATAGTGACCGTCGGGGAAGGCAGAAGCTGGGTCGCCGTGAGTACCCAGTTGACGGGTCTGGAGCCGAATACCGAATACCATTTCCGTGTTGTCGCGACGAACGCCGACGGCGAAATTGGTTTGGGTACCGAAGTGAGTTTTATGACGCTCCCCGCGGGTACGGCAGTCCTGGCGGATAATAGGGCTTATGAAATGGTTACGCCACCGGAAGATGGTAATTCTGACGTGGAGCGTCCGCATGCGGAAGCTGTTAACGATAATGGTCAGGGTCTACCCGCACCTAATCCGTTTCAGGTTGCGCCGGATGGGTCGAGGATCACGTATCCAGTCCTCGCGATCTTGGGTGCCGAGGGGGAAGAAGGTCGCGGCGATCAGTATTTGGCTGAACGTTCGTCTACGGGTGGGTGGTTGCAGGTTTCGATTGAGCCTATCGCGAATACCGGGACTGAATATCAAGGGTTTTCGAGTAATCTATCCATCGGGATTCTCGGTTCTGGGAGTACAGCTGAATCAGAAATCGCTCCGCCGTTGACGCCAGGTGCGCCGGGTGAAGGCTACAAAGTATTGTACGAACGTGCGACGGGCGGAAGTGGGTACAGACCACTGATCACGAATGCGGTGAAGCTAAACCGGCCGCCGAGAGAATTCGGCTCTGACATTGTCCGTACGGGTTATGGAGCTGGGGAGCCGGCGTTTGCGGGTGGTTCGGCTGATTTCAAAGACCTGTTGTTCGAGGCGAACGATGCGTTGTTGGCGGGCGAAGGTATCCTTGAAAAGGAACTCGAGGAAGACGTAAAGAGCGAAATCATAAAGGGCGAAAACACTAACTACCTTTACGATGAAGTTGCGGGACATCTGGCTCTTGTTGACGTGTCGTCCGACGGCAAGGTTGTGCCAAATGCGACCTTCGGCGCGCCGCCGCCGGCAGGAGGATCGAATTACTTGAATCCGCCTGATTTTAGTCATGTGATCTCCGCGGATGGCCGTTTTGTGTATTGGACGGATCTGGCGTCCGGAGTGGTTTATGTGCGAGAGGATGGGTCGAGCACGGTCCATGTATCAGATGGTGCTGCGCGGTATTGGACCGCGAGCGCCGACGGCCGTTATGCGTTCTACACCGAAAGTAGCGGCACGAACAGTGAGCTTTATCGGTTTGATGCTGAACCCGGAGGTGAGTCTGCTCAGCGAGAAGTGCTTACGGGCGCAAATGCCGGTGTTCTGGGTGTGATCGGTGCTAGCGAAAACGGCGAAACAGTATATTTTGTCGCTGAAGGTGTACTGTCCGGCGAGAATCGTACTGGTGTAGCGCCGGTGGCCGGCAAGGCGAACCTTTATGTGGTGAGTCGTGGCAGTCTACCCGTCTTTGTCGGGACGCTCTCCGGAGAAGATGGCAATAAAGTGCCTCCCTTTGGTTCAGGCTACGCTGGCGGTCTATGGGGGGATTGGCAGCCTGGTTTTGGTCAGCGCACGGCCCGGGTGACCGGGGATGGGGGAAGTGTCGTGTTCATGTCCAATCAAAGTTTGAGTGTGGCTGGTTATCCGCATGGGTATCCGAGTAATGGGCTGGATGAGGTGTATGTGTATGAGGCGGGAAGCGAAAAGTTGTATTGTGCTTCGTGCGGTTCGACCGGCGAAGCATTGTTTTCCACAGGTGAAACTTCGGCTTACCATCAGACGGGTGCCGCGGCGTTCCTGCCGGTCAATGAACATGACACGTATCTCCCGCAGTGGATTACTGAAGATGGTAATCGTGTGTTTTTCGATAGTGGGGAGCCGTTGGTGGCGCAGGATACGAACGGTAGACAAGACGTGTATGAGTGGGAGCGCGAAGGGTCGGGTAGTTGTGTTCATGGTGCCGGGTTGACTGGTGGGTGTGTGTTCTTGCTCTCGGGTGGAAGCAGTGAAGCGAATTCGTGGTTTGTTGGTGCGAGCGCGAACGGTGATGACGCGTTTATCGTGACACGCGCACAACTGGTCCCGCAAGACGAGAACGATGTGTTTGATCTGTATGATGTGCGTGTCGATGGCACGAAGCCTGTGACGCTGCCGTTGTGTACTGGTAGTGGCTGTCAGGGGTTGCCGGCTCCACCACCTGTGTTCGCGACTCCATCGAGCGTTACTTTCAACGGTGTCGGTAACTTCATGATACCGGCGGGAGAAGCGGTGAAGCAGAAGTCTAAGTCGTTGACGCGTGCTCAGAAGCTCGAGAATGCGTTGAAAACGTGTAAAAGACAGAAGCGTCGTAGGAGACGCATATCGTGCGAAGCGCAGGCGAGAAAGCTCTATGGGCTTACTAAGAGGTCTGGTAGATCTTCTGGTGCGACGCGGGGGAGGAAGCATGTTTAGGAGATCTATTTGTTCGCTCTTTGCGGTGACGGTAGCCGCGGCGGTGTTTGCTTCTTGTGCGATCGCCGATAATCCAAGACCGGGCTATGAGGTCTTTGGGTTTATGAGCCCAACGGTTCTAGCGCCTGGTGCGACAGGTACCTTGCACCTAGAAATCTATAATATTGGTGGTGCTATAGGTACGGAAGAATTGACGCTCACCGATACTCTACCTCCAGGGTTGGAAAGAGCGGGAGGGGGATGCTCCGGTAGTACCGTCGTGACATGCCAGTTGTTTGCTATTGAACCATTTGGGGAGGGCCCGGTGAGCAACAAAATATCCGGATTCGTGCGGCCGCGGACGCGCCCAGCACGTCTGTACCACTCGTCGACCATGTGACCGTGACCGGTGGTGGAGCGTTGAACGCAACAGCGACGACTGTACCGATACGCATTGGAACAGAATCGCCTGGACCGGGGATCTCAAACTTCGACGCTTGGGCGTCGAACGCGGATGGGACGATCGATACGCAAGCAGGGTCGCACCCGTACACGTTCACCGTCGTGTTCTCAACGAACAATCATATTAACGAAGGAACCGGATTTGTTCCTGTTGGTGGTGACACGAAGGCTGTGGATGTAAATCTGCCTCCCGGACTCGTTGGTGAACCGGGCGCGGTACCACAGTGCACACGCGAAGAGTTCGATGCGGAAGAAGATTGTCCGCGAGACACTCTGGTTGGCGAAGATATGCCACGTGTAGCTAACGGTGTGTCGGCGCATCTTTCGATATATAATCTGGTTCCCCCGCCAGGTGTCGCGGCGGAGTTCGCGTTTGATTTCTCGCATACCCAGGTGTTTATCGACGCGAAGGTGCGCAGTGGTGGCGATTATGGTATCACCGCCCATGCAAATGTGCCAGAGGAGCACGTGACGCTGAACTCAGCTACATTTTGGGGTGTTCCTGGGGAACACGGTACCGGTGCTTTGCTGAAACCGTTGTTGACGTTGCCGACGTCGTGTACGAACCAGGGACAGTTCAGTATTGAAATGTTGGGGACATGGCAGAATCCCGAAGCGACAGCACCGCTGTTGAGTGCTCCGTACCATGATAGCGAAGGTATGCCTACCAGGTTCACTGGTTGTGAACGGCTAGCACACTTTACGCCGTATATGAGTCTGGCGCCTGATACGAGTTTCTCAGATACGCCGGCAGGACTGAGCGCGGTCGTGAGGGTCCCGCAAGGATTGAACCCCGAAGGCCTGGCGACACCTGGGTTGAAGGAAACAACCGTCGTGCTGCCCGAAGGTGTTGCGATCAATCCTGGTCAGGCGACTGGTCTGGTCGCGTGCCAACCATCACAAGAGAATATTGGTGGGCCGAATGCTGAAAAGGAAGTGATGGATGGTCCTCCATCGTGTCCCTCTGCGTCAAAGGTGGGTACCGATGAAATCTCGACACCACTATTGACAAAACGCTTGAAGGGCAATGTGTATGTACTTCAGAACAATCCACCCGAACTAAAGCTCCTAGTCGCGGCTGAAGGTGAAGGGGTCTATCTGAAGTTGATCGGGACGGTGCATTTGAATGAACAGACTGGCCAGTTGACGACGACGTTCAAGGGCACAGAACAAGATCCTGGTACACCGGACGCGCCGTTGAACGAATTCGTGTTGAACTTCAGTGGTGGCCCGCAGGCTGCGTTGGTGACGCCTGCCACTTGTGGTGTGTATACGGCGACGGCTGATCTCACGCCTTGGAGCACACCGCTCGTGGAAGACGCGTTGTCGGAAAGCAACTTCTCCATCACCGCCGGTCCTGGTGGCAGCGGCGTAGCAAACTGTACGGGACCGCTGCCTTTCACGCCGACGATGACCGCTGGTGCCACGACCGATCAGGCGGCCGGTTATACAGACTTTACGATGTTGTTGTCTCGCGGTGATGGGCAGCAACGTATCGAAAAACTACAGTTCAAGACACCAGAGGGATTGCTTGGGATGATCGCGAGGGTTCCGCTCTGCCAAGAACCACAGGCAGCGGCAGGAACGTGCTCTTGTGCGTCGCAGATTGGGCATACGGTTGCCGAGGTTGGTCCTGGACCTTACCCGTTCGTGATACCTCAGGAGAACGCTCCACCTGCCCCGATCTATTTGACGGGCCCCTACGAGGGTGCGCCGTTCGGCCTTTCGATAGCGGTGCCTATCGTCGCTGGCCCGTTCAATCTCGGGATAGAAGTCGTCAGGGCGAAGATTGAAGTGGATCCGCATACCAGCCAGTTGACGATTTCGACGACGGCGTTCCCGAAGACGGTGAAGGGCATCCCGACCGATATTCGTGAGATCGATGCTGTGATCGACAGGCCCGAATTCATGTTCAACCCGACCGATTGCAGTCCGATGAGCTTCTCCGGCACCGCTTATAGCTTTGAAGGAGCGACTGCGCCGTTGTCAAGTCATTTCCAGATGGGTTCGTGTCGTAGCCTCACGTTCAAACCGGACTTTAAGGTCTCGACGTCGGGGAAAACGTCGCGGGCGAATGGTGCGAGCCTGACCGCGAAGATCATCTATCCCGTCGGGAATTTGGGAGCTAACCAAGCGTCGTCGCAGTCGAATATTAATAGCGTGAAGGTGGATTTGCCTAAGCAGTTGCCGTCACGTTTGACGACGCTACAGAAGGCGTGTCCAGCAGCTACGTTCCAGGCGAATCCTGCGTCGTGTCCGTCAGCGTCGGTCGTGGGTCGTGCGAAGGCGATCACGCCCGTGCTGCCGGTCCCGTTGGAAGGACCAGCGTATTTCGTGAGCCATGCTGGGGAAGAATTCCCGTCCTTGATCGTGGTATTGCAGGGCTACGGCGTGACGGTGGAACTGGTCGGCTCGACGTTCATCAACAGCAAGACCAACATAACCTCCAGTTCGTTCAAGCAGGTCCCCGATGTGCCAATCCAGAGCTTCGAATTGAGCTTGCCTCAAGGCAAGTATTCGGCTTTGGCCGCGAACGGGAACTTGTGCAAGAGCAAGCTGAAGATGCCAACGGCGTTCATCGCCCAAAACGGCGCGACGCTGAAGCAATCCACTCCCGTCACTGTGACGGGTTGCTCGAAGGCGAAGCCCAAGAAGAAGACCAAGCACAAGAAGAGTAAAGGCAAGCCCACGAAGAAGAAATAGAGGTGTATTACCGATGCCCTCCCGGAAGATGGGGACGGCCGAGATGTCCGTTGAGCGCATAGTTCCCGTGGATAAGGCGGGACGCGAGGGCGGTCACGTGATCGAGATGCAACGCCGACGCTTGCTCTGCGCGACTGCGGAACTAGCGTATGAGCAGGGCGTGCAGGCGTTGACCGTCGCCACGATCTGTGAGCGCGCGGGCTTGTCTCGCAAGACGTTCTATGACATCTTCGACGAACGCGAAGACTGCCTATACGCCGCGTTCGAGGACGCCGTCGCACAGGCGACTCGTGCGGTGGAGCAAGCTAGCGTCGGTGAGCGAAGTTGGTTGGGGAGGATCAGGACAGACCTAGGGGCGTTGCTTTCTTTCTTCGATCGTGAGCCAGGTCTCGCTCGTCTGCTTGTGGTCGAGGCGCTTAGCTCGGGCGAGCGTACCTTGGAGGCTCGCGCGAGCGTGCTTGCGCGGGTGATCGCGATAGTCGACGAGGGACGCATGGAGGCCAAGGCGAATCGTGAGCCGCCACCGCTCACCGCCGAGGGCGTCGTCGGCGCCGTCTTCAGCGTGATCCATGCTCGTATGCTCGAGCGCCCTCGTCTGGGTGCAGGCGATGCGAAGTTCCGCATGGGAGAGTTGTATGGGGCGTTGATGGCGATGATCGTCCAGCCTTACCTCGGGGCTGCCGCCGCACGCAAGGAGCTGGAGCGCCCTGCGATCGTCGCCCAGGAGCCGCCTAGTCCACGCTTGCCCTCCGACCCCTTCAAGGGCCTCTCCTTGCGCTTCACCTACCGCACCGCCCGCGTACTCTCCTCGATCGCCCAAACACCAGGCGCCTCAAGCAAACAAGTTGCCGTCGCCGCTGGCATCACAGATCCAGGACAAACATCGCGCCTACTCGCACGCCTACGACACAGCGGCCTCATACAAGACACCGGCATCGGACCCACCAAGGGCATGGCACGCGCCTGGACACTCACCCAACGCGGAGAAAACATCCTCCAAGCCACAGGACAAGGCTAGTTACAGATAGCGAGCGTGCGCCATCGAACAAGTAGACGTCGGCTGGTAGACGCCGAGTCTTGGTGTACGATTGGTGTATGAGCGCTATTCGGACGAACATCGAGATCGAGGACACCTACGTCCAGGCGATCATGGATCGTTTCGGTGTGCGGACTAAGACCGCGGCTGTCGATCTGGCGCTGCGCCACTTGGCGGGTCAGCCGATGACACGCGAGGAAGCACTGGCTATGCAAGGAGCCCGCGCCATCGCCGATCTCCCCGCGGATGTGTTGCCGCACGCGGTCGCGTGATTCTGGTCGACAGCTCTGTATGGGTTGAGTACGATCGCGCGACCGGCAGTCCTTCGCATCTTCGCCTCGCGGGATTGATCGAAGGCGAGGGTCCGGTCGCGGTCACCGAGCCCGTGATCATGGAGGTCTTGGCGGGCGCCCGCGACGATCGGCGAGAATCGGACCTGCGGCGACTGCTCGGGCGCTTTGAGCTGCTGAGCTTCGATGTCGCGAGCGACTTTGACGGTGCTCTAAGGATCTATCGCCGTTGTCGTGCCGCCGGCGTCACTCCACGAGGGATGCTCGACTGTCTAATTGTGGCTGTAGCGTGGCGCCAAAACGCGACTCTGCTTGCTCACGACGCCGATATGGACCGCGTCGCAGGTATCCTCGATATCGAGCTCGACGAGGCGTCGCTACGGGCATAACGGGAATGCCGCGGTCTGGTCCTGGTTGGACAGAGACTTGTGGGAGTAAACTTTGAGCATGGAGACCCATACCGAAACGCCGCTGCTCTCAGTTGGTCACGAGGCCGAGTGGGCCGAGATCAACCGTCGGGAGGCAGAGCATCATCGCGCCAGCAATATGGCGCTGTCGCCTGTCCAGCGGTTGCGGGTGGGCCAGAAGCTGTCCCAACAGGCGGTCTCCCTGCTGGCGGCCTCGATACGCGCTGGCCATGCCCCAAGACGAACCTACTGGTCCTGACCTGCGGGGCGTCGTCGTGGACGCCAACGCGGTCGGGTTGGAGTACGTGGTGATCGGTGGCTTCAGTGTCATCTACCACGGTCACATTCGCGCTACTAAGGACAGCGACCTATTGGTGCCGGACGGTCCCGAGGCCGACGATGCGATCGTCCGTTTCCTGGAGCGGGCAGATGCGACGCGCTTGCGTGACGGCAAGCGACTGACCCGCGAGGACATCGCCGGCGCTGAGCACCTGAGGGTCAACAGTCGCCACGGCATCGTCGATCTTATGCGCGGCGGGCTTCCTCCACTGGATTACAACACCGTCGCTCGGCGCGCCGAGCGCGCCGATTGGGACGGACAGACCGCCCATGTGGCCGCGCTATCAAGCGTGGTCGGCTTCAAGCGCCTCGCGGGCCGTCCGCGGGATCGGCAGGATCTCGACGATCTCGAGGCCATCTACGGCGAGTTGCCGATCGAGCCGATCCCCGGCCTCGACAGCTGACACCAGAAGTATCGGGCGACTGCCCGTCTATTCCCGATCAGGGTTTGAGAGAGCTTGGCCGACTTGACAGGTTAGTTAGCAGTCACTAATATCATGCCAGGATGGCGTGGACCGACAACTTGGAGGGCCCATGATCGAGCGCCTAGCGAATCTCGCGGTGGGCCATTCGCGGCGCACGCTTTTGATCGCGGGCGCCGTCTTCTTGCTTGCTGCGGCAATCGGCGCTCCCGTGGTTTCGATCCTCAAGAGCGAAAACTCCGATTTCCAAGACCCGGCCTCGCAGAACCAGCAGGTCTTGAAGGCGATCGAACACGCCACCGGCCAGACCGCCACCTATGGGGTGGCGGCGCTCGTGCCGAGCAGCGGCGACGCACGCACCAACCTTGCCGCTCAGCGCGAGAGCGCCCGGGTCGTTTCCTTGCTCGGCGCCCAGCGCGGCTTCCAACGAGCGATCGACTATCCCTCCACTCATCTGCCCGCCTTGGTCTCGCGTGACGGGCGTCTCACACTAGTTCTGGCGGCGTATGTCAATCGCGAAGACTCCACCAAAGCTGTGCAGAGGGCACGCGCTCAGCTGGCGGGCAGCGGCGTGCGCTTTGGGGGCAACGACGTGGCTTTCGACGAGATCAACAAGACTACGACCTCCGACCTGCAACGCGCCGAGATGCTGGCTTTCCCGATCCTGCTGTTGCTGTCCTTCTGGGTGTTCCGTGGGCTCGTGGCGGCTACCCTGCCGCTGCTGGTGGGTGGCTTTGCGATCGTGCTCACCTTTCTGCTGCTGCGCCTGATCGACCAGTTCGCTGGCCTGTCGGTCTTCGCCGTGAACCTCGTCACCGGTATGGGCCTCGGCCTAGGCATCGACTACAGCCTGTTCGTGCTCGCGCGCTACCGCGAGGAGCTGGCTGGCGGCGCCGACACGCGCGCGGCCATCTTGCGCACCTTGCAGACGGCGGGGCGCACTGTGCTCTACAGCTCGCTCACGGTCGCCGGGGCCATGGCCTCGATGCTCGTCTTTCCGATTCGCTTCCTTTATTCGATGGGAGTAGGGGGAGGGATCGTCGCGCTGTCCGCCGGTGCCGTCTCGTTGCTCGTGCTTCCGGCCGTCTTGGTGGCCCTGGGGTCGCGCATTGACGCGCTCTCGCCGGCTCGCCTGCAACGCAGCGCCGCGCGCACCGCCCAGGCATCAGACCAAGGCGCTTGGTACCGGTTCGCACGCGGCGTCATGCGCCGGCCTGGGTTTGTCGCCCTGGCAACCGCCGCGCTGCTGTTGTTGGCTGCCGTGCCGGCCTTGCGCCTTGAGTTGACGCCCGCCGACGCCCACGTCCTGCCGGCCTCCTCCGAAGCTCGCCAGGTTGCCGAAACGCTCACGCGTGACTTCCCCGTGGACGCTTCCCAGACGATCACGATCGTGGCCCACTCTCCTGGGCCGCCACGAATGGGGGTCCTAACAGCACCCGTGGCCGTTATCGCGGCACGGGCGGGGCGGATCGCGGGCGCGCAGGCGTCTGTTGGCTCGCCTCGCTACCTGGGCCGGAGCGTGTGGGAGATCGAATTGCAGCCCCGAGGCGTAGAGGCAGCGCCTGCCAATCAGGCCTTGGTCAAGAACCTGCGCACGATCGGTCCCGCGCCCGCCCTGCTTGTAGGCGGTGCGACTGCATGGTTCGTCGACCAGAAGGCCGCCATTGCTGCGCATCTGCCGTTGGCCCTGGCGATCTTGGCGGCGGTCACGGCGGGCTTCCTGTTCTTGATGACCGGCTCGCTCATCCTGCCCGTGATGGCCCTGCTCATGAACCTACTCACGGTCGCCGTGGCGGCGGGCCTGCTAGTGCTGATCTTCCAGGACGGTCACTTCTCGGGCCTGTTCGGGTTCACGCCGATCGGGGGCCTTGAGGAGTCAAACCTCGTGCTCTTGTTCATTCTCGCGTTTGCCCTATCCACGGACTACGGCGTGTTCCTGTTCGGGCGCATCAAGGAGGCCCACGACTCCGGCCTCGCCACGCGCGACGCGGTTGCCTATGGCTTGGAGCGAACCGGGCGACTGGTCACGGCGGCCGCCTTGCTGTTCTGCGTGGCGCTCGGTGCTTTCACGACCTCGCACATCTTCTTCGTCAAGCAACTCGGGGTCGGTGTGCCCTTGGCGGTCGCGATCGACGCCACGTTCGTGCGAGCTCTGCTGGTGCCGGCTTTGATGGGGCGCCTAGGCGAGCTGACTTGGTGGGCACCGCGGCCTTTGCGGAGGTTGCACAAGCGCATTGGGTTGAGCGAGGGCGCGCTGCCGGAGGCCAGCGGGGCATAGTCGACCGTATAGCGTTCCGCCACGATGCCCCTCCGCAGCGGCCTGCTCGGCCTCGGATCGAACGTCGGCGATCGGCGCGCCCACCTGCAGGCGGCTGTCCATGCACTGCCCACGGCCAGCGTACGTGTCACGGCTACCTCCTCTGTATATGACACCGATCCCGTCGGTGAGCTGCTCGACCAGCCGAGCTTCCTGAACGCGTGCCTGCTTGTCGAGACGGCGCTCGAGCCCTTGGACCTGCTCGATGCCGTCAAGCGCTTGGAGAAGGACTTGGGCCGCGTTGAGGGTGGCGTGCGGCACGGGCCGCGCGCGATCGACATCGACATCCTGCTGCTCGGCGACGTCGAGCTCTCGCACGAGCGCATGATCCTGCCCCACGAGCAGGTTCTCTCGCGTCGCTTTGTCTTGGTGCCGGCCTTGGAGCTGGATTTCGAGCTGACCACGCCTGCAGGCAAGCGACTGTCCGACGCCTTGGCGGTCTTGCCTATAAGTGAGGGTGTGCGCTGGGCCGGGCCGCCCTTGTCCCTTTGAGCAGGAAGGATCGGGCCCTCGCGGCGTCTTACCTGTTGACCCGCCTTGCGGGCCCCGTACGACAACCCCGACCGTAGGAACAAGGTGGACAACTCCTGACCGCCGCGACGCTTTGCGCAAGCGCCCCCGCACACGTGCGGCGAAAGCCTGAGGCCAAGCATGGCCCGGGGCGGGGCGGGTCGTTATGGGGGAGGCTGGCTTCCCGGGCGGCCCGCCCCGACTTGCTCAGGCTTCGCACGCTTCGACCAAACGGTCAAAGCGCTCTCTGCGAGGATCGTCGACTCCGACGATTCGGTCGAGCCATGTGCGGATCTCCTCGACGTCGAGCTCCTCGACGCACACGATCATCTGCTCGATGTCGAGCCAGTCCTTGGGGCGATTGAAGATCGTCTTGCATACAAGCAAGTGCTCGGGCGCAAGGATTGGGATACGCGCCTCGCCAAAAGGCTCATTCCTAACGGCGCGGCGCATCGCCTCGTGGAAAGCGTCGTAGGCAAAGAACAGGTCTATCGGTGTGTTGCCCCAATGCAAACGGCACTGGCCATCACGCTCCACGACGCCAGGCTCGGCGCCGTCCCCGACCCCGATCTTCGCCAGCTCCCGCTCGATCTCCGGATAGGAGCTCGGACTCACGAACAGATTCAGGTCCACGTCGATGGTCGCGCGCGGCTCAGCGTAGTAGGCAAGCGCCAAAGCCCCCCCAAACGCGTGTGGAGTATCTGTAAGGGTCAACTGCTGGTGGAGGGCGAGCACCTTCTCAGGAAGACTCGTCTCGCTCATATGTTGCGCGAGACGATACGCGGGAAGCGAGCGCGCTCGCGCACCGCGCGTCGCGGCAGCTGATCGACCAGCAGCAGTAGATCACGCAACGTCTCGCCGCGTCGCTCCGGCGATGCGGAGATCCAAGCGGCGGCAGCCTGGGCGTTGTCTTTCGGCTGAGTCTCCTCGTTCGATAGGGCTTGCATAAGCAAGCGCGCGAGCAGTGGTCGCGGTCGTCTGCCGGCGGCAAGCTCGGCCAGAAGTTCGCCGGCGGTGGCGTCAGAGCCAGGGGTCGCGACAGGCGCTCCGGCTCGCCGTGCCGCCTTGCGTAGCGCATCTGCATCCAGACCTTTTGAGGAGCGTGCCGCATGCGCGCTCGATCACCCCTGGCGTCAACGTCCGAAAACTGGCCAGCGTACGACTGCGGGGACCCACGTGGGTGCTACGCGACTCTCGTATCTCCCAGGCGCCGGTCTTGCGAGCGACGATATACGCCATAGTGGGTTAACTATACCACTATCACTGGGCGTGATAGTGGTCCCGTCGCTCAATGCACCACGATCGAGCCCTTCATCCCTTCGGCCGCGTGGATCGTGCAGCGGTAGTTGAACGTGCCCGCTCTGGTGAAGCGCACGCCGAAGGAGCCTTTGGTCATCGTCCTCGATTTGAAGCCGCTGCCCGTCACGTTGTGTTCGACGCCTTTGTCCTCCCACAGCCAGGTCACCGTGTCGCCTCTTTTGATGCTCAACGTGCCGGGATGGAACCTAATGTTCTTCAGCCCCACCGAGTGCGTCGCGGCGGCGTGCCCCCCGCTGGATGCCAGCGCCGGGATCGTCATGCCAATCGCCACGGCAAGTGTGGCCAGCGCGCCCACGAGTGCTCGTTCTCTCATGTTCTTCGCTCCTTTCTGCGGACTTCCCTGCGCTATCGCTACCAGCTAAGACGCCGTGCTTGGGCCTGACCTTCCCGAGCTTTCTCAGGCGTCGTGCGTTCTCTCGCTGCCCCAACTCGCGAGATTCACGAGCGTGTGGGCGCTCACGCCGCGTCCAGCCATCACGCATAGGTGGCCGCCCCTCTGCCAGGTTACGACGGTCGCTCCATCGTGCTCCAGCACGCGGTAAGACACGCCCCAGCGGCGCGTCACTGCTCCGCTCTCAGTCTTTGGAGCGTGCCCTGACACGATCGCATAACCCACACGCTGGCCGGCGCTGTTGGCATAGAACACGGTCGTAACGGTTCTGCCTCCAATCATGTCGCTACGCGTGCCGCTGCTGCGCCAGCCAAAGCGCTCCTTCCAGTAGGGGAACGGCACGCCATCCACAGCTACTTGCAGCTGGGAGCGATTGCGCTCATTCTCGGACGGCGCTGGACCAGTCGCTGCGCTCAAAGTGAGCGCAGCCGTCTGTTGTACGTCCAAGCTGGAGGAGGAACCCGAATGACCCTGTCCGCCAGACAGTCCTAGCGCGATGACAACCGCGATCAACAGCAGGATCCCTACCCCCGCAAGACCCAGGCGTGGGCCGGTCAGGCGGGGGAGCCTGGAAATGAGCGCAGAACGAGTGTGACCCAGACGAGACGCAGACCGGCGCGGCGTCCGAGCATCATCAGCTCCCTGCGCGTCCGCTGCGAGCATCGCCTCGACCCGGCGGTGCAGCGACTCCGGAGCGGTTGTGTTCGCGGCGACCGTCAGTTGGACTACGCGCCGCTGCTCAGCCAGCGCGGCTTGCAGCTCGCGCGAGCCTCGCACGCGCACGAGCGCCTCTTCGCGGCGCTTGCCAGTCAGCGAGCCGTCGGCCAAAGCCGCCAGCTCGATCTCGATATCTCCAGGTAGCTCAGTCATATCTGTCCCTGCTCTGCAAGACGCTCACGGGGCGTCGTCCCTTCCCGAGCCGGCGTATACGCCTTCCGCGCCGCCGTCTCTTCGGTATCTGTCGCGACGGGCTCGCGTCTTGCGGGCTGCTCCCCGTCGGAGGGCTCCTCGTCGCTGAGGATGCGCGCGACCTGGCGCCTAGCCCTAAACAGGCGTGTGGTAATCGTCGCCTCGCGCGCCTTCAGTGCTTTGCCCGCTTCGCGATAGGAGAGGCCCAGGATGTCGACTGCGACCAGCGCGAGTCGGAAATCCTCGGGGAGCTGAGCGATTGCCGCGTACAGCTCCTGCACGTCCAGCGCCTGCTCGGGCTGATGTGTCGGCTGTGGGTCGGCCACCGCCAAGTCCTCGATTGAGGCTCCCGTCTTTGGCCTGCGCGAGGCCGTGCGCTTAGAGCTGAAGAAGGTGTTGCGCAGCACCTTCATCAGGTAGGCCACTTCGTCTTCCCCGCGCAGCATCCTCGGCTTAGCAAGTACGCGCGCGAAAGTGTCTTGCACGAGATCCTCGGCGTCCTCCTTCGAGCCGCACAACGCCCAAGCCGCGCGATACAGGCGGTCGATGTGCCGTGTGAGCGACTGCGGGTCCAGGGCGCGCATGGGCTGGTTCGACCCCCGGCCTTGGCCGCTAAAGCCCAGCAGCGCCGGTCAAGCCGATCTTGCGACTGTAGCGCCCTCCTAGCGTCTCAGGCGGCGGATGGCGCCGGCAACCACTCTGCCGGCAGCGTGCCAGCTGGTACTTCGCCGGCCTGTGGCTCAAACCAGCGCGTCAGGCTGTTGCGCGGGATGGCCCTCGATCAGCGGCTTCACGTCAGCGAGCGTCAGCAGCAGCCTGATCGAGCTACCGATCTGCAGGTCGGCAGCGTTGGGCTGCTCGCCGCCGAGCACTCCGTCGGCGATCCAAGCGTCGATGTGCTCCAACTGCGCCGGCAGTGCCACCAGAGTCGGCCTGAGCTTTTGCGTCGTCCGCCTTGTTGCGCTTGGCCATCAACTTGGCCGTTAGCGGCATCGCGGGACGCATGAGCGGGGTCGGTAGCGGCATTTTCGCGTCGCCCACGTAGCTTTCCATGCACCTCGGGTTGCGCAGGAAAGCGGCATCGAGCAAGCGCCGCGGTACCGACTGCAATACCTCATCACCCCAACGCTCCGCCTCCAATACTCGCGCACGCGCGACCGCATCGCTCAGCGGTGGCAGCAACGTTGGCTCGGGAACCAACGTATCCAGCCGGCGCATGATCGTCCTCGATCCCGCCAGACGCTCGCCATCGATGCGCAGTCCCGGCACGGTGTTCCCGCCGTACAGCAGCGGTCCGATCGCCAGTTGGCTGAGCGGCAACAGGTCTACTCGCTTGTACTCGATCCCCTTCAGTCCCAACGCCACCTCGACGGCGGCGCAGGGATGCGACCCCGGCAGTGAATACAGCTTCACGTTCACGCTCCGGAGCATAGGCCTATTGCGGCGCACATGCGTCCTGGCTGGCTCGCCGACCAGGATCGCGGGAGGTGCAGCAAGACCGGTTAGCGGCAGGGGCGGCCCGGCGCAAGTGGGTCGCGGAAGGTACAGGTGGGTCGCGGAAGGTGGACGGTGCATGGACGGTGTGCCGGCGGCAGTGCACAGGAGGCGCCTTGGGCCCATAATCCACCGCCATGCTCCTCGTCGTCGACGTCGGCAACACCCAAACCCATTTCGGGACCTTTCAAGGCGAGGAGCTCTTGGAGCACTGGCGCTTTGCCACCGTGCGCGAGTCCACCGCCGATCAGCTTGGCGCCGCCCTGCGCAACCTCCTGGAGCTGCGCGGCGTCTCCTTCGAGGATCTGTCGAGCTCGATCCTCTCCTCCACCGTTCCCCACCTCGAGCCTGAATGGACCGCCATGGCCCATCGCTACCTTAGCCACGAGATGCTCGTAGTCGGTCCCGGCCTGAAGACCGGTATGGCGATCCGCTACGACAATCCGCGTGAGATCGGCGCCGACCGGCTCGTCAACGCCTTGGCCCTGCGCGACCGTTTCGACGGTCCCGCCGTGTGTGTCGACTTCGGCACAGCCACAACCTTCGATGTGGTCTCCGCCGAGGGCGAGTACATCGGCGGCTCCCTTATGACCGGCATCGAGGTTTCCTTGGATGCATTGACCGAGCGCGGCGCACGCCTGCCCAAGGTCGAGCTGGCCCCGCCCAAGTCTGTGATCGCCAAGAACACGATCGACGCGATTCGCTCCGGTGTCGTCTACGGCTATGCCGGGGCGATCGACGCGATCCTGCGCCGTCTCTACGACGAGCTCGGCGTACGCGCCTCCGTGATCGCCACTGGCGGCCTCTCCAGCCTGGTCGTCCCTTTCACCGAGGAGATCTCCGAGGTCGACGACCTACTCACACTCACCGGCCTGCGCCTGATCCACGACCTGAACGTCTCTTAGCTCAGGTGAGATAGAGATTGGGGCATGAGACCGGCTCGGTCGTCAGCAGGCGGCGCCCGAGCACCGAGGGTACGAACGACGATCCCCATAATGGGCACATGGCAATTGCCCGCCTAACTGACCCCTGGCAGCTCGGACCACTGACTGTGCCCAACCGGGTCATGCTCGCGCCCCTGGCGGGCATCGGTAACTGGTTTGTGCGCCTCCAAGCTAAGCGCCACGGTGCGGGCTTGGCCGTCTCGGAGATGATCTCCTCCCACGCGATCTTCCACAGCAACGAGCGCACCTGTGTAGAGATGCTGCGGATCGATCCGCGTGAGCGAGACCCAGGCCCATCCACCCCCGGAGGGCCGGTCTCGATCCAGCTATTCGGCCAAGACGCCGAGATCATGCGCGCCGCCGCCCGCGTGGTCGCGGGCGCAGGCGCAGACGCGATCGACCTCAACATGGGCTGTCCGGTGCCCAAGGTCTGTAAGACCGGCGCCGGCGCCGCCCTCCTGGACGACCCAGATGTCGCGGTCGCGGTCGCCCGGGCTGCCCGCCTTGGCTCGGGCCTGCCGGTCACAGTCAAGCTGCGCTCCGGTCGGCGACTCGGGGACACGAGTGGCTTTGATCTGGCCCATCGCTTGGTCGAGGAGGCCGGCGTCGCCGCGATCGCTTTCCACCCGCGCTCGGCTGCCGTCCACCACAAAGGCGTTCCCGACTACGCCTTGGCGGCGCGCCTGGTCGAGACTTTGCAGGCACCCGTGATTCTCACGGGTGGCCTGCATGACGTCGACAGCACCACCGCCGCCTACGAGCAGACAGGCGCCACGGCAGTCATGCTCGCGCGCGGCTCTTTGGGTAACCCCTGGCTGTTCGAGCAGCTTTTGGGCCTACGCAAGGGCGCGCCCACCCCCCCAGAAGTCCTGGAGGAGCTGGATTGGACGATCGACCGCGCCGTCGAGCATTTGGGGACGGACCGGGCCACGCGCTACCTGCGCAAGTTCTACCCCTGGTACGTCGCCCGCCTAGGCCTCGACAGGCCCCAAGCCAGGGCCTTGGGGGAGTCCCTGCAACAGGTCGCCAGCTTGGATGACGCTCGCTATACTGCTGCGCTCGCCGCGCACCACTCGGCGTTCGTCCCCGCCTGAAACGGCGGGGATTTTCATCCTCTCAGCCAACTGTTCGCGGAGATTCCCGCCACCAACATGCCCAAGGACGTCATCCTCACTCCCGAAGGGCTCTCCAAGCTTCAGGACGAGCTCGACTTGCTCTCCACGGCCAAGCGCCGTGAGGTCGCTGAACGCATCAAGGAGGCGCGCGAATTCGGCGACATCGCCGAGAACGCCGAGTACGACGATGCCAAGAACGAGCAGGCCATGCTCGAGAGCCGCATCGCCACTCTGCAGGAGAAGCTGCGCATGGCCTCCGTGATCGACTCCAAGGAGATCTCCACCGACGTGGTCGGGGTCGGGTCGGTCGTGCACGTCAAGGACGAGAAGACCGGCAAGTCGGTCAAGTACACGATCGTCGGTTCCGCCGAGGCCAACCCCGAGCAGGCCAAGCTCTCCAACGAGTCGCCCGTCGGGCGCGCCCTGATCGGGCACAAGCGCAACGACGTCGTCGCCGTCCAAGTCCCACGCGGCCCCGCCCGCAAGCTCAAGATCACAAAGATCGACGTCGGGCTCACGTAGGCTTCTCGCCTGTGAGCGAGAGTGAAGAGGAGCGGGGTGGCGGGTCTCCCGATGAGGGTGCCCCGCACGCGCGCGCGGGTCACGGCGAGGAGCAACACACAGCCCACGGGCTGACCGAGCTGATCGCCGAGCGGCGGGCCAAGGCCGGCAGGCTGCGCGAAGAGGGCTGCGAGATCGCGCCCTACTCCTTCCCGGGGGTCGAGCCGATCTCAGGTGTGCGCGCTGCCTACGAGCACCTGGAGGTGGGCCAGGAAACCGATAAGGCCCACCGCGTGGCCGGTCGCATCGCCGCGCGTCGCGGCGCCGGCAAGGCGGCCTTCCTCGACCTCGTGGACAGTGGCGGCAAGATCCAGCTGCACGCGCGCGCCGACATACTCGGCCCCGAGGCCTTCAAGCGTCTGCTTTCGCTCGATTTGGGGGACCTGCTCGGCATGGACGGGGCACCCTTGCGCTCGCGCCACGGCGAGCTGACCCTGCGCGTGGACTCCTTTCAGATCCTCGGCAAGGCCTTGCGCCCGCCCCCCGACAAGCACGCCGGCCTGACCGACGTCGAGACGCGTCACCGTCGCCGCGAGCTTGACCTGATCGCAAACGAGGAGGTCCGCAAGCTGTTCGCCGACCGGGCCCGCATCGTCTCGGCCGTGCGCGCCTATCTCGACGGGGAGGGCTTCCTGGAGGTCGAGACGCCGATTTTGCAGCCGCTCTACGGGGGAGCCATGGCGCGTCCTTTCACAACCCACCACAACGCTTTGGACCGCCAGCTCTACCTGCGCATCGCTACCGAGCTCTACCTCAAGCGCCTGATCGTAGGTGGCCTTGAGCGCGTGTACGAGATGGGCAAGAACTTCCGCAACGAGGGCCTCTCCACCAAGCACAACCCCGAGTTCACGGTGGTTGAGTGGTACGAGGCCTATGCCGACTACGCCGACGAGGCAACGCGCCTGGAGCAGATGGTCGCGAGCGCCGCTGCCGCTGTTGCCTACGAAGGGGAGCTCGATTTCGCTTCGCCGTGGCGGCGTATTCGCTTCGTCGAGGCGATCGCCCAGGCGACCGGCATCGACCTGCTGACCCACCGCGACGCATCGGCGCTGGCCGTGGCCATAACCGAGCGGGGCTTGGCGATTCCGACGCGGGATTGCAGCTGGCCGCAACTGGCCGACGACCTGCTCTCAAAGTACGTGGAGCCGACGCTTACCCAACCGACGTTCGTGCTCGACTACCCGATCGAGCTCTCTCCGCTCGCTCGTGCCCATCGCGAAGACGAGCGCCTGGCAGAGCGCTGGGAGGCCTTCGCCGGTGGCATGGAGATCGCCAACGCCTTCTCCGAGTTGACCGACCCCGACGAGCAGCGCTTGCGCTTCGAGGCCCAGGTGCGTTTGGCGCAAGCCGGCGATGAGCAGGCCCAGCCGCACGACGAGCTCTTCCTGGAGGCTTTGGAGCAAGGTATGCCTCCGACGGGCGGTGTCGGCCTAGGCATCGACCGCCTCGTGATGCTGCTAACGGGACGCGCCTCAATCCGCGAGGTGGTCCTGTTCCCCGCCATGCGCGATTGAATTTCGCGCTCGCTCGGGAAGTTTTCGCGCGCCGGAGGGTCTAGCGGGGTACAAGGGATGCAGGAGCCAACAGGGTCGATTGGTAGACTGCCTGAAAGGCGCCGACAGGGACCGCTAGGCGTGCGGGACCCGCGGAGAGGCTCCGCCCTCACAGGAAGGAAGCACCCATGTTCGAGCGATTTACAGAACGGGCCAGGCAGGTGGTCGTTCTTGCGCAGGAGGAGGCGCGCACGCTCAAGCACAACTACATCGGCACGGAGCACATCCTGCTCGGCTTGTTGCGCGAGGAGGAGGGCTTGGCCGCGCGCGTGTTGGAGTCTTTGGACATCACCGTCGAGCGTGTACGCGCCCAGGTCGTGCGCATCGTTGGCTCCGGCGAGGAGGTCACCTCCGGGCAGATCCCGTTCACCCCGCGCGCCAAGAAGGTCTTGGAGCTGGCCTTGCGCGAGGCCCTGAGCCTAGGTCATAACTACATCGGCACGGAGCACATTTTGCTCGGCCTGGTCCGCGAGAACGAGGGTGTGGCCGCCCGCATCCTGCTCGACTTCGACGCTGACTCGGAGAAGATCCGCAATGAGGTAATCAGAATGCTCTCCGGCCCTGGCGGTCGCCGCCAGGGTGCCGGCGCAGGCGCCGGCTCCGGCTCGGGTCCCGGCGAGGGTGGCAAGAAGTCCTCCAAGCTGCTCGACCAGTTCGGTCGCAACCTGACCAAGCTGGCGGCCGACGGCAAGCTCGACCCTGTTGTCGGGCGGGAGACCGAGATCGAGCGGATCATGCAGATTCTCTCGCGGCGCACTAAGAACAACCCTGTTCTTATCGGCGAGCCTGGCGTGGGTAAGACCGCGGTGGTTGAGGGCTTGGCCCAGCGCATTATTAACTCAGACGTACCAGAGCTGCTTAAGAACAAGCAGATCTACACGCTTGACCTGGCTGCCTTGGTGGCCGGCTCGAAGTACAGGGGAGAGTTCGAGGAGCGCCTGAAGAAGGTCATGAAGGAGATCACCCAGCGTGGCGACATCATCCTGTTTATTGACGAGCTCCACAACCTTGTCGGCGCCGGTGCCGCGGAGGGCGCGATCGACGCCGCGTCGATTCTCAAGCCGGCCCTGGCACGTGGCGAGCTGCAGACGATCGGCGCCACCACTTTGGATGAGTACCGCAAGTACTTGGAGCGCGACTCGGCCTTGGAGCGCCGCTTCCAGCAGATCCGTGTGGAGGAGCCCACGATCGAGCAGACCGTGGAGATCCTCAGAGGCTTGCGTGACCGCTACGAGCAGCATCACAAGGTGCAGATAACTGACGAGGCTTTGCAGGCAGCAGCGGACCTGGCCTACCGCTACATCTCAGACCGCTTCCTGCCTGATAAGGCGATCGACCTGATCGACGAGGGCGCCTCGAGGATGCGCATGAAGTCGCTCACCTCGCCGCCCGCCAACCGCGAGTTCGAAGAGGAGATCGAATCGACGCGGCGCGAAAAGGAGCAGGCGATCGAGAACCAAGAATTCGAGAAGGCCGCGGCCCTGCGCGACCAGGAGCGCAAGCTTGCCGGTAAGAAGCGCGAGCTGGAGGAAGAGTGGGAGGCGGGCGACTCGATTGAGCGTCCTTCGATCGGCGAGGAGGAGATCGCCGACATCGTCTCGATGTGGACGGGCATCCCTGTTTTCAAGCTGACCGAGGCCGAGACACAGAAGCTGATGCGCATGGAGGAGGAACTGCACAAGCGCGTCATCGGCCAGCACCCGGCGATTGAGGTCATCTCCAAGGCGATTCGCCGCTCGCGTGCGGGCTTGAAGGACCCCAAAAGGCCCACAGGCTCGTTCATCTTCCTTGGCCCCTCTGGGGTTGGCAAGACTGAGCTGGCGCGCACTTTGGCCGAGTTCTTGTTCGGCGATGACGAAGCGATGATCCGCATCGACATGTCCGAGTACATGGAGAAGCACGCGGTCTCGCGCTTGGTCGGCTCGCCCCCAGGCTACATCGGCTACGACGAGGGTGGCCAGCTAACCGAGGCTGTGCGCCGTAAGCCCTACTCCGTGCTGCTCTTGGACGAGATCGAGAAGGCCCATCCGGATGTCTTCAACATCCTCTTGCAGATCCTCGAGGACGGTCGTTTGACCGATGCCCAGGGTCGCACGGTGGACTTCCGCCACGCGATCGTGATTATGACCTCGAACATTGGGGCCGCCGAGATCGCGCGCAACACGCCATTGGGCTTCGCCGTGTCCGACGATGAGACCGGGATCACCTACGACGACATGAAGAACAGGATCATGGGCGAGCTGAAGAAGGTCTTCCGCCCCGAGTTCCTCAACAGGATCGACGATGTGATTGTGTTCCACAAGCTTCAGAAGGACGAGATCCGCCAGATCGTGGAGCTCTTGTTGGTACGCATCCGTGAGTCGATGGCCGAACGCGAGCTGCAACTGGAGCTGACCGATCCCGCCAAGGATCTGCTCGTCGACAAGGGCTGGGATCCCGCGATGGGCGCTAGGCCGTTGCGCCGCGCGATCCAGCGCTACATCGAGGATCCCCTGGCCGACTTCGTCCTGCGCGAACAGCTAATGCCGGGTGCAACCGTCGTAGTCGATCCCGCCCCGGAGGGACAGGAGGGCGAGGTCAGCTTGAGGATCGTCAAGCCCAAGAAGCAAAAGACCCCGGTCGGTGTCGGCGCGGGTGGCGGCGACCCTGAGGCGAGCCCGGAAGGGCCAGTGGGTGAGGACGAGCACCACGACGAGTCTCCGGCTGACTCCTAGCCGAGGTTCCGCTGAGTACCTACCTGCAGGTGACGGTCGCGCCGATGAGCGCCGAGGATTGGCCGTCGGTTGCGCGCATCTATGGCGAAGGGATCGCCACAGGAAACGCCACCTTCGAGCACACGGTGCCCGTTTGGGAGCAGTGGCGCTCGGCGCGCCTTGACGATCCCTGTCTGGTCGCGCGCGAGCAGGGGGGCGAGGTTCTCGGTTGGGCGGCGCTCAGCCGCGTGTCTGCCCGAGCGGTCTACCGAGGGGTGGCGGAGGTCGGGGTCTACGTCGATCAAGGTCACGCTCGTCGCGGCATCGGCCGTCTGTTGCTTGGCGCCCTGATCGAGTCCTCCGAGGGTGCCGGCCTATGGACACTGCAGGCCGGGATCTTTCCTGAGAACGAGGCTTCGATCGCGTTGCATGAGGGCTGCGGCTTTCGCCTCCTCGGGCGGCGCCGGCGGATAGGGCAGATGCCAGACGGGACCTGGCGCGACGTGATGCTCTACGAGCGCCGCAGCGAGGTGGTTGGGCGGAACTGAGCGTCGGGCACACGCGGGGTGCCGTCGGGAGTGGAGCGTACGCTCCCTACGTGGCCCGTTCCCAAACCATTCACACTTGCTCCCAGTGCGGTCTACAGTCGGCCCAGTGGCATGGCCAGTGTCCCGGCTGTGGTGCCTGGAACACGCTCGTCGAGGAGCGCCTGGCCAAGGGCGATGGTGAGCGCAATGGCGTGTCCGCAGGGCGTGGGGCAGGACGCAGCAAAGGGGCGCCGCTCATGCCGCTCTCCCAGGTGGCCGCCGCTTCGGTTGCGCGCTTGAAGACCGGTATCGGTGAGCTCGACCGGGTGCTCGGTGGGGGCCTAGTCCCCGGCTCGCTCGTGTTGCTGGGAGGCTCTCCTGGGATCGGCAAGTCGACGCTCACCAACATGGTGCTCGGCAACATCGCCGCCGCCGGCCACAAGACTTTGTACGTGAGCGGCGAGGAGTCGGCCGAGCAGGTGAGGCTGCGCGCCGAGCGACTCTCGCCGAGCGCTTTGGAGGTGCCGGTGCTGGCCGAGACCGACCTGGACGGGGTGCTCGATGCGATCGTTTCGCATGGGCCCTCCGTGTGCGTGATCGACTCGGTCCAGACCCTCCGCTGTGCGGAGTTGTCTGGCGCGCCCGGCTCGGTAGGTCAGGTGCGCGAGGTGGCCGCGCGCATCATGGACGTGGCGAAGGCTCGCTCGATTGCGGTTGTGCTCGTCGGCCATGTCACCAAGGACGGCGCCTTGGCCGGTCCGCGCGTGCTCGAGCACTTGGTGGACTGCGTGTTGCAGTTCGAGGGCGAGCGCGAGCGCCCCTATCGGGAGCTGAGGGCGTTGAAGAATCGCTTTGGCTCGACCAACGAGGCGGGCCTGTTCGAGATGCGCCAAGGTGGCCTGGTCGAGGTCCTGGATGCCTCCGCGCGATTTGTGGCCGAGGCCACGCGGGCGCCCGGCAGTGTGGTCTTGGCGGCGATGGAGGGTTCGCGGCCGCTCCTGGTCGAGGTGCAGGCCTTGGTGGCGCCCTCGGAGCTGGAACAGCCCCGGCGTGTCGTATCGGGCTTGGATCGCAACCGACTGGCGCTCGTGCTCGCGATTCTGGGGCGTCATGGAGGCATCGGCGTGGGCGGGCACGACGTGTTCGTGAACGTCGTCGGCGGCGTGCGGATCGACGAGCCCGGAGTGGACCTGGCGATCGCCCTGGCGGTCGCCTCGGCGGCGCGGGGGGCGTCCTTGAATGGTTCTCCGTGCGGGTGCTTCGGTGAGCTGGGCCTCACCGGAGAGCTGCGTTGGGTGGGGCATCCCGAGCGTCGTCTGGCCGAGGCCGCAAGGCACGGGCTCGCGAAC
Source organism: uncultured Solirubrobacterales bacterium (assembly GCA_963775645.1). Taxonomy (GTDB): domain Bacteria; phylum Actinomycetota; class Thermoleophilia; order Solirubrobacterales; family Solirubrobacteraceae; genus Palsa-744. The sequence goes on along the minus strand of CAVZJR010000002.1, from coordinate 229,851 downwards.
ATATTGGCCCCGTCCGGCAGTGGCGAGGCGGCTCGCGAGGCGCCCACATTGCGACATGCGCTCGGGCTGGTACTTCCGCCAGGTAGAACTCGGCCGACCTCAGTTGCCGCATAAAGAGGGGCGCGATAAAAAAAGGCTAAATGCCGTAGAATGACTAGTCGTGGCCTCACGATCCGGCGAAGAATTCGACACGGATGCGCGACCCGAGCCCGGCTTGGTTAGAGCCCTCGAGATGGTTGCTCCCGGCACAGCGTTGCGGGAGGGAATCGAGAGCATTCTCCACGCTCGCACGGGCGGGTTGATCGTGATCGGCGATCCCGAAGAGCTCGGCTTTCTCTTCTCAGGCGGGATCAAGCTCGAAATCGACTACACCCCCGCCTTCCTCTATCAAGTAGCCAAGATGGACGGGGCGATCATCCTCAACAGCAACGCGACCAAGATCGCAATGGCCAACGTCCAGCTGATGCCTGACCCGACGATCCTCTCGCATGAGACGGGCACGCGGCACAGGACAGCAGAGCGCGTCTCCAAGCAGACCGACGCGCTAGTAATCGCGATCTCTCAGCGTCGGGAGGTAGTGTCGCTGTATGTGGATGGCGTGAAGTACATCCTCGAAGACATCACGGTCGTGCTGTCCAAGGCCAACCAAGCCCTCGCCACCTTGGACAAGTATCGCCAGCGCCTCGATCAGGTCTCGACGCGCTTGACGGCTTTGGAGTTCGAGGGTGGCGTGACCTTGCACGACGTGCTCACCGTATTGCAGCGCTCCGAGCTGGTGACGAGGATGGCGGTCGAGATTGAGCGCTACATCGTCGAGCTTGGCAGCGAGGGGCGCCTGATCGAGATGCAGTTGGAGGAGACGATCCTCGGCACGACCGCCGAGAAGGCGGCCCTGGTCCAGGACTACCTGGCCGACTACTCCGATGAGGCTTTTGCCTCCGCTTTGGACCAGATTGGACGCCTGGCTCACCAGGACCTGCTCGACTTCGGTCGTCTGGCGGAGCTGCTCGGTTACGACCGCAAGCTCAACACGCTCGACTATCCCGTGTCGCCTCGTGGGCACCGCATTTTGGGGCGCATCCCGCGCTTGCCCAAGCTGGTCGTGACTCAGATCGTGAACGAGTTCGGCGGCCTGGACGAGCTCCTGGCGGCGACCGACGCGGAACTTGAGGGGGTCGAGGGAGTGGGGGAGATCAGGGCGAAGGACATTCGCGAGGGTCTTCGCCGCCTGCAAGAGATCAACCTCGTGGACCGCTACCTACAGACTTGACCTGACACACAGCCGGTCCGTGCCGGCGCCACATGCCGGCCCCCATTTGCCGGCGCGACGAAGGAGGACACCATCCCCGCAACAATCGAAGACGCAACATCGTTCATCGAGGAGCTCGAGGCCACCCGTGAGGTGGAGTGCATCGAGTTCGAGCTCGGCGACCACGTCGTGTATCCCCATCACGGCGCCGGCAAGGTGCTCAGCAAGGAGGACATGGAGGTGCTCGGCACCACGCGTGAGTACCTCACGATCAAGATCCTCCACAACGACATGACCGTCAAGGTCCCCACCGAGAACGCCGCCCTCGCGGGCCTGCGCAGGGTGATCGACGAGGAGACCGTGCAGAAGGTCCTCGCGGTGCTTCAGGCAGAGGTGTCGGAGATGCCGAAGAACTGGAACCGGCGTTTCAAGCACAACCGCGACAAGATCAAGACGGGTGACATTTATGAGCTCGCCGAGGTCGTCCGCAACCTGTCCCTGCGCGAGTCCGAGAAGGGCCTGTCCACAGGCGAGAAGCAGATGTTCACCCGCGCCAAGAAGATTCTTGCCTCCGAGCTGATGTATGCGCTCGACAAGGATGAGGAAGAGGCTGAGAGCTACCTCGACGAGCTACTCGCCAGCTCGGCCTCGAGCCAGCTCGCGGGCGCAGCCAAGTAGCGATCCGCTCCTCCCCGTCCCTGAGGGGACGGGGGCGGGAGAGGCGGAGGGTGCAATGGCCGTTGCGTTGATCGTTGCCGCCGGGCTCGGCGAGCGTCTTGGAGCAGCACGTCCCAAGGCGCTCGTCGAGCTCGCGGGGCAGCCGCTGGTGCAATGGAGCGTGGACGTCTTGGCCTCGGTGGCCGCGATCGAGCGGATCGTGGTGGCCTTGCCGGAAGGTGTAGAGGCTCCCGCCGGAACCATCGGGGTGCGCGGCGGGGCGGTGCGCTCGGAGTCGGTGCGCCTCGCCTTGGCGGAGGCCGGTCCCGGGGATCCGGTGCTCGTACATGACGCCGCGCGACCGTTGCTCTCCGCTGAGCTGGTGCGAGCTACGTTGTCGGCCGTTGCAGAGGACGGGGTGGCCGGCGCGATCGCGGCTACGCCCGTGACCGATACCGTCAAGCAAACTGATAGTGCTCGCTCGGTCACGCAGACGCTCGATCGGGCGGGCCTATGGGCCGTACAGACCCCGCAAGTGTTTCGCCGCGAAGCCTTGGAACGGGCGCTCGACGTGGACGATGAGGTGTTGGCTCAAGCTACCGACGACGCCTGGCTGGTAGAGCGCGCGGGAGGGCGCGTCGTCGTGGTGGCAGCTCCGCCCGAGAACCTGAAGGTGACCACCCCGCTCGACCTCGATCTCGCCGAGCTCTGCTCGCGCGGCGCCAGGGAGTAGAGCCCGGCTGTCGCTACCCTGGCGTGGCCTGCCCTTGCGCGTACATCCATCAAAGTGGTGACAAAGTGGTCCGCGCCTCATCCATCCACCAACACAGAAATCGACCGAAGAGATGCTCACCGACTATCACCTCCATCTACGTCCCGACGAGCTCGGCGCCGACGCCCGCGGAGTACTTCACACCGGCCAACGTGGAGCGCTATCGCGACGCGGCAAGCGAGCGCGGCATCGCCGAGCTGGGCGTCTCAGAGCACGTGTACCGCTTCACACAGGCTCTCAGCGTGTGGCAGCATCCGTTGTGGCGCGAATTCGCGCACGACGACCTTGGCGAATACTGCGGCTTCGTGCGGGAGCAGACCGACCTGCGTCTGGGGATCGAGGCCGACTTCATCCCGGGCGTGGAGGATCGCATCGCGAGTTTGCTCGATGCCCACGACTTCGACTATGTGGTCGGTTCGGTCCACTTCCTGCGTGACCGTGCTTTGGACATGGAGGACTACAGCGTTTGGGGCTCCGGACGCAGCGCTGAGGAGATCTGGCGCACCTATTTCCTCTCGCTTGGCGAGGCGGCTCGCAGTGGCCTGTTCGACATCCTCGCCCACCCGGACTTGGTGAAGATATGGGGTCCCGCCCACCCGGACAGGCCGCTCCCCGAAGGCGACCTGCGCCGCTACTACGAGCTGGCGATGGACGGGATCGCTGAGTCGGGCATCGCTATCGAGGTTTCCACGGCCGGCTTGCGCAAGCGTGCGCAGGAGATCTATCCAGCGCCGGCGTTCTTGGCGATGTGCCTCGAAGCGGGCGCGCCCGTGGCCTTGTCGAGCGACGCTCACAGCGCCCGAGGACGTAGGAGCCGACTATGACCGGGCTTTGGAGCTGCTGGACAGTGTGGTGTTGGCGAGCTGTGCGTGTTCGAGCGCCGTGAGCGCCGGCTGGAGTCGCTAGATCGGCAGCGCCCATCCGGGCGGGACCGGCCGCCTGGCAGCGGGCAAGCCCCCCATATGGCGGACAAGCAAGCGGGGCCGGTGTGGCGTGACCGCGCTCAGCGGCATCGGCTATGACTCCCACCGGCTCGTGGCGGGGCGCAAGCTGATCTTGGGGGGCGTCGAGATCCCCAGCGAGATCGGCCTGGAGGGGCACTCCGATGCGGATGTGCTTACCCATGCTCTGATCGATGCCCTGCTGGGTGCGGCTGGATTGGGCGACATCGGCGAGCACTTCCCGGACAGCGACGAGCGCTATCGCGACGCCGACTCGCTGGAGCTGCTCGCGAGCGTCCTGCCGCTCGTGTTCGCACAGGGCTTGGAGCTGGTCAACGTGGACTCCACCGTTGTCATGGAGCGACCCAAGTTGAGCCCCCACCGCGAGGCTATCCGCGAGTCGCTGGCTGCCGCGCTCGGGCTCGCGATCCAGCGTGTCAACGTGAAGGCGAGCACCGGTGAGGGGATCGGCTTCGTGGGACGTGGCGAGGGGGTCGCCGCTTTGGCGATCGTCTCGCTTCGGGTTGCCGACTGAGGCCTGTCGGGGGCGAGCCGACGCCCGCGGTAGCGATACCTCGCGGTAGTGAACCGTCGCCGGACTGCGAACTGAGGTCCGCTGTGGCATCGCCGAGCGACGCCAATAGTGAACATTCTGTGACGGTGACATTTACACCGGTGAACATCTGGTGACGAATGGTCACAGCGCGAGAGAGGGCTGGTAGAAAGCGCGAGTCCACTGCCAAGGATCGGAGACTCCGTGCGCCGCATACTGCCCTGCTGCTTGCTTTGACCGCACTCGCCGCCGCGAGCGCTGTCGCGTTGCTCACGGCCGCTGGAGCAGTAGCTTCTGAAGGTACGGCCTATACGCCGGGCGCTGCCACACTCGACACGGTCTCCGGTGGGCCCTGGAATGCTTCTCAAGGGGACTCCTCGGCGGGTGAAGCCTATGCGAGCGCGGACCTGCTGCCCACGTTCTCTTTCGGCGGTAGCGAAACTACGCTTGGCGGGTCAGCGAGCCCAATGTCGCGGTTTATCCGAGTGCGGCGAGCGCCGTTCCATATCCGAGCGGAGTTGCCGGCACGCCCGGGCCGCTCGACGGCTACTGCTCGAGCCTCGGCGCCAATCCCGAGACGGGCTCGCCGGTGTCCCAGCCGCCCGGCAGCTTGCCGATGTCGCCGTACTACTTCCCGGACGTGACCCGCAATCCCGACGGCTCGCTGACCGGTTATTTCGACTATCGCCCCAAGGACGCCGAAGAGGCGGTCACTGTTGCCAAGTCGACCGACAATGGGGCAAGCTGGAGCACCGAGGGCGAGGCGCTCGAGCAGAATCGGGCTACTGCCCGACCGCTGACGCCAACGACGACGGCCAAGGCCACCCCTATGCGATGAAGGTGGGCGCCAGCAATGAGCTCTACACGCTGCAGCGACCGGCAGGGGACAACACCGGCATCGGCCTGCTCGTCCACGAAGTCGATCCCACGGCGCCAGATCCTTTGGCAGGAGTGCCCGCCAACCAGCCAGTCGGGGTCGACCCGAACACGTTTGCGACGGGCGAAGTAAGCGTGCCGAGCGGATCGGAAGGCGTCACGATCCCTGTCTCTTCGCTGGGCGAAGAAGGCTCACCCGAGCACATCGTGGCGGGGCCCTACGAGGACCTGAATGCGCCGTCCCCGTCGAGCTCGATCATCACCTGTACCGGCACGAGCGCTGAACCCGTGGCGCTCACGGGCTGCACAGTCTCCGGCGCCCCGCTCACGGTGGGCACTAGCGACGACCTGGTGCAGGTCATTGCCACGGCCAACCCGGGCACGGGCTTGACCTACACAGTCCCGGTCGGCCCTAACAAGACAAACGGCGAAGGCGGCTTGGAAAAGCTGAAGTTCCTTAACGGCACGTCGGTTTCTCCGGTCACGACCTATCTGATGAACCTGAACGCGCCCAACCGCGTGTACATCGATGGCGCGATCGTCAACTGTTCGCAGGCGAACGCTAATCCGACGACGACTTTGGAGGACTGCACTACGACTGGCTCCATGCCGCTCACCGTGCACCAGGGCGATGCGATCACCGCCGACCCGATCTTGCCGGCGGCGACGAAAATGACGACCGGCTTGGTGGCACCCGACGGCATCGTGGGGACGTTGCCCTCTTATCCGAATGCGCCGGCAGGCTCGACGGTGGTTTTGTACACGGAGAAGCTCTTGTCCTACTTCATCGTCGGCACGACCGACGGTTCGGTCAGCTCGGCCAACAAGTTCACGGCCGGCAAGGTGACCTTGCCGGCCAGCACAATCGTTTACACACCATCGGTGACCGCGAGCGAGCCGCTACCCACGAGCGGCCCGATCACTATTTACCTAGGCACCGAAGTGGGCAAGCCGATCCAGCAGGTGACATGCACGGCCGTCACCGGCGCTACGCAGACCGGCGTGCCGGCACACAGTGAGGACTTGACCGGTTGCAGCGGCGGCACCGGCACGGTCGCCGAAGGCAACTGGATCGGCGGGCCCAACGCGGCCACCGCTCCCTACTCGGTGCTCGAACAGATCGGTGAGGGCAACAACGGCAAAAGCAAGGGGCCCGAGAAGCTGTTCGGCAACAACGAGGACTTGACCCTGTTGCGCGCTGCCTACACGACCGACGGCACCAACTTCACCGACCTCGGCCCGATCAGCGGATCGACCTCGGGCGCGGGTAACGACAGCGGCGAATACAACGACATCTCAAACCCCTTCCAGACGGCCAGCCCTTCGAGCACAAGCCCCAGTAATCTCGCGCCGGGCAGCCCGGACACGACCGAGTTGCGCTATGTCGGCTCGCGCGGCACGATCGTCGTCAACCCGGACGGCACTTACGGAATGTTCCTGTCCGGCGCCTGGGCGACCGACGGCGACAGTGACGCCTTCAACCAGATCTTCTACTCGACGTCCACCAACGGCCGCGAATGGTCGGTGCCGAAGGTCGTACTCAGTACCGATTACACCTTCGCGGCCTCACGGGCGCAAGACGAAGCCGCAAAAGAAGGCGTTGATGCCCCGCTCGGGATAAGCGGCTACTACTCGGGTCGCGCCTATGGGCCTTCGGTTGTGCAGAACCCGAACGGTTCCTTGACGATGGTATTGGCGGGCTACCGCTTGCCCAAGCCGATCACAAGCGCAGGGACCGTTCTGGGGACCAACCCGGCCGCGCGCTACACGGTCGGCGAAAAGGACCCAGCTCTGTATCGAGACATCCTCACTCTTGACCTAGCCTCCTCCACCTCTCCCGGCGTACCGACCAGCACCTCGGTGAGCGCGTCTCCAGAAGGCGGCCTACCAGGTACACCGGTCACCTATACGGCGACGGTCGGTCCTGTTGCACCGGGCACTGGCACCGCCACCGGCACGGTCTCATTCTCTGATAAATCCGGCCCGATCCCTGGCTGCGGCTCGCTGCCCCTCAGTGTAGGTTCGCCTGACACCGCAACCTGCGCCACCCAGATCGAGGGGGCTGGCGGAGCCGACGAAGTAAAGGCCACCTATTCAGGTGATGCCAACTACGCCGGTTCCACCGGCGCGACCGAGGTGAGCGTGTTCGAAGCGCCGACGATCACCTCGCCCGACGAAGCCCAGTTCGCCGATCATACGGCCAACACGTTCACGGTCACCGCGACCGGCACGCCGGCGCCCGTCATCACCAAGTGGGGAACACTGCCCGAAGGCGTCACCTACTCGAACGGAGTGCTGTCGGGCACTCCCACTCAGCTCGGTACGTTCGAGATCACATTCACCGCTCATAACGGCGTCGGCGCAGACTCCGTCCAGCAGTTCACCCTGACGGTTGTGGGGCTACACGTGACAACCACCTCGCTGCCCCAAGCAACGCCTCTCGTTTCCTACAGCGCGCAGCTGGAAGCCCTCGGCGGGGTCGCTCCCTATAAGTGGAAACTCACCTCTGGGAGCTTGCCCAAGGGTCTGAAATTGAGCGCCGGAGGCTTGCTCTCGGGCAAGATCGGAGCCAAAACCTATCCGAACGGCGGCTCGTTCCCGATAACGGTCAGCGTGACCGACGCCACCAAGAAAGTCCACCAGACGGCAAGCGCCAGCTTCACCTTGACTGTTTCCTAGGCGCACGCGGCCGGTAGCCGATGCGCGCTACTGTTGCCGGCCATGCGAAGCATCCGGCTGCACGACACGCGCACTGGCGACTCGCTGGCCCTACAGCCACGCGATCCCGGTCGCGTGGGGATCTATGCGTGTGGTCCGACCGTCTACAGCCGCATCCACATCGGCAATGCTCGGCCGTTCGTGGTGTTCAGCCTGCTCAAGCGCTTCCTCGAGCACGAAGGATATGAGACGACGCTTGTCGTCAACGTGACCGACGTCAACGACAAGATCTATGACGCCGCACGCGCGGACTCGCACAGCGACGATCCCGCGCGACGAGCCGGTCGCCCGAGCGCTGAGCTGGCGGCGGAAATGACCGCCCTGTATGTCTCCGATACCGATGCGCTCGGTCTCGATCGCCCCGATCACGAGCCACTTGCCTCGGAGACCATGGACGGGATCGTCGCCTACATCCAAGACTTGGTCGACTCCGGTCATGCCTATGAGAGCGGGGGAGACGTGTACTTCCGCGTACGCTCCGACCCCGACTACGGGTCTTTGTCGCACCGACGAGTGGACGACATGGACCAGGGTGAGGATATCGAGGGCTCCGATCGCAAGCAGGACCCGCTCGACTTTGCGCTGTGGAAGGCCCACAAGCAGGGCGAGGACGCATCGTGGTCTTCGCCTTGGGGCCGAGGCCGTCCCGGCTGGCATATCGAGTGCTCGGCGATGGCCGAGTCCTTGTTGGGCGTCGGTTTCGAGATTCACGGCGGTGGCTCTGACCTGGTTTTTCCCCACCATGAGAACGAGGCTGCCCAGACACGCGCGGCGCGCGGCGCGGAGTTGGCCCGGATCTGGATGCACAACGGCATGATCCAGTTCACCGGCGAGAAGATGGCCAAGTCGGTCGGCAACATCGCGCTCTTGCATGAGGTGATCGAGCAGTACGGGCGTGACGCCGTTGTTATGTATCTGCTTGGCGGCCACTATCGCCAACCGTTGGCTTTCTCTTCCGCGGAGCTGCAAGACGCAGATCGTCGCATCCAGCGCATCCGCGACGCTCTGCGTCGGTTGGAGCCGGACACGCCCAGTCCGTCGGATATGCGAGCGCGGGCCGAGGCGTTCTTCGAGGCGCTGGCCGATGATTTCAACACGCCGAAGGCGCTCGCCTGCCTATTCGAGTGGGTGCGCGAGGCCAACCGTCGCGGCGAGGCGGTCGGCGACGGCGACCTGCGCGAGATGCTTGCCACATTCGGTCTGGAGAATCTGCGGCCGCTCGTCGCCGGTGGAGACGTGCACGCAATCGACCCGGAGGCCGTCGCGCTGCTGGCCTCGCGCGAGGCGGCCCGGCGCGAGCGCGACTTCGAGCAGGCCGACCGGCTGCGCGATGAGATCGCGGCTCGCGGTTGGGAGATACGCGACAGTGCCGCTGGTCCCGAGCTGATCCCGCTGTCGCGGTGATCCTCTACGGGCGCAACCCCGTGCGCGAGGCACTGCGTGGCCGTCGCGCACGCGGTATCGCTCAAGTGTGGGCGACCGCCAGTGCCGCGCACGAGCCCTGGCTGACTGGCGTTCAGACGAAGGTATGTGGCGCTGACGAGCTGGAGCGTCTCTGCGGCTCATCCGCTCACCAGGGCGTCTGTGCAGATGCGGGCGGCTATCCCTATGTCGCTGCACACGAGCTCCTGGCAGTCAGCTCACCTTTGATTGTTGCGCTAGACCAGGTTCAAGACCCGCAGAACCTTGGTTCGATCTGTCGCACGGCCGAGTGTGCGGGCGCCACTGGCGTAGTCATCGCCGAGCGTCGCGCGGCCGAGGTGACCCCGGCTGCATGCAAGGCTTCGGCGGGAGCGGTCGAGCACATGCGCGTTGCTCGCGTGCGTAACATCGCCGACTTCCTAGGTGAGGCACGCGAGGCCGACTGCTGGTCCTATGGCGCGAGTGCGCCTCATGACTCCGCGGATGCTCGACCGAGGGTCCCATACACCGCTCCCGATTACAGCGGCGGCGTTGTGTTGGTGCTCGGCAGCGAGGGCAGCGGTCTGCGTCCACGTGTAGCCGGTGCGTGCGACCAGCTGGTGTCTCTGCCGCTGCGTGGGCGGATGGAGTCGCTCGGAGTGGCCGCGGCCGCGGCGGCGCTCTTGTACGGAATCTTGCAGGGCCGCGAAGCTAGCCTTGACAAGGCTCCATAACTGTGCGAAGCTGCCGCCCATAACGCTCAACCTAAGGTTGACTTCATAGCTTTGGCGCCAGGGGAGGAGTGCGCCACTGAGCACGTTTTGGCCTGCATTGGCCGAGAAAGGATCTGCTCGTGGCACGTACCTTCCATAACACTCAATCTGAAGTTAAGGTTGATGATGGCTTCTTGATCGCCCTGGCGAAGCAAGGAGACCGCACTGCATACGACCGCTTGGTGCGCCGCTATCACGGCTTCGTGCGCCTCAAGGCCTCTTCCTACTTCCTGGCTGGGGGCGACTCCGAAGACCTGATCCAGGAGGGGCTGGTGGGCCTGTATAAGGCGATCAGGGACTACCGAACCGACAGGGAGTCCTCGTTCAGGAACTTCGCCGAGCTATGCATCACGCGCCAGATCATTACGGCCGTGAAGACGGCCACGCGCAACAAGCACACGCCACTCAACCAGTACGTCTCGTTCTCCTCGACGCCGGCGGCGGCCGGGGACGACGTGCCAACACTCGACCAGACGATCGCGGGCCCTTCGGTCAACGACCCCGTTAATCGCGTGATCTCCTCCGAGGAGCTGCGCTCGCTAGTGGGTTGCCTCTCAACGGCGCTCTCGGACTTGGAGAGCAGGGTGCTCTCGCTCTACCTGGATGGTTGCTCATACGAGCAGGTCGGCGAGCACTTGGGATGCGACACCAAGACGGTCGACAACGCCTTGCAGCGGGTCAAGCGCAAGGTGGGTGCCCACCTGCGCACGCGCTTGGTGGCGTCCTAGCTCGGTCTATACGGTCCGGGCTTCTTGCGCGACTTGCCGCCGGGCAAGGCGAGGCGCAGGATCGTGCGGTGGACGCTGCCCAACTGCTTATGCAAAGGACCTGTGTTGTAGGGCAGGCCGTAGCGCTGGCAGATGTCCCGCACCCGCGGGGCGATCTCGGCGTAGCGGCTAGAAGGCATGTCCGGATACAAGTGGTGCTCGACTTGAAAGCTCAAGTTGCCCGCCATGAAGTGAAAGAAGGGCCCACCTTCGATGTTGGCCGACCCGAGCAGCTGGCGCACGTACCAAGCGCCGCGCGTCTCATGCTCGACCTCGCGCTCGCTGAACGTATAGGTCTGGTCGGGGAAGTGGCCGCAGAAGATGATCGAATGGGCCCACACGTTGCGCACGATGTTGGCCGTGAAGTTGGCCACCAGCGTCGCCTTGTAGGTGCCGGCCGCGTCTAGGCCTGCGGCTCGTGTCGTGCTCGGGTTGGCGGCGCCTGCTTTGCCTATGGCGCTTGTCTTGCCTGTGGCGCCTGTCTCCTTAGCGGTGCCTACCCCGCCTGATCCTTTGCGGACTAGCGCCCGCATCGCGCCGGCAAAGGCCGCCGAGAGTAGGGGGAAGGCGACATAATCCTTGACCACCTGGCGGCGCGCCTTGAGGGCGATCGCCTGTAGCTCCTCGATGACCTGCTCCTTTGACTTCTCGCCTGCTCGGATCGCGTCGAAGTTGAGGTCGTGCAAAGCCACGCCCCACTCGAAGAAGCCCATCAGGATCAGGTTGTAGAGAGGCTGGAAGAGATACACCGGGTGCCAGGGCTGATGGGTATCGATTCGCATGATCTCGTAGCCCAAGTCGCGATCCTTGCCCCTGATGTTGGTGAAGGTGTGGTGCTCGTAATTGTGGGAATGCCGCCAGGCGTCGGCCGGCGAAGCGGTGTCCCAGTCCCAGTTCTTGGAGTTGATGTCCGGGTCGTTCATCCAGTCCCACTGCCCGTGCATCACGTTGTGGCCGATCTCCATGTTCTCGAGGATCTTGGCGACCGACAGGGCCGCGGTCCCGCCCAGCCAAAGCGGCCGCTTGCGTGAGCCGAGCAGCATCGCTCGCGCACCCAGGACCAGGTAGCGGTGCAGCTTGATCGTGTTCCTTATGTATTTGGCGTCCCCCTCGCCCAGATCGGCATAGACCTCGTCGTGGATCGCGTCGAACTCGCGGCCCAGCTGCTCGATCTGCTCAGGGGTCAGGTGGGCCAGCGGGCTGTCGGGCTGCCGGTCGCGGGCCGCAGGGGCCGTGCCCGAGGACAGGCGCTCACGATGGAGGGCAGAGCTTGCTTCAGAAGGGAGGGATGAGGGGGAGGGGAGGGGCGTCGTACTGGTTGGCGTCACCTGGCTCGCGGCAGGGGTGGCTGACATCTGGACTCCTTCGCTTTCAGGGTTTAAAGATCGACTTCGATCGCGCCCTCGGGCGCGTTTACACACGTGCGCACCATCTCCCCTGGTGCTCCGTGCACTCGGCCCGTGCGCAGGTCGCGTACTTGGCCGGCCCTCAATCTCCCCACACAGGTATGGCAGATCCCCATGCGACATCCATAGGGCAGCTTGGCGCCGGCCTGCTCTCCGGCTGCGAGGATCGGTTGCTCGCCGTCGCTTTGGCCAAGGATGGCGCTTGAGCGGAAGCGAATCTCACCACCGGCACCTCGCTCGCCATCGCCGACGTGCTCGTCGGGTTGGAAGCGCTCGATGTGCAGTCTGTGCTCACAGTCGTGCGCTCGCCAGTGCTCGCCCAAGGTGTCGAGTAGTCCGGCGGGGCCACACACGAAAGCCTCGCGGGTCTCCCAGTCGGGGCACAAAGCCTCGATGTGACCGGGTGTGATGCGGCCATGGGGTCCGCTCAGGTGCAGTTGCAGCCGATAGCCGGTGTGCCGGCTATCGAGGGCGCGCATGTCCGCCCCAAAGATCACGTCCTCGGCGGCGCGGGCGCAGTGTAGGTGCGCCACGTCCTCAATCTGCTCGTGGGCGGCGAGATTGCGCAACATGCTCATGATCGGCGTGATTCCGCTACCGGCGCTCACAAATAGGAGCTTGCGTGGCAAGGGGTCGGGGAGCACAAAAGTGCCTTCCACGCCCCCCAGCCTCACAATCGCCCCCGGGCGCAGCCGACCGTTCAGAAAGGGGGAGACCTTGCCGCCCTCGACCAGCTTGGGTGTAATCGAGATGCATCCATCGTCTCGGCCTGGTGCGGAGGTCAAGGAGTAGGCGCGCCAGTGGTGGATCCCATCGACGGCGATCCCCAAGCGCACATACTGGCCGGGAATGTGTCCTGGCCACTCCCAACCAGGCTTGATCGTCACGGTCACGGCTTGGTGGGTCTCGCGCTCCACGTGCATGACCTTGCCCCGCAGCTCACGAGTAGACCAAAGCGGGTTGACCAGCTCCAGATAATCGTCGGGCAGCAAGGGCGAGGTAAACGACCTGATCAAGGCCATCGCGCGCCGACGGGCCTCGGGCACCTTGGGAACGGCGCCGCGCTCAGCCACGAGGATCTGTTGGTAGGGACTTGGAGTGCGCGTTCATCTGACCTGGACCAATGATACCTCAAATGAGGTTACATGCAAAATGGTATCCTAGAACGAAGTGTCCACGGCCCAAACCGATACCGCCGCGCCTCCCGAGGGAGGTCTCACGATCGAGCAGCTCGCAGCCGAGGTGGGGATGTCGGTGCGCAACATCCGCAACCACCAGTCCCGCGGCTTGCTGCCTGCGCCAGAGGTACGGGCGCGCGTGGGTTACTACGACGCTGAGCACGTCGTTCGCCTGCGCCTAATCTTGGATCTGCAGGCCGACGGCTTCAACCTGGCCGCGATCGAGCGCTTGATGAGCTCCTCCGGTGGCGTGGCCGGGCGTTTGCTGGGCTTGCGCAACGCAATGACCACGCCCTATGCCGCCGAGTCCCCCGAGATTGTCACCGCCGAGGACTTGGAGCGACGCTTCGGCGAGGTCGACGCCAAAAGCATCGAGCGCATACGCAAGCTGAAGCTCTTGATCCCACTTGGCGACGATCGCTTCGAAGTCCCCAGTCCGGCCCTCATGAAAGCGGCCGAAGAAGTCACCGCCTTGGGGATCCCCTTGCCCGCCGCCTTGGCCTTGGTCGAACGGGTCAGTCGCGACTGCGAGTCGATTTCCAAGGCTTTCGTAAGACTGTTTCTCAAAGAGTTGTGGGAGCCCTTCGAGCAGGCCGGTCAGCCCGACGAGCGCTGGGAGGAGATGATCGACGCGACCGAGGCCCTGCGCCCGATCGCCTCGGAGGCCCTGCTCGCGATCTTCAAGCAGCGCATGACCACCCAGGTGGAGCGCGCCTTCGGCAAGGTGCTCGAGCAGCAGACCAAGCGTTCGGGGTGATCGCGCCTAAGCGCTCGGGATGATCGCGCCTAGATAGTCACGAGTCGGGATCCGTGCTGAGATGGTTCGCACTCAGGACAATCCCGCGCCGGGAAGGTTCGCGGCTCGAGACGAATGGCGCATCAAACGCGATGGCTCGGTGTTCGTACCAGCGAAAGCCACTACGCAGCCATCGCAAGGGAGGCGACGATGCGTTCACGCATGACCATTCCGGCCACCATGGCCGTCATATCGTTGCTCGCCCTCGTCCCGGCGAGCGCCTCGGCTCACAAGCATCCTTCGCCCAGCGGCCGCTGTGGGATCAGCCTTCAGGCGCCGGCCCACATAGCGGCCGGTGAAGAAGTGCTCATCTTCGGGCGTTTGCGTTGCGTCAACCCGGCCAACGCGGCCCATCAGGAAGTCAGGCTGTTCCACCACGTCTGGGGGCTTCCCGGGTTTACCTATGTGCAGAGCGTCAAGACCGATGCGGCCGGCTTTTACGCGATTACACGCGCTGACGGTGTAATCGAAACGGACCGCTCTTGGTATGTGCGCGCGCGGGGCGCCCGCTCGGCCACCAAGCACCTGCGTGTGTCGGCCCAAGTCACGCTCAGCGGACCGGCCGAAGGCCAGCTATCGACCGGCTTTCCCAACCGCGTCACTTTCACCGGGACGGTCTCACCCGGGGACATAGGTGCGCGCGTGATCCTCCAGCGCCAGAACTCACTCACAGGCAACGAATGGCACCGCATCGACTCGGGCATCGTGGAGCAGGGGGCAGCGAGCGACTCGGGCGTCTTCACGATCGTCCATACCTTCATCGTTCCAGGGGACGCCAACATCAGGGTTTTGGTGCGCTCCCAAGGGCGCAACGTCCCTAGCGAATCTAGCGTCCTGGCGTACTCGATCTCCCAAGCCCAGAACCCGGCGCTGTCGATCCAGTCCTCGACCGACCCAATCTCGTTCGGCGAAGCGGCCACGATCAGTGGCAAGCTGACGGCAGGGGGAGAACAGCCTGTCACCCTACTCGCGCGTGTTGTTCACCAGCGAGGCTTCGCCCCGATCGCCCAAACGATGACCAATACGGCAGGCGAATACAGCTTCCCCGCGCAGTCCCCGGTCAACTCCAGCTTCTATCGGGTGCAAGCCGGCGGCACTTGTCCTCCCGGCGCACGGAGCTGTCCGGCGTACATTGCGCGGCGAGGCGTGTCATCGGCCGTGCTCTACGAGGGCGTCAAGGATGTGCTCACCGCCATGGCCTCGCCGACCACAGTCCAGGCGGGCCAGACGGTCACTTTCTCGGGCGTCGTCTCACCCGATCACACGGGCCACCTCATCTACTTGGAACGTCAGAACGCCCATGTCCCCGGGTTCCACGTGATCCAAGTGTGGTTTGTCGGTCCTGGTTCTGAGTATGCGATCCCGCATCGCTTCTATGAGCCCGGCACCAAGGTCGTGCGTATCTACATCCCTGGTGGTCCCGAGAATCAAGGAGCGGCTAGCGCCCCGTTCAGCATCGCCGTGACCCCGGCTCCCGCTTCGACTTTGATACCCGAAGCGCCGGGCAACTCGACACTGCCCTCCGAAGGCGAATCCTAGGTCCCTCCGACGGCGCATCCTAGGCCTGGAGAAATCCTAGGCCTAGGAGCCAAGCCGCCCCGGGCGGCTCAGGGGCCTACCGCTCAAACGGCCCACTCCCGACTGGGGCCCGAATCCAGGCTGAGGCAGCCTGTTGGCCGGATCCCGCGGCGAAGGTCCTCCAAGCGGCGAAGATCCCCCTAGCGGTAAGGATCCGTCAAGCGGGGAAGATTCCTCAAGCGGCGAAGATCTCCCAACCTCACCGGACTCAACGCGATCCCCTCTATCAACTCCGGTCATCGGTGCGTTGCAGTTTGGGCAGCAGTCACCAGCTGCCCAAACGAGTAGGGCATCGGTCCAATGACGGCACTCTTTGCAGCGCACTCGCTGTCGCATCAACGACCAATTTTCATTACGTCTTGGAGCATTCCCGAATGATCCCTGCTCCAAACCGTCCATACCTCAAAGCCCGTGCGTGGACTAGCTGCGGGTAGGCCCGCTTCGGAGATCTTCTACGACAAGGGGCCAGACAAGCGTTAAGCGGCCGGGCTGACATTGGGTAATCACCCACTTCGGAGGATGCGCGCCGTCGAGCAGACTCCTACCGTGCCAAGAGAGCGCTCGCGCGCTTTATCAAGGCCTAACAAGGAGGCAACCATGGACAGCGGTTACGACGCTCCGACCCAGCCTGCTCGCAGTGCCGGCGCAGACTCGGGCAGTTCCTACGAAGGCGAGGGTTGGGTCGCATTCGCGGGCATCATGATCGCGATCGTCGGTGTGCTCAACTTCATTTACGGCATCGCCGCGATCTCCAACTCCCACTTCTACGTTCGCGAAGCTACCTACATCATCAGCGATCTCAATACCTGGGGTTGGGTCATGATGATCACGGGGATCATCCAGTTCTGTGCAGCGATCGCGATCTTCGGGCACGTCGAGTGGGGACGCTGGATCGGCATCCTCACGGCCTCGTCAACGCGATCATCCAGCTGATCTTCATCCCGGCCTATCCCGTTCGGATCCTTGGCCCTGTTCGCGCTGGACATCTTGATCATCTACGGCTTGGTCGCCTATGGCGGTCGTCAGAGCAAGATCGTGTGAGCGACTCACCCACAGGTCCGAGCAGACTCTCCCTCTCATTCACAAGAGGAATCCCATGCCTGTCACTCAGGACACACAACGCACGCTCGAAGGCATCTCGGCGGGTGAGCTACGACTTGCTGGAGACAGCCGTCGGTTTGCGCGAGGTAGACCTAGCCGCAAGCGGTCTTGACGGGCGCACGTTCGCGCTCGTCAAGATCGCTGCGCTGGTTGCGCTCGACTCCCCGCCTGCCTCCTACGCCTGGCAGGTGCCCAATGCGCTCGCCGAAGGCGCCACGCCTGAGGACATCACGGGCGTTCTGCGCGCCGTCGCGCCACAGGTTGGCGGGCCGCGGGTGGTGGCCGCCGCCCCGGAGATCATGCTCGCGCTTGGGCTTGGACCTGCCCGGCGATTTGAGCGCCGTCGGGCAGTCCGAGTTTCCCGACTACGTGGTTGTTACTTACGAAAATCAGTATTCCAGCGGCGGATTCGCCCGCGCTGGATCAGCGGATGCCCAAGTTCTTGACGCAGGGCCCTACTTTTGTGCGATGTCGCTTGCCGTCAAGAGCGGCCGTCCGCTCTTCCGCGAGGGCCTGATCCGAGCGGCCGAGGCTGCTCTCAAGCTCGACGACGGTCGCGACATGCCGCTTGTCTCCGCTCGTCGCGCCGCGCAGGCTACGGCAAGACCAGCCTCCTGGCCGAGTGGGCCGCGACAGGATTCGCGTGCGAGTGTGTGGCTGGCCTGCGAGAATTGGCACGCCGACCCCCTCGCTTCTTGCGCGCCTTGTCGCGGCCTTCGAGGAGGTTGAGCCCTTCGATGCAGCCCTTGTCCGAGGCGCTCGAGGAGCCCGACTCAGGACTTCTTCTCGTGCATCATGCCCGCGCTGGCACATCGCTCGAACGACGTCCTTCAACCCCTTGCCCTGATCTCGACGACGCCCACATTGTCGCCGACCAGCCGCCCTCATGTCCTTGCCATGATCGCCGAGCACCTACCTCTCGGCTCGCAGCTCGTGCTGTCCTCGCGCAGCCTCTGGCTTTGCCCACCGGTCGTCTGCGGGCCCACCGAGCCCTGTTTGAGCTCGGTCCCTCCGACTTGGCGATGACTGGCGCCGAAGCCTCCCAATCTGATGGGAGCGGCTGGTGTCCCGCGGCGCCCGCCATGAGCCAAGCCTTGGTGGAGCGCACCGAGGGCTGGCCGGCCGGGCTCTACCTGGCAGCGCTCTCGGCCTCTGAGGAGGTCGACCCAAAAGCGTCCTTGGCCAGCTTTAGGGGAGACCGCCGCGTCGTGGCCGACTATCTCCGTGACGAATTCCTCTGTCATCTCCATGCCCAGCAACTCGACTTCTTGGTGCTCACTTCGGTGTGCACCCGGCTCTCCGGACCGCTTTGCGACGCCTTGCTCGACCGCACCGGCTCGGTGCAGGTATTGGACAACTTGGCCAGCCTCGGCTTTCCGTTGCTGGTGTGCGACCGCGACCGCTATCGCCTACACCGGCTCCTGCGCGAGATGCTCTTAGGCGAGCTGCACCATTCTCATCCTGCTCGTGAGGCCGAGCTGCACCGGCGAGCAAGCGACTTCTATGCCGCCCAAGGCGAATTCGACAACGCTATCCACCACGCCGTCGCCGCACGTGACCCGCGTCGCGCCGGCGATCTCATGTGGGCACAACTACCCCGCTACGTATCTGAGGAACGCAACGATTTCGTCCGCTCCCACTTGGCCCAGTTCTCTTCTGAGGCCCTCTCAAACCATGCCGCGCTTGCCCTGACCGCGGCATACAGCGCCCTTGCTCTCGGCGAGCTGCGCCAGGCCGAGCACTTCGGCTTGGTCGGCGCCGCGGCTCTCGCCCGCGAGAGCGAGCCCTCGGAGGTGTCCTCTTTGCCGACCGGAGTCGCTTTGATCGAAGCGCTCGTTGCCGATCCCGGCGTAGCCCCGATGGGTCGCCACGCTGCTCGTGCCTATGACCTAGAGGAGGAGGACAGCCCCTGGCGTTCGATCTGCTGCCTCTTCCAGGGCGTCGCCGATCATCTCCTGGGCGATCCCATTCAGGCACGCTCTCACCTCGAACAAGGCATCCACCGTAGCGCTGTCTCGGCCCCCCACGTTGAGACTCTCTGTCTCTCCCAACTCGCTGTCATTACCGTCGAAGAAGGCGACTGGGATGCCGGCGTGGATCTGATTGCGCGTGCCGTGCGCCAGGTCGAACGCCACGGACTTTCCTCATACCCCACTGCGGCCCTAACTTTCGCTGTCTCAGCCAACGTCCGCGCCCACGCTGGTCGTGTCGACGAAGGCAAGCGCGACGCGCGCCGGGCCGCCCAACTTTTGGGTCGGCTCTCTGACTTCATCCCTTGGTATGAGGCCGAGACGCGCATCATGCTTGCCCGCGCCGCCCTGCGTTTGGCGGATGTGGCCGCAGCTCGAACCTTGCTTGCCGAGGCATCCCGTCTGGCCGACGCGTGCCCGACGCCGTCCTCTTCGGCGGCTGGCTCAACGACACATGGGGCCTGGTCGACTCAGCCTCCACCGAGGCCTTGGCCGGGCCATCGACTTTGACCATGGCCGAGCTACGCATCCTGCGCTTCTTGCCCACTCACCTCAGTTTTCGCGAGATCGGCCTGCGCCTGCACGTCTCCACCAACACCGTCAAGACCCAGGCCCACGCGGTCTACCGCAAGCTCGAGGTCTCCTCGCGCTCTGACGCAGTTGCCCGCGCGGGCAAGATCGGCTTGCTCGAGGCTTGAGCCGGGTGGGAGGTTATTACTTCTTTGGGAGGGTGCCTACGCGTGTGCGCGCGGGGGGCTTTGGCTCAGGCCTTGGCCTTCTTATAGCCCAACTGCTTTGACATCTCTTCGGCGCTCGCCACGACCAGGGGCACAAGCTGCTCAAGTACTTGTGAGTGCTTGAAGGCCGAGTTGGCGGCCGCGATGTCGACTGCGCCGATCACTTCCCTAGAGCGCGACCTAAGTGGCGCCGCCACGCACCTTTGCCCCTCCACATGGACTTGGTCGGCCAAAGCCCACCCTTGCTCCCGGATGCGTTCCAGCTCGGCCATCAGTTCCTCGCGCTCCTCAAGCGCCTCGGGTTCGTCGCCGAGCATCTCGACCAGCTCCTGCTCGGACAGGTATGCCAATAGGACTCTTCCCATGGCCGTCTCGATCGCAGGGAGGCGCGAGCCGCGTCCCAGTCGCGCTGTGACTTCGACCTGTCCTTGGACCGAGCATCGAGCTCTGTCCACATAAACGATGTCCGTGCCATCCAGCATGGCCACGCTAGCCGTACAAGCGCTACGGTTGCGCAAGCTCCGAGATGTGTTCGTGAGAGAGCTTGCTCAAGACCGTCGAGCCGATCGCCGAGCGACCAGGGTCGCCCGCACGCATTCCAAGTCTGTACTTGCGCATCGGGCCTTGCTCCAAGTAGTTGAGTGCCACCAGGGTGGACGCGTAACGGTGGGTGGTGGGCCTGCTCATTTCAAGGGCTTCGGCGATCTCAGCGATACCCAGCCAAGGTCGATCCGGCGTGAAGGTCCTGAGGATCGCCAAGCCCCGCTCGAGCGACTGCGAGTAGCGACCCTCATTTGATGTTGGGAGATGCAAGATGCCTCCGCGTATAGGGGACATAGTCGTCATCTGTGGGCTCCCTTCCCTGCGCCTCGCAACATTCGATTTTGTCGCGCCCAAGCGACAGTCACAATGGTGCTCATTGGTGCCTTCGAGAGCTAGTCAGTGCTGAATGATTCAGCGCTGACTAGCTGCTTGACGGGGTGCCGGCGTCGCATCAGGATCGATTGAGGGTCGCCCGTCGGCGGGACCCAGGCCGGAACCGGGTGTGGCTTTCCGGCGAGCTAAGCCGGCCTTGCCCAGTCGCCGCGCCGAATCGGGGTCGAGCTCGATTTTGGCCTGTGGGCGACTGTGATCGGCATCCGAGCCGGTCGATGCCTGCCTGTTAGGCAAGCCTTCGAGCATCTCCCTAACCCCTTGCAACCATGCGATTCGCGCATGCCAAAAAGCAAGCTCGGCGTCGCGTGAGATGACTCTGACCATGCGGTCCCATTCTGAGCCCTCGACTGCATCCGCTTCGGCCGCGCGCTTGAGATCTTGGACCCGTCCCAGGCAAACCAGCTCCTGGCCTTGGATCAGCTCGATCATGCGCGGCGCGTCGCGAGGCCTGCACAGGGCGATCCTGAAGTGCAGGTCGTCACGCAGTGGAGGCTCGGCCGCGGTCGAGAGCAACCAGTCTTCAAATGAGGCCACCCCTAAAGCGGTCGCTTCATAGATCGCTCGTCGTCCTTGCGTCCCATTGCGCAAAGGCTTGCCTTCCTCGTCGACCCTTCTTACGAGCCCTTCGGCCTCGAGCTTCTCAAGCGCCCAATACGGGTACGAGTCAGCCAGGTCGGCGAAGCGCAGCTGCCTGCGCACGCCAGATGCGATCCGGTATGCGTAACTGGGCTGGTCGATCACCAGTCCCAATACGGCGTGCTTAGCGGACACCCGTTCCCGGCTCGTCTTCTAACCAATGGACTTCGTGCAAGTACGTGACGATAGTCGAAGGCTGTCCCCGCGGAGCGTCGTTTGGAGGATTGTCGGGTTCATAGGACTCGCGTGACCGATCTCCCACGGCGGCCCTGACTGGTCCCTATGCGGAGTTTGTCTGACTATTGCAAAGGATTTGGATTGTTTGCACGGGTATGGAACGTTTCGGACCATGTCACGGAGTCGGAAACAAAATAGGTCGAGCTTCGCCCTCCCTTATTCTCGAAATTTGTCAGGTCGGCGAGGTGTCGAGCAATGCCGCGATCGATTTACGAGCTCCCGGCACCTTGCGCCCGGCTTCCATCTCGATCAATGCGGCCTCCGAGATCAACGCGACAATCAGGCGCGCGGCTATATGTGCAGGCGTCATACCGATTGCGTGCACGCTCGGCTCGGCAAGCCGAGCGAACAGCGCCTCACGATCCTCCATCGTTGTCGTGAGTGTGTTTTGGGCGCGGGTCTCAAAGACCAGTGCCTTGACTGCATGATTTTTCAAGCACACATCGAGATAAGCCTCAATCGCCGCAAGCAACAGCTCGCGTCCCGCTGGGAGGTCGGTAACGGCCCGTGACACAGCTTCGGTCACTCGGTCATAGAAGCGCCGGTGGAGCGCGTCGATGAACGCCTCACGATCCCCGAAGTAGAGGTAGAAGGTCCCCTTAGCAACGCCCGCCTGCTCTGCCACAGCGGCCACGCTCAGCCCCGCCAAGCCGGCGCGCTCGGCCACAATCTCGCCTGCTCTGAGCAGCGCCCCCCGTGTTCGGCGCCCCTTGGGAGTCACGGGAGTTGCCTCGTCACGTGTGCGGGACGTCGAGCGCGATGCCATCCCAAGCAAGTATAGATGACTGTAGCGTCATAAAAAACTGACCACAACGTCATAAATATGTTAGCGTGCTAACCGACGCTCAAGCCAACCAGATCTCCGGAAGGAGCACCATGAGCACCGAGGTCACCAACACGCCCGTTCACCTCTGGCGCTCCGCGGCGCTTGGCGTCGAGGAGGAGCTGTCCTTGCCCCAGGGCTCATTGCGCTACTTTCGCCGCGGTCAGGGCCCCCATCTCGTATTCGCCCACGGATGGCTTGCCAATGCGAACCTGTGGCGCAAGGTGGTGGATCTCTTGGCAGATCGCTTCACATGCATCGCCCTCGATCTCCCCTTCGGCGCCCACCGCGTTGCGATGGGTCCCGAAGTCGACCTCAGCCCGGCAGGCTGCGGAGACCTGATCGCCTCGGCTTTGACCGAGCTCGGGCTGCTTGACGTAACGCTCGTGGGCAACGACTCGGGTGGCGCCTATTCTCAGATCGCCGTGGCCTCCAACCCCCAGCGCGTCGCACGACTGGTGCTGAATTCCTGTGAGACTCCCTACAGCGAGTTCCCGCCTCCGCCGTTCGACGGGCTACCCGCGGTCGCAAAGGACCCCGAGGCTCTCCGACAGCTGTTTGAGGTGCTGCGCGACCGGACGATCCGCGCGACGCCAGCCGCTTTCGGCCTGCTCCTCAAGCATCCATTGGAGGACATCGTCTCCGACTCCTACGCCTTGCCGTGCCTCGAAGATCGCGCGATCCTGCTTGACACCGCCAAGATAATGTCGAGCGCCTCCTCGGGACCGGTGCAGGCAGCCGGCAAGCGATTGATCGCAGAGTTCAAGCGCCCCGTTCTGTTGGTCTGGAGCCCAGAAGATCGAGTGTTCGCACCTACCGATGCTCAGCGCTACTGCGAGGCGCTGAGCGAAGCCCGTCTGGTCCTCATCGAGGACGCCTACAGCTTCACCCCCGAGGACCAGCCCAAGCGACTCGCCGAGGAGATCGCCCGGTTTGCCGGTGCTTAATAACGACTGAGCTAGGTCTGGGGGCGCGAAAGCCGGAGACGGGATTCGAACCCGTGACCCCCTGTTTACAAGACAGGTGCTCTGGCCAGCTGAGCTACTCCGGCGGGGCTCTCCGAGGGTAGCGCCCCAGTTGCTGTAACGCGGGCTGTGGGCGCGGGTATCCCACTATATGCCTGCCTTGAACGCCTTGCGCGAGCGCACCCTCAAGCGCGGAGTCAACCCTTTGATTTACTGGCTCGCCAGGGCCGTCCTACTACCTTTCTTTCTGGTCTACTTCCGCCTTGAGCGCATAGGCCGTGAGCACATACCCAGCTCGGGGCCGGTGATCTTGGCCGCCAACCATCGCAGCTTCCTGGATCCTTTCGTGATCGGGGCGCTCACACGTCGACCGGTCTACTACATGGCCAAGCGCGAGCTTTTCGAGCGGCCTTGGCAAGCTTGGATCCTGGGTAGCTTGGGCGCCTTTCCAATTGATCGAGGCAAGGGCGATGAGCACGCCATGTCCACGGCCCGCACGATCCTCGAAAGAGGCGATTGCGTCGTGATCTTCCCGGAGGGCACGCGCGTCAGGACGGGCCCTTTGGGGCATCCCCATCGGGGAGTCGGGCGTCTTGCCTTGCAAACCGGAGCCCGGGTGATTCCCGTGGCTGTGATGGGCAGCGAGGAGGTACGTCGCGGCTGGCGCATCCGCCCGCGCAAGGTCAGCCTGCGTTGTGGTCGCCCGCTCGGGTTTCCTCGCGCGGAGCGTCCTTTCCCCTCGATCGCCCTGGGAGTTACAGAGCGAATCTGGGCCTGCGTCAGCCTGCAGTGGCAGTGGCTTGGGGGAGCCACCAAGCCAGTCGAGCTTCCTTCCAGCGACAGCGAACGAGCCGCGCGCGCCGCTTGAGGGCTTGAGCGAAAGCGTAGGAGGATAGGGTGCGATGAGTGGCTCCCCAAACCCAGAAGTCCAAGGCGCAACTGGACGGCGAGTTCTCCGAGCTCTACCGGGCTCACCTGCGAGACGTCTACAGCTACGCCTACTACCGAGTAGGCAACCATCACGACGCCGAGGACTTGACCGAGCAGACCTTTCTGCAGGCCTACCGTCACTTCGAGCGAGCTCAGCGCGAGTCTCACGGGAGGCCTCTACGCCCTTGGCTGATCCGCATCGCCCACAATCTGGCCGCCAACCTCTATCGCGACCGCTCGCGCAGGCCGGCCTCCCCATTGGAAGACACCGCGGAGCTGGTTGCCTCCCACACGACCGAGGATTTGGTGGAGGGGCGCGAGGAGCTCTCGCGTGTACTCGAGGGAGTGCGCCGGCTGCCCGAGGACAGACGCGAGGCTTTGATCATGCGCTTCGCCCTAGGCATGGACAACCGCGAGATAGCGCGCGCGATGGGGCGCACCGACGGGGCCACCAAGGTCTTGATCCACCGCGCGATCAAGCAGCTCGAGGAGATCGTCGCCGTCCCGGACGGGGGGGCCCCCGATGAGTGAAGCAGCCAACTTCGAGGGCCTCCTACATGAGGCCCTCTCGCCGATCGAGCCACCCGAGGACTTGGGCAGGCGTTTGGAGAGCGCCTTCACCAGCCTGGCTGAGAGCGCGGTCGAGGAGCTCGAGGCGTGGGAACTCTCGGCGATGCGCGACCCTCGCAACTGGGCTCGTCCCGCCGCCGCTGTCGTGGTTGGGGGGACAGCCGGGGTAGCCCTCGTATTGCTGCGCGCCCGCCACCGACCTGCCCCGCGGGCGGGTGCCTTGCGTGGCGCTCAGCGTGTCGCCGAGCGTGCCTTGGGCGATATCGGTGAGCAGACTCGCCGCTTGCTCGGCGACCGCTGAGCCTTCGAGTTTAATCCCCCTCAGCCCACCTTTGGGTGCGCTCGTGATCGCTGTGAGTGGCGTCTTTGTGCACTGTTGCTTGCAATTTCGTGACCTAGGCTTCACAGTGTCCTTCTCGGAACGATTCCGACTATCAGGCAAATGGAACATCTTGATGACAGGGAACCGATCTCTGCGGCAGGGCGGGCGATTCCTCTCCCAACCGTTCGCGCGGCCATCGGTCTCGCAGTTGCCGGCTCGTGCGAACCGCTCGCAACAATTGCCGATCGTCTGTCTGACCAGGCCTTGATGGCTCTCGTAGTCATCGACGACTCTCACGCTTTTGCCCTGCTCTATCGCCGCCATCTGCGTGCCGCGGTGGCGCTCGCCACACACATGTGCTCCCGTCCGGCGATCGCCGAGGAGGTCGTCCAAGAGGCGTTCCTCTCGGTCTGGCGCTCACGACATCATTTCGATGCGCGCAGAGGCAGCGTCCGAGCGTGGTTGCTCGGGATTGTGCGCAACCGTGCCATCGACGTCCTGCGCCAGAGCGTCGCCCACGAGCTTGCCGATAGCGGCGATCGCCCGGCCGAGGACCTGCTCGAAGCACCTGAGCAGACCGCGGGCGAAGCCGATCGGCGTGAGCTGGCTCGCGAACTGCTCTCCGCAATAGACGGACTTCCTCCCGAGCAGAGCCGGGTGATCGCGCTCGCCTACTACGGCGGCTACACCCATGCCCAAATTGCCACCATGCTCGATACGCCGATCGGCACTATCAAGGGCCGGATGCGGCTCGGGCTGCGCAAGATGGCCACCAGGATTCCCGCCACGATCTGATCCCAAGGTCGGCCCGGCGTCGCGACGCCGCCGAGGGATGCGGTCGTTCAAGGGGCTCGCTGCTAGCGTCTGCGCCGCCCATGGCCACGTGCTATCGCCATCCTTCGCGCGAGACAGGCGTCTCGTGCTCCTCCTGCGGACGCCCCATCTGTCCGGACTGCATGACGCCCACCTCGGTGGGCATGCGCTGCCCGGAGTGTTCCAAGCAGGCGACCAAGGTGATGACCATGCGCAACATGGCCACCAGGCCGCGCGTGACGTTCGCTTTGATCGCCCTCAACGTGCTGGCCTATCTGGGAGAGGAGGGACAGCTCACTCTAAGCGGCACCTCGATCCATGGTCCTCTGATCGAAGAAGGCGTCCTCTATCGCTATGGCGTTGGGGTCGAACACCAGTATTGGCGTTTGCTCAGCAGTGCCTTCCTGCACGAGAATCTGTTGCACATCGGCTTCAACATGTACTTGCTCTATCTGCTCGGCATGATGCTCGAGCCAGCTTTGGGCTCGCTCAAGTTCGCCACGATCTACTTCACCTCGCTCTTCGCGGGCTCCTTTGGCGCTCTGTTTGCCACCAGCGCGCCCAGCCTCGGGGCATCCGGCGCCATATTCGGGCTGATGGGTGCTGCTGTGATCGAGCTGAGAGCACGTCGCATGAGCGTCATGGAGTCAGGTATCGGGGCGCTCATCATTATCAATTTGATCTTCTCTTTCACCTTCGCCAACATCTCCGTCGGGGCCCACGTCGGCGGCTTGATCGGAGGCGCCTTGGCGGGCCTGGCGATCAGGACGGCCGACGATCGTCACCAGTCCTGGCTTGGCTTGGCGGCCTGCTTTGCGCTTTCTCTTGCCTGCATTGCGGGAGCCATTGCCATTGCCGGCTCCGCTTCAAGCGGCATCGCCTGAGCGTCGCGCCTGGGTGTCTGTCGGTATCGGCGTCGCCTGAGAGCCGCGCCGGAGTGTTTGGCGGGTATCCTCGATCGGATGACGCTCCTCTCTGGTCAAGAGATCGACGACAGGCTCGTGACGAGCGAGTGGCATCGCCAAGGCGAGGCGATCGTGCGCGAGTGGAAGCTTGAGGGCTTCGCTCAGGCACTTGCCTTCGTCAACCGTGTGGCCGAGGTCGCCGAAGCGGCCAACCATCATCCAGACATCCTTCTGCACGGCTGGAACAAGGTGCGCCTGGAACTTTCGACCCATTCGCAGGGCGGCTTGACCAAGACCGATTTCGAGCTTGCCGGACGCATCGACCGGCTCGTCTGAATAGCCGACCAGCCCTCCTGCTACGGTTGGCGGGTCGGCCACAGATGAAAGAAGACGACCAACCTCCCCGAAGTAGTTTGGCCAGTCCTATGGCCAGTCCGGCGTGAATGGGCTGAAGCTCATCATCGCCCTTGTCTTGGTGGCGATCAATGCGTTCTTCGTCGCCGCCGAGTATGCCTTGGTGCGCTCTCGGCGTGCCCGCCTTGAAGTCATGCAAGAAGAAGGCTCGCGCGGGGCAACCTTGGCCCTGCACCAGCTCGACCGCATCAACGAATACATCTCGGCTGTCCAGATCGGGGTGACCATGACTTCGCTTGCCATCGGAGCGCTCGCCACGCCCGCGCTCGCGGACATTCTCAAGGGGGCCTTGGGTAGTACTCCAAGTCACGACGCCGCGATTGCGATATCGGTGGTGCTCGCCTTCGTGGTGATCGCCGCGACTCAACTGATCGCCGGGGAGATGGTGCCCAAGCTCTATGCGATCGACCGCTCTGAGTCAATCGCCCGGCGTATCGCCAGGCCATTGCAGGCCTTTAGCGTGCTGTTCCATCCAGTCATTATCGGCCTCACGGCCGTGTCCGGGCGCATCTTGCGCCTGCTCGGCGTGGACATGAGCGCCCAACGGGAAGGTGGCTCGCCCGATGAGCTCAAGCGTTTGATCGCCGAGTCCTATGCCGGCGGTCATCTCGATCCTGGCGAGGCTGGGATGCTCACAGGTGTCTTTCACCTGCACGAGCAAGAGGCCCGCCAGGTGATGACCCCGATCCCAGCCGTCGTCACGGTCGATGTGTCTCAGGATGTCCAGAGTGCTCTGGAGTTGTGCATCTCAAGCGGTCACACCAGGCTCGTGGTGATCGAGGACGAGGATCGCGACCGGGTCCGCGGGCTTGTCCACGCCTCCTCCTTGGCGCGGAGGTTGATGCACGATGGGCCCCACGCCTCGATCGAGCCGATCATGCACGACTCGCCGATCGTGCCCGAGACCAAGCCCCTGGATGACCTCCTGGCGGATCTACAGCGCCAGCGTACTTCCATGGCCGTCGTGGTCGACGAGTACGGGCGCGTGGTGGGCATCGTCACGATCGAGGACATCATCGAGGAGGTTGTAGGTGAGATAGCCGATGAGACCGATCCCGCCGCGGGGGAGGTGCGCCGCCTCGCCGACGGCGACCTGTTTGTGCGCGGCCACGTTTCGATCGCCGACCTGCTCGACTATGGGGTGGACTTGCCGGTCGACAGCGACGCCTACAACTCCGTCGGAGGATTCGTGTTCGCCGAGTTGGGCCGCCTGCCTCGCAGGGGCGACACGATCAGCTCCGGCGAGTTCTCGATCAGGGTCGAGTCGGTCCACCACAATCGCATCGAGGCCGTCCGCATCCGCCGCCGCCGACCAGTTCGCACACTCCAAGAAGAGTCCCCCGAGGTCCTCCCGCCACCGGATAAGGCGTCACGTGGCGTCCAGCTCCGCGTCCATGAGACACGTCCGGCCCGCTGGGGGGCGGGCCGGAACGTGTGCACTGGGAGGAGGCGGGTGTGCTTTGCGACTGTGTCGCCCTTCAAGTATCCCCGCCTCGATGAAGCTCACCTAAAAGTCCGGTGAGGCTTCGTCAATAGTCGGAGAGGAGCTTGCCGAAGGCCAAGGTGAGGCCCACCCGTGGTCGGCTGGACTCCTCAAAGATGAGGCTGCTTAATAAGCTAGGAAGCCCCGCTTGGTCTTGCGCCCAAGCGCTCCTTCATCGATCAACGAGTCCACCTTCGGTGGGATCGTCTCTCCGATCGTCTCTCCGATCGCCTTTGAAACGTCCAAGCCGACCAGGTCGAGCAGAGCGAAAGGACCCATTGGGTGGCCCGCGCCGAGCTTCATGCAAGTGTCGATGTCCTCCGGCTCCATACCCGTCTCTTCGAGCAAACGGACCGCGTTAAACAAGTACGGGAACAACAGTCGGTTGACCACGAACCCGGGCACGTCGGGCACTTCGACGGCAGTCTTCTCGAACGCCTCGCACAAGGCGAGTGCACGTGTCCGCGTCTCTGCCGATGCTGCCTGCGGAAACACCAGCTCTACGAGCTTCATCTTGGTGACTGGGTTGAATACGTGCAAGCCCAAGAATCGCTCGGCCCGCCCCGAGGTCTCGGCCAGTCGCTCCACTGATAGAGAGGAGGTGGTCGAGGCGAGGATCGCCTCGACGTCGAGGATGCCGTTCAGTTCGGCCAGCAGTCCTGCCTTGACCTCATACTCCTCGACCACCGCCTCCACGGCGAACGACACGTGTGCGAGCTCGCTCAGGTCGGTCACGATCTGGATGTGCTCCGGGTCGATCTCCGCCTCCAAGCGGCTCAGCGTCTTTTCGACCGTAGCCCGCGCACGGTCGGCGGAGCTTTGCGAGCGGGCGAGCAACAGCACGGGGCCGTGGTGGGCGGCGGTCGCGGCCAGGCCGCAAGCGATGGTTCCGCTGCCGATTATTCCGATGCGTTCGTTCAAGGTCTTTGCTCCTCTGGCGGGTCTTGGGCCGATCGGGGCCCTCGGGGGTGTTTGGTTGACTGACCAGTCAATCTAGGGGTGCTGAGCGGTACAGTAGAGGGAGCGAGCACCTCACGCGTTCTTGAAGCATGCTTGGGTGGCTCGACACGAAGCCAGGCGAGATGCCCCGGCGGGGTCGGTGGGGCGCCAAAAAAATCGAGCAAAAGGACTTCCATCATGAGGCAAGCAGACGGCCGTGAGGTCGTGATCGTCGAGGCGGTTCGCACACCGATCGGTCGCGGTCACCTGGAGAAGGGCTACTACAAGGACACCCATCCCAACACCTTGCTTGCCAAGGTCTACACCGAGGTCATCGACCGCGCGGGCATCGAGCCGGCCGTGGTCGAGGACGTGGTGGCCGGCTGTGTCCAGCAGTTCGGCGAGCAGGGCTTCAACATCGCCCGCAACGCTTGGTTGCAGGCAGGCCTGCCGATCGAGACTCCCGGTACCACCGTTGACCGCCAGTGTGGCTCCGCCCAGCAGGCCGTCAACTTCTCCGCCGCTTTGATCGCCGCCGGAGTGCACGACGCGATGATCGGCGGCGGCGTTGAGCACATGGGCCACTTCCCGTTCGCCGCCGGCATGAAGACCCAGCAGGAGTTCGGTTTCGCTTTCACCCCCGAGCTCATGGCCAAGCACAACATCGTCGGCCAGGGCCTTGGCGCCGAGATGATCGCGGATGAGTGGGAGATCCCACGTTCCGAGCTGGATGAGCTGGCGGTGCGCTCGCACAAACTGGCCCACCAGGCCACCGAGGAGGGTCGCTTCGAGCGTGAGATCGTGCCTTTCGCGGTCAACGGCGATACGTATGTCACCGACCAAGGCATTCGACCCGACACCAATCTCGAGGCCCTCTCCCAGCTCAAACCGGCGTTCAAGCCTGACGGCAAGATCACGGCCGGCAACAGCTCCCAGATCTCAGACGGGGCCGCCGCGGTCCTGTTGATGAGCGCCGAGAAGGCCAAAGATCTGGGCCTGACTGCCCGTGCGAGGATCGTCGATCAGACCACGGTCGGTTGCGACCCGGTCAAGATGCTCGAAGGGCCGATCCCCGCCACACGCAAGATCTTGGAGCGCAACTCCATGAAGATCGACGACATTGACCTGATCGAGATCAACGAGGCTTTCGCGCCGGTAGTGGCGGCTTGGAAGCGTGAGCTCAGCCCCGACATGGATCGCGTCAACGTCAACGGTGGCGCGATGGCCTTGGGTCACCCGCTCGGTTCGACCGGCGCGCGCTTGATCACGACCTTGTTGCACGAGCTGGAGCGCTCCGACAAGGAGATCGGCTTCGTCACGATGTGTTGCGGCGGGGGCCTCGGGACAGGCACCCTCATCCAGCGCGTTTGATCAACCCTTTGGTCCCGCGCCGGTCCAGTTCACGCTGACCGGCGCGAGGGCCAGCAGGGCCTGCCAAGTGGCTGCTTCGGTGTGGCCACTGGCCGTTATCCCACGGGCGGCCTGGAATTGCTCCAAATTGGCCTTGGTGACTTCGTCGAATACTCCTGTCGTCGCCTGCGTAGGGAACGCGGCGGCGAGGTGCTCCTGCATCCACAAGACCTGGTCGCCTTTGCTGCCTTCCGCCAATTCCGACCAAGTCTGGTTGGGCGTGACAGTCGTGAGCGGCGCGAGTGGCGTCACCAAGGCCGTCCACAGGCTGCTTGGCGTTTCCTGAAAGTCCCAGAAGGAGATGCCGCTCGCCCCATAGAGGGGGGCCTCCTCGCGGAAGCGCACCACTTCTTCGGCTGACGGTTTGGAGTAGGTCTGCCCCAGCGGGAAGATCGGCCGGCCATAGACCCGGTTTGAGATGTATGTGTTCGCGTAAGTCGTGTCCACCGAATTGCCAATGTCCCTCCAGTACATCTGGGGAGCATTGAACTGGGCTCCTTCGGGACCGAGGAAGACCGAATAAGGGAATGACGTGTGGTAGTAGACATAAGGGAAAGAGGCCAAGCCAAGTGGATAGGCGGCACCGATCTTGGCCCTCAGATCCGCGATATAGGTCTGGGCGGCTCCATACTTGCCTTCATACTCCGCCTCGGCATCGATGACCAGGCAGTCGGCACCGTTCGCCACGGCCTCCGCGCCGAGGGCCGCCTCACCGGCAGGATTGGTTCCATACACATACTGCCACGCACACACCCTCAAGCCGTTGGCATGCAGTGTTTGGACCAGTTCAGGACTGAACTGGCTCCAGTAGTTAGAGGAGCCATCTGAGCTCTTGATGTAGAGCGTGGTCACGCCCGCAGCGTGAGCTTGGGCCACGATCGAGGCGAGATTGCCGCCGTCGGACTGGCTGACGTACCAGATCCACATGCCTTGGCCGTCGAACGCGCTTCCCGACGGCACTGCCGCCACCGTCGAGGGAGCCGCGGGAGGAGTGGGGGGGTGCAGGGCATAGTTGACCACGTGGATCGGCCCATAGGAGTTGGAATGTCTGCCCCTTGCTGAGCAGCACCATGAGCCGTCCTGAATGGGCTTTGCTCGGGACATGCACGATGAGCCCAAGAGTCGAGTTGGCAAGGTGGGCTGTGGGCGAGTTGCGGGCAATGCGGGCCCCCAGACTATGGGGAAAAGCCACTACCATCCCGCGCTTCAGGCCGCTGCCCTTGACGAGCAGCAGGCCGCGTACCGAGACCTGGTGGGGGTTGGTCGAGCAGTGGACCGACGGCACGCAGGTCATGCTCGCGATGGTGATCTTGCTCGCTGGCGCGACTTTGTGCGAGGGCGCGCGCGGAGCTGTCGCTCCTGGAACCGTCGCTCCTGGAGCAGTGGTACCGCCCGCGCCTTTAGTGGCCGAGGACGGCGAGGAGGCCGTAGCCAGGCCGGGCGCGCAGGCGCCGCCGAGCAGGCACAGCGCGAATAGCGACGCCTTGAGGGCCTTCGAATTCGATTGCTTGCGGACTGCTGCGCCTACCACGACCACCCATTCTTAGCGACTATGGCCCTCCAAACCGCTGATCGACAGAGAAGTTGCGTATCCAGTGGCTGGGGTTACGAGATGTCCCTTCAATCTTGGCTAGTCGATTCTGACCTCCTGGACGACTCCATGGGGGTCTCCCATGAGCGTCTCGCGAGGCCCTGCCACTCTTGACAGGCAAGGACTTTTCCGCTTGACATGGGGAGAGTTTTCCTATAAAACCGGGCCGGGCGTCCTGTTCCAATAGAAGCAACATGCCGCGCTCTTAGATTGATGGTGGATGAGCGGAGTGGGGCATGATGGGTCAGGCGGCTTGGGTCAAGCTGGCAGGTAGCACGCCCTATGCAGGATCAACCAAACCAGGAGGATTAGGATGACTAGAATGGGCAAACCCCTAGTGGGGCTTCTTGTGATGGCCGCCGCGGCGCTCATGGCGCTCGCGTTTGCCGGTCAGGCGCTAGCTCTCAAACCGACGGGAGACTTCGTCAATTTTGGCGATTGTCCGGACACCAATCCCGCCGTTGAAACATGTATTTTTGCGCAGACGACCAGCGGCGAATTCAAGATCGGGAGCACGGCTGTGCCGATCACCAAAACTATTACCCTTCAAGGTGGCCTGGAAGAAAAAGCCGGAAGCCAGACCCTGATCGCCGCCAAGGATGGCAACACGCTTTCGAAATCTCCGCAGAATGTGCCAGGTGGGCTATTGAAAATCATGGCGCCTGAATTCTTCCCAGAACCGTTGAAGAAAATATTCAACGAATTCATAAGCAAAGGCATCACTGGAGTAAATGCCACCACTGAATTGGCCGGCACGGTGACGGTCAATCCCTTTGCCGAGCTGTCTGGCAGTGGCACCGCATTGTACTTGCCATTGAGGGTGCATCTCGAAAACTCATTCCTCGGCAATGGCTGCTTTATCGGATCGAAAGCGAACCCGGTCATCGTCGAACTGACGAGCGGCACGACCAGCCCGCCATTACCGAATGAACCGATCACCGGTAAAGTGGGTGAACTTGAAGCCAAGGATAGCGACGCACTGCTGATACTCAAAAACAACACATTGGTTAACAACACCTTCTCTGCGCCGGACGCCGAAGGCTGCGGCTCGCAGATTCTGTTCGGGATATTCACAGGCCTCATCGACGGTGCTGTTGATTCGGAGATTGGTCTGCCATCGGCCTCCGGTCACAACACGGCGATTCTCAGTGGCTCGCAGGAACTCGCGACTGCCGAAGCCGTAAAAGGGAGCGAAAAATAGAACGACACGAATATAGGTAGGTGACAGGGAGGGAGCCGAGTTTCTCGGCTCCCTCCTCTTTTGGGTGCTGAATGCGCCGGGTCCCTTGACACCGGGTCCTTGGTCGGTTGTCAGTGGCCGATGACTCTTGTCTACCCTACGTGGGAGGCTCGGCCGGCGGTCTTTTCTTCAGCCGCCCCAGCGGAATCCCAGCTTTGACGGAGCTGGTGCGAGCGGGCTTTGCGCCAGGTCGGTCCCCGGCGTAGGCAGGTTGTAACCGCTGGGCGCCACATCGTTAGGTGCGTCCCCATGGAACAGTGAGGCCAAGTACTGGATCTGGTCGCGGCCGACGCCCAGCTCGAACTGGCCGCCACCGTAGTTGCCTATCCCGCGCTCGGCGCAATAGTCGAAAGCATCGAGCAGATTTTTGAGGCCGCCCAGGCGCGAAGGCTTGATGTTCACCATCTTGGGTGGATAAGGCAAGGCCTCGATGTCGGACACCGAGTGGATCGGGGCGTCCCAGGAGAAGCGCGCTCGGTGCGCTGCGAGCGCCGCATCAGTCTCGGGTGTGAGCGCCGGATCCTCGATCCAGGCGTTCGGAAAGGCTTCTGCCACCCTCCTGTAGAGAACAGGGTCGGGAGCTTGGTCAACGATCGAGCCCGAGTAATAGCCCTTGAAGTCGACCGACTCGACTGCACCCGTCTCCACCAGTTCGGCGATCAGGGGCTCGCTCCAAGAGCTTGTCGGGTCCAGCTTGAAACGCAGGCCCGGATAGGCATCGAGACGTCTGCGGATCGGCTCCATGCTCGGGGGCTCGCCCAAGCGCAGTGAGACCACGAAGCGGACCGGGCGCGGTGTGCGCCCGAGGGCCTCGTGCAGGGTCGTTTCCGCCTGACCCAAGGCCAAGTCGAGCGCTGCCGACTCATAGGCCCACACGCGATAGCGCCGCGACACCTCCCGCTTAGGCTCCTCTGCGAACAGGTTCATTTGGGCTAGGCGCTCGGAGAAGGACCCGATCGTCCAGCTCCCCCGCAACGGCAGATTCGGTCCTGCGGCCTGCAGGACTTCGTGGTCGACCGCGTCGTATGTCACGTCCTCGCCTATGCCTTCATGGCCCGCGCCAGTCAGGTGGATGACCGTGCTCTTGCGCTCGAACTCGCTCGACACGCGCGCTTCTAGCGGCTCCAGCGCGTAAGTGTCGATTTGGAAGGGCAGATCGGAGAGGAGATCCCAGGTATGCGCGGACTTCGGCACGGCGGCCAGCTTAGACTGTCTGGTGTGGCAAGCCACACCAGAGGCCCCCGGGGACGTTCGCGCAAGCCGCGCCCAAGCACACAATCTGACGCCGACACGGTGGCAGGCCAAGGAGCCGAGCAGCGGCCAGACGCGAGCTCCAGGCGGCCCGACGCCGCCACGACGAGCCGGCAGGTGTCCAAGCGTCGACACGAACCCACATCGCGAGGCGCCAGCCGAGCACCCCTCTCTCCGCAGAGAACCTACGGCGAGCGTCCGCCCTCGCCTTGGCACCCCCTGCCACTCTCAGAGCTGCTGATCATGGCCGGGGGAATCGCATTCGTGATCGCGGTCTCGCGCTTGCGTCATGGGCCCGCTTCCGGGGGGCCGCTCCTGCTTGCCGGGATAGCGGCGGTCGCGCTTGGCACGATCGAGGTCACCTGGCGCGAGCACTCCAGCGGCTATCGCTCGCACACGCTTCTGCTCGCCCTCCTGCCCGTGATCGTCCTGCACTCGGTTGTGGTGCTCGGCTACAGCTTCGTAGCCAAGCCATCCGAGGTCTTGAACGTCGGCATGTTTGCCGTGGACATTGTCCTCTTCGTGGTCTTGTTCAGACTTCTGCGCGCGCTTTTCTTGGACGCTCGTGCTCGCGCCGCTAGCCGAGGCTGAGCGAAGAGAGGCTGAGCGAAGGCATCGGCTGCTCGCCTTCGCCAAGCCCCTCGCCTCGCGTCTCGCCGTCCAAGCCCAAGCGCTCCAAGCGTGCTATCTCACGCTCGCCTTCCACCTTGGCCGGGTGACTCTCCGGCAAGCCCGCGATCAGCTTTGCGATGCGATTTCGCAGCTGTAGCGCGAAGTGGGGGGTGGATGCGCCCATCAACTCACGCACGTCCTCCACGCTCACCTCGCCGACCTGCTCTTTGCGGATGCGGTTGGGGCTCTCTGCTTGACTCACGATCTGCTCACAGTCCTGGTCTCGAGGGTTCGGGTTCGTATATAGGGGTCGCTGTGCCGATCAGCCCGTGGGGGGCGTGGGTGCCGATTCGCTTGTTGGAGTCGCTGCCGGTTCGCCGGTCTGGCTTGTTGGCGATGAAAGCGGGGCTTCTGGCTCAGAATGCGGTGCTATCTCCAGGAGTCCGTCCAAATTGGCTTGCGTCGTGGCTGAGATCGCACTCGTATCGCCGATCACCCAGCCGTGATTGTAAACCCCGTGAACCGGCCCCGACGGCGGTGAGCCCGGCTGCAGGTCGTTGAGATAGGCGTCGAGCGGCGCCGGGATCGCGTCAGGACCTTCGAGCAACAGCAACGGTCCATAGTCGCCGGTCGCCGACAGCGGCGCGGCCGCAGGGCCGTCGAGTGGTCTGGTGGAGTTCGCGAACACCAACCCATGACCCGGTTCGAGCACCCCCCAGCCGAAGCTCCCATTGGTGAAGCGAGCTACCGCGATCGCATTGCTCGCCGGTGTGGCCCCCTCTATACGAGTCACTTTGCCGAAGTGCGCAAGCTTGCTGGCCACAGCTTCGCTCACCAAGCTGCTCGGACCTACGACATAGATCGAGGTTCTCCCCAGGCGCTTTAGCTCCGTGGCGGTCGCTCCCGGTATGAAGGAGCGCCCGACGAACAGGATCGGTGCCCCGGTCTGCGCGGCCAAGCCGGCAGCGGGCATCGTCATCGCCGGCGCTCCTTCGGCGGCTGTCACGATCAGCTCGTGGGGCGCTCTTTTGCGCACGACGCTCATGGTCCGCTCGAGCGCGACTGCCAAGGCCGCCGGGCCAGAGCCCGCGATCGAGCGCGTCGCATAGCCGGCCGGAATCGCCGCCCCGCCGACGCGGATCACTTGTGTGGGCGTCGCCGGGCTGCTACTGCTCGCTCCCAATGCGCCGGTGCCGATCGGTTTCATCGTGCCGAGCGCCACCGCACTAGCCTGCGGCAACGAAAGACCGTCGCTGTATAGGAGGGGCGCGTGCAAGGGGCTGCCGGCGAGCCCGGAGGCAGCCAAGGCCGCCGGCCAATCGTGCAGGTCGACCAGCACCACCACCCGTGGCCTCGTCGCACGCGTGAGACCCGGATACACGGTCTCCGACACCGCGGCTGCATCGGTCACGCTGTCCGGGCCGCCGAGGCGGGTCGTGTTCTTCGTGGATAGTCCCCCGGCTCCTTGGCTGCTCACAGCAGCTACCGGTCCCTGATTGGACCCGGTCGACTGGCCGGACAAGCTCTTGCCGCAGCCGCCGGCCAGGCAGGCAACCGCAAGGGCTGTGGTCAGGCCGATGGTTCGATAGCGCATGGAGCGCGGTCGCATCTCCGCCACGCTACCCGCCTTATCCGACGGCTGCGCTCCGAGCGCTCCGAGACCTTGCCCGTCAGCTCCGAGAGACCTCGTCCATCCAGAAGCTCTGACAGGCCCCGCCCCAAAAAGCAGGGAGATTCGCGGGGAAGCTCGAATGTCCTTGTACGAACTTCCGCAAACCCCGATTTTGCGCGGAAATGAGGCCCGGGAGGAGCCTGCCGCGTGCAACCGTCATTGCACTCTGATAGCTTGCCGCCGATAACGCCGAGTCCTTGGTCAGAAGCCAAGGAACGGGGGACCCAAGTTGTTGGGGCGAATCCCGCGGTCAAACCGTGAGAAGCGCAGGCTCTTTCAGCGCTAGCCCGTCAGCTAACCCCGCAGGCCGACGAAAGAGGTTGTTTTGCGCTTGCGAGCCGTGGGCTCAACGATTTTCTGCATGCTGATGGGGGTGGCGTCGCCCGCCACCGCCCTTGCCACCACCGGCGGCGTTTCTGTCGGTGGGGCCTCCGCCACGATTGCCCCAGGCCTCGCCGGCGGTGCGACCCCGACCAACCCGGTCGCCCCCAAGCGTCACACGGCGCCCGTTACGTCCAAGTCCACGAGCTTGGTCTACAAAGGCCCAATCTATGAGAAGACGGTCACCGGCCAGGTCGTCCCCTACGTGACGCCCGAGACGACCACCGAAATGACCTCCTCTACGGGAGGAAGCGTGGTCGGAGTCGCGGCTGACACCAAGCCAGAGCTCCTGGTTCCCGGCGCCACCGCCCGCGTCGTCAACGGTCTCGCCGCCGCGCCCATGTCCGCGCCCGCGGCAGTCCAAGAAATCGTCTGGGCCGGCAATCAGATCATTGGCCTGCCCTATATCTACGGGGGTGGTCACGCCTCGTTCGTCTCGCCGGGCTATGACTGCTCGGGCACCGTCTCCTACGCCTTGCATGGCGCCAACCTGATCGCCACGCCGATGGACTCCAGCGAATTCATGGGCTGGGATTCCGGTGGCGTCGGTACTTGGGTCACGATCTTTGCCAACGGCGGTCACGCCTACATGACCGTGGCCGGCTTGCGCTTGGACACGAGTGCCGCCGACGACCCCTCCAATCAGCAGGGCCCCCGTTGGCGTCCTTTGCGGCCCGCCAATGCGGGATACACGGTGCGCCATCCGACGGCCCTTTAGGCGTCGCGACGCATCTACGCAACACGTCAAGGCGATCCCTCAAATGGGGCTGTCCTACGCGCGCGCGTGGGGCAGGCCTTTGCGGATAGTGCAACACCCAGGTCGGCTACCCTTGTACTTCACGTCCCCGCCCCACAGGAGGATCAGATGGCCGGCTTGACCGGGCGCATGTCAACCGTCGTGAAGGCCAAGGTCTCCAAGCTCTTGGATCGCGCCGAAGACCCCGCCGAGACGCTCGACTACAGCTATCAGAAGCAGGTCGAACAGTTGCAGAACGTCAAGAAGGGCATCGCCGACGTTGTGACCGCAAAGAAGCGTCTCCAACTGCAAGAGACCTCGCTTCAACAGCAGGTCGTCAAGCTCGACACACAAGCCCGTCAGGCGGTCTCGGCCGGCAAGGAAGATCTTGCACGGACGGCTCTCGAACGCAAGAACATCGCCCAGACCGAGCTGCAGTCGCTCGACACCCAGGTAACGGAACTCGAAACCCAGCAGGAGAAGCTGACCGAATCGGAGCAGAAGCTGAGGGCCAAGATCGAATCCTTCAGGACCAAGAAGGAGGTCATCAAGGCCCAATACTCCGCAGCCGAAGCCCAGGTCAAGATTTCCGAAGCGGCAACCGGTGTCGGTGAGCAGATGGCGGATGTCGGTCTGGCGATGCAGCGCGCGGTGGACAAGACCGAAAACATGAAGGCCCGCGCCGACGCCGTACAAGAGCTTGAAGCGGCCGGCACCTTCGACGACATTACCGCGCTCGGCCCCGGCGAAGACGACATCGATCGCCAGCTCAAATCGCTCTCCTCGAAGTCGGCGGTCGACGACGATCTCGAGAAGATGAAGGCTGAGATCGGGGCTGGAACGGGAGCCCCACCCACCCCCGGCGAGCTTGGTTCAGGCAGCCCGGATGAGCCGGCGGCCTCAGAGGAGCCGTCGGCATGATTGTGCGTATCTCCGGAGAGGACCAGTACCGGCTCGACGAGGATCTCCACGCACGCCTAAACGAGCTGGATGCCGCGGTCGTGGGCGCTGTGGACACGGGCGACGAGGCCGCTTTCAAGTCCTCCTTCACCCAGCTGCTCGACTTCGTCCGCTCCAACGGCTCGGTTGTGGGCGACGAGGAGATCGAGACCTCCGACCTGATCCTACCTCCGGACGACATCACGCTCGCTGAAGCCGCCGCCGAATTCACAGGTGAGGGGCTGATCCCAGACTGACTCGCGGTCCGGTGGGGTGTTGCATGAGGGTGCCCTACGCGAGCGCGTAGGGACCACTCAAATTGGAATACCCCACAACGGGAACCACCGCTCGAGTTCGGGCTCGATCGGCAGCTCAGAGGCCATCTGGGCCTTGAGCTGTAGCTCACGCTCGGTTGAGCGCTCGCTGCCGGAGGCGGGCACGAACGGGTACCAGTAGCCGCGCTTGTAGTTGTAAATGAAGTACAGCTCGCGTCCTTTGGCGTCCTTGAAGGCAAACACAGCGCACAACAGTCGCTCGCCGTGCCCGGCCGTCTCGATCGATCCGCTCACGGCGTTGATGCCCACTGCGAGGTCTTCGATGGAGCCGTCCCTCAAGACCATCCAGCGGTAGCCGAACTTGTCGTCCTCGGTGTGCACTTGGGTGTCGTTCTCCCCGCCGGTGGCCACCACCACTTCTTCCATCTCCTTGATCACGCCTTCAAACTCGCTCGTCTGCAGGGCCTGGAACACGATCGCGGCGGCCCCCGCCGGCTCGATGTCGTGTTCGGTCTGCAAAGCGATGTAGGCGGTTGAGATCGCGAACAGGCGGTCGGGCGCGGGCCCTTTGACCTCGTGGCGGCCCGTGAGGATGTCTTTGAGGCCCATCGGCTAGTGCGTGCGATGCCCTCGGAACAATGGCTTCGCCGGCGGCACAGGCTAGGCCGCGCTCTGCAGCTGGGACTCCAGCCGACTTAGAGCCTCCAGACGCTTCTCAAGCGAAGGATGGTCGGAGAAGATGTTCATCAACGATTGCTTGGTCCGCGCGGGAATGATGAAGAAGGCGCTCATACCTTCGGCCTTACGCAGGTCTTGGTTGGGGATCCGCTCCATCGTGCCGCTGATCTTCAAGAGCGCAGATGCGAGTGCGCTGGGCCTGCCCGTGAGCACTGCCGAGCCGCGATCGGCGGCGAACTCCCTGTAGCGCGAGAGCGCCCGCAAGAGCAGGAAAGAGATCGCATACACGAGCACCGAGACCACCAACACAAGCATGATCCCCTCCTCCTCTTCGCGGCTGCGCCCATAACCGCCGCCGAAGCCGCCCCCGAAGAAGAGCGTGAACTGGGCGATCAAAGCGGCGAGAGTCGCGAAGAAGCTGGCCATCGTCATGACCATCACGTCGCGGTTGATCACGTGGGTTAGCTCGTGGGCCATCACGCCTTCGAGCTCGGCCGTATCGAGCATCCGCAAGATGCCGGTCGTCGCGCACACGGTGGCCTTCTTTTGGGAGCGCCCCATCGCGAAGGCATTGGGCATGGGGGTGTCCATCACGCACACCTTCGGCTTGGGCAAGTCAGCCTGCACGCACAGCCTTTCGATGATGCCGTGCAGCTCAGGCTGTTCCTCGGGCGTGACCTCTTTGGCGCCGAGCGTGGTGAGCGCGATCTTGTCGGACGTGAAGAACTGCAGGCCCAGTATGAACAAGGCGATCACGACAATCGAGGCGGCCGCCGCACCCGCCGCGAACAAGGCGCCCACGAAGACCACGTAGATGAGTCCCAACAGGAACATCGTCAAGAGCATCCGCGCTTGCAGACCCCCGTCTTTGCCGAACTCTGAGCGTCGCTTGGCCATCCACTCGATTGTCGCAGAAGCGCCCTCCGATTCCGCCGTCGGACATTGTGGGCGTCGGCACGCTTTGCCGTTCTGGATGTCGCTCGGCGTGGTGCGGCAGATGGAGCGGGTCATTGCGTAGAGTCCGCGTATGGACGGTGCGACCGGACGGCTCACCGCGTGAAGCCCGAAGTCATCGTCTTCGGCATCTCGATCAAGACGTTTGGGGTCACCTTCGCGCTCGGCTTCCTGGCCTGCGGTTTCGTGATCGCCAGGCGCTTGCGTGAGCTTGAGAAGCCTGTCGACTGGGCCTATGAGATCGTGTTCGCCGCGCTCATCGGAGGCCTGGTCGGGGCGAGGGGCTACTTCGTGATCCAGAACTACAACGAAGTCAAGCACGACCTGCTTGGGCACATTTTCTCCGGTTCTGGTCTCGTCTGGTACGGAGGGGCGATCGGAGGGGCGATCGGCGTGATCGCCTGGATGCGCTGGCGCGACATGCTCAACATGGTCATGTTCGACATGTGCGTCACCGTGTTGGCGCTCGGCTATGGGATCGGGCGGATTGGCTGCCAAGTTTCGGGCGACGGTGATTACGGGATCGCCTCCAAACTGCCTTGGGCGATGGGCTATCCGCACGGCACGGTGCCCACGCCGCCAGGCGTCACGGTTCAGCCGACGCCGATCTACGAGACCGTCGCTATGTGCCTGCTGGCTTACTTCTTGTGGCAGCTGCGCGACCGTGTGCGCCCGGGGGTGATTCTGGGTCTCTATCTGGTCTTCAGCGGCTTGGAGCGCCTCTTGGTGGAGTTCGTCAGGCGCAACAAAGAGATCTTGTGGGGCTTGACGGCGCCGCAATTGGAGAGTGTCGTACTGATGGTGATTGGCGTGGTCGTCTTGGCCGCGATGGCGCGGCGGGGAGGCTGGACCTTGCCGGGTGGTGGTGTCTCCAGGAGGGGTGCCCCGCGTGCGCGCGCGTCCACTGCAT
Organism: uncultured Solirubrobacterales bacterium; assembly: GCA_963775645.1. Lineage (GTDB taxonomy): Bacteria > Actinomycetota > Thermoleophilia > Solirubrobacterales > Solirubrobacteraceae > Palsa-744. The sequence continues at coordinate 187,756 of CAVZJR010000002.1, read as the reverse complement.
GAAGTAGGCCTTTAAACAGAAAAGCACCCGCGCGCGGGGCACCCCTTTGCGCAGTGCACAACGACCGCGCAAAGTTCCGTCCCAGGTGAAGCGCCATAATCTCGACATGGCTATAGGGACGAGTCTTTCGCACGTGTTCCCGCTGGGGAGTCGCCTCAACGAGCGCGGCCACGTCGAGGTGGGCGGATGCGACACGATCGACCTGGCCCGCGAGTTCGGCACGCCGGCGTATGTGGTGGCCGAGGATGACTTGCGGGCGCGCGCCCGAGCCTTCGTGCAAGCGGGCCGGGAGGCTGGCCAGGAGGACTTCGGCGTGGTGTTCGCGTCCAAGGCATTTCCTTGTACGGCTGTGCTCTCGCTGTTTGCCGAAGAGGGCCTCTGGTGCGACGTGGCCTCCGGCGGTGAGCTGCACTTGGCCCTGAACGCGGGCTTCCCGCCCGAGCGCATCTTGATGCATGGCAACGCCAAGTCCGAGGCCGAGCTGCGCTTCGCCGTGGAACAAGGGATCGGCCTGATCGTGATCGACAACTTCGACGAGATCGAACGCCTGGGGAACCTCCTCGATGTTGTCCAGTCGGCGCATGCGCCGACTGGCCCGACCGGCGCATGCGCCGGTCGGGGACCGGGTCGCATGCGACCTGGTCATCCCGGAGAAGGAAAAGAAGACTGTCAACCCGTGCTTATCCGCGCCACTCCAGATGTGCGCGGCGACACCCACGAGAAGATCTCTACCGGTCAAGCCGACTCCAAGTTCGGTTTCTCGATGGACGACATCCCGGCCGCGATCGCGCGCGTGCGCGAAGTGCCCGGGCTGAGCCTGCAGGGCATCCACGCTCACATCGGTTCACAGCTCATGGAGTTGGAGCCGTTTCGGCGTGAGGTCGCCGCCCTTGCTCGGATCGGGGACTTTCCTGCGTGGGACCTGGGTGGCGGCCTGGGCGTGGCCTACACCGAGGCCCAGCGTCCACCCGAGATCGAGGCTTGGGTCGCGGCCCTCATCGGCGCCGCCCGTGACGCCGGAATCGATCCGAGCGCGCGCATCCTGGTCGAGCCAGGGCGTGCCTTGACCGCCAACGCGGGCGTCACGCTCTATACGGTCGAGTCGGTCAAGCGCAACGTCTCCACTTGGGTGGCGGTGGACGGCGGCATGTCCGACAACTTGCGTCCCATGCTCTACGGCGCCACCTACGAAGCCCACCTGGCCGATCGCATGAGCGGTCCGATCGGCGCGGCCGATGCTGGGGATGCAAGTCGCTGCGTGCTGGCTGGCAAGCACTGCGAGTCCGGCGACGTGATCGCGCGCGACGTCCTCCTCGGCGACCCCAAGCCCGGCGACATCGTCCTCACGCCCGCCACCGGCGCCTACGGTTTTGCCATGGCCAGCAACTACAACGGCGTGCCTCGTCCGCCGGTTGTCTTCTGTAAAGACGGCGACGCGCGTATCGTCGTTCGCCGCGAGACCTTCGACGACCTAACCGCACGTGATGTCCTCTAGCGAGGTGTCCTCCCGCGATGTGTCCGCCCCCGAGGCAGGCAATTCGACCGTGTCCTCCGCCTCGCTCGGCACGGCTGATAAGGCCCGCCCGAGCTTGCGCCCGTTCAACGTGGGCCTGCTCGGCTACGGTACCGTCGGCTCCGCCTTCGCCGCCTTGCTGGAGGAGCGAGCTGTCCATATCGAGCGGCTCACCGGACGCTTGCCCGTTTTGGGCGAGGCGCTCACCACGAGCAAAGGCAGCTTCCCCGAGATCCTTGAGCGCTCGGATGCGATCGTTGAGTTGATCGGGGGAATCGAACCCGCGCGCGAGTATGTCCTGGCCGCTCTCTCCGCCGGCAAGCACGTCATCACCGCCAACAAGCAACTGCTCTCTCAACACGGGGAGGCCTTGTTCGAGGCTGCCCGCGCCTCCGGTGCCCAACTGCGCTTCGAGGCCGCCATCGCCGGCGTCGTACCAGTCGTGCGCGTGCTCTGCGAGTCCTTGGCCGGCGCCCATGTCGAGCGCGTCCACGGGATCGTCAACGGCACCACCAACTTCATCTTGAGCGAGATGACCCGCGGCTCAACCTATGCCCAGGCTTTGGCCGAGGCCCAAAGTCAAGGCTTCGCCGAGGCCGATCCCTCCGAGGACGTCACCGGGCGAGACGCGGCCGCCAAGATGGCGATCCTCGCCCGCCTCGCCTTCGACACCCCCGTCCACATTGACGACGTGCCCTATGAGGGGATCGAGCATCTCCAGACCGACGACATCCAATACGCCCGCGAGCTCGGCCTCGGATTGAAGCTGATCGGCACCGCCGAGCGGCGCGACGGCGGGCTCTCGGTGCGTGTACATCCCGCCTTCCTCTACTCCGGCCATCCCCTGGCCTCGATTAACGGTCCCTTCAACGCCGTCACGGTCGAGTCCGAGGCGATCACCGAGATCACCATGTCCGGCCCCGGTGCTGGCGGCCTCCAGACCGCGAGCGCGGTGCTCGGAGACCTGGTCAGCGCGATGCTCCCGCCCACTGTGCTCTCGCCCCCTATTGATCCTCTGCCCCTGGTGAGCGACGTGGAGAGCGGCTTCTACATTCACATGGAGATGGCCGACCGTCCCGGTGCTCTGGCGGCTGTAGCCGGTGCTTTGGGCGAGCAGGGCGCTTCGATCAAGTCGGTCGTCCAGCACGGCCTTGGCGAGCACGCCCGCCTGGTCATGGTCATCCATCCTCTGGCCGAGACGCGCTTGCGCGAGGCTTTGAAGCGGATCGGGGACCTTGACTTCCTGCGCTCGACCCCCCGAGCGATACGTGTAATAGAAGAGGAGTTCATGTAATGCCGCACCGCCTCCCCGCGCCCGGGGAGGCATTATGAGAGAGGTTCATGTGAGCAACGCCATTTCCATGTCCAAGAGCCACGTTCCCCTGATCGAGCGCTACCGCGATCGCTTGCCTTTTGAGGAGGGTGATCCGATCGTCAGCCTCCAGGAGGGCTCGACGCCCCTGTTGCGCGCGCCCGTGCTCTCGGAGATGGTGGGCGCCTCGGTGCGCCTCAAGCTGGAGGGCGCCAACCCGACCGGCTCCTTCAAGGATCGCGGCATGACTTGCGCCGTCTCTGCCGCGGTCCGCGACGGCGCCAAGGCCGTCATCTGCGCCTCCACGGGCAACACGGCCGGCAGCGCCGCCGCCTATGCGGCGCGCGCGGGCATCACTTGCGCCGTGATCGTCCCCCACGGCAAGATCGCCGAAGGCAAGATGGCCCAAACCTTGATCCACGGCGCGCGCGTGATCTCGCTCGACGGCAACTTCGACCAGGCCCTGAGACTGGTCCGCGAGCTGGTCCAGCGCAATCCGATCGTGCTCGTCAACTCGGTCAACGAATTTCGCATCGAAGGCCAGAAGACAGCCGCCTTCGAGATCCACGAGGACTTGGAAGGCGAGCTCGAAGCGCTCTGCATTCCGGTCGGCAACGCCGGCAACATCACCTCTTATTGGCGCGGTTTTCGGGAGATGGGCGCCTCCCCGAAGATGTTCGGATTCCAAGCCGAGGGCGCTTCACCCTTGGTCTCCGGCAACCCCGTCGAGAACCCCGAAACGGTCGCCTCCGCGATCCGCATTGGCCATCCTGTGCGTGGCAGTGACGCGCTCGCCGCCGCCGCCGAGTCCGGTGGGATGATTCGCGCTGTCAGCGACACCGAGATCCTCGCGGCCTACCGGCTCCTGGCATCCAAGGAAGGCATGTTCTGCGAGCCCGCCTCTGCCGCCTCGGTCGCCGGATTGCTCAAGTACGGTGCGGGGGGTGCCTCCCAGATCGTGTGCGTCTTGACCGGGCGAGGCATCAAGGATCCCCAGACCGCGATCCTCCACAACGGCGGCAAAGTCATCGACTGTCAAGCCGACATCGGCGCGATCGAAGAGGCGGTCCTCGGTGACTAGCGGCATCGAGTTCGGAGCTGGTTCCGAAGGGAAGGGGAGCGCCGCCCATCGGCTGAGGCCCCGGTGATTCGGCGGCGCGTGGTTCGCGCCCCCGCCTCCTCAGCGAACCTGGGTCCCGGCTTCGACTGCTTCGCGGCGGCGCTCGGCCTGCACCTTCAGTTGGAGGTGATCGAGACGGGCGAGTTCGCTATCGAAACCGCTTTGGACGTGCCCCAAGGGCGCGAGAACCTGTGCGTCAAAGCGTTCGAGAGCCTGCACCCAGCCGACGATTTCACGTTCCGCATTACTTCGGACATACCACTCACCGGAGGGCTCGGTTCGAGCGCCGCCGCGATCGTCGCCGGATTGCTAGCCGCCGATCATCTCTTCGAGCTGGACATCGACCTCTTGGCGTGCGCGACCGCCATCGAGGGTCACCCCGACAACGTCGCCGCCTGCCTTCACGGCGGCTTCGTCATTTGTGCCGACGAGGAGGCTGTCCGCTTCGACCCGCCCACCGGCTTGGAGGCCTTGGCAGTCGTTCCCTACGAGGCAGTGCGCACCAGCGAGGCCCGTAGTGCCCTGCCCGCGGAGGTCCCCTTGGGACAAGCGGTCTTCAATGTGGCCCACGGCGCCTTGCTCACCTTGGGTTTGGCCCGTGGAGACTGGGATTTGGTCTCGCGGGGCCTGCACGACAATCTGCACGAACAGCGCCGCTCACACCTGTTCCCGCGCTCCTACGCCTTGGCCCAGCGAGCGACCGAGCTCGGCGCCTTGGGCGCAACCATCTCCGGCGCCGGTCCCACCGTGCTCGTCTGGTGTTTTTATGAGCAAACCGGCGCTGTCGTCGACGCTTTGAAAGGCGAGGTCGAGGGCTGGGCGAATTTGATGCGCGCCCCATTTGAGGTCCAGGGCGCCTATGTGGGAGAGTTGTAGGGCCATGGACCCCGGCTATTTCCCGCGCGGAACATCGATCCTGCGGACGGTTCACGAAGAGAAGGCCGTCGGGCTCATGTACGGCCAACGTGCGCTCTGCGTCGGCGCCGTCAAGCCACTCAACTATGTGGGCACCAGCTTGCACACCCGCAACAAGCGCACCCCCTTCCGGCGGATCACCCACACGGGCGGCATGTTCGAGGCCGTCTTCTTTGGAACCCGTGCCGAGGCCGATCGCGTCCTGGCCGTGGTCGACGGCATGCACGAGCGCGTCGTCGGGACCTTGCCCGAGGATGCGGGTCCCCATTACCCCCAGGGCACGCCCTACTCGGCGTTCAATCCCAGCTTGATGCTGTGGACGGTAGCCGTGATCGCCGACTCAGCCGAATGGTTCTACGACCGGCTCGTCCGCCGTCTCGACGAGCCAGAGCGCGAAGCGCTCTGGCAGGACTACCTGCGCTTCGCCGAACTCTTCAAAATGCCCCGCTCAGCGGCCCCCGCCACCCACCGTGAGTATCGCGCCTGGTATGAGCGCCAGCTGGCCGGTCCAGACCTGCACCTCACCGAGGAGGCCCGCTTCATGGGCTACGCGTCAGCTTTCGAGATCCCGATGCCCTCAAGTCGTCAGCTCGGCAAGCGCCTGCACGATCTCGTCATGCTCGGCTCCCTTCCCACTCGCGTGCGCGATCTCTACGGTTTGCCCTACACAAGCGCCCAGCGTGCCGCCTGCTCCGCCGTGCTCGCCTCCGGGCGCTTGACGCGTTTCTTTATTCCCGCCTCGCTCAAGCGCGGCTCCTGCATACCCGAGTTCGAAATGGTCGCCTCGACCGAGCGTCGGCGCATCGAGCGGGGCGAGCCCACGCCTCAGCTCGCCGGCTAACTCAACCAAGCCCAAACAGGCGCGCGCGGGCATCCTTCATGCCAGGCAACCGCTCGAGCAGCTCACCGGCAAGCGCCACGTAATCGGCGCCCAGGTCGGGACGGTGGTCGAGGATCGAGATCGCCCGCTCCGCAGACTCCGCATAGGCAATCGAAGAGCGCACCGTCGTCTCGAACACCTTCTCCCCAAAGCGCTCCTTCAGCGAATCCTTGGCCTCGCGCGAGTGGACCGTCCTCATGTCAGCCAGGTTCAGCAGCACTCCCACCAGCTCCAACTCGTCGTTGAGACTGTCCCTGGCAACCTCGATCACCTCCAGCGCCTGCTCTACCCCTTGCAGCGCGAAATACTGGGCCTCCGCCGTTACAAGCGCATAGTCAGCCGCAACCAAAGCGTTCACAGTCAACAGCCCCAGCGAAGGGGGGCAGTCCACGAGCACGACTTCGTATTCGTCCTTCACGTCCGCCAAGGCCCGTCGCAAGGTCATCTCCCGTCCGATCTTGCCGCCCAGCATTAGCTCCGTCTCGGCCAGGTTCAAGCTTGCCGGGATCACGTCTTCGTGAATGGCCTCCCTGGCGGGGCTCGCGCCGCCCAGCACATCCGCGATCGTCGGTTCGCTGTCTGGCGGCACGTCGAAATAGTCCGACAAGTTGCCCTGCGGGTCGAGGTCCACCGCAAGCGTCTTCACCTCGACCCTCCGAAGAACGTCTGTCAGCGTCCGCACCGTCGTTGTCTTTCCAGTGCCTCCCTTCTGGGACAGCACAGCGATCGTCTGGGCCATGGCGGCCGATAGTACGGGGAATGCGCCCGCCGGCGCTCGGTGGCCCCTATCCGACCGTGTGGACGGATGCGTCGGGCTCCACGACCGTCTCGGCCGACACGCTCACGAACATCAAGCGGTAGCGGCCCACAAGGATCTCGTCGCCGTCGTGGAGTGCTCTCCACTCGACCCGCTCGCCGTTCACGAACACCCCGTTGAGGCTGCGGTCGTCAAGCACCCTCACACCGTCGGCTTGGCGCACGACAAGCGCATGCCTGCGCGACACGGTCGGATCATCGAAGCGAACATCGGCGGCAAGACTGCGCCCGATGCGCGTCCACTCGCGTGTGAGGGCGACCACCTTGGTCTCCTGTCCGTCCTCGTACAGCACATACTCGCCAGGCTCGTGCAACTCCTCACGGGCTCGTATCACCCACTCCTCGGACTCATGCGCTTGGGCGCGTGGCGAGACTTGGCCGACCGTCCGCGACACACTGAACAGCGACGCCCGTACGAAGTCATGGCTGCCGCAGTCAGGGCAATCACGCAGCGCATCAAGCGAGGTAAGCGTCAAGACATATCCACATCTCTGGCACTTGAACGACCCGGTGCCTGCCATCGTGCCCGAAGTATGCGACTCCATGCTGCGTATCCCCTTCCTCGTGTTCCCGGACGGTCGGGAACTTTCTGCAGGGTGGAATCTGGTCGTAATCATAACCAGCCTGTCAAGCGAGCTTCGACCGACGCCTACGTGCGCTCTCGATGGGCGCTTTCAGTTGCATAGTTCGAGCCTACCCCGACCATTCCTCAACCAAACTATGCCCATCGAAAGATCAGTGAAGATAAGACTAAGGCTGCATAAAAATCCGTACCAAGAGTTGGATGGATCTCTAGCAGGAGCTCGCCTCGGTACGGCGAAACTTCTCGCATGGCTTCTCCCCACCACGATGTCGAGCAACTCGAGCGCTACCTCCTACAGCGCGGCGTCGGCTCGCTCACGGCCGACCGGCATCGCTGCATAGATTGCGAGCGCACCCCTTTGGTCGGAGAGCGTGTCCACGTCTACGAGCGCTCCGCGGGGATCGTCTGCGAGCTGTGCCGCCAGCTGCGCCGTACCGCGCCCTTGCTCAGCGAGATCGTGCGCCACAGCGAGCTCGGCCACACCGTGCGGCTTACCGCGCGCGCCGCATAGCCACTGCTTCTCCACTGCACCTGGCCGCTTCTCCGCTTCGCCCGCCGCTTCTCCGCTTCGAGCCCGCCCCGCCCCAGCTGGGGATGGCAGTGTGATCGAGGCACGCGCCGCTTGGGCAGTCAATAAACTGCCCTCCGTGCACCCCCTCACGGTCTCGGTCCTCATCAGCGCTCCGCGCGAGCAGGTCTTCGACTACCTGCAGGACATCGCTAACCACCCCGAGTTCACAGACCACTACCTTGTGGATTGGCACCTGCTGCGGGAGGACTCGGTCGGTCGCGGCGCGGGCGCCCGCTTCCGCGTAAAGGCCCCGGGCAACCGCTTCAGCTGGGGCGACTCCACCTTCACAGAGGTAGACCGGCCACATAGGATCGTCGAGGTGGGCCGTACCGGTAAGACCAACCGCATTCGCACCCTCGGCGTCTATGAGCTCGCGCCCGCGCCGGGGGGCGCCACCCGCGTCCAGTTCACACTGGAGACCGAAACCTCGGTCCTGTCCGATCGCATGATGGAGGCTTTCGGAGGTCGCGCCTGGCTGAAGCGCAAGAACGAGAAGGCCATGCGCCGCCTACGCTCGATCCTTGAGACCGGCGAAGGCCGCGGAGAGCGCGTCACCATCGCCGCCGGATAAACTCTCCGCCGCGATGAACCGCCCATCCCGAATCCCCCGCGCTTGGCTGCTTGTGACGTTGCTCGTCCCAGTGCTTGCCCTGAGTGCCTGCTCGGACAACTCGCACACCCGCGTCACAACGGGAACCTACGCGGGCGAGTCAGGGCAGAACGCGCCCTACCTGAACGTTGGGCCTCTGATCTATGAGGTTCAGCTCTCGCGTGAGCTGAATCCCTATGACACCGAGGACGCCGCCTACTTGAGGGGCTTGACTCCGGCCCAACGCCTGCTGCGCCCCGGGGAAGAGTGGTTCGCGGTCTTCATGCAGGTCTACAACGAAACCTCCAAGCCCCACCTGGTGTCCACCAACCTGACGATCAGTGACACCCAAGAAAACGTCTACACCCCGATTGTCCCCGATGCGACCAACGAATTCGCCTATCGCGGTGGGCTATTGGGCCCCAAAGCGCGTCTCCCGGCATTGAACACGGTCGCCGCCAATGGCCCCACCCAAGGCGCACTCCTGCTCTACAAGATCAAAATCGTCTCGCTCGACAACAGGCCTTTGGAGCTGAAGATCGTCGATCCCCTGGATCCGTCCCAGACGGCCTCGGCCGAGCTGGACGTCTAGCGTCGAGCTGGACGTCTAGCGCAAACCCTCCTCCAGGATCTGCCTGGCGACCGGAGCCGCCGTTTCGCCCCCGGCTCCGTCTTTCACGAGCAGCACGCCTACGGCGATCCTGGGGTGCAGAGCCGGCGCAAACGCGGCAAACCAAGCATCCGTGTTCTGCGGATTTTTGCTACCCGAGCAGCTTTCTTCGCCCTTCTCAGCTTCCGACTCTTCGCCGGAGCTGCCGGTTTCGGAGCTGTGTTCGCCTGAACTCGAGCAGCTCGGTGCGCCCAGTTCGGCTGTGCCGGTCTTACCCGCCACCACAACTCCCGGGATGGCTGCTGAGGTACCTGTACCTTCGCGCACCACGCCGATCATCAGGCGTCTGACCGTGCGGGCTGTGGCGGCGCTGATCGCGCGCGGATGGGCTCCCGGAGAGGGGCGCGCTTCGAAAGTTGGGTAGGGGCGCCGCCCGCCATCGGCGATGGTGCTGGCTACCGTGGCCATCTCCAAAGCCGAGGCCTGCACCTCGCCCTGTCCGATCGCGGTCGAACCAACATCTAGTTCGCCTTGGATTTGGGTGGCGGGGGGGAGGCTGCTTTCGACGGCCCCGTCTACCCCTGGGGGCTGGTTGAAGCCGAAATCTTCGGCCGTCCGCACTAGGCGTGCCGCGCCGACCTTGACGCCGAGCGGAGCGAACACCGAATTGCAGGAGACCGCGAAAGCGAGCGCCAAGCTGCCTCCGCAGGACTCACCATTGGCGTTTTCGAGCTTGACGCCGTCGAGAGTCGCATACGTCGCATACGGAAACACGCTCTTCTGGTCGGCCACTTTCGCTTCCAAAGCCGCGCTCAGCGTGACCATCTTGAAGGTCGACCCAGGCGGCTGCAGATCGTCGATGCCGATGCCCGCCACGGCCAGAATCTCCCCACTCGCCGGATCGAGCGCGACCACTCCGCCGAGCTGGCCGCCAAGCGCTTCGGTCGCCACTCGCTGCAAACCTGGGGAAATGGTCGTGCGAACGGGTGGACTGGCCTTGGCTACAGCGCTCGCCAACACGCGATTTCCCGCCAGGAGCTCGCCGCCAGGTCTTCCCCGCAAGCGCCCGTCCAGCGCCAACTCCAAGCCGCTGGTGCCCACGATCGCCCGCGCCGGCACTCCCTGTGCCTCCAGTTCGCCCACGCGCTCCTGAGGTACGGGCCCAACTTCGCCCACCACGGCCGCCGCTGCTGCGCCCAGAGGAGACTCGCGCACGCCGGCTCCGGTCGACTGACCCTCAGCCAAGACGGTGCCATCACGGGCCAATAGTGCCGCGCGCGGAGGCAAGGTCATGTTTCTGCTCAACGACTCTCCCGCACCCAAACCCGGGAACACGAGCGCGTGTGACCACAGGACCCGCACACCTTCTGATGTGTCGGCCACCCTCAAGCGCAAGTTCTCCGTGAGGGCACCCCACAGGCGGGTATCCACCCGCATCGGTACCACGAAAGCCCCACGTTCGCCACGCGCGCGGCCGATCACCCTCAAGCCGCTCTCCGTGGCCGTACGCGCGGCCCTCCTGTAAGCGGCTTCGAAACGACTCGCCGAGATGCGCCCCCGCTCGGCAGGATCGACGTCGTTGTACATCGTCGCGTAGTTGCCCTTTGTCCAGGCCTCGGCGAACTGTTCGCTCAAGCGCTGCCCCGACGAGCCCCCATGACCCGACCCTACGATCGCCCCGACAAGGAATGCGATCGCCGCAAGCGCCATCACCGGCACCGCGCGCCGCAAGCGCCGATGCTGGTCACTAGAGGTGTTCACAGCTCGGGACGGTAGAACATGATCAGTGACCCGGCTCGATTGGATCATTGTCGCCTTCGCTGCCTTGCTCGCCTTGTTCGGGTTCCGCCGAGGCTTCATCGTCGCGGTGCTCTCCTTCTGCGGCTTCGCCCTTGGTTCATTCATCGGAACTCGCTTGGGTCCTCTACTGGTGCCGCACGGCTCGGCCTCTCCATACGCCCCGGCATTCGGCTTGATCGGAGCGCTCTTGGCCGGGGCGATCCTCGCCACCGGCTTTGAGGGTGTCGGCCTGCGCCTGCGTCGTGTACTTGTCCTGCCCGGCTTCGGCCTGCTCGACGGAGCTTTGGGCGCCTTGTTGAGCGCGGCCTTGGGCCTGGCGATCGCCTGGATACTCGCCGCCGTCGTCCTGCAAAGCACCTCAACGCCACAGCTGCGAGCCGATATCCAGCGCTCGGCGATCCTCAGTGAGCTCAACCAGCTATTGCCGCCCACAGGCCCGATCCTGCACGTCCTGGCGAGCCTCGACCCGCTCCCTTCGATCGCGGGTCCATTGCCCGGAGTCCCGGCGCCTCCGGCCGCGATTGCTCACAATCCAGAGATCCTGGCGGCCTCTCGCAGTGTTTTGCGCGTGCTGGGTACGGCTTGTGGCCTGGCGATCGAGGGCTCAGGGTGGGTGGCTGGGCCGGGGGTCGTCGTCACCAACGCCCACGTAGTCGCCGGAGAGCACGACACAACAGTGGAGGTGGGGGGCCACGAACCGGAGATGAGCGCCTACACGATCGCCTTCGACCCCACCGATGACATCGCGATCCTGCGGGTACCAGGCCTCAGCCTGCCTTCGCTCGAGTTGACCACCTCGCCAACGTCCGGTCGCGCGGGAGCCATCTTGGGATACCCAGAGAACGGCCCGTTCGACGCCCAACCCGGGCGCATTGGCACGACCCAAAAGATCATCACCGACGACGCCTACGGGCGCGGCCCCGTCTCGCGCTTGCTCACACCCCTACGAGGCTTGGTTCGCCCCGGCAACTCCGGGGGGCCGTTGATCGATCGGGACGGCCAGGTGCTGACCACCGTGTTCGCCTCCACCACAGGTGGAGGACCTCACGGGGGCTATGGCGTCGCCAATGCCACGGTCGCCCAGATTCTGGCGGGTGCCGGGCACATGGTGGGCACTGGCGAATGCTCGCCAGGGTAAGGCTGAGCTCAAGCGGTGGAAGGCCGTGTCCGCGGGCGAGGGCGCGCTCCCTTATTGGCCGTGCTCGGCTTGCTCTGCCTCTCTGAGGTCCGGTCAGCCTCCTGGGCTTGGGTATCGGGGCGGGGGGTGACCTTGCGTGCGCGCGTGACAGTCCTCCGCGCATCATCCTCCGGAATTTCGAGCAGCGGCTCGGCCGCGGCCAATCGACGCACCAGCTCGCCGCGTACACCTTCCAGGTCATCGACGCTCAGTAGTCGAGGCCCCGCGTGTCTGTGTGGCTTGGAGGGTGTCGGGATCAAGCCGGGATGACGCCCTTGAATCTCTGAGAGGGTCTGCTCCAAAGCGGCGATCTGCGCGCGTAGTTCCTTGCGGCGCTCGGCCGATCGCTTGCCTGTGCCCCCCGAAGTGGGTGCTTCAGAGAACCCTCCGGGGCCGGCCTGCGCGTCGGTAGTCACGTACAGCGCGGCCGCCACCTCGCGCGGGTCCACGCCTGTCCTGCGTGCCTCCTGTGCGGCGTCGGCGGCGATCTGGCCCACCGCGGACGGTTCCTGTGCGATCCGCGCCACGAATGTGCCGGTGCCCTGACGACTGTCGATCAAGCCCTCCTGCTCCAAACGTTGGTACACGGCGCGGGCAGTATTGGCGTTGATGCCGAGCATCTCGGCCAGTTCGCGCAGACCCGGCAGGCGTTGCCCGGGGACCAGCCTTTTGTCTCCGATCCTTGCCCGCAGTGCCCATGCGAGCTGCACCCCGATCGGTATCTCCCCGTTGCGATCGATCTTCAGATCGTCGAGGTCGAATTGCGCTTCGGTGCTGCCCCTATCTGGGCGGGTGCCCGCGGGCGCTCGAGAGGATACCTCTGACGGATTTGTGTCGCGATGGTCGCCTCTTGCCATGGTCCCAACTTTAGTCGCTTCCCCTTCTGAAAACATAAAGTGCTAGTGAACTAGTACACTATTTCTATGGGTAAGTTGAGTAGTGGGGAGCTCCTCACCCGGGCATTGCTCCCGGCGAGGAACACACTCGATGAAGTGGGGGACATGATGATCCTCACCGGCCGCACGATCTCCTCCGCGCTGCGCCCGCCCTACCCCTACGGCGGCGAGTTTGTCTGGCAGTTCCTATTCATCTTGCGGATCTGTTGGCTGCCGCTGCTGGTATCGACCTTCGCTCTTTCCTACGGGGCCCCCGGACTACAGGCCGCCAACTTCCTGAGTCTGTTTGGTGGGCTCGATCGCCTCGGAGGCTTCTTTGTGCTCGCCGTGGTCCGCGAAATCGGGCCGATCATTACTGGGATCGTGCTGGCGGGGGCAGCCGGCACCGCAATCACCGCCGACCTGGGCGCGCGCAAGATCCGCGAGGAGCTCGACGCCCTGCAGGTGCTCGGTGTCGATCCCGTCAAGAACCTGGTGGTGCCGCGCTTCCTCGCGCTAATGCTTGCCACGGGCCTGTTCAACATCTACGCGGTGCTGTTCGGTCTCTTCGGGGGACTCTTGGCCGCGGTCGTCAACCATCAGCCGCTGGGTCCCTTCTGGGTGACCTTCTTCGCCAATACCTCCACCACCGACCTGTGGGGCTCCACTTTGAAGACGACCGTGTTCGGGGCGATCATCGCGATCGTCTGCTGCTACAAGGGCATGACCGCCTCAGGTGGGGCGGAGGGCGTCGGACGCGCGGTCAACCAGGCCATCGTCGTGTCGTTCCTGGTATTCGGGGCCTTCAACTACGCGTTCACGCAAATGCTGCTCGCCACGCACCCCAACATTTTGGTGATCAGGTGAACGGGCCAGGCGTCTCGCCACCCTCGTGGCTCGTCTCCACAGGCGAGATGGGCCAGTTCGCCGGGCGAATCCTGCGCGATGTATTGGGCTTGCGTGTGCTGCGCTTCTTTGGAGAGACGGTGCGCCAGTCGGGAATCCTAATCCTCACCTCCACGGTCGTGATCTGGACGCTCGTATTCATCATTGGACTCGGCGCCTGCGGCACCGAGGGTGCCTACTTCACCCAGTCCCAGGGCGCCCCGTCCTATGCGGGCGCGTTTGCCGGATGGTGTGATCTACGCGAGGCCATTCCCTACGCGTTCGGCTACATGATGGCGGCCAAGATCGGCACCGGCATCGTGGCCGAGCTTGGCGCCATGCGCATCAACGACGAGATCGACGCACTTGAAGTCATGGGCCTCGACTCCATCTCCTATCTGTGCGCCACCCGTCTGCTTGCCGCGTGGATGGTCCTCCCGTTCGTCTACGCCATCGGAGTCGGGGTGGCCTTCCTTGCTTCCTACATAGCCGTCGTTCATCAGGTCGCCTCGGTCACCTCTGGCGGCTACCTCCTGATCTTCTGGCAATACCAGAACCCCACCGACTATCTCTACAGCATGATCAAGGCGATGACGATGGCCACGGTAATCGTGCTGGTCTCCTGCTACTACGGCTACAACGCCTCGGGGGGACCTGTCGGCGTGGGCGCCGCCACGGCGAAGTCGATGGTGCTCAACATCGTGCTCGTCACGATCATTGGGATGCTCGGCACGCAGGTCTTCTGGGTGCGAACCCGAGGGCGCCGATCGGCGGGTGAGCGCGAGGCCCGCTACGCTGGGCGCCATGTCGAAGACGCTCGTGATCGCGGAGAAGCCCTCGGTGGGGCGCGACTTGGCGCGGGTCCTCCCGGGTCCGTTCGCCAAGCAGGAAGGTTGGCTGGAGGGCCCCGACTATGTGATCACATGGGCTGTCGGCCACCTCGTGCAGCTGGCCGAGCCAGACGAATACGAGGCCAAGTACAAGCGCTGGCGGATGCCCGATCTGCCGATCGTGCCGTCCAAGTTCAAGCTGGTCGTGCGCGACGAGCGCTCGCGCAAGCAGATGTCGGTTGTCACTTCCCAGCTTGGCCGCGAGGACGTCGAGATGGTCGTCAACGCCTGCGACGCCGGGCGCGAGGGCGAGCTGATCTTCGCTTACTTGTACGAGAAGGCCAAAGCCAAGAAGCCCGTACAGAGACTGTGGCTGAACTCGATGACCACGGCCGCCATGAAGAGTGCTTTCGAGTCCCTGCGACCCGCCGAGGACTACGCCCTCTTGGAGCAGGCCGCCCGGTCCCGCTCGGAGGCGGACTGGATCGTGGGCATGAACGCCACCCGGGCAGCCTCGATCCGCCTGAAATCCTCCTTCGACGGGGCCGTTTCGCTCGGCCGCGTGCAGACGCCGACCTTGGCGATCGTGGCGCGTCGCGAGGAAGAGATCAAGGCTTTCGTGCCCGAGCCCTACTGGCTCGTGGACGCCACCTTTGACGCCGGTCCACTCGATGACGACCAGCGCGTCTATGAAGGCCGCTTCCATATGGGCGCCAAGCCGCGTCTTGCCACCGAGGCGGAGGCCTTGGCAATCGTCGAGGCCTGTCAAGGCAAGGCTGGAACGATCACAAAGCTGGACAAGAAGGAGCAGCGTGAGCGCGCACCCATGCTGTATGACCTCACAAGTTTGCAGCGCGAGGCCAACACTCGCTACGGCTTCTCCGCGCGACGGACTTTGGCGGCGGCGCAAAGGCTGTATGAGGAGCACAAGGCGCTCACCTACCCGAGGACGAATTCGCGCTACCTCACGACCGACATGGTCGAGGAGATCAAGCCCACCGCTGAGCTGGTTGGTGGCCAGAAGGAGTACGCCAAGGCGGCGGCCTATGTGACCGGCCTGGACGTGCTTCCGCTCGCGCGAGTAGTCAACAACGAGAAGGTCACCGACCACCACGCGATCATCCCCACTAAGGCTGAGCACGCTGTCGATCGTATGGGCGACGACGACAAACGCGTCTACGACATGGTCGTGCGCCGCTTCCTGGCCGTCTTCCACCCCGAGGCCGTGTTCGAGAACACCCGCGTGGAGACCACGGTGCTGCCCGCTGGCGCGGGCACCGACGCCGGCGGCTCTGTGTTCCGCACCCGCGGCAAGCTCCTGCTCGTTCCCGGTTGGCGCGGTGTTTATGGGCAGATGCCCTCCGAGGCTAAGTCGGCGGCCGAAGAAGACGAGGGCACCGATCAGCAGCTTCCCAAGCTGGAGCACGGCGAGCAGGTCCAGACCGTGGAGATCGCAAGCGATCGCAAGGAAACTAAGCCGCCCCGACGCTATAGCGACGCATCGCTTCTGGGTGCCATGGAGACCGCTGGCAAGCTGGTCGACGACGAAGAGACGCGCGAGGCGATGAAGGACTCAGGCATCGGCACTCCGGCCACGCGCGCCGCGATCATCGAGCGCTTGATCCAGGTCGGCTACATCGAACGCGAAGCGCGTTCCCTGGTCGCTACGGACAAGGGTCTAAACGTCATCAGACTGCTCGGAGAGCACGCGCTCACCTCGCCGGACATGACCGGCCAGTGGGAGCACCGACTCGACAAGATCGAGCGTGGCGAGGACTCACGCGCGAAGTTCATGAGCGACATCGCCGGCTTTGCCGAGATGACGGTCAAAGAGCTCGACGAGAAACTCAAGGATGTCCGCATTCCGCGAGCCAACCTGGGTCCCTGCCCGATCTGTGGGCACGACATCAAAGAGAATCGCAAGGGCTACTCCTGCTGGGCTCGCGACGATCCAGGGTGCGGGTTCGTGATCTGGAAGGGCAAGTCCGGCAAGCAATTGTCGCTGGCGATCGCCAAGGAGCTGATCGGCTCCGGATACACCGCCCGGGCCGTAACCGGCTTCAAGGCACGCTCTGGACGCACCTTCCGCGCACATTTGGCGCTCTCCCAAGACGAGGAGGGCAAGTGGCGCGTCGAGTTCAACGAGGCCTGGGCCCGCGAGGGCGCCAAGCCCCCAGAGGCCGAGGCAGAGACCGAGAGCGCCGCCAGCGAGGAGAAGGTGGCCGCAAGCGCAGCGTAGGCGTCGGGCCAGTGCGCCAGGATGGGGAGTGTGCCCATCGCGCTAGTCACCGGACCCGCCAACGCAGGCAAGGCCCGCCTCGTCTTGGAGGCGGTCATGGCACATGCCGCGCATGGCGAACACCCGCTCTTGGTCGTACCCACCGAAGCCGACCAGGCGCACTACCGGCGTGAGCTGGCCGAGCGAGGATTGGCTCTTGGTGTCCGTGTCGAGCGCTTCGAGGGCCTCTTGCGAGAGGTGCTCTTGCGTGCCGGAGAGACCTCCAGGCCCTTGAGTGCGCTTGCTCGAGAACACCTGCTCGGGCGAATCGCCGGCATACGCGCCGGCACCGCAGCCGAGCTGGCCAAGCTGGTTGCGGACTTGGAGACCCAGCGTGTCACCCCCGCCCGCCTTCGCGGCGCCGTGCGTGCATGGGGGGTAGCCGGCGAGACGCTCGCGTGGGTGTGTAGCGCGTTCGAGCGCTACCAAGCGGCACTTGCCTCGATGGGTCGAGCCGATCGCGAGCCGCGCGTGACGAGCGCCTTGGACGCTTTGCGTCGCAACCCCGCCCCCTGGGACGCCACGCCGGTGGCCCTGTATGGCTTCGACGACTTCACCCCATTGCAGCTCGACGCGATCGAAACCTTGGGCGGTGTCGTTGACGCGCGCCTCACGCTCTCGCTCCCTTACGAGCCCGGCAGGGTCGTCTTCGCCGGTCGCGCCTCCACCTTCCAGCGCCTCTTCCCGCTGGCTGACGTTCACACGCAGTTGCCGGCTCGAGCCGACTACTACGAGCCGACAGCCCATCAGGCGCTACACCACCTGGAGCGTTCGCTGTTCGTCGGCGGTTGCACCCGCGTCGATTCCGGGCGGGCTATCAGGCTGCTCGAGGGGGGCAGCCCGCGTGCCGAGCTTGAACTCGTCGCGGGTGAGATCAGGGCGCTCCTGGACGAAGGCGTCGCACCCGAGGAGATCGCAATGGTTCACCGTGCCCCCGAGGCGATCGCCGCCCTCCTCGGCGAGGTGCTCGCCGATTTCAGAGTGCCCCACAGTCGTACGGACGCGCACCCTCTTTTCCCGTACGACACTAGGTCGCGCTTTGCTTGGCGTCTTGCGTTGCGCGCTCGGCGTGGGGGAGTTGGGCGATCTCGTGGCGTGGCTGCGCACCCCAGGCGTGCTCGAGCAGCCCCGCTTGGCTGACGGTTTGGAGATGAGCGCGCGCACACAAGGGATTTCCGACGCAGCCGGTGCCAGGGCGCTATGGGAGGCTCAACATTGGCCTTTGGATCGCGTTGAGCGCCTCTCGGTGGCCGCCGAGCGAGGCTTCGCGGCGCTCGTCGACGCCTTTGCGGCCGAGCTGCACCGGCTGTTCGCCGCTCCGCGAGCAGGCTCCGCAGCTGTGCTCGGTGGCCCTGAACTCGGCGACGCAAGCGCTTTGGTGGCGTCTAGGCGTGTCCTGGAGGAGTTGCGCGAGCTGGCTCGGGTCGCGCCCGCACTGGCGGCGACGCCCTCAGACGCGCTCGAAATCCTGGAGCGGCTGGAGCTGGCGCCGGTGTCCGGCCAGGCCGGGTTGACGGGTGAGGGAGGCGTTGCGGTCGTCGACCCCCTCTCGATAAGGGCGCGCCGTGTACGTATGGTGTTCGCCTGCGGACTCCAAGAAGGTGTGTTCCCAGCACCCGCCATGCCCCATCCTCTGCTCGGGGAGGACCAGCGCCGTGGACTCGCAGTCGCCTCGGGCCTGGCCTTGCACGGTGTCGCCGATCCGCTCGCGGCTGAGCGCTACTTGCTCTACGCGCTCGCTTCGCGGCCCCGCGAGCGCCTCACGTTGAGTTGGCACAGCGCCGATGAAGACGGCACCCCGCTCGCTCGCTCCCTGTTCGTGGACGACGTCTGTGACCTGTTCTCGCCTGTGCTCGGCGAGCGTCTCGTCCGCCGCTATGCGGGCGCCTCAGACTGGCCCGGACCGGGTATGCCGACTAGAGCGTTCGCCGAGCGCACCGTCTCGGTAGGCGTGGGGCCGGCTGGTCTGGCGCCCCCACCGATCCAGCCGCTCCGCGACGAACGCGTGCTCGGCGACCTACGCGCACGCCCGCTCTGGTCGGCCTCCTCGTTGGAGGCCTGGAGAAGCTGTCCCGTCAAGTGGTTCGTGGAGCGCTTCCTGAGAGCCGGTGAGATCGAGCCGCGTCCGGAGCCGATCGCGCGCGGAGGGTTGGCTCACGCCGCCTTGAAGAGCACGCTCGAGCGCCTGCGCGAGCGAACCGGATCCGCGCGTCTCACCCCGGCCAGCCTCGGTTTGGCCAAGCGATTGTTGGTGGAGGCCCTGGCCGAGTATGAGCCGCTCCATCCGCTCTCGGTCGCTCCCGAGCGTCTGCCCGGCGCGCGTAGGCGCTTGACGGTCGACCTGGAACGCTACCTGCAATGCGCGGCCGAGCAGGCCAGCTCCTTCGAGCCAACACACCTCGAGCTCGAGTTCGGCTTCGACGAGGACGGTCTCCCTCCGCTCGACCTCGGCGAAGGAGTCCATTTGCGCGGGCGCATCGACCGTGTCGACATCAGTGGTGAGCAGGCGGTCGTCTATGACTACAAGGGAAGCTCTGCGCCCCCGGCTGCCCGTTGGATCGTAGATAGTGCCCTTCAAGTGGCGCTCTACATGCGTGCTGCGCAGCAGCTGTTGGGTCGAGAGCCGGTTGGTGGCTTCTACCAGCCTCTTACCGGACGCGAGATCAAGGCGCGTGGTGTTCTGGATGCCGACAGCGGCCTCGAACTCGACTGTGTGCGTACGGACCGGCTTGCCCACGAGGAGATGCAGGAGCTGATCGAGCGATGCCTCGATGTCGCGCGCCAAGCCGCCGTCGAGGCGCGCTCAGGTGCGCTGCACCCACGTCCAGACACCTGCGCCTATGGCGGCGGATGCGCATATCCCACGATCTGCCGCTGTGAGCGTTGAGCGATCCCGGCCAACAGCTTGCTTTCGAGTATGCGCCGCCCCGCGTGTCCACCGACGAGCAGGAGCAGGCGATCGTGCGGCGTCACGGCTCGCTTCTGCTGGCTGCCGGCGCCGGCAGCGGCAAGACGTCGGTCCTGGTCGAGCGCTTCGTGCGGGCCGTGCGCGAGGACGGGGTAGCGCCGGGGCGGATCCTTGCGATCACTTTCACCGAGCGCGCTGCCGGCGAGCTACGCGAGCGTGTTAGAACACGTCTGCTGGATTTCGGCGAGCGTGACTCCGCGCGCGACGCAGAGGCTGCCAACGTGTCCACGTTTCACGCCTTCTGTGCGCGCCTTTTGCGCATCCATCCGCTCCAGGCCGGGGTCGAACCTGGCTTTCGGATCCTCGAAGAGGGCTTCGCCGAGCGCTTGCGTGTGCTTGCTTTCCGAGACGCTTTGGCCGAGTTCCTGGAAGGCGATCGTCCCGACGCGGTCGATTTGATCGCCGCCTACGGCCCTGACCACATGCGCGGCATGATCTTCGGCGCCTATGCCCACCTGCGCAGTCTCGGCCAGGCCCAGCCGCGCCTGCCGGCCCTGGCGCTGACCATGGCCGAGCAGCGGGACGCGGTAGAGGGGATAGGCACCGACGCGAGCGAGACCGAGAGCGCTGAGCGTGAGCGTAGTCAGCGTGAGCGGCGGGCCGCGCGCGCCTGTGAGCTGATCGGGGACTTGATGGAGCGCTTTGACCTTGCCTACGCCCAGCGCAAGCAGGCTGGTGCAGTGCTCGACTTCGACGACCTCGAGCTGAAGGCCCGTACGCTCTTTGACCAACACGCCGATATCCGCCAAGCATGGTCCGAGCGCTTCGATCTGCTGATGGTGGATGAGTTCCAGGACTCCAACCCGCGCCAGCTCCAGATGCTGGCGGCCCTGGATCGAGACAACCTGTTCACCGTCGGCGACGAACTGCAGTCGATCTACGGCTTCCGTCATGCCGATGTCGGTCTTTTCCGCGAGCGCCGCGCTTTGCTGGCACAAAGAGGAGCCAGCCTCGCACTGACGCACAACTTTCGCAGCCGCCCCGCGATTCTCGCAGCTGTCGAGCGGATTTTCGCACCCCGCATGGGCGCTCGCTTCGCGGCCCTAAGCGCCACTCGCGGCGAAGACTCGAGCGAGGAGCCGCTCGTAGAGCTTCTACTGACCGACAAGCGTGGCTGGAATCCCCTGTCGGGCTACGACGATCTGCGTGGTATGTCCGATGCGACCCCTTGGCGCCAGGCCGAAGCCCGCCTGCTTGCCCAGCGCGTGGCCGATTTGGTCGCCAATGGCCAGGCGCAGCCAGGAGAGATCGTGGTTCTGCTGCGCGCACTCGGCGACGCCCCTGTGTACGAGAGCGCCCTGCGCCGCCACGGCTTGCCCACGTTGGCGGGCGTGGGTGGCTTCTGGGGCCATCAACAGGTCGGCGATCTGTTGGCCTGGTTGCGCACGCTGGCGAACCCTTTGGATGAGATAGCCCTCTACTCAACTTTGGCCTCGCCTCTGGTTGGCGCCTCAAGCGACGCGCTCGCCGCGATCTCGCGCTTCGCGCGCGAGCGAAGACAAGGCGTATGGCGCGCACTCGATGAGGGCGCGTCTGAGCTGGAGCCTTTGCTGCCACCGTCAGATCGCATGCGCCTCGCGTCTTTCCGTGAGCTGCTCGCGCAAGAGCGCGCGAGCGCGGCACCGCACCCTCTCTCTGAGCTCTTGCGACGCGCGATCGCCGCGACTGGCTACGAAGCCCACGTTCTGTCCCTGACTTGGGGTGAGCGGCGACTCGCGAACGTCCACAAGCTCATGCGCCTCGCGCGGCACTTCGAAGCCCAGGAGGGGCGCGACCTGCGCGGCTTCCTCGACCACATCGCCCATCTCGAGCGGGCGGCTGGGGCCCGCGAGGCCGATGCACCGGTGGGCGACGACGAGACTGAGGCGGTGCGTTTGATGAGCATTCACGCAGCCAAGGGCCTTGAGTTTCCCGTCGTTTGCCTAGCCGATCTGGGGCGTGATCCGAACCTCCGATACCCCGATCTGCTTCTCGACGACGAAGGTGCCCGTGTGGGCTTGCGCCTGTTGGAGCTCTCCGACCCCGAGCCGGCTCCCGCACTCGACTATGAGGCCCTGCGCGATCGCAGGCGCCTCGCCCAAGAAGAGGAGGAGGATCGCGTTCTCTACGTCGCCTGCACGCGCGCTCGGGATCGTCTTCTCTTGAGCGGCTCGGTCGCTTTCGAGCGCTGGCCCCCGCCGCGCCCCGGCATTGCGCCAATCGCGTGGCTGGCGCCTGCGCTCCTCCCAGACGCCCCGTCTTTGGCCGCTTCCGAGCAGCATCCAGTCGGGCCCTTCTCAACGAACCTAGGCGACAGCTTGCGGGTTCGCTGCGTTTTCAATTCGGCCTCCCAACCAGGGCCGCAGAGCGATCTCCCTGAGGTAAACCGCCGTGAATGCGATGCCCAAGCGGCTGACCCCACGGAGCGAGAGGCCGTCTTCCACCAGGCGGAGGAGCCCTCGTCCGAGCCGCAGAGTTTCACCGATCGAGCCGAGCGTCTCCACGAAGATGCTCGCCACTCCGCCGGGCTACAGCACTCCTGACGCTGGTGACGCTCTAGCGCTGCCCTTGCTCGACCCTTACGCCACGATGAGCTACACCTCCCTCGCCGAGCTGGAGCGCTGTGGCTATCGCTACTACCTCGAACGGGTCTTGCGCCTGCCTGAGAACCGAGCTGCCGCGAGAGGCCTCGATGAGGGCGGCATTGACGCACGCACGCGCGGCACGATCGTCCACATTCTGCTCGAGTCGATCGACTTCGCCCGTCCCAAGTCGCCCACCGAGCGTGACGTGGAAGCGGTTGCCAGACGCATCGGTGCTCGCGTCGCTCTCGCCGAGCGCGAAGAGATCGCCACGTTGCTCTCGCTTGCGCTTGCCGCCGAGCCGGCGCAGCGTTTGGCGCGCGCTGGCAACCCTCGTCGCGAGCACCCCTTCGCCTTTGCGTTGGCTTCCGCGGAACCCATTGTCACGGGTGTGCTCGACCTGATTGTCGAGGAGCCGGACGGCGCCAGTCTGATCGTGGACTACAAGAGCGACAGGCTTGACGGCGCGGTGGACCTCGAGTGGCTGGTCGAGCGCGACTACTCGATTCAGCGTTTGCTCTATGCCCTTGCAGCGATCGAAGACGGGATCGAGCGTGTAGAGGTGGCCCACTGGTTCCTGGAACGACCTGGAGCCTGGATATCGACACGCTTCGTTGCAAGCGAACGCTCTCATTTGCGCGAACAGTTGCAATCTCGCATCGCTGACGCGAGAGACAAAGGTTTCGGCGTGACGAAAAACCCCCACCGCGCCCTCTGCCTGACTTGTCCTGGCCGGGGAAGTCTTTGCTCTTGGGGGGATGACCGAACCATGGCTGAGCAACCTCTACACGCAATCCCGCACGATCACTGAGCATTGCTCAGTTCGAGAGCGAACCGCAGGTTGAAGGCTGCAGCCGGGGGAAACCCGCAGCTGCAGTGAGCGGTCCGCCACATTGGAATCTTCTCGTGGAGTGGCTACTCTCATTTGGAATCGCTTGTTTCGCGATCGGGCGAAGCATTCGAGGTCAGGAGGAGCGTCGCAGTGGAACTGACGCCAGCGCCAAGATCAACGGCTACGGTCACGCAGATGCCGTCGCTCGTGCCCGATCTCGAGCTGTTTGCTCGTATGCGCATAGACGGCGATCCCACCGCGCGTGAGGTTTTGGTGGAGCGCTACCTCCCGCTCGCCCGGCGCTTGGCGCGGCGCTATCAGCACACCGACGAGCCAATCGAAGATCTTGTGCAGGTCGCGTCAATCGGACTGCTCAAGGCGGTCGATCGCTTCGATTGTTCGCGCGACGTCATGTTCTCCAGCTACGCGGTCCCCACGATCCTCGGCGAGCTCAAGCGCCACTTCCGCGATCGCACCTGGTCGGTTCGCGTTCCGCGCGACCTGCAGGAGCTGGCTCTGAGGGTGGATCAGACAGTCACGCGCCTGTCCCTTGGGCGGCGTCGCTCGCCCTCGGTCGCCGAGATCGCTGAGGCCGTGGACGTCTCTGATGAGCAGGTGCTCGAGGCGCTCGAGGCGATGGGCGCCTACCGCACGACTTCGCTCGACTCTCCGCGCTCCACACGCGACGAAGAGACCGAGAGCGTGGCTGAGGGTCTCGGCGCTCCCGACCAGGGCTTCGACAGGGCTGAGGAGCGAGCGACCTTGGAGCCGCTGATGAGTCGTATATCGGCGCGCGAGCGCGCGGTCTTGCGTCTCCGTTTCGGCCAGGATCTGACTCAGGCGGAGATCGGCGAGCGGATCGGCGTCTCCCAAATGCAGGTCTCGCGCCTGATCAGGCAGGCTTTGACTCGTCTGCGCGCCGGCGTCGATGCCGGCGCTCCGCCGCGGCCTTGACGATAAGGCTTGACAATGTACCGGATAGAAGTCAACATGTTTCTTGATGCAAAGAGCCATGTGGATGGGAACCCTGAGCTTCGGCTTGGTCAGCGTGCCGGTCAAGCTCTATAGCGCGGTCACGCGCCGTACGGTCCACTTCCACCAGATCCACTCGTTGGACAGTGGGCGCATCCACCAGAAGCACGTCTGCTCGCTCGACGGCGAAGAGATCCCCTTGGATGAGATCGTCAAGGGCTACGAGATCGCTCCCGATCGCTATATCCCGGTCGAGGCGCGCGAGCTGCAGGCTCTGGAACCCCTGTTCACGCGCACGATTCAAGTCGAGGACTTCGTCGAGCTGGAGGAAATCGACCCGATCTATATCGATCACCCCTACCACCTCGTGCCCGGGATCGCCGGCGCGCACCCCTATCGGTTGCTGCTACGAGCCATGCAGGACACGGGCAAGGTAGCGATCGGGCGTATCGTCATGCGCTCCAAAGAACGCCTGGTCGCGATCCGACCGCGAGGCGAGGCCCTGCTGATGCTGACAATGAGCTACGGCGACGAGGTCAATGCTACGACCGGTCTGCGCGAGCTGGAAGGGCTCGACGGAGAGATCGACGAGCAGGAGCTGGATGTCGCCCGTCGCCTGGTGGCGTCGGTGGCAGAGCCTTTCGACATCGACAAGTACCAGGACACCTATCGCGACGCTGTACTCGACCTGATCGACCGTAAGGCGGCCGGCGAGCCGATGCCCTTGAGCGCCACGCCCGAGCCTCCGCCCGACTCGCCCGACGTGATGAAGGCTTTGGAAGCGAGCTTGGAGCGCGTCAGTTAGCGCTGAGCACGAGCACGAGCCGAGATCCGCCCTCCGGCTCGGCACACACCGACACCTTCTCCGCGATGCCTTCGAGCACGTTGCCGACCACGGGCAGCGCCGCGTCTCGCAGGAGATCGTCCGCTCCTCCCTGACGCAACTCGCCGACGCACAACTCCGCTCCGTTCTCGTCAGCCTTTACGCTCAATGCCAACCATCCCGCTTGTGCGTGTCTTGGTGCGTGGGCGCTCAGCGCGTCGCAGACCAGCATCGCGTCGTCGAGCCCGTCCAGCGGCCAGTCTGCCCGTGCAAGCACAATCGAGACCATTCGCCGCAGAACTGGTCCCACGAGTGGGCCGTTGGCGATTCGCACATTCACGGCGCCGTCCGTCTCTGAGGACTCCCGCTCATCTCTCGTCCTGCCGCTCGCGGTCGCCTCAACCGTCCGGGTGTCGCTCATCGCCTCGCTCACGCACCGCGTCCATTCGTGCCCGTCAGGGCGTTTGCCCCGACGGCGTTCCTCAGCGCGAAAGTCATCTGAACCTCCGTGCGCTCCTCTTGACCATGGCCCAGCTGCACCGACTCGGCCAGCGCCGCGATCAGCGACAGGCCAAGACCCAGGCCGGGGCTGTCCGGGCGTGGCCTGATCCCACATCCCCAGTCGCGTACAAGCACTGTCAGCGTCTCCTCTCCCATGGTCGCCACGACTTCCATCTGGCCTGCTTGACCGTCCGGATAGGCGTGTACCACCACGTTCGCACATGCCTCGGTCACCGCCAGGCGAATGTCTGAGAGCTTCTCATCGGACATCTCGTAGGCCTCGCCGAGACCGCCAAGGACGTGCCGAACTATCGCAATGTTCTCAGCCCGCGCCGCGAGCGCAAGCTCCATGTCCGGCGTCATTGCCTCTCCTGGCTGGTCTGCCGTAGGGATACTGCCTGTTGGTCCTCGCACATAGTGATGCCCGGCCAGGACGGATTTCACACCTCGCAAGCATGTTCTCAAGCGATCTCGATGCTACCCTTTCAGGCTCCGCCTCAGGTGCCGACCCCCCATGCCACGAAGGTGTCGCAGTCCTCCTGGACGCGTCGCCCGAGGGCAGCACTCACATGACTTCGCACACATTGCCATCACAGGCCGCTGGACTCTACGACCCCCGCTACGAGCACGATGCGTGCGGCGTGGGCATGGTCGCGCGCCTGGACAACACGCCCACACATGAGGTCGTAACGCGTGCCCTCGCCGCCTTGGAGAATCTGGAGCACCGCGGCGCCTCAGGTGCGGACCCCTTGACTGGAGACGGCGCGGGGATCCTCATGCAGATGCCCGACGAGCTGTTGCGCGCGGTGACGGGCTTCGAGCTGCCGGCGCCCGGCGCCTACGGGGTCTTGATGTGCTTTCTTCCGAATGAGGGTGACTCGCGCGCGCGTATAGAAGCGCTGCTGGAGCAAATCGTCTCCGAGGAGGGCCAACAACTGCTCGGCTGGCGCGATGTTCCTGTCCGCCCTGAGCACACCGGCGCCACGGCTGCTGCTAGCCGCCCGGTCATCCGCCAGCTATTCGTGGGGGCAGGCTCCGGTGTGGGAGGTGGAGTCGGGACCGAGGCAGGGGAGGGGGCGGGAGCCGACAAAACAACGGAGCCCGCACGGGGCGCAGGTTCGGCGGACGTTTTCGACCAGGATGCCTTTGAGCGCAAGCTGTACGTGATTCGGCGAGTCTGCGAACAGGCTGTCTCCGCCTGGCCGGAGGCCGAGCGTAAGGGCTTCTATGTGGCCTCGTCCTCTTCGCGCACCCTCAACTACAAGGGCATGCTCATCTCCTACCAGCTCGGCGCCTTCTATCCCGATCTGCGTGACTCACGCTGCAAGAGCGCCTTGGGTCTGGTCCACTCGCGTTTCTCGACCAACACGTTCCCCTCTTGGGAGCTGGCGCATCCATACCGCGTGATCTGCCACAACGGCGAGATCAACACCGTCATGGGCAACGTCAACTGGATGCGCGCGCGCGAGTCTGAGCTGGCCTCGGAGCTGTTCGGCGAGGACTTGGAGAAGATCCTGCCGGTCGTCACCCAGGGCAACTCCGACTCGGCCACGTTCGACAATGTCCTGGAGCTGTTGATGCTCGCGGGTCGCTCGCTCCCGCACGCCGTGATGATGATGATCCCCGAGGCCTACCGCTCGCGCTCTGACC
The DNA here is from genome assembly GCA_963775645.1 of uncultured Solirubrobacterales bacterium. Taxonomy (GTDB): domain Bacteria; phylum Actinomycetota; class Thermoleophilia; order Solirubrobacterales; family Solirubrobacteraceae; genus Palsa-744. The sequence continues at coordinate 160,695 of CAVZJR010000002.1, read as the reverse complement.
TGCCGGAGGAGCTGAAGGGTTTCTATGCCTTCCATTCCTGTCTTATGGAGCCTTGGGACGGCCCGGCCGCGGTGGCCTTCACCGACGGGCGCGTGGTCGGGGCCACGCTCGATCGCAATGGCCTGCGCCCCGGACGCTGGGTGCTCACCAAGGATGGTCACGTCGTGCTCGGATCGGAGGCGGGCTTGCTTGGAGTGCCCGCCGGTGAGATCGTCCGCCTCGGGCGGCTGCAGCCTGGCAAGCTGTTTCTGGTCGACTTGGAGCAGGGCTGCGTGGTCGACGACGACGAGGTCAAGCGCCGCATCTCCACCCAACAGCCTTACGGCGAGTGGTACGCGCGCAACGCCGTGCGCTTCGCCGACTTGCCGTCGTCCGAGCAGGTCACCCTCTCAGATCAACCTTTGCGACGTCGCCAACAGGCGTTTGGCTACTCCCAGGAGGATCTGCGCGTCTTGTTGGAGCCGATGGCCCGCGAGGCGGCCGAGCCGATTGGCTCGATGGGCAACGACCTGTCCCTGGCTGTGCTTTCAGACCAAGCGCCGCCCCTGTTCTCCTACTTCAAGCAGCTGTTCGCCCAGGTCACCAACCCGCCGATCGACCCGATCCGCGAGGAAATCGTGATGAGCCTCTCGACTAGCCTCGGCACCGAGCGCAACCTGTTCGACGAGACACCCGAGCACGCCCACAAGCTGGAGCTAGAACAGCCGATCCTGCTCAACCGAGAGCTCGAGACCCTGCGCCACATATCGAGCGACATCTTCTCATCGCGCACGCTCGACATAACCTGGCCGGTAGCCGACGGTCCCGAGGGACTTGCGCCCGCTTTGGAGCGTGTGTGTGCCCAGGCGCACGAGGCGATTGCCGAGGGGGTCAACATCATCATCCTCTCCGACCGCCTGCTCGGCCCCCGGCGCGCGGCGATCCCCTCGCTCTTGGCCGTCTCCTCGGTTCACCACCACCTCGTGCGCGAGGGCACGCGTCTGCGTGCCGGCATCGTCCTTGAGTCCGGTGAGCCGCGCGAGGTCCACCACTTCGCCACCCTGATCGGCTACGGGGTCTCAGCAATCAACCCCTACGTGATGCTCGAGACCTTGGACGAGCTGGTCGCCCAGGGACGGATCACGCGCGCCGAGAATGGCGCCACCGTCGCGCTGACTCCCGAGCAAGCCGCCCAGAACACGGTCAAGGCGATCGGCAAGGGCCTGCTCAAGACCATCTCCAAGATGGGGATATCCACGATTCAGTCCTACCGCGGTGCTCAGATCTTCGAGGCCGTGGGCCTGGAGCGAGGGTTGATCGACCGTCACTTCACGGGCACCGCCTCGCGCATCGGCGGGGTGGGCTTGGAGGTATTGGCGATCGAGGCCATGGAGCGCCACGCGCGGGCCGGCTGGGTCGAGTCCTCTCGCAAGCGCCGAGGGCCTGCTGCCGGTCGGCGGCGTCTACGCGTGGCGGCGCGACGGCGAGCACCACATGTGGAACCCCGAGACGATCGCGCTCGTTCAGCACGCGGTCCGCTCCGCCAACGGCAATGTCACCGCCGCGCTGAAGGGTGACGCCACCGCCCACGAGGAGGTGCGCGACTCGCCAGCCTTCCAGAAGTACCGTGAGTACGCCGCGGCTGTCAACGATGACGCCGCCCGCAAGGCCACCCTACGGGGGCTCTTGCGGATCGGCCCCGCCAACGACGCGACGGCAAGCGCGATTCCGCTTTCAGAAGTGGAGCCCGCCAAGGAGATTGTGCGCCGTTTTTGCACCGGCGCAATGAGCCTTGGCTCGATCTCGCGCGAGGCCCACGAGACGCTTGCGATCGCGATGAACCGCCTCGGTGGGCGCTCCAACACGGGCGAGGGTGGGGAGGACCCGGCGCGCTTCCAGCCTGACCCCAACGGCGACAGGCGCCGCTCGGCGATCAAGCAGGTCGCCTCGGGCCGCTTCGGGGTCACGATCCACTATCTGGTCAACGCGGACGAGCTGCAGATCAAGATGGCCCAAGGCGCCAAGCCGGGGGAGGGTGGCCAGTTGCCGGGGCACAAGGTTGATGCCTATATCGGCTCGATCAGGCATACGACCCCCGGTGTGGGCTTGATCTCCCCGCCACCCCACCACGACATCTATTCGATCGAGGATCTCAAGCAGCTGATCTACGACTTGCGCTGCTCCAATCCCGAGGCCCAGGTGTCGGTCAAGCTGGTCTCCGAGGTGGGTGTCGGCACGGTTGCCGCCGGCGTCTCCAAGGCAAACGCGGACCGCGTTCTGATCGCCGGCCACGACGGCGGCACCGGCGCCTCGCCGCTGTCCTCGATCCAGGCCGCCGGGGTGCCTTGGGAGATCGGCCTGGCTGAGACCCAACAGACGTTGCTGCTCAACGACCTACGCTCGCGGATCGTGGTGCAGACCGATGGCCAGCTGAAGACCGGGCGCGACGTGGTCATTGCCGCGATGCTCGGAGCCGATGAGATGGGCTTCTCCACCGCGCCCTTGATCGCGACCGGCTGCATCATGATGCGGGCCTGCCATCTGAACACTTGCCCGGTCGGGATCGCCACACAGGACCCCGAGCTGCGTGCGCGCTTCAAGGGACGCCCCGAGCACGTGGTCAACTTCTTCTTCTTCGTGGCCGAGGAAGTCCGCGAGATCCTTGCATCCCTCGGCCTGCGGACTCTGGATGACGCGATCGGCCGCGTCGACCTGCTCGGGGCGCAGGGTGCGATCGAGCACTGGAAGGCACGCGGTGTCGACCTCACCCATGTGCTGGCCCACATCGAGCTGCCCGAGGGCGGCGCGCGTCATCGTGTCGAGCCGCCCCCGTCGGTGTTGGAGGATGCCTTGGATTGGGAGCTGGTGGAGCTGGCACGCGCGACGATCGATGGGGGCGAGAAGGTGAGTGCAGACTTCCCCATTCGCAATGTCAACCGCTGTGTGGGCGGCATCCTCTCCAGTCACATCGCTCGCGCCCGGGGCGCCGAGGGCCTTTCGCCGGACTCGATCGTGGTCCGCTTCAAGGGCTCGGCCGGCCAGAGCTTCGGCGGCTGGCTGGCCCCCGGGGTGACGTTCGAGCTGGAGGGCGATACCAACGACTACACCGGCAAGGGACTATCCGGAGGGGTCGTGTCGGTGCGCCCGCCGCGCGACATCGGCGAGCACTTCGTGGCGCAGGAGAACGTGATCGTGGGCAACACCGTGCTCTACGGCGCCACCTCTGGACGCGCCTTCTTCAGGGGCCTAGCGGGGGAGCGCTTTGCCGTGCGCAACTCAGGCGCTTGGGCAGTCGTGGAGGGCGTGGGGGATCACGGCTGCGAGTACATGACCGGCGGGCGCGTGGTCGTGCTTGGTCCCACCGGGCGCAACTTCGCCGCCGGCATGAGCGGCGGGATCGCCTACATCTTGGACGAGGCGGGTGCGTTCCCTGATCGCTGCAACATGGGCATGGTCGGCTTCGACGAGATCTCCCCTGCCGACGCGATCGAGCTGAAGGCGATGATCGAGGAGCATGAGACCCACACCGACTCGCCGGTCGCGCGCGATGTGCTCGCCCGCTTCGAGCAACTGCTGGCCAATGGCGCATTCGTGAAGGTCATGCCCCACGACTACAAGCGCGTCCTGCGCGAATTGGCGGAGGCCGAAGCCGGCCAGTCCGAAGGCGAGCAGGCCGAGGGGGTGCCCGCCTGATGGGCAAGCTCGGCGGTTTCCTTCAGATCGAGCGCCACGGGATCCCCTACCGCGATCCCCGCGAGCGCGCACACGATTATCAAGAGTTCCTCGTGGAGCGACCTGTGCAGGAGCTGCGCGACCAGGGCGCGCGCTGCATGGAATGCGGCGTGCCCTTCTGTCACAACGGCTGCCCGCTCGGCAACCTGATCCCCGACTGGAACGACCTCGTCTACCGCGACCGCTGGCCCGAGGCGATCGCCCAGCTGCACGCCACCAACAACTTTCCCGATTTCACCGGCCGCCTGTGCCCGGCGCCGTGCGAGGCCGCGTGCGTCTTGGAGATCAGGGAGGGCGACTCGGTCACGATCAAGCAGATCGAGCTAGCGATCGTCGACAGGGCTTTCCGAGAAGGGTGGATCGGGCCGGAGCCGCCCAAGCGCGAGATCGGCCAAGCGGTCGCGGTGATCGGCTCAGGGCCGGCCGGCATGGCGGCCGCCCAGCAGTTGCGTCGCCTCGGCTACGCGGTCACGCTGTTCGAGCGCGACGAGGCTGCCGGTGGGCTCGTGCGCTTTGGCGTGCCCGACTTCAAGATCGAAAAGCGAGTCGTGGAGCGGCGTGTGGAGCAGCTTCGAGCCGAGGGTGTCGAGTTGCGCTGCGGTGTGGATGTCGGCAGCGACGTGAGCGTGGAGGAGTTGCGCGAGCGCTTCGACGCCGTCGTGCTCGCGACCGGCTCGCGCGTGCCTCGTGACCTGGGCGTTCCCGGGCGCGACTTGGGCGGCGTCCACTTCGCGATGGACTATCTCTACCAGCGCAATCGCTTCGTGGCGAGCGAGTACGGTCCTGAGCCGACCGTGGCCCAGCCGGCGACAGGTGAGCCGATCAGCGCCGCCGGCAAGCATGTGGTTGTGATCGGTGGTGGCGACACTGGGGCCGATTGCGTCGGCAATTCTCTGAGGGAGGGCGCTGCCTCGATCGTGCAGCTGGAGCTCTTGCCCGAGCCGCCTGACCATCGTCCCGACGCGCGTACGCCTTGGCCGGAGTGGCCCCTGAAGTACCGACTCTCCTACGCGATGGAGGAGGCCCGCACGGCTGGCGTGGGGGAGCAGGACTACTCGGTCACGACCACCCACTTCTCCGGTGACGCCGATGGCAACGTCGCCGCCTTGCACATCGCCCAGGCCGAGCTCGCACCTCCGTTCGCGCCGATGGAGGGATCCGAGCGCGAGCTGCCGGCTCAGCTCGTGTTGCTGGCGATGGGCTTTTTGCACCCCGAGCAGCCCTTGCTCGACCAGCTGGGCGTCGAGAAGGATCCGCGCGGAAACGTCAAGGCGGTCAAGCCCTATACGACCTCTGTCGAGGGGGTGTTCGCCGCCGGCGACGCGCGGCGCGGGCAATCCCTGATCGTGTGGGCGATCAACGAGGGTCGCCAGTGCGCGCGCATGGTCGATCGCTATTTGGCGAGCCTGCGTGCCGAGCCGGCGCTCGCGCTGACGAACGGCTCGCTCCCTCAGGATGGGGGCATTGCCGGACACGCCGACGCCGACGAAGGGCCCGAGGGGCCGCCCCAGCATGTGGGGCCTGGGGTTCCGGCCGAGTAGCTGTCAGGTACGCCAGACGTAAAGAGACACGTCTGTAGCTCCTTGCCTATTGGGACTTGACATCTGCATAGGCTTGCGTGTAACATGCTCTATGCCGGATGTAGCACTGAACTTTGCCGGCGTACATAAGGTCGGGTTTTGGGTTGGCCCTTGTTGGTCGACTTTTTACCGGTATTGCAGGGCCCTTGGGAGAGGGACCGGGTCGCTTCTGAGAGGGAGTTGTTTTTCGCGTGGTTTCTTTGGGGAATAGCGTCGTTGAGAGTCCGTGTGCTTCTGACGGGTCTGTTATAGGACGCGTCAGCGTCGCTGACGCGTCTCTCTCTCTCTCTCTCTCTCTGGCCGGGCCGCTCACCAGCTAAGCGCTGGTCGGTCTCGTCGCCTCGCAGGGCCGCTTGGCTGGCGAGGTTTCTCGTGCCCGAAGGGGTACTCGCGCGCTGTCAGCGTGCTTCTAGGTTCGTGGTTCGCTCTGAGGAGGGGTTCGATGGGTGCTGCTCGTAAGCCGGTCTTGCCGGTCATGGTTGTGTGTTGTGTGCTTGCGGGTTGGCTTGTGTGGGCTTGTGTTCCTGCTTTGGCGGCGGCTCCTGAAGTGCCGGATGTGTGGTGGGATCTCCTGGCGCGCCGCCAAAGTGATCGTGCATGGTGTGTTGAATCCGAAAGCGGCGGGTGAAGGGCTGCCTGGTTCTTATGAATTCTTGTATCGCGAACTCGGCGGTGCGGGTTGTGCTGGTGGCTTTAAAGCGCCTGAAGCGCCGGGTATCGCATTCGGGTTCCAGGATCAAGAAGTAGCGCAGGAATTGACTGGGCTAAATCCTAGCACCGAATACACGGTCTGCTTGTAGAGCGGAAACCTCAACCAGGCTAAAGGCGACGAAGCGACAGCACACCGGTCAAGTTTAGGACTGGTGTTGTGGTGAAGATCCGCAGACCAGTGCTGCGACTGGGGTCACTTCCTCGTCGGCGAACTTTAAGGTGTTCTGCGATCCTGGTGCCGCCGGCGAGCCGGGATCGTACATTTCGTGCGCCTGAAGCCCTCGAAGCGAATGCGCGGTCACCTCGGGTGGTGTCTCTATGGCGAGTTGAACCCAGATAATGCTACTGGAAGTTGAACTATACGTTTCCGTTAGACAACGGGGCGTTGGGTGGCGAACGTACCCCGGCTGTCGAAGTCGCTGAAGGCAAGCAGCTCCATGTTCACGTCGAAGCGCCGGGGCTGTCGCCGAACAAGCCGTACACGGTTGTTTGGTTCTCGACCAACGCGTACGGCGGCGAATGCGCTTGGGTACCGGCGAAGTTCAGCGCAACTGCGCGCCAGGCGCCCGCGTTCAGCAGCGAGTCAGTGCCGAGCTTGGTTCTGAAGACTTCGACCGTGGCGTCCAGATCGACCCTTATGGGCTACCAACTACTTATGAAGTGCAATATGGGCCTAGACCGCTATGGGTCAGCAGACACCGGTGAGCCTTGGCTCCGATGACGCCAGGCGGGTCCAAATTAGCGGGCATCTGGCACCAGCTAGCGAATACCACTTTCGGATCGGTGCCAACTAGATGGAGCGAATGGGTAGCACACACACCGTATGCAAGACGTTCACAACCGCGGTAGGTGGTCTTCCGGATGGTCGCGTGTATGAAATGGTGACGCCACCGGAAAACGATAATGCGGATGTGTATGTACCGTTCACAATTCCAGAAGTCATATTGAGTCATGGGCAAGGGGGTATTAGACTAAGCTGCCGTTCCAGGCATCGTCGGATGGTAATGCTGTCACGTATGTGGCTGATCCGACATCGGGCGGGAATGGTAATAGTGGGTTTTATGAGGGTAACGAGTATCTTGCGACGCGTTCTGTGGGGGGTGGTTGGAGTCAGGCTCAATCTCCAGGCCCCAGGCAACCATGTGCGTATTATCAAGCTTTTTCGAGTGATTTGTCTATTGGGATCCTGCAATCAGGATCGGCGAATCTCGTCCCGAAGTAGTAGATCAACCTCTTTCGCCTGAAGCGCGGGGCGAAAACTACAAAGTCCTGTATAAGCATGATATGAGTGAAGCGGATTATCATCCACTTTTCTCCGAAGGCTGTGCCGCTGCATCGTTCCGCAGGCGAATTTGGTCAGTAATGGATTCCCTAAAGTCGCGGGCACTTCGGCGGAATGCTTCATATGTGGGTGGGTCTGACTAACATGAATCGTCTGTTTTTGAGGCGAATGACGCTATGACCAAGGCGCGGTGGATGGTGGTGCTGGAAGAGGATAATTTGTATGAGTCTGTCGATGGGCAGTTGAGTTTGGTGAATGTGTTGCCGGTGGTGGTTCTGAACCGAACGCAAGGTTTGGGAGCCCCGGAGACTCTAACTCAGGGTCCGGATTTGAGTCACGTGATCTCGGATGATGGGTCGAGGGCTTTTTGGACGGGACTGGGCACTGGTGATCTGTTATGACCGAAAATGCCGGTAGTGCATGAGTGGGAGGATCTGTGCAAGTAGATGAAGCTGTTGGTGGCGGTGGATATTTTTGGACGGCGACCAGGGATGGTTCGAGAGGTGCTCTTCACAAAGGGCGATCTTTATGAGTATGGATGCGGGCACTGGGGTTACGACAGATTTGACGCCTGGCGTGGAAGTACAGGGGTGATCGGCGCCAGCGAAAACGGAGAATACATCTATTATGTGGATGGTGCGTATAACCTTAACGTGTGGCATGCGGGTCAGAGTCAGTTCATCGCCACGCTCTCGCCTCAAGACGACGAATGAAGCATTAGGGACGCGCTTCAGTCAACAGAATTCTGGTCGTTTCGGCGATTGGCAGCCGGCGTCTGGGTCGTCGTACTGCTGAGGTTACTCCGGATGGTCACAGCGTCGTGTTCATCGCGTTTGAGGGTCTCGCCGGGTATGACAATCAAGTAGCGAGTAACGGTACAAGGTTAGCGAGATTTATGACTACGAAGTCGAGACTGGCCGATTGACTTGCGTGTCGTGTGCTCGTAATGGTGAACCGCCTCAGATAATGTTTTGACGCAGCAGGGATTATGCGGTTATGGTGGGTATTTGGTCCCCGAGTTGGAGTTCGACGTTCATTCCGCAATGGATTTCGGCGATGGTAGTCGTGTGTTCTTTGATAGTAGTCAGCCGTTGTGCCGCAGGATACGAATGGGACGCCGGATGTTTATGAGTGGGAGCGCGATGGTTCAGGTAGTTGCCGCGAAACGGTTGGGTGTGTGTATCTGTTGTCTGGTGGTGTGAATCCTCGGCATCTTATTTGGCGGGTGAGAGTTCGAATGGGAACGATGTGTTCATTATCACGCGAGCACAGCTCGCATCCGAAGACGGCAACGAAGCGTATGATCTTTATGATGCGCGTGTTGATGGTGTTCAATCGGCGTCTCCACCGGCGTGTTCGGGTACTGGTTGCCAGGGTGTGCCTGCCTCACCGCCGGTGTTCGCAACGCCGCCGAGTGTGACGTTCGAAGGGATAGGCAACTTCCCGTCCACTGTGTCTAAGCCTGTGGTGAAGCAGAAGGCGTTGACTAGATCTCAGAAGTTGAAGCGTGCTTTGAAGGCGTGTGAGAGCAAGCACGCCAAGAAGCGCTTGACCTGCGAAAAGACTGCACGTAAAAGATTCAGAACCCCAGCAAAGACAAGCCAGAAGAGGGTCATTGGCGTGAGGAAAGCAGGTAAGTCATGATCAGGCGTCTGTGTGTGTCCCGGTGGATTAGTGTCGTGGTGGCATATCTTGCCTGCTGTTGCCTTTGTGTGTTCTCCGGGGTAGCTGGTGCGGCGGTCACGCCGGCGCCAGGGTGGCAGGTATTTGGGTACTCGTTGCCGACGGTTATCGCGCCGGGTGGCGAAGGCCAGGTGAAGGAGCGTATATACAATGATGGGGGACTACCAAACACGAAGCTGGTACCGGTGTTCAATTCCAAAGATGAACCAGTTTTGAACACCAAAGGCGAACAGGAAATGGAAACGGTTGAGATTCCTCTGATCGTCACGAATACTTTGCCGGAAGGGGTGACCGCGACGGAACCCCTAGGCGCCGGTTGCACCGGCATCAACACGAAAATCGTGACATGCGAAATAAATCAAGACGATAACGGGGACGCGATAGTACCAGCAAAGATTCCTGCACAGATCGGTATTCCCATCAAGGTTGCTGCAAATGTGTCTAATGAAGCCGTAACTCACGTGAGTGTTAGTGGTGGAGGAGCGAATGGGGTGACTAGCACTACCCTGCCTTTGCGTTTCGGTTTTGAATCTCCTGGTTTGGGTTTCGCGAATATGAATACTTGGTTTACCAACGCGGACGGCAGTTTCGATACGCAAGCTGGCTCTCACCCGTATGAGATGACGGTCGCGTTCGCGATCAATAGAGAATCGGGCGAAGGTAGATTCGTACCGTCTGGCGGTGAAGCACGTTCACTCGACGGGGAGTTGCCTCCCGGCCTGGTTGGTAATCCCAACGCTGTACCGCAATGCACACGCGAACGATTCGACGAAGAAGGCAACCCGGAATCTGGGGGAAATGGTCTAAACGGCTGTCCCGCGTCGAGCAACATTGGTTGGGTAGAAATCGAGGCTAAAGGAATCGAAGGAGATGCGCTCTTCCCGGTCTTCAATCTCGTACCGCCTGCTGGCGTCGCAGCGCAGTTCGCGTTTGACATTCTTGGTGGTAATGAGGTGTTTATCGATGCGCGTGTCCGCTCCGGTGGGGATTATGGCATCACGGCTGAGACTCCCGATGTGCCTCAGCGCGGCACATTGTTCTTCCGCAGCACTTTCTGGGGTGTTCCTGGTGACCCAAGCCACGACCCCGAGCGCTACGGCACAGGCTGCATACCCGACGGCAATGGCGGATGCGGCTCAAACGGTGGAACAACGCCATTCCTGACGTTGCCGACCTCCTGTCAGGGTCCGCAAACATTCATAACGGAGGAGACAGGCACATGGCAGGACGAACATGCCTACGCGAGTAGATCGTTCGTCTCACAAGACCAGAACGGCCAACCGGCAGGGTATACCGGTTGTGAACGACTAGTCCACTTCGAACCGACAGTGAATCTCGCGCCAGATACAACGTTCTCTGACACACCAGCAGGATTGACCGCAACGGTGAAGCTACCACAGGGATTGAACCCCGAAGGTCTCGCTACCTCAGGATTGAAGGAAACAACGGTCACATTGCCCGAAGGCGTCGTGATCAATCCAGGACAAGCTACAGGCCTCGTAGCCTGCCAACCATCAGAGGAGAACCTGGGTGGCGAAAGCGAAGCCTTCGACGGACCATCATCATGTCCAGCCGCATCAAAGGTCGGAACCGATGAAATAGCCACACCGTTGTTGCCTAAACGCCTGAAAGGCAATGTTTACATCCTGCAAAACAACCCCCCAGACCTACAACTACTCGTCGCAGCGTCAGGGGAAGGTGTCAACCTGAAGCTTATTGGGACGGTCCATCTCAACGAACAGACGGGGCAGCTGGTCACGACGTTCAAGGGCACTCCGCAAGATCCTGGAACGCCGGACGCACCGCTAACAGAATTCGTGTTGTCCTTCAGTGGTGGCGCACAGGCAGCGCTCGTGACACCTCAACTCTGTGGGACCTATGGGTCTACGGCTGATTTCACGCCGTGGTCTTCGCCGTTCGTGCAGGAAGCACTGCTTGAAAGCAAGTTCCAGATCTCAAACGGTCCAGCGGGCAGCGCATGTCAGGATCCTTTGCCGTTCGCTCCAGTGATGACTGCTGGTGCTACGACAGATCAGGCTGGTGGGTATACGGACTTCTCGATGCTATTGCAGCGCGGGGATGGGCAGCAGCGTGTCTCTAGCCTGTCTTTCAAGACTCCAGAGGGCTTGTTGGGGATGATCGCCAAGGTTCCACTATGCGAGGAACCGCAGGCGGCTGAAGGAACATGCTCGGGTGCATCCCAGATCGGTCAGACGGTCGTAGGAGCCGGACCTGGTCCTTATCCGTTGTTCATTCCTCAGGCCGGTGCTCCTCCGGCGCCGATCTACTCTGACCGGTCCGTACAAGGGCGCACCGTTTGGATTGTCGATTGTCGTGCCGCTGGTAGCGGGTCCTTTCAACCTCGGTACCGAAATCGTCCGAGCACGGATCGAAGTCGATCGTCATACCAGCCAGATCACCGTCATCACCGATTCCCTACCGACAATCGTGAAGGGCATCCCTGCCGATCTACGCTCGATCAACGCTGTGATCGACAGGTCTGAATTCATGTTCAACCCAACCGACTGCAACCCCATGAGCTTCTCTGGAACAGCCACAAGCACCGAAGGAGTTGTGGCGCCTTTGTCGAGTCATTTCCAGATGGGGTCCTGTCAAGCACTGAAGTTCCAACCAAACTTCAAAGTCTCAACCACTGGTAAGACATCACGCAGCAATGGGGCGAGTCTAACCGCCAAGATCGTCTACCCCACGGGGAACCTGGGGGCAAACCAGGCCTCCTCGCAGTCAAACATCAACAGCGTCAAGGTAGACCTACCAAAGCAACTACCCTCACGACTAACAACACTACAAAAGGCATGCACAGCAGCAACATTCGCGGCTAACCCAGCCAACTGTCCCTCAGCCTCGATCGTCGGGCACGCCAAGGCCATAACACCAGTCCTGCCCGTCCCACTCGAAGGACCAGCCTACTTCGTCAGCCACGCAGGAGAAGAATTCCCCTCGCTGATCGTGGTCCTCCAAGGCTACGGCGTGACCGTCGAACTCGTAGGCACCACCTTCATCAACAATAAAACCAACATCACCAGCAGCACGTTCAAGCAAGTCCCCGACGTTCCTATTGGCCTTTTCGAACTAGTACTACCCCAAGGCAAGTACTCAGCCCTAGCCGCAAACGGCAACCTCTGCAAGACAAAACTCGCCATGCCCACAGCATTCATTGCCCAAAACGGCGCGAGGCTCAACCAAACCACACCGATCACCGTCACAGGCTGCGCCAAGGCGAAGGCAAAGAAAAAGACGAAGGCAAAGCGCCACGGCAAGAAAACGGCCAAGAAGAAATAGAGGTGTATTACTCATGGCCTCCACCAAGGGAGCGGTCGGGGCGCCTCGTCGTCCCCGCCTCGACCGCGCTCCGGTCAACGGTCGTAAGGGACATCCGAGCGGCAACGCTCGCGTCGGTTCGGTGCTTCCGTTGCAACGGCGGCGGATCCTTGCGGCGGCCGTCGAGCTGATCGACCGACAGGGACTCGCGTTCACCAGTATAGGTGGCGTCTGCGCCCGGGCCGGCGTCTCTCGCAGGACGTTCTACGAGGTGTTCGCCGACCGCGACGAGTGTCTCGCGGCGGCTTTCGAAGACGCGGTAGAGCGGGCCGCGGTTGTCGTTGTGCCGGCCTTTGAGGGCAAGCGACGCTGGCGTGAGCGCGTCCGTGACGGTCTTGGCGCGTTGCTTGGGTTCCTCGATGCGGAGCCGGCGCTTGCCCGCCTGCTGGTTGTCGAGGCGCTTGCGGGCGGACCGCTGGTGTTGAGCGCCCGCGCGCGGGTTGTCGGGCAGCTGATCGAGGTCGTCGAAGAAGGTCGTGAGGAAGCTCGGACCGATGCCGGGGCGCCGGAGCTTGCTGCCGAGGGCGTCGTTGGAGCGGTGATCGCCATCGTCCATGCGCGGATGCTCACGGTTCGGCCCGGCAGTTCGCCCACGCTGATCGGGCTCACAAGCCAGCTGATGGGGATTGTCGCGCTGCCCTATCTCGGTCCCGCCGCGGCCGCGCGCGAAGGCTTGGTGCCCGTGTCCGTCGTGCCGCGTCTGCCGAGCGTCTCGCACGCTGGTGAGGACCCTTTCAAGGATTTGCCCATGCGTCTCACCTACCGCACTGCCCTCGTGCTCTCCTCGATTGCGGCAGCCCCGGGCGCTTCGAGCAAACAGGTGGCGGATACGGCCGGGATCGCCGATCAAGGCCAGATCTCGCGCCTGCTTGGCCGTTTGGAGCGGCTCGGGCTCGTCCACAACGGTGGCCCGCCGCCGGGCCGCGGCGAGGCCAAGGCATGGACTCTCACCGAGCGCGGCCAAGGCGTGGTCGCCACCATCGGAAGCGGATAGCTATCGCTAGGTAGCCTATATACGAATATATGAATATTCGTATATAGTGTTATGCATGATCTTCACGATTCCCGCGCTTGGCCCCAATCTTGTCGAGCGTCTGGTCACGCTGGACGAGCTGCGCCGGCAGCTCGGGGAGCGCGCCGGCGGCGTGCCCATGCCCTGGCTAGGGCAGTTGCGCCGTCACGTCAAGGCTGCCTCCGCCCGCGGCTCCGTCTCGATCGAGGGCTATGAGGTCTCCGAAGCGCAGTCCGTTGCTCTCGCCGGCGGTGAACTTGGGGAGGATGGCGACGAAGCGCAACTGGCCTTGGCTGCCTACGCGCGAGCGATGGATCACGTCGGGGTGATGGCTGAAGATCCGGCGTTCAGCTGGTCTGAGCGCGCGATCCTCGACCTGCACTTCGACGCCTGTCTGTTCCAGCGCGAGAAGAGGCCGGGGCGCTGGCGCGATGGCCCGATCAGCGTGACATCTCCCGACGGGGGGCCGCCGGAGTACGTCGGGCCGCCCGCCGAACAGGTGCCCGGCCTGATGCGGGAGGTAGTCGATTGGCTGGACCACGGAGATCTCGACACGCATGTGGTCGCGCGGGCCGCGATGGCTCACCTCAACGTCATCTCGGTTCACCCGTTTGCCGACGGCAATGGCCGTATTGCGCGCATCGTGCAGTCCCTGGTGCTCGCGCGGGCAGGCTTGCTCACACCGGAGCTTGGGTCCATCGAGGAATACCTCGGCCACAACACCGCTTCCTACTACCGATCCTTGCGCGAGACCCAGGGGGGCAGCTACCAGCCCGACCGGAACGCAGAGGGCTGGGTCGCGTTTTGCTTGGACGCTCATATCGTGCAGGCGGAGAAGCGCCTCGCGCAGATCGAGCAAGCGGCAGTGCGCTGGGGCTTGCTGGAAGAGCTGGTCGAACAGCGCGACTGGCCCGACCGGATCGTCATCGCGTTGGAGCAGAGCCTGTTCGAGGGGGCTTCCAGGCTTGCCTACAGCACGGAGGCCGACATCTCCTCAGTTACGGCCGGGGGCGACTTCCGGCGCTTGCTGGACGCCGGGCTTGTCGTGCGCGAAGGTCGCACGCGGAATACGCGCTTCCTCGCGAGCGAGGGGCTCAGGCGAGATGTGGAAAGTGCCCTGTCAAGCCGCGCCTTCGACCGCTAGACTGGCCGCGTGGCCAATCCCTCTGAGAACGGTCTGCCCCGCATCTGCATCATCGGTGCCGGCTCCTCGGGCATCGCGGCCGCCAAGGCCTTGCTGGACCGGGGGGTTCCGTTCGACTGTTTTGAGAAGTCAGACCAGGTCGGCGGCAACTGGGTATTCGGCAACCGCAACGGGATGTCTGCGGCCTACAGGGACTTGTTCATCAATGTCTCGCGCGAGCGCATGGCCTACGCGGACTACCCAATGCCGAGCTCTTATCCGGACTTTCCTCATCACACCCACATCAAGGAGTATTTCGATAACTACGTCGATCATTTCGGTCTTCGTGAGCACATTTATTTTGAGACAGGCGTCGAGCACGCAGCGCGCCATGCGGACGGTGTGTGGGAGGTAACGGTCGAGCGGGGAAACGGCGAGCGCGAAGTCCGCGAGTACGACGCCCTGCTCGTGGCCAACGGCCACCACTGGGATGCGCGCTGGCCCGAACCCGCGTTTCCTGGCGCCGATACGTTCGATGGAACGCAGCTGCACGCTCACTCCTACGTGGACAACTCGATTTTCGCCGGTAAGGACGTGGTTGTCTTGGGTATGGGCAACTCGGCGATGGACATCGCGGTTGAGTCCTCATACGTGGCGGCCAACACCTACCTGGCCGCCCGCAAAGGCGCGTGGATTATCCCCAAGTACGTGTTCGGCAAGCCGGTCGACCAGCTGCCCAACAACCCGCGGGTGCCTTTCGCGATCAGGCAGCGCGTGATCCACCAGACGATCAAGACGATCACCGGCCCGCCCGAGCGCTACGGGCTGCCTAAGCCCGACCATAAGTTCGGCGAGGCGCACCCCACTGTCTCGGGACGAATTCTCGACCGGATCGCGCACGGCACGATCGCGCCCAAGCCGAACATCGCTTCGCTGCAAGGCGACCGCGTGCGCTTCGTCGACGGCAGCGAAGTGCACGCCGACATGGTCGTGTACTGCACCGGCTACAAGATCACCTTCCCCTTCTTCGACGAGGATTTCTTGGCGGCGCCCGACAACCACATCGAGCTGTTCCGGCGTGTCTTTCACCCCGACATAGCGGGCCTCTTTTTCATCGGCCTATTGCAGCCCCTGGGCGCGATCATGCCCTTGGCCGAGGCCCAGTCGGCCTGGGTGGGGGACTATCTCAGGGGCGAGTACGCCTTGCCCTCGCCGGCAGAGGTGCATCGCGACATCGCCTCAGACCAAGCGGCGATGCGCAAGCGTTACATCGCCTCCAAGCGCCACACGATCCAGGTCGACTTCGACGACTACCTGTATGCCCTGGAAGCCGAGCGGCGCGCAGGGGCCGAGCGGGCGCGGACGCGGGGGTTTGCGCTGCCGGTCCCCGTGCCCACAGCCGTTCCGGTCGCCTAGCCACGGGCTCAATGGTATGATCCTGCCATGGTCACTACCATTGATTCTGCCGGACGGATAGTAGTTCCGAAGCGATTGCGCGAAGAGCTTGGCTTCAAGCCGGGGCAGGAACTCGAGCTGAACGCCACAGACGGACGTCTCGAGATCGAACATCAGGCGACTCCGATGCGTCTCGAGCGAAGTGGACAGCGGTTGGTTGCGGTCACTGACCGCGAGATGCCGCCGCTCACGGCCGAGATGGTGCGTGAGACCCTGGAGCAAGTCCGCCGTTGACGCCGGATAGCAGCGTCGTGATCGCCGCGTTCGCGAGCTGGAGCGAGAAGCATGAGGCGGCAGTCGAGGCGTTGGGCGACATTCGCGATCTTGTTGCGCACGTGGAGCTGGAGGCCTATTCGGTATTGACCCGCCTGCCAGAGCCGCTTCGCCCTGAGCCGAGCCTCGTCTCTGAATATCTTCGCGAGGATTTCTCAGGACAGCGCATGGTTCTGCCTGAGGAGGAGCGCCGCTCGCTGGTCCAGCGACTTGCCGGCCTCTTGATCTCGGGAGGTGCCGTCTATGACGCCAGCGTCGCCATCGTGGCCGCGCACCACGGGCGCACACTGCTCAGCTGCGATCGTCGTGCCGCGAGGACTTACGAGAAGCTCGGTATCGAGGTCGCCTACTTGTAAGAACCCGCGACCCCTGACCCGGGCGATTGTTGCAAGGTAAGGGGGTCTTAGGCCCTGACCGAGAAGGGATGGGAGGTGCGGGGAGCGATCGCGCGCCTAGGTGGGACCGGTGTGCAAAGGCTGGGAATACGTACAGGGCCGGAATAGTCCCCGCGTCTCGCTAGCGTTAAGCCTGTGACACAAACATTCTGCCGCCACAACCGCTTCATCCAGCGCTGTCCGATCTGCCGCGAGACCGTGCCCGGCTTGGAGTCGCCGCGTCCCGCGCCCAAGCGCACAAGCTCGTCCAGCGCCGCTGCCGGCACTCGCACCGGAGGGCGGCCCGGCGCGGCGAGTTCGCGTACCGGACCCGGGGCCACCTCGCGTTCCGGGGGCGCCCCCCGGCCGACAGGCCGCACCTATACGCGTCGCACCCAGGAAGTGCGCGTCCAGCGAGAGGCCCGTGCCGAGGACGACGGTTACCGCTGCGACCTGGTCCCTGGCTTGCATTCCTCCGAGGATGCCCGGCGGCTTGTGCACGAGATCGGCTTCTCCTCCGGTCGCTTGCTCACCTTGACCGCTGCCCCGCCCAGCCTCTATGCCGAGGCGCGTGATTGCGACGACATCGAGCAGGCGACCTGGATGTGCTTCTTGGCCGCCTACCTCTCACCCCTGCAAGGTGAGCAGCCGTTCGCAGGGGTGCGCGCCGCCCTGCTTTCCAGCTGGACATCCGGCACCGTGCCCGAGCTGGACGAAACACCACTCGGCCCGCGCTCCTCGCATGATCCCGCCCGTGGCGGGGAGACCCTGGTCGCCTACAGACGCTTCGCCGAGCACGCCGGCTCTCAACAAGCCGCCTTCACGGGCGAGGCATCCTGGACACCCCAGCGGCGCTTCGAGCGCGTGTTCGAGCGACTCGCGCTGCCCGGCTTTGGACGGATGGGACGCTACGACCTCTTGATCACGCTCGGGAGGCTAGGTCTGTACGAACTTCGTGCCGATTCTCTACACCTCGGCACGCGTACATCTTTGATCACCTCTGATCCCACGCCGCCAGCCGCCAAGCGTGTCTTCGGGATCGGCGATCCAATCCACATCGAGCGGCGCGCCATCGCTTTGGCGCAAGCCATGGACACGCCGATCGAAGCGCTCGATTTGGCCTTGGCGAACTGGTCCTCCGAGGAGCGCACCACGCTCGGGTTTCCCGAGGACACGAACGATCCGCACGCCGCCGAGAGGGCCGCCGCCGCGCTCGAAGTCTGACCCTGCGCGCCGCTACGACTCACGAAAGTCTGACCTCGTCGCCGGTTGGGTGTTGCAAGATTGGGTGTGCAATGCGCTTGCGCGCGCAAGTCACCCGTTTTGCTGTCCACACCGGTCCCTATGGTTTTGTTGGTCATGTTCTCCTTTCCGCAAGACCGAGGAGCCGCCATGCCGCTCTGCTTCATCGAGCCCCACGACGCGATCCGGGTGATCGCAGACTCCGTCGGTCGCGAGGCCCGCCGGCAATTGCTCGGCGAGGTCGTGCGCGCGTGGGTCGATGACCTGCCCGACCAGGAGCTCACGGTCCACTATGAGCGTGCCCTGGCTGGCCTCGATCAGGACGATCTGCACCTGCTTGCCGCCTGGCACGCCTCTTTGGAGGTTGGTCAGCCGGTGCCCAACACCGCTTTCCTGGTGGGTGTCTTTCCGAGCCTCGGCGAGAACCGTCGCGAGGCCCTGAAGATCGCCGCCGGTTTCAAGGGCGAGGAAGCCTTCGACGCTGGCGTTGCCGAGGACCAGGCGCTCGACACGGTCCTACCCCACCTTTCGCGTGAGCGCGCGATCGAGCTGGCCTCCGAGTGCATCCAGCTGTATCAGTGGGATCGCCTCGGCTCTTATAACTAGGACATCCTATGGGCGGCGCGATACTGCGTCCTCGGACCCTTATGTGCGTAGTAGCACACTGCGGGTCCTGCGTCCTTGTCTCGCTTGCCCCTAGAACGTCCTAGTCGCTAGAGTCAATACGAACATGTCCGAGGAAACCACGGTAACCGTCGATGACGTGATGGACGCCCTGTCCAACGTGATCGACCCTGAGCTTGGCCTCGACTTCGTAGAGCTTGGCTTGATCTACGGCGTTGAGGTCTCGGGCGGCGATGTCCAAGTCACGTTCACGCTCACCACCCCAGGCTGTCCGATCGGGCCTCAGGTGACAGAACAGATCGATGAGTTCGTTGGCGAGCTTGAAGGCGTCGCCTCGGTCGAATCGGAGATGGTGTTCACGCCTCCGTGGTCGCCCGAGAAGATGTCTGAGGACGCGAAGTTCGCTTTGGGCTACTAGCGGCCTGCTTTTCCTTGGCCAGAGCGACCAGTTCGGCCAGTTCCGCTTTGATGCTCTCGCCGATCGAGTCGATGTCCGGTAGGGCGTCGAAATCGCCGAGCAGGCCAAAGTTCATCTCGCCCGCATAGGACATGATCGCCACCGCGAGCGCGTGGTTTTCGGGTAGGAATGCAACCGGGAACACTCGCTCCATACGCCGTCCCAGCACATACAGCGGGAACTGGGGTCCCGGAACGTTCGTCACGATCAAGTTGAACAAGCGGGTCGAGAAGTTCAAGCGCGAGGCCTGCGCCAAAATCGTGGGCGGCGCGAAATTCTGGGCGCCCGCGATCACCTCGGCGCCGAGTGCCTGCTTTGACTCCTTCAGACCATCCATCGCGTGGCTCACGAAGCGCAGACGATGTAGCGGGTCTGAGATGTAGACCGGCAAGGGCCCTCTCATGACCACGATCCGGTTGCCGCCCTCGTGGCGCTCACCCACCGTGCGGACCGAAACCGGCACGAGCGCTCGCATCTCCACTCCCTCTGTGCGCACGCCCCGCTCGATCAGGAACGAGCGCAGAGCGCCGGTCACGACCGCCAAGACCACGTCGTTGACGGTCCCCCCGAAAGCGTTCTTAACGAGCTTGAAGTCGTCCAATTGCGCCGCGATCCCAACGAAGCGTCGGTGCGGACCGATCTCCACGTTCAAAGGCGTCTCCGGCGCCGGGTTCAAGCCTGCCCACACGATCTCGCCGATGCCCTCAGCCGCCTCGCGTGCCCGCTCCAGAGTGCGCTCCGGGTGGGTCAGCGCGTGCACCGCGCCGCTCACCATCTCCACGCCCGCCCTCACCGCTCCACGTACGCCAACCGCTACCAGATCGGTCGTGTCCGGCTCAGGCTTCGGTTTCCAAGGCCTGCCCGAATGGCGTAAAGGCTCCGGTTCGGGCGAAAGGTCGAACAGAACAGTGGCCAGATCCACGCCCGCGATTCCGTCGATCAAAGAGTGGTGGGTCTTGGAGATCAACGCGAACTTGTCGTCCCAAAGCCCTTCGATCAACCACATCTCCCACAACGGTCTGGAGCGGTCCAGTGCTTGAGAGAAGATGCGAGCCGTCAAGTTGCGCAACTGTTCCCAACTGCCCGGCAGAGGCAGGGCGCTATGGCGCACGTGGTACTCCAAGTTGAAGCCCGGGTCGTCCACCCACACGGGCCGGCCGCTATCGAGCGCCGTGTAGGCCAGCTTATGGCGGTAGCGAGGCACCAAGTGCAAGCGCTTGCGGATCTGCTCCAAGAATTCATCCATCGAAGGAGGAGGTCCCTCGACGATCGTCAAGCCACCCACATGCATGTGCGAAGTTGGACCCTCCTGATGCAGGAACGAGGCGTCAACCGCGGTCAGTCTGTCGAGGTGTCGCTGTGCCATCCGCCAAGGGTAGCTAGGACACCTACAATGAGCGTGGTGCCCAACACTGTGGAAAAGCTGTTGCTTGCCGCGCCGCGCGGATACTGCGCGGGCGTGGACCGCGCCGTGCAAACGGTCGAACGCGCACTCGACCTGCACGGGCCGCCCGTGTACGTACGCAAGCAGATCGTTCACAACAAGCACGTCGTCGACCTGCTCTCCGAGCGCGGCGCCGTGTTCGTCGAGGACATCAAGGAAGTGCCGGAGGGGGCTTTGACGGTGTTCTCCGCCCACGGCGTCTCGCCCAAGGTCCGCTCTGAGGCCAAGGCGCGCAACCTGGACACGATCGACGCAACCTGTCCTCTAGTCACCAAGGTTCACCGCGAGGCCCTCAAGTTCGCCGAGGATGGCTACACGATCGTGCTCGTCGGTCACGCCGGACACGAGGAGGTCCAAGGCACGATGGGGGAGGCCCCCGAGCACATCGTCCTGGTCGAGAACGAGCAGGACGTCGACAATCTGGTCGTGGAGAACCCCGAGCGTGTCGCCTACGTCACCCAGACCACGCTCTCGGTCGACGAAACGACTTCAATCGTGGCTCGCTTGCACGAGCGCTTCCCCTCGATCGCCGGTCCCCGCACCGACGACATCTGTTACGCCACTACCAACCGTCAGGCCGCCGTTAAGCAGATGGCCGGCGGTTGCGACTTGATGCTGGTCATCGGCTCGCGCAACTCCTCCAACTCGGTCAGGCTCGTCGAGGTAGCCCACGATTGCGGCACCGAGGCCTACCTGATCGACCACGCCGGCGAGATACGCGAGGAGTGGCTGCTCGGCAAGCGCGTCGTCGGCATCAGCTCCGGCGCTTCTGCCCCCGACGATCTCGTACAGGACCTGCTCGCTTTCTTCAAGGCACGCGGGGTACAGGAGATCTCCGAGTTCCACGTGGTCCGCGAGGACGTCAGGTTCATGCTCCCCAAGCCGATCCGCGAGGCCGTAGCGGCGACCTCTTGACAGCCAGCACGCTCGCGACAGCGCGGATGGTCCGCGGGCGACGGTTGCGTTGGACGCGGATAGCAAGCAAGGTGGGGGTATGCGCACGCTAGTCGTCTCAGATTTGCATCTCGGCGCCGGCACCGGTACCGATGTCCTGCGCCGGCCCGGTCCGCGCGACGCCTTGATGAAGGCTTTGGTGGATGTCGAGCGTCTTGTCCTGCTCGGCGACGTTTTGGAGCTACGCCACGGCCCGCGCCGCGACGCTTTGGCCGCTGCGCGTCCGTTTTTCGAAGAGCTGGGGCGCGCGTTCGCCGGGCGGGAGGTCGTGGTCCTTGCCGGCAACCACGACCATGCTTTGGTCGAGTCCTGGCTGCGTCGCCGCGACGAAAGCCCGCTGCACGAGCCGCTCGGCCTGGAGCAACGCTTCGCGGCCGAGGAGGCATCCGAGATGCTCGGGGCGCTCGCCTCGTGGGCTCAGCCCGCCAAGCTCAGCGCCGCTTTCCCCGGCTTGTGGCTGAGCTCCGACGTGTACGCCACGCACGGCCACTACCTAGACTGCCATCTGACAATTCCCACGATGGAGCGTCTCGGGATCGGCATGACCGCCCGCGCCTTGCGCCGTCCGAGTGAGGAGTTCGCGAGCGTAGGTGACTACGAGGCAGTCACCGCACCAGTGTTTGCCTGGATCGACGCGGTGGCGCGCCAAGCCCCGACAGGATCCACGCTCAACGGGCAGACCACGGTGCGGGCCTGGAAGGCTCTGGCAGGTGAGCGCAACGGCAACGGCAAGGGATGGGGGGATCTACGCCTGCGCGCGCTTGCGGGCGTGTTCCCGTTTGCGATCGCCGCGCTCAACAAGGCTGGTCTCGGCTCGTTCAACGCCGACATCTCCACCGACGAGTTGCGTCGGGCGGGATTGCGCGCGATGGGCGAGGTGGCCGCGCGGCTCGGCCTGGGGGATGCCCACGTGATCTTCGGGCATACCCACCGCGCAGGTCCCCGGCCGTTCGACCTGGCGGCAGAGTGGCGCGGCCCGGCCGGCGCCCGGCTGATCAACGCGGGCTGCTGGACATACGACTCCTACTTCGTGACTGTCAACCCAGGCGAGAGTCCCTACTGGCCTGGTGGTGCGGTGCTCGTGGATGAGGACGCCCCACCGGTATCGCTGCGATTGCTCGACGATCTGGATAGGGAGACCTTGGCTGGGCCTGTCTAGAGGTGCTTGACCCACGTTGATCAAGGTGCAATGCCTGGGGTGAAGCAGGTCGCGAAGCACTCGACACCCTGTCCGACGTCGAGGTCGAGGATTGCTTTGGTGTGGCTTGTGTGCTCGACCAGCTGGTAGGCCCCGGGGTACTCGACGGTGACGGTGCGCTTCTGCATTGGTGTGACACTTACGTCGCCGCCGGCATTTTCGTCCTCACCGGATTTAATGCTGACCTTCCCCTCGCCGTCGAAGACCGCCCACACGCTGCCCGCTTCATAGGGGCCCGACCATGCGCCGGGTCGCTCCTCGCTCTGGCGCGACAGCAGGGCGTCAGGGGCGTCCTCGGGACGCAGGGGCGCCATCGGTTCGCGTTCGAGGCCCAGCAGCTCTTGGATCGCCAGCTCGGTTTCCAGGTAGCCGCCCTCGCCGTAGTGGTACTCGAACAGGCGCGCTTTCCCGTCGAACAGGTAGCGCGCGGGCCAGCCCCTGTTCTCGTACTCCTGCCATACCTCGAAATCCGTGTCGATCAGGACGGGGTAGGCGATCTCCAGGCGGGCCACCGCGTCGCGCACAGTCTGCTCGTCGCGGCCAGGCTCGAAGCCGGGGCAGTGAACGCCGATCACCCTCAAACCCTCCTCGGCGTAGCGCGCGTGCCACTCCTTCAAGTAGGGCAATGTCCTGATCGAATTGGGCCGACAGAAATCCCAGAACTCGACCAGCATCGGCTGCCCCCGCTTGAGGATGCTCGCCTGAGCACCGTTCGTGTTCACCCATGGCAGCTTCGTGGGGAACAGCGGCGCCGCGATTGTGTCTACAGGGGCTCGCAAAAGCGCGCCCTAACCAATCGACCCGACCATCTCCAGCTGGATCAGACGGTTGAGCTCGACCGCGTACTCCATCGGCAGCTCCTTCGTCACAGGCTCGATGAAGCCGTTGACGATCATCGCCGCGGCCTCGTCCTCGGTGAAGCCGCGCGAGCCCATGTAGAAGAGCTGATCGTCGGAGATACGTCCGACGGTGGCCTCGTGGGCGACGGCCACATTGGGGTTCTGGATCTGGATGTCGGGCCACGTGTCTGACCTCGATTCGCCATCCATCATCAAGCCATCGCACTGAACTCTCGCCTTGGAGCCGGCCGAGTTGGCGCCCATCTTGACGAGGCCCCGGTAGCCCATGATGCCGCCGTCCTTGGAGATCGACTTGGCGAGGATATTCGAGGTTGTGTTGGGGGCCAGGTGGACGACCTTGGCGCCCGTGTCCTTGTGCACGCCCTTGCCGGCCACGCCTACGTTCAAGTGGTCGGCCCGAGCGCCCTCGCCCATCAAAAACGAGCCGGGATAGAGCATCACGTACTTGGCGCCCATCGAGCCACCGACCCACTCGACAGTACCCTCAGCGTCAACCACTGCCCGCTTGGTGTTGAGGTTGTAGACGTCCTTGGACCAGTTCTGCACGGTTGTATAGCGCGCCTTGGCACCCTCGTGCACGAAGATCTCGACGACCGCCGAGTGCATCGAGTTGACCGAATAGGTCTGGGCGGTGCAACCCTCGATGTAGTTCACGTCCGAGCCCTCGTCGGCGATGATGAGGGTGTGCTCGAAGGTGCCCTCGCCGGCGCCCTCCATCCTGAAGTAGGCCTGCAAGGGCAGGTCCACCTTGACGCCCTTAGGCACATACAGGAACGAGCCGCCCGACCACACCGCGCCGTGCAAGGCCGAGAACTTGTTGTCCTGGGGTGGGACGCACTTGTTCATGAAGTACTTCTGCACCAGGTCCGGATACTCGGTGATGGCCGTATCCATCGAGCAGAAGAGGATGCCTAGCTTGGCGTACTCTTCCTTCAGGCCCTCATATACCGGCTCTTGGCGCCACACGCCAACTACGCCGGCGAGCTGCTCGCGCTCGGCCTGGGGAATGCCCAAGTCCTCATAAGTTTTCTTCATCTCCTCGGGCACGTCGTCCCAAGAGTTGAAGCGCCCGGCGGTGGGCGGGGAGTAGAGCACCAGCTCGTCCAGGTTCAGGCCGCCCAGGTCGGGGCCCCAGGTGGGGATCGGCTTGCGTTCGTAGATTTCCAGCGACTTGATCCGCTTCTCGGCCATCCAAGCGGGCTCGCCCTTGACCTTGGACAGCTCTTGGACCACCTCGCGCGAGATCCCTTTGCGCGCCAGCAACTGCCCCTGCTCGTCCTCGACGATCGGGCTGGGCTTTGCGATCTTGGTGCGGTCCAGTGTGGCCATGGGGGCTTCCTCTCAGAATCCTGTGCTGTGGACTAGGAATTGTATCGCGCTCATGTGGAGCGCCATCTCGGCCGGGTGCAACGAGCGTGTGCTCATGTCGGCCAGCTGTTGTCGCCGGTGACGGCTCCCTTGACGACCTTCAGGCCCAGCAGGGCGCACTTGCGGCGGGTCGCCGAGACCGGGATACCCAGCAGGTCGATCGCCCAATCGGCGTCCAGCTCGCCGACCCGCTCCAGGTCCATGCCGAGGAGCTCCTCGGAGGCCATCGACGCCGAAGCCTGGGAGATCGCACATCCGTGGCCGTGGAAGCGCAGGTCCTCGATCTTGCCGTCCTTGACCTTGATGTGCACGCCCAGCTCGTCCCCGCACAGGGGGTTGTGCTCGAGTCCCTCCATGTCATGAGGGTCGAGCTCACCGAAGTTGCGCGGGCGCTTGTAGTGGTCAAGGATGTAATCGCGGTACAGGTCGTCCATTAGCTGTGTCGTTTCGAATGGTTTTTTGGCGGGGTACTGGGTCGTGCCGGTCGGTATGCCTTGGCTTGTCGTGGGACGGGATGGGGTCGTGAGCCTGCGCCGCGTGCTGTTCGGATCTCTAGAGCTGGAACACGCGTCTGCCGTTGAGCAGCGAGTCGACCAGGGCGTCGATGTCGTGCCTCTCGTTGTACACGCCCACGCTGGCTCTGGCGGTGGCCGACACCCCGAGGCAGCGCATCAGGGGCTGTGCACAGTGGTGGCCGGCTCTCACGCATACCCCCTCGCGCGAGGCCAGCTCGGCGATGTCGTGGGCGTGCATGCCATCGATCGTGAACGACACCAGGCCGCCGCGATTCTCGGCCTCGGGCGGGCCTACGAATTGCAAGCCGGGTACCTCTCTCAAGCGGCCGAGCATGTAGCCGGTTAGCTCGCGCTCGTGTATCCGCACACGGTCCATCCCGAGGCTTGAGAGGTAGTCGACGGCGGCGCCCAGCCCGACCGCCTCGGCGATCGGCGGCGTGCCGGCCTCGAACTTGTATGGCAGCTCGTTCCACGTCGCGCCATCGAAGTCCACCGAGGCGATCATGTCGCCGCCGGTCATGAACGGCTCCATCTCCTCCAGGATCTTGGCATCTCCGTGCAACACGCCAATTCCCGTCGGCCCGAGCGCCTTGTGGCCGGTCCAGGCGTAGAAGTCCGCGCCGAGCGCCTTCGCGTCCACGGCCATGTGCGGTACCGCCTGTGCTCCGTCCACGAGCGAGACCGCGCCGGCTGCCCGCACGCGCGCGGTCATCTCGGCCACCGGCAGGATCGTGCCGAGCACGTTCGACACGTGTGTGAACGCCACCAGCTTCACGTCGCCCTTGGCGAGCTCCCGGTCGAGCTGGTCGAGTGAGACTTCGCCGCGCTCGTCCACCTCCAGGTAGCGCAGCTGTGCGCCCTTTGCCTTGCAGAGTTGCTGCCAAGGCACGATGTTGGCGTGGTGCTCCATCTGCGTCGTCAGGATCGCGTCGCCCGGGCCCACATTGGTGCGGCCCCATGCATAGGCCACGAGGTTGATCGCCTCAGTCACGTTCTTCGTGAAGATCGTCGTCCTCGGCTCCCAGCCGACGAACCGCGCGACCTTTGTGCGCGCACCGTCATAGGCGGCGTCGGACTCCTGCGCGAGCTCGTACACGCCGCGGTGCACATTCGCGTTGCGCTCGCTCATGTACTGGCTCACCGCGTCGATTACAGCGGCTGGCTTCTGCGAGGTGGCGCCCGAATCGAGGTAGATGAGCGGCTTGCCGTCGAACTCGCGCGCCAGGATCGGGAAGTCACCGCGCACGTCGAGCGATAGGGCTGGCTGGGCGCCGGTCGAGGACACGGGGGGCCTCTCGGAGGGTGCCGCGTTTATGGGCGCGGTGCCGGCTTTGGCGGCTTGCTTGGTCGCGGACACGTTCATCGTTGCGCCCAGCTCCTCATCGTGCCGTCGCGTATGCCTCGATGTCCTCGCGCGCGGCGGCCAGCTTGGCGGCGATCTTCGTGCGCACGAGCTCTTCCAACGGCTCGTCCTCGAGCTGGCCCAACACCGGCTCGAAGAAGCCCTCCACGAGTAGTCTCACGGCCGAAGGGCGATCCAGGCCGCGGCTTGCCATGTAGAAGATCGAAGCCTCGTCGAGTTCGCCCACGGTGCCGCCGTGCGAGGCCGACACGTCATCAGCGGACACAAGCACCGAAGGAATCGCGTCGAGGCGCGCCTTCGGGGAGAGCATCAGCGTGTGGATCTGCAGGTAGGTGTGCGTCTTCTGCGCACCCGGGTCGATCTGAATCAGGCCCTCGAAGCTAGCCCTACTCTGCCCGGTGGCCGCGCCGCGCCAGTGCACATCGCCGCCGCTTGGGCCGGTCTCGTGGAGGTCGACGGCAAAAGTATCCAAGTGCTCTTGGGCCTCGGTGAAGAACAGTCCCCTGAAGGCCATGTCGCCGCCCGGCTCGGTCACGGCCAACTCCAGGTGGTGGCGTACCAAGTGGCCGCCCAACAGGGCCGGCAACCAGTGGCAGTAGGCGTCCCTGCCGACGCCCACGAAGCGCGTCGAGGCATCGAACACGTCGCCTGAGCCCCAATCCTGCACTTGTGCCAAACGACAGCGCGCGCTGTCTTGTAGATACAGCTCGAAAGCGCCCGCGTGCAGAGATTGGTTCTTGCCGCTCTCATCGTCCGCACGGCCAGCGTCAGATCCTCCGAAGTCCGCGGCCAGGTCGTGCTCGTGCAGCTTGAAGTCGCTGCCCTTGCCGCCGATCACGAGCGTGCGCCCATACTGGGCCACGCCCGGCCCGGAGATCGCGTACACGACCTCGAACGGATCCTCGACCTGCAGGCCGTCGGGCACGTACAAGAACGCTCCGCCGCTCCAGAAGGCGGCATTGGCGGCCTCCAACTTGTGTCTGTCGATCGTTAGTCGCTTCGAGTACCACCGCGCGAACAGCTCTGTGTGCTGGGTGACGGCCTCTTCCAGCGAGCACAGGATCACACCTCGAGCTGCCAGTGTCGGGTCCAGCTCGATGTGCACGACCGACTCGTCGAGCTGCACGATCCGTCCCGCCCTGGGGCGGTCGGGTATGGCGTTGGCAACAAAATCGGGGAGGCCCTGCGCGCGCGCGTGGGGGGTGTCGGCGTCAGTCGTTGCATCGCGGGTGAGCAACCCCTCGTCGAGTTCGGCGAAGCTCGTCGTCCAAAAGCCCGAGCGGCGCCACACCGGCAGCTCCTCGCGCTCATAGGCCTCCTTTGCGGCCGCCCGCAGCTCCGCCAACGTGCGCCCATCGCCCGCTCCCGCTCCCGCCAGCGCGTGGTAGAGCGAGGCCTCCCGGTGGCGGCCCGGCTTGACCGCTACCGGGGCCGCGCCGTCGGTTGTGGTGCTTGGTGCCGCGGTGGTCTCAGGCGGCACTGGCACCCACCTCCTGGCGGATCTGGTCGTAGCCCTCGCGCTCCAGGCGCTCCACCAGCTCCACGCCGCCCTCCAACACGATGCGCCCATCCATCAGGATGTGCACGAACTGGGGCTTCACATAATGCAAGATGCGCTGGTAGTGGGTGATGATTAGCGCTCCGAGTCCCTGCTCGTCATGCAACTTCTGCACGCCCTCGGCGACGGTCCTCAAGGCATCGATGTCCAATCCGGAGTCGGTCTCGTCGAGAATTGCCACATCGGGACACAGCATCGCCATTTGCAGGATCTCCGCCCGCTTCTTCTCGCCGCCTGAGAAGCCCTCGTTGAGGTGCCTTGAGGTGAAGGCCCGATCCACGTCAAGCAGCTCGATCGCGTGCTGCAATTGTTCGCCGAATTCCTTGACCCTGATCGGCTCCTCGCGTTTGGCGTTAATCGCCATGCGCAAAAAGTTGGCAACAGATACGCCCGGGATCGACACCGGGTATTGGAAGGCCAAGAACAGTCCAGACTTGGCGCGCTCGTGCGGCTCGGCCTCGGTGATGTCCTCGCCCTTGAAGATGACTTTTCCCTCGGTCACTTCGTAGGAAGGGTGGCCGAGCATGGTGTTGGCAAGCGTCGACTTGCCCGAGCCGTTGGGGCCCATCAGGGCATGGATCTCGCCCCTGTCGATGCTCAGGTCGACGCCCTTCAGGATCTCGCGATCCTCGGTGCGCACGTGCAGATTCTTGATTTCGAGGTCAGCCATGGTTCCTTTGCTCTATGCGGGGATTGGGAGGAAAGACGGGATTGCGGAAAAGACGCGAGATCAGGCTGGCGAAGTCAGGCGGGAAGGGAGGGGAGGAGCGTCGAGGCAGGGATCGGCGAGGTCGGGATGGCGGCGGGCACGCGGGCGGTCGAGCTGACGAGCGCCCTGGGGGGCACAAGTAGGTCCGCCAGTGTGGTCTCCTGCAAGGTCCTCACGATCGAGCCGCGCACCCTTGTCCACAACAGCTTGGTCGGGCACACATGATCTGGATCGGACTCGCGCGAGCACACGATGCTGCCGTCGGCGCTTTGCGAGATGCACTCGATCGGCGCGATCGAACCCTCTAGCGCCTCGACCACCTCGGCCATCGTGATCTCCGCGGCCGGGCGCGCCAACATGTAGCCGCCGCGCGAGCCCCTCCTGCTGTCGATCAGGCCGGCCTTGCGCAAGCGCGCAACCAGATGCTCCAAGTAGGCGAGCGGCATTCCGTCATGCTCGGCGATCTCCGCGAGCGGGACCACCGACTCCGTGCCGTCGGCGCATTCGCCCGCCCTGCGGGCCAGCTCCACCATCACCCTCACGCCGTACTCGGCCTTTGTAGAGAACATCATCTTCAAATACCTACCTGCTGACTAGGGTATCAGCAGTGGAGATTCGCCCAGCGGCGGCTGGAGAGCGATTGGCGGTGCCGGCTTTGGGCTCAGGGTGGTCGGCATCAGGTCGCTTCGAGCAGTTTGATGTCGTGGCTCAAGCCTTCCGGGGTGATCTGTTCGATCCCGAATGCCACCCGCTCGAAGCCTTGCCTGTCGATCAGTACCACTGTCACCGCCGCTTCTGCCTTCGAATTAATCGAGATGGGCAGGTCAATTCGATACGCACGCCACACCTTCCCCACCTCAACCTCGTCACCCGTCACGTACTCGGCCCGACCGGCGAGCGATGTCCTCGCCAACAGTTGACTCGCGTCCCTCCGCGCGGGCAGCTCGCCGCTCACGAAGATCGCTTGCACACCTGCTTTGGAGCTCAGTTCATCGAGCGCTCCGCGCACTTGCTGGGCCACGAGCACGCAAGCGCGACAGTCCGCGCCCAGTTTGGACGGGGAGCCTGCCGGCAGGAACACGAGCATCACCACCCGTCCTCGATACGAGCCCAGTGAAACCGCTCGCCCGTCCTGGGTAGTCAGACTGAAGTTCGGCGCCTTCACGTTCCCCGGAATCGCGGCGCCATCGAATGTGCTCGCTTGGCCGGCGGTCGAATGGCCTCCTTGAAAGGCTCCCAGTACGAGCACGAGCACCAATGCGATCGCCAACAGGACCGAAATGGCCGGCAGCAGGAAGCGGTTTCGGGGTAGCACGTGAGGAGCCTACGAGACCCATTCAAATCCAGCGCCTCTCTCGCTACACTTTATGAAGTCCCATGAATCCCGACCGCAATTCAGGAGTTTTCTCATGAGCCCGTCAAGCGCGGACCTGTTGCGCCAGGTAAAGAGCGAAATCGACGAGATCGATCCCTCCCAGGTCAACGAGCTCCTGCAAGAGGGAGTCACGATCATCGACGTCCGCGAGGCCGAGGAGCTCGCCTCCGGATTGCTTCCGGGCGCCAAGCACGTGCCCCGCTCCTACCTTGAGACGCGCATCGAGGGCATCGTGCCCGACCGCTCCGCCCACATCATCCTCTACTGCGCTTCCGGCAACCGCTCCGCCTACGGTGCCCGCACCCTACGCGACGACCTCGGCTACGAGCACGTCGAGTCGATGACCGGCGGCATCGCCCTGTGGAAGGACCGCGGTTACGAGGTCGACGTGCCCCGCACCCTCTCGGCCGAGCAGCGCGACCGCTACTCGCGCCACCTCCTGATCCCCGAGATCGGCACCGACGGCCAACAGAAGCTCTTGGACGCCAAGGTCCTCCTGCTAGGCGCCGGCGGCCTCGGCTCGCCGACTGCCCTCTACCTGGCCGCGGCCGGCGTAGGCACGCTCGGGATCGTCGATGACGACGTCGTCGATCTCTCCAACCTGCAGCGCCAAGTGATCCACTCCACCCAGCGCGTCGGCATCCCCAAGGTCGATTCCGCCGAGGAGTCGATCCACGCGCTCAACCCGGACGTCAATGTCATCAAGTACCCGGTGCGCCTGGATGCCTCCAACATCATGGAGATCATTGAGGGCTACGACGTGATCGTCGACGGGGTCGACAACTTCCCCACCAGGTATTTGCTCAACGACGCCACCGTGCGCCTCCAGATCCCCGTCGTGTCCGCCTCGATCCTCGGCTTCGATGGCCAGCTGTCTGTGTTCAAGCCATATGAGGGCCCCTGCTACCGCTGCCTGTTCCGCGAGCCCCCGCCCGCCGAGCTGGCCCCTTCGTGCGGGGCCAACGGCGTGCTCGGCGTCCTGCCCGGCACGATGGGCCTCCTGCAGGCCACGGAGGTCGTCAAGCTGATCCTCGGCATTGGCGACCCCGCGATCGGGCGCCTGCTCCTGTACGACGCCCTGGCCGCCACCTTGACCGAGGTTAAGGTCCACCGCGACCCCGACTGCCCGATCTGCTCGCGTCCTCCGGATGAGATCTCCGACGATGAGATGGGCGTCTTCCCCGACTACGAGGCATTCTGTGCTGCCGCGGGTTAGCGGTTCGCCGGCCGGCCCCAGGCTGCGCCCTCATGCGCGAACCGCTAGCCCACTAGTCGCCGATACCTGGTAATCATTCCGCGATGGCCAAGATCAAGATCCCACCGGTACTGCGTCCCTCTGTGGGCGGCGAGCGCGAGGTCTCAGCCTCAGGCGAGAACGTAGGCGAGATCCTGCGCGACCTGGCCGACTCGCATCCCGCGACCGCCGACCAGCTATTCGCCGAGGACGGCGAGCTCAACCGCTACGTCAACGTCTACCTCAACGACGAGGATGTCCGGGTCTTGAATGGTTTGGATACCGCGGTCGGCGACAGCGACACCGTGGTGATCCTGCCGGCCATGGCCGGCGGGCGCTGAACGTCCAACTTTTCGCCCAAGGCTAAATATTCCGACCGGGCGAACGACTATGTTCTCGTGCCGATGAGAACCGGTCAGCTCCCTAGTCTGCGCAGCCTCGTGGCTGCGCTGCTTCTTGTGCCTGTGGCGTTTGCCGCCGCGGCTCTCATGTGTTCGTCGGCCACCGCCAACGAACACCAAAGAGCGCCCGAATACTCCCTGTCGGTTGTCGAGGGGGCTGACACGCAGCCCGAAGACTCGATCCAGCACGTCAGCGGCAGCGTTAACTCGAAAGCGGAAGTTGCCGTCTCGATCACCCACAATGGCCTTGTGAACAAGCAGAGCGGCAAAGGCGGCACGTGGCTCTCGCAAGTACCGCAGGTGGGGGATGTGGTCACACTTGAATCCCAGGGCTTTACAACGTCGGTCACCTACGACGGGCTGCCCTCGCTGGAACCCACGGTATGCGCCGGCTCGACCAACTTCTCCGGTCAGCGTACGCTCGGCTACACCGTCGAAGGCGGCTACTACACAGTCGTACCTCACCCCAAATACTTCGCCAGGCGGAATGGTGGCCTGGCGCAGGTTCAAGTGCTCACCGGATCAAGCTTCGGCGGCGACTTTCTATCGCCGCTCGTGAGCGGTGAGACCGTCTACGCCGTCGAGTCGCTGACCTCCCCCCTCGTGGGTGGGGCAACCTTCACCTACTCCAGCGAGAACGACCGCCCGGTCGGCGGCTGTCCGCCGCCACCGCCCCCTCCGCCGCCGCCAACCCCGCTCGCGCTTGCCGGGGCATTCTCGAAATTCACGAGGATTTCGATCGCCAAACTGCTTCGCTCTGGGTGGTCGACGCACGTGACGATCAACCAGCCCGGCAAGATCGTCGAGGATCTCTACCAGCACAACGGTGTCCTGCCGGCATTCGCGGCGACAAGCAAACGTCGGCGGCCGCACAAAGAGCCCCGGGCACTGCTGCTCGCGCGGGGCACGGCGACCGCCAATGCGGCTGGCACGGTGACGATCACGATTCGTCCTACGTCTGTCGGTCGGCGCCTGCTCAAGCACGCACACAGCGCCAAAGTGGTGCTAATTACGACGCTCACCGCCAAGTCGGGCGCGAAGCTCGCGCTCGCGCGCCACTTCCTCACGCTGCACCACTAGACGCATCCGGCCGGCCGTGAACCGGCTTCTTCAGACGGCCTCGGTTCTGTTCTCCATGGTCGTCTGGCTGCAACCGCCCGCGGTCCTGCCGTTGCCTTCGCGCACTGGAGCCGACGGGCCGCCGCGGCCATTCGGCGTCGAGCCACCGGCGGGGCGAGAACCCGCGCATACCCCACGGTCTTTCGTGCGGGCACAGAACCACGCGCTGCTGTATGGCCCTTTCCCGCGGGGAGGGCTCCTGCGAGGGGTCTCCGACGGCATCCCCATGTTGAGCGAAGATCCCAGCGTCCGGGCGCTCACGATGAGCAGGATCAAAGCACTCGGAGGCGCCATCGCACGCATCCCAGTCGACTGGCGCAACACCGTTGAAGTGGCGCC
Source organism: uncultured Solirubrobacterales bacterium (assembly GCA_963775645.1). GTDB lineage: Bacteria > Actinomycetota > Thermoleophilia > Solirubrobacterales > Solirubrobacteraceae > Palsa-744. Next base: position 127,389 of record CAVZJR010000002.1, on the reverse strand, counting down.
GCCCCCTTCCTTTCAGGCAAGCGACCCGGCAAGTCCCGCCTACCGCTTCGCCCGGCTCGACGCGGCCATACGCAGCGCCGCCGCTGCCGGCCTACAACCGCTGCTGGTCGTATCGCACGCTCCCGCCTTCGCCGAAGCACCGCACCCATGGCCCTACGCCTATCGCGGTAGCTGGGCGCCCAGCCCGGTCGCCTTTGAACAATTCGCGATGGCTTTGGCCCACCGCTATGACGGCACTTTCCCCGATCCGCTCGACCCCGGCGGCACCTTGCCACGCGTACGCCTGCTGCAGGCCTGGAACGAGCCCAACCTGGCGCGCTACCTGGAGCCCCAGTGGGTGGCCAGCGGTAGGCATTGGAGCGCCTTCTCACCGTTGCTCTACCGCCAGCTCTTGAACGGGTTCTACGCCGGCGTCAAGGCGGTCGAGCCCGACGACACCGTGATCGCTGCCGGCATCGCCCCCGAGGGCGAACCAGCGGGCGTGGGGGCGATGGCGCCGGTTACGTTTCTGGAAGGTCTGCTCTGTCTCGGTGTGGGCCGAGCAAGCTGTCCCGAGAAGCCCCACATGGACGTGCTCGCGTTTCACCCCTTGTCCGTGTTCGACCCCGATGTTCCCTCCGTCTCCTCGCTCGACGCGGCCGTATCCGACATTGGCAAGATCACCGGGCTTTTGCGGCGCGCAGAGCGCCTACACACGGTCTTGCCGGCCGGACGCCGGCCACTGTGGGTCACCGAGCTGAACTGGGAGAGCGCTCCGCAGAGCGCCACTGGCGTGCCAGAAGCCCTACAGGCCGCCTGGGTCTCGCGCGCCCTGCACCGCCTCTGGGTGGCCGGCGTCAGCATCGTGGATTGGCAGTTCCTGATCGACCCCTTCGGCGGGACTTTGCTGGCATCGCCCGACGGCAGCCTCACTCCTTATCCGCGACCAGCGGGCCTGTACTCGCCGGGCCCGGGCGGCGATCCAGCATTGGCACATCCCAAGCCGTTCCTGCAAGGCTTCAGCCTTCCGTTCGACGCGCTGCGAGTCAACCGGCGCCTGGTGCGTGTCTGGGCATTGTTGAGAGCTCCCGGCGAGTCAGCCGCTCTACAGCGCCAGGGTCCCGGTGGGCATTGGCACACGATCGCTAGCCCGCGCGCTGACCCCGCCGGCGTGCTCAACGTCCTCATCCGCTTGAGAGGATTAGCGCGTCTAAGACTGCACGTCGGGAGCTTCAGCTCAGCGCCGGCTCAGGTGCCTCGGACTCAAAGCCCGCTGTGACGGGCGGCACATGACTCATCGCGTGCTCGGCCAGCGCCGTGATCGTCAGGCTCGGGTTCACGCCCACGTTGGCCGGGATCGCTGAGCCGTCGCACACGAGCAGGTTCTCGTAGCCGAACACGTGCTGGTGGACGTCCACCACACCATGCTCCGGGTCGGCTCCAATCACCGCTCCGCCAAGGATGTGGGCGGTCGTTGGGATGTTCAAAGCCGCCTCGGTAAACGAGCTTTGAGCGATCCCGCCGGTGCGCTCCGCGAACCATTCGGCGGCCTTGTTGGCGACCGGGATGAACGTCGGGATCGGGCGCTCCGGATCCTGTTCGGTACTCAGCCACAGCGTTTTGAACGGACCTTGTTTAGGGCGCAGCGCAATCGCATTGTCGAGCGTCTGCATCACGAGGATGATGATCGTCCTGCGCGACCAGTTCTTGGGACGCACCACCTGCGCAAAGCGCTTTGGGTGGCGCACGATCTGTCCGAGCAGCTTCAATGGCCGCGTCGCGCGCGTCCCGTCGCCCGTCAAGAGTGTGTTCAGCCGGCTCATCGAGTCGCCATCGTTGCCGTAAGTCACGGTCTCGATGTGGGTATGCGGGTCGGGATAGATGCTGGAAGTGATCGCCACCCTTTTGATCAGGTTCTCCGGGTAGTCCTCCGGCACGGTCACCGCCAGGATCGCCTCGCTATTGGTCCTTACCAGCTCGCCCAAGCGCGGGGAGATACGAGGCAGCGAGCCGCCTAGTCTGCAGCGCTGCAACAAAGTGTTGGTGCCGAGCGGGCCGGCCGAGACGACCACGCCTCGCGCCCTCTGCACACGGCGCTCGCGGCGCACCCAAGCGCCGGAGCGCACGCTTTCGACCTCATAGCCCTCGCTGCCGTCGCCCGCGCCGAGTGGCCTAATGTCGATCACAGTACGTTCCGGACTGACCTTCGCGCCGCGCTTCTCGGCCAGATACAGATAGTTCTTGACGAGCGTGTTCTTCGAGCCGTGCGGACAGCCCACCATACAGCGTCCACACAGCGAACACCCAGTGCGATCGGGTCCCTCGCCGCCGAAGAATGGGTCGGGCACCGTCTTGCCGCGCTCGCCCTCGCCGCCGAAGAACACTCCCACCGGAGTCTTTTTGTAAGTGTCAGAGACACCCAGCTCCTCACCCAGCTCGCGCAGCAGCTGGTCGGCCGGGTCGTCATACGGGTTCATCGTTACGCCCAACATCCGCTGCGCTTCCTCATAGTGCGGCGCCAACTCGGACTCCCATGCGGCGATCTCAGCCCACTGAGGGTCCTCGAAGAACTGTGTCGGCGGCACATACAGCGTGTTCGCATAGCCCAGGCTGCCGCCGCCCACGCCGCAGCCGCTTACGACCGAGACGTCTTTGAAGGTGGTCAGCCGGAAGATGCCCTTCCAGCCGATCCTCGGCCGCCAGAAATAGCGCTTGTAGTCGCTTGTCGACTCGGGGAACTCGTGGTCGGCAAAGCGCCGTCCGCACTCCAGCACGCCGACCTTGTAGCCCTTCTCGGACAGGCGCAGCGCCGACACGCTCCCGCCGAAGCCGGAGCCGATAACCATCCAGTCGAAGTCGAAGTCCCCTGCCATCTCCGCTCCCCAGCATATTCGCTTCTTGGCGCTTCGGCCAGCCATCGCTATATTCCGTGAAGTAATGGCTATCGAGCGGGTCGGTAACAAGCCCTGCGGGGGTCGCTACGGCGACATCGTCCAGTCGATCGGCAATACGCCGCTCGTGGAGCTCCCGCGTCTTTCACCCAAGCCCGGCGTGCGCATCTGGGCCAAGCTCGAGTCGCGCAACCCCACAGGCTCGGTCAAGGACCGCGTGGCGCGCGCCCTAATCGAGGACGCCGAGGCCCAAGGCGCGATCATGCCCGGCCAAACGATCCTCGAGCCAACCTCGGGCAACACCGGCATCTCGCTCGGCATGATCTGCTCGCGCAAGGGCTATCCCCTAAAGGTGGTCATGCCCGAGAACGTCACGCCCGAGCGCACCCAGCTCCTGAAGATGTACGGCGCGGAGATCGTCTACTCCGAGGGCTCTAAGGGCTCCAACGGGGCGGTTGAGAAGGCGCTCGACATGGCCGAGAAAGATTCCTCCTACTACATGCCTTACCAGTACGGCAACGTGGCAAACCCGAACGCCCACTACAACGGCACCGCCTTGGAGATCCTCGAGGAGCTTGACGAGGTCTCGGCCTTCGTCGCCGGTCTCGGCACGGGCGGGACCTTGATGGGCAACGGCCGCCGCCTGAAGGAGACCTTCGGCGACGCTTGCAAGATCGTCGCCGCCGAGCCGATGCAAGGCGAGCCCGTGCAAGGCCTGCGCTCCTTGGACGACGGTTTCATCCCGCCGATCATCGATATCTCGCTTCTGGATCGCAAGATCTTCGTCACCAACACCGACGCGATCATATGGACGCGCAAGCTGCTCGACGAGGAGAGTGTCTTCGCCGGCGTCTCTTCCGGAGCGATAGCCCGCGTGGCCGTGCGCATAGCTGGCGAGCTGGACGAGGGCAATGTCGTCTTCATCGTCGCCGACGACGGCTGGAAGTATCTATCGAGCGGCATCTACACCTTGCCCGTCGAGGAGATCGAGAACCTCGAGTCCACCGTCTGGTGGTGAACGGTGGACATCTCCGCTGAGATGCTGGGCGAGATGCTCGTCCACGCACGCGACGAGGCCCCCAACGAGTGCTGCGGCGTCGTCGGCGTCATTCCGGCATCCGGCGGAGAGCCTGCCAAGGCGATGCGCGTGCGGCGCGCCCGCAACGTTCACGCCAGCCCCAAGCGCTTCGAGATCGACGGGCGCGACGTAATCCGGGCGATGAGCGAATTCGAGGAGTCAGGCTGGGAGATCGGAGCGATCTACCACTCCCACACCCACACTGCCCCCTACCCGTCACAGACCGACATCAACTTCGCCGCCCACTGGCCCGGCGTCGAGTGGATCATCGTCGGGCTCGCCGACCCGGCTGAGCCTGAGATCCGCTCCTACCTGATCGAGGAAGGCATCGTCCATGAGGTGGAGATCGCACAAATCGCCGTCTAGCGGCAAGCGTGTGCACCTCGTCAAGGTCGCCTACGCGCGCAATCTCGCCGAGGCCGAACTGATCCAAGGCCTCCTGCGCCAAGAGCACATCCCGAGCATGCTCAAGCGCAATGGTGGCTTCGACGTACCGGATTTCCTGTCGGCCGGAGCCCGCGATGTGCTCGTGCCGGTGTCCCAAGCGGATCGCGCCCGCGAGCTGTTGGCCTAGACCAAGACAGGCTGGCCGAGCGGCTGCCCGGCCTCGCGCGTGATCGCCTCGATCTCTTCGGCGGCGCGCTCGAACTCACCGTCGGAGAGCACCGGCGTGCCCTCGAAGGGCAGTTCGCGCTGCAGTTCAAGCCAGGAGCTGCAAACCCCATACTCGTCCTTGACCTTGACGGTCACCGGGCGGGGGATCCTGTAGGTCCTCAGCAACAGCACATGTAGGGGATGGCGTCGCTTCCATTCCAAACGCTTCTCGGCGTAGTCGGGCGTCCACACGTAGAACGGGGACAGCGCGTCCACGCAGCGCGGATCAGAGATCGTGAAGTGCCCGGCCACTTCGGCCCAGGCCCTGATCCTCACACGCTCAGGCTGCTGGATGCCGCCTTCCACGCTGAACGCCTGCACCGGCGGCTCGCCGTCGTTCCACACACCTTCCTCGAGCGCCCTACGCAGCTCCGGCTGGTGAGACTCGCGTACGAGGTCGTTGCGCTGATGGTCGAACGTGGGATACAGGAAAAAGCGGTCGTGCTCGAGTTTAAAGTGCTTTTCCGGCTCGCGGATTCCGCCCTTGCGCAGGGTGATCAGCTGCTCGCCTTCGGCGAGGGCGCGGACGGTGACCGCCCATTCCTTGAGAGCAATTGGCATATTGAAAGAACCTGAATACGAGGGATCGTGTAAAAACCGCGCTACCCCGTCCGTGCCGTCCCTAAAAGGCCGAAGCACGGGGTGTCGCTCCCTTAAAGATACCGAAATCCGAGCGAAAATCCCAAATCCCCTGCAAATCGAGGGTTTTTTCGACGCTCAGGCGCCTGGCGACGCTAAATGTCGAGGTGTTTGGGAGGGAAGAACGGACGTTTGCGTGCCGCTCAACATCGGGCCCTGCTCCTTACAGGCGCCGCCCTGCAAGACCCTCGGCGGCCTCGATCAGCGAGGCATAGTCGTCAGCTGCGTGGCCTCTGCCCATGCTCGCGGCAAGCAGGTCGCGCGCGTGCGCGGCGGCAGGGAAGGGGACGCCGGCAGCCTGTGCTTCCTCCAGGCACAGGCGCACGTCCTTGAGCAAATGCTCGGTCTTGAACAGCGTCGTATAGTCGTGCGCCCTCATTGGTCCCGCCTTCATCTGCAGCTGCGCCGATGCGCCTGAGCCGCTCATCGTCACCTGTACGAGTGCATCGAGGTCCACGCCGGTGGCGTCGGCCAACAGCAGCGCCTCCGCCACGGCGGCCGCGTTGGCCGCGCCCAGCGAGTTGTTGATCAGCTTCAGCATCTCACCCTGTCCCAGCTCGCCGACATGCACAACCAACTCGCCCATGCTCTCCAGCAGCGGCTTCACTCGCTCAAAGTCCTTCGGCTCGCCGCCGGCCATGATCGTCAGCGTGCCCGCCTCGGCGCGCGGCGAGGAGCCCGTCACGGGCGCATCGATCATGCGAACCCCCTCCGCAGCCAGCGCGTCCCGCGATATGCCGCGTGTCTGTCGGCGCGATCGTGGACATGTCCACACACAGCAGGCCTCCGTGTGCGCTGCGCGCAACGCCGTCCTCGCCGCAGAGCACCTCCTCGACCTGCGCACCATCCACGACCATACTCACCACCACGTCGCTGGCGGCCGCGACCTCGGCGGGTGTGGCCCTGGCGCTGGCCTTGTGCTCGGAGGCCCACCGCTCGGCCTTGCCCGGTGTGTGCGTCCACACGCTCAGCTCGTAGCCCGCCTTGGCCACATTGGCGGCCATGCGCGAGCCCATGATGCCCAAGCCCAGAAAGCCGATGCGCTCAGCCACGCTTGTGGTCCCCGCCTGTGCGACTGCATCGCACAGGCTGATCAAGTGGGTGGATGGCCATAGCCGCCTCCTCCTGGGGTTTCGATACGAAGTCGCTCACCTGCCCGCAGCCTACCCGTCGTCTTCGCCGGCAATCTTTGTGGGGGCGCGCCGGGCCTCGTCGGTGTGCTTGGCCCGAGCAACCAATCGCAGCCGGTTGCCCCCGGTCCGCCGCCGTGCGCGCCGGGGGGAGCGTGGCGGCGGCGCTCGGCGATCAGCGAGAAGGTCATGTCCTGTAGCGCTTCAACCTCGCGCACGACGCCCTCGCCGCCTCTGTGCTCGCCCGTCCCACCCGAGCCGCGACGCACCGCATACTCGGTCACGCGCAACGGCAATTCGCGCTCCAGCGCCTCGATCGGCGTATTCAGCGTGTTGCTCATCGCGACATGCACAGCACTGGGTCCGTCCGCGTCGACACACGCGCCCTGGCCGCCCCCAAGCGTCTCGTAGTAAGCGAAGTTCTCGTTGCCCAGCGTCAGATTGTTCATCGTGCCTTGGCCAAGCGCCCGCCCGAATGCCTTCAGAACGAGATCGGCCACGCGCGAGGAGGTCTCCACGTTGCCGGCCGCGACCGCGGCGCCCGGCTTAGCGTTGAGAAGTGATCCCATCGGCACGATCGCCTCGACCGGCCGGTAAGCGCCGGCCGAAGGCGGGATGTCGGGATCGGTCAGAACCCGCACCGCAAACCAGCAGGCCGAAAGCGTCACCGCCAGCGGGCAGTTCAGGTTGCCGCCATGCTGGGCGGCCGAGCCCGTGAAGTCGAGCACCAGCCGCTCCCCTCGCACCGTGGCCTTCAGACGCAGCATCAAGTCGCCCTCGGAGGCCTCCAACACGTCCTCGGCTTCGCGCATCCCGTCATCCAAGGCCGCGATGCAAGCGCGCGTACGTCGCTCTGCGTAGTCGAGCACCTCGTCCATCGCCGCTTCGAGTCGCTTGACGCCGGTGCGCTGCGCCAGGTCGACGAGTCTCTGCACGCCGATCCGGTTGGCCGCCAGCTGTGCCTTCAGGTCGGCCCTGCGCTCCTCCGGTCGGCGCATCTGCGCGACTAGCTCCTCGATCGCCTCGCCGGTCAGCTCGCGCGGGTGGATCACCACGCCCTCTTCCGCAAGCGTTCTGCTGTCTGCCGGCATCGACCCCGGCAGCTTGCCGCCCACGTCGGCGTGGTGTGCGCGGCTGGCCGCAAATCCGATCAATACCCCATGCCTAGTGCTCTCCATGTCCCCTCGAGGGACATGGAGAGTGCTGGTGGGCGTCGGGGCAAAAACCGGCGTCACCACCGTGATGTCGGGCAGGTGGGTGCCGCCTTCAAACGGGTCGTTCAGCACCCACGACACCCCCGGTCGATGATCGCGCTCCAGCACCGCTGCGACCGCGGCCGGCATCGAACCGAGGTGCACGGGGATGTGCTCGGCCTGCATCACCATTTCCCCGTCTCTGTCGAACAGCGCGGTGGAGGCGTCCCTGCGCTCCTTGATGTTGACTGAGTGCGCTGAGCGCACCAGCGCCGCGCCCATCTCCTCGCAGGCGGCGCGCAAAGCACCCACGATCACCTGCAGCTCGATCGGGTTCAGCGTGCTCACGTAACCCGCTCCAATACACGGTTCCGCGCTCATCCACAACCCCGTGCCATGCGGGCGGTACGAACAGTGTGGACTCGCCCATTGCGCACACCGCCGGTCCCCTCACGTGCGTGCCCGGGGGCAGTTCGCCACGCCACAGCTCGGCCTCGACGTGCTCGCCGTCGAACACCACCGGTGTGCTCGTCCGTTCAGGCGGCTCGCTCGCGGCGCCATCCAGCGTCAACGCTGGTCGCGCTCCCAGCGCCGACACGCGAATGTTCACCAGCTCCACCTCGGCATCTTCGTCGCGATAGCCGTAGCGTTGCTCGTGAGTGTCCTCAAATGCAGCTCGAAGATCGTCGATCTCGGCTTCCACGGCCAGCTCGAACGACTGACCTTCGTATCTCAGCTCGTAGCGCACGCCTACACGGCTCGCCGGTCCGTCCAGCTCGCCGACGGCCCGCTCGATCAACTGGTCCAACTCGTGCTTCACGCGCTCGTCGGCGAAAGTCGCGCCCTTCAACATCACCGTCCGTGCTGCATCGCGGCGTGGAGCCGCGCGCCGCCAGCCCGAGCGCCGAGAGCACACCGCACGCCCGCGGGCACAGCACCCTCCCGATCCCCAACTCACTCGCCATCGACGCTGCGTGCAGCGGGCCCGCGCCGCCAAACGGCATCAACGCGAAGCGGCGCGGGTCGATCCCTCGCTCGACCGTCATCACCGCCAACGCGCGTCTCATCTCCGTCTCGGCCACCCTCACGATCCCCTCCGCGCAAGTGGTTCTCTCCAGGCCCAGTTCGTCCGCAAGTACTCCCACCGCGCGCTCGGCCGCGTCCAGATCGAGCCGCACGCCGCCGGCCAGAGGTGTGTCGGCGAGCAACCTGCCGAGCACCAGGTTCGCGTCGGTCACCGTCGCCCGCTCCCCTCCCTTGCCGTAGCAGGCAGGCCCCGGGTCGGCCCCGGCCGACTCCGGGCCCACGCGCAACGCGCCGCCCGCGTCGCGCCAGGCGATCGAGCCGCCGCCGGCGCCAACCGTGTGGATATCCAGCGCAGGCAACGCCAATGGTCGTCCCGCCACTTCTCGCTGCGCGGTCTCGGCGACCTTGCCCCCGTCGATCAAGCACACATCGCAAGAGGTGCCGCCCATGTCGAAGCACAGCACGTCCTTTGCGCCAGTCGCCTCGCTTAGCAGCAGCGCCCCGCCGACGCCTCCGGCCGGCCCCGAGAGCACAGTCAAGGCGGCATGGGCGCCCGCTCGATGCGAGTTGGTAAGCCCGCCTGAGGACTGCATCACCTGGACCGCGGGCAATCCCACTGCCGTGGTTTGCGCCCCAAGATGCTTCAAGTAGGTCCGAAGAAGGGGGGAGAGAGCGGCATCGATCTCGGTCGTTGCGGCCCTTTCGTACTCCCTGAAGGTGCCCACCAGCTCGTGCGAAAGCGACACGTGCGCATGTGGAAGATACTCGGCGAGTAGCTCGCCGAGCCGTCGCTCATGGGCCGGGTAGGCGTAGGAATGCAGAAGTGCCACCGCGACCGCGTCGGGTTCAGCGTTCGCCAGGCGCTCCAACAGCGCCGCGGTCGCCTCTTCATCGAGTGGCTCGGACGGGCCCTCCGGTCCCGTCCGCTCGGACGCGCCGAAGCGAAACTCGTGTGGGACGAGCGGTCCCGGTCCCGCCTCACACAGCTTGTACAGGCTCGGTCGTGCCTGGCGTCCCAGCTCGACGATGTCGGTGAAGCCGGCGGTCGCGATCAACGCGGTCTTCGCGGGTGGGTGGGCCTCGGATTCCAGCAGCGCGTTTGTGGCGACGGTCATCCCGTGCGCGAACCGTCTGATTTCTCCTGTCCCCGCACCGGCCTGCTCGAGCACCGCCGCGACAGCGGCCATCACCCCTTCATGTTGGGAGCCAGGAGTGCTCGGCGTCTTGGCGCTATAGCTCCTCCCATCCTCGGCCACCACGACAGCGTCCGTAAAAGTCCCCCCAACATCTACCCCAAGCAGCATCGCCCGAGACTAAACCGATTCGCACTCCGATCGGCGTCGCCGTGCGGCGGATGCTCGGTGGGTGCCCCGCCCCCTTACCCTCAGGCTGCGGCCAAGCGCTCCTGGTGCTCGGTATCGGCGAGATGCTGGTGTGAGGGGCAATAACCGTTGTGGGGAAGCGGCATCCGCTGGCAGGTTGAACCCTTGCGCGTAGTCGCGCGGCAGGTGGGTGGCTCATCGGTCACGGCCGCATGGGCCTCGACCGGGTGTTCCATCAAGAAGCGCTGGGCGAGGCCCACGTAACAACACACGGTCTGCAACACGCGCTCCTGAGCGCTCATCGGGAAATACGTCCTGATGTCGCAGAACAAGGTGCGCGCCGGCTTGGCGAAGTAGTGGCGATCGGTGGCCAGCCGCTCCATTGCCGACTCGCATGCTTCGAGTACATGGCGGTGATTGGAATCGCCCGCGTCGGGTCGCGACTCCGTTATATACGGAGCCAAGTCCCTGTAGATGGCTCGACTGAATTGGTACATGGGCTATATCTGCCTGAACACCCCGTCCGGTCTAAAGGACCGGTTTTGTCAAGTATCCAAGCCATTCCTAAGCGGCACAGAAGGAATTCATTAAGCCCAGGTTAGGTTTATCGTCAATCCTCCCAACCGAGGCTCTACCGCCAGTCGTTCCAAACCAGGCCGTTGTTCTCGTCTACCACCACGTGCTGGCCGTCAAGCCGCGCTTCGCGCTCGGGATAGTCGCTGCGGGTGTGCGTTCCGCGACTCTCCTCACGCTCGAGCGCCGCGCGCGCGATCAAACGCGCAAGCGGGTGTGCGTCCTCCAACAACGCCTTCAAGCCCGCCGCCGAGCGCACGATCCCCGCGTGTTCCCATAGCGCCGCTCTAGTGGCTCGCTCGACCACGATCGGGGTCGAATTCATGGCGAGCGTCTCCTCTGTCGCAGCAGAAGTTTGTGTGCTCACGGCTGCGATCCGCGCGCTGCCCTCGCTCATCGAGGGCGGCTCCTCCAGCGCCGCCAAAGCAGCTCGGCGCCCGAATACGAAGCACTCGCTCAAGGAGTTCGAGGCGAGCCTGTTCGCCCCGTGCAAGCCGGTGCACGCGGTCTCGCCCACCGCATACAGCCCCGCCACGCCCGAGCGCCCGTGCAGGTCGGTCACGACGCCGCCGATCGTGTAGTGGGCGGCCGGCGCGACCGGCACCATTTCGCGCTCCGGGTCCAGCCCGGCCTCTCGCAGCGCCCCTACGACATTGGGAAACAGAGCCGGGTCGATCGAACGCATATCGAGCTTCACCGCGCTCCCACCATCTTCGTGCAGCTTGGCTTGGATCGCGCGCGAGACCTCGTCGCGTGGCGCCAGCTCGTCCACAAAGCGCTCGCCATCGGCGCCGTGCAACGTCGCCCCCTCGCCCCGGATCGCCTCGGTGATCAGGAATCCTTCGCGTCCCTCCACGCCAATCACTGCCGTGGGATGAAACTGCACGAACTCCAAGTCCGCGAGCGTCGCCCCAGCGGCATGAGCAAGCAGTAGACCTTGGCCAATCGACCCCGGCGGGTTGGTCGTGCGTGCCCACAGCGCTGCCGCTCCGCCGGTGCTCAACACCACCGCGCGCGCGCGGACGGTGCGTTCGTGGGAGGGAGCGGTGCCACCGGCAAGCGGTTGACACACCACCCCTGTGCAGCGACCTTCCTCACACAGGAGACCACTCACGCGCGCTCCCTCGATCACCTCCACACGCTCGTCTGCGACCACCAGAGCGGACAGCTCCCGCAGTAGCCGCCGTCCGGTGGCGCTGCCGCCGGCGTGCACGATGCGCCGAACCGAGTGTCCACCCTCCAGGCCGAGCGCTAGGCGACCGTGGCGATCGGCGTCGAAGTGGAAGCCGAGCCGTTCGAGATCCTCCACGCAAGCCGGCGCCTCCTGCACAAGCACCTCCGCGGCCGAGCGCCGCACGGCCCCACGCCCGGCGCGCTCGGTGTCCTTGAGATGCAGATCCAAGCTGTCGTCAGCCGCAAGCACCGCCGCCAGGCCGCCCTGCGCCCAGTAGCTCGCTGTTTGCGCCAGCGCCATCGCCGACAGTAGCGCGACTTTGCCTCCCGCACGCGCCCCACACAGCGCCGCGTACAGGCCGGCCGCGCCGGCTCCGACCACCACTAGGTCGAAATCCGCGCGTCCGCCTGCCTGCGCCCCAGAGGGTGTACCCGTCAGGGTATGCCCCGACGCGCGGGCCGACCTCATCGGTCGTTCATCCGGCGAGCTGCACCAAGGCCGCGGCGAGCACGCCCAACGACACCACGACAATCGCGACGAAGGTGATCGTGAGCGCCTTCCATTTCGGTTGCGCCGCCAGACGCGTCTGCGCAGCCGCGCCGCAACGCAGGCACCAGCTCTGCTCGGGTCGCAGCTCCGAGCCGCACAACGGACATGCTTCCGTCACGACCGGTCCGGAGCTCACCGGCCCGACGCCGGCGGTCGCAGGATTTGCGTCGGTTCGTCCTCGCCCGTCCGGTCAGGTCCCTTCTCCTCAGGCGTAGTCGGGACTGTGGGCTTCGCCGCGGCTGGAGCCGCCGTAGGCTTTGTTGCAGGCGCCAGGCGCGGCGACACCGGCACCTGTTGCGAGGCAGCCGTCGCGCCGGGAACGGATGCGGGCCCCGACGCCGGGGCTGCGCCTGCCGCGGACATCGGTGTTGTTGCGGCGGGGGCAGCCGGCGCGGGCGTCTGCGCTTGTCGGCTTACCGGCGCCGTGGAGATCGGACGGTCGGCCTTGGCGTCGAACGCGAGGCCGCAGCCAGGGCAGAAGCGGTCGTCGCTGCCGTGGATCGCGGCACAGCGCGGGCACGCGGCGATCCCCACTTCGCGCAGCACCGTCACCGGCCTGCGTTCGTTTAGTACTGCTTCCAGTTCGCGCACTTCGGTGTCGATCTGACGCAACGCTGCGAGCTTGGCGAGCACCAACGGATCGTTGCGCTGACCGAAGCGGTGCAAGTCGAAGACGAGCCCGCCGAGGTCTCGGTAGGCAAGCTCGCGGGCCTTGCGCAGGAAGCGTGCCCTGCGACGCATGCGTCCGCGCTCGCCGAACCCGGGAGCCTGCTCAGGATTGCTTGCGGGCCCTTGTCCGTCCGTCTTCTGCTCGGTCGTCGATTCGGGCATGGGCTTCTGCCCATCGGCCGTCGGCTGCATTCCATCGGCCGCCTGCTGCGTCTCCCCAGCTGCGTCTGCGCCTGCCACGGCTTCCATGCTATCCGGCCTTTGCGACGAGTGAGCGCCATGCGTCGGCCACGCGCTCGGCCATGCGTGTCGCCGAGAATGCCTCCGCGTGCTGTCGGCCCTCGATACGAGGGTTGGGCTCCGCCATGATCGGAGCGAGTGTTTGCCGCCAGCGCTCCAGGTCAAATGGCTCGCACAATGTCCCGGCGAGCCCTGCCAGCGCTTGCGAGTGGATCCCCACCGGCGTGGTCAGTACGGGCACGTCGCAGGCCAAAGCCTCGAGCACTGCCAGTCCGAAGCCCTCACGTTCGGAGGGCACAAGCACCGCGTGGGCGGCGTTCACGTACAGAGGCACTCGCTCGGGCTCTACGCCGCCGAGCGTGAGCAGCTGCGCCCCAACGGCTTCGGCGAGCGCCTCGGCTCGGTCGAAGCGCTTCTCGGCGCGACTCGGGTCGGCGGGGAACAGGAGGTAGGGAGGTTGTGGTTCCAAAAAGAGTGTGCCCTGCGCGCGCGCGCGAGGCATAGGTTTGAAGCGCTCCATGTCCACGCCGCAGGGCAGCACCTGCGCGCGCGCGCGTGTGTGTCTCCCGGGGAGTTCATGCAGAAGGGCCTCGGACACGGCGGCGAGCAATCCCACCGTGGGTAGTACAGCGCGTGTGGCCAGGCGTGTGCGGGGATGGCGCACGTCGGTGCCGTGCACGGTGAGCGCCCGTGTGTGTGTTTTCACAGCCAAGGCCGGCCATGCGGTCAGTCCGAAGTGGGCGTGCACGACATCAAAGTGCTCGCCGGTGTAGCGCTTGCGCAGGTCTCGCGCGGCGCGGGCCAAAGCTCGCGCTCCGGGCGCGAACTCGTATAGCTGCACCTCCAGCTGCAGGTCCGCGTCTCCCAGCGCTTGTAGCGCCTCGACCTGGTCGCGCACGAAGCGGCCCCGCTCGGGGTGAGCCGCGTCGGCGAGCATGTTGGACAGCACGAGCGCGCGCACGAGCGCTGACGGTAGCGCTCTGGAATGATGAGCTGCGTGGAGAGCGTCCAGTCAAGCGACCCCCGCGCCCGTCCGATCGGCGTGTTCGACTCCGGCGTGGGCGGGCTCACCGTCCTGCACGAGCTGTTGGTGCGGCTTCCGCGCGAGGACTTCCTCTATCTGGGGGACACCGCTCGCTTTCCCTACGGCGAGCGCACTCCGGAGGAACTGGCGCGTTTCGCGTCAGAGATCGCCGAGGAGCTCCTGCGGCGACGGGCGAAGCTGCTCGTCATCGCCTGCAATTCAGCTACGGCGGCAGCTCTGCCGATTTTGGAGCGACGCATGATGGAGACCACGCTCGGCGTTGACGTGCTCGGCGTCGTACGACCCGAGGCTCTGCGCGCGGTCGCGGCGACGCGCAACGGCAGGATCGGCCTGCTGGCCACGCCCACGACCGTCACCAGCGGCAGTTACGAGCGCGCGGTAGGCGCGGTCGACCCACACGTCACGCTGCATGCCGTGGCTTGTCCCACGCTTGCCTCGGTGATCCAAGAGGGTCGCCAGTTCGACGAGCGTGCGGTCGAGGCTGTGCGTGAGGCGTGTATGCCACTGCGAGCGGCGGGTGTGGACACGGTGATCCTCGGCTGTACTCACTACCCCCTGATCAGTCCTATGTTGCAGCGGATGCTGGGCCCCGAAGTGACGCTCGTAAGTTCAGGGGGAGCACTCGCTCGCCAGGTCGAGCACGCCTTGTCCACACGTGGCCTGCAGAACCCGCGCGAGGAGGGGGAGGGCGATTATCGCTTCCTATGCACCGGCGACATCGACGCGTTCAAAGAGCCAGGTACGCGCTTTTTGCAGATGCCTCTCGGCGAGATCGAGCACATCGACCTGCACAGCGTGGGGGCTTTGGCATGAGCGGCGAGGGAGCACCCCCGGTCGATGGGACTCCGCCCGCGTCGGGCGCAATCGCCGACGCGGGCGAGACCGGCACGAAGCGCAGTGTGCGCAAACGCAGCTACGGCCGCTCCACCGGCGAGCTGCGTCCGGTCGAGA
Organism: uncultured Solirubrobacterales bacterium; assembly: GCA_963775645.1. Lineage (GTDB taxonomy): Bacteria > Actinomycetota > Thermoleophilia > Solirubrobacterales > Solirubrobacteraceae > Palsa-744. Next base: position 112,276 of record CAVZJR010000002.1, on the reverse strand, counting down.
TCGAGTCCGACTTCGTGCGCACCGCTACCGGCTCGGCCCTGATCTCGATGGGCGAGACGCGCGTGATCTGCACCGCCTCCGCGCAAGAGGGCGTGCCGCGCTGGATGACCGGCAAGGGCAAGGGCTGGCTTACCGCCGAGTACGGGATGCTGCCGGCCTCGACCGGCGACCGTAAGGCGCGCGACATCTCCAAGGGGCGTTTGGACGGGCGCTCGGTGGAGATCCAGCGCTTGATCGGCCGTTCGCTGCGTGTCGCGATCGATTTGAAGGCGCTCGGCGAACGCACTATCTACCTGGACTGCGACGTGCTCCAGGCCGACGGCGGCACTCGCTGCGCCTCGATCACCGGCGCTTATGTCGCCTTGGCTCTGGCCTGTGCGCGATTGCGACGCGAAGAGAAGCTGGAGGGCTCGCCTCTGACGGGCTCGGTCGCGGCCGTGTCCTGCGGGATCGTGGGCGAAGCTGCGATGCTCGACCTCGACTACGGCGAGGACTCAAACGCCGAGGTCGACGCCAACGTGGTGATGACCGGCGAAGGCGGTCTCGTGGAGGTACAGGCCACCGCCGAGCGCACGCCGCTCTCAAGGGCCTCGCTGGATGAGCTGCTGGCGCTGGCCGCCACCGGGATCGAGCAGCTGCGGGCCGTTCAGGAGCGGGTTCTGGCCGACGCCTCGTGAGGTTGCTGCTAGCCACCAGAAATGAGCACAAGCGCCGCGAGTTCGCACGACTGCTGCCGGGTGTCGAAGTGGATGTGCTGCCCGACGAGGTGGTCCTGCCGCCCGAGGATAGCGACACGTTCGCGGCGAACGCGCTCGGTAAGGCCCAAGCCGCGGCAGCCGCGACCGGTCGGGTGAGCATCGCCGACGATTCGGGCATCGAAGCGGCCGCGCTCGACGGCGCGCCTGGGGTGCGCTCCGCTCGCTATGCCGGCGAGGACGCCACCGACGAGCAGAACCTCGCAAAGCTGCTTGCCGAGGCGCCTGAGGGCAGCGCTTTGGCTTATGTGTGCGCACTCGCCTACGTCGATCCTGACAGCGGCGAGGAGCGCTTGTTTGAAGGTCGTTGGACCGGCAAGCTGGCCGGGGCGCCGCGGGGAAAGCGCGGCTTCGGCTATGACCCGGCTTTCCTGCCCGACGAGCACCCCGACATGACCGCAGCCGAGCTAAGCGACGAGCACAAGGATGGACTGAGCCACCGCGGGCATGCGGCGCAACTCCTGTGGGAATGGCTCGGGGCGCGGCCCGGATAGGTCTTCAGAGCAGATTAATCGCGGCCGAGCCCGCCACCGCCACGCTCAGGGCGGCGTAGCCGGTGTAGTCGGACAGGAGCAGCAAAAGGGCCGTGACCAGAGCCACGAGCACGGTCGCGATCCAGCTGAAACGGGTGAGCGGCGTCACGTAGGCGTATTCTCCCTGATGGTGGCCCAACCTTCTACCGCGCCTATCTCACTCGCCAGTTTTGGGGATCTGCTTACCGCTCATGTGGCCGAGCGCGAGTCCCAGATCGTGCTCGGGCTTGACCCCGATCCGCTGGCCCTGTGGCCCGACGCGCCCGCTCCGGAGGGAGGCTCGCCGGCCGAACGTGCCGCTAGGGCTGTGCTCGTGCACTGCCGGGCTCTGATCGACGCCGCCGGCCCGGCCTGCGTGGCAGTTAAGCCGCAGCTGGCGCGCTTCGAGCAGCTGGGGGCGCCGGGGTGGGCGGCCTTGGAAAGTGTCGTCGAATACGCACACGAAGCGGGCTTGCTCGCGATCGCGGACGGCAAGCGAGGGGACATCGACGTGACCGCGCGGGCCTACGCACGGGCGCTGCAGGGATTAACCGACACTCCGTTCGGTCCGGTGAGCGGGCTCGACATGGACATGATCACGGTCAACCCCCTGATGGGCTCCGACGCGGTCGAGCCGTTCGTCTCGACCGCGCGCGAGGCCGCTGCGCGCCGCGGGCGCCCAGCCGGAGTACTCGTACTCGTGCGCACGTCCAACCCGGGCGCGGCTGACATCGAGGATCTGGAGTTGGCTGAAGGTGGGCGCGTGTGGGAGAGGATCGCGATGCTCGTTGACCAGCTCGGAGTCGCCGGCGTAGGGGAGAGCGGTCTCAGCGACGTGGGCGCCGTGGTCGGCGCAACCGTCCCTGAGCACCTGGAGCGCGCTCGCGGGCTGATGCCGGGTGCCATCTTTTTGCTGCCGGGCGTGGGTGCTCAAGGAGGGCGCGTCGAGGATTTGGCGGCCGCGTTCGCGCCGGGTCGTGCGGGCGGCCTGATCGCGGCCTCGCGTTCGATCGTAAGCGCCCACCTCGTCGCTGGTGGCGATCCGGCGCAGGCGGCGCGCATAGAGGCCGAGCGTTTGCGAGAGTTGGCTTGGGGCATATCCAGCTAGGCCTTCTCACCGTCAATAGGCGTGCGAGCCGGTCTTTGATTTACCCAGTTTTTCTGATTCGAGGGTCCGGGTCCGATAGCCTCTGTGGAGCCTCAGGCGGCGCCAGTGCGGCTCCGGTCACGCGAAAGACGGAGGTGATGGACAGATGATCATCACGGTTACGCTCAACGCGGCGATCGATAAGTCGCTCTCGGTGCCCAACTTCCGCCTTGGGCGGCGCCACCGTACCGTCGAGCAGCGCACGATGGCCGGAGGCAAGGGCGTCAACATCGCGCGTGCCCTGAAGGCGCTTGGGCAGCCTGTGATCGCGACCGGTTTGGCCGGCGGAGCTACCGGCACACACATCGTTGAGCAGCTCACCGAGGAGGCGATCCTCAACGACTTCGTGCGCATAAGGGACGAGTCGCGGACCAATACCTCGGTGCTCGACCCCACCAACGGAGAGCAGACAGAGGTCAACGAACGCGGCCCCTCGGTCTCCGAGCAGGAGGTCGAGTTGTTTCGCGACAAGCTGCTCTACCTGGCGCGCGGCGCGGCGATCGTGGTGCTCGCCGGCTCGCTGCCGAGGGGGGTCGAACCGGATCTATATGCAACCTTGATCCGAGAGCTGCAGAAGGCGGGCGTCATCACGGTGATCGACACCGACGGCGATCCTCTATTGCACGCGGTGCGCGCCGAGCCGGACGTGGTCTCGCCCAATATCCTGGAGGCCGAGGAGCTCGTTGGCCACGAGTTTGCCGCCGAGGAGGAACGGCTCTTGGCTGTGCGCGAGATCGTGCAGCTGGGGCCGCGCGAGGCGATCATGACGATGGGCGACGGCTGCGTCGCCGATGTTTTGATCGACGGCAAGTCGTGCTTGCGTCGCGCTCGTACGACGCTCCGTGACCCGATCGCCAAGCGCGGCTCGGGCGACGCTTTCCTGGCCGGATACGTGGCGGCGCGGTATGAGGGCCGCACGCCTGACCAGTGTCTGCGCTTCGGGGTGGCCTGTGGGGCGGAGTCCACGGGCCGGCTCGGGGCTGGGTTGATTGACCCGAAGGAAGCCCGGCGTCTGCAGAGCGAAGTTGAGGTGGGTGAGGTGGAGCTGCCGGCAGAGGTAACCTGACCGGCGCCATTTCGATGCACCGGTCAATGTGGTCACCGTCGACGCGTTTGAGCTTCAACCCGACCTATTGACATGGGGAGCCATGTCCGGTATAACGTGATCACGTCCTGACATCTGTAGGTGTTGGGTGGACATAAGGTCGGGTTTGGGTCGGTCTCTGTGGTCGACTTTCAACTTGTTTTGACGGGGCCCTTGGGAGAGGGACCGGGTCGTTTTTTCGAGAGAGGGTTGTTGTTCGCGTGTTTTCTTTGGGGAATAGCGCAGTTGAGAGTCTGTGTGTCTCTGATGGGTCTGTTATAGGACGCGTCAGCGACGCTGACGCGTCTCTCTCTCTCTCTCTCTCTCTGGGATCGCTGCCTTCTAGGCGTTAGGTCTCTTCGCCGCGGTTTTGCCGCTGGCATTGCTGGTCGTAAGGGCCGGCTTGGTTTCTCGCGTGTTGTAGGCGCGTCTATTGCTTCTTGGTCTGTTTCCGCCGTGGGTGTTGGTGCTCGTGGTGGTTTTGTGCTGCCCGCACGCGGGTTGGCGGTGTCGTGTGGGTTCTTTAGAGGAGGGGATTGTTGATGGGTGCTCGTAAGCCGGTCCTGCCGGTCATCGCTGTGTGCTGTGTATTGGCGGGTTGGCTTGTGTGGGCTTGTGTGCCTGCGGTCGCCTCGGCTCCAGAAGCTCCCGGTCCTGTTTTGGTTGGTACGCCTGGGGCTAACAAAGTGGTTGTGCGTGGTGTGTTGAATCCCCACGCGGAAGGACAGCCGGGTACCTATGAATTCCTGTATCGAGCGTCGAGTACTGAATGCGAAGGCGGCGAGCACGCCCCGACGTCGCCAGGTCTTGCGATGGGGTTGGAGGGCGAAGAAGTGGCCCAGGAATTGGCGGGGCTATCGCCCGAAACCGAATACACGGTCTGCTTGTCTGAGCGTAATCTCAACCAGTCCAAAGGCGAAGAAGCGGTTGGGCCGGCGGTCAAATTCAAGACTGTCGGGATGCTTGAAGCCCCGACGATCACGATGCCGGCAAGTGAAATCACGGATAGTTCGATTAAGTTGCAGGGGGTGCTGAATCCTGGCGCCCCGGGGGAGCCTGGAACCTACGAATTCGTCTATCGGCGCTCGGCTACTGAATGTCAACGCGAAAATCCTGAAACGCGCCAGGAGGAAAACGAATTCGCGACGCCTACCGAAACAGCGTTGGGCAAAGAAAAGGAAGCCGTGCCGGCGGCGCCTGTCGCGGTCGGCGAACTGGCTCCGAATGCTGCCTATACGTTCTGTTTGCTGGCTCGCAACGAAGCGGGGGAAACCGTGGTGGGGGCGCCTGTAACGTTCACGACACTGTCGAGCAAGCCTAGTATGAGCGGTGAATCATTCTCGAGCGTAGGGTCAACGGGCGCCACCATCAGCTCACAGGTCGATACTGGTGGGCTTGAAACGACCTTTATCGTGCAGTACGGGACTACGAGCTCCTACGGGTCAGAAACGACTGGAGTTAAGCTACCGGCGGGTACGAGTACCGCGACGACGCGACTCTTGGGGCTACAGCCGAATACGGAATACCATTTCCGGATTCTCGTGGCTAACGTCGACGGCAGCAAAACGAGCGCTATGGATACGGTCTTCAGGTCTCTCCTGGCGGAGACTGGCGGGCTGCCTGATGGTCGGTCTTATGAAATGGTCACACCGGTAGAAAACGGGGATTCCGACGTGGAGAGACCCCACGTCAATCCTGAATTTGATCCTCATTACTCCCAAGGACCTCCCATATACAGTCCGTTTCAAGTTGCGCCGGATGGGTCGGCCGTCACTTATCCGGTGCTCGCGATCACCGGTGCGAACGGCACCGGAACTGACCAGTATATTGCTAGGCGTTCTGATGGTGGATGGTTGCAGAGGTCGATCCAGCCAAATGGATATCTTTTCTGCCGGATACCAAGGATTTTCGTCTGATCTGTCAGTGGGTATCCTTGAGGCTGGAATTACCGGTGAAGCGACTATTCTTCCGCCGTTGACACCGGATGCGCCTGGTGAAGGGTACAGAATCCTCTATGAAAATGGGACTAGTGGAAGCGGATATAGGCCTCTGATTACCAATGCCATTAAATTGAACCGGCCACCGAGCGAACACGGATTTGGTTCAACCTCGTTCGTGATGATGGGCCGTTCGGACAATCGAGTCCGGCGTTTGCGGGTGGGTCGACTGATTTCAAAGACTTGTTGTTCGAGGCTAATGATGCATTGTTGCCGGGTGAAAGCAGCTCTTGAAAAGGAACTTGAGAAGGATGTCAAGGAAGAAGTCGCAAAAGGGGAAGATGCCAATTATCTTTATGATGAAATCGAAGGTCGTCTGAGCCTGGTTGACGTGTCCACGGAAGGCAAGGTCGTGCCGGGTGCAACGTTCGGTGCTCTACCTTTGAATCAAGAAACGAATTCCTTGGATAGTAATCCTCCTGATTTTAGTCATGTGATTTCGACGGATGGGCGGTTTGTTTATTGGACGGAGGTGGCGTCGGGTGTGGTGTATGTGCGTGAGGGTGGTTCGCGCACCGTTCAGGTGTCTGGCGGTGCGGCGCGGTATTGGACTGCTAGCGCTGATGGTCGTTATGCGTTGTATACCGAAGGTGAAGGTATGACCAGTGAGTTGTACCGGTTTGATAGTGAGCCTGAAGCTGGTCATCCGCAGCGTGAAATATTGACTGGCGCAAACGCGGGAGTCGTGGGTGTGCTGGGTGCCAGCGAAAACGGGCAGACCGTTTATTTTGTCGCGGACGGCGTACTGTCTGGCAGGAATGGTGACGGGGTCGCGCCAGTAGAAGGCGAACCGAACTTGTATGTGTCAAGTGCTGGTGGTCCCCCCGTGTTTATAGGGACGCTCTCATCGATGGACGGGAGTAAAGTCCCTCCCTTTGGGGCAAGTGAAGGCGGGCGTGAATGGGGTGATTGGCAGCCTGGTTTTGGTCAGCGGACCGCACGGGTGACTGGTGATGGGGGTAGCGTCGTGTTCATGTCTAACCAGAGTTTGAGTGTGGTTGGTTATCCGCATGGATATCCGAGTAATGGGTCGGACGAGGTATACGTGTATGAGGCGGAAGCCACCTGTTGTTTTGCGCTTCGTGTGGGTCTAGCGGCGAACTGCGGGGGCAGGGGCGGCGCGTTCTTGCCGGTCGATTGGCACGATACGTATCTTCCGCAGTGGATTTCTGAAGACGGTAATCGGGTGTTCTTCGATACGGCTCAGCCGCTTGTCGCGCAGGATACGAATGGTAAGCAGGATGTGTATGAGTGGGAGCGCGAAGGATACGGTAGCTGTACTCATGGTGACGGATCCACGGGTGGGTGTGTGTTCCTGCTTTCGGGTGGGACTAGCGAATCGGCTTCTTGGTTTGTTGGTGCGAGTGCGAACGGGAATGATGTGTTTATCGTGACGCGGGCGCAGCTGTCTCCTGAAGACGGAAATGATGCGGTTGATTTGTATGATGCGGCTGTTGATGGCGTGAAACCTGTGACGCCGCCCGCGTGTACGGGTAGTGGGTGCCAGGGCCCGCCTGCGCCACCACCATTGTTCGCGACGCCACCGAGCGTAACCTTCAATGGTGTAGGGAATTTCGCTGCCCACCACGCCAAGTGTTCTGGAAAGCGAAGGCGTTGACGCGCGCGCAAAGGCTTGCAAATGCGCTAAAGGCATGTATGAAGCAGAAGAGGACCGAAGAAACGGGCTTCCTGCAAAGCGAACGCCAGGAGACGCTACGGAGTAGCCAAGAAGCATAGGAGATCTTTGGGTGCGACACGGGGGAGGAAGCATGCTTAGGAAGATCGTCTGCTCGATTGTTTGTGTCGATGCTCTTTGGCGCTGTGTTTGCATGTGGTGCGTTGGCTGATAATCCCAGGCCGGGATATCATGTACTTGGGTATTCGATACCGACGGTCCTCCCGCCGGGCGGAGAAGGCTACATACATTTGACTGTTTATGATATTGGTGGTGCGGAAGGGACGGAAGGTTTGACGCTCACCAGATATCCTTGCCCCCAGGCGTAGAACAGACTGGAGTGGAAGGAGGGGAATGCTCTGGCAGTACCATTGTGATATGTCAAGCTATCTCCAATAACGACTTTTGGAGGATACGCGTTCGTGGGCTATTGACGATTCGAGTGCGTGTGGCATCGAACGTATCCAACTCACCTGCGCCGGTGGATCGAGTGACGTTGACTGGCGGGGGCGCGTTGAGTCCGACTGAAACCACGGTACCGATACGGTATGGGACCGAACCGGCTGGACCGGGGATCTCGAAGCTTTGATGCCTGGGCATCAAATGCCGACGGGACAATCGATACACAAGCCGGCTCACACCCGTATGAGTTCACGGTCGCGTTCGCACCCAACAATTATATCAGCGGAGGAGATTAGCCATCCGGTGGTGAAATGAAGGCAGTGGACGTAAGTCTTCCACCGGGACTGGTTGGTGAACCAGGCGCAGTACCACAATGCACGCGCCAACAGTTTGACGAAGGGGAATTCGCAGAAGGAGAAATTGGTGGATGTGCGCCTGACACACAGGTAGGGTATGGAGAGGGCAAATGTATTGGGTCAATAGCACAGTACGGGGGTTTCCCTGCTGATTTCAAGGTATATAATTTGGTTCCGCCGCCGGGTATAGCCGCCCAATTTGGGTTCGATTTCGATCAAGATCAAGTTTTCATTGATGCTAAGGTGAGAAGCGGTGGCGATTACGGCATCACGGTCCATTCGAATATTCCTCAATCTCATGTCATGTTCAGTTCGACGACGATTTGGGGTATTCCTGGGGAACACGGGACGGGTGCTCTCGATAAGCCGTTTTTGACGTTGCCAACGTCATGTTCTGGGCAGGGGCAGTTCAGTATCGAAATGTTGGGTACGTGGGCGAACCCTGAAGCTACGGCGCCGGTGTTGAACGTTCCTTTCCACAACAATGAAGGTGTGCCGACAGGTGTCACTGGTTGTGAACGACTGGCCCATTTCACAGCCGTATGTGAGTCTGGCGCCCGACACGACTTTCTCCGACACGCCAGCCGGTTTGAGCGCGATCGTGAAGGTTCCGCAAGGTTTGAATCCTGAAGGGTTGGCGACGCCTGGTTTGAAGGAAACGACGGTCGTGTTGCCTGAAGGTGTCGCGATCAACCCTGGCCAGGCGACTGGTCTGGTGGCGTGTCAGTCCTCGCAGGAGAATATTGGTGGGCCGGAAGCTGAAAAGGAAGTGATGGATGGTCCGCCTTCTTGTCCTGCGGCGTCGAAGGTGGGTACGGATGAAATCTCTACGCCTTTGTTGAAAAGTAGGTTGAAGGGCAACGTATACGTGTTGCAGGCTAATCCACCGAACTTGGAATTGTTGGTTGCGGCTGAAGGCGAAGGTGTGTTTTTGAAGTTGATCGGGACTGTGCATTTGAATGAACAGACGGGTCAGTTGACGACGACGTTCAAGGGCACTCCACAGGACCCGGGGACACCGGACGCGCCACTAAACGAATTCGTCCTGAACTTCAGTGGTGGTGCGCAAGCTGCGCTTGTGACGCCTCCTACGTGTGGTGTATATACGGCGACTGCTGATTTCACGCCGTGGAGCACTCCGTTCGTCGAAGACGCGCTATCAGAAAGCAACTTCTCGATCACGAGCGGACCTGGTGGTAGTAGCACTGCTAACTGTACGGCGCCGTTGCCGTTCGCACCGAGTTTGACTGCTGGCTCCACGACAGACCAGGCGGCGGGTTATACGGATTTCTCGATGCTGCTCTCGCGTGGCGATGGGCAACAGCGCATCGAAAAACTACAGTTCAAGACACCCGAGGGACTACTGGGAATGATCGCGAAGGTCCCCCTCTGTCAGGAACCGCAAGCGGCTGCGGGCACATGCTCCGGCACGTCGCAGATCGGGCATACGGTCGCTGAGGTTGGTCCGGGACCGTACCCCTTTGTTATTCCTCAGCCGGGTGCTCCGCCGGCCCCGATCTATTTGACCGGCCCTTATGAGGGTGCACCGTTCGGCCTGTCTATCGCGGTCCCGGTGGTAGCTGGTCCGTTCAATCTTGGTATCGAAGTGGTGCGTGCGAAGATCGAAGTGGATCCCCATACGTCTCAGCTAACCATCAGTACGACGGCGTTTCCGAAGACGGTGAAGGGTATACCGACCGATATTCGCGAGATCGACGCTGTGATCGACCGTCCGGAATTCATGTTCAACCCGACCGACTGTAATCCGATGAGCTTCTCCGGAACGGCGTATAGTTTTGAAGGCGCAACAGCACCGTTGTCGAGCCATTTCCAGATGGGTTCGTGCCGCAGCCTCGCGTTCAAACCAAACTTCAAAGTATCAACCTCAGGCAAAACGTCGAGGACTCAAGGTGCGAGCTTGACCGCGAAGATCGTCTATCCGACCGGGAATCTGGGTGCGAACCAGGCTTCGTCACAGTCGAATATAGGGTCGGTAAAGGTCGATTTGCCGAAGCAACTACCGTCACGGTTGACGACATTGCAGAAGGCTTGTCCGGCGGCGATATTCGAAGCTAACCCCGCGAACTGTCCAGCGGCGTCGATTGTGGGTCACGCAAAGGCGATCACACCAGTCTTGCCGGTCCCGATCGAAGGACCCACATATTTCGTCTCGCATGCTGGGGAAGAATTCCCGTCGCTGATCGCGGTGTTGCAGGGTTACGGCGTGACAGTAGACCTAGTGGGATCAACGTTCATCAACAACAAAACGAACATCACGTCCAGCACGTTCAAGAACGTTCCCGACGTCCCGATCGCCAGCTTCGAGCTGAACCTACCTCAAGGCAAGTATTCAGCCTTGGCCGCGAACGGGAACCTATGCAAGACAAAACTCGTGATGCCCACAGCGTTCACGGCCCAAGATGGTGCGGTCATCCACCAATCCACGCCGATCGGTGTCACGGGCTGCCCGAAGGCGAAGAAGGCAAAGGGCAAGGCCAAGAAATAAAGAACAGTAAGGGCAAGCACGCTAAGGGTGGGACGAAAAGGAAATAGAGGTGTATTCGCTCATGTCCCCCCAAGACGATGACGGACACGCCGAGACTCGCACGGTCGCGGGTCCCGGCCCGGGTATTCGCGAACTGGCGGGTCCCAACCAGAATGGTCTTGGTCGCGACGATGTCGCCACGATCCAGCGCGCACGCTTGCTCGCGGCGATGTTCGATGTTGTGTGGGAGCGCGGCGCCGCACACGTCACCGTCGCGGACGTCTCCACACGCTCCGGCGTGTCTCGCCGCACATTCTATGAGCTGTTCGACGACCGTGACGACTGCTTGCTAGCAGCATTCGACGAGGGTATAGACCGCGTAGCCGCAGTCGTGATACCAGCGTATGAGGGGCCGGGACAATGGCGCGAGAAGATCAGGAACGCACTCCTAGGACTGTTGGGCGTGTTCGACTGGCAACCAGGGATCGCGCGTCTGCTGGTCGTCGAGTCTCTCGCCGCGGGACCACTGGTCCTACAACGCCGCGCACACATCCTCGAAACACTGACGAAGATTGTGGATGAGGGACGCGAAGCTAGCAACACGAGCAGAGAGGTTCCTGCCATCACGGCCGAGAGCATCGTGGGTGCGGTCCTCTCAGTCATCCATGCACGTCTCGTGTCCGACGATCCCCGACCCCTAATCGAGCTTGCTGGTCCGTTGATGGGGATCATTGTCCTGCCATATCTCGGACCAAGCGCGGCACGCAAGGAGATAGAGCGCCCAACACCACAAACAACCCCGGAATCCCAACGCGTGACCGGTGACCCGCTACGCGGCCTACCGATGCGCTTGACCTACAGGACGATCAGAGCGCTCGTCGCGATAGCCGAGCAGCCAGGCTGCTCAAACCGTCAAATAGGCCAGGCCGCGGGCATGCAAGACCAAGGACAGATCTCAAAGCTACTAGCCCGCCTACAACGCCTCGGACTCATCCAAAACACCGGCGAAGGACACACCAAGGGAGCACCAAACGCCTGGACACTCACAACCACCGGCACCGAAATACAACACACCATCACCCACCAAACAAACGGCGTGTGACGGGTGGACAACTCGCCGAATGCGTAAAGGCGGCTTACCCGCCGGCCACGTCCCGGCGCAAGAACACGAGGTACGCCGCGAATAGGGACGGCACTGCATACAGCGCGGATACCCACAGAGAATGGAGTACCGGCGCCCAGTCGGTGGGGGTGCGCAGCAGGCCGTGCCAGTTCTCGAACTGTTCGGTCAAGAGATAGGGCTTAATGCCTTCAAGACCTGGGATGCCCGCGATGATGTAGAGCAATATCACGACGCCGACAGCGCCGACGACCGAAGCGGTGCTGTTGCGTGTGGTGGTCGATAGCAGCACGCCGATGCTGGCTACCGCGAACAGCGGTATCAGGTAGCAGGCGTTGGCCGCGACCACGAGCAAGAGCCCTTCGGAGGCGGACACCGTGCTGCCTGAGAAGGTCGTGATTGAGTGAAAGCCCCACGAGGCGATCCCGCCCACGGTCGCGACGGCCGCCGAGAGGAGCACGGCGAGCGTCGCATAGGTGAGCGCTGCGAGCGCCTTGGCGGCGAACACTTGGCCGCGGTCCACCGAGCGCGTGAGGATCGTCTTGAGCGTGCCGTTGCCATCCTCGGCCGCGACCACGTCGCCGGCGACCAGGGACGCGATCAAAGGCAGGAAGAAGACCGACTCGAACAGCAGCATCAAGACCGGCGTCGCCAGCCCCGACTGGGTAATCTGGCCCGCGAAAATACTGTCTCCGCCACCGTGGCGCGTGTGGACGTTCTGCACGATTACAAAGATCAATGGCAGGATCACCGCCAGGCCGAAGCCCATGTAAGTGCGCTTCTGGGCGCGCAGCTTGCGCAGCTCCCAGCGGTAGACGGTGAGCGTGGAGGGCCGCCGCGCGTGGGCCGCGGCGGTGGGAGCCTGAAGAGGAGGCGAGGCGGCGACGCTGCTCACGTGGCGATCTCCGTCAGTGGCCTGGCCGCATTGCTCTCGGTCAGCCGGAAGAACAGGTCCTCGAGCGTGGCCAGTTCTGGCGTGAGCGCGAGGATGCCGATGCCCTCCTGGCCCAAGGCGAGCGAGAGCTGGCCGACGTCGCTCTCCTGGGCCTGAAAGGAGATCCCGTGCCCCGCGGTGGCAGCTTGCTCGACTCCGCGCTGGTCCCCGTTGAGGCCGAGCACGTGCTCGACTGCGGGTTGGGTGCGGACCACGTCAAGGGCACGCGCGTCGTCGGTCGTGCGCAGACGGTAACCGGCCCCGCCCTGGCGGCGCAGGTCGGCGAGGGCCCCCTCGTAGACCACTTTGCCGCGGTCCACGATTGCCACGCGGTCGCACAGTTCCTGGACCTCGGGCAACTGGTGACTCGACAAGAGCACGGTAATGCCTTCGTCGGCCAAGCGCCGGATCAAAGTCCGCATGTCGCGCATCCCGGCCGGGTCCAGACCGGTGGCGGGCTCGTCGAGGATCAAGAGGCGCGGACGGCGCAACAGGGCCGCCGCGATCCCTAGGCGCTGGCGCATGCCGTGCGAGTAGCCGCCGACCTTGTGCTTGCCACGCGGGGCCAGCTCGACGACCTCCAGGACCTCCTCGATGCGTCCAGGCGCGCCGTCACCGTCCAAAGCGGCCAGCAACTGGAGGTTCTTGCGCCCAGTCATGTAGGGGTAGAAGCGCGGCGCCTCGACGAATCCGGCGACGCCCTCCAAGGCCCGCGCGCCCTCGTGCATGGGGTCGCGCCCAAACAGCTCAACGACGCCTTCGCTGGGCGTGATCAGGCCGAGCGCCATGCGCAAGGTCGTGGTCTTGCCGGCGCCGTTGGGACCGAGGAAGCCGTACACGTCACCGGTCTGCACGTTGAGGTCGATGTGGTCGACCGCCAGGACCTCCTTGTAGCGCTTCACCAAGCCCCGTGCCTTTACAGGCTGGGCTTCGATCTCCGTCACGCTAAAGCCCTCGCGCGAAAGCCTCGATCGACGCCGGGGTGACCGAGCCGGCGAGCAGGTAGCGCACGCCCGCGCGCTCGAACGTGAGCAGCGTGCCGAGCGGCGTGGGTAGCTCCGAGGCGCTGGTGCCGTCGATGCTGACCTTGGGCAGGCTTTCCAAAGCCGATTCGGTCGATTCCTTGGAGCCTGCCTTGACCGGGCTTTCCAGCAGCGCGATCGCGCCGATGCCTTCGCCGTGGGTCGTGACGTGGGGCTTGCCTTCATTGGAGCCCGTCGTGCCAGAGTCCTGCTTGCTGGGAAGCGTGACTTCTTCGACCTTCGCGTTCGCGGGCGGGGTGAAGTCGAGCGTCGAGCTTGCGACTGGTCCGTAGGAGACTTCGGTGGCGGCTAGTTCGACCACCGGCGCGGCGCTCGTGGTCGAATAGACAGCTGCCCTCAGCGGCACGCCGTGCACAGCGTCCCAAGACAGCTCGGCGCCGGCGATCAGGCTGCCGCTTTCGCGCGGCGAGACCCTCACGGTGTAGGCGGCCTGTCCCGCCACGTCGGTGGGTGTGGCGGGGGAGATATTGGCGTGCTCGCCTGCGTGCGCCAGGCCTTCTTCGATTTCGCCGACCGTGGGTGTACCGTGGGGGTTCGTACCGGTCGTGGAAGACGGGCCGCTCGCGGAGGACCCGTCCGCGCCGGTCTGAGTGGAGGAGCCGGTCGTTTCAGCGGTCGGGACGTAGCGGTAGACGGTGTTGGTCGAGGCGTCGTACAGAGACGCCGTCTTGCCGTCCCACAGAATCTGGGTGTCTCCCTTTTCGGACTGCAGTTCCAAGCGTGCATGGCCTTCGCTGCCGATCCACAAGCGGCCCGAGGCTCCAGAGATGAGCGGACTAGAGCTGAGCTGGCTCGCTTCGCCGCCGCCCCCGCCGCCGCTTGCCAGGTTGGCGCCTTCGAGCAGGTGGTTGGTGAACTCGATGCGCGCGCTCATACCGTCGACCTTGGGCGCCGTCACAGCTTCGTGCAAGGCGTCGGCGAGCGGCTTGGGCGGCGGCGTGGGGCCCGTGCCGACGGCCAAGGCCAAGGCTGTGGCGCCGATGCCGACGGCCATCACCACGCCGCACAGGAGTAGCAGGCGGGAGAGAGGCAAGCGGCGCAGGATGTTCACGTGAGCAGGTCCTTTGTCCTCGAACGAGATCGAGCTACATCCAGCGTAGCGCCGTATCTACGGGTTGCCTAAAGACAGCTGAAGAGATCTCTAATTCAAGCGTGCCCCTACGCGCGCGCACAGGGCACCCCTCAGCGGGACATACATAATCAGCATCGCGCTGCTGGTTGCGCCCCCTCGGAGCCGGGACCTGATGTATCGTGCCGACCCCATGGTGGTCTTCGGCGTAATCCTGCTCTGGGTCGTGCTCGGCCTCGGCGTGTTCTTCGTCGCGATGCGCGGCGGGCCGCGCGGCGCGCGTGGGGCCCTGCACACCGAGTCGAAACTGGGCCAGCGGGTCGTGATGTTCGTGGTCGTGCTTGCGTTCGCGTTCGGCTTGGTCGTGCCTGTGCTGGTGCTCACCGCCAATGGGGACAACAAGGCGAGCGCTGCCGTCGGCGGAGTCCACCTCAACGCCGAGGAGCAGCATGGGCGCGTGCTCTTCTCGGAGTCCTGCGCGGTCTGCCACACCTTGGCTGCCGCCAACGCGGAGGGTCATGTCGGGCCCAACCTCGACGTCAGACTCGGCTCGGAGATCTCCACCGAAGCGGGACGCAAGGCGCTGGTCCTGAACGCGATCGCCGAAGGTCGCGCCCGCGGCCTCGGGCAGATGCCGGCAGGCCTCTACCAGGGTCATGACGCCGAATCGATCGCCGATTTCCTGGCCGCGACCGCCGGTCATTAAAGTCCTGAAGGCCATCGCACGCCCGAGACCGTCATAGCCTCAGGCGGTCGCGCGGAGTTCCTGTAGTTCTGCGGTCGCAGCGGTTTTGCGGTTCTTTGCGCTTGTTGGGAGGAAGCCATTTTTGGCCGCCGGAGGCGCTGTTAGCATCACGCGCCGATGCCACGAGCTTCCGAGGCCCGCTCTTGGTGGGCCGACGTCGAGGATGTGCGCGAGCGGATCGAAGGCCGCCGGGCCCGTGAGAGCAGGCTCGCGTTGAGCTCGCGCTCAACGGCGGTTCCCTCAACCCGTCGCGGTGTGCGCGAAATACGACCCGGCCGACGCCTGATGCTTGTCGAGAGCGACGCCGCAGCGGCCCGCGAGTCGGAGGCTCGACGGCGCACGCGTCCGCGTACGCCGCGTAGTCTCGGCTCGCACCCCGACAGGATCGCGGCCTGGGCCGTAGTGCTCGGCTTCCTGCTCGTGCTAGCGGCCGTCCTCAGCGCTCACGGTTAGGACGTCCTCCAAGCTAGTCGCGTGTGCCAAGCACGGCGCTGTTTGCGTTGTCTTGCTCCGAGAACGTTGTTTTAGCCAGCCGTCCAAGGCGAGCGGCGGGCCCATCTACTACGCTGCGCTGAGATGTCCTCAAGCGAGCAACCGAAGGACGCCCAGGGCGTCAAGGACCTAGTGGCGGAGCGCAACATCCGCTTCATTCGCTTCTGGTTCACGGACATCTTGGGCCAGCTTAAGTCCTTCTCGATCAACGCCCAAGAACTCGACGATGCTTTCGAGGCGGGCATGGGCTTCGACGGTTCGTCGATTACCGGCTTCAACGCGATCGAGGAGTCCGACATGATCGCGATGCCCGACCCTGCCACTTTCGCGGTCCTGCCTTGGCGCCCAGAAGAGCAGGGCGTGGGAAGGATGTTCTGTGACGTGATCACGCCCGAGCGCACGCCCTATGAGGGCGACCCGAGACATGTCTTGCGCCGCGCGCTTGAGCGCGCCCACGCGATGGGCTTCGACACTTTCAACGTGGGACCTGAGCTCGAGTACTTCCTGTTCAAAGACTCCAAATCGACGGAGGTGCTCGACGAAGGCGGGTACTTCGACCTGACCACTTTGGATGCCGGTACCGACGTGCGCCGCGAGACCGTGCTTGCCCTGGAGCAGCTCGGCATCCACGTCGAGTACACCCATCACGAGGTCGGCCCCTCCCAGCACGAGATCGATATGCGCTATGCCGATGCGCTCAAGATGGCCGACGACTGCATGACCTACCGCATCACCGTCAAGGAGTACGCGGTCAAGTACGGCTGGCACGCCACTTTCATGCCCAAGCCCCTGTTTGGCGAGAACGGTTCGGGGATGCACACCCATCAGTCGCTGTTTACCGGTGGCAAGAACGCGTTCTACGACCCCGACGACCAGTACTTCCTCTCCGATGTTGGCAAGGCATTCATCGCCGGCCAGCTCAAGCACGCGCGCGAGATCTGCTCGATCTTCGCCCAGTGGGTCAACTCCTACAAGCGCTTGGTCCCCGGCTACGAGGCGCCGGTGTACGCGGCCTGGTCGCGACGCAACCGCTCGGCCTTGGTGCGCGTGCCCTTGTATCACCCTGGCAAGGAGCAGGCGACGCGCATGGAGCTGCGCTGCCCCGACCCTGCCTGCAACCCCTATCTAACGTTCGCCGTTCTCCTGCAGGCGGGCCTGGAGGGGATCGAGAAGGGCTATGAGCTGCCCGACCCGATGGAGAAGAACCTCTACCACCTGACCGCCGAGGAGCGCCGGCGTCTGGGCATCGACCAGTTGCCCGAGTCTTTGGGCGAAGCGATCGAGATCACCGCCGAGTCCGAGCTCGTGTTGCGTACGCTCGGCGAGCACATGTTCAACCGCTACATCGAGATCAAGCGCCAGGAGTGGGAGGACTACAGGGTGCAGGTCACCCAGTGGGAGCTGGACCGCTACTTGGCGATCCTTTAGCGCATCCGCGCCTGCGGATAGCATGCCGGAACCTTGCGTTTGAGATCTCCTTTCCTCGTGGTTTTCCTGCTTGCCTCGGCGCTGGTGGTCCTCGTCGGCTGCGGCAAATCGGGCTCCTCGGGCAACGGCGTCGCCTCCAAGAGCGCGGAAGAGATCGTCAAAGAAAGCAAGGCCGTGGCCGACGCGGCGACCGCCGTGCACGTGTCGGGGTCGCTCAAAAGCGGGGGCGCGCCCGTCACGCTCGACCTGAGCCTCGTAGCCGAAAAGGGTGCCCAAGGCGAAATCTCCCAGAATGGCGCCAGCTTCAAGCTGATCCTGGTCGGGGACACCGCCTATATCAGTGGCAGCCCCGCCTTTTACCGCAGCCTTGGCGGCTCCGCGGCGGCGCAGCTATTCAAAGGCAAGTGGCTGAAGGCCTCAGCCACGAGCGGCGAATTTTCCTCCTTCAAGCAGCTAGCCGACATGCGCCAGTTGATCGACACCACGCTTGCCGCACACGGGACCTTGGTCAAGGGAGCGACCACGATGGTGCAGGGTCAGCCGGCGATAGCGATCACCGACGGCGCCAAGGACGGCACCCTTTATGTGGCCACCACCGGCAAGCCCTACCCCCTACAGATCGCTAAGGGCGGTTCGGAAAGCGGCACGATCACGTTCTCCAAGTGGAATCAGCCGGCCACGATCACCGCCCCCTCCAACGCCGTCGATCTGTCAGAACTGAAGGCACTAGCCGGCCACTGACGGCCGAATGGCTGCGCCTGGCGGCGTCCTCAGAGGCCCTACGCTCAGTCGGCTATCGAGGCGGCAGCGCACACGCGATCGGGCGCATTGGGGCCAGGCTCCAGTGCATCGCCTGCAATAGGTGACCGAACGCGCCCGGGTGCTTGACGGCGATCGGGTGCAAAAGCTCGATCACGCTCGCCCCATGCTGCTCGTAGCGCTGCTCGCCCGTCAGCTGGGCCAGGCGCAGAAGGCCCATCGCGGCGCTGGAGCCGCCCGCCGGGATTGGTGAGTCCTCAAGCTCCTTGCGCCTGGCAATCAACTGTTCGCCGTCGGCTGCAGTTGAGAAGAAACCGCCGTTCTCAAAGTCTGAGAAGCGCTCGATCAGCTCGTCCGCCAGGGTCGTGGCGTGTGTCAACCAGCGCTCTTCGCAATTCGCTTCGAATAGCGCGATGAAGGCCTCCAGCAGGAAGGCATAGTCCTCCAGATAGGCATCCAGCTTGGCTTCGCCTGAGCTGTATGTGCGCAGCAGCCGGCCCTCGGGCGTGCGCAATTCGCGCAATACGAACTCGGCGCATTGCACTGCCGCGTCGAGGTATGCCTCGACGCGGTTGGGGTTCGGGGTCGCGCTGGGGTTCGGGGTCGCGCCGAGGTTCGGGGTCGCGCTGAAACTGTCGGCGCTTTGGCTGGCAGCAGTTCCACCCAAATAAGCGCCCGCCTCCGCCAAAGCCGAGATCATCAAGGCGTTCCAGCTCGTTAGGCGCTTGTCGTCGAGTCCTGGTCTCGTGCGTGCCCCCCGCGCCTCCAGCAATCGCGCCCTGATCCGCTTGCGCGTCGCTTGGTCCGGGCGCGGGCCGCGGTCCTCCAGCACGTTCAAGCCGGGCGCGGGATGGTGCGGATCGACAAAGTTGCCCTCCTCGGTCGCCCCCAGCCAGCGGATCGCCACATCCGGCAGCTCGGGTCTATCTGGTGCACCATCTCCTGGTTCGTCCTCGCCGAGAACCTCTTCCAGTTCGGCCGTGGTCCACACATAGAAGCGTCCCTCGACTCCCTCCGAATCGGCGTCCAAGGCGCTGTAGAAGCCACCCTCTGGGCCCTTCATCTCGCGCAAAGCCCAATCCAACGTGTCTTCGCACACCTCCAGCAGAGCTGGGTCGCCCGAGAGCTGATGGCCATGCAGATAGGCCCGTGCGAGCAGGGCGTTGTCATAGAGCATCTTCTCGAAGTGGGGCACCGTCCAAGTCGTATCGACCGCATAGCGGTGAAAGCCGCCACCAACCTGGTCGTGGATGCCGCCTCCGGCCATCGCCCTCAGCGTATACAGCGCCATCTGGGCCTCGGGCGAGTCGGCGCTTAAGTTTTCCGGCGCGGTCGGCGAGTCGGCGCTTGGGGAGGGAGGGGGAGGTTCATGCCTGTCATGGGCTTCGGCCCCGCAGATCAAGAACTCCAGCACCGAAGCCTGGGGAAACTTTGGCGCTCCGCCAAAACCGCCTTGCATCGAGTCATAAGACTGCCCCAAGCGTTCGATTGCGGCATCGAGCGAAGCCTCCTCGAAAGGCGCGCCAGACGGCTTCAGCAGCGCTCCACCGGACAAGCGCTCGCGCAGCTGCTCGCCGCTCGCCCTGATCTCCTCACCGCGCGCGCCCCACGCTTCGCTCACAGCGAGCAGGACCTGTCTGAACGACGGCATTCCGGGACGGTCCTGCGGGGGGAAGTACGTACCGCCATAGAACGGCAAGCCTTCCGGGGTTAGGAACACATTCAAAGGCCAGCCCCCATGGCCGGTCATGCCCTGGACCGCCTCCATGTAGAGCGCGTCCACATCGGGACGCTCCTCCCGGTCCACCTTCACGCACACGAAGCTTTCGTTCATCAGCTTGGCTGTGTCTGGGTCCTCGAAGGACTCTCGCTCCATCACGTGACACCAGTGGCAGGCCGAATATCCGATCGAGACGAGCACTGGCACGTCGCGCTCTCGGGCGCTCTCGAGCGCGCCTTGGCCCCAAGGCAGCCAGTCGACCGGGTTCTCGGCGTGCTGGCGCAGGTAGGGCGAGCTCTCCGCGGCAAGGGCGTTGGCCATGGCCTTCAGACTAGGCGCTCAGCACGAGCTCGGTGGGACGGTTCATGCTGAGGCCCTCCGAGTAAGGGTCGTCGGCGACAGTTAGGGTACGCGCGCCAGCGGTGGTCGCGGGAAGCCCAAATTGAGCGGCAGATCGCGCGCGGTGCCGACTGGTGCGCTCCCGGCGCGGGCCAGCTTCACTTTCGCGAGGCTCACATCGAAGTGGTGGCCCCCCAGGATGCCGCTCACGTGCGTGCTCGCGCCCACCCTGATGGTCCCGTTTGCCGCTCGTGAGCCTTCCACCCGCAGGTTAGTCGGGCGCAAGTGCCCGTCCACGACCGGAAACGAGCCCGTGATCTGGACCCCGTTGACGAACGACAGCCTATGCAACAGCAACGCCGATGATGTGATCTGCGCAAAACCACCCCTCAAACCGCCGAAGCTGGAACCGCTGGGCAGTTCCTGGTCGGCCTGCAGGGTCGCCCCCACGACCTGCCTTTCGAGGTCGAGGATCGTGTCGAGTACCACCGCCAAGGTGCTGCCCGGAGCGCCGCTCAACCCGCCAACCGGTTTGACCTCCGTCAGCTTGGAGGGTGTGATCGGCGTCGGTGCAAACGGATTGTGGATCGTGCCGCACTGCCCGGCTGTCTCGCTGGAGAAGAAGTCCTTCAAAGCTGTCTGTGCACACCCGCTGAAATCCGTCCCCAACACCGAGTGGCCCGTATAGGGCACCACCACCAGCTGCGCCCCCGGGATGCGAGCAGCTACCGCTTCGGCTCCCGCGGTGGGAGTGCGCAGATCCTGGGCGCCACTCAAAATCAAAGTGGGTACGCTCGGCAACGTGCCCACCGGTGGTGGCGCGGGAGCCGCGTTGGGCCACTGAACGCAGCCCGGCAACACGCTGTCTACCCAAGCGGTGCTTGCGTCGAACGGATAGAAGTCGCTAGCCGGCAGCCCCCGGAGCGCAGCCAGCCCTTCGGCCATGCGCGTCTTCGGAGACGCCCCTCGCTGCCACGGCAGTGCCGACTCTTCGCAAGTCGTGTCCACAAACAACGCTTCGTCGATCCCATCTGAGCCGGCGTCGGCGCGTGCTACCGGTATGTCGCTGGCATGGGAGGGGCTCGACACGGAGAACGATCGCACGCGGGCTGACTTTGCGAACGGAGTATCTGCGAACGGAGTACCCGGCAGATTCGGGATCAGACCCTCAGACAGTAGGTTCAAGCGCAACAATGGAGCTGGATCGCCCTTCAAAGCCGACTGCACAGAAGCCGGCAGCAGTGCCCTCAAAGCCGGGTTCAAGTCGCCCGCACCGATCAGGTTCAACAGATCCACGTTCGACACCGTCGCGCGATGCCTGTGCCCTGCACCGTCGTACGCCCAGCCGCTAAGCGCATGCGTGTGCAGGCGGGTCTCCAAGCGGGCAATGTCGGCAAGGGGATTGGAGGTGATTCCGTTGCAGGCGCCGCCCGAGCACAGCTCTTCGAACACCGGCTTCATCGCTTTGAACATCCCCACTGAGAAGGGGTCGGCGCGTTCAGGCGGCACGACCGAGTCGAGTACCAACGCTTCCACGTTCTGGGGGTAGCGTTCGGCATACTCCAGCGCCACCTTGGTCCCATAGGACACGCCGAACAACACCAGCTTTTCGTAGCCGCTCGCCTCGCGCAGTGCCTCGATGTCGGCGACCGATTCCTGAGTCGTATAGCCCCCCCGCCGTGGACCGATCTGTTGAGCACAGCGTTCGAAGGCCTGACCGATCGAACTCAGCATTTCGGCGCCTTCCAAGCCGGGACAGCTCAATGCACCGGAGCTACCGGTGCCGCGTTGGTCGAAGACGAGCAGGTCCCTAGTGGTGAGCGCCGGGGCGATCGTCTTGGCCATTCCCTGCGCCAGTGGCAACGCCGCCTGGCCGGGGCCGCCGGCGAGCGCCACCACAGCCGCTTTGCTGGGCGTAGGGCCGCTCTGCAGGCGCTCTACCGCGAGTCCCACACTGCCGTTCACCGCGCCACCACGCTCGAGCGGAACGCTCAACGTTGCGCACGAGAAGCCACTCGCGGATTCGCTTGTACACGGACTGAATGTCAGCGCGGCCGCCGGGCTCGCGGCGGCGAGAGCAAGGACGCCTGAGAGCAGCGGCGTGCCCAGTATCAGTGTCAGAAGCCGCCGCCGCACAGCTCCAGACGTTAGCGACAGATTCGTAAGCGCCCGTAAAAGGGTCCTAGCCGGCCATATAGTGCAACAAGGCGCCCAAGCCCTCAGCCTTCAGCGACACGAGTCGCTTCTGGTCAGCCAACAGCCCGCTCAGACGCGCTTGCAGTTCCGCGTCTGCCTGAGCTTGCAGATCCAGACCGGAGCTGCCTTCTCCGAGCCCGTTCTCTTGCGGTGCCATCACGCGCACTCGCTGGCCGTCGAGCGTGCCCTTCAAGGTGCCGTGCGCGTCGATCTCGATCGTGCCGTGAACTGCCTTCGAGCCACCGATGCTCAGCTTTGCCCCCGCAGCGGTGACCTTGCCTGAGACGGTCACGCCAGGAACGTAGGAATAGCCGTGCAACGCGAGTCCGCCACGATCGGTCCCGCCCCAGCCAGCACGCAGTCCGCCCGTGCGTATCGGGCTCCCCAACAGGCTTTCGCCAAGATGTTCAAGCAGCGCCAGCGTCATCTGATGATCGAAGTCAGCCAACGTCAAGACGACCGCGCCCGCGGTGTGGCCAGCCGCGCCGTGATCGCCGCGCGCGAGCGGACTTTCAGCCAGGCTGGCCGGCGGCAACGGCGTCGGCAGCAGCAGCGAGGGTGGCTTGGCTTGTGTGCACCTGTGCACCGTTTTGCCCGCGAACAGAGCCTGCAATGCCCGCTCCGAGCAAGAGGTCGGGTCCGAGCCGAGCACTGAATGTCCCGTGTTCGGCACCACCAGCAGCTGCGCGTCGGGAATTTGAGCCGCCACCTGCCTGGCGTTGGCGGTGGGTGTGCGCAGATCGTCCGCTCCGCTCAGGATTAGCGTCGGCACGTTGGGCATCGCCCCTGTACCTATTTCCGGAGCGCCCGGCGTGAACGGCCACTGGGCACAGGCCGGCACGTCGCTCAAGTCGAGCGCATTGGCCGCCGTGAATGGGGCGAACGCCTTTGCCGGCTGCTTGCGCAGCGCCGCGACTGCTTCGCGCAGACGCGTCTTCGGGCCGGCCGAGCGACTCCAAGGGAAGTCGGTCTCGTTACAGATCGTCGCGAAATACAGTGGCGAGTCAAAGCCCTCACTCAAGCTTTCTTCGCTTTCTTCGGGGCCTTCGGCGCGGCTCATCAGGCGAGCCAACGCAGCCGTGTCGCCACGTACCGCCGCGCGCACCGCCGCTGGGAATTCCGAGCGCAGCACCGGGTCCAGATCGCCATCGATCAGGGTCCCGATCAGGTCGTTCGTCGAGATGCCCACCTGGTGGGCTTTACCTTCGTCGTCGATTACCCGTCCGCCAATTTGCCCGCCGCCGATGCGCTTGACCAGCCGCGCCAGATCGCTCACCGGAGCATTGGTGATATGCGCGCAAGCGCCCGCCCCACACAGCTGCTTCAGCACTCGTCCGACCGCTTCAAAGGTCGTCAAATCAAACGGTTCCGGCCCCGCCGGCGGCACGACCGAATCGAGCACCAGCGCCTCAACGTGGCTCGGATAGGTCTGCGCGTAGCGCTCGGCGACCTTGGTCCCATAAGAGGTCCCATACAGCACCAGCTTTTCGTAGCCACTGGCCTGGCGGATCGCCTCGATGTCGGCGACCGTGTCGGCCGTCGTATAGAGACCTCGCGTAGGTCCAATCTGACCCGCACAGATTGCCACCGCCCCCGGCGAGCCGCCGCCGGTCAGGTGTTCAAAGGCGGGGCACGACAACGGGTGGGAGAGCCCCGTGCCGCGCTGGTCGAAGGCGATCACATCGCGCGTGTCGGCAATCTTGCCCAGGATCTGGCCGAATTGATCTAGAAACGGGATCGCCGACTGTCCCGGCCCGCCCGCCAGCGCGATCACCGCGTCTTTTGCTTCGCCAACGGGCGCGCGATGGCGGCGCATCGCCAACGTGATGGTCCCCGGTGTCACTCCGCTCGGATCGATCGGCACGTTCAGATGGCCACAAGCCACGCTATTGGAGTCGCCGCAGGGAGTCCACACAATCTGGGCTCCAGCAGCCGTCGCGAGCATTGCCAGGCACACCACTCCGGCCAGGAGGATGCCCGCGAATATCCTGGCGGCTCGTCGCATCAATCGGAATCTAACGGGTCGGGCGGGCTCGCGCTCCAGTGGTCTTCTCCGCAATGGCGGGGACCGGGTAGGACGCTGTCCGGCCGTCTGTCGCTGCGAGATGAGGACCGGTAGGCCCCTGTCCGGCCGTCTGTCGTCGCGAGGTGAGGACCGGGTAGGCTCATAG
Source organism: uncultured Solirubrobacterales bacterium (assembly GCA_963775645.1). Classification (GTDB taxonomy): domain Bacteria; phylum Actinomycetota; class Thermoleophilia; order Solirubrobacterales; family Solirubrobacteraceae; genus Palsa-744. The sequence continues at coordinate 87,847 of CAVZJR010000002.1, read as the reverse complement.
CCCAGTGGTCTTTCTCCGCGAGACGATCGACGCGCCCGGCGCCCCCGCTGCGATCGGTCCCTACTCCCACGCGGTCCGCTCTGGTTCGCTCCTGTTCTGCTCTGGTCAGATCCCTTTGGACCCCGTCACCGGGGAGATCGTAGGGGAGACCCCGCCCGAGCAGGCGCGCCAATGCTTGCTGAACCTCATCGCCGTCTGCGACGCCGCCGGGGCCTCCTTGACCGACGCGGTACGTCTCACCGTCTACATGACCGACCTCGCTGCTTTCACCGAAGTAGGGGAGGTCTATGCCACTTTCTTCTCCGAGGAGCCGCCCGCCCGCGTGGCGGTCGGCGTGGCCGCCTTGCCGCGAGGCGCCCAGGTTGAGATCGACGCGATCGTCAGCCTCGCAGCTGCGCCCGCTTGATCTTGCCGCTGGCGGTCTTCGGCAGCTCTCTGGCGAACTCCACGATGCGCGGGTACTTGTAGGGGGCGGTTTCGCGCTTAACGTGCTCCTGTAGCTCCTTGGCCAGCTCAGGCGAGGCCTCGTAGTCATCGCGCAGCACCACGATTGCCTTCACGACCACCCCTCGCTCCTCATCGGGCGCTGATACGGCGGCCGCCTCGGCCACTGCCGGGTGGGCCACCAGCGCCGACTCCACCTCGAACGGGCCGATCCTGTAGCCCGCCGAGACGATCACATCGTCGGCCCGGCCTTCAAAGCGCAGATATCCGTCCGCGTCTTCGCTCACCTGGTCGCCCGTTCGCCACGCTCCACCTTCGCGGCGGTCTTCGACCTTCCAGCCGCCTCGCCCCTGGCCGTCCGTATCTTGGCAACGCACTACACCCTCACCGAGATAGCCCAGGAAGAACGTCCCCACGCTCCTCGGGTTCGCCACCAACTCCCCATCCCGCACGCTCAACCGGACTCCCGGCAATGCCTGTCCCATCGATCCGGCACGAGCAGCTATCCCAATCCTCGTGCCCGTCATCTGGCCGGTCTCGGTCTGCCCATAGCCGTCCCTTATGTCTAGTCCCGTGGCGTCCCTCCAAACCTTCAATACCTCCGGGTTGAGCGCCTCGCCCGCCGCCACCATGCCCTTCAAGCTCGGGAGCGGCCTCAGCCGCGCGCGCTTGGCGATCACCCTGTACTCGGTCGGTGCCATACACAGCACATTGACTCGCTCCCTTTCGATCAGATCGAGGCGCTCCTGTGGGTCGAAGCGAGCGTCGTGCAACAGCGCCGTCGCTCCCATCAACCAGGGCGCGATCCAAGCGTTGCGGGCCGACTTGCTCCAGCCGCTCGCCGCCGTGCACCACACCAGGTCACCCACCGCGGCACCCAGCCAGTGCTCGGCTTGACTGCGTTGGCCGTACAGGTAGCGCTGTCCATGCACCACCGCCTTAGGCTCGCCCGCCGTGCCACTCGTGAAGGTGATCAGGACTGGATCGTTCTCCTCTAGATCCGTGGGGGGTGGGAGAGCTGATGGCAAGTCTGCTGGGGTCGAGGATGTGGATGTCGGGTTTGGGGGAGTGGATATTGGGTTCATTGAGGGTGGGGGAGTGGATATCGGGTTCGTTGAAGGTGGGAGAGTGGATATCGGGTTCGTTGAGGGTGGGGGAGTGGATGTATGTATTTCTGTTGGGGGGGACTTGCGCGCGCGTGTGTGTGCGCGTGTGGGGCACCCGTTTTGGGAATTACCAACCCACAGCACCTCCGGGTCCGGCCGCGCCGCTTCGAGCTCGTCTCCGTTGCGCTCGTCGGCCACGATCAGCTCCGGGCGCGCCACCTCCAAGCGCAGGCCTAGGTCCTTCGCACGTAGCTGCTCAGTACAGGGCAGTACGACCGCGCCGATCCGAAAGCAGGCCATCATCGTCATTACCCACTCTGGTCGGTTGCCGATCAGGGTCATTACTACGTCTCCGCGACCTACCCCCCGCGCGCGCAGGGCTTCGGCCATCAGCGCACTTTGCATCTCCACGTCCCCGAAGGTCCACTCCCGCCGCGTCCCATCGCGCGCCAACTCCACGAGCGCGAGGTCCTCGGGAGGGCAGCCGTGAAGGAGGTCTGCGGCGAAGTTCACGCGCGCAGTCTGCCAGGCTCACGCCGATTCGCCCGCCTACGAGGACGATCGAGAGACAGCTCGGGCGCCCTGGCGGCTTTCGTCGACCGTGGGGCGCGATTTGTCTCGCCACGCCCAGGTATCCTCTAAGGACCGCCTGTTCCCGACCCCTGGAGTCCCTTGCGCATGGCTGTAGCCCCCGCCCCCTTCACCGAGAAGACCGACGAGCAGAAGGCCATCACCGAGATGGTCCACCAGTTCGCCGACGAGCAGATCCTGCCTAACGCTGAGCACTACGACCACGAGGACCTGTTCCCCGAGCCGATCGTCGAGCAGATGAAGGAGCTCGGCCTGTTCGGGGTCACGATCCCCGAGGAGTACGGCGGCATGGGCCTCGACCTCACGACCTACGCGATGATCGTCGAGGAGCTCTCGCGCGGTTGGATCTCGATCTCGGGCGTCATCAACACCCACTTCATCGGCTCCTACCTGCTCATGAAGTTCGGCTCCGAGGAGCAAAAGCAGAAGTACCTGCCACGCATGGCCACCGGCGAGATCCGCGCCGCCTTCTCGTTGTCGGAGCCCGAGCTGGGCTCCGATGTGCAGGCGATTAAGACCGCCGCCAAGAAGGGCGATGACGGCAAGTACGAGATAAACGGACAGAAGATGTGGGTCACCAACGGCCTGATGTCTGACCTCGTGTTCGTGCTCGTCAAGACAGACCCCGACGCCCAGCCGCGTCATAAGGGCTTCACCTGCTTCATCGCCGAGAAGGAGGGTGGGGTCTCTAAGAACACGGGCGACTACGCCGGCTTGATCGTGCCGGAGAAGCTCAAAAAGATGGGCTACAAGGGCGTCGAGTCGACCGAGCTCGTGTTCGACGAATACAAGTGCCCCGCCGAGAACATCTTGGGTGGGGAGGACGCCGGCCTGAACAAAGGCTTCGCCCAGATGATGGACGCCTTGGAGGTAGGGCGCGTCAACGTCGCCGCGCGCGGCGTCGGCATCGCCCAGCGCGCGCTCGAACTGGGCCTGCGCTACTCCCAGGAGCGCAAGACCTTCGGCAAGCCGATCGCCGAGCACCAGGCGATCCAGTTCAAGCTCGCCGACATGGCCACCCAGGTTGACGCCGCCCGCCTGCTCACGCTACGGGCTGCCCGCCTAAAGGATGCCGGCGAGCGCTCGGACCTGGAGGCCGGCATGGCCAAGCTGTTCGCCTCCGAGGCCGGCCGCTTCTGTGTCGAGGAGTGCTTCCGCATTCACGGCGGTTACGGCTATTCCAAGGAGTACGAGATCGAGCGTCTCTACCGCGACGCGCCGCTGCTCTTGATCGGCGAGGGCACCTCGGAGATCCAGCGTATGGTGATCGGCAAGAAGCTACTCCAGCGCCACAAGATCTAATGTTGATTGCCTGCGTTCGCAACGGGAAGGGGTAGTCGATGGCCGGTGACGCCAAGGACTTGATTGAGACCGCCGCCAGGCACTTCATTGAGGAAGTCCCCGCCCTAGCGCCGATGAAGATCGTCGTCGGGGTCGAATTGCAAGGCAAAGGAGACGTCCAGTTCTTCCGCCTTGAGATGCCCGACTTCAAGGTTGCCAAGGGCCCAGCCGACGACGCTCGCATCAAGGTCGAGATGCGCCGCGAGTTCTTCAACATCATGGCCGTCGAGGGCAAGGTCCCTGACTGGATCGAGGCCTTCACCTACGGCAAGGCCAAGGCCACCGGCCCCTCCCAGTTCCTCAAGCTGATTGCCACGGTCGTGGACAAGCAGCAGGAACGGGAACGGTTGAAGTCCGCCCGCAAGCACGCCTAACCGTCAAGAACGAGGCGCCTATTGGACGCGGGCGTCTAGTGGTACGCGAGGATCTGCTGCGCGAGAAACGCCAACGAGGCGAGCATGAACACGCACATCACGATCAGTGAGAAGTTTTCGCTCACAACTTCTATAGCTTAGCGGTGCAGGCGGTCTCTGTGGTAGCTCAGCCGACGTGCGTTGCGGGCGAAGTGCCCAACACGTTGCCGTTCGCGTCTAGCGCTCTGGTCTCGATATAAGAAGCGCTTGTGCTGACGGTCATCGTCGTCTGAAAGCCGCTTCTCGGTACGGTCGTCACCGGCGCCAGCAAGGTGGGGGAGGAACCCGCGAACACCTGCCACGAGGCGACGCCCGTTGCCCCGTTCCAACTCGTGCTCACCATCACGCTCGACCCGCTCCGCTTCGCCACTACGGACGGCGAGGTTTCCGGTTGGCCGCTCCATGACGCCAGGTAGGTTCTGAAGTCCTGCACGTTGTGCCCCAGGGTGCCGTCGAGTAGCACGTGTCCGGCCGCGTCATACTCGGTGAAGTTGGGCAGGTTTCCATAACCCATGAGCCAGTTGCCCCCTGGCAGGGACAGCGTGTTGCCTTGTGCGGGCGCCAGCAATGTCTTTGTGGGGTTCGTGAACGCCTTCGCCAGGGCCACCGTCTTGGCGCCATAGTCGGGCTTCAAGAGCACGCCTCTGGACTGCTTCTCCTTAGGCGGAGTCGAACCGTTGTCGAACACCGAGATCAGGCCTCCCGGTTGCCATTCGGCGTCGTGCTGCCAATACGTTTTCGCACCTGGCCCCAGCTTGAAGGTCGAGTGCTTGCCGCCCAGCTGCCAGTTGAAGGTGCCCGTCTTCAGATCGATGTCATACAGCGCCCACGAGTTGCGCGCCGAGATCAGCAGGTCATCTGAGGTCCCCGGGTCGGCCGAGTTGACATGGATGTAGTCCCACGGGTTGCCATTGTGCGGGATCGGGTTATACGAGTCGCCCAGCGGTATGTGGCCCAGTGCATGCCACTCCCACATGACCAACCCGGTCTTGACGTCGATCTCCTGGATGACCGAGTCGGTCAACACGCCGCCCGCCCCGCGCAGCGAGGCGGTTTTCATCTCGATCGGGTCGAACTCGTCGATCCAAGCGGTGCCTTCCGGGGTCAGCCTGATCTCGTGGAGGTCCGCCTTATAGCCATTGCCCGCCCTCACGCTGCCGATGCGTTTGTAAGAGGTGTTGTAGATCACGTCTTCGCCCTGCCCAAAGCCCACCTTCAGGATGCGTCCCTGCCACCAAGTCAGCACCGGCTTGCTGTCGAGGAGCTGGACCTGGAAGTTGGTCGACTCATAGCCTTTGGGTAGCGGGTGGAACCAGACGAGCGCCCCATCTTGTTCGGCGATCATCGGCCCCGGCGTGCCCTCGCCCTGGTAGGGAGCCAAGAACAGGTCTCCCGGAGCCGCGCCCGCCTGGGCTTTGGTTGTGATCGTGACAGTCGAAGGTGTCAGGCTCGGCGCCGAGGCGTAGTGCTGGATCGCGTGCGGGTCGCCCGGATTGTTGGGGAACTCGACCTGGCTCACATTCGCCTGGTGGGCGACCGTGAAGATCGTCGTCACCGGCTTTTCCGGCGTCGCCCCGCCGCTGCCTACGAGCGCATGCACTGCCACCTGCTCGCCTGCCCTGAACGGTGTGTTGGGCACGAAGCTCTCGCCTGTTCCGGTCGAGTAGCGCTTCAGTTTGCCCGGGTGGTTACCGCTGCGAGAGCCCACCACGCTCACATTCGACACGGTCGTGCCCGCTTCCCCCAAGAAGCTGATCTGTGTGTCCGGCGAAGCGTCCTCGGTGCCTGGCAGGGGGGACACGGCGATCGAATTGGCCTGCGCCTCGGCACGATCGGCTGTCGGGGTGAGCCCTTTCGTGGATGCGCTACTGGCCCCGCTGTCGCCGCACGCGCACAGCGCCACGCACAGCGTTGCGGCGGCGAATGGCAGCACTGCCTTGAGCGTCATTCAGCTGTCACCTGGAATGGCGGGGAGAGCCCGATCGGGTGGCCAGCCGCGTCCAATGCCCGCAGCTGGAAATGCGTGTAGCCGCCCCCCAGGGCGATGGCGGTCTCAAAACCGGACTTGGCAACGGTCCTCACGGCGCTCAGCCTACCGGGGTCGCTGCCCGCGAGCACCCGCCACGAGGCGAGCTGGGTGGCGCCGTTCCAGCTCGCGTATACGGTGGTCCTGTCCCCTGTTTGGCGAGCCGCGCCGGCGGGCTTTGTGAGGGGCTGGCCGACCCACGGCTCGAGGGTGGAGCGGTAGCTAAGGTCGGGGCCCGGGAAGCGTCCTTGCAACAGTTGCCTGCCTCCGCGGCTGTACTCCGACAGGTACGGTTCCGAGCCCCAGCCGACGAATGTGTCGCCGTTCGACAGTGACTGTGTGTCGCCCATGTATTCCGTTTCGAACTGATCGCCGCCTGAATACTGGGCCACAAGCGTCGCCGTCTTCGCGCTTTCGTCCAGCTTGAGCACGAGCCCCCGCGAAGGGCCCGTCGCCGGGACCGACGTGCCGCCGCCAGTCAGTTGGCAGCAGTGATCGTCGAACATCGTGACCGTCGAGCCAGGGCCGAAAGCGACATCGTGCTGCCACTGGAAGTCGGCGCCCTTGCCGAACATAAAGCTGGAGCGCTTGCCGCCCAGTGTCCATTCGATTCGGTCGGTCTTCGCATCGACCAGGTAGGCGGCCCACGTATTGCGCATCGAAACCAAGAACTGGCCTGTCCCAGTGAGAGAGATCGAGTTGACATGATAAGCATCCCAAGGGAATCCGTTCGTCGGCACGCTGGCATAGGAGTCCTCAAGCGGAATGTGATCGAGCGCGTCCCAAGTGCTCAGCAGCTTGCCCGTCTTGAGGTTGTACTCCTGCACCGCCGAGTCGATTAGCGCGCCGTTGTAGGCGCCGCCGTACTTCGACAGGTCCTTGGCGATGTTCTTATTGGCGGTCACCCACGCGTCTTCGCCTTTGATCACGATCTCATGCAACGTGAGGACCCAGCCGTCCTTGCCTTTCAGTCGCGCGACCGGCTGGTAGTGCTGATTGGCGATCACGTATTCGCCCTGCTCGGTCTGGCCGGTGTTCGTGACGACCCCTTGCCACCAGGCGAGCGCCGGCTTCCCTTCGTAGGTTTGCAAGCTCAAGTTCGAGGCCACCACCTTTTCCGGTACCGGCGCAAACCAGACCGGCTGCAGGTTGCGGTCGAGGATCAGCGGTCCACTCTGGCCAACCAGCGGCGGATAGTTGAGGTTGTAGAAGTTGGCCGTGAAGATGAATCCCGGGGCCAGTTTGCCCGTGAGTGTTGTGCCTTCTGTTTGCAGCTTGGGCGGGTGCAGCGTCGGCTCGGTCACGAAGCTATAGGCACCTTTGGTCGTGTAAGCGCCGACAGGCGCCCCGTGCGATCCGGCGAGGGCCAGGTCGACTGCCACGAAGACCACGAGTACTGCCGCGATCGCGAGCGCCAGCCGGCGAGGCGAGCCGGGGGAGCCGCCGGGCGGTCCGTCACGTCGTCTGGGACCGTCGCGGCTCCCGCTCCCGGAGCCTTTGCGTCCGTCGCACCCTTGGCTCTCCTCACGGGCCCGGCCATCGCCGTGAACGTGACCAACGCCGCCGCGGCTGCCAGCCCCGCGCCGATCAGGTAGGCGAGCCGGAAACCGTCGGTCAGCGCCTGTGGCACAAGCGCTCCGGCGCCGATCAGCTGGCTGGAGCGCTGGGTCGCCAGCGTCACCAGCACGGCCAGGCCGAGCCCGCCGCCGATCTGCCGTGAGGTGTTGACCAGGCCCGACGCCAGCCCCGCCTGGCCCTCCTTGGCGCCCTGCGTGGCGGCGATCGTCGAAGGCACGATCGATAGCGCGATGCCGGCCGCGGTCAGCAGGCCCGGGATCATGATGTACACGATCGGGCTGCCGCTGGCTCCGATCCGCGCCAGCAGCAACATCCCGCCGGTCAGCAGGACCAGCCCGCCACCGAGCACCGCCTTCACGCCGAACTGGCCTACGAGCTTGCCCGCGCGCGAGGCCACCGCCATGATCATCAAGGTCATCGGCAGGAAGATCAGGCCGGTGTGCAGCGGCGAGAGCCCTAGCACCTGTTGCAGATAGAGAGAGCTCACGAACCACATCGGGAACAGCGAGGCGCTGAACAGCAGCACGATGTTGTTGGCGACCCGCAATGGCTTGGTCAGCTGCTTGAAGGGAATCAACGGTTCTGAGGCGATCCACGTCTCGATCGCGACGAATACGCCAAGCAAGGCGATGCCGCCGATGATCGGCCCGAGCGCCGCCGTCGTGTCCCAGCCGGCCAGGCCTGCTTCGACCACGCCGAAGACCAAGACCATCTGGCCAATCGTCAGCGTCAATGCGCCCGCCAGATCGAAGGTCCGCCCTGGGGCTCTGCGGCGCTCGCTCACCACGGCGTAGGCGATCACAGCCGCCACGATCGCGATCGGGGGATTGATCAACAGCACCCAACGCCAGCTCAGCTCTTGAGTGATGAGGCCCCCGAACAGCATTCCCGCCGCGCCGCCCAGTCCGTTCATGGCGGCCCAAGCGCCGATCGCGCGATTGAGCTTCGGCCCGGGCGCGAACGAGGAGGTGATCACCGCCAGCGAACAGGCGGCCATCAGGGCGCCGCCAAGGCCTTGCGCGGCGCGGGCGGCGATCAGCGTGGTGCGGTCGTTGGCGATGCCGCCGGCCAGCGAGGCCAGCCCAAATAGGAGCAGGGCCAACACGAACATCCTGCGCTGGCCGAAGTGGTCGGCCGCTCTGCCGCCCAGCATCAAGAAACCGGCGAACGTGATCGCGTAGGCATCGACGATCCACTGAAGTTCCGGCGCCGTGAAGTTGAGGCTCAGCTGGATCGAGGGCAGCGCCACGTTGACGATGCTCAGGTCGAGGATGACCATGAACTGCGCCACGCAGCACACGCCCAAGAGCCAAGCCTCGCGCGAGCCTAGGCTGCGTTTGGGCGGCTGGGGGTCGGTGGTTTGTGGGTTTGCCGGGGCGACCGTGCTCATGTCCGAGGCTCCGGGGAATGGGAGGTCGTTCGGCTGGGTCGGAGGACAGTCTGTGGCAGGGGATGTTTTGTTCTAAAAACGTCTGCCCCACGCGCGCGCGTGGGGCCTCCTCGACGGCTGGTAGGGTGGGCGCCGAAATGCGCGAGCGACAACGAGAGGCCGGCCGATGAGACGAACGTCACTGGTCGCCATGCTAACGCTACTGGCCGTCCTCGCGGCCACCTTGGCGGTGGCAGGGTGCGGCGGCAAAACAACGAGCACTTCGACATCGACATCGACGAGCGGCTCGACGGGTACGACGAGCACTGCACCGCACAAGCACTCCACCAAACCGGCTTACTGAGCCGCGGGTGCCCTGGCTCGCTGAGCCGCGGACACCCTGGCTGGCCAAGTTGCCGACCCGTTGTGCGGGGTAGCCGGTGGTAGGTGGGCTGGGTCGGCGAGCTCATCCGGCGGACGGCAGGGCGGCGGCGTACGATGTGACCGCGATGGGCTTCGAGGTGCCGAGCACTCGACCGGCCGAGTCGAGCGCCTGGACCGCGGCGTAGGAGTACTTCTTGGGCAAGGTGCTAGAGCTTTCAAAGCCGCTCGCCGGGATCTCGGTCTGCGCCTGGAGCGAGTTGGAGCTCTTACCGGCGAGTACACGCCAAGAGGTCACCTCGGTGGCGCCGTTCCAGCTCATATGCACGATCGTCTCTTCGCTCGTGTCGTTCAAGTTGGCGAGCGCGGACGGGGGACTTGAGGGGCGCCCGCTCCAGGGGAAGCGGAAGGCCCTGTAAAATGACATGTCGTAGGGCAGGTGGGCGTCGAACAGCAAAGAGCCATTGGTGGCGAACTCGCTGATCGCGGGCACGCCGCCATAGCCCACCACAGCGTTGCCGTCAGGCAGGGTCTGCATGTTGCCTTGGCTGGGTGCCAACAAAGGCGGGGCAGGGTGCGTATAGGCAGAGACGAGACGGGCTGTGTGGGTCTTGAAGTTGAGTGAGATCCGCAAGCCACGCGACTGGGAGTGGATCGGTGGGTTCGAGCCGTCGTCGAAGAATGTGACGAGCCCGTCAGGGAGGATGCGTCCGTCGTGTTGCCAGGCCGTTTCGACGCCAGGGCCCAACTTGAACGAACTCTTCAGGCCGCCCAGGCGCCACAGGATGTTGCCGCTGCCGCTCGCGATCTGGTAGCCGGCCCAGGTGCTGCGCGCGGAGATGAAGATGTTCCCGCCGGGCTGTAGGTCGATCGAGTTGATATGAAACCAGTCCCACGGAGTCGGCTTGGTCGGCGTTGTGGTCTCCGACTCCGAGGCGGCCACGTGGTCGAGGCTGTGCCATTCCCAGCGCACCAAACCAGTTTTCATGTCGATCTCCTGGACGGCGGTGTCGAGGATTACCCCGTCATGTGCTCCTTCAACCGAAGAGAGGTCGCAACGAATCGGATTGAAGGCGGTCGTGTAGGAGACGTCTCCGGGGGAGATCTGGAAATCGTGCAGGTCGGCCCGCAGGCCATTGCCGCCGGGGACTTTGGCGATCGCTTGGTAGCCAGAGTTCAGGACGACATCTTCGCCTTGACCGTAGCCCAAGGAGAGCACCTTGCCACGCCAGAAAGTCAAGGCCGGCCTGCCTTCGTAGTGCTGCACGCTCAGGTTCTCCGCGGTCTCACCACCGGGCAGACGCTCGAACCACACAAGTCTGCCCTGGGGCGTGTAGATCAGCGGTCCATACTGTCCCGGGCCCGGTCCGTTGGTTGTGAGGATGTCGCCGGCCCCCGGATCGCGGTCGGCGTTCGTGACGCTGAGAATCGGGACTTGAGCGCCCGGCAGCGTGTCGAAGCTCTCGTAGTCCGCGGGGGCGGCATGTGGGTTGGGGAAGGGGGGAATGCTTGCCGTCGAATAGGGCGTGTCCACGCGAAAGCCGAAGGTGACCGTCTTTCCGCGGCGCGTGCCCGTCGGGGTCCCTGCGGAGAGGATCGTGGCGCGCACGCTCACGTGCTCTCCTGGGGCGAATGGAGTGTCAGGCAGGAAGCTGGCCCCGTCGCCTTGCGAATAGTCCCGTAGCCGGCCGGGGTGAGGGCCGCTGTGCGTACCCGTCACCGACACTTCGCGGATCTGGGTTGCCGGCACGCCCAGGAAACTGATCTGAGTGTGGGGATTGGCCGTGCCCGTTTCCGGAGCCGGCGAAACGTCGAGCGATGTCCCGGCGAGCCGGGCGTCGTGGTTCAGCGTGCTCGGCAGGCAGGCAGGCGACGATGCCGTTGCCGCGCTTTTGCTCGTGCCAGACAGGGCGCCCGTAACCAGTAGGACCGCGACGACGATCGCCGTGACGGCGATCGCCAGCGTGATAAGAAGACGCGCTCTGCTCATGCTGGGCGGCTGTCAGCGTCCCGCGTCGGCGGGTCGGGCACACCGGCGCTCTGCTTGGTCCGTCAACGCCGCGAACACACAGCTCATTTCAAAGCCCCGCTAAGCCGTCGCGGACTTCAGCGCTGCGGCCTCCTCGGCGCGCCATGCTTGCAGTGCGCCCAAAGCACCATCGATTACACGACCCAGAAACGTCTCGCGATCGTTGACATGGGGCAACGGCTCCGCGGGCGTTGGTACTTCCAGAAACTCGCACAAGGGACCCCAGCCTTCGCTCACATTCCATACGAGCAATCGCTCGGGTGGGACGGTTGCCTTGACCAGCTCGTTGTGGCGCTTGAACCCTTCGATCAGCTGTCCGGGTTGCTCGTGCCCGGCGGCGAACGGCGCCTGTTCGATCCAGAACATGCGCTCGACCAGCTTCAGGTAGCGCGCCCACCTGGGATCGACCTGGGCACGGGCGCTGGAGAGCAAGCGGATCAAGGACTCGCCGTAGCACATGTTCCAAATCGTCTCCCTGAAGCTGGGCTCCCACTTCTCGGGGTCGCGCACGCTCAGCAGCACCTTGGCGTCGGGGTAGCGGTCCATCAGCTCGTGCCAGAAGTATCCGCCTGGCCAGTCCACCGTGGCCTGGGCGTCGCTGAACACCTCATCCCACGGGGCTTCGCCGTCGAGCGCCCGGTTCCAAACCTCGACTTGGTCGAGGTCGGCGATCACATTGACCCAGTGGTAGCAGGGCTCAAAGCCCAGCATCTCGAGCGCCACCTTCTGCGTCAGCGTGCCCGTGCGCGGCATTCCGGCCCCGATCAATCTTCATCTACTTCCCTCCAGGCTCCATGGATGTGTAGGTCCTTGCAGGCTATTCATGGACGCCTGTCGAAGGGTTTGTGAAGAAACATGTCGATAGGATGAAGAGTCTATGAAGAAAGGTCCGAGCGGGAGCCGCTCTTTCACGGTTGCCGACGGGTTGCTCACGTATCCTCATTTTCTGGCCCGCCCACCAGCCTGCCCTATGAACCCCCCAGAGAGTCCAAGGGATCTATTTTGAAGGCTATAGCCGACCTCCCCGGTCTGAGAGCGCAGCCACTCGCCTGGGTGCAACCAAGCTCCAGACTTCCGCACATTAGCCGGCTTGCCTTGGCCGGTCCGGAGACCTCGTTCACCCAGAGTGACGTGCTCGGCTTGCTTGGCCTCTCAGAGCGACGAGTTCGCCCAGCGCATCTTCAGCCGCTGCGGTGTGCAGCGTCGTCGCCTGACCTTGACCGACGAGTTCCTGGCGACCACGGTCCAGGGCCGTACCCATGCGATCGAGCAGCACCTGCTCGGCTACGCCGTGCGGGCGATCGACGAGTTGGAGGTCGATCCTGCGGAGATCGGCGTGGTTGTGAGCGCCACGCTCTACTCGCTCGGGGGGCCGACTATCGCCCACCGGCTCGTGGACCACTACGAAATGGACCCTTCCACCGACAAGTACCACGTCGTTGGCGTTGGCTGCGCGAGTGCGGTGCCGCTCGTGCGTCTGGCCTCCCAGACACTGGCAGGCCAGGCGGGTGGGGCGGCGGGTCCCAAACAAAGGCGCTAGTGGTCGCGGCGGAGAGCATGACTGGCATCCTGATGGGGGCAGCCGAGGACGACGAGCGCAGCAAGACTGTCGGCTCCTCGATCTTCGGCGATGGCTGTGCCGCCGCGCTGATCGAGTTCGACGGAGCACCGGCCACTAATGCCACCCCAGCCGGTCCGGTCGTGCTCGACTCCAAGGTCCACCAGGTCGCCGGCACGTTGGGTGCCGTGAGGATGGAGTTGACGCCTGAGGACAGCTACCTCCACTTGATTCGTGAGCTGCCGGATGTGGCCAGCGAAGGCTTGCTCGAGTTGGTCGACGACTTCCTCGCGACGAATGGGCTCGAGCGTGAGGCGATCGATCACTGGCTCGTGCACCCAGGCGGGCGGCGCATCATTGAGAGTGTCCAAGAAGCGCTCGACCTATCGCGCGAGGACGTGGCGGCCAGCTATGACGTGCTTGCCGAGCACGGCAACATGGGCACGCCTTCGATCTTCTACGTGATGAACCGTGCCGTGGAGCTGCGCCGACCGCTGGCCGGCGAGCTGGGCTTGATGGTGACCGTTGGTCCAGGGGTCACCGTCGGCCTGATGCTCCTGCGTTGGTAGTCTTTCTGCGGCGTGCCTCGGTCTGACATCCCTGCGCCGGTGGCCTCGCAGAGTGCCATGTGCTGGCGCCTCCGAAGGCGTGGTGTCACTTGGCGCCGACCTGGGGCTAACGGGTGAGCACCGCGTCGTTGTCGTAAAGCTTGATCACGCTCACGGCGCCCTGCGGCGATGCGGCTAGACACAGCCCGCACAGAACGCACTCGTCGAGGTTCTTCTCGACGATGCTCACACCGCTGTCGGCCTGGGCGAAGATGTCAACCGGACATGCGTCGCTCAACTTGAGCGCAAGCTCCAGGTCGCCGGCGACCGCGTCGTTGACTTCGACGGCGATGAAGATTCCATCGGCTCTCATACCGGGCTCCCTTGCTCGATCTTGGCGCGGATCATCTCGGGGATGTCCTCGATCCGCTCGGCCACAGTGATCCCAGCCTGGGCCAGGCGCGCGATCTTCTCGGAGGCTGTGTCCTCCTTGCCTTCCACGATCGTGCCGGCGTGGCCGAAGCTCATGCCCGGCATCTCGTCCATGAAGCGACCGGCCATGAAGGCGACGATCGGTAGGCGCGATTTGTTCTCGGTGACCCAACGTGCGAGCTCGGCCTCCATGCGTCCGCCCGGCTCGGTGTAGATGACGATGCCCTGCGTCTGCTCGTCGGCCTCGAACAGCGGCATCAGCTCGGCGTAGGAGGAGCCGATGATCGCATCGCCGCCGATCGACACGGCCGTGGATTGGCCGAGCCCGGCCGCGCTGAGCGTCGAGGACATCTCGGTCGTCATCCCGCCTGAGCGCGAGATCACGCCGATCGGGCCGGGGGTGTAGGCCTGCGCCGCGTTGCGCGCGGGGCCGCCGATGCCGCCCATCTTGATCACATCGGGGACGATGATCCCGAGGCAGTTCGGCCCGATGATGCGTGCGCCCCGGAGCGTCGCCAGCTCGACCATCTCGGCTACGTCGCGGCGCGGGATGCGCTCGGTGACGATCACGGTCAGCTTGATCCCGTTCTCGATCGCCTCGAACACGGCGTCCTTGGTGAAGGCGGGGGGGACCGTCACGACCGAGCCATAGATCGGCGCGCCGTGGTGCTCGACCGCTTGGGCGACCGTGTCGAACACGGGTACCCCATGCACATCGCGACCCAGGCGCCCTGGGGTGACGCCGCCGACGACCTTGGCGCCGGCGCCGTAGTCCAGGCACTCGCGCGTCAGGTTGACGGCCTCGCGGCCGGTGATGCCTTGGACGATGAATGTCGTCTCTGCGTCGATCAGGATGCTCATGCCGCCACTCCTTGGATCTTCTCGACCGCTCTGCGCGCGGCCTCGTTGAGCGAGACGGAGCGGTCGGCGTAGTCGACGCCGTACTTCTCGAGGATCTTGAAGCCTTCCTCCTCCCAGGCGCCTGGGATACGGAAGATCGCGATCTTCTCGGACGGGTCCATGCCCAGCTCCAAGCAGGCCTTGATTACGCCGCGCGCGACGATGTCCACGCGGGTGTTGGAGACGATCGACATCATCACCGCGATCTTGTCCACGCCAGGCTTCTGCAGGACCAGCTTGGCCAAGCCGCAAGCCTTGGCGACTGAAGGGTTGCCGCCGATCTCGCAGTAGTTGGCCGGCTCGCCGCCGTGGGCCCTGACCGCGTCGAACAGGGTGAGCGAGCCGCCGCCGGCGCCGATCACGAGGCCGAGGTTGCCGTCGAACTCGGTCACGTTGCCGGCCACGCCACGGTGGTCGGTGGCGTCGACTTCCTCGCCGGCCAGCTCGAACGGGGTGGCCTCGCGCGCCTGGCGGGTCTCCTCGTCGCCGACGCCGAGATCCTTGAGCAGCTTCTTGTGGCGCCCCCTGGCCTCGTTCTCGATGTCCATGTGCGCGTCCAGCGCCACGAACGAGCCGTCCTTGAGTTGGCCGAGCGGGTTGATCTCGGCCAAGGTCATGTCGTTCTCGACGAACAGCTTCGCCAGGCGCGTGACGATCGGGACGAGCTTGTTGAGCGCCGAGCCGGTGACGCCAGTGGAGGCGATCACCTCCTTGGCCTCAAAGTCGCTCAGCGGCAGGATGTTCGAGAAGTGGCGGCGCCCCACCTTGTCGGGCTGCTCCTCGGCGACCTGCTCGATGTCGATGCCTCCTACTGGCGAGAAGATCATCACCGGCTGCTTGCGCGTGCCGTCCCATACGACCCCCGCGTAGTACTCCTGGGCGACCTCAGCCTTCGGGTCCACCAGCACGCCGCGCGGCATGTGGCCGTTGATCTCAAGCGCCAGGATGTCGCGTGCGTACTCCTCGGCCTGCTCAGGCGTGTCGGCGAACTTCACGCCGCCTGCCTTCATGCGGCCACCGGTCAGCACCTGAGACTTGATGACGGTGGGGCCGCCAATGCGCTCGGCGATCTGCCGCGCCTCGGCTGGGTCGGTGGTGAAGCCGTAGTCGGTTACAGGGATACCGGCGCGCTTGACTACCTCGCGCGCCTCAAACTCGAAGAATCTCATCGCGTCCTTGGTTGCTTGGGGACGGGGCGTCGGAACCCTATCGGGACGGCCGCCGCCGTGCGCTCGTGGCGACCGTCCCGATACCGGACGCGGGGTGGCTACATGACCTCGATCGTCTCGTACACGTCCACCTTGCCGCCCGCGGCGATGATCGGACAGTCGGTGACGAGGCTCGCCGCCGCGTCGAGGCTGTCGGCGGCGATGACCGAGTAGCCGGTCAGGCCGGACCCCGCCCCGCCGTTGCTGCCCGAAGCGCTCACGGACGTAGATGCGCCGACCGGGTTACCGGGCTGGACGACCGCCGAGCCAAGCTTGCCAAACCACTGTCCCCAGGCGGCCATCGCCTGTTCGCGCTCGGCCTCTGTCGCCGCCATGCCGCCGCCTGTGTATGCCAGCAGGTAGTTCGCCATCTTCTTGCTCCTTCTGTTGGGTTTTGTTGTGTGAATTTTGTCTTTCGCTACCGCATCAGCGGAGTGCCCTTCGGACTCCCGAACGGCATTGCGAGTGTCTGTCAGGACGTCTGTGCGGCGCGCTCGTTCAGATGCGTCTGGAATGCCCCCAGCACGCCTTCCCAGCCGTGTCCGTGCGAGTCGCGCGATTCCACGGACTCGAGGCCGGTGTGTTCGAGCACCACGGTCGTTTGCTCCCCCTCGCCGCGAAAGTCGACCGCCACTGTGCTGGCGTGGCCGAGCTCGCCGTCTTCCTGTTCCCACTGCCAGCTGTAGACGAGCCGATTGGGGCGGCTCACCTCGCTGTACTCGCCTCCCGCTGTGTATTTTTTGCCGCTCTCGGGGTCTTCCATCGAGATGCGATAGCGCCCGCCGACGCGCAGATCGACCTCGGCGACAGGCGTGATCCATGCGGGGTTCGCCTTCCACCAGCGTCGCAGCACCTCGGGGTTGGTCCACGCGTCGAACACGTCCTCGGCGGGGGCGTCGTATGTGCGCTGCAGACGCAGACTGGTCTCGTTCGGCTTGGTTATCTCGGTCATTTCGACTCCTTCGCTGGTTTGTTCTCTTGCTGTGGCGCTCCTTGCGAGGGCTGTTGGCGCTCTCTCTGCTCGCGCAGGTACTGATCGACTGTGTCGAGCTTGCGTTCCCATAGCTCGCGCTGATTTGTCATCCATGCGTACGCCTCGTCCAGCGGCTGCTCGCGCAGCTGCAGACGATGCGTGCGCCCGTCGATCACGCGTGTGATCGCGCCCGCCTCCTCCAGCAACTTCAGGTGCTTGCTGATCGCGGGCTTGGATACGCCGAAGTCGCCCGTCGCCTCGCCGACGGTCATCTCGCCGCCGGCAAGGCGTTCGAGGATGCTGCGTCTTATCGGGTGCGAACAGGCGACGAAGGCGCGGTCCAGGAGGGCATTGTTAGCCATATGGTTAACAATAGCAGCTCCGTGGATCTACCACGCGGGCGTTGGGCGCGGCTTCCGTCCTACACTTTGATCTTTTTGAGCACGCCTTTTTTCGACGGTTTGTGCCCTTTGAGCTTCAAAGTGCCCGTCGCGGTCTTGAAGACCGAGCCCGACAGGTAGCTGGCGCTGGCGGTGCTGCTCAGTTTGTAGCCGCCAATCGCGAGCAGGCTTTTGCCATGGCTGTTGAGTTTTATCGACAGCGTGTCGATGCCGAGGGCAAGCGAATTGAACGAGGCGGTGCCGATCGTCTGGACCACGATTTTTGTTTTCTTTTTTTTGCCTTTGCCCGTGGTCTTCTTGAACTTCGCCAGCAGCGTGAGGTCGCCAGTGCACTTCACGTTCGAACAATCGACGACGACGGAAAGATCGCCTTTGCTGTTGACCTGGTCGCTCTGGTTGGGGATCGTGAGTGACGACACGGCTGGGGGTGGTGGTGGTGGCGCTGGAGGTAGCGGTGTGGGTTTTGATGGGGGTGCCGGCAGTGCGTTGAGGTCTGCGACCTCTTGACCCCCGGCGTCGTTGAATGTGAGCCAGCCCTGACCATCGGCAGCCACTGCGAGGCGAGGAATTCCCGAATAGCCAAAGCCGATCGTCGCGATGTCACGTTCGCCGGCGAAGGTCACTCCTCCGTTGGTGGATTCCCACAGACGCATCACATATTCCCCTGCGCCGTTGATGACCGGCTGAGCCACGTAGATGTAGCCCGTTGTCGGGTTCTCGTAGATGTCGCCTGAGTTGAAAAGCGTGCCCGCGCTCGTGGGGATCTTCGCGATCTGTACCGGTTCCCCAAAGGTGTGGCTGGTTTCGTCGAACTTGCGCACGTCGATGGCCGAGGGCTGAGTTTCAAGCGATTCCCCGGAGGGGATATCGGTGGAGAGCATGAACAGCCCGGCCGGACCGCCCGCCAGGCGCGGCACATAGCCGTTGCTGACCTTGAAAGGCCCTTCCCATCCCGTTTCTTCGCCGTCGACGTTGCCGCCCTTGGCGTAATACCGGTAGAAGAAGACTTCAGGCGCCGGAGAGGAGAGGTTGTAGTAGGCCTCGACTTCAGGATGGATCTGCTTTTTGGTGAAGGTGTCTTCGATTGTGCCGGTGACATAGCCGAGCGTCGAGCTGGCCACACCGCCTGTACCAGGGTTCGCAAAAGTGAAGGAGGTCGTTCCCGAAGTGATCTCGTTGGCCGTGAAGCCGAATCCAAGCCCTGGGTTGTTAAAGGCCATCCCGAAATAGTCTTCGGTCGGACCGGCGCTCGCTGGAGTGTTCGGGTCCAGCAGCACGTCGCCGACGCCGGTCTTATCAGGTGAGGCTGATTTAATTGACTTCGCGGCGGAAAACGTTGCGCCGCCGTCGGTCGAGGTCCAGATCAGCGTGTCTTCGTCTTTGATGTAGCGAGGTCCGACAACGTAGACCACCCCGGCATGAGACCCGAGCACGGGGAACGGCTGGATGATCTCTTCGTTGGCGCCAGATGGCAGAGGGAGGGTGATCGGAGACGTACAGGTTCCGCCGCGCGGGATCTTGCAGAACTGCACGACTTCCGGTTCAGTGGCCGGTTTGGCGGCGGGCTGATCCCACGCCACATAGCCGGTTCCACTCGCGTCGGTGACGATCGCATTGGTTTCGGCACTGGAGCCGAGCGTGAACAGGTTGGTGGCCTGTGCTGTCGCCGGGATCAGCACGACGAAAGACATGCTCAGTAGTCCAGCCGCGAGTCGGCGCGCGGTCGCCCTCGGCATAGCCCCGCTTAGGAGTGAGTTGCGAAACATGCCGTCCCCTTGTCTGTTGGTTGCCATCCGTCGAGCCTGACGGATGCTCAAAGCGGGCGGGAGTCTACAGTGGTGCGGAGGCGACCAAGCCGCTAACTAGACGTATGTACGGCGTCCACGCAGGACGCTAGACGGCTACGCCCCAGCCGGCACGAACCCATAGGCCTCTGCCAACTCCGGGTCCTTGCGCGCGAGCATCTCGGCCAGTTTGACCATCACCTGGCATTGCTTCCAGGTGGCGTCGTCCTGCATCTTGCCGTCGATCATGTGCACGCCGCGCCCGTCCGGGATCGCCTCGATCACCTTCTTGGCGAATATGACCTCCTCTGGATCGGGCGAGAAGACCTTCTTGGCGATCCCGATCTGCACAGGATGCAAGGACCAAGCGCCGACACAGCCAAGCAGGAAGGCGGCTCTGAACTGTGTTTCGCAGCCGAGCTCGTCCTTGATGTCACCGTAGGGCCCATAGAAAGGAAGCGCGCCGACGGCAGTACAAGCGTCCACCATGCGCGCGATCGAGTAGTGCCACGGGTCCTGCTGGTAGCTGGGGCGCGGTAGCTCCGGGTTCTCGGCATCGGGGTCGGCGATCGTGCGATAGCCGGGGTGTCCGCCGCCGACGCGGGTGGTCTTCATACGCCGCGAGGCAGCCAGATCGGCCGGGCCGAAGCTCATGCCCTGAATGCGCGGAGATGCGGCCGCGATCTCCTCCAGGTTCGCTACGCCAAGCGCGGTCTCCAGGATCGCGTGCACCAGGATTGGCTTCTCGATACCCGCCTTTGCCTCCAGCTGAGCCAGCAGCCTGTCTACATAGTGGATGTCCCATGGACCCTCGACCTTGGGGACCATGATCACCTCGATCTTCTCCCCGATAGTGCCCACGATCTCGGTCAAGTCGTCAAGCACCCAGGGAGACTCAAGCGAATTGACGCGCGTCCACAACGCGGTCTCGCCCATGTCCATCTCCCGCCCCACCTTAATCAGCCCGGCGCGTGCGGCCTCCTTGCGGTCCACCGACACGGCGTCCTCCAGATTGCCGAGCAAGATGTCTACCGTCGGTGCGATAGCGGGCACCTTTTCAACCATTTTCTCGTTGGAAAGGTCGAGGAAATGGATCATCCGCGATGGCTTGAAGGGGATCTCGCGCGCCGGCTCGGGTGCGCCGATGGCGAGGGGCTTGTCGAAGGCTCTGGGGTTGCGCAAGGGTCTTCTCCTGGTCGACGGCGCGCTGCGGGCGCCGTGTTGAAGTGCGGCTCTGAACGCTATCGGGTTGCTCCTCACTAGAGTTCCCCGTCCGGTTCCGCACTGGTTCCACACCCATCCACGCACCACAGGAGACCCAGCCCACCCATGAGCGATACCCACACCGTCGAGACCGAGCAGGCCGCCCGCGAGGCTTCTGGCGCCCATCCTTACGGCCGCTACCTGGAGGAGTTCGAGGTCGGCGCTACCTACAAGCATTGGCCCGCCAAGACCGTCACCGAGTCAGACGACCATCTCTTCTGTCTGATCACGATGAACCACCATCCCTTGCACCTGAACGACGTGTACGCGGCCAAATCGCAGCAGAAACGCAACGTCGTCGTCGGCCCGCTGGTCTACTCGCTGGCGCTTGGAATGTCCGTCTCCGATGTCTCCGGTAAGGCGATCGCCAATCTCGCCACCGAAGAGCTCAAGCACCCTGCGCCCGTCTTCCATGGCGACACATTGTTCTGCGAGTCCGAGGTCTTGGAGAAGCGCGAGTCCCAGTCCAAGCCTGACCGTGGCACCGTTAAGGTGCACACCCGTGTCTACAACCAGGACGGGGTCTTGGTGGCCGAGTTCAAGCGTTTGGTTCTCGTCCCGCGTCGGGATCCAGGTCCCGCCCACCCCGTCGGCACGGCTGAGGGGAACGTCGAGTAGACGTCGGCATGGCTGAGGGGAACGTCAAGTAGACGTCGGCATGGCTGAGGGGAACGTCGAGTAGACGTCGGCATGGCTGAGGGGAACGTCAAGTAGGGCAGAGGGAATGTTCGAGTAGACCGCCTCCCCACGGTGCGATACGCTTGCAAGTACGCGCCCCTCCCGGGCGTTTTTCCGTTCCCAGGCTGGAATCGAATCCCACCCACCCGGCCGCCGGGAATTGAAGCCCACCCGCCCGCAGCCACCGCGACACCGAGGAGCCGCTCGCACGTCATGGAGACCACCGCCACCGCCGCCCCAAATACGAATCACAAGCGCCTTTTGACTTGGGTTGAGGAGATCACTGCCCTCACCGAGCCGGACGCGATCTACTGGTGCGACGGGTCCGCCGAGGAGTACGACCGCCTCTGTCAGTTGCTCGTCGACGCGGGCACTTTCCAGCGGCTTTCAGATGCCAAGCGCCCTAACTCCTACCTTGGTCTGTCCGATCCGGGCGATGTGGCTCGCGTGGAGGACCGCACGTTCATCTGTTCTCCCACCGAGGAGGAAGCCGGGCCGACAAACAACTGGCGTGACCCCGAGGAGATGAAGGAAGCGCTCAAAGAGCTCTTCACCGGCTGCATGCGGGGCCGCACGATGTATGTCGTGCCCTTCTCGATGGGTCCGATCGGCTCGGACAAGAGCCAAATCGGGGTGCAACTGACCGACTCCCCTTACGTGGCGGTCTCGATGCGGATCATGACCCGCATGGGCGCAGGCGCCTTGGAGGCGCTCGGCGAGGACGGCGAGTACATCCCCTGCCTGCATTCGGTTGGGATGCCGCTTAATCCAGATGATCCCACCCACCCCGAGGACGTGTCATGGCCTTGCAATGCCGACAACAAGTACATCGTCCACTTCCCGGCCACCCGCGAGATCACCTCCTACGGCTCTGGCTACGGCGGCAACGCCCTGCTCGGTAAGAAGTGCCTGGCTCTACGCATCGCGTCGGTGATGGCTCGCGACGAGGGTTGGATGGCCGAGCACATGCTGATCCTCAAGTTGACCTCACCCGAGAAGGAGGTCAAGTACATCGCTGCCGCCTTCCCCTCGGCCTGTGGCAAGACAAACCTGGCGATGTTGATCCCCACGCTCCCCGGCTGGGACGTGCAAACCGTCGGCGACGACATCGCCTGGATGAAGTTCGGCGAGGATGGGCGTCTGTATGCGATCAACCCCGAGGCCGGCTTTTTCGGCGTGGCCCCCGGTACCGGCGAGAACACCAACCCCAACGCGGTTCGCACTGTCGAGAGCAACACGATCTTCACCAACTGTGCGCTAACCGACGACGGCGACGTGTGGTGGGAGGGACTCACCAAGGATGCGCCAGCACACCTGATCGATTGGCGCGGCAAAGAGTGGACGCCAACCTCTGAGACGCCGGCGGCGCATCCCAACGCACGCTTCACGGCGCCGGCCGCTCAAGATCCTGCGATCGCGCCCGAGTGGGAGGACCCCGCCGGCGTGCCTATCAGCGCGATGCTGTTCGGTGGGCGCCGCTCCACGGTGGTTCCGCTCGTCACCGAGGCGATCGATTGGGAGCACGGCGTCTTCCTCGGCTCGGTGATGGGCTCTGAGAAGACAGCAGCCGCTGCCGGCACCGTCGGCGAGCTGCGCTTCGACCCTTTCGCGATGCTGCCCTTCTGTGGCTACAACATGGCCGACTATTTCGCCCACTGGCTCAAGATCGGCAAGCAGGCCGACCCGGCCAAGCTGCCGAAGATCTTTTATGTCAACTGGTTTCGCAAGGACGAGAACGGTCGCTTTCTGTGGCCTGGTTACGGCGAGAATTCGCGTGTGCTCGCCTGGGTGTTTGCCCGCTGCGCCGGGCACGGCGCAGCCGTGGAGACGCCGATCGGGGCGATGCCGCCCGTCGGTCCCGAGGGGCTCGACACCACAGGGCTGGACATCTCAGACGAGGACGTTGCCGAGCTGTTGCGTGTGGACGTGACCGAGTGGAAGGCCCAGCTGCCTCACTTCCACGAGCATCTCGGCAAGTTCGACCGCTTGCCCAAGGAGCTGCACGAACAGCTCTTGGCACTAGAGCAGCGGCTCTCGGCCTAGCTTCGCCTCCATAAGGACATCGCGCCTCCCGTCTCGCGCCTCCCGTCCTGGGCGGGACGCGCGATCTTTGCGTGCTAGAGCGGCTCAGCGGCAGGTTCGCGGCGACGCCACGTGAGGATGAGCGCGACCGCCTGGGTCGCCAGTGCGCAGCTTGCGGCAAGTAGGAAGCTCTCGGCGATAGTGAGCGATTCCAGTGACACCGCCAAAGCGAAACAGAACAGAGCGTAGGCGACCAAACCAAGGACGAAGCCGCGCATGATGCGCAACAGATCGTCCTCGCCATGCTGAGCATGCGTGAACACGGCCAGTACGCTCGCGATCACAGGGAACGGCGCCAGCAGGCCACTCAATTTCGCTCCGAGCTGACCCGCGAGTGCCGTCAGAGCGAGCACCAAGGCCAGCGCGCTCAAGCCACGCAGGGGCAGATCCCACGCTGGCAAGCTCACTGCGCTAAGCCGCTCGCCCTGCACGCTCGGCAGCACGGCAAGCGTCAACACGATTGCTACAAGCACGAGGGCGAGTGCCGCATCGGTCCCCACCGTGACAGTGCTGAGCACGCCAGTCATCGCGAAGAACGCCGCCCAACCGAGGATCAAACTCGTCGCCCAACTCGCTCTGCCCGCCAGGTGCGAGTACACCACGATGAAGGCCAATAGCGACACGATCCCAAGCAGCGTCCCCGCGGCTGCCTCGGCCGCGAACGCACGCCCGTGACTTAGCGCGAACACGAGCAGGATGGGCCCCGCCACAACGGGCAAGCCTCCTACCAGTCCGCCGATCCTCGCCCCATAACGCCTAGCCGCAAGCGACGCCGCCATCACGAAACTCGGCGCCAGCAGGATCTTCGCCGCAAGCACGCTCACCGCTTAGATGATGACGTGTTCCAGGCCATTAGCGGTTCGCTGAGCAAGCGAGGCAAGGACGCAGCGAGTGCCGTGTGCTCAGCACATAAACGAGCGAGGACGCAGCCTCGCGCAACTCAGCGAACCGCTAATCGTGTTCGTGCGGTTCGCCTGCCGACGCGGGTGGGCGTGACTCCTCAGCCAGCGAGGTGATCGTGAGCGCGCCCCGGGCGGCCGACTCGAGCACCTCGGTCGCCTCCTCCAAGGAACGCGCGTACAGCTCGACGAGCAGGTGGACCACGATCTGGTCCTCCTCGTGCTTGTGGAAGCGCACGTGCGTAAAGAACTCCCTAACCCCATACTCGCCGAAGGCGGCGTAGGAGAGAGCGTCTCCCGCCTCGGGGCCGGAACAGATCTCCACATCGTCGGCCTCGACAGTGACTGTGCAGGACGCTACCCAAGGTGTGCCCGCGATCATCCGTTCCCAACGATCCTCGATCGGCTCGACGCGGCCGCCAGAGAAGCCGAGGTGCGGCTGATCGTGCATGCAGTCCAAGCATTGCACCACCGCCTCCTGCAGCTCGTCCACCACTTCCGAGCGCTCACCGGTATCGGGATCGATCTTATGGATGCCCTCGTAGTGGACCTGCACCTCGAGATTTTGGGACCAGCAGCGATAGCACCGCAGCCACGCTCGTGCGGTGGTCTCAGGTGCGGGGCCTCCCTCCATGGGAGTCATTGTATGCCCACTTGGGGATCGGTCGGCTATCCAAACGTGAACGCATAGCCCGACACGCCCGGCGCGAAGCGCAAGCTGAGCCGATGTTCCTGGTCGGTGGGCATGGACACCAGCGAGTACAGGCGCTGGCCGGTGACCGTGACCGCACCTCCGTGCACGTCGGCGCCGGCGTCCTTCGCCGAGATCGGCTTGCCGTCGAGCAGGACCTGTACTTGGCGCGGGCTTTCTCCGGCCGAGCTGAGCACCAAGTACACATTCTTGGCCTCGAACTGCAGGTCGATGCCGGGTGGGCGGGCACTTGATACAGCGGTGGCGGGCTGTTCGGCGATGTTCCAAATGCCGCTATAGGCGAATTCGTTGAGCCCCAGATGGGCGGGCACGCTTGTACCGTAGTTATGGACCCCTTCCTTGGGTGCCACCCGCCAGCCTTGGGCGCGCGCCGTTCCAAGATACGTCTCCGGTGTGGCCACTTCGCTGGGCGTGATCACGTCAGTAGGGTGGCTCTTGCCGGCGACCGAAGCGCCCGCTTCGGCGAGCAGAGCCCTGATCGCGGTTTCGGTTTGGTCGTAGTCACCCTCGCCGGCCGCCGCGTAGCGGACATCGCCTTTGGCGTCGATCAAGTAGTCGGCGGGCCAGTACTCGTTGCCGTACGCGTTCCAAGTCCCCATTTCGTTGTCTTGCACGACGGGGTAGTGCAAGCCGAACTGGCCGATCGCGTCCTTGACGTTGGAGGCCTCCTTCTCGAAGGCGAACTCCGGCGTCTCCACACCCACGACCGTGAGGCCGTCCTTGCGATAGGTCGCGTCCCATGCCTTCAAATAGGGGAGCGTCCTGATGCAGTTGATGCAGGTATAGGTCCAGAAGTCCACGAGCACCACGTGCCCACGCAGACCGGTGAGACTCAGTGGACGGTTGCCAGGCGTGTTGAACCAATCCTCGGTGTTCTCGAATTCTGGGGCCGGCCCCAGATTCTTCAGGCCTTGCGCGGCGGCCAGCAAGACCGCGTCGCTCGCGTTGCGGGGCGCCGTAGGTGTTTTCGCTCCGGTCGCGAACTTCGCGCCATGGCCCGTCAGTTCGGGCAGACGACTCTCCACTGCTTTGGATTTCTCCAGGCCGGCGGTGAGGTTGACGTTGGGGATGTGTTCGGCCACGTACTGGTCGAAGCGCACGTCCACGCCCACGACGATCGCCAAGGCCGTTGCCAGCATGATTACGCCGAGCGTGCGCTGCAAGGCCAGACCGCGCCCGGCGGCGCGTATGCGGTCGAACAGCTTGCGTCCGCCAAGCGTCAGGGCTAGCAGCACGGCCGCACTCCCAAGTGAGTAGGCGATCGCCACCGCCACCGTGCGGCCACTGGCCGCGCTCACCGAGATGACTGCCGCCAGGATAGGCCCTGCGCAAGGCGTATACACGAACCCGAGCGCCGCCCCTACCACCAAGCCCGAGCGGAAACCATCGCCTCTGTTCGATGCCCCGCTCGCTCCGAAGGCGGCGATCCGCGACAGTCTTGCCTCCAGACGATCGGCTAGACCAGGCACGATCAAGGCAAGACCGGAGGCAATCAGAACCGCCACGGCCACATCGCGCAACGGGTCCGATCCCAAACCGACGCCGTCGACCACGTCGGCGATACCAACGATCGTGACCGTGAAGGTCACGGTCAATCCGATCACCACGCCCAGTGGCCTGCGCCTACCGCCGACGCCACCGGAGGCCAGCAGTGCTGGCAGGACCGGCAGTACGCACGGCGATAGGGCGGTGCCAGCACCGGCGAGAACCGCAAACCCGAGCAGGATCAACATCTCGATCTAAAGCTTATGGCGGCTACCGGCGCCGACTCGGCGCGAGCTGACACGTCAGCGCTTGAGCAGCACATAGACGGTGCTTATCGCGAATGCGATCTGGCCGAACGCAAGCGCTGTGCCCAGGTTGACCGCTCCAAGCGCTCCGGCGAGGGCGCTCGCGAGCACGAAAGCACCAAACATGATCCCTAGGTCGCGCGCCATCTTTAGCCCTCGCCCTTGGAGGCCTGCTCGAGGACTTGCACCAGCGCTTGCGAATCGAGGCTCGGGCGCTTGGCCCCCAAGCAGGCGTTCGGCGGCACGGCGCCCTCCGAGCGCACGCAGGCCGCGCTCGCCGTGCTCGCTTGCGAAGTCGAGCAGCGCTCCGGCGCGGCGTGCATGCAGGCGGCGCTCGGCGATGTCCGCCGAGGAGCGATGCTCGTCGAGTGCCGCCACGAGATCCTCGATTCCCTGGGCCGGCGGGAGCGAGGAGACTGCCAGCACGCGTGTCTTGGTGCCGTCCGCTCTGGTTCCCAGGGAGCGAAGAGCGGCGCTCAGGTCGCGTCTAGTGGCCAGAGCGATCTGGCCGAGGTCGGCCTTGGTTACGACGAGCACATCGGGAGTCTCCATGATTCCGGACTTCAAGAACTGCAATACGTCTCCGCTCCCAGGCTGTACGACCACGGCTACCGTGTCGGCGACATCGGCCACCTCGGTCTCGGCCTGGCCCACGCCGACCGTCTCAATCACAACAACGTCGAACGCCGCCGCCAAGGCTTGGGCGGCGGCACGGGTCGCGGGCGCGAGTCCGCCAAGGCGATCACCGGCCGCGGTCGAGCGAATCAAGACACCCCTGTCCGCGGGGTCGAACTCGATGCGGGCCCTGTCGCCGAGCAGGGAGCCGCCCGAGCGCTTGGAGCTGGGGTCCACGGCGAGCATCGCGACAGTCCGGCTCTCGTCATGTGGGGGCTCGCGCCAAGCGTGCAAGAGGGCCGAGAGCAAGGTCGACTTGCCCGCACCCGGTGGACCGGTCACGCCGACGATGTGTCCTTTGGCCTCGCCGCCCAGCGCGGCGGGGGAGACCTCGTGCAGCAAAGCCTTCGCTTGCTCGCGATCGGCTGGAGCGGTGCTCTCGAGCAGGTTCAAGGCCGCCGGTGCCGCGCTCAGATCGCGCTCGCGCAGGCGCTTGCCCAGCTTCGTGCCCGTGTCGCTCACGCGGGCGAGGGAACGCCGTTGCGCTCGCCAACGAGCTCCACGATGTCGCGCACGATGCGCGTGATCTCGAAGTCCTTCGGCGTATACACGGCGGCCACGCCAGCCTGCTTAAGCGGCGCCACGTCTTGCTCGGGGATGATGCCGCCCACCACCACCGGCGCATCCACGCCCGCCTCCCGCAAAGCGTCGATCACCGCCGGGATCAGCTCGCGGTGGGAGCCAGAGAGGATCGAGAGCCCGATCACGTGCACGCCCTCCTGCAGGGCCGAGGCCGCGATCTGAGCCGGGGTGAGCCGGATGCCTTCGTATACCACGTCCATGCCCGCGTCGCGCGCCCTCACCGCGATCTGCTCGGCGCCGTTGGAGTGTCCGTCCAGGCCTGGCTTGCCGACAAGGATCTTGGGGCGGCGGCCGAGTCTCTCGGTGAGCGCGGCGACCTCCTCGCGCAAATCCTCCAGCTCCTCGTCAGCCGGCGCTCCCGTTGCCTCGCCGACTCCAGTGGGTGCACGGTAGCTGCCGAACACTTCGCGCAAGGTCTTGGCCCACTCGCCCGTAGTCGCGCCCGCGCGGGCCGCGGCGATCGTGGGCGCCATCAGGTTCTCATCGGTGCTCTCGCTTGCCGCCACCCGAGCCAGCTCGGCCAATGCGGCGTCGACGGCCTGCTGATCGCGCTCGGCCCGCCAGCGGCGGACCGACTCGATCTGCTCCGCCTCGACCGCCGGGTCCACAACGAGAATTCCCCCCTCGGCGTCGTCGGTGAGCGGAGAGACC
Organism: uncultured Solirubrobacterales bacterium; assembly: GCA_963775645.1. Classification (GTDB taxonomy): domain Bacteria; phylum Actinomycetota; class Thermoleophilia; order Solirubrobacterales; family Solirubrobacteraceae; genus Palsa-744. The sequence continues at coordinate 59,433 of CAVZJR010000002.1, read as the reverse complement.
TCGGTCTCGGTGAACCTGTTCTGGCCGACCACGACCTGCTCGCCCGACTCGATCCGCTGAATGCGGGCGCGATGGGAGTCCACGAGTGCCGCCTTCATATAGGGGACGGCTTGGACAGCGCCACCGTGCTCAGCCACGACCGCCATCTCCGTGCGGGCGCCCTCCAACAGCTCGGCCACGAGCCCGTCCATCACCTTGGAGCCCTCGAAGATGTCGGGGTACTCGAGCAGGTCGGTTTCATAGGCGAGGACTTGTTGGATGCGCAAGGACCACTGCTGATCCCAGGGTCGGGGCAATCCCAGGGCCTCGTTCCAAGCCGGCAACTGGATGGCACGGGCACGGGCGTCGCGGCCCAGGGTCACCGCCAGCGCCTCCAAGACGATGCGCTGCACGTTGTTCTCCGGCTGGGCCTCGGTCAGCCCGAGCGAATTCACCTGCACGCCGTAGCGGAATCTGAGCCGGCGCTCGTCGGTCACGCCGTAGCGCTCACGCCCGAGCTCTTCCCACAGGATGCCCATCGCGCGCAGCTTTGCGTGCTCCTCCACGAAGCGGACTCCCGCGTTCACGAAGAAGGAGATACGGCCGAACACGTCCCCCATCAGCTTCTGGGTTCGATCGGCCAAGCCAGGCTGCCCGGTCCCGAGGCGCTCGCGGGTGGCATCGAGTACGGCGATCGCGTTGCTCATCGCGTAGGCGATCTCCTGCACTGGGGTGGCACCGGCCTCCTGCAGGTGGTAGGAGCAGATGTTGATCGGGTTCCACTTCGGCACGTGCTCGACCGTGTAGGCGATCATGTCGGCGATCAGTCTCATCGAGGGCGCCGGCGGGAAGGCGTAGGTGCCGCGCGCCAAGAACTCCTTGATGATGTCGTTCTGGGTGGTCCCTTGGAGGCGGATCTCCTCGACGCCTTGGTCCTCGGCAGCCACGATGTAGAGGGCCAGGAGCCACGCCGCCGTGGCGTTGATCGTCATCGAAGTGTTCATCTCGCCGAGGGGTATCCCCTCCATCAAGGTGGCCATGTCGCCGCGGTGGACGACCGGCACGCCGACCTTGCCGACCTCGCCGCGAGCAAGCTCGTCGTCGGGGTCATAGCCGGTCTGGGTCGGCAGGTCGAAAGCCACAGAGAGTCCTGTTTGGCCCTTGGCGATGTTGCGCCGGTACAGCTCGTTGGAGGCCTTCGCGGTCGAGTGACCCGCGTAGGTCCGCATCATCCAAGGGCGGTCGGGCTCGGGAAGCCGGGGGGAGGGCTCGCTGCTCACGAAGTCAATTGTATGTCGGCGGTCTATCCTGGCGCGGTATGAGCGAGACGATCGAGCTGCCGCGCACCAGCGGCCCTGGTACCGGCATGGGCGGTTCGTGGCGCGTGATCGTCCGTAACGACGACCACAACACCTTCGATCATGTGGCCCGCACGCTGGCCCGCTTCATCCCCGGAGTGAGCTTGGAGCGGGGGCATGAGATCGCTGCGATCATCCACAACTCGGGTCAGGCAATCGTGTTTGCCGGCCACAAGGAGCCGGCCGAGCACTACTGGGAGCTTCTAAAGGGCGCAGGATTGACGATGGCCCCACTGGAGCAGTGCTGAAAGAAGGCCGGTTTTGAGGGCGCAAGGTCTGCTGAGGGACCGCACCGAGCTATAGCCTTCGCCGAGTGACACGCACACGACCGTCGATTCGCAAGATCTTGTTGTGGGGGGTACTCGGGTTGGCTGTGGTCGTGGTGGTACTCAATTGGACGTACGGGCGTCTGCCGAGTACGCCGCATCCCACCGGCAAGTTCCTGCAGCTGGCAGGCCTGAAGCTGCGCTACCTGGAACATGGGGGGCCTGAACCCGCGGTGCTCCTGATACACGGTCTGCCCGGGACCGCCGAAGACTTCGAAGACGTGACGCCCTTGATCGGCCATCGAACGATCGCGATCGACCGGCCCGGATACGGCTTCTCGACCGGTGGCTACTTCCCGTTCAGCCGCCAAGTGCAAGCTGTGCACGAAACGATCGCACGCCTGCACCTTGGTCACCCAATCCTTGTGGGGCACTCCTATGGGGGCTCGATCTCACTTGCCTACGCCGAGCTCCATCCCACCGAAGTGAAGGGTCTCGTGCTGGTCGACGCCGCGGCCGGTCACTGCCCTCGCCACGACGACGCCTTCACGCGAGTGCAGGCGCACTTCATCAAGCTCATGGAGTTGCCGGTCATCGCTCAGGTCGCCGACGTGACCTTCTCCCAGTTGTTGCGCACGGTCTCATCTGAACCGGAGGAGAGCGAAGCGTTCTCTCCGGCGCCGGTCAACCCGCGCCACCGCCACCGCGTGCTGGCGATCAACCTCAAGCACGGCAACCTGGAGGCTTATGCAGGGGAGATTTTGGCGGCCAACAAAGAAATCGAAACTGTCACTCGCGGCCTTGGTGGCATCCGAGTTCCGACGGTCGTGATCCAAGGCGCCCAGGACAAGCTGGTCAAGCCGGAATGCGGGCGCAGCATCGCGGCCAGCATTCCCAGGCGCTCGGCTGCAGATGGTGCCTGGCGGTCACATGGCGCCCTACACCCATCCGGCCGCGGTCGCCGCGGCGGTTGAAGGCTTGGCGCGCTAGACCTATGGCGGTGAGACCGCGGGGTCTAGACGAGCTTGTCAGCGGGCGCGCCGTTGGCGTGGCCGCTGGCCATCAAAGCGGTGTGGGCCTGCTCGATTGAGCCGCCCGCGGTGTGGTCCCACCAGCCGTAGAGCACCGGGACCTGGTACCAGCTGGAGTGGCGCACTCTGAAATCGACCATCTCGGGTCCTTCCCAGAAGCGTTCCCAGTCGGCATGGTTGTCGAAGTGGGCGAATTGCTGGAAGCGGTAGCGGTCGTCTTTGAAGCGATACACCGCGTAGGAGGTGGCGCCATAGCGCAGGGCCACCGAGGCGACCTCGTTGAGCGCCTCTTCGAAGTCGTCGGCCCTGAAGCCAGTCGCGTACCAAGGGACGATCACCGTTCCCGCCATCAGTCGCTCACCTCCATATCGCTCGCCGCTGCCGGATTGGTCGTCGGCATGGAACAGATCATCAGCCACCCACCTCGGCGTGGATGGCGCCTGGGCCATCCGCCGTCTTTCCCTCCTCATCGGACTCGGCTCCCACGAGGATCGAAATCTTGCCGAGGTGCTTGTTTTCGAGCATCAACTGATGTGCTTCGGCTACACCCTCGAAGCCCAAAGTACGCCACAGGACGGGCCTTATCTGGCCTGACTCGATCAGCTCGTTGGCCTTCATGCACTCATAAGCGTTGGCGAAGTGGGAGCCCAAGATCTCCTTCTGCTTCATCCACAGGTAGCGCACGTCGAAGTCGAGGTTGAAGCCGGTCGTGCCGGCACAGATGACGACCTTGCCGAACGGCTTGACCGTGAACACGGAGGTCGGGAAGGTGGCCTGGCCGACGTGCTCGAAGACGATGTCGGGCGCGTCGCCGAGGATCTGCTTGACCCGCTTTGCGAACTCGCGCGAGGCGAGGAAGCGGGCCTTCTCCTCTTCAGGGCTCTCACCGCCCTTGCGCATCATGCCGGCGAACTCGGCACGGTCGATGTAGTCGACGGCGCCCAGGCGCTTGACCAGCTCACCCTTCTCGGCGGAGGAGACGACGCCCACGCAGTGGGCGCCCGCGGCGGCGCACAGCTGGGTAGCGAAAACGCCGAGGCCACCCGCGGCGCCCCAAATCAAGACCTTCTGGCCGGCCTGCAATTTGCAGCGAGTGATCAGCATGCGGTATGCGGTGAAGTAGACGAGGCCATAGGAGGCCGACTCCGACCAGCTCAGGGCTCGCGGCTTAGGCAGGAGCTGTTGGGCCTGGACCTTTGTGAACTGGGCGAACGACCCCCAGGTCGTCTCATAGCCCCAGATCTTCTGTGAGGGCGCGGCCATTGGGTCGAGACCGTGCACCTCGGGATCCTCGTAGGAGGCCTGGTTGCAGTGCACGACCACCTCGTCGCCCGGCTTCCAGCGCGTGACGCCGGCGCCGACCTTCCAGACGATGCCGGAGGCGTCAGAACCTCCGATGTGGTGACCGTATTGGGGATGATCGCCGTACTTCATCACCGAGACGGGCTTGCCGAGGGCGGCCCACACGTTGTTGTAGTTGACGCCCGCGGCCATTACCCGCACGATCACCTCAAAGGCTCCAGGCTCTGGGACCTCGATCTCCTCCAGCTGGAAGGCATCCTTGGGTTCGCCTTGGCGCTCCTCCCTGATGACCCATGCGGCCATCGTGGCGGGCAGCTCGCCGGGCTCGGCGTCCACTTGGGAGACTCGTTGAAGATCGATTGCCACGGTTCGCTTAAACCTCCCGTGTCGGGGACGGGAAGGCTTGCAATCCTATCCGGCGTGGCACCCGGTTGGGGTCCCAACCCACTCGTCTGTAGCCGGCGGGCTAACCGGTGTATGACCGGCGGGACGGTTAGCTATGAGAAGGGCAGCTCGAGTACGCTCGCGGTGGCGTCACCCTCACCGGCTATGAGGTTCGCGCCGGGCTCGGCCTCGCGGCGTACAAGCGCCAGGCCGATGGGTCCGAAGCGGGGGGAGAGGACCGAGCTGCCGAGGTGCCCCACAGGGCGCTCGCCCAAGCGCAGCTCGGCGCCGGACTCGACCGGCTCTGAGAGCCTCAGACCACGCAGGTGGCGGTTCGGTTTGCCCCTGTAGTGGAGTCTCGCGACCGTCTCTTGGCCGACGTAGCAACCCTTCGTAAAGCTGACCGCGCGCTCGTTGAGACCAGCCTCCTGGGGAATCGTGGTGTCATCGAGGTCTAGTCCATAGCGGGGGCGGCCGTGCTCGACGCGTACGATCTCGGCCGCCTCCTCGCTCACCTCGACGGCGCCGGCATCCACGAGGGCGCTGCGCAGCGCGTCGATCGCTGTGGCATCGAACAAGAGGTCGAGGCCGACATCGGTGCGGATCAACAGCACGGGTGTGTCTTCGAGATGTGAAAGCACATGATCGTGCTCTCTCTCGGGCATGATGCTCCCGCGCGCGCGGGAGTCCGCGCGGGCCGGTATCTCGGCGGACCCACAGGGATCAGGGTCGGGCACACAGGGATCAGGGGCGGACAGCCTGAGCTGAAAGGCATTGGCGGCCACTAGCTCGGCGGTGGGACCGACTAGCGAGAGCAGAGCTCTCTCGAGCGTGCGCTTGTGCAACCGCACTTCGTAGCCGACCTTGAAGCGGCGGATCATGTCGAACAGGGCCTGTAGCGCCGTGCGCTCAGTGTCGAGCAACAATTCGCCGGACGCGTCTTCAGGGGCCTCGCCAACCGCCAGGATGCGCAGATCGCCGAGCATCTTGCCCTTGTGCGTCAGGAAGGCCGCATAGCAGCCCCCTCCAGGCTCCAGGCCGATCAACTCGTTGGTTACTTGGCCGTTCAAGAACTCGACAGCAGCTGAGCCGGTGAGCGCGAGCTTGCCACGCTCGGAACGGTCCACCAAGCCGCAACGCTCTGTCAGGGTCGTGTACTCCTGTGCCAGCGTCACTATGTCGATGCTCGCCACATTGCCGAGGATAGCCACGCTAGGCTTCAAAGCATGGCCCTCGCAGAGACCTTCCAGCGCATCGTGGACTCGCTGCCCGACGATTGGACCGACCTCGAGCTTGACCTGCGCCTGAAGGACGAGTCGCGCTACATCGACGCCTGCGTATATCTGGTGACGTGCAACGCGCGACCCTACTCTCACCACGACTGGCACTGGCGGCTGCTCGTGGCCCATCGCTTCGGCCACGCCGCCTCCGCACCAACTACGCACGGGGCTCTGCGCTTGCTTGACGAAGCCGGGATCGAAGGCGAGCTGGCCCTACGCGAGCAGCGCGCCGGACGCGTCGAGGTCACCCAGATGTGGGGCCGTCCGCACTCGGTGCGCGAGGAGTTCGCGCGCCTGCGGGCTCAGTAGCGCGCCGCACAAGCGATGGCCCACGTGGTTGCCTTCATTCCGGATCTCCTGTTCGGCTCGCAGGTGCAGGGAAGTCTGCTCGCCGGCGGTCACACGGTGGATTTGGTGGGGGATGAGGAGGGCGTGCGTACCGGCTTGCAGGGAGCGGATGTGCTCGTCCTCGACCTCACCCACGAGCCCGCGCGTCGTGCGGGTCTGCTCAAGTCACTCTCGCCAGATCAGCTGGAAGGCCTGCACACGTTGGCCTTCTATTCGCATGTGGATGTCGAAGCTCGCCGTATCGCCGATCAGGTGGGCTGTGAGCTGGTTGTCCCACGTTCCCGTATGGCGCGCGAAGGAGCGGCGCTCGTGTCCAAGCTGGCCCAGGCGCAGGGCGGAAACGCGGCCTAAGCCGCTTATGGCCGACCGCCTACTCGGCGGCCGCCTCGTGTCGGCTCGGCACAGTCTTCTTAGCTCGGGGGCAACGCTTCGCCGCCACCGATGTCGGCGTGTTCCGCCTTCACGGGATCTAGTGGTACGAGTGCGGCGTTGGGCACTGGATCGGCCAGAGCGACCTTATGGCCTGCGCGCTGGTGGAGCGCGATACGGATCACCACGCCATGGCAAACCACGAGGGCCGGAAGATCGCCTTGCTCTACATCGGTGAGCGCCGCCGCCACTCGCACGCCCTGCTGGGCGAACGACTCGCCGCCCGGGAACGCGAAGTCCGGCCGGCCCTCGATGAAGCCCGCGAGGCTATCCGGGTCCTCCGCCCGCACGTCCGAGAACAGTCTGTCTGTCCAGTCGCCCGTGTCGGTCTCCACCAGGCGTGGCTCCTCGCGCGGCTCAAGACGCAAACGGGCAGCCACGATATCCGCGGTTTCTCTGGCCCTCAGCAGCGTGCTACACCACAGGACGACGAATGGCATACCCGCCGCACCGGCGGTAGCACGCTCGGCCAGGTCGGCTGCTTGTGCCCTACCGGTCTCGTCGAGGGGGACGGGCAGATGGCCTTGAAAGCGGCGCTCGAGGTTGTAAGCGGTCTGGCCGTGCCTAGCCAGATACACGTTTGCTGCGCTCATTCCGACCTTCGACCCGAAACGATGGCTCGCAACGTCACTGCCGGGCTCATCCCCGCCGTCGTCCCGAACACTCGGACACTAGGTTGCCGCGGGCTCGACTCCGGGCTTACGCAAATAGAGGAACGCGTACAGCCCCGCCGCCACAGTCGCACCGAGCAGCGGCCCCGCGTACCAAACCCAGCCATTGGCCCAATGGTCGCCCACGAGCTGCGGCCCGAAAGCGCGTGACGGGTTCATCGCAGCACCAGTGAAAGGACCGCCGAACAGCACGTCGATCGTGATCGTCAGACCGATCGCCAGCCCGGCGACGACGCTGAATTGGTTACGCGCGTCAACCGCTGACCCGAAGATCACGAACACCAGGAAGAACGTCAAGATCGCCTCCAGCAAAAAGCCCGAGCTGGCGTTGACGCCGTGTCCGAGCGCTGGCACGCCTAGCTTCACCGCTTCGGTCGTCGCTCGCGGCAGCAATTGCCTAACCAGCAGCGCCGCCAGTGCCGCGCCGCCGAACTGCGCCACCCAATAGACGGGCGCCAGCGCCGGCTTCATCTTGCGGGTGATTAGGAAGCCGAATGTGACGGCCGGGTTGAAGTGCCCCCCGGAGATGTGGCCCAGGGCGCACACCATCACGCCGATCGCCAGGCCGTTGGCGACCGCCACGCCGATCAGGGAAGGGTCTGTGATGACGCCGGAGGCCGCCGCGGCGCCGGCGCCGATGAAAGTGAGAGTGAAGGCGCCGACCATCTCGGCCACGGCGCGACGCAAAGTATCTTCGGACATGCACGAAATTTATGAGTGGGTCGGACGGACATACACTGAGACGATGCGCCGCCGCGTCACCTTCTCGCGCAACCTCACGCTCTCGCTGTCGCGCACGTGTCGCTGCTACTGCAAGTACTGCGCCTTTGCGACCCACAAGGCGCATCTGTACGCGCCGGAGGAAGTGTTGAAGATCCTCGATGGGGCCGCCCGCCGGCAGGTCAAGGAGCTGTTGTGCTTACTGGCGAGCACCCCGAGGTCAACCCCGAGGTGCGCCAGCGCCTGAGCGACTACGGGCACGAGGACTTCACCGCATACGTCGTCTGGGCTTGCGAACGGGCTTTGGAGCGAGGTCCTCTTCCGCACACCAACCTGGCGTGTACTCGCAGCGAGGATTTGGCGCGTCTGCGCGAGGTCACCGCTTCGCAAGGTCTCATGCTCGAGTCGGTCTCCGAGCGCCTCATGCAAACCGTCCACGCCGGCTCGCCCACCAAGCATCCCGCTCGGCGCTTGGAGACGATCCGCGCAGCGGGCGAGCTCCACATCCCTTTCACCAGTGGCATCCTCGTCGGAATAGGCGAGACCCCGAGGAGCGCATCGCTTCCTTGGAGGCATCGCGCCTTGCATGCCGAATACGGCCACATCCAAGAGGTGATCCTGCAGAACTTCGTTCCCCACCAGTCCTACTACGGCCAGGAGCCTGCCCAGATCGCCGAGGCTGCCGCACGTGAGTACTGGCGAACCGGTGTGGGACCCCAAGACGCGAATTCATCGCAGACCGGCGTTCGCTCCTCCGAGGGGGAGGCCGAGGGGCGCGCGACACGTACGAACGACGATCCTCACTCTTCAGCGCTTCACCCCCAGCTGCCTCTGCCCTCGTGGGCCAGCCCCGTGTCGATTGAGGACATGAAGCTCCTAATCGGCGAGGCGCGGCGTTTGATGCCCGACGTCGGCATCCAGATCCCGCCCAACTTGGCCGACTGGTGGAGCGAATTGGTCGCATGTGGCGCGACCGATCTAGGGGGATTGTCGGCCAACGGCGACCACATCTCACCCGAGCACCCCTTCCCCTCGCCACATCAAGTGCGCAAGCGTCTACAGGCCGACGGCCACGCCCTGACCGAGCGCTTGTGCGTCTACCCCCAATACATCGATCCTGCCTGGGTCGCGCCAGCTGTCCTCGACACGATCAAGCTCAAGTACTGGAGCTTCATTCCCCGAAGCGGCTCCGGACGCACCAACCCGCCTGTCCCGATTCGCCCGGACCTGGTGGGCGGCGCGATCGAGAAGGGTCGCGACGGGCTGTCGTTGAGCGCCGAGGAGCTGACCGCCATGTTCGCCGAGACGCGTCCCGAGGTCATCGAGGAAATCAGGGTGGCCGCGGACGAGCTTCGCACGGACTTGGCGGGTGACTTGGTCACGTTCGTCGTCAACCGCAACATCAACATCTCCAACGTTTGCACCGTCGGTTGTGCTTTCTGTGGCTTCGGTCAGTCCAAGCGCTCTCCCGACGCCTACCAGCACGACGAGGACGAGTTCAAGCGACGCGTATTGGAGGCGATCGACTATGGAGCTTCCGAGCTCTGCATCCAGTCAGGCATCCACCCCGATTGGGCTTTGGAGGATTACCTGGGCTGGCTACGCGTGGCCAAGGCCACCGCGCGCCAGGCCGGCGTGGACTTGCACCTACACGCCTACTCGCCGATGGAGATCGCCCACATGTGCGACATCTCCGGTCTTCCCCCCACCGAGGTGTTCGCGCGTCTCAGAGACGCCGGCTTGGGCTCGACCCCCGGCACCGCCGCCGAGGTCCTCCACGACGGCGTACGCGAGCGCATCTCGCCCAACAAGCTACCCGTCTCCCGCTGGGTGGAGATCATCGAAGCCTCCCACCTGGCCGGCCTGCGCTCCACATCCACAGTCATGTTCGGCCACATCGAGGAGCCTTGGGAGCTGGCCGAGCACATGCGCGTCATACGCGCCCTCCAAGAGCGCACCGGCGGCATCACCGAGTTCGTGCCCCTCTCATTCATCCCCTTCCAGACCTTGCTCGGGCGCACCCACGGCGTGGAGGAGATCTCGCGCGAGGAGAACCTCAAGCACACTGCCGTCTTTCGCTTGGCCTTGGGCCACACGATCCCCAGCCTCCAGGCCTCCTGGGTGAAGATGGGCCTGGACGCCGCCACCGAGTCCTTGTCCTGGGGTGTCAACGACCTGGGTGGCACTTTGATGGAGGAGTCGATCTCGCGTCTAGCCGGTTCCTACCACGGCACCCGCCTCGAACCCGAGCAGCTGGTGGCGGCCGCGCACCAGGCCGGCCGTCCAGCGGCGGAGCGCACGACGCTGTATGAGATCAGACGGCGCTACGATTTGGCCGTGACTGTCGCATGACGGCGCGCTCCGACTACGACGTAGCGATCGTTGGTGCCAGCCTCGCCGGCTGCACCGCCGCGATCCTGCTCGCACACTCAGGCGCCCAGGTCGCCTTGGTCGAGAAGAGCCCCGACCCCAAGGCTTTCAAGCGGATCTGCACGCACTACATCCAGTCCTCCGCCATACGTCCCCTGCAGCGCATCGGCCTGATCGAGCCGATGATGCAGGCTGGCGCTTTGCGCTCGCGCCCCAGCGCCTGGACACGCTGGGGTTGGGTCCAGCCTGCGGCCGACACCGCCCTGCCGAGCGGCATCAACCTACGCCGCGAGCGGCTCGATCCCCTGATCCGTGAAACGGCTGCCGCAACCCCGGGCGTCGACTTGATCCTCGGGCACACCGTCGGAGAGCTCCTGCGCGACGGACAGCAGGTGTGCGGGGTCAAGGCGCGCGACCCCCACGGCCACACTATGGACTTGCAAGCAAGGCTCGTGGTCGGCGCCGACGGACGCGGATCGCGCGTGGCCAAGCTGGCCGGCGTAGAGGCCAAGACCTCACCCCATGGGCGCTTCGCCTACGGCGGCTACTTCGAAGGTCCCAAGCCCGCCTGCTTCCCCAACTCGGCCCTATGGCTGCTCGACCCCGACATGGTCGGCGCTTTTCCCACCGACAGCGATCTCGTCTTCTACGCCGTCATGCCCGCCATGAAGCGTCTGCCCGAATTTCGCGACGACCCCGCCTCAGCTGTCCAACGATTCGTTGCCGCGATCCCCGACGCCCCGCCGATCGCCGAGTCGCGCCTAGTCGGAGAGATGACCGGCAAGGTCGACATGACCAATGTCATCCACACGCCCACGGCTCCCGGGCTCGCGCTCGTAGGCGACGCCGCCAGCGCCGTCGACCCCCTGTGGGGAGTCGGTTGCGGCTTTGCCCTCCAGTCCTCGGAATGGCTCGCCGACAGCGTTGCACCAGCCCTGGGTGGAGTCGAGTCCTTGGATCAGGGCCTGCAGCGCTATCGCCGCCGGCATTCGCGTGGCCTCAAAGGTCACACCAGGGAAATCCTCAGCTATGCCACGGGTCGCAAGATAAACCCGGGCGAGCGCCTCTTCTTCTCCGCCGCGAGCTACGACGCACGTACCGCCAGGATCTTCGAGGCCTTCGGCTCGCGCCACATAGGCCCCGGACGGATGCTCGCCACGGGGATCCCCACCGCCGCGCTCGCCACAGCCCGGCGTGCCCTCGCTCAGCGGCGCGGCTCGCGGCCCCTCAGCGAAACAGGTCCTCCTCCAGCGGACGCAGCAGGGCCTGCGCGCCAGGCCCGTCGTCCTCGCTGACGAAGCGCGCCAACCCCTCCACGATCACGACCGGCTCGCGTGAATCCTTGGCTCTTGCCAGGTCGGCAAGCCCCGCGATCGCGTCCGCCACCGCTAGCCAGGTCGCGCGCAGCTCCATCCCTTTGCTGTCCGTGCGCCCGCGCCAATCCTCCAGCGGTGCGATCCCGGCGCAGCCGATCGCCACGTCGCACTGACCGTGACGCCAAGCCCGCCCGAAGCTGTCGCTTATCAGCACACCGACCTTTGCCCCAGTCAGCTCCTGCAGGCGTTTGCGGATTGTCCGGGCTGATCCGTCGGGGTCACTCGGGAGCACGATCAGGGTGTCCTCGCTCGCCGAGTTGGATGCGTCCACGCCCGCGTTCGCGCACACGAAGCCGTGCTTAGTGCGGCAGATCAACACCCCATTCGCCTCGCGCAAGATCTCCTCCGACTGGTCGAGTACGACCTGCACGGCCCTGGGGTCCTTGTTTTGTTTTTCGGCAATGACTCGCGCACGCGCATGGGGCACCACTTCGCGCAAGCTCACCACCCCGCCCTCCGCCTTTGAGACGGCCTTGTGCGCGATCGCCACAATCTGACCGTCCTGCAGTGGTCTGGGCGGGTCCTCGGCGGCGAGCACCTGCCCGATCAGATCGCCCAGGTCCGTGCCGGCGGTGATCTCCGGCAGGTCGCTCAGGCCACGGGCGCTCAGGCCGTCCACAGACTCAGGCTGCCTCTGAGGAGTGGCCAGGTTCGTCGTGGCCCGTGGCAGCCTCGCTTGGCGTAGCTCGAGCGACTTCGTCCGGCATCGCTCGGGCGAGCACCGCCCGCGTGCGTGGTGCTCGCGCCCCTTCGCCCGCAAGGCGTTCGCGCAACACCGCCAAGTCGTCGCCCGTGTCGATGTCCAGCAGCAGCGACGCGGGCTGTGCGATCCGGCAGGCGATGCCCTCGTCGTGCGCCAGCCGTTCGTGGCGGGCGCGGCTGTCCGGTCCGAAGCTGGACTCGATCGCGTTTGGCGGCGCCAGCAGCAGCCCGTTGGTGCCCTTGCCGTGACGGTCGGGCACGATCACAACTTCCGGTTTGACGGTGCCCCCCGCGTGTGCAGGGGATGTCTCGATGTGTGACCCTTCTCCCTCGGGCGCCCAGGGGGCAAGCAGGTCCGTCAGCTCCGCCGGGTCGAGCGTCGGGCAATCGCCCGGCACGCACAGGGCCCTTTCGAAGCCCACTTCGAGAGCCTTCGCGAGGCCTAGCGAGACGGCTGCGCTCTGGCCTGCCTCAGCCGCGTCCTCGACGACGATTGCCTCGATGTAGCGAGCTGCGTGTGCCACCGAGGACTCGCAGGTCACGACGATTGTGGTCTCAATTGCTTGGCATTCGCGCAGAGCGCTGAGCACGTCGCCCACCATCGCCTTCGCCAGGTCCCTTCGCAGCGAATCGGCCACGCTCTCGCCCAGCCTCTGCTTAGCCAGCGGGAAACGCTTGACGGGGAGGATCGCGGCGGTGCGCATCGGCTCTGACAGGCTACCCGGCGAGCGTTTCCGCGAACGCGAGCGTCTGCTTGGCGACGAGCGAACGAGTGCTCTCATCCGCCATCGATGTGTCGATCCGCAAGGTCGGCATGTCGCCGGGTGACTCGTCGGCCACGATCCCGTCGAGTAGGCCAGGCGCGATCTGCTCGTAAAAGGCGACCACGCCGGCCGCGCTCACCGGTTGGTCATAGGCCGCCAAGAACGCCGCCGTCGGCCCCTTGAGGATCTCACCGCCGACGACCGGGCTGACACAGACCACGGGCGCGGTGATCTGGCCTAGCGCGCTCCCCAGCACGTGCACAATCGGCCAAATTGAGATGACCGGGTTGCTAGGACCGACAATCACCGCGCGAGCCTCACCCAGGGCCGCGAGCACCTCGGGAGTGGGTCGAATAGAGGGGTCTATCGGTGGCGTCTGGTCCGCGACCACGAGGCGCGCTTGCCCAGGTGTCGCAAATGCCACCTCGTGCACCATGCCTTTGGCCTGATCGCGGATCATGAACTGCTGAAAGTCGCGCCAGCCAGCGTCGGTGCGTATCCAGGTGCGCAGCGGCTCGTCACACATCGGCAACACCTTTGCCTTCACACCGATCGCCTCGTTCAGGTGGGCCAGCGCCTCGGTTGGGTGCAACCCCTCGTCGGTCATGCGCTTGCGCTCCAGACACCATGCGAGGTCGCGGTCGCCGAGGTTGAACCACACGTCCTTGCCCAGGGCACGCAGTCCGTCCATTACCCCAAATGTGTCGTCACGCAATCCCCAGCCGCGCTCATCGATCAGGTTGGCCAGCCAGAAGGAGACGAGGTCGGGGTCGGGAGAGACGTACGAGCCGTAGATCTCGATGTCGTCGCCCGTGTTGGCGATCACGACCAGCTCTTCGGCGCCGACTACGTCCAACATGCCGCGTGCCAGCTTCGCTCCGCCGGTTCCGCCGGCCAGCACCACGACCGGTCCGCCCGGGGAGCTCACTGCCAGTCGTCGTCGGGCAGGCCGGTGATCCTGATGCCCGCGTGCGTTTTGTGCTTGGCGTTGATCGAAATCATCAGGGCCGTCATCGACTCGGCAATGCGCGCCATCTCCAGGCGCCCGCAGTCCACGCAGCGCAGGCCCTCGATCCGTTGGAGCAAAAGCGCCGCCTCGGTCTTGTCCTCGCGCGAGTCGCCGCACACGAGCACGTCTTGGGCGAGGTCGTAGTCGAGGTCGGTCAACGATGTAGCGCTCACCGTGTGCAGAGCCGAGACGATTCTCACGCCATCGGGAACCATCTCTTGCGCCGCCTGTGCGGCCGACCCTTGCCATACCCCCAACATGCGCGTCGCTCGCCCACTCACCGCGGCGGCGAGCGGCACGGTAGCGTCGATCAATAGCTGGCCGGCTCGTAGTGAGCCCTTCAGGTTTTTGAGCGTCTCGGACTGGCTGCGAAAGGGGACGCTCAGGATCACCGTCTCGACCGTCTCCACGGCCTTTGAGTTCTCCGCGCCCGTGAAACCGCCTTCGGGCACTGCCGCGCGAGCCTTGGCGGCGGCCTCCACCGCGCGTCCCTCCTCGCGCGAGCCGATCACGATTGGCACGCCGACGCGTCCAAGGCGTACCGCCAAGCCGAAGCCAAGCGCCCCCGATGCTCCGACGATTGCGACAGGGTCTGCGGGGCTGGGCTCCACGGCGGCGCAGTATAGGCTTGCACGATGCGATTCGAGGGCACCACCGCGCTGGTCACCGGCGGAGCGTCCGGGATCGGCGCCGCCACCGCCCGCCTGCTGGCCGCCGAAGGAGCCCAGGTGGCGATCGGCGACGTCAACGAGGACGGCGCCCGCGAGCTGGCCGCCGAGCTCGATGGCCTCGGTTGCAAGCTCGATGTGACCGACACAGCTTCGGTGCGCGCGGCGGTCGCTTCGATCGAGGAGCGGCTCGGCCCGGTAGGCGTGCTCGTCAACAATGCCGGCACGGACCTGTTTTCCTACTTCGTCAACTCTGATGAGGGTCTCTGGGACTTCGTGCTGGGGGTCAACCTGCGCGGAGTTTTGGCCGTCACGCACGCAGTGCTTCCGGGTATGCAAGAGCGTCGCTCGGGCTCTATCGTCAACGTCGCCTCCGAGGCGGGCCGCGTCGGCTCGCAAGGCTCCTCCGTCTACTCGGCCGCCAAGGCCGGAGTGATCGGTTTTACGAAGGCGATCGCGCGCGAGTCGGCGCGCTATCGGGTGCGCTCCAACGCAGTCGCCCCCGGGCCGATCGAGACGCCTCTGCTCAACGCCGCGCCGCAGCTGCTCGGCGAGCTGGGCGAGCGCTTGAAGCAAGGCATGGTCAACCAGACCGTGATGGGGCGCTCGGGTGAGCCGGAGGAGGTAGCCGCAGCGATTGCTTTCCTGGCCTCCGAGGACGCCTCGTATGTGACCGGCCAGACGCTGAACGTGTCTGGTGGTCTCTCCATGTGGTGATCCCTCAGGCGGGTGGACATCCGAGAGGTCGGCCCTCGCGACGGCTTTCAGAACGAGCCGGAGATCATCCCCACCGAACGCAAGGTCGAGCTGATCGACATGCTTGCCCGCACTGGTCTGCGGCGTTTGGAGGTCACGAGTTTCGTGCGGCCCGACGTGATCCCCCAGCTCGCCGACGCCGAGGAGGTGCTCGCGCGCATCGACGTGCCAGAGGAGGTATCGCTCAGCGTGCTGATTCCCAACGAGCGCGGCTTGGAGCGCGCCCTGCGTGTACTCGAGACGCTTGCCGAGCAACGGCTGGCGGGACCTTCGGCGGAGCGCCAGCCGCGTCCCGCCTTCGATGAGATTAACGTCTTCCTATCCGCCTCTGAGACCCACAACCGCAAGAACGTCAACCGCTCGGTGGAGGAGTCGTTGGTCTCACTCGAAAAAGTGCTGTCCCACGCGCGCGCGGGGGGGTTGCGCTGCGAGGCGGTCATCTCCACCTCATTCGGCTGTCCTTACGAGGGCCGCGTGGCGCCTGAGCGGGTCTTGACGATTGCCGAGCGCCTACGCGACGCCGGTGCCCAGGAGATCGGTTTCGGCGATACCACCGGCATGGCCAACCCGGTGCAGGTCGGAGGATTCTTCGAGCTGGCGTTCAATCGGCTGGGTGTTCCCCCCGGGAGAACTTCTCAGATTGGGCTTGAGGGATCTGGTGGGGGTGGGCCGCAAGGGTCCAACGACGATGGCCCGCAGCTCACCGCCCACTTCCACAACACCCGCGGCCAGGGCCTCGCCAACGTGCTCGCCGCGCTTCAGATCGGCCTATCCAGCTTCGAGTCGAGCTTCGGCGAGTTGGGCGGCTGCCCGGTGCCAGCCGGCGCCACCGGCAACATCGCCAGCGAGGACCTCGTCTCGATGCTGCACGAGATGGACATCTCCACCGGGGTGGACTTGGATGCTTTGCTCGCTTGCGCGCGTCGCGTCCAGGAGCTGCTCGGTCGCTCGCTTGGCTCGCACACTTTGGTGGCCGGGCCCGTGGACTGGCGCTAACCAGTCGCGGCGGTCTCTGCCTCACGTGCGCTCTCGCGCATCGCGGCAACGCAGTACTCCTGCACTGCCACCTCCATCTCCAAGGTAAGTGCGAGCGCCGGCCGCGCCGAGGCGTCGATCACGCGCTTGGCCCGGCCCACGGCTACATGCGAGTTTGCCAGTAGCTCCTCCACCAGGTCCTGTGTAGCTTGCTCCAGCTCATCTGGGGCCACGACCCGGTTAACCAGTCCGATGCGCTCCGCTTCGGCAGCGTCGATCGTACGGCCGGTCATGATCAGCTCCTTGGCCCTGCCCAGGCCCACCACCGCCGGCAGACGGGTAGAGCCGCCCACGTCGGGGATGATCCCAAACTTCACCTCTGGCAATCCCAGTTGCGCGTCGTCGGAGGCGATACGCAGGTCGCAGCCGAGCGCTACCTCCAGCGCACCGCCCACGCACGTCTTGTGGATTTGGCAGATCACCGGCTTGGGCATCGCTTCGGCCAGGTTCGGGCATTCCAAGAACGTGTTCCTGAACGGGCGCAGTCTGCCCGGCTCATTCGCCGAGGCGGCCAGCTCTGGCAGGTCCACACCGGCTGAGAACACCGGTCCTTCACCGCGCAAGACCACGCAGTGGACCGCGTCGTCGATGGAGGCCTCACGCAAAGCGTGCGCCAGCGCCCTCAGCAGCTCTTGGCTCATAGCGTTTCGCTTCTCCGGGCGGTTCAGCACGATGTGACGTGCCGCTCCGCGATCTTCGGTGGTAACGATGCTCATCGGCTCGATTCCTTCGTGTCGGGGGTGAGCTGGTCGGATTGGCTCAGCTCAGGTCCAATACCTGAGTAGGTGCTTCAATCTTGCCGTCGTGGCCCTCGCTGGGCACGATCGCGGTGCCGACCGCGAAGAACTCGATCGTGTGGCTGCCCCAGCCGTGGCTCTTCTCCTGCAGGTCCACGCCCACGATGCCCTCGGCGCTCAAATCCTGGGCCTCGCTCTGCATGCGCTCCATCGCCAGCTCCCTCGCGTCGTAGAGGGCTTGGGTGAAGTTGGCAAGCTCCACGTTGCGTCCGGTCTGGGCCATCGACTTGAGCATCCCCCTGTGGGCCACGTGGTAGACGCAGCTACCCATCACCATGCCCACCGGCCTGTGCCCTGTGCGCAGCAAGGTCCAGAAGTCCTGACCTGACAGGTCGCTCGTGAAGGGCCGGCCGTTGGGGGCCCTGTGCAATACACCTTCGCGGTGCTTGACGGCGGTGCCGATCGCGATGAACTCGGCCATGTCCTGGCCCCATTCGTAGCGGCCAATGTCGAGGCGTACGCCGACCACGCCGTCGGCCCCAAGCTGGTCGGCCTCCTCCTCCATGCGGGTCATCGCGAGCTGCCTTGCCCCGTACATGGCCTCGCTCAGCACGGTCATCTCCTGGCTCTTCTTCCACCCCGCCACCTGAATGCCGATGTGGTAGATCGAGCTACCCACCACGAGCCCCACGGGATCGAAGCCTGCCTGCTTGATCAGCAGGAACTCGTTCACGCTCAGGTCGGAGGTGAATAGTCCCGCCCTGTTCTGCTGTAGGCGGGCTCTACCGGCCTCTGGAACCCCCTCCAACGAGGTGGGGTCGTAAGTGCTCTCGCTCTCGCTCTCGCTCATCTTCGTGCTCCTCGTCCGCGGCTCATGGTGGCTCCTCTGCTTGGGCTCATGCTTGGGGCGGGTCTCTCAGCTAGTCAAGTCGATGATCGTCTTGGGCGCATACGGGATCGTGGCGCGGTCCTCTTTGACGGCTGTGCCGATCGCATGGAAGGTCACCATCAGCCCGCCCCTCGAGTAGGTGCCTGCGCCCACCGTCGTGCGTTGGATGCCGTGCGTGATCCGCACGCCGATCACGCCGCTCGCTCCAAGCCTGGCCGCTTGTTCGGTCAGCCGTGCGACCACTGTCTCTCGTGCGCTGTAGACGCCTTGTGTGAATTCGGGCAGCTCCTGATTTTCGGTGAAGCCCAGGTTGCCGAAACCGCTCATCCTCTGTGTCGCGTAGGACGCGCCTACGAAGAAGACCGAGCTCCACGCCACCACCCCGAGCGGTTCCACCCCGGCGCTGAGTAGCTTCGCGTAGTCGGCTACCGACAGCTCCGTCAACACCGGGCCGGCTTGCCGGCTATTTGTGTCGTGACGAATGGCTGTGCCGATTACCACGTACTCGATCGCGTTTTCGGCCCAGTCGTGCTCGCCGGTGCGCAGCTCGACGCCGACGACAGCGTCCGCGTCCACGTGACTGGCCTCCTGGGCCAGGCGGCCCAAGGCAAGTCCGCGCACCTCGTTCCAAGCTTGCGAAAGGGCTTCCATCTCGAACATGAAGCCGCCGCCCATCGTCGACGGCCAGGGCGTCGTCTGGTAGCCCACCTGGTAGATCGCGCTGCCCATTACCTGCGACACCGGTTTAAGGCCCAGTTGGTGGCAAAGCGCGAAGTCGCCTACCGATAGGTCGGAGGTGAACGCCCCACCGTGTTCACCGAGCTCCCGCAAACGCCGCTCCGCCGCCAAGGGGATGCCGCCGGCTTCGACGCGCTCCAGCGAGCGCTCTTGCTCCTGCTCATCCTCCACGGGACGCTCGCTCATGGCACAGTCGTGGTGGGCCGCAGGGCGGGTGCGTCGTTCATCCGACCAGCTTCTCTAGGGCGGCGCGCGCCTCGGCGCTGCGCTCGGCCTCGGCGCGTAGCTGGGCGGCAAGCTCGCTGACCCATTGTCCTGGGTCGAGCTGCTCGCGCTTGATCGCGATGCCCCCGACCTTGCGCTCGCGGCTTCCCTGCACACGGTCGCCTTCCACGGTCAATTCATATGAACTCTCGCCGAGGTTCACCTCGACGCGCCGCACTCGCTTCTCGCCGCGTCCCAACAGGCCGCCACCACGCCGCTCGACGCGGGTGCGCGCAGGCAGCGAACCCTCCAGCTTGCTCGCCAGCACCTCGATCGAGATGCGCAAGTCCGAGCCGTCGGCGCGCAGCCCGGCCGCGGAAAGGTCGAAGTCATCCTCGGCGGACATGTCCTTGGAGGCTACTCCGACTACATTCTTGATATGCCTGATCCTGGTCAGATTCGTGTATCCGATGCCGAGCGCGAACGGCTGGTCGAGGAGCTGCACGAGCACACAGTCTCCGGCCGACTCACCGCGGAGGAGCTGGACGAGCGCTTGGGGGCGGTCTACGCGGCGCGCACGCGAGCGGACCTCGACGCGCTGCGCGCCGATCTTCCCGTCAGCACGGTTGCCGCGCGGGCCGCCTTGGTGGAGCGCAAGTCGCACCTGCGCCGTCGCCTGGTCCAGGAGGCAGGCGCCTCTTCTGTGGCGTCGCTCGTGTGCGTCGCGATCTGGCTGGCCAGTGGGGCAACCGGGGCCTTCTGGCCAATTTGGGTGATCATCTTTACTCTGTTGCCGCTGTTGCGTGACAGCTGGCGCTTGCTTGGTCCCGGATCGGACATCGATGTTGTGGAGGCGCGTTTGCAGGCTCGGCACGAGCGCCGGCTCGCGCGCGACCATCGCCGCTCGCGCTACCGGCGCCTATTGCCGTGAGTGGGGCCGACCACGGCCGACCCCACCCAAGGTCACCTCGCGTCAGTGCAGCAGGTCCAGCGTATTTTCGGCATCGTTGACGAAGTAGACGCCCTGGCGGTAGGGCGCCACAGCGAGCCCGAACAGGCCGCCTTCACCGGCGCCGGTATCGAAGGGCTGGAACTCCGCGCCGATCGGTGTCGTCTCGACGATGTTCCCATCGTTGGCGTTGGCCGTCAGGATGTCGCCGTTCGGAGCCAAGGTCAGTCCGAGCGGGTTGTTGAGGTAGCCGCCCAGGGCGATCGTCGTGCCTCCACCTTCGAGCGGCGCTTGCCTGTAGAGGGCTTCTGGCACGGCCGCAATGCGATTGCCCTGCGTGTCCGCGACATACAGCGTGCCTTCGTAGCCGAGCGCCACACCCGTGGGGCCGACCACCAGCGCGGCCGGGTCGGTGCGCTCGGGGAAGCCATTCGCGATCACTTCCATGGCGGTGACCGCCGGCGGATGATGTTTGCCCTCGATATTCAGGCGAATCCGGACTACTGTGCCGCCGTCGGTCGGTGTTTCTCCCGATGCGACGGTGCCGTTCAGGACGTTTGTGACGAACAGCGTGGCGCCCCAGCCCTCATCGACAGAGGTCATGTCCCACGGACCGTTTATTGGCGGACCGGAGATCGTCTCAACGACGTTGCCTCTCTTGTCGAGCACGATCAGGCATCCTGCCTGTGCGGTGGCTGCGTTTCCGTCCGCTGTGGGCAGGCTTCCGACCACAACATAGCCGTGTGGCAAGATCGCGAGGGCTGTGGTCAGACCGACTCCGCCCGGGCAGGCACCGGGGAGCTTGGCGGGATTGATTTCGGCGAACAGCGACAGGCTGCCGGTCGGGCTCATTTGCACGATCGTGGTGCCGGTTCCTTGCAGGTTTTCGGCATTGTTGAAGTTGCTGATGAGGATGTCTCCTCCCACCAGCGAGCCCGTGCTCCTTGGCACGATCACGATTCCGTAGGGGTTTACGTCTCCGTTCCCCGGCACTGTGCTGCCCACCGAGGAGACCGTCGAGAACTGACCGATGAACGGGTGGTCGAATGCCAGGGCCGCACCTGGTGAGAGCGCGAGGCAGGCACCGAGCAGAGTCGCGAGCAGGGCCAGCCGTGAGACCTTTGCGCCGCGCCGGCGCGCTAATCGGCAGCCGCGGGCCTGAGTGGTCGGTTGAAGTGGAGATTCCGGGGCATGACTGGACATGAAGATGCCTCCTTCTGGGAGATGGCTCTTTATACGGCTAGATTCCGACGGCTGGACTTCGGATCGCCTGGGGTATTGCCTAGCGTTCCCGATTCGTGCACTGCGTAATAGGCTCTCGGCGTGTCCGATCTGCGCAAGGCGACCGACCGAGCCCTTGCGGGTGGGCCCGAACGCCACCATGAGAAGGCACGTGAGCAGGGCAAGCTGCCCGTGCGTGAGCGGGTTGGCCTGTTGCTCGACGATGGCTCTTTCTCCGAGGAGGCCTTGCTCGCCAACTGGAACGAGGAGGGCCTTGGCGCCGACGGCGTTGTCACGGGCGTGGGCACAATCGAAGGCCGTCCGGTTGCCTTGATGGCCAACGATCCGACGGTCAAGGCCGGCTCGTGGGGCCCGAAGACGGTCGAGAAGATCCTGCGCATCCAGGAGCGTGCGTCAAGCCTGCGCATCCCGATGGTCTACCTGGTCGACTCGGCCGGCGCCCGCATCACCGAGCAGGTCCAAATGTTTCCGGGGCGTCGCGGTGCGGGGCGCATCTTCTTCAACGAGGTGCGCATGTCCGGCGTCGTGCCTCAGGTGTGCGTCCTGTTCGGGCCGAGCGCTGCGGGCGGCGCCTACATCCCGGCCTTCTGCGACATCGTGATCATGCGCGACGGCAACGCTTCGATGTACTTGGGCTCGCCGCGCATGGCCCAGATGGTGATCGGCGAGGACGTGAGCTTGGAGGAGATGGGCGGCGCTCGGATGCACACCGGGCGTGTCCGGATGTGCCCATCAACTGGTCAAGAGCGACGAGGAGGGGATCGCCCTCGCCCGGCGTTACCTCTCGTATTTCCCGAGTAATTGGGAATCCCACCCACCCTGGGAATCCCACCCACCCGTCTCGCCCGCCACCTCCTCGCCGATCGTCGTGGCCCCAGTTGCGGACGGGGGCGACATCGCTGCCCTGATCCCGACTGATGAGAACAAGCCTTTCGACATGCTCGCCTTGATCGACCTGCTCATCGACGACGGCTCGCTGTTGCAGGTCCACTCACGCTGGGCCAAGGAGCTGATCGTCGGCTACGCGCGTCTAGATGGTCGCGCGATCGGGATCGTCGCCAATCAGCCCAAGCACAAGGGCGGGGTCCTGTTCTCCGACTCCGCCGACAAGGCTGCTCGCTTCATTTGGACTTGCAACGCCTTCAATATTCCCCTGCTGTTCTTGGCCGATGTGCCCGGCTTCATGATCGGCACTCAGGTCGAGCGCGCCGGCATCATCAGGCACGGGGCCAAGATGATCAGCGCCGTCTCGGAAGCCACGGTGCCGAAGATCTCGGTGATCGTACGCAAGGCTTACGGCGCCGGCCTGTACGCGATGGCCGGCCCCGCATTTGACCCGGACTGCTGTATCGCCTTGCCGAGCGCCTCGATTGCCGTGATGGGACCGCAGGCGGCCATCAACGCCGTCTACTACAACCAGCTGCAAGCAATCCCAGACGGCACGGAGCGAGCAGCCAAGACCGAGGAGCTGAGGCGCGAGTACGCCGAGGACATCGACCTCCTGCACCTGGCTTCAGAATTGGTTATCGACGCTGTGGTCGAGCCCGAGCATCTGCGCGAGGACTTGACCCGGCGCTTCGCTCACGCCGCGAGTAAGCGGCGCGAGTGGCCCGCCAAGCGCAATCCGGTCACCCCCGTCTAGCATTCGTTCGATGGACGCCACCGATCTAGCGTTCGCGGGTATCGCCCGCCAGGCAGAGGCGATTGCCGCGGGTGAGGTCTCTTCGCGAGAGCTTGTCGAGCTGTATCTGGGGCGGATCGAGCGCTACAACCCGCAACTGAACGCGTTTCGGATCGTGTTTGCCCAGCGCGCCTTGATGGAAGCCGACCAGGCCGACGCGCGCCGCCGCGCCGGCAGCTCGCCGGCGGAGCGTCCGCTGCTTGGAGTGCCGATCGCCGTCAAGGACGAATTCGACGTGGCCGGTGAGGTGACCACGTTCGGCACCAATGCATACGGCGAGCCCGCGCGCAAGGACTCGGAGATCGTACGACGGGTGCGGGCGGCCGGAGCCGTGATCATCGGCAAGACGCATATGCCCGAGCTGGGCGCCTTCCCTTGGACGGAGTCGCCAACGTGGGGAGCGACGCGCAATCCATGGCGGCTGGATCACAGCCCAGGAGGATCCAGCGGGGGCAGCGCCGCCGCGGTCGCGGCCGGCCTGGTGGGCGCCGCGCTGGCGGGCGACGGCGGAGGATCCATCCGTTTTCCCGCGGCCTACTGTGGCTTGTTCGGGTTGAAGACCCAGCGGGGGCGTGTGCCGCTGGCGCCGCACCTGGGTGCGTGGCATGGCCTGGTCGTCAATGGCGTGCTGGCACGCTCGGTGCGCGACACCGCGCTCTTCTACGATGCGATCGCCGACGGACCGAGCGACCCCGGAGCCGCATTGGTCCCGCCGAGCTCGTTCATGGGCGCGCTTGGAGGTCTTGGAGAGGATGCTCATGAAGGAGCATCCTCTCCATACTCGGACGATGGCCCGGCGGGGAATCCGCTGCGGATTGCGGTGGCGAGCAAGCTGCCGCCTTCGCCGCTCACCAAGCTGCACCCCGACAACCGTGCCGCGCTGGATGAGACGGTGGCGTTGCTGCGCAGGCTCGGCCACGAGGTGGAGGAGCGGGAGATCGATTATGGCCCGCTGGTGCCGCCGCCCGAGTTCACCGCGATCTACCTGCGCAGCATCCACGAGGAGGCAGCCACATTCGCTCATCCGGAGCGTCTGAAACGACGCATCCGAGCGCTCGCCCGCCTTGGCGGAATGCTTCCATCTGGGGCTGTCGATTGGGCGCTTGCCCGTCAGGCCGACTACGCCGCGCGTGTGAACGAGCCGCTGGCAGACCATGACGTATTGCTGATGCCTGTGACCCCCGCGCCTCCGCCAAGGATCGGCGCTCGTGAGGGTTTGGGCTGGCTGCGGACGACGGTCGCCGCGTCGGCAACCGTCCCCTATGCGGCACCCTGGAACTTCACCGGTCAGCCCGCCTGCTCCGTGCCGGCGGGGTTCGCCGCGGATGGCTTGCCGCGCGCGGTGCAGTTCGTCGGCAAGCCCAACGACGAGGCTACGCTGCTGTCGCTTTCCGCCCAAATCGAGGCGGAGCGTCCTTGGGTACAGGACCGCCCACCGGCCTTTTCGTGAACCAGGAGCAACTGCTCGCACTCGCGGTCGACCTGGCGCGCGACGCGGGCGCGCTTCTGCTTGAGCGCTTCGACGGCGGGCACGAGCGTGCGCTTGCCAGCAAGAGCACGCCCACCGACCTCGTCTCTGATGCCGATCTCGCCTCCGAGCGCCTGATTCGTGAGCGGCTGTCCCAGGCGCGACCGGCGGATGGCATTCTCGGCGAGGAGGGGGGCGGTAGCGAGGGCACAAGTGGCCTGACATGGATCGTGGACCCGCTCGACGGCACCGTCAACTTCCTGTTCGCGATTCCCCAGTGGTGCGTGAGCGTTGCTGTCGCCGACGAGGCGGGCTCGTTCGTGGGAGCGATCTATGACCCCTGTCGCAATGAGCTGTTCAGTGTGACGCGCGAGGGCGAGGCGCGCTTGAACGGCGATCCGATCGCGGCATCCGAGCGAGCGCCGCGCGCGAACGCTGACCTGGCTGGAGCGATGGTCGCCACCGGCTTTGCCTACGATTCCTCGGTGCGCGCCGCCCAGGCCGAGGTACTGGCGCGGCTGATCCCGCGCGTGCGGGACATCCGTCGCTTCGGCTCGGCAGCCCTCGATTTGGCTTGGACGGCGTGCGGACGCTACGACGCCTATTTCGAGCGCACGACCAAGCCTTGGGATATCGCCGCCGGCACCCTCCTCTGCGAAAGAGCCGGGCTCACCGTGATGGACTTGCCGGAGCGCGAGCGCCTGCCGCTCGGCGTGCTGGCTGCCGTGCCCGGAATCGCCGGGGAGCTGTTCGAGCTGGTGGGCTGAGCGCTCGCGGCCGTGTTGCAGGGCCGCCGGCGAGCTGTTCGATCTGTGGATGCTTCTCGCGATCGGGATCGGCGGGGGAGGGGCCCAGGTCGCGATTCGTGCTTATCGAGTCGATGCGGCGGGTGGGAATCGAACCCACACGCCCTTACGGACAATGCCTTTTGAGAGCATCGCGTCTACCGTTCCGCCACCGCCGCAACGAACCCCCCAAAATATACGCATTGGGAGTTCCGAAGGAACCCCCAAGCAAACCTCGGGTTCCGCCACCGCCGCAACGAACCCCAATATACGCCCAATCGAGGTGGCGCGGCTAGACCGGGCGTGCCAGGGCGTCGTGCTCGGCCCTGGGATCGAGCTGCTCGAGCTCGATGTTCCAGCCCTGGGAGAAGCCGCGCATTGCGAAGGCGATCAGGAGGATCTGGACGGGGATGAGCACGAGCGTAAAGACACCGAGCAGTCCGGCGGAGAGTGCTGGTTCGGCGAAGCCAGCCTTATCGCGTGCGAACCAGCTGGGAGCAGCCACCAGGGCGAATACAAGCAGGAGCAAGGCCAAAGCGGCCGCCATGGGCAGCACGCCGCGACTCCAGCGCCAGGCAAAGAAGGCCATCAACAGGTACACGATCGCCCAAGCCAAGAGGATCGGGATGTCGCCCTCCAGGGTGCTCCAGCCTCCGATCGTCACGATCAGGATCAAAGCTACGGAGACAATCAGGAGCAGAACAACCGTTGTGCGCGTGGCAATCACGGCCGGCTTATCGCGGTTGGGATGCGTCACGATCACGCCGTCTGGCGTGTTTTTCCCCGAAGGCGAAGCCATGTCATCAATGACCTTACAATCTGGAGCGGTCCTCATGCAACCCGAGCGGGCGTGGTGGAACTGGTAGACACGCTGGCCTTAGGAGCCAGTGGACTTATGTCCTTGGGGGTTCGAGTCCCTCCGCCCGCATGATTTTGTCAACGTTTGAGTCCAAGCGGCTCAAACGTTACTTCCGGATCGGCGTCAGCTTGCGACCAATGCCGACGGTCGAGCAAGGGCATCTTCGGCCGCGCGGACGGACTCCACGAAGATCTCGACGCCGGTGAGCAATAGCCGGCGGGTGATCGTGAGCGGGGGCAGGAAGCGGGCCACGTTGCCGAAGTGGCCACCCACCTCGATGATGACGCCCTTGCGGAAGCACTCGGTACGAACTTGAGCGGCCATCTCGGGCCAAGGCTCCTTAGTATCGCGATCGTGGACCAGCTCGATGCCGATCATGAGCCCGCGTCCGCGCACGTCTCCGACGCAGGGAAGCGTGACTTGGGCCTCGCGCAAAAGCTCCAACGTCAACTCGCCGAGGGCGGCGGCATGGGCGGGCAAGTCGACCTCGAGCATGAACTCGATGGCAGCCAGGCCGGCGGCCATCGCGACCTGGTGGCCCCTGAAGGTACCGATGTGGGCTCCCTGCGTCCACGTGTCCAGCTTGGAGTCGTAGGCGATGCAGGAGAGTGGGTAGCCGATCCCGCCGAGCGCCTTGGACAGGGTCATGACATCAGGCTGCACGCCGTCGTGTTCGCAGGCGAACATCTTGCCGGTGCGCGCGAAGCCGGTCTGGATCTCGTCGCAGATCAAGGGCACGTCGTGCTTGGAGGCGATTCGACGCACCTCGCTGAGGTAGCCGGCGGCGGGGACGATCGTGCCGCCCTCGCCTTGGATCGGCTCGATCAGGATCGCGGCGGGCTTGGGGATGCCGCTGTGGGGATCTTCCAAGGATGTGTCGAGCAGCTTCGCGCACGCCGTGTCGCATGAGTCGGGCTTGAGGCCGAGCGGGCAGCGATAGCAGTAGGGGTAGGGCATGAAGTGCACGGGGGAGGAGGTGGGGCCGCCGAAGCCGACGTCGCTGGTTACCGACAGGGCGCCGGCGGTCATGCCGTGGTAGGAGCCTTGGAAGGCGATCACGGCGTCGCGGCCGGTATGGGCCCGCGTGAGCTTCAGCGCGGACTCGATCGCGTCTGAGCCGGTGGGGCCGCCAAAGTGGAACTTGGCGCGCTCGCGCAAGGTGCCGGGCAGCAAGCCCTTGAGGCGACCATCAAGCGCAGCTTCGGCTTGGTCGGGAAATCCAAGGCGTGTACCAGCTTGCGCTCCTGCTCTGCCGCAGCTGCCAGGACCGCGGGATGGCTGTGGCCGACGTTAAGCACACCGGCGCCACCGAAGAAGTCGACGAACGTGTTTCCGTCGGCGTCCTTCAATGTCGCGCCCAGGCCCTCTTCGATCGCGACGGGCACGCTGCGGGGGTAGGAGCGGGCGCTCGACTCCAATGCGTCCTGTTCGGCGAGCATCTCGCGCGAGCGCGGTCCGGGCACCTCGCCGGTGAGCGCCGGGGCGGGCTCGAAGTGCAGCTCCTCGAAGTTATGCTCCCCTTGGCTCATCGCTCAGGTCTCAGGGCGACTATAGCTTTCGCGGGGCCTACGCCTGGTTTCCTCGGGCCCGCGCCTAGCCCGCAAGCTTGGGCGAGGCGGGCGCGGGATCGAGGAGGGGATCGTTGGTCGTACCCTCGGCGCTACGAAGCTCTCGCATCACCGGAAACGGGGCCACCTCCCGCAGGGTGTCGTGCCCTGTGAGGATCATGAGCAGCCGATCGACTCCCATGCCACCGCTGGCGGAAGGTGCGAGACCGTACTCGAGTGCGCGCACGTACTCCTCGTCGTGGGGGTGGGGCGCGTCATCGTCGTCGGCCGCGCGCTGCTTGCGCTGGGCTACGAAGCGCTCGTACTGCTCGACTGGGTCGTTGACCTCAGAGTCGCCGCTGACCAGCTCGATGCCGCCGATGACAGCGTCGAAGTGCTCGGCCAGGCGGTGGTCGCCGGCGTGGGCCTTGGTGATCGGGAAAGAGTCCAACGGGAAGTCATAGACGTGCGTGGGCTGGTTCAAAGTGGGCTCCACCAGCTTGGAGTAGACCGCTTGGACGACCTGAGCCCAGGTGGCGTCCGGGTGGATCTTGCCCTCTAGTAGAGCGGCCAATTCGTCGCGGTTGGCGGCCAGGAAGTCGATACCGGTTACCCGCTCAATCTCGGCCTGCATGGTTGTGTTGCGCCAAGGCTTGGCCAAGTCGATTTCTTCACCGCCGCGCTCGATCACCGTCGTGCCGAGCACGCGCTGGGCGACATAGGCGACCATGTCTTCGGTGAACTTGGCCACATCGGTGTGGTCGGAGTAGCTCATCAGCCACTCGAGCATCGTGAACTCGGGGCTGTGCCTATAGGAGATGCCCTCGTTGCGGAAGCACTTGCCCAGGTCGTACACGTTCTCCAGGCCACCGATTAGGCAGCGGTTGAGATACAGCTCGACAGAGATCCGCAGCGACATCTCCTGGTCCAAGGCATTGTGGTGTGTGAGAAACGGTCTTGCTGAGGCTCCACCGGCCAAGGCCTGAAGGACGGGCGTTTCCACCTCGATGAAACCCCGCTCGGTCATGAAGGTCCTGAGCGCGTCGATTGTCTTGGCTCGTGTTAGGAACAGGGCGCGTGTACTCTCATTGGCGAGTAGGTCGAGCTCTCTGTAGCGGTAGCGGGTACCCGTGTCGCCGAGGCCGTGGCGCTTGTCGGGCGGTGGTCGAGCGCCTTGGTCAGCAGGACGCACCTGTGCACTCCCAGGGCGAGCTGGCCGCGCTGGGTCACGTAGATGGGCCCTTCCGCTTCGACGATGTCGCCGATGTCGAGATCGACCGTGCGCTCGTAGGCCTCCTCACCCAAGGTGTCATGGCGGACGGCCAATTGGATCTCGCCGGAATAGTCCCTCAAGTCGATGAAGGTGGTCTTGCCGTGGCCACGCCTGGAGATAATTCGGCCGGCGATGCGGTAGGAGAAGTGGGGATGCTCGCCAGCCTGCAAGCTCTGATGGATCGTGGGTCGCGTGTAGCTTCGCGATCTCGGTGCGCGCGACTCGCGGGATATGAGGGAAGGGCTCGATGCCCTGCTTACGCAGACGCTCAGCCTTGGCCAAGCGCTCGTGTGTGACAGCGTCGTCAAGGGCGTTATCGAGCATGGGACATCACCCCAGGAAGGTACCGCCCAAAGGCTTGCTTGTGTTTTCACAGTGGTGTTTCTGTAGGCGAGCGTCGATGATGCGCTCGTGAGACACACGAGCGACCGTGAGATCGATGCGCAGGTGGGCGCTTTCGGCGAAAACATGCGAGCAGCGCGCCACGAGGTGGGTCTCTCGCAGGTGGCGCTCTCCGAGGAGACCAAGCTTGACCGTGCGGCGATCAGCTTCTTGGAGAGGGCCGAGCGCGCGCCCGACCTATCCACCCTGGTGCGCGTGGCTAGGGCGCTCGGCACGACCCCGACTAAGTTGCTTGCGGGTGTGGGATTCCCGCCCGGTCGTGGCGGAGGTCTACAAACAGAGGTGGAGCGGCCCGACGATCCGGGCTTGCGTTTTGGGGCGAATCTGCGTGCCGCGCGTACCGGTGCTGGTCTTTCTCAGGAGGCGCTCGCGTACGAGGCCGTGGTCGACAGGGCCGCGATCAGTGTTTATGAGCGTGGCCGGCGCGAACCTAACCTGCGCACAGTCCTAAAGCTGGCGAGAGCTTTGGGGCTTAGCCCGGTGGTTCTGTTGGACGGGGTCGAGTAAGAGCCGGCAGGCTGGGCGAGTCAGGGCATCCGGAGGTTCAGAAGCTGAGCTCGTTGGCGCGGACTGCCGCACGAGTGGGGCGGTAGAGGTCGCCTTGGCCTTGGGCCAAGCCGTCATTCAAGAGGATCTCCAAGGCAGCTTCGATTTCGTCTAGGTCGGCCGGGTCGTTTGGGTCACGCTCGCAGGCCTTGGCGACTTGGGCGACGGTAAAGCCGTTGCGGGCTTCGCTTACGAGGACATGTAGGACTACGGCCGCCAGCGGGTCGGGGTCCTTGGGAGGCACCGATTGTTGTGGTGTTTTCGCCACATGTTGAAATTACACCACGAGTCGGTCGCGTGTATCGCCCGAAGTCACCCGGCGTGGCGCTCTGGTGTCGATCGGGTCTGAACCCGTCTTTGGCTCGTATATGGCTTTCGTGGCTCAAGCAAGACGTCCGAGATGCCGAAACGCTACCGAGGACACCCGCCCAACGCTCGTGATGATACGCACATTCTTTTCCCGTCCGAAACATGCGGCCCAACGAGCCGAGGTGCTGGTCCGTTCGCCCATGGCGGCGGAGGAGGGCGACACCCTGATTGAGGTGGTCATTAGCGTGGCGCTGATTTCGATGGTCGTGATCGCGGTGCTGTTTGGCCTGGACAGCACCAATCGCGCCACATCCGCCAGCCGGGCTCGCTCCCAGGCAGATGTCCTGGCCCAGGAGGACGAGGAGCAATTGCGCAGCGAACCGGTCAGGAGACTCGACGAAATCGAACGGACCAAGGAAGTAAAACTGGGCTCCACCACGTACACGGTCAAGACGACCTCCAAATACATCGCCGACGCGACCAGCACCGCCAGCTGCACCTCCAGCGTCGCCAAAGCCGACTATTTGAAGACGATCTCCACCGTGACCTGGCCTTCGATGGGTCCCGGCGGAGGCGTGATCGAGACGGGCGTCATCAGCCCGCCAGCCGATTCGGCCTTGATCGTGCAGGTAGAGGAAGCGGGCGCGCCCTTGGCGGGCGCCCAGGTCGACGCGATCGGCCCGGCGCCATCGGCGAGCAAATACGAACTCGAAACCTCTGCCAACGGTTGCGCGATCTTGGCTCTCTCCCCCGGGGAATACACAATCAACGCCAGCAAGACAGGCTACGTAGACCCCAACGGCTACGTCAATACCGACGCGGACTCGAGTGTCACACAAAGCGTCTATCTACCGGCCGAGACGACCTTGAAGGAGGGCTACAACCTTGGGCTTGCCGGCAAAGTAAAAGTCAAGTTCAGCAACGTCTCGGAACCCACGGAAGGCGACTCGTTCGTGATCTACAACACCGGCATGTCCTCCTATAGGACGTTCCCGGAACCCTCGACCGTCGGGACCTACAAACCGACGATCGAAAGCCCGGCCACAGTGTTCCCGTTCACGACCAACTACACGGTTTACGCCGGGACGTGCGAAGCCGATCTCCCCACCAGGAACGGGCAGAGCAGCAATCCGGAAGTCCTCGTTCCGCCAGGCAAAACAGGCGAAGCGACTGTGCCCCTGGCGTCGATCAACGTCAAGGTTCTGGAAGGTAAAGCCCTCCCCGAAAAACCAGTCCAGAAAGCAGTGGTCACACTGGAAGACACCGGCTGCAATACGGTCCGCAAACTCGAAACGACCTCCGCCGGAACACTCAGCCGTCCGGGTATGCCGTTTGGAACCTACTCGTTGTGCGTGAGTGCGACCGTGGGCGCCGAAAAACGGCGCTACACCCAGGCTGGGCTCGCCAACAACAACGTGAGCGGCACGCCTGTGCAGACGGTCTATCTTGGCGAAGCCGAAAAAAGCAGCGCTGGTTGTCCATGATGTCCTTGCGCAGATCATGGAGGGCGCTGCGGCGCGAAGAGGGCATGACCCTGATCGAGCTGATTGTGGCGATGTCATTGGGCATCATCGTCACGGGGATCGCACTCTCGTTGCTCAACTTCACGACCGCGGACGTGACCCGTATCACCGAACGGGTCCACGTCGACCAGACCGGGAGGGTCGCCCTGGAGAAGCTGATGCTTGCCCTGCACTCCTCATGTGTGGCGACCAAAGCCGAACCGATCCGCTCGGGCAGCACCGAAAAGGTTCTCAGGTTCGTCAGCGAAACCAGCGAAGTCAACAAATACGGAGAACCATCGTCCTCGCTGCCCACGATCAGGCTGCACGAAGTCATTTACACGCCGGCCTCCGGCAAAATCGAAGGCACGCTCACCGAAAAGTCATGGCCTAGCACAGGTGTGCCGCCGAAATACGAATTCAACGAAAAAGCGACGCCGACGACACGTATCCTGCTCACCGGCATCAAGCAGACCGAAAACGAAAAAAAAGAACTAGTCAAGCTCTTTCGTTACTACCGCTACTACAAGACGACCGACACAAAACCGACGCTCGGAGAACTGGACCCGACCGAATACGTGCTCAACACCAAAGCGTCGACCACCGAACAGAAAGAAGAAGCGGCCCAGATCGCCAAGGTGACCGTAACCATGACAGCCGTGCCAGAAGGCAAAGAAAACAAAGAAAATACCTCGCTTGGCAATGGTCGTCCGGTTGCGCTTGAAGACTCGGCGATCTTGCGTCTTTCCCCGTCCTCTGAAGAATCAGGCAATCTCCCATGCGCCGAACTGTGATCACATCTTTCACTGACAGGCTCCATAGTTCGCTGGCGGCGCTTCGTCGCCAGGAGGGCATCACGATGATCGTGGCGATCGGGGTGATGTTCGTCACTTCGCTCCTGCTTGTGGCGACTTTCACCGCCGCCAACGGTGAGATCCATCTCAGTAGCACCGACACCCACCAGAAGAAGGCCTACTATGCCGCTCTGGCAGGCATCGAGAACTACGAGAACCATCTGACCGAGGACGGCAATTACCTCACCTACTGCACCAATCCTCCCGTAGCCAATACGGCCTTGAATCAGACCGGGGAAACAAGCCATCGCACCAAGATATTGGGCGAAAGCGGAAATCGCTGGAAGAGGAATACGCGATCCAGCTGTTGCCGGCCGAAAGCGCGCCCGAAAACGATCGCAAGTGCGACCCCAGTAACCTCGTCGCTACGATGCTCGAAGAGAAGTCGCCCGGGGCGGTCGGCACGTTCAGGATCGAGTCCACCGGCTACTCCGGCGGAGCTGAGCGCACGATCGTCGCGAACTTCCGTAACGCCAACTTCGTGAGCTTTGTGTGGTACACGAAGTACGAAACGGGGGATCCGGCGATCTACGGCGAACCGCTCAAAGAAAAACTGGCCTCGACCTATTACACCGAATGCTCCAAGTTCTATGGAGAACGCCCCGCGGATGGCGGCGAACCGCGCCGTTGCATCAACAACTTCTTTATCAACGGGGAATCCGTCAACGGTCCGATGCACACCGAGGATCACGCCGGCGTGTGCGGCGCGCCCGTGTTCGGGCGCAGCGAAAACGACCGCATCGAATTTGGGCACGCCTATGGCAAACCGGAAGACGAAGGCTATTCCGGTGAGGGTGTCTGCTCCGAAGTAAAACCCGTCTTCAAGGGCAAGCATGTGCTTCCCAAGGAAGTCGTCTCGATCGAGCCGCCGCCGGGCGATGAAGAACTGAAGCACATTGTCGAACCGGCCTACGAGTTCACGGGCAAGACGGAAATCACGCTCGAAAACGGGGCGATGACGATCACGACCTGGGAAGAAGAACCTGCAACGAAAAAATGGATCGCGAAGACGTCCAATGGCGTGGCCTACCCGCCCAACGGGGTGATCTACGTCAAGCAGGAATCCTGCCCCGAAGCTTATTCGCCGTACGGTCCCAGGCCGGCATACGCCGGAAAAAGTTGGGCCGCGAATCGGACTTCAAGTGCGGGAACGTGTATGTTCACGGCGAATACACCAATTCTCTGACGATTGCCGCTGAAAACGATGTCGTCATCAACGGCAACATCACTACGCCGACAACGGGCGAAGTGCCGAACACCAATGCCCTGCTTGGGTTGATCGCGAACAACTTCGTGCGCATCTACCATCCGGTTGAAGAAACCTATCCGCTACCCAAAAGTGGTAAATGCAACACTAATGGCAAAAAAGAAGTTGAGAAACTGACTGCCAAAGGTGAATGTGAATACACGGACAACGCGGCCGAATGTGATGCTCCCAACGCGACCTCCTCGGATCTGAACAACCCGAAGATCATTGCCGCGATGCTGGCCGTCAAACACGCGGTGATCGTCGACAACTACATTTGTGGGGCTCCGGAACTTGGCAACCTAAACGTCTATGGTGCTGTTGCGGGTCTCTACACCAACGGTTTCACGGGCGAGTTCTCGGGGAGTTCGATCATCCACGGCTATCCGTATGACGCCAACTATGACGATCGCCTCCAGGTGGAGGAGCCGCCTCATTTCCTCAACCCGATTGAGGCCTCGTGGTACGTGCAGCGCGAGACGCTCGCGCCCAACCCTTAGCCATTTCCCACGATGCGGCCATTTCCCACGATGCGGCGAGGCGACGCGCCTGCAGCCGCCTAGGCTGTCGGGCTTGTGAGGCAAGGGGTTCGCAGTCGGCCGGGCTGTCGGGTCTGGTGAGGCGCCGGGGGTTCGCGGCCGGCCGGTTTGGTGAGGCGCTGGGGTTCGCGGCGCCCTAGGCTGTCGGGTTTGGTGAGGCGCTATTGATTCAGAGCGAGCGTTTCCAGCAGCGCGTTCCAGTCGCTCTGACCGCGCGAGAATTCGAGTTCGTCATAGCGAATGGCCAGGTGTGCGACACGCTTGGCCAGTGTCCTGTCGGAGGTCTGCTCGTAGGGCTCAAATAGGTTTTGGGAAGGTTCCTTGACTTCGATCGCTTCCACCTGACGATCGAAATGCGCGGTACTCGCAGGTGCGGTCTTGAAACCGCCGGCGCTCCAGGTGCGCACGTCCGCGCATAGATCTGGGACTTGCAGGGCGATCATTTCGCGCAAGCCCCGCGTGTAGTGGCTTACGCCGCGGGCGATGGCTGGGTTGCTCCATCGCAAGGAACCGACTGCCCTGGCGAACCGCTGGATGGCCCTGGCGTTGGTGTCATATACGGTGGCCCACAGCGCGCCGACCACCTCGGTGCTCAACTTCTGCTCTTCTTCGCTTTGAGGCGAACCGGTGGCCACCGCCGCGCATTCCGCGCCGATCTTCCGATTCAAGGCGCTAATCTTGGCTTCATCAGAGGGCCATCCTTGCACCACCGAGTGCAATACCGCGTAGTCGGCCCGTAGATAGGCATGCGTCGCGGCCGAATCCCCTGAGTTCGCAAGCGCTCCCGCCGGCGCGAAGCCGAAGGCGCCAATTACAAGAGCTATCGCCAGCCTTCCCAACATCCCTCTCCAAGGATACCGGCGAGCATCGCGACGATGTCGCACACCCGCCGTCAGTGCCCGGGATAGGGCACGCGTCAGTGCTCGGGATAGCGCACATCTGCCTCTGGCGCTGGATCGCGCGCGCTGTCCTAGGGCGTCCGGGCCAGCACACCAAGACCCGCATACCGAGACTCGCCTAAGATTGAGCATGCGCCGCTGGCCGCAGCCCCGGCGCGAGCCAAAAAGGCCTGTGCGGGCCATTTTTGGGGGACTGGTGTAACGGTAACATGGGGGTCTCCAAAACCCTTGCTCGAGGTTCGATTCCTCGGTCCCCCGCTTGTCGCCTTTGCGCGTCACCGAGTATTTGGAGATCCCTTTGGCGGAGATCACGGTTCGCACCAGTCGATCCTCCGGTCCCGGAGGACAGCACGCGAACGTCACGGCCTCACGCGTGGAGGCAAGCTTTGACGTGCTCGCCTCGACTGTGCTTGGCGAGGCCCAGCGCGAACGCCTCTTGGCGCGCCTCGGGCCCAGAGTAGTCGCCGTCGCCCAAGACGAGCGCTCCCAAGCACGCAACCGTGACTTGGCCCTCGCGCGTCTGGCCGACCGCTTGGCACGAGGGCTGGCCACCCCCAAGCGTCGTCGTCCCACCCGGCCCACCGCGGCCTCGCGCGAGCGGCGTCTCCACGCCAAGCGCCAGGCCGCCGAGCGCAAGCGCGAGCGTCGGCCTCCCGAGGAATAGGCGTCCGGGCACCAGGCGTCCGGGCACCAGGCGTCCGGGCACCAGGCGTCCGGGCACCCAGCAGAGTCCCTAACAGGAGCGGAGCGGGCGCGAAAGGCCCGGCGATAGGCGCCGGTTCGGGGTAGGCGCGTGAAAACTACGGATGGGTGGTGCGGCACTCACGCGATGGCACCAGGCCTCTGCCGCGTCAACCTGTGCGCTAGTTTCTCACTTGACAGCAGGCGCTCTGCGCTCCCGGCAGTGTAGCCGGGGGAAGGGCCTCTTTCCCTCGACCGATAAGGACGGTCCCGATGGTTCTTGCCGCAAGCTATCCGTTTCTCGAAGTGTTCTGGACGATGTTGGTCTTCTTTGCGTTCGTCGTATGGATCTGGATCTTGTTTGTGGTGCTAGGTGACATCTTCCGCCGTCACGACACATCCGGCTTCGCCAAGGTCCTATGGATCATCTTCATCATCATCCTGCCCTATCTCGGCGTCTTCGTCTACCTGATCGCCGAGCAGCGAGGCATGGCCGAACGAGCCCAGAAGCGCTCGAAGGACGCCCAAGCTCACTTCGAAGACTATGTTCAGTCCGTGGCGCCCAAGTCCGACCCCACAGAGCAGATCAACAAGGCCAAGGCCCTGCTCGACAGCGGCTCGATCACCCAAGAGGAGTTCGAGCGCCTCAAGCAGAGCGCTCTCGCCAACGCCTGATCGTTAGCGATTCGGCGGCCTTGCCGGCGTTGGGCTTTTTGCCCGAAGCGTCCGGCAGGCTCGCCGAACGCTGGCTTCAACTGGTCGAAGTCATCGCCCCAAGCGGCTCTGGCGAGGGAATCGTCTCCTCGCCAGGGTTCAGCTCGGCGCCAGGGCTCAGCTCAACCGCGCCCATCGCCCCAGCTTCGCCACGCAACCTCCTGTAAGGCCACACGACGTTGCAATAGGCGATCACCTTGCGCCTGTCCTCCTCAGAGCAGGCCACGATCTCCGCGCCGATGCGCCACTCCTCCGCCGAGGCCCTGCAAGAGCGCACCTCGATCTCCAAGCGGACCGGCGCCACTTCGCCCGAGGGCCCCGGCAGTTGGACATTCAGGCTCGCGCCAGCACCCCGCGGCAGAGGACGTGACAGCTCGAAGCCCACGCCGCCCGTCGTGATGTCGCACATGCGTCCCAACAGCGACGGTTCCGCCTCGTCGGCCAGCCCGTCATCAAGCACGACTGCGGCCGCGGCCGTCAGCTCGGTGCGGTACTCCCCACGCAACTGCCTGCGCCTAGCCACGAACGACAACGTACGACTCACCCGCCGCAACTCCACCAAACCCAAGAGCGGCACAAACCAAGCGGCAAACCCATTCATCGCCGGCAGCGCATCTACGCCCATATCGGTCGCCACCCGCAACGAGATCCCCGCGCCGAGAAGAATCCCGAGGGCCAGCAGGACGCGGAACTGGCGCACCGCTTCCCAACCGCCACGATCGATCCCCTCCTTAGGGGTCACCTTGAACTTGGTCCGTCCTGGACGCACCACGCAGCGCAAGGCCCTAGTAAATATCTCAGCCGTGCAGAGTTCGTAGTGGGTAGCCTCACCGCTGCCTTGCTGTCCCCTGCACAGAGCCGAGCCCGCCAACACCATCAACACAGTGGACGGAGCCCACAGGCCAGCTAGCGCCAGCGGTGAGATCAACAAAGGAAGCGCCCCCGTCCACAGCACGACCGCCAAGATCGAGAGCATCAGCAGCCGCATCGGCCCAGCCAGATAGGAGACCAGACTTGCCAGGTAGCTCAGTCTCTGGCGCGCGTTCAGCCCATTCGCCCGCAGCGGGCTCTCAGGCGTCGTGAACACCGCCAGGTTGCCTCTCGCCCAGCGATCACGCTGAAGCAGGTAGGCAGCCAGGTCGTGCGGGGCCTTGCCCTGCGCGATGATGCGCTCGTCATAGTGGGTCCTCCAGCCACACCTGTGCAGCTTGATCGTGGTGTGGAAGTCCTCCGCGATCGTCTCCGTAGCCACACCGCCGACCGACAGCAGGGCTGAGCGCCTAATCAAGGCGCCCGAGCCGCACCAAAACGAACCGTTGTGGCGGTCCTTGCCTATGCAGATCGCCGAAAAGAAGACCGACTGCTCGTGACGACCCATGTCATAGTGCTGGATCGAGTCGTGGTTGGAGAAGTCATGCGGGGTCTGCACCAGCGCCACCTTCGGGTCCTCGAAGTACCCCACCAAGGTGTCCAAAGCGTCTGGCATGGGCACGTGATCAGCGTCCAGCACCAGCACGAACTCCCCGCCTGTGAGCGGCAAAGCATGGTTTATGTTGCCCGCCTTGGCGTGCGCTTTGTCAGGGCGAGTCATGTACTTCGCTCCCCATTTCTCGGCTATCGCCGCGACCTCCGGGCGAGCCCCATCGTCGAGCAACCAAGTCGTATGCGGATAGCGGATCGATTCACACCCCGCAAGCGTGGCCTCCAGCACCGAGGCAGGCTCGTCATAAGTACATACATACACGTCCACCTTGCGACCCTCTCTGCTGTTTGGACGTGGACCGGGCCTCACGTCCCAAGTCAGCCATGCCAGCGTCGCCAGATTCCAAAGCCCATACAGCTCGGCGACCAGCAAGCTCACCCACAATGCCGGATTGGAGCTGCGCCAACTCCAGCCCGCCCGCCACGCCATATAGGCCGCCGACCAGCAAAGCGTCACGATCGCGAGCGCCTTCAACGACTTCGGATGTCGAGCCCACCAAGCGCCCCAGCCCCGCACCACGCCTGCGCCCCCGGTCGAGTGGGCCACGTCCGTAGGAGTTCTGGGCAAGCCCAACACCGCCCAGCCCAGCCCCGCCCACACTCGCAGGGCCGCACGATGCGCGCGCGCGCGAGCCACGCCACCCCGAGCATGTTCAACAGGTCTCTTGCCGGCTCGCATGTGCTGCTCATCGGCCCCCCAAGGCCCCCGGTTGAGCCCCGAAAGTCGCGTTGGCACACGATTTGCGAGCCTTAGGAGCGTGTACCACCTCGAGCTGCGTCAGTTCCCCCACAACTTCTGCCACTTCAACCTCACCGCCCAAGCGCTCCGCGAGACGGTCTTGGACGCCTGGGCGCGAGGCGATTGGGTCGAAGTGGGGGAACGCCAGTGGAACCCCCAACAAGCCAATCTAACGGTGATCGAAGGCCCCGAGCTACCCGTCGAGCAGCTCTCGATGGGTCGCGGCTGGCGCAATGCTCTGCGTCAAGGAACCGATGTAACCGCCGACCTCTTGACCAGCGCCCGTGCCCGCCTGGGCATCGCGGATACGGCGCCAGCCAATGTATCGGGGCAACGCAAGGACTCCCCGCCAGGTACTGCCAAATCCGCCTGGGCAGCCATGGTGGGGCCCGCGTCTGGGCCCGCCGTTGGACCGTCCTCGGGTGGCTCCGACGCGCCAGGGCAAGGCGTGGCCGCGTCTGAGCGCGGACGCGCAGCCACGGGCGGCGGTGCCTCCGGCCCGACCGCTCCCCGGCCTGCCGGCGGCTCCGAGGCAGGCGGCCAACCCGTCACCGAAGAGGCCCTCGCTCGACAGCTGCTCTCCCTGCTGGGCGAGAACCCAGGTCCCCTCCTGCGCGCATGGCAGCTAGCTTTGGAACAGCATCCCGACCGAACGCCTAGCCAGTGCTTGGCCTCGGCCGAAGACTTCCTGCGCCGCTGACACGCCGCTACACTGCCGCTACTGCTTGGTGGGCGTAGCTCAGTTGGTAGAGCTCCGGGTTGTGGTCTCGGCGGTCGCGGGTTCGAATCCCGTCGCTCACCCTCTGTGATGTGTCGAGACATCGGAGACTGATGTGTCGACACATCTAGCCCGATTCCCCGGAAGATCCAAGGGTATTCGTCGAAGGCTCACCCGGTCAGTCCCATCAGGCCCTTCACGACCAGGTAAATCCCCGCGCCCACACAAGCGAGCATCGCTAGGCGACGACCGTTCTGGATAAACCATGCATTGATCTGCTCAAGCGCCTTCCCCGCACGCTCCGGAACGATCAGTAGCAACAACATCGGCAGCTCGATCAGCCACAGCATCACCGCCAGCGTCGCGGCCAACGCCAACAATTGGCTGCTGGTAGAGAGTTGTGCGTCCGCGATCGTCTTGACCGCCCCCACGTAGATCGGCGAAGGCAGCGCATACAAGGTCAAGCCGAGCACGAACGCCAGCCGGCGGCTCTGCAGACGACGCTCCAACTTCGATTCCCCACTCGGTTTGGCTCGACCCGCTCGAGGACGGCTCAGACGCACCCCAAGACCCAACAGCAACACTCCAAGAGCAAGATCCACCACGGCGCTCGGCGTGTAGTGCAGGCCGGTTACGCCCACATCCTTCAGCACGAACAGGACCAACACACCGGTTCCATAAGTCACGATGATGGCCGCCATCACAAAGGCCAACACGCGCGAGCGCACCTGCGTACCGCGACCCAAAGCGATCACCGCGGCCACCGCCGGTGGGTAGATCGAGGCGGCGAACGCCAAAGCAATGGTTTGAGGTGGCATCTCGAGGACAGATTCCTGGGCCCGCACAACACGCGCCTATCCGGATCCGGCGTGCCACAGCCTATGGGTGGCGGGGGACACTGCGGTCAGAGACATTCCGCATGATCAGAAAGCCCGTAGTGATGCGCTTTGTGCGCCAATCGAGCCGGTCGGGTTGCGACCAGGGACACCAATCGTCAGATTCGCGTGTTGAGCTCAGCAGACGATCGGCGGTGCGACCGGGTAGGGGAGGTTTTGGTGGTCATCGGAAAGCGAGTAGGAGACACGGCTCGACTTGAGCGGTCGAACCCGTGAACCTCTTTGGAACGCGTGATCGAGGCACGGGCTGCCCAGGTTTAGCGCGTGCGGCAGGGCGCTCTGCCCATCGGCCGCGGAATTCGTGTCAACGTAGAACAGCACCGACCAGGCAGGAAAACATGGCTTCCATCAATCAGACGCGCTCCCGAGAATCAGCGCTTCAAGCCGACCACCGCGGGGTGCCACGCGGTCATGTCACCGAGATACAACGGGCGCGGATGCTCAGTGCGGCGGTCGATGCGATCGAGGAAAACGGGTACGCCCGCCTGACCGTAGCGCAGGTGATCGGCCGCGCGAAAGTCTCGCGCAAGACGTTCTATGACCTCTTTGTCGATCGCGAGGACTGTTTCTTGGGGGCCTTCGAAAGCACCCTTGAGCAGATCCGCGCAAGAGTAGTTGAGGCGTACGAGCACGAGACCACCTGGCGGGAGAAGATCCGTGCAGGCTTGGCTTCGCTCCTTGTATTCATAGACGAGGAGCCCGAGCTGGCCCGCCTATGCGTCGTGGACGCGCTCGGTGGCGGAGCGCGTGTTCTCGAGGAGCGTGCCCGCATCCTCGAGCAATTGCGCCAAGTGATCGACCAAGGTCGCGCGGCCGCCACCTTCAGGCGTGAGCCGCCAGGCGTGACGGCCGAAGGTGTGATCGGTGCTGCCTTCGCGGTAATTCACACGCGCCTGCTCGAACGCAGCCCCAAGCCTTACATCGGACTGCACGGTTCCCTGATGAGCATGATCGTGCTGCCCTATCTAGGTGTGCGAGCGGCAAGCCGAGAACTCTCCCGTCCCGCGCCCGATGTGCGCCGGCGCGGCAAGAGGGAGGCCGGTGTCGGCCAAGATCCAATGGCGGGCCTGGAGATGCGCCTCACCTACCGCACCGTGCGCGTGCTCACAGCAATAAGGGAGCATCCGGGAGCCAGCAACCGCGAAGTAGCCGACGGAGCTGGCATCTCCGACCAGGGTCAGATCTCCAAGCTACTGTCTCGCTTGGAGCGCTTGG
This sequence comes from uncultured Solirubrobacterales bacterium, assembly GCA_963775645.1. Lineage (GTDB taxonomy): Bacteria > Actinomycetota > Thermoleophilia > Solirubrobacterales > Solirubrobacteraceae > Palsa-744. The sequence continues at coordinate 17,871 of CAVZJR010000002.1, read as the reverse complement.
ACCTGATCGAAAACGTAGACCGCGCACAATCGAAGGGTGCCCCCAACGAATGGTGCCTGACCGAGCGAGGCGAGCGAGTGGAGCGAGCCACCAGGCCTATGTGAGCCGGCCAACGCTAGGCTGGTGACACAAAGCTCTGGAAGTGGGGTCGCCGGTGCTGTTGCAGGGGTGGAGCAGGCGTCGTAGAGTCGACGAGGCGAGGGAGCTCTTGGCCGCGGCCGGAGGGGCCTTCGACCGCTCGCTCGACCCCCTTCAGACGATGCGCACAATCGCCGAGGTCGCGGTGCCGCGCCTCGCGCCCATGTGCGCGATCGATTTGCTCGGCGAGGACGCCACAGTTCTCGACACAGTCGCGGTGTCCGCACGCCCCGAGCTGGTCGAACCATTCGAGCGACTCCGTGCCAGCCATCCCCTTGATGTCACAAGCGCGAACCCGGTTGCCCGTGCGATCCGCTCGCGTGAGGTGGTCGTATCCGACCTGCCTGAAGCCCATCTGCTTGAGCTGGATGCTCCCGCTTTGAGCGACTTCGTCGCTCAAAGCGGCTATCGCTCGATTGTCGCGATCCCTCTGATCGCCCGGGGCCGTGTCCTAGGTGCGCTCAGCTTCCTCTATCCGCATTCCGCCCGGCCTCACGACCCCGAGCACACCGCACTCATGCTGGACTTTGCCAATCGTGCCGCCACAGCGCTCTACAACGCCAACATGTACGTCGCGCGAACCCACCTAGCACGCACCTTGCAGCGAAGCTTGCTCCCCGAGACGTTGCCGGTCCTGGAGCAGTTGGCGCTCGCCTCGGCCTATCACCCGGTCGGCGAGGGCAACGAGGTCGGGGGCGACTTCTACGACGTATTCACCACCCCTTTGGGTTGCTGGCTGGCGGTCGGCGACGTGTGTGGCAAGGGCCCCGAGGCGGCAGCCGTAACAGCCTTGGTGCGCCACAGCATCAGGGCTTTCGCCTTCGTTCGCGCAAGCCCCGCACAGGTATTGGGGGCCGTCAACGAGGTCATGCTCGGCCATGCCCTCGCCCAGCGTTTTGCCACGGTTGTGCTCGCACGGCTCGACCTAGTCTCCAACCCCATCAAAGCCGTGGTAGCGGGCGCGGGTCATCCGCCCCCAATCCTGTTGGGATCCGGTGGCACAACACAGTGCCCTGCAACACGAGGAACGATGCTAGGAGTTCGCTCCGGTTCGAACGTGATCGACCTCGCGTTTGAACTCCAGCCCGGCTCCACACTCGTGCTTTACACAGATGGCCTGCTCGACGCGGGAGCCCCAAGGCGCGAACTGACCCCTCTGGAGCTATGTCGCATGCTGGCTCCTCATGCCGGAGCTGCTCCCCACGCCGTCGTCCAGCAGCTCGAGCGCCTGGCCTTGTCCAGCGGGGCCGGTCGCCTGCGCGACGACGTAGCGATCGTGGCCGCTCGAGTCGCCGGCTGAGCCTTCTCGTGCCATAGTCGTCCCGTCACGCTCTGGCGGTCGGATGAGCAAGAGTGGCGCTCTGCGCGATCCTCCCGCACATTCCTTCCACGATCGCCACGCTCGCGGAGATCCTGGCCTGTCTGTGCGTGTCATGCGCTTTGGCGATTAGCGCTTTCCGCCTAGACGCGCGCCGACGCCGGCGCTACATACGCTTGCGCGTGGTCCCCTATCGTGGCGACGACCCGTCCCTCGCCGGGATTGTGAGCATGTACGAAGCCCTTCACAAGCGGCTCTTGCGTCGCTGGTGGCGTCGCCTGCTCGCCGGTCAGCCTTCGCTGAGCCTCGAGCTCCACTGTGACCATGAGGCTTGGCTGTCGCTCACCTGTCCCACAGGCGCCGAGCATCTCGTCGAGGCAGCGCTGCGCACTGCCTATCCCAACTGTCGCTTGACCCACGCACCATGTGCCCCAGGTGTCCCACCATATGTATTGCGGCTAAAGAAGCACAGTCCTTTTATCAAGCGTGCCAAGCGCATGGATCGCTTCGAGCACGAGCGCGCTCCCACCATCAACAGGTTGATCACCACGCTTGCCGCCTGCCGTGCGCCCGCGTTTGTACAGCTCTCCCTGACGCCCACACCGGCCCTGTTCGAGGGCCACTCCAAGCGTTCCTACAAGCGCCACGAGCACCATCTCTCTCGTGCACGCAAGCTGCGCATCCCGCCACTGGACCCTTCCAAGGTCGAGAACGAGGAGCTGATCGGAGGCTTGGACATCCAACATCGCCCGCTGTTCTTCGCTGACATTCGAGTCGTCGGTCCATCCAGATCCGTATGCGAGCGGATCGCCTCCGAGCTACGTGCCTGCGATGCCGAGAATCGCTTGGTCGAGCGCGGCACAGGTTTGCGCCAAGGCTGGCTCGGCCTGTATACCAGGCGCGTCCAGCGTGGAGAGGGCAATCCTCTGCCCTCTCCACGCAAGGGTGTGTTCGCTTCGACCGAGCTCGCAAGCCTCTGGCACCTACCTTCGCCCGACTACACCACCGTCCCCCTCGCACGCGATCCTCTGCCCTTGGCGCCGGCACCGCCCGCGATCCTGCGCCCAAGCGCTGGTTTCGGCAGCTTGCGCGACGCCCACGGACCCGTCTCCATCCATCCGCAGATGCGCCGCCAAAACACAGCAGTCCCCGGCACCGTCGAGCAAGGCAAGACGAGCTACTTGGTGGCCACCGTGGCCGAGGATCTGCGACGTGAGCACTGCGCAGTGATTGTCTTCGATCCCAAGGGCGACGCCGCCGAGGCCGCCGTCAGCATGGTGTCGCGCGAGCGCACCTGCACCTTGCTCGACTTCGCCCATCCCACCTGTGGCTTCAACCCGCTTGAAGTCGATGCTCCCGCCGACACAATCGCCGACTACGTGGTTGCCTCCCTTAAGCAACTCTTCAGCGAGGGTGACATCAAGGCAAGTTCGGACCGCTACCTGCGCAACGCGATCATCGCTGTGCTCGCCTACGACCGATCGAGCACCCTGTGGGACGCCGCGCGTCTTCTCTCTGTAGGGGAGGAGGGCTATGCCTACCGGACTCGCGTAGCCGGAAGTCTGCGCTCCAAGCCAGAGTTCAAGGAGATCTCCGAGTTTTTCACGGGCGAGCTCGCGGTCCAACTGGCAGACGCGCGCAGTACTACCACTGCCAAGCTTGACGCGCCTGTTAACAAGCTTGCGCGATTGCTCAATTCGCCTTCAATTAAGCGCGTCCTGCTCAACGACTCCCTCAGGGTGGATTTCGAGGAGGTAATCTCCGGCGGGCAGGTGTTGGTTGTTAAGGGCGCTCTCGGGGCCATGGGCTCGGGCAATACGAGCGTGCTCATGCAGCTGCTCGTTGGGATGTTGGACGCGGCCTTGGCCCGTCGCCAGGACGGGATCCCTGCCGCCGAGCGCACCGCCGTGGCCCTGAAGATCGATGAGGCGCCGCTCGTCGTCAATCGTGGTTTTGCTGAGACTTTGGCGCTCAAGCGCTCAGCTGGCTTGGAGACCGTAGCCTGCTGGCAGACCGACGCCCAGTGGATCGATCGCGACGTTCGCGCCCAGCTCGACGCCTTGTTTGCCCATCGCGTCTACTTCGCCACGGCTTCCGTCGAGGATGCGCGGAAGGCCGCCAGCTTGATGATGGCCGAGTTCTCCGACACGGTTCGTCCCGGGATCCGCAATCTATCGGACCTGGGAAGGCCTGACGTACGCTTGCACCTGCCCAGACATAGCGCGCTCGTGAGTTGGGTAACGCCAGAGGGACGCCAGGCGCCTTTCGTCGCTCACACACTGCCTCTGCCCGTTGACGAACAACGCCTAGCCTTTCATGCTGCCAGACAGACCGAGCGTGGCGGGCGCTTCCTCGAGGACCTATCCCAACCACACTGGCTCAGGGAAAGGTCACGGGAGGGACTCGCGGCCGAGCCGCCGGAGCAACCGACGGAAATCAACGATTCCGTCGAGTGGGCTGAGTCCGCTGAGTTTGCCAAGCCGGCCGGGTCCACTAAGCCGGCCGGGTCCACTAAGCCGGCCGGGTCCACTAAGCCGGCCGGGTCCACTAAATCTGCAAAGTCTGCCAAGCCCGTCGAAGCCGCAAAGTCTGTCAAGACCGCCACCTCGGACTCTCGCCCGACCGAAAGCTATAGCGAGCTGGTGGATTTGGACGCCGCTCACAGTGTTCGCTGGGCAAAGCCCGCCACAGCTCTGCTCGCCATAGAACCCGAGCCCTTAGATATCGAGATCCTCACGCTGATCGCCTCGATGAGGCACGTCTTGAGTAGTCAGATCCACCGTCGCTTCAATCCCGGACGCGCCGCCACCACTACCCAGCGGCGACTCAAGCGCTTGGCCGACGCGGGCCTGGTCGCGCGCTTCCAGTTTCATCGGCGCGACGGGGGAGGTGTGCCCATGTGCTACACGATCACGCCCGACGGGCGCCGGCTGGTGCGCGAGCAAGGCGCTTCGCACTCGCTCATATCCATTGAGGGACAAAGGCTCAATGGATACGAGCGAGCTGCACCCGATGACGAGCAACTGCTTCGTCAGGCACGCCACGATGTTCACGTTGTCGGCTGGGTTCTCGCTTTGCAGCGAGCTCTTCCCAACCGCCCAATAGAGCTGCGTGGTCCCGACGAGTCCGCGATAACACCGCCCTCGCATTCCCGGCAAGGCAAGCAAACGATGCTCTCTCTGACAGAGTTGACCCTACCCGGAGGCCGAACCCCGCACGATTTTCTACGCACCCTCGATTCGGGCGCCCGGGTTGAGATCGAGCGCTTTCATACGATCCGTCCAGACGCCACCCTGCGCACCAGTGACGGTCGCGAGCTGCTCGTGGAGTTGGACGACCGCCTCCCCGAAGGTTCGGGCGCTGCGAAGCTGGAGCGCTACGATCACTTCCTTGCTGGCTGGTCAGTTCACCTCAAGCGCTATACGCGCCCGGTAGTCAACCTCCCGATAGTGGTGTTCGTGTGTCGTGACGGCGCACGCGCGCGCGAGTGCGCGCGCCGAGCAGATCGCATCCTGACCGCCTGTCGCGCCTACCCCGGGGAGTATCCCTTCGACTGGGACTATCCTGGACGAGGGCTTGTCCTCTACACCTCCGAGCGAGACATCCACCATGGCTCGCCATTGGCCTGGGGTCTGCCCGATCTTCCGCCCGAGGTGCGCATCGCCGGCGCCGCAGGTGATCCACGTGCGCGAGATCCCCACGTTGAGCGACGAGAGCTAAGTCTCTAATCCAAGAGTCAGGAACAAAAGAGCGGAATCTTCCCGAGGGATTTGACAACTCTGCAGGCATTGCCGATCATGGGGAAGTCGTCAGCGCGCAGGCGGCACGGCCCGGCCCGGGATGTCTTGCGGACTAACGTCCCTGTGGTCGGCCAGCCCTACAGAGGGCCGGCTGGGGCGCGACCGCAAGAGCCGGAGGAGGCCTCCCGGCCGCCGTCGCCGACCCAGTCGGCCCTCGTGTAGGCAGCTCGGATCGTGCAGCCGATCGGTCGAGTGGGTGACTGTGGATTGTCTTCAGGTATCAGCTTGACAGGGTCGACCCTGTGTGCGACTATCACTTTTGATCCGAGATCCGGAACGATGTTGGGTCGGCATATGATTCGGTCAAGTAGAAACGACCAGATGTACCGTCGAACAGCACCGAGGGGGAGGAGCTAAGACTTCCCGGGAACCGAATGGGCGGACAAGGGAAGAGGGTTCGGATCGCGGTCACCCCCCCACCGTGAGGCCGAGCGAGCTACGGCGTGGCGCTTGCGTGCCTAGCGTCGGAGCATTGGGCCCGTGCGGCGTGCGTGGTATGACCTGACGCTACGCGCGCTGCGCGGAGCCCCCTATCGCAGTCTTCGGTTGCTACCAGTCTTGCTTGCTGCCGTGAAAGCGGTCACTCGATGCAGGCAAGCAATGTCGCTGGCGGCACTTCAAGCTTCAACGCCAGCTTCAAAACGGTGCGCAGGTTCGGTTCACGACCGCCGTTCTCATACACGCTGATCGCGGCTCGATCAACTTTCGCGTCGAGCGCCAAGCGCTCCTGGGAGATATCTGCGCGGCGGCGCGCCCACTTCAAGTTCGCGCCGAATTGGGCGGCCCTATCGACCTCGCTCCCCTGTCGGCGAGGGCCGGGTGTTAGGCGTCGCTTTGGCCCAACCCCATTCACAAGCTCTGTCGGCCGTGTCCCCAGAGCGGCGCACAACCGCATCAGTGTGGGCAGGTCCGGGGCGCGCTCGCCGCACTCCAACCGACTGATCGCCGCCCGATCGAGCGGGGTCGTATGGGACAGCTGCACCTGCGTCAAGCCTGCGTCCAAGCGTGCTCGACGCATGTTTTCTCCGAACGCACGGATCTGCTCGACGATCTCTTGACGGTCTGCCTCGGCCACAGCGTCATCATTCACGGCTGATTACAAAAGAGCCACGGAACAAACACCACAATCTGTCTCCTTGGACTCATCGCAGCGGAGTGTGGCCTTTGGGTTGGGAGGCTTTGGCTAACGCTCACGCCCGCAAAGGCCTCAGCGCACGCTCACGCCGACGAACGGTCGCAGCGCGAGCTCCTCCGCGAACATGACTAAACCGGATAGCTCACGGGTTCGCTCGCTTGCCACATACACAAAGCAAAGCTCCAACAAGGCTCCAGCCGTTGCCTCGACTGCCACGCTCGCAGGCCGCTCCCCGTTTAGGTTGAGTTCCCGTTCGGGTTGGAGCATCCCCATATAGGACTTCATGCCATCATGCGCGACCGTCGCGGACTTCGCACTGGCTGTCAAAGCATCGATCAAGGCCAAATGTGCGTAGGCCGGCTCAGAGACCAAGAAGGCAAATAGCGCCTCGATGCCGGCACGGACCGCCGCAGGCCAGTCCTCCTGGGATTCGTACGCTCGCTCGACGATTGCCAGCAACTTGCGATGCCCCAACTCGTAGGCGACGAGCAAGGCGTCCTCCTTACCCGAGAAATGCTCATAGAACGCCTGCACTGACACCGCCGCCTCCTGCACGATCTCCGGGATCGTGCAGGTGCTATAGCCCTTGGCTGCCGCCAAGTTCGCGAGCGCGTCGAGAATCCGCTCTCGTTGGTTGTGCACCACGAAACTGCGTGACACATTGCCTTCGCCGCGAGGCAAGCCTCGGCGCTCGATCGCCCGTGAGTTGAGCGACAAGGTACCCGGAGCACGACCGCCAACGGCGGGCACACCGGCCGAATGCTCGACCCTTGCTCGCGACAGCTCTGAGCCTGAATCCGACCTGTACAAGGATGCCCAGGCAGCTATCTCCGGGGCCAGCTCCAGCAACTCGCCACGTCGTGGGCGACGCACCCGTCCGTCTCGTCTAGCTCGTGCATACAGGATCCGCAGGATCGCACCGACGATCACACGTGCGAGCAACTCGCCGTCCTCGGAGCTGTCGCCGAGCGTCTCACGGAGCGGCTGTGCGAGGCGCGCGAGCGCTCGCTCACGGCGCTCTATTCCTGCCGGTCCCGCGGCAGTCAACTCGACCGCGATGACCCTCAATGCTGGGGGGCTCTTGAGCGTCAAGGCGAACAACGTGTCCACGTAAGCGTCAATCCCCTCCCGCCAGTCGAGTCCGCTGTCGTCTGTAGCGGCCACCTGCTCGACCCACTTTGCGATGATCTCGTCGCTCATCGCAAAGAAGCAAGCTTGCTTGTCCTCGAAGTGTTCGTAGAAGGTCTTGCGCGAGGCCACCGCCTTCGCGATCACGTCCGCCACGACGGTCGTCGCGTAACCCTGCTCGCCCACGTTGGCAAGCATCGCTTCGAGCATCCTGGCGCGAGGGTCGAGCGCAGTCCGCACGCTCTTACCACCCTTGCGGGGTCGTGCTCGGCGTGGCTTTGTGAGCTCCGCTGTGCGTGGGTCGGTCTTGTCCACTAATCGACATTGTGACTACCTGCGGCGATTCATGCGAACTGCTCACTCTTGCGTCTAGCTCTTGTCAGGCTAGCCCCACCCGCACTTTTGGCGCCGGAACGCTTGCGAATCTACCCCGCTGAGGTTGCAGGTGCCCCCATAAGGGGTGCAGTTGCCGTCGCGCTAACTTCAACCTCCACGCAGTCACCTTATAGCCGAGAGCCAGCCAGACTGCAGCCCCGATTCAGGGATTTCCCCTGGTTTAGGGGCTGTTGCGACATGCAGGCGCCCTCCGCACGCGAGCGCTTGCATCGCTGAGCCATCCCCAAGGTTGGCTCAATGCCCCGACCTGGCTATTCTTCGAACCCTCTTTTCTCCTGTCTCCAAGTGCTGTTCGGTCCTACCTGTCAGCAACAATTCGTCTCCGCGAAAGTCAGAGACATCCGCCGTATCGCCTTCGTCGCGGGCGCTCACCTTCGCTCTGGTCAGCGCCCAGTGCTGGCACGCATCTGCTCCAGGCTCCCAAGCCTCCGAGTGCGCCCATCGCCGATAGCCAATCTCGGCCAACTTCGATTGTCGATCACACCTCCCGGTCGAATCTCCGAGACCCCTTAAGGGGCTCGGACTATCAGCGCATCGCCTCCCCGGTCATTCCTTACCCACTTGACGAGTATGCGCCGCGGGTCTACAAGGCGCCCCACCCACCACTTCCACCACGCCCCAAGGCGCGGTCCCAACCGTCAGGAGTCGTCCATGTCACAACCCAGTGCCTCCGCGCCCTCGCGCACTCGGCCCAACGCCAAGACACGACGCGGTCCTCGCCACCGCTCGCTCTCCGATGTCCCTGTACCTCGTCGGGGTGGCTCCGCAATCATCAAGCCATTGGCGGGCTATCTTGACGCCGACGGTCGCCCCCGCGAGCTGCTTGCTCTTCCCGGCCACGGTGGCAGTGTGCTGGTCCTCGACCGTGACGCCACCACCCTAAGCGATCGGCGGCTCCTCGCCCATCTCGCACCCGACGAGCCGTCCGAGAATGCCGCGCTGGTCTGTCGTCTCTACCTGGAGGACGCCGCCGGTCATTGGTGTCGGCAGGTGCAGCCCAGCGACCTCGAACTGACACCTTTCGCACCGTCCGAGTGTTGTGCCCAAGTCGATCCGGCCGCACTCGAGGCGCGAGTTGAAGCCCGTGGCGTTATCTATCGCCTGGGAGCGATTCTCGGCGAACGCACGACCGCCCAGCTGTGCTGGAGCAGAAGCCCAGGCCACTGCGACAAGCGCGACTGGGAGCAAGTCAAGCTGCGCGACGTGGTCGGCGCCCTCGAAAGCTACGAACCCGTGCGCACCCTTACCGAGCAGGCACTTGCATGCCATCGCGAGGATCCGACGGTGCTCTCGACTCGTCTCCGCGACGAATTCGAACGGCTCTGCACCAGCCCGATCGTGCTCAATCGCGGCTTGCGTGAAGCGGTGCTGGATGCAGTCGAGCGGCGCGGTATGACGATGAGCGAGATCGCTTTGCGTTGCGGGATCATCAAGCACGATCGTCATGGCAATCCGAGCGGCGAAACCAGCTGGCTCGCGCGCCGCGCAGGCCTCATGCCCGAAGGTGGGGCCCAGTCGATAACCCCTTGGATCCACAGCGATGTGCTCGCCGCAATCGCGCGTCGTGGACTTGGTATCAGTCCGCGCGAGGTCGAACTTCAGTGAGCGCCCGCCTGTCAGGATCTGCGCTTGCCACTGGACTCAGTGGGCCGACGCAGGCCGCGATCCTCTGTGTTGAGGCGGACGCTACTTTCGGATGCGAGCTGGTGGAGCAGTTGTGCGCTGACGGCTATGCCGCGGCCCATGCCCATACCGCCGAGCATGCCCGAGTGCTCGCCTGCGCCGGCCCAGTTCAAGCGGTCCTGCTCGGATCTCTCGACGGGCCTCGCGCTACGCTCAACCTGCTCGACGAGATACGCGCGCCAGCGCCTCGGTCAGCCGACGCGACTTGGGAAGAGAACCTACCTCTGATTGTCCTTGATCCTGGTGCCACCCAGCTTGACTTGTTGCGGGCCTTCGAGGCGGGTGCTGATGACTTTGTTTCAACCGAACATCACCTTTACCTTGAGCTGCGCGTCCGTTTGAAGGCTTTGCTCCGGCGGGTTCAGCGGCCTCTTCTCACCTGTATTCGTGTCGGAGCTCTAAGGGTGGACACGAGCGCCCACACGGTCCACGTCTCCTCGATACCTGTCGAGCTGGGTCGCATCGAATATGAGCTACTCGTTCACCTGGCGCGCGATCCCACCGTCGTATGCACCAAGCAGGAGCTGCTGCGCGCGATCTGGCACCAGCGCTGCCCATCTGCCACGCGCACCGTGGACAGCCACGCCAGTCGTTTGCGCCGCAAGCTCCATGCGGCGGGCGCCCCCGGATTCGTAGTGAACGTGTGGGGCATCGGCTACCGCTTGCTCTGACGCTAGACCACCTCCTTGAGCTCTGACGCTAGATGGTCTGCTCGGGTGGCCTCGCTCGATCCACCTTCTTGACGCTCGATCCACCTTCTCGAGCTCTAGCCCACCTTCTTGGGCCCTTTGCCCACCTCGCACCACCGCGGCGAGCCTCTCGGCTCGCCGCTTCTCGTTAGCCCAACAGCCGGCCTCAACCGGTTCAAGAAAGGAGCGGCTCATGCCGTCGTCTACGCCTCCATACACCACCGAACCACCCGACAATCCTCTGGCGCCGTTGGCCGACTTGCTCGATTGGCTCGCCTCAACCACCATCCACATCGCGATCGGCTTTCTCGCCGGGCTGATTGTCGCGTATCTCATGCGCCGCCGTCACCTACGCTGGACTTGGGCCGGCGCGTCCTTCGTGCCCCTGCTGCTTGCCCAATCCACGTTCTCGGGCTGGGCTCTAGTGCTTGACACAGCCGCCCTGTGTGCCGCGATGCGCGGTCGCCGGTGGCATCGCGAAGATCTGCTCGCCGGCGGGGACTTGGCCGAGATCGCGGCTGCCCGTCGGGGTCCGCTTGCGGCGACGCGCACGCTTGTCGGCGTCCTCAGGGAGCGCCTGGCTCCACCATCGCTCTCCGCAATGTGCGGAGAGCGCATCAGCCTGGGCCGCACAGAAAGCTATGACCGGGTCTCGATCCCTTTCGGCGTTTGCGGAAGCGGCAAGCACAGTTTGATCGTCGGCGCTACTGGCTCCGGCAAGACCGTCACCGAGACCTGGATTGCCGCCCGCGCGGTCGAAGCAGGCTTGGCCGCCATCGTCGTCGACCCCAAGGGTGACACTCGGATGCGCAATCAACTCGCCCTTGCTGCTGAACGCAGCGGACGTCGCTTCCTGGAGTGGACGCCGCGTGGGCCGTCGGTCTACAACCCCTTCGCTCACGGCGCCGCCAGTGGCGTAGCCGACAAGGCTTTGGCCGGCGAGCTGTTCACTGAGCCCCACTATCAGCGCCAAGCACAGCGCTACCTCGGTCACGCTGTACGGGTGCTACGCGACGCCGGGGAGCCTGTGAGCTTGCGAGCGCTCGTCGACTCGCTCGATCCTACGAGGCTAGAAGAGCTCTGCAGCGCTATGCCCGAGCAGCAAGTCCGCTCCACACATGACTATCTCAACTCGCTGAGTTCGCGGGCTCGTGGCGAGTTGGGCGGCGTGCGTGACCGGCTCGCGATCATGGTCGAGTCGGATGTTGGGCCGTGGCTCGATCCCGCTACCCCAGGTGCGCCCGTGTTCGACCTGCTGGAGGCTGTCCGCGAGCGAGCTGTCGTTTACTTCTCCTTGGAGTCCGACGCCTGGCGGCTCTTGGCCCAAATGCTCGGCGTTGCGATCGTGCAGGATCTGCAGGCAACGATGGCCGCTCTGCAGACCGAGCCCGTACCCACGGTGGTCGTGATCGATGAGTTCGCGTCCATCGCGGCTGAGCAGATCGCGCACCTGTTCGGCCGTGCCCGCTCGGCCGGGATCAATCTGCTCCTGGGTACCCAGGAGCTTTCCGATCTGCGTCTGCACGGTCGCCGCGAACTGCTGGAGCAAGTGCTCGGCAACCTCTCGTGCTTGGTAGCCCACCGTCAGGTCGTGCCAGAGTCGGCCGAGCTGATTGCGCGCCTTGGAGGCACTCGCGGCGTGTGGCGCACCTCGCGCAACGACGCAGGGCGTTGGACGCGCAGCCGCTCGAGCAAGCCACGGCTCTCCGCCGAGGAGATTCGTGGCCTGCAGCCGGGCTGGGCGGCCGCGCTTGACCTCGCCGGTGGCAGCGCACCGCGGATCATGCAGGTCTTCTCATCTGTCGCGCCCACCGACTCCAAGTCGATCCCGTCACGCCTGCGCTCGCGGTTGGCGGATTTCATCGCGCCGGCCTGACTTTTCGCCGGCGCCCAGTCTCAGCTCTCGCCGAGCGGCCTCGCCGTCGATCGCCGAGGGCTCGTTCCCCTGGTGGGTACGCCCCTCCACCCCCACAACAAAAGGAGATCATTATGCGTAAAGCGCATCTTCCACTCACGCCCGAGCAAGCCGACATCATGCATTGGACGGCATCCTTGGGAGCGATCACGGCCGAAGCTTTGGCCTTGCGTATGGACATCACGCCCGCTTCTGCCCGTGGCCGTCTATCGGCGGCCGTACGACGCGGGCTGTTGGCCAGTCGGCGTCTGCTCGTGGACGCTCCCACCTTGTACACGATCACGAGAGCAGGCCTACGGGCATGCGGCGCCTATGGGATTGATCCCTGTCAACTCTCAAACGGAGGCGCCCATCACGCGATTGTCTGCGCGGAGGTGGCCGCCTCGCTCGAGCGCTGTTATCCCGACCACCGACTCGTGGGCGAGCGGGAGCTACGCCGCGACGAACGCGATCTCGGACGCCCGCTCGCGAGCGCCCGTCTGGCGGCGAATCGCCTGCACTATCCCGACCTCGTCTTGTGGCCGGACGCGCCAGGCGGCTTGCCGGTGGCAGTCGAGGTTGAGCTGACGATCAAGGCGCCACGCCGCTTGGCGAACATCTGTCGTGCCTGGTCGCGCTGTTCCACGATTTCCGGCGTGCTCTACCTGGCGCCCGATCACGTCGAACGCGCGCTCGACCGAGCCATCGAGAAGGTCGGTGCTCAGGAACGGGTCGTAGTGCTGCCTTTGCGGGCGCTCCCTTCGCGGGCACAAGCCTGAGCAGGGTTTCGGTCGATGCCGAGCGTGGCCTTCGCAGGCGGAGCGTGAGCTCTGGTTTCGGTGGGCGCCGGGTCGATCGCCGACGTGGGTGGGTCGGGGTTGTTGTTCTTGCGAAAGAGGGTGCCCCACGCGCGCGCGTAGGCACCCTCTTTTTGTTGGACATCGGCCAGTGGGACCGGCAAAGGAATCGGTCATGTCTTGGTTGGGCAGGAACCAGTTTCGCCTGCCTGGGGCGGGACCAGTTTCGCCTGTCAAATCAGGCCAAAACGCTGTTTTGGGGTCCTCGCGCAAAAAACCGTCGCACACGTTGCCTACCTTGAGTCGTGGGGCGAGCAATAGCAAAAGGAGAAGATCACCATGTACTACTCGAACATCAACCGAGTCATCCTCATTGGTCGCCTCACCAGCGACCCAGAGCTGCGGGCATTGCCGTCTGGCTTGACCGTCTGCAACTTGCGTCTCGCCTGCAACGGCTCTCGCAAGGGCCTCGAAGGCGAGTACATCGAGAAGCCCAACTTCTTCAACGTCAGCGTCTTTGGCGCCACCGGCGAGACGATCCACCGTTACATGAGCCGCGGTCGTCGCATCGCGGTTGACGGGCGCTTGAACTGGAGCGAGTGGGAGACCCCAGAGGGTGGTAAACGCCAGGCTGTGGAGATCGTCGCCGAAACCGTTCAGTTCCTGGACGGTCGCGGCGAGGTCGGTGGGCCGCAAGGTTCCACCGAAGAGGAGAGCAACACCGTCGGGGCTGAGGCGGCTGAGGAGAGTGAGCTCGTCGGCGTGGGCTCGGGGATCGAGGACGACCTCGTCTTCTAACTATCTACCGGCGTTTACGCCTGTTCGATGGCGGGGTGTCCAGAGCGACATCCCGCCATCGGCGCCCCTGGGCGCCTTTTGCGTTTAAGGGCCGTAAACTGGCCGGCCGCAGCTTTTTGCAAGCAAGCACGTGGACTCATGCGAGCCCACTATCCTCCCAGTCCACAAGGAGTCCTCCCGGTGCCAGTCAACACCAAAGCGATTGGAAAGACCTATGAGCCCACCACGTACGCGGTGGGCCGAGAGAAGATCAAGGAGTACGCCCGCGCGGTCGGTGAGACCAACCCCCTACATCTCGACGAGAAAGCGGCGCGCGAGGCCGGTTACGCCGACGTGGTAGCCCCGCCGATGTTCGCGGTTGTCTACAGCTCTCCGTCGGTAGCTCCCTCGTTGTTCGACCCCGACGTAGAAATGAACTTCGCGATGATGGTCCACGGAGGCCAAGAGTTCGAGTGGGGGCCACTCGTCGTAGCCGGTGATGAGATCACCACAACCGCGTCGGTCAAGGACATATCCGAGCGCGACGGTCGCGGCTACTACGTGTTCGAGTCCGTCTCTGTAAACCAGCGCGACGAGCAGGTTTGTCGCGGAACCTGGACCAACATCGTCCGAGGAGTGTGAGCGCAATGGCAGATCTATCGGTAGGCGCCCAGATCCCAGAGGTACGTGTCACGCCCGACAAGTACCTCACCGCCCGCTACGCCGGGGCGTCAGGCGACTTCAACCCGATTCATATCGACGAGGAGTTTGCTCGCGCCGTCGGGCTCCCAGGCCGCATCCTGCACGGACTGTGGTCGATGGCCCAGGTTGCACGCGCTCAGACCGAGGCGGCGGGCGGGCCGGCGACCTTGAAGCGACTATCCGTCCAGTTCAGGGGCATGGGTGTACCCGAGCAGGAGGTGCTCGTCACCGGCACGGTGCGCGAGGTTGGCGACGGTCATGTGATCGTGGATACGGTCGCCGAGCAGGCAGCGGCGGGCAACGGCGTGCTGAGCTTGTCGCGCAGCATCGTGCCGCCGACGCGTTCGCCGACGACATACTCGATGCCGAGATGGTTGCCCATGCCGTAGATCGCGACCGCCGCCGGATTGCGCACCGCCGAAGCATCGCCCTCGCCTCGAGGATCAGCGACGACATCCCGGGGTCGCGCCACGCGAGCTTGAACGCGACCAGGCGGTCGAGCATCATGTCGCGCGCCTCGAACACGACGCCGGTGTCGGTCCGCGAGACCTCGTCGCGAATCGCGTACGTCGACGCGACGACCTCGCCCTTGGTGACCGCGAGCGTGCCGCTGTCGCGAAATCCCGGGGGGAGTGGATGGGCGCCCGACCTGCTCACAGTCGTTCCATCATCGCACTCTCTCGGTCGCAGGCGTAGGCGTAGGCGTCAGCGTAACAAGTCAGAAAATCGCCTAAGCACGCGCAGGTCGAGCCTCGCCGACGGCTCGTGCAGCGCTATGACTTCGGCGTGACGACCATCTGCCGCCTCGGGCCGGGCGACGAGCCCACGCTCGCGCTCCTCGCCATCGATGATGCCGACTTCGATTCCGCGGGACGCGGCGAACCACTCGAACCGCGGCTCGCCGCGGCCGCCGCGTACCTCGCGAACCCGGCGGTGCTCACCGGGGTCGCCGTCGAAATCGGCGACGACGTCACCGGCTTCTTGTACTGCGTCGTCGTGCCGCTCCGCTCCGGCGCCGGCCGCGAGCTGTTGCTGTACGAGATTGGCGTGCGCACCGCCTGGCGTCGTCGCGGGATCGGCCGCGCATTGCTCGCGCAGATGGAGGCGTGGATGGGCGCACAGGGCATCGAGGAGGTCTGGGTGCTCGCCGACAACCCGATCGCGATCGAATTCTATCGCGGCTGCGCGTTCGCCGCCGCCGACGACCAGCCGACGTACATGACGCGCGAGCTCACCGACTACTGACCATGCGCGACGCGGCTCGTGCCGACGCGAGCGGCGACATCGGCGAGGATCGCCGACGGGATAGCCGGCGGCCTCGAGCAACGCGACCGCGTTGGTGCCCGGCGACACGCCCGGGCGCAGCACGCGATCGAACGCGGTCGCGAGGCCGTCGAGCTCGGCGAAGTAGCCGCGCAGGAACCGATTGTCGAGCTGTGCCGCGACGTCGAGATCGTGCGTGGCCGCGACCACGAGATCGCGTTCGGCGAGGTAGGTGAGCACCGCGACGACGATCGGCACGCGCACGGCGGGGTTCGTGCCGCTGAACGGCTCGTCGACGACTAGTAGCGCGGCACCGCGTCGTCGTCGCCGTGACTGCTCGCGGCGACGAGCCCGCCGATCGCGGCGACCTCTGCCGCGTACTTGCTGATGCCGCCGGCGGTGTCGTCGTCGACGCGCATCACCGCGAACACGCGCAGCAAGCTGGCGTGCCACGCACCGAACGTGGTGTGGATCGATTGCGCGCAGATCGCGTTGAGCGCGAGCGTGCGCAGGAACGTCGACTTGCCGGACATGTTGCTGCCCGTCACGAGCAGGCCGCCGTCGACGAGCGTGACGTCGTTGCCGACCGCGTCGGCGATCGCGGGGTGCGCGATCGCGCGCGGCGAGCGCGGCCGTGCCGGCGTGGAGCTCGGGGATCGCGGTGTCGTCGCGCCCGGCGCGTACCGTCGCGACCGAGACCAGCGCATCGAGCTCGCCGATCGACAGCACGATCGCGCGCAGCCGCTCGCGCTCGCGCTCGACGATCGACACGCACCGCGCCAGGACGAGCAGGCGCACCAGCAGCCCGGGCGCGCAGGAGATCGGCGATCTGGAACGGATTGCTGATGACCAGCACCGCGGTCCGTTTGCGGATCTCGGAGACCGCCGCGAGATCGGCGGCGAGCCGCGCGTGCATCGTCGGCGACGCGACACCGGCGGCGACCACGCGCGACGCGCGACCGAGCAGCGCGGCGAGCACGACGACCGCGCGCCCCTGCTGGGCGAGCTTGATGTTCGCCCAGTCGTCGACGAGCAGATTCGCGCCGAACAACACGCACGTGAGCACGAAGAACTTCGGCGACACCAGCGCGCCGAGCGCGCACGACGCGGCGAACGCGCCGATCAACGCGAGCAACACGCGCATCGGCATCGGCTGAACGACGCGCCCCCACAACAAGCGTGGCAGATGCGGTGCGTCGAGCATCGCGCCGACGCCGATCGCGGTCCTCATGTGCTGCGCAGCGCCGGATCGGCGAGCTCGGCCTCGCGCGAGTCGAGCACGTCGAGCCGCTGTGCGGGCGCGACCAGCCAGCGCCACAGCGCCTGCGCGCCGGTCGGCGTGGTCGTCCGATCGATCGTGCGAAAGACGAGCGGCAGATCGAGATTGCTGATCGTTCGCTCGTCGAGCCACACGCAGCCGGTCGGCGTCAGACCGACCCCGCGCTCGGCGTCGGCGAGCCGGCGCGCATCGCTGACGTCGATTGACGGCGGCGCCCGCCACCGCCGAGCCACGTGAGAGCCCGTTGCGCTACAGACATGTGCCAGAACCGTAAGTCCTGGGGGACGCGCGCGCAACGGCACGCCCGTTCAGCGGCCGTGCGGAGTCGTTATGGCGAACAGGTCGTGCATCGTCACGCACTCGAGCCCGCTCGCGTGGAGCGCCGCGATGATCCGCGGCAGCGCCTCGAGCGTCCACTCTTGGCCTTCGTGGAACAGCATCACGTCGCCGCCGTGGACGTTCGCCGGTGCGCAACGCTCGGCGAGCTTCGCGGGATCGCGCTCGGCGTAGTCGCGTGAATCGACCGTCCACAGCGCGATCACGTAGCCGGCCGCGCGCAGCGAGACGATCGAGCCGGCGTCGAGCGAGCCGTGCGGCGGGCGAATCCACGGATGGCCGGTCGGCGAGCCGCCGATCGCGGCGTCGGTCTTGCGCGCTTGTCGAGCAGCTCGGCACGCCGAGCTTGGTGAACCGCGTGTGGTCGTAGCCGTGGCCGGCGACCTGGTGGCCGCGCTTGACGTACTCGCGCACGAGCTCGGGCCGTTTCGCGGCGAGCTCGCCGATGACGAAGAACGTCGCGGGCACGCCGAGATCGTCGAGCATGTCGAGATAATTCGAGCAATACGTAAACGGTCGAAGAAATAGGGACATTA
>CAVZJR010000001.1:0-1067232 GCA_963775645.1 uncultured Solirubrobacterales bacterium | reverse complement strand
TGGCCGTTGGCACGGTGATCTTGTGCGTGGATGCGGGTTTGCAGGGCTCCCGGTCCGGCTGGAGACCCAGTTTTGGGTGGCAACAGCGCTGGCAACAGGGCAACAGTCTGGGGTGTTGCTCAAGCGGACCGCCCAGCCGACCTGCTCATGCCGCGCCGGCTCATGGCTGCTTCGTTCGCGGAATCCCAAGACCCGATTACTCTCGCGTCTAAGTTCGAAGTGTCCCAAGTTGCGATGGGTATTCGCCTAGACGCGCTCGGACTCCGCTAGTCGCATGAGACGACGGTTGCCCACAACCAAGGGCACTGCGCTACGCGGCGTGGATGCGTTCGAGGTCTTCGGCTTTGACCTCGAACTGTGGAGCGTCGTCCTCGTCTCCGGTACGAATCGCCACAATCTGGCGACCGTCGACGCCTAGCAGGCCACGATCCTCGACGACGACGCCGCGTCGCTCGCTCGCGGCGATACGCAGAACGACCTCGTCGCCCACCTTCAGCGCCTGAGGACCGGATCTCGCAATGGTGCGCGGCATAGTCCTTGACGGTATCACCAGGCCTGGAAAGCCCCAGTGCCTCGCATTGATCAGCCGCGACCGCGTCCAACGATGAGGCCAGCACATTGAGCGTCCTGCGCCAGCCCGTGCAAGTGCCCAATTTGATCTTCACGGGATCAAGGACGCCCTTGGCCAACTTCGTTTCGATGTCGTGATGTGCGATGGCGTTGCGCCACATGATCACCGCCCATAGCTTCCTGCGCCGCTCATCGTTGCCCCTGCGCACCGCATCAAGTTGCTCCCATACATCGAAGCCGAAACGGTTGAAGTCCTCGGCGATCGCGTTGGGCTGCGCGTTGTGCTTGTCCAACGCCCGATTGTGGGTGAGGCTCTCCAGCAGCAGGACTTTATAGGCAGTGTTGTGAGTTCCAGCTGCGATGGCATCGGCAGTCTGGGTGTGCAAGGCTCGCGCAAAGCCTTGAAAGCGTGCCGCGAGCAACGTGACGTACGCGTAATTGAGCTGCTGAGTTAGGAACCGCCGACCAGGCCTCGCTCCCACCCGCATCGACACTAGGTGAGGTTGTCTCGCAACGCGATGCTATGGCGAGATGGCGAAAGTCCCACGGCCACGTCAGGCTCGCCGGCCCGGAGCTGCGGGAAATGGCGGCCATTGCCGCATTGCTACGCGCCGCGCATGGCACTCCCATGCACTGGCGGACTTGGCTTGAGTGGCTACGCCAGGACGGATTCGAAGCGGCCGGCAAGAAGGCGAAGGCCACGTTCCTAACCCAACTGGCGCGCAGTCCGCTCGTTCGCAGGACACCGCAGGACGGTGTGTAGATCTGAAGCGCACGCCCTACATCGACGCTAATAAGAGTGGTCTTGTAACGCGATGCTGGGGCAAGATGGCGAGAGTCCCACTTAATCGTGATCCGCTTCGTGATCCGATTGGCCGGAGCGTCGTTGTGTTACCGGGGTGTGTGCGGCCGCGTGTCGCAGAAGGCGGGGGAGAATCTGGCGGTGCAGAATCGATACGGGTGGCCAGAGGATTTTGGCGATCGGCTTGTCGTAGCGCACGTGTGTGGACAGCGTGACGCGTGCCGGTTCGGTCTTGAAGAGCAGGCGCGAGGTGAGGTACCAGGAGCGTGACTCGATCGTGAGCGAGTCGGGCTCCCGGTCGATGATCGCCCAGCCGAAGATGTGCTTGGGCGATGTGCGGCTGGCCAAGCGTAGGTTGAGTCCGTAGCGAAAACCGACGAGGAGAAACCACCGCACGAACCGTGGCGCATCCTCGAACACGGCGCGCGCCCACTGCTCGGGGGTGCGCTCGTTCGCCGCGGCGACGGACGCTTCGAAGGAATCCTCGTAATCCATGTCGTGTCAGGCTCCGTGTCTGCTTCTCAGCAGAACCCGCGCTCCGCGGTTTGGCGGATAGGTGACAAAGCGTCGGCGCGGGCGCTCGGGTTTCGCATCGGGCGCCTCCAGCTCGCACTGGGCGAAGACGTGACGCAGGATGACTTTCATCTCGAGTGTCGCGAAGGCCGCACCGATACAACGGCGCGTGCCGCCGCCGAAGGGCAGCCAGGTGTAGGTGTCCGGGGCGTCTTCCATGAAGCGCTCCGGTCGGAACGCGTCCGGTTCGGGGTAGAGGTCGGGCCGGCTGTGCGTGAGGATCATCGAGCATGTCAGGAGCGTGCCCGGCGGTACCGTGTAGTCGCCGACGGCGAACGGCGAATTTACCTGGCGGGCCACCAGCGGCACGACGGGGCGTAGGCGCAGGCCCTCCTTGATCAGGCAGTCCAGATACCGATCGTCGTCCTCGGCGACCGCGGTGCGCAAGCGCGCGTGGACCTCGGGCGTGCGCAGCACGCGCTCAAAGATCCACGCCAACCCCGTTGCCGTCGTCTCATGGCCGGCGAGCAGCAGCGTGACGAGCTGGTCGCGCAGCTCCTCGTCGGTCATCGAATCGCCGTGCTCGTCGCGTGCCCCGAGCAGCATCGAGAGGATGTCCTCGTACTCGGCGAGGTTGGGGTCCGAGCGCTTGCGGGCGATCTCGTCGAAGAGGATCTCATCAACGCGCTCGCGCAATGCCACGAAGCGCCGCCACGGGCTGCGGGCGCCCATGTCGCGTTGCAGGACCGGCCACAGCAGCGCCGGGGAGTTCAGGAGCTTCGGCAGCAGGCGCTCGAGCTCCGCACCGCGTGCGGCGTCTTCGATTCCGAGCACTGCGCGCAGGATCACGCGCAATGTGATCCGTTGCATCGAGGTGTGCGCCGAGAACGGCCTGCCAACCGGCCAGCGCGCGATCTCCTCGTCGGCGATCTCGCCGATCAGGTCCGCGTAGACGCCCATGCGCTCGCCGTGAAACGGCGGCAGCATCAATTTGCGTCGGTTCAAGTGGCGCTTGCCATCGAGCAGCAGCACCGACTCAGGCCCCGCGACGGGCTGCATCACGCCGTTGCCCTCGCCGGCGCGCAGCTGGTCGGGGTCGCTCGTGAACACGCGCTTGATCTCCGCGGGGTCGGCGATCACGACCAGGAAGCCGACGGGCCAGATCCGCAGCGAGAAGACGTCGCCGTAACGGCGCCGACAGCGCTCTAGCAGGTCGTGTTCGGCCAGCAGCCAGTACGCGCCGAGCAGATGCCGGGGAACGTTGGGTCCGGGCGGCGCCTGAGAGATGTCAGCGGGAGGAGCCTGCGGTTCGCGCAGTGGGACGTCGCGCCAGCGCGATTGACGGCGGGCCGCTACCGGCGTCTCCGCGGTGGGTGTGGATGGGGCTGTGACTGTGGGCGCTTCGCTGTTCATGTGGGCTCCTTGGCTCGGAGGATCATGCCGTCGTCGATTAGAGAGAGGATCTGCCCGAAGAGGTCCTCGGGCACCGCGTCCGGCTCGGTGAGCTGCTGAATCGAAAGTCCGTCGACGAGCGCGATCACGGCGGTCGCAAGCTGCTCCGCCGGGATCGCCATCGGAACGCCGATCGCCTCGTGCCGCGCGCGCATCGACGCGGCGAGCTCCTCGCGTAGCCGCGCGTTGCGCTCGGCGTAGCGCGCGGCTACCTTGGGGTCGCGTACGGCGAGCGCGGAGTACTCGTGAAAGAGCAGCACGACATCGTGTCCGTGCTCGAGCACGGCGGAGACATCGCGGCTCAGATCGCCGCTGATGTCACGGTCCGCTGGCGCTAACGCCGCGGCGGTGATCAGCGCGCGCAGCTGCTCGTCGAGCTCGTCCAGCAGCGCGAAGAACAGCTCGTCCTTGCTCGCGAAGCTCCAGTAGAGCGCGCCCTTGGAGAATCCAGCCTCGGCGGCGATCTCGCTCATCGAGGCGCCGTGGTAGCCGCTGCGCGCGAACACTCGGGAGGCCGCCGCGAGGAGTTGCTCGCGCGAGCTGCCCAGCTGTGCTGACTTCGCCTTGACCTCGGCCTGTCGATGATCGAGCTTGGCTGGCATCCACAAGGACCATACCGACCGGACGGTATGTAGTCAAGGACGCTGAACGAGATCCTCAGCCGACTACCACGGCGCTTCCAGGTGGGTACTCGTGGCCAGCGCCGCCGTGGCGCTCGGCGAGCGTTCTCGATACCTTGAGCATATGGATACTTCGGATATCGCAATGGACCACGAGGTCGTGGTGATCGGTGCTGGCTTCTCGGGCATCGGGGCGGCGATCAAGCTCGACCAGGCCGGCTTCCGTGACTTCGTCGTGCTCGAGGCCGGGGACGGTGTCGGGGGCGCCTGGCACTGGAACACCTACCCAGGAATAGCGGTCGACATCCCGTCCTTCAGCTACCAGTTCTCCTTCGAGAAGCTCAGCGACTGGTCGCGCGTGTACGCGCCGGGGATGGAGCTCAAGGCCTACGCGGAGCACTGCGTGGACAAGTACGGTGTTCGCGATCGCATCCAGCTGAACACCAAGGTGGTCGGGGCGAGGTTCGACGAGGACGCCCACGCGTGGCGCATCCAGACCGCGAACGGTGAGCAGATCATCGCGCGATACGTGGTTGGCGCGACAGGCGTGTTCAGCCAGCCCAAACCGCCCGAGATCGAGGGCCTCGACTCCTTCGCTGGCACGACCATGCACACGGCGCGCTGGGATCACTCGGTCGAGTTGCGCGGCAAGCGCGTCGGGGTGATCGGCACGGGCGCCTCGGCGATCCAGCTCATCCCCGCGATCGCCCCCGAAGTCGAGCAGCTCACCGTTTTCCAACGCACTCCCATTTGGTGCCTACCCAAGCTCGATGCGCCGATGAGCCCGCGCGTGCGCCGGGCACTGCGCTCGGTGCCCGGCGCCGAGCTCGCCACGCGCTGGGCCAGTCAGGCCTTCGTGGAGGTCACCTTCGTGCTCGCCGCCCACTTCGCTGGTACGTTCTCGGGCATCGCCACCCGCGGTGAAGCCACCGCTCGCAAGATGCTCCGCGAGGTCAAGGATCCCGTCGTGCGCGAGAAGCTTACGCCCAAGTACTCCCTCGGGTGCAAGCGCCCGAGCTTCTCCAATGAGTACATCCCCGCCTTCAACCTGGAGAACGTGCTGCTCGAAACCACCTCCATTGAGGCGATCACCGAGACGGGCGTTCGCACGAGCGACGGAGTCGAGCATCCTCTCGACGTGCTCGTCCTTGCAACCGGGTTCAAGGTGTTTGACTCCGGGAACCTGCCGGCATTTGAGATGCTTGGCGTGGGTGGTGTTGACCTCGAGGAGTGGTGGGATGCCAACCGGTTGCAGGCCTATGAGGGCGTGAGCGTCCCCGGCTTTCCGAACTCGTTCTCGATCCTCGGTCCCTACGGGTTCAACGGCCAGTCCTACTTCGGTCTAATCGAGACCCAGATGCGCCACATCGTGCGCTGCCTGAAGCGGGCGCGCAGCGAAGGCGCCACGCGCGTGGAGATCACGCCCGAGGCCAACCGTCGCTACTTCGAGTCGATGCTCGGGCGCCGCCACAACCAGGTCTTCTTCCGGGGCGCCTGCTCAAACGCGAACAGCTACTACTTCGACAAGCACGGCGACGCGCCGTTTCGGGCCAGCCTCTCGCTCGAGGCGGCCTGGCGCAGCGCTCGCTTCGACCTCGACGACTACGCGTTCGCACGATGACCCGTTTGACGCGTGCGGAGTCCCAGGCGCGAACCCGAGCGCTGATCGTCGACGCGGCCACCCGCCTGTTTCTGCGCGACGGCTTCCAGGTCACATCCCTCGAGCAGATCGGCGAGGACGCGGGGTTCACCCGCGGCGCGGTCTACTCCAACTTCCCCAGCAAGACCGCGATGGGGATCGCCGTGATCGATGAGCTGTACGAGCGCATGGCGCGCGATCTCAGACATTCACTCCAGGAGACCGACAGCCTCGATGAGTGGTTTGACGCGCTCGCCGCGTGGGCGCAGGACACCATCGGCGAACCGCGGTGGACGCGCTTTGAGATAGAGCTCGCGGCATTCAGCGCTCATGACGACACCTACAGGGCCGCTACCGCCGCTCGCCACGCGCGCCTTCGCGCGGGCTGGACCGAAGTGATCGCCGCGCGGCTCGGCGAGGACTTCCCGATCGACCCCGAGGCGCTGAGCACCATCATCCTCGCGCTCGGACTCGGCACCGGGGTACAGCGTGCCGTCGAGCCCGACCTTCCCGGGTCGGATTGGGTCGAGCTCTTGCGCGTGCTCGCCGGATCGACCCTCGCGGGTGCCCGATGAAGGCCGTGAACTGTAAAGAAGGCCAGTTGACGATCGTCGATCTGCCGACGCCGACTCCTGAGGAGGGGCAGGTATTGATCGATGTCCTTCGCTGTGGCATCTGCGGATCAGACCTTCATGCTCGCCATCACTGCAACGAGATGGCAGACGTGGCTCTGGAGACCGGCTATGCGGACTTCATGCGCTCCGACCAGGACGTTGTGATGGGGCACGAGTTCTGCGGTGAGATCGTCGAACACGGCCCCTCCTGCCGGCGGTCGGCGCCGACGGGGACGACGGTGGTCTCGTTGCCTCTACTGCGTGTCGGGAAGGACGTTCACGCCACCGGTCTGTCGGTGGCGGCTCCCGGTGCCTATGCGGAGCAGATGCTCGTGCAGGAGTCTCTTACCATTCCCGTGCCCAATGGCCTCGCGCCCGGAGTCGCCGTGCTGACCGAGCCGATGGCTGTCGGCTGGCACGCTGTACGCCGAGGTGAGGTCAAGAAGCGCACCGTCGCGGTCGTCATCGGCTGCGGGCCGATCGGCCTGTCGGTGATCCGCATGCTCAAGGCACACGGTGTGCGCACCGTCATCGCGAGCGACTTCTCCGCGGGGCGTCGCGCGTTGGCGAGGGCCTGCGGCGCTGATGTCGTCGTCGACCCAGCACACGAATCGCCCCACGCCTCAGCCGAGAAGCACGGGCACCTCACCACGGTTCCCGCCGCCCTCGACCTCGCGATTGACGGTATGGGCAAGATGCGGCGGCTGCCGATCCCCTGGCATCACACCTGGCGCGCGGCCGAAGCGCTCGGCCTGGCCAAGCCCAAGAGCCCCGTGATCTTTGAATGCGTGGGCGTGCCCGGGGTGCTCGACCAGGTGATCGCGAGTGCGCCTCTGTTCTCCCGCGTGGTCGTCGTGGGCGTGTGTATGGGTACGGACAAGATCAGGCCGGCAATGGCGATCAATAAGGAAATCGAGCTGCGCTTCGTCCTCGGTTACACCCCCCTCGAGTTCCGCGACACGCTTCACATGCTCGCCGAGGGAAAGGTGAACCCCGGCCCTCTTGTCACCGCCACTGTGGGACTCGACGGCGTCGATAGGGCCTTCGAGGCGCTCGGAGATCCCGAGACCCACGCGAAGATCCTGGTCGACCCAAAGAGCACCGCCGCCGCGCCTTAACGCAAAAGCGAGCCTGAGCCGTCCCAAGCAGGCGCGTGCCGACGCCTTGGTCGAGAGGCGAGCGAGGGACGCTGTTGCTAATCTTCTATTTGCTCATCGACCGTGAGAATGTACCGTTGGTAATTGATCAGCCTGAGGAGAATCTCGATAATGAGACGGTCGCCGAACTGCTGATACCTGCGGTTAGCCATGCCAAGAAGCATCGGCAGATTATCCTTGTCACTCACAATCCTAATCTGGCAGTTGTCTGTGACGCTGACCAAGTGGTTCATGCGAGCATCGACAAGGCAAATGGAAACCTAGTTACCTACACAAGTGGAGCGATCGAGGATCCGACTATCACCAAGCTAATTGTCGACGTACTGGAGGGCACGAAGCCCGCCTTCGACCTGCGAGACGCCAAGTATGAAGTGCTCGATCGCGTAGGGTCATAAATCAGATATGTGTCTCCAATGCGATGTTTAGCGTAGGGGCTTGTCGAGGGTGGCGTCAAGCAACGTGCGGAGTTGGTCGTTCTGTCCGTTGAGGCTGCGCACGTTAGCGGCGAGGCTCCGCTTGTGGTCGAGATGCTCCCAGGCGATGCGATGTCCGGCTTCTCCGGCGAGCTGACCCAGGAACGCACGCAAACTGCGCGTGTTGCCCTCTCGGAATGGATGAACCGCGTACATCTCGGCGTGGTAGTGCGTTAGCCGCTCAAGGAAGGCGTTGCGATCGAGGCCCTTCAGGTGGTCCTCGCGAGCAAGCTCAGCGAAGATGCCTTGTGCATACCTCTCGATATGCTCAGGACGAGCGTAGAACGCGTTGGGCTTCGCAATCTGGACGGTCCGTAACGGATAGAGCCCACCGAAGATGCGGCGATGAAATGCCTGCCAATGCGCCAGGTCGTAACCGCCGGGAAACGGGCGACCGCTCAGAACGGCAACGGACGCGCGAACGATGTCCGCCTCCGCCCGCAAGAGCTCTTGCTGGTCGTGGATCTCCAGGTTGTTGCGCAGGACACCGCTGCCTGGATAGACATAGGGATCCTTCGCCATCTGGCTTCAGCAACTATCGACTAGCTGTGGCAGCCAGACGCTCGCGCACTTGCTCCAGGTTGAGCAGCTCGAACTGCTCGTCATCGATCTCGCCCGCCACCCATCGGGCGGCAAGTGCTTCGTGGGCGGTACTCGGCTCAAGCCCCTCGGCGCGGAGCAAGCCGAGCGCGTCAGCGGCAGCCTGGCTGCGACTCTCAATCTCTGTGCTCGGTGCGACGCCGTTGCGTGCGACAGCTGTCCGGTGCATATCTCCATTGTAAAGCAGCAAGGCGTTGGTACGGCGATCTTTAGTTGCCCTGGGAGGATCGATCCAAAGTGCAAACAAAGTGCAAACATGCCCCACACCATTCGGCTCCACGGCCACGATGGCGTGGAGACGCGATCCTTAGTGATAGAGCCAAATCAGCGGACGCGGCGACACCCCACACCACCTACGGAACCGAAGGTCGGGAGTTCAAATCTCTCAGGGCGCGTATTGGAGGCCCGAAGTGGTGCCGAGGCCCGACAGCGGCATCTCAGTCATCCCCATAGCCGCTCTCGGCCCGCAGCTTGCGGGCATATCGCTCCCGGGCCTCGATGCCATCGATACGGCGTAGAACGTTTCGCATCTGGCTTTCGGTCGGGGCGCTGGCTTGCCATGCCCCTCGATCCATCCCGAAGCGCGAGATAAGCGTGAGGCTGTCGATTGCAAGCAACAGCCTTCCATCGTGCTCCTCTGCACGACGCAGGGCGTACAGGTTCAGGTCGGGATCGTCATCTGGCATCGCCTCTACAAAGTTCGCGAGGGCTCCCAGCGCCTGCTTGGCCCTCAGGCTTCGCTTCCGGGCTATGGGGTCATCGCCGAACTCTTCGACCTTCCGTTTCCGCCATTCAGCGGTGTCGCGAATCGTCTTGACAAGAAAACTTCGTTGATCGGCGGATGTACGTACAGGGTCCATGTCCTCGAGACCTAGGAAAGCGAGCTGACTCGCAACGTGCAGCAACAGCGGGCCCGTGTCATTCTTGCCGGACACCTGGCAGATCGGCAGATCTCATCAATCCCTGTAGGCACGGCCACGAGGCAGGACACGCACGACGTAGACAACCCCCGTCTCGGTATCACGCTCGAAGCGCACGCGCCAGTCGCCCACGCGCAGACGCCATTCGTCGGTGTTCGTGAGCTTGACGACATCTCCAGCCGGTGGATCGCCCGTCAGCCGGTCAAGCGCACTGACGATGCGACGTTGGACCGGAGGGTCTAGGCGGTTGAAGTCGCGTCCGGCGCGTGCCGAGAAGACCCAGCTACCGTCGCTCAAGCGATCTCGCGCCTGATCTCGTCCGCTGAGAGCACTTCTCCGCGGGCGATCTGCTCTTTGGCTTCCCTCACACCCTTGTCCTCGTCACGCGTCGTCGGCTCGTCATCGAGCGGGGCGCGCTCAAGTAGTGCATCAAGAGCATCGCGTTTGCTTTGCCGACGAACGATGAAGCCAAGCGCGTCCTGCGCTTCGGCCTCGGAAAGCTCTTCGACTGTCTGCTTCAGCTTTTCCTTTGCGGTCATGCTTCACAAAGTAGCGTTTCTGTCGGCAGGATCAAAGATCGCGGAATCGACTTGCGAAATTTCACCACGCTTAGCATCGAGAACGATCCGGTATCGCCCATGCCCGACGCGCTCAAACCGAGGCGACCTCCCGCTGACGTCCGAGGCCAAGCAGTTCCTGACGGACGACCAGGACACCGGTTCGCCGGCCAGCTCAAGGACAGCTACATAGATCTTGCGAGCCTGCATCGGCTCGTTCGCAGCCTTCAATACCTCGGTGACCGCCGCCAACACCCAGCCCGGCCGGTGAGCGGGTGTGGCGACTGAGGCCAGCGGCCTGGGTTTGCCGATGGCTCCGAGGCGCAGATCGCCTGCGGTCTTCGCCCGGCGGGATCGCCCAATGGGATCAACCAGCTCGCTAAGGAACTCCTCCCATGCCGACACGTCTACTTTTGACTTGGCAGAGCCAAGTTTGACCAAAGTCTCCACGGGCGCGTATACATCTCCAGACATGATTTCAAGTGCTGGTGCGGTTTGTAGGGCTTTTGCCGTAGTTTGCGAACAGCCAAGCGTGGGCAACAACCTGGGCAACAAGGCGACAGCTGGGGCAACCGAGGGCCTGCAAGTCAAGGTCCGCGTCACGCCAGACATGTACGGCCGCCGATAGGCCATGACTCCCGTAGGCGCGCGTCGGCCTGCCAGCCGCGGCGTGTTCGCGATCGAGGAGGAAGAGTTCCTACTGCCCGATCCGATCGCGCTCGACACGAGCTTCATGGTCGAGGCGCTGATCGCCACGCAGCCGTTACACGCCGTATGCCGGGCGTTCATCGACCGAATCGACGCCAGCGGCGTCTCCATCACTACGAGCGACCTGCTCGCCGTCGAGTTGGCCGAGGCCGCCTTCGCGATCGCGCTCAAGGGTCGCCTCGTGTCGTAACAAGCGACCTCACTGAATCGATTTTAACTATGTTGCGTAAGCAAGTGCGAGTACAGCCCCAGTCACATACCCGGCAGCGATCCGTTGGCGCGTCTTGTCGGGGCGCCTCGTCAGCCGACCGTATGTCGTGGCACAGGTCAATGCGATCATCACAAGCGGCTTCGCCGGATCCGCTACGAGCATCACGATCATCGAAGCCCAGCACGAAGCGACACATCCGCTCGTGTTGACCCATCCGAAACGTCCCACCGCCAACATACCGCGGACACCCGAAGGCGGCAGCCGATTGGTGCGATGACAACGGTTCAAGGCGCGCCGCTTGACCCCTGTCACCTCATAGCCAGCGGCGAACGCCAGTGAGATTGCAAACACCGCGATACCCGCATTCGTCCCAACCGCCCCAAAGAACACCAACACTGGCACGCCGACAGCCAGCCACACCAGCAAATACACCGCGATGAACACACACAGCGCTATCGACCGCCTGCGTCGAAAGCTGTTCACCACCACATGCTCGGCTGCGGGTAGCACACCCGCCAAAGTCATCGCAACCGACATCAACAACCAACCCGGCAAGCCAGAGAGCACAGCCGAAGCAAGCGAAGACCCGCCAGGGGCTTGAGTAGTCATCCCGGGCATGCACCACCAGACCTTCGGGCTGCCGTGTGCTCCCGAAGGCGTCGAGAACCACATTGCCAAGCAGCCCAACCATGCCACAGCCAGCAGCGCGTGAACTGCAACGATCTGTGCCGACCACCCGGTCCAGCCGGCACGGCCGTAGCGCCAAGGCGCCAACAACGCGGCGCTGACCGTCACGCGTCGTAAAACACGCTGATCCGGCCGAGCTTTACTGGGTTCTCCGCGTGTCCCGATGATGCGACCTCGCCCGGCGCCGCGTCCTCTGCGAGGGCGAGAGTGAAGGGCTCAAAGGTCACAGGCAGCTCGTGTCCTACCCATGCGCCTGCCTGCTGTAGCTGACGCGCGATTTCGGTGATCTCGTAGGAGGACTGCAGCGTGTGAGGCGGCTGGTCTCCTGCGGGATTCAGCGCCCCCTCGATGCCGAAGAACGACAGGTTCCCGACACGGCGTCCGGAGCGTTGCGTCGCCGGCGTGCCTGGACCCACATCGGCATACACGGCATAACCGGTGCCGGGGTTCGCCTTGCCCTGGATCTCCTCCACATTTAGATACACGTGCACCTGGGCCGCGAACGGCTCAGCGGCCTGTGCGTCGATCGGGACCGTCACGGTCACGGGCTCGCCTGTCAACGACACGGGTTGGTCGGTTGCGCCGACCAGTTCGCGGGCGGGCTGATTCACGCCGGCAACCATAGGCGCTGCCGGAACGGCAGGCGTGGCGGCGCGACCGGCGGTTCGGTGTCATACGTGTAGCCGAGATCGGTGCTCGTCTGAAGAACCTGTTCGCAGCGCAGGCTTGCCGGTCGACCCTGCTCGTCGAAGAACGAGAAGCTCTGCCCGCGCCACGCTCCTTCCTGCGGGTCATCGTGCCCGCCGGGCGCCCCGATCCACTCTGACCAGATCCGGTCGATGTTCGCGTGGTGCAGCCAGAAGATCGGGTCTAGGGCAGCTGTAAGGATGTTCGACATCAGGCCGTTTTCGCCACCGACGAGGCCGTGCACGACGTTGTGCGGGGTTTCCTCGAGTTCCCCGCCACTGTTCGAGAACTGTTTCGGGCTCGTACGGTCCCCGCCGAATTCGGCTCTGCCGATGAAATGCGGACGGGCGAGCGCTTTGGCGGGGAAACCCGCTTCCTGTGGGACCTGGCCTTTGCCGTTGTTCATGCCTTCCGCACGTTCGGCGATGAACAACGGATTCGGTTCGCCGTTCGTGAACATCTTGTTCCTGAACGCTAGTGGCAGCTTCGCCTGTTCGCCGCCGTTGCCGTAGTTCCAGTAGGGAAGTGCCCAGTCGGCGGGCCCGCCGGTTTCGATCACAGCAGCCCTGACAATCCGTTCGAAGAACACCAAGAACATCCGATGCCACGGCAGGAAAAACCAAGTGCCATGCTGGCATTCGTTCCACCCAGGCTTGTTTGGCTTCGTTTCGGTGCCGTGGATTGCGGCTTGGTAGCTCCAGCTCGTCGGCACATTGGCTGAGCGTTCTTTCATCCGCTTCACGGCCCTCGCGTACCCGATGACGATCGGATCGTCCGCCGCGAGGCTCCAGATGTTACGGCGAACGAACATGGGTGCTTCAGGCATACAACCCCCCTCTTAGTTGAGTCAGCGCGACGTTCGTTTACGTCGTGCTGAAACGCAGGGGAATCTTATGACGCGTTTGCGTGATAGTCAACCAGTCAGGGAGATTCCGTGATATAGAAATGGGCGCGTGGTCGCTGGCACGTCAAACTCATCGGCCGACTTCTGCATCGCTGGCAAAGCGAGCGCGCCAAACGGACACCGCTCGCACTCTCGCATCGGCGAGTATCTGCTCAGCGGATTAGGTGCAGCTCGACATCGTGGGCTACTTCTTGCCAGGCTGTGTCGGCTGTCAACGTCGGCGTCCCCAGTCGTCGCGCCAGCGCAAGGCACGCACGGTCGCCAAGCGAGAGTCCCGCGTCGCGAGTCAAAGATCGCAGGCGTGCCGCGTCGATCGCATCGGCGACCATGAACGGCTCTACGGTGATCGCACCATCAAGCAGCCCACTTTGGGTGAGCTGGGCGGCGATCTTCGCCGGGTCGGCTCCCCGGTCGGCGGAGCGACTGAGGACCTCCGCGAGATTGACAGTCGAGATGACCACACCATCAGCGATTGCCTCCGCCACAAGCTCGGCACCGGGCTCATCGCGAAGATAAGCAAGCAGCGCCGAGGCGTCGAGTACGAAGGCCAACTACTCGGTGTCCTCTTGCACAGCTTCTGCACGTCGCTGGGCGATTAGATCATCGACCATCGACTCTCCAGGGAGATCGCGGAGCAGGCCGCGGCTCTGCTCGGCTACGACGCGATATGGGCGCAATCGCAACGAGCCGTCCTTCTCGGTGCTCAGGAGCATGCGGGTGCCGGGCTTCAGATCCAGCTCGCGGCGTACCGCAGATGGCAGGACCACCCGTCCGCGCTCCCCGACGATTACTTGTCTATCAGCGTGGGCCACACTAAAAATGTACCACGATAGGAGAACAGCCCACTCCAGTTTATACGCTACCAAGGCTAAACGCCTACCCCCCGAGCGGATAGATCACAGCCGTCGCGTTGCGTGTCGTTTAGTACTCGTCGTGGCGGCGAATCCACAATGGGTCGGTGGTGCTCTCGTCGCGACCCTTCGGTGTCCGGTCCAGCAGGCCGTAGTAGGCCATTGCGGGTTCGAGGCCGCGGGCGGTCGTCACGTAGGTGCGGTAGACGGTCCCGTCCGATAGTGCGTACACGCTCAGGCCCGGTCTCTCGGATACGTACCCCGCCACGTCCGTCCCGCACATGCGCGCGTTCTGCTCGACAGTGGCCGGGGGGTCGCGCTCCAGGAATGGCTTCAGCTCCTCCTTTGTTTGCAGGAAGCCGAGGTCGCGGTTGAAGTCGCTGCCATCGCTCGAGACCCAGTCGATGCCCCACCCCATCCGCTCCTTGAAGGCCAGGAGCTTCTCGAGTGGCGCGCGGGAGGCAAGCAGCAGCGTGGTGTCCCTGGCCTTCAAGTGGACGACCTGGGGATCGAGCGTGTCCGCGATCGAAGAGCAGACCGGGCAACCAGCCTCGTAGGGCGGCCCGAACATGAAGTGGTAGACAAGCAGCTGGGAGCGACCGTCGAAGAGATCGGCGAGGGTCTTCGTACCGTCCTGGGTCTCGAACCGGTAGTTCTTCTCGACTGGGACCCAGGGCAGCTCGCGACGCTTCCTGGCTAGCTCGTCGCCGCGGCGGGTGAGCTCCGTCTCCTCCTTTAGCAACTCGTCGCGCTGGGCCTGCCACTCCTCCTGTGTCCCAATCCTGTGCTCGGCCATGACTCCCATGATGACTTATCTCCGCTTCATCGGGGTCATTTCATGCGCCGGCATCGCTCCACCGATGGAGTGCATCCCGGACATCGTGTGCATTGCCGCTTTGGCTTGCGAGGAGTCGGGCAGGGTGAGACCCGGGACGTGCCGCGGCGCAAGCGAGACCCCTAGTGCGAGCACGATCAGGGTGATGGCGACGAGATGGTTGGCGAGCTCCTTGCGAGGCAGCAGCTTCTCGATCGCGATCAGGCCGGCGATAGCGACCATCCATGTCAGGCTCATTACTCCGAGGGCGAACAGCGCGACCATCAATCCCCAGCAGCAGCCGACACACCACGCGCCGTGTATGACTCCCATGCGGAGCGCTCCCATGGGCCCGTCACGCCAGTGGGTGAGCACGAAGTCAAGCGACGAGCGGCAGCGGCGCAGGCAAGCGTCCTTTGTGGGCGCGAGCTGGTAGATCGCCGCAGCGAGGAGCACCCCGCCGGCGAGGTAGGGCCCGCCGCGGTGCCATGACAGGGCGGGGATCGAGAGCGAGCGCACACTCACGTACAAGCCGTACGCCAGCAACCCGAAGGCTGTCCATGTCAGGAGATACCCGGCGACGAACACCGACGAGGAGACAAGGCGATCGACCTTCCCGCGATCACGCCGGCGGCGCTGGACGAAGCCGAACGCAAGCACCATTGGCACGATCGAAGGGAACATCATCGCGCTCATCATCAGGACCCATGACACGACGTAGAAGCCGAGGGTTCCCGGGTCGGTGCCGGGACCGGCGTCCATGCCAAGCATGCGTTCGCGCGTCAGAAGCCAGGCGAGGACGGCCAGCCCGAGCAGCGATGCGAGGACACCAACCCGAAATCGCACAGCCGGAGGATGCGCGACAGGACGTTGCGCGACAGATGCCATTACACGATCGACCGTAACATGGGACCACTGACGACGCACACAAGGAGGCAAAGCGATGCCTAGCCACAAAGTAGGAACCCGCGAGGAATGGCAGGCGGCCCGCGATGAGCTTGCCAAGCTCGAGGCCGAGCACACCAAGCTCGGCCAGGAGGCGACCAAGCAGAGACGCCAGCTTCCCTGGGTTCCGGTGGAGAAGGAGTACCGATTCGACACCGAGGATGGGAAGAAGACGCTCGCCGAGCTCTTTGACGGACGCTCGCAGCTGCTTGCCTACAACATCATGTTCGGACCCGACTACAAGCTCGGCGCGTGCCCCGGATGTTCGAACCTGGGGGATGAGCTCGACGCGACGCGCGTTCATCTGGGTCACCGCGACGTGACACTGATCTGCTTCTCGCGCGCGCCGATCGATCGGCTCATCGCCTACAAGCAGCGGATGGGCTGGCAGTTTCCCTACGTCTCGACATATGAAACCGAGTTTCCCCTCGACTTCGGACTGGTCCTCACACCAGAGCAGGCGCAGGAGATCCCAGAGGTCAAAGCAATGATCGACAACCCTCCCGAGTGGTTGGAGGAGTGGGGACGGCAGGTCGGAGCCAAGCTCGAGGACGGCCTGCGCGAGGGCCCGAGCTTCATCGCCTTCGCACGCGAGAACGGAACCGTGTACCACACCTATACGGTCATGGCGCCCGATCGGTTCGTGGCACCGTACAACTCGTTTCTGCTCGAGCGAACGCCGAAGGACCCGCCCGAGGAGCCCCGCGCCTGGCGCAAGGACGAATACCCGGACTGAGCCGCTCCGGTCTGCTTGCTGCGTGAATGCGAGCGCGTCCCCAAAAGCGTCTGAGGTGATGGAAGCGGTCTGGCAGGCGAAGGAGCCAATCTCGGGGCTCCACGCCGTCGATGCGTTCAACGCGCGAGCGGTTGTAGAGACGAGCGTCGCGGATCTCCAGCTTGCCATCTTCGACTGTGACGGCGTCCTAGTCGACAGTGAGTCGATCTCCAATGGCGTACTCGCCCAGATGCTCACCGACGAGGGCTTGCCGACCACCTTGGCCGAGGCTCGGCGCGACTATCAGGGGTTGTTGCTTGCAGATGTCTTGAACGACGCCCAGGCGAAGCTCGGACGTCCGCTGCCAGGGGACTGGCTGGATCGCTACGAGCAGGAGCGAAGCCTGGCGTTCCGCGAGGAGCTGCGGCCGGTCGCCGGCGTGGCCGAAGCCGTGGAACTCATCAAGGCCGAAGGCATCGCCGTGTGCGTGGCTTCACAGGGCAAGCTCGAGAAGACAAGATTGTCGCTCCAGCTCACCGGCCTGAGCAGCCTGTTCGAGGAGCGCGCGCTCTTCTCCGCCTACCAAGTCCCCAGGGGCAAGCCCCACCCCGACCTGTTTCTCCACGCGGCTAGCGAGATGGGTGCTAGTCCATCGGGGTGCCTGGTGATCGAGGACACGCCGTCGGGTGTGAGGGCCGCGGTCGCGGCGGGCATGTGGGTGCTGGGCTATAGAGCCGACAGCGACGAGCAAGCACTACGCCAGGCGGGAGCTGAGACCTTCGGCTCCTTCGATGCTTTGCCTGGGCTGCTCGGTCTTTAGGCCGGGACCCTGTCATCCTGTCGGAAGTGAGCTCGCTTCCCGCCGGACCATCAGAGCCACCGGCCGTGCAGATGATGCGCTGGCTGGTGCGGCCGATCGCTTTCATGGAGTCCTGTAGGCGCCGCTTCGGCGATGAGTTCAGTGTGAGGTTCCCCGGCTTTGAGCGGCCGATGGTGATGCTCTCAAGTCCCGAGACGATCAGGGCGCTCTATACGGCGCCCGAGCATGGGTTGCCGCCGGGGCGAACCATTAGCTTGCTGCCGATCATGGGCGCTAGCTCGGTGTTGCTGCTCGAGGGCAAGGAGCATCTTGCTCGGCGCAAGCTCATGTTGCCGCCGTTTCATGGCGAGCGGATGCGCTCCTATGAGGAGATCATGCGCGCGGCCACCGAACGCCAGATCGACAACTGGCCCGAAGGAGAGACGTTCGCGATTCATCCCCACATGCAGACGATCACCCTGGAGGTGATTCTCGAGGCGGTTTTCGGGGTAAGCGATCGAGCGCGGGGCGAGCGGTTGAGGGAGCGCCTTCCGGAGTTGTTGAGCGAGACGTCCTCGCCCGCCTCGCAATTTAGGTTCCTGCTTGCGAGCAGGCTCGGTCGCGGCGACCCGATGTCCCGGCTGCGAGAGATCTCGGCGAGTATCGATGAGCTGCTGTTCGTGGAGATCGCCGACCGTCGCTCTGATCCGGCCTTGGAGGAGCGCGAGGACATCCTCTCGCTGTTGATTGGCGCCCGTTTTGAGGACGGCAGCGCGATGAGCGACCAGGAGCTGCGCGACCAGCTGGTTACGCTGCTGCTTGCCGGCCACGAGACGACCGCCACAGGATTGGCTTGGGCTTTCGACCTGCTGCTACGCCACCCCGAAGCGCTCAGGCGCCTGGTCGCAGAGGTGGACGCGGGAGAGGATGCATATCTGCGCGCGGTCGTATCGGAGTCGCTGCGCTTGCGCCCGGTCGTGCCGCTTGCGGGCCGGCGCCTTGCCTCAGAGCTTCAGGCAGGCGGCCTGGGGCTGCCCGCCGGAACCGATGTGACGCCCGCGATCTGGCTCACCCACACCAGGCCTGACCTTTATCCCGAGCCATATGCGTTTCGTCCCGAGCGCTTCCTTGAGAATCCGCCCAATGGCTATGGGTGGATACCGTTTGGCGGCGGTGTGAGGCGCTGCCTTGGGGCGAGCTTCGCCGAACTGGAGATGAGGGTGGTCTTGGAGACGGTTCTACGCCGTAGCGTCCTGCTACCGGCGAGCCCCAAGGCGGAGCGGGTCACCCGCCGCAACGTGACTTTCTCCCCACGCAAGGGAACCTTGGTGCGAAGCCGCCGACGGGTCGCTCCAGCTGCCCTAGAGCGAGGCGAGGGTGTCTTGGCGGAGGAGATGGCGGGCGCCCTTCACTAGCGCGGCGGGCCTCGCGAATCCATGGCCACGCAGCGCACTAGACTGCCGGACGTCGAGGGAGCGAGATGATGCGAAGAGGGTTTACGGCAATCGTGCTGGGCGCAGCGTTGAGTTGTTCGACGCTAGCGCTGGCGGGTGTATCTCAGGGCGCCACCTCGGGCTGCCTGGCGACACCTGCACCTGCACCGATGAGCGTGACGGTGCCGCCCGAACTACAACTTCTCATACAGAAGATGAAACAGGTGCGATTCGCGACTATCCGGCTTTCTGCCCAAACGGTCCTGGCTACAGAAGAAGGCAAGTTGATCCTGGGCATTCACTCCGAACTGCGGCGCTCACCGAGGGAATCGTTTACCACTGCGACCACGCAAGAAGTCTCCTCGTCAAGTAAATCGGCGAGACAAGGCGAAAAGGTGATCGAAATCGGGGGCGTTAGCTACCGGTATGAGCGGCCCTTGACGCATGAAGATGGTGGACGTCCTTGGGTTAGCGAAAGGTCGCGCCCAAGTTCCAAAGCGAACTCGTTGGAGCCCTCGCTGTCCCAACTTGCGGAGGCGGAGAGCATTGTGGCGATGGGAACAGAGAGCCTGGGTGGGCAACAGGTAAGTCGGTTTGTGGTTACGTTCGCGCCTGGCACATATCCAGAGAGTGATCTTCCGTTTGGCGAACTGCTCGGAGAAGAATGCCCACAACCAGTCCGGGTCGAGCTCGCGATCGCGCCATCGGGCCTGCCGATTGAGGTGGAGGTGAGCACGGGCTACACGAAGGCGGGCAAGACGATCACCACGTCCAGCACCACGCGGATCTTGGCGACCAATTTCCACTTTACGCCGCTCAAACCGCCACCGGCGAAGAGGACGATTAGCCAGGCCGCATTGCGCCGCCTCCGCGAGCCTAAAGTGGTCAAAGAAGTGCCGAAGCACAAGCCGCGCCGCAGACCCAAGCACTAGAGCTTGTAACAAGCTTGTGACATTGGCCTCAACGGTCGAACGGGGCTAGTGTGGAGGTATGGACCAGGCACGAATCGTGATCGCGGGCGGTGGCTTTGGCGGCTTCTATGCAGCTAAGTCGCTCGAACGTTCGAGGGCCCACCACAGGGCCAAGGTGGCCCTGGTCAATGAGACCAACTTCATGTTGTATACGCCGCTGTTGCCGGGGGCGGCCGGCGGGACGCTCGATCCTCGTCATGTGGTCGTGCCGCTGCGCTCGCAGCTAAAGCAGACCGAGTTGATTGTGGGGCGCGTGATGGGGGCCGACCCGGAGCGAGGCACGATCGGGGTGAGGCGCAAGGATGGGATCGAGGTGGAGCTTGGCTATGACCACCTGGTCGTGGCGCTGGGCTCGGTCTCTCGGACCTTGCCGATCCCGGGTTTGGCCGAGCATGGGATCGGACTGAAGTCGCTGGCCGACGCGACTGGCCTGCGCAACAGGGTTCTGACCTGCTTGGACATCGCCGAGTCGCTGGAAAGCGAACAGGCGCGGGCGGAGTACTTGAGCTTTGTGTTTGTGGGGGCTGGCTATGCGGGCCTTGAGGGTCTTGCTGAGCTACAGGACTTCGCACAGCAGGCGATAAGCAACTATCCCCATTGCAAGTCACAAGGCACGCGTTGGCTTTTGGTCGAGGCCCAGGATCGGATCATGGGCGAAGCGCCGCCAAGCCT
Organism: uncultured Solirubrobacterales bacterium; assembly: GCA_963775645.1. Classification (GTDB taxonomy): domain Bacteria; phylum Actinomycetota; class Thermoleophilia; order Solirubrobacterales; family Solirubrobacteraceae; genus Palsa-744. The sequence goes on along the minus strand of CAVZJR010000001.1, from coordinate 1,046,918 downwards.
CTCGGCTTTCGCGGCCGGGGAGCTCGAAGCGAGAGGCATCGAGATCGCGACGGGGACGACATTGGAGAGCGTGGATGGGCACGGCGCAGTCCTGTCAAATGGCGCGCGCGTGAAGGCGCGCACGGTGGTGTGGACCGCGGGCGTGCGCCCGAGCCCGGCGGTGGCGGAGCTGGGTATGCCGCTCGATAAGGCCGGCCGTATCCCGACCGACCGCGAGCTGCGAGTGTTCGACCGGCCCGGGGTGTGGGCGATCGGCGATTGTGCGGCTGTGCCCGACCCGGCAAGGCGGGACGGGTCGTGTCCGCCGACGGCTCAGCATGCGATTAGGCAAGGCAGGCTGGTGGCACAGAACATCGCGGCCGTCTTGGGCGGACGCGATGTCAAGCCGTTTCGCTACCGCACTAAGGGAGTGGTGGCGGAGCTGGGTCATAACAAGGCGGTGGCGATCACTTTGGGCTTGCGCTGGCGGGGCCTGCCGGCTTGGCTGATTGCACGCACCTATCACTTGTTGCTGATGCCAGGCTTGGGTCGCAAGCTGAGACTGCTTGCGGACTGGAACATTGCGCTGCTGTTCGGCCGGGACGCCTCGTCGCCGGGAGTCCTCGGGACGCCGCAGCCGCTAGAGACCTTGGCAAGCGCCAAGGTGCCCAAGACCGCGGTGAGCCCTTGGATCGACGCCGAGAGCAAAGGCGAAGGACGGCTGTCGGTATGAGCTGTGGCGTGGGCGCAGCCGACCGGGGATCTCCCTAGAGCGCGTTCGGCGAGCGCTAGGACGTCGGGCAAGACGCCACCGATGGCGCCCGCCAGTTGGACCTGCGAGCCACGCGAGAGGCGCACGGCGGTGAGCGTGCCGAGAGCCAGGTCGGTGCCCAGTACCAAACCACCAAAGGCGCGCAGGCGGTAGTCGCGGTGGGGTACGGCGTCCAAGAGCAGGTGGGTCAAGGCTCCGATCGCCAAAGCGCCTCTCACAGAGCGGGTCCTAGAAGCACAGGCGGCGCCGACGAGCATGTGGGGTGTGGCGATCATGGGGGGCGACGATAGTACGAGTTGGTAGGAGCGGGCTCTCCTGGGCCGCGATAGATGCTGCCTGTATTGGCTGGGTTGAGACTCGCGGATGGGCCCGAGCTACTCGGAAAGCTTGCCAGCGATCTCAGCGATTTCCGTGTTCTATGTCTTCGGCGTGGGCCGCAGGCTTGGCATCGGGTCGAGTGAGGCGGTGGCAAAGTTCGTGACAGCGGAACCTTGGCGTTCGTGGAGGCGCAGATCGATCTGGCCTTTGAGATGGCGAACGGCCCATCGATTCTCGGCTGCCTTCGCGGCATACCACGCGTAGATATCCGGATCGCTTCCGAAAGCATCGATAAGAACCTGGTGATGTGACCAGCCAATTTGTGCAGACAGTGACTGCACTTTTTCCAGATCGGGCCAGAGCGCCGCGAATCGCCTCATGTAGAACAGATTCCGCCGGGAGAACCCTCGCGGCGAACCGACATCGGGGGCGAGGTCCTGGGCGATGCGACCAACGACGTCATCGCCCCACCCGGCGGCTTGCTGCTGGTCGAGAATGTCGCGGCCGATCGACCAATAGAGCATGACAAGCTCAGTGTTGAGGGCGCGAGCAGCCCTGACTTGGGAATCGCGGATGCGCTGCTTGAGACGGCCGATCAAGTCGCGGTAGGCCGGGATGGCGGTAACCCCGTTGACCCATCCAGCCTCCTTGGGCTTGCGCCGAACGGCGACGGATGGGTGGGGATCGTTGTTCGTACCGATCTCGCCTGCCCCTCCCCCCAAAACCGGGGGGCACGCCCTTGATGCTCGGCCGACCGGAGCTCCCTCAAGACCGGGCGGGCCGGCTACTCACAAACTGGAAACCGGCAACCACGACAAGTCGCCGACGCTTCTAGGAGCACTGAAGCGGCCGGCTGCCAGCCTTGCTCCATATAGCGAAACTTGGAGCGTAACTTCCCGAGCTATCGGCCGAATGCGGGAGCGGATCGGTCCAATCGCCGATCGCCGGAATGGGGAGGACTGGACCGGCAAATGCGGGCCTTGGGGCTTGAGCCAGCCACCCCGAGGACGGCGCCTGGAGTTACACCAAAATTGTGCGCTTACGCCAGAACCAAGGCCAGTCGCGTACTTCGCGCTCCTCCATGACGCCGGTTGGGCTGAAGTGGGGCACCGACGATGGAGGGAGTGGTGGCAGAGGCGGATGGGTCGGCGCCAAGGCCGGGCGCAACTCGGGCGACGTTTTGTCTTGAGTACTCATGTCATCAGCTTAGCTCGTCAGTCCTACCAAACAGGCCGATATCGGCAGCCCAAGAACGAGGATCGTCACCGCTGCTCGCAGCGCGCGCTCCTTGGCCCGCAGGCGACGCGAATTGTTTGACAATGCCTTCGAGATCGGACAACAGCACGGCGATTTGACCGACGAGCTGTGTCTGGGCGAGCGAGAGCACAGCATCCAAGAGGATGCCGGACTTCGGCAAGTCAACCAGGTTGGTGGCATGTGGGTACATCACCAAACACCGTAGTCGGCGCTTAGGATGAAATTTTGGCGCGAGTGGCCTCGTCGAGATCGGGAGCCTCTCTGCAGCGAACGGAGGTGGAGATCGTTGTTCGTACCGGTCTCGCCTCCCCCGCCTCCTAAAACCGATCGGTACGCGCTTGACGCTCGGCCGACCGAAGCTCCCTCAAGACCGGGCGGGCCGGCTACTCACGAACTGGAAAACCGGGCGGCACGAGGCGAGGCGCTTAGCAGCTGGTCGCCAAGGCGAGCGCACGGCAGACTTCCGACATGCGCTCCGGCCCAAGCCGCGTGATCCGCTCGGTCAGGAACGCCTTGTCCGCAGCGCCCGCGTGGTCAGCGTTGAGCACACAGCTGCGTGGCATCCCGTCCTCCGGTCCCAGCTCTACCTCCGTGGGAAGTCCGCGAACCGTTGTCGTGGCCAGGATCACGAACAGCTCGTTCAGACTTTGAACGGCCTCTGTGCGAGTCATGACCAAAGCCGGTCGACGCTTGGCGTCTAGTGGCTCATACCACCAGACATCGCCCCGACTCACCACGGACTGTGTCCATCCTCGCTCTCTTGCTCGTCGAGCCGCTGCATTGAGCGCGTAGTAGATCCCCGCAGCATCACTGACACGTTGCCCCACCCGTCCACGACATCGCCAGGCCGCCCGCGTGTGGCGATGAAATCAGCCACGGGGTCCAACTGAGACTCGGGGAGTTCGTCGATCAACTTGTGGATCTTCTCGCGCGTGGTCACCTAACGAGATTATAGATCCTACGACGGGAAAACAGGCAGGTGTGCGTAGGGCAATCAGCTGATCACCGACAACCTCGTGGATATGCAGTCCACATAGGTCACCCGAGCGTCCGCAGGGACTCGGAGCGGGAAGTCGAGCGCACCGATCTCGATGCCGGTGACTCGCAGGAATCGCAGAGCGATGTCCTCGCGGACGGTCTTGCGGTTCTCTGCACCGCGGCGGAGAGCGGTCGCGCTAGGCGATCCGACGCTCCGCTACGCAAGCCAACTAACACTCGTCATCTTCAGCGAAAGTCGAGCGCCTTCGCGACCTGCTCTCCATACGGCGAAAGCCACCAAGCGTTCGGTCTGCCCGCGCCCCCAGCCCGCTTGACGAGCAGACCCATCTGATCCAAGCGCGACAGCGCGGTGGAAAGCTGACCCAGGTGCGACAGTTCGATGCCGACGGCGATCGCTTGGTTGCTCGCGCCCGGATTCTCAGCAAGATAAGCCAGGCATAAGCGTCGCCGATGAGCACGCGCGTGACGGATTTCCTTCGGAATCTGCACAGGGGGCTCGACCGGACTCACCCTCAAACTTTGAGCCAGCACCTCGGCGCGTGCATTACCCTTCTCGATGTGGGGCCTGGCCTCAGAGATACCTAGGTACTGGGCAATCACCAAGCCTGTCAAGTCACCTAGCAAGCCTATAAACTCTGGGTCCCTTTTCTCCACGAACTGTTCTTGAAGGACTCCTACCACTAGCGCAATCGTCGCTGCCGCCGCTAGATTGGGGGGCTGCTTCTCAAAAGCAAGCTGCTCGCGCCCACAATCCAGCAGCGGCCTCAACACGGCGAATAAGCGAGCACGCAAGTTCATGGCCTCGGGCAGGCCAGCTTGCACCTCGACCAAGCAGACCCTAGCCAGCACTGGTTCAGAGTCCAGGAACATCAACAATGCCTCCAGGCCAGCCAGCACTCCATCTTGCCAGGAAGCCTCGGCGTCAAACGCCTCGATCACGAGTGTCATGGAGCGGTCCATCACATGCTCGAGCAATGCGAGAAAGCAGCCGTCCAGGCCGCCGAACAGCTCGCGAAATGCACCCGGTGAGATGGCCGCACGAGCGCACACGCCGCCAATCGTCACATGACGAAAGCCTTCCTTGGCAACCATCTGCGCCATCGCGTCCAATAGACGCCGACGCTGTATCTCCCGCGCCTGCTCGCGCAAGCCGCCATCGCTCCCTGCGGGAGCCGCCCCCTCAATGATCGACAACGCTCAGGATCCTCGTGCCAGCCCAAAAAAGCCGATCGCTAATACCCTCGTCGGCTCGGTCTGCTTACTAGAGGCGTGTCGGCTAGCCGCCATCGGACCCACGGTTAACAAGACGCCACAACTTCTGTCAAGTCGAATCTCACGCATCTCGCCCCGACCAAGAACGCGATCCGCTCGACTCAGCACGCCAGCTCTAAGAATCTTATTTTGGACATACCATCGCATATTGCCCGGCGTTCGCTTGGCGCTTCCGCTCAGCTCGACCGCGATCGGAGAGAACCCTCCTGGCCCGGATGTCGACTTATTGATACCCAATTCCCCTTTTACCGAGTAGTGCTTGTTCGCAATCCGCGAAAGACGGTGACTGTCTAGATTTCGCTATGTTCTGCCTCGGGTGGATAGTATGTAGAAAGGTGAACCCATTCGGTACCATTCCACTTCTCACCAAGGGTAAATGACTTCGAGCCAACCGCGTACGTTCCGGCTGCTTGACAGAACGAGGATGCTGTGCATGAAACAGACAGTAGTTCGCTGTGTTCTCCTTCAGGCGGATAATACGTGGAAAGGTGTACCCATTCAGTTCCACTCCAATACTCCGCCAACGTAAATCGTTTATAGCCCGCACCGTAGACTCCCACACCCATGCACCACGACGTCAAGACGCATGACACGCCGGTCAGCTTGCTGTGTTCTCCTTCAGGCGGATAATACGTAGACAGGTGAACCCATTCCGTACCATTCCACTTCTCACCCAACGTGTACGACTTCGGACCCACCACATACGTGCCGACCGCTTGACAGAACACGGACGCCGTACACGAGACCGACAGTAGTTCGCTGTGTTCTCCTTCAGGCGGATAATACGTGGAAAGGTGTACCCATTCAGTCCCATTCCAATACTCCGCCAACGTAAATCGTTTAGCTCCTGAGCCGTAAGTTCCTACGCTCATGCACCACGACGCCGATACGCACGACACGCCAGTCAGCTTACTCTGTTCTCCTTCAGGCGGATAGTACGTAGACAGATGAACCCATTCTGTGCCATTCCACTTCTCACCGAGCGTGTAGACTTCGACCCGACAACATACGTTCCTACCGCTTGACAAAACGACGTAGACGTACACGAGACCGACAGTAGTTCGCTGTGTTCACCTTCCGGCGGGTAATAGCTAGACAAATGCAACCATTCACTACCATTCCAATACTCCGCCAACGTGTAGCGCGTACTTCCGGAGCCATAACTTCCAACACCCATGCACCACGAAGCCGACACGCACGACACGCTATTCAATTCACTATGTTCCCAGAAGGATAATACGTAGCCGGTGTCACCCACGCCCCACATTCCACCGCTGTCCTAGAGTCCATGACTGCGAACCCACAGAATACGTACCTACCCCCTGACAAGCTGAAGCCGACGCACACGACACACCCAACGTTGTGTTGTGTTCTGATGCTGGCGGATAGTAGGTCGCTAGATGCACCCATTCGGTACCAGTCCACTTCTCTCCAAGCGTGTACGACTTCGAGCCAACCGCGTACATTCCGACTGCTTGACAGAACGAGGACGCCGTACATGAGACTGACAATAGTTCGCTGTGTTCACCTTCTGGCGGGTAATACGACACGACATGGACCCATTCAGTCCCATTCCAATACTCCGCCAACGTAAATCGTTTAGCTCCTGAGCCGTAAGTTCCTACGCTCATGCACCACGACGCCGATACGCACGACACGCCAGTCAGCTTACTCTGTTCTCCTTCAGGCGGATAGTACGTAGACAGATGAACCCATTCTGTGCCATTCCACTTCTCACCCAATGTATAGGACTTTGCTCCGACCACATAAGTCCCCACTGCCTGACAAAACGAGGAAGCTGTGCACGACAATGACAACAGTTCGCTGTATTCACCTTCCGGCGGATAATAGCTAGACAATACACCCGCGCGCGCTGCCATTCCAATACTCCGCCAACGTGTACCGCACACTGCCACCGGACCCGTAGGTTCCTACGCTCATGCACCACGACGCCGATACGCACGACACACCATAGAGCTTACTCTGTTCTCCTTCAGGCGGATAGTACGTAGACAGATGAACCCATTCTGTGCCATTCCACTTCTCACCGAGCGTGTACGACTTCGACCCGACAACATACGTTCCTACCGCTTGACAAAACGACGTAGACGTGCACGAGACCGACAGTAGTTCGCTGTGTTCACCTTCCGGCGGGTAATAGCTAGACAAATGCAACCATTCACTACCATTCCAATACTCCGCCAGCGTGTAGCGCGTACTTCCGGAGCCATAACTTCCAACACCCATGCACCACGAAGCCGACACGCACGACACGCTATTCAATTCACTATGTTCCCCAGAAGGATAATACGTAGCCGGTGTCACCCACGCCCCACCATTCCATCGCTGTCCTAGAGTCCATGACTGCGAACCCACAGAATACGTGCCCACCCCCTGACAAGCCGAGACCGACGCACACGACACGCCCCGCTGGACGGGCGAAGTAGTGATAAAGGTAGCATCTTTCCCAGAAGCCGAGCCAGCACTGCTTGTTGCGACCAGGCGATAGTGATACGTCTTCCCTGGCTGTAGTTCGGTGATTGTGGCCGTCTCTTGCACGGCACTCGTACCCGAGCCGGCATCGCCTGTCGGGGTCGACGATCCATAAGCTTCAGTTTCCCCATATTTGAAGTGATACTGCGCATCAAGGCCGTGGGGGTTCACCGTGCCACTGATCGTTGCCTGTTCTTCGGCTACCTGCGGTTCGGTGGCGGTAATCACTGTCGGCGGGGGTTGAGTCACAAACGGTACGGGTCCACCATAAGTCGTTCCCGTAGCGCTGGTAGCGACTATTCGGAAATAGTAGGTAGTCCCAGGTGCCAGGCCACTGATCGCCGCACTCACCTGGACGTTCGCGGTGCCTGCGCCCGCATCCTCGATTGACGTTGATATCCCATAGCTGGTCGTTGGTCCATATTCAAAGTAATAATGGGTGTCGAGGCCGTTCGGGTCCACCGTCGCGTTCAGAGTGGCGACGGGTGTTGCTATGCTCGATGCTTCATCGGTGGTCGCCGTTGGCGGGAGAGGCACGCGTTCGTTTTCGCTTTCAGGCAAAACTGTCGGCAAGCACGAGCGAGGAACAAAAACCCAGTTTCCCTGACCATATGTTTTTTCGTGTTCTTCTTTAAGCGAAACTGACGCATCACGTACCATTACGTACTGGCCGGTTCCGTCTGTACTGTTATACTTTGACGTATAGCGCCACTTAAGTGCCGGTATGTTGGAGCCCGGTTCTTGTGTAGCATATGCTGGCTCAGTCCTAATCTTTTCTTGCTCTAGATTACTCGAACTCCAGGGTCGATAATTGGCATACTCTGGGCATGGCGCCTGATTCACAACGAAATAACCGTCCCCTACGCCACTGTTATGTTTTGCTATGAAATTTGATTCTGCGATTTCGTATTTACCACTCGTGATTTCAGAACAGGCCGTGGTCGGTTTTGTTTTTATTGGCTTCGGTTTGAACTTGTCGTATTCGATCCAGCCACAGCCCTGGAATGCTCCGCCAATCCAGCCGCCGAGCGCGTAATCACCTTCCGGTTCAGAATCCGAATGCAGCCGGCGAACAACGGCTTCCAGGGTCAAACCTTTGGGGCAGTTGCCAATTGCCCAACCAAATGCACCGGAGTCGATATGGGAATATTTCGCCGTGCATTCGTAGTCTTCATTTTCGGAGCTAACTAGGGGTTGAATTTCTCCCGGAGAAGTCAAGATGGGCGGAACTTTACTTGGTTCTCCTCCTGTGTGCCAACATCGGCTCGTGCCGTGTTAGCTGCACACAAAGTAAGAGCTAGCGTCATCAGACCTACTGACGGGGCCCCGGTGATGAGTCCAGCGGCTTATGCGTGTTCTGGGTTGTTTTGGTTGTTGTTGATTGTGGTTGTGGCGTACTCGCTTGGACAGCGGCCCCCGAGTGCTGAGTGGGGCCTGTAGTTGTTGTACTCGTGGCGCCAGTCCTCGATCAGGACCTTGGCCTCGGTGATCGAGCCGAACTCCTCGATGTTCAGCAGCTCGTCTCGCAGCCGGCCGTTGAAGGACTCAACAAACGGGTTCTCCCACGGGCTGCCGGGCTCGATGTAGCTGGTGGCCATGAGCGTCATCCGGCAGTAGTCCCGCAGCGCCCACGCGATGAACTCCGGGCCGTTGTCCGAGCGCAGATAAGCGGGTGCGCCGCGCTCGGCGATGAGCCCGGCGATCACTTCAACGACATCATCGGCGGTGCAGGATCTGCCGACGCGGATCGCGAGCGCCTCACGGGTGTACTCATCCACGATGTTGCACAGCTTGATCCTGCGACGGTCGGAGGTCTCATCGAACTGGAAGTCGATCGCCCACACCTCGTTCGCTCTCGTGGCCCTGCAGGCGCTGTTTCTGCCCGCCGGGTAGCCGACGACGCTTCCTCGCCTTCACGGGCCGTCTGAGGCCCTCCTGGCGCCAGATACGGCGTGTCCGCTTGCGGTTCAGCGCCCAGCCCTCCCTGAGCAGGATCTGGTGCGCGGTCTTCCACCCCCACCGCGGATGCTCCCCAGCGATCTCCCGCAGCCGGCCAGCGAGCCGCTCGTCCGCCGGCCGGGGCGCCGGCGGGGGTTTGCGCTGCGTGGAGCGGTGCTGGCCCGCAACCCGGCACGCACGGCGCTCTGAAACCCCGAAACGCTGCCTGCAGCCGACCCACGGCGCGGCGCCTGCGTTCCGGGGTCAGAAGTTTCCCTCCGCCAACTCCTTGAGCATGTCGATGTCCAGCGCCTGCTCAGCCACGAGCTTCTTCAACCGCTGGTTCTCACCCTCGAGCGTGCTTCAACCGCTTGGCCTCGTCGGCCTTCATCCCGCCGTACTGCGCCCGCCAACGGTTGAACGTCGACTCCGTGACCTCAAGATGCCGCAGCACCTCAGCGAGATCCTGCCCCTCGTTCAGCAGCCGCTCGCCCTCACGGATCTTCCGGACGGCCTGCTCCGGCGTATGCCTACGTCGCTTCATGATCGTATCCATCCTCTCATCCCACCAACGGGACAGGACGAACACACACAAGCCACCGGCTCACTTCACGGGAACCCCGTCACTACCAGCAAGCATATAAATCCTCGATAATAGTACGGTATCAGAATTGTAGCCCCACTAGCGCTACGTGCCCCGGCCCCATGACCTAACACCCTTACCCCCTCAGTTGTACGGAGTCGCCCAGCGCCTTGCTCGACGATACGTGATTACCCTATATATAGCGCCGTGACAAATACAAGATGTCACATAAAAGAGTGAACCGGGACCGATCCCTGATTCATACAGAAAATTATCCATCGCCTATCCCTTGAATCTCGGCGACTTAGCGAAATAGTCCCTCGCTAGATATGGGGAGGGTAGTGCGATGAGAAGGATGTTCGAGCGATGGCAGAAGGAATGGACGGCGATATTTCGCTGGAGTTCAAACAGGAGGCGAGCGAGCTGTATCCCAGTTTGGGTGTCGTTGCAGAAAGGTTACCGAGGAGCCCGGGGTAGCGGTCAAGTCGTTGCGCACGTGGAACAAGCAGCATGAGATCGACGTCGGACGTTGCGATAACCCGACAAGCGCGTCGACAGAAGAAGGTCCGCAGGTTGGATCAGGAGCGCGAGATTCTAGCCGCAGCCTTCTTCGCTAACGCGCTCGGGGCGTGTACGGAGTTCGGGGTGTCCCACGCCGAGTTGCACCTTGGTCATAACGTTCGCGTCGGGGGGGCCGCAAGCGCATCGAGCGGCTGATGCGCCAGGCAAGATCTCCACCCAGTCACGCGACGTAAGGACCGAAACCACGATCCGCGTGTCCGGAGTCCGGGTCGCTGACGAGCTCGTCAAACACGAGTTCACGACCGCTGACCGAACGTGTTGGGTCGCGGACATCACCTACTGCCGACCCAGAACGACTGGCTGTACATCGCTGCCGTCCAGTACACTTCAGCCGGCGGAGCGTTGGCCGGCCGATCGCCGGGCACATGTACGCCGAGCTGTCGTCGATGCTGAAGATGACAGTCAGCCGTCGCCCCTACCCAGGACTACTTGATTGCTCGGACAGGGACAGCAAATACGTGTTGCTCGCTTGCGGCAAGACGCGGGGATCGCGGTGTCGATGGAATACCCGCGGCAACCGCTTCGACACCGCCGTCGCCTAGAGCTGCTTCTCTACCGTGAAGAAGGAGCTCGTGCGCAGTCGGGCCCGGGAAGACCAAGCGCGAGCTTGCCTGCTGACGCCACGCAAATGGGAGGACGGTGGCTTCCGTCCTGTTGGCACGGCGCACCGATCGAGAATTCGAGTTTGCGGAGTCTCTCCGTCCGCCTCGTAGAGGACACAGACCCCGCGAGACTCGCCAAGCTAAAGGGCGACCTCAATCGCTGGGCGGCGTCTACGACATGCCTTACCATTCACCATAGACGTGGCGGAGAGATGCAATCGAGAGACCACCAAAGTCGACGGTGCCCTCGGGATGGCCACAGCGCACCCGATGCGCGACTGGTCTACCGGATCTGTGGGGCTCCTTCGAGCCTAGCCCCACATTTGGGTTGTGTGGTTGATTTGAGACGGCGCTCAGCGACAGCTATGCCAGGCGTCACAGACGCATGCCGTCAGAGGCTCGTTGCGGCGTACGCGGGTCCCGATAGACCTCGAACACTGTCGCCCGGGACGAGGACATCGACGCTTTGTCGATCAGCAACTCATCGACGCCGCGAATCGGCTTGAGGATAAGCGAAATACACTGGTCTGGCGCTTTGCAACGCCTGTCGGCACCTCAAGCAGGGACTCGCCTAACAACGGCTATCTGCTGGATCTAATAGCTTGCACCATATCGCCATCAAGGATCAACAGCCCGGGAGCCGCAACCCCCCCTCCGTCATACCACAGCTGAGGAACGAACCGCGTGAGCCATCACGGACACCTTTAGGTTTCCGACCGCTTCTCAATCTCGCCATCATCGCGGTCACGCTCGTCTTTTCGTATGTTGCCCTCAGCAGCATCAATCTTTCGCTGGCCTGGCATGCGTTGCGCACGAGCGACTATTCGTGGCTCGCTATTGCGCTCATCGCGTTCAGCCTAGGGAACCTTACACGCGCTTTCCGTTGGCGATCACTGTTCGCCCCTGACCGCCGCCCTCCCATCGGATCCGTATGGAACGCAATGATGGTTGGCTATCTTTACAATAACATTATGCCTGCGCGTGCTGGCGAAGCCGCTCGTGTGGTCGTACTCACGCAGCGCAGCGCTGCCCCAGCAACGGAAATAGTCGGTACCGTCGTGATCGAGCGTCTCTATGACGTGATTGCGATCCTCTTGATCTTCTTTGCAGCCAAGTCCTGGCTTCCACCGGTAAGTTGGTTCGATGCGGCAGCCATTGCAGCGCTCGTGCTCGCAATCAGCATTATCATTGGTGCGGCCGTGCTAGCAATATACGGTGACCGGCCACTGCGCATACTGCTACGCCCACTACGGCGACTCTCACTATTCTCGGGCGAGCGCTTCGACCGCACGATCGACGAGCTCGTACTATGGGCTCAGTGGATTGCGCCATCCCCGCATTGCATTGGAAGCCTCCCTTTGGACAATCGCAGCATGGCTGTGTACTTCCCTTTGCGCCTATTTCGTGAGTGTCTCCTTTCACCTGCATCTACCGTTGGCATGCGGAGTACTCGTCGCAGTCGCTATCGGTCTCGGGATGATCCTTCCGTCCCCTCCAGCAGCTATCGGGGTATTCGAGGCAGCCGCTCTGATCGCACTCGCTGCATACGGCATTCCACACTCTTCCGCACTCCCGTACGCCGTTGTTCTTCATCTCGTCAACTTCGTGCCCTTTATTGTCGTAGGCCTACTCACACTCCACTACAATTCTCGCCATCCCACAAATTACGTGGCTGACTCATGAAGTGGCTGGACTTCCATATCGAGCAGCGACGACCCGGCCTCGATCCGGAGCATCACTGCTCTTTCGACAAATGAAGGGGGTGGCTATCCTATTTTACGTTGCTGCGACATGCGCGTGGTGTGCGGGCATATCTCCCAGCGTATCCTGGGCGCTGTCAGGCCCTCGCACGAGGGTACTACTAGCCGTAGCGCCAGTCCCAACGGCTACCAATGCACATACTCAGACACCTCAGGTGACGTGGGCTACGGGCAACGGCTCGCCAGGGATTGTAACCGTCAGCACAAGTGGGCTCAAGGAAGCGTTCTTCGCATGGGGCACCGAAGGGTCTGCTCTGGCTCCATGGCTCTCGCCCGCACATATATATGTGTTCCGACTCTTACTCAATCGCTCCCACTCGCCGTCTACTAGCACGCCTTCAGGTAGACAAAACTACGTCCCTTCAAATCGTCGCATCGCCACAAGCTCCGCCGGCAACTTCTCCCTTCGAGAATCGATTGCTGGAGTTGATCTCATTTGGGTTTATCGTTTTTCTGGCCTTGCTTAGCGTGATGTACATCCGCGAGGTGCGACACAGTGTATAGACATCTCGGAACAATATTGGCGACTCTTATATGTGCCGGGAGTCCTAATCACCGTTGAGCGAGCGCCAGAGCGCACACTCGCCGCACAACCGGTACCTGACTCAGTCGAATACGCCACTTCCGCTCGCTCACTCGCACACGACAATGGTTTTTACAGTTCCTCCACAGTTTCACATAATTGGCGCCAGCCTCCGCGTTATCCTCCCGGATATCCGATGGTTCTAGCTCCGTTTGCCGCAGTCGGATCCTACCCTCGCAATGTCCAGCGAGGAGCAAAGTTCTGGGCCATGATGTATGTGCTCGTAGCAGTCATCGCAGCGTGGTCTCTGGGCGGTCCACTTGCAGCGGCAACTTCAGCGCTACTCATAGGCATATCACCTTTTGCCAGAGATGCAGCCGGCCTGGTTCTGTCTGACGCTTTCACTGCCACCCTTGCCGTTCTAATGCTGCCCCTTCTACGAGTACCGAAACCGTGCCGGCGGCGGAGCCGACTGGCTGGTGAAGCCCATGAATTCTGGATAAGCCTGCCGCATCACAGGAGCCATCAACCTAATCGCAGTGATCGCCTCCTTGCCACGCAACTTTGTCAAGCCCGCCTTGTTATTCGCCTTGCCATCACTCGTTATGCTGGGCCTCCTCCAGTGGGCGCTTTTCGGCAACCCGCTGGAGACCGGTTACTCATACTGGGGAGTGGCTAGCCACAACTTCGCACTCAGCCATCTCACCGGCGGTTCCGTGCGTGAGGGTCCATATATTTTCCCGATCTGCTCGGCGGCAAACTCCTTAGCTCAATCTGCCCCTGTCAACTCGGTGGCCCACAAGCATCTATGCCGAACCTCGCATTCTACCCCGGCCCTCCTGGCAGGCATTTTTTGGGTGTTCTCGCCACCACTTGTATCGCTCTTGGGCTTGGTATATGCGTGGCAACATCGTCGGGAAGCGATCGGTCGATATGTATTGATCGTCACGTTTCTCTCACTGCTCCTATTTGGAGTCTATTTCGATCAGGGGACAAGGTTTATGGCAGGCCCTGCCACGTTGCTCACGGTGCTTGCGAGTGTGTGGCTTGCCGACCTTACTGCTCAGCTGTGGCGTCGACGTCCGCAAACCAATCCTGTATCGCAAGTTAGGACGTAAACGCAACACACGCTTCAAGCAACTAGAATGCCGACCGTATGGAAATCACGTTTCTTATCCCCGCATACAATGAGGCCAAGACGATAGGCCAAGTACTTGACCACGTTGCCGCGCTTGGTCTCGATTACGAGGCGGTCGTCGTTGACGATGGATCCACCGACACCACTGCCGATATCGTGACTTCCCACTCCCAGGCAAACGGGTCCGTCCGCCTATTGCGCAAGCCTAATGGCGGCAAGGGTTCCGCACTTCGCCACGGCATTATCCTTCACTGCCAGGGAGACATCGTGGTTATCCAGGACGCCGACATGGAGTATGACCCAAGCGACGTGCCGGCCCTAATCGAGCCGATAAGGCGTAATGCGGCCGACGTAGTCTACGGTTCCCGTCTGTCCGGAGGGCGCCCTCAGCGCGCGTACATGTTTTGGCATTTGGTCGGTAACAGGTTCCTATCACTGATGGCCGGGGTTCTGTTTAACACGACTATCACAGACATGGAGACCGGGTATAAGGCTTTTCGTGGCGATGTCCTCAAAGAATTGCGGCTGACTGAGAGTCATTTCGGGATCGAGCCCGAGATAACGGGCGAGATATGCCGCCGCGGACTACGCATCTACGAGATGCCTATCGCCTACTATGGCCGAACCTATGCCGAGGGAAAGAACATTACCTGGAAGGATGGGTTTCGCGCTATTTATGTCCTAGCGCGCACGCGAGTCAGGGCCTATGCGGTAGTCCTATGCAGTTTGTTTGTAGGAACACCCCATATTTTGGAAGTGGTTACGAATGAGATTCTCGCGCCAATGGACCGCCGTAGCAATGGCTATATTCTCCTCCATCCTCGTAGGGTGTGGCTCTTCGACCCATCGGGTCGCCGCTCAATCTACGCAACGATGCTCACTTGGCAAGCAGCTAGGTGAAGGGAGCCGGCCACTTCTTTCGCCCCTCACCATGGGACTTTCTATTCGGTTGATGTGCTCAACCCTGACATCGTGGCTTATCACGGACGGTACTTCATGTACTTCTCGGGGAACGATAGTCATAGTGCAAAAGGTGACTGGCGGACTGGTCTAGCGATCGCCACATCACCGACCGGACCATTTCACGTTCAAACCGGTCTAGAGGGCGACTATCTCAACGGCGGGACCACAGTATGGCGAGGACGCTTGTGGCACGTCGTTGACATCAAACCAGTTGAGGGGCCCGATATTCAAAGCGAACTTGCGTGGTCCACTGACGGCGTTCACTGGCATCATGAATCGTTCCTACCCGGCTTTACGGCCGATGGCGTTACATATCGCGGCGCTGATTTTTTCTTGACACCGAAAGGCCCGCATCTCAGCTTGTATATGCTCGCAGTTCCACCCAATGGAGGCATCGGACGATCGCTGGCGTTCGCCTCTTACGCTAATGGGCGCTGGTCCGACTTCATATCAATCTCGGCATCAACACTGTGGCGGCCCTAGATTGGGCCAATGCCGACCTCGGCGAGCCTGCCACCTTTGACTCTGGTGATAAGCACTATCTTCTTCTTGTCGGACTCGCCGAGGACAAGCTAACCCGTAGCATTGGTCTGGCGCGCAGAGTCGGGCGCCAACTGGTCCATCTGTACTGATATACCTGCGACCCCTAACGGAATCCGTTGGGGTCCAGCGAGCTCGATTGACCCCTCGCCATTGATCGTTGGTAAGCGACTGTATCTCTATTATGGCGCTACTCATACGGCGGGATTCCCCGCAAACTTGGGCGGATCTGTAGTTGTTCGTGTCTTTGCAGAGCGTTAGACCAACCGCCCGTAGTCTACTCGTAGGCTTGCTCACTGTAACGCTGCTTGCGATATGGGCCTATGTGATCGCCCGCGCCACAAGCGTGGCATTTACAAACGACGAGGCGATCAGCTACGGTATCATTCACGGTGCGCAGACATTCGTCGATACGGCGAATAACCAATGGCTCAACACTCAAATGATGCGTGTGAGTCAGTTTATGTTTGGTCAGTCAGAGTTGGCCTTGCGCCTCCCAAACGTCGCGGCGTTTGGTCTGTATGGCGCAGCAACAATGGTGTTGCTCGCTCATGTGCAGCGTCTCGAATCCAAGATTGCTGGCTTTGCCCTGTTGATGGTTAACCCATTTCTGATTGAATTCTTCGCTCTTGCACGTGGCTATGGACTCAGCTTGGCCTTCTCCGCTGCCGCCATTGCGTGCCTCGTCTCAGAACGTTCAAGCTCATCTGCGTGGCGGGAGCTCGGCCGACTCGCATTGACGGGGATCTTTGGTTTGTTGGCGTTCTACGCCAACTTCAGCGCCCTCAACATTGTCCTTGGTCTGCTCACTGTGGAGATCACAAACCTATTCCTAAGCCATCCGGGCCGCGGGACGCACATGACGGGCTACCGCCCGGCGGCTGCCGCGGTCATCGGAGTCACCGCTGCGGGTCTGATGCCGGGCATAATCCAACTTCGCCACCTACAAGCCCTCAATCAGCTTTACTACGGAGGGCACACGAGCTTCATCAAAGATACAATCGGCTCTCTTCTGGGATCGTCATCGTGTGGCTACGTCTGTAGTCCCTCTTGGCTCAGTATTGGCGAGACACTAGTGGTTGTCATTGTAGGGCTAGCGATCGTCTGGGCAGCAGCGCGCTACGTGCGTACGCGCGCTTGGAACAACCTTCAGCGCGTCGCCTTGCTATTTGTGACGGCTATTCTTGCCGTTCTTGTTGAGTCTTGGCTGCTGGGAGCCCTATACCCAATCGACCGCACGGCACTCGATTATATCGTTCCGTTTGGATCGCTCGTAGCTTTCTTTATCGATGATATCGCTCGGTCCGTGTCAAGCCGACCATTTCAGTTGGTGCTCAGCAGTGTCGTGGGATGCTTCCTGCTGTTCACTACGATCAATTTTGCCCAGGACGCGAATGTGGAAAAGGCAACGATCTGGACATTTGACGCCTCCTCCCGTCAAGTTATCAACGCAATACTTAAGTTTGAGCAACAGCACGGTCGTCCTTCTGCTCCCTGGAAGCTGATCGCCGGCTTTCCCCGCAACGAAGCGCTCAACTACTATCGACTGCGATTCAAAATGACTTGGCTACAGCCAGTAACTCGTGAACCGATCTCTACGCCAAATGGCGATCTGTACTATGTAAGCCTAGGTGAAAAGCTCGATCTGTCACGCGGGACAATATTGCTTGCCAGCTTTTCAGACACAGGGACTCAGTTGCGGGCAGCCTCTAGCCTCATCAATAAAACTCCTATGCGATAGCACCAAGAATCTGGCGCAGGTCCTTTGCCGGCTGGGTATGGAACCCATCACCACGCTTTACACGCCCAATCATAAAGTCGGTAGTCGAGTTCATTTTCTTCTCTATAGCGATCATACAGCACCGGACCCAACTGCTTCTTGGCGATCGATAGACGCTGTTCGAGATCGTGGGGCCTACCAATAGTTGCGTTCTCTGCAACTACCGCGGTAGGAATGTGTAGATCTACCGCTCCCGCAGCCTGGCGCAACCGAGAAACTACTGCTTCAAAGCAATCCACTGTCCCAAAACAGGCTCCGCTAGACAGATACCTAATAGTTTCCCGTAGATCATCTTCGGTGGCCTGGGCTTCATATATGTGACTTCTCCGAAACGAGGCCGACGAAAGATGTACGACCTGGTAGTCAGCGATCACCATCCCGCCAAGGACCTTGTTGTCCAAGCACCATAGGACGAACTCTGAGAAGCTGGTTTGCTGCGCGACCGCTTCGCTCATCATGCCACCGGCGGTATTCCTGCGTAGTTGACTGTATACCGAAAAGGCTCGATCCAATGGCTCGCGCAACAGGACTATGGGAAGCACGTTTAGATCTGGTGGCGCCGGTGGTCTTAGCAGGTGAGAGGAGACAGCTAGGATCTCCGGTCGGGGCATCACAAAGAGAGAGAGATCCCTAGGACGCAAGAGCGAGGTCGCAGTGGCTCCCTCCAAAGAAGCCCAGTAATCGCCAAAGGCCACCTGGAGGATACGATCGATTGAGCTGCCGGCGTTCTTAAAAATCTGATAGTGAACAATGATAGTCCGCATGTCCTTCGGCGCCATCTATGCGCGGTTAGGGTATAAGTAGGATGGTTCGTCCGGGTTCGATATCCACGGTTTTTGATGATGTTCAGTACGCCGCGCGACAATCCAATTCACGAAGGTGACTTGCGAAGAGCTACGACGCCATTCCAAACAGACATAGACTCGATTGCAAGGGTTTCGTGAACAGAAGCATCTTGTACAGCCTGCACGGTCCCGGCGGCAGTGTGATCGACGAGGCGCTTAACCAAGCCCACGACACCGCTATCGTGACTTGGCATGGGAATCGGTGTCGTTACTCCATCGGTCATCGAAACTGCGGTGCTGTCGAGCTGCCTAGTATCAAGCGGTACGGCGAGCGCCCCCCCATCATGCCAGTCTGGCATATACCCTGTACCCCAATCCTCGATGCAATATAGGCCACCCGGTCGTAGATGCCTGGGGTAGAGAATCTGAAGCGAACGAGCCGTAGTAATTCCTATGTGAGAAGCATCATCGATGATGACGTCGAACCCCTTCGGGGCGAACTCTTCTCGAGTACGTTGCATGAGCGCCGGGTCGGTTTGATCACCACGAATGATGTGGACTCGATTACCGAGAGCAATATCAGGTGGAATAAGATCGATACCCACGATCGTGGCCCTCGGGAACGCGTCCCGCCACATTTCTAGTGAATGGCCACCCCACACGCCCAGCTCCAGAAGCGTAAACGACCGCCTTCTAAAGGGTGCGAGAAGCTCTTCGTAGATAGGCAGATACGGCAGCGGCTTGACGGCATGCCCGATCGCGCGATTGTCGGGCAGACGCAGCCATCCACGTGTACGTAGGTGGCGACCCAGGGACCGCGCTCCTAAAGTCAAGTCCGCCATGTCAGGTCGTACACGACGCTTCGCTGAAGCTATAAAGGCTCATGCGACGCTTGACTCAAGGTTGAGGTCGACCAGTTCTGGATGTGCAGCGTAATAAGTAAAGAACGCTTGAACTGCATCGGAAGATTCATATGCCACTCCACGGATCTTAAATTCCGTGAGACCCCATATGACGTCCGCCCCAAAACTGAGGTCCAATGCTTGTACGTGGTTAGGATGGAGAGGATAAAAAGTCCAACCTAGAACCTCTCCTGGCATTTGCTCCTTGTAAACCCTACCAGGGATGCCCAAGAGTTTAATGATCTCCTGTGAGATGAAGGCTAGAAGCCGATTCGTCGGGTGATTCATCGTAAAGAACAGCAACTGGGTACGGAAGTTGGCATCAATGAAATCCGTGACTTGAACGTCGCAATTGTGACCGCGGATATTCAACTCAGCGGTCGCGTTCGCGGCCCAAGCTGGTGCATCCGACGGTTGCTCCGGATCCTCCAGCAATCGACAAGTAGCTTCAACGTCTAGACCGGATGAGTATGCCCGCAGAATCGATCGGTCATGGTAGTCGAACGGACCATCCACCACTGGCTGGCAAGCTGAGTCTCGCAGATAAAAGAGATCAGGGAAGTAGCCCGCCCAATACACACTAGGCCAGCGCACCACCGTTGCCGAGCCGGCGATCTTCGCCAACGTCTCTGTGCCAAGACCGATGCCATCTCGGTAACCCTCTTCTACTCGCTGAAGAATCACCACTGCGGCATCGGCTATGGCCTTGTGCAGCTCTGGAACCGTTTCATCCGGAATCTCGTGGACGGCCGGGAAGCTCACGAACTCGAAGCGCTTTGCGAACTCCTCGTTGGTGGCAAGCATCATCTCCAAGGCCTTGGCCTGGCAATTGCCGACGACGACTACTCGATCCATGAAGGTTGCAGCCTATCTTTGGCCAGCAGCGTCAGCTGGTGGGGCGAGTCGGCTCAACTTGGCGAGCTGAAGAGCCATTCAGCAACAAACGGAGTCGTTCTGAGAGCACCCGCGTCGAGCACCGCGCCTCTATCAGTGCCTGACCTGCACGAGAGAGATCGCGCCAGAGCTCGTCATCCTTGTAGACGCGTATCGCTTCGTCCGCCAATCCCTGCGGCGAATCGCCGATCAGCATGCACTGCTCCTCCCCCCCTTCGAGACCCTCAGCCCCGATCAGAGTCGTCACCACCGGAAGACCGACAGCCAAAGACTGCGTGATCTTGCCCTTGATCCCGGCGCCGTAATGAAGCGGCGCGACCATCAGGCGAGACGCCTCGAACAAGGGCTGAAGATCCTCGACCCAGCCCGTTACATCGACCAGCGGCGAAGCAAGCGCTGCCACCTCGGGCGGTGGCGCAGAACCGACGATGGTGACCTGAATGTCGCCAAGCTCGCGCCAGACCAGCGGCATTACCTCCTTCACCAAGCAAACCGTAGCGTCGATGTTGGGCGGGTGCTCGAAGCCCCCCACAAACAGGATCCCCGTCCGATCCTCTGGCGGAGGCACGTATGGCTCCACATCATGAACGGTGGGTATGACGATCACGCGCGACCCCGGCACGTCCTGTTCGACCTGCTCACGCTCACAGTCGCTGACAACGATCGTCGCGTCCGTCGCCTGGATCATGGCGAGCTCCAGGTGACGCAGCGCAGCCGCCTTGGGCGTAATCGAGTTGAGAGCTGCCATTGCTGGCCACCACGTTTTCTGTGTGGACCGGAGCTGGCCGCGTCGCGCCTCGCGCAACCAGTGCAGATCGACCGTGTCGTACGCGACAGTGGCCGACGGGGCATACTCACGCACAGCGTCCAACCAGCGGCTCGCCGTATGAGGACGGCTCAGGATCGCCAAGTCAAGTCTCGGGCCGATCGTGTCCAGCTCGGCGTTAACGTGAAGCTGCCCGTAGAGCACCTCAATGCCCATCGTCTGAAGATGACGGGTATAAGGCTCGGTCGGGGCCAAATTTTCGGGCATGAATGTGACGCGAATGCCGGCGTCGATGAGCGCCTTCATGATGTGCAGCATCCGCAGCGACCCTGCGTCTCGATCCCACATAGGCACTCGGTGATCGATGATCAGCACGTGACGACCGCGGTGTCGATTGGCGGCCAACCGCAGGTTCGTTGGCGCGGGCCGTAGCTGCTCTGACTCCAGGCGGTGGCGCCACTTGGCCACGAACTTCGCGCGATTCTGCTCCTGATAGCGCTTGTAGCCTGCACTAATGTCGTTGCCGGCAGTGGCGCCCTCGATATGGATGACAACTGCTGTGGGTTCGTACAGCACCCGCAACCCGCGCTCGCGGGCCTCGAAGCACAGATCGGCGTCCTCGTAATACATCGGCAGGTAGCGCTCGTCATAGCCTCCCATCTCCTTCCACAGGTCGGCCCTCACCATCAGGGCAGCGGCCGAGCCATAGTCGGTCTCCCGTCGGTACTCGTACTGGAAGTGCTCAGGCCGATCGCCGCGACCGTAGTTCACGCCGGTGCCGTCGCGCCAGATGATCCCACCGGCCTCGTTGAGGCTTCCGTCGGGGTAGAGGTACTTAGGCGTGACCACGCCAACGTCCTCCGCAGACTCTGCGCATTCAAGCATCGCCGTGAGCCAACCGCTCGTCACCTCGAGTGTCGTTGTTGAACAGCACCAGCCAGCGACCTCGCGCAAAGCTAGCGCCACGTTTCACGCTGCGGATGTAGCCGAGATTCTCTCGTTGTGGACGATCCTCGCTCCACCCACTCCTTCGAGCAAGCGCTTCGTCTCCTCGTCGGCGTCGTCCTCGACGAGGATGACCTCATAGCTCACGCGCGTCGTGTTGTCGCGGATCGATTCCAAGCATGCTCGTGTCAGGTCTGCGCGCGCATATAGCGGAATGATCAACGAGACCTTCGGGTTCTCGTACTCGGGCAACGAGATCACAGGCACGTCAGGCGAGCGGGGGGTGGTCTGCGTCCTGACCCTCGGACTCGGACGACACCGCGGCGGGCTTGGGCGTTTGATCAGCATCCTGCCGGCAATGCGCAATGAGAGACGCAGCGTGCGCGCCAAGAGCGACTTCTCACCAATCGCGCCGTAGAGGCGGCCTCTGGCGCGCTGGAAAGCCTGCCAGGTGACCGACTCCTCGGTGCGACGGTTCAGGTTTCTGGCGAGCAACAAGCTCGGCCTCACGCGAGTGCAAGCATCGCCCTCGCGT
The DNA here is from genome assembly GCA_963775645.1 of uncultured Solirubrobacterales bacterium. GTDB lineage: Bacteria > Actinomycetota > Thermoleophilia > Solirubrobacterales > Solirubrobacteraceae > Palsa-744. The sequence continues at coordinate 1,024,592 of CAVZJR010000001.1, read as the reverse complement.
GCGGCTAGCTCGCGCACGCAATTGCGCGATGCGCTCCCGCCCGACCACGATGTCTTGATCGCGCTGTCTGAGCTCTTCATTGTGCTTGTCCTCCCGTCCCGCAGCTCGCGAGCACGCGCCGCCTTTCATGGCTGTGCGCGGCCCGCTCGCGCTCAAGCGCCGACATCCATTCGTCCTTCAGACGAATCGCCTCGTCCCGTTCGCCGACCGCGCGGGCCGTATCCAATTCCCTAGCGCGCACCAGCTCGATCCCGCAGTCGGCGAGCGTTGAAGTGTCCGCCATCTCGGGCAACGGCGCCTTCGACGCCAAGGCCACTATGTAGAGCGCGGCCGGATCGCCAGCCTCGCGCCACTCCTCGCCCGCGCGTTCGATGTAGAAGTCGGGCTGATCGGTCGTGCCAGCATCCCGTTGAGGACCGTCAAGAGCGTGCAGATGAGAGCCGGTGATCGTCCGCTGGCCCCAACCTGCAACGTGCGGGAAATGCACGGCCAGCAGCTCTTGGAACTCCTCAAGCACCAGCTCGCGCTCGTGGAAGGGGTTGTGTTGGCCCGTCGCCTCGCTGTAGAGCCGGCGATCTGGGTGTCGAGACGACAAGGATGCCCTCCTCTCCGAGAACCCGTGCCACTTCATCGAGCACCCGCTCCTGGTCCTGCACGTGCTCGATGATCTCGAATGCGACCACCGCGCCGAAGGAGCCATCCTCGAAGGCCGACAGGTCGAGTGCGGTGCCCACATGAAACTCGAGGTTGGAGCCACCGTAGTTGAGCTTGCTGTGCTCGACCGTCCGCTCGTCGACGTCAACGCCCACCACGTGGGCGGCTGATCCGGCGAGAATGGCCGCGCCGAATCCCTCGCCGCTGCCGAGATCCAGGACCCTGCGGCCCTCGACTATGCGCGCCGCCCACATGTAGCGGTGGAAGTGCTCGTAGACGACCTGTACATCCGGCGCCCAAGGAACGCACCGCTCACCGGTCCACTCGATCAGGCGCGGGGCCCCAGCGCGGCGCCGTAAGCTCACGCCTTCCCCTTCTCGCCGGGTTGCCGGTCGAGGTAGTGGTGGCAGACTCGCTCGATCATTGATTAGAGCGCGACGACGGACGTCTGAATCCGGCAGCGGATTGGGACGATATCGCAGTGCCATTCCTGCTCACCGATCTTATAAAGCATCATGACAGCAACCCATCAGCTGCCATGATGAACCACGGACGGTGCTTGACGCCACGCGCGCCGAAATCTATGAGCGACTGGACCGCGAGTTCTACGAGCCTCGGCTTGCGACCTTGACCCCGGCCGAGCAGGACCTCCTGCTCGCCAGTGCCCACTGCCCCTACCCCCCACTACGAGCCGCCGATCTGCGAGCCGCTTCTAAGAAGACCTCTGGCAACATCAACGTGGTGCTCGGCCGACTCGTAGAAGCCGGCGCCCTCTACCGCCTCCGCGCAGGCCAATACGCGTACACCGCCCCCCGGTTTCGCGACTATCTGCAGTTGATCTTCGTCGACACCTCCTTCTGGCTCGGGCTCACCAACCGCCGCGATACCAAGCGCGAGCAGGCCAAGGCGCTCTTGACAGCTCACGACAAGGATCGGCTCGTCACCACCAACGAAGTGCGCGGCGAGACCTGGACATTCCTGCGACCCAGAGCGGGGCACGCAGTGGCCGGCCGTCAGTTTCCTCGACGCCGTCGCAGCCTCGCCGCGCGTGGAGGTCTTGCGAGTCTCCGAGGCCGTCGAGGTGGACGCCGAGCGCTGGCTGCGCAGTAGGGACGATCGAGAGTTCTCACGGGTTGACGCCACAAGCTTCGCCACGATGCGCCAGTTGCGCACTGTCGAAGCCTCCATCACGCGCGGGGAGTCGTACACACTCGCCCGTCGTCGGAGGATCAGCGCTGATTGCGCTCGGACTCGTCTCCCGCGCAACGAGAGATGTCGATGTCCTCGCGGTCGTCGACGGCCAAGAGTTCTTTTCAGCGCAACCGCTTCCCCACGATCCCTCGGTGGGCTATCGCCTCGCCCTCGAGCGAGTCCTCGCACACTTCGGAGTCGACGATGGACACCTCGAGCTTTAGCCGTCGGCTCAGCGACCGGCTCGTGTCGTTTGCGTGGAATGAGTGGGCGCAGATGGGGCTGCTGGCCACACCGCACCGGCGTAGCCCTTGGGCACAAGATCCCGAGGCGCTGATCGTTTTCACCCTCGAGATCGCGCGCGCGGAGCCACGCCTGTTCGACGAGCTCATGGACTGGGCGCTTCTCAATGAGTCGCTGCTGAGCGTGAGGCGCCTACGCGCCACGTGCATCGACGAGGCCGACCGTGCGCTGGTCGCGGCCACGCTGGCATGGTTGGGAAACCAGCGCCCACGAACCGGCTTGAGCAGCCGGCCATCCGGTTCGGGCGCCAAAGCACTCCAGCCGCTGTTCAGCACCAGAGGACCGATGCGGGAAACCGATGAGGCCTTCGCCGCCGCGGGATGGTCGCGAGCGCCCTTTGAGCCATCACACAAGTCCCGTCCACCGGACCCGCTGGCATCGATCAACCTGGCCTTCCGACTGCGCCAGATTCTTGGGGTGGGTATCCGCGCTGAGATCGTTCGCATCCTCTTGACCATCGAAGACACATGGGTCAACGCCCAGACACTGGCGCGCTCAACCGGCTACTCCAAGCGCAACGTCCACGATGCCCTCGCGGGTCTGAGCACTGCCCGCGTGCTGTCTGCAGTTACAGTCGGCGCGGAACAGCGCTACCGCGCCAACCACACAGCGTGGGCCGCCCTACTCCAGTGCACACCTGGCGAGCTGCCTGCCCACCGCAACTGGCCCCAGTTGCTGGCTGCCCTCAGACGCATGCTGCGCTGGTCCGAGCAACGAGAGCCAGACACCATGTCCGACTATCTACGCGCCAGTCGCGTACGGAATCTTCTCGAAACGCTTCTGCCTGACCTGGCGTTCGCCGGCATCCCGATCGACCTCAACCGGCCTTCTGCCGACCCCTGGCGCACCCTCGAGGATGTCATCGAACAAGCACTCGCGGTAAGCCAATTTACCGAGCTGCGCATCTGAGAGCCGGGCGCCAGCGGCGCTGCTTGCTTGATGGCGTAGATGAGATCCGGCACCAGCTGGACCTCATCGATCAGAACGGGACCACGTAGCCCGGCGATGAAGCCTGCGGGTTCTGCAAATGCGGAAAGTTGCTCCTGCAAACGCGGAGTGGAGCCTCTTGCAAACACGGACCGAGCCGGCGTCGCGGCCAACCGCCCAGGGCCGACCGGGCCACCGATACCCTTCCCCCGATGCCTCAACCGTCCCGCCAGCAGCCCTGAGCCGATCGTAGTCCAATCCCTCTCCAAGACCTTCAAGGTCCCCGAGGAGCGCACCCACACGCTCAAGGAGCGCGCCCTGCACCCCATGCGCCGCTCCTCCCATCAGTCGTTCTCGGCCCTGAAAGACATCTCCTTTGCGGTTGGGCGCGGCGAGTTCTTCGGTATCGCCGGGCGCAACGGCTCGGGCAAGAGCACACTCCTGAAGTGCCTGGCCGGGATCTATGGCGTGGACACCGGCAAGATCTGGATGAACGGGCGTCTCTCCACCTTCATCGAGCTTGGCGTCGGCTTCAACCCAGACCTGGCCGCCCGCGACAACGTGGTCCTCAACGGGATCATGATGGGGCTCTCCCCGCGCGAGGCCCGGGCCCGCTACGACGCCGTGATCGACTTCGCCGAGCTGCGCGAGTTCGAGGAACTCAAGCTCAAGAACTACTCCTCAGGCATGCACGTAAGGCTCGCCTTTTCGGTCGCGATCCAGGTCGACGCCGACATCCTGCTCGTCGACGAGGTCCTAGCCGTGGGCGACGCTTCTTTCCAGCAGAAGTGCTTTGACGTATTCAACGAGATGCGCGATAGCGGACGCACGATCGTGTTCGTGACCCACGACATGGGCTCGCTCAACCGCTTCTGCCATAGGGCTTTGCTCTTGGAGAAGGGCGAGCTGGTCCACCTCGGCGAGCCACACGAGGTGGCCGACCGCTACCTGGAGATCAACTTTGGGCGCGACCCCGAGGCGGCTGCCAAGCGCGTGGAGGAAGGCAGGGGCGGCGACGGCGAGGCGCGCATCGTCGAAGCCTGGGTCGAGGACGAGGGCGGCGAGCGCTCCACCACCCTGGCCCAAGGCCAGCGCATCACTGTCAAGGCGCTCGTCAACTTCCTCGTCGACGTGGAGGACCCGGCTGCCGGCCTGTACATCCTCAACGAGGACCACGTCGCGATCATGGTCGCCACCAGCTCCACCGAGCACGAGCGCTCCGGGCGCTTCAAGGCGGGCGAGAGCGCCTTGTTCTCCTTCTCGTTCGAGAACGTGCTTGGCCCGCGACGCTACAACCCCTTGTTCACGCTCGCCCACCGTGGCTCGGGCCTAGACCTGATGGACCGCTTCGAGGGCGCCTTCTCATTTGTCGTCACCGGCCCCGACGCCACCGGTGGCCTCGTCGATCTACCGGTCGAGGTGGGCATCGAGCGTAGCGCCACCGGAAGCGCCCAAGAGCTTACGTTGTGATCGCCTGAATCCTTCAAACTGCTCAGACTGCGGCGAATGCCGGAGCGAGGTCCTCGGCGGCCGTCTCGACCCTCTCAGGAACTGTGATCGCTAGGTGTCCGTCGCGTTCAAGCACGCGTCGCGCACCTGGCACGGTCAGTCCAATGACGCGACTAGTACCTTGGGCATACCGTAGGACGTGCCCCTCAGGCGTCTCCTCCCCTTCTCCCGCCTGCGGCTCGCCGATATGCAGATACAGCACGTCGTTCTCGGCGTCGTACTCGGCGTGATCGAAGCGCAGCGGCCCGATCGTGATGTTTACGCGCTCCATGACTTGGGATCCTTCCGATTGGCGAACGCGGAGACGATCCGCGCAGGCGTCTGTTCATAGCTTACGACGACCAGCAGCCAGCGACTAGGGCCGACACCACGTGCGTAGTAGCGCTTGCGCCTCTCGAAGATCGGATCGGCCGCAACGTGATTGGGTGCGGACACGGCTCGCAGGACCTCGGTCCTGTGATCGGCGATCTCCGGATGGTCGCGCACGATCTTCTCGCGCCAGACCTCATCCTTCAAAACGACCCGAGCGCCGTCCGGGTCGTTCGTCTCGTTTGAGGGGGGCTTATCCTCCATAACGCCAACAGCATCGCCATCTATCCGGACGGCCCGATCCTTATATGGCTCCAGCATTCCAAGACCAGCCACGCTGAAAGCGGCCTCTACCGACCGGGCAGCCGATACCCTGCGCCCATGCAATCCGAGTACTTCTCCAGGGTAGTCCCGTGAGCACGGAGCTAGCCACGGTCGAGCCCGCCGTCCCCCACGAGGGGCTGGGCCGCCCGATCAAGGGCCCGCGCGCCCTGACCGACGACTGGGCACGCTTCTGGCACCTCACATACAACATCGCGCGAAACGAATTCAAGCTGAAGTTCTTCGGCTCGGCGCTTGGCTCGGTGTGGCAGGTGATGCGCCCGCTGCTGCTGTTCGGCGTGCTGTACGTGTTCTTCGTCGTGATCTCAAAAGTCGGCGGCGGCGACAAGCCGGGCGAAGCCTTCTATGGCGTGCAGCTACTCGGCTCGATCGTGTTGTTCGGCTTCTTCGGCGAAGCCACCGGCGGAGCGGTGCGCAGCGTTGTGGACCGCGAGAACCTGGTGCGCAAGATCCAGTTCCCACGTCTGGTGATCCCGCTCTCGATCACCCTGCTCGGGCTGTTCAACCTGGCGATGAACCTGGTCGTTGTGCTCATCTTCGCCCTCATCTCGGGCGTTACGCCGATGCTCAGCTGGCTGGAGCTGCCCCTGATCCTGATGATGCTGATCCTGTTCTCCACCGGCATCGCGATGTGGCTGTCGGCGATGTTCGTCAAATTCCGCGACATTCAACCGATCTGGGAAGTGTTCACCCAGATCCTGTTCTACGCCTCGCCGGTGATCATTCCGGTCGAAAGCGTGCGCGAGAAGCTGGCGCACGGACAGGTGGACCACATCCTGTGGCACATCTACCTGCTCAACCCCCTCGTGACCATCTTCCAGCAGTTCCGCCACGCGATGGTCAACCACGCCACCCTGTCCGCCGGCCAGGTACTGGGAGGCTGGATCTACCTGCTCGAGCCGCTCGGCATCGTGGCGCTCACGTTCGGGATCGGCTTCTGGGTGTTCAACCGCTCGGCGCCTTCGGTCGCGGAGAATCTCTAGTTCGCAGCGCCCGGCGAGGCCACTTCGATCGCCGCGTCCCCGTTGAAGGCCACGGCGGCCTGCTCGGGCGTGCGTGGGGCACGCTGCGGCGCCGTGCCCTCGCGGCGGTCGCGACCCAGGCGCGTCCAAGCCGCCACCAGGCGCACGAGCCGCTGTGTGGCGCCCATGCTCTCGTCCAAGCCGAGGTAGCGCACAGGCTTGGTGGCGATCATGTTCATCGACACGCCTCCCCATACATGGTTCAGCCACGCCAAGTAGAGCCGCCGTGCGAAGCCGTATGAGCGCAACGCGAAGCCCAATCGCGGACCTAGCGCCCGCAAGCGCCCCGTCTCGGGCGGGATCGCAAGCTCGGCATCCCCGAAGAATGAACGGTAGTGGGGCTCGGCCACTTCGGTCAGGAGGCCCACGCGCGTGGCCTCCCAGCGGTAGCGCAGCGCCCAGTGGGCGTGCTCGTAGCCCTCGTACTCCTGCACCGCCTCGTCGTGCACCCCGCTGGGATCGCGCAAGCTCTTCAAGGTCTCGTTGACCATCAACAAGCGCCCGCCGGGGCGCAGAACCCTGAAGATCTCCTTGAATGTACGCCGCAGGCTCTGGGGGTCGTTGTGGTGGAGCACCTGGCAGCAGTACACGTAGTCCACGCTGCTGGACGCCAAGGGCATCGCGTCCATCGAAGCGAGCACCCGCTCGAAGAAGACGCCGCCTTCGATGAACCAATCGGCCGTGTACAGGCCCTGCAGCTCGACCGTGGCGATGTCCAGGGCGATCGCGCGCAGGCCGCGTTCGGCGAAGTGGTTGGAGGCCCAGCAGGTGTTGGAGCCTACATCCACGATCGTCTGGCCGGGCTGGAAAGGGATCGTGGTGAGCAATTGGTGCATCGAGCGCGCCTGCACATACCAGTAGCCGTGCTCCAGGTCGGGCAATTTGAGCATTAGCTCCTTGTCCCAGCCACCGCCGGCCATCTTGGCCGCGAAACGCTCCAAGCCCGCGGCCTCGGCGAGAATGTGGGCGGGCGGGTCGTGGAGCAGCTCGGGCACGCCACGATGCAGGGCGAACTCCGTGGCGCACGCGCCGCAGCGCAAAGAGCCCTCGCGTGCCTCCCGCTCATCGCTCTCCTGAGCAGCCAGCACGAGCGTGCCATCGCGCCGGCAGGCCGGACAGCGCAGAGCTTGAGCGAATTCGCTCTTCACGACTCCCCAAACGGCGAGTTTCGTCGCAACCACTCGGCCAAGAACGGATCGATGATCTTCCAGTGGGCATCGGCGAGGCGCTCGACGAGTCCTCGTCGCGCAAGCCGGGGCATGGCCGCCTTGGCGGTGGTGTGCGCTCCAAGGCCATAACGGGTTGCCAGTCCTGTGCTGGTGAGTCCTTGATCGGGATGATCGGCCAGTAGGTAGAGCGCCTTGCGTTCGGTGACCTCGGCCTCCTCACCATTGGCCAGGGTCTCCTCGATGACCGCAAAGTCGGCTTGCTGATCCTCCATTAGTTCCTCAAACGCGCTTTGGACGTCCTGCACTTCGAGCGTCCCACGAAGTCTCTGGCGCCAGCTCGCCCATGCCAGCTGTTGAGTGCGCTTGGGATGGGCTTCGCTGAGGGCCAGCAGGTAGTCGAGTGCACGATCGCTCGGAGCGCGTCCCGTCGCCTCGAACTGAAAGGTCAGGAACTCATGGAACTCCGCCCGGCCGATCGACGGTAGACGAGCCTTGAAAGCCTGATTGAAGAGAGGCTCGCGGCTGTTGTTGAGCATCATCTCCAGGTACTCCCTGATAGATCCGGTGAGCAGCATGGAGACGTTGCCCACGCCGGGCCCCATGAGGGCCGACCCGATGATTGCCAAAGGCTCCCCGGGACAGCGATTAAGGCGCTGGAACTCGTCGAAGCAGACCACCACATGGCTCGCCAGGCGTGGAATCGTGCGCAACTGCGCGTGGAGCATCTCGGCGGCTTCGTCGGCTTGACGCGCACCTCGACGCACCGTGCCCTTGACCACCTTCAGATCGAATCCGATCTCCCGTTCCAATACCTCCATCTCGCGTCTGGCGGCGCCACGCACTGTTGGCAACGGATGTTCTTTGAGCGCATCGTTGACACACGAGATGAACGCCGGAATGCTGAGCGCACGCTTGAGGTCGATGCGCACCATCGTGTAGGGCGGCGCGTCGGGCTCGTGCTCGATCTCCAGCTCGCGCGCGAGAACTGTGAGGAACGTGGACTTGCCGGTATCGCGTGACCCGAAGATGGCGACGTTGGTCTGGGCCTTCAGCATGAGCGCGATATCGCGCGAGAAGTCATCCATGCCGACGATCTTGGTGGGGTCATCCAATGGGCGATCCCAGACAAAAGGATTCAGAGCCATCACCCCAGTGTAGCGGATCCAACGGCGGAGGCTAGTATGACCGACTAGTTTTAAATAGCATGACGCGCTAGTGGCAGACAATTCACTAGCCCAGGCGCAGCCAAAGATCGAGATACCTAGTGACCGGCACTATCAAATCCTAGTGTCTAAGACTAGTTCTGTCCGGGCACAACCTCGCTCGACACCACCGTCTCGCGCGGGCGCGCCGCGTCCTCCAGGAACGCCTCCAAAGCATCGATGCGCCGCTCCCAGGCGTATTCGGCGGCCGTGCCAATCCCGGCCTGGCCGGCCCGTTCGCGCAGCTCGGGGTCGCCCAAGAAGCGCGCCAAAGCCGCGCTGACCGCCTCCTTGGTGGCCTCGGGCATCAGGCAGTTGGCGCCGTCCTCACAGAAGTCACGGTTGCCGTGGGCATCGGTGCACACGACCGCGCCGCCGGTTGCCATCGACTCCAACGCAGGCAAGCAGAAGCCCTCGTGGGTAGAGGTCTGAATGAAGACCGTGGCTTGGCTGAACAGTTCGCCGACCTCCTCGTCGCTGGGCGACTGGATGTAGCGCATACCTGCGTCAGTGGCGAGCTCAGGCTCGATCCCGAACATGCACAGCTCGGGCCTGGGCTCGGGCAAAGCCCGCCAGGCCTCAATCGTAAGCGGCAGGTTCTTCAGGGGATTGGTGCGCCCCAAGGCCAGGACCATGTTCTCGCGGCGCTGCACCTCGGGGCGTTGCCTGAAGCACTCGAGGTCGATCCCGGGCGGGATCAGGACCGCTTCGAGGCCCAGCTCGCGCAGGCGCTCGCGGTTCCAGCCGGAGATCGTCATGTAGGAGAACTCGGGCCTGTAGGAGTCGATCACCGCGTGGCGTACGGACTCGTCGTCGGGGTAGTAGCTGGTCTCGATGTCTTGCACGAAGTAGACGGGGATGCCGTGGACCACACTCGCGCGCCAGACTGGCATCGCCGTGTTCCACCAGGTGGCGACCTTGATCGCGTCGAGGTCGGCCAGGTCGGCGATCAACTCGTCGTAGAACTCGTAGGAGTGGACGGGCACGCGCAGGTCAAACCAAGCGGGGGGCTCCCCGAGCGTGTACAGGGCCACCTCGTGACCGCGCTCGGCCAGACGGTTGAGGTGCTCGAAGATGTCTCGGTGGCCGCCGCCGACGCCGGTGCCCTCGGTTACATAGGCGATTCTTAGCTTGCCTTCGGGTGTGCGGACATCGCGAGCGTCGAAGAAAGGGCCCCAGAGCTCCCAGAAGACGCGTTGGGACTCGCGCTCGCGCTCGCCCACGTCGGTGCCCCTGGTGGCCGACTCGTAGTGAATAAGGGAGGCGCCCGGGAAGTAGATGACCCGCATCCCGGCCTGCCAGGCGCGCAGGCACCAGTCGACGTCCTCATAGGCCATCGGGTAGCGCTCGTCTAGCAACCCGATCCGAGAGATCGCGGCGCGGCGCACATACATGCAAGCGCCTGTCACGGCCAGGACAGGACCGGGCAGGGCAGCGGGACCCCAGTCGGAGGGCTTGAAGCGGTAGCGGTGGTCGAACCACTCGGGCGCCCCCAGGTTGCGGGCGGTCCCGGCGAACTGGATGCGCCCGTCGGGGTAGAGCAGGCGGGCGCCCACGATCGCCACGTCGTCCTCTTGGGAAGCGGCGTATTGCAGGCAGGCAAGCCAACCGGGGCGGGCCTCCATGTCGGAGTTGAGCACGACCACGTCGCGACTCTGATCGACGGCGCGGAGGCCGCGGTTGACGTTGGCGGCGAAGCCTTCGTTGTGCTCGCCTGGGACCACCTCGATCCCCTCGATCGCCCTCAGCTGGGCGAGGTGCTCGGGGCCAGATGCATCGTCGGCAACCACGATCTGGACCATGCCCCGGGGCACCGTGCTGTGGATGCTCGCCACCAGGACGGCCACGCGTTCGGCGTCGCGGTAGCTGGGGATCACAACGCTGACCGGCTCACCATGCTCGCCGTACCAAGCCAAAGCGCGCCGGTACAGGTCATGGCCCATGCGCGAGCGCAACGCCAGGCGATGGCGCAAAGGCGTGAAGCGCAAGGGGAAGGTGAGGACCCGGAACAACAAGGTGCGCCAACCCAGATAGTGATAGGTCAGATAGATGCGCCTGCGCAGGCCCGCCAAGGGACCTTTGAACTCGCCGTCAAGCGCGCTCTGCGCGATCGTCTCGGCGCGAGCGATCGGTGGACGAGTGTCTGGCGGATCACGCTCACTCTTTGCTCGCGGCGGTCGGCTGTCCTTGCGGTTCTGATCGTCGTTCACGTACGGCCGTCCTGTGTCGATGGTCGGTCGAGCTGCAGTGGAGCGAAGCCGGCCCGTCCCTCCAGCGAGAGTCGCCGTCTTGCCCAAGAAGGGAGCATTCCAGCGTGCGAGCCGAACAAAGCGCCCACGAGGCGCACAATATGGTGACGGGTGAGCGCGACGGTCGTCTCCTCGCCCCGTCCCGCCTTGACCTCACCGCGCAGCTTGCGTGCTAGATACCGCGGCGAAGCGGGCTCCTTGAAGCCGTACACCTCGCGCAGCCCGCGCCACTCGTCGAAGCAGCGGCGCAATTGCTGGAGTGTCGTGTACTCGTGTGAGTGCAGGACCGCCGCGCCCGGCACGTAGGCCTTGGCATAGCCAGCCCGGAGCATGTCGATCGCCAAGACCCGGTCCTCGGCGTAGGCGACCTCACGGAAGGGGACTCTCTCCCAGGCGGCGCGCACGAGGCAGGCATTGGCATCGGTAAAGAAACCACGCCGGCCGATCAGCTGCTCAACAGACAGCCTCCGTTCGTGCTCTGCCAAGCGCTCCACCCTGGGAGTTCCGTCCGGGGAGAGCGAATCGAACCAGCGCTCCAGTTCGCCGCGGACCGCCGGTGAGGCCTGCGGGCGCGGACGGTAGAGCCCGTACACGATGCCCACGTCCCAACCCAGCGAGAAGCCCTCCACAAGCCGCTCCAGCCAGTACTCGTCCGCCGGCTCGGCATCCTGGGTGAGCAAGGCCACGTGCTCGCCACGAGACTCGCGCACGAGCAGGTTGCGGGTGCCCCCGTGGGAGAACTGTGTCGGGCTGATCTCCAGGACACGCGCCCCGTGCGCGCGCGCAAGCGCGGCGGAGCCGTCGCGCGAGCCCGAGTCGCACACAAGCAGTTCATGGTCAACCGTCTGGCGCGAGAGTGCCGCCAGCGTGCCAGCGAGCAGCTCGCCGCCGTCGCGAACCGGGATGGCCACAGTCACATCGGTCACGGTCCCGCCATGCCCACAATCGAAGCTGTGGGTCCAGCAGGTCCCGCCATGCCCACAATCGAGGGTGTAGGCCGAGCATTCACCCGCGCACGACCTCGACCCAGTCGGCTTCCTTGCCACATAGGCTGTGCCAGCTCGACAAGGGCAGACTCACCATCCGCTCGGGCGCGTCGCTCTGCAGGGCGACCGCGCCGAGCATGCCGACCGCCCATTCACCGGGCCCGAGATGGTCGCGCCCGGGGGCCTTCTCGACCGCCACCGTGTGGGTGCCCGCCGGCAGATGTACGGTGGCCGCTTGCAGCCACTGCCCGGGCGTGTTCGAGCCCGACACCGTGCCCACTTCGTGGCCGTCCACGGACACATGCAAGGGCCGCGGAAAGTCACCTTGCACCCACACGCGATAGGAGCCGGCGCGCTTGAGTGTGAGCTCGCCTTCGATGCGACCTGGACTCGAAGTGAACACCGATCCAGCCTGCACGGGATCTGGAGGCCACCCGGTGGGACGTTTTGGATTGGATTGAGGTTCGTACCAATGGTTTTCGGACGCGTACGCAACAACCAGGTGCGATCCGTGGGGGGCTTTTGCGACGATCGGGGCCAAGGCCGAGCATCCGATCGGCAAGGAGGGGCTGTAGAGCTGCTGCAGGGGCAGGTGTTCGAGCACTTCAGGCTTGCTCGTCCTTTCCCAGCCCAGGTAGTAGGGATTTTCGTAGACAAGCTTGTAGTTGGCGGGCGGGCGGCTGGCCGCTGGGGAGCGGCGGGTGACGATGATCGGATAGCCCTCGACGAAAGGGAGCAGCTCCTGGTCGAGGTCGAAGTAGTGGCCATAGAAGTAAGTGGGAGAGCGCAGCTGGACCTGTTGGGGGGTGAGCGTCTCGAACGGCACGCTGATCTTGGCGGAGCGCGCGAAGTACTTGGCGAACTCCTGAAACTCGTTCCACAGGACCAGGCCGCGCCCGGCGAAATGATCGCCCGTTTGGCGAATCGCTTCCATCTGGGCCGTAGGGGCGACGCGATCGTGGTTATAGGCCAAAAGGTCGGAGGCCAGGATCGCGAGGCCCACCCCCGCGGCCAGGATCGCCCCGAGCGCGCCCAGGCGCCGCCAACGCACGCACAGCAGGCCGGCGACTCCGGCAAGCACCACGAAGGGGCTACAAATCGCCAAGAGCTTGCCCTGGGCGTAGGGACTGGCCCGCGGGAACACGATCAAGAGGACCAGGCCGATCATGCCCACCATCGCAGGCACCGCTGGGGCGCGCCGCTTCAAGGCCCAGACCACGCAAGGCACGATCGCCAGCAGAATCGCGACGGTCGCGATGCTCGTCAATAGACCGGCATGGTGGGAGGCGATCGCGGAGCGGTATTCGCCTGAGAGCCACACACCGCTGAGCTGGCTGAGTGGCAAAGGGCGCAAGAGCTGGCCGAGCTGGATCGCCCCGACGCCGGTTGAGCCCTGGCCGGTGCGCGCGACTTCGAAGAAGGTCTTGAAGGAGACGAGCGAGGGGATCGAGAGCAGCGCCGCCAAGCCCAGGCCGGCAAGTAGCGGCCCGATCCATGCTCGGCTTGGGCGCGAGTGACGTACGAACAACAATCCCAACCCCAAAAAAAGCGCGAGCGCGCCCAGAAAGGGAACCGCGACAGCGTTGTAGGTGGCGAGCGCGGCAGCCGCTACAACCGCCATCAGGGCGGCCCCCGCATAGGGACGACCCAACTCGATCGCCTCCCGCCCGAGGGCCACCCCGGCGCATAGGGTCGCGAGCAGGCCGATCTCCTTGATGTTGCCTTGCAAGGCGTACTGGTAGGTGAGGTTGGCGGCCATCGCGGCGAATCCAGCGAGCGCGGCTCGGCGCGCGTTGAGTAGGCCGCGGGTCACCGTCGAGAGCGCCACGGCACCGAACGCGGCCAGGCTGGCGATGAAGCCCTGGTAGAGCACTGGCACATCGGTGTCGGTCAAGCCACTGAGCGTGCCCAGCAAGGACTGTGTGCCGAGTGGATAGCCGCTGTTCAAGTAGGACATCAAGAACTGCTGCTCGCTCGTCAGGGGGATGTTGCCGAGCGTCAAGCCATAGCCCTTGATGTGGGCCGCCAAAAGCATCTCGAAGGCCGAGTCGTTGACGAAGTCATAGCCGACCCAAGTCCAGTGCCCGTAGGCGATCACCGGCAGCATGTAGAGCACGTAGACACCCAGGCCCGCCACGCCCGGCCAGCCTGGGTTGAGGCGCGCGCGCAGGCCGTCCTTGGCGAACAGGAGCCCCGCCAGCGTGACCACCAGGAGCAACGTGATCGCAAGCGCGTCGCCAGCCCCGGCGGCGTAGCCGGGAAAAATCAAGGCGAACGCCACGCACAATCCCAAGGGCAACAGCAAGGCGTTGCTCAGACGCACTTGCAGGACGCGCTCGAAGGCCAAACCACAACCCAGACACACGACCCACAAGGCCAGGGGCGCCCCCAGGAGGGCCATCAGGTCGTTGCGCACAGCTTGGGGCTACGCGCCGCGACGCAACCCGAGAATGCTCAACAAGAACGAGGAGAAGAAGATCTGGATGCCCACGATCACGAGCGTCGCCGCGGTCACTGCCATGAATTCGTCGGCCAGTGAGCCGAAGCCGTGTGAGATCCAGGTGCCCACGATGACCCCGCCCAAAACGATCCCGAGGAGCACGAATAGGCTGCCCAGCATTAGGCCGTGCTCTAGCCTAAAGCGCGCTCTCATGCGATCGAACCAAGGGTCGCGCTCGCCCATGTAGTAGGTCCCATACGCGTGCGCGCACAGCCCGAGGGCAAGCACTTGCGTGCCCACCACCATCAAGAGCGCGCCACCGATCAAGGCATGGATACCCCACGAGCGTCCGAACAGATCCAAGCCGCTGCCAGCCAAGGCCACGATCAAAGTGCCAATCCCCGCCATGACGGCGCCCGGCGCGATGAACAAGTGCGTGGGGCTGTGCACGAGCAAGAACCGCAGGTGGCGCCACCCGTCTTTGAAGCTAGACAGCTTCGACTCGCCCCCGCGGGGGTGGTATTCGATCGGGAACTCGGCGATCTTGAGTTTCTCCTTGGAGGCTCTGATCACCATCTCTGAGGCAAACTCCATGCCGGTGGTCCTCAGGTCCAGACGGGGCAGGACGTCGGTGCGCAAGGCCCGCATACCGCAGTGGGCGTCCTTGACGCCAGTGCTGAAGAACAGGTTGAGCAGCCCTGTCAGGATCGGGTTGCCGATATAGCGATGCAGCCAAGGCATCGCGCCTGGCTGGATGTTGTCCATGCGGTCGCCCATGACCAGCTCCGCGCCGCCTTCAAGCTCGGCTACAAAGCGGGGAATCTCGTTGAAGTCGTAGGTAAGGTCGGCGTCGGCCATCACGATGTAGCGGCCCCTGGCTGCTGCGAAGCCGGCCAGGTAGGCGCTGCCGTAGCCCCGGCGCGGTTCTGAGACCACGCGGGCGCCGGCCGCCGCCGCAAGCGCGGCGGAGTCGTCATCAGAGGCGTTGTCCACGACCAACACTTCGCCATCGATGCCTTGTGTGTCGAGTACCTCACGAGCGGTCTTCACGCACAGCTCGATGTTCTCGGCCTCGTTTAGGCACGGAATCACTACCGACACAAGCGTCGATCGAGAATCGTCGGTGGTGCCGGTGTCGGCGGGCCTGGTCTTCTGTGCGGTGCTCATGGTTTTGGTCTTCCCATGCCCGTGCTCAGGGTTCGAGTGCTCGGGGTTCGGTCCTCAGGCGCATTAACGCCCAGCAGACCGAAAAGTGGCGCGCCATCATTGAAACCAGCACGCTTTCTGCTTGCCGATGCTACCGGACCGGCCGGAAGGGCCAAACAACGATCAAGGATACGCGTACATCTACAAACTTATGATTTGCAAAATCATGACTTTGCAAACAAGCGATAGAGCTGAAAGTCTCCCGTGCGATGCGCATCTGCCTGATCTACGACTGCTTGTTCCCCTACACCGTTGGCGGTGCCGAGCGCTGGTACCGCAACCTGGCCGAGCGGCTCGTGGAGGAGGGCCACGAGGTGGCCTACCTGACCCTGCGCCAGTGGGAGCGCGGCGAGCGGCTCGATCTTGACCCGCGCATCGAGGTCATCACGGTCGGGCCGCGCCTGGGCCTTTACACCGGCGATCGGCGGCGCATCCTGCCTCCGCTCGTGTTCGGCGCCGGGGTGCTCTGGCACCTGTTGCGCCACGGCAGGCGCTATGAGGTCGTGCACACCGCTTCGTTTCCCTATTTCTCCCTGCTAGCGGCCGGCGTTGCGCGTCTGCTCGCCGGCTTCGCCTTGGTCGTAGATTGGCACGAGGTGTGGAGTCGCTCCTACTGGCTTGAATACCTGGGCGGAATCGGCGGCAGGATCGGCTATGGGGTGCAACTGTTGTGCGCCCGCATTCCCCAGCGCGCCTTCTGCTTCTCCCGGCTACACGCCGAGCGACTGGTTAAGGAGGGCTTGCGCGGGGAGGTGACCGTGCTGGAGGGCGAGTACGCCGGCTCGCTCGATGTCCCCACCGCGGTCCCGGCCGAGCCACTGGTCGTGTTCGCGGGACGGATGATTCCCGAGAAGCGTGCCCCGCTCGGCGTGGCCGGCGTCGCCGCCGCGGCCAAGCGTATCCCGGGATTGCGCGGGGTCTTCTACGGGGACGGTCCCGAGCGCGAGGCGGTCCTCGCCGCGATCTCAGAGCTTGACGCCCAGCAGACGATCACAGCGCCTGGGTTCGTGGATGCTGGGCAGCTCGAAGCATCGTTGCGGAGCGCCCTGTGCATGTTGCTGCCCTCCAGTCGCGAGGGCTACGGCATGGTCGTGGTTGAGGCCTCTGCTGTGGCCACGCCCGCGGTAGTGGTCGCCGCACCCGACAACGCGGCCGTCGAGCTCGTGGCCGAGGGTCTCAACGGCACGATCGTGCCCCGCGCCGAGCCCGAGGCACTCGCCGAGGCGATCGTGCGGGTGCACGAAGCCGGGATGGCGCTGCGCGAGAGTACAGCGCTCTGGTTTGCGGAGAATGCCGAGCGCCTCTCTTTGGAGTCCTCGCTACGCACGGTGCTGGACGGTTATGTGTCTCTAAAAGCATGACCCGCGCGTGCGCGGTCTTTTAACAAGACCTAGCCAGGTTAACTGGCCGCGCGCACGCGCGCGTCACCCCTTTTTTGTGGACTACTTGACCCGTCCATAAAGCATGGACATCAAAACATCATTTGAGTTATGCTTTGACGTATGCGCACCACATTGACCCTCGATGACGATGTAGCGGCGGCCCTTGAACGTCGCCGGCACGAGCTCAAGCACTCCCTCAAGCAAGAGGTCAACGACCTGATTCGAGCGGGCCTCACCCATGTGGAGCAGGAGCACCAGCAGACCCCTCGATTCCGCGTGGAGCCCCTCCCAACGGGCGAACTGCTGATCCCGATCGACGACGTGCAAGCCGCTCTCGATATCGCCGAAGGCCCGTGGCGGACTTGATACTGCTCGACGCAAACCTGCTCGTCTACGCCTATACGCCTGAGTCCCCTCGACGCGAGGCGGCGAGCACGTGGCTCGAGGAGGTGTTCAACGGGCCCACCAAGGTAGCTTTGCCCTGGCCCACATTGCTGGCGTTCTCCCGCTTGTTGGGCAATCCGCGCGTAGTCCGCAAACCTGTTGCACTCAACCAATCCTGGGCTCAGGTGAAGCAATGGCTCAGGCTTCCGCAGACTTGGATCCCCTCCCCGACCGACCGCCATCTCACGATACTCAGCGATCTTCTCCAGGACGAGTCGCGGCCCGACCTCGCCACCGACGCCCATCTCGCCGCACTCGCGATCGAGCACGGACTCACGGTCTGCAGCAGCGACGGTGACTTTGCCCGCTTTCACGGGGTTCGCTGGGAAAATCCGCTCGACGCTCGACTGTAGCTCTCGAGCGTAAGACGAGCGGTGCGCTCCCAGCTGAATTGACGGGCGCGCTCTACTCCCAGCGCGCGCAAGCGTTCGGCTTCCGCGCGATCCGCAAGCAGGTGCTCGAGGGCAGCGGCGATCGCCGCCTCGTCGTGTGGATCGAACAGCAAAGCCGCGTCTCCGGCCACCTCCGGCAGGGAGGAGGCGCTCGAGCAGGCGACTGGCACCCCGCGCGCCATCGCCTCAAGGACCGGCAGCCCGAAGCCCTCGTACAGCGACGGATATACAAAAGCGTCCGCGACCCCCCACAGCCCCTCAACCTCCTCGTCAGACAGCCAGCCCGGGAAACGAACATCGCCCCGCAGGCCGAGCGCCTCGACGCGCTCACGCAGATCCGCCTCGTGCCAGGTGGGGTAACCAGGCAGGACCAGCACAGGACGACGCTCGATCGCAATCAGGGCCAGCGCGTCGATCAGCGCGAGCAGGTTCTTATGGGGACGCTTGGCCGACAGACTCAAGAGCACCTGGCGCTCGCCGAGGTCGAATCGTGCGCGGGTCTCATGGGCCTCGGGCGAACTGGCTCGACCGGGCGCGCCGATGCCCCGCGGCCCGGCCACGCCGACTCCTTGCCACCCACCTGCATCAACTGCTTGCTGGTTAGGCCCACCGATTGCTTGAGAGCTAAACCCCCCACCCAGCCCTTGTGGGATCACGTCGATCATCTCGGTCGGCGTGCCCAGCAGCTCAACGAGATCGTTACGGGTGCTTTGCGAGATGGCGATCACGCGATCGGAGCGGCGTACCGCGAGCGGCACAAGCAGGCGCATCCCCCGGTCACGGATCCCCGCATGGGCCTCCGGAAAACGCGCGTAGATCAGATCGTGAACCGTGACCACCCGCCGGAAGCGCCCCCATGCGGGCGCGGTGCTTGCGAGACTGTGCACCAGCTCGACACCGTGACGCGCGGCCAGGCGCGGCAAGAGTGTCTGCTCACCCCGCACCCATTGCACTCGGTTGCGTGCGTTTACCGGCACCGTCACCGCAGGCAACAACTCATCCCAAGGCCCGTCTTTGGCGGCAGCGGCCTCACGGTTTATGAAGGCCGTGAAGCGCGCCTCCGGCGCAGCCTTGACCAGCTCCGGTATCAGCGCGCGCGCCGCGACCTCCATGCCGCCGGTCTCGCCGGGCACGAGGAAGATCAGGTTGAGGCCGACGTGCATCGCCGGGCGCAGGCTAGCGGAGGACTGTGCAAGGCTCCCCTCGCTTGAGCCCATCATCCCCACTCACGATCGGCATCGATGCACGCGCCGCCACGGAGGTGCCGGCCGGACGCGGACGCGTCGTGCGCGAGCTGTTGCGGGCCCTCGCGGCGCGCGAGGAGACCCATCGCTATGTCCTGTATGCGCGCACTGTGTGGGAGGAGCCGCTGGACGAGCGCTTCTCTTGGCGGCTGATCAAAGCGCGTGATCCCTGGTGGAACCTGTTGACGGCGCGCGCGGCAAGCCACGAGTGCGATGTCCTGCTCTCCTCTAACTCCTACCTGACGGCCATCTTCACACGCATACCGACGGTCGCGATTGTGTACGACATGGTCACGTTCGAGCCTTCGATGCGGCCTAACCGCCGCTCGACCGTCATCGAGCGCCTGACCTTGGGTCCCGCCGTAACCCGAAGTGCCGCGCTGCTGGCCATCTCCCAAGCGACCGCCGAGGCTCTGACGACGCGCTTCCCCAAGGCCGGCGGGCGCACCGTGGTGGCTCCGCTCGGCGTCACCGCCGCGCTGTCGGACACGCTCACGGCAGGCGAGGGTGACGCGCTGCCGCCACCCGGCTTCGTCCTGGCCGTGGGCACGCTCGAGCCGCGCAAGAACCTGCCGCGGCTCGTCGCCGCCTACAGCCAGTTGGACGATCAGCTCCAGCAACAGCATCCGCTCGTCGTCGTCGGAGCACTAGGCTGGGAGACTGGCAAGACGCTCGACGCGTTGCGCTCGCTGGGCACCCGTTGCAGGATGCTTGGCTACGTCTCAGACGCAGCGCTCGCCGAGCTATACAGACGCTGCGCGGTGTTCTGCTACCCCTCGCTCGGCGAGGGCTTCGGGCTGCCGGTCCTGGAGGCGATGGCAGCCGGTGTGGCCGTGCTCACCTCGAACCTCTCATCCCTGCCGGAGGTCGGCGGCGATGCGGTCGAATATGCAAACCCTCACGACACGGCTTCGATCGCGGCCGGGCTGCGCCACGTTCTCTCTGACGAGGCACGCCAAACGGAGCTAGGACGGCGAGCCGCCGACCGAGCCAGCGAATTCTCTTGGGAGCGTTTCGCGCAGATCGCGCTGCAAACGTTGGAGACCGCCGGTGAGGCCGCGAGCAGGAACGCTGGACCGAGCAGGAACGCTGGACCGAGCAGAACGCGACGCCAGTCGGGGCCCAGACAGGAACGCTAACGTCGATCAGGTTGCGAGCAGGCAATCGTAGACCCCGGCAAGACGCCCGGCGGCCTGTCGCGTCGAATAGCGCTCGAGCAGATCCGTTGGATAGACGACTCGCTCGCCCGGTGATCGGCCGAGCGAGCCTTCAGCGAGCGCACGCGCAATCCCGATCCAGTCGCCCGGCGGGACCAGATCGACAGGCGCACCCGCAAGCACCTCCGGGATGGCACCATTGGTACTCGCCACGATCGCCAGGCCGGACGCCATTGCCTCGGCGAGCACCATGCCAAACTGCTCCTCCCAGAAGGCATGCGGAATGTCGAAAGGGTGATAGGCGGCGGTCGCGGAAGACTGGCTTGCCAGCACCATCGCGGAGGCACCGGCAAACACCCGAGGCATCTCCTCGTATGGCACACCACCGATTCGCACGGCGTCAGCGAGCCCCAGCTCGCTCGCGTGCTCGCGCAGGCGTACTTCTTCCGGACCGGAGCCGACGATCATCAGGCGGGGAGTGAGGCGCTTGCCGTCAGCGGCGGTGACGATGCCACGGTGGAGCAGCGCCAACGCTCGCAGCACGTCGTGGTGGCCCTTCTCCCATACAAGCCGCCCGGGTGAGACGATCGTGTGCTCCGTCGGTGGGGGATCCGGCGCGGCCGCTTTGAAACGGTTGATATCGATGCCCGGCGCACAGACCGTCATCCGCTCGCGCTCCACGCCCTCCAACTGCAGCGCCAAGGCAGCACGCTCGGTGGCGGGTAGGAAGAGGTCAGTCTCGGCCAGCACCAGCTCGCGGAACTGGCGCGCATGACGGTTGCGGTATGCACGCATGTGCGGAAGGGTCTCCCAGACGGTTTGGACGAGCTTGAAGCGATGGCGGCGGCGGCGCTTGGCCGCCTCGGCCGCGAACCAGAACGAGAGCTCCTCGGCGTGAACGATGTCCGCTTCGGCGAATGCCTGCTCGCCGGAGAGGTAGCGATCACCGAGCACGCCAGCGCCAAGCTCGCCTAGCGGGCCTCGCGGCAGGATGTCGCGCAGAGCACGCGCCTTGACCGCCCGCAGGCCCTGCGGAGGGGTGTAGCCGTTCGAGCTGGTCAACAAATAGGAGACCGAATAGCGCTCGGGCAACTCAAGCCAGGGACGTAGCTCCCAGGGAGTCACGAGATGGCCACGGACGATCAGGACGTTAGGCACGGAGGCACCTTAGCGGTGCGTGCGAGCCTCTGGCTGGCGGGGACCGCCCCTGTAGAGTGGCCGCCGATGCCCAAGAACCTTCCGCTGCGCCTGCGCCTCCAATTCACAGTCACACAGGTCCTGACGCGAGTCCTCAAGACGTTCGGGCTGCGGGAGAGCGTGATCCAAACTCGCTATGCGTTGGCTCGGGCAAGACGCGGCGCCTCAGAGCGACGAGGCTCGCATCGCCACTCGCGTCCCGCGCTGCATGAAATGGACCGCAAGCTGGACATGATCATTGATCGCGACAGTGGCTTCTTTATCGAAGCGGGAGGGCATGACGGCTACACGCAGTCCAATACGTACTTCCTCGAACGCTTCCGTAACTGGCGTGGCATGCTCGTGGAGCCGATGCCCGAGATGGCGGCAGAGGCCAAGCGCAATCGCCCCGCTTCGCGTGTGTTCCAGTGTGCGCTTGTCCCATTTGGCTATCCCGACCAGGACGTCGAGATGGAGTTTGGAGACCTATTCTCGACGGTCCGCAAATCAGGGAAGGAAGACGAGGCGTGGGTGCGCAACGGACTTGTGCTCGGGTGGCGCGATCACCGTGTCGAGCGCGTGCCGGCACGTCCGCTCAGCAGCCTGCTCGACGAGCTCGACGTCTCAGAGATCGACCTGCTTTCCCTTGACGTCGAGGGCTATGAGCCTGAAGCCTTGCGTGGCTTGGACCTGACGCGCCACGCTCCTGTTTGGATACTCGTAGAGATGCACGACCTGAAGGCGGGACGTGAGGCAATCGGCGAGGTATTGGGAAGCCACTATGTGGAGCACGAGTTGCTCTCACCACTCGATGTTCTCTACCGCCGCGTTGACGCCCCTGGTTGACCCATCCCGCGCGAAGCGATCGCATGGCGGTAACCGGCCAGACTGGTCCTCCCCGTCCGCTCCCAGGTGAATTCGGTCGCCCGTCGAGACCCGCGCTCGCCCAAACGCTCGGCCAAGTCTCGATCGGCGAGCAGGCGACGAATCGCGGCGGTCACCTCATCTTGGCGCTCGGGATCGAAAGTTAGCGCCGCATCGCCCGCGATCTCCGCCAGCGCCGGTGTGTTCGAGCAGGCGACGGGGACGTGGCGAAGCATCGCGTCGATCACCGGCAAGCCGAAGCCCTCGATCAGCGACGGCAGCGCGAACACGTCGCAGGCGGCATACAGGCCCTCCAGCCACTCGTCTGAGAGCCAGCCGGGGAAGCGCACCCGGCTCGTCACACCCAGTTGCTCAGCAAGCGCTCGCAGCTCGACCTCGTGCGGGGTCGGTGCGCCCGGAAGCACGAGCACGACGTCGGGATCCAGCTCCGGCAACGCGCGAATCAGCCGGTGCAGGTTCTTGTAAGGACGCATTTGGGCCACACAAAGGACGAGCCGCGCGGCGCCGACGTCCAGCTCTCTGCGCAAAGCCTCCTCGTCAATCGGCACGACCTCCGCACGGCGGGCACCAAGCGGAGTGAGCTCGATGCGCCCCGCGGCCACACCAAGCGTCGCTGTCAAGTCTGCCGCAGCGGCAGCCGAGATAGCGAAGATACGATCGGCGTTGCGCACGGCCCGCCCGACGCGGCGGCGCATCGTGTGATGAACGCGCGCACTGGCCTCCCATTCCTCCGGGCGGTGCAACCAGATCAAGTCGAGCACAGACACCACGCTCGCAACCGATGGCGTGATCGCCGGTCCCGTATTTGCTGGGCTGTGCAGCACGTCGAGATGCCGCGCCGCGGCGACCGCCGGAAGCAGCAGGTACTCGGCTGGGACGTGCGTAGGGGGGCCCGCCAATGTGACGGGCACCGTCGTCCAACGGACCTCGCCGGCCCACGGCTCCTCGCGCAGGTCCGGGGGAGCGTCTCGCGAGACGAACACGTGCACCTCGGTGGCCGGTTCCGCCGCGAGCAAGGCGCCAGGTAGCTCGCGGGCATAGCGGCCCGCTCCACCGGCGCGCTCGCCAAGGAAGATCAGGTTGAGGCCGACGCGGAGGGGCGCTTGCATCCCCACACCACACCGAACCCCTCGGTCGTCTCCGCCATCGACTCGGTGACGTACCCTGCACGCTCGAGCGCCGAGCGCGCGTCGCCCGCGGGATCGGCCGAGGACGTCCCGTCAGCGTGATACTCGAGCATTACGACAGGCACCTGGAGCTGGGCAAAGCGCGGGTCCGCGAGGATCGGCCACTCGCCACCCTCGATATCGATCTTGAGCAGGTCGATTCGCTCGAGCAAGACGAACATGTCAAGCCCTGTGACGCTCACCGTCCCTGGATCGGCGCCAGCGGTGACGTGCCCGTTGGTGGCCTGCCCGACCGTGAACGACACAGGCCCATCTTTAGTGACGGCTGCGGCCTCAACGATCTCCCATGCGTTCCCGAGACCATTGAGTTCGATCTGGCGGCGGTGACGGCGCACGTTCTCGGGATCGGGCTCGAGCCCAAGAACTCGCTCGACCGGAAAGCGTCCGTGCAGCCATAGTCCCCAAAGTCCGACGTTGGCTCCAAGGTCCAGAGCCCGCAAAGGACGTTCCATCGCGTTCAATGCGCTA
This sequence comes from uncultured Solirubrobacterales bacterium, assembly GCA_963775645.1. Taxonomy (GTDB): domain Bacteria; phylum Actinomycetota; class Thermoleophilia; order Solirubrobacterales; family Solirubrobacteraceae; genus Palsa-744. The sequence goes on along the minus strand of CAVZJR010000001.1, from coordinate 1,000,748 downwards.
AGCGCGCGTGGGGCAGGCTCGTGAGCGTGCTGATAGAACGCCTGGTCGAGCGCCTGCGCGTCGGCGGTACAGTGCGCTATCGACACCCGCATACCGTTCTCGCGCAAGTGGTATGTGCGAGTCTTGGCCACACCGCTGAGCTCATACGCAGCGAAACGGCTGGACTCGTCCACGACAGTGCTGCGCAAGACCGCCGACACGCGCGGCTCGACATGTGGATTGCTCAGCATCAAGCGCACGCGTGCGGGCAGAAAGCGCGAGATGGGCTTACGGGGAGCGTGCTCGAAGAAGGCAACCAAGTTCGACGGCAGGCTAGCGATTTGCCCAGTCACCGTCGGCCCGCTTGGCGGGGGTTCGGAAGGAGCTCGAGGATCTCACGCGGCAACGCATGCGTGAGCCCGATCAGCAGACCATAGATGCTGAGAGCGAGCACAGCGCGCACGAGCGAAGGCAACCCGCTGCTGAGGAGCGCGACAACGACGGCCGGCGTGGCAGCGAGCACAACCTTCGGGAGGATCGCGAGGCGAGGGCGGAACGCGGGCTGCTTTCGCACGAGCGCGAACAGGGACGCGGCAGCCAGCGTGACCTCGCCGAACAGCGTGGCAAGCGCAGCGCCACTGGCTCCGTCGGTAGCCGCAAGCACGACGGTGCACGTGCAGCTGACGATGAAAGCTGCTGCATTCGCCAACATCAGGGCCCGGTAGCGCTTGACGGAGATCAGAGCAAAGCTCCATCCGGCGATCAGGAACGACGCGACAATGGCCAATCCCAGGATGCGCAAGGGATCAGCGGCCGCCGCGAACTTGGGACCAGCGATTACCTGTATCACGAACTGCGCCCCGCCGAGCAGGCCGATCGCTGCCGAGACGCCAAGAATCAAGGACACCTCAAATATTCGCTGGAGCGCATAGCCGAGCCGTTCGCGATCGTCGCGGGCAGCTCGTGCGAGTAGCGGCAAAGCTCCGCCCACAAGTAGGCCGGGAACCCCGGCCGTGACCACAAACACCCTGAAAGAGGCCGCGAACAGCCCGCTTTGATGTTCGCTTGCCACGAGACTCGTGAGGATCTGGGCTGTATAGACGTAGATGGTCCCGACGGCCGTCGCCAGCGCAAAATAGACCGTGAGCTTCAGCAGAGCGAGCCAGCGGCGTGGGCGCACCTGAATGCGCATCGTGATTTCCCCGCGCACGAGAGCCGCGGTGAGAGGAACGAGCAGCAGATTGACGACAAGCGCCACCGCGAGCAATGGGAATACGCCAGCGCCGAGCGCGATCAGGATGACGATGGCGGCCACCGTCATGAGCTGGCGAATCAGTTCGAGAGCGGAGATAGCGCCTAGCCTCAATCTTGCACCAAGCGGGATTGAGAGCGTGTGCTGGAAGACGAGCGCAACGGTCGCCAGGCCTGCGGCCAAGGTGCCTGCTAGCAGCGCCGTTTCATAGTCGGCGGCGAGGGCAAAAGCGGTAGCCAGCAGGACGCCGGTCATTGTCAGAATGATGCGTAGGCCCAGCAGGTCACGTAGCAGAGCTTCCCGGTCTGCCCCAGCACGGACCGCATACTCACGCGTACCCAGGTTCGACATGCCCGCGTCGGTTACCACCGAGACGACGCTCACAAGCGAGATGACGGTCGTGTAGCGCCCGAAGAGGCTCACCCCGAGATGGCGGGTCAGCAATGCCGTGGCGAGCACCGAAAGTAGGACCGTCCCCACGTAGCTGCCGAGCCGCATGGCTCCGCCGCGAATAATGAGCCCGCCGGCAGCGGTGCTGTCCAGAACGTCAGCTGCGGCGTTATCGAGAGCAGCGGCGGCGTCCACCTCGAGAGGGCCAGCCACCGACCCCTCAAGCGCGTCCGAGCTCTCGGCCGCCCCGCCCGGCGGATTCATTGGTGCTCCCTCCATGCGCGCTCGTAGCTCTCCAGTGTCTTGCGCGCGGTGGCCTCCCATGTGAACGTGGCCTCACGCGCGAGGCCACGCTCGATTAGGCGCTGAGCCAGAGCGCGGTCGTCGAGCAGCTCCAGCAAGGCCTCGCCCATATCCATGACGTCATAGGGATCGAAATAGCGTGCCGCATCGCCCGCGACCTCGGGCAAGGAAGAAGCGTCGGAACACGCCACCGGTACCCCGCGTGCCATCGCCTCGAGGATGGGGATGCCGAAGCCCTCGTTAATCGAGGCGAACACGAAGCAACCCGCCAAGGCATACAAGCCCTCCAAGTCCTCGGCGCTCACATACTCTGGAAACACAACATTCGCTCCCAGCCCAAGCTCGGCGACTGCGTCGCGCAGCTCACGTTCGTGGGGTGTGGGGTTACCGGGTAGAACCAGGATTGCATCGGGGTGGCGCTCGACCACGAAGGCCATCGCACGGATCAAGCGGATCAGATTCTTGTGGACGCGCTTGGCCGAGACGGTGAGCACCACCGGACCCTCGCCGAGGCCGAGGCGGGCGCGCAGGTCGGGCTCGGGCGTGGGCGTCTTGCGAGCGCTCGTGCCAGCCGCCAACGGAATCGCGTCGATGCGTTCGCGGGGCACGTGCAGATGCTCGACCACGTGCTCGGCACCGGCCTCCGACAGAGCAATCAAGCGATCGGCTCCGCGCGCGACAGGTGGCACAAGCAGGCGCCATATGCGAATCGTCCCGGAATCGCCCGGGTCGGGGGCGACCAGCCAAGTGACGTCGGCGAGCGTGACTACATTGACCGCCGCGGTGCGCAAAGGCGCGGTCATGGCAGCACTATGCAGCAAATCTACGTGGCGCCCGGCGATCGCGCCCAGGACGGTCAGCTCGCCGAGAGCCTTGAGTCCGCGACGGCCAATTAGCGGCGGCACGACCAGCTCGACCTGCCCGTCCCACCCCTCGCTTTCGAGATAGGAGCGCCCGCCGGGACTGCAGAACACCGTGAAGCGAACCTCGGGCGCAAGCCGCACCAGCTCCGGTACGAGCGCCCGGACATAGGTGTCGAGGCCCCCCATGCGGGGCTCGAGGAAGAGCGCGTTGATCCCGACCTTGCGGGGTAGGGTCAAGTTCATAGTTGGATCACCCTAGGGTGGCCAGCTGTGCCAGCGTCAGCTCGCGTACGTCCTGCCCTTTCTGCCAAGCCAGATACCACTCCACGGTTGCCCATAGGCCCGCCTCCAAACCAAGCGGCTGCGCCCACCCGAGCCGCTCACGCGCATGCGTGGAGTCCAGTTCGAGCAAGAACGCCTCGTGTGGATGCTCAGACTCGTCAACTTGCCATCGCACTCCTCCCGGCCACATGTCCGAGACCTGGCGCACGACCCACTCGACCGTGCGCGCGTCGCTGGCGTTGGGGCCAAAGTTCCACGGGCGCGCGAAGGTCTGCGACTCACACAGGGCCTGGACGAGCAGCAGGTAGCCGTACAGCGGGCAGAGGACGTGCTGCCACGGGCGGACGGCAGAGGGATTGCGTAGGCACAGCGGCTCACCATTGCCCGTCATGGTGTCGCTCGCAATAGCGGCACGCACGATGTCTGGGATCAGTCGGTCCTGGCCCCAATCGCCGCCGCCGATCACGTTGCCGGCGCGTGCTGTTGCCACTCTTGGACTGTGCTCGGCCGAGAAGAACGAGCGCCGGTAGGCGCTCGTGACGAGCTCGGCGGCGGCCTTTGAACTGGAGTACGGGTCGTGGCCGCCCAGCTTGTCCTCCTCGCGATAGCCGCCCTCGGTCTCGCGGTTCTCGTAGCACTTGTCGGAGGTGACGACTACCACTGCTCGCACGTCGTCGCACGCCGTACCGCCTCGAGCAGGTTGACCGTGCCCATCACGTTGGTCTCATACGTCTCGCGCGGAGCGGCGAAGGAGCGGCGCACCAGCGGTTGGGCGGCCATGTGGATCACCATCTCGGGACGCGCCTGCGGAACCGCGCTCCAGCGCCGTCGCTCGCGAACGTCGCCAGGTGACGCTGATCGCCATCCCCTGGTCCACTCGCGCAAGCTCATACAGCGACGGCTCGCTCGGCATGACACCGAGCGAGATAGCCCGTGACCTTCGCGCCCAAGGACTGCAACCACAACGACAACCAGGCGCCCTTGAAGCCGGTGTGGCCGGTGAGCAGCACGCGGCGGTCCCGCCAGAAAGTCGGATCGAGAGCGGACAACGCTGGAGCATCCTTTCACGCGGTGACGGTCGCAAGCCCCACCCTCGATTTACCGGGGAAGCGTTCGTTATAGTCGGCGCCGGTGGGGACGAACGTCGGCGACACGAGCGAGGCGGGGCCGCCGCAGGCCCGGCAGCTCGATCACATCGATAGTCACGGGATTGGGGAGAGGGCGAGAAAAGCACTCCGCGCGTGTCTACCGAAGACGCGGGACGGACGCATAGCACTCGGGGGTCTCCTGGCGATCCTCGCCGCGGGCGCACTCATGCGGCTGTTGTTCATGCTGGCATGGCGGCCCGCCTTCTTTGGCTTTCCCGACTCTGTCACCTACGTTGGGCTGGCGCGGGAACAGTTGTGGATAGACCCCACCCGTGAGATCGGCTACCCGCTCTTCCTGCGCGAGATGCACGCGATCTGGCCGACGCACCTGGCTTGGGTGATCGGGCTACAGCACCTGTTCGGCCTGGCGAGCGCCGTGTTGGTATTCCTTGCCGTGCGACAGGCGGGCGGGCGGCCATGGTTGGGTTTGTTGCCGGCGGCTTTGATCGTCCTCAACGGCGATGAGATGTTCCTTGAGCATACGACCCTGACCGAGTCGTTGTTCATTTTTCTCCTGTCGATCGGGCTGTACTTCGCGGCACGAGCGGCGGGCGCGGCTACACCGGTGTGGGCTGCCCTGGCTGGCCTGACGTTCGGCCTGGCAAATACCGTGCGCGTGGTCGCACTGCCGCTGATCGTGGTGCTGATCGTGTGGTTGCTCTTCCTTTCGGGCGGGACGTGGCGCCGGCGACTGATTGCCACCGTGTGCTCCTTGGTGTGTCTCGCGGCAGTACTGGGAACCTACGCGACCATCCAGCACGAAAAGACCGGATACTGGGGGATCACCACGCCAGCGGGAGCATGGAATCTGTATTCCCGAGGGTGAGCGCCGTTTGCGGACTGCCACAAGTTCACACCTCCACCGGGGACGAGCGTGCTATGCGAGAGCACGCCTCCAGAGCAAAGAAAGACCTCGGTCGAAGACTACGTATTCAGCGATATAGCTTCACCCGCTGACCGCGCATTTGGGCATGGTGCAGGCCCGTTCGCGGCGACCGAGGCGAGTGACAAAAAAGATCTCGGAATGGACGCAGGCGGTGATCCTGCGTACACCGCTCGACTATCTTTGCCACGATTTCGAAGGTGTGTTGGCGAATGTGGCGACCGTGAACCTTGTGTTCGGCAGCCACAATGAGGTTGGCGCCAACTACAACCTCTTCTACCACGTGGCTCTCTTCGAAACCACAGGATCAGGAGGTTGCCCGTCAGACTCGATTGGATTACTACGGTGCAAACGGCTACAAGATCAATCATTCCTTGCTGAACTCGCTGTTGGACTATCGAGAACACTCGCGCGTACATGGCGCTTTGATGGCGATACTCATACTGCTGACCTTCTTTCGCACCCTTTGTCCCCCGCGGGCGGCCTAGGCAGATCGGCCTGTTGTTCTTCCTGATGGCCTGGGTCGCGCTCATCACCCCAGCGGCAGGGCACTGGTGGGACTCACGGGCCGCTATCCCACCTATAGGTCCCGTTGGCGCCGCGGCGGCTATCGGTGCCTGGCAGGTGGGGCGGCTTGGCCGCGCTGGGTCGGGGAAAGGACGGCGGCGACAGGCAACCGCTTAGATCACTCTGCCGGTCACGGGTGCGATGACCTGGAGCGTGTATCCAGAGATGTGTTTGGTGCCGGCGGCGGTGGTGCCGGCGGCGGTGTGAGCAGGGATGTGTTTTCGCTGACACGCGCGATGATCGGCGCGGTTTCCCTGTAGGTGACACGCACCGAAGCCACACCGTCGGGCCATCGCCTGGTGGATTGCGGCCAAGCCCTCAACCGCAGACATCCCACTTGGCCAGCATCTGTCTTTGCCGTCATCGCGGCCGCTGGCTTCTACTGCCTGCTCGCACCGTTGTTGGGCTGGTGGCCATGGAGACCGAGCCCCAAGGAGGCCGACGACCAACGACCTATGCCCTACAACGTTGGCGGCGTAAGGCCAGCTAACGGCCATACCGGACGTATACTGAGAAGCATGCGCTCAGACCTTCCGGCAGTGGCGCGGGACATCGACGTGCCCGAGCGAACCCTGCGACGAGCCGTGCAGCGAGGAACCGTGCGCTGCCGCCGTCCAGGCCTACGACAATTCGAGTTGACGGCCGACGAGCGGGCGTACCTGCGCGAGCACTGGAAGACCATCTCCGCGGTCACGGAGGCACTGAGGACTGAGCGCAACGTCCGCCTGGCGGTGCTCTTTGGGTCGCTGGCGCGCGGGCAGGCGGGGAAGGACTCGGACGTGGATGTGCTGGTCTCTCTCGCCGAGGAGCGCCCGATGTACCTCTCCTACCTCTCCGCGCGCTTGACGCGAGCGCTCGGGCGCGACGTCGAGGTGCTCTCACTGGCGCACGTGCGCACCCACGATCCGGCGCTCCTCAGCGCGATCATGCGAGACGGACGCCCCCTCGTGGACCGTGACGGATCCTGGCCGGCACTCATAGCCAAGCGCCGTGGTATCGAGCACGCCGCGGCGCAGGCACGAGCAGAGCGCCACGCCCGCGCCGTCCGCGCCGTCGCGCAACTGACCGGAGCGTAGGTGAGCCGGAAACTCGACGACGCGCATCGCTCCCCGGCGAGCAGCCCCGCCGCCGCCATGTGACCGTCTCCGAAGAGGACCGCGACCGCATCGAGCGACACTTCGAGCGCATGCCACTGGAGCGCGACGCGCTGCTGCTGGCGATGCGTCAGTTCGGGGCGGACTTCGACCGCGACGCGTGGCAAACGGCATACGAGGCGTTCTCAGCTGAGGAGCACAACCGGGTCGTACAGGTCACCGGCAACCTCCGCGCCCTCGTGGACAACGCTGTCGAGCTGGTGCGCTTTGCGGCGACGCTGACCGGAGGACTGCGCCCCGCCGGGCGCCGACCGAGCGCAAACGCCGACATAGAGGCACTGCGAGCCGATGGCGCACTGAACGGCGAGCAGACCTACAAACTCGTGCAGCTCAAGGAGCTCTGCGACAGACTCCGTCACGCCTACGCCTACGTCGACGCCGACGACGTGCACACCGCCGTGCACGCTCTACTGAAGCTCCTCCCGAGCTTCACGGCCTCCTACGTCCAATGGCTGGCCGAGTACGGTGTCGACCTAAGCTGACGCCCCGGACACCTCACCCTTGGCGCGTCAGCGCTCGTGCACCAAGACCAGGGGCGACGCTCCGGCGCCGTAGGGATAGTCGGCCTCGTGGGGACAAACCGCTCTGAACTGGTAATCGATCGGACCGGCCAAGCGGAAGCGATAGGAGGCCTTGAAGCGCCCTCGGGCGACGGTCGAGAGCACCTGGAACTGGCGCCATGGGCCGTGCACGGTGCGGGCCTCCAGGATCACTTGCTTGCCCCCGGGCGGCAAGGGCCCACCAGACAGGGCGCCGCTGAACGCGATCGTGCCGCCCACGTGCGAGACACGGGGTGCCACTCTCAGGGAGAGGTGGGCCGGAACCGAGAGGGTCAACTGAGCGGTGACCGTTGGCGCGGCCTGGCCTGGGTTGGCTGCATAGGCGAACGTGAGCCGGGTCGAAGGCAAGGAGGCCGGCAAGCGCAGGCGAAACGAGCCGTCAACAGCGGTGCGCACGCTGGGGAGCGCCTCAGTGTGGGCGCCTTGGAAAGCGGGCGTAGAGAGAACCTGGACGGTGGCGCCCCCGATCGGCGCGCCCGAGGTCGCCGTCAAGCGCCCTGACACGACCTGGGAGCGCCCATAAGCGCTCACCCGCGCAGCCCTGGCGGTGGCGGCCCAGTGGACCACAAGCTTGGGCAGCGCCGCATACACAACCGGCGCCTGCACTTGGGACGCTGGAGGGATAAGAGATTGCTGTTCGTGCCCGCCACTATTCACGGCCCCCTGCCCGGAGAGCGGAGGCTGGAGCGCCGGCGTTTCGGGACCAGCTGTTTTCGGCGCTGGTGTTTCGGGCGCAGGCGTTTCCGACGCAGGGGGCGCCGGAGGATGGTTGGCGACCGTGATCTTGCGATCCAAGGCGACCGTTGAGTTGCCGGCGGCATTGGTGACGGACACGACCAGGTGGTGAGTGCCGTCGGACAATCCGGTCGTGTCGAAGGGGACGTCGGCGTTCAAGGAGGCCGCGCACGGCTGCAGGTACAAGAAGGCAGGCAAGCCGTCAGTGGTCTGGCCCACGTCGTGACAGTGGGAGGACGAGTCGAGCACCGTGCGCCCCACTTCGGTGCCGTCCACGGTGAAGACCGCCTGGTACACACCCGAACCCGAGTCGCTCGCCTGGAAAGCGAGATCGGCCGTGCCGGCAAGCGTGGAGGCACTCGCCAGTTCGCCTTCGACATTGGAGACCGTGGGCTGGGAGGACTGCGCAAGCACAAGGTCGGCCGCGTAAAGGTAGACGACCGCCGCATAGCCGTTGGGGTCGCCTTTGCCGCTTGGGCATACGAATTTTGGGCTACCTCCACAGGACACGTTCGCATACAGATTGGTACCCAAATTTTCGGGCGGCACCGTCACTACATTGGAAGCCGAGCCTGTATCTCCCACGTTTCCACTGCCAGTCGGACAACCGAACTCGGCAACACATTGGTCTATTACGTCCGCTTCAACCTCGTTGTCGTCGGGTCCAGCCAGCCAAAACTGATACGTCGCGTTAGTCGACCATCCCCCATCAGCGTTACCTGCACGTGAAGTTTGGCCCCAGTAATCGTCGTCTGTGCTGGAGCGCTAAAAGTCCACGTAGCATGATCCGTATCAACTTCGTGGGTAGTGCCGTCGCCGAGACGCGCCACAAGCGCGCCGCCTGTTGTGCACGTGCTTTCCGCAGAGGCAGCCGCCCCCGTAGCGCTCCCACTCCACCCATCGGTGGGCGCCGCTTCGCCGTTGGGCATGCGGCAGCTGTACACGTGATATTCGCCTGCGCTTGCCACTCCGGCGCCCGACACCGCCAGGCAGATCGCCGCGCAAAGAGCCACAAACAAGCCTCTCGTCCAAAACATGGTCAGATTCCTTTCCAGTCGTTCGGGACGATCCGGTCGGCCGTCCTCTACGTCCATGTCGTTGCTGAGTCTCCCTTCACCCCCCTGTCAATTTGGGGACGCTCCGTCTGCTTCGAGCCAAGATGCTAACCGCCGAGAATCTTCGGATCTGCCAAATCGACGGATGTTCGGGTCTGCGGCGACTACGTTCCAGGAGTCGGAAATGTCCGGGATACACAAGTAGTCGAGTCTGCTGTAGAGTTCCAGTGGCTCAGGGTGGAGCAGGGATATGGCGGCTTCGACAGGCGAACACGAGCTTTCTACGAACCAGTCGCCGCTCAAGGGAGCGGTGCTTGGCCTGCTGGTGCAAGGTCCCAGCTATGGCTATGAGCTGGCAAACCGCCTGGAGCGTCAATTGGGGCCCGGCTGGTCGATCGTGAGGCCCAGTCTGTACCGCATGCTCAGGGGCCTCGACAGCGAAGGTCTGGTTGTCTCCTCGCAGACCTCTGAGGAGACCAAGTCCGAGGAGACCGGTTCGGCGCGCATCATGTATGAGGCGACCAACCTGGCCGAGTCCGCACTGATCGCCTGGATGGACAGCCCGCTGTCCTTTGACGAAGCCCAGTTACAGCTGCAAGCCCGGATGGTCGTCGCGCGCCCCGAGGACCTGCCGCGACTGCTGGTCGCCTTGAACCAACACGAGCGGGACCTGTTCGCCAAGCGCGACCAGGTCATGGCAGGCCGGCCGACCCAGCATTCGCTGCGCGCCTCGATGATGTTCCTCGTGCGCGAAGCCTCGATGCAGCGGATCAACGGAGATCTGCTGTGGCTCGACCTGGCGCGTCAGACGATCCGCACCCTGCTTGCCTCCCAAACCTGAGGACGGCAGATGGGCCCGTTGCTGACAGTGGCGCAAGCGACCAAGCGCTACATCGATGGCCGCCACGAAGTGCTCGTGCTCGACCGCGTCTCCCTGGAGATCGACGCGGGCGATTTCGTGGGCATGTGGGGTCCGAAGCGCTCGGGCAAGTCGACTTTGCTGCGCATGATGGCCGGGCTCGAGCAACCCGAGGAGGGCGAGGTTCGCTTCGACGGTCGCCCACTGAAGGCGATGTCCGCGCGCGAACGCGCCCACCAACTACGCCACGGCGGGATCGCACTCGTCAGCTCGGAGTGGCGCACCCAGATAGTGCGTCCCGTGATCGAGCTGGTCGCGACCGCGTGCGCAAGCAACGGCACGTCGATGCGCCAGGCTCGCGCTTCTGCACGCAAGGCCCTGGCGCGCGTGGGCGGCTCGGACTTCGCCGACGTGCGCACCGATCGCCTGACCCTCGGAGAGCGACTGCGCACGGCCTTGGCGATGGCGCTCGTGCGCGAGCCACGCCTGCTCTTGGTGGACGAGCCCGCGGTGTTGCCAGGACCGCTCGAAAGCAACGAGCTCTCCAGCTTGTTGCAATCCCTAGGAGAAGACCCCGAGCTAGCACTGGTTATCGCGTCCGAGAGCTTGGCAGCGCTGTCGGGCACCTCACGCACGATGGCCGTCTCCAGCGGCGAAGTGCGCTCTATGGATCAGGACGGCGTGATCGTGCGCTTCCCGGACCGTCCGTTCCCCGCGCTCCTCGCGCGGGCGACGCGCGCTCATGAGCGCCCTGGAGCTGCGCGAGGTCGTCAAGCACTACCGGGCCGGCGAGGAGGTCGTCAAGGCCGTGGACGGCGTCTCCTTGAGCGTCGCCCCAGGCGAACTGGTCGCCTTGTACGGGCCGAGCGGATCCGGCAAGACGACCTTGCTGTTGATCGCGGCTGCCCTACTCGAGCCCGACAGCGGCCAGGTGCTGTTCGCGGAACGCGAGATCTCCAGCCTGTCGGCGCGCGAGGGCGCGCGCTACCGGCGCGAGGAAGTGGGCTTCGTGTTCCAGTCCTTTCACCTGTTGGCAGGCGCCACCACGCTCAACAATGCCGCACTCAAGCTGATGGCCGGCGGCCCCAGCTTGCACGAGGCCCAGGCAACGGTGCGACCGTGGCTTGAGCGCGTCGGCCTGGGCCACCGCATCGAGCAGCGCGCTGGCAAGCTCTCGATGGGCGAGCGCCAGCGCGTAGCGATCGCCAGGGCCTTGAGCGGCGATCCACGCCTGTTGCTCGCCGACGAGCCGACCGGCAACCTTGACAGCCTCCGCACTCGCGAAATCTTGGAGCTGCTACGCGAGATCTGCCACGAGCGCCACATCCCTGGCCTGTTGGTCACACACGACTTGCAGGCCCAGCGCTTCGTCGACCGCGTCTTGACCCTGCGCGACGGTCACCTCAGCGACGGCCTGGACGCCGACCTGGAACAGGCCTTGGCATGAGGCGGGGAACGCCGACGGTCTTCGGGCTGAGCATCGGCTTGCCCTTCACCCTGTACGCGTGGCGCCTGCGCACCAGGGCCGCCCAAGAGCTGTTGGCTGTGGCCGGGATCGCGGTCGGCGTGGCGCTCGTGTTCGGAGTGCTCGTGGCCAACGCGAGTATCGGCGGCTCGGCCGGCAGCCTCGTCCACCAGCTGATCGGCTCCGCCCAGCTCCAGCTCGTGGCTCGCTCCCAGCAAGGCATCGACCAGCGCGTGACCCCTAAGGTAGAAGCCCTGCCAGGAGTGCAGGCCGCGTCGCCCCTCCTGAGAGAGGACGTGGTGATCGCCGGGCCCAAGGGGAGTGAGGCGATTCAGTTGATTGGCGCAACAGCCCACCAGCTTTCACTCAACGGACAGGCGACCCGCGATCTTGGCTCCAGCGCAACCGGCCTCATCTCACGTGGTATCGGGCTGCCTACCTCAGTCGCCGAGGCGATCGGGGCGCACGCAAACGGCACCGTGATCCTGCGCGCCGACGGGCGGCGACAGACCGAGCCCGTCAGCGCCGTACTCGGCAGCCAGACTGTCGGAGCCGTAGCAAACAGCCCAATCGCGATCACGTTGATGAGCAACGCCCAAACATTGACGGGCGAGGACGGTCGCGTCACCAACGTGCTGATCGAGACGAGGCCTGGTGCACAGAAGCAGGTCGCCGGCGAGCTGAGAACATTGGCCGCCGGACGAGCCAACGTAACCTCGGCCGACAATGAGCTTCGCCTATTGAGCGTGGCAGCCACACCAAACCAACAGTCGACGACACTGTTCGCCGCCATCGCCGGCATGGTCGGTTTCTTGCTTGCGCTCAATGCGATGTTGCTGACGATGCCGGAACGTCGCCGTCTCGTAGCCGAGCTTCGGACCTACGGTTACGACCCGGCACAGATCATCTTCCTGTTGATGGCGCAAGCGTTGATGCTGGGCATCGTCGGCTCGATCCTCGGGATGGGGCTTGGCGCATGGCTTTCTCACACGCTATTTGGCGGTGTCCCGAGCTATCTCTCGGCGGCTTTCGCGATCGGAGACTCACAAGACATCACAGCCACTACGATCGCGATCGCGACCGGATGCGGCGTACTGGCCGCACTCTTGGCTTCACTGCGACCGTTGCTCGATCTTCGCTCCAAGCGACCCATGGATACGGTCATGCAGCAGTCTGGCGAGGCCGGACAGACGATCCCCCGCAACACAGCACGGGCGTCGGCCCTTATCGGCGTCGGACTCGTTGCGATCGTGAGCGTTGTCGCGCTGGTTGTGCCCCGCCTGACGATCCTTGGAGGCGCACTGCTTGCGATCGCCGCGGTGTGCCTACTGCCTTTTGTTTATCTCACTGTCATCAACGTGCTGCGTCCTTTGAGCGAGCGCTCCAAAGGCGCCCTGCCGATAGCCTTGGTCGAGCTGGAGGCCACGGCGACAAGGTCGGTAGCGCTTGCCGCAATAGCGGCGCTCGCCGTATACGGAAGTGTGGCGATCGGCGGCGCCAAGTCAGACCTGATCCATGGGATCGAAGTCGCTGTCACCCAATACGAGGACACAGCCAGCGTCTGGGTCACGACGGGACAAAACGTGTTCAACACCGACAGCTTTCATCCGGCGGGAGTGCAATCGACCATTGGGCGCGTTCCGGGCGTCGCATCTGTGCGCGCAGATCAAGGCGCACTGCTGGATGTCGGCGATCGCCGTTTGATGATTCGCGTTCACAGTCCCACGACACCGGCAGTCATCCAGTCGAGCCAGGTGACAAGCGGCAATTTTGCGCGGGCAAGCAGATTGCTACGCGAAGGCGGTTGGGCCACGGTCTCACAAGGCTTTGCGGCGGAGCGGAAATTGCATGTCAATGATCCCTTCACGTTGCCGACCCCCTCCGGTTCCCTCAGCCTGAGGGTGGCGGCCATAACGACGAACCTAGGATGGCCAGTCGGCGCCATCGGGCTCACCACCACCGATTACGTGAGAGGCTGGCGTTCGACCAATCCGACCGCCTTTGAAGTCACGCTGCGGCCCGGCGTCAACCCGCTGGCGGGAAAGCGCGCTATACAAAGGGCCTTGGGACCAGGCTCAGGCCTACGGGTTCAGACATTTCGCGAACGGGAAGTGCAGACCGACCAGACTGCGCGGCAGGGCTTGAGCAGCCTTGGAGCCATCTCAACGTTGCTGTTGCTCACCGGCGCGCTCGCGGTTGCGGCTTCGCTAAGCGCCGCAATCTGGCAGCGGCGCGCCCGGCTGTCGGCCATGAAGACATGGGGATACGATCACCTGCAGCTATGGTGGTCGATCCTGCTGGAGAGCGCAATATTGCTAGTAATTGGCTGCGTCGAGGGCGCAGCGCTAGGCCTTTACGGGCATGCACTCGCCGACCGTTGGCTGAGGGCAACGACCGATTTTCCAGCCCCATTCTCGCTCGGCGGCCCCCAAGTGTTTCTCACACTGGCGATGATTCTCGGCATCGCGATCGCGGTGGTCGCCATCCCGGGATTCTCGGCCACCCAGGTACCACCCGGCGTTAGTTTCCAGGAGTAGCGGCCGCGATGGTGGCTGGTGAGAGGCGACTCGAGCGTGGCGGTAAAGAGCTGCAAACGGATCATCCGAGCCACAACATTCGCCTGTGCAGCTCATTGCTACTGGTTGAGCGTCTTTCCACGAGTACGAGCCGAACTGGCTGGGTGGTGTCACCGTGCCCGGCAGATCCCCGACCGTGTGTTGCGCGAGGCGGCGTTTGACGCACTGAAGACAAAGAGTTCCGACCTGGAGGGCGCCGTCGCGTTCGCCGTGTTCGCACCGCCTTCGATGAGAGGCAACGTTGTGCAGGCGATCACCGCCTTCGAGATCGCCTTCGACTACATGGACAGTATCGTCGAGCTGCCCAATCGCGACCCGATCGCCAGCGGCTACAGCCTCAACCAAGCGCTGCTCGTCGCGCTCTCGCCAGGAGCGCGACAGCTCGATTATTATCGGCACTACCCTCGGCGCGAAGATGCCGGCTATCTTGAAGGGCTCGTTCGCACATGCCAAACGGCGGTCGGCTCGCTGCCTTCTTTTGCCGCGATCGCCGAGCCTTTGCGTCGGGCTCTGTTGCGCATCGTGGCATACCAGAGCCTTAACCACGGTGACGCGAACGGCTCACATGAGGCGTTCAGGCAATGGGCCGATTCCCAGTCGATTCAAGGTGTAGACCTGCGGTGGTGGGAGCTTGGAGCCGCCGCCGGATCGCAACTTTCTGTGCTTTCACTGATAGCCGCCGCGGGAGATCCCACGATGTGCCCTGAGCGCGCAATCGCATTGGAGCGCGCCTACTTCCCATGGGTGGGGGCACTCAGCACATTGCTCGATGGGGTCATCGATCAAAACCGCGACAGTACGGAGGGCCAGAGGAGCCTGATCGATCACTACGCTTCGCCCGAGGAGACGGCCAGACGCCTGAGAATGCTTGCCGCAGAGTCTTTGGAGGCCGTCCTATCGCTCTCAGACGCGCCAAACCACACCATGATCCTGGAGGCGATGGCGGCATTTTTCCATGCAATGCCGCAAGCCTTAGCACCAGACGTGAGGTTGGCGACGCGAGCCGTCGTCGACGCGATGGGCGCCTGGACCACCCCAGCTCTCCTCTTTTTTAGGACCCGCCGTGCTTTGGCGCGCACCAAAACCAGCATATAAAACTGCCAGCCTACCTCGCCTGGGTGCAAATTCCTACCTTAAACAGGTAGCCCTGATACTAGTTTCAGGGTCTCTAGTTACAGTCCGCCGGGTACACCAGAATGTAGGTAGATGGATTCTGTTGATTCAAACCAGCCTAGGCGGCGCTTCAAGCTGGAGCCACAGCCCCAGACCTCGCGCTCGCTCGAATACGGGGTGCAACTGCTTGCCTGCTTTACGGCCGAGCAGCCGGCTTGGCAGGTCAGCGAACTGGCGGACGAGGTCGGTCTCGGTCGGTCTACGACCCACCGCTACGCCAAGACGCTGGTGGCACTCGGCTATCTGGAGCAGGACAAGCAGAGCCGCTACCGGCTCGCTCTGCGCGCGGGAGAACCGGGGAGAGCGGTCGTGGGGACGATCCGCTTGGAGGCCCCGGCTGCGCGCACAATCTTGGAAGACCTACGCGCAGAGACAGGACACACTGTCACGTTGGCCGCGCTTGACGGAACGTATGCCCTGTACTTGCAGCGCTTCTATACGCACGGACCGGGCCAGTTCGAGGCCGATCTGCAGCAGAGAATCGGCGTGAGGGTGCCGGTCTACTGCACGGCGATCGGCAAGGCCCTACTCGCAAGCTTGGATGAGACCGAACAGCGCGCTCTGATCGCCTTGGTGACGCTAGAGCGCGAAGGGCCGAACACGGTCAAGACGAAGCGGGCCCTAGCTGAGCAGCTCACACAGGCACGCGCACAAGGGTTCGCGATCTGCGACGAAGAGCAGGATCTTGGGGTGCGGTCGATCGCTGCGGCAGTCCCGCACCCGGGGCGCTCACGGCCGCTGGCAGTGGGCGTTACTGTGCCGGCGCGATTGTACACGGTGGATGACATGGTGGAGATGTTCGGGGGGCGCGTAAGGGCGGCGGCCAAGCGAATCTGACACGCTCGTCCGCCGGCCCTAACCCCCTACTTCACCGCCTGCCCCTTGGCGTTAACCGCATACCACTTGCCACCGAACTGGTTGGCCCCGACATATGAAGTCGAGGTGGGCGCCGCTTCGTAGATATAGAGCGGATGGCCCGCATACGTGACCTGGGCACCAACCCCGGGAACGGTGATGGTGGACAGCAATGAAGCCTTGACGCCGGGACCTGCTGAGGGCTTGCCCTGTGCCGGGTAAGCGAGCCAGACCGCGGAGCATCCACTGATTTTCGCACAGCTGTTCTTCTTGGGGTGGTCCTTCGTGAACTCGTACAAGATAGAGCCCGCGGGGTTGACCAGGATCTTGCCCAGTTTGGTCTTGCGCAGTTCAACCGTATGAAAGCTGGTCGAGCGCGCTGCCGGGTGGGCACCCGCCAATGTAGACAGGCTCGCCGCGGCCAGCAGGCTGGCGACCAGAAGAGTGCAGATCCGCTTCATTAAGTCCTCCGGACTGTTCAGTGTTGTGCGTGGGAACTTCGATGCGACGGCCCAGGCTAGCTCCCGAACCGAATCGGCAGCTCCGCCAAACCATAGATCCCGAGAATACTCTCGAACACGGGCTCGCCGTCCAACTCGAGACGAGGCATCCGGCGCGCGAGAAAGGAGAGCCCCTCCTCAAGCTCCAGGCGCGCCAGGTTGGCTCCCAGGCAATAGTGGACCCCGGCGCCGAACGTGAGCGCACGCGCCCGGGGCCGCTCGACCGTGATGTCAAACGAGTCCGGCCCGGCAACTCCAGTCTCCCCGGCCTCCCCAACCCCAGCCCCGACCCCGAGGCTGCCGCCCTCAACCTCGTCCGGCAAGTCGCGGTTACCGGTGAAAGAGCACACCATGACGACAGTGTCCGGGGGAAAGGTGACATCGCGGTAGGTCACCTCCTCGACGGTAATGCGGGCTGTGAATGGGGTGATCGGCTCGTAGCGCAGAGCCTCCTCGACAGCCCGGCCGGCCAAGGAGGGATCGGCCACCAAAGCGGCCCACTGGTGGGGGTGTTCGGCAAACAAGCGGACCGCGTGAGCCAGTTGGCTTTGGGTCGTGTCGACTCCCCCGATCAAAACGTTCAGGACAAGGTTGACGCACTCCTCCTCACTCAATCTGTCGGGTAGGTGGGCCGGATCTGCGGCTGCCAAGAGGGTGGAGATCAAGTCGTTGCCTGGGGTTTCGCGTCGCGTAGCAAGGAGAGCGTGGGCGTAGTCGTAGAACTCGGCCACCGCCTGCTCGATGCCGGCACGCTCGTTCATCATCGAGGCGGCGTCGAACTGGCGCTGGATCCAATTCGACCAGTGGTGGAGCCTCGGTGCGTCCTCCAGGGGTGCACCCATGACCGTGGCAATCGTCTGGGAGGGATAGGGCTTGGCGAAAGCCTCCACGAACTCACAGCGCCCGATCGACTCGACCGAAGCAAACAAGCCCTCCAAAAATTCGCGCATTGCCGGGCGCCAGCGCTCCACCGCCCGGGGGGTGAGTGCTGGGTTCACGAGGCTGCGCAGGCGCGTGTGGTCGGCGCCGTTGACGTGCAGGATGTTGCGCTTCATCTCCTCCCAGAGGGGGCCTTCAGTGACTTCGAACAGCTCGGCGATCTTCATACCCGGGAAGATCGCCGAGCGTGTCCGTAGGAAGAACTCGCCCGCCTCGCGGTCGAAGACCACGTACCCGTACGGCCCCGCCGCCAGCCATCCCTCCGCCGCCAGCTCCTTCATAGCCGTGTGAAAGCGCTCCCCCTTCAAATCGGGGTCGGTGTAATCGAAGCTCGCGAGCTCCAAATCCCCGACGAGCGCCATCGCGTGTGGTGGGTGAGAACTACTTCTTGGGGTGCACCGTCTGCTTGAGGCTCGCTCCGGGAGTGAACTTGGGGGCCTTGGAGGCCTTGATCTTCACCTTTTCGCCCGTACGCGGGTTGACGCCCTGACGGGCGGCCCGCTTGACCACGGAGAACTTGCCGAAGCCCGTGATCACGACCTCGTCGCCTTTCTTCAAGGTCTTGCCGACGGTGGTCAGGAACGACTCGACCGCACGTCCTGCATCTGCCTTGGAGAGACCGCTGTCGGCGGCGATCGCCTCGACAAGCTGACTCTTGTTCATGGAGTTCTTCCTTTCGGTAGCTGTGCTTGGCGAGGGCAGACTAGCGTGCTTGCGGCAGATCTGGCTTGAGCACGCGGTTTAGTTGCTCGCGCATCAACTCCACGCCACGCTCGGGGGCCACCGCGGAGGAGCCGATGGCGGCCGTGACCTTCTCTTGGGAGAGGGCCACATTGGAGGGCAATTTCAGGTGGGGATCCTCACCACAGGCTTGTAGGTAGGCGGCTGCTGTGCCCTCGCGGACCAAGTCGCGGGGGCAGCCGAGGCCAGTCGCCAAGAGTTGCAGCCACTCCCTGCGTCCGAGCGAGCGGGGGCCACCCATGTGGTAGATGCCTTCGCATCCTTGGGCCAGAAGCTCGCACAGACGCTGGGCGTAATCGCGGGCATAGGTGGGCGAGCGCCACAGGCCCTCCGGCGCAGGTAGGGCGGTATGGTCACGCAGGCGCTTGACCAAGCGCAGAGACAGGCTGAAGCGCCGTGGGCGGGCCAGATTGACTCCATACAAATCTCCGGGGCGGGTGATCAGCCAAGGCACGCGTGAGCGCATCGTGGCTTCCTCGCACGCCAGCTTGGAGCGTCCGTAGGCGTTCACCGGATCGGGTAGGTCGCGCTCGCTGAAGCAGGTCCCGGCGGGGCGGTAGCCGCTGTGTACACAGTCGCAGGAGACGAGCGCGTAGCGTGCTCGCACCGCCCTGGCGGCCGCCAGGGTGTGCTCGGCTCCGACATACTCGACTTGGGCAAGGTAGGGCTCGCGCTCGAAGCGACTGGGCGAAACCACGCCGGCGGCGTGGACAATCACGTCGGGCTCGAACTCCAAGGCGGCCTGAACACACGCTTTGCGGTCGGCCATGTCAAACCTGGCGGACTGCACTCCCTGCAAGTCGAAGAAGTCCTCGCGGCCGCAGCCGAGCACCTCCCAGCTCTGCTGCGCGGCCACCGCCGCCAGGTTGGAACCGACCAGACCGTCGGCCCCTGTAACCATGACACGCATCGATACGCACCGTCTCTCTGTTGTCAATAGACGGTAGCACCGATACGGCCGATCCGGACCGTTGTCAAGATTGTTCTATAGCCAGTCCTCGCCGTTTGCTAGGTCGTCATCTCCGGGGTGCGTCGCCAGCTTTTGCTCGAGAGCGGCGACGATCTTGCCTGTGGAGGCACGGGTGCGAGGGTAGCCGCCGGGAATCAAGATCATGCCGTGATCGCCCGGGCCGCCGGGCGTTATCGCCTCGTAGTGCAAGGGCCGCATGTCAATGAGATTGTCGGTGACGATCGCTCGACGCTCATCGCGTACAAGGTCAACGACACGGCGGTCATCCAGGGAGCACCACTCGGGGTGCTCCTGGATCGCCTGAACATCGTGGCCACGTGTACGCAGCTCCCGCGCAATCGCGGGCGAGAGCATCTCATCGAGCAGTAGTTTCAACCGCCGAGAGCGTCTCGGGCCGCGAGGAACGCGTTGTGAGCGTCGCGCGCCTCGCGGCGACCCAGCTCGATACGCTCGTCAACCTCTTTTGAGTAGGCCGCATAGTAAGAGGCGGCAGCCTGCACAAGACCCAGCGAAAGCTCCAGATACGAGGCTGTCTCAGCGAGGTCGCCGTCGTTGTCGCGTGCGACGGTGACGACCTCCCACACGTCTGGACCGCCGAGGAGCCGCGCGCGGCGTCCCGAGGGACCGTCCGCGAAGCGGACCAGCGGATGATCGTCCATGCGCAAGCCCTCCTCGACGTAGCGCTGCGCAAGCGTTCGCGAGGGCATGTTGGAGCGGTCAGCGCGGTCAGCGAGACGACCGACGGTCTGTTCGGGGAGGCGGATGCTGATCGGTACGGCTGCCATTCTGTATCGCATGGTAACACTGCAAGATACGCAGCTAGGGCAGAAATTCGTTCGTGCCGTAACGAGTGGAGGCGATTGGGGAGTGGAGTAGGCCCGAGTCCACCATCCAGGCTGACATGGCCTGAACATTGTCCGCCTGCAAGGTCCCGAAAGGCACTCCGCCTGCTCTGAACAGAGGCAGATAGACCTTTAGGGAGGCTGCCGTCAGCTTGTGGGGCAAGGTCGGGTTGGCGGCCTGGAGCTCGGCCAGGCTGCGCTGGGGATCGGCCAGGGTGTCCTCGTAGCCGTGAACAGTCGCCGCCACGAAGTCCTTCACGAGCTGGGGATCGGAGGCGATCAGGCGGCGTGTGGTGAAGGCCACCAGGCCCGGATAGGCCGGTCCGCCATAGCGATTCAGGGCAAAGGCCGTAATCGGATGTCCGCTTGCGGACAAGGCCACGCCATCGTCGGGGATGAACCCGGTGAAGGCCGCGATCTTGCCGGCCACCAGGGCTTGGCCACCGTTGAAACCGACAGTCACCACCTTTACCCGGCTTGGACTCACGCCGGCGTGAAGCAGCTCGGTGTTGAGCACAGCTCGATCAGAGGGCACGCCCGTTATGCCGACCGTCTTACCCGCCAGGTCCGCTGGCGAGCGCAAATGCTCTGAGGCCAGGGCGATCAATCCTCCCAAGGGAGCCTGTACCAAAGCCATGACCGCCTGGGCGTCGCCGCCGGCGCCGATCAAGTTGGATACGTCGCTGCCGTCGGCCAGGCCGAACTGAGCCTTGCCGGCGTCGATCAGCTTCAAGGTTTCTTGAGTGGAGGTGGGCTGGACCACCTGCAGGTCGATGTGCTCGCGCTTGTAATAGCTGGCCGCCAAGGCCCGGTAGATGCCGGCGTGGACCGCGTTGGGGGTGAAGTCGAGGATCAAGGTTGCCTTGGTCGTGTGAGCCAAGGGCACAGGCGCTAGACGACTGGAGGGAGTCCCCTGCTCACCGCCAGCTGGAGGATTCGACGAGGAGCCGCACGCCGAGAGGACACCGACGGCAGCGATGGCGAGTACACCACCACAGAGGGTGGGCCGCGCGCGCGCGCGGCCATGATTCCAGGCTTGTCTTGTTAATAGGCCGCGCGCGCGCGCAGGCACCCCCCACGCGGCAACAATCAACTCCCCCCCACGCGCAGGTACCCCCCACACGACAATAATCAACCAAGACCACCACCGCCGGCGCCTCCCCGGGAGGCGGTATCTTCCATTCACGTGACGGGACTCCCTCAAACGCATGTTGCGGGCCAAGAGGCCCGCACGCTATCGGGCGAGGCGGTCCGTGAGCTGTACACGCCCGCCGACCTGCCCGAGGGCATCGGCGATCCCGAGCGCGACCCGATCGGAAAGCCCGGCTCCTATCCCTACACAAGGGGACCATATGAGTCGATGTATAGGGGTCGCCTGTGGACGATGAGGCAGTTCGCGGGCTTTGGCACCAGTGAGGAGACCAACGAGCGCTTCCACTATCTGCTCGCGCATGGCCAGACCGGGCTGTCGACGGCATTTGACATGCCGAGCCTGATGGGCCACGACTCTGACGACCCTCGTTCCTTCGGCGAGGTCGGCAGGGAGGGCGTGGCGGTCGATACGACCGAGGACATGAAGACCTTGTTCGCGGGCATCGACCTGGGCGAGGTGTCGGTGTCGATGACGATTAACGCGCCGGCGGCGATCATGCTGGCGTACTTCGTGGTGGCCGCTGAGCAGGACGGAGACGGGGCCGGCGGCGCAGTCCCTTTGGAGGCCCTGTCAGGCACGATCCAGGCTGACATCCTCAAGGAGTACATCGCCCAGAAGGAGTGGTGTTTTCCGATCGACCCGGCGATGCGGCTGTGCGGGGACATGATCGAGTGGTGCACGAGGCACATGCCGCGCTGGCACCCGATCTCGATCTCCGGCTACCACATTAGGGAGGCGGGGGCGACCGCCCAGCAGGAGCTGGCGTTCACACTCAAGGACGGGCTCACCTATGTCGAGCAGGCGATCGAGAGGGGCCTGGACGTGGACGAGTTCGCGCCGAGGCTGTCCTTCTTCTTCAACGCCCAGATCGACTTCTTCGAGGAGATCGCCAAGTACCGGGCCGCGCGCAGGATCTGGGCGCGCGAGCTGAGGCACACATTTGGAGCTAAGAAGGAGCGTTCGTGGCTGATGCGGTTCCATACGCAGACCGCTGGCGTCTCGCTGACCGCTCAGCAGCCGCTCAACAACATCGTGCGTACCACGGTCGAGGCGCTTGCGGGGGTGCTGGGAGGGACGCAGTCGCTACACACCAACTCTTACGACGAGGCGCTTGCGCTGCCAACCGAGGAGGCGGTGCGAATCGCCCTGCGCACCCAGCAGGTGATCGCGCATGAGTCGGGCGTGGCCAATACCGCCGATCCTTTGGGTGGCTCGTACTTCGTGGAGGCTATGACCGACGAGATGGAGGCCCGTTGTTACGAGTACTTCGCCAAGATCGACGAACTCGGCGGGATGGTGGAGGCGGTCAAGCGCAACTACCCCCAGCGCGAGATCGCCGACGCCGCGTTCGAGTTGCAGCAGGCGATCGACTCCGGTGAGCGCGTTGTGGTCGGAGTCAACAAGTTCACCGAGGGCGACGAGGGTGAGCCCGAGATCCTGCGCATCGACCCGGCCTTGGAACGCAAGCAGATCGAGCGCTTGCAATCCACGCGCGCGCGGCGGGTGGGCGCCGAGGTGGAGCGCGCCTTGGCAGAGCTGAGGGCAGCCGCGGCAGGCGCGGGCAACCTGATGGACCCCCTGATTGAGTGCGCCAGGGCACAGGCTGCGGAGGGCGAGATCGTGGAGTCCCTGCAGCAGGTGTTCGGCCGCTACACGGAGTCTCCCGTCTTCTAAAATCCGAGCCACGCCAGAGCAACCGCTCGAAGCTAAGAATGATCTTCTGAAGGGTCGGCCTGCCCGCCGACGAAATCGGCAGCAGGTCCAGCTCGACATAGGCAGCGGAGCCTGGCCGACATAAGCAGCGAAGCCCAGTCGCCATAGGCAGCGGAGCCGCCCGACGTACGGTCTTCGCGACTTCTTACGCCAGTTCCTCGCAACTTCTTAGGTTTGACGGGGGTTTGCGGCGTTAGGGTTTGGTTAGTAGGACGGCCCACGTTATGCCCCTAGCCGCAAGCGCCTAGAGCAGAGGGAGAGCAAGCTCAAGCACATGCCACGAGACCCATTGATCAAAAGCGCCGTAAAGAGCAGCCTGTTGCGCAGGACGCTGCTGATGCTCGCTGTGGCGATCGTCGCCGGATCGATCGCCACACTGACCTTCGGCGCCAAGCGAATCGCCGCCGAGAACGCCGCCTACAAAGGCCCGGCGGCGCCCCAATGCTTCCCCTCTCATCTGGGCACCTCGGCTGTGCTGCCCGGCACGCATCTCAGCGTCTCGCCATTGCCCGACTCGATGGACGCCTCCTATGACACGCAGATCAGTCTGCTCGGCTACCCGATTGGCGCGCTCACTTCAATCTCGGTGAGCGGCTCGGAGAGCGGCTCACACTCAGGTCGTCTGGAGGCTTATTCGCAAGGCGACGGCGCCAGCTGGGTGCCCTCCAAGGCGTTTGACTCGGGCGAGACGGTGGCTGTGCATGGCAAGCTGAGCTTGGCGGGTAAGAGCTATCCGTTTGCCTTCCACTTCGCGATTGCGGTGCGCGATGCGATCGGCCATCCCGCTTCGAGCCCCAAACCGGCGGGCAAGCCGGCAGAACTTTTCTCGTTCCACTCTCAACCAAGCTTGCACGTGCCGATCGTTACGGTCGACTCGGCCTCCTCCGCGCAGACCGCGGGCGACTTGTTCATGGCGCCCTATTCGGGCCCTGGCCAGGACGGACCGATGATCGTCGATTCCTCGGGCAACCTGGTTTGGTTTGACCCGCTGCCGCCGGGCATCGAGGCCACCAATCTGCAGGTGCAGTCCTATGAAGGCAAACCGGTGCTGACTTGGTGGCAAGGCTACATCCCGCCGCAGGGCTTCGGTCAGGGCGAAGAGGTGATCGCCAACACCTCCTATCAGCAGATCTTGAAATTCAAGGCCGGCAACGGCCTGTTGGCCGACTTGCACGAATTCGATATTACGCCGCAGAACACGGCCTTCTTGACCGTGTTCGACCCGATCCGGTGCAATCTGTCAAGCGTGGGTGGGCCCAGCAACGCGGCTGTGACCGACAGCCTGTTCCAGGAAATCGACATCAAGACGCATCTGGTTAGGCGCGAGTGGCATCCACTCGACCACGTTGCGCTGTCTCAGTCATATGCGAGCGCGACCGGGTCCTCCCAGGAATGGCCGTTTGACTACTTCCACCTCAACTCGATCACGGTGCGTCACGACGGTTCGCTGCTGATCTCCGCGCGCAATACCTCAGCGCTGTATGAGCTGAGTCCGAGCACCGGCCAGATCGTCGCTCAGATCGGCGGCAAGCACGGCACTGAGACGCTCGGGGCGGGCGCCGCCACCGCCTATCAGCACGACGCCGAGGAATTGCCGGACGGTGACTTCTCGGTGTTCGACAACGGCGCTGTGCCGAAGGTCCATCCCCAGTCGCGGGGCCTGGTCCTATCGGTCAACCCCACAACCAAGACCGACACCGTGGTCAACCAGTATGTGCACTCGGGACCTCTCTCAGCCGGCAGCCAGGGCAACGTGCAGGCACTCGAAAACGGCAACATGTTCATCGGCTGGGGCGCGGAACCTTACTTCTCCGAATACACCCCTACGGGCACACTCGTGTTCGACGCGCACCTACCGCCTAAGACCGAGTCCTATCGCACGTACCGCTTCCCCTGGAGCGCCACACCTACAGGAGCTCCCGCGATCGCGGCGACGGCCGGCCGTTCGACCACAACCGTTTATGCGAGCTGGAACGGAGCCACCAGTGTTGCCAGTTGGAACGTGCTCGCCGGCTCTTCCTCTACTCAATTGGCGCCAGTCGCAAACGCGGCTAAGTCGGGGTTTGAGACCGCGATCTCGGTGCCCGGCAAGCCTGCCTATGTGCTCGTCCAGGCGCTGGGCGCGGGCGGCGAAGTGCTCGCCAGCTCGCAGGCCATCAAAGGCTGAGAGGTGCTCCTTAGCCGGCTCCCACCTGCTCCTTAGCCGGCCCCAATATCGCTTGCTCAATGTAGGGAGCCAATTGAGTTGCCGCGGTGACAGCGCTTTCGTGGGGGGAGCGTCGCGGCATCGTGGCGTAGCTGAGCGCGAGCCGCACGAAGGTGTCGGCCAGCAGCTCGAGGTCCTCCTCGCGGGCGTGGGGCCAGCCGGCGCGCATCGCGTCGCCCAACCGCGCTGAGGCCCACACGAGCACCGGGCCACTTTGGGTCGTGACCAAAGGCAGCATGCCTCCGGTGCCATCGTCATCGAGTAGAAGCTTCACCATGGGGTCCTCGGACGCCGCTCTGAGAAACACCTCCATACCCGCCTCAACCGCGGCGGGAGGGTCATCGAAGCGTCCTTCGATCGCCTGCTCGACCGCGTCTAGGAAGCGGGCCCCCTCGCGGATCACGAACTGTTGGGCGAACTCGTCGCGGGTGCCCAGCTCCTTGTAGAGCGTTTGGCGGCTGAGGCCCGCGGCGCGCGCCACATCGGACATTGTGATCTGGGCCCAGGGGCGGTCCTCCAAGAGACGCCGCGCGGCGTCGAGCAGGCTTTCGCGCAGGAGTTGGCGCGCGGCGGCCCTGTAGGGCAAGGCAGGCTCGGACGCGGCAGGCCCGAGTCTGGCGCCGCGAGAGCCGCTCGTACCCGAGACGCCGGAAATCCGCCGATCGCGAGCCCCGGCGCGGGGGGACCTGCTGCCGGCCGCCACCTTCATGCGCTTCTCGTGAAAGTCGTCTTGGTCATCGTCCTCAGCTGGTGGCGAGCGAGCCGTAGCGAGCAAGCACACGACGGCGGGTGCGCGGATGGATGTTGATCTGCGAGAGATCGCCTTCGTAATGCTCCAGCAGACGGCGGTCCATGATCCGCCGCCACAAGGGCGGGATCGCGGCGGCCACGATCATTCCGGCGTAGCCGGTCGGCAGTTGCGGCGCCTCGTCGAAGTGGCGCAAGGACTGGTAGCGGCGCAGGGGGTTGGCGTGGTGGTCGGAGTGGCGCTGCAGGTGGTAGAGCAGGACGTTGGAGGCCACGTTGTTGGAGTTCCAAGAGTGCTCGGGTTGAGTGCGCTCATAGCGACCGTCCTCGCGCGTCTGGCGCAGCAGGCCATAGTGCTCCAAGTAGTTGACGACCTCCAAGAGTGAGAAGCCGATTACCGCTTGGATCAGCAGATAGGGGAGCACTACTGGCCCGAAGACCAAAGCCAAGCCGCCAAACAGGGCGATGGTCATCAACCAAGCGTTAAAAATGTCGTTACGCAGGCTCCAGAATTTGTGGCCGTCGCGCTCCAGGTGCTCGCGTTCGATCTCCAAGGCCGAGCGCAGGCTGCCGATCACCGTGCGGGGCAGGAACTCGTAGAAGCTCTCGCCCATGCGTGAGCTGGCGGGATCCTCGGGCGTAGCTACACGCACATGATGGCCCCGGTTGTGCTCCACGAAGAAGTGCCCATAGCCGGTCTGTGCCAAGGCCACCTTGGATAGCCAGCGCTCTGAGGAGGCGCGCTTGTGGCCGAGCTCGTGGGCGGTGTTGATCGCTATGCCGGCGACCATAGCCACTGTGAGGGCCAGGCCGACCGATTCGAGCGTGGAGAGTCCCCCGTGGGACCACATCCAGCAGGCGAAGACTAGGCCGGCGTACTGGAGGGGCAGGAAGGCGTAGGTGCACCAGCGGTAGTAGCGGTCCTGCTCCAGCCACTTGATCACCGAATCAGGCGGGTTGGAGGCGTCCAGGCCCACCAATAGATCGAGCAGGGGAAACACGCCGAAGATCAAGACGGGTCCGTAGTACCAGAAGGCGCCGATCCCGGTCGCTTCGACCAAGCCCCAGGAGATGAAGGGCAAGAGAGGCACGATCAGGCCGAGCAGCCAGGCGTAGCGCTTGCGGTCGCGCCACCGGGGCGAAGAACTCGTCTCACCGTCGCCTTGCGCGGGGCCATGCCCGGCCACCGGACGCGGAGTGTCCGAGACTCCCATACTCGGGGCTCCTGCCTCTAGAGAAGAGCTCATGCTCCCGCCTCCAAACGATCGTCGGCTTGTTGGATCATCGACTGGCTGAGAATCGTGTAGCCCTGAAGCTCACAGCCGGTTGTGGTTTACAACCGTAGCAGATCTGTCAACTGAATGGACGGTTGATGGCTATATGTCGCGCTGACGATCTTGGCTACCTGCTCGAAAACACCTATAAGACGCGCCCCAGCCGGGAGGTCTCTGGACGAATTAGCCCCGGCCGGTAGGTCGCTGGACGAATTGACGAGGCAAAAAACTGTCGTAGTCGCCGATTCCCGCCGATTGCGGTGGGAGGATTCGCACGATCTGACCGGAAGATTGGCGCAACAAGCACGAGCGAGGAAAGGAACCTCCCAGCATGAAAACCTCCGCAACCGCACGACTCGAGCCCGCCAGAGAGCCCGCCAGAGAGGAGTCCTCGCACACGCGTAAGGGCATCGCACGGCGCCTGGTGGGTGGGATCGGCATCGCGGGTCTCCTCGCGCTTTTGCTACCCGTCATGGCCGCGGCGAATACGCTCGTGGTGACGACTACCGCCGACAGCAAAGACGGCAGCTGCACGATCGCTCTGTGCTCGTTCCGCGATGCTCTGGGCGCCGTGAAAACGGGCGACACGATCGTGATGGGCCAAGGCACCTACAAGGCCACGACGACCGAAGGCAACGGCGTTTGGTCGCCCGACGGCGAATACACGATCCAAGGCGCGGGCGCGGGCAAGACGATCATCGACGCCAACAAACTGGGCCGCGCGTTCGCCTTCTACGGCACCATCACGGTGAGCGGCGTGACCGTCACGGGCGGAATAGATCCAGGCTCCGGGTGCGGGTGCGGCGGCGCCTTCGAGGTCCGCCAGGGAGGCTTCCTGACGCTGCTCAACAGTGTGGTAGAGGGCAACTCGTCGGGCGGGGGCGGCGGGATCGACGTCGACTCGGAGTCCAAAGCAGTGCTCGAAAATGTGCTCGTCAGCCAGAACACCTCGACTGAGGGGGGCGGCGGGATCAGGGTCGAGTACTCCTCAGGCCTAAGAGGCACGCTGGCGATGACCAATGTGACGATCAGCGGGAACTCGACGACCGGCAGCCCAGGCGCGGGCCTGGACAACGAAGGCGAAACCATCGCTACGAATGTGACGATCAACGGCAACCAGTCCGCCGAGGCAGGCGGCGGCGTGCTCAACACGAGCACAGGCAGCTTGGCGCTGACTAATGCGACGATCGCCGAAAACATCGCGCACGAAGACGAACCAGGAATCCGCAACCTGGGCAGCTCAAGCGCGGTGACACTTCGCAACACGATTGTCGCCGACGGCTGCTCGGGCACGAGCACGCCTGCCGTTACCTCTCAGGGGCACAACCTCGACGCGGGCACCAGCTGCGGCTTTGCGGAATCAGGTGATATCAGCGGCAAGAGCCCCTTGCTCGGCCCGCTAGAGAACAACGGTGGCACGATCGAACTGCCGACGATGGCACTGGCAACCACCAGCCCGGCTGTGGACGCGGGCAACAACGCCGTGTGCCCCGCGACCGACGAGCGCGGTGTTCCACGACCGCACGGTCCGGTGTGTGACATTGGCGCGTTCGAGTTGGCCACGCCGATCGTGACCGTCGGCACGACCAGCGCCATTACCGAAAACACGGCAACGGTGGCGGGCAGCGCGAATCCAAGCGGGTTCGCGACTACCGCCAGGGTCGAATACGGCACGACGACCGCCTATGGCAGCTCCACGAGTGCGCAGAGCATGGGCGCCGGCACCAGCGTGGTGCAATTGAGCGCGTCGCTGACGGGACTCGCGCCGGGCGCGACCTACCACTTCCGAATCGTTGCCAGTAACCGCGACGGCGCGAGTGCTGGCCCGGATGCAACGTTCACGACAACCGCGACAGCCAAACCCGGTCCCGCCCCAGCGCTTTCCGCGCCTGTGCTCTCAGCGCTGAAGCAGTCAGCAAGTAAGTGGCGCGAGGGCAGCTCACTCCCGCGAGCGGCGTCGCTACACCTAGGCAAGCCGCCGGTCGGCACAACGTTCAGCTTCACGCTCAATGAGGCCGCCACGGTGCAGTTCGCCTTTACGCAGCGCACGTCTGGGCGTAAGGTTGGACACAAGTGTGTAGCGCAGACTCGCGCGAACAAGCACAAGCACAGCTGCTCACGCACCGTCACCGAGGGGACGCTCGTGGTAGCAGCCCACGCGGGCGCGAACACGTTGCGCTTTCAAGGGCGCATCAGTGGGTCCAAGAAGCTGAAGCCTGGCGCCTACACACTCGTCGTGACGGCTACAGGCCCGGGCGGCAAGAGCTCCGTACCCCAGCGATTGACGTTTACGATCGTCGGGAAGTAGGGCTCACAGGAATAGGGCTCACCCGGAAGTAAGGCTCACACTTGGAGCACGAGCTTCCCCACGTTCTCGCCGGCGAACAGCTTGGCGAGCGCGTCGGGGAAGTCCTCGAAACCCGCGACGATGTCCTCGCGCGCAATCAGCTTGCCGTCGGCGATCCACGCTGCCATGTCGCGGATCCCTTCGGGGTAACGCGACATGTAGTCGATTACCACGAAACCCTGCATGCGCGCACGGTTGACGAGCAGGGACATGTAGTTGGAGGGACCCTCCACCGAGTCGAGTTTGTTGTATTGGGAGATCGCGCCGCAGATCACCACGCGGGCCCCGCGCGCCAGGCGGGCCAGTGCCGCGTCGAGAATCTCGCCGCCGACGTTGTCGAAGTACACATCGACGCCCTCCGGGCAGTGCTCGCGCAGGGCGGCGCTTACGTCCTCATTCTTGTAGTCGATCGCGGCGTCGAAGCCCAGCTCCTCGGCGATCCATGCGCACTTCTCGGGCCCGCCGGCGATCCCGACAACGCGACAGCCCTTCAGTTTTGCGATCTGGCCGACGAGACTGCCCACCGCGCCGGCGGCGCCTGAGACGACCACGGTCTCGCCCTCTTTGGGCGCTCCCACATCGAGCAGGCCAAAGTAGGCCGTCATACCAGGCATCCCCAGAGCGCCCAGGTACTTGGGCAGGGGGACCGTTGCCGTATCGACCTTGAAGACCGCGTTCTCGTCGCATACGGCGTACTCCTGGACCCCTAGCCAAGCCGACACGTGGTCGCCCGCGGCCAGCTTTTGGCCCTTGGACTCGACGATCGTGCCGACTGTCCCGGCGCGCATCACTTCGCCGATCTGCACGGGCGGCACATAGGAGCGGCCCTCGGCCATCCAGCCACGCATCGCGGGATCGAGCGAGATGTAGTCGATCTTGACCAAGACCTGGCCGTCCTGCAGCTCCGGCAAAGACTCCTCGACGTAGTCGAAGTGCTCGCGTCCCACCATCCCCTCGGGGCGGGAGGCTAGGCGGAACTGGTGGTTTACGACGTCCATGGCAACATCTCCTCGGTCGGCGGCCTGCGACGGTAGGGCTGATTGGTGCTCGTGCATAGTGTCTCAGGCGCGCACACCGGGCACAGCCGCGACATATGACGCTCACGCGCGTCAATGCCACAGCGTGTCTACCGAATGGGCGAGGAACAGCAGCGCCGGGTATGTGGCGCCGAAACTCCATAGGAAGTTGTTGAGGCCCATGAGCAGGGCTATGGAAATATGAAAGCCGAGACCCACCACGATGATCGCAAGCGCCCCGGGCGTGCCGAGGAGCAGCAGTAGAGGGGCGGAGCACTCGAATACGATCACGCTCCAGCAGGCGGCCAGGGCCAGCGACCGGTGACGCTGGAGGAATGCGCCCACCGGCGGAGAGCCATAGCCGATTGTGCTCATGATCCCCGGGATCGCCCTGCCTGAGCGCCAGCTCGGGGAGATCGCCTTGGCTATACCGGCGACCGCATAAGAGAGCAGGAGTTGGGCAGCCATGTAGTCGAGCGCGAGCACCTGCGCGCCGTAGTCGGGCACGAGCAGGGCGACGGCCACGCCGGTACAAACCACCAGCATCATTTGATCGCTGCCGTCGAGGCCGAGCTGGTTTCGCATGTAGAGCAGCATGCGCGCCGCCAGGATCAGCGCAGCCGCTACCCCGGCAGGCACGATGAGAGCAGGGGTGTGCACGATGCCGGCGAGCAGCAACAGCGTGGCGCAACACAGCTGCGTGAGCGCGAGGCCGAGTACGGCGGGATAGCGAAACACCGCGCCAAACATCGGAGCGAACGGACCCCACAACGTGAACGGCCTGCCGGTGGCCAGCACCGTGTAGCCATACAACCCCCCTTCCTGCAGCTGAGCGCGGTCGGCGACCAGTTCGAGCGAATCCACGCAAATGCCGATGCCGAGCGGGAGCGCACACCAGAGCGCGATCGACTGAGGATTCATACGGCCTCGCTCTGTTGCGACTCGGCCTCAGCCCGCTTGGCTTGCATTCGTGCCGCCTCCAGCTGGTCGGCCAGGTCGGGGCGCTCCGGCAACGGCGGAGCTACAAGCGGGACGTCTTCGCCGATCCCGGGCTGGCGATGCCAGTGGCTGATGAACAGCAGCTCGAACGGCCCATCTTCGGTGTCGGCGCCCTGTGTGCTCACCACCGTGAACTGTCTGGCCAAGCCGATCGTCGAGCCGCCCAGAGAAGCCATGTGCTGCACGATCATCAGGTAGGGCAGGCCCACCATCGGCAAGGCCGAGACCTTGTTGTTGGAGATCATGCGCACCACCATTGGCCCGCAATCGGTGACCGCCTTGCGCGCACGCTTGGTGGGGTTCCACACGGCCCGCAGCAGACCGCTCTGCGGGGGCACCATCTCATGCCACGGCCCAACCGTGCCGCCGAGCAGCTGCTCACGCCACAACACACGCGTGTCATTCACGCCCGGGTTGGGGGCGAAGAACGTCCACGCGGGGATGTAGGCACAGGCGTCGTGGCGCTTGAGCCACTGCGCCCAGCCAAAGCGCCGCAGCTGTGAGGCGGCGGTGACGACGAGCATCGCGCCAAAGAACACCCCGAACACCACCGTCCACGCGCTCATCGAGCGCGGCCCCCGCCCATGCCAAAGCGAGGGCTCGGCCCAGATCGACCCTCGCTCACCGCAGCTGACCCTGCAACATGAGGTTGGTGCGCAGCTGCACCAGGGTTTGCACCGCCGCCCCAGCCGTCACGCCCTCAAGCTCCGCGGTGAGCGCGGAGAAGTCCGCTTCATCGACGAACTGAGAGAGACTGCCGCTGTTGGCATTTTTTTCCTGCTGCTGTTCACCCTGGCCTTCGCCCTGCCGTTCTTGCTGCTGTTCTTGCTGCTGTTCACCTTGCTGTTCCTTCTGCTGTTCTTGGCCCTGTTCCATCTGTTTTTCCATCTGTTTCTGGTTTTCGCGTTCTTTTTGCTGCATTTGTTTCTGGGCGTAGTCGGCGAGCAAGACGCCGGCAACGACCACCACCACGAATACGAGACCCGCGGCAGCCAGTCCCCAGTTCTCAACGCTGCCAGGGTCGCCGATCACGATCTGGTTGACCTCCTGGGGCAGCCTGTCGAGCACCTTCTGCTCGATCGGGGTCAGTTCGGGCTCGCGCACGATCACAACCGTGTGGACGTTCGGGTCGCGCTGACCGTGCACGTAGGTCGATGCGACGAAGCCGTCTGACTCCAAGCGTCCGCCGGCATAAGGGACCAGCACGCGCATCGCCTGCAAGTCAGGATGGACGATCATCCCCTCGGCCACCGGCTTGCCCCGGTAGCGCACCTCGGTTATCGCGGGGATCGAGGTGAGCGCCTCACCCGCCGAGCACTTCTCTTGGGCGGCGGCCTCGCTCACGTCGAGGGCCCGCTTGCGCAGCTGCTCCTCATGCGCACCGAGGATCTTGGCCACCGCGACCGCGTCGCCGCTGCGTCCGGCCGCGCGGACCTCCTCGACGAACGGCGCCTCGGCCGCGCCGGAGACCACACAGATGCTCCCACCTGGCAGCCCGGGCGCATCGTGTGAGCTCTTGACGTAGTGAACCTCGACGGCTTTGTCGTGGCGGCGGCGGCTAGCGAGCTCGACAGGAAGCGCGACGAGCGCCTCCCCGAAGCGGCTCATGGCATCGTTCTGCATTTGCGCTCCCCTTTCGGATTGGTTGGACCTGTGATAACTGCAAGTTCTCGCCGCGCGCGGGTGACCGAGCGACCGGGGAGGAGCCGCCCCCACGATGCGCGGGTTCCCGCGCCGATGCGATACAGCCGCTCGGTCATGCGCGGGGCCGCTCTCAGCAACAGGACGAGCAGGCGCATGCGGGGAAGCTGCTCGAGCAGTACCGGCGCCGCTGCTCCTCCGGAGTGGAGCCGATTGTCTTCCCCGAGCACATGCCAGCTCGCCCAACGAGCTTCGTGGCTGAGCGCTCCCATATGCGGCTCAGCCTCGGGCGCGTCGATCGGGAGCGCGCGCACGGAATCGAGCGGTGCGGCGCGCACAGCCCGCAGCGCAAGCCACGAGCACACCCCGCAATCGGCGTCGTAGAAAAGTGTGACACCGCCTGGTGCCGGGGTCGGACGTCCTGGTGCCGGGGTCGGACGTCCTGGTGCCGGGGTCGGACGTCCTCGCGCCGGAGTCGGATGTGTCACCCGCGCGATTCTGTTGGCAGCGGCCGCATAAATCAACGCTCGTTCAGGCCATTTGGACGGATGTCGTAGTCAGCCGAGGGATCGATCGGTAGGCTCGCCTGCGATGGACTTCGCCCACTCGTCCCGCACCCAGGAGCTGCTGGAGCGCCTGATGGCTTTCCAAGAACGCGAGGTGGGCCCGCGCGAGGAGCCCTATCTGCGAGAGCTGCTTTCTCGCCGAGACCCGTGGGTGGTGTTGCCGCAGATCGAGGAGCTAAAGGCGATCGCCAAGCGCGAAGAACTATGGAACCTGTTTCTGCCCGTCACGCCCCCCAACACGCATCCCGAAATGGGGACCACCACGCCCCCCGCAATGGGGGGCGCCCGCGAAGGTGATCCCGCGCTCGGGGCAGGCCTCTCGAACGTCGAGTACGCGCCCTTGGCCGAGCGCATGGGCCGCTCCCTGATAACGGCTGAGGCATGCAATTGCAATGCCCCGGACACGGGCAACATGGAGGTTCTTTGGCACTTCGGCTCTGAGGAGCAGAAGCAGCGCTGGCTGAAACCATTGCTCGACGGGGAGATCAGATCGGCCTTTTGTATGACTGAGCCGGAGGTGGCCTCCTCGGATGCCACCAACATGCAGGCCACCGCGGTGATCGACGGCGAGGAGGTTGTCGTTAACGGGCGCAAGTGGTGGAGCACCGGCGTCGGTCACCCGAATTGCAAGGCAATCATCTTCATGGGCTTGACAGACCCGCAGGCCGATCGCTACCACCAGCATTCGATGGTGCTCGTGCCGATGGACACGCCTGGGGTGAAGGTCGAGCGGATGCTGGAGGCGATGGGCTTCCTGGATGCTCCCGGTGGACATGGCGAAGTGTCGTTTACCGATGTGCGCCTTCCAAAGGAGGCGATTATCGGCGGGGCCGGGCAGGCTTTTGCAATCGCTCAGGCGAGGCTCGGACCGGGACGTATCCACCACTGCATGCGCTTGATCGGGCTAGCTGAGCTGGCGCTCGAATTGGCCTGCACGCGGGCCACTGAGCGCGTGGCCTTCGGCAAGCCGATCGCCAACTTGGGTGGCAACCGCGAAAAGATCGCCGACGCGCGCATCGCGATCGACCAAGCACGCCTGCACGTGTTGCACGCCGCTTGGCTCGTAGATCAGAAAGCGCCCGAGGCAATCGGCGCTGTATCGCAGATCAAGGTCGCGACTCCGAACATGGCGCAAAAAGTCGTGGATATGGCGATCCAATTGCACGGCGGCGGCGGTCTCTCCAATGACTTTCCGCTCGCCGGGGCGTGGACCGCCGCACGGGCCCTGCGGCTCGCCGACGGCCCGGACGAGGTGCACAGAGGCGTCGTCGCGCGTCTGGAGTTGGCGCGCTACGGCAAGGGGAAGTGGTCGGGATAGAGCCCAAGGCTGTTGGTTGGCCTGAGCTTGGAGATCATCTTGACCGGGTGATGTCTCGATTCTCAAACACCGTACGCTAGGTCGGCATGAACGAGCCCAGAGTGCCCGGACCGACCGCTGCGGTGCCCGGACAAACCACTGCAGTGCCCGGACCGACCGCTGCGGTGCCCGGACAAACCACTGCAGTGCCCGGACCGACCGCTGCGCCTTCAACGCCCGCGTCGGGGCCGGCGCATCCGCAGGCGGTGCTCGCCGCGCTGATCGCGGTCGCGGCCGTTGCCAACCTCAACCTGTCGGTGGCCAACGTCGCTCTGCCCGATATCGGCAAGGCGTTCAACGCATCGCAGACCGGGCTCGACCTGGTCGCCGTCGGCTTCTCGCTCGGTTTGGCGGCCTCGGTGCTCTATCTGGGCGCGCTCGGCGATCGCTACGGGCGCAAGCTAATGCTCTTGATCGGCACATCGCTCGCCATCCCGGCGGCGCTGCTGGCCGCCTTGGCTCCGTCGATGACGGTCTTGTTCATCGCCCGTCTCACCGGCGGCCTGGCGGCAGGCATGGCCTACCCGACCACGCTCGCCCTGATCACCGCGTTGTGGTCGGGCAGCGAGCGCACCCGCGCGATCGCGCTGTGGTCGGGCCTGGGCGGCGCGATCTCCGCGCTCGGACCGTTGCTGGCCGGGGCGCTGCTTACACAATTCCACTGGGGATCGGTGTTCTTCATCACGCTACCTCTGGCGATCATCGCGCTGTGGATGGCGTGGCGCTATGTGCCCGCCCACGTCAACGAGACGACCGGGCTCGTCGACAACCTGGGCGGCGTGCTCTCGGTGATCGCGATCTCCTCGTTGATTCTCGCGATCAACTTCGCGCCGACGCCTGAGGGAAACACGATCGAGATCGTGGGTGCGATCGTGACGGTGGTGGCGGGCGTGGCCTTCGTGCTGCGCCAGCGCCGCGCTCCGGCCCCTCTGTATGACCTGAAAGTGGCGAGCAGACGCATCTTCTGGGTCGCGGCCTTGGCCGGCATCGTTGTGTTCGGCTCGCTCATGGGAGCCATGTTCGTGGGCCAGCAGTTCCTGCAGAACGTGCTCGGCTATTCGACGCTCGACTCGGGCCTGTCGATCCTGCCGGCTGCCCTATTCATGGTTTTGATCGCGCCGCGCTCGGCCAAGCTAGTGGACGCTAAGGGGGCACGCTTCACGCTGCTGGTCGGCTATGGCTGCTGCATGCTCGGCTTCCTCACGATGCTGCTGCTGTGGAAGCAAGGCATCGCCTACTGGAAGGTGGGGCTCGGCCTATGCCTTTATCGGCGCCGGAGTGGGCTTCGCTGGCACGCCGGCCTCGCATTCGCTGACCGGTTCGGTGCCCGTGTCGCGCGCGGGCATGGCCTCAGGCACGGCCGACCTGCAGCGTGACCTGGGCGGGGCGATCATGCAGTCGATCTTCGGCGCCTTGCTCACCGCGGGCTACGCCGCCGCTGTGGCCACCGCGATCGCGAGTTCTCCCGATCAGGCGCGAGTGACAAGCGGCGTGGAAGCCGAACTGGAGAAGTCTTTCTCCAGCGCGGCCGACACCGCGTCGCGCTACCCCGCCTATGCCAAAGCGATCACCGCTGGCGCACGGGAATCGTTTGTCAAAGGCGACCAGTGGGCCTACACGGCCGGCA
Source organism: uncultured Solirubrobacterales bacterium (assembly GCA_963775645.1). GTDB lineage: Bacteria > Actinomycetota > Thermoleophilia > Solirubrobacterales > Solirubrobacteraceae > Palsa-744. The sequence goes on along the minus strand of CAVZJR010000001.1, from coordinate 964,011 downwards.
TCATCGCGATCGGCCTCGGCGCGATGCTCGTGTTCTTCGTGTTCCCACGCAAGCAACACGAGGAAGAGCTGCTGGCCGAATACCAAGAGCTTGACTCGGGTGCTGCCACCGCGGGGGCAAGCGTGTAGCGACGCTCACCGAGGGCGCAAGCGTGTAGCGACGCTATTTAGTGGCGCGCGTCACCGAGAACGGCACCGTTTCGTCACAGGGCGGCAAAGCATTGTGGGGAAAGTCGAAATGGACGCTAACTGTCCCGCTCGCGTGCGTGGGCGTGCTGAAGGTCCCTCGGATCGAGTAGTGCGGGTTAATGCCCCCGCCGTAGGTGACTGAGGTTGAGCCGTGAAAGCTTCCTTTGACAACCGCGAGCGTCGGAAAGTGCACGAGCGGAGGATTTTCGGCCGGCGGCCCGCAATTGACAGTGGCCTCGAAGTGAGTGCTCATATCAGTGATCTTCATCGCATTCGCGCTCACCTTGAACCCGAGGTCGAACGTCCCGGCAAAGCCGGCATAGTTCCCGGACTTTGGCCTAACAGCCGCTTTCCCGGCTGCCAGCGCGTAGCCGGTCTCGACGAGCACTGCCATCGAGATGAGCAGAGCCAGCATGAAACGAGTCTTCCTAAGCCTCATGGCTTCGTCCTTTTGAGTCGAGATGAGCTTTTGACGAGCGACCGCGGTCGAGGGGCCAAACGCTATCGCAGCCCACTACTTGCAGGCCGTCCCAGGCCACAATCGCAAGCAATGCGATGGCGCACCGTACGAGCAACGCAACGGCGCAAAACCGCTTGATCTGAACCCGACCGCTGGGATAACGTGGTTGAGTGTCCTCACAACGCGAACCCGCCGCCGTCGTAGACAACCCGCTCCAAACGCATGTCGGCCGCGATACAGCCATCCGCGCTTACCGAGCGCTCGCGGCGCTGGCCGTTTTGGCAGCGATCTCCTACCAGGTCGGCAAGCGTCTTGAACATGTCGGCTTCAGCACGACCGATTACTTCAGCTATTTCACCGAGCTGAGCAACCTGTTCGCGGCCGCGATCTTCCTGTACGGCGCTATGCGTCCCGCCGCGGCGCGCTCATCCGGCATGGAGCTGTTGCGCGGTGCGGCCGTCGTGTATATGTTGACGACGGGCATCGTCTACGCGGTGCTGCTCTCTGGGCACAGCGTGCCCTATCCGTGGGTCAACACGGTCTTGCATAGGATCATGCCCGTCGCGGTGGCGCTCGACTGGGTGATCGACCCACCGCACGTGCGCCTGCAACTGCGGCAGACCATCCTGTGGTTGAGCTTTCCGCTCGTCTACATCACCTACACCCTCACGCGCGGAGCGATCGTCAATTGGTACCCCTACTTCTTCGTCGACCCCCGCCGTCACGGTGGATACCTGCTGGTCGCCGGAGACTGCGCCGCGATCACCATCGGGATCATCGCGCTCGTGGTCGCGACAACCTGGGTGGGCAACCGGCGCTTGGGGTAACCGAGCGTTATCGAGATCGACGCCGTCAATAGAAGGGTCTTGGTGACCGGAGCCACCGGGTTCATCGGTGGGCGCTTGGCCCGCGCGTTGGCTCAGTCCGGCACCGGGGTGCGCTGTCTCGCTCGCAACGCCTCGCGCGCTGGAGGGCTGCGAGCCTCAGGCTGCGAGGTGGTCGAAGGCGACGTCATGGATGCCGAGAGCCTCAAGGGCGTAGGAGAAGGCGTCGAGGTCGCCTACTACTTGATCCACGCGATGGCAGGCGGGCAGGGCTTTCAAGAGCGCGAGCGCAGCGGAGCGCTCAACTTCGCTCAGATGGCATCGCGTGAAGGCGTCAGCCGAATCGTCTATCTCGGCGGGTTGGGGGATCAAAGCGTCTCCAAGCACTTGCTCAGCCGCCATGAGACGGCTCTGACGCTGGCGCGCCACGGACCACCGCTCACCTACTTTCGCGCCGCAATGGTGGTAGGTGCTGAAAGTGAGTCCTACCGCACGCTGCGCTATCTGGTGGAGCGGCTGCCCGTGATGATCGCGCCCGCGTGGCTGCGCACCCAGACCCAGCCGATCGGTATCGACGACGTGGTCGAGTATTTGCGCCGGGCTCCAGAGGTGCCCAAGTCAAGTGGCCGCGAGGTGCAGATCGGCGGCCCCGACGTGCTCTCCTACGGCGACATGCTCGACCGGATGGCCCTGGTAATGGGAAGGCGGCCACGTCTGATGATCCCAGTGCCCTTGATAACCCCGTGGCTGTCCTCATTGTGGATCGGGCTCGTGACTCCGGTCGACACAAACGTGGCACGTCCGCTCGTGGAGGGTCTGAAGACCGCCACCGTCGTCACGGATCCAAGCGGGGAGGAGCCGTTTGGAATCGCATCCGCACCATTCGACGAGACCTTGCGGCGGGCCCTGGAGGAGGAGGGACGGGCGCACTAAGCGCTCGATCAAGCAAGCCTGGTGCCGCCGAGCACGGTGGCCGCCACTGGTCGCTACGCGCTCAGCGCGGTCTCCGGATCGATTGGTGGGGCTTGGTCCTTGCGCGTGTCGGCCTTGACCCAAACAACCGCCCCCACGACCACCGCGACGAGCAGTACCGAGGGCCAAGCACCGATCACCAAGCCAAGCACGTGCGAAAGCACGAACGCACCAAAGCCGACACACCCAAGAAATGCCGCGGTGCGCGTGCCATGGCGACGATGCCACGTCTGAATACACCAGATGCCTCCGATCGCGAGCACCACGCCTCCGAGTGGCCGCGAACCGGTGCTCACCGCGACCGCAAAGCCCGCAATCAGGGAGACGGCGGCGACCGGGGCTGTTGGCATCAAACGCACTGAACCGAGCGTAGCGCGCGAAGCAGGCTCGCGAGCGCGCCGCCTACTAAGAACAAGCTCTGCGGGGCTTGATATCATTTATGGTATCGATAGCCCTGCGGAACTAGTTCGATCCACACGCGAGAGGCTTGGCCTGAGCCAGCGCCGACTCGCGCTACGCGCAGGAACGACACAGGCCGCAATCAGTCGTATCGAGCGCGGAATCGTCTCGCCCACATTCACTACGTTGCGCGAGCTGATGCTCGCGATGGGCGAGGAACCTGTCCTCAGCGCGCAAAGGATCCCAACCGACTGGGATCCAGCCCACATGACCAGCACGCTCGCTCGTACCCCCGAGGAACGCCTGGCACTCTCGCTCTCCTGGAACCGCATGGCGGGACGTCTCGCCGAGGCCGGCCGGCAAGCACGGGAAGATGACTGACTCGCTGCCCCTCAACGCCGAGCGCATCTTCGCCGTCCTTGACGCCCATAAGGTCGAGTACCTCGTGATCGGTGGAATCGCCGTCCAGGTCTACGGGCACGTCCGGATGACCAACGACGTGGACCTGATCCCCGAGCCAACGCCGCAGAATCTTGAGCGCCTCGCGGCCGCGCTGAAAGACTTGGGAGCTCATGTCTTGAACCCCGGCAGCGAGCACCTGATGATCGATGCCCAAATGCTGCCGCGCGCAACACTCTGGCAACTCGCGACACCTCACGGTGACATCGACGTTTTGCACGACGCCCCTGGCGCGGCTCCGTTCTCACAGCTCCGCGAGCGAGCGCTGCTGGTGACACTCGGCGATCAACCGATACCCATTGCTTCCAGGGACGACCTCATAAGGATGAAGCGCGCGGCAGGACGACCCATCGACCTTTCCGACATTGCGGCGCTTACCGACCCCGAACATCGTTCACACACTGACTCTTAGCTACTTCTTTGGCTTGAGACCTACTACTGTCTCAAGAGGGGAAACGACAGGCACAAGGGAAAAGGATGCACGCGCCACCGCTGTTTCGAGATCGGCCTCGCTCGATCCAGATCCTGCTCGGGGGCGTCGTGCCATTGGCATTCGGAGCTGTCGTGGGGATCGCCCTTGGCATTTCCGCAGGCGCCTACTGGGGGCTGTCGGCACTCGCGGGGCTTGGCGCGATCTTGGCCGGCTTCGAGCACCAGGACGGTTGGGGCGGAGCCGATCGCGGGCTGGTCGGTGGGGCCATCTTTGGTGCTGGTGTCCTGATCGCCCACGCGATCGCGGGAACGCACGCGAAGGTCTCGCTCGGGAGCTTTCCGCCGTTGATTATCGCGATCGACGCGATCGCGGGGATGTTGCTGGGCGCCCTCGGAGGGAGGATCGGTCGAGCATTGTGGATACGCTCGACCGCTGACGGCCAGGACGCCGGCGCCGCCTCGCCAGATGACATGGAGCCACTGGTCTAAGGCTCTGCCAGAAGGATCGGATTGCGCGAAGGATCGTGGACGAGCACGCCATCCTCCACCTCAACCGGTTCATACCCGGCGTCTGCGGCCCGCGACGCCAGCCGATCGCGCTCGGCCTCGCTTGGCAACACGACCGTCGCCGCCCTGAGCGTCGCGGCTCCCTCTGGCGGCTGACCGGCCCCGGCACTCTCCCAAGTGTTGGCGCCGAGATGATGGTGGTAGCCACCGGCGCTGAGGAAGGCCGCCTGCCCACCTAGCGACGCCATCAAGCCGAAGCCGAGCACGTCGCGATAGAAGGCAATCGTCTTGGGGATGTCAGCCACACACAGGTGGACATGGCCCATCGTTGTCCCGACCGGCAGCCCGCCGAATGGCTCGCTCATCGGATCGGTCAGCTCGCCGAAGAGACTCGATGTGTCGAGCGGAAGTGTCGTCATGCGCTTGGCCACCTGGCCCTCCCACACCTCGCGCGGGCGGTCCCAATAGATCTCGATGCCGTGACCGTCGGGATCGCTGAGGTAGATCGCCTCGCTCACGAAGTGGTCGGCCATGCCCACAAGCGGCACACGATCGCGCGCCCCGTGAGCGAGCCAGCGAGCGAGGTCGAGGCGTTCTGGCAAGCAATAGAGCGAAGTGATACAGCCCGCAGTAACCGCGTACAGGACGAGCGCCCGGTTGCTCGACGAGCACGAGCAAGTCCTCCTCTCCCACTCCGAGCGTCGTCCGACCTACCCCACGCTCACGCACACCCAAACCGATCACGCGCTCGTAGTACTCGACTGAGCGTCCCAGATCCGCGACGGTGAGGTGCACCGCGCCGACCCTGGTAGACGCCGGGATCTCGGCATGAGCCGGAGCACCGGCCACGGTGATCTCCTCGGGATCGGGTGGGACCACGCTCATCCCTTCACCGCCGGCTAACTCGTGCCGGCGCGCACGTGCTCCTCGAAGAAGCCGAGCATCCGCCGCCAACCATCCCCCGCGGCATCCGCGTCTGGGCCGACCATCATCGGTGTGGGCATGCGCGCGAGCCAGCCTTGCCAGCCTTCGTGCTGGGAGAAGAAAGAATGGCCCGCACCGTTGTAGGTTTGGATGTCGTGGTCCACACCTAGTGCGGCCAGATGGGCCTCCAGGCGCTCGGCCATGTTGCGCCCGAACATGCGGTCCTTCGAGCCGAAACTGCCCACTACCGGGCACACGCTGTCGAGCTTGGTGCGATCCTTGGGCACATCGCCGTAGTTAACAGCGGCCGCCTTGAAGCCGGGCTTGGTGGCGGCGATCAAGGCGAAGCCGCCGCCGAGGCAGAAGCCGGCAACCGCGATCCTGTCGGCGTCCACGTCCTCGCGCTGCGCCAAGGCCTCGCGCGCGGCGAGGATGTCTGCGATCTCCCGGTCGATCGAGCCTCTAACCATGTCGGTCATGACGCGGCTGAGGCACACGATCCGCGAACCGTGCGAGAACAGGTTGGGGAGCAGCACCGCGTAGCCCTCGTCGGCGAAGCGAGAAGCGATACGTCGCATGTCGTCGTTGAGCCCAAAAGACTCGTGCAGGACCAGCACGCCGGGATGGCGACCCGCCTGGCCTGAGACCTCGCCGGCCCGACCCGAAGCCTCGCCGGCCCGACCCGAAGCCTCGCCCGCCTGGCCTGACGCCTCGCCCGCCCGGCCGTCTGACCCTGGCAGGAACAGCTCGGCCTCGAGCGTGCCGCCATCGGCAAGTGCAACTGCGAAGTCAGCGCCGAGCGGCATCGCGCACACCATAACCGGCTCATCGACCGATTACAGGCTCATCGACCATCGGCCATGCCAGCCGGCCCTCGAATAGGCCCAAGCTGCGCCACACTGTGGGCGATGGACTCGCTATTCGACCCCGGGGACGCCACCACGGACACAACTGTGAACGCAGGCGCACCGCTGGCCGCGCGGGTACGGCCCGTAACGCTGGAGGAGTTCGTCGGCCAAGAGCATCTCCTGCATCCAGGCTCGGCGTTGCGCACCGCGATCGAGCAGGGCTCACCCCATTCGATGATCCTGCATGGTCCTCCAGGCAGCGGCAAGACGACCTTGGCGCGGATCGTCGCGGCCAGCGCTAGCGCGGCCTTCGAGGAGTTGAGCGCCGTGGAGGCTGGACGCCCAGAGGTGCGCGCGGTCATCGCCCGAGCTCGCGAACGTAGACTTGGCGGGCGCGACACGATCTTTTTCCTCGATGAGATCCACCGTTTCAACAAGGCCCAGCAGGATGCCCTCCTGCCGGCGGTCGAGGAAGGGCTCGTGACCTTGATCGGGGCAACGACCGAGAACCCGTCGTTCGAGGTCAACCGCGCCTTGCTCTCGCGCACGCGCCTGTATGAGCTAAGCGAGCTCACCGAGGAGAACGTGTTGACGCTCCTGCGCCGGGCTTTGGAGCGGGGCGAGTGCGGCGAGGCCCCAGTCGAGGACGCGGCGGTCGAGATGCTCGCGGCCCGAGCCGGTGGAGACGCGCGCACCGCGCTCAGTGCGCTAGAGCTGGCGTGCGAGACCGCGCTCGACAAGGTCACCGTCGAACACGCTGAAGATGCATTGCAGCGTAGAATCGTCCACTACGACAAGAAGGCCGACAGCCACTACGACACGATCTCCGCTTGGATCAAGGCGACGCGCGGCTCGGACCCCGACGCCTCGCTCTACTACCTGGCGGTGATGCTCGAGGGCGGCGAGGACCCCCGCTTCATTGCGCGGCGGATGGTGATCCTGGCAAGCGAGGACATCGGCAACGCCGACCCAAACGCGCTGACAATCGCCACCGACGCCGCCAGCGCAGTCGAGCACGCGGGGCTACCGGAGTGCCAGTTCGCACTGGCCCAGGCCGCTATCTACCTATCGCTCGCGCCCAAGTCCGACGCCGCCAAGCGCGCGATCGGCGCCGCGCGCGACTTTGTGCGCGAGCACGGCGCCTCCCCGCCGCCGGTCCAACTGCGCTCAGGCGGGCGCGGCCAGGGCTATGACAGCCCCCACTCCCATCCAGGGCATGTCACCGACCAAGAGCTTGCGCCCGAGGAGGCCAGCGGCGAGCATTTCTACAGACCCGATGAGGCGGAGGCGGAGCCCGCGGCGCGCCTGGCGGAGATTCGCCGCGCCCGTGGACGCGCGGATTGAGCCGCCAGTGACCTCAAAGTGCTCAGGATGAGGACAGCGATGTGACCGCATGTGAGGAGCGCGCATCCTGGAAGCTGAGCACGGAGACACAGTCTTCTTGCTCGTCATATACGTAGAGAATCAGCAACCAACGCCAAGGACCAAGAGTCCATCGCAGCGGAGCCCATGGCTTATCCAAAGCACGGCCCAGGCGGGGAAAACGTTCGAGCGCCCTAAGAGAGCGCCTAACGCGAGCCCTGGTATCAGCCGGAAGACTGTGAGTGAGGATCAGTCGATCGAGATCCTCGACTGCCTCGGGGCCCAGTCTGACTTCGGACACTGACGGGTCTCACAGCTCGTCGAGTGGGACCGTCTTACCTTGGCGAGCACTCTCCAGGCCTTGCATTGCGCGCTCATACGCTCCCGGTATTCCATCGAGTATGGCGGTGATGTTGCGTGCGTCAGGATCAGCTTCATCGATCGCCGTTGAAAGCAAGGACCGTGCAAGCGTTCCCTCCTGCACATGCATGCGCTCTGCGAGCCGCGCCAAACGGGCAGCGTGTTCGGAGTCGAGGGTTACGTTCAATCTCTGAGCCGATCGCTCCACGTTTATGAGACTACTACACCTATCGGCACGTATCGTGCACCTTCAGGGGATCTCGACGCGGGCGGTGATCGTTTCGTGGATGGCGCGGCCACGTTGGGTTAGCTTCCAGGCGTTGGGCTCGCCCTTGACCCGGCCACTGTTCTCGACCAGCTCACACTTGGATAGGCGTCCAAGCAGTCGCGAGATCTGGCCCTCGTCCGCAATCCCTGAGTGATCGGCGATATGCCGGTTTGAGGCACCCGGGATCTCGGCGATTGTGGCCAGCACCCTGGCGGTGCGATAAGTGAAACGGATTGGCAGGCCCTTGAAGGGATCGGTGCTCGCCCGCGGCATGCTGAGCGACACGACCGGCACGGGACGCTTGAGCTCGGCGCGCGCCGCGGCTGCCCCGAGATAGGGATGAACGATCATTGCCATCAGGGGACCGGTCAGCTCCGCCAGGGGACGTGCGACGCCATCGCGTGCTGGTTGACCTTCTCCCCGCGACGGATCGCCTGCCTCCTCCAACAGCCGCGCGTGCACTACCGATAGCACTCCGCCGACGACGCCCTGAGCCGTCAAGGGCGGCGGTTCACTGCCGGTGCGCACTTCGCCGCGCCCCTCGTCCACAATCATCGCAAGGGCTTCGAGTATGCGTACGCGACGCTCCAAGACCGCCGGGCCGCCGCGCAACGTCTCAATCACACACAAGCGCGCGACACTCGGTTCCGCATCCAGGCGCTCCAACAAGTAAGTGAGCGCATCCCTTACACGGTCGCGCCAGCGCCTCTTGCCCTCATAACGCGAGCGAAGCTCAAGGGCGAGGCGCTCCAGTTGAGCGTCTAGTACTGCCAGCAAGCACGATTCACTGTCGGTGAATTGTTCATAGAACGTACGGCGCGACACTCCAGCCTGTGCGCATACGCGACCTACCGTCAGGTCCGTGACGCCATGCTCACCGACGACTTCGCCTACCGCGTGCAACAGGCGACGACGTTGCATCTCAGCGACATGGGCGCCTTGACGGACAGGCTCATACGCATGCTCGTCACGAGCGTTGGAGCGAGCAGCCATCACCACATCCCACTACGCGCCCTATCGCTCATCGCCCATCACCAGACCTATGGACACGCGCCTTCTTTGACTTCACCGACACGCCATAGCGTTTTCTTGCCTGCGATTCACAGGCCGCTCTCTTTGTCTTATTCTGCTTGGCGCGACACACCTTCAACGCCTTCGCAAGCTTCTGCCCTCGTGTCAAAGTCTTCGCCTTCGTCTTCACCGCAGACACAGATCCAGGCGGCGGGAAGTTTCCTACCCCTTCGAACGTGACGCTCGGCGGTGTCGCGAACGTCGGTGGTGGCGCCGGCAAACCCTGACAACCCGTCCCCGTACAAGAGGGCGGAAGAACAGGTTCCACGCCGTCCACGCGCACGTCGTACAGGTCGAAGTTTTCGTTCTGGTCTTCATGCGTGAGTTTCGCGCGCGTGCCTATAAACACATCGCTACCGTTCGCGCTCATACCCTCGAGCCACGACGCCGATTCGCTCACACCACCCGAGAGCAGATACACGCATCCACTGGGTTGCGTACACGACCCTTCGCCTTCGCGCTCCCACTCATACACGTCCTGCCTATAGTTCGTGTCTCGAGGCACTAGCGGCTCCTCACTATCGAAGAACACACGACCACCATTGGCAGAAATCCACCGTGGAAGTTCCGTATTACTCCAACTGATCGGCAGGAGCGCGCCGACCTCCAACCTATTTTCTGTCATCTCATTCAGTTCAGGCGCACTTCCATCTGAGTTGCACGAAACACAAGATAGGCGGCTGTCGTCGGCATCGTAAACGTATACCTCCTCGATACCTCCGCTTGGGTACCCAGTGAGACTCGCCCCTGACATGAACACTAGACTTTTACCATCAGGCGTAACCTCAGCGGTACGCTGCCCAACCCCAGGCCGCCAGTCACCATAGTAATGTTCTCCTTTCGTATCAAACGGTTGCACCGCGCTGTAGTCTTCCGGGGAAAGACCGCCTATGAATACTGGAGGCTTGCTACCGTGCAGCACATAGAGGTTCTCTGCGCCAGATCCCGCCACTTGATGATCGGCGTTTTCGTTACTGCTGAGCACACCCGTAGCAACGAAATAAACGTATTCGCCATTCTCGCTTGTCCCCACGACACCTTCGACGCCCACTTCAGCAACGGGGGTAAGGTCCTTCAATATTCCGGGTTGCCCCACGGTCGAGTTGATTTCGTACTCGTATAGGTTCACGCCGCTCCCGGACACCGTGCTGCTGGTCAGGCCAGCCGTTTCTGAATCAGTGAAGAACACCTTCGACCCGTCACTACTGGCTGTCCAGAAGCGACCGCCGCCGCCATGACCCCCGGTCTGCGAAGCGTCAACCTGCAGAGTTTTCTCGTCAGGTGTCCCGACATCCTCACTTACATACATGTCGCTGGTATTCAGATCGGTCCAGAACGCACGTGAACCATCACTGGAAATTACATTGCTAAAATCGGGACCATCCTCTGGGGAGGGTTCTGGTGCAGGCGAACCAAATGAAGCATTTGCTTCCGAGGACCCATCCGGCAATACGTTTACTAGGCTCAACTGTCCGTTTATCGACTCATAGAGATTGTTCTCTTCCCGGCCGCCATTGATTGCGCCTGGAGCTAGTGCATCGTTTGCCTCGAAGAACAATCGGCTGAAATCGGCCGACGATCCGGCGAACGCGAGCTGTTCTCCTTCATCCGCCGGCTTGGGCATATTGTAGGCTGCAAAATCTTCAGGTGGCCTGTTCGGGGGTCTTTGCGTAAAGAACGAGTGATAGCTACCGTCATTGTTTGTTCGTGTGTAGAGAACATCATAGCCTTCTCCAGGTGCATTTGTACCTGGTAGCGCAGGCAATCCAGGAAGTCCTACGCCGTCAGATGCCAGCACGCCGACCGACAGGCTATTGGAGAATGCTTGATAAGCAGCGCTCGAGAAACCAAACGGTTGTAGGTTTGTCTGCGTCCATCCGCCTCCGGGATTACGGGTAGCCATGTAGTTATCACCGAATCCGAGACCGCTACGTGCGCCACCATGGATCGGATCAGCGACATACACGACCGTGTTCCCGTTAACCGACGCCTGGAATGGTCTCTTCGTGTAAATACCTTCCCCTGGCAAGAATGCGCGCCCCAGAGTCAGTCTTAGGGACATAGACGTTTGCGTCGTTGTTTTCTGGTGGTGTCACCATTTCGTATACGCGACCGTCTGGCAGGCCGGTCGCGCGAGCGGGATTACCAGGACCAGCACGAATAGTGTTGTGAGGATGATTGGCAGTATCAGGCAATGTGCAGGTATTTGTGTGTGGATACGCATGGTTATTTGCCTCTCTTACCGTTAGCCTGATTGGTTCTCTCGATCCTCTTTTTTGGTTTTGTTTTCTTTGCCTCCTGCTCTTGGGACAGCCGGTGACGCTGACTGGTGTGGACTGGTGTATTACCGCACCGTTCTGTGCTGTGAATGCTGTCGGCATAAGAGTTTTGTCTTACAAAGATTCCCGTTGGCGGCAAGCGCGGAATACTTACCTTGGGGAAGGTTCAATTCGAAGCTGGCTATCGGTACGTCGGGTACCCGCTTGAACGTGCTGCTTGTGATATTCGTCTTGCTGTTGATAAACGTCGTACCGACTAGTTCCACTGTCACGCCATATCCTTGCAGTACGACGATCAATGAGGGGAATTCTTCACCGGCGTGACTGACGAAATAGGCTGGTCCTTCAAGAGGCACCGGTAACACCGGCGTAAGAGCCTTTGCGTGACCAACGATTGACGCTGAAGGGCAGTTCGCGGGGTTCGCTTGAAACGTCGCGGCTGGACACGCCTTCTGTAGGGTCGTCAGCCTTGACGGCAGTTGCTTTGGTAGATCTACCTTGACACTATTGATGTTCGACTGGGATGACGCCTGGTTTGCTCCCAGATTCCCTGTGGGATAGATGATCCTCGCGTTTAGGCTAGCCCCGTTAGCCCTGGATGTTTTCCCTGACGTCGAAACTTTGAAATCGGGAGCGAACTTCAATGCTTGACAGGACCCGACCTGGAAATGGCTCGATAGTGGCTGTGTTGCGCCTTCAAAGCTAGTCGCGTTCCCGGAGAAGCTCATGGGATTGCAGTCAGTTGGGTTGAACATGAATTCTGGACGGTCGATCACGGCGTCGATCTCGCGAATATCGGTCGGGATACCCTTCACCGTCTTCGGGAACGCAGTCGTTGAGATCGTTATCTGGCTTGTATGGGGATCGACTTCGATCTTCGCCCTGATCACTTCTGTCCCAAGATTGAACGGACCGGCCACTACCGGCACCGCGATAGACAAACCAAACGGTGCGCCCTGATACGGTCCTGTCAGGTAGATCGGCGCTGGTGGAGCACCAGGCTCTGGAATAACAAACGGATACGGTCCCGGACCTACCTCGGCGATCGTATGCCCGATCTGAGAAGCTGGCGAGCACGTTCCCTGAGCTGCTTGCGGTTCCCGACAGAGAGGGACCTTGGCGATCATTCCCAATAGCCCCTCCGGTGTCTTGAACTGTAGTTTTTCGATGCGCTGCTGTCCATCCCCACGCGAAAGCAACATCGAGAAGTCCGTATATCCACCAGCCTGATCGGTCGTAGCACCAGCGGTCATGCTGGGCGCGAACGGCAACGGTCCAGTACACGCAGCAACACCACTACCCCCCGGACCGTTCGTGATCTGAAAACTGCTCACCAAGAGCGCGCTTTTCCACCAACGGGCTCGCCCACGGCACGAAACTGGCAGTCGAACTATACACACCGCATGTAGGGGGAGTCACCAGTGCCGCTTGCGCTCCACCACTAAAAGACAATGAGAATTCCGTTAGCGGCGCATCCGGTGTCCCTGGATCTTGTGGGGTTCCCTTGAACGTCGTCGTCAACTGGCCCGTTTGTTCATTCAAATGGACGGTCCCGATCAACTTCAAATTCACGCCTTCCCCCGAAGCGGCCACCAAGAGCTGCAGTTCAGGCGGATTGCTCTGCAACACGTAAACGTTGCCCTTCAACTTGTTCGCTAGCAGCGGCGTCGCGATTTCATCAGTCCCAACCTTCGAAGCGGCAGGACACGACGGCGGCCCGTCCTCCGATTCGTCTTCTGCTTCCGGACCACCAATGTTCTCCTCAGACGGTTGACACGCCACCAGTCCCGTTGCTTGCCCAGGATTGATCGCTACACCTTCAGGCAGCGTGACAGTCGTTTCCTTCAAACCCGGGCGTCGCGAGACCGTCAGGATTCAAACCCTGGGGTAGACGCACTGTTGCTGTCAATCCGACTGGAGTATCGGAGAATGTCGTATCTGGTGAGATAGCCACAGTAGGTTCGAAATGCACTAGCCGCTCACAGCCAGTAAACCCTGTCGGTTCCTCTTCAAAATTATGTGTCGTGAACTCCTGGGACGCGGTCGCGTGTTCATCCGTCCACGTACTAACGATTTCAGCAACACCCGTCATAGGACCCGAACAAGACGTGGGGAGCGTCAAGAACCCCGCTAGCGGCGCCTTCGAAACCACAAGCCCCCATCCCGTCCTCCACACAACCCGTGCCTTCGCGCAAGAAATCGTGGCTCGCTTCCACGGGAACACCCCAGATCGTGGTGCTGTTGAACACAACCTTACGCTTAGGCAAATCATCGACATGCTCGGTGATACCATAATCCCCACCACTACGCACACGCGCATCCAAAAACACGTCAATACCATCGATATCGAAAGCGAACTGCGCAGCCACACCAGGCGGCGGCACAAGATTGAACACAGGCAACTCCGTCGAGCCCGAACCCGAGAGGCCGGCAATATCGAATCCAATCTGGCTATCCGCCGGACACTTTCCTGGTGCCTCATAAGCATCTCCGGTCTCGCTGTCGAACTCGGCACGCGTACAACGAGGCACGGCAGTCGGATTACCAACGATACCCGGCGGGAACTTCACATCCAGATCAAGCGCTTCACCACCCGACGGTTCTTCCGCTCCGCCAAATCCCACCACGTTGCTATTCACCGAATAGACGAATGTCAGGTCGTACGGATGGGACCCAGCTTGGGTGTCGGCAGTCCCGTTGGCATTCGAAAGCCACAGGTCGGTCTTTGCGAATCCCAATCCTAGGGATGCCGTACCGAACTTTATAGGCACTATGTTGGACGTCGAAGCCAACGCACCGCCACCAGACACAGTCACGTGATCAAGCACTTCACCCGAGGCACTACCGGTAGCCCTGACGGGAATTCCGATTATTTCTGGCACCCCGGCAGGCTGCAACGACCCATGCGTACACGTAACCAATTCTGTCGTACCAGAACATTCTGGCGGCAAACTCGCGACCACCGCTTCCAAGCCGGCCGGCATCGTATCGGTCACAGTGATCGGTATCGGGACGATTTCCGTCTCCGGTTCACCCTGGGAATTCAGCACCGGTTCCCCACTACCGTTCAAAACTTCCCGAACAGTCGTGTTCGGCGCCGCACCGACGTTATACAAATACAACGCAATGGTACCTTCCCCGCCAGGCGCCAGGACCGTTGGACCCAAACGCCCAAACACCTCCCAGCCAGGGTGAGCTTCTTCAGCCATCGCGCCACACACACCCATACTCAAGGCACAAGCACACCCGACGCCAGCGACCAACATAAGCTTGCGAACGCTCAAGAACACAGCCCCTCCTCACAAAGACCCGGACAAAGACCGACCCGCCTGTCCCCCGCACGAGAGGAGCCCGGGCAGCACAACGCCGTCGCAGCCACGAGGCTCGCGACGGCAGAAGAACATGAAGCGCCGCGGTTGCGACGCGAGAAACCAAGCCGGACCCTACGTCCGGCCGACCGCGGAGCGATGCCGCGGCGAATGGAACTAGCGGCTAGCTGCCGGCTGTCCCAGAGAGAGAGAGAGAGAGAGAGACGCGTCAGCGACGCTGACGCGTCCTATAACGGACCCGCCAAAACCACACGGACTCCCAAACACGCTATTCCCCAAAGAAACCACGCGAACAACAACTCCCTCTCAAAAACGACCCGGTCCCTCTCCCAAGGTCCCTGCTGAAAAGTTCAGTGTCGACCACAGGGACCGACCCAAACCCGACCTTATGTCAAACCCGCACACCACGTGGCATACAGGCATGGGCTACTTATACACGACCTCGCGGTTGTTGTCAACCCTACGTTGTAGATGGCACTTGGGGTTATTCCTGAGCCACTCCTACCTGCCTATCTCGCTGAGCCGGTAGTCGCTTGCGGAGCGAACTCGTACCATCTCTCGATGCAAATCCAGCGGACCCGGGCGCTCCAGCTCCGCGCGAGGATCACCGAGAGTGCGGGTAGCAACGGCGCATAAACGGCGAGAAGTGGGGCACCGTGAAGTCGACGAGGCCGAAATCGGGACTGAAGATCAGCCCCTTCTTGATGAGCGAGTCGCGGTGCACGGAGTGCCGGAATGATTGGCGCCAAGCCGCTTGACGATGTCGCGAGTACGGTATGGTCCTTCCCCGAGATCCGCCATCGCTGCCATGTAGCGCCGCTCGGCTGGAGTGGCCTTCTCGAAGAGAACGTGGAAGAACTCATCATCGAGCTTCGCTGATCACGAGCGGTTCCGCGGCTTGCACATCGTCCAGGGTGATCGGCGAAGTCGGCGCCATGTTCCATGCCTGCTTGCCGTAGGCCTGGATGAAGGCGGGATAGCAACTCGACAGCTCAATAATCCGATCCAGAGCTGCCGCCTCGTATCGGACACCCTGGTCGTTGGCAGGCGCGACGAGCGCCTCGCGCGCGGCGGCCTCAGTCAAGTGCCCAATCCGCGGATAGGAGAACAGGCGCTCTGCGTATGACTTCGCGTCGACCATCAGCCCAGGGAGTTGAGGAAGGCCGGTGCCGACGAATGCGACCGGGAGCTTCTTTTGCGACATGCGGTGCATGGCGGCGGCGATTGCCTCGATCTCCCCTCGCTTGAGGAACTGCATCTCATCGATCAGGAAGACAACTCCAGTGTCATGTTCTCTGGCCGTTTCGCCGAGCTCGACGAACAGTTGGGTGAGGTCGCGCTCCAGGTCTCCTGTGGATCCACCCACGCGGTCTGGGTCAAAGGAAAACTCCACTTTGCCATCGACAGACGCGCCTACCTTGAAGCCCTTGAGAAGCCCGGTAAACGACTTGAGAGTGTCACCAAGCATCTTGCGACGATCCAGACGCAGCAGTGCCTCGTAAGCCGCGTCCGCGAGCTCTGACCGGAAGTCGGTATCCGATCGGATCTCGATCGGATCGGGCGCGATCCATCCCTCGGCATCCGCGATGCTCTCGAACTCCAGCAGCAGTACCGTCTTGCCGACTCCACGCAGGCCAAAGATGATCATGCTTTGCTCGTTGTGTCGACGGCGAAGGCGACCGAGCAAAGTCTTGAACTGTGCCTCCTGGCTTTCACGCCCTGTCAGTGCGGGTGGAGGGTTTCCAGCACCCATTGAGTATGGATTCGCGAGGGGGTCCACTACCAAGAGGCTATCAAAGATTATCAATAGTTATCAAGAAAATTTGATTAACTATGATAACTCTTTAGAGAAATCGTTGTTGTCAACCCTGCCAGCCAGCGGCGCTTCCCCACCTGACGGCACTTCATCCGCCCGGCAGCGCTTCATCCAACTTGGCAGCACTCATCCGACCGGCGGCACTTCTTCCACCCGGCAGCCCTTCAATCACCCGGCCGCCAGCGCGTGTGTGACACTGCCCCCATGCAGCCGAGCAACCTCAAGGTCGCGGTCGTGGGCCATGTCGAGTGGGTCACTTTTGCGGGCGTGCCCCATATCCCGACGGCCGGTGAGATCGTGCACGCACAGGACCCTTTCGAGGAGCCGGCCGGCGGCGGGGCGGTCGCGGCGGTCCAGCTGGCTCGCCTGGCAGGCGCGGCCGTCTTGGTGACGGCGCTCGGCGAGGATGACCGCGGCCGTCGCACGGTCGAGCGCCTGGGAGAGCTGGGTGTCGAGGTATGGCACGCCCGGCGCTCAGAGCCCACACGCGCCGCTATCACGCTCGTCGACTCAGAGCGCGAGCGCACGATCACGACTTTCGGGGCACGTTTGGAGCCGAGAGCCGACGACGCCGACATCCCGTGGGAGGACTTGGCTGAGATGGACGCCATTTACTTCACCGCCGGCGACCTCGGGGCCCTACAAGCCGCTCGCGCCGCCCGCGTGCTCGTGAGCAGTCCTCGCGCCCTGCATGCGCTCGGCCATGGCGTGCCCTTGGACGCACTCGTCTCAAGCGCCGAGGACGCCGTCGAGCAACGAGAGGCCACCGCGGCGCAAGCGGATGCCCGGCTGGTGGTCGCAACCGAAGGTGCCCACGGCGGCTCCTACCGCGAAGCTAGGGCAGGCTCAAGCAAGTGGCAAGCCGCCAGCTCGGGCCTGCGGCAGGACGCCGGCTCTGGCAAGTGGCAGGCCGCCGAACTTCCAGGCCCGCCCGTGGACTCATACGGCTGCGGGGACTCGTTTGCCGCCGGGCTCACTTACGGCCTCGGCAGCGGCCTCTCGGTGCCCGACGCACTTCGGCTCGCAGCCAGCTGTGGAGCCGTCTGCCTCACCGGCCGCGGGCCTTACGAGCATCAGCTGGCCCATCCTCGCTGACGCGCGACTCGCCCACAATCACCGACACGTACGAACAACGATCCAAACCAAACCCCATCGACGCACAAATAACGATCCAACCCAACCCGCATCGAGATCCCACAGATCGGGTATCCCCTGACGCGAGTCACCCGATGCGGATGATGTGCGCCCAGCTATCAGCGTGGAGCATCTTGCACACTTCACGCGGACCGGTATCCCCTCCATACGAAAGGCACCCATGAGCACAGCGGCACAGTCCCGGCCTGCGACCACGCCCGCCTCCAAGGACTTCACCGATGCGGCCGACGTGTTGGTCGTGTTCGGCATCAGCGGCGATTTGGCCAAGGTGATGACCTTCCACTCGCTCTACCGTCTCGAGCAGCGCGGGCTCTTGGACTGCCCAATCGTGGGCGTGGCCGCCAACGACTGGAGCGTGGATCAGCTGCGCTCCCACGCACACACCTGATCGAAGGGTGCGGCGAGACGATCGACGAGCGCGTGTTCAAGCGCCTCGCCGAGCGGCTGAGCTACGTGTCCGGCGACTTCGCCGACGAAGGGACCTACGCGCGCGTAGCCGACGCGCTTGGGGACGCCAAGTGCCCCGTCTTCTACCTGGAGATCCCGCCGTTCCTGTTCGGGACCGTGATCAAGGGCCTCGCCCTTCAGCGGCATCACCAAGAACGCGCGTGTGGTCGTAGAGAAGCCGTTCGGCCACGACCTTCAGTCCGCGCGAGCGCTCGCCGCCGAAGTCCACCAGTACATCGAGGAGCCCCAGCTCTATCGGATCGACCACTTCCTCGGCAAGATGGGGATCGACGAGTTTCTGTACCTGCGCTTCGCCAACGCGATGCTCGAGCCGGTGTGGAACCGCAACCACATCGCCTGCGTGCAGATCACGATGGCCGAGAACTTCGGGGTCGAGGACCGTGGACATTTTTACGATCCCGTGGGCGCGGTACGCGACGTGGTCGTCAACCACCTCATGCAGCTGGTGGCCGTAGCCGCGATGGAGGCACCCGCCGGCGACGACGCGGAAACGCTCAAGGACGCCAAGTTCGCCGTGTTCCGCTCTATCGCCGCGGCCGACCCCAAGCACTATGTGCGCGGCCAGTACGACGGCTACCTGAAGATCGACGGCGTGGCCAAAGAATCGACCACCGAGACCTATGCGGCTCTGCGTCTGGACATCGACAATTGGCGCTGGTCGGGCGTGCCTTGGTTCATCCGCACGGGCAAGGATCTACCGATCACACAGACCGAGCTGCGAATCGTGTTCCGCAACCCTCCGCGCCTGGGTTTCATGGAGCATGGGCGCCGCCGACCTGAGCCCAACCAGCTCGTGGTCAAGCTCGACCCCGCGACCGGCGTACAGATGATCCTCGACGCCCACCGCGCCGATGAGGGCGGCCCGCAGGCGATCGAGCTCGACATGGAGTTCGCCGATGAGGGCGGCGAGGCGCCAACCCCATATGAGGTGCTCTTGCTCGATGCCATGCGCGGCAACAGCGTGCGCTTCACCCGCCAGGACAGCGTCGAGCAGACCTGGAGGATCTTCGAACCGCTGCTCAAAGAGCCTCCGCCCGTGCATCCCTACCCACAGGGAACCTGGGGTCCACCCGAGGCTGACAAGCTGGTGGCCCACTATGGCGGCTGGCACGGACCCTGGGTGGCCTCATGAGTCCGTCCAAGGCCAAAGCCAAGACGGCCGCCGCGAAGCCTGGCGCGTCAACCAAGGACGGCGCAGCGGCGGCGAAGACCAACACAAAAACAGCTGCCCCACGCGCGCACGCGCGGCAGACAAGGTAGGCCCTGTAACGGACGCGCGCGCGCGCCACCCCAAACGGGGCAACACAACCCCAGAGCGCGGCGATGCCCTCGCCGTTCCCGCCGATCGCCGATTACGCCTTCCTGTCGGACTGCCACACCGGCGCGCTGGTAGCCCCCGACGGGACGATCGACTGGCTGTGCGTGCCGCGCTTCGACGCCCCCAGCGTGTTCGGCTCGCTGCTCGACCGCCAGGCCGGCGGCTTTCGCTTCGGCCCGTTCGGGATCAACGTGCCGACCGCGCGTAGCTATGAGCCCGGTACCAACATCCTGCTCACGACCTGGAAGACCACGAGCGGCTGGGCGATCGTGCGTGAGGCGCTGATCCTGGGGCCGCGTCGCGGCGTGGATCTCGTCACGCCGCACACCCGCCCGCCCGCCGACCAGGACGCCGACCACGTGCTCGTGCGCCTCGCGATGTGCCTGGATGGCGAGGTCGAGATGGAACTGACCTGCGAACCGGTCTTCGACTACGGACGCGAAACGGCGAAGTGGACGGTCAGCGACGACGGTCACAGGGCCGACGCGAGCGGCGCGGAGCAGACGCTCAGGCTGCAGACGGACATGGCCGTGGGAGTCGAGGGCGACTGGGTCAGAGCCCGTCACGTGCTCAGACAGGGCCAGCAGATCTACTGCTCGCTGTCGTGGGCCGAGGAGCTGGCGGTGCCCGAAGACATCGACGACGCCAACGCACGGCTGTCCTCTACCGCCAGCTTCTGGCGCGGCTGGCTGAGCCGCGCGCGCATACCGGACCACCGCTGGCGCGATCCGATCCAGCGCTCGGCGCTTGCGATCAAGGGCCTGACCTACATGCCGACCGGCGCGACGGTGGCGGCGCTGACGACCTCGCTGCCCGAGACGCCCGGCGGGGAGCGCAACTGGGACTACCGCTACACCTGGCTGCGCGACTCCACCTTTACATTGCAGGCCCTGCACTACCTCAACCTCGACTGGGAGGCGGAGGAGTTCATGCAGTTCATCGCCGACCTGGAGCCCAACGGGGACGGGGCGCTACAGATCATGTACGGGATCGACGGGCGGCGCGACCTCACCGAGTCAACTCGCGACGATCTCTCCGGCTACGCGGGAGCGAGCCCGGTGAGGATCGGCAACGGCGCATTCGACCAGCGCCAGAACGACGTGTTCGGCGCGGCGCTCGACTCGATCCTGCTGCACACCCGCCGCTCAGAACGGCTGCCGCGCAGGCTGTGGCCGATCGTGCAAGCCCAGGCCGAGTGCGCGACCAAAGTGTGGCGCCAACCCGACCAGGGCATCTGGGAGGCCCGGGGCAAGCCCCAGCACTATGTCTCCTCCAAGCTCATGTGCTGGGTCGCGATGGACCGCGCGGCCAAGCTCGCGGCGATGCGTGGCGACGGCAAGCGGCAAGCCACCTGGCACGCGACCGCCGAGGAGATCAGAGCGGACATCCTCGCCCACGGGCTCACCAAGGACGGGGTAATGCGCCAGCACTACAAGACCGACGCCCTGGACGCCTCCAACCTGCTGGCCGCGATCTTCGGCTTCCTTCCCGGCGACGACGAGCGCCTGCGCGCGAGCGTGCTGGCGATCGCCGAAGACCTGACAGAGAACGGCTTCGTGCTGCGCTACCGCACCGACGAGACCGACGACGGCATGTCGGGCAAGGAGGGCAGTTTCCTGATCTGCTCCTTCTGGCTGGTGTCCGGGCTTGCGATCATCGGCGAGCAGCAGCGCGCCCGCGACCTGATGGAAAAGCTGTTGAGCGTGGCCTCGCCGCTCGGGCTGTACGCCGAGGAGTTCGACACGAGCACGGGCCGCCACCTGGGGAACTTCCCCCAGGCGTTCTCCCACCTCGCGCTGATCGAGGCCGCGGCGCGGATCATCCTCGTCGAGCGCATCGCGGAGATCTCCTGATGGATCAGCTATGACGTGATCATCATCGGCAGCGGCGCGGGCGGGGGCACGCTCGCACGCCACCTGGCGCCCTCGGGCAAGCGCATCCTGCTGCTCGAGCGCGGCGACTGGTTGCCGCGCGAGCCGCAGAACTGGTCGGCCGCGGACGTATTCGTGGACAACCGCTATGTGTCTCCGGACACCTGGTATGACGCCGAGGGCAAGCCGTTTCAGCCGCAGGTGCACTACTGCGTGGGTGGGGCCACCAAGATGTATGGCGCCGCGCTCTACCGCATGCGGGCTGAGGACTTCGGCGAGCTGCGCCACCATGGCGGCATATCTCCCGCCTGGCCGATCCCCTATGAGGCGATGGAGCCCTATTACATGAAGGCCGAGCAGCTCTACCAAGTACACGGCGCGCGCGGGGAGGACCCCACCGAACCGTTCGCCTCGCGCGCCCTATGACCATCCGGCGGTGTCACACGAGCCGCGCATCGCCCAGCTCGCCGAGTCTTTTGCCGCGGTTGGACTTCACCCTTTCCATGCGCCCTGCGGGGTGATGCTCAACGAGGGCAACATGCCCTACAGCAATTGTGTGCGCTGCTCCACCTGCGACGGCTTTCCGTGCTTGGTGCACGCGAAGTCGGACGCCGAGGTGCTGGGCGTACGACCGGCACTGGAGCACCCCAACGTGACGCTGCTCACGAACGCCACGGCGGTTGCGCTAAAGACGAATCCCGACGGCACCGCGGTCACCGAGGTCGTGGTTGAGCGCGCGGCGAAGCAGCGAGACCTACTCAGCCGACATCGTGGTGGTCTCCTGCGGCGCGGCCAACACCGCCAAGCTGCTGCTCGAGTCGGCTAGCGATAAGCACCCGAACGGGCTTGCCAACGGCTCCGACCAAGTGGGGCGCAATTACATGTTCCACAACAGCCAGGCTGTGCTGGCGATCTCCAAGGAGCCCAACCCGACGGTCTTCCAGAAGACGCTTGGGGTCAACGACTACTACTTCGCCAGCGACGCGTGGGAGTTCCCAATGGGCAACATCCAGATGGTGGGCAAGTCGGTGGCCGCCATGTACCGCGGCGAGAAGCCATTGATGACAAAGCTTGCGCCCACCTTCTCACTTGCGGACGTGGCAGAGCACGCCGTTGACTTCTGGCTCTCCACCGAGGACCTGCCCCAACAGGAGAACCGGGTGAGCGTGGATCGCGATGGCAAGCTGACGTTGAACTACGCCCCAGCAACAACACCGCCAGGGACCGCCTGTTCGAGCAGCTGCGCTCGCTACTGGGCATCTGGGCATGCACGAGCACCACCTGATCCCGCGTTGGGCCTACCTGGAGAACAAGATCCCAGTGGCGGGTGTGGCCCACCAGGCCGGCACCTGCCGCTTTGGTTCAGACCCAGCATCCTCCGCGCTTGAACGAGGACTGCCGCGCGCACGAAGTCGACAACCTGTACGTGGTCGACACGAGCTTCTTCCCGAGCATCGCAGCCGTCAATCCGGCGCTCACGGCGATGGCCAATGCCTTGCGGGTGGGCGACCACCTGCTGGAACGCTTAGGTGCCTGTGAGACCGCCGCGTGGTGATCGTCGGCGGCGGTTTCGGTGGCCTGGCGGCCGCGCACGAGCTTAGGCACGCCGATGTGGACGTGACGCTTGTTGACCGCACCCACCACCACCTGTTCCAGCCACTGCTCTACCAGGTGGCGGCCGGCGGTTTGGCGGCAGGCGAGTGCGCCACGCCGATCAGGACGGCGCTCAGGCGCAACTCGAACATCACGGTGTTGATGGGTGAGGCGAAGGCATTGACGTAGAGCGCAGGCAACTGACCCTCGACCGCGACGAGCGACTGGACTACGACAGCTTGATCGTGGCCTGCGGAGCACAGACCTCCTACTTCGGCAAAGACGAGTGGCAGGAGGTCTCGTGCGGCCTGAAGACACTCCAAGACGCGCTTGACTTGCGCAACAGGTTTTACGGCGCGTTCGAGGAGGCCGAGCGGGCGGTCGACGAGGCCGAGCAGCGCAAGTGGATGACATTCGTGGTGATCGGCGGCGGCCCGACCGGCGTGGAGGTGGCCGGGGAGCTGCGGCTGATCGCCCAGCACGGGATGAAGCGCGGCTTCAGACGGATCGACCCGCGCAATGCGCAAGTGATCCTGCTCGACGCCGGCGAGCGCGTGACCGCCGCCTTTAGCGAGCGGCTGTCGGGCAAGGTCGCCAAGGAGCTGGCCTCGTTGGGGGTGACGGTCCGCGAGGGCGCACGCGTGACGGCGATCGACGCGCACGGTGTGACCGCCTCGGTCGCCGGCACCGACGAGCGGATCGACGCGAGAACGGTGATCTGGGCGGCCGGCGTGCAGGCGGTCGGCTTCTCGCGTGCACTGGCCGAGGCGACCGGCGCATCCACCGATCGGGCCGGTCGCGTGCAGATCGAACCGGATCTGACGATCCCCGGACACCCCGAGATCTCAGCGATCGGCGACACGACGCTGCTGCCGGCTCCAGATGGCAAGCCGTACCCGGGCCTGGCAACGGTAGCGATCCAGCAGGCGCGCCACGTGGCGAAGGCGATCCACCAAGGCGCACCAGGAGCTACAACGCCGTTTCGCTATCTCGACAAGGGTGCCTTGGCGGTCGTCGGCAGGGGCAAGGCCGTGTGTGAAATCCGAGGCCATGAAATCTCCGGACGGCTCGCGTTCTTTACCTATTTGACAGTGCACATGTATTACCTGGGCGGCGTTCAGGGGTGGCCGACTGAAGGTATTGATCGACTGGATCAGCGCACGCCTTGGCAATCCCCAGAGCCAAGTGATGGATGGCTATCTGAGTAGTGTCGAGCGGGTGGCCCCCCTGGCCGCGAGCAGTGACGAACAAGCGTCCAAGGCAGAGGTCGAGTAGTGAGGGTGCCAGCCGCTCTCGACGGCGCCGCGAGTGAACAGTGAAGGCACTCGATCCGAGACTGCTGCGGTATGCGCGCGCGACGCGCACATTCCTGTTCGTCTCAGTCGGCTTGGGCGCGCTCAGCGCACTGCTGATCGTCTCGCAGGCTTGGCTGCTGGCGGATGTGGTCGCAAGCGCGTTCTCCGGCGGCAAGAGCGTGGCACAGCTGCAAGCGCCGCTGGCAGTGCTGCTGTGCGTGGTGGTGGCACGCGCAGTGGTCGCGTGGGGAGCAGAGCTGGCGGCGGGCCGGAGCTCGGCGCGGGCGAAGTCACAGCTGCGCGGAGCCCTGCTGGAGCGCGTGGCCGGGCTGGGCGTGAACGGTTCACGCGAGGAGCGAACGGGCGAGCTCGCGGTACTTGCCACTCGCGGGATCGATGCACTGGACGGTTACTTCTCGCTGTATCTGCCGCAGTTGTTTCTGGCCGTGATCGTACCGCTCGTGGTGCTGGGAGCAGTGGTCGGGGAGGACTGGATCTCGGCCGCGATCATCGCTGTCACGATTCCCTTGATCCCGCTGTTCATGGCGTTGGTGGGCGCCACGACGCGCGAACGAATGGACCGTCAGCTGCGTGGTCTGCAACGGCTGGGCGGCCACTTCCTCGACGTGGTCGCGGGGCTGCCGACACTGAAGGTGTTCGGACGCGCGAAGGCTCAAGCGGCGAGTATCCGTGAGGTCTCAGAGCGCTACCGCGATATGGCCCTATCGACGCTGCGGATCACGTTCCTGTCCTCGCTGATCCTGGAGCTCGTGGCGACGCTGGCGGTGGCGCTCGTGGCCGTCGCGATCGGCCTGCGCCTGATGGGCGGGGAGCTCGGCTTGCGCACCGCGCTATTCGCGCTGGTGCTCGCCCCGGAGGCCTACCTGCCATTGCGTCGGCTGGGCGCCAATTACCACGCGAGCGCCGAGGGCATGGCCGCCGCCGAGCAGGTGTTCGCGGTGATCGAAAAGCCGCTACCGGCGCGAGGGACGCGCCGCGATGTGCCGGACATGGCGGTGGCGGACATCTCGGGGAGGGCCTGTGGGTCAGCTATCCCGGCCGCGAGGCGCCGGCACTGGAAGATGTCTCGCTGACGGTGCGAGGAGGCGAAGTGGTCGCGCTGGCAGGCCCTAGCGGTTCTGGAAAGTCGAGCTTGGTGGGCGTGCTGCTTGGTTTCATCACGCCCGACGCGGGCTCAGTGCGCATCGACGGGATCGAGCTGGCTGAGCTCGCGCTGGACGCCTGGCGAGCGCAGGTCGCGTGGGTACCGCAGAGGCCCCACCTGTTTGCCGGCTCGATCGCCGAGAACGTGCGTATCGGCCGACGGGATGCTTCAGATGGGGAGGTAATGTCGGCGTGCGTGTCGGTTGGTCTGGCCGGCTCATATCGACTTTGCCCAATGGCATCTACACGCGGCTCGGCGACCGCGGCTCAGGACTCTCCGCGGGGGAGCGACAGCGGGTGGCGCTCGCGCGAGCCTTCCTACGCGACGCCCCACTGTTGCTGCTCGACGAGCCGACCGCGAGCCTCGACGGCCAGACCGAGCAGGAGGTGCTAGAAGCCGTCCGGCGCTTGGCCGAGGGTCGCACCGTGGTGCTCGTGGCACATCGGCCGGCGCTGCTTGAGATCGCCGACCGTGTGGTCACTCTCGGCGCGGTCGAGGTGGCGGCGTGAAGTCTCTACCTCCCACTCACGCTCAGCGCCGTCACGGTGGCCGGGTGAGGCCTATGCCGTCCGATTGGGCGCTCCAATGAGTCCATCCTCTTCCACCGTCGAGGCCGCAACCTTCCTCGACGACCGCACTCCCCAGGCCCCCCTGCTGCGGACGCTGGCGATCACGCGTCCCGCCGCATGGCGTCTGGCGCTCGCGACGCTGCTGGGAGCGGGCGCGGTGGCGGCCGCGATCGGCTTGATCGCTACTTCGGCATGGCTGATCTCACGCTCCTCTCAGCATCCCCAAGAGTCTGTCGTGGCGATCGCGATCGTGGGAGTGCAGTTCTTCGCGCTGGCCAGAGGCCTGTGTCGCTACGCCGAGCGCCTCGTCGGCCACGATGCTGCCTTCCGCGTTCTGTCCAGTCTCAGGGTCAGCGTGTATGAACGCTTGGAGCGGCTGGCGCCGCTCGGCCTGCCCGCCTTCCGCGACGGCGACCTGCTGGCGCGGTTGGTCCATGACGTGGACTCCTTGCAGGACCTGCTGTTGCGAGTCGTGCCCCCCTTCGCGATCGCCCTGCTTGTGGGCGTGGCAACGGTCGGCTTGGTGTGGTGGATGCTGCCGGCCGCCGGCTTGATCCTGCTGGTGGCGCTGCTGCTCGCGGGCGCGCTCGTGCCGTGGTTGACCGGGAGGCTCGCCGCGCGGGGCGAGGCCAAGCAGGCGGCCGCGCGCGGGCTTTTGACGGAGTCGGTCGTGGACCTGTTCGAAGGCGCGCCTGAGCTGATCGTCAACGGAGCCGCACCGGAGCAGCTGAGGCGCACGCTGGCGGCCGACACCCAGCTCACCCAGGTGGCGCAGGCGACGTCGCGCACCGCGGGCATCGGCCAGGGTCTGACCAGCTTGTGCTGCGGCCTTGCGATGTGGGGCTCGCTGCTCGTCGGCGTCGAGGCCGTGCGCACGGGACGGTTGGACGGCGTCCTGCTGGCCGGCATCGTTCTGATCCCGCTAGTGGCATTCGAGCTCGTGACGGGCCTGCCGGCGGCAACGCAAACGCTCCAGCGGGTGCGCCGCTCGGCCGCGCGCGTACAGGAGGTACTTGACACGCCACCGCCGGTTGCCGAGCCCGCACACCCAAAGACGCTTGCTTCGCCGGGCTCCGATCCATACGAGGGAAGGTCACCCGAAGGCCACGCCCCCACAGGCCCGTACTTCGATCGCCGCGGTCCGTGCGGCGAGTCGGGCATCCGCGACTCGCACGAACGTGCCTCCCAATCCTCATGGCACGGGGTCTGGGCTGCTCCTATCCAGGCGCGACGCGACCGGCGCTCAGCGGGATCGACCTCGATCTGAGCCCGGGACGGCGCGTCGCGATCGTGGGTCCAAGCGGCGCCGGCAAGTCGACGCTCGCGGGCGTGCTGCTGAGATTCCTTCCCTACCAGCGCGGATCTGTCGAATTGGATGGCCTGGAGATCTCACAGCTCGACGGAGACGCGCTCAGGCGAGTGGTGGGGCTGGTGAGCCAGGACACCCACGTGTTCGACAGCACGCTTGAGGAGAACCTGAGCCTGGCCAGGCGCGAGGCGACCGTCGAGGAGCTGCGCGACGCGCTCGCCGAAGCGAGACTGCTCGACTGGGTGGACGGGTTGCCGCTGGGTCTCGCCACTGAGGTAGGCGAGCGTGGGGCGCGCATGTCCGGTGGGCAGCGCCAGCGCCTTGCGATCGCGCGAGCGCTGCTTGCCGATTTCCCCGTCCTGATCCTGGACGAGCCCGGCGAGCACCTCGACACCGATACAGCCGACGCGATCGTCGCGGATCTGCTGGCCAGCACATGCGATCGCGCCACGCTGCTGATCACGCACAGGCTGGCTGGGCTCGACGAGACCGACGAAGTGATCGCGCTAGATCGCGGCCAGGCAGTGGAACGCGGCACACACGCCGAGCTGATCGAGTGCGACGGGTACTACGCGGCACTGTGGCGCCGCGAGATGGGTAATGGTGTCGAGGCATGACCAACGACTTGGCTCGCTGGCAATTCGCGACGACCAGCATCTACCACTTCCTGTTCGTGCCGGTCACGATCGGCCTTGCTTTCCTGGTCGCGCTGCTGCAGACGGCCTGGTATCGCAACCAGAAGCCGGAGTACAAGCGGGTGACGCGCTTCTTCGGCACCTTGCTCTTGATCAACGTCGCCGTGGGCGTCGTCACTGGCCTCGTGCAGGAGTTCGAGTTCGGCATGAACTGGTCGTCCTACTCGCGCTTCGTGGGCGACGTGTTCGGCGGCCCGCTTGCGATGGAGGGCTTGGCGGCGTTCTTCCTAGAGTCCACCTTCCTGGGGCTGTGGATCTTCGGCTGGGACCGGCTACCCAAGCGGGTGCACTTGGCCTGCATCTGGCTGGTGGCCGCCGGCTCGATGCTCTCGGCGATGTTCATCCTGGCCGCCAACTCGTGGATGCAACATCCGGTCGGCTACGTGCTCAACAAACACGGCCAGCCGGAACTGAACAACGTATGGGCCTTGTTCACGAACCCGACATTCCTGTGGGGATACGTGCACGTGATCCTCGCCTCGCTCGTGACCGGCTCGCTCGTGATGCTCGCGATCTCCGCCTGGCATCTGCGCGCCCGGAACCGCACCCTCCAGTCCCAGCGCCGACGACAGCGCCCTCCAGGCCGAGACAAGCGGCCTCGGGGGACAAGCGAGCGCTTGAGCAACGCCGAGGCCTTTCACCACACGGCGCGCCTGTCGGTGCTGGTGTTGCTGCCGGCGATCCTCTTGCAGATGTTCGTGGGCAACAAGCTCGGCGAGATCGAGAACACGTACCAGCCGGCCAAGATCGCGGCGGCCGAGGCCCAGTGGAACAACTGTCAGCCGTGCTCGTTCTCGGCCTTTCAGATCGGCGGCGGCAATAACGATCAGACCCCCACCCAGGTGATCTCGATCCCGCACCTGCTCTCGGTGCTCGCCACAGGCACTTGGAACGGCGCGGTCATCGGGCTCAACCAGTTGCAAAAGGAAGATGAAAAGAAGTACGGGCCCGGCAACTACATCCCCGACGTGTTCATCCAGTACTGGTCGATGCGCGTGATGGCCTACCTCGGCTCCTTGATCGCCTTGCTGGCCTTGTGGGGGGCATGGCTGATCCACAAGGGCAGGCTCGACCGCTCCAAGTGGTTCCTGCGCATCGGCCTTGTGGCTGTCGTGACCCCGTTCATCATGAACACGGCCGGCTGGCTGTTGACCGAGAGCGGGCGCCAGCCTTGGATCGTGCAGGGCTTGATGAAGACAATCAATGCCAACTCCCCGTCGGTCAGCTCGACCGACATTTGGATCAGCCTGATCGCGTTCGTCTCGATCTACATCGCACTTGGCGCGGCTGACCTGGTCCTGATGCTGCGCTACTCGCGCAAGGACCTCGACCCCGATGACGGCTCCGACGGGACGAGCCCCGACGCGCATGCCCCGACCCCAGCAATGAGCTACTAGGGAGCCCGGTGCAACTTCACACGATCTGGTTCGTCATCCTCGCCATCTTCTGGATCGGGTTCTTCGTGTTGGAGGGCTTCGACTTCGGCGTGGGCATGCTCCATGCAATCGTCGGGCGCGACGAGGAGGAGCGCAAACGCGCGCTCTCCACGATCGGCCCCTGGTGGGACGGTAACGAGGTGTGGCTGGTGGTCGCGGGAGCCGGCACGTTCGCGGCCTTCCCCGGCTGGTACGCCACGATGTTCTCGGCCCTGTACCTTGGCCTTGCTGCTCGTCTTGATCGCCTTGATGGCACGTGGGGTTTCGCTCGAGTTCAGGGAGAAGAGCGAGAACCCGCGCTGGCGCTCGACCTGGCGCTGGGCGCTCGACGATTGGCTGCCTCCTGATCCCATTGCTCTTGGGCGTTGGGCTCGGCGATCTCTTGAACGGGCTGCCGATCGATTCCAGCCACGAGTACACAGGCAACTTCTTCGACCTGCTCACGCCCTATGGCCTATGGACCGGCGTGACACTCGTTTCACTGTGCCTGTTGCACGGCGCGACCTTCCTCAAGCTCAGGACCACCGATCACGTGCGCGAGCGCGCCCGCAGCCTCGCACGACCGCTCGGCTGGGTGGCGATCGCCTTGGTGGTCGGCTGGGTGATCTGGACACGCAGTGTCGCCGGCGGCCCCGACGTGCCCCAGCCTGTGGAGATCCTCGCCTTGATCGCGGTGGCCTTCGCCGCGCGCCTGGCGATGACCGACCACGACGGCCTGTCCTTCTCCGCCTCGGCCGTCGCGATCGCCGCGATGGTCGGCTCGATCTTCATCGACCTGTATCCGAACGTGATGGTCTCAAGTACCAACGCCGCCTACAACCTGACTGTCAACAATGTGGCCTCAGGTCACTACGCACTGACTGTGATGACGGTGGTCGCCGTGATCTTCTTCCCGGTGGTCTTGCTCTACCAGGGCTGGTCCTTCCACGTGTTCCGCGCCCGGCTGAAGGCTCCGCCGGAAGGCGGCATTGGCGCTGAACCTGAGCGTGGTCCAGCACCGCCATCTGACCCGAAGCCAGCCGTACCGGGAGTCGGGTAGCCGCCAAGTACCCGCAGATCGCGGGTTGGATGAGTGAGAGACACCACTAGCGCTCCCAAAGTGACTGTCGCTAGTTTCTCATTAGAGCAACCTGAACTAGCAATCATCAGCAAACGGGTCAATGAGGCGGGCTGACTTAGCGACTCATCGCCTGTTCATTAATTCCCTTTGAACAGTATGACCGCACCAGCACGTCGGGTAATCTACCGGTCCCTCAAAGCACGTATAGCCCGTTTTGCAACGGGCGTTAGCCTTATGGCAGTAACTTTGTGGATCGTCCTGCCAGTTGTCGGCTCAGAGCATCCACCACCTCCCCCAGTCGGGCTAGCCATCGGCACAAACAGCGACACTGGCCGCCTGCGCAATGATCCTCACGCATATGCAAGCATCATATATTTGAACGTCACCACAACCGGATGTCACAATCCCGCCACCATAGAGGGTACGCTCATACGCTCAAAGGCCACCGAAAAGGCCGAGCTTGAAACCCGTGGCGCAGCACTCCCCAAGCAGGCAATCGTCACGATCGACGGCGCGCGTGTAAGGGACATATCAGTTGGCTTGAGCAACCCACCTCCATATCCTGTGCTCTTTACGGGAACAGAAGGCTTTATCCATCAGGGCGACTACGGGAAAATTGCGATCCGCAATCACACGCTTCCCTCGACATATCGAGAAGGGGCAACAACGACCGTGCTCGAAGCTCCGGAATGGCCTACGACCAAAGCAACATTGCACTTTATCGCAAAGGTTGACCTCATCCGGCCTGCAGCCTTTCACAGCTGTTATCTTGAGCTGCCCGAGCTATTAAATGGCGAAATAGCGAAAGAGGATGGAGCGTACGAATGGGCTTCCGTCGTCAACGATCTCGTCGGGCATCGGCTACAACGTTTATTGGCTAAACATTTGGAATCGGGCTTTGAAGAAGCCGTAGGTGCCGGTGAAATCCAAGCAAGCGTCGGCGGACGTACAGTGGCCCAGGACACGATCGGTGCTGGAGGTGAAGCAACTGCTGCCGGAGTGCGCTATCTGTGCCACGATGAAATCGAAAAAGTCCTGCCGCCACGTCTCGATCCCAAAATAGCCAGGCCATTTATCGAACCGGCAAAATCCGACTGCTCAGGGGAGCCGCTATTTCAAGCAGTAGACGTAGTGAATGATATAACGCGCCGCCTTTTCGCCGGCGGTATTCTCGGAGCCATTGCAGTGAGCCTTATCATTGAGACTCTGTTCATTGCCGAAACTGAATTAAAAGATAATACAAAGGGAAACCCGCCGGCAGATACAACTACTCACGGTGTCGCTCACCAAGTGTCGACATTGGGACGCCGCTTGCTGGTGCGTCGTCGCCAATCGCACAAAGGATGATCGAACAACGTGGCGATCCAGCGCCGCGAGTCGGCCGGGTCAATCACGTCGTCGATCTCACCGTACGCGGCCATATTCAAGCCCTCGCCATGCGCATAAGCGGCGGCGACCGTAGCCCGGAACACGCGCTCGCGCTCCTCGGAGTCCTCAATCGCATCGAGCTCGCGGCGCATGCCGAGGCGCACCGCGCCCTCCAGACCCATGCCCCCAAACTCCGAGGTGGGCCAGCCGACCGTAAATAGGGGCGCCTTGAATGAACCACCGGCCATCGCCTGGGCGCCGAGCCCGTAGCCCTTGCGCAAGACGATCGTGCCAAATGGGATCTCCAAGTTGGCGCCGATCACGAACAGGCGCGAGAAGTGGCGCACGGTGGCGGTCTGCTCAGCCTCCGGGCCAACCATGAAACCGGGCGTGTCGCACAGGAACAAGACGGGCAAGCCAAACGCGTCGCACATCTGTAGGAAGCGCGCGGCCTTGTCGGCGGCGTCGGCGTCGATCGCTCCACCAAGGTGCGAGGGGTCGTTGGCGATAACCCCCAACGGCTTTCCCTCTACGCGCGTGAGCGCAGTGACCATGCCTGAGCCGAAGCCACCGCGCAACTCAAGCACCGAGCCCTCGTCGCAGAGCACTTCGATCGCGCGACGCACCTCATAAGCGCGCTTGCGCTGCTCAGGCACGATCTGGCGCAGCAGGCTTTGGTCGGGTGCCCTAAAGCTCTCAAGGGGACCGGTGAAGTAGGAGAGGTAACGCTTGGCCACCGCCACGGCGGCGCGGTCGTCGGCCACACGCAGGTCGACCACGCCGTTGGCATGCTGCACGTCGATCGGGCCCACCTCGGCGGGCTCGTAGTGGCCGAGGCCGCCGCCCTCGATCATCGCGGGACCGCCCATGCCGATGCTCGAATCCTCAGTCGCGATCACCACATCGCAGCAACCCAGGAGAGCAGCATTTCCGGCAAAGCAGTAGCCGGAGGCGATCCCTACGAGCGGCACCAAGCCGCTGAGGCGGCCAAACAGATTGAAGGCACGACAATCAAGCCCCGCCACGATCGGAAAATCCACGTCGCCCGGACGTCCTCCGCCGCCCTCGGCAAACAGCACGACCGGCAAGCGCCGGCGCTCAGCGATCTCAAATAGGCGGTCCTTCTTGAGATGTCCTCTCATCCCCTGGGTGCCGGCGAGCACGGTGTAGTCGTAGGACATCGCCACCGTGGGCCTACCATCGACGTCCCCCACGCCCGCCACCAAGCCATCGGCAGGCGTGCTGGCAATCAAGTCCTCACGTGAGCGACGACGCTCCTGGGCAGCAAACAGGAGCGGGCCATACTCGACATATGTTCCCTCGTCCACAAGGTCTTCGAGGTTCTCACGTGCGGTGCGACAGTTGCGCGCGCGCCGTCGCTCGACCGCCTCGGGACGGGCCGCGTCGAGACCGAGCGCGTGGCGCTCGCGTACCGCTGCCAAGTCCGCGCGGACCCTGTCGGGATCGTACGCCGAAGGGGCCGCCCCATCGGCGGTCTCCTGCGCCGGCGTGGCCCCGGGTGTGAGTACGAGCAGCAGCTCGCCCTCCTGGACCGTGTCACCAACCGCGACCTCCACACGGCTCACTATCCCATCGGCCTGAGCGATGACCTCGTGCTCCATCTTCATTGCCTCCAGCACCACCACCGGCACGCCGGCGCGCACCGAGCCGCCGGGGGCATGCTCGATCGCGACGACCACACCGGCGAGGGGAGCTGTGACCGCAAGCTCAGATGGGCCTGGCATCGCGCAATCATTGCGCACGGGCGATGACTGCCGAGGCTCGCTCGACTCGAGATCAGTCGAGATTTATCGGGTCGCGGACGAAGACAGGCTTGAACCCCGCGCTCGGCAGCGCATCGGCGGCTTGGTCGAAAGGAAGGACCGCCGTCTGCACGTGCCGCGGATTGATCCTCCCGCTGGCAACAAGCGCGAGGACCTCTGGAATGAGCGGCCGGGCGTTGGACATCGCCGAGCGGAAGGTCAGGCACTTGAAGTGCATGGCGGCCACCGGAAGTGGCACGTCGGCGAAATGGAAGCCGAGGTTCTCGACCTCACCACCGGGACCTGTCGCCAGGATGGCGGCTCGCAACGCGTCGACGCTGCCGTGGGTGACGAGCGAGATCGCGAACTCGTGCTCGCCCGGGTCGAAGTCCTCCGGGCCTGAGACCTCGGCGCCGAACTCGGTGGCGAGGTCTCGGCGCTCCGCACTTGCGTCGACATAGCGCACGATGCCTGCGCCGTACGCGCGTGCGATGTCAGCCGCGTATAGCCCGATCGAGCCGCGGCTGAAGATCAGGACGTCGCTGCCGGGGCGCGCGCGTAGCCGTGGCACGATCGAGCGGTAGGCGTCGGTGAGGTTGTCACCGACCGACACCGCATCTAGTGGCGACACGCTCGGGGGCAGCTTCACCAAGCCATGATCGGCGAACGGCACGCGCACGAGCTCGGAGAACAGACCGCCGTACTCAACACCGACTGGCACCCCGTACACAGCGAGCGCATCCGCCGCGGTCTCACGGCAAAACAGCGGCAGATCCTCGCGACAGCGGTCGCAGGCGCCACAAGAGAGGTGGTACGGGATGACGACCACGTCGCCTGGGCGCAGACCTGTCACCGCTGCCCCCACCTCGATGACCTCGCCTACCGCCTCATGGCCGATCGCAAATGGCTGCTCAGACCCAGGAACGGTGGTATGCACGATCGCCTGGTCGAGATCGCATGTCGAGGCCGCGATCGGGCGGACCAGTGCGTCCGACGGGGCGAGGATCTCAGGCACCGGGTCCTCTCGCCATTCAAGGCCACCGATGCTTCCGCGGTAGTAGAGCGCCTTCACGACACGACAAGCTAGACGACACCGCGGTACCAGATGCGACCGATCGACTACCGTTCGCGACATGAAAGTGGGCATCGTTGCCGATTACCACCGCAGGCGCCGCCTTCGCCCACATTGATCTGGCCATGAGCCTCGTCTCCCGCGCAAGCCCGCAGCTCGCCGAAGCCGTAGCACGATTCCTGCTGGTCGACGAGCGTCCCGCAGTCAGCCTAGAGGCCGCGATCAGCCACCTCGCCAGCACCGACGGCCTCGTCGCAGAATTCGAGAGCTGGGTCCGCGATCACCTCGACGAGAGCATCACAATCAGTGACGCGGCCGCCGCGCTCGGCACGACACGACGCACGCTTGAGCGTCACACGCACACCCGCACTGGCCTCACGCCCCACGACATCCTCAAGCGTCTGCGCATCGAGCGCGCACACCACCTGCGCCGCACCACCACCATGAGCTATGACCAAATCGCACCACTCGTGGGATATCGCAACGGATCAACCCTGCGCACGCTCCTGCGAAGCGATCCACGCGTCTCAAACATCTCAAACTAACGCTCTGTGACTGTTTGGACCGCCTGGGCTGTTGGCTACTGTGGGTCTCGCGAGCGCGCGATGTAAAGACCCATCCGCTGAGCAGCCCACATGACCTCGACGACCGAAGAGCGCACCCACCCCAACCTGATCCTGGCAGTGCTCGCGCTGGGCGGCTTGGCCTATGCGATGCTCAGCTCGGCGGTCCTGCCGGCGTTGCCGACCTTCCAGCATGCCTTGCATACGAGCGAGACCGGCGTCACCTGGCTACTTACCGCCTACCTGCTCGCGGCGTCGGTCGGCACCGCGATCTTGGGCCGGTTGGGCGACATGTATGGCAAGGAGAAGATGCTCCTGTGGACGCTCGTGATCCTCGCCGCGGGAACGCTCTTGTCCGCCGTGTCCAGCTCCCTAGTCGTGGTCGTCGTGGGGCGTTTCATCCAGGGCGCTGCCGGAGGCATCTTCCCGCTCGCTTTCGGGATCGTGCGCGACGAGTTTCCGCGCGAGAAGGTGGCCGGCAGCATAGGCCTGCTCTCGGCGATCCTCGGAGTGGGAGGCGGCGTTGGGATCGTGCTCGCCGGCGTGATCATCGAGCACCTGAATTACCACTGGCTGTTCTGGCTCCCGCTGATCCCAACGGTCTTCGCGGCATTCGCGACTTGGCGTTTCATCCCGGAGTCGCCCGTGCGGGTGCCTGGACGCGTGAACTGGCTTGCCGCGACCCTAATGACGATCAGCATGTCGATCGTCTTGATCGCGATCAGCCAGACGACCACCTGGGGCTGGGGCTCAGCCAAGACGCTCGGTCTGCTGGCTGTCGGCGTGGCGGTCACGGGCGCTTGGATTGCCGTGGAGGTACGCAGCAAGAATCCTTTGATCGACATGACAATGATGCGGATCAGGGGCGTCTGGACCACTAATACCTCGGCGTTTCTGCTGGGCGCAGGGATGTATGCGTCGTTCATCGTGATCCCCCAGATTGCACAACTGCCGAAGAGCACTGGCTTCGGCTTCGGCGCATCGGTTGTCGTCTCAGGCCTGTATCTGTTGCCGACGACGATCGGTATGACGATCTTGGGTCTATCGGCGGGACGCATATCGGGTCGGTACAGCTCGCGCGGCGCGCTGCTCGCCGGCACCGCCTTCACCACGGCCTCCTTCGCGCTGCTTGCGGTCGCGCATAATCATCCCTATGACCTATTGATCGCATCGGGGCTACTTGGCGTCGGAGTTGGCCTCGCCTTCGCGGCGCTCGGCAACCTGATCGTACAAGCCGTTTCGCCAGAGCAGACCGGTGTGGCCAGCGGCATGAACACTGTCATGCGAACTTTGGGCGGAGCGCTCGGCGGTCAGCTCTCGGCAACTTTCATCGCGGCGAACACGGCCAAGGGGCTGCCGACGGTCACCGGTTTCAGCGATACGTTCCTGATGGCCACCGGCTTTCTGATCTTGTGCCTGCTGGCTGGAGTGCTCGTGCCGAAGGAAGGCGCAACCGGAACTGCCACGGGACCGGCGCACCGCGAAGCCACGGTCTTCGCCCATGAGGATGCGGCAAGCGCGCCCACACCAGAAGGAGCAGGCGGCTGAATACCTGCATTACTCGGGGTTATTCGGCGTCAGGCCAGGCCGCCTCGCCCATGACGCCGTCGCCGTCCTCGGGCCTTGAACCACCCACGGCGACTATCTCGAGCCCATCCGGGCCGGCTTCGAACGCGCGCACGACCTCCGGCGCCACCCGCAAGACGTCCCACTGACGCAGCTCCAGGATCTCGCTGTCGAGCAGTACCCGCCCGGAGCCCGCCACGACGATATAGGCCTCCTCCTGCTCGCGGTGACTGTGGCCCACTGGGCTGCGCAAGTTCGCCGCATAGCGAAAGTGACTCACACCGAGATCCCGCGAGTCGAGATGCTTGCGCCCGAAACGACCTTCGATGCCGGGGGCCCGCTCACCGACAGAGTCCTCGATCTCCAGCAGGTTGACGGTGGCGTAACGGGACATGGAAGTCTCCTTTGGTCGATGGGAGGGGGATTTTGAGTCCACCATAGTGGCCACTCGGACCTCAATCCTCCCCGGATGAGTCCGCGCCAAAAAGCTCGTCTTTGTGGGACGCCGTCCGAGAGTGCATCTCGTGCGGCCACCAGAAGTGCCAACCGCGAATCGCCGCCAAGGTGGGGACGATCCTGGTGGCCAAGACATTGGCAGCCAGGAGCACGCCCAAGGCCACAGCCAAGCCGATCTCCTCGAGCAGTTGGATGCCGGTCAGGAGCAGAGAAGCGAAGGTGCCCGCCAAGATGAGGCCCGCGGCCGAAACGGCAGGGGCACCCTGGACGACCGCCGTCCGAACGGCCTCGCGCGGGGGCAAGCCCGCCTTGAACTCCTCGCGTAGGCGCGAGGAGATGAGGATGTTGTAGTCGGTGCCGATCGCCATCACGAACAGGTAGACGATGATCGGGATCGTGAAGTCCAGGCCCGCGAAACCGGCGCCATCCAAGAAGACAAACACGATCGCGCCGATCGTGGCGGCATAGGTGAGGACTACCCCAATCAGGAGGTAGACCGGGGCCAAGATCGCTTGGAGCAAGAGCGCAAGGATGACGGCCACGATCGCCAAAGCCAACGGGAACACATGCTTGATGTCTTTGCGCAAAGCGGTTTGGACGTCCACCAGTTGGGAGGTCGTGCCTCCGACCAGCACAGTGTCACCCGGGATCGAGTCGTTGGCAGTTTCGCGGACGGGACCTTTGACGTTGTCGATCGCGGCGATCGAATAAGGGTCGTCGGTGAGGATCACTTGGAAGACAGCGGCCTTGCCATCTTCGGAGTACTGGATCGGCAGGACGCTAGCCACGCCCTTAGTCTTTGAGAGCTTGCCGGCAAGCTGTTCGACCTGCTTGTGGTTGACCTTCTGCGAGGAGGTGACGAATATCTGCGTGGGACCCAAGAAGCCAGGGGGGAATGCGGTTTCCATCGTGTCGTAGGCTTGCTGAGAGAGCGTTGAGGAAGGCAGCTCGGCAAGCTGGTTGTAAGTGGTCTTGTAGCCGAGCGTGCCCAAGGCCAAGCCAACGAGCACGATCGCGCACACCGAGAGCACGAGGGCAGGGCGGCGCGCGACCATCGCGCCGATCCGCTCCGAACGGGTGCGGTGATCGTGGGAGGGTGGCTTGGGCGGGCTAGGCCAGAACAGACGGATCCCGAATAGGGACATGATCGCCGGCGCCAAGGTGACCGCCGCCACAAGCATCAAAGCCACACCCACGATCAAGCCGGGGGCCAGGGTGCGCAAGGACTCCAAGCTTGCGACCAAGAGCGCCGCGAAGGCCGCGATCACGGTGGCGGCCGCCGAGGCGATCACGACCCCCACCCGGCTAACCGAGATGCCCAAAGCCTCCGAGGCGGACTCGCCCCGGGCGACGTGCTCGCGATGGCGGAACAACAAAAAGACGATGTAGTCGGTGCCCACACCGAACATCACAACCAACAGCAAGGGCGCCAGCTCGGGACCCACTTGAAAGCCGAGCCAGTCGGCCAAGGTGGCCGTGATGCTTTGGGCAACCTCGTGAACAGCGCCAATGATCACGATCGGCAAGACCGCGATCAGGGGGCTCCTGAACACGATCCCGAGCAGAGCCAAAATCAGGACAACGGTCGCGATCGCAATTATCGTCTCCGCTTTTTCGTAGGCGGTCGTCGAGTCGACGCTGATCGCCGCGTTGCCGGTTAGCTGACCTCTTAGGCCCGAGCCGGTCAAGTAAGCGTCGGTCTGGGCGCGCACCGAAGGCACCGCCGCATTGGGACCGGGATCGCCGGCTTGACCGTTGAACACGACTTGGACGAGCTGGACCTTCTTGTTTTCGGAGAGATAGGCCGCCGAGGTCGTGACCGACGCGACGCCGGGAATGTGCTTGGCGGTCAAGGCGCTCGCCAAGCCGGCGATCTTGGACTCGTCAGCGCTGCTCATTACCTGACCATCGCTGCGGCTGACGACGATCAGGCCGCTCGCCTGGGCCAAGGGCGGAAAATGCTGTTCGGCCGCTTGCAAAGCCTTGACCGACTCATACGAGCTGGGCAGGAACGAGGAATTGTTATTGGAGGTGTAAGTGCTCAGCTTCGGCGCGAAGGCGACCACAAGCGCGCCGAGTACTACCCAGGTGACGATCACTCGCCAGGGGTGTGCAATCACCAGCTCGCTGACCCGCTTGAACATTGGCCTGCCTCCCTGCCGACAATACGCGGGGGGCAGAGTGTCGCAGGTCACAAGGTCATCGGTCCCTCAGCCAAAAAGACTCGGCTAGAACACGCCAAGCTCCCCGGGACAAGTCTCTCCAAGCGGGGGCGCCACAGGCGTGTTGGATCTGAAATCCTAGAGGCCTCATGAAGATGCGTGCCGCTGTGCTCGAGCAGTTCGACCAGCCCTTGGTTGTTGAGGAGGTCGATCTCGCCGATCCCGCTCGCGGAGAGGTCCTTGTGCGCCTGGTGGCCTGCGGCGTCTGCCATACCGACATGTACACCGCGTCAGGCGTCGATCCATCCGGGTATGCACCAACGGTGCTCGGCCATGAGGGAGCAGGGGTGGTCGAGGCGATCGGGGAGGACGTGACCTCGGTGGGACCTGGAGACCACGTGGTTACCCTCTTCTCCCCGCAATGCCGCGAGTGCGAGCATTGCCTCAGCCCTAAGACTAATCTCTGCCTGGCGATCCGCGAGCAGCAGAACAAGGGCTATCTGCCCGACGGCACGGTGCGACTCTCGCGCGGGGGCGAGCCGATCCGCCACTTCATGGGTACGTCGACCTTCGCCGAGTATGCGGTCCTACCGGAGATCGCACTCGCGCGCGTGAACCGCGAGGCGCCGCTCGATCGAGCGTGCCTGTTCGCTTGCGGTTTGACGACCGGCGTCGGCGCCGCCATGTACACGGCCGCCGTGGAGCCCGGCTCGACGTGTGTGGTCTTCGGCGCCGGCATGGTCGGCCTTGGTGCGGTCGCCGGATGCAGGCTCCAAGGTGCCGAGCGGATCGTGTGCGTAGACCTCTCACCCGAGCGCCTGGAGTTGGCGCGAGGACAAGGGGCAACCGATTGCTGGCAGGCCGACGAGCACACCGTGGAGCGGGTTTTGGAGGCAACGGGCGGCTTCGGCGCCGACTACACATTCGAGGCGACCGGCTTGGTCTCGGTGATGAGACAAGCCGTGGAAGCGGCACGCATGGGATGGGGCTTGTGCACAGTCGCGGGCGTGGCCGGCAAGGGCGAGACGCTGGACATCGTGCCTCGTCTATTGATCACCGGTCGGAGGGTGTGCGGGTCGTCATTTGGTGGGGTCAAGGGCCGCGAT
Organism: uncultured Solirubrobacterales bacterium; assembly: GCA_963775645.1. Lineage (GTDB taxonomy): Bacteria > Actinomycetota > Thermoleophilia > Solirubrobacterales > Solirubrobacteraceae > Palsa-744. The sequence continues at coordinate 923,523 of CAVZJR010000001.1, read as the reverse complement.
CAAGTACCTCAACTGGTCGATCGCTACCTGCAAGGCGACATCGACGTCGATCCCTTCATCTCCCATCGCATGAGCCTCGGCGAGGTAAATCGTGCTTTTGAGTTGATGGAGAACCAAGATGGGATTCGTTCGGTGTTGGAGTTCGATCACTGAAGGTCAGCATTGTCCGCTGGCGGCGAGAACATCCACTGGATGACGCTGCCTCTAGTCGTGGCTGATCGACGATCATGCCTCTAGCTGTGGACTGGCCACCATGGTGCCCCTAGGCGTGGACTGGCCGACGATCGCCTCTTTGGCGACCGCGGGCGGCACGCTCGTGCTCGCCGTGGCCACATTCTCCTCAGTGCGCTTCGGGCAGCGCTCGACGCGTATCGCGGAGCGCTCAACAGCGCTCGCCGAGCGAGCCTTGTTGCTTGGTTTGCGGCCGGTGCTCGCCCCCGCACGTGTGACCGATGCCCCCGAGACGGTCCGCTTCGGCGAGGGGCGAACGGTGCGCGTCGAGAGTGGGTTGGCGGCAGTCGAGCGCGACGACGAGAACTATTACTTGGTGATCCCCTTGCGCAATGTGGGCAACGGCCTAGCGGTCCTGCAAGCGTGGCGCTTGGTGGCGCAGCGTCCAGACATCAGCACCCCGCATGCCGAGCCAGAGGAGCACCGCCCGCAGACGCGTGACTTGTATGTACCCGCGGGCGACACCGGCTTCTGGCAAGGAGCGATTCGTGCACCCGACGATCCCTTCCGCGAGGGTTTGCACGAGGCGTTCATGGCCGGCGAAATGCTTACCGTCGACCTGCTCTACGGGGATCACGAGGGCGGTCAGCTCACGATCAGCCGCTTCATCCTGGCGCGCGAGGAGGATGGCCAGTGGCGTCCAGGAGTAGTACGGCACTGGCCGCTTGAAGGTGTGGACCCGCGCGGGCGCTAGCGAGGCTACGTCTAGCCCTGCTCCGCCGAACCTCGCCGTCTCTCTAGTCCGCCCACCATCCCATGAGAACCTCGCCGTCTCCGTCGTATCGAGGGCCGAAGACGATTAGGTCGAGGCCGCCCGATCCAGCCTCGAATGCGCGGGTCACCTCAGGAGCAATTCGGATCGCGTCGAGCGTTTGCAGCTCGACGACCTCCTCGTCGAGCTTCACCCGGCCCGAGCCGGCCAGGACGACGTAGACCTCCTCGGCCCGCTCATGCTTGTGGGCGAAGGGCTGGCGCTGTTGTGGCTTCAAACGGTGGTAGCTGAAGCCTGTGTCTTCGGTGTCGAGCGCATCCTTTGCAAAGCGAGCTTCTTGGACGTCGCCAAAACCGGACTTAGGCGCAGAATCCTCTATGTCGGTTAGCTTCTTCAAGGTGTATGGCGTCGCCATGTTGCCTCCTCGGAGTCGTACTTGGACCGTGAAGTCGTATACCAGTTCGGCGCGACCCAACATGCAACAAATTAAAAGTCGAAGGCAACACGCTCGCCCATGGTCCATGTCTGGGATGCCCGTCGTGTTGCCTCCTGTCAGCGAGGACTGTCCTAGGGATACCGAGTGGCGAAGCTATGGGGTCAAGGTTTGCGCAGGTTCGGACAAGGCTGAAAGCATCATCTGCACCCAGGTGTCGACGAGCGCCACGTCGTCGACCTGCGCTGGGATGTCGAGTACGTCACGTAGCAGGCGAGAGGAGAGCAGCGACCCAAGCCCGAAGGAGGCTATGGTCGCCGCTTCCTCCACTGGTATGGCACGCTCGGCGCGCTCGCTGATCCACGTGGCAAAGCCAGTGAACATGGAGCTTACGAGCTGCTCGACCGCGCTCCGCAACAGCTGTGGACGGTTGCGTGCATCAGAGGCGAGAATGCGTAGTAGCTCGGACTCGCTATCGAGCTCGGCGAGAATGTAGCGAGCCGTCAACGTCAGTTCGGCTTTGAGGTCTCCCAACGATCCGAGTACCTGGCGAATCTCACGGAGCGCGGCGAGTCTTGAGAGTTGGCGCTCGATGCCGGCAGCAAGGACTGCTTCCTTGCTCACAAAATGGTGGTAGAGACCGCCCGCTCCAGGAGTAAGCCCAGCGGCTGCCTCGATCTTGGCGATGCTGGTGGCGGCATAGCCGTGTTGGCTGAACAGGCGCATCGCTTCGTCGAGGATGCGCTCACGGGTCGGGGCAGTGGCTGACATGGATGAGCTTGACTCAGGATACACTTAGCTGAAGCCAGTATCGAGAGGAGAAGGTGTTTGGTGTCCTTTGCGGGGTTTCCCCCAGATGCGGATGACACGCCGGCGAAGGGCGAAGGCCTCAGCCATGGGCGGTTGCGGCGTGGCGCGCCGCTGGCGGCATTGAGCGCTCGCACCGCCAGCGAGGCGTTCATGGTGGGGTTGCGAAGCAAGCTGACGGGCGCGGACAGCGAAAAGTTCCATATGCGCGCGGCTGAGCGCTATGCCGAGCTGCTTGGCCGCTCCAAGGGCGCCTTGATGAAGGCCGGGCAGACGATCTCGTTCGTCTCGGTCGCGCCAGCGGTTCCGGAGGAGTTTCAGTCGATCTACCAGACAGCGCTGAAGCGACTACGTGACAATGCTCCACCGATGGCACCAGAGCTCGTGCGTGTTGTCCTCGAGCGCGAGCTCGGACAGCGGACCGAGAGTGCGTTTGCATGGTTCAATTGGGAACCCCTTGGGGCGGCATCGATCGGTCAAGTCCACGCCGGACAGTTGCACGACGGTCGAACAGTTGCGGTAAAGATTCAATACCCGGGGGCGAGGGACGCGATCGAAGCTGACCTGAAGAACGGCGAGTTGCTGGCCACATTTTTCGGATTTGTGCTCGGTCTGTCTGCGAGGAAAACGACCTTCGATCTTCGCGGGGTGGCGCGTGAGCTAGGCGTTCGCATCGCCGAAGAGCTCGACTACCGACTTGAGGCTGCCAATCAGGCTGAGTTTGCCGATATCTACCGCGGGCATCCCTTCATCCACGTCCCAGAGGTGATCGCCGAGCTGTGCACCGATCGCGTGCTGACCCAGGAGCTCGTGCAAGGTAAGTCCTGGAGCGAGGCTCTCACCTGCAGCCAGGAGCTGCGCAACAGCTGGGCGGAGACGATTTACCGTTTCGTCTATGCCACCAATATGCGCTTCTGCATGTTCAACGCCGATCCACACCCTGGCAACTACCTGTTTCACGATGACGGTAGCGTGAGCTTCCTGGACTTCGGCTGCGTGAAGCGGTTCGAGCGCGAGCAGGTCGACGTGATAATCGCTGTCGGGCGCGCATGCATGCGCGGCGATGTGTTGGGGACCTGGCGAGCATGCGTGGAGGGCGGATTCTGTCGGTCCACAGACCCCGTTACTGCGGAGGAAGTCTATGAATTCTGGCGCGGGCCTTGGGAACTGTTTTGGGCGGAGCAGCCGTTTACGGTCACGCCGGAGCATGCGGCCAGATGGATCGAGCACAAGTACTCGCCGACCGGACCCGCCGCCAATGCCTTTCGGTACTTCACCGTGTCGCCAGAGTACGCAACCATGGGTCGTATCGAGCTGAGCGCCGCGTCTTTGATCGCCGAACTGTACCCCACCAACCACTGGAGATCGATGGCAGCCGAGTTCTTCGAGGGCGCGGCACCGCTGACGCCCCTGGGAAAGCTCGACCACGCATTCTTTGAGGATTACCAGACAGCAACCAACTATGTCTGACAGGCGAGCCGGGCTATGCAAGTGGCCAAGCTCGCCGTTGAACTCGCGGGCATGAAGCCTGAAACGGCGGGCGCCTATCCCCGGCCGGTCTCGCGGGCATGAAGCCTGAAACCGCGGCGCCTATCCCCCGACCGGTGCATGCGGATTGGTGCCCCAGAATATCTGCGTCCCGAGCATTCCGATCAGAGTGACCAGAACTAGGTTCAACACCATCGACTTCGCGGTGGCAGCTCCTACTCCTACGGGGCCGCCGCTGGCGTTGTAGCCGTAGTAGCAGCCCACCAGCACGATCGCTGTGGCCATCGTCATTCCCTTAATCAGGCTGAACAGCAGGTCCGGTGGATTTTGGAACTCCCAGAAAGGCAATAGATACCCCCCGGCGGAGGTGTATCCGATTTGCAGCACCACCGCGATGTAGGAGGCCAAGTATGCAACACCGATCGCGGAGATGTACATGAATGGCAATACGATCCAGGAAGCCAACAGTCGTGTGCCACACAGGAACGTCATCGAGTCGAAGCCCATCACCTCCAGGGCGTCGATCTCCTCACTGATCCGCATCGCCCCGAGCTCCGCCACGATCCCAGTGCCCACCTTCGCGGACATCATGTACCCGAACGCGTAGGGCACAGCCTCGCGCAGATCGCACAGAGCGGTGAACACGCCCGCGTACGAAGGCGCACCCTGAGACTCCAGAAAATAAGCACCCTCGATGCCGCATGTACCAAGACCGGTGACGAACACCAGCCCCCAAATGACGAGCGTCGAGCCGACGATCAGGGTGCCTGCCTGGCGCAGCGCCTCGCCAAAGAAGCGAAGCACACGCAGACCCCACACATTGCGTAGGACATTTCCCGTGAAGCCCGCGATTTCACCCGCAGTGGCCACCCATTCACGCGGCAACGCCAGCAGCTCGTTCATTGCGTACAAGCCCCAAACGAGATGATGGTTGGGCTGGTCATCACTTGATCACCAGAATGTTCGGATGGGTGGCAAGCAGCATCTGCGTGAATACGTAGTTGAACGAACCGACCCCCAGGAACGCGATTACGACCGCCTGGTTGACTGCCCGGCCCACGCCCTCCGCACCCCCAGAGGCGGTCATGCCCTTGTAACAACAGACAATCGCGATAATCGCCCCGAACAGTGTGGTCTTCAGCACCGATCCCCACAGGTCAGTGGACGTGGCGTTCGCGAACAGCGTCGCCCAGAACGGCCCAAGTGGCTGTCCGGTGACAGTCGCGGCGGCGATACCTCCGAAGATGCCGAACAGCAGCGCATACAGATCAAACAGGCCTGTAATCAGCATCAGCGCCAGAAACCGTGGCACGACCAGGTTCTTGACCGGGTCCACACCCAACACTTGCAGCGCGTCAAGCTCCTCACGGATCTTGCGCGCTCCCAGGTCGGCAGTAATAGCGGTGCCAGCGACACCAGCAAGCACGACAGAGGTGATCAGCGGACCGATTTCGCGGATCGCCGCGAGCACGAAGAACCCACCCAAGCGATCGGTCGCACCAAAGATGCGCAGGAAGTTTGCTGCCTGCAATCCCGGCGCTCCGTAGTTGATCGCGAAAGTCGTGACCAGCAGCGGAAACCACACCATGCGCAGCACAAACAGGAACTGCGAAACGAACTCCTCCCCATAGGGGTAGGGCGGGCGGATAGCGGAGGAGATCGTCCTGCCGGTCAAGATCATCATCTCCCCGACCTCCTCCAGCACGTTCCTTGTAGGCAGCAGCGCCCGCTCGAGCGTCTGCAGCGCAACGCTGCTCTCCCTTGACCTTCCCGCCATGCTCAAGCCTCCTCGCAGGCCATGCTCGGACGATCCTCTCGCCTAAGTATACACTTAGGCAAGATCAGTGATCAGTGGATACACTCGCTCCGCGAGCGCGTCGGGAATCCGCTGGGGGCCGCCCGGGAGGGGGCGAGCGAGTCGTCCAATCCGCGTGGAACTGGACGACTCGCTCCCGCGGAAGCGTCTTAGTAAGGTTTCCGATGCATGGTCCACATAGCCAGACCCATTACAGGCCGCTGCCTGTGCGGTGGCGTGACCTACAGCGTCGACGCTGAGCCCGTCTGGCAAGGGGTTTGCTACTGCTCGAACTGCCAGCGCCAGACCGCTACGGCGTTCTCGATCATCGTGGGCGTGCCAAGCAAGGCACTCACCGTTGAGGGCGACACGCTCGCCTCATTCAAGACCGCCAGCGAGGACTACCAGAGTACAACCGAGCGGCGCTTCTGCTCGGCATGCGGATCCCCATTGTTCAGCACGATCGAGTCGATGCCGGAAGTCGCCTTCCTAAAGGCAGGGACAATCGACGACACATCTTGGTTTGAGCCGACAGCCGAGATCTGGACGCGCTCGGCGCAGCCGTGGGCACCCCACTTTGAGGGTGTCACGCAGTACCAGCGCACCCCGAACTAGAGGCGGCACCCGCGAGGCCTTGGTCAGCCGACGTAGGCCGCGAGGTGCTCGCCGGTGAGGGTGGAGCGAGCGGCGACAAGCTCGGCGGGTGGGCCCTCGAAGACGATCCGACCACCGTCATGGCCGGCGCCAGGGCCGAGATCGATGATCCAATCGGCGTGCGCCATGACCGCCTGGTGATGCTCGATGACGATTACCGACTTGCCGGAGTCCACGAGCCGGTCGAGCAGGCCAAGCAGCTGCTCGACATCGGCGAGATGCAGGCCAGTGGTCGGCTCGTCAAGGATGTAGACCTCGCCCTTCTCGGCCATCTGGGTAGCCAGCTTGAGCCGCTGCCGCTCACCGCCAGACAGCGTGGGGAGCGGCTGGCCGAGCTTGAGATAGCCAAGCCCAACGTCGGTGAGCCGGTCGAGGATCAGGTGCGCTGCCGGCGTCTTTGCCTTGCCGATGCCGAAGAACTTCTCGGCCTCGACCACAGACATTGCGAGCACCTCGCTGATGTCCTTGCCGGCGAACTTGTACTCGAGCACCTCGGCCTGGAAGCGCTTTCCGTCGCACACCTCGCAGGGGGCGGCGACACCGGCCATCATGGCCAGGTCGGTGTAGATCACACCGGCTCCGTTGCAGTTGGGGCAGGCGCCCTCGGAGTTGGCGCTGAACAGCGCCGGCTTGACGCCATTCTCCTTCGCGAACACCTTGCGGATCGGGTCGAGCAGTCCGGTGTAGGTCGCAGGGTTACTGCGCCGCGAGCCCCTAATCGCTGTCTGGTCGACCGAGACGACGCCGTCGCGGGGCGGGCTGGACTTGACAATCGAGCCGTCGATCAGCGAGCTCTTGCCCGAGCCGGCCACGCCGGTGACGACGACCAGCACGCCGAGCGGGACGTCGACGTCGACGTCCTTCAGGTTGTGGGTACTGGCGCCGCGGACCTCAAGCGTGCCGTTCGGCGTCCGCACCTCGTCCTTGAGGGTGGCCCGGTCGTCGAGGTGGCGGCCGGTGATCGTGTCGCTTCCCCTTAGCCCCTCGACTGTTCCCTCGAACATCACCTCGCCGCCCTCGGTCCCGGCCTTCGGGCCGAGGTCGACGACATGGTCGGCGATCGTGATCGTCTCCGGCTTGTGCTCCACGACAAGCACGGTGTTGCCCTTGTCGCGCAGTTGCAACAGCAGCTCGTTCATGCGCTCAATGTCGTGCGGGTGCAGCCCGATCGTGGGCTCGTCGAAGACGTAGGTGACGTCGGTGAGCGAGGAGCCGAGCTGGCGGATCATCTTGACGCGCTGAGCCTCCCCGCCCGAGAGCGTGCCCGAGGGCCGCTCAAGCGAGAGGTAGCCCAAGCCGATGTCCACGAACGAGTCGAGCGTCGCTCGGAGCGCTTCCAGCAGCGGTGCGACCGACTTGTTCTCGAGCTTGCTCACCCATGCAGCGAGGTCGCTGATCTGCATCGCACAGGCGTCGGCGATGTTGATCCCCTTTATCTTCGACGACCGCGCCTCGGCGCTAAGCCGAGTCCCTTCGCACTCGGGACAAGTAGTGAAAGTGACCGCCCGCTCCACGAAGGCGCGAATGTGGGGCTGCAGCGAGTCGACGTCCTTGGAGAGCATCGACTTCTGGATCCGCGGGATCAGACCCTCGTAGGTCAGGTTGACACCATCGACCTTAATCTTGGTCGGCTCCTTATGGAGCAGATCGCCCAGTTCCTTCTTGGTGAACTTCTTGATGGGCTTGTCCGGGTCGAAGAAGCCGCAGCCCAGGAAGATCCGCCCGTACCAGCCGTCCATGCTGTAGCCAGGGATCGTGAGCGCACCGTCTCTAAGCGACTTGCTGTCGTCGTAGAGCTGAGTGAGATCAATGTCGTTAACCGAGCCCCGGCCTTCGCAGCGCGGGCACATACCACCGAGGATGCTGAAGCTTCGCTTCTCTTTTGTCGTGCGGCCAGCACGCTCGAACGTGACCGCCCCGGCGCCCGAAATCGAGGCGACGTTGAAGGAGAACGCCTGGGGCGAGCCGATATGTGGCTTGCCGAGCCGGCTAAAGAGGATGCGCAGCATCGCGCCCGCGTCTGTGGCGGTGCCGACCGTGGAGCGAGCGTCGGCGCCCATCCGCTCCTGGTCGACGATGATCGCTGTCGTCAGCCCTTCGAGCACATCGACCTCGGGCCGCGCCAAGGTCGGCATGAAGCCCTGCACGAAGGCGCTGTAGGTCTCGTTGATCAGCCGCTGAGACTCCGCGGCGATCGTGCCGAACACCAGCGAGCTCTTACCCGAGCCGGAGACGCCGGTAAACGCCGTCAGCCGGCGCTTGGGGATCTCGACGCTGACATCCTTAAGGTTGTTCACGCGCGCGCCGTGCACGCGGATCACCTCGTGGCTGTCGGCAGTATTGGGGGCCGGCGACCGCCTGCCCGTCTTCGTGGCCATGTTCATCCTCTCTGGGCGGGGACGCCTTCGCGGACGACGCCCAGAGCGAGAGCGGGGGGCGAGCTCATCGGTCCTGGAGCAGCCCGAGGACGTTGCCATCGGGGTCGGTGAAAGTGGCCACCAGACGGCCACCACCAACCTCGTGCGCGGGTTCCTTTATGGTGGCACCAGCGGCGGTCACTTCGGCCAGCTTCGCCTCGATGTCCGACACTTGCCAGAAGGCCACCGGCGAGGTCATGCCCTGCGGTCCACCACCCGGCACCAGCCCTATGTGCTGGCCCTCGGCCTCGAAACCGACGTAGTAGTCAGTATCGGCCAACGGCGCTACTCCGAGCAGGGCTGCATACATAGCCTTGGCGCTCGTCATGTCGGACACGGGATGCAGCACGGTCTTGATCCCCTGGGTGGAAGAGCCAGTCATGATCACTCCTGAAGTCGTGGGTCACATCGACCCGGTGGCCATGGCGGTCACTTTAGCCGCGGGCCAGTGCCTGGGTTTCTCGATTCCTGATCAGTTGGCCACTCCACGATTCAGGGCTACCTCACGCTACCTCACGATTCAGCGCCCGAGTCGGCCGTGAAGCGCGACGACAAGGACTTCTAAAGCTAAAGGTTCACTCTGCCGAATATGGCCAAAATGATGACGGCGGCCGCCACCCACCCCCTAGCCCAGACATTGAATCCACGTGACGTGGTCGTGGCAATCGTGGGCGGCACGATGCTCACGCTCGCGTTGACCCGCCCCAGGCTGCGCTGGATGGAACAGCTGACGGAAGGCTCGGAATCCAACCGGCTCTGGGCCGAACGCGCGCTCACCGTCTTCGCTTTCGCAATGGGCGGATACGCGTGGGTGTCGCTCTTTGCGGTGCTGCACAAGCAGCTTGGATGGGAAATAGACATGGTGCTGCGTGGCGCCAGCTACTTCATGATCGTCTATGCCTGGCTCGTTCACTTTGAGCCATTCGCCCATGAGTGGCGGTTGCAAGGCTGGCGCGGCGCGATTTGCCTCTATACAGGTGTGGCAATCTTTGCGGCCTCGATCGGCGTGGTCATCGCCGACGTCTTTCTGCAGTCGTCCTTCACCCTCGAAAACCTTCGCCTGCCGTTGATCGCCGGAGCCGTCATGGGTGCTGGATGGCTCGCCTACAGGACGATCCCGCGCTTGGAAGCGCGCATGGATCGCCTCGGTCCGGCGCGAGAGGCCTTCGCATCCGTGATCGATGGATACGCACTGACTTCATCCTCAAATGCATCAATGTCGTGCATCTCGATCACTGTGTCTACCGAGAAGCCCTTGGTGACCATGTTGCGCAGCCGCTGACCGTACGCTCTTCGAGGCCAGCAAGAATACGCTCGTCGTCTACAGTTTCATGTTCCCGCGATGGTCGGGCGACACCCGGCCGGGACTTACTGCCGAGACGCTCGATTTAAGGTGTGCGTAATCTCTGCCGCCGACAATTTAGGTGTGTCTACCGTCCTTGTCGTTGATGATGAGCCGATCGTGCGCGACGTGGTCGTGCGCTATCTCGAGCGCGATGGGCACAGGACGCTCGAGGCTGCCACCGGCGATGAGGCACGGGGCCTTTTGGAACGTGAGTGGCCGTCGCTGGTCGTCCTGGATGTGATGCTGCCGGGAGTGAGCGGACTTGAGCTATGCCGCTGGATCCGTTCGCGCTCAGAGGTGCCGATCGTGATGCTGACAGCGCTCGGCGAGGAGGCCGATCGGATTGTTGGTCTGGAGCTCGGGGCTGACGACTACCTGACCAAGCCTTTCTCGCCGCGGGAGCTGGCGGTTCGAGTTCGCAAGCTGATGCGCCGCACGGCGCAGCCGACCGTCGGCAGAGCGCAGGCGATCGCTTTTGGCGACGTCGTGATCGACCCGACGGCGCGTGAGGCCCATAAGGGCGGCGAGCTGCTCAAGCTAACGTTGAAGGAGCTGGACCTGCTCCTGTTCTTTGTGTCGAATCCTCGGCAGGTGTTCTCACGCGATCAGCTGATGGACCGTGTGTGGGGATATGCGAGCGCCCTCGACACGGGGACGGTGACGGTCCATGTTCGCCGCTTGCGCAAGAAGATCGAGGATGACGCTTCGCGTCCGCGTCACCTCGAGACGGTGTTCGGCGTCGGCTACAGGTTCACGCCGTGATCGCTTTCGCACTGATCGTGTCCTTGAGCACGCTCGTCGCGGGTGTGGCGCTGGCCCTGGCATTGCGTCTGCTGCCGACGGTGCGCATGCAGCTCGCGGGGCTCGCGCTGTTGGCGGTGGGCTTGCCGCTCGCGGCCGTGATCCTGGGTGGTCTTGTGATGTTTCACATGCACGACGACGTGAAGATCCTGGCGGTGGCGGCAGCCTCGGCCTCGACGGCGCTTGCCGCGGCGTTGCTGGTCGGAGGGCAGATCGCGCGACGCATCCGTGGACTCGAGGTGGCGGCCGACGAGCTTTCCGGCGGGGAGCTGAAGGCTCGCGCGCCGACTGAGGGGCCGCGTGAGCTGGCGCACGTCGGCGAGGCTTTCAACGCGATGGCGGGAAACATCGAGGCGCTCTTCGATGCGCGTCGCCAGCTCGTCGCCTGGGCGAGTCACGATCTGCGCACGCCGGTAGCCTCAATTCAAGCGATGCTCGAAGCGGTCGAGGATGGTCTCGCTCCGATCGACGAGTACCTGCCGGCACTGCACCAGCAGACGCGTACGCTTGCGAGCCTGATCGACGATCTGTTCGAGCTCGCGCGCATCGATGCGGGTGCGCTTACGCTTGAGCTTCGAGAGGCCCAGCTCCCGCAGCTCGTCTCTCATTGCGTGAATGGGTTGGAGGCCGACGCGCGGGCGCGGCAGGTACACCTGGAGAGCCAGCTCGATGACGCCTTGCCCGACGTTCGCTGCGCTCCGGAGCATGTGCAACGCGTGCTCCTGAACCTCGTGACCAATGCGCTGCGGCACACTCCTTCGGACGGCTCGGTGCTTGTCAGAGCGAAACGGCGCGACCGCGAGCTGGAGGTGTCGGTTGAGGACACGGGTGTTGGGCTCAGCAAGGAAGCTCAGCAGCGCATGTTCGAGCGCTTCTGGCGCGATGATGCCTCGCGTACTCGCACGAGTGGCGGCGCTGGGCTGGGGCTCGCAATAGCGCGAGGCTTCGTCGAAGCGCAGGGTGGTCGTATCTGGGCGGAGAACCGGCCTGAGGGAGGCGCGCGCTTTGCGTTCACGCTCCCTATCGCAGAGCCCTCCGCGATCTCCTGACCTACTCAGTCAGCGGCGCAAAACGATTCACGGAATGTTCATCTCCGTGCAAGAGGCACGTTAGGAGTCCCAGGCATCGTGCCCGTGGTCGGGGAATTATCCCCGCCCAGTCCAGGAGGTTCACTTATGAAGCTGCCTCATCTCGTCATCCCGCTCGCGCTGGCTCTGGTCGGCGCCACGGCGACATCCGCAGCCGCCCACGAAGGGCGCGAATTCGGCCACCATGAATCCCAGGTCGTCGGTCACGCCTACGTCAACGACAACACCGCGGTATCGAACACCGTGGCGGGCTTCGACCGGCACGCCGACGGGTCGCTCACTCCAATCTCCGGCTCTCCTTTTCCGGTCGGCGGGGCGGGGCTCGGCGCCGGCCTGCCGTCACAGGGCGCGATCCAGCTCTCCAGTGATGGTCGCTATCTGCTTGCGGTTGATGCCGGCAGCAACCAGATATCGGTATCGCGAGTTGGCTTCAATGGCGTACCCCAGCCGGTTGGCGCTCCCGTGTCCTCCGGTGGAGGCGAACCGCTCAGCATCGCGGTCTCCGGCAATCTCGTATACGTCGCCAATGCCGGCGCGAGCGCGCCCAACATCACCGGATTCATCCTTGCCCCGAACGGATCGCTGAATCCGTTGCCAGGCTCGACCGTCCCGCTGCCGGCCGGCTCGGGTCCGGATGATGTGTTGATCGATCCCAGGGGCCGCAGGCTCGTAGTCGACCTCGACAACACCTCGACGATCGCAAGCTTTCACGTTCTTCACGATGGCTTGCTCGTCGCTGCTCCAGGCTCGCCCATCGCGGCGCAAGGAGCAGGACCGTTTGGCGCGGAGTTCCGGCCGAGCAATCCCTCACAGCTGTTTGTCAGCAATGCCCATGGTGGTGCGGGCAACGGAACGGTCTCGGTCTTCTTGGCAAGCGGCAGCACGGGCCAGCTGGCTTCGATCGGTGCATCCCCATTCGCCGATCTTCAAACAGCTCCCTGCTGGGTGGAGATCAGCCAGGACGGACAGTTCCTGTTCACGGTAAACACCGCGTCAGGCTCGATCTCGAGCTACTCGATCAACCCCGATGGCTCACTGGTCTTGATCGGCAGCACACCGTTCGGCTCGGCCGGAGCGGGCGCGGTTGACGCCCGTTTGTCTCCCGACGGCAGGACGCTGCTGGTGGACGGAAGCAAAGCCAACGTCATCGCGTCGTTCGCGGTGAATGGTGGAAGCCTCACCGAGCTGTCCAGCTCACCCACGCCACTGCCTATAGGCGCGTTTGCGGCTGGCCTCGTCACCGACTGACGATTGCGGCTTGCCGCCGGCTCGGGATATGCCTTACGAGCCGGCGGCGAGGCGAGCCGTTGTCATCGGTCATCTTCGGTCCAGTGGGCGTCAAGCCTCGAGTTCGAGCTTCAACTCACACATATCTACAGAGGCGCGGGCGCCCGGAGTCTCGGAGGAGTCCATCGCGCTAAACGCTTGGGCGCCTGCGCTCATGTCCTCCGCCGTTGCAAAGTGCTGGAGAACCACCGCGGTGCCCTGCGCCTCGTCGAACATCATCGTCAAGCCGGTAGTGGGCACGCCCGGAGGTGGCCCGTCTGACTCCTTTATGCGGGCTAGCAATCTCTCCATCCGCTCGGCGTTCACGTCGGTGAATCTCACGACACGTACGTACATGGGGAACCTCCTCACATTCGGTATGCACCAAACATACACCCACCTAGTCAAGCCTCGACAGCACGCGGGATGGGCGGAGAACCCGTGGTCGAGCACCGAAACTACATACCGGCATAACGGCGAAATGCCCGAAAGGACCCCTTACTGGGGCCGGCGTTTGTACGATGAGCGAAAACGGGAGCGACGGAGGTCGAACCCGCGATTGTCACCCCGCGGATCGAGATCTGGCTTTAGTTCGAGTTCGCCGCCACCCCTCCCTCCTGCCAACGGTGGACATGGCGTGGACCCAGCCTCTGCTACGGAGATGCGACCTTACCGCGTGACTGCTGCGGCGCTGGCAGTGCAACCTCAAGCAGGTAGTTGTCCTCTGCGCGAATGGGTGTAAGTCGAGCCTCGACACATGGCAACTCCTCCCGTTGCGCCGCGGCATCCGCTATGTCGCGATAGACGGCAGTGGCCTCCTCGTCGAGCACACCGACCCGTCGCTCGCCGAGATGCACCTGTAGAGGATCACTCCGATCCTGAGGATTCGCCCAATCAAGCCAAGCGTCGAGAGTCGCGCTCTCGACGCTCTCGACAAGACGTGGCACAGCCGCATAGACGCGCTGTAGCCACTCAGTGTTTCCTCATCCAGAAGGACTGCCGTCCATTGGTGGCCGGAATCATCACGCCGCGGTACCGCATCGACGGCCCCAGGCGGCGGTTCCAGCCACTCCGGCACAGACATATCAGGGAGTTCGGGAAACTCATGCGTGCGGATCGCATTCGCGACGGCGAGCCCGATCTTGCCCACCGTCTTCAGCGCTTGGGCTCCATTACGAGCGCGCTCCCCGTGCGATATCGACAGTTGATTGATGGTCTGCTCGATCCCGAGGGGGTCCATGGTTACGCCGCGCTCGGCAAGCTCGGACTTCAGCATCGAGCGAAGCTCCCTCCGATCGTGCCCATCTCCCGCTCGCTTGAGTGCCTCCACGGCCGCTTTGCGGGCACGGACCTCATGCCAGGTGTCCGTCGCGGACCTTCGCTCGGAATGCGCATAGCGGCGCGGGGGCGGCGCGCTTGGCAGCAGCGCTGGATCGCCGCCGCTGTCGATCCAGCGAGTCAGCTGGTAGACGAAGCGCCTCTCGCGCCTCTTTGCCTCGGGCACGCTCTGGCGTGGATGCTATGAGGCGCCACTGTTCAACCAATTCGGACGGACAGACGATGAGATGGTGGTGACCAAGACGCTAGCTCACCGCCTTAACGACGCCTGCGAGAGCCACGGCCTTGAATGGCTCGTGCTCCCTTTCAACCGAAGTGGGGAGTCCTGGCGCGACGGCCCATACTGGGGCGCACTCGTGGCCGCTCAGTACTCACGCCGCGGGGGTCGTCACACTCGCTTCTACCAGTACAACGCGGAAGCACATATCCCTGAGAATCGCAAGCCCGATCCCGAGGTCGTCTACATCACGATCCAGCGGTCGGGGCGCCATGAGATCAAGCGACTGCTACTGGCCCAGATCAGCCCGAAGTAGCTGGCCAGCCCCAGCTCCGTCCCCTCAGTCGTTTGGTAAGGACTCAGGACTGATAAAGTGCTGCATGTTAGGGGATAGATTTTATGGCATCCACATCCGTACTACTCACCCGTCGCGAGGCTGCAGAGATCGGTCGCGTCCCACTGAATGCGATCGACAAGGCGATCGAGCAGGGGGTGCTGAAGCCGAGGCGCCGAGCAGGCAAGCCGCTGCTACCCGCGCACGAAGTCGCGCTGCTCGTGCTGCTGCGCCAGATCGACGTGGCACTGCCAAGCAAGGCAAAGGGGCGCCTGCGCAAGTGGCTGGCACGCCCACAGCCACAAACCGTCGGAGCCGAGCTTGCATTGTCCGACGCTCTGCGCGTGGCAATGACCGAAGATGCCGTACAGACAATCGAGCGCGCCGAGTCATACGCACGCCTGCGCGACCGCTACGTGGAGCGCAATCCGGCTGTGATGGGCGGTGAGCCGATCATCACAGGCACACGCGTCCCCGTACGCACGATCGCGAGCTTGATCGAGATGGGCGAGACACGCGAAGTGATGCGGGAGGACTACCCGCACATCCCCGAGGAGGCATACGCCGTCGCAGTGCAGTGGGCACGCGCCAATCCGCGCCGTGGGCGACCAGCACGCCCTTAGGACATCGCTGCGAGCGGTCCCGCGCGCAAGCTCGGCTCCACGCGGAGCGCGTGAAGTTCTGGATCGACGAGTGCCTGACCCCGGCGCTCGTCGGCCAAGTGCATTCCCACGGATACGAGGCGACCTGTAACCGCGACCGAGCCAAGATGACCGCGACAAGCTGGCGTCCGCAGGACAGCACGCGGTGGCTTCGGCCAGCGCCCCCGGAAGTCGTCCGAGCCGCAGTGGGTTTGCGAACCGCGTCGCGCCTTGTTGCCGCGGCACAGCGCGGTGTGGCCGGGTGGCTTGCCCACCTGCGATGCGGGTGGTGCGGACTAGCGACGTAGCTCTGCCTGTAGCCGGGTTGCGAGGCGGACGGAGGCGTCGATCTCGACTTGGCGGATTGAGACGCTCTCGACGCTGACCCCGAATGGGACGCCGACGCGCCGGCAGAATGCGATCAGCTCGACGGCCGTAGCGACGGCTTGGTCGTAGGACGCTTCTAGGGTGTCCTCCGCGTGGCGCAGCTCGTTCTCGATCCAGCGCGGCACATCGACACCGAGCCATTGAACGAACTCCAGTGTCTTCACCGACCCGCAGACCGAGAACGTAAAGACGATCGGCGCCGGCTCCAGGCCACGAGCGGCGCACTCGTAGTGATAGTCGGAGACCAGGTCCTTCGCGGCGTTGACGTCATAGACGATCTGGGTGACAAAGAACGAGCAACCCGCGGCCTGCTTCGCAAGCAGACGGAGGTGCTCCGTGCCTCCGCGCGCGTGGCGCTCTGGAATCGCCACACCTCCGAGCAGGAGATCTGGGCGCACCTCACTCCGTAGTTCGTAGGCCCGCGGCAGAGAGGTCGCGACCGGCTTTTCACGGGACGACGCACCGACGAACACCGACAGCGCCTGGGTTGGGGCCTGTTCGCTGAGCCACGACTGAAGCTGTTGCTCTGGGTACTTGCTGACAGCGCGGTACACGATTGCGGGTACCTCCAAGCCGACGAGATCGCGAGCGAGGTAGTCGGCGGGGTCCATCGTGGGCAGGAACGGAAAGGGCCGTTCCTCGGGATTGCGGTCGCTCTCGTCATCAATGTCGTAGAGCACGAGGCCGTCGATGCCCACGGGGCGCAGGCGCTCAAGCGTCTTCGCGGCGATCTGACGGGCGTGCTCCGGTTCGGTCGTCAGGCGCGGTGGCGTCAGCGCGAAGAGCAAGAACTCACCCGTCCCCTCCGCAATACGCTGCTGCAGCTCCACGCGCCGAAGCGTAGCCAAGCGCCTGAGCACTACGACTTGGCGCCAGCGGTTGTGGCCTCCGCTAGCAGCCACGCAACGCGCAGTGTCTCGCCTGTACAACAGTCAGAGTCGCGTCGAATGCTGCGTGGACGCGCCATCCGACGTGAGTCACCGCGACTCACACGAATCAGGACGACCGTGCCCGTAGCCAATCGCACCCGGTCCAACACGCAGCACGGCCCGGGAGTGGGCTTGGATGGGATTGGCTGGTGCCGGTGACGGCGCCGTGGAAGTGGCCTCGTGTAGGCCCCGGGGCGATGTAGAGCTGGTCAGGAACCTGGCAGCTCGACGTTCTCGAATGCGAGGACTTCGGCGAGCTTGGTGAAGTGCGTGTCGCGATGGAGCACCGCAATGCCGCCGTGCTCGGTAGCCGCCGCGGCAATCAGGGCGTCGGTTAGTGGCACGCGGTGGTACCCGTCGCTGTGCTCAGCCAGCTCGCCGATGGCGCTCATTGCGGCGTCGGCGACGGCGCGATCGTTGCGCAGAATGCGGAACCCGTCGAGTTCCATCTCGAACGCGATGTACTCGGCGCTGCTGCGGGCGGAGTAGAGGATCTCCATTCGTACGATCGGTGTGATCTACAGGCGATCGTCGACTATCGCCTTGTCGACGAGTTCGCTGGGAAGAGACGAGAACCGCCACCACGCCGACGTGTCGACGATGTCTTTCACACGTTTTACAAGTTCCGGGCGGCCCTTATCATCGATCGCCGTCGTCAGCAGCTCTCGCTCGGCGAGTTCCTCGTGAAGATCCCGCTGCCCAGACGCATTCTTGGCTTTCACACTACATCGCCGACGCGTCAGGACATGATAGAGCAGGTAGCGAGGGCTCAAATGATCGCGGGTCGCGTGGCAGACCGGGTGATCGTGCAGACCGAGGCCCGCGATGTCTTGGCGGAAGTGCTAGCCGAGGGCGACAAGCTCTAGCTGCGCCACGTCAATTTCGGTCGGAGTCGGCGAGACTTATGGCGTGCCGTCCACGCATCCAAGCAGCATCGAAAGCCTCCTCGTAGAAGCAGTCGCTCAGCTCGTTCCCGCTCCTGGCCGAACTCCTTGGATCAACGGCTGGGGGATCTCGGAGCATCGAGTTTCAGGCGACGCAGCCCTGCCTAGCGCTGGCGGACCGGTGACCCTCAAGGAGCCCGGCTTGGTCTCGTACGAGAATGCCGTACAGCACTTGCAGAACGAGCCCGCTATCCGTGAGCGCTGGTCGGTCGATGAGCTGTGGGGCGCGGTCGCATTGGTGCTCGTCGAGGCCTCCGAAAGCGGCAACGCTATCGAGGCGGTACGCACCCAGCTATCGCGGCTGCGCGGTGCCAAGCTGACGCTAGTGCTTCTACTCGTCGCCAACATATCTTGGACAGCCGGCCCGCTCGTAATGGCCGATGCGGTCCTGGGTCAGGCGGGGGATTCGTTGCTGCGCAGCATCGAGGAAGCAGCGAATGGCCGGCAGTCCGCGACCGCTGATGTCCTCAATCGCGTGGCGAGGCTGCATGCTGAATCGACCCCTGTGATCCCTTTATCAGAGGCGATCGTGTTCGCTACATGGTGCCCGGGCCAGAGCAGACTTGCAGTCCAGCAGGCCGAAGGCAGACTGCGGGATCTCATCGACATGGCTCTGCTGCTGGAGGTCGATCCTGGCAGCTTGGGCCTTTACAGCTTGCGTGGTGCTACCAACCGACCCGGTGTTCGTGGCGTCACTGTCCATCGGCCTGCGTTGGACGCGCTCTTCAAGGCGTCGGGTGCTCACGCGGAGCTCGCTGCCGAGGTAGCCGTGATCGGTGATGACCATGTCGGGTGGCATGTCGGTTGGTATGGCACGGAACCGGTGCCATTGGACCGTTTGCTTGCGGACGCGCAGCGCCGCCGCCTTCTGGCGCAATGTGTGGCGGATCAGTCACCCATCGCGCGGCGCCTTCGAGTCGCTGCACGCTGGTATGCCGAAGCGCATTGGGCGACGAACGATGACGATGCAGCCCTTGCGTTGGGTATAGCGCTCGACGCGCTCATTGGTTCGCGATCTGGACTTCCCGGACGTGCGATGCGTGAGCGGTTTGCTCTCCTCGAGCCAAATGTCGCGGACCGCGCGGGCCGCTCCCGTCGATACGCCGAGATCTTCGCTGCACGCAGCGCCGTTGCTCATGGCGGATCGAGCACCAATATCCGCGAGTACGGATTCCTGCGCGGAGTGGCTGCCGAGGTAGTGTGGACAGCCCACCGGCTGCTGGCACTCGATGCGCTGTTCGCTCCGCTCAACGAGCAACAACTCGACGAGAGCTTTGAAGAGCTGCGGTGGGGAACACGAACTTGGACTTGAGACGAACCGCGACCTAACACCACCATCACGGATTCGTGTATCACGTGCGAGCGAGACGACTCGCTAGTTCGCGGGGTGTGAGCACCGGCAGGTCGCTCGATGCGACATCCAATAGATGCCGTCACCGGAGACGATCGCATCGACATCATGTGCTTGCGCGAGTGCGACGAGGTAGTCGTCGTCCGCGTCGGCCGTCTTGAGGGAACCGGGCGCCGCGTCCGGGACCATCTCGGCGCGGTCAAGTAGGACGGCGATGAAGGCCGTTGCACGGCCGTCTGCGGCGTGGGCGGCGAACTTCTCGCGTCCCAACACGTCGGTCAGCTCAGCGATCAACTCCGGTGAGACAAGCATCTCGAAGTGTCCGTCAAGAAACGCGTCCACGAGCAGCGCGGGTGCGGCCTTTCTGGGAGAGATGAATGCGGAAACCAGGACGCCCGGGTCGACGACGACCCGGGTCACGCCGCGCTTCGACGCTCGCGGCGCATCGCGTGCAGCTCCTCGTTGGCGATCTGCATTGCTTCCCCTTCGGTGAGTTCGCTCATCGCCTGAGAGGTCTCGAGCGCCCTGCGGCCCAAGTAGAAGCGCAATGCACGCTCGACCACCTCAGCGTCCTGCGCCTCGGCGGAGGGATTCATGGCATCGCGGGTGTCTGCCAGCAGGCCAGCATCAATGTCGATCGTCTTGACGCGAGAGGTTGCCATTCCTTCAGGCTACCAGCGGGTCACGCCACAAACCAGACTTTGGCGCTCCGGCGTGAGTGGCCTCGCTTGGCTACACGAGCCAGATATTCCGACGGCAACTGGCGGTCGTTCGCCAAGTGACGCGGGTCGTCGGCCGAGTCTTGAGATCCGGCGCGAGTTCTGCTCTGATCGCGCGCCGAGTCAAGACAACCGAGTGGCCGGACGGGTGTTGTAGGATCGTCAAAGCCGAGGCCCTGGAGGGCCAGCTCATGGACTGGATACGCGCCTTCCACCCCGACGGACAACTCCACGACCTGCTCCTGCAAACCCACCGCCGAGCACGCTGAGCAGCCAGCCAAGCGGCGAAACGAACTGCTCGACCAGCTACAGCGCCTGCAAGACCTCTACGTCCTCGGCGACCTCACCAAAGCCCAATACATCATGCGCCGGCAGGCCTTGGAGGAAGAGCTTCAACGCCAAGGCTCGCCCGCCGAACCCGCCATCGACCGCGCCCGAGCGCTGCTCGAAGAGTTCCCCCGCTTCTGGGACCTTGAGGCCCAGCCCACCGAGCGGCGCAAGCTCCTGCTCACACTATTCGAGCAAATCTGGGCGTAGAACGGGCAGATCGTCGCCGTGCAACCACACGACAACTTTCTGCCCTATTTCCAAGCTATCCAACACGGGGCGGCACCAGGTGGTGCCGAAGGCGGGAGCGACGGGACTCGAACCCGCGACCTCTGCCGTGACAGGGCAGCGCTCTAACCAACTGAGCTACGCCCCCGTGCCGGTGCACGGGACCAACGATCGTGCGTAGCGCAGAGTATCGCAGCCGCCGCCCGCCCGCCGCGTCTTAGTGGGAGGCTCGGCGTGGAGGGTTGCTACGCCGAAGCGGTGGCCCCACGCGCGCGTGGCCAGTAACCAAGGTAGGTCTTGTTAAGAAGGCCGCGCGCACGCGCGGGCACCCCCTTTCGGACAACAACAACACGCAGCCCCCCGCCCAAGTTGGCCGGCCAGCCAAACCGCTGGACGGTCCTCTAGGCTTAGGACCATGCCCGTCCTCGAGCCCCCACCCCTGCGCCACGAAAACCCGTTCCGGATCCTCGCCCAAGACCTGACCGACGAGCGGGCCGCCAAGGTGCCCTATCCACCCGGCGATACCGCCTTCTCGATCCCGCGTACCAAGCGTTTCATCGAAGAGCCGTTGCCCCTGCTCTTGGAGTCCTACGAGCGCTACGGACCTATCTTCACCCTGCGGATCTTGCACAGCAAGGTCGTCTTCGTGCTAGGGCCGGCCGCCAACCACTACATCACCGTCTCGCACGCCTCCAACTTCAAGTGGCGGGAATCGCACTTCAGGGACCTGATCGCCTTGCTCGGCGACGGCCTGTTGACGACCGACGATCCGTACCACAAGCGGGCTCGCCAGATCATGCTGCCGGCCTTCCACCGTGAGCGAATCGCCGCTTCGATCGACACGATGGTCGACGAGACCGAGCGCGCGTTGGAGCAGTGGCGGCCGAACACGAGGATCGACCTGTACGCGTGGACGCGTCGCTTGGCCACGAGGATCGCGATGAAGGCCCTGTTCGGGATCGACCCGGACGGGCCGGCCGCCAAGGAGATCGATGCGGCCGCGATGTTCGAGCAGGCCTTGGCCTTCTATGCAAGCGGCTATGAGTTCCGCTTCATCAGGGTCCCGAGAAGCCCGTGGGCCCGCTTGCAAGCGGCCTCGAAAGCGCTCAACCGCTTGCTCTATACCCAGATCGCAAGGCAACGCGCCACGGGCGAGCGCGGCGAGGACGTGCTCAGCCTACTGCTCGACGCGAAGGACGAAAGCGGCGAGGGCTTGACCGACGAGCAGATCAGGGACGAGATGATGACCTTGCTGTTTGCCGGCCACGACACGACAACCTCGACGGTGGCCTTCATGTTCTATGAGCTCGCCCGGGCACCCCAACTGGCGGACTGCCTCGTCGCCGAGCAGGTGGCGTTGCTGGAGGGCGGCTCACCCAACGCGGCGCAATTGATGAGCGGCGAGCTGACACAGCTGGAGATGACCTTGGAGGAGACTTTGCGCAAGTACCCGCCCGCCTGGATCGGGCCGCGCAAGTCAGTCGAAGCTTTCGAGTTCGAAGGCCACACGGTGCCGGCGAACGCCTACGTGAACTACAGCTCGTGGGCCTCCCACCACCTACCCGACGTGTTCGAGGACCCCGAGACGTTTCGCCCGGAGCGCTTTAGCGCCGACGCCAAGACAAAGATCCCTAAGGGCGCCTATATCCCCTTTGGTGGCGGCTCGCGGACCTGCATTGGCATGAGGTTCGGCCAGCTGGAGGTACGCACGATCGCCACCTTGATCGCCAGCCGCTACACGCTTGAGCTGCCGAAGGACTTCGTGTTGGAGTACCGTCAGATGCCCACGATCAGCCCCAAGCACGGGCTGCCGATGATCATCCGCGAGCGCTCAGCGCAGAGTGCCGACGAGCGAGAGCCCGTAGGTGAGGGGATTGGAACGCTCGACCGTGAGGCCTACTGAGTCCACTTGTAGGTGGGGGTCAGAGAAGAGCGTGATGGTGCCGAGACTCGCGAGGGGGAAGCCCTTCGGTTCGGCGACCAGGCGACCTTCAAGCGGCTTGACGAGCACCGTGATCGACGTCTGCACACCAAACAGGCCACCGGAGGCACGCGCTTCGACCTCGCCGCCTTCGCTGGCGAGCGGTTCGATGTGAAAGCCGGAGGGGAGCGCTTCGTTGAGCTGGAGCTGAGTGATCGTGGCGCTGGCGTCGACCGCGGAGGCGTGCTTGTTGGTCCGCATGTCGCTCACGGTGAGACCCCGCTGAAGACTCGGAACCCCCGTCAAGGTGACCGTGTGGGCACTCATCGTGAGGTTGGTGACATCGTGCGCTTCCCACAACAGCGAGGCGATCTTTTTGGAGGGCACCGAGAGGGCGCCGGCGCGGACATCGACCGAGTCGGCTTTGCCCCACAAAAGCTTGACGGCTGGGAAGGCTTTCACGCTGACGCTCGAGACGGTCCCATAGCGCGCGACGCGATCCCTGATCTGGTGAGCCGCAAGCGAGGGCAGGAAGAGCTGCGCGAGGCCCAGGACAAGCACGGGAACCGCCAGTACGCACGACGCGAGGAGACCCATCCGGCGTCGCTCCACCCTGATAGCCATCTCCACAGCTTCGCACGCCACGAGTCCCTAATGTTAAGAGCACCCTTCAGCCCAAGCCACACGGGCTATAGGGGCGCGTAGCTCAGTTGGCCAGAGCACCTCGTTTACACCGAGGGGGTCGCCCGTTCGAGTCGGGCCGCGCCCATGACCGCGGAGCGGAGCGGGACCGGCTGGCGCCGGCCCGGCCCAACCTATGAGAGGGACTATGGATCGGACGCGCATAGCAATCATCGGATCGGGGCCCGCCGGGTTCTATGCCGCCGGGCACCTGCTCAAGGACGGGCCGGAGACGCTCGAGGTCGATATGTTCGAGCGCTTGCCTACGCCTTGGGGCTTGGTGCGCTCAGGTGTGGCGCCGGACCATCCCAAGATCAAGTCGGTGACGCGGATCTACGAGAAGACGGCTGCCCATCCGCGCTTCCGCTTCTTCGGTAATGTGGAGCTGGGGCGCGACATCTCAAGGGACGAGTTGGCTGGGCACTACCACGCGATCGTGTACGCGACCGGCTCGCCCGCCGACCGGCCACTCGGCATCCCGGGCGAGGACCTGCGGGGCAGCCATCCCGCGACCGACTTCGTGGGCTGGTACAACGGCCACCCCGACTTCCCCGACCACGACTTCGACCTGTCGGCCGAGCGGGCGGTGGTGATCGGCAACGGCAACGTGGCCTTGGACGTGGCACGCATGCTGACTTTGACCCACGAGGAGCTGGCGGTGACCGACATCGCCGACCATGCCCTGGAGGCGCTCGACGCGAGCAATGTGAGGGAGATCGTGGTGGTCGGCCGCAGGGGCCCCGCCCAGGCCGCCTTCACGAACCCGGAGCTACGCGAGCTGGGCGAGCTGGCCGATGCCGACGTGGTCGTCGACGCCGAGGAGCTGGAGCGGGCCCTGGCGGTGGAGGACCCCAACATGGACGTCACCTCCACCCAGAATGTGGCGATCCTGCGCGACTACGCAGGGCGTGCCCCCACAGGCAAGAGCAAGAAGGTGATCCTGCGCTTCCTGCTCTCCCCGGTTGAATTGGTTGGGGATGGGAGTGGCGTACGTACCGTGGTCCTGGCGCGCAACCAACTTCAGGCCAGCGAGGGCGGCCGCCTGAGGGCAGTGGCGACTGGCGAGAGCGAAAGCATCGAGGCGGGTCTGGTGATGCGGGCGATCGGCTATCAGGGCAAGCCGCTGCCGGGGGTGCCCTTCGACGGGCGCTCGGCCACGATCCCAAACAAGGGCGGGCGTGTGCTCGGTCCGGACGGCGCCCTCCCCGGCGAGTACTCGGTCGGTTGGATCAAGCGGGGCCCCTCGGGCGTGATCGGCACGAACAAGAAGGATGCCCAAGAGACGGTCAACGCGCTCTTAGAGGACCTCGCCGCGGACATTCAGCTTGAGCCTGGCGACCCTGCGCCCGAGTCAATCGAGCGGCTCCTAGGCGAGCGGGTGCCTGCCTTGGTGACCTACGAGGGCTGGTCTGAGATCGACCGCCACGAGCAGGCCCTTGGCGAGCCCCATGGCCGCCCCAGGGTCAAGCTCACACGGATCGAGCACCTCCTGCGAGTGGCGGCCGGGGAGACACCCACAGAGGAGCCCTTGGATACGTTGGGCTTGCGCTGACACGCCGCCACCACCAACCTACGTGGTGTTGGTGTCCATTCGGCATGTCCCACGCGCGCGGGGCGTTGTGTCGCGGATAGCCTCCTCCATAATTGATGCTTTTTGTATTCAATGACTCACTTTGGTGGTACACTTATGAGCATGCCCACCGCCATCCCACGAGTCCAGGTTCCCCTGGATGGAGACCTGGCAGCCGCCGTCGCCGAGCTGGGCACCGGGAAGTCGAAGTCGCGTGCGGTACACGACCTGGCAATGCGTGGGGCGGAGGCGATTCGCGACGAGCAGGAAGGGCGACAAGAAGCGATCGCTCATCTGCTGCGGATCTCGAGCGGCGAGGACGACCGCTACGACTTCTCCATCTCAGAGCGGCTTCATGCCGAACGCTGAGCCGTACGGATCTGGAACTCTGCTCGTCTTCGACAGCTCGGCTTGGAACCGCCAGCGCGACCCAGCAATCGAGGCGCGTTGGCAGGCCACGATCGAAGCAGGGCTGCTCGCCTCGTGTCCTGTGGTGGCGCTCGAGCTGCTCGCAACCGCCCCAAACGAGAGTGCCTTCGTCGATCTCGACCAAACTCTCACACACCTGCCCGCCGCCCCGGTCACCCGCAGCGCGGGCGCCGCGGCGCTTGGGGCCTCGCGCGAACTACGCGGCGAGCGACGCATCCCGGCCGCCGACTATCTAATCGCGGCCGCGGCCGCGAGCCGATCCGCCGGCGTGCTGCACTACGACCACCACTTCGATCCCCTCTGCAGGGTGCTCGGGATCGAAAGCGTGTGGGTCGCAGAGCCCGGTTCGATCGACTAGACAGGCCGTGACCCGCTGAGGCCCCCTATCTGCCAGACTTCGCCGAGCGCACGCGCCGTTAGCTCATCGGGTAGAGCTCCGGACTTTTAATCCGGCGGGGCGGGTTCGAGTCCCGCACGGCGCACCAAATTTGCCTTATGGAAACCCACGGCCCCCGAAAGGGGGTCGTGGCCGTTCCTCCGGACTGGTTGGCAGTCCTGGGTGGCTCGGGCTAGGCGGCGGATCTCGCTGACCCAGGGGGTCGGATTGGCCTCCAGATCGTCCTCGTCGCGGACCAGAAGCCCCTCAAAGAGGGCCTGGTTGAGTAGACGGCGGACAGTCGGTGTGGCCTGGCGGTAGGCCACCTGAGCCTTCTCAAGCAGCAGCAGCGCCTCGTGAAGCGCTTGCGTGACCTCTCCGGCATCCTGAGCCGCGGCCTCCGACCAGCGATGAACCTCCCGACGCTCGATCTCGATCCGCTCCTGCTCTTCTTCCAAGACCGTTTCATCGACCGCACCGTTGTAGAAGGCGTGCAGTAGCTTCTTCTGCTGCTGCTGAAGCGTCTGAAGCCGACGCGCATGGCGAGCCGACTCCTTCTCGGCATTCTCAAGGAGCGCCCCTGCATACTGCTCCACCGCGTGGCGAACCACCTCCCGCTCGCCTTGAGTCAGCCGAACACGCGCGTAGTAGCGTTCCACCGCCCGCTCCACATTCTCGACCTGGAGATAGCGACTGCCACAGCTACCTCGCGTGCCCTGGTGACTGAGACAGCCGAAGTAGTCGTAGAGTCCGCCCCGACCCCTGATGCGGTGGAAGACCAGACGCCGCCCACAGAACCCACAGAACAACGAGCCACGAAGGTAGTGCTTGTGCTTGCGCGTGCGGTTGCCGCTGAGACGAGCCGTGTCCAAGACCTGCTGCACCTTTTCAAAGGTCGTCACGTCGATCAGAGGCGTATGCCGACCGTTCGGGTTCGTCGTGCCTCCCCATTTCACGACGCCTATGTAGTAGTCGTCCCGCAGCATCCGATGCACCTGACTACGCGACAACGGCAACGGGCCGCGCGTTGGGGTTTCACGCTTCCGCAAGCCCGCTTCCTCAAGGACGGTATGCAATTCCGAGATTGAGTAGTTGCCGGTCGCAAACAGCTCGAACCCCATCTGTACTAGCGGAGCTCGCTCCCGATCGAAGTCCACCACGCGCACTTCGCGGCCGCCGACGAAGTCCCGCGTGTTGAGGTAGCCAATGCGGGTCCGGCCGTTGGTGCCGCCATCCGCGTGCTTGCGTTCCATGCCCATCTTCGCCTTCTTGCCGTCGCTGCGAGAACGATGCGCATTGACCCCAGCCATGACCGCGAACGTGAGCATCCCACTGTCGTCATCGGTGATCCGCTCAAGCGTGGACTCCAGCTTGGCACCAGCAGCCTTAATCTCGCGCAGTATCCAGAACGCATCGAACTCATCCCGTGCGACCCGTGAGAGGTCATAGAAGATGACGTAGTCAGGCCGCAAGTCAGGAAGCTCGGCAAGCATCTTCTGCAACTTTGGGCGACGAAGGTTTGTTGCCGACTTGCCGGGCTCGACGTACTCACCGATGATCCTCGCCCCGAGTGCGTCTGCGTGGCGCTTACATGCTTCTCTCTGTCCCTCAATCGAGTAACCCTCAGCACTGGGGCCGGTGAGCTGGCCGGTACTCGAGACGCGCAGGTAGATGATGGCGGTGGGCTCAGCCAATATCTCCATCGGTGATTTGGTAAGTATGGCTGGTGTCTGTGTCGGCATCTATCCTCCTTTCTAGTTAATTTGGCTTAACGATTTTCCCGTTAAGTTCTCGATTAAGCAAGGTGTTAATTGGTAGGGCGGGCCGGTCAAGGTGTGACACCCCGACCGGCCCGCGTTGGCTCACTTCAATGCCTCCAAACGCTCGGTGATGGCCTGCTTACGCTCGGCTGCACTGGCCTTGAGGGCCTTAGCTTCGGCCGCGCTCTCTGTGGCGCGCTCCTCGGCGGCCTCGACCTCGCGGTCGATTGATGCGACCGCCCGCTCGAGAGCCGCTCGCGCGTCCGCCAGCGCATCGTCAGGCGTCGTCTCGCGGCGACGGGTGCGTGACGGTTTGACTCCTTCACCACTTTCAAGCTTGCGCTTGTGGGTGTAGTAGCTGCCACGCAGCGAGTCATACGGACGGCCCGTCTCCTCGGCGAGTTGCTTAAAGGCATCTGCCTTATCGGTACCCGCCGCGATTCGTCTCTCGATCTCCTCGTATATCTCCTGGGCCTTGGTAGCCATGTGGAGATTCCTCCTTTTGGTTGGATGACCATGACGGCGAGCAGAAAGACCGGAGTCCTTCCGCACGCCGGAGGGCCATCCATGAGCCGCCGGGTGACGCCGACGGCAAGCATCGGAATGCTCACCGTGACGCCCCCGGTTAGGCTCGGCTGGACCGTCACAAGGACCAATCGTCCTCAACGGGCATCGGAACGGTGCCCGCGTGACCGAGGTGCCACGCCACCTCAAAGAGGTCGTGGCAATTACTCGCCAGCTGATCCATTGATGCAACGATCAGATAGTCAAGCCGTTCTTTCCAGGCGAGCTCTAGCGCCTGATACAACCCAGGCCGTGTGACCGCAAGCCCAAAGGCTTGGCAGTCGAGAAACTCGCCGAGCACCTTAGCACCGAGCCTCGTCGCTTCCCGACGACAGAGGTCACGTTGCTGAAGAACCGACGGCTCGCTGACGCCATGCTTTGCGTTTGGCTCACACATGTAGATGGCCGCTCGCCAGACTCGCGGCTTCTCCTGATCGCGTTTGTCAATGTTTTGTCGTTTGAGATACATCGCTGTTATCTCCTTTCCATAGACCTCCTTTACTTGTTGTTGATTTCGGGGAACCACCGAGGTCTTCATGGCAGTACCTCCCGCTGTGCCGCAAGCGCGGCCCAGTGTGTTAGGCGAGCGCAGGCAATATCTACGTACTGCCCCTCGCGCTCGATACCCAAGAACTGTCGATCCTCAAGGACCGCCGCTGCCCCGGTTGACCCGCTACCGGCGAACGGGTCGAGCACCAACCCGCCAAGCGGGGTGATCAGTCTGACCAGCCAGCGCATCAGCGCGAGTGGCTTGATGGTCGGATGACTGTTGTGAATTAGCCGTGGCGGATGGCTCCTGCCGGTATAGAGCTGCACCGACTTCTTCGGCAGTTGCTCACAGCCCGCTTCGCGCTCGGCGCGAGAGGTCTTGGCGCAGTAGAACAGGCGACTGCAGCCGTGATCGGGCTCGGCGGTATCGAGCAGCACCACTGGACAATCCGGCGCGTGAGAGAAGGTGACGTTGGCGGGCCAGTACCGCGCCGCACCCACCCGCGCCGCGTCGATGTTCAGCGCGCCCGTGCCCCACGCCATGAGGTTCTCTGTGGTGGTGGCGACTATCGGCGCACGGGCGAGCAGGATCGGCTCATAGGCGGGCTTGAGTGCCGTCGCCAACCCACCCGGCAACCGCCTGGACTTCGGCAGCCCTTGGGCGTAGAGCCACATCAGCACGTCGCGGATCTCCAACCCCGCATCTTCAATGCCTGCCGTGAGCCGGTGAAAGGTGCGCGGCGCACCGAACGCCACCATGTACCCGCCGGGCTTCAGTACGCGCCGGGCTTCGGTTCCCCACACTTGCGTCCAGCGGGCGAGCGCTTCCCCTTGGCTCAGCCGTTCTCCGTTCTTGGCGGTGGCGCGGCGGATGTCTCGGCCGTCCCAAGCCTCTCCGGTGATCCCGATCCCGTAAGGCGGGTCGGTGACGATCGCGTCGACGCACGCGTCAGGGAGCTTGGCGAGCGTCAGCAGCGCATCGGCCTCGAGGAGCCCCCAGGCCCGCGTGTCGTCCTGGTAGAGAGCGATCTTCGCGGCAGCGCTCATAGCCGCGCCTCCGCCGCCAGAAAGCTCACGACCTCATCCAGCAGGCAGACCCCGAACAGTCGCCCCGCCTCTTTGGGCAGGCGGGTGAGTACGTCTGCGATCTGCTCCGCCCGCCGAGCGTCCGGCACCGCCCACAGCACCCTTGGATGTACCGGCTCGCTGGCGGAGCAGTAGTAGGCCAGATGGCGCAGCGCCTTAGCGCGGATCGTGGCGCTGGCCTCGGTTGCGAGGTCCACCTCGATCAGCCAGCGATCCTCGCTGACGCTGCCCGCCCCAACCCGGACGAAGAGGTCGGGCTTAAGCATCACACGAGCGCCACCGGCCCCGATGAAGGCTCGCCAGCAGGCAGGCTCGGTCTGCACCTCGATCAGATCGAGCACGCCGACGCGGTCGGCTTCGTGAATCCCCACCACCAGCTCGGTACAGGCGAGCGTGTGCTTGATGTGGCGTTCGCCGGGAGTACCGAGTCGCTTCTGAATGAGTCCGCGCCGGACGAGCAGCTTCAC
This sequence comes from uncultured Solirubrobacterales bacterium, assembly GCA_963775645.1. Lineage (GTDB taxonomy): Bacteria > Actinomycetota > Thermoleophilia > Solirubrobacterales > Solirubrobacteraceae > Palsa-744. The sequence goes on along the minus strand of CAVZJR010000001.1, from coordinate 893,728 downwards.
GCCCGCGACGCCTACCCCGTAAACGAGCGTGTCGCTGCCGCCATGCAGCCCTCCGACGGCACGCGTCGGCAGCGGGTCGAGTATCCGCCAGTCGGCCAAGCGCTTCAGCGTTCTGCGGCCTGTCCGAGCCGCGGTCGAATTGCGGTCGCTGGTCAGCCAGAACCTTCTAACCAACTGCTTGCCGCTTGCTAGGCGGCACTCGCTGACGAAGTTCAGCACCTGCCAATCAGCCTCTGCGAGCCGTGAGCTGATTGTTTCGAGACGGGTGGCTGAGATTCGCAAGTGACCGCCGAACGGAGAGTCATTCGCCGCGCTTACGGCGGGAATACCGGCACCTGGGCGGGCCGTTCGGGGAAGATGCCTCGACGCGATGGGTCGAGCGACGGGACGCATCACGACTCCCTCCCCGCACGACCAAGCGGAGTCTCGCCGCCCCCGGCTTCAGGAGACACAGGCCGGGCTGGTGCCTGCTCGTGGGCCGTGCCGTAGCGTGCGGCAGAGGCATCACGGATCGCCTCTGCTTGGCCGGTCGTTGGCGGCAGTGGCTCGGTGCGGCCGGTCACGACCGTGACCGCAGCCCCGGCTCCGGTGCCCAGACGCGCGGCCACCTCGAAGCGGGCAAGGCCCATCACGTCGGCCTCGGTGAGGCCGGGAACCTGACGCGCTACCCGTGCGCTCTCTTCTGCCGGCGCTCTGAATGTGATGAAGCTCGCCGCGTTTCCCAAAAGCGCTGAACGGGTCGGCTCGGGAATACGACCCAAGGTCTGCACCGCGACCGTTAGGCCAGCACCGAGACCGCGAGCACGCTCGGCCAGCAGCTCGAAGGAGAACGGCAAGCCGTTGGTCACGGTCGCCAGCTCGTCCAGGTACAGAAAGAGGGGGTGGCGTCGCTCAGGCGGCAGCGCCACCCGCGCCTCGATTGCGCTCCAGATGACATGCATCAGCGCCGCGCCGGTGATTGCGGCCCCCGCCTCTCCGAGCGTGCCGGGGGCAAGGCTGACGAGCAGCCACTTCCGTTCGCTCAAAAGCTGCGCCACATCGAGCTTTGGCTCAGGGCTGGCGAGAACCGCTCGGATACGGGGGCGATTCAGGAGCGCCATCACGCGATTCATGGGCGCCTGTACGTGCTCTGAGCGAGCGCCGTCGGATAGGGAGAGATAGCTCTGCCAGGCCGCCAAGAGATACGAGTCACCTAGCCGAGCGAGGGCAGCCCTGCGGAAGGGCTCCTCAAAGAACAAGCGGCCGACGTCAGCCAACGTCGCATCGGGAACCTCGCTCAACGTGCGGATCGCCAGGCGCAGATAAAAGTCGGTACGAACACCCCACGCCTCAGCCGGGAACGCGGAGCGCAACGCCCCCGTCAAAACATCGCTACGCAGATCAGGGTCGCCGCCGGCGAGCACGGATACGCCGGGAGTAGGACGAGAGGAATCGCCGGGGTCGAGAACAACGATCCGCCGGGCATGCTCCGGCTTGACGCGCGCCAGGATCGTTTCGAGCAGATCCGACTTCGGATCGATAACCACGCCGCCGAAGCCGCGTTCAATATCAGAAATCACTGCGTGGGTGAGCATGGTGCTCTTACCGCTACCGCTCGCGCCGACCGCGATCAGATGATGCTTCGCGGTCTCGGCGCTCATCGCTACCGGTCGCTCGTTGCCGCTGGCGTCGCGCCCGATGAACAGGCGCCTGCCTCCCTGGGGCACCTGCCGAGGCACCGGCATCTCGCGTGCGGCCCCCAGCTCCACACCGGGGACCAACTCGGGGCCGAGCGGCCAGCCCAACAGCGGCAGAAGCTCCGGCGTCGAAAGCCAGCCGCTCGTGCGGGTGGTGCGCGGCAGGCTCGAGAGTCGGCGGTTGCCGCGCCCGGTAGTGATGCGGAACTCTCCGACCAACCCACGACGGCTTCTAATCACGCTCTCGATGTGGGCGGCCAGCTCCCGAGCGCGGCCGAGCTTCGATGCTCGCACGAGCACCAATCCGGCGACCGTGAACCCGCCGAGCGCTGCCTTACGCCGCCAGGCGCGCTCGATCTCCCGCGTTCGGCGATCCGCATGATCTGTCTCGCGCCGCTGCCAGGCTGCGCCCGGCCGTAGGGCCACACGGACAACGATCTGTTCATCGGCGCCGGCAAGACCCACCATTCCGGCGAGCAGCGCCCGCGACGCCTCAACCACTCCATCCGTCGCAAGGACGCTTGGCGTCGGCACAAATAGGCGCAACGCCAGCGTGACCGGGTCGGTTGGTGAGGGTTGCGCCTCGGTGATCCGCACGCTCCCGATAACACCCGTGAGGGTCGATACCACCGAGGCTCGCACCGCCCTTGGCACCCACAGGAAGTGCTCGATTGAACCTTCCCTCGCTGCAATTTCCGCGACGAGCTCTGTTGTATATGGAAGGCCGCTGAGACCGTCCAGCGCGGCAAAGGCGCGCAGCGGGTCGAGACTCACCGGGAACCGGATCGCCAACCGCACCCGATCCCTTCGCATCGCCGCGTCCAGGCGATGCTCTCTGGCCATAATTATTGTGATAAGAGCAGAGCCACCGCTTGCGGCAACTACCGCCGGGGTTAGATCAGCGTTCATTTGCTTTTCCGCTCCCGGCGCTTGGCCTTTTCCTGTGCTTCGCGCTCACGCTTTTCCCTAAGCACTCGCTTGGCCTGTAGCCAATAAATAAGGGCGAGCTGCTCAGTGTCAATCTCGTCCCGTCTCACCCCCTTTACTTTTATACGTCTGGATCGTGTCACGCTAAATGCACCTCCTTTCTCGTTACATTGTTTTGACCTCCTTAGTGGTGCTTCCAGTATCTCCCATGTTCCATGTTCGGTCTTTGTTCGGTATTACAGTTTCAAGCGGTATAGATTCACGCTTTGCTGGTACTCTGCACAGATGACTGCTACTTACCTCGTGTAAAACCACACCACCCGCAGAACCGCCACGACAACACCCACCACAAGCACCAACGGCACCAGCGCACCGATAATCTGCGCGATCCGGGGGCCGACAGCGCCGAGCGCCACCAGGCCCAGGACCACGATTGCCAGAGTCGATATGAGCTTGGTCACGGCCGCCTCACTTCGAGCGCTGCATCCATCGCGGCACCGAGTACGGCGTCAAGTGCGCTGCGTTCGACAGCCAGATCAGCAGCTTGCTTCTCCAGCACGGCCAGCCTCTGTTCGAGGCTGCGGTTCTTCAGCCGCAGCAGGGTGTTCTCTCGGGAGAGGCTGCGGTTCCAGCCGCAAACCGCGCGCAGCTGATCGTCGCACTCACTCACCACCGCCTCCCTTCTTCGGCGCGATCCATGCGGCGGGCGGTATCCCGTCTGATCTCGCTCATCCTCCGCATGACATGGGCGGTACGATGGGCGTGACGGCGGCGGGCGCGCATCATGCGCTGCTGCGGACTACTGGTTGCCCGGCTTACGAGGAAGACCACTATGCAGGCGAGGCCCACCACCGCCAGGACGTGCGCAGCGGCGGTCGTCACGAGGATCAGAGCAAGAACGGGCATTAGAAACCTCCCTCGGTCAGGCGGCGCAACTGATGCCTCAGCGCACGGATTCCCTCTTCGCCCAAACCAGCAAGCGCCTGAGCGCCGAACTCGTTGTTCTGGATGCGACGCGCGAGGTCGTGGACGATCTCGTCGCCCTCCTCCAGTGCGTGGTGGGTGGCGATCCCGATGTCGGCGAGCTTGGCCACGACAAGGTTTCTCAGGGCTTCGTCCTCGGCGCGCTCCAAGAACGCGCCGGCCTGGATCGTGGCGAACTGCTTGCCCGCAGCCCGGTCGGTGCTGAGAGCACCGAAGGGCGAGCGGCGGGCGGGGGTGAGATTGGACATACGGACTCCTTTTAGATCGCGATAGTCGAACCGGATTACTTCGTCTTGGTTGGTCTACCGGCTGGATCACCATCAGTGAAGGGCACCGCTGGAGCCCGGCGACGCTGTCCGGAATGCTCTGGAACAGCCTGGAGCAGTGGGGAGCGTAAGTCGCTCCTCATCACCGCCACGCACACAAAGGTGATATGCGATGCTCTCGATGTGGAGCTCGATGACCTTCCGCATCCCGACGATGTCGCAGCTGACCTCGCGTTGCTCGTCCATTCGCTGGAGCGATTCCCGGCACTCCGGCTATTGGGTCTCGATGCACTGCCGTCCGTCCGTGACTGGCGGCCACCAGGGCGCAGCAAGCAGCATTCAGAGCAGGAGCGCCGCGCTCTCGCAATCGAGTACGTCATCACTGACGTGATCGAAGCTCATCCGCATTCCGAGGAGAAGAAAGCGCTAGAGGGGCTTCTTACGTTCGGCGATCGTGAGCGGCCCATGAAGGATCGCCAGGAGGATGCGGCTGAGGCTCTCGGCCTCAAGAGCGGCGACTCGTTCCGCAAGTCACGCGAGTCGGGGCTCCTTCGAGCTCTTGCAGACAATATCTATCGTCATGAGCTTCTGCACAGCGTTAGGCGCTACGACTCGATACGAGATAGTGCTCGAATGGGCGCGACATGGTGGCGCACGGTGGAACTCGACTGGGCCGTCACCGTTACTGCTGAGCGGCCAAACGAGCAGCTTTGGCAGTTCCGTCACATACTCCACTGCATGACGTCGGTATCCCTGCCAATGTTCGTCATCATCCTTCCATGGACTGGAAAAAAAAAAAAAAAAAAAAAAAAAAAAAAAAAAAAAAAAAAAAAAAAAAAAAAAAAAAAAAAAAAAAAAAAAAAAAAAAAAAAAAAAAAAAAAAAAAAAAAAAAAAAAAAAAAAAAAAAAAAAAAAAAAAAAAAAAAAAAAAAAAAAAAAAAAAAAAAAAAAAAAAAAAAAAAAAAAAAAAAAAAAAAAAAAAACCAAAGCAGCTCACCGCTGCCCTACTGTCCCCACTGAACCCCGCGCGGGCCCATCCGGGACACCCCGCAATCATTTACCTTTAACCGTGCCGTCACGGTTGCCAATAGTCCGTTGGAGTTTGCCCGAGTACAGCCGCGAGGATATGCCACCGTGCGGCCCGATGGCCACAGGTAGCTGTGCTGACCGGAGGCTCCGTTTCCTTCATATCCCGTAATCACGGCGCTACAGATTTCCACCTTGGGATTATGACGGTGACTTCGACAGTAGCGGTGTACGGCCCCGGTTCATTACCACTCACCTTGAGCTTGACGCCAAAGTCCCGCTTGTCACCAATTTCGCCTCCGTCCCACACATTCTCCAGCGTACAGCCGGAGGTGTGACCGGGCTTGGTTATCTTTGCCGGTTCCAGACTCATACACCTTGCGAAGAAGACGATGTTTGAGCCCGCCCTTGCACGAGTAGCGCGAACAGACCGCCATGCGGCCCATGTCGGTGGAAGGTGCGTAGCGCTTTGGGTCGTAGTGCCGGCGCGTTCTTCGACTACCGCTCGCAGATGACGACTCGTGGTTGTGGATCGAGACGTCAAGTTCGTCCTGGCCCTTGTGGCGTATCGGTGCGGAAAGTCACGCTCAGCAACCTGGCTCCTGCCGCCAAAGCGTGGTCATCAGTGGTGGCGCAGCTGGAACCGAGTGTGGAGTGATGTTTTGACGAGCTCGCCAGAGCACTTGAGGCAACTGCAAGAAGTAGTCCGGCGAGACAGAGGCCAAGGTCAGGCGACCAGCTGCGTCTGCTCCCATGCGCGTCGTCCTTCTGGCTCAGCGGCCTGCGGCACAGCCACGGAGGGCCGCCGCCATGCCCGCAAGTTGCCTCTACTGAATGTCATAGGCACCGTACCGGATCGACTGTGCCTATGTCTACTCCGATGTCATCAACACTAGCATTCCGCGAGGCTGGCGGAATGTTGCCTCTCCCGCCTTCAAGCTGCCCTCGGCCTGGCCGTCAAGCACCGCCGCGAAGAGCTCGGGCTCACCCAGGAGCAGGTGGCGAACAACACGGGACTCCATCAGCGCTGGCTCTCTAACGTCGAGACCGGCAAGCGCAACCCCAGTTACGGGAGCCTCAGACGCCTAGCCACAGGACTCAACCTCAGCGCCTCCGAGCTACTGGCGCGCGCGGAGCAGATCGAAGCTCAGGGGACACCCGATCAGGTCGGGCACGCAGCAGCGCAGGCGCGATAGGCCCTAGCCGAGGCGACCGGCCCACAGGTTGCCAAATCGCGGGTCTCGGTCGTAATGTCGACGCGGTCGCGGTGCCCTGCGCCCGGCCTGGGCCACGCTGCCCGACGCAGTCGCTCAGTCCACCATCACTATGCGGCAGCCCGACCACCTCACCGATGTACCGGAGAGCGTCCAGCGCTTCATCTTGCGGCTGCTGCTACGCGCCCCCGAACAAGCTCTGGCCGCTTGAGGGGCTCGTGCATCACGCCGGCGACCCAGATCATGGCGCTGGATGCCTTGACTGTGCTTTCAGATGCCGGGCTAATCCACCGCCGCGGCCAGTACGTCTTTCCCACCCGCGCAGCCATGCACTATTACCGTCTGTTTGGTTCGCACTGATTACCTGATTCGCCACCTAAGGTGACGAGCATCAAAATCACAGCTTGACCTGTCAGGTATCACACTCCTAGCCTCGGGCACTCCAAATCAAAGCGGCTCCGACGCAGGGTGGTAGCCCGGCGCCGGAGCCTGGACACAGGAAACATCTCCCATGCCTGACGGACAGCCTATCCCCGCACACGACCCCGGCGACACGACGGTGGAATCCGGCATCCTCGATCGCCTCACCGACCCAAACGACCAGCGGCCCTGGTCGCTCGATGAGCTGATCCGCGACACAGGCAGGCGCCTGGCCACCGCCGACGCCGTGAACAGCCTTCAACACATCGGACTAATCCACCGCACCACCGACAACCTGATCTTCCCAACTCGCGCTGCACTCCGCGCCAAAGAGCTGGAGATATAGCGATCCAAACAGCGCGGCGCGCTCCTCGCAAAACATGGGCGCGCCGCCAGTCGGAACACCCGGTGGCCCACACAACGCTTGCGTCCTTGTGGCATTTGCATGATGGAGAAACTTGACGAACAATGAGACTATGTAACGAGAAGCACGTCTCATGGCAGAAGGACAATCAACGGAAGGATCGTCGGAACAGCATCGGAACACTGCTGATGAAGAAGCGCTACGCCAAGAGCAGACCGCGTTCAAGGCCCGGCTGAGGCGGAACACATGGCGCATGCTATCAAGCCACACGTCGAGGCGCGGGAATTGGGAAGGTCTATGAGCAAAACTGGCGCGACGACGAGCTTGCGCCGGAAGGGACATCCCCATATACAGGCATACCGAGGCATGAGTTTGACCGCGAGCTTCACTTGGAAGCCGAACGCGGTTTACTCAGCGACGCCGAATATCACGCACGCAAGGCGGCTGATGAGGCTGGTGCTGCCGAATCGGAGCGGTACCGACAAGAGCATGGCGAGCAGGACACATAGTTGAACGGTTCTTGTCAAGATTACTTACCGTAGCCCAGGTAGACAAATCCGATCGCTACCGGACCTCACTACGCTGATGCCAGCCGGCAAGTGGTTCTCCACGGTCGTATGCTGCGTGATATGAGGCGCTGTCGAACTTGGTCCCGGCTTGACGTATAACATCTACTGTGCCGTGGAGGAGTGAGTTGAGCGGCGGAACCGTGATGGCACGCTCGTCATCGAGCAAGACCCTCCCGTGCAAGTCGCGTGCTTCCTCCTTCGTGATAATCCGCCATTCACAAGCGATTCCGTCGACTGCCATCTCCTCAGCAAACCTCTTGAAGCGCTCCCACGTCATTTTCTTTTTGTTCTGAATATTCTCGTCACAGGACAGGAGCCGAATGCTGTTTACCGCGCGGCGATCGACGGCATCGACGAGGAAATCGAGACAGTTGAGGGAGTGATGTGCCTCATACCAGAACACAGTTCCCTGAAGAGTCGCAAGCACCCTTCGCAGCTCCCTTTCGGCCGAGAACCGACGCTCTCTTCTTAGATAGACCTCGATGTTTTTGAGGCGCCAGCGGCTAGACCGCTGGTTCTGCGGTCCTCTGGTAGTAACCGAAGGCGAACAACTCAGCTTCCGCCCTCACCAGACCCGACTCCAACGTGCCAGCCGCGCTTGAGCGCAGGCGGATCACGCGAGGATCATCCCAGAGCAGGTCGAAGTAGCGCTGAGCTGCGTCGATGGTCTCTCTGGAGCGAAACTCCAAGCCTTCCGCTGCGGCGAAGTCTCGGGCGTCCTCAGACGCTAGGAAAGCCACGTTAGTGCCGACAATTAGAGGTGCCAGTATCGGAACAGCGTCAACGACGATGGCACGAATCGCGACGCGCGCATTGGGGATTGCGTCGATAAGATCCAACGCCGAACGCTCACGCATCAGGCCCTCCTGCGTGGTCAGCGAGACGATTCGTCGAAGGGTCCAGCCTTCACGCACCCGCTCGAGCATGGCATCACGCAACGCTCGTGTCAGCTCACTTGACCTATGGGCTTGATGCTCAGCGAGAGCGTGTATGGACGCAATATCGATGCGACGCTTGGCTCCGTCGGCCTGAACAGTCCTTACACAAGAGAGCGCGGCCCTGTAAAGCGACTCTGGATCGCTATGCCGAAAGATCGCGGGATTCAACGTGCCGGGATCGTCCACTGCGGCTGGAATCGTACAGCACATCCCCTCACGCAGTCGAGCAGTCCGATCGTGGCCTGCCGAGGAGTACCACCGAGTAGACGCAGCGGCCGAGGCATGTCGGGCACTACCGGTTGTGCGACATTCTTACGTGAGCGCACACTGGAACGCCTTGTGTCAGCTTTGTTCGGCTATTTCTAGTTCCTTCCGACGCGTTACGACCGCCTCTTTTAGATCCGAGTGTCCAATGAGTTTGATACCTGTAAACCCCGCGATCAGTAGTGCTTGATCTGCTGCGAAGGAAGCATGAAAAATAAGCGACGTTCTTGTCCATCCGGTTCGCTTCGGCGCGAGGCGCAATGTCCGCGTCTCGCAGTTTGCGATGCGCCCCAGGGGTCGCGCATCGCCGTGCGCGAACTGCGAAAGTAGCGGGTACAAACCATCCGGTGCCGATCCCGAGACACGCTTGCCGATGCCTCTTCCGCTTTCTGCCTCGAGCCAAGCCCACGCCTCCTTACCCGTCGGGTCCGTTAGGAGCGCGTTCCGGTGCGTCCTGAGCTCAAGCAAAATGCGGTCATGGCCGAACGACTCCGCCTCGTAGCCACTCGCAAGGCTTGCTCGGGTGGCCCTTTGACACGCATCGCTCTGGCTCCCATTGCTTGGAGCGCAAAAAGCATCACGCCCTGGACATCGCCTGAGCTTGGTGCTGCAACTTCATCTGGGGTGAGGGTGGGTCGAGGGTCTACAGACGCCATCGCCCTGGCCAGGAACACCATCGCCCTGTCTACAAGCTCTAGCTCTAGGCCTATGTCCGTTACAAAGCTTTGCTCTAGGCAACACTCAACGCGCACAACCTCCTCATACACGGCGCTTGTCAGCGGTGTTCCTGTCTGGTCGCTTTCCACAACACAAGTCTACGGCTATCGATGCCGACAACGCCGATTGTGCGACGAGCAGGACGACCCATGAGGTAGTGTCGCTCAAAGGTGTGCCGATTAGGCAGGAATCTTTCGCCAAAGCATATCAAGGCCAAGCAAGGCGAAAAAGACGAGCCGCGATCCAGCCAAGCCAAGCCACACCCAGCCAGCTACTTTTGCCGGACCAATCACATAGGCCTTGACGGTAGGCCAGTAAGATGTGATTTCACTCCATACAGACCTGGGTTCAGGCAGCATGTTCTCAATAGTAGATATATGAGAGGTCCACCACACACATGCGTTCACTACTCCAGCCATCACCGCACCACCGACGATGACGATAATCAGAGTAAGAACTATCTTGCTGAGCTGCCCAGGCGCGACAGCGAACCGCTTCGACACGATCATTAGTGCCTGCCTTGAGGCGCGTTCCACCCGGTTGAGCACGACCCCAGCAATCTCCCCAGACTCACCGACAGCCTGATCGGACACCACAACAAAAAGCAGAACAGGCGCTGCCATAAGCAGAAATACCACACATCCCAGTACTGCCAGTAGGATGAAACCACCAATGATGATAAATACTCGCTGTACTACGGCGTAACCCGTGAGTAGTCTGAAAGTCACAACGACAGAGGGCACGGCTCACGCCAGCCACCGTGTGGCTTGCCAGCAAACAGTCATGACACTGCACAAGGCAGCAAGCCACATCAAGCGAGTCACATTGGTTCGCATGAAGCGTATCAAGTTGGTTCGCATGTGGACCAAGCTGCGTTTGTCGCCAGTATCCACAAAGGGTACCACGTCATAAGCCGACGCAGAGCCAACTCTTGCCCGACAATGCCGCTTGTGCCACACGCCGCGTCATGTCGCTCATGCGCTACACAGCACGTCGAGTGTGGCGTAGGCGGTCTCATACAGATATAGCTCGGTCGCGCCTAGCAGCTCCATCTGCTGGCTACTGACCCCTTGCTTTGAAAGGCCGGGCTGGGCAAATGCTACCTTGAAAACCGATTTGAGCAAGCGCGCTTCCTCGTCAAGACGGTACAGCGCACTGCCATCGCCCTCGACCATTCCACTATGACCATCTCGCTCGTTCCGTCGTCGCTCACGGCGAATCAAGTGCTCGAAGAGGAGGGGAACGTTACGGCGCCAGCGCACCGACTTCTGCACTTGACCACACACCTCGTAGAGATCGTCAAAACGTGCCCCCGGTGTGTCCGCGCTAGAACTCTTGCAGTGGGTGAGGGAGATGACGAGATCTTGCCCTTCAACTCGGATCGCGACGATATCCGCAATCTCGTTGCTGCCGTGATCGTCAATGATGACATCCCAGCTTGCAAGACTCTTGATGTATTCAATCGCTTGTGCCTGAATCGAGTCACTGGCGCGCTCTGGTCCCTGAACCTCCTTCGTAAGGCTTGGCCAGGTCCGAGCAATGAGCCTCTCGGGATCAATCTGCGGCACCTCTCGGTCGGGCTTGAGTAGCACACCGGGCGAGACAATCAAGGCGTCCTGCTCAAGTAGAATCGTCGGCCCCGTCCTGTCAAAATACTCGCTAAGGCTGCGACGTGAGTGTCGCGAAACTACCTCGACATCGCCGTCTAGTGCTCTGTAGGCGATTTTACCTTGGCCGACTATCGCCTCATACCTAGCCTCCCACTCTGGGGTACGCACACTGAATGGTATCGGACCGGATGATGTAAAGGCGGTGACGGTGAGGTCTACATCCACTAGCGGCCATCGTTGTCCGCCGTACTCGAGGACGGTCTCTTCTGTAGTACTCAGAAGGCATTCCCAGGGCCACTCGACGCCTAGTGCGATATATGGCGGACGCTGCTCCACCGTTTCAGGGCGAATGAAGCCGCGCATAACCTCATCGAGGTTGATGCCATCGTCACCAAGCTTCGTCCCAACATCGTCGCACCAGTCGATCCAATGCTTGAGCGTGTGGGCGACGCGATAGCTCCAGATGCGCCCCTTGAGGGAGGCACCAATGCTGACCCGTTGCCCGAGCTCATATCCATACGCAAAAATATTCGTCTTTGTCTTGGTTTGTGCCTCCGCGACTGGAAACCCCTCGATTACGTCGGCGCCCACATGAAGTGAAAAGCGCCGATTGCGGTTGCGAACATCAAGCACCCCGACGTTCGTGGGTACTAGTCGCTTCACGTTGGCCATGACGCGGTAAACAGCCTCTCCTGCGAAGCGAGCAGCGTCTCCTCCGCATACAGCCTGTGCTAGCGCTTCGTGCACGCTGCCGTTGTTGGAGCTATTGATAAAAAGGATTTGGGCGGCCTCGCTCCAATAGATCACATAGAGGTCATAAGTGATCTCCTCGACGGAGCGAAGATCGCCCCACTGAACCGGGCTGCGCTCCTCTGTGACGAACCATGCGACTCGAGCCTGTTCGTTTACGCCGATTGGGAATGTAAGAAGCTTTTCCTCGGGATAGAGGTCGAGTATCGCCTGCGGTTTCCAGCTCTGGCAGTTGGTCCGATAGGCAACGGTACTCATCTTCGGTTCCAGATTTCGCAGTGACACCTCGTCTGGCAGGGAGCCAAAGGCTGCCTCGAAGTCGCTCACCTCTTGCTGCTCTCCTACGGCGGCTTCCGATAGGTCACGAATAATGAGGTTCCAGTCGGCGTCCTCTGAGTAAAGCTTGCGCAGATTTTCGTCGTACTGTCGTTCGGGTCGGCCAACCACTACGGTGGCGTTGCCAATATCACTTCCAGACATTACCCTCGCGAAACGCCCGATGAACTGGAGCGTGATGCCAAGACTCTTATGTGGATCATGGATCGCCGCTATCTTAAGCGAAGGTAGATCAAAGCCCTCTCCCAGCATATCTACGCATACGATAATCTTGCTGTTGCGGTTGGATACGGCTTGAAGGGCGATTTTGCGTGCGGTCGCAGAGAGGGTGCTGTGAAGTACGACAGGATGAAGGTCAGGAGCCAGTTCGGCATAGAGTTCGAGAAGTTCCGATGCCCGGCTAATGCGCTTTGCACGGGCCATCAGGAGGTGGTCACGACCAACTGCAAGATCCTCCCTGAGTTGCGCGATAGCTTTCTCAGCTATGGCTTTGTCCTGACTTTCGAAGTCCAGAACCGACACATAGTTGATCGTTGAGAAATAACCGTGGCGCTGAGCTTCACGGAGAGGGAACGCATATATCAAGCGGCCACCAACTTGCCGCCCGTCCTCGCGGTATGGGGTAGCGGTAAACTGAAGCACAGGCTTCGCTCCAAATGCGTCACGAATACGCCGCCATGTTGCTGCCTCAACGTGATGTGCCTCATCGACGACGAGATGGGAGCATGTTGAAAGCAACGCGGCACTTGTGTCGGGGGTGGATGCGAAGAGCGCTGCTGGTGTTGTGACGAGAACATTGCATGCATCGGCAAATGCGCGCGCCTCATCTGGAGACGAGAACTTATGGGCGATACGACCCACAACAGGACGTAGAGCGCTTGGCGCGATGACTTGCGCCTCTTGAAGGACACCGAAGCTCTCAAACTTGGCCGCGAGCTGATCGCGCAGGGCATCTGATGGGACGACAACCAGCAGCCGTTCTGGACGCACACTCGCAAAAAGTGCGACCATCGTCTCGGTCTTGCCGGTGCCCGTGGGCATGACAACTGTTCCAGCTTGCGTCGCACCGGTCGTCCAATACCCGAGGACCGCATGTACGGCTCCGAGCTGCGGTAGCCGCATTCCTGGCGTGCCAGCCTCACCGTCTGCGAGTACGAAGGAAAAGGTGTTCTCAAGCGACGCCGATACAGTCGTGGCTGGCGAAGGCGCGAGGTTGCCGATCCAGACAAGCCGAGCAGAGGCAAGTAGCGATGAATCCTGCCTAGCCGCACGCGGTATCTTGAGCGCGCGCTCGCCGTCCGCGAGCTGGGCTGGGCCAGTGAGCAGGCGATAGCGATGCCCGTGTTGCGCAATGACGAACATGCCGGTTTCACCGGCGCTTACGGTCGCGATCCACTCGGGCTCAAGGAGCTGACGGGCTCTGTTGCGGTCGATCTTCACCTCCGCGGAGTAGGCCGCGGGAATCACGATTTCTGGTGTCTCTAAAGGCTCATCATGCATGCTCTCAGTATCTTCCAAGTGTCGGATGGTGTCGAGTCGCAGACAGCCGCGTAGGCGCAATCATTCCGATGGCCAGGGCTTGTGCTTGGCGACGCCGCGATCTTGGCTGCGCGCTCAAGCGAGTTGCGATAGGCTTGGCCGACCGGCGAACGCGCGTGCAGTCGCTATGAATGAAAGGAGGCCCGCGTGGGCCACGCAAACCACGGGTGGTGCAAGCTTGCACCACACCGCGATAAGAAGGCGCTTACCTGGTTCGACGAACAGCAGGTGGATGCGCTGATACGAGACGCATGGGGCGATGTTGGACATCTCACGGTGTTTGTTCGACGCGACGACGCGGCATCTGAGCGCCACTGGAGTGCCACCGTGTTCGACCACGAGAACCAGCCTCTCGTGACTGCGCACGCCGAGACGAAGCAGAAGGCAGATCATCGAGCTGTTGAAGCGCTCAAGGCGCTTGGGCATTCAACGACTGGCTATCGAAGCAAGGATGGCAAGCCGCTTCGCCCTGACGACAAGGAGTTCCCAGCGGCGGCGTAGGAGCACAGGAACGTTGGCGTCCACGCCGTCCCGTGCAGAGGCGGGTCAGGCGCGGGCGCCAACATAGGATCTCTACATAGTCTTGCGGATCGCCTCAATCGCCCGCCGTCGCATCTTGTGTCCCAGGGGCTCCAGAAGTTCCGCCGGATGCCGATCAAGGGCCTTATGGTTTGCAATGCGTTCTCGAACTCCCCGCTGAGCGAGACGCGACCTAGCTTCATGTATCCAGTAGCCCGATCACCTTCTGCCGCTGTCTCCGCCCTACCGGCTCCAGCAGTAGCCGCACCAAAGCCTCGACCTGTTCTTGACCGTTTCTTTGAATTCCCACCTGCCGCATTTCGGGGACCGTGCGCTTCTTGATCAAACCCTGAGCGGAACTCGGTTGAACAGAGACGCAAGGCAGAGCGCCCATCAGCCGTTAAGCCTGTCGGCCTAGCGCACTGCGACGTGGACACGGTCCGGAGCAGCCGCAATACTGCGTCTCATGGAGTCCCGAGGCGCATATACAGCCGAGCGAGCCGCTGCGCTTTCCGGCGTGCCGAAGTCGACCGTCCACTACTGGGCAAGGCAGGACATCCTCATCCCGAGCGTGTCTGCCGAGCGTGTGAAGCTTTGGGCCTATGGGGACCTAATGGCACTGCGCACGATCTATTGGTTGCGGCAGACCAAGCACGACGAGAGCGGGCGCGAGGTCCCCAGGACCGCGATGAAGGCTATCCGCCGCGCATTGCGCGAGATAGCGGCGCTCGAGCTCGACCTTTGGAGCGAGGACGACGCCCCACTCGTTGCCGTCGATCGTTCCGGTGGCATCGTCATCCAGCACGACGGGGAAGCGCAGCGTCCCGAAGGCCAGAGCATCCTTGAGACCGGCATGCTCGATCTGCTCGCACCCTTCACTTCACGCGAGGGCTTGCGTGGCCCTAATTTGAGTTCTCCGCGCCCGCGGCTGCGGATTGTGCCTGGCAAGCTTGGCGGCTCCCCCCACGTTCTCCACACTCGGCTTGAGTCCCAGGCGCTCGGCGCTCTCGCAGAGAGCGGCCTTGCGCAGGCGAAGATCTGTCGGCTGTACCCGGACGTAGAACCTGCAGCGATCGAGGACGCCCTCGACTTGGAGCGCCAGCTCGCGCAAAACCTGCGCCCGGCACTGGCAGCATGAGAGAGTGCGCGCATGCCGCGCCTGTTCGCGCTCGATAAGAACTTCCCGCAACCCATCGTCAGCGTCCTGTCTGACTTCCAAGCCGACGCTACGCTCGTTCCGCTCGATCACATCAACCCACGCATGTCGACGCTCGATGACTGGGAACTGCTGCTAGCGCTGCACCATCACAGCGAACCTTGGGACGGCCTCATCACGACAGACATCAGCATGCTCGCTCAAGGACCCGAGCTTGCGACGCTCATACAGACGAGGCTCACGCTTGTAGTGGCTGTCGCCGCCGGGCACAATCCGGTCAAGGCATCTGGGCTCCTGTTCGCGTACCTCGCTGGTATCTGCCAACGCACGACCCCGGATCGGGCGCAGGTGTGGCGCCTCAACGCTGCAAATCGCCCATCCGACGGCGTCGCCGCGGTCCGCATCGTCTACCAGGGAAGAGTTGTGACCACAGGCACCGTCTCGCACAACTTGTTCATCGCCGGCGCACCAAAGCCCGCAATGCGCATGCTCCCATGTGAAATAGCCGAGGTAAGGAAACCTACACAGTGCACCAAGCAGGAACTTCTCGCCCGGGTGCGCACCGCGACACCACTTGCGGTGAGATGGCTCGGCCCTACCAAGGCAACCCTACGACGGTTCGCGCCGACGCCTGCCACCTGCACGATGCTGAAGAGACAGGCGGGCAAATCGAGCCCTTCCTGGGTCTATGACAGGGGCGGTCTTGCCGACTGCCTACCCGGGCAAATAAGTCGGCCTGCGTCACGCCCGCCTCGGGGGCATCTCCATGCCGTAGGTCTTATCTCCGACGAGGAATGACACGTCCCCAAAGCGAATCGTAAGCTCAAAGTAGTCGTTCCCGTCGTAGGTCCACAGGGAGGCACTGACGAAGTCCGGCTCGTAGAGCACCAAGCGTCCACCATCACCCATAGCAAACGAGTCCCCCGGATGCCCGGTCTTGCGCAGCACGCCACGGACGGCGGCTCGCGGCCCTTTTCCGCCAGGGTTCAATTGGAGACCGAGGATCATCAGGCAGACCTCCTCGTCCTCCAGAAGTAAGAGAGTCTCGACGAGTGCCCGATAGTCGAGCTCGCGCGTGCACTCCTCGGCGAGTTCATTTTGCATCTCGACCACCTACACAAGTGCTCGGAGAAAACCACCCGTCCCAAGAGGTCATCCGAGAGCCCGCCACAGAGCGCGACGGCTGCAATGTCCGTGCGGGCGAAATCGCTTCCCTTGAACAAGAGCGGCTCGTCGGGTGCCCATGCTGAGCTCTACTCTGGGTGTATCTTCAGCCGCCCCACTCGTGGGGTTAGCTTTGTCCTACTGCTTGGAGTATTTGTTGGCCACGCGAGGTGAGGGTCCAGGCGCGTGGCATGCCCTTGGTTGGTCCGACGCCGTTGTCCTGGATTAGATCGTGGTGCTGTAGTCGAGTGAGCAGGCGCGAGGCCTGGCCATCGTCGGCGATGCCAGATGCTTGGGCTACCTGTTTGCTGGAGGCCCCGGGCGTCTCGGCAATCGAGGTGAGCACACGCGCAGTGCGATAGGTAAAGCGGATCGGCAGATCTTTGAAGGGGTCTGAGGGCAGATTCGGCGCATTGGTTGGGAGATTCGAGACCGTCGCAGCGAGACTCGCAGTTGGTCGCTTGAGCTCCTTGCGCGCGGCAACTACTCCCAGGTAGGGCCCGACGATCATCGCCGTCAGTGGCCGTGCCAGCTCCAACAAGGGTGAGCCACCGTGCTCGAGCAGGCGGGCGTGGACGACTGCGAACACTGCCCCCACCGTTCCCTCGGCCGTCAGCGGCGGCAGCCCGCTACCCGCCTTGGCCTCGACACGCCCCTCGTCGACGAACATGATGATCCTCTCGAGCGCACGCTTGCGCGCTTGGAGTGTTTGTGGGCCGGAGCTGAGCGCCTCGACAACCAGCAGGCGAGCGATCCCGGGCTCGCGGTCGAAGAACAACAGCAACGCCGCTAGCGCTGTCCTGACCTGCTCGCACCACGACCGCTCTACGGCAAGCGCCTGCTCGACGACTACTGCAGCCTGCTCAACCGCGTCGTTGAACGTCGCCAGCAAGCACTCCTCGCGCCCCTCGAAAATGTCATAGAAGGTCTTGCGGGACAAACCCGCACGCTCGCAGATCGTCGCCACTGTCTGCGCCTGCACGCCACCTTCGTAGGCAAGTTCCACGGTCGCCGAGAGCAACCTGCGACGCTGCATCTCGATGACATGACCCCCCTCGCGCCCAGCACGATCGGTGCGCCCAGCACGCTCAACAGCCATCGGTCGGTCCCACCGCGTTGATATACAAGCCACCCACCCCTACTTCTTCTTCTCTTTCCTATGGGTGCGCTTGCCCTTTGTCTTGATCCCTTTCTTGGCCTTGGCCTTAGTGCATCCGGTAACAGTGATCGGTGTGGATTGGTTGAGCCGAGCGCCGTTCTGGGCGATAAACGCCGTAGGCATCCTTAGTTTGCTCTTGCAGAGGTTTCCGTTAGCCGCGAGGGCTGAGTACTTGCCCTGGGGTAGTACGAGTTCAAACAAACCGATAGGGACGTCAGGCACTTGCTTGAACGTGCTGCTCGTGATGTTCGTCTTACTATTGATGAACGTGCTGCCAACCAGTTCGACGGTCACGCCGTAACCCTGCAACTCCACAATCAGCGAAGGGAATTCTTCCCCAGCGTGGCTGACAAAGTAAGCCGGGCCTTCCAATGAGACCGGCAAGACCGGCGTCACGGCCTTGGCATGCCCCACGATAGACGCTGCCGGGCACGATGCGGGGTTGGCCTGAAAGACCGAGGCAGGACAGGCCTTCTGTAGTGTCGTCAACCGAGACGGCAACTGCTTGGGCAAATCCACCTTGACACTGTTGATGTTCGACTGCGAGGAGGCCTGATTGAATCCAAGATCCCCTGTTGGGTAGACGATCTTCGCGTCCAAGCTCGCACCGTTGGCCCTTGATGTCTTGCCGCTGGTTGAGACTTTGAAGTTCGGCTGGAACTTCAGCGCTTGACAAGACCCCATCTGGAAATGACTAGACAAGGGCGCAGCGACTCCTTCTGTACTCGTAGCGGTCCCTGAGAAGCTCATCGGGTTGCAATCTGTGGGGTTGAACATGAATTCGGGACGATCTATCACCGCATTGATCGACCGCAGATCCGCGGGGATACCCTTCACGATCGTCGGCAACGGGTCCGTGATGACAGTAATCTGGGATGTATGCGGGTCCACTTCAATCCTGGCCCTGACGACTTCCGTTCCCAAGTTGAACGGACCAGCAACCAGCGGCACGACGATCGACAAGCCAAACGGTGCCCCCTTATACGGTCCAGTCAAATAGATCGGAGCGGGCGGCGCACCAGCCTGGGGAATAAACAGCGGATACGGCCCGGGACCAGCACCCACAATGGTGTGCCCTATCTGCGACGCCGCAGAACAAGTCCCTGTGGAAGCCTGGGCTTCTGGACACAATGGAACCTTCGCGATCATGCCCAACAAGCCCTCGGGTGTCTTGAACGACAAGCTCTTCACACGTTGCTGACCATCACCGCGCTGCAAAAGCATCGAGAAGTCTGTATAGCCTCCGGCTTGATCGGTCGTTGCGCCGGCGGTCATCACCGGTTCAAACGGCAGCGGATTCCTGCAAGGTGTACCCGCCGGTCCGCTTGTGATCTGAAAGCTGCTCGTATCCAGTGAGTCTTCTACGAAAGGTGATGCCCAGGGCGTAAAGTCTAGGCTCGAGCCATACACCCCGCACATTTGGGGTGTCACGAGCGCGGCCTGGGCGCCGCCGCTGAACGATAGTGAGAATTCTGTCAGTGGCGCATCGGGTGTGCCGGGATCTTGCGGGGTCCCCTTGAACGTCGTGACCAGCTGACCTGTCTGTTCATTCAAGTGAACGGTACCGATCAGCTTCAAGTTCACGCCTTCCCCAGACGCAGCGACCAACAATTGTATTTCTGGAGGGTTGTTTTGCAGAATGTACACGTTGCCTTTCAACCTTTTAGGCAACAACGGCGTCGCGATTTCATCCGTCCCAACCTTCGACGCCGCAGGACACGATGGCGGGCCATCCATCGTTTCCATTTCGGCTTCTGGGCCACCGATGTCCTCTTCTGAGGGTTGACAGGCCACCAGCCCAGTCGCCTGACCCGGATTGACGACGACGCCTTCGGGCAACGTTACCGTCGTTTCCTTCAAACCAGAACTCGCCAATCCTTCAGGGTTCAAGCCCTGCGGAACCTTGACCGTGGCCGTCAGACCAGCAGGCGTATCCGAAAAGCTCGTATCTGGACTAACAGAAGCTGTCGGTTCGAAATGCTGCAAGTGCCCACACCCGGTAAGCCCGACCTCCTGACCTTCCTGGTTCTGAGTCAAATACCGTGCACTGGCGTTCAAGCTTTCACTCTGCCAAGTACCCTGTATTTCCGCTCTGAATTCCAAGGGGGCGCCACACGACGTGGGCAGCGTAAGAAATGAAACCGGCGCAAGACCGCTACCATTATGCTCCGCCGGAACACCCCAAATCGTCGTACTATTAAACGACACCTTACGCTGCGGAACCACCCCCCGCACCGATATGCCATTATCCCCACCACTACGCACCGACGAATCCAGGAATGTAGGGATCGAGAAATCAATAAAACCAAACTGAGCCGCTACCCCAGCAGGCGGTACCATATTATAAATAAGGAAACGGACAGCGTTAGCACCTGCAATCGTCGTGGTATCTTCACCGATCCAGCTTCCCGCAGGACACTCCTGAACATCGAACTGCTCGCGCGTGCACTGCGGAACTGCAGTCGGATTACCCACCACACCAGGAGGCAAATCCACCTTCACATAATGAGCCTCACCGCCGGTAGGAACACTGTAAAATTCGTCAAGGAAACTCACGTTTGTGCTAAACGCAACCGTAAGATCATCGGGATGTGAGCCAGCCTGCATATCAAGCTTTCCATCCGCGCTCCCGAACCAGCTCTCGAAGTTGGAGAACCCCAACGAGGTAGGTTCCGTACTAAACTTAAAGGAGACTGACGATTCTGTAGACGCAGAGGATCCACCCCCACTCATCGTCACCTGATTTATTGGTTCCGGAGTATTTGAAACGTCGCTGTTGATGCTGATAGGGATTTCTATCAGTCCGGGCAAACCACTTGCCGGCGCACTGACAGGCGCATTCGGACAAGTCACAACCACTCGACTGGAGGCAGTCGACAGCGGGCATTCCAAGGATGTACCCGCACCCTCATTGTCGGTTACAGGACCGGCAACACTTACACCCCGCGGAAGCGTGTCCACCACAGTAGGACCTGTGTTACCCGCACTGCCGCCTACATTATATGTATAGAGGAATACCTTTCCTCTACCACCCGGCACCATGTTCGTGGGGGCCACCCGCGTAAAGACCTCATAGCCAGGCGCAGCGGCCGTAGCGAAGGTAGGAAAGAGGCCGGCGAGAACGCAGAATGAGAATACCGTGACGATGTAACGCTTACCCACCATCATTACTTACCCCCCTTGGCACTCGCCGGCTTCCTTGTCTTGCTTCCAACTCCATATCTCTTCTTTGCATTGGCCACACAGATAGCACGACGCTTTCTCGGCTTTCCTCTGCATACCACAAGCGCCTTCATGAGCTTTTGCCTACGTGTTAGTGACCTTTCCTTTGCCTTGACCTTTAGAACGACGCCTCCTATAGGCGAAAAGTTACCGACACCGTTATAAGTTACGCTAGAAGGAGTAGCGAAAATAGGAGCCGGCGCTGGCACACCTTGGCAACCTGTCCCGGTGCAAGCCGGGGGCGTAACAGGATTGCTCCCTTCGACGCGAGCGTCAAAAACCTTATAGAGTTCATCCTGTGCATCTGCAGTCAAGTCAGCTCTGGTTATCATGAATACGTCGCTGCCACTTGTGCTTGCGCCTAGCAACCAGGACGACTCGTTACTAGTACCACCCGAGAGTAGATAAATGCATCCGCCGTCAGCTCCGTCTCCCTGCTTACAGCTGCCGGAGCCTTCACGCTCCCACTCGTATACGTCCATCTTGCCGTTCGTGTCCCGAGACACCAGCGATGTTGGACTATCAAAGAAAACCCGCTCACCACTTTTGGAGATCAGAGTAGGGATGTAGGAGTCGCTCCAACTCACGGGTATGAACCCAGACGCACCTTCTTCACCGCTTTGACTGCACGAAGCACAAAACAGTTTTTTTTGTGATGCGTCGTAGACGTACACCTCGTCACGGCCGTCGCTGGGATAACCGGCCGGGTACCCAGGTACCTTGAGACTCTGACTTGACATGAAAACCAGCCCTTGCCCGTTCGGCGTGACCTCAGCAGTACGCTGACCGATATCAGGGACCCAATCACCCGCCGTGCCTTCATAGTTTAGTGCAAAGAGAAGCAAACCGTTAAACGGTGATACTCCATAGCCGTCCTGACCAGAGAGCGTCGCTATCGATACTGGTATATCCCATTTATTATCTTCCTCATGCAGAAAATTCAATTCACCAGAACCGCTTACATAGTAGATAGAATCGCCATCTTCACTCGCGCCAAGCACGCCTTGCACTTCTACTCCAGGCGTCAGATCGGTGAGCATGCCGAGACGCCCCCCAACCGGATTGACTTCATACTCATACAGGGCGCCCTTCGTAAAGAAAGCCTTGGAACCATCGCTACTAGCTGTCCAAAACCGAGCGCCCCCTTCACCTTCTATCCCCTTGTCGATCTGGATCGTGCAGGCATCTGCCGGCACCGTACATTCACCATTTTCGTTCAAAGGACTCTGTGGCTGTTCACCATTCTCGCGAACGTAGAGAGCCGTTGGCTTAGGTGAATAACCGCTACCTTCTAAGGTCGACCAAAAAATTCGCGATCCGTCAGACGAGATCACGTGGCTAAAATCTGGTGGATTACCGCGGTCTTCCTCCCCGGGGAAATGAGAAGAGCCGAACGTTGCATTCTGCGCAACCCGTCCATCGGGAAGCACGTCTATCAACGACAGCTGCCCCTGGTGCCAGTCGTAAAGATAGTCGAGTTCCGCCTGATAGTAGGACATTTCCTGCTTGACATCTTCTCTCAATTCCTTCTGTAGCAGGCCTTCACCTTCTAGCAAGTCGTCATTTGCCTCAAATAGCAGTCGACTCATGTCCGCTGACGCGCCCGCATATATTGGGCTATGTCCATCTTCACCAGTGCCGGTATCAGGGACAACCCCTCCGAATTCAAGAGGTGAGCGCTTTGGAGCTGCTGTGAAAAGTGGTTGATAGCTTTCTTCGAGTAGATCGTGCGAATAAATATCGATCAACGCCTTGTATTCTTCACCGATCTGAACCCCGCCTGGCGTATTATCCCCCGGCAGTTGGAGCTCTGATTGTTCGGGGTTTTCCGTGGGCGAGGTCAAGACTCCAACCGACAGATCGGCGGAGAATCCTCGATATTCAGTTAGCCGGCGCCCGGGAGGCTGGATGCTGATCTGCGTCCAGCCACCGTCCGGCAAACGCTTCGCCAGATAGTCACTACCATTACCATTGCCACTTGATTCTCCCTCCCCATCGTGCGTAGGATCACCCGCGTAGACAACCGCGTCACCGTTTGCCGCGGCCTCTGCTAGATGGGGGGTGAGGTAGCCTTCCGCTTGGTTTTCCGGATTTTCCGCTTCGGGTATATAGACTTCGGCGTCTTCTTTATTGGGGGGCGTTACCATTTCGTAAACCCGACCATCGGGTAGACCCTGGATGCCAGATGGCAATGTCCTGAAGGAGACATCACTGCCGTATGTAGTGCCGCCGATGCTCTCCGCGACAAGTCTAAAATGATATTCGGTATTAGGCACTAGGCCTTCCACACGGGCCGACACAACGGGTCTACCTGAAGTAGTAGAGGACTCTGTGCTTGATCCGTATGCAGCCGTAGTCCCATATTCAAAGTGATAAGTGGACGGGGCGGAGCCGGTTTCGATACGGGCACTCAAACTGGCGCTTCCTGAGTCGACGGCGGAGTACGAGGCTTCTGTTACTACTGGCGAGACCGGAATATCAGGACCAAAGATATCTACAACACCGCTCGCATCGGCCACAAATACGTCGCTGTTATTCGGATCAACCGTGATAGCCGTAGGGAAGGTAAACCCTCCGCCGGGTGGGCCTGTCAACTGTCCTTCATACTCTTCTTCGAGTGAACTAGTGTACTCGTCAACAACAGGGCTCCCTTGGTCTGTATTAGTTATATACACGTGCCCCGTCGTCTGATCCACGCCCAGATTTTCGGATCCTCCAAAAAACGGTTTCCCAGTCCCAGAGGAGATCGGAGAGCCAGGAGTGTTGGTGGCTTCCCAAGTGGATAGCGAACTTTCTCCGAGATTGCCCAGTATTGTGATCTGATTACCGCCAACGTACAGATACTTACTGGATTCATTTATCGCGATACTCTTGGTGAGCTGAAGGAGGTACTCACCACTAACCTGCGATATATATTTATCTGACGAGTTAAAGATGTCCGCGACATGGTTTTCGCCGTCAGTAACGACGAGTTCGTTAGTTGCTTGATCGACCGCCAGGGCTCGAGGATGCGCAAAAGGACTACTTAGCGGGCCCGTCAACTGCGAAATGAACTGGCCGTCTGCGCTAAATTCGTCCACCACTTTTTGTTCATAGTCCGAGATAAAAATTTTACCGGTTGCATTATCTACCGCAACTCCCTGGGGATTTTCAAACGGAACCACAGCACCTCCAGCGCCCGTAGGCGTACCTATGATCTTGGAGCCTTCGAGATAGGGCTCGGACGCCGAAAAAGGAGATGGAGCGTCTGCCGCGTTGAAACGATCAACCGTTTTGCTACCTGCGTCCACCACATATAGGTTGGAACTGGAGTCCGTTGTCATGGCGACCGGATTTTGAAACCCCGTCAGTTGCGATAGGTACTCGTGCCCGAGCAATGCCATCGCCGGAGCGCTCGAGAACAGCAGAGCGCCGGCCAGCACTACCAGGACAGTCGGAATAGTCAAGGCGAGCCTGCGAGTACTCATACAACCATCCCCTCCTCGAGAGAAACAGAACAGCACCAGCCCACAGTCGGGCAGCACAGGACCGTCCCGGGCGCCAGACCCGCAACGACAGAAGAACAAGAAACTGAAGGCGCGGCTATTGCGCGCGAGAGACCGAGCCGACCCTTAAGACCAGCACAGCCAGCGACAAAGCCGCGGCAAAGAGACCTAGCGCCTAGACGCCGACGATCCCAGAGAGAGAGAGAGAGAGAGAGAGACGCGTCAGCGACGCTGACGCGTCCTATAACAGACCCGCCAGAACAACACAGACTCCCAACAACGCTATTCCCCAAAGAAACCACGCTAAATACAACCCTCTCTCAAAAACGACCCGGTCCCTCTCCCAAGGGCCCTGCCTACCAGTAAGAAGTCGACCAACAAGGCCAACCCAAAAACCCGACCTTATGTTTTGCCTGCACCCCACATGAAGCGCCTGCGCCCTCGTTATCGGATGAACCTCATCCTCACGAGGCGACCGATGCCACAACGAACACCGATACATGGCTCTTTATACAGCAGGTGGTGCTTGCTGTCAAGTGCTCGGAGAAAACCACCCGTCCCAAGAGGTCATCACTGGCCTCCCGTCATACCCGGCACAGGCCGCACGGCCCACGGCACTGCGCGACCCTAGCGCCGCGCCCGCGTGAGCCGCTCAAGCTCCCGCCCGAACGCCGCCTCGACCTCTTGGGTCATCGTCAGCTGATAGGACGCAAGCAACGCACGCGATGACAACGGCCGCAGACGCTCGATCGACTCGATCACCTCCGCCCAGCGCTCCTCGGGATAGCCGGCCTCGGCAAACGGCTTCCACAGATCCTCGAGGAACAGCTTCACGTACTCGCGCGCGACGATCTTGCACTGGGCGCGCAGCTTGCCATTGAGCGCGAGCGCATGGTCGAGCGGCACGCCGCGACGCACCAACTCCTCGGCGGCGTCGAGCAGCGAAGGCAGTGGCGCTTCGTAGCGCTCCTCGCCAAGGTCCACGAGCAGGCCCATCTTTTGGGCGCGCGCGAGCATGCTGTCATCCACCTCGCCGAAGCGCACTCGCAGCTCCTCGAGCGCGAACACCTGCGGCTGCTCGGTCTCAAAGGGCGTGTGCACGGCCTCGCCGAAGCTGAGCAGCTGCTCGGGGCGACCGTGTGTCTCCTCCAGCAGGCGGTGGATCGCGCGCAAATTGAAGCCTTCGGCCTGCATCTCCTGGATCAACTGCAGGCGCGCCAGGTGCTCGGACCCGTAGTAGCCGATGCGCTCGCGCACCTCCGGCGCCGGCAGCAAGCCGCGCGCGCGGTGCGCGCGGATGTTGCGCACCGTCATTCCCGTCTGGGCCGCCAGCTGCTCGATCGTGAGGGCCGCCTCGGGCTCGATCTTGGGGGCAGTATCAGACCCAATCTGGGAGGCAGCCTCACGCGACATCGCAAAATCATACCTCCAACCGATGCGCCCCCAAACAACGTGACATCAAATGATGTAATCTAGGATCCATGGCTACAACAACCGCGCCCATCGCGCCTTCTCAACTCGGCCAGCTCGGCCCCACTCCGTTCCTCCCCCCAGGCCCGCGCATGCCGATGCTCCTGCAGAGCGCGCTCACCTGGGGCCACACGATCCCCTTCTTCGCAGCCAACCAGCGCAAGTTTGGCCCCGTGTTCACGCTCCGCTCACTGCCCTGGGGCACGACGGTGGTTGTCAACGACACCCATTTGGTCAAGCAGATCTTCACCGGCGACCCGGCCGTCTACCACGCGGGCGACGGCAACTCTTTGCTCGCCCCAGTTCTGGGCGAGCGCTCGGTGCTCGTGATCGACGAGGACCCCCACTTGCAAGCACGCAAGCGCCTGTTGCCACCCTTCCACGGCGACTCGGTGCGCCGCTATGGAGAGATCGTCGAGCGCATCGTGGAAGAGGAGATCGCCCACTGGCCGCTTGGCGAGTCCTTTCCCCTGCACCCGCGCATGCAGGCAATCACGCTCGAGGTGATCTTGCAAGCGGTGATCGGCGTGACCGACCCCGCACGCCTGGCGGCACTGCGCGAGGCGTTGCCCGCGGCGGTCCCAACCGACCCCATCTTGATGGCGATGTGGGTCGTCAAACCGCTTGAATACATGGGGCGCTGGCGACGCTTCAGGCGCACCGTGGAGCACGCCAACGCGCTCCTGCGCGAGGAGATCGCCGCGCGCCGACTCGACCCACAGCTGGAGCAGCGCGAGGACGTGCTCTCCCAGCTCGTGCGCGCCGGGGAGATCGACGACGAGGAGCTACGCGACCAGATCATGACGTTGCTACTCGCTGGGCACGAGACCACCACCACTGGTTTGGCCTGGACGTTTGAGCGACTCTTGCGCAATCCCGACGTCCTGGCCAAGGCGCAAGAGGGCGAGGACTCCTACCTCGACGCGGTTGTCCAAGAGACGCTGCGCATCAGGCCCGTGATCCCTGCCGTGCTACGCCAACTTCAGGCGCCTGTCGAGCTCGGCGGCTGGCAGCTGCCGGCCGGAGTGACCGTGATGCCCGCGATCCTCTTGCTGCACAAAGACCCTGAGCTGTTCCCCGAACCAAAGCGCTTTCGTCCCGAGCGCTTCTTGGAGGACGGGGCAGCCTCCACCTATACATGGATCCCCTTCGGCGGCGGCCGGCGGCGCTGCCTTGGCGCGGCGTTTGCGAGCTTTGAGATGCGCGTCGCCTTGCGCACGATCCTGAAAAACACCACCTTGCGTGCCGACCGACTCCAGGACGAGCGCGTGCGCAACCACCACATCACGATGATCCCGGCCCGCGGTGCGCGAGTTGTGAGAGAGGCATGAACGGATGCGAGGTTGCAACGATATGCGAGCAATGTCTGTCGAGGCCACGGCGAATGCACAAAACACCGGCGCAAACACGTAGAGTGGACGCTCTATGAGCCGCAAGCAAACACAGCCCTACCACGTCAATGGCCGCACCGTGTTCATAACCGGCGCCGCCAGAGGCATCGGCGCGGAGACCGCCAAGCGCCTGCACGCCAAGGGCGCCAACGTGGCGCTCGTTGGCTTGGAGCCCGAGCGCCTGGAAGCGCTCGCCGCCCAACTCGGCGACCGCGCCGCAGCGTTCGAGGCAGACGTCTGCGACTACGAGGCCTTGGAGCGCGCGGTCGCCGCGACCGTCGAGCGCTTTGGCGCGATCGACGTGGGCATCGCCAACGCCGGCATCGCCTTCACCGGTCCGCTCGCGAGCGCCCCGATCGAGCAGGTCGAGCGCACACTTGCCGTCAACTTCCTCGGCGTGTGGCGCACCGACCGCGCCCTGATCGGCCAGATCGTGGAGCGCAAGGGCTACCTGCTGAACATCTCCTCGCTGTCGGCCGTCGCACACGCGCCGTTGATGGCTCCCTACACATCAGCCAAGGCAGGCGTGGAGGCACTGACCGATGCGTTGCGCATGGAGACCATGCCCACGGGCGCACGCGTGGGCTGCGCCTACTTCGGCTTCATCGACACAGACTTGGTGCGCGCAAGCTTTGCTCAACCCTCGACGCAGGGGGTACGCCGTAACAGTCCAGGCTTCCTCACCAAGCCCGCGCCGGTCTCGAAGGCGGTCGACGCGATCGAGCAAGGCATCGAGCGACGAGCCGCTCGCCTATGGTCGCCACGCTGGGTCGGCACCGCGATCGCGCTGCGCGGACTGATCCAGCCGCTGACCGAACGCCGGCTGCTCAAGGAACAGGACACCCTGCGCGAGAGCATCCGCGCGGCTGAAGCCTCCCAAGAGACCAGCACCCAGGATCCGTTGCTCGGCGTGGCGATGCAGGTCGTGTCCGACCAAACCTGAGCCAACTTCTAGCGCGCTTGACCTAGAAGCATCCTTTGGCCCGCCGTCCCGCTACGTGGCGGCGGTCGGAAAAGGGGTAGATGCCCTTCGCCATTTCGCCACAACGCCGTTAGGATGGGTCTATGACTACGACCGCCACAAGTGAGTTGCCGCTCTACCGGCTTGACCCGGAGATCTTCGCTCAGTTGGCCGATGCTGGGGCGCTTGTGGACCTCGATGTGGAGCTGCGCGACGGGCTGCTGGTCGATCGACACGACCACGTCGACCCAGTCCACCGGATCGACGTGGACACCTACAACCGCATGGTTCTCACAGGCGCACTGGAGGGTTTGCACATTGAGCTACTGGATGGGCTGCTGGTCGAGATGAGCCCAATCTCACCTGCCCATACCGCTGTCGTGACACTGTTGATGCGTCACTTCACCGCGGCGCCGCAATGGTGGACACAGGTTCAATCTCCAGTGGAGATCCGTCCGTGCTCGGAGCCTGAGCCCGACCTCCTGGTTGCGGCATACAGGCCACCGCCTGGCCAGCACTTGAGTGACGCGTTGATAGCAATAGAGGTAGCGGTCAGCTCACATCGCGCCGACCGGGGTCGCAAGGCCGCACTTTATGCGCAGGCGCTCATTCCAAGCTACTGGCTGGTGGACGTGCCCGGTCGAGCCGTTGAAGTGCGCACCTGGCCCGGACCAAGGGGCTACCGGTCTTGTGAGATCTATCGAGATGGAGACATCGTGCCCTCGCCACTCGACGGCGTGGACGATCTCGACGTTGGCTCCTTGTTTGTCGATATCGAGAGCTGATCGGTCACGCCCAGCCCGAGCGACGCCTGGATCTCCAAGCCGATGCCTGGATGAGCCCGAAGTGACGCCTGGATCTCCAAGCCGACGCCTTGATGAGCCCCCAAGCGACGCCTGGATTTACTCCACCGAGGAAAACTCGGCGATCGCGATCGCCAGCATCACCAGACCGATGATCGCGACCATGGCTGCCTCCAGGATGCCCGGCACGTGCCAGCCCCACCACGTCACGCCTGGAGCGAGCGCGTGGCGCACGAACGGAGAGATGTCCAGGTGGGCGAACACCGCCCGACGCATCGGGTCGACCGCGTAGGTAAGCGGGTCGAGGCGGTTGAGCACCGCCAGCCAGGTCGGCAGATTGTTGACCGGGAACATCGCCCCGGAGAGGAAGAACATCGGCATGATCGCCATCTGCATCAAAGCCATGAACGACTGCATCTGGGTCACGCGCGCCGCGGCCATCATGCCGAAGGCGGTGATCGAGAACGCCAGGAGCAACTGCAAGGCGAACACCTCGAGAGCAAGCCCAAGCGTGTAGTGGACGCCCACAAGCGGCCCGATCGCCATCACGATGACGCCCTGAAAAGCGGCAACCGTGGCGCCGCCGGCGCACTTGCCGAGCACGATCGAGGAGCGGCGCACAGGTGCGACCATCATCTCGCGCAAGAAGCCGAACTCTCGGTCCCACACGATCGAGGCGGCGGAGAACATGGCTGTGAACATGACCGCCATGCAAAGCACGCCCGGGTAGATGAACGTGCGGAAGTTGACCCCGTGAGTGCTTGAGGACACGAGCGAGGAGAGCCCAGTGCCGAGCACGAACAGGAACAGGAACGGCTGGATCAGCGAGGTCAGGATGCGCAGGCGATCGCGCGAGAAGCGGATCAGCTCGCGGTGCCACACCGCCTTGATCGCGCGCAGCTCGCTGCCCAGCGTGCGCGCCGGCACATGCTGGGCGGCGAGCTCGTGCGAGGTGACGCCGGTGCTCGCTGTTGCGGGAGTCGGTGTGGCTGTGCTCTTGGTGGCCATCAGCGACTCATCATCTTCGCCATGTTGCGCATCATGTCGTTGGAACCGGCCTCGGCGTCTCTGATCGTGGTGCCGGTGTAAGACATGAACACGTCATCCAAAGAAGGGCGCGCCACGCTGACCGAGCGGATCGCGAGGCCAAGCTCGGCGAACAGTCTCGGCACGAACTGCTCGCCGGAGGCTACCCCGAAGGTGACCTCGCCTTCGGCGATCTGCGCCTCGATACCGAAGCGCCCACCGAGCGCCGCGATCGCGGCCTGGTCATCGTCGGTGGTGATCTGCACGCGATCCTTGCCCACGCTCGCCTTCAGGGCCTCGGGCGTGTCGAGCGCGACGATTTTGCCGCGGTCGATGATCGCGATGCGGTCGCAGTACTCGGCCTCGTCCATGTAGTGGGTGGTGAGGAAGATCGTGACGTCCTGCTCGTCTTCGAGTTTCGTTATGTATGACCAGATCGAGCTGCGCGTTTGTGGATCCAGGCCGATCGTGGGCTCGTCGAGGAACAGCACTCGCGGGGAGTGCAGCAGCCCACGAGCGATCTCCAAGCGCCGCTTCATGCCACCGGAGAAGGTGCCGACGAGACTCTCGCGCCGATCCCATAGCTGCAGCATCTCGAGCACCGTCTTCATGCGTGGCTCAATGCGCTCGCGCGGCATCCCGTACAGCTCAGCGTGCAGACGCAGGTTCTGCTCGGCCGACAGATAGTTGTCGAGCGTTGTGTCCTGGAACACGAGACCGATGCTGCGCCGCACGCTGTCGCGCTGGGTGACCACGTCCATGCCGGCGACGCGCGCCGAGCCGCCGGTAGGACGTGCGAGTGTGCACAGCATCGAGATAGTGGTCGACTTGCCGGCGCCGTTGGGCCCGAGGAAGCCAAACGTTTCCCCGCGCGCGACCTCGAAGTCGATCCCGCGCACGGCTTCGATCTCGTCGTAGGTCTTGGTGAGCCCTTGCACCGAAATGGCGGCAGCGCCACCGGCGGCGGCGCCGTTGCTCATTGGATCGACTTGACTCACCTATTAGTCCTCTGAGGGTGTGTAGGAATCTCCCTCAGCGAGGATACGGTAGAGGTCGCGTCGCGTCGCCGCCAGCACCTTGCCGGCCTGCGTGATTTGGCTCTCGCTGCCGGTGCGGATCACCTGCGTGAAGGCAGAGGCGACCTCGCGCATCGTTCTCCCGAGCTCGTGCGCCTGGTCTGAGACGTTGCCGCTCATCTGCTCCCAGGGCGCGGGTGCGTTGCTGTCGCGCTGCTCCACGTGGGTGCGTCCGGCGTCGGTGAGCTCGAACACCTTGCCGGTGCCGCCGGTGTCGACGCTTGAGCGGATCAGGCCCTCATCCTCGAGTTGCTGGAGCGCCGGGTAGACCGATCCGGGCGAGGGACGCCAGACACCGTCGCTGCGCTCCTGGATCTCTTGCATGATCTGGTAGCCGTTGCGGGGCTCCTCTGCCAGCAAGAGCAGGGCGGCGGTGCGGATGTCCCCGCGCCGCGCCTTGCGGCCACGGCCGAAGCGTCCACCGCCGGGGCCACCAAAACCGCCGAAGCCAAACCCCTCGAAGCCGCCGGGACCGCCGGGCCCGAAGTCGCGCGGTCCTCCTCCACGGTGATGGCCGTGGCGATGCCCACTACCTGAGGGCCCGCCGCCGCGCCCGGTCATCGCGCGCAGGTAGTCCTTCAGGTCATGTCGATGGCCGCCGTGCAGACAACGTGGATCGTCGTGCAGACAGCCTCCCTCATCGGTTGCATATATCGCGTGAGCGAACATATCTATCTCCTATCGTGATCTATCAAAGTAAGTTCACGATATATCGTTATGTCGTGGTTGTCAAGAGTTTCGTTTTTGGCTGCGCTGACTCTCGCAACGAATAGCCCCCAAGTAGCCGCCCACCTGGGGTAACCCGGCCTGAGGCAGCCCCACCTGAAGTTTGCTCGCGTCGTGTCTCGCTTAGCGAGCACCGTCG
This sequence comes from uncultured Solirubrobacterales bacterium, assembly GCA_963775645.1. Taxonomy (GTDB): domain Bacteria; phylum Actinomycetota; class Thermoleophilia; order Solirubrobacterales; family Solirubrobacteraceae; genus Palsa-744. Next base: position 861,831 of record CAVZJR010000001.1, on the reverse strand, counting down.
GAGAAGAGTGCATGGCCCCCTTTGCGTTATCGCCACAACGCAGCTAGCATGGATTCATGGCTACGCTCGCGAGCACAGAGCTGCCGCTCTACCGGATCGACGTGGGCACTTACCACCGACTGGCAGAAGCCGGCGCGCTGGACGGCATGGACGTCGAGCTGCTCGAAGGGCTACTCATCGACCAAGAGTGCTCCCGCGAGGACCCGGTCCACCAGATCGACGTGGGCACCTATCACCGGATGGTCGCCTCCGGGGCGCTGGATGGCAAGCGAATCGAGCTGCTGGAAGGGCTGCTAGTCGAGATGAGCCCGAAGTCGCCCGCTCATGTGATCGTCGTCAACCACTTGATGAGGCATTTCACGGCGGCGCCTGACTTGTGGGTGCAGGTTCAGGACCCGATCGAAGCCGCATGGAATTGTGAGCCGGAACCGGACGTTGCCGTAGGCGGGCACAAACCCTTCGGCGAGCAGCTACTTCGTTGCCCGCCGCTCGTCATTGAGGTCGCTGTCACCACACAGTGGTTGGACCGAGGCAAGAAGGCAGGCATCTACGCCGCGGCCGAAATCGCCAACTACTGGCTGGTGGACGTACCCGGCAGAGCCGTCGAGGTGCGCACCCGACCCGGCCGGCACGGCTATGAGCAGTGCGATACCTACGGTGAGGGCAGCTACGTACCCTCACCGCTTGAGGGTGTGAGCGACCTCGACGTCGCGGCGTTGCTCGACGCCATTTAGTGGCGGAAATGCCGCACGCCGGTCGCGACCATCGCGATCCCCGCAGCATCGACTGCCGCCACGACTTCCTCGTCGCGCACCGACCCACCGGGCTGAATGATCGCCGTCACACCCGCGTCGATCGCAAGCTGGGGCCCGTCGGCGAACGGGAAGAACGCATCGGAGGCAAGCGAAGTGCCGGCAAGCCGATCTGACCCAGCCCCGGCATCGCCCGTCTCGATACCACCCTCCCCAGTAGCGTTCTCCCCGGCAGCGCCCTCCCCTGCCTGGGCCTTCTCAATCGCAATACGCACGGCATCCACCCGGCTCATCTGACCGGCCCCGATCCCGATGGTTGCGCCGTTGCGCGCGATCACGATGGCGTTGGAGCGCACGTGGCGGCAGACTTGCCAAGCGAAGCGCATGTCCTCCCACTCCGCCTCGGTCGGCTGCTTGGCGCTCATGACTGTCATCTGCTCGACGGTCTCGGACACCTCGTCACGGTCCTGCACGAGCAGGCCGCCGATCACAGGCTTGGCCTCTAGACCCCCCGCCGACTCAGGCCAGACCGGCAGCTCCAAGAGGCGGACGTTCTTCTTCTGAGTCAACACCTCCAAGGCCTCGGGCTCGAAGCTGGGAGCGAGCAGGACCTCGATGAACTGCTGGGAGAGGGCTTGCGCACAGGCAAGGTCGATTGGCCGGTTGAGTGCGATCACACCGCCGTAGGCGCTAACGGGGTCGCTTGCGAATGCTCGCTCGTATGCGTCCTGGATGGTCTTGCCGAGCGCGCAACCACAAGGGTTGTTGTGCTTGACAATGGCGCAGGCCGGCTCGGAGAAATCCTCGACCAATTCGCGCGCCGAGGAGAGGTCGAGCAGGTTGTTAAACGAGAGCTCCTTACCGTGTAGCTGGGTGACCCCCGCCAGGAGGTGCGTGGGAGCGCCGACCTCGGCGTAGTAGGCAGCACGCTGGTGGGGATTCTCGCCGTAGCGCAACTCGGCAGCCCTCTCGTAGGCGTAAGCACGCTGTGCGGGAAAGTCCTCGTCTGCGCGCTGGGCAAACCAGGATGAGATCGCAGCGTCGTAGCGCGCAGTGCATGCGTATGCCTTGCCGGCCAAGCGCTCGCGGGCGGTCATTGATAGGCGACCGTCCGACTCTCGCAACTCGGCCAAGACAAGCGCGTAGTCGGCGGGATCGACGAGCACCGCAGCGTAAGCATGGTTCTTGGCGGCAGCCCGGATCATCGTGGGGCCGCCGATGTCGATGTTCTCGACGATCTCGGCGTGGGAGGCGTCGCCACGTGCGACCGTCTGCTCGAAGGGATACAGGTTCACGCACACCAGGTCCACCGGCTCGATCGAGTGCTCGGCGGCGGCCTGCAAGTGAGCCTCGTCGCTACGAACCGCGAGCAGGCCCGCATAGAGACGAGGATGCAGGGTCTTCACACGCCCGTCCATCATCTCGGGAAAGCCGGTGAAGTCCTCGACTGGGCGCACTGGCACGCCGGCCTCGGTCAAGGCGCGCGCGGTGCCGCCGGTCGAGACGATCTCGACGCCAAGCTCGGCGAGACCTTGGGCTAGCTCGACGACGCCTGTCTTGTCGGAGACCGAGATCAAAGCCCTGCGCACGAGGACCGCGCCAGGCTCGGCGCGGTCGATCCCAAATTGCTCGTGCTCGAGTGTCATGTGGAGCGCAGATTATCCGCGCGAGAGGCAGCCCGCGTGCAGGTCACGGCGCCTGGCTTGACATAGGAGCGATCTTGACCTGACGGGGATTCTTGGAGTCAAAACTGAGTGCTCCGCGTGCGAACAAGCGCACCGCATCAGGCAAGAGCGTGTGCTCGATCGGGCGCAATGCGGCCAGGACCTGGTCCGATTCGCGCGCCTCGGGCAACTGGATCGCTTGCTGGGAGATCACCGCGCCACTGTCGACACCGGCGTCGACGAAATGGACCGTCACTCCGAACACCTTGACCCCATAGGCCAGGGCCTGCTCGATCGCGCGCAAGCCGGGAAAGGCAGGCAGGAGCGAGGGATGTACGTTGATGACCCTTCCAGGGAAGCGCTCAAGGAAAGCGAAGGTGAGCAGCTCCATGTAGCCGGCCAGGACTACGAGCCGGGCGCCGCGTTCGGACAGCCAGGCAGCCATCGCGGCGTCGCGGGCCTCGCGGTCGGCGTGGGCGGAGCGCTCGAATACGGCGGTCGGCACACCGCGGGTGGCCGCTCGCTCCAAGGCCAAGGCCCCGGGTGCGGAGGATGCGACCGCGACGATCTCAGCCTCGTGGCCTTGGACGGTGTCGAGCAAGGCTTGCAGGTTGGTGCCCGTGCCCGAGACGAGCACAGCAATGGGGAAGGGCTGACTCATCCGCGCGCCACCCTAGCGGGCGCACTTGACCGGCGGGGGCGAATGCCGGCTATGCGCCCGCCACCTCGAGCGCGTACTTCCCCTGGGCTCCATCTGAGCCCTTGACGGGGTACTCACCTGTGAAACAGGCATCGCAGTGGGTCGCGCGCTCACCGCCGACGGCCTCGTAGACGCCTGCCAAAGACAGGTAGGCCAAAGAGTCGCAGCCCAGCTCGGCCGCGATCTCGGGGAGTGAGCGTTCGTGGGCGATCATCTCCTCGCGCGTGGACATGTCAATCCCGTAGTGGCAGGGGTGCTTGATCGGAGGGGCGGAGATCCGCATGTGGACCTCGCTGGCACCCGCGTCGCGCAGCATTTGGACGATCTGGCGCGTGGTGTTGCCCCGTACGATCGAGTCGTCGACGACGACTAGGCGCTTGCCGCGGACGACCTCGGGCAGGGGGTTGAACTTGAGGCGGAGGCCGTGCTTGCGCAGCTCTTGGCCGGGCTGGATGAAGGTGCGAGCGACGTAGCGGTTCTTGACGAAGCCGTCGTCTTGGGGCAAACCACTCGCGCGGGCGAAGCCGCGCGCGGCCGCGTTACCGGAATCGGGCACGGGGATCACGAGGTCGGCCTCGACTGGCGACTCGCGCGCCAGAATCTCCCCCATCCTTCCCCGTGCGACTTGCAGGACGTGACCATTCATGCGGGAGTCGGGGCGCGCGAAGTAGATGTACTCGAACACGCAGAAGGCCTTACGCGAGTCGGGCATGACTCGCCGGCTGTGGAGACCGTCGGCGCCGAGGGTGACGACCTCGCCGGGCTCGACGTCGCGCACGAAGGTGGCGCCGATGATGTCGAAGGCGCAGGACTCGGAGGCCACGCAGTAATGGCCCTCCCGCCCGGGCTCCCCTTCTGCGCTCGCGCTCCGCTCCTGGCCAGCGTCCGCATCGCCCGTGTGCGCGCTGCGCCCTTGGCCAGCGTCCGCATCGCCCATGCGAGCACCCGCGGTCGGGGGAATCACACCGATCGAGAGCGGCCGCAGGCCGTGGGGGTCGCGGAAGGCGACTACGCGATCCTTGGTCATGACGACGATCGAGAAGGCGCCGTTCAAGCGCGGCAGGATGTCGGCGATCGCATCCTCGATCTCCTCAGCCGGGTGCGTGGCAATCAAAGCCGCCACGATCTCCGAGTCAGAAGTCGAGGAGAATGTGACGCCTTGCTCGGACAGGTCGGCGTGCAGCTCGACGGCGTTGATGAGGTTGCCGTTGTGGGCCAAAGCGACCTCGCGCCGGGAACCGTTGGTGCCCTCGGAGCGCTGCACTGGCTGGGAGTTCTCCCAGGCGTTGGAGCCGGTCGTGGAGTAGCGCACGTGGCCGATCGCCAGCTCTCCTTGGAGCGTGCGCAGGTCGTTCTCTGAGAACACTTGCGAGACGAGGCCGAGCTCGCGGCGGGTCATGATGTTGCCGCCGCGGTCGGCCGCGGCTATGCCGGCCGACTCTTGGCCTCGGTGCTGCAAGGCATACAAAGCGAAGTAGGAGAGGCGTGAGACCTCGTGGCCGGGTGCGTATATGCCAAACACACCGCACTCGTCGCGCGGTCCATCGCGGTCCTCCGGAGCAGGGCTGAGGGCCCTTCCATCAGGCATTGCTTGGCTCACGGTAGCAGTCATGCGAACAAGCTCGCCAATGCTCCATGCGCGCTGGCGAGTTCGGACAGCGACAGGTCGATCTGATCCCCGATGAGGAGCGACTCACCTTCGACGATTCCAATCAACTCGATCTTCGTTCGCTGGAAAAGGGAGCCGAAGACTTGCGCGTTGCCGGTGAGTAGGAAGCCACCGCAGCACTCGCCGAACAGCCACTCTAGATCAGCGGGAAGCTCTACCCGTGCTCCTAGCCCGCCGGCCATGCAGCACTCCGCCAGCGCGACCACCAGGCCGCCCTCGGCGATGTCGTGGGCGCTTGAGACCTTGCCGGCGCGGACCGCGCTGCGGACCGCCGCTTGGGCGGCCGCAACGGCGGGGATGTCCACGGGTGGTAGGCCGTCGGGCAAAGCTTGGCCCTGGAGCTTGGCTAGCTCGCTGGCATCCAAGGATGGCGCGAAGGGGCCGACGAGCGCGATCGCGTCGCCGTTGCGCGCGAAGCCGAGCTGGCCGGCACGGCGCACGTCGGGCAGAGAGCCGACCATGCCGATCACCGGCGTCGGATAGATCGGCCCTGCTGTGGTGCCCTCGTTATAGAGCGAGACGTTGCCGCCCACGACTGGTGCCTGCAGGGCGCGGCAGGCGTCGCCGAGCCCTCGCACCGATTCGGTCAACTGCCAGGCAATGTGGGGCTTCTCGGGGTTGCCGAAGTTGAGGTTGTTGGTGGTACCTAGCGGCTCGGCGCCGACACAAGCGAGATTGGAAGCGCACTCCAAGACCGCCGCGACCGTGCCGGTGTAGGGGTCGGCCGCGACGCGCCGGCCGTTGCAGTCGATCGAAACGGCGATTCCGGGGATTGCCTCACCTCCCTCCACCGCCTCAGCGGCGGGCGTAGCGCGATCCCCACTGCTAGCGGTAGGCGTGGCGCGATCCCCACCGCCGGCGGGGGACGCGGCGCGATCCCCGAGCGCGCGGATCGCCAGCACCGCGGCGTCGGCTTGCTCGGGGCGCCTGACCGTGCGCGATTGGACGATCGCGTCGTACTGCTCGAACAATGGTCTGCGCGAAGCGAGGTTCGGGGAGGAGAGCAGTGCGAGCAGCAACTCACCCTTGGTCCAACCGCCTACCTCGTCCCCTTTGGGGGGTTGGGGGGGTAGGAGCGCCTGCGGCGCTGGATAGGTCGTACTGGTCGGCTTCCCTGGCTGCAGGTCATAGAGCGGACAGTCATCCACCAAGGCCCTGACCGGCATGGTCCCGACTAGCTCGCCCGCCTTGAACACGCGCATTTGGCCGGTGTCGGTGACTGTGCCGATCGGCGCGCCGCCGACCTCCCACTTCTCGCACAGCCCCAAGACGGCATCCACCTTGTCGGGCTCCACTACACAGAGCATCCGCTCCTGGGACTCGGAGACCATGATCTCGAAGGGCTCCATGTCGGGCTCGCGCAGGGGCACGTGGGCCACGTCGATATCGATCCCGACTTCGCCCTTGGAGGCCATCTCGGAGGCCGAGGAGGTGAGGCCGGCGGCGCCGAGGTCTTGTAGGGAGACGAGCAGGCCGCGCTCCAACAACTCTAGGGAGCACTCCATCAGCTTCTTCTCCTCGAAAGGATCGCCGACCTGGACGGTGGGCCTCTTGTCGTCATCTTCGCCCAACTCAGCGGATGCCAGGACCGACGCGCCGCCTATCCCGTCGCGCCCGGTGGAGGCGCCGAACAGGACCACCACGTTGCCGATGCCGACTGCCGCGCTGGTCACAAGCTGCTCACGCTTGGCTATCCCCAAGGCCATCGCGTTGACGAGGCAGTTCTGCTCGTAGGGCGCCTCGAAGTAGACCTCGCCGCCGATCGTGGGCACGCCTATTGAGTTGCCGTAGTGGCCAATGCCCGCCACGGCCCTGTCGAGCAGGTAGCGCGCGCGCTGGCCGACCGGCGATCCCGCCGCGTGCCCCGAATGGGGTATCGATCGCCCATCGGCTTCCCCGCCGGGCACCGAGGCCGACCCGTAGGCGGGTCGGGGCTCGCCGAATCTGAGCGAGTTGAGCACTGCGATTGGCCGGGCGCCGATCGCGAAGATGTCGCGCAGGATGCCACCGACGCCGGTGGCGGCGCCTTGGAAGGGCTCGACGGCGGAGGGGTGATTGTGGGACTCGACCTTGAAGGCACACACGAGCCCATCTCCGAGATCTACGGCGCCGGCATTCTCGCCGGGGCCCATGACCACACTGGGGCCTTCGGTGGGCAAGGTGCGCAGTAGCTTCTTGGAGTGCTTATAAGCGCAGTGCTCGCTCCACAAAAGCGAGTACATCGCCAGCTCGACCTGATTTGGTGCGCGGCGTTGCTTCTCGCGGATCAAGTCGTACTCGGCCTCGGTGAGTCCGAGCGCGAGCGCATCCTCGAGGCTACCCTCAAACATGGGCTCCCTCCACCGCCAGGCGCATCGAGGCGAAGATGCAGAGCCCGTCGGTGGAGCCGGTCAGCTCATCCACGGCGTGCTCGGGGTGGGGCATCAAGCCGAACACGTTGCCCCGCTCGTTACATACCCCGGCGATGTCATCGGTCGAGCCATTGAAGTTCTCGCCGGGCGCATACCTGAGCACAACCTGACCGTTCTCGGCCATCGCCGCGAGCGTCGGCTCATCGGCGTAGTAGCGACCCCAAGAATGCTTGGCTGGGATGCTGAGGCGCCTCGAACCTGGGCTTGCGTGGCTGTCTTGCACCGGCTCTCGCTCGCAGGCGCAGGTGAATGCCGTGTCGTCCTCCACCACCTCAAGGTCCACCTGCCTGAAGGTGAAGCGAAGATTTGTGTTCGGCAACAAGGCTCCGGGCAGAAGATGGGCCTCGCATAGGACTTGAAAGCCGTTGCAGATCCCAAGCACGAGCCCACCGTCATGGGCAAACGCGATCACCGACTCCATCACGGGCGCGAAGCGTGCGATCGCACCCGCCCGCAGGTAATCGCCATAGGAGAACCCGCCAGGCACGACGATCGCGTCGACACCTTTGAGGTCGCGCTCTCCGTGCCACAACAGCTCAGCGTCGCCGACGCGACGGGCTGCATGGAGCGCATCTACCTCATCGCAGGTGCCGGGGAACTGGAGAACCCCAAACCTCATTGTCGCTCCGCGGAGGGCCGTACGCGCGTCGCGCCTACGGGATCGGTTGGAAGCGGGGGACGGAGGCGCGCACGCCCCGTGCGGTGATCAATCACCCGCGAGGACGATCTCATAGTCCTCGACCAGCGGGTTGGCCAAGAGCTTCTCGCACATCGAGTCCAGCTGGCTGGGGTCTTGAACGTCCAGCTCAACGAGCCGCCCGACATGCACGTCCGCAACCCCCTCGAATCCAAGCGCCGGAAGCGCGCGCTGCACGGCCTCGCCCTGCGGGTCGAGGATGCCCGCCTTTGGACGGATCAAGACGCGTGCTCTCACGCGGTTCTGTCCAGCCAAGCCTGGAACGGCTCGCCCGTGATCAGCTCGTAGGCTTCGACGTAGCGAGCGCGGGTGCCTGCCACAACATCGTCGGGGATTGCGGGTGCCGGCGGCTGCTTGTCCCAGCCGCTTCCTGCAGCCCAGTCGCGCACGTATTGCTTGTCGAAGCTGGGCTGGCCTTTGCCCACTTCGTAGCCTTCGACGGGCCAGTAGCGCGAGGAGTCGGGCGTAAGCACCTCGTCGCCCACGACCAGCTCTCCATCCTCGTCGAGGCCCAGCTCGAACTTGGTGTCGGCCAAAATCACGCCTCGCTCGCGCGCGTGGGCGGCGGCGTAGGAGTAGAGGTCGATCGAGATGTCCCTGACTCGTTCCATCAGGCTTCTGTCGCCGACCAGCTCGGCGGCGCGCTCGAAGTCGATCGCCTCGTCGTGGCCGACCTCAGCCTTCGTGGACGGCGTGAAGATCGGCTCAGGTAGCTGCTCTGACTCGCGTAGACCGGCAGGCAACTCGATTCCGGACACCTCGCCGGTCGCCTGGTAGTCCTTCCAGCCCGAGCCGGTGATGTAGCCCCGCACAACACACTCGACGGGCAACATCTTCAACTTGCGGACAACCAAAGCCCTGCCGCGCGCCTCGGCTGGGACGCCCTCGGTGGCAGAGATCATGTGGTTGGCGACGATCCCCTTCGTCTGCTCGAACCAGAACGCCGACAGGCCGGTGAGAACCTTGCCCTTGTCGGGGATCGGCGTGGGATGGACCACGTCATAGGTGGAGATCCGATCGCTCGCCACCATCAACAGTCGATCGCTCAGGTCATACAGCTCGCGCACCTTGCCGCTTGCGAGGAGGGGCAGATCGGCAAGCGCAGGGGTCACTTTTGGCGATGCTACCAACGCCTCAGGCGATCTTGTCGAGACGCGCGACGATCTCGTGTGCATTGCGCGTGAAATACGAGTAATCGAAGATCGCGTCGAGGTCCAGGCCAGTGGTGCGCTCGTCCGCCGCGAGCAGGTCACGCAGCGGCGTGCCTTCGTCCCAGGCCCTTTGTGCCAGCTCCTGGGCTATACGGTAGGCCTCGTCACGCACCATCGGCGCGCGCCCCCGCTCATGGTCACCCTCGACCAATGCGAGCAGCACTCTTTGCGAGAACAGCGCGCCGCAAGTCATTCCCAAGTTGAAGCGCATCCGCTCTTCGTCCACCACCAGTCCCTGCACCAGCTTGGTGGCACTGCGCTGCATGTGGTCGACCAGGATCGTCGAGTCGGGCAGGATCACACGCTCGACCGAGGAGTGGGAAATATCGCGCTCGTGCCATAGCGCCACGTTCTCCAAAGCCGCCTGGGCATTGCCGCGCAACACACGGGCGAGCCCGGAGAGCTGCTCACTCTTGATCGGGTTGCGCTTGTGGGGCATCGCCGAGCTGCCCTTCTGACCCACCTTGAATGGCTCCTGGGCCTCACGCACCTCGGTGCGCTGCAAGTGCCTGATCTCGGTCGCCAAGCGCTCTATACCGGCACCCGCGAGCGCGATCGCCTGCAATAGCTCGGCGTGGCGATCGCGTGCCACCACCTGAGTGGAGACGTCCTCGCGGGCAAGACCAAGCCGCTCGAGCACACGCCGCTCAAACTCGGGGCTAGTCGCCGCATACGTGCCGACAGCCCCTGAAATCGCACCAACCGCTACCTGCTCGAAGGCCCTTTGCAAGCGCAACGCATTGCGGTGAGCCTCGAACGTAAAGCCCGCGAGCTTTACGCCAAAGGTGGTCGGCTCGGCGTGGACCCCGTGGGTTCGCCCCACACACAGAGTGTCCACGTGCTCGCGCGCCCTGTTGGCCAGAGCCTGGACGAGCGCTTGGGCGCCCGGCACGATCACCTCGCCCGCTGCCTTCAATTGCAAGGCCAGCGCAGTGTCGAGCACATCCGAGGAGGTCAACCCGAAGTGGATCCAACGACCGGCCTCGCCGGCGCTCGCCGAGAGCACGTCGACGAAGGCGGCCACATCGTGGTCGGTCGTGCGCTCGCGCTCGTCGACCGCCTCGACGGTGAACGTGGCCGCGCGAATTGCCTCCAGGTCGGTGGCGCTTGGCCCGTCGTGCCCACGAGCGGATTCGCCCCCATCCTGGCGGGCGCCCGCGCGGCTGAGCAGCTCGGGCAGCTCCTCGCAGGCGGCGACCTCGACGCGTCGCCATGTCTCCATGCGCGCTTCGTCGGTCCACAGTTCGCCCAGCTCGGGGGGTGTGTAACGGGGGATCACCCTTTGATTATCCCTGCCGCCCTCCGATCATGTACAACGGGTTGAGCGCGCGTCCGCGCGAAACCAACCCGCAAACGGACGGAGGAGCTATGCCCACCTACATCATGCTCTCGACACTCACACCAGAGGGCGTGCAGACCGTCAAGAACAACCCCGAGCGCATCCGTGAGGTCAACAAGGAGGTCGAGCAACTCGGAGCGACCGTCAAGGCCCAGTGGGCCACCTTGGGCGCCGTGGACTTCATCTCGGTCGTAGAGGCCCCCGACGAGAAGACGATGGCGCGCGTGTCCTTGGAGCTGGGCTCACGCGGGACCGGCCGCTACGAGACCTTGGCGGCCATCGGCATAGACGAGTTCATCGCCTCCTTGTGAACCGCAACCCCTTTTACCAGACCACATCCGACAGGATGTGGAGAAGTCCCGACCCTCCTTACCAGACCACATCCGACAGGATGTGGAGAAGTCCCAACCCTCCTTACCAGACCACATCCGACAGGATGTGGGGAAGTCCATTCCTGGGATGAGGGTACTCGTCGTAGGAGCCGGCGGCAGGGAGCACGCGCTGGTGCGCGCTTTGGCGCGCTCCCCCCAAGAGCCGGAGCTGTTGTGCGCACCCGGCAATGCTGGGATCACGAAGGACGCGCGAGTGCTTCACATCGCGGTGGAGGACCTCGATGGAGTCGTTGAGGCCGTGGAGCGCGAGCGAGTTGATCTGACGGTGGTGGGGCCGGAGGCGCCACTCGTTGCCGGGCTCGTCGATGCGCTCGCCGAGCGCGGTCACATGGCCTTCGGTCCCAGCTCGGCAGCCGCCGAGCTGGAGGGCTCAAAGGCGTTCGCCAAGCGGACCATGGAACAGTCTGGCGTCCCGACCGCCGCCTGGCGAGGTGTTGAGTCGCTACAAGAGGGGATCGAGGCAGTCAGCGAACTGGCGAACCCTGGTGTGGTGGTAAAGGCGGACGGGCTCGCCGCCGGCAAGGGCGTAACTGTCGCCGAGGACGCCGGGCGGGCGCATGCAGCCCTACGGGAGATCTTCGTCGAAAGGCGCTTCGGCGGAGGGCCTTCCGCCAGCAACACAAACGGGTCAAAGAGTTCGACCCACGTAGACAACACGCGGCCGGGCGCGGAGCAGGCGAGCTCAGAGCAATCGAGCACAGAGCGGCCGAGCGCGGTCGTGGAGGAGCTCCTGCTCGGCGAGGAGCTTTCCCTGCTCGCCCTGTGCGACGGAGTGCGAGCGGTACCAATGGCGCCAGCACGCGACTTCAAGCGCATTTTCGACGGAGACCGGGGCCCAAACACGGGCGGAATGGGTTCCTATTCGCCAGTCGCGGGATTCGACGCGGCCTTGGTGGGCGAGCTGGCAAGCGTTGTGCACCAGCCGGTCGTGGATCTCATGCGCGAGCGGGGCACTCCCTTTCATGGCGTGCTCTACGCCGGGTTGATGCTCACTGCGGCCGGCCCAAAGGTGCTCGAGTTCAACGTGCGCTTCGGCGACCCCGAGACGCAGGCGGTGCTGCCCAGGCTGCGCTCGGACCTACTGGAGCTGTTGCTCGCCTCCGCCAGACCAGGAGGCCTTGAGGGCGCCGAGCTCGCCTGGAGTGAAGACTGGGCTGTGACGCTCGTATTGGCCTCTGCCGGCTACCCCACCTCCTCCTCGAGCGGCGATGAGATCCATGGCTTGAACGAGGTGCCGGTCGGGATCGAGGTGACACATGCAGGCACGACCATCCACAATCGGACCGTCCTAACCGCCGGGGGTCGCGTGTTGGGTATTACCGCACTGGGCCCCAGCGTCGAGTCAGCCCGCACCAGCGCGTATGCTGCCGCACAGAAGATCTCCTTCAAGGGAATGCAGTTGCGGCGGGATATCGCCGCGAACGCTGATGTGACGACCGCGAAATGACCGACGCCCCCACCCCCATAAGAGCCGATCTCGCCGAGGCCGAGGTCCAAGCCCAGCTAGAGGAGTTCGACGTGGACGGACCTCTAGTCGGCATCGTCATGGGCTCTGAAAGCGACATGGAGGCGATGGAGAAGGCGGCTAAGGAGCTACGCGAGCGCAACGTCCCACACGAGGTGAAGGTTATGTCGGCCCATCGTGAACCTGACACGGTTGCCGAATACGCCAAGAGCGCCAAGTCCCGCGGCCTGCGCGTGGTGATTGCCGGCGCGGGCATCTCCGCGGCACTTCCGGGCGCCGTGGCCGCCCACACGGACCTACCCGTGATCGGCGTGCCCCTGTCGGGCCGCTTGACGGCAGCAGGCGGCCTCGACGCGATCCTCTCGATCGTGCAGATGCCTCCGGGCGTACCGGTCGCGTGCGTAGGCCTTGACAACGCCCGCAACGCGGCGGTCCTGGCAGCTCAAATCATCGCTGCTTGACTCGTCGGGCGCGGCGCTTGGTGAGCCACCGCGCCCGACGAAGAGAAGCTGGGCCGATCCCTCGCACCCAGCCCGGAGTTAGCTACTGAGCTGGACCGTCTTTTCGATCGTCTTGCCGCCGACCACCGAAACGAGCAGCTTTGCCGACATACGGTGACGATGGGCTAGACCTTTTCTGCCTCCGGGCGTCAGTCGCAAGGTGATCGCCCCGGTCTTTCCGGCAGCCAGGGAATATGGCCCCTTCGCAAGGATGACGGTCACCTTCTTGGATTTCCCACCTTTGCGGTGCTTGACGCTCCGTTCGAGTACCTCAGCCAATCCCACGCATGACGCGCTTGCGCAAGCGACGCTCACCTTGGTCGCGTTCTTTGCGACCTTGAGTTTCGTCGCGGCAACCTTGATGACAGGGACCGGCTTTACAATCAGGAGCGAGGCGCTTCTGGCACTCGTGTGACCGGCGACGTTACTAGCTGTGACTTCACATACCAGCGCGTGTCCCACGTCCGTCGTCTGCACAATGTACGCAGGCGAGACCGCTCCGGCAATAGGCGCTCCATCGCGCAGCCACTGATAGGAGAACGGGGCCGTTAGGGGCCAGCCGACCGCCAGTGCGAGTTCGGGTTCCCCCGTCCACGATCCGCTCGCGCAGGACAGCAGGCTGCCAGGCCTGGGCGTGCCGGTCACACTAGGCGCCGCCGTATTGAATGGGGCTGCCGGCACCATGGCGGCATTAATCCCTGGCGCGAGCGCCCCCACGGCGACGGCGACCGGATTGGCGGTCGCTTCGGAGGGCTGATCGTTGTAGTACTGGGTTATATACTTGGGCGGACACCTGGGCGCGTGTTCGCATGCCTTATCTTCGGCTTCGGAATATTCCCACGAGAACGAGACCTTGTAAGAGCCGGTTCGTAGCCCAGTGATCGTGTATTCGCCGTTTGCGTTTGTGGAGGCATATCCAAAATCGCCTTCCGAGCCCGGAGCGTATGCGCTGACTCCAATTTTAGCCAAGCCTCCGTGCGTGTAGGCGTCAGTGACAATACCCGAGATCTTACCCCCTTCGGTCAATGCGGCGCCGATACCGGCCGTCGTTTTCCCGGCGGTAACCAGAACGGGATTGGCGCTTTCAAGCGAAGACTGACCGTTGTAGTACTGCGAAATATATGATGGTCCCTCGGGGAAGAAACCAACCTTGTATTCGCCTTCCGTCAAGCCTTCCACTGTATATTCGCCGTTGGCGTCGGTAAACGCGACTTTGATGGCTTCGAAGCTGAAACCACCACCGTACACGTCGACTGCCACATCTTGGACTGGCACGCCTGCGCTATTCGTTACCGTTCCCGTGATCTTGCCCGGTTCCTGCAGGGTGGCGTCGATTCCTGCAGTCGTATTGCCTTCGTTGACGGACACAAAATCGGCATTCGCCAGCGAGGGCTGGTCGTTGTAATACTGATCGGCATATGGCGGATGTGAGAATCCGACCTTGTAGTCGCCCCCCGACAATCCAGACACGGTGTATTCGCCACCCGCACCGGTAATCGCGGACCCGTCCAATTCGTTATCGGGACCGTAAACCGTGACGGAGACGTTGGCGAGGGCTTTATGGGCGGATTCGGTCACGTTCCCTTCGATCTTGCCGGTTCCCGCCGCCACGGCGACGGGGGCAAACGCCAGCAAGGCAACACAGCAAACTACCGCCGCGAACACCCAATGACCGGCTCCTTTGGGTCGTCGACCGCGGCGCAGAGCACCCTTGGCCGCACTACTGCTATCAGCGTCGCAACGCGCCGCTGGCAAAGAACTTCTCATAGAACTCTCCCTTTTTGATCGCGCCTATCGAGTGGCGTTCAACGCCAGCGAGCCATGCCGCCTACATCAGTAGGCAGAGCCCGTCCCCCGATACGCCTCCATGTGCGTGGCGGATCGTATGCAAGGAGTTATACGCTTGTCAAGCCTAATCCCAATTAATCGGACATTGTGAGCGATTAGGTTCGTCCTAGATTGGACGGAACCAGGTCAACTAGTTGTAGCCGCAATCTCCGGCGCACTCTCGATCACCATCAGGCCGTCCCGGGCATCGGCGAGAACCGCCTCACCTGTATGGAATCGCCCTTCCAGCAAAGCCAGCGCCAGCTTGTCTATTAGCTGCTTCTGGATCACGCGGCGCAGCGGCCGTGCGCCGTAGGTCGGGTCATAGCCCATATTCCCAAGCAGCTCACGAGCGGCTGGGGTGATCTCCAGCTGTATCCCTCGCTCAGCCACGCGCTCAATCACCTGCTGGAGTTGTAGGTCCACGATCTCCGAGATCTGCTCGCGCGAGAGCGTGTTGAAACGAACGATGTCGTCGAGCCGGTTGATGAACTCAGGCTTGAAGTAATTGGTCAATTCGGCGCGCATACTGTCACCGGTCGGGGATTCGGACCCACCCACCCCTATGTTGGAAGTCATGATCAAGACCGTATTCTTGAAGTCCACGGTACGACCCTGACCGTCGGTTAGGCGCCCGTCGTCCATCACTTGCAACAGGGTGTTGAACACGTCGGGATGGGCCTTCTCGATCTCGTCCAAAAGCACTACCGAGTAGGGCCGGCGGCGTACCGCCTCTGTGAGCTGACCGCCCTCTTCATAGCCCACGTATCCCGGAGGCGCGCCAACGAGGCGAGAGACCGAGTGCTTCTCCATGTACTCACTCATGTCGATCCTCACCATGGCGTCCTGGGAATCGAACATGAACTCGGCCAGGGCCCTCGCCAGCTCCGTCTTACCGACCCCTGTGGGCCCAAGAAAAAGGAAAGTGCCGATCGGCCTGTTCGGGTCCTGTAGGCCCGCGCGAGAGCGACGCAAAGCAGTTGCCACCACCTCGACCGCCTCGTCTTGACCAACGACACGTTCGTGCAGGCGCTCCTCCATGTGGATCAACTTCTCCACTTCGCCCTCCATCAGACGAGAAACGGGGATACCCGTCCAGCGCGCAACCACCTCGGCTACATCCTCGGCGTCGACCTCCTCCTTGAGGAAGACAGGTCCGCCGGCGCCGTCGCTCCCAGGGGGACCGGCGGTCTCTCCGTCCTCTCCCTCTTCACTATCACCCTGTTCACGCTCGCGCTCGGCAGCTTCGTGCTGGGCGAGTTGCTTTTCCAGCTCGGGGATCTCCCCGTAGCGCAGCTCGGCCGCGCGCTGCAGGTTGGCTTCGCGCTCGGCACGTTCGGCCTCGACGCGCGCCTGCTCCAAGCGTTCCTTCAGCTCAGAGATGCCCTGGATCGCCTCCTTCTCCTTCTGCCACTGCGCCCTCATTGTCGCCGAGCGCTCCTTCAACTCGGCTAGCTCAGCCTCGATCGCAGCGCGCCGCTCCTTAGAGGCCTCGTCCTTCTCCTTGCGCAAGGAGGTCAGCTCGATCTCGAGCTGCATCACGCGCCGATCCACCTCGTCGATCTCGGTCGGCACCGAGTCGATCTCGATACGAATCTTCGACGCGGCCTCATCGATTAGGTCGATCGCCTTGTCGGGTAGGAAGCGGTCGGCGATATAGCGGTGGGAGAGAGTTGCGGCAGCGATCAAGGCGTTGTCCTGGATGCGAACGCCGTGGTGGGTCTCATAGCGCTCCTTTAGGCCCCTCAAGATCGCAATCGTGTCCTGCACGCTCGGCTCACCCACCATTACCGGCTGGAAGCGACGCTCCAAGGCGGCGTCCTTCTCGATGTGCTTGCGGTACTCGTCGAGCGTGGTCGCACCCACGCAGCGCAGCTCTCCGCGCGCGAGCATCGGCTTGAGCAGGTTGGCGGCGTCCACGGCGCCTTGCGCGGCACCGGCTCCCACGATCGTGTGCAGCTCGTCCAGGAACAGGATCACCGTGCCCTGCGCCTCGGAGACTTCCTTGAGCACCCCCTTTAGGCGCTCCTCGAACTCGCCGCGATACACCGCGCCCGCGATCAAGGCGCCCATGTCGAGCGCGACCACGCGACGCTCTCGCAACGACTCGGGCACGTCGCCGGACACGATCCGTTGAGCCAGACCCTCGACGATCGCCGTCTTGCCTACGCCAGGCTCCCCGATCAGGACCGGGTTGTTCTTGGTCCTGCGTGAGAGCACTTGGATCACGCGACGGATCTCCTCGTCGCGGCCGATCACTGGGTCCAGCTTGCCCTGCTCGGCCAGCTCAGTGAGGTCCTTGCCGAAGCGCTCCAGGGGCTTTTGCTCCTCCTCAGAAGACATCTGTTGAGTGGCGCCACCAGGCGCCTGGCCATTAGGGGGTGTCATCGTTTGGGCTCCTGCTCATCGGGGTCTTCCGCAGCTCGGTTTGTCGGTTGGGTACCAGTCCCTATCGGGTGTCCGTCCTGGGCGAGGAGCTCTGCCTGCCCGGTACCCGAAATGGTGAACGCGCATCCGCCGCCCGTACGAGGTCTGTGCGGGACTCACGGAACGGGACCAGCTCGGCGCGAAACGAGCGACGCACCCGCTCCAGCTCCTCTGCCAGCTCCACCTGGGCGTGCAGGGCCTTTACTTCCAACTCTTCGATGCGCGCGTGCATGCCTTGCACCTCGGACTCCAGGTCCAGCACTCGTTGCACACCGGCCAGGTTGAGTCCCAGCTCGACCGTCATCTCGTGGATGCGGCGCAGCTTCTCGACATCCTCTTGGGAGTACAGCCGAGTTCCCTTGGGAGAACGCTTGGGCTCCACCAGTCCGCGCGACTCGTACATACGCAGCGTTTGCGGGTGCATCTTGGCCAGCTCGGCCGCGATCGAGATCATGAATACGCCGCGGTCGACCTCGACCTCCACGCGCGCTTCGCGCGCGTGAGGAGTGGTTTTGAGGGTTTCAACCTCGACCCGCGTGACGCGCCTGCCGGCCGGGCTTTGCTCGGTCATGACGATGCCTCCGAAAATAGCTTTGCGCGCGGGTTGCCGTTCATCGTCTTGGACAGCTCGTCTACCGCGGCGCGCTGCTCGTCGGTGAGCTGCTCGGGAACCTCGATCGTGAAGCGGTAGTGGATGTCGCCGCGGCTCTTGCCGCCAAGCTTCGCCGGCCCCTCGCCGCGCAGGCGCTGCAACGAACCGTGGTGAGTACCAGGCTTTACACGCAAGGTCTTCGTGCCATCCAGTGTGGGCACCGGCACCTCGGCGCCGAGCAGAACCTCAGGGACCGTCAGTGGGACCTCCACTTCGAGATTGTCGCCCTTGCGCTTGAACACCGGCGAGGGATCGACGTGGGTAACGACGTACAGATCGCCCGTGGGTCCTCCGTGAGCGCCGGCCTCGCCCTTGCCGGGCACCCTGATGCGCGAGCCCTCCTTGACTCCCGCGGGGATGTTGACGCGAAATTTCTTGACGCTGCGTACCGCTCCCGAGCCGCCACAGGTGGGACACGGGTCCTCGATCACAGTGCCGCTGCCGCCGCAACGCGAACAAGGTTGAGTGATGGAGAACATGCCTTGGCCCTCACTCTCGATACCACGCCCTTCGCAGCGGGGACATACCTTCGGCGTAGTGCCCGGCTTGGCACCGGTGCCGTGGCAAGTAGGGCACGCACTGGTAGTTGGAACTGACAGCGGAACCTGCGCTCCTGAGATCGACTGCCCGAAAGAGATACGCACCTCGGTCTCCAGATCGCGTCCCCGCTGGGGGCGCGTGCGTGCGCGCCGGCCGCCGGTCGCGGCTCCGCCACCCCCGCCACCGCCTCCTCCGCCGAACAGGTTGGAGAGGATGTCGCCCATCGACGAGGCGTCGAAGTCGAAGTTGCCAAAACCGCCGAATCCAGGCCCCCCCGAAGCGCCGCCAGCAAACGGTCCGGTGCCGTTGTCGTACTGCTTGCGCTTCTCGGGATCGCCGAGCACGTCGTGGGCCTGGGAGATCTCCTTGAAGCGCTCCTCGGCCTCTTTGTCGTCTGGGTTGCGGTCCGGGTGATACTTGCGCGCCAGCTTGCGATACGCCTTCTTGATCTCATCGGCGCTCGCCTTCTTGTCGACTCCAAGCGTCTTGTAGTAGTCGGGACGGGTTGCCATGTTGCCGCCGACCTACGCGGCTACCAGGACGCGGGCGGGCCGGATGATCGCCTCGCCCATGCGGTAGCCGTTCTGGTAGACCTCGGCAACGGTGCCGCTCGCGGCGCCCTCGACGGGCTGCTGGGCTATGGCTTCCTGCTGGTTGGGGTCGAACCGCTCCCCCAGGGGAGCAAACGCCTCGATGCCCACACGCGCAAGCGCGGCCGCGATCTCCGAGCGTACGAGCCGCACGCCGGCGAGCAGCGGATCCTCGTCCTCGGCCGCCTCGATCGCGCGGTCGAGGTTGTCCAACGCAGGCAAGAGCTCTTTGGCGAGCTTGGCCACGCCTCGGTCCTGGGCCTGGGCGGCGTCGCGCGCGACGCGCTTGCGGTAGTTCTCGAAGTCGGCTTGCGTGCGTTGCGCGAGCGCCAGATACTCATCGCGCTGGGCGGCGGTCTTGACCAGCTCGCCGATCTCTCCCTCAATGGCCTCTCCGTCGAGATCCTCTTCCACTTCAACTTCCGCGGTGGGCTGGGCCTCGACGACCGGCGAGACCTGAGCCTCGCCGCCGTCGGGTGTTGGGTGCGTCCCGGGGACGCCGGTTGTGTGCGACTCGGTGTCGGTCATCGAGGTCAGCTCTTGCCCTCGTCGACAACCTCGGCGTCGACGACGTCCTCCTCGGCGGCACCGTCACTGGATGCGCCATCGGCCCCTCCTCCGCCATCGCCGGCAGCGGCCGCGTCGGCCTGGGCCTTCTGGTACATCGCCTCGGAGACAGCATGGAAGGCGCTCTGCAGAGCCTCGGTACGCGCGTTGATCGCAGCCGGATCATCGGACTCGAGTGCCTCGCGCACCTCCTTGATCGCCTCTTCGATGCGGCCCTTGGAGTCAGCATCGACCTGGTCGCCGAGATCGACCAGCTGACGCTCAGCTTGGTAAGCAGCATTCTCACCGTTGTTGCGTGCCTCGGCAAGCTCGCGTGCCTTGCGGTCCTCCTCGGCGTGGGACTCGGCGTCGGTGACCATCCGCTTGACTTCCTCATCGGAGAGCCCGGAGCCCGCCTTGATCTCGATCTTCTGCTCCTTGCTGGTACCAAGATCCTTTGCCGACACGTTGAGGATGCCGTTGGCGTCGATGTCGAACGCGACTTCGATCTGGGGTATGCCACGCGGCGCCGGCGGGATGCCGGTGAGCTGGAACTTGCCCAGCGACTTGTTGTACTGGGCCATCTCCCGCTCGCCCTGCAACACGTGGATCTCGACCGAAGGCTGGTTGTCCTCCGCAGTCGAGAACACCTCGCCCTTGCGCGTGGGGATCGTGGTGTTGCGCTCGATCAGCTTGGTCATCACGCCACCCTTTGTCTCGATGCCGAGCGTGAGCGGGGTGACGTCGAGCAAGAGCACATCCTTGACATCGCCGGCGAGCACACCCGCTTGGATGGCCGCGCCAACGGCCACGACCTCGTCCGGGTTGACGCCACGGTGGGGGTCCTTGCCCGTCAGCTCCTTGACCTTCTCCTGCACGGCAGGCATACGCGTCATACCACCGACCAAGACGATGTGGTCGATCTCCTTGACGCCCTTGTCCTTGGCGTCGTCGATCGCCTGGCGCACGGGGGCTACCACGCGGTCGAGCAAAGCCGAGGTCAACTCGGCAAGCTTGGCCCTCGTGAGGCGCGTATCAAGGTGCTTGGGACCCGATGAGTCGGCCGTGATGAACGGCAGGTTGATCTGTGTCTCCTGCGTAGTGGACAGCTCGATCTTCGCCTTCTCTGCGGCCTCATACAGCCGCTGCAAAGCCATCGGGTCGGCTGACAGGTCGATGCCCTGGTCGCGCTTGAAGTCAGCCACGAGCCAATCGACAATTGCCTTGTCGAAGTTATCGCCGCCAAGGTGGTTATCGCCGGCGGTGGACTTGACCTCGAACACGCCGTCGCCGATCTCAAGAACGGACACGTCGAAAGTGCCGCCGCCGAGGTCGAACACGAGGATCGTCTGGTCGCTTTCCTTGTCGAGCCCGTATGCCAAAGACGCGGCGGTGGGCTCGTTGATGATGCGCTTGACCTCGAGGTTGGCGATCTTGCCGGCGTCCTTGGTTGCCTGACGCTGGTCGTCGTTGAAGTACGCGGGGACCGTGATCACGGCCGAGTCGACCGTTTCGCCGAGATAGGCTTCCGCGTCGGCCTTCAGCTTCTGCAGGATCATCGCGGAGACCTCAGGCGGCGAATACTGGTGGCCGTCCGCTTCTACGCGCGCGTCGCCGTTGGGGCCGGAGACGACCTTGTAGGGGACGATCGACTCCTCCTCGCGCACCTCGGCCTCCTTGCGGCCCATGAAGCGCTTGATCGAGAAGATCGTGTTTTGTGGATTGGTCACGGCCTGGCGCTTGGCCACGGTGCCGACGAGGCGCTCGCCGGAGGCTGTGAAGGCGACTACGGAGGGGGTGGTGCGGCCGCCCTCGGCGTTCTCGATGACGGTGGGCTCGCCACCCTCGAGCACGGCCATGCACGAGTTCGTCGTGCCGAGGTCTATGCCTATGGTCTTGCCCATGAGCTGGTGCTCCTTCAGTTGCGGATCAAATCTAAGTGGGAGCGTAGCAGATGCGCATCATACTCCAATCTGCGGCCCTACAACCGGCTACCTTTAGTCATATGAAGCCCCAAGCTGCGCGGGGTCTCACACCAGTACGCGTTCTTTGTATCGCTCGGATGCGGCCTCACGCTGATCCTGGCAGCATCCGACGGGCGCGCACGGCTGGCGGCTAGCATTTACGCGATCGCCGTGTCCGCACTGTTCGGCACGAGCGCCCTCTACCACCGCATCACGTGGCGTCCAAACGCGCGCCGCTGGATGCGACGCTTGGATCATTCGATGATCTTCATCATGATCGCCGGGACCTACACTCCCGTTGCTCTACTTGCCCTGAAAGGCTCTTTGGCAAGCACGATTCTGATCGTGTTGTGGGCAGGGGCGCTTGGCGGGGTCATATTCAAGCTGCTTTGGATCGACGCGCCCAAGTGGCTGTTCGCGGGGGTCTATGTCGCTCTGGGGCTCGTCACTGCGGCGGTCTTCGGCGAGCTGCCCGCCACGATCGGCTGGCTCGGTGTGGCCGGCCTTGCGCTCGGCGGCCTGCTCTATGTGCTCGGGGCGATCGTGTATGCGAGCGGGCGTCCGAATCCATGGCCCAAAGTGTTCGGCTACCACGAGGTCTTCCATGCGCTTGTGATCGTCGCGGCGGGATTGCAGTACGCGGTGATCGCGTTTGCAGTGCTGCCACACGGTTAGCAACCGAGAACGGTTTGCTATTCGTCGCGACTGGATAAGGCCTTCAGAGCGTAACTGACAGCGGACGTAACTGACGTAACATGTAACCGACGTGGAATGTCAGTTAGACTAGGCCCATGTTCGTGAACCGCTCGACAGAGCTCGATGCCTTGACGAGGTGGTGGGACGAGCAGAGGACTGGCCGCATCGCACTCGTATGGGGGAGGCGTCGGGTCGGCAAGACAGCGCTGTGCGACGAGTTTGCACGGGCCCACCAAACCATCTTTCACACAGGCGCGGGGAGACTCGCACGAGATGAGCTGAGACTGCTCAGCCGAGCCACCGCCGAGGCAGTGAACGAGGGAGTTCGGGACCTGACGGGGCGGCCATTCGTTGATTGGGACGACGCGCTGGAGAGCCTCGCGGCCATCGCAGAGCACGAGCCGCTGCTGCTCGTGCTCGACGAGTTTCCCGAGTTGCTGCGCTCCTCACCTGAGCTGCCCAGTGTGATCCGTGCGTTCTGGGACCGCGCACGCGAGCGCACGCGGCTGCGCATCATGCTCTGCGGATCCGCTGTACGAGTGATGAGGTCGATGCAGGAGGAGCGCGAGCCGCTATACGGTCGCATCGACCTGGCGCTGGCAATCCACCCGTTTGCCCCTCACGAGAGCGCGATGTTGCTCAAAGGGCTGTCTCCGGCAGACCGCGCGTTGGTATGGGGAATCATGGGTGGTGTGCCGCTGTACCTGACTTGGTGGGACCAGGGCAGCGACCTGCGCTCGAACTTGGCGCGTCTCGTTTGCACCCCCGGCGGCAAGCTGCTCGACGAGGGTCGCTTGGTGCTCGCCACAGAGGGGGAGATGGGCGAGCTCGGGCAGAGAGTGCTGCGAGCGATCGCCGCGGGTAAGACAAAGCACAACGAGATCGCCCAGGCAGTCGGCGCCGAGCCGGCGCGCACTCTGCAGCGACTCATCGAACTGCGTCTCGTCGAGCGAGTAGTTCCAGTCACGACGCAGGCATCGAGAACACGCAGACGCAACTATCGGATCGCCGACAACTTCCTGGCGTTCTGGCTGACAATCGTGGAGCCCTATAGCGGGGAGATCGAACGCGGTCTCGGCAAGACCATTCTGCGTCCGTTGATGGAACGCTTGGACGACCATATGGGAGAGCGTTGGGAGGAGGCCTTTCGCATACATCTCCGCCGACTGGCCACAGCTGGAGCGCTCCCACCCGACATCGTCAGGATCGGCGCCTTCTGGTCAGATCACCCGCCCGTGGAGATCGACGCCGTCGCAGTAGCGGGACGCAGCGAGGAAGCAGTGCTTGCGGGCGAGGCAAAGTGGGGGCGAAAGATCGACGGCGCCCGTGTGATTAACGAACTGCGCCAAAAGGTCGACGCGCTGCCCAAAGTCGCCGAGGAGATGCGCTACGCGGTGGGCGCCCGCGAGCAAGTCGCCAAAGTCCCACGCGGTGCAATCGCGATCACAGCCACCGACATTTTCGCCTGAAAGACGTGAAGGCGTGACACTTCGATCACGTTTGCGCGAGGAAAGTACCCCGACTGGGACACATTCGCGCCAGAGCGCACTCATTGCAAGCCGGGTTGCGCGCATGACAAGTACGGCGCCCATGGCGCAACAGGTTCACATGAAACTCGAGCTGCTCTCCCGGCGGGGTGATCGCGAGCATCTGGTCGTGTAGCTCCTCGAAGGAAGCCCCGGGACGGAACAGGCCCAGGCGCGTGCCAACGCGCGAGACGTGGGTGTCGACGGGAATGTCGGGTAGGCCATAGGCAAACAGCAGGACACAGGCCGCGGTCTTGCGTCCTACGCCGGGGAGAGCACACAAGTAGTCGCGACTCTCCTCCAGCGGCGCGTCGCGCATCCACTCCAGCGAGAGACGACCCGCAGCCCCCGCTTCGATCTCCGATGTAGAACCGGACCTGAGTGGAGCATCCGTGCTCCCCGAGGCGTCCGCAATCGCCGCGAGAATCGCCTGGATACGGACCGACTTGACCTTGGAGATGCCGCCTGGGCGGATCGCCTCCTCAACCTCGGACACTGGAGCAGCGAGCATCGCCTCGTAGTCGATCGGGTCGCCTGGTTTGGCAAAGCGCTCGCGCAAACGCAGGAACGCCACGTCGCGGTTGCGGTCGTTGGTGCTCTGCGAGAGCACCGTGAGGATCAACTCGTCCAAGGGCCGGCCGTGGGGTGCCATGCGCGGAATGCCATAGATCTGGCGCAGCCGGTCGCGGATGCGCAGGACGCGCGCGCGGGTGGGCGACTTCCATACGGACACCCTGGTCAAGCCGCGGGCGAGACTCCGACGATCTCCAAGAGATCGGTGAGCCCGACGAAGTCGTCTGGATTGCACGTGTAGAGCGGAAGTCCCCCGGCAAGCGCGACAGCGGCAATCAGCATGTCTACCGCTCGCCCTCCCCGAGCCTTGCGCCCTAGAGCGGCAATGGCGGCATAGACTCGTCCGTAGGCTCGAGCGGCGTCGGCGTCGAAGGCCAGCGGGTCGAAGATCGCCTCGATGCGCTGCAGGTGATCTTGCCGGCGAGCGCACTCGTCTGGATCGGAGGCCGCATGCGGCCCCGCGGCCAGCTCCGCGAGAGTAATGGCGCAGATCGCGGGCTCGTCCGGCAACTGCTCGGGGTCGATCCGGTCGAGATCGACTATGACCGAGGTATCGAGCAAACCTCGGACGTACCGCGCCTCAGGCACGCGGATCGGGAGTCTGGTCGACGAAGCGATCGACGTCGCCCCGGAAGCGCCCACCGTCGATGTGCGCGGCGCCGGCAAGAGCAGCCAGAACCGCCTCCTTGGGCACGAACTGACGACGCTTAGTAGGCCTGAGCTCGCCAACCGGCGAGCCGTTGCGAGTCACGATGAACGATTCACCGCGATCCAACTCCCGCATGATTTCGCCGCTGTCGTTGCGTAGCTGCCTCTGAGTTATTACGCGCGCCATCGCGCAATCGTAGCACTCGTGCTACATGCATATCCATGTCGAGCCGCAGATCAGCGCGTGTATATCCTCGCGGGGTGCCAGAGATCGCCGAGCACACCGCCGAGCTGGCCGGCCTACCCATCTTCTGGTGCGGCGCCCCGCCGAGCGGCCCTGCCACCACGCCCGCGCTGTATCTGCACGGGGTCCCCACCAGCTCCGACGACTGGCTCCCGTTCTTGGAACGAACCGGCGGGCTGGCTCCCGACCTGCCGGGCTTCGGCCGCTCGGGCAAGCCCGGCTACTTGAAGTACACGATCGAGGAGTACGCCGGCTTTATCGAGCGTTTTCTCGACATGGTCGAGGTGGAGAGCGTGCGCATGCTCGTGCACGACTGGGGGGCGGTGGGTCTCGCCTTCGCGCAAGCCCATCCAGAGCGGGTGGAGCGACTGGTCGTGACCAATGCCGTGCCCTTGCTGCCCGGCTACCGCTGGCACCGCACCGCCCGCATGTGGCGTACCCCGATACTCGGAGAGCTCGTCATGGGTGCGACCTCGCGCTGGGCGATGCGCCGCTCGACCGCGGCGGCAAGCGCGACGCCGGGGCCGCTGCCTGAGCAGTGGATCGACTCGGTGATGGCCCACTTCGACCAGGGCACGCAGCGTGCGATCCTGCGGCTGTATCGCAGCTCACCGAGCTCGACTTTGGCCCAGGCTGGACAGCGCCTGTCCCAGTTGGACATACCCTCATTGGTGGTGTGGGGGTTGCGCGACCCCTATATCCCGAAGCGCTTCGCCGGCGCGTACGCGAAGGCGCTACCAAATAACGAGCTAGTGGAGCTGGAGGGCGCCGGTCACTGGTGGTGGCTCGACCGCCCAGAGGCGATCGAGCGCGTGACGGATTTCCTCACAGCGGCTTGAGACGAAGGGGCAGGACCGCGCCCATCATCCGATTGGTGTCTGGACGGCATTTTGTATCGCGTGTCCGTGGGCGGTCAGTGTCCACGCGTTTGGTTCGCCCTTGCTGTGGCCGTTGCCGGTGTTTTGGATGAGTCCATAGCCGGCGAGGCGTCTGAGTAGCTTTGAGATCTGGCCTTGGTCCGCGATCCCGGCGGCGTCGCCGATCTGGCGGTTGCTGGCTCCAGGGTGTGCGTGGATCGTGGCTATGACGCGGGCGGTGCGGAACGTCAAGCGCATGGGGATGTCCTTGAACGGTTCACGCAGCGATGGTTGGTGGAGCTCCGATGTTGGCGCGGAGACCCGTTCGGGGGTGGGGCGCTGGCGTTGGCGGCGTGCGGCGGCTGGGCCGAGATAGGGGAGCACGATCAGGCTCATCAATGGGTTGAGCAGGGGAATCAGTGGTGGGTTGTCTTTTTCCAGTAGACGTGTCTGTATTACCGAGATCGCGCCACCGACAATGCCTTGCGCGACCAGTGACGGCACGCCAGGGTCCTCTCTCATCACTGTGGCGGTCGCGGTGCGCGAGGCCGTACCGTTCTGTTCGATTGCTGCGACGATCCGTGCGATCGTGTTCTGGCGCAGGACCATCACCTTGGGACCGCCCTTCATCGCCTCCAATAGACACGCGCGAGCGAGCATCGGATGGGCGTCGAAGAAAACGAGCAACGCACTCAACGCGTCACGGACGTCCTCCTGCCAGGCATGGGCGCGATGCGAACCGTGCCCCGAATCCTGTCCGGATAAGGCCTCATCGCGCCTGATCTCGGTTTCCACTTGCTCGATCGTCTCTTCCAATAGCGCCATGAAACAAGCTTCGCGGTCTTCGAAGAGGTCATAGAACGTGCGTCTGGAGACACGAGCACGTGCGCAAATCGCCCCGACGCCAGCATGCTCCAATCCGCGTTCGGCGACGACCTCGCACATGCCTGACAGCAACCGCCGGCGCTGCATCTCGATCACGTGGGACCCCTCGTGAGCGCTCGCGGCGTGCCCGCGCCGTCGCGAGCGCGGTCCGTCGCGCTCACGACGAACTGCCACCGCCATCACCCTCTCCGCGCGCTTCCCGACCCGCCCGCACCGCGCTCAGCCTTCTTGCCATGCGCTTTCTTGCCGTGCGTCGTCTTGGTCTTCTTGTGCACGGTCTTCGCGCAACCCGTCACGCCAATTGGGGTGGACTGGTGGATTTCTGCGCCGTCCTGCGCGGTGAACGCGGTGGGCATGGTGAGTTTGGTCTTGCAGAGGTTCCCGTTGGCCGCCAAGGCTGAGTATTTGCCTTGGGGCAGGTTCAGTTCGAAGCTTGCGATTGGGACGTCGGGCACTTTCTTGAACGTGCTGGAGGTGATGTTCGTCTTGCTATTGATGAACGTGCTGCCGACCAAGTCCACGGTCACGCCATAACCCTGCAGCACCGCGATTAGCGATGGGAATTCTTCGCCGGCGTGCGATACGAAATAGGCGGGTCCTTCGATCGGGACCGGGAGGACCGGCGTGATCGCCTTGGCGTGCCCCACGATCGACGCCGCCGGACAATTAGCCGGGTTGGCTTCGAACGTTGCTGCTGGACACGCCTTCTGCAGCGTCGTCAACCGGGACGGTAGTTGCTTGGGCAGGTCCACCTTTACGCTTGCGATGTTCGATTGCGAGGACGCCTGGTTCGCTCCAAGGTTGCCTGTGGGGTAGACGATCTTCGCGGTCAAACTCGGCGCCGTTGGCTCTGGACGTTTTGCCGGTGGTTGAGACTTTGAAGTCTGGTTTGAAGGCGAGGCTGCGACACGACCCCATTTGGAAGTGGCTTGAGAGTGGTGCTGTGGCGCCTTCGAAGCTGTACGCGGTACCCGTGAAGCTCATCGGGTTGCAGTCGGTCGGGTTGAACATGAATTCGGGCCGGTCGATTACAGCGTCGATCTCGCGAATATCGGTCGGGATCCCCTTCACCGTCTTGGGGAACGCTGTCGTCGAGATCGTCAACTGGCTGGTATGCGGGTCCACTTCGATCTTCGCGCGGACCACTTCGGTACCGAGGTTGAACGGGCCCGCGACGACCGGCACTGCAATGGACAAGCCGAATGGCGCACCCTCATACGGTCCTGTCAAGTAGATCGGTGCCGGCGGCGCGTCCTCTTGAGGGATCACGAACGGGTACGGGTCCGGGACCGACCTCGGCGACCGTATGCCCGATCTGCGACGCGCTGGAGCATGTGCCCGCGGCTGCTTGTGGTTCGGGGCAGAGTGGGACGTTTGCGATCTTGCCCAACAGTCCCTCAGGTGTCTTGAACTGCAGTTTTTCGATGCGCTGCTGTCCATCGCCGCGCGAGAGCAACATCGAGAAATCGGTATAGCCGGCTGCCTGGTCGGTCGTCGATCCCGCCGTCAAGCTCGGTGTGAACGGCAGCGGTCCCGTGCAGTTGGCTACACCGCTGCCGCCGGGTCCGCTCGTGATCGAGAAGTTGCTTTCCGACAAGGCGTCTTCCACGAAAGGCGTGCTCCACGGCGTGAAATCGGCGGTCGCGGTATACACGCCGCAGGTTGGGGGAGTCACGAGCGCGGCTTGAGGACCACCGCTGAACGACAACACGAATTCGTTCAGCGGCGCATCGGGCGTACCAGGATCCTGCGGTGTGCCCTTGAATGTTGTCGTCAGCTGGCCCGTCTGTTCGTTCAAGTGCACGTTGCCGATCAGCTTCAGAAACACGCCTTCGCCTTCGGCGGCGACCAGCAATTGCAAGGTTAGGTGGGTTTGATTGCAGGACGTAGACGTTGCCTTTCAATCTTTTCGCGAGTAGTGGTGTGGAGATTTCATCAGTGCCGACCTTCGACGCGGCGGGACACGATGGTGGACCGTCCATTACTTCCTTTTCGGCTTCCGGCCCACCGATATTCTCTTGCGAAGGTTGACAAGCAGCCAATCCCGTAGCTTGACCGGGATTGATCGCAACGCCTTTAGGTAGCACGACGGTCGTTTCCTTCAGGCCCGGTGTAGCCAACCCTTCGGGATTCAGGCCTTGGGGAACCCTCACTGTCGCAGACAATCCCGCGGGGGTATCAGAATAGCTCGTATCCGGCGCAAGGCTCACCTCGGCTGGAAATGCACGAGCTTTTCGCAACCAGTGAAACCGGTTGGGGTTCCCTCGTTATCGTGATACGGAGAGGTTAGAACCGGTGCGGTAGCTTCAGGGTTTTGCCATGTCCCGAGCATTTCCAGGCTGAACTGCGCCGGCCCTTCACATGACGTGGGCATCGTCAAGAATGGTTTCAGTTGGGCACCCGTACCATGTTCGCCTGGAACACCCCATATCGTGGTCGCATTCATTAGTACCTTGTATTGCGGGAAGTTCGCGTGCGCCGTGATGCCGTAGTCACCGCCACTGCGCACCTTCGCATCGATAAGCACTTGGGCTTTCTGGAAGTCGAATCCGAACTCGGCGGCAACCCCAGGCGGAGGCACAAGATTATAGATAGGGAAGTAAACAGTCGTGCCACCTGCGTTTACTTCCTCGATGCCTATCCGTGTGTCAGGCTTGCATCCTTCACTACCATTAGGTTCGACGAATTCTCCCTGGTCAAATTTTTCGCGGGTGCATTGTGGTATGGCGCCTGGTTCCCCGACCAAGCCGGGCGGGAGACTCACATCTACCGCCTTTGTTTCACCACCTGCAGGTCGTATCAATCCTCCCTGCAGGTGGTTATTTGTAGAAAATACCACAGTGAACTCGTACGGATGCGAGCCCGCCTGCGTATCCAGCGTACCGTCAGCATTCGACGCCCACGCGTCGAAATTCGAGAATCCCGCCGAGGAGGAACCCGAACCATAATGCACCGGAAAGCTCGTTCCAGCCGTGCCGAGCGCCCCACCACCACTCAAAGTCACGTGGTTTACAGGATTGGGAACATCAGACGCGTCAGCGGCAACACGCACCGGTATGTCCACTTCTGTGGCGCCAGCGCTCAGTGCTCCTACCCCTTCAATCGGGCCCACATTACACGTCACCACAGTGCTGCCGGAGCATTCGCTCCCGGGTGCCTCTTCCAGACCCGCCGGAAGGGTGTCTGTCAGCGTCACACCTTCGTGGCCTGGCACACCACCAACATCATAAATGAACAACTGCAACACACCTTCCCCGCCGGGGGAAAGCACCGTAGGGGACGTATACCCGAAGACCTGATAGCCCGGCCTCGGAATATCGGCCAACGCGGACGACGCAAACAGAATCCCAACAAGCATCATCACAACCATTGAGCAGGTTAGCTTCCTAAACATGCTTGCCTCCAGTCACGCTCGCTGACTTGCCATGCTTGCCTGTACGGTCGAGCTTGCGTGCACGCGCTTCACATGGCACCCGTCTCCTACCCCGCTTCCTCCTGCATTCCTTCAACGCTCTGGCGAGCTTTTGAGCGCGCGTCAATGTCTTCGTCTTTGGTCTCGCGACGCTTGTATTAGACGCTGTGAAGTTACCCACGCCACTGAAGGTCGCGCTTGGCGGTGTGGCGAACAACGGCGCGGGCGTCGGCACTCCCTGACACCCGCTGCCCGTACACACAGGCGGCGTCACAACTTTCACACCGTCGACCCGCACATCATACAAGTCAAAGGCGTCGTTACCGTCCTCGGGGGAAAGCTGTGCACGCGTCACGATGAACGCGTCGTCGCCGTTAGGGCTCGCCCCCACAAACGACGAGTTTGCTTCATTCGCTCCACCCGATAGAAGGAACACGCATCCACCTGTCGAGCCGGCCCCCTTTGAGCAGCTACCGTATCCTTCGCGCTCCCACTCATACACGTCCTGCACGCCATTAGTGTCCTGGGGGACGAGCGGCACCCGACTATTGAAGAACGCTCGATCGCCGTCTTCGGAAATCGACTGAAACATGAACGTGTCGTTCCAGCTCACCGGCAGGAACGCCGCAGCGCTATCTCCCAACGGAAGCGCTTCACCCGTTGATCCGCACGACGCGCAAAACAGTTGTTCGCTTTCCGCTTCATATACATACACCTCGGATGCGCCGTCGCTCGGATAACCGTGTGGATAGCCAGCCACAGCCAAACTCTGGTTGGACATGAACACGACATTCGCCCCATCCCCCGTCACCCGCGCGGTGCGATGACCAAACCCAGGCTGCCAATCACCCCATTCCTCTGCCCCATTGCTCGCACTATAGGGAGGCACTTTCTTTCCGTCCTGTTCTGAGAGTGTCGCCACAAACACAGGTGAGTGACCGGTCCGCAGCACATACAAATTTGGTTGGCCTTCGACCGGCACGACGCCCTCACCATTTTCACCGGACAGCTTGCCTTCGGCGACGAAATACACGACTTCGCCGTCTTCGCTGGCGCCAACCACACCAAGCACACCCGCATTCAAGGCCGTCAACGCTTCACGCCGACCACGACCACCTTCCCCTTCAGCGTCAAAGCGATAAAGCCTGCCAGCTCTGCCTTCGCCTTCCGAGTAGAGCGCATACCGACCGTCCGTGCTCGCTGTCCAATACCGCGCCGCACCCGCAGACACCTGCACAGTACTCGAACCATTCTCACGCACAAACACCACCCCGGACCCCAGATCAGTCCAATACACACGACCACCATCTGCCGAGATCACATGACTGAAATCAGGCGGATTATTAAGCAGCGATTCCCTTGGTCCTGCCTTATCCACAAATGGAAGCGCGCCAAACTTCGCACCAGGGACCACCTTCCCTTCCGGCGACACATCGACCAGGCCCAACCGACCACCGACATCGTCATACAGAAAATTCTTGGTTTCTCCTTTCGTTACTTCTCCCTTCACATCCTGCTCAAGTTCCTTCGCCAGGCTGCCTTCCCCAGCTAGCAGCGCATCGTTAGCTTCAAACAACAGATCATGGAAATCGTCAGATGCACCAGCAAACGCTGGCCCGCAACAGCGGGAGTCCGTTACGACCATAGCAGCACGAATGCAGTACCGAATGTGAATGAGCTTGGCGGCCGATTCAGCTTGACCGCATTCGTGATCAATGGACGATAGCCTTCACTGGTCCCATGTTCATACAAGATTCGATAACCTTCCTCCGGCGCATTCGGGGACAAAGGAGGCAGGATTTCCGATTCTCCCGCGTCGCCAGACACTAGAACCCCAGCCGAGAGATCGGCGGAGAACCCTTGATACGTAGTGGCAAAATATCCATTTGGTTGGATCGATGATTGCACCCAGTTACCCGTCGTGGAGCGCTCAGCCAAATATTGATCAGAGGCTCCACCTTCCCCGTTCGCACCAGCGAGAGCGAGCGTCGGATAAGTGATCGCCGATCCATCTGCCGCAACCTGAAAGGGATCATATGTAGGAACGCCCCAGCTAAAACCGTCTGTGTCATCTGTTTCGGGTATCATTACGTCCGAATCACCATTTTCCGGCGGAGTAACCATTTCATACACCCGATTATCCGGCAGACCTCCGCTTACAGGCAGCGTCCTGAACACGTTATCGCCAGTACTGGTTTCGCTACCGTCCGTGTTTGTGATCTTGACCCGGAAATGATATTCCGTGCCAGGTTCAAGCCCACTAAGCCGCGCGCTCGCGGTACTCGCGCCGACGGGCACCGTCACCACTGCTGATTCTGACCCGTACGCGCTGGTTGTCCCGTACTCTACGGTCAGCGTGCTTTCAAGCCCACCGGTGTCCGTCTGCGCGTTTACCGTCACGCCCCCCACACCAATCTTCGAGAAAGACACACTGCTCACGCTCGGCTTGCGCGACAGCGTCGTAAACGTCACGGGCGGACTAAGCGCTGTTTCCCCCGCCCCATTACGAGCCAACAAACAAAACGTATACGCCGTGTTCGGCAACAGTTCGCCCGCTTCTACCGGTGCCGCCGGCACGACTTCGCTTTTCATGACCCAACGCTGCTCCGGTAGAAGCCACGAATTCGTCTTCCATCTGCTGCGTTTCAGGATTTCCCCGTTGACATTCACTTGCCGAGCGCCGATACACGAATTCATAAGCTCCAGGCACCCCCGGAGCACCAGGATTCAACACACCCTGCAACTTGATCGTACTGTCCGTGATTTCACTCGCGGGAGTCGTTATCGTCGGAGCTTCAAGCACACCAACAGTCTTGAATTTCACCCCTGGACCAACAGCTTCTTCGCCCTTGGACTGGTTGAGACCACGCTCAAGCAAACAAACCGTGTATTCAGTCTCGGAACTCAACCCCGTCAATTCCTGAGCTACTTCTTCGCCCTGCACACCCGCAGCCAAACCAGGCGAAGCAGGAGCATGTTCGCCACCTTCACAACTCGTGCCCGACGCGTCGTAAAGGAATTCATACGTCCCGGGCTGCCCTTCCGCGTGAGGACTCAACACACCACTCACCACCACTTTGAAAGCACCAGGCGTACCAACAACAACCGGACCAGGAGCTTCAGGAGCAGCCGCGACCGCGGGCACCGCACACCACACAAGCCAACCCACCAACACAACGCACACAACCACGACCGGCAGGACCGGCTTACGAGCAGCTATAGACACAACCCCTCCTCCAAGAGCGATCCACACGAAACCCGCAGGACCGCGGGCATGGCAAAACCGTCGCGGGCACAAAGCCCACGACGGCGAAAGAACTGGCGGTTTGGGGGCTAGACCCCCGGTGCCAGAGAGAGAGAGAGAGAGAGAGACGCGTCAGCGACGCTGACGCGTCCTATAACGGACCCGCCTTTGCCACGCCGACTCCCAAGCACGCTATTCCCCAAAGAAACCACGCGAAAAACAACTCCCTCTCAGAACGACCCGGTCCCTCTCCCAAGGTCCACGTCAATACTGTTGGCGTCGACCACGAAGACCGACCCAAACCCGACCTTATGTTTGACCACCGCACCACATGTGCAGATGGAACGCTCATAAACATATATGACCCCTGGCAGCTTGTCAAGCACATGTTCATAAAGGTCGCCCGTACCTCTCGGGCGACGGTGCTCGCAGTGGCAGTCCCACTCGCGATTGCCTACCTGCTCCTGGCCCCGCCGGCCGGCGACCTGGCCGCCGCCACCTATCGCAGCGACCTGTTCGCGCGCGTGGGCTTCACCACCTGGGACACGGGTTGGTACGCCGCCCACGGCCATTGGTTGCCGGCCTACTCGCTGCTCTCGCCAGCCCTCGGCGCGCTGCTGGGCGTGCGCCTGCTGATAGCCCTCTCGACCGTCGCTGCCTCGATCCTGTTCGCGCTTATCGCCGAGCGTGTGTTCGACATCGCCGCCGCACGCGTGGCCGCTGGCTGGTTCGCGCTCGGTATCTGCGTGAGCCTCCTGTCTGGCCGCGTGCCCTACGACCTCGGCTTCGCGATCGGGCTCGGAGCGGTGCTGGCCTCGATCGACGGACGCTGGGCCTGGGCGCTCGCCCTGGCCGTGCTGACGAGCGCCGCCAGCCCCGTCGCCGGAGCGTTCCTGGCGCTCGCCGGAGTGGCCGGAGGGCTGGGGGTTGTGTTGTTCAAAATGGAGGGGCCTGCGCGCGCGCGCGGCCTGGCAACGAGATCTAGTTCCTTCAAGAAGGCCGTACGCGCACGCAGGGCACCCCTCAGCGCAAACAACAACACCCGCGCATCCGCATTGCGCTGCTTTGCCCTCGCCGGCGCCGCGATCGCCCCGATCCTCATCCTCAGCATCGCCTACCCGGAGGGCGGCTACGAGCCGTTCGCCGCCTCCGCCTTCTGGCCGGCGCTCGGCGGCGTGTGTCTTGATCGCGCTGCTATTGCCCCAAGGCCCGCTCGGCGAGAGAGGTCGGCTGGTCGTGCGAGTCGGCGCCGCCCTGTACGCGCATCGCCCTGATCGCCGCCTACGCGATCCACACGCCCATGGGCGGCAACGCGGCTCGCCTGGGGCCGCTCTTGGCCGGCCCCCTGCTGGCGGGCGTGCTGTGGGAGAAGCGACGCGCAACCTTGTTCGTGCTGGCCCCATTCCTGCTCTACTGGCAGCTGGCCACTCCGATCCGCGACTACTCCTCGATCTCTGGCGACCCGTCGGTCAACGCCTCCTACTACGCCCCCGTCCTGGCCGAGCTGCGAGGACTGACCCACGGCAAGTCCAACGATCGTGGAGGTCCCGCTGACCAAAGCCCACTGGGAGGCCGCCTACCTCGCCGGACACGACGGCATCGAGCTTGCGCGCGGCTGGGAGCGCCAGCTGGACACGCGCTATGCGGCGATCTTCTATCGCCCGACCCTGAGTCCGGCGGCCTACCGGGCGTGGCTTGGCGAAAACAAGGTTCAATATGTGGCCTTGCCCGACGCTCCGCTCGACAAAGCCGGCAGCCTGGAGGGAGCCTTGATCGCCCGCGGACTGCCCTATTTGCGGGAGCTGTGGCGCTCTCAACACTGGCGTCTCTACCGGGTCATGGGCTAGGATTTTCCGATGGCTGCCCGGCTCAGGACCCTGCAGGCACATGTGCTGCCGAGGGGATGGCTCGACCTGTTGCGCCAGATCGCGCTAGTCGGCTTGGCCTATGGCGCCTACAGCCTCGTGCGCGGGCTCGTCCACAGCGATACGACCACGGCCTTCCGGCACGCCTTGGACATGATCCAGGTAGAGCGCACGCCTGCATGTGTTCGTCGAGCCGAGCATCCAAGCTTGGGCGTCGAGCAGCCATCTCCTGATGGACTTCTCAAGCTGGCTGTACGTGAACGCACAGACCTCGATCACCCTGGCGGCGCTGATCTACCTGTACGTGCGCCACAACGGCTCCTTCTACTTCGTGCGCAACATGTTCGCGATCGCCATGCTGATCGCCTTGATCGGATATGCCGTGTTCCCGACCGCTCCTCCGCGCTTCTTGCCCGAGTGGGGCTTCATCGACTCCGTGTCGGACCTGACCGGCGTGCACGTATCGCACGCAGCGCCTCGATGAACGCCCTGTTCAACCCCTATGCGGCGGTGCCTTCGATGCACGTGGCGTTCGCCCTGATGATCGGCTGGCCTTTGGCCTCGCTTTCGCGCACGCGCATCGCAAGCGTGCTGTGGCGGCTGTATCCGCTGCTGATCGCGTTCGTGATCGTGGCCACCGCCAACCACTTCATCCTCGACGCGATCCTCGGCGCGCTGACCGCCGGCGTGTCGGCCCTCGGCGCGCGACGGCTGGCTCGGATGCGGCCCGCTGCCTGGCGCTTCGGGGCGGCGCCAGCGGGAGCCGGATAGGTTCCCTGTCCCTTGACCTTCTCGCGCGACTCATACGGATCAGCATGGCTCGCCCAGGACGCTGATCGCACTCGATGCCCCCTCCCCTCCTTCGCATAGGCAACCGGCCCTGCGCCGCCGCGTGCGCGGCGGCGCCGGGCGCACGCGACGCAGCGGGCGCGCGCCGCTCACCGGCGCCCAGCGCCGGGAGATGGTGCGCAACCGGCTGATCGAGTCGCGCCTGACCCCCAACGCGATCTCGCTGACCGGCCTGGCACTGAATCTGGTGGCGGCCGTGCTCGTGTGGGAACGCTTCTACTTCCTTGGCGGCATCGCCTTCATCGTCGGCTCGGTGATGGACACGCTCGACGGGCGCTACTCGCGCATGTCCGGCAAGGGCACGCCGTTCGGCGCGTTCCTCGACTCCACGCTCGACCGCATCGAGGAGGGCATCGTGCTGACCGCCGTGGCGGCCGACTTCGCGCGCGAAGGACGCTCGGGCGCCGCCGCCGCCGTGGTGGTCGCGGTCCTGGCCTCGCTGATGGTTTCCTACACGCGCGCGCGCGCCGAGGCGCTCGGCGTGGAATGCAAGGTCGGCATCGCCACGCGCCCGTGCGCGTCGTGATCCTCTCGATCGGCCTGATCTTCGCCAAGGGCGCCTCGCTCGGAGACTTCAGCCTGCTGGCCCCCGCCGTCTACGTGCTGGCTGCGCTCAGCGTGATCACCGTCGCACAGCGCATCTGGCACGTCAAGCGCGCGCTGTGCGCGATGTCACCTAACGCGGCACCGAGTCCGGGGTAGTCTCCCCCGACCTCCACAAAGGACAGAGCACTAGATGAGCATTCAACAGAGCAACGGCGCGGCCTCCTTCAACGGCAAGGCGCGCTACCAGCAGGACAAGGTCCGCGTCGCGATCATCGGCGTCGGCAACTGCGCCTCGGCGTTCGTACAGGGCGTGCACTACTACAAGGACGCCGACCCCAACGAGCTTGTGCCCGGCCTGATGCACGTCGACCTCGGCGGCTACCACGTACGCGACATCGAGTTCACCGCCGCCTTCGACATCGACGCCACCAAGGTCGGCAAGGACCTCGGGCAGGCGATCTGGGCCGGACAGAACAACACGATGAAGTTCGCCAAGGTGCCGAAGAAGCTAGACGTGCCCGTGTACCGCGGCATGACCCACGACGGGCTCGGCAAGTACCTCAAGCAGAAGATCAAAAAGGCTCCGGGCGAGACCGCTGACATCGTGAGCATCCTCAAGGAGACCCACAC
This sequence comes from uncultured Solirubrobacterales bacterium, assembly GCA_963775645.1. Lineage (GTDB taxonomy): Bacteria > Actinomycetota > Thermoleophilia > Solirubrobacterales > Solirubrobacteraceae > Palsa-744. Next base: position 824,510 of record CAVZJR010000001.1, on the reverse strand, counting down.
CGACGTGGTCGTCTCCTACCTGCCGGTCGGCAGCGAGGACGCAACCAAGTGGTATGTCGAGCAGATCCTCGAGGCCGGCTGCGGCTTCGTCAACTGCATCCCCGTGTTCATCGCACGTGAGGACTACTGGAACAAGCGCTTTCAACAAGGCCAAACTGCCGATCGTCGGCGACGACATCAAGTCGCAGGTGGGCGCCACGATCGTGCACCGCACACTCGCGCGTCTGTTCGCCGACAGGGGCGTGAAGATGCTGCGGACCTCCCAGCTCAACGTGGGCGGCAACATGGACTTCTACAACATGCTCGAGCGCGAGCGTTTGGAGTCCAAGAAGATCTCGAAGACAAACGCCGTGACTTCGATCATGGACGAGCAGTTGCCCGCCGATGACGTCTACATCGGGCCGAGCGATTACGTGCCGTGGCTGACCGACCGCAAGTGGGCGCACATCCGCGTCGAGGGCCAGGCCTTCGGCGACGTGCCCCTCAACGTGGAGATGAAGCTCGAGGTGTGGGATTCGCCCAACTCGGCAGGCATCGTGATCGACGCCGTGCGCTGCTGCAAGCTGGCGCTGAACAACGGCGTCGGCGGCCAGCTCGACGGGCCCTCCTCCTACCTGATGAAGAGTCCCGCACAACCAGCGCCCAGACAACCTGGCGCGCGAGGAGACCCAGAAGTTCATCGCCAAGCACTCCCGCCGGGGTGGGCGGACGGCCCTTACAACGCCAAAGGGCCGCACGGCGTCCCCCAAGGCCGGCGCACGGCGCAAGGTCGCCGCCAAGTCCTGACCCGTAGCCATGCCCGTCCCGGGACGGACGGGCATGGAAAGCCATTGAGGCGAGCATAATGGCGGTGTGAGCGCCCCACCTACGTTCTCGATAGCGCATGTCTCCCCATATCCGTGGGAGGCGCACGAGAACGAGGTCAACGCCCACATCGTGCGCTTGGCGGGGGAGCTGTCCCAGCGCGGCCACAGCGTCCTGATACTGGCGCCCTCGCGCTCGCCTGAGCGGGTGCGCGAGTCACGCCGCGAACTGCGAGCAGCGAAGTCAAAGCCGGAGAGCCTGCTGGAGGGCACCAACACAGGCGAGCCGCGCGTGCTCGCCATCGGCGAGGTCTTGGACGTTCCCAGCTCCTCAGGCCGCCGTCCGCGTGCGCTGCCGGTGGACGTGGCGCGCACGTTGGAGGACCTCTTGGGCAAAACGCCGCTGGACTTCGTGCATGTGCACGAGCCGTTCGCGCCGAGCGCCTCGAGCACGGCTCTGCGCTACTCGCGAGCGCTCAACGTTGGCTCGTTTCACGCACCGACCGAGCGCTTGCTCTCGACGACGGTGGCTCGCCGCTTCGTGGAGAGCTTCTTCGGGCGCCTGGACGCGCGCATCGCGAGCCTGCCTGAGACCGCCGAGTTGATGAAGAGCCACTTTCCTGGCGAGTATCGAATGCTTCCGGCCGACGCGACCGACGAGGTCGAGGCGATCTACCGCGAGCTGGCCGCCCGCCGACACGACCCCAGCGGCGATCCGGCGCTGCGCAAGCGCCTATCGCGGCGCCCCCTGATCGACGTGGACCTGCATATGCACACCGACCATTCCGGCGACTGCGAAACACCGGTCGAGGTGCTCTTGGCGACCGCCAAAGAGGTGGGCCTTGGAGCTATCGCGGTGACCGACCACAACGAGATCTCCGGCGCTTTAGAGGCGCGCGAGAAGGCCAATAAATCCGGTGCCGGGGGGGCCTAAAGGTGATCGTCGGCGAGGAGGTCAAGACCGCCGAGCAGGGCGAGGTGATCGGGCTGTTCATCGAGGAGAAGATCCCGCGCGGCCTGAGCATGGCCGAGACGGTCGCCGAGATCAAGCGCCAAGGTGGCTTGGTGTACGTGCCCCACCCCTTCGACCGGATGCATGCTGTACCCGACTACGAGCATCTGCCCGAGATCCTCGACGACATCGACGCGATCGAGGTGTTCAACCCGAGGGTGGCGATCGGCGCGTTCAATGAGGAGGCCGTCCGCTTTGCCGCCAAGTACAGGATCGTGGCTGGCGCCGGCTCAGACTCCCATGTCGCTCAAGGCCTCGGCTCAGTGCGCATCCGGATGCGCGACTTCGATGGCCCCCAAGAGTTCCTGCAGTCGCTCAGGGACGCCGAGATCACAACCAAGCCCTCCAGCCTGATCTATGTGCAGGCGTTGAAGTTCCTGCAAACCAAGGCCACCCCCGCCGCCGCCCGCAAGGCCTCGCGCGAGCGGCGCGTGCGGCGAGCCACCCGCGGGAGCGGAGGCACCGCGTGAGGGGTAGCGGTAGGGCTCATATGGGCCTACGCTGCGCGCAAGTAGTGATGCACGAGCAAGGACAACCGGCCGGCCGTCAAATCCCTCCGCGTCCATGCCCGCTACAGACGACGAGATCCGCGAGAAGTACCTTGAGCGGGCGATCAGAGAGCTGAACACGCTCACGCGCGACTTGCAGAGCTGCCCGCACTGCCCGCGTGGCCAGCTGATGCCGGTCCTCGGCTCGGGCCATCCTCAAGCGGACATCATGCTGCTCAAGCACGCACCCCTGCCCTCCGAGGTCGAGGAGGGCGTCGCCTTCTACGGCCGCGCCGGCGGGGCCTTGATGAAGTCCTTCAAGCGCCTCTCGATCGATCCCCTAACGGTGTACGGGACTCTGTGTGTGAAGTGCCCGCTGGCCGACGCCTCCATGGCTGATCCTGCGTGCATGGCCCGCGTGGTCGAGGAGATCGCGATCGTCCAGCCGCGGATCGTCGTGGTCATGGGCCCCGAGGCACTGGCCCAGCTGAACGACCTCGACATCCCTCTTGCCAAACCGCTTGAGCCCCGACTTGGCGAGATCCAGCAGCTGGCACCCGATGATCGACGCCCTATACGTGCCCAACATCGACGAGTCCCTGGACGAGCAAGACGCCAAGCGCGCGTTCTGGGGGGCGTTCAGGAAGCTCGGGGACTGGTACGCCGCGCAGCCGCCGTATTGAGCCGCCAGCCGCGACAGGGCCTACAATTCGGCTATGGCAACAACCCCGAAGCCCAAGCCAAGAGGTCCATGGACGCCTGAGGAGATCGCCCGGGACGAACGGGTCAACCGCCTACGATCCGCACGCGACCGCCAGAGAACCCCAGAGGAAGGTCTTGAGGAGACACTGCGCCTCAGCCGATTTATAAGCGAGTTGAGGCAGGGCGTGCCCAGCGATGTTCGAGCCGATGACCTGCTTCTTAGCGCTCACGGACGCTCAGGGGTCAACTACATAATCATCGGGGGCTTCGCCGTAGGCGTTCACGGCTTTGCACGTGCCTCCAAGGATCTCGACATCGTTCCAGAGCCTGCCCCGGAGAACCTGGAACGGCTTGCCCGCAGCCTTGCTATGATGGACGCTCAGCACGTCGGCGTCGGCGATTTCGATCGCCTCAGGAGTTCCCCTATGACCGCGACCGATCCGGTGCAGCTCGCCGAAGGTGCCAATTTTCGTTTGGACGACTGAGCCACGGTCCACTCGACATCATGCAGTGGGTCGCCGGAATCGACGCGGACCTCGCCTACTCAGAACTCGCACCCCACGCCTTGCCTGTGCAATTCAGGGGAACTCAAGTGCATGTGTGTAGCCTCGAGCATCTACGTGCGATGAAGCAAGCCGCCGGCCGAACGCAAGATCTTCAAGATCTCAACCAGCTGAGCCCCTCGCGAGACCGAGTAACAACTTCAAACGGTAAGCACGATCTTGCCGAGCTTGCCGCCGGCGGCGAAGTGATCGTAGGCCGCAGCGGCGTCCTCGCAGCGCGAACGTCTCGGCTACCGGCACCGTGAGCGCTGCCCGCTCTCGAACAAGGGCAGCACCTCCGCTCCAGACGCCGCGCCGCCAGCGCCTTCTCCTCCAACGGACGCGCACGCAAAGTGGAGCCGTGAATCCGGGCACGCTTGCCCATCAACGCCAGCAGGTTCAGCTCGGCCTTGGCGCCGGCGGAGACGCCGATCACGCAGATGCGCCCACCGGTGGCGAGCGCGTTCAGGTTGTCGGCCAGGTTCGGGGCGCCCACCAGCTCGAGGATCACGTCGTAGGGGCCATGCTCGGCAAAGCCCTCGGGCGCGATAACCTCGGCGCCGAGCGCGGCCACCTCCGCGCGCGACTCCTCGCGGCGCACGGTCGCCGTGACGCGCGCTCCGGCCGCTCTGGCGAGCTGGATCGCAGCGGTGCCGACGCCACCCGCGCCGCCGTGCACGAGCAGTCGCTCGCCGCGGCGCAGCTCGCCTTGGTGAAGATGGCGTCGTGGGCGGTCGTGAACGTCTCCGGCAGCCCGCCGGCCGCCGCCCAGTCGAGCGCCGCGGGCACGGGCATCAGCTGGCGCTCGTGCACGACGGCCAGCTCGGCCTGCCCGCCGCCGCCGACGATCGCCATCACGCGATCCCCGACCTCAAATCGCTCAGCCCGGGGCCGAGCGCCTGCACCTCGCCGGCCAGCTCCATTCCAGGAATGTCCTGGGGCGAGCCGGGCGGCGCGGGATACAGACCGCGTCGCTGCATCATGTCGGCCCCGTTGAGCCCAGCCGCGCGCACGCGCACGAGCACCTCACCGGCCCCGGGCACGGGATCGGGATGCTCCTCGACGAGGATCCTCACCGTCGCGGATGGTCGCAGCGCGCATGTGGCAGAACCCTACCGGGAGAAGACTCGAGTCCGCCGGCGGCGCTTGCCAAGGTGCTACGCAGTTGGCGCTGGGCGAATCATCAGCCACAGCGGCGGGCTGCCGCCGACGCGCAGCTCCTTGATGTGCTCGAAAGCCCAGGCGCTCATACAGCGCGGCGCTGCGTTCGCTCGAGGCCTCGATATAGGCAGGCACGCCCTCGCGGTCACAGCGCTCGAGCGTGGGACCCATCAGCGCGCTGCCAAGACCCCTGCCCTGCATGTCCGGGTGCACGCCGATGTCACGGACGTAATAGTGCGGACCATGGATCTCGTGCGCGTGGCGCCACTCCATCGTGGCCCCCATCCTTGCCGCTCTGGGCAGGTGGAGCCCGAAGGCGCTGCCGTGCATCAGGGTGGTACGCGGTGGCACACGCCACTTACCCGGCGGCAGCGTCAGCGCGGCGCCGGCGAGGTCGCCCGTCGTCCACACGCGCCCATGTGGCAATACGTAGTGGGCCAGATCGAGCCCGAAATAGCGACGCAGGCGCGCAAGCCGCTTGCCATCCTGCGGCATCAGCCAACAGAAGACGGGGTCCTCGTAAAAAGCCTCCGCGAGCACAGTCTTGAGGCGCTGGATATCCGCGGCGGTTGCCGGGCGTAGCAGAGAGTCGGCGGGCGGGCGCGACGACGCTGACGCTTCGCCGCCGGTGATGGTCGATGAGCTCTCACCCATTGTTGGCTCCCTTACTTTCGGTCGTTGGTTGGCGTACGGAGAGCACGGCCTGCGGGTCGACCGCGCTCGGGTCCTGGCGTGCGAGCGCTTCAACAGCCTTGAAGATGAGCAACAGCATGTCCCCGAAGCAGCGCTGTCGGGAACGGCCTCGGGATCGACCAGCTTCTCCAATGCCAGCCCGTCGCCGAGAGCGTTGATGAGCTGCCCGACGAACTCGCCTGCCTCGGCATTCGGTGGGTGGCCCTGCCGCTCGCGCCGCCTCCAGGAACAGGCGACCGCTGGCCGAGCGAAGCGCCGCGAAACGTGCGGCCAGACGCTCGCGCAGGGCGCGGTTCGCGAATCGCGTAGGCCCAGAACTCCATCAGCAGGGGGAAATAGTCGGGGCGCTCGCGCAGTATCTCCATCCAGTGATCCGCGGCCCCGCGCGCCTGCTCTTCGACAGTCGCACCCTCGGCGATGATCTGCGAATAATCGCCTACATCGGTGGCGATCCGCTCCTCGAAGAGGGCCAGGAACAGGTCCTCCTTGCTGGCGAAGTTTGAGTACAGCGCGCCACTGGTCGCGCCGGCCTCGCGGGCGATTTCCTCAACCGACGCACCGCGAAAGCCGCCTCGAGCAAACACGGTTTCGGCGCTGTCGAGCAGACGTCGGCGCGTGAGCGCCTTCTGCTCGTCGCGAAGAGAGGGCCGGGAAGCATTTGTCATAGCGACCATTATTGCAGATATTATTCGCTATGTCAAACACTGGATTTGCTTCGAATGTTGCAGCGGGACACGCCTTCTGTAGCGTCGTCAACCAGGACGGGAGCCTCTAGAGAGCGCTACCCTCGCTCCAACAACGCCACGCACTCGATGTGGGGCGTCTGCGGAAACATGTCCACGGGACACACCTTGACCAAGCGCCAGCCCGCCTCGACCAGCTGGGCGGCGTTGGGCGCCAAGGTGGTCGGATTACACGACACGTACACGACCCGCTTAGGTGAAGCGTCAATAATGCGGCGGACCACCTTCTGAGAGAGACCGGCGCGGGGCGGGTCGACTACAACCACATCCGGCTTGCCCGCGCGGGCGATCAACTCGGGCAGGGCCAAGCGGGCGTCGCCGGCAAAGAAGTGGGCGTTGGTGACCTCGTTGCGCTTGGCCCCGGCGATCGCGTCGGCGACTGCTTGCTCGACGATCTCAATGCCCCACAGCTCGCCCGCCCTGGGAGCCAAAGTCAAGGCGATGGCGCCGATCCCGGAGTACAGGTCATAGACCCTCTCCCAACCCTCCAAAGCCGCGTATTGGGCGACGATCCCATACAAGACCTCGGCCATCTCGGTGTTGGTCTGAAAGAACGCTTCAGAGGAGATGCGCAAGTCCAGCTCGCCTAGGCGCTCGGGCAAGTCGGCCTCTCCCCATACCAGCTCGGTCTCGCCGCCCATCGTGGTCTCCGCGAGCGAGGAAGAGCGCGTCCAGAGCACGCCGCTGAGCGCTCCTTCGCCGGTTCCGCCCTCGGTCGCGGAACCGGGCCCCAGCGCGGCAACCAAGGCCGCGGCGAGCGAAGGCACATCCAACTCGCCGTCGGTGCTGACCAAGCGGATCTGGAGCTTGCCTGTGTGGCGACCTTCACGCACAACCAGGTTCCGCAGGAATGGCCGCCCGTCAGGCGCCGGGGCGGTGCGCTGCTCGCGCGACACGCGTGGGGTGGCGCGGTCATCGAGACCGTCAGGCTCCTCAGCGCGAGCACGCCCCCCTCCGGGCCTACCCCCACGACTCCAGGCCAGCAGCTTCTGCTCGCGACACCAGCCCAGCACCGTCTCGCGCGCAAGGTTCCCTGCCTCTGAAGCCAGCAAGCAATCCTCGATCGGCTCGACCGTGTTCCAGCCCGAGGGAGCGTGAAAGCCGCACACAAGCTCGCCCTCGGAGTCCTTGCCAAACGAGTACTCCAGCTTGTTGCGATAGCGCCACTGGGCCACCGCCGGCACGATCTCCTCCATCGTGAAACCGTCGAGCTTGCCGATCCGCCGCAGGGCATCCTCGACCTGCTCAGCCTTGATCTGCAATTGGCGCTCATACGGCAAGACCTGCCACGCCACGCCGGGGTGCTTGGCGGTGGGCGGGATGCGCTCGGGGCCCTCTTCCACGATCTCCACGAGACGCGCGTGGGCGTAGCTGCGCTTGCGCTTCACAACCTGGGCCTTGACCCTGTCGCCGGGCAGCGCACCGGACACGAATACGACATAGCCGCCGTCGCCAAGCCGCCCTACGCCTTCACCACCGTGAGCGAGCGAGTCGATGCGAAGCTCGATCTCCTCGCCGCGCTCGGGGCGCTTGGGCAGGGCTTGCGACTCGTCTCTGCGGGGAGCCTGTCCGTCCTGGCCGCTCGCGCTCGGATCGAGACCGTTGGCGGCAAGCTTCATGCCCGCCTGTATGGGCACATTCATGCCGACGCCGGCTCTACCAGCACGTTCATGCTGACGCCGGCTCTACGAGCAGCTCCAGCAAAGCCTTCTGGGCGTGCCGGCGGTTTTCGGCCTGATCCCAGATGCGCTGACGCGGGCCGTAGAGGACCTCGGCTGTGATCTCCTCACCCGGATGAGCCGGCAAGCAGTGCAAGGCGATCGCATCGGGGGCGGCGGCGTCGAGCAAGGCGTCGTCGATGCGGTAGGGCGCCAAGGCATCGCGACGCGCGGAAGCGGTGTCCTCGTCGCCCATGCTCACCCACACGTCGGTGTACACGGCGCTCGCTCCCTTGACCGCCTCAAGGGGGTCGTGGTAGAGCGTCAAAGACCCTTCGGCGCCAGGCGGCAGAGACAGGCTCTCCTCCAGGGAGTAGCCAGGCGGCGAGGCGATCGCGATGTCCATGCCCGCCAAGGAGCCCAGGATCGCCAACGAGCGAGCCACGTTGGTGCCGTCGCCGACATAGGCCAGCCGCAGGCCCGCCAACTCGCCGAAAGCCTCGCGCACGGTCATCAGGTCGGCCAAGGCCTGGCAGGGATGGTGGGAGGCAGTAAGCATGTTGAACACCGGGATCATGGCGTGGGCGGCCAGCTCCTCCAAAATCGCATCGGGTCCGGTGCGGATGCCCACTGCCGCCACTTGACGTGAAAGCACCAAAGCGGTGTCGCGGGGGGACTCGCCGCGCGAGAGCTGGGTCTCGCCGGAGCGCAACACGACAGGGTGGCCGCCAAGCTCGTGGACGCCCATCTCGAAGGACACGCGTGTGCGCGTGGAGGGCTTCTCAAAGATCAAGGCTACGCCCCGCCCGGCCAAGGCGCGCGAAGACAGGGGCGCGTCCTTGAGCTCGATCGCGCGGTCCAGCAACGCGTTGAGCTCGCCCGCGCTAAGCTCGGCGCCTGTGAGGAAGTGGGGAGGCACAGTCAGGCAGTGTATGAGGCCTGTCGCGCTGGCTTGCGCGACAGCCTTGCTCGTGGCTGGCTGCGGGTCGAGCAAATCGAGCACAACGAGCTCCGCGACGACCGCGAAGACCTCTTCTACCGCCAGTGCCAAGGGCGGCTTGACGGTGCCGGGCAAGATCAACTACGCCAAGCCGCCCCCCGGCGCGCCGACCCAGAGCGGCCTGATCAAGATCACTTACAAAGAATTCGCGATCGAACCGGACACGGTCAAGGCGAAGGTGGGTAGCACGCTCGAATGGACCAACGACAACACCGAAAAGTGCAATGTCAAGAGCGAGGGCGGGCCCTACACGTTCGACTCGGGCAACCTCCCTGAAGGAAGAACCTTCAAGTTGAAGCTGGACAAGCCGGGCACTATTCACTACGAGTGCACGTACTACCCCACGACGATGAACGGGGCGATCGAAGTCGTGGAATGAGGGGACGGCGTGCGACCGTCCGTCTGACGGTTGCAGACGTCTCCCGATCCGTCAGCAGGGCCTGGAACCTAGCCTTCGGGCCTCTAAAAGTCGGCGAGGCCTTCCGTTGGACTCGACGCTGTGGCATAGGTTCGCTTGGGTATGCGCCCAGCCCCGCGCGCCAACCGCCCCGCCTGCACCGCATGGCGCATGGCTCGCGCCATCGCGACCGGGTCCTGGGCGCGAGAGACCGCACTGGCGACCATCACCGCGTCACAGCCAAGCTCCATCGCCAAAGTCGCGTCCGAGGCAGTGCCGACGCCCGCGTCCAAGACCACGGGCACATCGACGGCTTCTCGGATCAAAGCGATGTTGTAGGGATTGCGGATGCCCATGCCGCTCCCGATCGGCGCACCCAGGGGCATCACCGCGGCACAGCCCACATCGACCAAACGGCGGGCCAGGATCGGGTCGTCGGTCGTGTAGGGCAGGACGGTGAAGCCGTCATCGACGAGCTGCTCGGCGGCCAGGAGCAGCTCGGGAGCGTCCGGCAAGAGCGTGTCCTCGTCGCCGATCACCTCCAGCTTGATCCAATCGGTCTCGAACGCCTCGCGCGCCAGCTTGGCCGTGAGCACGGCGTCGCGCGCGGTGAAGCAGCCCGCCGTGTTGGGCAACAGCTCAACGCCCTCGCGCTCGAGCACGTCGATCAAAGAGCCCCGCGCGGTCGGATCAACCCGCCGCAAGGCGACCGTGACCAGCTCGCTCCCGCTCGCACGAATCGCGTCGGCAAGCAACGCCAGCGAAGGGAACCCACCGGTGCCAAGCAGCAGCCGCGACCCGAGCGTGCGCCCAGCGATCTTTAGCGGATCGCCGTCCGCGGAGACGAGCGGCGGGACGTGTCCATTGCCGTGCTCCCGCGCTCGTGGCGGCGCGGATGCTTTGCCGGCGGTCTCGCTCATTCTCAGATCATCCTCCCTGCATCGCGGTCAGGACCTCCACGCGGGCGCCCTCGGGGACCGCGAACGTGGCCCACCCGGCGCGGGGCACCACCTCGCCGTCGACCGCCACCGCCACCCCCCGCGCGTCCGCGCCGAGTTCGAGGAGACTCAGGACCGCGGCCACCGTCTCACCCGCACCATCCTCGTGAGGGTCTCCGTTGAGAAAGATCATGAGGAAACCCGTTCGTACCCAACATCATTACCGGCGAGACCGCGAGTCACCAGCTCGGCTGTAATCGGGGCGAGCAGGATGCCGTTGCGGTGGTGACCGGTGGCCCATGTCAATCCTTCGAGCGCGCCTGCTCCGATCAGGGGAAGATTGTTGGGCGTACCGGGACGGTAACCCACGCCGATCTCTTCTATGCGCAGCTCGCTCACTCCTGGCACCAGGTCATGGGCGTCACGCAACAGCTCGTAGATTCCGCCGGCCGTCGCATCGGGCTCGAAACCGCGCTCCTCTACTGTCGCGCCGAGTACGTAGCGACCGTCGCCACGCGGCACGAGATAGCCGCCCTCGAAGCGCACCACGCCTCGAAGTAGACCAGGACCGGAAGGGTCGCGCAGGCGCATGATTTGGCCCTTGACCGGGCGCACATCCGCGCCGGCGCCTTCGGGCAGGCCCTGGAGGAGACCGCTCCAGGCACCCATCGCCACGATGACCTCGCCCGCACCAACCGACTCGCACGAACCTTTCCCCCCCAAAACATCAACGCCCACATCGCCGCCCACAACCGCGCTCGCCGGCCACGGTCCGTCCCTCTGCCCGCCCAGCTCGACGCTTCTCGGGCCCGTCTGCTCCCGCGGGCCGCCAAGCTTGACCCCCTGCACGCGCGTCCCGCTCGCGTCCAGCTCCAGGCCGCAGACAGACGTGTGCTCGCGCAGCTGTACCCCCGCGCGCTCGCAGGCCACCCGCAATGCCGCCACGACTAGACGGGGGTCGACACTGTGGTCCTCAGCTGCGTGCAAGGCCAGGCGCACCGTGGGCGCCAAGGCCGGCTCGAGCGCACGCGCCTCGCTTGGCCTCATGCGTACGGCGCTCAGGCCGAGCGCTTCGCGGAATGCCAATTGGCGCTCCAGCTCGCGCGCCTCGTCCTCGTCGCGGGCCACCATGAGCGTGCCATTGCGCCGCAGCCCCACCTCGACACCCGAGGCCTCCTCGATTTCGGCGGCGAACTCGGGCCACATCTCGGCCGAGCGCATCGCCATGTCCAGCAGGCGCCGCCCATCCTCGCCGAACTCGACCTCGGCCACGGGCGCCAACATCCCGGCCGCTACGTGCGTAGCTCCTTCACCACAGACACCGCGCTCGAAGACCGCCACGCTCAAGCCCAAGGCTCGGGCGCGCCAGGCCACCGACAGGCCCACGATCCCGCCGCCCAGGATCGCCAGATCGACCGTGGAGCCGTCGTTTTTCGCCATGACCTTGATGCTAGAGGCACACCACTGCTCGCCCCTGCCACCCTTTGCAGGTCTGTGACACCGCGCCAGACGCGGTCCTATGACCGACTCGGCGCCCTCTAGGTGTCAGACTGGCGTGCGATGGCCCACCTGCGGCCCGTACCCGACCCCACCGGCGAGCAGCGCCGCGCGCGCCTGGCGGCCGCGCGCTTGTACCTCGTGTGCAACTGCATGCCCGGCGACCGCGACCTCTCGGACTTCCTGGCCGCCGCGATCGCCGGTGGCGTGGACGTGGTGCAGTTGCGCGAGAAGCACCTCGAGGACGAGTTCCTCACCGAAGCAGCCTCGGTTGCGGCCGACGCTTGCGACGCTCATGGGGCCCTATTCATCCTCAACGACCGTCCCGACATCGCGGCGGCGGTCCGCGCCGACGGTGTCCACGTGGGTCAAGCAGACATGCCCATCGCCGAGGCCCGCAAGACCGTGGGCCCCGACATGCTGGTCGGACTGTCCACACACGCGCCGTCAGAGATCGACGCCGCCGTTCCCGCCACGCCCGAGGGGACCCCTCACGTGGATTACATCGGCGTGGGACCCATCCACGCCACGCCCACCAAGCTCGGACGTCCCCCGGTCGGCCCCGAGCTGGTGGCCTACGCCTCGGCCCATGCCCACGTCCCATTCTTTGCGATCGGCGGCATCGACAGCGAGAACGTCGTGGCCGTACTCGACGCCGGTGCTTCGCGCGTATGCGTATTGCGTGCCATCTGCGACGCCAGGGACCCCGAGCGCGCCGCGCTCACCCTGCGCGCCGCTTTGGAGCTGCGACCCCTGTTCAATGGCGATGGCCGACCTTAGCTCACGATGAGACCGCGTCTCGACAGCCATGGCCGACCCTAGCCTCGCGCTTCAGCCGCTCGGCGAGCACGAGCGACCTGTGCCTCTGCGCGTCGCGGTGGCGGTCGCCCTCGTGCTGGCCTTGGGCGTGTGCGTCAGCTTGGCCACCGTCCACAACCTCGCGAGCCACGGCGGCTCGGTGCCGGGCGGGCTGTTCCTGGTGGTCGTCCTCGTGGCGCTCGCCTGGGGCATGTGGGAACGCCGCTACTGGGCCGTGCTCGGCTTCGAGGCCCTGCTCGCCTTCCAGATCATCGTCACCTCATTGGCCCTGGTCGTGGCCGAGACATTGCTCGCCGCCGGTGGGTGCATCGTCTCGATTGGGCTCGCCGGCTGGCTGTTTTGGAAGCTGGTGCGAGTCATGGGTCGCATCCAGGCCGGCCAGATGGAGACAGACGAAGCGCTGCGATAGGCTCAGTCCGCAATGACTGAGACCAGCTACGACTGCATCGTGATTGGCTCCGGGCCCGGGGGCTACGTGGCCGCCATCAGGGCCGCCCAGCTGGGCATGAAGACCGCGGTGATCGAGAAGGACAAGGTCGGTGGGCGCTGCCTCAACTACGCCTGCATCCCCGCCAAGGCGGTCTTGCGCTCCGCTGACCTGCTCTCGGAGATACGCGAGGCCGGCGACTATGGCTTGAACGTGAGCGGCGTTGAGGTCGACTATGGCGCCATCCAAGACCGGCGCGAGAAGGTCGTCGCCACGCTCGTGGGCGGTGTGGGCGGTCTGTTCAAGAAGAACGCGATCGACCTGATCGAGGGCGAGGCGACGCTCGCACGCGGAGTTATACGCGTGGGAGACAACGACTTGACAGCCAAGGCGGTGATCCTCGCGACCGGCTCGACCAAGCGCTCGATACCCGGCGTCGAGTTCGGCGGCCGGGTGATCGGCACCGAGGAGGCCTGGGCCTTGCCGGACTTGCCGGCGCGCCTGGCCGTCGTCGGAGCGGGCGCCTCCGGCGCGGAGATCGCCTCAGGCTTCGCGCGCCTGGGCAGCGAGGTGAAGCTGCTGGAGATGCTCGACAGAGTGCTCCCCACCGAGGACGCCGACATCTCGCGCCTGGCCGAAAGAGGCTTCAAGCGCCAAGGCATCGACATTCACACGAAGACCCCCGTGGAAGGCGTCAGCTCCGACTCGGATTCGGTCAAGTTCAGCTATGGCGAGGACTCCGCGGAGGTCGACTACCTCGTGATCGCGGCCGGTCGCGGGCCCGACGTGGACGCGCTCGGCCTCAAGGACGCCGGCGTCGAGCTGGACGAGAAGGGCCTGGTTAGGGTCGATGGAACACAGCGCACCACCGCGGACGGCATCTACGCGATCGGGGATCTCGTGCACGGCCCCGCGCTCGCCCACAAGGCCTCGGACGAGGGCATCATCGCCGCCGAGGACGCCGCCGGCCTGGCCACGCACCCCCTCTCCTACGTAGACATCCCAAGAGCCACCTTCTGCACCCCCAATGTTGGCTCGTTCGGGCTGACCGAGGCCCAGGCCAAGGAGCAGGGATACGACGTGATCGTCGGCAAGGTCCCCTACGGGGCGGTCGGCGGCGGCACCGTCTACGGCGACCGCACCGGCCTGGTGAAGCTGGTCGGCGAGACCAAGTACGGCGAGCTGCTCGGCGGACACATCGTCGGCTCGAAGGCAACCGAGCTGATCCAAGAGCTAGTCAACGTGCGTGCCCTGGAGGGTGGTTTCAGCGAGGTGGCCCGCATCGTGCACGGGCATCCGACATTGTCCGAGGCCGTGATGGAGGCCGGTCGCGCTGCCGACGGCTGGTTGATTCACGGCTGAGAAGACCGCTCCGCGGCGGCCTACCGGCCAGGGCTAGTCGGGTGTGGTTGGAGCATGGGTAGTAGTGTGAGGTTGACTAGGCGGCGGACGGAGTGTGGGTCGTCGAGTGTGATGGTCCCGTCGCGGGTGAGTAGTAGTGAGATAGCGAGGCGCGCGATGACTTCGGCGACACCGTCGAGGTCCGTTGTTGCGGCACGGCCAGCGTTGACTTCGGCTTGGAGTCGATTGGCGATAAGCGATCGGTAGAGCTCCAGTACGGGTCCGCCGTCGAAAGTGAGCGGTGGTAGGAGAACGTCGGGTTCGCCGCGTAGGAGCCGGTCGAATAGTGGATGGCCGCGGACGTAGCGCCCGGCGAACTCGAACCCGGCGACGAGTCGGTCCTCCAGCGTTTCCGCTCCTTCCCAGAGGAGGTCGAGTTCTTGCATTCCTCGGTGGACCTCGCGCGCGATGACGACCTCGACGAGGCGTTGCTTGCTCGCGAACCGCCGGAAAACGGTCATCCGTGAGACACCGGCACGTCGGGCAATGTCTTCCATTGAGGTGCGGCGGATGCCGTGCTCGGCGAACTCGTCGAGTGCCGCTACGGCAACACGGTCAAAGATGGTGTCGTCGCCCACGACGGGGGCAGCCTCAAGGATTTGGTCTATTGCCACCACTGGATACTATGTTACTTTATTTCGCACAGAGTAACTAGAGAGGATGTGGCTCATGGACCAAACGCTCACCGACCTGCCCCGGCTCCGACGCCCCGCGCTCGTCAATGCAGCTCAGTACTGGTTGGCGCCGGAGCAGTTCGCGCGCCACTGTGGGGAGCTCGGCGATCGTTTCCTGGTGGCGATGCCGGCGACCGGGCCGTGGCTGTGCCTGACCGATCCCGAGGACATCAAGCGCGTCTTCACAGCCGACACCGGCGTACTTCGTCTCGGGGCGGCGCTGGCGAAGGCATCCGCGCACCATCTCTTCCTCGGCCCGACGGGACTCACGAACATCGACGGAGCCGAGCACATGCGCAGGCGACGAACGCAGCTCCCCCCGTTCCATGGGGACGCGTTGAGCGGCTACCACGAGACGATGCAACGCAAGACCGAAGAGGTTCTCGCACGCTGGCCCTACGGGCACCCAACTCCCTCCCAGCCGCACATGGAAACGATCAGCCTCGAGGTAATCATGGCCACCGTGTTCGGGGTCACCGACCCCGCGCGCGTGCGGCGGTTGCGATCGGCGACGCTCGCTCTGCTTGCCGAGGGCCACTCCCGGCGGTTCTTCTTGCAGACGATCATCGCGACCAGCCGCGAGAACGGGTGGGACAAACCATTCCCGCGAGTCCGCCGCGCGATCGACGCGGTCGACACGATCGTGCTCGAAGAGGTCGCCCACCGCCGCAACAGCGATCAACTCGACGGCCAGGACGTGCTCGGAATGTTCCTGCGCACACCCGACAGCCAAGACCGCCTAATGAGCGACGAGGAGATCTGCGACGCGATGCGCACCCTGCTGCTCGGTGGCCACGACACCACCGCTTCCACCCTGACATGGGTGCTAGAGCGCGTCAGCCGCTACCCCGACACGCTAGCCCGACTTGAAACAGCCGCACTCGACGGAGACGACCAATACCTCGACGCGGTGATCAAGGAGGCGATGCGATTGCGCCCAGCGTTCCCGCTCACCGCACGCCTCGCAACCGAGCCATTCGACCTACCCGGCCTGACTATCCCCAGCGGCACGATGGTCGTCCCCTACATAACGCTCGTACACCGCCGCCCCGAGCTCTACCCCGACCCACTCGCCTTCCGCCCCGAGCGTTTCCTTGACACCCGCGCCGGCACCTACACTTGGATACCTTTCGGCGGCGGACCCAGACGATGCATCGGCGCCGCCTTCTCCCTCACCGAGGCCCGAATCGTACTCAAAACCATCCTCCGCAACGCCCGCCTCGAACCCTCCCACCAGCGCTCAGAGCGAGTCGCCCATCGCAACGTATTCATCGTACCGGCACGCGGCGGACGCATCACACTCCAACCACGCACGCCCGACACCAACCACCGCCACGCCACCGCGCGCGACCACGCACAAGTCGGTGCGTAGTAGCGGAGTACAGTTGGACTCGATGCCGCTTTACATGGATCGCCACGACCTTCCGGACGCGACAGCTGCCAATATCGCAGAGGCTCATCTGCGCGATCTTGAGGTGCAAGATAGGTTCGGCGTACGCTTCGTCACCTACTGGTTCGAAGAAGAGGCCGGCAGCGGATTTTGCCTCGTCGAGGGTCCCGATAAGGAGTCGGTCGAGGCGGCCCACAGGGCCTCGCACGGGCTGCTTCCGCTGAACGTGGTCGAGGTCGACGAGGCGAGCATTCGAGGGTTCTTTGGACGGCTCAATACTCATCCCCCGGGCGAGCCCTACGTAGAAAGTGCCTTCCGAGCGATCCTCTTCACCGACATGGTCGATTCCACTCGTCTCACCCAACAATTGGGCGATCGCGAGGCCATGCGGCTGGTTCGCCAACACGACTCGATAGTGCGCTCTAGCTTGGCGCAGTTCGGCGGCAGCGAAGTCAAGCACACTGGCGATGGAATCATGGCGGCGTTCGACGCGGCGTCCCAAGCGGTCGGCGCGGCGGTGCAAATCCAGCGGGCGCTTGGAGAGCTTAATGCCGGTGGGCAGTCAGAACTGCGGGTGCGCATCGGGGTGGCCGCGGGAGAGCCCGTCACTGAGCAAGACGATCTCTTCGGAGCGGCTGTGCAGCAGGCCGCGCGGCTGTGCTCATGCGCTCAGCCAGAGTGCATTGTCGTTTCATCCGGGGTGCAGGACCTCTGCCGCGGAAAGGGAATCAGGTTCACCGACGCGGGGCCCCTCGCCGCGAAGGGCTTCGACGAGCCAATCGGGCACTTTGAGGTCGACTGGCGCGATTGACCTCGCCATCCGCCCGTCGTTCCGCGGAGTGCCTCCTATCTAAACTGTTTTCTTCGGCCGCGCTCATGGATGCCGCTTTCTACTTCGACTTGGCCTCGCCGCTCGCCTACATTGCGGCCGAGCGAGTCCTGCACACGATGCCAGTGGCCTGCGAGTGGCAGCCAATCCTGGCGCGCGAGCTGGCCAGTGCAGAGTCCTTCGAGGCCTTTCGTTGCCGCGATGACGAGGAGATCTTCCGTTTGGAGCTGGAGCGGCGGGCCCGCGCGCTCGGCTTGCAAGAGCTGCGCTGGCCCGACCCTTTCCCGTTTGACAGCGACTATGCGATGCGGGTCGCCACATACGCGAAGTCGATCGGGAAGGTGGTCGCGTTCGCACAAGCATCGTTTCGCCAGGCGTTCGCGGGGGGGCGCCCGCTCGAAGTCACCGACAACGTCCTGATCGCGGCGGCCGCGTGCGAGATGCACCCCGCGGCCGTCCAAAAGGGAGCCGCACTGCGCTCCGTGGGCGAGCGGCTCTCTGCCGCCACCGCCACGGCCGCCGCGCTGGGCGTCGCCGACGTTCCGGCGATACGCGTTGGTGAGCGCGTATTCCACGGCGAGCGCGCCCTTGAGGAAGCCGCCAACCGCGCGGTCGCACTGGCCCAATGAGAGCGGGACGCTGTTTTCGCTTGATCGTGCGCCGCGGTGGCCTGATGCCCGCGTTCTTGGCCAGCCCCGACAGGGTCGACCACATCGAGGTGGTCGAGATCGACGGGGGCGAGGTCGTGTTCTTCTGGGACTGCCCTCCCCATACGGCTTCGCGCCGCGCGCGCGAAGTGCGCGAGGACTTGGGTCGCATGGACCGCGAGGACTTCCTCGCCCGCTGGAGTACCGTGGAGGCGTGATCAGGATCCCCTCGCTAGTTCGCCTGCGCCCATCCCAGTCCCAGCGGCCCGGAACGCGCACGAGCACATGTCCCTAGGCCGCCCCAACGGATGGGCTTCCGACCCGTCCGGCGCGGTCCTCCCCGCGCCGAACGTGGGGCGGGAGTGGCTGGCCGCGATGGTCTTGATCCGCCGCTTCGAGGAGCGCGCCGGCGAGATGTACGCACGCGCCAAGATCGGCGGCTTCCTGCATCTGTCGATCGGCGAGGAGGCCACTATCGTCGGCAGCGCCAGGGCCCTGCGCGACAGCGACTATCTGGTCTCCACATACCGCTCCCACGGCGATGCTTTGGCGCGGGGCACTCCGCCCGGGCGAGTCATGGCCGAGCTATTCGGCAAGCGCGACGGCTGCTCCAAAGGGCACGGCGGCTCGATGCACATGTTCGACGCGCAGCGGCGCTTTATGGGCGGCTACGGGATCGTCGGCGGCAACCTGCCGATCGCCGCCGGCATCGCGCTAGCGTGCGACCAGCGCCGGAGCACGGCAGCCACGGAGGAGAGTGGCGACAGGACATCTGGCGGCGACGCCCCCAGCGACGGCTCCAGGGATGAGGTAACCCTCTGCACGTTCGGCGACGGCGCCTCCAACCAGGGCACCTTCGGCGAGACCCTGAACCTCGCCGCGCTGTGGCGCCTGCCGATCGTGTTCATGGTCGTCAACAACCAGTTCGGCATGGGCACGTCGCTCAGCCGCCACTCGGCCGTAACCGACCTGCAGCGCAAGGGCGAGTCGCTCGGCGTGCCGGGAATGCGCTGTGACGGCATGGACATCCTCGACACCCACCGCGTCATCTCCGAGGCTTTGGCGCGCGTGCGCGAGGAGCGCCGTCCACTACTGGTCGAGGCCGTCACTTACCGCTTCCGCGGGCACTCCATGGCAGACCCGGAGGACTACCGCACCAAGGAGGAAGTCGCCGAGTGGCGCGAGCGCGACCCAATCCCGGCGTTCGGCGATTTGCTGGAGCGCGAAGGCGCCCTCACACCGGAGCAGCGTGAGCAGATCGACCGCGATGCCATGGCACAAGTGGACGAGGCTGTGGAGTTCGCCGAGCGCTCCCCGTTCCCCGACCCGGAGATGCTCTACGAAGACGTATACGTGCTCGATCGGCAGGCCCATGGTCACTACCACTGGTCGCCGCAGGTGGTCCGATGACTGAGATGCGCTACCGCGACGCCTTGAAACTGGCGCTGCGCGAGGAGATGCTGCGGGACGAGAACGTGGTCCTGCTCGGCGAGGACATCGGCGTGTTCGGCGGTGCCTTCAAGGTGACCAGCGGCCTGCTCGAGGAGTTCGGCGAGCGGCGTGTGCGCGACACCCCGATCTCCGAGAACACGATCGTGGGAATGGGCGTCGGCGCGGCGATGGTCGGGCTGCGCCCCGTTGTAGAGCTGATGACGGTCAACTTCGCCTTGCTCGCGTTCGATCAGATCGTCAACCACGCCGCCCACATCCACTACATGTTCGGCGGCCAGGTGCGCGTGCCGCTGGTGGTGCGGATGCCGCAAGGGGCCGGACACCAGCTCGGTCCGACCCACTCCCACAGCTTCGAGGCGATGTTCCTGCAAGTACCGGGGCTGCTTGTCGCCGTCCCCGCCACGGCCGCCGACGCACGCGGCCTTTTGAAGGCCGCGATCCGCGATGAGAACCCGGTGATCTTCATCGAGCACGAGTCGCTGTACGGCGTGCGCGGCGAGGTGGACGAGGAGGAGGAGGAGCCGCTCGTGTTCGGTCGCGCCCGCATCGTGCGCGCAGGCGGCGACGTCACGATCGTGGGCGTCTCGCGCATGGCCGTCACGGCCGGGCGAGCCGCCGAAACGCTGTCGGCCGAGCACAGCATCGAGGCCGAAGTCATCGACCCACGCACTTTGCGCCCCCTGGACCTCGACACGATCCTCGAGTCGGTCGCCAAGACCAACCGCTGCGTGATCGTCGAGGAGGGCTGGCCGCACGGCGGCGTGGGTGCCAACCTCGCGGCACTGATCTCAGAACAGGCCTTCGACGACCTCGACGCGCCCGTGATGCGGGTGAGCGGCGCGGACGTGCCGATGCCCTATTCCAAGCCGCTGGAGGAGAGCGCGTTCCCACACGAGCCGCAGATCGTGCAGGCCGCGCTCAGCGTTCTCGGGCACTCCCCCGCCCAAGTGCCTGCGAGTCTGTCCACTGCAGGCGACGGACAACAAGAGGGAGAAACCAACGCACCCGGGGCTGTCCAGGAAGCGATGCAAGAGACCGGCCTCGAGCATGAGATCAGGCAGGCATCGCGATGAGGCCGGTCTCGAGCGTGAGATCGGGCAGGCATCGCGATGAGTGAGATCGTGATGCCACGCTTGTCGGACACGATGGAGGAGGGCACGATCCTGCGCTGGCTTAAGCACGACGGCGAACACGTCGCGCGCGGCGAAGAGCTAGTCGAGATCGAGACCGACAAGGCTGCGATGACCTACGAGTCGGATAGCGAGGGGGTCTTGCAAATCGTTGCGAGCGAGGGGGATACGCTGGCCGTGGGAGAGCCGATCGCTCGGGTGGGACTTCCCGACGCCAACGGGGTACCCACACCTGTCGCGGTCGAGCAGTCTCCGCCTGCAGCCGTCGTAGCCGAGACCCCACCCGAGCAGCACGACACACCAGAGCAGGGAACTCGTGTGAAGGCCTCCCCGCTGGCGCGACGGGTTGCTCGCGAGACTGGCGTCGAGCTGCGTGACCTGACGGGGACCGGACCGGGGGGACGGATTGTCAAGGCCGACGTTGAGCAGGTAGCGGGTTCGCAATCGGCCCCCGCTACTGCCGTGGAGGGCACCCCGGCGGCGGCTCCCTCAATGGGGGAGGTGTCGAGCGCCAAGGGCGAGGTAACCACCATTGAGCTATCGCGCACGCAGCGCACGATCGCGCGGCGCATGGCCGAGTCCAAGGCGACGATCCCCGACTTCACACTAAGCGCCGACATCGACATGGAACGCTGTGTCGATTTGCGTGCCGAGCTGAAGCGACTCGCACGCGCCGGCGAGGGACAAGACAAGGCGCCCCCGACCTACAACGACATGATCGTCAAGGCCTGCGCCTTGGCCCTGCGCGACCATCCCCGCGCCAACGGCAGCTACCGCGACGGGCGCTTCGAGCTGCACACACGGGTCAACGTCGGGGTGGCTGTGGCCTCCGGCGCCGATGACCCGACAGGCGGCGCGCTAGTCGTCCCGACGGTGTTCGACGCGGACGCCAAGGCACTCGGGGAGATAGCCCGTGAGACACGCGCCTTGGCCGAGCGGGTGCGCGACGGCTCGATCACCCCACCCGAGCTGAGCGGCGGCACGTTCACCGTCTCGAATCTGGGCATGTACGGCATCCGCCAGTTCACGGCCATCGTCAACCCGCCACAGGCCGCGATCCTCGCGGTTGGCGCGCTCGCACCGCGCCCCGTCGTCCGCAAGAAAAAGATCGTGGCTCGTAACACGATGACGGTCACGCTTGCCTGCGACCATCGCATCCTCTACGGCGCCGACGCGGCGCTGTTCCTGGCGCGTATCCGCGAGCTGCTGGAAGAGCCGGCCGCGTTGACCTTGTAGGTGGCTAGGCTGAAGACACGCATGACAGTCGCACATCCGATACGTGGCGCACAGTTGGATGAGCTGTGTGTTTGCCCGCTCGGCACCGTCCCCTACCGCGAGGCGCTAGCCATCCAGGCCAACATTCAGGCAAAGCGCCAGGCCGAAGAAGCGCCCGACACGCTGTTGCTCCTGGAGCACCCGCCCGTCTACACGCGGGGCCGCCGCGCGGCCGACAACGAGCTGGCGCTGGGTGAAGACTTCTATCGTGCGCGAGGCATCGAGATCGTGCCCACCGACCGTGGCGGCAAGGTCACCTACCACGGGCCCGGACAGCTCGTGGGCTATCCGATCATGCGCATCCACGACATCGGCGCTCACCTACGCAAGATGGAAGCGGCAATCGTGGCGGCGCTGACCAAGTACGGCATCGAGGCGCGCTCACGCTGTGACGAGGGCATCGACTACACCGGAGTGTGGGTCGAGGACCGCAAGATCGCCTCGATCGGCGTGCACGTCTCCAAGGGCGTGTCCACGCACGGTTTCGCGGTCAACGTGAGCAATGATCTGGAGCCATTCTCGTGGATCGTGCCGTGCGGCTTGCCCGACGTGCGGATGACGTCGATCGAGCGGGAATTGGGCCACGAGCCCAATGGCGGACTCGGCGAGTTCGCCGAGCTGATGGCCCGCTGCTTTTGCGAAGCACACGATCGTCTCCTCCGCACAGCTCCCGACCTCGATCTTTTCGAGGTCTCGACGGTCGAAGCAGCCGTGCCAAACCGTGAGGTCGAAGCGACCGTGCCAGACCGTGAGGCGCTGATCGCGTGACATCCCCAACGAGCACAGACGCCCGCGAGCATGTCACCCGCTCGCGGGCCAATCCCGGCGGCATGGATGTCCTGAAGGTGCTCGGCTCCGACGTGCGCCCCCTGCGCGAGCGCAAGCCGCCTTGGTTCAAAGTCCCGGCCGCCGGCGGTCAGCGCTACAGAGAGCTTTCGGCCCTGATCAAAGAGGAGAACCTACACACCGTCTGCCAGGAGGCGGCCTGTCCGAACGTGGGCGAGTGCTGGGAGCGGGGCACCGCCACCTTCATGATCCTCGGAGACACGTGCACGCGGCGCTGCGGCTTCTGCAATGTGAAGACCGGCAAGCCGACTTGGAACGATCCCTTGGAGCCGGCGAGGGTGGCCCGCTCGATCGCGCGCATGGGTTTGCGCCACGCGGTCGTCACCTCGGTCGACCGCGACGACCTCCCAGACAAGGGCGCCTCGGCTTTCGTAGGGGTGATCAGGCAGGTGCGCAAGCAGGCACCGGACTGCCAGATCGAGGTACTCACGCCCGACTTCCAGGGCCAAGAGATGCCTCTGGCAAAGGTGATCGCCGAGCGCCCCGACGTGTTCAACCACAATGTGGAGGTCGTGCCCCGCCTGTACCCGATAGCGCGTCGGGGTTCTGAATTCTTGCGCTCCTGCCGTGTCCTGCGCAGCGCCGCCGAGATGGGCGAAGGCGAGGTTGTCACCAAGTCTGGCCTCATGGTGGGACTCGGCGAGACGCACGAGGAGATGGTGGCAACGTTCGAGGTCTTGCGCGAACACGACGTACAGGTGCTCACGGTCGGTCAGTACCTGCGGCCCTCCGAGCGCCACCTGCCGATCGTGCGCTACTGGCACCCGGATGAGTTCATCGCCTTGGAAAAGGCCGCGTATGCGCTCGGCTTCGACCACGTGGCGGCCGGCCCCCTCGTGCGCTCCTCCTACCACGCCGACCAGCACGTACCACAGCCGCGGCCCGGACTCGGGCCGCTCGCCGCCAGCGGATAGCGCGCAGGATCGCGGGCCGTAGGACCACGAGACGCGTGCCTGCTGTGGGCGGTGCCTCCTGCGCGCGGTGCCTGCTGTGGGCGGTGCCTCCTGCGCGCGGTGCCTGCTGCGCGCGAGACCTGCTTTTGGCGCTGGGCACATCCTGCCGGCGAGCGCCACCGGGGCGGGCGGATAGTCTGCGCGAATGCTCGCCCTACGCGCGCGCGTAGGGCGCCCTCCTGCGCATGATCCCCGTCAAGGACAACATTCCCCGCGAGCGGTTCCCGCTCGTGACGGTGATCCTGGTCGCGCTCGCGGCGGTGGCCTACGTGTCCTCGCACCACGGCGGCCTGTTTCCATTCCTGCTCGACGTGATCTTCATCGGCCTGCTGGGGCCGAGCGTGGAAGGCTCCCTCGGGCGTGCGTGCTTTGGCGCGCTGTGCCTGTGCAGCGGCTTGCTTGCCGGGGGGACTTGGGCGCTGCTGGGCAGCGGTTGGCCTTCGCCGGTTGCGCTCGGCAGCACAGGCGCGACGCTGGCTGTACTGAGCGCCTACCTCTTCCTCCATCCGCGCGCTCGGGTACTGAGCCTGGTGCCGGTCCCGTTCTTCACGACACTCGTGGAGGTTCCGGCGGCTCTCCTGATCGGCCTGTGGTTTGGCCTGCAGCTGTACTTCGGCGCGGCTGGTCTCGGATGAGCGATGCTGCGCGGGAGGATCGCTCACCCAGAGGCTCGCTCAGACGAAGGGTCGCATGTATGGAGAGGTCACGATGACCCGCGTGGGCGTACTCGCCGTGGCTTTGGCGTTCATTCTCGGCTTCGCGTTCCTGACGATCGGCGGCATCGAGCAATACGGCGTCAATGTGCAGAGCGTGCTGTCGGTGATTGTGCTCGTGATCTTGACGGTTGGCATCGTCGGCGCCTTGCGCAATCCTCCTAGGAGATGAGAGGCCTCCCATGAGCAAGTCGCCTTTCCTGCCGCAGGGAGGTAGCTCGCGCCGCGCACGCGCCTTGGCGCGGCGTAGACGCAGGCGCAGGCGCGCGTTGGCGATCGGGACGATGGCGGTCGTGGTGGCCGCGATCGCGGCGGTGCTGGTGCTCTCGCACTCGAGCCTCACGCACGGCTCTCCCTCCACATCGTCCAGTGGCACGACCCACCGCGACGGCCGTTCGCACGCCGGCCACAGCGCCGCGCTCGGCGCGACATCCGGCGTCCCTGGCTCCACCTCCACTGCTTCCTCGACTGATCCCACCCTCTCGCCGGCGGGCTTGCCTTTGGGCCATCCGCCGCTTACGTTCGACTTGAGCGGCACCGAAGACCCGGTACAGGCTTCCTTCCACAACCCACCAAGGGCGGGGCTTCTGTTCGATCTGAGCACCGGTCGAGTGTTGTGGCAGCTCAACCCACTGGAGCATCTGCACATCGCGAGCCTGACGAAGATGATGACCGCCTTGCGGGTGGTGCGCACTTCCTCGCCAAACGCACCCGTGCTCGTGACCAAGGCGGCGGTCGCCTCGGCCGGCTCGAAGGTAGGCGTGCTGCCCCTCGGCAAGAACGTGCGCTTGGAGACGATGCTCTACGGGCTGTTGCTGCCCTCGGGCAACGATGCCGCGATGGCCCTCGCCCAGCACGTGTCGGGCAGCGCGGAAGCCTTTGTGGCGTCCATGAACCAAGAAGCGGCACGCCTGGGCATGGGCTGCACGCACTACACCTCACCCTCGGGCTACTTCAATGCCCGCAACTACTCGTGCGCGGCCGACCTCGCCCAGCTCGCCCACGTCGATCTTGAACAGCCTTTGATTGCCCGTATCGTGCGCACCGAGAAGGCAGTCGAGCCCCTGCCAATAAAGGGCGGGAAGGTCTATCTGTACAACAACAATCCTTTGCTCGTGTACAGCTATCCGGGCGCCACAGGCCTGAAGACCGGCTACACAGAACTCGCCGGTGACTGCCTGGTAGGGACCGCTGAGCGCCACGGAGTGAAGTTGGGCGTCGTGCTCCTGCACTCCCCTGAACTGGGCCGCCAGGCCGAGTACCTGCTGGATCGCGGCTTCGAGGACGTCTACGGCCAAGTGCCGATCCCCGCGCCACCGGTGCCGCTCGGCCGATGAAGGAGTAGCCTTACTCCCCAGACATTGACTGGCCAGTCAGCCAAAGGGAGAGCACAGTGGATCTTGACGATACGCCCGAGCAGGCAGCGCACCGCGCCAAGGCGAAAGCCTGGCTCGAAGAGCACAAGGCAGAAGCGCCCATTCTCAGTGGCGAGGGCGCGATCACCGACGAGGCGCAGATCATCGCCGCCAGACGCGCCTGGCAGGGCAAGCTCGCCGAGGCTGGGCTTGCCGGAGTGACCTGGCCCAAGGAGTACGGGGGACAGGGCCTCGGGCCGATCGAGCAGGTCATCTGCAACCAGGAGATCGCCAAGGCGGGCGTGCCGGGCATCCTTGACGCGATCGGCGTGGGGATGCTCGGGCCGACGATCATCGCCCATGGCGCTGAGGAACAGAAGGCTCGCTACCTCGGCCCGATGCTGCACGGTGACGAGGTCTGGTGCCAGCTGTTCTCTGAGCCGGCTGCCGGCTCGGACCTGGCGGCGGTCCAGACCAGAGCCCGCCAAGAGGACGACGGCAGTTGGCGCTTGAGCGGCCAGAAGGTGTGGACGACGAATGCCCAGTTCTCCTCCTATGGCCTCTTGCTCGCGAGAACCGACCCCGAGCAGCACAAGCACAAGGGCTTGACGATGTTCATCATTCCGATGGACGCCCCCGGCGTGACGGTCAGGGGATTGCGCCAGATCTCCGGCGAGGCCGAGTTCAACGAGGTTTTCCTCGATGACGTCAAGCTCGACGAGGACGCGGTTGTGGGCGGCGTGGGCAACGGCTGGGGTACAGCCCTAACCACGCTCATGTTCGAGCGCGTCACGATTGGCTTGGGCGGCGAGGGCCTCGGCTACAACTCGGTGCGTTTTGCCAAGGGCATCGCATCCGATGAGCACGGCCGGCGCGACTCAGGGGTGCGCAAGGAGCTGGGCGAGATCGCCAGCGAACTGTTGGCTGTGAGGTTCACCGGCTATCGCACCTTGACCGCCTTGCAGAAAGGCCAGATCCCTGGCCCCGAGGCGGGCTTGGCGAAGGTGACGATCGTCAACGGGGCGATCAAAGCCGGCGACCTGATCACCGACGTGCTCGGCCCAGACGCACTGGCCGAGGACAGCGAGTGGGCCTACATGATCTCCTTCCTGCCTGGCCTGAAGTCGGCGGGCGGTACAGAAGAGATCCTGCGCAACACGATCGGCGAGCGCGTGCTCGGGCTGCCCCCAGAGCCGCGCCTCGACAAGGGCATCCCATTTTCAGAGTTGCGCTCCAAGGAAGGGACAGCGGCATGAAGGTTCCTCGCAGGCCGATCAACCCGTCCTCTTTCACCCTCGATGCCGTGATCACGGAGGTCCCGCGATGAACCTGGCACTCTCAGACGAGCAGGAGTTCCTGCGCGAGGCAGCCCGAGGCACGCTCTCGCGCACCAAGACATTGGAGGCCACCCGCGAGGCGCTCGACGGCAACGAGAGCGCTCTGCCGGACCTGTGGCCGACCGCCTGCGAGGCCGGCTGGCCGGGCCTGTTGATCGACGAGGCCCACGGCGGCGCCGGCCTGGACGCTTTCGACGCGATGCTCGTGATGAGCGAGTGCGGACGTGTGCTTGCCCCAGTGTCCCTGCTCGGACACCTGCCGGCCAGCGCAATCCTGAACGAGGCACCCGGCGCGAACGGCCTGCTCGGGCCGTTGGCCAGCGGCGAGCGCAGGGCCGCCTACCTGCCGACGATGCCTCCGAACGATCTTGTGGACGGCTGGTGCGTGGACCCACGTCACGGCAGCACTCGTCCGGGCGCACCCGAGGCCAAGGACGACGATAAAGGCGGCGTCACGCTCAGCGGTGTCTATGCCTTCGTGCCGGACGCTCCCGGCGCCGATCTGCTGGTGGGCGTGGCTTTGCTGAATGGCAAGCCCATGGGCGTGGCGATCGAGGCTTCCGCGAGCGGCGTGGAG
The DNA here is from genome assembly GCA_963775645.1 of uncultured Solirubrobacterales bacterium. Classification (GTDB taxonomy): domain Bacteria; phylum Actinomycetota; class Thermoleophilia; order Solirubrobacterales; family Solirubrobacteraceae; genus Palsa-744. The sequence continues at coordinate 797,051 of CAVZJR010000001.1, read as the reverse complement.
ATCGAGCCGGTGTTCCGCTACGACGCCACCCGCTCGCTCGGCCACGTGAGCTTGACTGACGCACCGGCCACGCTGCTTGACGCGCCCGAGGAGGCACTGGCGGGCGCCTGGCATCTGGCCCAGGCCCTGATCGCAGCCGAGTCCTTGGGCAGCGTGGAGACGGCCTTGGACATGTCGGTCGCCTACGCCAAGGAGCGCTTCACATTCGGACGCGCGATCGGCTCCTACCAAGCCGTCAAGCACTCCTTGACGGAGGTCTTGCGCCAATTGGAGAACGGGCGCTCCCTGCTCTACTACGCGGGCTGGGCGCGCAACGGTGCGCCCGCCGAGTTCCCCTTGGCGGCCAGCGCCGCTCGCTCAGTAGCGGGCCGTGCGCTCGACCAAGGCGCGCGCACGATGATCTCGGTGCACGGCGGCATCGGCGCCACCTGGGAGCACGACGCGCCCCTGTACTTCCGACGCGCCCAGCTGTCGCGACGTCTGCTCGGCGGAACCGCCGCGGCAACCGACCGCGTGGCCGGAGAGCTGATCGCGCAGGCCGATGCGGCCTAATACCTTTGTAGTTTTCACAAAAATATATAACTACTTCCTCCTGCTCCTAGCTCTTCTCGCACGCGCATCCACCGCGCCGGCGGCTTCCAAGGAGGCCGCCACCGGCGAGCCATAGGCGGCGTGGACCGCATCCACCAAGGACGTCTCGACGCCGCAGTTGATGCAGAAGCCGTGCTGTGACCAGCCGATCGCCCGCGCCAAGACCTGGTCCGCATAAGTGACGCCTGTAAGGTCGTGGCCGTAGTAGTCATACGCCGCGTTCCAAGCAGTGTCGTCCAAACCGTATCCGGCGCCGTCGGCTGAGAGCAGGTGGGCGGCGGCCATGATCGCGTCGAAGTCGTCGTAGATCGACGGATGGTGGGCGGTCATGTGGTCATAGGACGCCGGCCGCCGACCGTAGCGGTAGGAGTCGCTCACCAAAGCCCAGGTGGAGAAGGATTCCCCGGGCGGGCCCCCGTTCTCGACGTTGAACTGCATCGGCCCGCCACAGCAATGGGCAAAGTTGAGCCCCGAGTAGATGCCAGGCGCAGTCGAGAAGGCCGACTCCTGACGATGGATCGAGGCGAGCAGCAACCAGTTGACCCCGAATGTGCGCTGCGCGGTTGCATAGATCGGGTAGAAGCCCTGCATCCAATGCTCGGCGATGTGGGTGGTCGTCTGCGCTTGGTAGAGCGCCAGGTCGCGATGGGCCTGCAACGAGGAGGGATCGCCCACGATCGCGCGAGCACCGCTGTGGGGGGAATTCGCGGCACCCGAGACATCGCCTACATTGGCGGCAGCACTCGGCACAGGCGTTGGTGTAACGGCGACCACAGGTGGGGGTGCGGCGGCTCCCGATGACGTACCGCCGATGAAGCCGCTCAAGACGAGCGCAAGCACGGCTGCACCTAGCATCCCCAGTCCGACCGCTACGGCCCAGGCAGCTCGTTCTGACCCAGGCTGGGGAACGTTCGCCTCAAAATCCTCCACGTATCTCAGGCTAGCGTCAAGGTGCCCAGCTTCGCGCCGAGTGAATCCAGCAATTCCCGGAAGGAGGCTTCAGAACTTCTCCACGCCCTCTCGCTCCAGGGTCTCGGTCACATCCTCGTAGTCGACGCCGGCCTCGGCCAATTCGTCGAACAACCCCTCGGCCTCGGTCAAGCCCTCGGTCAGAGTCGAGCGTGGGGAGCCGTGGTCCTGGAACGCCTCGATGGTCTCCTCGGGCATCGTGTTGACCGTGTCCGGGCCGATCAACTCGTCCACGTACAGGGTGTCGCGGTAGCTCGGATTCTTGGTCGAAGTCGAGGCCCACAACACCCGCTGGGGCGTGGCGCCCTTGCCCGCCAAATACTCCCAGCGAGAGCCAGCGAAGGCGTGCTGGTAATGACGGTAGGCAAGCTTCGCGTTGGCCACAGCCAAGCGCCCTTTCAGCTCGCCGTGTTCGACTTCATCCAAGCGCCTGTCAGCCTCGGTATCGATGCGCGAAACAAAGAAGCTGGCAACCGAGGCGACCTTCGACGGATCGCCGCCCTCGGCCACAAGCCGCTCCAAGCCGCGGATGTAGGACTCGGCCACCTCGGCGTAGCGTCGCAAGGAGAAGATCAAGGTGATGTTGATCGAGCGGCCCTTGGCGATCACATCCTCGATCGCAGCCAAGCCAGGCTTGGTGGCCGGGATCTTGACGAGCAGGTTGGGCCGATCCACGACCTCGTGCAGGCGGATCGCCTCGTTGAAGGTGGCGAGCGAGTCGTAAGCCAAGCGCGGATCGACCTCGAGCGAGACATAGCCGTCGCGCCCGAGACCGCCATCCCAGATTGGGCGGAACACGTCGCACGCCTCGCGAATGTCCTGCTCGGCCAGCGCCCAGAACGCCTCTTCCGCGTCGCGCGAGCCGAGCTCACTTGACTGGCCCCCGTCATGGGTGCCCTTCAGGGTGCGCAGCTGCTCGTCATAAGCGTCCCCCGAAGCCATCGCCTTCTCGAAGATGGTGGGGTTCGAAGTAGCGCCGACGACCGAGTCCTCGTCGATCAGCTTCTGCAGATGCCCACCCCTGATCGCCTCGCGCGAGAGGGAGTCGATCCACACGCTCTGGCCTAGGGCGGACAGCCTGTGCAGTGGCGAAGACGTCATGGCTCTCAGCCTACCCCTTAAGCAGTGCGCGTCCGCGGGCGGCGATCGCGTCGGCGGTGAAGCCCAGCTTCTCCAAAACCGTAGGGCCCGGCGCCGAGGCGCCGAAGCGGTCGATCCCGAGTACATCGCCGCGGTCGCCCACCCACTTCCACCAGCTCTGGCTGACGCCTGCCTCGACGGCCAGGCGCGCGGGAACCTCGCGCGGAATCACGCTGTCGCGATAGTCGGCCGCCTGGGCTTCAAACAACTCCATGCACGGCATCGATACGACCCTCACAACGGCCCCCTCAGCCGCGAGGGCGCGCGCGGCCTGAAGTGTCGGGGCAACCTCACTACCGGTGGCAATCAAAACGAGGTCGGGCACGCCACTCCTTCCCCCCTCACCCACAACCCAGGGCGCCGCAGCGTCAGCGGACGCACCTTCCGCGCCCGCGCCCCCGCTCGGGCCAGAGGAATCCCACAGTACGTAGCCGCCTTGCTGGACCCCCTCGACCGAGCCCACCTGCGAGCGATCGAGGACGGGCAGGTTCTGGCGCGAGAGCAGCAAGGCCACGGGGCCGTCCTCGCGTTCGAGGCCTACCCGCCACGCCTGCGCGGTCTCGGCGGCGTCGGCGGGCCTCATCACCCATAGGTGCGGGATCGCGCGCAGAGCCGCATAGTGCTCGACAGGCTGGTGGGTGGGACCGTCCTCGCCGAGCCCCACCGAGTCGTGCGTCCAGACCCACATCACCGGCAGCTCCATCAGGGCCGAGAGACGCACCGACGCGCGCATGTAGTCGGAGAAGATCAGGAACGTCGAGCCATATGGCTTGACCATCCCGCCGTGGGCAGCCAAGCCGTTGACGATCGCCCCCATCGCGTGCTCCCTGATCCCAAAAGGAATGTTTCGCCCGCTGTGGACCTTCGAGTACTCGCCGGCGCCATCGAACAGTGTCTTGGTCGACTCGACCAGATCGGCGGCCCCGCCCGCCATCGTCGGCGCGAATGGCCCAAAGGCCGCCATCGTCTTCTGACCGGCCGCCCTCGTCGCCATTTCGGCGCCCGCCGCGAACTTGGGCAGAGCCTCCTGCCAGCCCTCTCGCAGATGACCCGACCAGGCCAGCTCCCAGTCCTCGACCAGGTCCGCATAGCGCTCGCGCCAAGCCGTCTCGCGTTGTTCGGCCTCGGCCTGTAGCGCCGCACCGCGGACCTGCAGGCTCATGTGCTCATACACGGCTTGCTCGACATGGAAGTGCGCGTCAGGGTCGAAACCCATCACCAGCTTGGTCGCCCTCACCTCATCCTCGCCCAAGGGGGCGCCGTGCGCTTTGGCGGTATCGACCGCATTGGGGGCCGGGTAGGCGATGTGGGAGCGCACTTGGATGAACGACGGGCGCTCGGTTTCGGCCTGGGCGGCGCGTATGGCCGCATAGAGGGCGTGCACGTCCTCGGAGTCCTCGACGCGCTGTACATGCCACCCATCGGCGTGCATCCGCGCGATGTGGTTCTCGGTGTCGAACGAGATCGAAGTGGTGCCATCGATCGTGATGCGGTTGTCGTCGTAGCAAACGATCAGCTTGCCCAGGCTGAAATGGCCGGCGATCGAAGCGGCTTCCTGGGAGACGCCCTCCATCATGTCCCCGTCCGAGCAGATCGCATAGGTGTGGTGGTCGACGACTTCACTGCCCGGCCGGTTGAAGCGCTCCGCCAGGAAGCGCTCGGCCATAGCCATACCCACCGCGTTGGCCACGCCCTGGCCGAGCGGTCCAGTCGTGACCTCCACGCCCGGAACGATGCCGCGCTCAGGGTGCCCTGGCGTGCGCGAGTCCCACTGTCTGAAGCTTTGGAGATCCTCGATCGAGAGGTCGAACCCGGTCAGATGAGCGAGCGCGTACTGCAAGATACACGCGTGTCCAGCTGAGAGCACGAAGCGGTCACGATCGCGCCAAGCCGTATCGGTGGGGTTGAGGCGCAGGACATGCCTATAGAGGGTGTAGGCCAAAGGCGCCAAGGCCATCGCCGTGCCCGGGTGGCCGGCGTTGGCCTTCTGGACCGCGTCCATCGCCAAGGCCCTGATCGTGTCGATCGAGAGCTTGCGGACCTCACGCTCGTCGTCGCTGAGCCCAGGTGCGTGCAGAGCGCTCGATTCGGACACTGCCGCCATATGTTGCGATCCTAGCGAGCCTTCAGGCCCGGCGGGTCCCCGCCATCGGGTCCCTGGCATCAGGTCCCGGCATCGATTGCGAACGCGGGCGCCCGCTTGCGCCTCCTTGCAGGATGGCGAGCGCCCGCGTACCGCTGCCGGGCCGTCCTTAGCCGACGTAGGGCCGGCGCCGCCGCGGGGGAAAGCCAGCCACAGAGTGGCGGCGTCCGCGCGAGCACCAGCGCCGTTTAGGGCGTACCCGCACCAGCCAGTGCAGGTCGTGGCGCGAGTGCGAGCGCCGATAAGGCCAACGGGGATGGAGCGCGCGCACCAGCAGGTCACGCTCGCAAGATCGTTCTCTCATGTCACTCCAACCTCCTTGTCGGCTCGGTGCGCAGCCTGGCGATGCGACAAATCGTCCAACCCTCCCACCTCGCTTTTGCCGTTCCGCACAGCTAATAGCACGCTGCCTACAGAACCTGGTGCATATACATTGCGACTCGAAACGTACCTTGCGCCCCGTCCCAGGACCACACAATTGGACTTGCCCACATGCTGAAACTACTGTTCGCAATGGGTTACAGGGCTCGATGTTCTCCATGATCAGTGACCTCCCAGTGAGCCGGAGACATCCTTGACGGACAACAAATAAATCATCCTTTACGCAGCTTGTCAAGAGCTATGGTATAGGGATGGCTCAGAGGACCCGCTCAAGCAAAGCTCGCGACCGCGGTTTGCCGCGCGGCCCGCAGGCTTTGCCGCCGGAGGAGGTGGCGGCCGACCAGCGCGAGCGCCTGTACGAAGCGATGATCAAAGCCGTCAACGAGAGCGGCTTCGTAGCGACCACGATCTCCGACCTGGTCGCAGGCGCCGGGGTCTCCAGGCGCAGCTTCTATGAGCACTTCGCCAACAAGGAGGAGTGCCTGCTCGCGACCTATGACGCTTTGATCGGGCGCCTGACCGCCCGGATCGTCGAGGCCCACGACAGCGAGGACGAGTGGACCAACCAGATCGAGACCTTCGTGCGGGCCCTGTTCGAGGCTTCCAGCGACCGCCCCGACGCGGCGCGCTTGGTCTCCGTGGAGATGGGCGCCGCCGGGCCGGTCGGGATCGAACGGTGGGCGCGCGACGCCGAGCGTCTTTCGCAGTTCGTGACCTACATCTTCGAGCAAGCCCCCGGCGAGGGCTCCGTCCCGGCGCCGATCGCTCGCGCGATTGTGGGGGCCTTGCGCACGATCCTCTACTCAAGGGTCAGGCGCGAGCGCTCCAGTCGCTCCTTGAAAGCGGAACTGCAGAAGCTGACGCCCGACGTGGTGACTTGGATCGTCGGCTTCTATCCCACGCCGCCAGAGATCCCGGCTAAGCCGAAGGCTAGGCGCCACACCCACCTACAGGGTGGCCGTGCTCCGGGCACCTTCTCGCCGTCGCCCAGCTGGGCGCCAAGAGGACTGCCGCGCGGCGAGCACAGCCTGCCCAAGGGCTTCGTCGCGCAGAACCAGCGCGAACGGATCTTCGACGCAGTCGCCAACCTGACGGCCGAGAAGGGCTACGCCGCCCTCAGCCTGGAGGAGATCGTGGCCGAGGCCGCTATCTCCTTGCAGACCTTCTACGAACACTTCGACAACAAGGAGGAGGCTTTCCTGGCCACCTTCGAGATGGGCCACGCCAAGGCCACGGCGGCGATCAACCGTTCGCTCGACCTGAAATTGAGCTGGTCCCAGAACATTAGGATCGGGCTGAACGCATTGCTTGAGTTCTTGGCCTCCGAGCCCGCGATCGCTCGTTTGGCTTGCGTGGACATCCTGATCGCCTACCCCCATGTGAGTGGGCGCGTCAATGAGGCCAACTTCTCTTACATCGAGCTACTCGACATCGGGCCAGACGACACTTATCCGAACATGCCGCCGCCGGTGATGCGCGAAGCCTCGGTGGGCGGCATCTTTGAGTTGCTGCACGAGTACATCCTCAACGGGCGCACCCAGCGGGTGCCCGAGCTGATCGACTATGTGATGTACATCGTGATCACGCCTTTTGCGGGGCGCGAGATCGCGGCGCGGGCGGTGGCGGAGACCTAGATCAGCCCGGCCGCTAACCAGCACCGAACTCGTGCCGGCGCAGCGTTCGGCTAACGCGCTTTGCCTTTTGATTTCGTTTTCGCCTTCGTCTTCTTGTTGACCTTCTTGGTCTTCTTCTTTGCCTTGGGGCAGCCTGTGGTGTTGATTGGTGTGTTTTGGTGGATGGTGGCGCCGTCTTGGGCTGTGAATGCGGTTGGCATGACTAGTTTTGTCTTGCAGAGGTTGCCGTTGGCTGCGAGGGCTGAGTATTTGCCTTGGGGTAGGTTTAGTTCGAAGCTTGCGATGGGGACGTCGGGGACTTTCTTGAAGGTGCTGCTGGTGATGTTTGTTTTGCTGTTGATGAATGTGCTGCCGACGAGGTCTACGGTTACGCCGTAGCCTTGTAGTACGGCGATGAGGGATGGGAATTCTTCGCCGGCGTGGCTGACGAAATAGGTTGGTCCTTCGATTGGTACGGGTAGGACCGGTGTGATCGCCTTCGCGTGACCCACGATCGAGGCTGCTGGACAGTTGGCGGGGTTAGCTTCGAATGTGGCAGCAGGACATGCCTTCTGTAATGTTGTGAGCCTAGAGGGTAGTTGCTTTGGTAGGTCTACCTTGACTGAGGCGATGTTTGATTGTGAGGATGCTTGGTTTGCTCCGAGGTTCCCGGTGGGGTAGACGATCTTCGCGGTCAAGCCCGCTCCGTTCGCTCTTGATGTTTTGCCGGTGGTGGAGACCTTGAAGTCTGGTTTGAATGCGAGGCTGCGACACGACCCCATTTGGAAATGGCTGGATAGTGGTGCTGTGGCGCCTTCGAAGCTGTACGCGGTGCCCGAGAAGCTCATGGGGTTGCAGTCGGTTGGGTTGAACATGAATTCTGGCCTGTCGATCACAGCGTCGATCTCGCGAATATCAGTCGGAATCCCCTTCACCGTCTTCGGGAACGCCGTCGTCGAGATCGTTAGCTGGCTGGTGTGTGGGTCTACTTCGATCTTCGCCCTGACGACTTCTGTGCCGAGGTTGAACGGGCCCGCGACGACCGGCACCGCGATCGATAGGCCGAATGGTGCACCGTCATATGGTCCAGTCAGATAGATCGGTGCTGGTGGAGCGTTCTCCTGGGGGATCACGAACGGGTAGGGGCCAGGACCGACCTCGGCGACCGTATGCCCGATCTGTGAGGCGCTCGAACATGTTCCGGCGGCTGCCTGTGGTTCTTGGCAGAGGGGGACCTTGGCGATCATGCCAAGCAGTCCCTCTGGTGTTTTGAACTGCAGGCGTTTCATTCGCTGCTGTCCATCACCACGCGCCAGCAGCATCGTGAAGTCCGTATAGCCCGCAGCCTGGTCTGTCGTCGCACCCGCGGTCAAGGTCGGCGCGAACGGCAAAGGGTTCGTGCAGTTAGCCGTACTGCTGCCGCCTGGTCCTGCAGTGATCGAGAAGTTGCTTTCCGAAAGCGCGTCTTCGACGAACGGTGTGCTCCACGGCGTGAAGTCAGCGGTCGCCGTATACACCCCACACGTCGTGGGTGTCACCAGCGCTGCTTGGGGGCCGCCACTGAAGGACAATACGAATTCGTTGAGTGGCGCATCTGGTGTTCCTGGGTCTTGTGGAGTGCCCTTGAACGTCGTCGTCAACTGGCCCGTCTGTTCGTTCAAATGCACGGTCCCGATCAGCTTCAAATAGACGCCTTCGCCTTCAGCGGCCACAAGCAATTGTAGTTCGGGGGGATTGTGTTGCAGGACGTAAACGTTGCCTTTCAACCGTTTCGCCAATAGTGGTGTTGAGATTTCATCGGTCCCGACCTTCGACGCCGCGGGACAAGATGGTGGACCGTCCATCGTTTCCTTTTCGGCTTCCGGACCACCAATATTCTCCTGGGAAGGTTGGCATGCGACCAGGCCAGTAGCCTGGCCCGGATTGATCGCGACGCCTTCAGGCAACACGACGGTTGTTTCCTTCAAGCCAGGAGTCGCCAACCCTTCCGGATTCAGTCCCTGGGGAACCTTTACGGTCGCCGACAGGCCGGCCGGGGTGTCGGAGAAGCTGGTGTCCGGTGCGAGGCTCACGTGCGGCTGGAAATGCACGAGCTTTTCACAACCAGTGATAGCCCGATTCGGCGTTCCCTCGCTATCATGAAAGGCGTACTCATTACAGGCGCGGTCGCTTCCGGGTTCTGCCATGTACCCAACATTTCTACGCTGAACACAGCTGTTGTGGGTCGCTTGTTCTCGCACGATGTCGGTAGCGTCAAGAACGGCTTGGCGCGCACCCGTTTCGTGTTCGCCCGGAGTACCCCAGATCGTCGTCGTATTGAACAACACCTTCGCTTTGCGGAATATTCGAGTGCATGGTGATCCCGTAATCGCCACCGCTACGAACCTTCGCGTCAAAGAACACTGGTACCCGGAAATCGAAACCAAACTCTGCCGCGACACCCGCCGGCGGCACCAAATTATATACCGGGAACGTGCCACCGCCACCCGCTATACTCGCACTGGTCTACCCCTATCTTGGGGTCTCGTGGACACCCATCGGCTTCCTCTCGAATTCTCCCCGTCGAACTGTTCGCGTGTGCACGCGGTACCGCGCCCGGTTCCCCCACCAGACCGGCGGGGAAGTTCACATCCACCGCCTTCGCTTCGCCACCTGACGGCTCGTCTTCAGAACTCCCCGAAGATAAGATCGTTGGTCGCGAACGCCACCGTAACTCGTACGGGTGCGAACCCGCCTGCGTATCGATCGTTCCGTCCGCGTTCGATGTCCATCCATCTATACTTGAGAATCCCGGCCCTGAGGGCCCGGTCCGAACCGCACCGGTACGGTGTTGCTCGTCGAACCCAACGCGCGCCTCCCACTGACGCTCACATGATCAACCGGTGCAGGCGAATTCGACGGGTCGCCGACTACGCGCACGTGAGATATAGACGTGCCCTTCGGGTAGGCCGGTCGGTTCCGGTGCGCCGGAATGTGACAGATTACTTCCGTTCCCCCTGAGCATCCGCCACCTTCGATTGCTTCCAAGCCTGGAGGCAGAATATCATCACCTTAAGCTGTTCGTGCCTTCAGCGCTACCGACGTTGAAGATCGCGAGTCGAAGCGTCCCTTCCCCCCCGGGGCGAGCATCGTCGGTACGAATTGCCCCATCACCTCATATCCGGGCGCGCGATTTCACGCACCAGCGGACGAAGCAGAACACCGTTCCACATGCCAATCAACACAATCAAGGTACAAATCTCCCCTAAGCATGTGCCCTTCCCGCCTGTGCCGTTACGATGACTTCTTTCCTGCTCCGTAGCGTCTCCTCGCCAAGTTTCACACTGAGCTCGTCTCTTTCTGTTCCTCTGCTTCTCACATGCCTGCAGTGCGCTCGCGAGCTTTTGTGCCGCGTCATCTGAGTCTTCGCCTTTGGTTTCACCGTGACCGGGTTGGTAGGGAAATTGCCGACACCATCGATAGGTGACGCTCGGTGGAGTCGCGAACGTCGGTGGTGGCGCGGGAACACCCTGACAGCCGCTCCCGTACACACCGGCGGTGTTACGGGCTTCACACCGTCTTCGCGCACATCGTACAGATCGAATTCATTTTCGTCTTCAGGCACCAACTGGGCACGTGTCACGATGAATACGTCATCACCATTTGCGCTGGCACCGATAAACCACGAGTTTGCTTCGCTCGTACCACCCGAGAGCAAAAACACGCAACCACCAGTTTGCCCTCGCCATGAGTACAGCTGCCGTTCCCTTCGCGCTCCCACTCATACACGTCCTGCGCACCATTCGTATCCTGCGCGTACCAGCGGCTCACTGGTATCGAAGAACACACGATTACCATCTTCGGAGATCCACTGCGGCAAATACGTATCGCTCCAACTCACCGGCAGGAAAGCCGCCGCGACTCTTTACCGCCAAGGATTCACCGCGTGGAACCGCACGAAGCGCAATACAACAGGCTGTCCGCATCTTACACATACACCTCGTCCATCCCGCCGCTCGGATAACCATGCGGATAGCCGACCACACCCAAGACTCTGGTTAGACATGAACACAACACCGCCACCATCGCCGGTGACCCTGGCGGTACGCTGACCGAAACCGGGCTGCCAATCACCCCAATCAGGGGGCCTGTTTTACCTTCATAAGGGTGGTACTTCATTGCCGTCCTCGTCTGGAAGCGTCGCGACGAACATCAGGTGCGCTACCGCGTGCAATACGTACAGGTTCGGCTTGCCTTGCACAGGCGAGCACCCTTGGCCGTTCGCGCCCGATAGAACCCCTTCGGCCACAAATATACGCCTTCGCCGTCTTCGCTCGCACCGATCACACCCAACACGCCCGCACCCGGGGCAGTCATGACTTCCCGCTGGGCGCCACCACTTTCACCGCTCCGTCAAACCGGTACAGCTCACTCTTGCGGCCTTCACCTTCAGTATAAAAGGCATACCGCCCGTCGCTGCTTGCCGTCCAATACCTCGCGACACCGCCAGATACCTGGACGTACTCCAGACCCATCCGTCCTCACGCACATACACAACACCAGACGAGATATCCGTCCAATAAACGACTACCATCGCACGAAATCATGTGACTAAAATCAGGCGGATTACTAAAAAATTTTCATTTTGACCATTATTTCCATGGTGGGCACCGAACGTAGCGTTCGGCACCACCTTGCCTTCCGGAGACACGTCGACCAGGCTCGGGTGCCCGTTCATCTCGTCATACAAATAGTTGGTGTCTTCGCCTTTAGCGATTTCTGCTTTACGTCTTCTTCGAGTTCCTAGTTCGAGCGCTCCGCCGCCAGCGAGCAGCGCGTCATTAGCCTCGAACAACAAGTCGTCAAAATCGCTGGAACCCCCGCAAACACGGGAGCATTATCAGATCCGTACCGTGCCTGACAAGTCCATTGGTACCGAACGAGCTCGACGGTCGATTCAACTTGACCGCGTTCGTGATGAGCGGCCGATAGCACCACTACTGTTATCACGTGATACAGCATACTGTATTCTTCGCCGGGGCGTTCGGTGCCAACGGAGTCGTTTCAAAGCCAGAGCTGATCATGCCAACAGACAGATCGCTAGAGAAGCCCTGATAGAGGCTTTCAGAGGTGGGCCCATTCGGCTGGAGAGGGGTCTGTGCCCATCCGCCTGTTGAGGATCGCTCGCGAGATATTGACCCGCCTGCTTTTCCGCCGCCGCTTGACGCAAAGATCGAGAGAGCCGAATACGTGACCTTCGACCCATCTGGGGCAACCTGAAATGGGTTATTAGTGCCGATCCCAGAGCCGAAATCGCGCGCTTCCTCCTAGTGTTGGGACCTCTGCATCGAGTTCCCGTTTTCTCACCGGGGTGACCATTTCATACTCTGACCATCAGGAAGCGCTCCGGCGCCCGACGGTTGTGTCGTGAAGCTCACTTCGGGCCCCAGGCTCTTATCATTATCTGCATTTACGGCGACCACACGGAAATGGTATTCGGTGTCCGGAGCCAGATCTGTCAGGTGCACGCTCACCGCTTCCGCCGTACCGCCTTCCCCGATGCTCACTTCCTTGGTCTTCTCAGGCTCAGTAGCGAACGTGCTGCTGGTACCGTATTCGAAGTAATAGCGGGTAGCGAAATTCTCGGGATTGACATCTGGCGTGGAGTACAGCACCATGAGAGTCCAACCGCAGAGATGAGCTCGCTCTGACCCCTGGCGCCACGATCGGTGTATCAAAAGAGTCCGGTGCACCGACAGTTTCACCGTACTTGTTCGTAGCTACGAGACAGAACGCGTACTGCGTGTTTGGCTCCAGTCCTGACTTCGATTTGCACCTGGCCTTTAGTTGCCGAGCCGGGGACGTCTTTAGTGCACCTTCCCAGCTTTTACCGGCACTGTATTCGAAATAATACCCAGTGCTGTTGCCACCGGGGATTAGCATGCCATGAGAAGCGCACTAAAACCATATACTTCCTCGAGCCTGTTCTGTCACGGGGCTTCCGGCAGCGCGCCTTCTTCGAAGACATCGATAGCGCTGTTAATCACCGTTCCCTTCTTCCGGCATGTCCCGAAGCCGATCCGCGACGTACACATCGTGAGATTCACCATTAGCGGCGACACCGTATGCCTGTCAGATAGGATTAATACTACCAAACTGTTGACCGGTACCCCTCCGCGTCCATAATGCTCTATTCCCCCTAGTCCACTTTCATCCTGGTCGACGTATATATTCCCCGATGGTGCGACAGTCACGGCCGAGTGAATAGTTGATCGATTAGTTCGGCAGTCCGGGGTATAAGCTTTCCCCGAGAGAGTGTATTTGCTCGTACCGTTCCTGTCGCTACATAGAGTTCGGTGCCCGTCTGGTTGATCGCCAGCCCTTCAGGCCGCGTCAGTCCTTCGATGATCGTGTTATCAGGATCTGGTTTGCCTTCCGGATCGATCGGTTCTCCAGCTGCGTTGTACTCGAGCACCTTCCCGTCCCCACTGTCGAGCTCGGAGACGAAAATATCTCCTTTTTCATCGATGGTGACGTCTGTAGGTTCGCTCAAACCTTTGATCAATTCGGTCTGCACCGTCAAGCCCGGTCCGAACTGATAGATCGTGCCATTATTCTCCCCCGCTACGTATACGTCGCCTTCGACAAGGCTCGAATACTCCTGCACCGAGAGCTGCCCCAAGGTCACGCCCGGCAATTCAATCTTTGATAGCAGTTCGCAAGTGGGAGTCAACTGATCCACCGCGTCATGTCCCTGATCGGTGACATACAAATCACCTTTAGTAGGGATGCTAGATGTGTTGTCGACCGCTACACCAATCGGGCCTTCAAAACCACCGGGCGGACTGCAGGGAGGTCCCTCCGCAAACCTATCCCCCCCGCAAGTGCTGTGGTGCATCCCAGTATGAGCAATGCCCCCACCACACAGCACACGCTCATAACCATCACGATCGATCTAGGAATCCTCATCAAACCCTTCTCCCCTTAGGTGTCTCGATCGCACGATGCATCTCGCGACCCTTCTCCGTCAACCGCCAAGCGTTCGGCGCGCCCTTCACCGAACCACCCGGGTTCTCAACCAACCCCTGCCGCTGCAACCGCGAAAGCAACTTCGAAACCTGACCCTGATCGGCAATCCCCGCTACGTCCCCCAGCGCCCTGTTCGAGCCGTTCGGGTTCGAGGCAAGCGCGTCCAATACGCGCAGCGTGCGGTAGGTCAAACGCATCCCGAGTTTGTGAAACGGATACGCGGGCCGACCAAGGTTAGTCGCACACGCTGGTGGGACTGGCCGCTCAATTTCTTTGCGCGCAGCCGTCTTGCCGAGATATGGCAGCACGATCATGCTCATCAGCGGCCCAGTCAGCGCGACGAACAACTCCCGGTTTCCGCTGCCCACTCCGCTCGGGGATCCCATTGGGCGATACGACCGTGAGACGGACAGCACTCTTGGCCAAGCGTGCACAGAGGATCGAACAGACAGCACCAACGATGCCCTCCGCGCTTAGCGTCGACAGACCAGAACCCGCGCTCGCCTCAAAGCGACCCTCGTCAACGATCGCGATCAAGCGCGCCAATACGGCGTCGCGGCGCTCTAGCGTCCGGGGACCCGCCGCAAGAGACTCCACCAGCACGAACCGGCCAAGCCCGGGATCCTCGTCGAAGAGGCCCAACAGCTCGCTCAACCCAGCCCTGATCCGCTCGTGCCACACCCGCTTGCTCTCAAACGCCGGATGAACCGCATTGGCGATCCGCGCGAGCGCGTCCTCGAAGGCCGCCAGGAAGCACTCTTCGCGATCGGCGAACAGGTCATAGAAAGTGCGTCGCGAAACGCCCGAGCGCTCAACCACATGCGCGACGCTCACCTCCCTCCCACTATGCTCCAAGACGACGTCCACCATCGCCGAGAGAATCCGCGCGCGCTGCAGCTGGGCTAGATATTCACGCTCCGACCCATCGCGCACAGGCCGCCTGGATTGCTGGACGGAGGCCATCACGCGCCCACCCCCACCAACAGTCGGGCGGGCTCCCGGGCGCCGAGAGAGTAGGCCCCCAGGAGCGTGCCCGGATATGCCGGGACCCAGGCCGCGGTGCGGCCATGCGTCCCGCGTGTGGGAGAACACGACAAGCCATAAAGCGCACCATCGGTGCGCGAGCACCCTCGCGGCACAAACCAAGCCGGACCCTACGTCCGGCGAACCGCGGCGCGCTCCCGCGGCGAAGGGATCTATGCCCTAGAAGGCAGCTGTCCCAGAGAGAGAGAGAGAGAGAGAGAGAGAGCGCGTCAGCGACGCTGACGCGTCCTATAATGGACTCGCCAATAGGACACGGACTCTCAACTGCGCTATTCCCCAAAGCAAACACGCGAAATACAGCTCTTTCCCTGTTGCGACCCGGTCCCTCTCCCAAGGTCCCCGTCAAAACATGTTGGTGTCGACCACGAAGACCGACCCCTACCTGACCTTATGTGCACTGCACGTCCAATAGACGCAAGCAGCAGTCTATACACAAGAAGACCAGACTGTCAACCCCGTCGATCTTAGGTGCCGGGATCCGCCCACGACTTTGAGCATAATCCCGCCTTGGGAAGGAATACCGTGGTAGGACCGACTGCGGTATGCTCAATCCATGAAGGTCGACAAGTTGAGCGTCTCCTTCGCCCCAGACCTCGGCGACGCGGTGCGCGACGCGGCACGTCACAGCGGGTCTAGTCTTTCCGCGTGGCTCGCGGATGCGGCTACCGCCAAGCTGCGAGCACAGGCGCTCGCGGACTACTTGGAGGAGTGGGAGACCCAGCACGGCGAGCTCACTGCCGCCGAGCTCACCAAGGCGGCCGCAGACCTGCAGCTGCCTTCACTGCCGGCCGCCGCCTGAAGCGGGATGCCGGCACTCGTCCTCGATTCCGGCGCGCTGATCGCCGCCGACCGCGACGACCGCGAACTGCTAGCCAAGCTGCGCGTGGCAGAGCGCAACGGACTCGAGCTCCGCAGCAATGGCGCAGTGGTCGCCGAGACCTGGCGCGTGGACGGCGGACGCCAGGCACGACTCGCCCGACTCTTGAAGGCGGTGGACGTGGTCGCTGTGGACGAAGTCCTCGGACGACAGGCCGGAGTGCTGCTCGGCAAGTCGCATGCAAACGATCCAGTCGACGCGACTGTCGTCGCGATTGCTACCGCGGGCGACCACATCGTCACAAGCGACGTTCGAGACATCACGAAGTTGGTGACTGCCTCGCGGCGCGGGATTCACGTAGTTCGCTGCTGAGAGGACGGCTCGGCTGCGCGAAATGGAGGGCGGCGCGCTCGTCGACCTAGGGCCGACGAACTTTTTTGTTCTTCCTGTTCGTTTTGTCGGGTTGAGTCTTCTTCTTGCTGGCCTTAGTTGACTTGGGGCAGCCTGTGGTGTTGATTGGTGTGTTTTGGTGGATGGTTGCGCCGTCTTGTGCTGTGAATGCGGTGGGCATGACTAGTTTGGTCTTGCAGAGGTTGCCGTTGGCTGCGAGTGCTGAGTATTTGCCTTGGGGTAGGTTTAGTTCGAAGCTTGCGATGGGGACGTCGGGGACTTTCTTGAAGGTGCTGCTGGTGATGTTTGTTTTACTGTTGATGAATGTGCTGCCGATGAGGTCTACGGTTACGCCGTAGCCTTGTAGTACGGCGATGAGGGATGGGAATTCTTCGCCGGCGTGGCTGACGAAATAGGTTGGTCCTTCGATTGGTACGGGTAGGACCGGTGTGATCGCCTTGGCGTGACCCACGATCGACGCTGCTGGACAGTTGGCGGGGTTAGCTTCGAATGTGGCAGCAGGACATGCCTTTTGTAGTGTCGTGAGCCTGGACGGTAGTTGCTTTGGCAGGTCTACCTTGACTGAAGCGATGTTTGATTGTGAGGATGCTTGGTTTGCCCCGAGGTTCCCTGTGGGATAGACGATCTTCGCGGTCAGACCCGCGCCGTTTGCACGCGATGTTTTGCCGGTGGTGGAGACCTTGAAGTCTGGTTTGAATGTCAGGCTGCGACATGACCCCATCTGGAAATGGCTCGATAGTGGTGCTGCGGCGCCTTGGAAGCTGTATGCGGTCCCTGAGAACTACATTGGGTCACAGTCGGTCGGGTTGAACATGAATTCTGGACGATCGATCACGGCGTCTATCTCGCGAATATCGGTCGGTATACCCTTGACGGTCTTCGGGAACGCGGTAGTCGAGATCGTGAGCTGGACTGGTATGGGGGTCGACTTCGATCTTTGCTCGGATGACTTCTGTGCCGAGGTTGAACGGGCCCGCGACGACTGGCACCGCTATCGATAGGCCAAACGGTGCGCCGTCATAGGGTCCAGTCAAATAGATCGGTGCTGGTGGAGCGTTCTCCTGGGGGATCACAAATGGGTAGGGGCCAGGTCCGACCTCGGCAACCGTATGCCCGATCTGTGAGGCGCTGGAGCATGTTCCAGCGGCTGCCAGTGGTTCTTGGCAGAGAGGGACCTTGGCGATCATGCCGAGCAGGCCCTCGGGTGTTTTGAACTGTAGTTTTTCGATTCTTTGCTGTCCATCACCACGCGATAGCAACATCGTGAAGTCTGTATATCCCGCAGCCTGGTCTGTCGTAGCACCCGCGGTCAGCGTGGGCGCGAACGGCAATGGATTCGTACAATTAGCCATGCTACTGCCGCCCGGTCCGCCCGTGATCTGAAAGTTGCTTTCTGACAAGGCATCTTCGACGAATGGGGCGCTCCACGGCGTAAAGTCCGCAGTCGCCGTATACACCCCGCATGTAGCCGGTGTCACGAGCGCTGCTTGCGGACCACCACTAAACGACAATACGAATTCGTTCAACGGCGCGTCCGGTGTGCCCGGGTCTTGTGGTGTACCCTTGAACGTCGTGGTCAACTGGCCCGTCTGTTCGTTCAAATGGACGGCGCCGATCAGCTTCAAATACACGCCTTCGCCTTCAGCGGCGACAAGCAGTTGCAGTTCGGGAGGATTGTGCTGCAGAACGTAGACGTTACCTTTCAACCGTTTCGGCAATAGTGGAGTTGAGATTTCATCTGTTCCGACCTTCGACGCGGCAGGACAAGATGGTGGACCGTCCATCGTTTCCTTTTCGGCTTCCGGACCACCAATATTCTCCTCTGAGGACTGGCACGCCACCAAACCAGTAGCCTGACCCGGATTGATCGCGACGCCTTCAGGCAATACCACCGTCGTTTCCTCCAGGCCAGGTGTCGGCAGCCCTTCAGGGTTCAAACCTTGAGGCACCTTTACGGTCGCGGACAAGCCGGCCGGCGTGTCGGAGAAGCTCGTATCGGGAGCAAGACTCACAGTCGGTTGGAAATGCACGAGCCTTTCACAACCAGTGTAACCGGTTGATGCGCCTTCACTATCGTGAACAGGGGTTCTCATGAGAGGCGCGGTGGCTTCCGGATTCTGCCACGTACCCAACATTTCAACGCTGAATACGGGCTGTTGTGTGCCGCCAGATTCTACACAAGATGTCGGTAGCGTCAAGAGCGGCTTTGACGCAGCACCAGTGCCGTGTCCGCCAGGTATACCCCAGATAGTCGTAGTGTTGAACAGCACCTTGTCTTGTGGGAAATTGGAATGAATGGTGATCCCGTAATCACCACCGCTACGAACCTTCGCGTCAAAGAACACTTGGATACCCAGGAAGTCGAAGCCAAACTCCGCTGCCACCCCGACAGGAGGCACCAAATTATACACCGGGAATGTTCCACCACCACCCGCTATCCTCGCACTGTCTACCCCTACTTGGGAGTCTCGGGGACATCCTCCTTCGGCTTCGTCTTCGAATTCTCCGGCGTCGAACTCTTCGCGGGTGCAACGCGGTACCGCGTCCGGTTCTCCCACCAAACCGGCGGGGAAGTTCACATCCACCGCCTTCGGTTCGCCACCAGAAACCTCCTCTTCAGAACCCCCGAGGAGAAAATCGTTGGCCGCGAGCGCCACCGTAAACTCGTACGGATGTGAACCCGCCTGCGTATCGATCGTTCCGTCCGCATTCGATGTCCATGCATCTACGCTTGAGAATCCCGGCCCTGACGGTTCGGTGCCGTATCGCACCGGTATGGTGTTGCTCGTAGAACCCAAAGCACTGCCTCCCATGAGGCTCACATGGTCAACTTGGGCAGGCAAATTGGACGGGTCGCCCACTACGCGCACGTGAATATTGACGTGCCCTTTGGGTAGGCCGGTCGGTTCCGGTGCGGGAATGTGGCAGGTCACTTCCCTGGTTCCCGAGCAGCGGCCGCCTTCGATGGCTTCGAGGCCCGGCGGCAAAATATCGTTAATCGTAAGCGGTTCAGTACCTTCTGAGCTACCGACGTTGAAGATCAACAGACTCAGCGTTCCTTCCCCGCCCGGGGCGAGCATGGTCGGTTCGAATTGCCCCATCACTTGATATCCAGGCGCGCTGATTTCAGCACCCGCGGACGAAGCGAGTACCGTTCCGGCGGCAATCAACACAATCAAGGTACATATCGTCCGCCTAAACATGGCGTCCCCTCCCACCTTTGCCTTTACGAGACTTCTTAGCCGCTCCGTAGCGTTTCTTTGCTTTCGTTTCACACGAAGCTCGTCTCTTGCTGCTCCTCTGTTTCTCACAGGCATCCAACGCGCTCGCAAGCTTTTGTGCGCGATCCTCAGTCTTAACCTTTGGTTTCACTGTGACCGGGGCTTGATTGAGGAAGTTGCCAATACCTTCATAAGTGACGCTCGGCGGTATCGCGAACGTCGGCGGTGGTGCCGGGACACCCTGACAGCCCGTACCGATACAGACAGGCGTGGATACTGGTTTCACACCGTTTTCCCGCGCATCGTACAAATAGAAAATATCGTTTTCGTCTTCAGCCACCAACTGGGCGCGCGTAACGATAAACACGTCACTACCGTTTGCGCTAGCACCCACAAACCACGAGTTCGCCCGGCTCGTACCGCCTGAGAGCAGAAACACGCACCCACCCGTATTGCCTGCCCCACGTGTACAGCTGCCGTGCCCTTCGCGCTCCCACTCATACACATCCTGCGCCCCATTCGTGTCCTGCGCGACAAGCGGCTCGCTGGTATCGAAGAACACACGATTACCATCTTCGGATATCCACTGGAACAGATACGTATCGTTCCAATCCACTGGGAGGAAAGCCGCCGCGCCTTTACCGCCACTCAAAGATTCGCCTGTTGAACCACACGACGCGCAATACAACCGGTTGCTCGCATCCTCATACACATACACCTCATCCAACCCATTGCTCGGATAACCATGCGGATACCCAACAACACCCAAACTCTGGTTAGACATGAAGACAACACCACCACCATCACCAGTAACCCTAGATGTACGTTGACCAAAACCAGGCTGCCAATCACCCCAATCCTCAGGGCCCCCGGAACCCTGATAGGGTGGTACACTCATTCCATCCTGTTCTGACAGCGTCGCCACGAACACCGGCGCACCACCGTGCCGCAGCAGGTACAGATTCGGCCTACCTTCCACCGGATCCGCACCCTGCCCGTTCGCACCGGCCAGAACGCCTTCGGCTGCGAAGTACACGATTTCGCCGTCTTCGCTCGCACCAAGCACACCCAACACGCCTGCACTCGTCGCAGTCAACAATTCCCGCCGGCCGGCACCATTTTCACCACTCGCGTCGAACCTGTACAGCTCACTCTGACGGCCTTTACCTTCAGTGTAGAGCGCATACCGACCGTCCGCGCTCGCCGTCCAATACCTGGCGGCATGGGCAGACACCTGCACCGTCCTCGCCGACACACTATTCGGATCCTCACGAACATACACGACACCAGACGAAAGAGCTGTCCAATACACACGACTACCATCGGAGGAGATTACGTGACTAAAATCCGGCGGATCTAGGGTATTTTCATTGAAGGATCCAGCACCGAACGTGGCGTTAGGGACTACCCCGCCTTCAGGGGAGACGTCAATCACGGACAGCCCGCTCGTAGCTTGATCGTAAAGATAGTCCGAGTTCTTACCTTCAGCGATTTCCGTCTTGACGTCATGCTCTAGTTCCCGAGGTTGCGGACCTTCCCCAGCAAGTAGAGAGTCATTCACCTCGAAGAACACATGGCCAAAGTCAGCCGTACTTCCTGCGAATATCGGAAATTTTGCGGCGCCCGACGCATAGCCGTCTCGTACCAGCCCATCACTACCAGAGGACCCAGCGTTCCGATTCAACGGCATCGCCCTGGTGACGAAGGCACGATAAACACCGCTGCTATTTGTACGACTGTACAATAGATCATAGCCTTCGCCTGGGGCTTCGGGGGTCAGCGCGGGAAGGATTTCAGCTTCGCCTGTGTTGCCTGAGTGAAGGATCCCAGTAGATAGATCACTAGAGAACCCCTCGTAAATAGATCTGGCGTATCCAGTGGGTTGTATCGAAGCTTGTGCCCAGCCGCCCGCCGGAAAGCGCTCCGCTAGATACTGATCGCCCGCGACTGAATTTTGGGTTCCATTCGCGCCAGAAATGGCAAGGACAGGATAGGTGATAGCTGATCCGTCCGGCGCGACCTGAAACGGATCCCAAGTAGGTATGCCATTCCGATATTCGCTCGAATCGCTATCCTCCATCTCTGGCTTCATCACGTCTGAATTGCCGTCTTCTCGCGGCGTAACCATTTCATAAACTCTGTTGTCAGACAGCTCGGCCGTACCCGTCGGAAGTGTGGTAAAGCTCACTTCGGGCCCCAGACTCGTATTGCCATCAGTGTTTGTGGCGACGATACGGAAATGATATTCGGTGTTTTGTTCCAGATCTGTCAGCTGTGCGCTCACGACCTCCGGGATAGCCCCTTTCCCGGCGTTCACTTCTGGCGTCTTATCGGGATTGGTCGCGAACGTGCCGCCAGTCCCATACTCAACGTAGTAGCGACTAGAGAGGTTCTCCGAGTTGACGTCGGCGTGAGCTGTAGCGCTATGCACTCCTACCGTAGCAATAGTCTCGTCTTCGATCCCCGGTGCCACGATCTCAGTTTCAAACGAGCTCAAAGGGCCGACCGTCGAGCCATACTTATTGGTCGCGACCAGACAAAACGAATACTCTATATGAGGCTGCAGTTTAACGGCTTCACTCTGCACGGTGCCTTCCGTGGCAATTCCTGGAGTTGTCCTAAGGCCCCCTTCACAGCTTGTACCAGTGTGATATTCGAAATAATATCCGGTGTTGTTGCCACCAGGTTTTAGTTCGCCGTGGAGGAGTGCGGTAAAGCCATGTATTTCGCTCGCCACGCCTGTTTGCGGAACTTCCGGTGTAGCACCTTCTTCAAAGATATAGATGCTGGACTGCGCTTCTTCTTCAAAGATGTTCTTGAATTGATCCGCGACGTACACATCATGAGATTCTTCGTTAACTGCGACACCATGCGGACCTCTTGATAGGATCAATGCACCGAACTTATTGAGCAATGCGCCGCCTGTCGGGGCATACTGCTCGACTTCACCGATGTTGCGTTCGTCTTGGTCTACATACACATCGCCTGACGGTGCGATAGTCACAGCCAGTGAGCTAGCTTGATCGATTAGTTCGGCAGCCGGCGTGTAGCCTTTGCTAGAACCCGTGTACTTGATCGTCCCTGAGCCTGTAGCTACATACAATTCCGTGCCGGTCTGATTGATGGCGAGTCCTTGTGGTTCACTCAATGCTTGGATGATTGTATTGTTCGCGTCTGATTTACCTTCGGCGTTGATCGGTTCGCCCGCAGCGTTGAACTCGAGGATCTTTCCTTCGCCGCCGGCGAGCTCGGAGATGAGGATGTCTCCTTTTTCATCGACCGTGACATCTGTGGGTTCGGATAGTCCCTTGATGAGTTCCGTCTCACCCGTTAGCCCGGGCCCGAACTGGTAGATCGTCCCATTGCTCTGCCCGGCGACATAGATATCCCCTTCAGTCAGACTCGGATAGTTCTGTACCGTGAGCTGACCAAGCATGACACCTGGTATTTCAACTATGGTGAGTAGTTCGCAAGCGGCGGTGAACTGATCGATCGCGTGGTGTCCACCGTCGACGACATAGAAGTCGCCTTTAGTAGCGATGTTCGACGAGTCATCGACCGCGACACCAACCGGACCCGCGAACCCACCAGGGGGACTGCAAGTCGTCGGAGCCGCAAAACCGCTACCAGCCAATGCCGGCACAGATGCCCATACAAGCCAGGCTGCGAGTACGCAGCACACAGTGATGGTCTGCACGATCGGTTTAGGAATGCTCATCAAGTCCTTCTCCCCTTAGGTGTCTCGATCGCGCGATGCATCTCGCGACCCTTCTCCGTCAACCGCCAAGCATTCGGCGCGCCCTTCACCGAACCACCCGGATTCTCAACCAACCCCTGCCGTCGCAAACGCGAAAGCAACTTCGAAACCTGACCCTGATCAAAGATCCCCGCAACATCCCCAAGCGCCCTGTTTGAGACGTTCGGGTTAGACGCCACCGCGTCCAACACGCGCAACGTGCGATAGGTCAACCGCACACCCAAATCACGAAACGGGTATGCACCACCACCCGCAATCGGCGCACGCGGCGGCGGTACGGGCCGTTCAATCTCCTTGCGGGCCGCTGCCTTACCTAGATAAGGCAGGACGATCATCCCCATCAAGGCGCCCGTCAAACCAACCAACGGCTCCCACCCCGCCCCGTTTTGATCACTCGTAACCGAGGCCGGATAGGCTGAGAGTCGCGAATAAAGGATCGAGCAGACACCACCAACAACACCCTCAGCCGTCAACAACGGCACGTCAGAGCTAGCAGCAGCTTCTTGGCGGCCCTGATCGACAGCGTCGATCAAATACGCGAGAACACGGTTGCGACGCTCCGATGCGAGCGGACCAGCAGCCAGAGACTCAACAACCAGGAGCCTGCCCATACTCGGCTGCTCATCAAGAGCACCCAACAACGCAACCAAAGCACTCCTGATCCTCTGCACCCAAGATCCCTCACCCTCAAACGCAGGCACCACAACCGTGGCGACACGTTCCAAAGCATCGTCAAAAGCGGCTAGGAAACACTCCTCGCGATCCCTGAAAATGTCGTAATAAGTACGCCGTGAAACACCCGAGCGCTCAACCACGTGCGCGACAGTCACATTGGCAGCACCCAGCTCCAACGCCAACTCGAACATCGCCGAGAGCAGCCGTGCACGCTGCACTTCAACAACCTGCTCGCGACCAAACCCACGATCGGAAAAGGATCCATCATCGATCCGAGCAGAACGCGGAGCATGCGTTGCAGCGACCATCACCCACGCCCCCGTGAGCAAGCGCACGAATGATCAAGCCAGCTACAAGAGCCAGGGAGCCGCGGAGCTATTCCGCGGCGAAGAGAGCTAGCGCCTAGAAGGCAACTGTCCCAGAGAGAGAGAGAGAGAGAGAGACGCGTCAGCGACGCTGACGCGTCCTATAACAGACGCGCCAGAAGCACACGAACTCTCAACTGCGCTATTCCCCAAAGAAAACACGCGAAAAACAACCCTCTCTCAAAAAACGACCCGGTCCCTCTCCCAAGGTCCCCGTCAAAACAAGTTGGTGTCGACCACAAAGACCAACCCCAAAACCCAATCTTATGTCCTCCTCGTCCACATTGAACGAGGAACGAACGCAATGTACACCCCCCCTGACTCGATGTCAACCCCCCTAACAGAACTCCAGACATGCCTAAGACTCATTTCTTCAGCGGGCACGGCACGGTATCCGAGACCGTGACCGTTTCCCCGCTGAGGAATTTCATTTCCAACTTCGCCGGGAAGCCGCCCCTAGGGCACCTCTTGGGCTGCGTGAAGTAGGAGACCGTCTTGCTGCCCTGCCTATAGGCCACGCCGACCTTGACCGTGAACGAGGTGACCGACGCGTCGTTAGCGCCCGGCGCCGTTTCAACCAAGGGCACTTCGACGACCACCTCCTCCCCATAGGGCAAGCTTGCACTGATCCAGTGCGCTTTTTCGAGAACCTGGAAATAGGAGACTTCCACGGCCGCACCGGCCCCCAACACATCACCGGTCCCGAGGAAACCAGGAATCGGGAGCGCTTTGACCTTCAAAGTAATCGCAGGGGCCGCCGCCGCACCGGCCGCACAAGCGAGCAGCACGGACGGAGAAGAAAGGCCCCAAGGAGTCATAGCCAGAAAGCCGAGCGCCTGTTGGGGAAATCAGCGATATGCACTATGCTATATGCATGCAGCGCACGACACTCATGCTCCCGGACGCCCTGGACGATCGCCTGCGCCGCGAGGCGAGACGCCGGGGCGTGTCGATCGCCGAGCTGACAAGGAAGGCACTGGAACGAGAGCTGCCCGAGCCACCCAACAACAGAGAGCTATCCTTTTTCGGGATCGGCAAGGGCAGCCCGCCGGACGCGGCCGCCCACCCCGAGGAGTACGTGGGCAAAGCGATAAGCCGCAGGCATCCGGCCTCATAGCGATGCTGATCGTGGACGCCGGGCCGCTGTATGCGGCGGCGGCGAAGGAGGACAACGATCATCAGCGCTGCGTGGAGCTGCTGGCAAGCGCCGAAGGACCTTTGCTCGTGCCAGAGCTGGTGGTGTGCGAGGTGGCTTACCTGCTGCACGACCGTATCGGCCCGCACGCCGAGCTGGCGTTCGCCAAGGCGCTCGCGCAGGGCGAGCTGATCTCAGAACCCGTTGGCGACCACGAATGGGGGCGCGTGGCCGAGCTGGTGGAGCAGTACGAAGACCTCCCACTGGGCATGGCAGACGCCTCGCTCGTGGCGCTGGCCGAGCGCCGCCAGGTGAGGGATATCGCAAGCCTCGACCACCGCCATCTCGGCGTGGTGAAACCCAAGCACACAGAGCGATTCACCCTGCTTCCCTGATACGGCTCAGATAAAGGCTTTGTGAGATGCGCCCAGCTTCAATCATCGACCGCGGCAGCAACGCGCCTCCGGGGTCAGATCGTGGGCGCCGGTCGACCAACAGGCGAAGTGCTCTTTTGGCTCCACTCCCGCAGGAAGGCCTCGGTCGCTTCGACATCGAGCGGACGCGCGAACAGGAACCCTTGGCCGGTATCGCAGCTCTCGTCCTGTAGCAGGGCGAGATCCCGCTGCTGTTCGATTCCCTCGGCGAACGTCTCGATCGAGAGGGCCTTGCCCAGTTGCACCAGGGTTCGGACGAGTGTCTCGCCCTCTTGGTTGTGGCGCAGGCCGGAGATGAAGGAGCGGTCGATCTTCAAAGCATCGACGGGAAAGCGCTGGAGATGGGCAAGCGAGGAGTAGCCGGTGCCGAAGTCGTCGATCGCGATGCGCACGCCTAGCGCCTTGATTTGGGTGAGGCGGCGGGAGGTGTCATCGGCGTTACGCATGAGCGTGGTCTCGGTGATCTCGATCGTGAGCGCGGCGGGGTCCAGGCCGGAAGCGGAGAGCGCCGCTTCGATGTCGAGGACGATCCGGTCGGTGTCGAGCTGGCGTGCGGAGACGTTGACCGCCATCCCAAGCGGATAGCCGGCGGCTCGCCAGACGGCGCCCTGGGCGCAGGCCTCGCGCAGGACCCAGGCGCCGACTTCGACAATCAGGCCGGTGTCCTCCAGGAGAGGAACGAAATCGTCGGGTTGGACTATGCCGCGCGTGGGGTGCTTCCAGCGGATCAACGCCTCAACCCCTGTGGGACTCATGTCGCTCAAATCGACAGTGGGCTGGTAGGCAAGGAAGAACTCATCGCCATTCAAAGCCTCGCGCAGATCCATCTCCAGTTCCATGCGCTTTTGGATCGTGTCTTGCATACCCGTCTCGAATACGACGTAGCGGTTGCGACCGTCCCACTTGGCTCGGTACATCGCAATGTCGGCGTCGCGCAGGAGCTCCTCGGCCGATATCCGCTCTCCCATGGCGATACCGATGCTGGCGGTGACGCTGACGCGCGTGGAACGTTCCTCGCCGAGGTTGAAGGGGTGCGAGAGCGCGTCGAGCAAGCGCTCGGCGATCAGCTCGGGCCCGACCGAAAGGGAGAGCTCCTCGGAGATGACGACGAACTCGTCACCGCCCAAGCGCCCCAAAGCGTCGGCGTCACGGATCACCCCACCCAGTCGGGCGGTGACCGCGCACAGGAGTTCGTCCCCAACCGCGTGGCCGAAGGTGTCGTTGATCTGCTTGAAATTGTCCAAATCAACAAACAAGGCCGCCACCGGCGACTGGGTGCGGGCGGAGCGTGCGAGCATCTGCTCGACTCGGTCTAGGATCAAAGTCCGGTTGGGTAGGCCGGTCAAGGCGTCGTGGGTCGCCAGGAACGCGAGCTCGTCCTCACGGCGAGAGAGCTCTTCGTCAGTGCGCTGACGCTCGACCTCAAAGCACTCGCACATGCGCAACAGGCTGAACTCCAAGCTCAGCTGGAGAATGTTCAAAGCTTGGGAGA
The DNA here is from genome assembly GCA_963775645.1 of uncultured Solirubrobacterales bacterium. GTDB lineage: Bacteria > Actinomycetota > Thermoleophilia > Solirubrobacterales > Solirubrobacteraceae > Palsa-744. The sequence continues at coordinate 769,855 of CAVZJR010000001.1, read as the reverse complement.
CACCCTCGGCGCTCACACCGAGCTGGCAAGCGCTGTCGCTGAGAATCTCGGCCATGACGTTACGCCACCAAAAGCAGCGCCACGTGACCTCGTTCAAAGAGGCGGCCCGACGGGCAGCCAGCTCACCAAAGATCTCCCAGGTCTCACGACCGGCCTCGATCGCGACCTCCATTCCCTCGCCCGCGATCCAGCGAGCGACCGCGACCGTGGAGCTCATCGAGATCCGTTCGAAGCTTTCCTGCACCAGAGCGTCGACCTCATGGTCGGACCCGGCCGTCCGCTCGACGGTCACATCGCGCACCTCGCCGGCGCGCGCCTTGAGCATTTCCCCGAGAGAATTGAGATCCTCGACAGGCTGCGCCAGGACAATCGAAGGTGGCGCCAACATCGGTCCCTGCTCGACCACATGATTGTGCTGATCGTCGCGAACGCTCATGACAAGAGCACAAATCGGCAGAACACCCAAACTCCTAAAGCTCAAATCGACCAAATAGACAGGCCGTGCTGGACGTAGCCCTCGAGCGCGGAGGCACGTTCATCCTCAAAGGCGGGCCCCGTCGGGTGATACACGTAGTTCGCTGCTGAGTCTCATTTCCTCAATGGGCACGGCACGGTGTCTGAGACCGTGGCCGTTTCCCCGCTAAGGAACCTCATTTCCATCTTCGCCGGGAAGCCGCCCTTCGGGCACTTCTTGGGTTGCGTGAAGTAGGAGAAGGTCTTCCTGCCCTGCCTATAGGCCGCGCCGACCTTGACCGTGAACGAGGTGACCGACGCGTCATTGGCGCCCGGCGCCGTTTCGACCAGGGGCACTTCGACGATCACCTCCTCCCCGTAGGGCGGGCTTGCGCTGATCCAGTGCGCTTTTTCGAGGACCTGGAAATAGGAGGGGGTGGTGCCTTCCACGAGGAACGTCAGCCCGCCGCCGGGGGCAAAGAACGATTCGATCGACACTTTCTCGGGCACGGGCTCGCCACCGAAGGTGACGACGCCGAGCCCTACACCCGTCGGGCCGGCGCGAGAACGCTTCGGGCAGCCCGTTCCGCCCGCGTTTTCCAGCACAGAGTCTGTGCATGTGACGAACCCAGCCGGATTGATCTTCGACCCACTGGGCGCGTACAGGTTGATCCCGGTGAGCGGCGAAGGATAGCCGCCGTATTCGGTTCCGCTGATCGTGGATTGGACTTCCACGGCCGCACCGGCCCCCAGCACATCGCCGGTCCCGGGGAAACCGGGGATCGGGAGCGCTTTGACCTTCAGTGTGATCGTGGGGGCCGCCGCGGCGCCGGGTGCGAAGGCGAGCGATGCAAGCACAATCGATGCCATGGCGACGAATCCCCGACGCATCGGCGACACTCCCCTGTGGCGCTGCGGCGGCCCCGTTGCCCCCTGTGACCCTTTCGACTCCATAGTCCGAAACATACCATCCGAACCCGACCTTTGTCAAGGCTACGCGCATGGCCGACCAGATCCAGCTCACACCCACCTCCTACATCGTCCTCGGACTGCTTTCCATGTTTCCGGCAGAGGCCACGCCCTATGACCTCAAGCGCGCGGCGGCGACCTCTGTGGGACTGTTCTGGACGCTGCCTCACTCCCAGCTCTACGCCGAGCCGGCACGTCTCGCCCGCGCCGGCTATGTGAGCGAGAACCAGGAGCAGAGCGGCAGGCGGCGCAAGCTCTACAGCCTCACCGACACTGGACGAGCGGTCCTAGAGGACTGGCTAGGAGTCTTTACCCCCGAGCCTTATGTGCTGCGCGACCCGGCGCTGCTGAAGCTGTTCTTTGGCGCCGATGCGCACAACCTGGCCGAAGGCCAACTCGCGACCCACCGCCAAAAGCTCGCCGAATACGAAGCCTACGCCGCCCACGACACCGGAGACGGCCCACGCGGCCCCTGGGGAGCACTGGACCTCGGCATTAGGCACGAGCGCGAGACGATCAGCTTCTGGGCAGAGCAGGCACGGGTAGAGAAGAAAGACCAACCGAGCTGAAGCTCTCGCCCACTTAGGGCAAAGGCCCGGATAATGTAATCTTTCTGAACTCTGCACTAGCGCGAAGGGAGACCCGTGTCAACCGAAGCCGGAAACGTGACAAGACTGCTCGGTGGCGCCTGGGCACGCAGACTGGGGCTGGCGTTCGCGCTGCTGACTTTGACCGCCCTGCTAGGTACCCTAAGCTCCGCTTCGGCGCAGGCCGACGGGGTCGTCACGATCAAAGGTGTGGTGCGTGACGGCGAAGGCAATCCGATCGCTCACGCTGGTATCACCGCGATCAGTGAAGGACAGTCCGCGGGCGCGGAAACCGGCACAGACGGGTCTTATTCGGTGCAAGTGAGCACCGGTGAATACCGTCTCTTTATGCAAACCGAAACAGACTCGTATGAGGACGTGAAAGGCCTCCACGTGACCGCCGAGATCGAAGGACTGCAAGTCAGCGAAAATACGACAGAGGACTTCGATGTACCGATGCAAGTCGGATCTATCAAAGTAAAGGTAATAGACGCCAACGAAAACCCGGTACCCGAAATCGGCGTGGGTATCCAACCAGAAAAACTAGTCACACACACCCAAACCACACAAGACACCCCCGTAAGCTACGAAGCGGGAGGAAGCAACCCCGAAGGCGGATGCACAACAAACAACAACGGTGAATGCAACGTACGAGCATTCGCAGACGCAAAAATCAAGTTCAGCGCACAACCACAAGGCTCACTATCAGCAAGCACCGAAGGAACAAGCACCACCACCGGCGAACAAGCAACAATAAAGCTCCCTCCCGTCGTCACGATCAAAGGTGTGGTGCGTGACGGCGAAGGCAATCCGATCGCTCACGCTGGTATCACCGCGATCAGTGAAGGACAGTCCGCGGGCGCGGAAACCGGCACAGACGGGTCTTATTCGGTGCAAGTGAGCACCGGTGAATACCGTCTCTTTATGCAAACCGAAACAGACTCGTATGAGGACGTGAAAGGCCTCCACGTGACCGCCGAGATCGAAGGACTGCAAGTCAGCGAAAATACGACAGAGGACTTCGATGTACCGATGCAAGTCGGATCTATCAAAGTAAAGGTAATAGACGCCAACGAAAACCCGGTACCCGAAATCGGCGTGGGTATCCAACCAGAAAAACTAGTCACACACACCCAAACCACACAAGACACCCCCGTAAGCTACGAAGCGGGAGGAAGCAACCCCGAAGGCGGATGCACAACAAACAACAACGGTGAATGCAACGTACGAGCATTCGCAGACGCAAAAATCAAGTTCAGCGCACAACCACAAGGCTCACTATCAGCAAGCACCGAAGGAACAAGCACCACCACCGGCGAACAAGCAACAATAAAGCTCCCTCCCGTCGTCACGATCAAAGGTGTGGTGCGTGACGGCGAAGGCAATCCGATCGCTCACGCTGGTATCACCGCGATCAGTGAAGGACAGTCCGCGGGCGCGGAAACCGGCACAGACGGGTCTTATTCGGTGCAAGTGAGCACCGGTGAATACCGTCTCTTTATGCAAACCGAAACAGACTCGTATGAGGACGTGAAAGGCCTCCACGTGACCGCCGAGATCGAAGGACTGCAAGTCAGCGAAAATACGACAGAGGACTTCGATGTACCGATGCAAGTCGGATCTATCAAAGTAAAGGTAATAGACGCCAACGAAAACCCGGTACCCGAAATCGGCGTGGGTATCCAACCAGAAAAACTAGTCACACACACCCAAACCACACAAGACACCCCCGTAAGCTACGAAGCGGGAGGAAGCAACCCCGAAGGCGGATGCACAACAAACAACAACGGTGAATGCAACGTACGAGCATTCGCAGACGCAAAAATCAAGTTCAGCGCACAACCACAAGGCTCACTATCAGCAAGCACCGAAGGAACAAGCACCACCACCGGCGAACAAGCAACAATAAAGCTCATAAGTTATATGCGGGCGCCTCAGGAAATCTCGTTCACGACATCCGCACCGTCGAATCCGAATGTGGGTAGCGTGTATCTTGTGGGGCTTGAGGCGTCATCTGGATTGCCCGTGGAATTGTCGGTCGATCCGACTAGCCAGCCGAGCGCCTGTTTGGTGAATGGTACCACCGTGTCCTTTACCGGGACGGGGACATGCGTGATCTTGGCGAGCCAACCTGGCGATGCGACTTATTTGCCGGCGTCGCAGGTGAAGCAGTCCATCCAGGTTACGGTCGCCAAGGCCTCGACCGTTACTACCTTGTCCACGACCACAGGGAGCGTCGCATATAGTGAGGAGCAAAACGAGGTATTTAAGGTGAAAACAACGGCGGCCGGTGGTGGCGTCATACCTACCGGCACAGTGACGGTTAAGGCTGGCGCTAAGATGTTGTGCACGGCGTCGCTGTCGAATGGAACTGGGAATTGCTCGATGGGCGCGACGACCGAGAAGCCAGGCGTTTACTCGATCACGGCGAAGTACACTGGGACGCCGCGCTTTGCTTCCTCCACGTCCGGCAGCTCAACCCTGGAAGTGACGAAGACCGGGACTGCCACGGCTCTGTCGATGACGAGCGCGACCGTGACCTTTGGCAGCGAGCAGGAGGAGACCTTTACGGTCCAGACGACGGCCACTGGTCAGACGCCGACCGGAACGGTAAAGATCCAGACGGGCGCGGGTACGCTGTGCAGCGTGAAACTGTCGGGCGGACAAGGAACATGCTCGCTGAAGGCAAAGACGCTCAAACTGGGGACCTACGCAATCACGGCGACTTACGCCGGAACCTTGCTGTTTGCCAGCTCCACCTCTAGCGCCGCTGATTTGAGTGTGGAGTAGGCCAAGCACACCTTGAACGCCAAGGAGCGCAAGGCCCTTATGTCGATCGGGACGTGGAGCGGACGTAGGGCGCGGCGGAGACGTGCCATCTCTTCATGGCGATTCTTTGGGTTGCGCTCGACAACCAGGAAGTCGTAGTCGCTGTCAAGTCCAGCGTCGCCTCGTGCCCGAGAGCCGAACAGAACAATCTTGACCGGCTCATCGGCCAGCTGTGCGAGAGTCCGGCCAGCAGCCTCGATTATGTCCCGCGGTGCCACGACGACACGGTAGCTGAGCCCGCGGCCCTATGCAGGCGTGATTTACACATAAGTGCGCCCGGCGGGAATCGAACCCGCGGCCTGCGGTTTGAAAGACCGCTGCTCTTTGGCTCCCCGAAGAGAACCGTTGACCACTGAGCTACGGGCGCGCGCGGCTCACGATGCTACTACGTCGCCCGCTAAGCGGAGGGCTCGGAGAGGGTCGGCGAGAAAGCGGCGGGCGAAGGCTCGATGGAAGCCTGGAGGGTAGGCCCGCTGTAGGGGTAGGCGTCGGTGAGTATGAGCAAGTAGCCGTGGGCTTGGGCGGCGTAGCGCAGGCTCAAAGCTCCGGCGTTGCGCATCCCGAGAGGCATCCGCCCAGTGGCCAGGGATGCGAACCAGCCGAGGATGGCCACCACGAACAGGAGGCTGCCATAGGCGCCGTCGAGCAGGAGGGCCGGCACGCCGAGGATCAGGCGGAAAGCGACCTTCCATGGGTTTTGGGGGCGTGGCTCGGCGATCGATGCTTCAACCGGATAGCTGCCGGGCCGCCCGAGGAAACCGGGGAAAGGGTCGGCGATCAGAAACAGGTAAGCGTATACATGGGTCTGGTAGCGAACGTAGGCGGCCAGGAAGCCGTGCAAGCCCTCGGGCGACTGACCATTGACAAGCGTGGCCAGCCAGTTGGCGAGCGCGGCAAAGAAGACGAGGATCCCCCACAGGGTCAGCCAGATCAAGTGGGGAATGGCCAGGATCAGGCGGAAGAAGACGGTGAGCTGCGAGCGTTGTAGGTCGTCGCCGACTTCCAGTCGGATCGGGTCGGCCTCGCGCGCGGGCAAGTCGGCCAAGGCCGTTTGGGGATCGCTGTTGGGATAGCGGTCGGTCAAGAGGAACAGGTAGGCGTCGACCTGGGCCGAGTAGGAGAGCCCGTAGGCGACCGCATCGCGCAAGCCTCGCGGTAGGCGCGCTTGGGCCAAAGCCGCAAACCAGGCAAGCAAGGCAACCACGCCGGCCAAGCCGTAGCTGTAGTTGGCGCCGTAGGTGCGCGCACTGCCCGAAGTTAGGGCGCCCGCGATCATGAAAGCGGGGATGGCGAGCACGATGCGAAAGCCCACCTTCCAGCGGTTCTGGGGCTGGGGCGGCGCGATCTCGACGTCCACGGGATATCCGGGGGCGCCGGTGAAGTCGGGGAAGGGCTCGGCCGCCAGGAGCAGGTAGGCGGCGACATGGATCGCATAGCGCACGTAGGCGGCCAAGAAGTTGTGCAAGGCATCGGGCGACTGGCCGGCGAAGAGTGTGGCAAACCAGTTCGCGATTACGGCGAAGGCGGCGGCGATTCCCCATAGGCCAAGCCAGATCAGGTGGGGTATGGCCAAGATCAGGCGGAAGAACACGGAGGCGCGCGAGCGCTCCAGGTCGTCGCTGACGATCAAATGGACGGGACGGTCATTCACGGCTCACACCCCTCTCGGTGAGTTCATGCGGACGAGCATTGGCTGGGTAGCCGCGAGCCAAGCTCATGCGACAAGGTATTGGTACCCGCAGCGCCGGACGGCTAGCGACGAACGTCACAATGCGCTGGTCGCGAAGTATGGGAGCGGCAGCGGGGAGAGGGGCATGGGGAAGGGGGATGAAAGTTCGTACTTGACATGATCTGGGGCATGCCCAAACCCAATATTCGACGGATCGAGGTGTCGGAGCTAGGTCTGATCGAGCCTTTGTGGAACAGCTTGCGTGAACATCATTCGGAAGTCACGCCCGAGCTGGGCGAGCCGCGCTCGCGCGAAGAGTCTTGGCGGCGCAGGCGCTCTGAATACGAGGCGTGGTTGGAAAACGGAGATGCGTTCGTGTTGCTTGCCGAACGCTCGGGCGAGGGTGTCGGTTATGCAATGGTCCACATGCGCTCGGGCTCGCCCACTTGGCCGTTGAGCGAGCGGGCGGGTGAGATCGAGACGCTGTCGGTGTTGCCGGGCGAGCGCGGCCAAGGGACCGGGAGCGCATTGCTGGAGGCTGTGCGCGAGGAGCTGGGTGCACACGAGATCAGCGAACTGTCACTTCACGTGATGCATACGAACAAGGACGCGATGCGCTTCTATGAGCGCCACGGATTCGAGACATACGCCTTGTGGGTGAGGGCGGCCGAGTCACGCCGGTAGCTGGCGCGAGCGGCAGCGTCCTACACCTCGTCCAAAGCCCCGCTCTCAGGGTCGAACACGAAGCCTCGGATGTGGTTGCGCTTGGGCAGCTCTGGGCTGGAGCGCAGGCGCGCCAAGCCTTGACGCAGGGTCTCTTCGACGTCCTCGAAGGCACCCAATCGCCACGCGGGCAAGACCCCGTCGGCAGCCAGCTCTTGAGCAAACTCATCCTCGGAGGCGCCGTGCAAGCCACAGCCATGGTGCATGACGACCACGATCTCCTCGGTGCCCAGCTTGCGCTGGGAGACGCTGAGAGAACGGATCGCGTCGTCGGTGACCAGGCCGCCGGCGTTGCGAATCAAGTGGGCGTCGCCGCGCTTGAGGCCAAGCATCGGGAATAGGTCGATGCGGGTGTCCATGCAGGCGAGCACCGCCACTTTGCGCTGCGGTCGCGGGCTGAGCCCAGGCGCCGCAAGCTGCTCGGCGCGGGAAGCGGCCACGGCGAGCATGTCATCTGCGTTGGTCATCTGCGTTGGTTATCTGCGTTGGTTATCTGGCGACGGTCATTTGTTAGTCGGCGGACGATCGTTCTTCAGCGGACGGTCGTTCATCGGCGGACGGTCGTTCAAGCCGGTCATTGGGATCGCGATCTTTTAGCAGGCGCGCCCTCAGCCTGTGCGCTGGCGCCCGCAGGTGCTGGTTCCACCGCCAACTTGAGGCTCATCTTAATTGCTCGCACCGCTCCGGTGGCGCCCGCCTGCAAAGTGAAGCCGAAGACGAGCGCCACGATCCCGGGGATGAAGAGGTACTTGGAGCCGAGCATGAGGATTCCTAGGCGGCCGAGCAGATAGGGCGGCGTGCAAACAGTCGCGCCGAGTGCGGCGCCGAGGGCGCCTGCGGTCAGCTTCTCGCGGGGGGAGCGCTTTGGCTTGATTCCGATCAAGCGCGCAGGCACTGCCACATAGGCGATCATCATGATCCCGATCACGATCCCCAAGCAGAGGACGAACCAAGGTTTGCCCCAGCGCGGGGCCACGGTCGTGCCCACTGCCAGCAGAACCCCCACACCGGCACCCCATAGAAGGATCGACCCAACGTGCTTGCGGGCCAGTAGATAGGCGGGGCGGATCTCGGGGACCTGGGCATCGGCGATCGCGAAGGCGAACACGGCATTCAGGAAGAAGCAGGTCACGGTGATCGCTACGATCGCCAAACCGATCGGGATCAGGACCGCGCCGCGCAAAGTCGGAAACGAGCGGCCGTATAGGACGCGGGCCTTGAGGTCGAACATCGCCAACCAGATCCACACGGCCGGCGGCACTTGGACGAGCAGCAAGCGCCAGTTGGTCAACAGCAACTTGAGCCCTTGGAAGAGCATCGCGAAAGCCCCCACCGTGAAAGCCAAGGGCGCGAACAAGCGCCGCGAGCGGCTGAGGCTCACGATCTGCTCGACAAGGGCCTCGTCGTCGTCTTGGATAGCGCGCGCTAGCCGGCTCAATCTGGCAACCAGTTCTTGGCACCGCAATCTGGGGCTGATACTCACGGGGTCTCCACTACTTACGGGGTCTCTACTCAGCTCGGGCTGTCTCAGACCGTCGATTATTTGCGCCTAACCCGGGGCGGCCTGGCCCCGACCTTGACGCGTACCGCCAGCGTATCTGGGGGCGGGACACGGCCAGTGCGTAAAGATGCCTCCACATGACGGAGTCCGAACCGCTGTCCGACCGCGCGCTGGGCCGCGCGCTGCTTGCCCGTCAGGGCTTGCTCGAGCGCTTCGACGCGCCACTGGTCGAGACGGTTGAGGCGATCGGGGCGATGCAAGGTCAAGCTTGGGCAGCTTTGCCTGTGGGCTTGTGGTCGCGGATGACTTCATTCGCGCCCGAGGATCTGTATGGGGCTTTGGAGCGCGGAGAGCTGTGCTGGGGCATCGGCATCAGGGGGACCTTGCACCTGGTCAGTGCCCGCGAGCATCCCGCCTATGCAGTGGTGGCAATGGAGCCGACGGGCATGTGGCATCGGGCTATCGGGCAGACGACCTCGGCTATGGACGAGTTGCGCGGTGCTGTGCTCGCCTGCGCGGGGACACAGCCGCGCACGAACGAGGAGATCAGAGAGTTCGCGGAGGATTGGGTTGCACGCCATCCGGGCGCCATCGAGGAGCGCGAGGTCGAGGCCCAGCGCTCGCTGAAGTGGCGACCGATCTACCGGTGGAGCGCTCTGATCAGGGTGCCGTCGGGAGGGACCTGGGGAACGAAGGCCCCCGCAGACCACCGCGCGGCGCCGATCCCGCCGGGCAAGCGACGAGCCCCAGGAGTCGAGGAGGCACTGAGGCTAGTCGTGATTGGGCATCTGCGCGCCTTTGGTCCGGCGGCGGCGGAGGACGTGGCCTGCTGGATAGGCGCTCGCACCCCGGCGGTTCGCGAACTACTGGAAGACATGACAGAGGAGCTGGTTGTCTTCACAGATAAAGACGGGCGAACTCTTTATGACCTACCTGGAGCGCCCCGGCCGGACCCGGACACGCCCGCTCCGGCGCGCCTGCTGGGTGCGTTTGACAGCACCTTGCTCGCCTATGCCACAAAGCGCCGTACCCGCATCGTGCCTAACGAGTTGCGCGAGGTTGTCTATGAGAAGGCGAACCTGCAGATCCGTCCCACCATCCTGCTCGATGGCCTCGTCGCCGGTACATGGTCGGTCGAGGTTCGTCGCGGCGAGGCAACACTGACCCTACGTCCAGCCGGCAAGCTGAAGCGAGCCGATCGCGTGGCGTTGACGACCGAGGCGGGGAACCTGCTCGATGCGCTCCATTCGGGCACCAAGGCGCGTCGCGTTGCGGTCGAGTAGAGGCCTCTATACGGCCTGCCTGAGCTAGAGAGCCTCTAAACCAAGCACTCAATGAATGTTGTGCCTACACGCGGCATGGCCGAGTTCGTACGAGCCGCGCCGAGACTACGCGATAGGTGGCTGATCGAGACGTACCAGGTTGCCGGACGGGTCGCGCACGGCACAATCGCGTGTGCCCCATGGTTGGTCGGTCGGCTCTTGCACAATCTCGGCGTCCGAGGCGAGCAGTTGCTCGAAGGTGGCGTCGAGGTCGTCGGTGTAGAAGTGAACGCCGTTCAGGGCGCCCTTGGCGAGGAGCGCCTCGAGCGCTTCGCTGTCGGCGGGGCTTCCGTTCAAGTAGTTGGTGAGGACGATCGCGACGTCGGGTTGGGAAGCGGCGCCGACGGTGATCCAGCGGAAGTCTCCGCGGGCGACGTCGTTGCGCAGCTCCAGGCCAAGTGTGTCGCGGTAGAAGGTGAGTGCTAGCTCGGGGTCATGGATTAGGACGAAGCATTGGGAGAAAGTTAGATTCATGCCTCCAACACTAGGGAATGGGCGCCCAGCGCGTTTCTTCGATCCTGCTCGGTTTCACCGTGCTCCGCCACCGTGTTCCGCACGTGGCTTGGATGAGTAAGGCCTTTGGCGACAGTGCTCCGCACGTGGATTGGACGAGTGAGGTCTTTGGCGACGCAGCCGGGCACACCCGCCAGTGCACTGTGGTCACGGGCCCGGTAGGCCGTAGGCGTCTCACCCACCAGCTGGGTGAAGCGGGCGCTGAACGAGCCGAGCGAGGTGCAGCCGACCGCTACGCAGACCTCGGTGACGGACATGTCGCCATGGCGTAGCAGTGCCTTGGCCCGCTCGATTCGTCGCGTCATTAGGTAGGCGTAGGGCGTCTCTCCATATGCGATGCGGAACTGCCGCGAGAAGTGTGCGCTCGACATCAAGGCAGTGCGGGAAAGCGCGGCGACGTCGAGCGGACGAGCGTACTCGCGGTCCATCAGATCGCGAGCGCGGCGCAGGTGCGCGAGATTTGCAAGCTCCTCCGGCGTCACGAGGCGAGCGTAGCGGAGGCTGACTCCTCCTCGTTCCCGAGAGCCCTGCGACACCTCCTCGGGCGAGCGATGACCCACCAGTGTTCAGGTACGTGCCGCCAGGGAGAATTGTCGAAATGACAGAACGTTTACTATTGCTCGCGCAGAGCAAGACGACGATGGCTATTGACAGATCCGGGGGTCTTCGCACATGAGCGGATGTGCCGACGAGGCGCTAAGGCATCTCGCTGAGTCTTTATGGTTCGGGATTGGCAAGGACAGCGCTGAGACCTACTTCGCTCACGAGGACTGGCTGTTCCGTCGCGTTGAAACGATCGAGTTCATCGGTCGGCGCTCAGTCAAGCGAAGCATCAGCGTTGACTTCGAGGTCCCGTCCAATCTCCCTAGCCTGGGTGATCGGGGACCGGAGGGAGCCTTACTGGTACCGATCTCGGTGTTCCACAAGTGGCCTCCAACGATGGACTTCAACCTAGTCGGCCCGACTGGTCATCCAGTTTCTCGGCATCTCGGTACTACGAACAGGCAGCTCGACTTCGGGCTTTTGCTCGGTATGGCCGACCAAGCGCTCGCCCTCGGCGAGAGGAGCGGCGAGCGTGCGTCTTGTGAGCTGCTTAGGGACCTCGAGCAGCCTGAGCCAGAGAGGCTGGCGCCGGCGCTGCGACTGGAACTCGCCGCAATTGTTAACAGCCCTAACCCCCCTCAGACCGCTGTGGCGCAAGCAGTGAACCGGCTTAGAACCGAGCTTAACAAAAGGCTTGAGAATGCACTTGAGAAAGAGCGAATGCTAGGCCGGGAAGAGATCGCGAATCGCATCGCCGCGACTGTCGATCTCGCGGCCCGACTCGCCGGTAGCTCTATCCTTTGGGTTGTTGTCGAGGGCGCGCCCGGCACCGATCGGATCGTGAAGTTTTCATATTCTGATGTGTACGGTGGAGGCATGCCCGAACTTCCCGATGAAGCCGCCGCGCAGGATGAGAGCGAGGGCAGACGCCGTAGCGCGGCTGAGACTTGGTGGAAGCGGTGCTTGACTGCATGTTCCTGGCGGCACCGCAGGCTCTTCATCTCCCTTCCGCATGCGGGACGCCACGTGCGCTATCACCTCGACATCCGTGCACCCCAAGGGGGCGTCGAGCTCGTGACGGTGGATGTGATGGCATTCCCAGCCGCCGCAGGTGCTGAGGATGTTAGGGATGTTGTAGTGAGGTCAGTGGAGGACCTCGCTAGAAGGTACCAGGAGCTTGACCTCCCAGACGAATGGATGGGGCCGGAGAGCAGTCGTTATTACATGGACTATGGTGATCCAATCCCGTTGGCAACCACCTCGCCGACCCCGAATCACAATGGATACGGGAAGTCAGAAACCGGCCAGGAAGCCCACGTTGAAATCGTCGATGGCCGCACGCATGTCTACCTTGGTGCAAGGAGCGCGCCGTCGCATCGCGTGTTCTTGCAGGTCAAGCTTGCGGCATCGCGTCAAGGGTTCATCCAAGGTTGCTTGGTCGCCGCCTCAATGATTGCCGCACTGATGTTCGTCGCATATTTTAACCTCAAGTCCGTGGCATTTCACCTTGAGGCAACCGTCGTCCTGTTGTCAGTTGTGCCCGTAGTCCTCGGATACGTACTTGTCCGGCCCGGAGAGGATGCCCTAGAGCGCTATCACATCGCCGGAGTTCGGCTAATGGCACTGTTCTCGGGCGCAATGCCGATCCTGGGCGCGCTGACCCTTGTCTTTACTCACACTTCCGCCGCCAGCCACCCACCTGATCTCGCGTTGGTGAGACCTGTATGGTGCGTGCTCCTGATAATCAGTATATTGATGACCGTAGGCTTGTTGATGAGTTTTCGTGTGGCCGTGTCACCGAAAGAGCGAAGCTTGGTCGCCACCGGTTTTGGCTCTCGGCGCTAGCGCGATCTTGTCGCGTAACGTTCCATCTAGTCTGAAATTCTCCACATGTGGTGAGTAGGCCCGGCCGGTCGTGACAAAGCCGCCTGTCCGCCGAGGATGCGAACTAGATCCGCTTCGGTCAGGTCGTGCAGCGCCAGCCACATGGAGATTTGCGCCTCTGTGAGCAGTGCGCGTTCAATCCGAAATGCGGCGAGTGCAGCCGCTGGGTCGGCGGCGACATGTGATGGCGGTTGGAGGCGCGCGGCGGCATCTGCAAGGAGGCACCGAAGGTCCTCTGTCATCTCCAGCGTAAACTTGGGCGCCACGCGCTGACCGCGATCACCGGCGCGGCGCATCTCACGAAGCATTGCCAGCGCGTCCTCGCGCTTCTGATCGACACGCCCTTCTGGAAGCCACTGCTCGAACCGCGCGAGCTCGGCCTCGGGAAGACCGGCCTCCCGGCCATCGGCCACGGTTCGTGGCAGGGTCCGCTCTGAGTAGAAACGCCGCTTGGACAATGCCTCCAATGTGCTGGCGGTTTGCGCCGAGACGACACCCTGCTGCACCGCCGAGCGTATGGTCCGCCGTATGTTCACGAGCGGCTCAGAGAGTGTCCGATAGGCGCCATCCTCCGGCTCAGGCCCCTGCATCACCGCTACCTCATCGTCGTCTGAGAGCTCGCCAGCGTGGTAGGCCTCGTAAACCCAACCAACGCCGACCATTCCGAAGTCGGCGAGCTCGACGGCGCGCAGCGCACCCATGCTCGCCGCGCCGAACACTGGGACATCGCGGGCTAGTGCCCACAGGATCTCCTTGTGCAAGACGGACGGCATGCGGTCAAACCATCCGTCCACAAGGCCCACCATTGAGGCTCCGGCCAGCACGGCAGTAGCCACGTCACCACGGGCCGCCGGCGGTAGCACAAGCGCGTCGAGTTCCCGGCGCACGTCGCGCACTCCCAGGGTAGGTCCGCAGAAGACTACGGGACGACCCTCGACCGCCGATCGCCACATCACACGGGCCCCGCTAGTCCGACTACGATGACCCTCGGCAGCCGACCGGCACATCACACCGGCCCCGCTAGTCCGGGCACAAGTACTCGTACCACCGGCATCTCGTCGCCTGTCGATAGTTTCACTAGTACTGGCTGGTGCAATCCCGCGCGGGCGAGCCGGTTCAGCAACCAATCAAGGTCTTCATCGAACGTGTCATGGGCGGCCGCAGGCAGCGCTGAGAAGTCGATCGGCGGGACGGGCGGACGTGCCTCCCGGTAGCCCGCAAGCCGGCGCGAGGTTACGGCACCCGCCAGGTATTCGGCCGGCGACAGGTCGTCACGGGACCCCGTGATGAATGTGAGGCGGGCCTGGGCAGACTCCGTGAGTGCCCGGCTGAGTGCGATCCCGGGGTCCGGGTGGCAGCCGGCGCCGAACGACGCGTATGGGGCACGCGCCGGGTTGTTGCCGACCTCTGCCAGCAGGCACACGAAGACCGGTACCGGCACGCGACTTGAGACCTCCCACACGAGGGCTTCCATCCCGGCAGCAACACAGCGGTCGAGCAGCTCGCGACACGCCGTGTCCCCTACCGTCCGCAGCTCTACGCAGCGGGCGCGGCGGCGCGGCGGCGGCGCGGCGTGCCAGGAGGCCAGCGCGTCGCGCTCGATCACCTCACAGAGAGCATGTGTCACAGCCTCCGCAAGCCCGTTGCCAGACGCCAGGCCGTTGGATGTCGACGCGAGCCCGTCCGAAGGCGCTGGCTCCGTGGCGTCCAGGCTGACCACCGCTCGGGGAACCCACGTAGGCTTGCCGTCGAAAAGGTTCGTGCCGCGTACCCAGGAGCGGACACGCTCAGGATCGGGCGGCTCGGGGCCGACGCGGGGCAGGCCGTCGAGGTCTACCACGGCGTCCTCCCGCGCGAGCTGCTTTGCGGTCGCCGTCCGCCCATCCGCCGATATGCGCTCCGCATACCAGAGCTCGCGGGCCTCCATCAGGCCGGACGCAACAGCGGCGGCGTGTGTGAGTCCCTTGCCTTGAGAAACGGCTAGCGATCGCGCGTTCGGGCGGATGACCATGATTACGGGGATACCGAGCCAGTCGAGCCCTGTAACGTCAGCGACGCGGGTTATGCCCAAGCGCCGCAGCTGTGGGCGGACAGCCGCCACGGTCGCCTCCGGCGCGACCATGCGATGGGTCCCATGGCAGTAGCCCTTCGTGGGCCGGCGAACCAGCGTGGCGGGGCTAGCTAGCGACCGCCGCATGCGCATCGAGAAGGAGTCCTACGCCTGCCCGGACGCGGCGCTGCGCGTCTGACAGTGCGACGATCAGATCAGGCTCGAGTCCGTTGCGCAGCGGCGCCAGAGCCGACACGACGTCGGCGGAGGTGAACCCATGCGAGGCGAGCCGTAGGAAGCGCAGAGCCGTCCGGCCGTCCACGGCGCCGGCGACCGTAGCTGCTAGCCACAGGTGGAAGAGGCCGGTCCAAACGAAACAGGCGTGAACGTACGTGTCGATGTCCAGGCTGCGGCCGGTCCAGGGAGATTGAAGGCGCTCCCCGCGCAGAGCGCAGTCGGGCACAAAGTTCGAGCGCGACTCCACAAGGTCGAGCATCGAGTGGATGGTCTCGTGCACAATGCCGTCGAGCACGTCAGCCGGTCCGACATCGTCACGGTGCGCATTGCGCAGGACCGGTCGCCCGACCTGGAAGCGACTGCTCGCCGACGTGAAGAGAATGCCGTTTTCCACGTCGCGACGCACTACAACGACGCGAGCAAAGCGACGGACCGTCACGTCAGCGACGGGGGACGCCGACGCGAGGATGCGGAAAGCCTCCCGGACCTTGGCCAATACCGCTTCGCGCTCGCTCAACGACAGGTCGGCATCCGTGCCCGATAGCTCAGGCAGTCGACCGCGCGCGTACGGACTGGCCCAGTCCAACGGAAGATCTGGCGCGACGGCCGGCGCCGCGTACGGCGTGTCGGGTGACCAGTGCAGCGACTCCCGCGGCGTCTGGATTGGCCCTGAAGGGAACCAGCGGTCGCCAAGGCAGCTCCAGATGCCTCTGTCGGAGTGGTCTCGCAGGCCGCTGCGCAACTCCTCCGCCTCCACAGCATCACGAAGGAAGGCGGCGCCGCGCGCCTCGTCCTCGCCAGCAAGTCGGTAGAACGCCTCGGGGGCGGCGAGGATCCGATCGACTGCGGCATCGCCGAGCCTGTCGAGCCGCTCCTTCAAGTCAGCAGTCGCACGGGCGTCCGCGCGCGCCATCCGTTCAATCTCGTGCGAGAGCCGTGCGCTTACCTCCTCGAGGCGCACGCACTCCAGCGAGTCGGCAAGCGGACTCGGTCGATCCCAGCTAAGCAGCGAGGGCAGCTCAAGAAGCTCCACCACGCCCGTCATGCCCCGGGCAGCGGTAGGTGCTGGTGCAGTCGGCCGAGAGTTTCCGGCCACAACGCTGCTGGGAAAAATCCGGGCGACAGAGCAACCGTCACGGACTCAACGGCACAAGCTGCGGGGGACGCAGCCACGGATGCCAGCACGTCGCTCAGGCGGTCGAGAACAGCTCCAGCCTCTGCGCCCGCGGGCACCGAGGCGCCAGCAAAGCGAGTTTTCCGGTCAAACGGGTTGCAGAAGCAGTCAAGATCGACGTGGAGCAGCACAGGGTTGTCACTACCGAGGCCCTCAAGCCACGCTTTGGGCGACTCCATCCTTGCGTAGGTCACCGGCGAGCCGGGCGCACCGGGCCGCGCCGCTGGGCGCACAGCGCCGTCTCCAAGGGCTGGCTCCTCAAGGACGACAGGGGCAACGGGGATTCGGAGTGACTGGAACGGGGCGTTGCCGTTCACACACAGATGACGGAATTCGACGGACGGCAGCCAGTGAAGTAGAGGCACGATGTAGGAGGCCGAGCTGATTGCTCCGCTGCGCACGGCGGCGGTTACGCTGTCCGGGCGCAGCAGGTCGACCGCCTGACTGGTACTGGGGTCCACGAAGCCGTCGTGAGTACTCAGCAGGAGAGGACTCCGCAGGTCGTCGTGCTCATCGGCGTGAAGGATCACCACCCGTTCCGGCACACCGTTTGCCGCGACGCGGTCGCACAACCACCGGGACCAAGCCGGAAGTGTCCACGAGTCAAGCAGCGCCAGCTGCCAGCCACCCTCGTCGCGAACCGCCTCGCCTACTTGCTCTACCGAAGTTCCGCTGGCCCACCACTCGAGCCCGTCGAGTAGCCCGGGATCCACGTAGCGAGCGGGATCAGAGGGGCGGCGCAGATCGATGACCCAGTGGTCTTCCTCTAGCGTGGTCGTCGTGTCAAGCTCTGGGAATAGGCGCCGCAGGCTCGCTGCTCGCGCTGCCGCCGCGCTCGGCAAGCAGTCGCCGGGGACGCGGAGGCGCCCGATCCGCTGTGCCGTAGCGACAGTCATGCCGGCACTGCCGCTCGCGCCTGGGGTACGTCCTCGGCGGCAGCGACCACTTGCGACTCGGCGTCGGGATTGGCCGGGATAGCGAGCGACAAGTAGCGGTCACCCTCGCGCAGCACGAGCTGGTGGCGCTCGAGATCCTCAAGGAGTGCACGCACGTCCCCAACGTCGAGGCCGGTACCGTCCGCCCCGAGCGTGCGCAGGACGGCCGTTGGGGAGGCACCCGCGTCGCAGGCCAGGTATGCCCGAGCCTCGAGGTCATCAAGCAGGTAGGTCGCTGGGCCGATCCCCGGGCGCCGATCGACGATCCGCAGGAAGCCCGGCCCGCACTCGTAGGCGAGCGTGACCCGACCGGTCGCCCAGCCCCGCTCCCAGCACGCGAGGGCGTCGCGCAACGGGCCGATGTAGGTCTCGGGGTCGCGCCCGTCGAGATGCTCGTAAGCAAAGTCATATGCGAGATCTGCGAGCGTGGCGTCGTCCAACGTGTAAAGGTGGCGGTAGTAGTGCGCCGCGCCGGTGACCCGCAGGCCCCATGCGGCGGGATCGTCGTGGTACGGGCTGAACCGTTGCACGTACAGGCGCACGAGTCCGGGGGGCCGCAGGTGGGTGAGCGAGGGCATGAGCGCAGCCATGCGCAGGTACTCCTGTGGGGGCTCGCCTGGGAAGCCGTAGATGATGTTCCAGGTGGGGCGGACACCGTAGCGAGCCGCCCACTTGAGCAGGCGGATGTTCTGTAGCGCCGTGACGCCCTTGCGCATGAGCTTTAGGATCGGTGTGCTCAGGCTCTCGATGCCGGGCTGGAAGCGATGGATGCCCGCATCGCGTAGCAGGCGAACCTGCTCCCGCCGCAGGTTGGCCTTCGTCTCCCAGAAGATGTCCAGGTCAATGCCGCTGCCACGCAGACGCGCCAGCGCAGGCAGCAACGTGTCGAAGTACCTACGGTCAAGAATATTGTCCACAGCGTCGAAGCCCAGGCGGCAGTGCCGGCGTGCCAGGGACAGGACTTCCCCGACTAGACGCTCCGTCGGCTTGCTGCGAAATTCCATCATCGAGCCGTTGAGGCCACAAAAGGTGCAGTGCGCCCGCTCGCCCCACCAGCACCCGCGCGCGCCCTCCACCAGGATCCGGACCTCGCCCGCCAGCGATCGCGCCGCGCGACTCGCACCCAGGCGCTCGAAATACTCGTCGTAGTCAGGCATCGGCACCTCTGCCATGGGTACAGGCGGCGCGGTCTGCGGCTGCACCCAGGTGCCGGTCCTGTCGCGCACGCACAGCCCGGCCTGGCGGCGGATTTCGCGGCCCTCCACGATGTCCGCGAGCACACCCGGCAGGACGCGCTCGCCCTCGCCACGAACCACCAGGTCGATCACGGCGAAGCTCCTGTGCAGCGCCGCGCCCATCGCACCGTCACAGCCGGCGCCCCCGAAGACGACACGTACGTCTGGGTCTTCCGTCTTCAGCGCACGCGCGAGTGCGATGGCGGGAAGTGTCTGGCTGAAGGCAACGGTAAAACCCACTGCCCGGGGGCACAGCGCTAGCACCTCCGCGGCGCACGCAGCGAGGAAGTCATCGACGATCGCGCGCATGGCACACGCTGCGTCCAATACCGCGGCCGGGACACCGTAGGACCGGGCGAAGGGAAGGTACACGTCCTCTTCGGCGGCACCAGTGGACGCCGCCTCTGCGAAGATCCAATCGCCCAGACCAATATCCCAATGGTCGTTGGCGATTGCCCGGTAGTCATCGATGCCAAGCGAGGTCTTGGCGAGGTAATGTAGCCAGGCGACGTGGAAGGATCGGCCTACCGCGCTGAAGCCGGCCCGGCGTGCGACTGGCAGCAGCGTGGCGACCTGGATCGAGCCATAGGTCGGCTCCTCCCAGGGCATGGCGACGAGGACAAGATCTGTACCTGCGTCATTCATGGGATCGCGGCGAGCCGCTGGCGAGCTGCGGCGTCCGGCGCCACATCGGTGAAGGCTTCCACCACGGCGTCCTGCATAGCCACGATCGCCTCGAGAAGGTCCTCGCCGATGCTCGAGCGCCAGGGGGCCACAGCGTCGAGCAACGGGTCCCCGAGGAAGCCGCGCAGGGCGACAAGCATGCGGGCCTGGATGCGGTTCGGCGGGAACCCCTCGCTGCCCAGCGCGCGTCCCCAAAAGTGCAGGAGTCCGTACCAGACGAAGCACGCCTGCAGGAAGGGCCGCAGCGGCAGGCGGGTGCCGGTCCATGGCGAGACAACGCGTGGCACAGGCAGGCGGAGCTCCGGATCAAACACCCAGTCCTGCACGCGCTCCTGCATGTACAGCAGCCCGTGGATGCCCTCGTGCACGAGGCCCTCGGCGATCAGGGTGTCGTCAACAGTCGAGAGGTGCGGATTCGTGAGGAAGGACCGGCCGACGAACTGGCCAGTCGACCCGGAGGAGAACATCTCGGGTTCCACCGGATCCTTGATGATGACGAGCACCTTGTTGAAGGTGCTAACGAATTCGTCGAGACCGCCCTCTGTTGCGGTGATGCCGTCACGGGCTGCCTGGAGCCGACCGATGATCGAGGTCACCTCGACGGGAGAGAACCTATCGCGCGGTATGTCCCCCGGATCCTCGGAGCCGATATCAACTCTGTCCACCAGGGGGCTGTCAAAGTCCAGGGGCGGAAGGCCCGGCACGCCGGGCTGCGCGACTGGCCCGGACCCTGTCAAGTGGACGTCGCCCAACGCCGTCCATGTGGGCGGGTCGAGTCCGTGCCCGGCCTCGAGCGCGGCCTCGGCCTCGAGCGATCGCAACAGGTGGCGGATGTGCTCGGCATCGTCGGTAGCGTCCTGCCACAGCAACCGGTAGCTGGTCTCGGGTGCGGTGAGCACGCGTCCGAGCGCTCGATTGCTAGCGGCTCCAATGGCGACCTTCAGGCGCGTGCCGGCGGCGGCGTCATCGGCCTCAAGGCGCTGCCTCAGGCGTCCAAGGGCGTCCGCGAGCAGGTTGATGTAGGTCGCATGGACAGCCCGCAGCTCCTCGTTGCCGTCACCCCACTGAAGCACCTTTGGCATCGCCCGTATCAACATGCTGCCGCCAGCTTCCGCAGCTCGACTCGTCGGCGTGCCGTCTCGTCCACGGTGACGTGCATTCGCTTGCGGACATGGGCGAACAGTGCCAACAGGTCGGCACACCACACGCTGGGATTGTCAAATCCGCGGGCGCGGGACCACCGGTGGGGAAGATAGCCACCCCCACATGTGTCTCGCTCTACACAGGCCTCGCATGACGCGCAGAGCGGCACGCCGTCGAAGATCGTGGCGCGGTGCAACGGGCTCAACTCGGCGATGTCGGCAAAGTCGTTCGTGTGCACGTTGAGCCCTGTGTGCGCCAGACCGTGCGCGCAGACACCCAGGACGTCGAGGCCCTCGAGCGCTCCGTCGGCGCGAACAAAGACGAAGCGCAGCGGGTGGTTGCCGAACAGATCGACATTGCTCTCTGCCCCGAGAACCAGTCGCGCCATCGTCCAAAAAATCGTTACGGAGAGGCCGCTGGGACCGTCGCTGTACCACTCGTCGAAGAGTGGGATCAGGAAGTCGGCGCACGGCGTGGGGCCGTGACGGCGGCGCTCGCTCTCGACCGTGTCGTGCGTAAAGTCAGGCATTAGATAGTTAATGCCTTGCACGCCAAGCCCCTTAGCATGCCGGTGCAAGCGCGGGCCATCCTCACCCAGCGGGATGACAGTGAGCAGAGAGACGGGCACGCCAGCGCGCTGCAGCGCCTCAATGCCACGGACAACGCGGCGGTACGAGCCCCGCCCCCTATGCGTTACGCGCGCGCGGTCGTGCACATCCTGGGGCCCATCCAGGGAGACGCCTACGTCCACCGCGTGCTCGGCCAGGACGGCCGCCCAGCCGTCGTCGAGCATCACGCCGTTTGTCTGCAGCGTCAGGCGCACGTTGGTGATATCGCCCAGCAGCTCTCGCGCCTCGCGGCACCAGGCGTCGAACCGCTGCGGACCCACAAGGCAGGGCTCACCGCCATGGAAGGTGATACGCAACGATGCTTGCCCGGACCGCTCGCAATGGCGCCGGGCTCGTTCGAAGGCGGCAGTGGCGATCGTCCCAGACATGAAAGCGGGCTGTTCGCGCCATGTCTCGTCGCCCTTGTTGTAGACATAGCAGTACGAGCAATTGAGGTTGCAGCGCGATGCGACCTTCAGGACGAGTTGCAACCCCTCGTCAGCCGCAGCCATGTGCCGCCACCTCCTGGGTGGCATGAAGGAAATCCCGACCCCAGGCCGTGAGGTGCGCACGCTGCGCGACCAGCGTGGCCTCCGCATCCACGTACAGCTCATAGAGGTGCGCCTTCTCCGTCAGAAGGGTCTGGGGGTCGAGTCCCCCGGCCGCCGCCACGTCCGTATAAAAGGCGCAGATGTAGGCTAGTGCGTGGGCTGCCATGAGGATCCCCCGCAGCGGCCGAGCGTCGGACCTCAGCGGCGAGGCGTGGCGCACGGTGTAATCCGGGTCCACCAAGGGCTGTACCGCGTCGGCGCGGTACAAGTGCAGGTGGGCCGTCTCGTGGATTAGCCCCTCGAACAGCTCGAGGTCGCCACGAAGGTCAACCAGGACAACCCCCGGCAGCTCCTCGGTCGAGCTGCTGCGGAAGCTCGCGTCCGGTGCGGTTGCCAACGGGATGGCGACGCGGGTCGCCGAGGCGATCCAGTCGGCGCAGGCCGGATGGTTCGACTCCAGCCATAAAATCGCGCGGTAGAAGCGCGTTACGGCACGGCGCATATGGTTGGTGTCCGATTCCTCCACGGCCGCCCAGGTGTCCGCGTACGTGAATCCGAGCGAGACACACCAAAGATCGAGTGCGACTGGCCCCGGCCCTTCGCTGCTGGCCACGAGGCGACCGACCTCAGAGAGTTCGTGCCAGCCGCAGGGTAGCTGCTCGCCGCCCGAGCTCGTCCACACGAGCGCCGCCTCCGGAAGATAAATGTTGCCAAGGTCATGCCCAGTAGACGCTGCAGCCCAGGCCGCCGCCTGCAGGTCACGGGTCCATGATGGCGTACCGTTCCGGAGAGTCAGCGCGTTCAGGCAAGGGTGCAGCAGCCATCCCGCGGAAGCCTCCAGTGCGTCGTAGAGCGTTGCACGCACACGACGAGAGTCGATGCCAAGGGCAGGATCTGGCTCCCAACGCTCAATGAGCGGTCCCAGCTTGGCGAAAGCGCCAACCATGGGTGGGCGCCATGCCCAGGAATCCAGGCGCTCAAGCGCCCAGTTAGATGTGCTCGTGGAGGTCGCCACAGCAGTCCGAGTATCTGCAACACGCGGCGAATTGGGATCCGCCTATCGATCGCAGCTAGTCTCCGCCTTTCGGGCTCTCCTTGATGCCCTTAAGCTTCGCGAGTCGGTCAGCGAACTGACCGAACGTTCTCTCGTCCATTTCGGCCGCCCGAGACAGCAGCTGCTCCTGCACTACGTCCACGGAGCCGCGGGAGCGGCTGAAGAAGACACCGCGAGAGAACTCGGCGTCGGCGAGACCCGGGGAGGCCCTCAACTCAGCCTCGATCTCTGTGTTTACTAGGTCCTCGATCCTGCTGCGCGCCTCAGGACTCAACTCGCTGAGCCGATCAAGTGGGTCCGACATTGCCGCTCCTTTCTCAAGTCTATATCCGAAGTAGTCAGCTAAGCAAACTTTAACCGCGCCGTCAAGTAGTCAAAACTATGTGAAAGCATGCGACGCTGTGCAGCTCTAAGCCATAGTCCCCTTGTGTTGAGGTTGGGAGATCTGAATCGCCCCGAGAATTCTGAAGACCTGACTACTCAAGATACTTGGGCAATGAAAACTAACAAGGGGTATCCGGCTGAGGTGCGTGAGCGAGCGATCGGATTGAGTACGAGAAACACGAACGACACAAACAACTCAATAAAAACGTCTCCGGGATTCCCGAGGTTGTTCAGAGAGCGCTGCGCAGCTCGTTCACCGTCTCGTTTGGGCACTTCCCAACATCGAACTCATCGGGGTCTCCTTTTCCCGCCGGTCAGGACACCAAGGAGACCTGCTCAAAGTGCACGCGAGAACGCACCGAGGGGATACCTTTATCCACAGCACGAACCACCGGTGATCTCAAGTCAACCCACCAGAACGCCGCGCAGACCGCCGGTGCGACTACAACGGGTACCCAACCCATTGGGTCGGACGCCGTGGAGATCTCCGAATGGGCCCTCCATGGACCGTCGCTCTGTTTGGGCATTGGGGCCCAAACAGAGCGCAAATCCCCTTGCCTCCGCCACGCTCCGTCCGCCGCCAAAACCAGCCAACGTGCAGGATCTTTAGAAATGGAGCTAGCCGGACTCGAACCGGCGACCTCCTGGGTGCGATCCAGCATCGCGTATCACGCGATGGAAGCCGTTTTACCTGCAAATGAAAGGTATTTGGATTCCAGGCAGGCGTTTGTAACCGGCTGAATTAGGCTCAATTCGGCTGGGTTTAGGCCCACGAGCGCGTCCATGGGCCTAAACTTAGCTTGTGCATCTTGCGCGTCTTGCTATATTTGTGTGCATGGCTTCCTCCAGATCTACATTCGCCGAGACTGTCGGTGGCGGTGCGCTCTCGAGGGAGCGTCTGCGTGCGTGGCCGTCGCTGAGCCAGGCTGCGCAGATGCTCGACCTGTCGCTGTCGGCCCTCTCACGCGCGATGGACGCACACAAGATCCCGAAGCACCAGCTAGGGCGCCGCGTGCGCAAGATCGCGCCCGTGGCGCTACTCGACCTGGCTGTCGAGTACGGCGCCGACGTCGCGGAGGTCGCCGACGAGATGATGAACATCGCTAAGCGCTCGGGCGTCACCGAGCACCTGATCGCGGCTACCGAGCAGGACATGGGCGCGTGGTTCGCGGGGCAAGCCATGCAAGCCACCGGCCCGAGCGAAGACCAACTCTCGGCGGTGATTGAGGAGATGCGCGACGCGATCGGCGCCGAGGCCGCCGAAGCCATCCTCGCGCGCGCCGGCGTCACGGCGCCAACCGCAACAGTGTTGGAGCACCCCCTCTCAGCGCGCCCACACTGAGCCGCTCGCCGTAGAGCTCGCGTAGATATGCGGCCAGGGCGTCTTGGCCCTCGACGTCGAACAGCACGCTGCCGAGATCCGCCTCAGCTCTCTCGCGCTCGCGCGCACCGGCTGGCAGCCGGGATAGGACCCACGACCGGTGATCGTTCGCGATATACAGCAGCGCGTTGACGAGCAGCTGAAACCCCGTCTCGATGACGATCTCCTGCGCGGGCGAAACACCGGACCGCAGCCGTGGGCTCGCCGATATGACCAGCAGCGGATCATCCAACCGTCGCGAGAGATGCCAGCTGATAACCGCCAGCGGCATCTGCCCACTGGGCTCGTCGAGGTGGCGAGCAACCAGCGTCCTGCCACGCCCATCCTTCAGACCTCGGTTGACCGCCACAGTGTCCAGCTGGAAACGATAGGCAGCACCGAACACCCGCGGGTAGACGCTGCTGAGTTCCCAGAGCGCACGCCGGGACCGCACGGCCGGCGGATCAGCCGGCACCTTCATCCCAGGCACCCGTACCACCGAGTTCTCGCGCTGCTTCTCATCCCAGGCAATGCTGATGGACTTCGCCCAATCGACCCTTGGCACGGCTCATATTCTCCACATCGACATGACCACACGACATCTGGTGAGAGCACTGGAGGGTCAGCGGTGCGTCAGCTCTGCAAGCGGCGCGATCAGCTCCTCCGCTTCGCTGGTCTCGATGCCTTCGAGCCGGGTTGCGAGCAGGCTCGTCAGGACCCCGATCTTCGCGGCGAGCTTGGCGACCGGTTCTTCCACAACACCGCGGTAGAACTGAAGCTCGTGCTGGCTGGCGTTTGTTATCGAGAACGCGGTGATTAGCCCGACCGCCTCAAATGCGCGCTGGCTCCCCTTGCGCCAGTGGGCGATCAGCTCGTGGTCAGACCAGTATCTGACCTGCCGCTCGGACATCCCCGTCAACTCAGCGATCTCGCCACTGCTCAGCGGGTAGCGATGACCGACTGCTCCACTGGGATCGAGGACGATCTGTTGCTGGCGGCACTTCAATCGCGGCCACAGCGCACGCGCACGCGGGTCGCGCAATACACGAGCCTGGTCCAAGCGCTTCGACGAGACCTCCGCGGGGCTCATACTCCCGCCGCGAGGCGCCGACCGCTTCGCAACGCTGTTCTTTCCGCCTCTGGTCACGTCGCTCATTCTAGCACTGAACTTACAAGTGGTTGTAAGTCTATAGATAATCGCCTAGATGGCAATGACGCCTCCGTGTCGACCGTCCCCGTTGAGTCACCCGGCGCGTCAGGAAGACTGCGCACATGCGTTCCGCAATCATTTCCCTGCCGTCGCCAGATCGGGCACCGAATTGGCGCAAATCTTTGCAGGACACCTTTGGCTTCCAGGTCGAGGATCTTCCCAATCTTCGGGCACGGATTCGGTTGCAAGCCGACGAGCGAGATTACTTCGTCGCTCATCGCCTTTGTGATCGCAAGTCGGCCATCACCTCCGCGACTTGGGAGCCACTGAGACGCTTCCCGCGAGTAGCCCTGGATTCGCCGCACGCCGATATGGCGATGCAGGAGGTCAAGCGTCGAGCCAAGCGGGACACGCCGGAGGCAGGGCTCTCTGGACTATCACTTGCTCTCAGCGTTCTACCTGCAGCCCAAGCCCCTCAGTTCTTGGAGGCCCAGCTCTCTGATGTCTTCACAACCTTTCCCGATGCTTCCCTATACATGGTTCGCACAGATGCCCTCTTGCCGCAAAGACTAGCGTTCCTTCGGCTTAGCTTCACCATGCAGACCGCGCCCGACCTTGACCTGTTGGAGACACGTCCCGATCAGGTTCGTCCGCTGACCTATCAGGGTTTGACGCACGGTCTCCAGTTTGCGGAGGCCCTCAAGCCACTGTTTGTCGCATTCTCGCCCGCAGCCACCGGATACGCCATGAACTGGCCGCCTCACTCGATAGCGATTGACTTCGGCGGCCTGATGGACCTCAGACTCGATCCTCCGATCTCCCGCGGAGCACTCTACGATCCGTATGTATTTGGACTCCAAGTGGACTATCCAGGAGTCGATTTCTGCGCCGGGCTGAATCCCGGCCACTTCAACTCACTGCTGGGCTGGTGGATCAAGCGCCTCAATGTGGCTTATGCCATCGTGGCCGACCCCACACGCTTTACAAATGACGCTGGCGAGTACGAAGTGACGCGCCATATGGGTTGGTATCTCACCCTGGAGCGCCTCCTGGCCGACCTAACACTCGTCAACGCCCACCCTCAGGAGTCGGGCATTAGTCGCCTCGGGACCGCGTTCGATCTGCTTGATAAGGCCGAGGCGCTTATTGGATACGGCTCACAGAATTCCGGCAAGGGATTTGAGCGGCTCCTAAACAGATCGATCATGCTCCCCCTGCTCAGCCGCTCGTGGAAACGATTGCCGATCCAGCTCCAAAAATGCTTTGACGATCACGGCAAGCGACTCTTTGACCGAGTCTATGAGGAAGTCCGAGACCATGCGTTTCATCACCGACGTACGCCCAAAGCAATCAAGCTCAGGGCCTCCACGGGAGAGCTTCGCGCGCTCCCGCTCGATCACTACGTTCCACAGCTAGCGCGTGCCGTCAGAAACTCGTCACACGGACTACTTCAACAACTCTCGGGCCACGACCTCGACCTCGTTGCTACCCACGATGCCGCTCTATCCCCGATATTGGCAGACCTCTCGGCACTCATCGCCTTTGCGCTCCTTGGAGATATCGAGCGCGTTATCGAAGGTCGATGGTGGACCGATTAGGCTGTGACCTCGTTACACAACGCCGATTGTGCGCCACGCCAGTCGATAGCCTAGCCGCACCAGGTTCGCTCGCGCCTGCGTCGTATTGTGGTGTACGTGTCCGATGCGCAAAAACAGCCAGCTCGCCGCGAGCCTGCCGAGGCTGTGCGCGAGATGCTCACGAACACCCATCGCACCCATGCGTCGGCACCTCTTCGCCTTCCCTCTGAGCACGGCGTTTTCCCCAACGCGGTCACGACACAGCCGCTCGCCGCGATCCTGGATGCGCACTGGCTCGGATTCGACATCAACCGCGCGTGCGCATGTAATCAGCGTACGGTGCTCATCACAGTCGCGAATCAGCAGCTCATTCGTCCGTTCTGCTCCCAGCATGTCGTCGACGAGATCGTCGAGCACGTCGAGGCCTGGTCTGTAAGCGCGCGCCGATCAGTGCCGGTCGCAGACTTCTTGCGTCGCTGGCACACGGAATACCTGCCAGTGCTCCGCGTCGTCCCAGACGACGCCATTCCTGACGCATGGCTGACGCCAAATGAGCGGGCGCGTATCGACACACTTGCCATCAAGGACACAGACGATATCCCGTCCGTGAAGCTCGCGCTCGCGATTCGCGGCCTGTACGTTTCAAAGGATGGACCTGCTGTCGCGGCGGTGTACGGAGTAGGTACAGACCTGATTGACCGTGAAAGGTGGCTGGATCACCTGAAAGCGGGCGGTGATGCCGGTGAGCTGGCGCGGATGGTCCACGGCGCCCATATGGTCGCGGGCATCACCGGCATGGGTGCCTTCAAGGCAGCGCAGAGTGCGTACGACACGCTCGGACCGCTCGGCCTTCTGTTTGCTGGCAGCGTCGGATATCTCCTGTGGGACTGGATCAAGCAACCAGAGCGGCAAGGGTTGCGATCGGCACTCAGCGACATCTTTGCATTTGTGATGGAGATCGAGATGCAGCGCGATGCACAGCAAGAGGTCTTCGACAGTGCTCTGCCGCGCGTGCCGAGCTGGTCTACCCTCGCAGCGACGAACCCGTCCGAGAGCGTGGTCGGGCGGGCTGCGCTCTATACGTTGGCCCGCGAGGCAACCGCCCATATCTCAGCACACGAGCTGACTGAGGCGCTTCGGATGCGCGTGCCGTGTAGTGAGGCGAATGTGCGTCACCTGCTGCGCACTACTCCCTGTTTCACAGAGGTCTACCGAGGCCGATGGCAGGTAGGCGCAGACCAGCGACCGCGCGAGTTGACGAGCGGCTCAAGTCGGTCGTTCCCCAAATAGCATGTACCCACAATGCCGCTTGTGCGCCACTGGTCTACCCGTGACTGAGCAAAACGCTCAGTGTTCCTAGGAGATGCGGGCTATAGGCGAAGCCACTTCCAGTCGTCGTCTTCGTCGGCCTCGCGCTCTCGTTCCCGCTCGATAATATGCCCGAATCGGGCTACAGCCTCGCGACCAGCAGCGACAAGACGACCATCCTGGTCATCGCACCACTTAGCGTACTGCTCCTTCGCCGCTTCGAGATGAGGAATACGAGAGCCGCTCCAGGACATTGGCTCCCGGGCAGTGATAAGGTCGCCGACGAGCCGGGGGTCGCTCACATGAGAAAGAATCTCCCGCGCCCTGTCGGTGAACTGCTCCCAGGTTAGTGGGTTCTCCAGCAGCTTCGCGACGCGGTATGAGTCACCCTCACCGTCGCGTGCGAGCCACTCAATCATGTGCTCGGTAACTAGCCGAGAGCCGTGGTCGATTGCCGCGAGTACGCTCACTAGATCGGTGAACCCAAAGGCGTTAATGGAGATGTTTCCATACCGATTCAGGATCTCATGGAGGTTTGACTCATCTGCCAACGCCCCAAAATGGGCAATGATCTCAGGGGGCATAGGTTCAACGCGCATGGGCCCCTCGATGTCGCCGCTGCGCAATTCCGAGTCGAAGCACTCATGCCATTGAGACGAGCATCTATCCATTCGAGAGCAATGCCGGGCCTGTAGATAGCGAGTTGCGTAAAGAGGCTGGACAGCTCATAGGCGTTGTGAAGCTGCTTCTCGGCAGCAGTTGCGAGCACAATCTCCTTTACACGCTCAACCTGGCTCGACGTCAGCGACACCTGAGTCCCGCTGCTATCGGCAGCGCGATCAAGCAGTGACAGAACGAGATGCACGCCGCTTGTATCGTTGCTTCTCGCGGCTTGTAGGGCCGTATCGATCCGCCACTCCTCAAGGTCAGGGGCGTAT
Organism: uncultured Solirubrobacterales bacterium; assembly: GCA_963775645.1. Classification (GTDB taxonomy): domain Bacteria; phylum Actinomycetota; class Thermoleophilia; order Solirubrobacterales; family Solirubrobacteraceae; genus Palsa-744. The sequence goes on along the minus strand of CAVZJR010000001.1, from coordinate 740,474 downwards.
CGGATGCTTCCGAGCACCGCATCTCGGACAGTCGTCTCCGCATCCACGGCTAGGCGTTCTAGAAGCGGACGGTCACCCGGAATGCCTGGCATCGCCATCGCAACCAACGCGCGGATTTCGGGAGACGCGTGGGCCGCCCACTCCTCTGCGAGTTGTCGCCCATCCGTGGCAGATCGAAACACGACTGCCAGGGCGGGTACTGCGGCTACTCCTGCTTGCAAACAGGCTCTCGTCAGTTCGGATGTTCTCCTCCTTTATGACCCAGATCACGACGACCTGCCGGCTCTCACCCCCAGCGACCTCCTGTGAGTCAAGCAGGAGGTCGATATGGTCATCGCAGATCGGCAAACTCCTGCTGACAATTGGCTGCGTTTAGGCCCATGAATGGGCCCACGAGGGCCCTCGCGTCCCTATCCGAGGCCATCTCTTACCGACGAAAATAGTCCATTTGCAGGGTATTTTTTCGATGGAGCCAGCCGGGGTCGAACCGGCGACCTCCTGCTTGCAAATTTGGCTAGGACGATGGTGGTTGGTGCCCGGTGAGCATCGTTAGCGCTCAAGAGTTGCTTTTCCCCGCTCAGTGGTGCTCATTGGTGGCGGTTGCTTTCGCCGTTTGCTTAGTCCCAGCTTCGTCCCTTACTCCGCGCGAGGAGCCCTGGTGGTGGCCGACCTGATCAGCCTATTCGATGCTGCGCACCCCGCCGGAGAGTTTTTGCTCGTCGCATTCGATCGAGGAACGCGGTCGCCACGGGCGTCGTGAGGTCGGTACGCGCACCGTGCGATAACGTCGGTTGATGATCCCAAGAAGGCTTAGTGAGCAGCAGCATGGCAGCTCGACTAGCCGATGCATATGCGAACATGTGTTCGCATGCTCTTTGGTATCCGTCCGCTGCGAACGCGAAGCTTCCACGATGCGTGGGCAGTCGTATCACGAGGACTTCGCCTACGAATCCGTATTGGAGGCCGAGCGATGAAGCGACGCGACTGGCTGTTGCTGTTCGCTGCATATGAGGGCGCGCCAGATGGGCTCGACCCGATTCGCTTCCAAAAGGGCTTGTTCTTGTTCGCCAAGCGCGCTCGAGCGCCCGAGCGGTCGAAGTATGTGTTCAAGCCTTATGACTATGGGCCGATGAGCGCAACTATCTATAGCGATCTCGATCGTCTCGTGGATGAGGGGTTGCTTGAACGCGTATCCGTGCCCGGGAAGCAGTGGTCGCGATACAAGCCGAGCAGAGTCACGTTCCGCGAGGGACAAAGGCTCCTGAAACAGGCTGAGGATGAGAAATTGCTCGACGCAGCCCGCGAGCTGTTCGAGATCAAGAAGGACGTGTCGAGAATGGGGTTCAACGAACTGCTGGAGCGCGTCTACGCTGACTATCCCGAGTTCGCAGCCAACTCCATCTTCCGTAGGTCCGCCTGACCGGGCCGGATCGTGTTCCGCGCGTAACCTTGATTGCAGATGACTTAGCTCTCATAATTTCAGAGAGCCGCGACAGGAGCGACTGACAGATGACGCTCATCGTCGCAGTCCGTTGTCGTGATGGAGTCATCCTTGGCTCCGATAGTCAAGAGACCCGTGGCGAACGAGGCAGACGCCTCGCTCGCTCCACGCGAAAGGTATACGAGCCACACCCGGGATTCTTGCTTGCTTGGGCCGGTGCACAAGACGTGGCACAAGGCTTCGCCCTACGCCTCGAGCGCGTCGACGATATGTCCCCCAATGCAGATCGTCTTGCCATCAAGGGTCGGCTTCATGCGATTCTGGCTGACGTGCGTAAGGATCCGAGCGTCGAAGGACGAAGTGACAACGTCGAATTTCTCCTTGCGTGGTGGTCCCGACAAGAGAATAAGCCGGTCGCACTACGTCTCCTCAGCGGCGGAGCGGGCGAGTGGGTAAACGACTGGGAGTTTGGAGGAATCCGTCTTGGAGTCGAGCGCGCAAACTTTGCAGTGGGCGCGATGCGTTACATCGATCCAGGTGCTTTGACCCTCGAGCAAGCCAAGATTGTGGCTCTCAAGGTTCTACGCGACACGATCGAAACCAGCGTCGAGGGCATCGGTGGTCGCGTCCAAATGGGGGCAGTGCGAGAGAGTGGTCTCGAAATTATAGAAGAGGCGGACATGCGGGGTCTGCACGACACTGTCGACCTGTGGGAGACTCAATGCATTGAACTCCTACTCGGGAGTACTGCATCTCCTTCTGCCAGCGAGACCCCAGACCGGGGTGTCCGACCACCGAGCTGACGAGGTGTACGTCGATCACGAGGCTCACAATAAAGACGAGCCGAGCAGTTGAAGATCGATCGCACAGCCATGATTCAGTCAGTTCGCCGCGACCGGCCTCTAACTCTCTCGCAATGGCATATCGCTGAGCGGTTGCACAAGACGCTTATGGAGCCAGCCGGGATCGAACCGGCGACCTCCTGCTTGCAAAGGATCCAGCGGGATACCTGAGAGCGGACCAGAAATCCTCGCGTTTGCAGGGATTTGCTTCCTAGACTCGGCGCTCATGCGCCGAGGACGACTACCGGAATATACCCGCATTTTCCGGGATCTGCGCGGATGTTCCGACACTGAGTGCCGAAACTAGGTCGCAGCAGACTTCGGCGGTCGGTGTCAACTCGAAGGCTGCTCGTGTCAACTGTCTGTCAGTGCGTTTGCGCCTGCGGCCAGCGAGACGAGTGATTCACGACGTAGAGAAATCGTTGAACCGTGTCGCTAGCTGGGTGTGGACGTATATCTCTGCGATGCTTGAGTGGATGCCCCTCACGTCATCATCGAATGCCACGACGCGACACTCCATCCCACCGATGCGGGCCTTTGCCGCGCAGAACAAGCGGTAAGCCTCTGCGCCTGCGTCGTGTCGGTCTTGCCACCATCCGCTCGGGACTTCGATCCCTTGTCTCTTGGCCTTTTTCAGCATCAGACGATTGGCGAACGATGCCGCGCCAGGTGGGCGCCCGCGCTGAGTGTGTTGGTCGAACCGGTGGCGGAAGCTGGTGATCGGCAGTCCGCCGCCGGCTCGGGAGCGGGCCGTTATGCCGGTGCGCCCGACGTACAGATGCTTCCCGCACTCCGTGAATAGGTAGACCCCGCGCTGATGCCTGGGTGGGCGCTGGTCGATCGCATACACATCGCTCGCCAGCAATTTGGAAAGCATCTCTGGCAGCCAATCAACGAGATGCCCCCAAGCGGCCGCGGAGTCGATTGGCGTCCCGTCAGCAAAAGCACCACCCCTTTGTTTAGGCACAGATCGCACGCGGGTCGCACTCGACATCTTCTCGCTCCAGCGGCTTTGGGTCGTGGGCGGCCATCTACCGCGATTGTCGCAGCCACTCGATCCGCGTGCCCAATCGGCCTGCGTGAATTGATGTGCCGTGTCAAGGGCGCAGGAGCGGCGCCAGGCTGCACGAGCGTCACCTGCACTTGCATCGGCTGCGGTTGGCTGGGAGTCAGACCCAACCAAGGCAGCGCGGCGAGGATGAGCATCCCGATCGCCGCGAGGACCGCGAGACGCTGCCAGCCTTGGTCGCTAGGTCGCTTGCCGTGCAGATGTACGTGGAGATGGAGTTGCATCATCTATTGAGTCGCAGAAGCACGTCAAAATGAGGGCTCCCGCGCGATTGGCGTGGCCGAGGCTTCTTTGCTCTCCGATATCTCACGGCGCGACAATGGCCGTCTGATGTATCTACCCATGAGCCTATGTTCGACGTGATTTGCGATCCAAACAAGGCCCAAGTCGGTGTAAGATGTATCTGTGTCGAGCGAAGCGATGTCGAGATATACGAAGGCCGACCTACTCGACGCTGCACAAGCCCACGGCACCCCGGCGACCGGACGCCTAATCACCGACTGGGTAAGCCTCGGCCTGCTCGATAAACCCGTGCCCCGTAGCCGTGGGCGCGGCAAGGGGGTCGAGCGAACATGGTCCGAGAACCAACTCCAGTTGTTCGTGGTGCTCCTTGACAAGCGACGCGAAGTGAGGCGTCGCCGCTCTCTGCAACGTTCCCGTGATGCTGTGGCTGTACTGGGGAACGGACTACGTGCCTGTGCGCCAGGTGCGTAAAGCGCTGAGGACGTTCAACCGGCCGCTCTTGGCGACCTCCGCACGAGTGGCGCGGCAAAACGCGCGACGTGTCATCGCTCAGCTTGGCGCGCCCAATATGAAGCGCCAGGACAAGACCGATCTAACCAATGCGATCGTGACCGCCACCGGAGGCGGAGATTTCCGCCGCGATGCACTACTCGACCCCGCACGACGAATCTTCGACCCTGACAATCTAGGACGCCGGGTCGGTCCACAAGGGGCCACTATCCGCGCGGAGTCGTGGGTGAACGTCATCGAAGCGAAGGTTCTCGCCGCCAGCATCCTCGATGACCTCGATGACGACCTCTTCGAGCAGGCACGTCTACAGCATCACGCGATGATGGCGCACTACATCGAGCAGCAGCCCGGATTTGCCCAAGACCCGGACATCGGTGAGACGTTCCAATCGCCCACGTTGGACTGGCTCGCTAACAACGCCTGCGATCAGATCACAACGACGATCGGCTTCCTCGAACTTGCCCGGCGACGAGGTACGGCACACCGGCCAATCGCCGTCTGACTCCCCGCAGGTCGGCCACCGATCGTCGCAATAGTCACTCCCTGTCGGCCGAATCCGTCCATTGCCAAACGTTGCGCCGTCCAAGAAACTTGTCAACGTCTGCACGCGCGTCGTCGGGCTCAGGCCACTCCCGCAGACAGTACGTGGCTGATCCGAGCTGCCAGCACTCCGTTTTCAGACGCCCGGCGAGGCCGAACCATGTATCCGACGGGACTTGCTCGGTGTCGAGCAGCCGGCGGGCCTCGTCCAGGGCGGCGCGTACCTGCTGGCGAAACCCGTCGATTCGCTCGCCAGCAACGCTACGTGCGTGACGCCACCGACGATGCTGCGGCGACTCCGGCAGCTCAATCCACTCGCCCGCAGTGCGGGCCTGCGCAAGCGCTCGGCGCCCGGCGCTCGTGATCCCCACCACATGGAGCCCTTGGCGACGCAGCTCGCGCAGCAATCCGGCAGCCCGCAGCGCGTCGAGCTGGGGACGCAGTCGGCGAGTAGTCCGCCGCTATGAAGGAACCCCAAGCGCTCGGCGAGGTCCGCCCGCAAGATGCCTCGTCCTGCCGCTCGTTGTGGAGTTCGGCGCGCTCGACGGCAGCGAGGATTTGGGCGTCCGAGACGGGCTCGACCCGGCGAAGTTCGCCGGGCTCCAGCTCCCGGCGCCCCCGTGTGGCGCCGCCTCTTGCGTTCCCCGTGCGTTGCTGTGCGTCTCCAGGCTTGGGCATCTCGGGCTCCTTTGGCTTGGCGTGGCCCCGAGGAGCACGCACAAACGAGCACGACAGGCAGCCGCAGACAGCTACGGTTTGGCCGTGGCATCGAAGGGCATGATCCTTCGGCGCTACAGGCCGGGCGGGTGCGACAACACCCGTCCGGCCACTAGATTGTCGATTGCGCGGATGGGGCAGCAGACCCCGGCGCGGATCGCAACTCGCCGCAGGTATCGGCGCCGCACGAGCTTCCCTCACCACGCCGTCGTATGAGCCAACCAAAGCGACACCACGTTGTCCCCCAGATGCTCCTGCGCCGGTTCGCGCCACACGACGACGCCAACCGGATCTGGCAACTGAGCGTCACCGATGACGCCGACCCCGTGCGCGTAAAAATCGAGAACGCGGCCGTCGTCCGCTACTACTACACGCACTTCCGTGACCGTCCGTATAAGGAAGACGAATGGTTCTGGGAGGAAACGCTCGCGGAGTGGGAGGGGCACGCCGCGAACGCACTCCGCGCCTTGGATACCGATCCGAACCACCTCGGAAGGCCGGCGCAGCTTTTGGTGGTACTCCAGCTGCTACGCACCCCGTTGGGGCAGGCGCTCATGGGTGAACAGGCGTCCGCCGAGCGAACGGAGGTCTTCTCGTCCCCCGACATGAAGGTCTGGACTACCTGGTGGGCACAGCGCAAGGGTCGCTTCCCCGAGATTGAGGAGTGGCAGGTCCTGCGAGAGGCCGCAGAAGCCGCGCGGGCATGCGAAGACCACCCGCTTCTCGTGGTGGGCTCTACGGCAATACTTGACGAGATGATGACCGTCGTTCAATACTCGGGCTTCGGCGAGCGCCTTACCGAACGCGGCGATTGGAACATCCTTAATGCGCCCTGGCCGAGGTTCGTCATCGGAGACGAGCCGGTCACCTATCAAGGGCAGCACGAACCCGCCCGCCCGATCTGGGCGCAAAGCGAGCTTCCCGCTGCCCTCACGATGCCTATCTCGCCTACCCAATGCATAGAGGTACGCCGCGACGCACGTCATCAAGGAATTGACGATGACGAGATCGACGCGATCAATCTCCGGGCGTTTGAGTGGGCCACGCAATTCGTCTATGGGCCTGACCCAAGCTGGCTGGTCGAATGCCGAGAAGATTGGCGGCAGCACGGTTGCCCAACCCCGCCGCCACGCGGACAGACAGCACGCAGGCGGCGCTGATCGTCTAGCGACCCCCTGGCGTCACACTCGCTGAGCTCGGAGCACAAGCGGTCAACGTGGGCAGGACCCCGGAGCGTGCTTACCGTCGCCGCCTCGCGCAGCTGCGCGCCAGCGACGACCTGAGGTCGGAGGTCACATGTAGCATGGTCTTATGTCTCGGTGCACAGCGCCTGTCTACGGCCACCGCACGGCGAGCGGTGCCGCGAACTGCCCGGTGTGCGGCCGCCGGTCTTCGTACCGTCCCTCCTACTCCTACTCCCCTCCGGTCACCTCGTACCGGAGTGGCGGGGGGAATCGTCGGCGGGGGGCGGATCCTCCGGCAGAGGCGCGTCGTCGGGCGGCGGGAGGTCGCGTCGTACCCGAGGCGGGAGCTCAGTGTCGTACACGTCAGCCGAGTGGCGCTCGATCGAGCCCCTGGCTCGCAAGGCCGAGGAGCAGGCGCGCCAACACCCGGAGCGTCGCGACCTTTTTCTCTGCCATGCTTGGGGGGACCGGAACGGCTGCGCGACCGAGCTATTCGACCTCCTGAAGTCCAACGACGCGACGGTCTGGTTCAGCGAGAGGGACGTCGGCCTCGGCAAGTCGCTTCTCCGCGAGATCGACAGGGGGCTGGTAAGTTCCCGGATCGGCATCGTGCTGGTAACCCCGGCGCTGCTGACGAGCCTGGCAGCCGAAGGAATCGCCGATAAGGAGCTCTCCGCGCTGCTTGCGACCGACCGAGTGATCCCGGTCGCCCATGGCACGACCTTTGATGCCCTCCGGGACGTCAGCCCCCTGCTCGCCTCGCGTTCCGGATTGGACACCGCGGAGTCGTCGTTGGAGGAGGTCGCCGCCAAGGTCGCCGCCGCCGCCGCGGCGCTCGCCGAGGACGACGCCTGACAGGACGCGACGGCGTCCTGGCTCGATCCCAGTTTTCTGGCGTCGTGCTGTGCGTGCGCAGGGGAAACACTGAGTCTCGAAGGAAGGACGGGCTGGAATGTCCCGTCCTAAAGCGCCACTGGCCCGCCGCGAAGCCGCGCCGAGCGGTTCGACTTGAGATCGGTTGACTCCACCATCTTGAAGGTCGAACCGGCCCAGTCCCTTCGGGGACTGGGCCTTCGGCGTCTGAGGGCCGCGTGGGTCGGCTGGTTGAGGCGCTGGTAGCAGTTCATGCCTAGCGCGCTGGGCCAGCCGGTTCCTCGCCTACCCTTGGCCTATGGCGAATCGAGACGCGGAGCGAATTGATGAGGAGGTTGCAGGCATCGAGAGGCCCGAGCGCCATGCGGGGCTCTCGGGCGAGTATCTGCTCCAGGCGCTGGACGGCCTCCATGATGCGGGAGATCCGGCCCACCTTTTCGCACATTGGTGTCGGTTTCCGCCAGAGGACCCTGACAAGCTGGAGAACGAGATGCGCGCTGCCGCTCTACGAGCGCGTATCCGGGCTGCGCGTACCGCTGTCTTGTTTGCTGCGCTTGCGGCCGAGTCCTACGTCAACGAGTTCTTGAACGCTCATGGAGCGCTGGAGAAGTGGGATCGCGAACCGACCCATCGAAAGTTTCTGAAGGGCACGCATGAGGCATATGGCTCGCAATTGTTCTTTGTAGACCGCGAGGGATACCAGCCGATCGTCGACCTGCTCAAGCTACGCGACCGACTCGTGCATCCAAAGCCTGGTTTCGGAGTGTCTGGGCATCACGGCGAACCCGATACTGACTTCGAGCGGCTATTTGCGATGCCCAACGTGGCCGAGTACATCGTCATGGTTGGCGGAAGCGCGGACCTGCTGATGCCGCGTGCCTACGGCTTCGAGAGCGTCGACGTTGCCGGCGTGGTCATCTGGCGGGGAAGGTCGGTCATCCGAGAGTACGCCCAGCGTCACACCAAGCTGCCCGCCTGGGACGCTCCTGCTGAGCGCCCCTTGTTCCGGCAGGCTGGCGACTACGTGATGGAGAGTCCGAGACTCCCCGATGCTCCTGGCACATCGTGGACCCGGCTTCGCGAGGCTCGCCGACAGCGAGAGTCAACCTCTGCTGCTACGAGTTCGGTGCGCAGCGCCGGCGAGTCATGACCACACGCGCTCAATCCCAAGCCGACAGTGCTGAGCGTTGCCGCATATGTGGCACCTTGGACGACCTGAGCTTCGAGCACGTACCCCCAAAATCTGCATTGAACCGTGACCGCGTGGAGATGCTTGGGATCGAGTCATGGATCGAGCGGGACAAGTCAACTGGGCATCCGGGGACACGCGGAGAAATCAGTCAACGTGGCGCCGGGGTCAAGACCTTGTGTCGCGCCTGCAACAACCGGGCGGGGCGACTGTATGTCCCGGAGATGGCAAAATGGGTGCGCGTCGGGTATGCCGCGCTACGCGATAATCGAATTGTTGTTGAACAGGCCGATACGAAGGTCGAGCCCCTCGTTATAGGCTTGAGGATTCGGGATGTCTACCCTGGCCGATTCGTGAAGCAACTTGTCACCATGCTGTTGGCTCTCGCGCCGAAGGAAAACGTCCTGGGATACCCCGACCTCGCAGCTTATGCTCGCGAGCCAAATGCCACAGACTTTCCTGACGGTATGTCGCTCTACCTCAACTTCTACCTCGGCCCGATGGCACGCTACGTTGGAAGTTCTGCGGTTGTGCGTCATCATGACATGACGACTTATGCAGTCTCAGAACTCGCCTATCCGCCTTATGCTTACGCCCTTGTGATGGGTGAGCCTCCAGGCTCTCCCGCACTTGAGCGTTGTGATATTACTGGCTTTGCTGCCGCACCAATTAATCAAAAGGCCAATGTCGAAATGCTCATGCAGTGCGGGTTTGGGCATACCCCACTTCCTCTCGACTATCGTAGTGCCGCATCGGTGGCGGCAGATCGCAGGGTCTGACAATGGCGCACAAGCGGCATTGGCGGACGCTAAGCCGTGTGGACCTCCACCTGTTTAGGTGTCATTGGTTAGTGCGTCATCGAGCGGTATCCCAGATGCAGCCGCTCTACCCAATCGCTGGAGTGCTTCGAACTGAATATCCGAGAGGTTCGAGGGACGCCCTGTCGCAGATTGATTCATAAGCTGGAGCAGCTTCTCTCCAGCGTCGGTAAATCTTTGACCGAGCTGTTGCACGGTTTGTAGCTCCTCACGCAAGTCCGGAAGACCATTCCCTTCTAGTCTGCGATGCAGATAACGATGTGCCAATTCATTGCGAGCCTCTATTAGTTCTTCGAGTTCTGGGAGTGAGTCAGCGAGATCATCTGGGAGCAAGTTTGGTAGCTCTTGTGCCGATGCTCGCTCAAAGCGATGTCGGTAGATAGCAAATTGCTTCTGTAGCGCGCTGTAAGCCTTTTGTGCGGTATCGATTAGTCGTTCTGGGCTCTTGACCGACGAGCGCAAGATCGAAAGTGCGGCGAGGCAATACTCAAACCGCTGGACCGCCCACATTGTCCAGCCATACATCGCCAAGAAAGCCATCACTTCATCCGTCTGATTGAGAGGCCCCCCAGGGAGTGATGGCGCTGTGCTCATAAACGCGACTTATACCACCGATTTGGAGTCGATCCGGAGTACACCGCCCGGTCGACGGCTCTCTCTACTGGTCCTTGGCGCAATCTGCGCCAGGTCGACCGTCGCCCTGTCGAGTGACATCTACCCGCCCGGCAGCTGGGCAAAGCGGTGCATTGATTTCGGTTGGCTCCATCACTGTCCGCCAACCCTGGGCCAGGTGCTCGCTGCGCTCGAAAGTCGGGCCGTCCGTCAGTTGCCGCGGTAGGCCGCGGCGCGTGCTCCGTCACCCAGGGGATGCCTGCCGCCAGAGGAGGGAATGACAATCACCTGCTGATGAGGCGTGCGACAGGACAGTTGTGCGAGAACCGCTCGCGTGTCACAGGAGAGGTCAGGTCCTGGGGTGCCCGCTTTCGCTACGAGGGGCAGCGGCGGTATCTGACGCTCGAAGCGGAATCGCGCGAGGAGGCGGTACGGGAGATGGCTCTGTTGATGTTCAGGGTCCGTCGGGGGATTTGGGAGCCGCCGCGGAAGCACCGTCGACACGCTTCGGGGCCCCCTCCACCGAAGTTGGCCGACTTCGCGGAGGACTGGCTCGCGGGCGAGAAGGTCCAAGGAGGACGGCGCGGGACCGGCCTAGCGCCCGCCAGCTACGCCAGCCTGCAATGGCGTCTCGGGCACCTGCTGCGCTTCTTCCCTTCCGCTCGACTCGACGAGATCACGGTCATGGACGTCGACCGCTACCGCCAGACCAAGCTCGGCGAAGGAACGCTGTCCGCCGATTCGATCAACAAGACAGTGCTGACGCTCGGAGCGATCTTCGAGTTGGCCATCGAGTACGGGCTGGTCGGGCAAAATCCCACGCATGGCCGCCGTAGGCGCCTGCCCGTGAGTAAGCCCCATCGCGCATGGCTCGATCGCACTAACCACATCGTCGCTCTGCTCGATGCTGCCGGCGAGCTCGATCGAGAAGCCCAGCCGAGATACAGCCATCGCCGTGTGTTGCTCGCGACGCTCGTGTTCGCCGGGCTACGCATCAGTGAGGCACTCGCTCTGCGATGGGGCGAGATCGATCTCGCCCGCGGGACGCTGCGCATCGATCAAGCAAAGACAGACGCCGGGGTCCGCACGATCAACCTCCTGCCCGTCCTCCGCGACGAGCTCCGTGAGCACAAGGCTCGTGGTGAACACACGGCCAACCAGCTGGTGTTCGCTACCAGCACCGGGCGAGCCGTCACCGCCACCAACGTCCGTAAACGGATTCTGCAGCCAGCGATAGCCCGCGCCAACAGAACACTCGAACAGCGAGACGAAGCTCCGCTGCCCGACGGGATCACCCCACATGCGCTGCGCCGTACGTTCGCCTCGCTGCTGTTCGCGATCGGGGAGTCACCGCCCTACGTCATCAACCAGCTCGGGCACGCAACCCCGGTCCTCACCCTCGAAATCTACGCACGCCAGATGAACCAACGCGACGGAGAGCCCGCCCGCCTACAAGACCTAGTCGAGGGACGCCTCCAACCCGGTGTGCGACAAACCCGCATGTTCCAATGAAACGAGCCGCAGTCCACTCGGTTTCAATACTCAGCATCGCGATGCACAATTTTCGGAAGCGGGCCTCGGGGATGAGACATACCCCCAAGTGGACAGTGACGTCTATGGTGCGCCGCCCAGGCTTGCTACTCCCAGCGCCGTTTGGTGGGCTCCCAGTGAGCGCCGCGATTCGCGTAGAGGCCATCGAGGAAGTCCACCACCGAGTCGACGACGTCGGCGTAGCGCTCGGGCAGTGCCGGGAGACCAGCGCGGGCACGAAACGCTTCCCATGGCTGCTGGCGACTTTCCCGTAGCGTCACGAGCAACGGTCCCAGCGGTCGGGTCTCGCGGCCGCGATGCTTGGCGGTCGCCTGCAGGGCGTCCCATAGGGACTCTCCCTCGAGTGCGTAGGTACCCGAAAGGAGGTAGACATCGCCGTAGTCGCGGTCGCGCGTGTTTGCGTCACCGAGGGCCATCATCGTCTCCGCCTTCTCTGCGATCACGTTCTCCAAGGGGTAACCAAGCAACGAAATGACCGCATCGTCAAGCAGTGTTGGGTAGTCGATGCGTTGAGGATCGACTGGATCACCGAATGACAGATCGAGTCGCAGCTTCAAGACAGCACCACCCAGACTCGCGGGCACGACAACTCGGATGCCCTCGTATTTTGCGTCCTCGCGGATTGTGACCAGCGAGATGTGTTCGACGTCGAACACGACCCCATCGGTGAGCTCGATCGCAGCGATCTCGCTGACGACATCGCGCAGGTTCTCCATGTCGTTGTCGATCCCCCGGGCGAGCATGTCGGCGTCGCGGGTGGCGCGCCGTGCGTCGAGCGCCGCCAGCAGCATGCCGCCCTTCAGCACGAGCCGCTCCGCAAAGCGCGAGTTCGCCAGGCGCGCGAGGAAGCGCTCGTGCACGTACAGCTCGAACGCCTGCTGCGTGGTGCGTCCGTCGGCACGCGCGAGCCGCTGCAGAGCCCTGTAGGCCTCCTCTGGGCTGCGCGTGCTCACGCCAGCATCGTCTCCAGCGCGTCCGCCATAGCCTTTCCTGTGCGCAGCTCGCGAGCCAACGCCAAGAGCTCGCCGGGCCGAGCGTCGCGACCGTCCAGATAGGCCCGCAGCACAGCGAATGCTTGATCGCGCCCCACACGTGAGCGCAACCTCATGAGGTCGACGACCGTCCGCTCGCGGGAGCTGATAGCGATCGTCTCCCCCGACTCCACCTCCTGCTCTATACGGCCGAGCGAGAAGGTGGCGGCCGCGAAGATGTGCACCCTTGTCGGCGGGTAGGCGACGCGCGGGCGATGTGCGCCGCGCGGCACCGCGAGATGCACGACGTCGGGCATCTCGTCGGTCAGATCCCAGAAGCTGGCGGCCGAGTTCAAGCAGACCATCGCGGCCGGAGCCCGTCGGCACACCGCCACGAGATCGAGGTGCGCAGTCGCTGGAGCATCGGCGATGCGATACACGCCGCGTGAGATCTCCACTAGGACTCCGAGGTCACGCAGCCGGTACAGATCCTCCCACCGTGCTCCGCCGGCAATCAGCTCAGCCGAGGTGACGGTGCCACCGGCGCGCCTTACGATCTCGAGCATGCGGTCCGATCTCATCGGATGAAAGTCTACACATGGGAGCCCTATATGCGTAGGATTTCATCCGGTGGCGAGGGTCGACCTGCTATCCGCCCAGCCGGTTTCTACGGCACGCAGAAGGAAAGTGCCGAAATGAGTGCCGAAACGTTTCCCCTGCAAATAGCCGCTTTCCACGAGATGAGGGCGACGCCGCGACCGAGAACGCTTCCCCGCAGAAATCCAGAAATCCCCGAATTGCAGGCACTTCATCGGTGGAACGCCCGTATATCAACTATGAGAGCGCCTGTTCCGAAGGAAGCGTGGCTCGCGGTTGAGAACGCCCCTTGAGGCCCGCGTATTTGCTGGGCTTTTCGCGATGGGCAGGGGACGGACAAACCGTCCGCACGCACAACCAACGCCCCAGCCGTCACGCCAAAAAGGCCCATTTGCAGGTACTTATGGAGCCAACCGGGATCGAACCGGTGACCTCCTGCTTGCAAAGCAGACCTTTTTAGACCAAAACCCCCTATTTTCTGGGGTTTTTGGTCTCTAAGCTCGGGTTAGATTCGGTTCAATAGACCGTCTGGGGAACACGCTGGGGAACACGCTCCGACATGCCGAGTACGATGTCGGGCATGTCGGCGGTCAAACCCGAGCTTGCGCCCAACGGCCATCTGCAGGTGATCGGGAATCGCGGCGGCCGGCGTTGGCGTGCCTTCTGGTGGGACGCCGACGGGAAGCACTCCCGGGTGTTGGGGAAGGCATGGGTGCAGAGTTCGGGAAGGCGCACATCGCGCGGAGCGACGGTCTGGCATTCGGCTGACGGATCGAAGCCGGACTCCTCGTATCTGACGCCGAAGGAGGCCGAAGCCGAGTTGCGTCGGCTGTTGGAGCACGACGCCGTTAAGTCACCGACACCTCGTACTCCACAGGGAACACTCGTGACATTTGCGGACGCAGCTGAGGCGTGGCTCGAACATGGTCAACGGAAGCGCAATCTGAAGCGCTCGACGCTCCGTGACTACCGTCAGGTACTAGATACGTACCTGCTTTCGCTCCCCGAGGGCGGGGAGTCGAGTGACACGCCGTTTGGGCGCGCACCGTTCGCGTTGAAGCCGCTGCGCGATATCCGTCCGAGCGAAGTCAAGGCGTGGTACGACGCATTGCCCTATGGACGCACCGCAGAGAAGCTGTTGATGGTCGTTCGGGCGATCTTGGCACACGCTCGCTCGCGCGGCTGGACAGACGCTGACCCATGTGCCAGCGTCGAGCGCCAGCAGGTGCGCTACAGCGGCGACTACGACTTCTATAGCGGCGAGGAGATCGCCGCGCTTACGAGGGCCGCCGCAAGCGATCAGGACGCGGCGGTGTACTTGACCGCGGCGATGACGGGTTTGCGCCGCGGCGAGTTGGTGGCTTTGCGTTGGCGCGACATCGATTTTCCCGGTCAAGCGATCCGGGTGCGTGCCAACTACTCGCATGGCGAACTCGTCACGCCCAAGAGCGGCAAGGTCCGCAGCGTCCCGATGGTCCCCGACGTCGCCCACGCGCTCGCGCGGCTTAGCCAGCGCGAGCTCTTCACATGCGATGAAGATCCGGTGTTCGTCGGTCAGGTGGGGCAGCACATGGACGCAAGCGCGCTGCGGCGTCGGTATGCAGCTGCCGTTAAGCGGGCTCAGCTGCGGCCGCTGCCATTTCATTCGCTGCGCCATCACTTTGGCTCGATGGCGGTCAATCGCGCCACTCTCGTCCAGGTCCAGTCATGGATGGGTCACGCACACATCCAGACAACCGCTCGCTACCTGCACGCCAAGAGTCAGGCCGACGACGCGGCGCTGCTGGCCAGCGCATTTGGCGCTACAAGCGCCACTGCACACGAGGTTGTCCCGTCGCCGTCCGAGAGCCTTGAACAAGCTACCGGCAGCCGGGGATAGCATGATCGAGCCGCCGCGAGCGAGACTGCCCGACGCAGCTGCCTGACTATAAGGCTTGACTTCTTATAAGCCATAACTTATACTAGCGTTGTGTGGGAGATCAATCTGACCGACCAGGCCGAGGAGTGGTTCCTCGCTCTCGGTGACGTCGAGCGCAGACAGATCACCGCCGCTATAGATGAGCTAGAGGCACGCGGACCTGTCCTCGGACGGCCGTTTGTGGACCGGATCAAGGGCAGCCGCCATCACAACATGAAGGAGTTGCGTTCCATCGGCGGCAACATTCGCGTCCTCTTTGCATTTGATCCCAACCGGGAAGCCGTTCTCCTAATTGGAGGCGACAAGACCGGCCATTGGCAACGGTGGTACAGGGAGAACATCCCGCTCGCCGATGCACTCTATGACGAATATTTGGAGCAATATGATGAAGACGACCAAGTGGAGCGACGCACGCCGTAAGGCCGTCAAGCCTGGCGATGAGCCGCATATTCAGCGAGTCCGCGAGGCGATGCGGGCCGAGCTACGTCTCGCGGAGCTACGCAAGCACCGCGGCGCCAGCCAGGCCAAGGTCGCCAAGCGCCTCGAAGTTTCTCAGTCCAACGTGTCGCAGCTCGAGCGTGGCGACGATGTCAGGCTCTCAACGCTCGACAGCTATGTCAAGGCGCTCGGGGGCCATCTCGAGATCAGCGCTGTCTTCGAGGACGAGACCGTCCCGATCAGCTAAGACACAGACGTAGCCCTGCTGTGGCCTATTAGCCTGCAGCTCGTCGGCGGGCCGCTCGCTCGTGCCGGACTTCGCGGACGGCCTTTATGACTTCTCGCTCGATCTCGTCTGAGGACACGCCTCGGAAGAGCTCCGATGCGCGGTCGCTAGCCTCGCGCCCAAGCTGGACGCGAGCAATGCTTTCGAGCAACTCGCGGTCGTCCTTTGCAGGACACCGTTGACGGAGCCGCTCCAGCAGATTCGAGTCGATCTCGACGGCGGTGGTTGACGACGCTGCCATGGATCGCGATGGTACCGCCCACGCGGACGGCTCCAGCGGCGACGATGGACTCGACGTCGCGCCGCATGGAGGTTCAAGGACTCTCGACTGCGCCCATGCCCCACCCCCTTGGTGCTGTTGTTTCGTCCTGTCGGCGGCGAGCTCGGAGATCGGTGGCGCTGAGGTCTACACGGCGATCACGTAACGGCCTGACACAAACCACAACCATTGAGTGCTGTGGCGATGGCTCCCTATGCCCACCCCGTCTCGTCCCTACACGGAACAAGGACGGGGAGGTTTTTGACCGTCGTGGCCCACCCACAAACCCTTCGTTTACCATCCGCTCACGCGGGCCGCGACGGTCAAAAACCGATCCAGGCCGTCAGGCCTGACGGTTTACTCCGCTCCAGCGGATTCCAAATCCGGGACGCAGTCCCGGCACGAATCCCGACCTGCGTTGCTCAGCTCACGATGCAGTTGAGTCCCTTCCAGTTGCTTGGCTCTCAATCCGGAGTCGGAGGCCACACTCGGCATGAGCGGCAAACCAGGACGGTCACCGGGAGCTGGGGAACACGCCTGGGGAACATCTTGGGTCGTGAGCGCTTTCGACGTCGGCAGAAAGTGGCTTATTTACAGGAGATTTGTCGATGGAGCCAGCCGGGATCGAACCGGCGACCTCCTGCTTGCAAAGCAGGCGCTCTCCCAGCTGAGCTATGGCCCCGCAGCCCCCGAGTGTAGGGCAACAGCCTCAGCTAATACTGACCGCTATCAGCTACCTGGCCTCGACGGCCTCGTCGGAAAAAGCCCTACTCATTGAAGTCGAAGTCGCGCGGAGGCCTCTGCTCGAACCATAGGCGCTCCTGCTCCGGTGTGTCACGCAAGAAGTCTGGAGTCTCCTCGAGCACATCCTCGACGGGCGTGTCTGCACCTTGCGCCAGCTCCGTCCCAGAACTGCCCTCGTCCTTACGTACTTTGCCCCGTGCCTCATCAGGGTCGACTTGGCGATCTCCCGGCATCTCCCATTCAAGCGACTCATCGCCGGATGCTTGCCCATGAGCGGGATGGGCAAGCGGAGTGGCCATTACGTCGTTGCCCGACGGTATGTGTTCGGGGTCCGAGTTGGCTAGCTCAGCTTCCATGTTGATCTCGACTGTCTCCTGACCCGCCGACGAATGGCTCGGAGGAGGCGCATCAGCAGGTTGCGGGGGCGACCCTTCGGGGCCAGGTGCCTCGGTGTGATCCCCACTTTGAGCGTCAGTCTCCGGCTCATCTAGGCGACGTACCGGTCCCAGGGCGGCGTCCTCCTCCCGGGCCACGTCGCCAGGATCGGCTCCCCTGAGACGCTTAAGCTCCAGGTGCTCACGGATGGCGTCGTCAAGCAATCCCATTGCGCCTCCAAACCATACTGCGCCAGGACCCGGGCTTGCTCAGATGCTTCAGAGCTTGTATTTTTGGCGCCGGCCATGGGGACGCTGCGAGCGGCCGCAACGGTCGGGGCGTCTCTGGCTCGACGCTGCTACTACACTTCTCGAGATCGTCATCCGGGCATAGATGTCGGTATGCGGGGCTATAGCTCAGTTGGGAGAGCGCCTGGATCGCACCCAGGAGGTCGCCGGTTCGAGTCCGGCTAGCTCCATTTCTAAAATGCCTGCAAATGGCTAGTTTTTGGCTGGTCTTCTTGGCGCGGCCGACTTGCACCGAGCGAGTTTAGGCTCATAGAACCCGGTCCATGGGCCTAAACCTCCGGCCTGGCCTTGCCGGTTGTCTGCAGAAGAAACCTTGCCGGAGGGCCTCTGCTTGACTCACAGGAGGTCGCTAGGTAGGAGTGCCGAGTCGGCCAAATTGTCCGATGGGGCGCTTTGTACGCCGCCCCTGACACCACGACGTCCCTAATAGCTGTAAGGCTGGGCGTCGTGAGCGATTTAGCTTTGACGAAAACCGCTGTCGCCGGTGCTCAGGTGATCTTGCTGACGTTGGCTGCCGGCCAGTTCCTGATGGCGCTCGACAGCTCGGTGATGAACGTCTCGATCGCGACGGTCGCCGAAGATGTCGGCACGACGGTCACCGGGATCCAGGGGGCGATCACGGCCTACACACTCGTGATGGCGATGCTAATGATCCCCGGGGCGAAGGTGGGCGCGATAATCGGTCGCAAGCGCGCGTTTATGATCGGCTGCGTCATCTATGGCTGCGGCTCGTTCACCACGGCGCTGTCACAGAGCCTGCCGGTGTTGCTGTTCGGCTGGTCCTTCCTCGAGGGCGTCGGCGCGGCACTCATCCTGCCGTCGATCGTGGCGCTAGTCGCCGGCAACTTCCCGGCGGCACGCCGTCCCGCGGCCTACGGACTTGTGGCCGCCGCCGGTGCGATCGCGATCGCTGTCGGCCCGCTGATCGGCGGGCTCGCGACCACCTATGCGTCCTGGCGCTGGGTCTTCGCTGGTGAGGTCATGCTTGTGTTGGTCATCCTCGTGCTCGCGCGTCGCGCCGTGGACGCTCCGCCCGACCGCCAACCGAAAATTGATCTGATCGGAGCCGTCCTGTGCGCCGCGGGCCTTGGCGTATTCGTCTTTGGCGTGCTCAAGTCCGGCTCGTGGGGCTGGGTGGCGCCGAAGTCAGGCGCGCCTCAATGGTTTGGAATGTCGCCCGTGCCGTGGCTGATGGTCGCCGGGCTCGTGTTGGTCTGGTCGTTTTTGCACTGGGAGGCGCGCATGGTCACGCGCGGCCAGGAGCCACTCGTCGATCCGGCGCTGCTGCGCAACAAGCAGCTCGAGGGCGGGCTGACCATGTTCTTCTTTCAATACCTCCTGATGATGGGGGTTTTCTTCCTGATCCCGCTCTACTTGTCAGTGGCACTAGGACTGTCGGCCATCGCCACCGGGGTTCGGATCATGCCTATGTCCTTGACCCTGCTGGCGGCGGCGCTGGGAGTGCCGCGGCTGTTCCCGGACGTCTCGCCGCGGCTGGTTGTACGCGTCGGGATCCTCTTGATGCTGCTCGGGTTGCTGGTGCTGCTGGCTGCGATTGATATCCATGCGGGGGCCGAGATCGTGACCGTGCCGTTGCTGCTCGTCGGGCTCGGCCTTGGCGCGCTCGCATCGCAGCTCGGCGCTGTGACCGTCTCAGCCGTGCCCGACGAGCAGAGCTCGGAGGTGGGCGGGCTACAGAACACGGTGACCAACCTCGGGGCCTCGTTGGGCACCGCCCTCGTGGGGTCGATCCTGATCGCCGTGCTGACAGCATCGTTTCTGACGCACATCGAGATGAACAACGTGGTCCCGCAGAGCGTCAAGGACAAAGCGACCATCGAGCTGGCCGCGGGCATACCGTTTATGTCCGACAAGCAGCTCGAAGCCGCAACGAAGGAAGCCGGCGCGAGCTCGGAGGTGACGAAGGTGGCACTCGACGCCAACGCCCAAGCACGCCTCGACGGACTCCGCGCCGGGCTGACCGTCCTCATCCTGATCGCGGCCATCGCGCTTTTCTTCGTCGGACGTATGCCGACACGACAACCCGGCTCCGAGCCGGCATCTGCCCGAGCCTAGGCGTTTGTGGTCAGCAAGTGAGGTGGTTGGCGCCGGCGAGCCCAGCCAGGTCCGTCCCCGCTAGCCCGCGAGCGCGTTCTGCTTGATCTGGTCGAACTCGGCCTGGGTGATTGTGCCCTGGTCTAGGAGCGTCTTTGCGTTAGTTATCTGAGCGGTTGGGTCGCTTGTGCTGGCTACGGACTGCACGTACTGGTCCATCTGCGACTTCGCTGCTTCCTGCTGCCGGATCGTCCGTTCGGTCATTCCCTTGTGCTCGGCGATCAGGTAGACGAACACACCGAGGTAGGGGAGGACGATGACGAAGATGATCCATGCTGTCTTTCCCCAACCCGAGATGTCGTCGCGACGGAACACATCGGCGAAGACTGTGAAAAGAATCCAGAGCCAGACGATGAAGAAGAAGAAGATGAGCATCGTCCAGAAGACTTCTAGAAACGGATAGCTGGTCGCAATCACCGTGTGGCTCCTTGTCCTCGCCTCGCGGCTCGCGCCGCATTTACCAGGAAGACTCTAACAAGTTGACGTTGTCGCAACCTGTCGTATTGGCCGCTGGGTGTAGCCGATCCGGCGGGCCGGCGATGCGGGAGATTGGATTGACCGGCGTAAGCTTGGTGCATGGGGTTGGACTGAGGATGGCCGACAAGCGTCGAAGACGGGTTGCGGAGTTCATCAAGCCGTTCCGGGTGAAGCCCGGGTCGAAGGTGATCCTTGCCGAGGACTTCGAACCTGCTTTCAAGGGGGGCGTGAAGAAGAAGAAAGAGGGGGTCGTCTTGCTCGCCGAGGGAGTGCGACTGCTCTCTGAGTACCAGGCACGGCTGGCCGCTCAGGACACGTGGGGGGTGCTGGTGGTGTTGCAAGCGTTGGACACCGCCGGAAAGGATGGGACGATCCGCCACGTGATGAGCGGGGTCAACCCGCAGGGCGTTGCCGTGCACAGCTTCAAGGTGCCGTCGGCCGAGGAGCTGGATCACGATTTTCTCTGGCGTTACGCGCAGCATCTTCCCGGGCGCGGCGAGATCGCCATCTTCAACCGTTCCCACTACGAGGAGGTACTCGTGGTGCGTGTACATCCCGAGAATCTCGATCGCCAGAGACTCCCCGAGGCGGCGAGGACAGGGGACATCTGGCGGCGTCGCTACCGCGAGATTAACGACTGGGAGCGGTATCTCACCGACAATGGGCTGCGGATCGTCAAGCTGTTCTTGAACATCTCAAAGGAGGAGCAGCGAGCCCGCCTGCTGCGCCGGATCGACCTCCCCGACCACAACTGGAAGTTCTCCGCGGCTGACGTCAACGAGCGTGAGCGCTGGGATGACTACCAGAGGGCGTTCTCGGAGATGCTCTCGCACACGAGCACTGAATGGGCGCCTTGGTATGTGATCCCAGCCGACCGCAAGTGGTTCGCTCGGGTCGGAGCGGCGGCCGTGCTAGTTGACACGCTGATGGCGATCGACCCCCATTTTCCACCGGTCACCAAGCAACAGCGCGAGGCGCTGCTCGAAGCCAAGCAGCGTCTCGAGGAGCAAGCGCCCAAAGGCGCCCCGGGGGACCCCTTCGAGCAGGAGCACCAGGACGCATAGTAATTGGCCAAACGCCTAGTCAGTGTCTACCCGCCAGATGTGTGACTCGGTAGGGACTCGCGGGCTTGGATCTCCTCAAGAGCAGCCTCAAGCGTGGGGTAGAAATGTTCGCGATCGAGAGTCTCCAGCAGGCCGTAGCGCAAGGTGAGGTCCTGCAGGCGGCTGCGCATCTCCACGAACGCCAAGTGAGTCCCGGCGGCATTGAGTTCGTTGTCGAGCTGCTCGAGCATCTCGGCCGCAGTGACGTCGACGTCAGTGACGGCCTCGCACTGTAGGACCACCCACCGCGGCTTACGGTCACGGACGAGTTTGCGGATCTGCAGCCGGAAGGCGCCAGCGTTGGCAAAGAACAACGGCGCCTCCCAACGGTATACGACAACACCAGGGATCTGCTTCGCCTCCGGGTGAGTGTCGACGTCGTGCCAACCATCTTCACCTTCGAGCTTGCCCAAGACGGCGCCGTGCGGCCACCAGTTGCGCCTGAAAAAGAGCAGGATCGCGAGCGTGACGGCGACGACGATGCCCTGCAGCACTCCAAGCAAGATCACACCGGCGGTTGCGACGAGGGACACCGCGAACGCGCTCTTGCGAACGCGCAGGTAGTGGCGCAGGATGCTCACATCCATCAATGACAATGCGGCGACGATCACCACGGCGGCCAGTGCCGTTTGCGGCAGGTCAGCCAGCAGTGAGTTCAGGAACAGCAGGAGCACCACCACCAGAGCCGCGCCCACGACGCCGGTGAGCTGGCTCTTGGCTTTTGACTGTTCGGCTACCGCTGTCCGTGAGCCGCTGGTTGATATTGCAAAGCCTTGGAAGAGTCCAGCGGCGATGTTCGCCGCACCCATGCCGATCATCTCCTGGTTAGGCTCGACCTCTTCACCGCGCCGAGCCGCGAAGCTCGTCGCGGTGGCGATCGTGTCGGTCAAGGACACGAGCGTGATGCCTACCGCGGCGATGAGCAGGGGAACGACGTCGCCGGCGCTCGTCCACGGGAGCGTGGGCGTGGGAATCCCCTGAGGCAGAGCGCCGACCGTGACCACGCCATTGCCTGCGAGCCCAAAGACAGCTGAGGCGACGGTGGCGCCAACGACCCCGACCAGCACCGCAGGCAGCCGAGTGGTGATGCGAGGGAGCACCAGCAGAAGGACGAGCACAGCCACGCCGACGAGGAGGGTCGTTGTTTGCGTCTGGTCGAGGTGCTCTGCGAACGCGCGTAGCTCAGTGAGGAACGAATCGGCGTGCGTGGAGAACCCGAAAAGCTTCGGCAGCTGGCCGACGATGATCGTGATCGCAAGGCCATTCATGTATCCAACCTGCACCTCCTTCGACAGTAGGTCGGCGACGAACCCGAGCTTCCCCAGGCCAAGACCGATCTCGGTAAGTCCCACGAGGACCGCGAGCATGCCTGCCAGGACGATTGCGCTTGCGGGATCCCCGGTTACCAGCAGCGGGGTGATGGCAGCAAGAATCAAAGGCGAGATCGAGGAATCGGGTCCGAGCACCAGCACTCTGGAGGGCCCAAACACGGCATAGCCGACGAGGCATGCGATCGTCGTATACAGACCAGTGGCCGCCGGGAGTCCGGCCAGCTCGGCGTAGGCCATGCCCTGCGGAACGAGGATCGCCGCCAGCACCACGCCTGCCACGAGATCCGCTCGCAGCCAAGAACGTTGATACGTCCGGACGGTGCGAATGCCCGGCACCCAGCGCTCGGCTCGGGTCGAAGCGCGCCCGTTCATGTCACAGAGCCCGAGAGCCTTCAGACACGCTCTCAGGCTCCCGCAAGCAGCGCGACACGTAGGTTGCCCATCCAGTGCCGAGCAGCAGGCCGGCGACCACGTCGCTCGGATAATGGACGCCCAGATAGACGCGAGACGCGGCCACCGCGAGAACGATCAGCAGCGCGATGTTGCCAGCCACGCGGGTTAGCTTCGGCGATGCCCCTGCCGCCGGCATCGCGAACACCAGCGAGAACCAGAATGCGCTCGCCTGAGTCGCATGGCCCGAGGGAAAGCTCGAGCCGGTAACCGCCTGCAGGTGCTCCACGGGCGGGCGCGGGCGCGACAGGAGCAGCTTGACCCCGCCTGAAATCAGCATCGCGCCGCCGAGGCTGAGCGCGACCGCGAGCGCCTCTCGGTGTAGGCCCGCCCGGACAAATACCAGGCAGGCAATCAGGGCAAGCGGAACCAGCAGGAACGCGCTGCCCGCCCAGGTGAGCACCCGCACTATGTCGGTGAGCGCCGCGGTGCGCTGAGCGGCTACGTCGCGTACTGCGTTCAGCTCGATCGACTCCACGACTGAGGTCCAGAGCTCCCCGACCCCCCAACCGAAGAGCACGAAGACGGCCAGACCAAGCACCAGCCGCGCGGCCGGGTGGCTCACCGGCCGGCCGCCACCCGTAGCAGCGCACCCAGGTTGTCCACAGTCAGCGCCGCAGCTCTGGCGGCCGGTGGCAGGCCGACTCCGCTGGGCAGCCGCACCCGTAGCGCGCCGGGCAGCGACACGAAGCGCAAGGGAGGATCGAGCACGAGCGCCTCGCCGTCGAGCCCAACCTCCACCGGGCCGGTGGAGCGAACCTCGAACTCCTGCATCGACCACGACAGCAGGCCCGGAAAGCGTCCCGCCTGACCTACCAGCTCGAGCGCGACGAGCTTTGACACGTCGGCAGCGCTGCGCACCCGTGCGGCCAGGATGCCGAGCAGGCCCGTGTCGATCCGCTCGCGCGTGCCCGCGCCGGCGAGGCTCGCCAGCCGATACGGATTGTTCGACACGAGCACGAGTGGCGCGTCGTCGCAGCGGCTCCCGTCCGGAGCGGTGAACTGGAGGTCGATCGGCTCCGCATCGGGGCCCAGCAGGTCGGGCAGCATGCCGGTCCAGGTCTCGAGCTTGGCGTCGCGGTAGGCGTCGGACTGGACGACCTTGGCATAGACGCCGAGCGAGGCGTTGTTGACGAACACGCGGTCATTGACGCACGCGAGATCGATGCGCCGCTCCACGCCGTCCGTGAACGCATCCAATGCGCCCACGACATCGTCGCGGTCAAGGCCGAGGTCCAGGGCGAAATGGTTTCGAGTCCCCGCGGGAACACAGACGTGGGCGATGTCGCGCCGCGCGGCAACCGTCGCAACAAGGGCCTGCGAGCCATCGCCACCTGCCATCCCGACGACCTTCGCGCCGCGTGCGATGGCGCTCTCGGCGAGCTCGAGCAGGTCATCGCCAGGCTGCAGAACAACCGGCTCGATGCCTCGCCGCCGAGCTTGAGCGGCAAGGTCAAAGCGCTCGGCCTTGCCACCACCGGACTTCAAGTTGATGATCAGCACCGCGGATTTTGCGGCGCCGACCGGCACGACCGCCCCAGCTGCGCCGCTGACGGCCGTTTCCCCGGTCCGCCCGAGCGCGTAGCGCGCGGCGAGCCCGAAAACGGCCAGCAGCAAGAGCAGCGCTGTAAGCACGACCACCCCTTGCCAGTTGGCCACCAGCACCACAATCAGCCCGACCCCGCTCAGCGTGGCCAGTGCGGCGCTGAACGCTCGCCGTGGGCCGCGATGGGTCAAGGCGAGCCAGATGAACGCGCTGCAGGCCAGCAGCAGCCCGACCGCCAGCACAGCTACGGGCACATCGCCCGCCAATGCGACCGCGGCCACCACGACCATCACCACCGGCGCGATGAGCGCGACGACCGCAGCGACACGGGACCGCCACGGCGGTCGTACTGCCCTCGAGCTCATGGCGCCATCGGGCGGAATGGCCGCTGCTCGTCGTGGTCTCGACCGACGATCCGGCAGGTCGCCTCGGGCACTTCATTCCACACACCCGGGATGTCGCCGAGTGGCTCGGAGACCACCAGCCGTGCGTCCTCTGAGACCTGCTCGTACAGCTCCCGCTCGGGATAGAGCTTGCGCAGCGTCGGCACGTCGGTCGTGTAGAAGAGCGAGCGGGATTTTCCCTCGCTCGAATACCGGAATGCCCAGATGGTTTCTCCACTGGTCGTGGCGATCGTGCCCTGAAACGGATTGGCGACCCCCTGCCGAGCTGCCACCTTCTCCACCAGCCCGACTGCGCGCTCGATCGCGGCGGGCGGGTCGTCCTCTAGGCCGAAGGTGAGGGCCAGAAAGAACAGCATCTCGGAGTCGGTCTGTCCCGCGATCTGTGGATACAGCGACGGATCGACCGCGAGCACGAGGTCGCGCTTGATCGTGGCGAACTCGTTGATATAGCCGTTGTGCATGAACAGCCAGCGGTCGTGGCGGAAAGGGTGACAGTTCGTCTGTTGGACGGAGCTTCCGATTGCCGCACGGATATGAGCAAAGAAGTTCGGCGAGCTGATGTGGTCGGCGAGCTCGTGCAGGTTTTTGTCGTTCCAGGCCGGCTCGGTGCTGTGAAACACGCCTGGAGTGGGAAGCGCGCCATACCAGCCGACGCCGAAACCGTCACCGTTCGTCGTCTCGGCGCCGAGTCGCGAATGCAGACTCTGCTCAATCAGCGAATTGGCCGGCCCATACAACGCTTCCTTGAGCAGGAGCGGAGACCCTGAATACGCGAGCCAGCGGCACATTGGCGGATCCTTTCTTGGATGCTGAGGTTGCGTTTAGTCTAGGTGGCGGTGAGGAGCGAGCTATGTGTCCCGTGTCAAGAACCTCGGGCGAGATGGTTGCGGGTTCCAGTCGCCTGGTGTTTGGGAGCGTGCAGTTGCTGCTGTTCGCGTTTTGGGATCGTCGCGGGCACTGAGCTCGTCGGGCTCCCGAGCGAAGCGGTCCTCAACGATGCTCACGCGAACCTGTCCGGGCGAGTGCGAGCGCCGAACTTCGGAACGGCGCACGGTCGCAAGAAGCTGCGTGGGTTACTCTATCTACGTAGTTAACCCTATTCCAATTTGCGGGCATTCCCGCAAGCGCCCCATCCATGCGTTCCGTACATTTTTGGCTATGGCGGCTATGGAACCCACAGCTGGCCGCCCGGTATCGGTGCCCAGGTCTGCGGTGGCTTCAATCCCGAAACCGAAGGCCAGCACGGCGCCGGCCGCGCTCGTACGGTCCTTCGCCACAATCGCCAGGGCAAGATCGTGACGCGATGGGCGATTCAGGTGAGCGCGATGGGCCTCTCCCTATTCGTCTTGGCCGCATGTGGCTCAGGCGGCGGGGCGAGCGTAGCCAGCAGCCTGAGCCAGACCGCCTCCAGCCGTGCCGAGGGAAAAACCGCGAGCACCACCAACAGCACGCCAACCGCCACGCAGGCCAAGACCGAGACCCAGCTCTCCCAAGACCAAACAGCGACCGCGTCGGCGCAAACGAAGTCCGCGACGACCGCGGCCACCGAACCTACTCCCACCACCACAAGCACCGCGTCGTCACCGACCAAGACGGTCACCCAGACCAAAACAGTCACACAGCCATCGCAGACGACAACCGT
The DNA here is from genome assembly GCA_963775645.1 of uncultured Solirubrobacterales bacterium. Classification (GTDB taxonomy): domain Bacteria; phylum Actinomycetota; class Thermoleophilia; order Solirubrobacterales; family Solirubrobacteraceae; genus Palsa-744. The sequence continues at coordinate 713,921 of CAVZJR010000001.1, read as the reverse complement.
GACCACACCCACACAGACACAGACGAACACGGTTGTCAAGACTCAGACCGTCACCACCCCGACCACCCCAACCACGACCACGACATCGACCAGTCACGCTCCAGCGGCGGCAGCGGCAGCCGGAGCCGCGGCAGCCGCGAACAAAGAGCCATCCTCGGAATCAAGCGGTCTGCCGGGGTGGGCTTGGGCATTGATCGGTGCCGCCGCTGTCGGCGGCGCGATCGGGATCATCACCCTGATCCGGCGTGGCCGAAAGGACAGTTCACCAAGCAACGGGACGATAGGCCCGGGAGCATCGGGCGGCGAGCCGCCGCCGCCCAATGCGCCGCCTCGAGCATGAGCGCTCCCGACTCCCTGACCGCCGCCTAGCCGAGCGACATGTCCGACCGGCCGGACGTCGATCGCTCGATTCCCGCGGGTGTGGTGGCTACCAACGCCGAGCGCGCGCCACCATCAGACCGAGCCAGCAGGGACCCGCGAGATCTCCTTCAGGAAGAGATCGTAGTCGCGTATGTAGTCGTCAGGATCGTAGGCATGTGAGGCAAATACGAGCAGCACGGAGTGTCGCTCGTACCGGAACTGGCTCGCCCACACCATCGGAGGTATGTACAGACCCAAGGTCGGATCGTCGAGCAACACTTCGTCTCGATTAAGCCCATCGTCAACTGAAACCCCGACGCTACCCGCGACGCATACCATGAACTGGTGGCAGGTCCTATGGGCGTGCTCGCCCCTCACCTCCCGGCTGGGCACGTCGTACACGATGAACCACCGCTTGCCGGCAAACGGCACATCAACACTGGGAAGCTCGCCAGCCGTCAACGTGCCGCGCATGTCGGCAAAGGAACCAAAGCACTGCAGATGCGCACCCGTTACGGCAAGGACGTCTCTGCCGGGCGATCTTTCAGCGGTCGAGGCTTTGCGGGCCTCTAGCGACAGCTCGCTGGTGCTGCCGCCCGTCGGCATATAGCCCTCGATGCACGCCGGATTGCCCACGACGATCGCGTTTGGCGGCACCGACCTCGTCACGACTGCCCCTGCCCCGACCATTGCCCCCCGACCGATGTCGATCCCAGGCAGTATGGTGGCATTGGCGCCGATCGACGCTCCGGCGTGAACGATGGTTGCGGCGTACTCTGATAGCGACTCGCGACTGCGCGGAAACGCATCGTTGGTGAATGTCGCGTTTGGTCCGACACACACATCGTCTTCGAGGACCACGCAGCTCCATATCTGCACGCCGGGCTTCACCGTCACCCTATCCCCGAGCACCGCGCCGTCCTCGATGAACACCCCGTCGCAGATATTGCAGTTGGCCCCGATCCGGGCGCCTGGCAGCACGTGGGCAAAAGCCAGAATGTGTGTCCCCGGCCCCACGGAGTCGCTCTCGCAGAGAGCATGTGCGTGTATGAGCGGCTCAGACAAGAGCGTTCCCTTCGGGCAGGGACTTCACCCCCTCAGGCGCGGGAACAACTTCGATGACCTCACGCACGATCGCGCCAGGACGCCCCTTCGTGCCCTCGTACGCTCGCCACGCGTATGACCCGATGATTCCCAGGCCCAGCGAGTTAGCCCCCAGCACGAACAACAAAATCAGCGCTGTAGCGGCAAATCCCGGCACTGGAATGATGCCAAACGCCCGCGCCGTCAGCACCACAGACCCGACTACCACACTGATCGCCATCCCGGTGAGCCCTGTCATCCAAAGGATCTTTACCGGCAGATCGGTGAACGCGAAGATACTGTCGGCGAGGTAACGGGTCTTGCTGCGAAAAGTCCAACTGCTCTTTCCGCTCCGCGGACGCCGATCGTAGGAAACCACGCCCCGACGGAAGCCAACCCAGAATAGCTGCGCGACGAGCGAGGTGTGGACATCCTCCAGCGAGCAGACAACGTCTCTGACCGCATCAGTGCAGCCAAACACGTCGACGCCTCCAGACGGGATCTCACGGAGCACGAACCGCCGGTACAGACGCCAGTAAAGCGTCGAGGCGCTGTCGCCGCGATCGTCACGGCTGGCCCGCTTGCCGACCACGACGTCGATGTCATGTCGGGCAAGTCGAGCGAAGAACTCCACGATCAGCTCAGGCGGCTCCTGCAGGTCGGCGGCCATCACGGCGATATAGCGCCCGCTCGCCAGGCGCATTCCCGTCCTGATCGCGGCGAACGCGCCGAAGTTTCTGGAGTGCAGGGCGATGCGCGCCTCCGTGCGCGTCCCAGCTAGCGCTCTCAAAAGTCGCGGATAGGAATCGTCCGGGCTCCCGTCGACTACGAAGATCGCCTCAAGACCGCCCTCCGCCTGCGCGGCGATGTGCTCGACCGCGTCGATGAGTGCGTCGACCGAGCGCGCGTTGTTGTACACCGGAACGACCAAGGAGTTCGTCGCGCCGCTCATCCGCACACCCACGTGCAGGCCTCTAGTACCCTCTCCACCTCGTCGTCTTCCATATAGGGATGTATCGGCAGCGATATCTCACGCTCGGCAAGCCGTCGCGCTACCGGTAGCGGCGCTGCAGCGCCGCCCAAACCCTCGACAGCCGGCTGGTCCGGACACACAAACGGATAGTGTCGGCCGACTGAGACGCCTGCCTGCTTCAATCGCTCGACCACCCCCTCTACATCTTCCTCGAGGACTTCGACGGGAAACAGGTGATGCCCAGATCGACCGCCATCGGCGAGGATCGGTCGCAGCCCACAGCCCCGCAGTCCCTCGAGGTAGCGCAGCGCTATCGCCCTACGCCGTCCGAGCCACCCGTCCAGCCGCGGCAGCATCGCCGATCTCATGATCGCGGCCTGCAGCTCATCGAGGCGGCTGTTGAGGCCCCTCTCGGAATGGTCGTATCGGGCTCGCTGTCCGTAGTCGCGAAGGCGCCTGGCCCGCTCGGCAATGGCGCCGTCGGTTGTGAGCACGACGCCTCCGTCACCCATGGCGCCAAGGTTCTTCGTCGGGTAGAGGCTGGTCCCCGCCGCCTGACCCACGAGCCCCATCGGTCGACCATCGCGCTGCGCTCCGGCGGCATGAGCGCAGTCCTCGATCAAGATCACGCCGTGCTCATCGCGTAGACGCCCCAGCCCGACTGGATCCATCGGGTGCCCGTAAAGGTGAACCACTACGAGCGCTTGCAGCGAATCGTCTGCTCGTAGCAGAGCGTCGGCCTGTTGGAGATCGAGACCCCCCGACTGCTCGACGTCGCACCAGACCGGTCGACCGCCGGCTCGGAGGATCGCCAGTGTGGTGGCAAACGCCGTTAGCGGGGTCGTCAGTACGCCCGCCCCCGCTCGCAGGCCGGCGCACCTCAGTGCGATCTCCAAGGCGTCCAGGCCGCTGGCCACGCCCACGGCGTGCTTCACCCCCCACCACTCGGCGAAAGCCTGCTCGAACGAACGGACCTCCTCGCCCAGGATCAGCCAACCACTGTTTCCGACTCGATCTACCGCTTCGAGCGCGTCACAACGTATATCCCGCCACTGCCGCGAGAAGTCGTTGGCCAGAATCGCAGGGTCAGACTGGACCTCCACGGCAGCCGCTGAGATTTTGTCTCCTTGCAACATTCGGAATCCAGGTAGGATAGCCTATTATTCCAATGCCCGCAACTATTAGTGAGAGACAAACTAGCTGGTATGCGCTTTTTATTGCTGCACGTACTCGCCAGCTCACCGTACGGACGACGCTCACCATCGCCTTCCTCATCACGTCGGCAGTCGCTCTATCCCATAAATCTGAACTATTCTACTATGACTCCGGCAGCTACTGGACCCTCGGGAAAACTTTTGTAAGTAACGGCCACTTCTCGCTGACGAATTTCAACAGCCCCGTACGCGGTTACCTCTATCCTTTGATCAACCGCGGCTTGGACCAGCTGGCGATCAACCTGCACTGGAGCAGCTCGACGTCGGCAAAGCTGTTCAATGCGCTGTTGCTCGCTCTCATCGGTGCGGTCCTTGTGCCAAGACTCGCAGAGATAAGCTGGTACCGACAGCGCTGGGGCTGGCAACGACGTCTCCTGCTCGTTGCCGTACTGCTCGTCTTTTGGAGCGGTTACCTAAACTTCCCTCTCAGCGATATCCCGGCACTGGCCGCGGCGTTCGTAGCCATAATAGCCACGTCTAGCCCGCTCTCGCCCGCGTCGATGCTGCTTGCCGGCATCGCGACCGCGAGCGCTATAGATATGCGACCGTCGTATCTGCCCCTCGCTCCGGCCGTGATGATACTCGCCGCCTGGCAAATGCACACGCTGCGCCGAGGTGGCGGCGCGTGGCCACGACGCTCTCTCTGCTTTGGCCTGATGCTAGCCGGGTTTGCGATCATCTCGCTACCGCAGTCGCTGGCCTCACACCGTCACTTCCAAACCTGGAGCTTCATCCCGGGGGCACACTCCGATCTGGAAACCCTCCAGCTCACGGTAGGGATGCTCCTGCAGCGCTATGACACGTACGTCGGCACAGGCCGGGCCGGGGCGCAGATGAGATATATAGACAATCCGGGTAGCAATCTTCTCTACACGCAGCCAGAACAGGAAATCAGGGGCAGAGATCAGTACTTGCAGCTGGTCGTTTCGCATCCCCTCACCTTTGCGGAGCTATACGGCAGTCACATCATCAATGGGCTGGACGTACGCTATAACACGCCGTATATACACCATGTGTGGACGGACTGGTGGCTACGGATAGCTGGCTTCCTCCTGGTCTTCATCGCGCTCGTGCGACTCGCCTGGCCCGCAGCGAGGCACAGCCTCGGACCAACGCGATGGCGCTACCCGGTGGCGGTGCTTGCGTGCTGTATCACAGCAGTGCCGTCGGCCGTCGAGACGCGCTACCTGTTGCCGATGTACCTTTTGATCTACGCGCTGGTCCTCGCCCCTGGATGGTCGTCTCTCGTCTCTGACCCGGGAGGTGTCATTCGTCGGTACCGCGCGGCCAGCTCACTCCTCATCGCTCTCGCGATCTTCACCGCGCTCGTTGTATACGTCACGACCATCGCCACCAACAACCTCAAGTTCCAATGATTCTCGGGTAGTGATGATCGTGACCGATCGGCGTCTACAACCAGCTCACAGATATCTTCGTGCTAGCCCGGGGTTCTGTTAACGGTTCTATAGATCACTGGCGAGATGGCAACCGACGCAGCGACCAAACCCCATGCAAAGCTACTCCCGCTGCCAATATGGTCGACCGGTGGCGATCGTCCATTCGTTACGACCACCATGGCACTGGTCGTATCGGCTGCAATTACGATCCTGCTGCTTACGGAAACTTCGATCGCCGACATAGCGCGGTATGCGGCTTTCGAAGTCACATTCGTTCTCCTTCCGGGCTGCATGCTCTATTCGTTTTTGAGCCCTCGAGCGCGAGGACCGCTGCAAACGATCGCCATCGGCTGGCCACTGGGTTACGCACTCGAGATCGGGGCATTCGCCTTGACTGCGGCGCTCGGCCATCGCTGGCTGCTTTGGTTGCTGCCTGTAATGACAGTCCTGACACTGGGTCCACTACTTCTCTACACTCGAGGGCTTCTGCGCGCAAGAGACTTGCGCAGGATGCTTCGTAATCCCTTCAAAAGCAGCGTCTCCACAGCGAAGCCGAGCAATCGCCTCGCAATCCCAGCCGCAGGAGTCATGGTAGTGGGAGCGCTGGTTGTGACGGCGATCGAAATCTTCACGCGGTACCCCCTGCCTCAATACGCCAGCAGCGTCTCCTATTATCCCGACAACGTCTTCGACATATCCATCGCCGCCGAGGCGCGCCACCACTGGCCGATCACGGATCCATATGTAGCGGGCCATCCGCTCCGCTACTACACCGGATTCTTTATGCACACCGCCGCGGTGAATCAAACGACAGGCGTTCCCCTCGCCACTATCGTCTTGCGTCTGTTTCCGGTAGCGGTCATCTTTGTAATTGGGTTGCAGCTCTGGTCGATCGGCCGCGAGCTGGGAAGGTCACGCTGGGCCGGCACGCTCACGGTGGCTCTGTTCTTCCCCATTAATAACCTAAGTCTCGATGCCACCGGCTTCAATGCATTCGGACCTACCCCGTTTTATCTTTTGAAGAACAGCCCCACCTACGCGCTTGCGATCCCCTTCTTTCTCGGCCTTCTCGCGCATGTCCAAGACCAGCTTGCCGCCGTCAAGTGCGACCACGCTACGCCAGACGGAACGGGCACCAAGCGCTCGGGTACGCTGACGTCGCTGATCATCGCCGCTATCCTCGTACTCGGGTGCACCGCCATAAAGTCGATCGCGACGGTCGACTTCATCGGAGGTTTGGGTCTGTTCTGTCTATGGCGAGGGGTGGTAGCCAGAGACACTCGCCTGCTGGGGCTGCTTGTGCTATCGGCGCTATGCGCTGGGCTGATCTATTACCTTATGCTGACCGGTGGTGTCTCTGAAATCGGAGGTGTCTCTGAAATTGGTATCCACCCATTTAGCTTCACACAGTTCACGCTGTTCGCCCCACTGTTTCCTGCGCATTCCGCTTTTGGACTAGGCCTTCTGATCTGCGCAGCGGTTTTCGCCTGTGCCCTATTCTTCGTGCCCGCGCTGGGGGCGCTTTGGGTCCTGATCCAGCGCGGTCAGACCCAGAACTCGCCTTTCGTCGCCCTCCTGGTGGCGATGTTCGTGACCGCGGCGTCTATATATATTCTGTTCGAAGTAGCGGGCGATGGCGAGCTCGCGTTTATAGGCTATGGCTCACTTGCAATCATGCCGGTAGCCGCCCTGGGCCTGATCCGCCTGTGGTCGCAGACTACGCGTGTGCTGCGCAGGAAGCTGCTGCAAGCCTGCCTAGCGATGGTGGCCGTCGGCTTTTGCGTTGCTTATTCGTCACGCGCGGTTACCATCACAGCTTGGCATTTCGGCTGGAAGAAAGTCGACGATGTAACTTGGGTATGGATACTGTGGTACGTCCTCGCCTACGGACTGGTCGCGATCGCAATCGTCTATGTAGCGATCAAGCTCGAGCAATACTATCCCCCTGCGATACGCTCGCGATCGGCCAGACTATTCGCCTGCGCCATCCCTATTCTGATCGCCCTCACTCTGGTGAAGTCGGTGGGGGCGATGGTCCCAGAAGTGCTGGAAACCGCCGCAGGCAAACGGGTGGTTGGGGACGCCAGCGAACATCGAGGGCTGACTAGCGCGCTGTACAAGGGGTTGTTGTGGGTTCGTGATCATACGAATCGCTGCGACGTGCTGGCCGTCAACAACCACTCGACCTCAAGCAGCATTAGCGACTCCATATATTTCTACTACTCCGCCTTTACCGAACGATCGGTCTACCTCGAGAGTTGGTCCTATACGCCAGGCGGTGCATACGGAGTTGTGACGTTCCCGGGTAGGCTGGCGCTCAATGATCGCGCCGTGGTGGATGGAGATCCTCAGGCGCTGCGGGAACTGGCGCGCCAGGGAGTTAGCTACGTGCTGGTCGACAAGCTCCACGGCGGGGGCGCCAGAGAGCCAGCGGCTGTGAGCTCACTAGTGTTCAGCAATACCGCTCTTGACGTATATCGACTCCGGACAGGCCCGGTGCGCAACAGCGACGAATGCCCGTAGTCGCTGCATGCAGATGCGTTACCGCTCAGGCGACTCCCAGCTGCCCAAACGCCGCTCGAGCTCATGCAGCTCCTCCAGGCTGGTAAGAACCGGCGCCGTGTCCATCCCCCTGATCCACACGAGCCCCTCCGGCAATGGGTTCACGGTGCGGTCGAGCCGTGGCATCGAGCCTTCAAGCGCGAGATTCCTGATGATCGCCGGCATGTTCAGGCCGGCGCGGGTGAAGAAGTTGATGGTGGTGAAGAAACGACCGATATTTATCTCGGTGAGGTGCGGCCTTCCGTCGCGGTCGTAAGTGATGTCGACGCCGAACACGCCATGAGGAACAGCGTCGATCGCCAGTATCGAGGCTCGCGCCAGCTCGTCGATCGCGGGGTCAGCTGCGGTCGCCGCAACGCGCGTGACACCCGTCACGCCGGTCGGCGCGCGATCGGCAAATGCCCACTCGTAGCGCCGCCGGGTCTGCGCGACGACCAGTTGCCCCTCCCACCAGATCGACTGCCAGGTGACGCTTTGGCGACCGAGCATGCTCGCCGCGGTGAAGGCCCCCCAGCCGTCGAAGCGGTCGATCCAGGCCCGCCCCAGCTCCGCCGAGGAAGTCGTGATGGCGCCCCTTCCGCCTCCGCCCTCGATCGCGCGCAGCCAGACTTCGGGCCCAAGCTGCTTGATCGCCTCCTCGAGGTCGGATGGAACCCTGAGCAGCGTGGTCTTGGGGACGGGCAGACCGGCTGCCGCCCAGACCTGGTATGAGCTGTACTTGTCCACGCACGTCTCGATGGTCTGCTGGGCGGGCAGGGGCAACCGGACGCCAAGCGCGGCGATCTCCCCGCGCAGTCGCGACACGGCCCGCACCTCGAAGTCGTGCTGGACGAGCAGCAGGTCGGGGCGGGTCCGGTCCAGCAAGCGAAGCAGCGCGCCGCGATAGGCCGGATCGAGCGCAGCCGGAACGAGGTGCGTCTCGTCGAGGTCCGCCAAGAACAGGTCGGGCGGCGAGGAGGACTGACCGATGATGTAGTCGCCGAGCCCTGAGTCGCGCAGCGAGCTGATTACGTTGTTGCCGGGAGCCCCCCGGCGCCTCCGATCTGTACGCGCGCCATCGTCACGGCTCAAACGGGCTCGGAGCTCAGGCTCGCTTCACGTTCCCCGGTCACGACCTGCTCGAGCTCGCGGCGCAGCCCATCGCTCAGTCTCGTCTCCTCGAGCTCGCCGATGGTCGCTTTGAGTAGCTGCGTGTCGAACCCCAAAGACGCTCCGTTCGGTTGGTCGTGCAGGTAGCGGATCCTGCCGATGAAGCCGACGATCTCGACCAGCGTCTCTGCGATCTCCTTGAGACTGTACGTCCTGGCCGATGCGACGTTGACCACCTCGGGAAGCTCAGTGCTAAAGGCAAGCCGGCAAACGGCCTCGGCCGCGTCGTCCACATAGAGAAGGTCGCGGCGAGTGCTCCCGTCTCCCACCACCACGGGCGGGCGTCCTTTCATCAGTGCCCGGATGGTGGCAGGAACGAACTTCTCGTAGCGCTCCTCCCTGGGTCCGTAGATGTGGCCAAGTCGCATGACCGTGCACTCGTAACCGCGGGCGCGGGCGTCACCGATCACCATGCGCTCACCAAGCAGCTTCGACGCCGCGTACTCACTTGCGGGGCGCAGCGGCGACCCCTCGGCGATCCGTTCTCGGCCACCCTCTCCGTACACGTCGGTGCTGCTGGCAAACAGCAGCCGGCGGGGCGGTGGATCGAGGCAGCCCAGCAGCCGCTGCACGCCGACGACGTTGGCGTCGATCATCTCCCCCAAGTCTACGGGCTCGCCGCTCTTTCGCGTCGAGGCGGCAAGGTGCACAACTGTGTCGACGGCAAGCCGATCGCTGCGCTCGAGCTCTCCCAGCCGGCGAGGAAGGACGCTTACCTCCACGCCGCGCTCGCGAACCAGGCGAGCTCTAACGCGCCTGCCCAGGAAGCCGTTCTCTCCGGTCAAGAGAACGGACGTCCTCGATACCCCCTTCGACTCGCTCACGCGGTCCGCGCCACCGCTTCGAACATCCCGGCAGGCACAACGGATGCCACCCGCCACCAGCGGACCGGATCGAGCATCTGCGACACCTCGCCAACCACGCGAGCGGCGCGACTCGGGCACTCGAAGGAGATGAGGATGATGGTTAACAGTCCCATCGCGGTTCAGGTTGGTTGGCGGCAGGCAACGGAGCATCGTCCCAGTGTAGAGAGTGTACCATCCCCACTAAACAGCATAATTTGATCTATAGGAATTTGTGCCCAGTTGATGCTAGTCTCCGGGCCGCATTTCTTACGCGGGGACGTAAGGGTTCTATTGCCCGATAGCGCCAGCCGTCGAAAGGGCCCATAATGCCCACACGTCACTGGTCCACATATTCGGATGCGATCCACTGGCAAGCCTGGGACTGGACAGGCCTGGCAGCGCGCCGGCATGGCTCCGCCACCCGTTCGGGTATTGGCCGGCGCTGGCGCCACATATGAGCAAACGGCCGTGGAAGGGGCGCCTTAGACGATGCGTCAAGTCGAAAGGCGCAAACCGTCGCCGGTTCGCGGGGAGATCGCCCAAACGATTCGCTACGGTCTCGTGATCGCCAGCGGCTACCTGCTGACGATCAGCCTCTACGGGCGAGCTGGCCGTCGGATCCCCGCATACGGCGGTTCGATCCCGGTTTCTAGAACTCGGCTGGATCGAGCGAACGGCTCAGGGAAGAGCCGTAAAACTGACCCCCGACGGCCGTGTCCAGCTCAGCAGGACTCTCGGGATCAAGATCTGAGGCTCCTATCTCACATCGTCACCAGTCTGACTCGCGTCGCATCGAGCACCTTCCAGAGGCACCGATCTCTCGCAGCGTGGCCACCGATACCGAACACTGTGACCAGCTGATCGAAGGAACGCCAGCGCGTCGTAGAGATTGTCGGTGTCAAGAACGTGAGTGGCTGCCGCGCGGGCGTCAGGCGTGGCATTCAGAGCGATCGACATACCGGCACGCTCAAACAGCGGAACGTCCGAGCGAGAGTCCCCAATTGCCGCCACCTGACCCATCGAATAGCCGTTGTGCGTGCACCATTCTTCTACAAAGCGCGCCTTGTCGTGCTCATCGAAGTAACGGGCCACGATGCCGGAAAGCACTCCATCGCTTACGTGCATCTCCGTACCGCTAACGGCGGCAAAGCCATAACGTTCCCGCAGCATCTCGGCTGCAAATCTCCAGGTGACCGTCCCCAGCAGCAGATTTAACCCCAGCAGCGGTAAGCACCTGAAACGTCTCGCTCATGCCATCGATCCATGTGCCGTCCATCAGAACCTCCCAGACGTCCGCGGCTCTCTGTCCCGCCAGCCATCCCGCAGAGGTATCCGCAACCACACTGTTGGATATCTCATGGGCATGGAACGCCCGCTCAAGCTCCGCCATCTTCTCGGCCTGCCCAAGCCATTGCGCGAGCAGCAGCGATACGGTCGTGCCGCGCAGCAAAGTCCCATCAAGGTCGAAGACAACAACCGGATAGACGCGCAGATCCTCCATCCGAGAATCATATGTTCACATTCGCGCGACCGGATGGTCGCCTCGGCGAAGGCGGCTGAGAGGAGCAGCCTAGTTCAAGGTGATGTCGCCCAGCTTCCAGATCCAGTCGGAATAAGGCCCCAGTGGGCCGTAGAAGCGGAAATAGGAAAACCACTTGCACCCTGTAGTCACCGATCGCGGGCGAGCCAGTCGGTGGCGATCATTGCGTAAACGACCTGGTCTCCATAGCGGTCGCCTATTTGCTCGGCCTTGCGCACGAGGCCCTCTTGGGTGAACCCGAGGCGCTCGGCGATCGCTCGACTCCGCATGTTCTCGACGCCAGCACGAATCTCGACCCGGTCAAGTCGCCAAGTCCTGAACGCGTGATCGACAAGTGCTCGAACAGCATGGGTCATGGTGCCGTGCCCTCGCGCCGATTCGGCCAACCAATAGCCGATGCTGGTCGAACGGTGCTGCCAGGAGATGCCGTGAAAGCCGACCATCCCCACGATCCGCCCGTCATCGATGACCGCCGTTTGAAAACCGTTGTTCCTCTCCAACTGCTCAAGCGTGGTCCGGATGAATGTCACAGTGTCATCGAACGTCTGCCCCGCCGCCCAAGGCATCCAGCGCGCCAGATAACCACGGTTGTCTTCGATGACCGAGTGCAGCTCCAGCGCATCTGACTCCTCGAGCAGACGCAACCACTGCCCGGTAAACAAATGGGCTCGCAGGCCGCATGGTCGATTTCCTGCAGTGGGGTCCAGGCCTGCCCCGCTCTCGCCCAGGCCTGTCGCGCGCTCGCGCTCATAGACGATGACGCGATCGCCGAGCAGAACGTCTTCGCGGCCGCGCTCAAAGCCAAGCCGCTGCGCGACCTGTATCGAGCGCATGTTCTCCGGATGAATCATGGCTGTGATGCAAAAGACTGGCAGCATCTCAAAACCCCAGTTCAGGCAAGCTCGGCCGGCCTCCGCCGCGTATCCGTGCCCCCAAGCGTCACGGCCCAGCAACCATCCCACCTCGGTCTCCTGAAACTGCGGCCAGTACTTCAACCCGACACGCCCGAACAGCCGGCCGCTTGACCCGTCGAGAACCGCCAACAAACCGTGGCCACGCTCTTTCCATTCCTGTTCGTTTGCCCGCAATCGCTTCTCCGCCTGGGCGCGGTCAAGCGCCCTGACGAACCGGACAACCTCAGGATCGCGATGCAACGCCACGAACTCATCGAGATCGCCCATCACAAGCGGCCGCAGCGCCAAACGCTCGGTTTCGATCAGCACATGTGTAGCGTACGGCTTGAAACTGCGCTCGTCCGGAGCGGCAAGAAGTGAATCCAGCCCAACCGACGCCCGCGCTCAGTCGGCCGTGACTTGTTCGAGGTGGTGTGCCGCGTCGGCGAGTCGGTCATCGCCCCAGAACAACTCACCCTCGACGGCGATCGTCGGTACGCCAAACACGCCACGAGCGTGGGCAACGTCGGTGGCCTCACGCAGCGCAAGCTTGATCTCCGGGTCCTGGACAGCCATCTCGACCTCCCGCGGGTCAAGGCCGGCGTCGTCGGCTGCCTCAAGGACGTTCGAGGGGATGCTGAGATCCTTGCCCTCTTGAAAGGCCCTCCGGAACGCGCACGCGGTGAACTCGTGGCCGCGTCCAGCGCGAAAGAAGTAGGCGGCAGCCCGCATCGCCATTAGATAATTGCCCGGCCACGGCTCAGGCCAGCGCACCGGCGGCAGCCCATAAAGGTGAGCGCGACGTTCGACCTCTGCCATTCCCAGCTGCCGGCGCTCCGGACCTCCGAGGGCCCATGAGGACCGGCCATTAAGCTTGAATAGCGCGCCAAGCGAAACCGGCTGCCAAGCGACCGGCGGGGGCAGGACTTCGTGCAAACGCTCAGCCGCAAGATAAGCAAACGGTGAGCCAAGGTCGAAATAGAATGTCGCTTGCAAACCGGGCCGCCGGGACGTGATCAAAGCTCAGTCACGAGCGCGAGCGCGAACCCGTCGTGGCCCTTAGCGCCGACCGTCTGGACAGCCGTCGCGCTGACGCGCGACTCGGCGGCGAGCAGATCGTAGAAGCGCCGCACACCCGCGGCCACGCCGCCATCGCCGAAATCGGGGTCCTCGGCAGCCGGGTCGAGGATCGCTCCGCCGCGCACCACATTGTCGCCGACAATCAAGCTGCCGACCCGCGAGAGCTTGAGCGACCACTCCAGATAACCCGGGTAGTTCTGCTTGTCAGCGTCGATAAAGATCAGATCGAACGGTCCGGCCCCTTCGCTGTGGAGTTCGGGCAGGGTCTCCAAGGCCGCGCCCACGCGCAGCTCCACAACGTCGGCCAATCCGGCTCTGGAGATGTTCGCGTGCGCCAACTTGGCATACTCCGGATTGCGCTCGAGTGTGACCATGCGTCCTCCAGCCGGCAAGGCGCGTGCAAGCCAGATGGTGCTGTAACCGCCGAGGGTTCCCAGCTCGAGGATGCTCTGCGCTCCGTGGATACGCGCGAGCAACTGCAGCAACTTGCCTTGGTTGGGGGTGATCGCGATCGGCGGCAGGCCCGCCTCCTCGCTTGACGCGGCCGCGGCATCGAGCGCCGGGTCGGGCGCAAGCAGATGCTCGACGATGTAACCGTCGAGCGCCGTCCAAAGATCTTGATCCATGGGTCAGAACGATAAGCGAGTTCGCCGGACCGTGCCCAGGTTGGCCTCGGGGGCCGATGAAGGCGACGCTAAGTGCACCGAACAAGGCGCTGAAGCCCAAGTCGATTTCACCCGGCTACGATGACTTGACCCATGCTGAAGCCGAACCGCTCCATCCCCCAAGCGAGCGTCATCCCGATCCTCATCTACCCGGACGTGCGTGCCGCGGTCGCCTGGTTGAGCGCCGCTTTCGGCTTTATTGAGCGTGTCCGCATCGGCGAGGACCACCGCTCGCAGCTGAGCTTCGGCGATGGCGCGGTGATCGTCGGGGATGTGCGCCACAATCGCCGCCCGCCGCGGCAGGGCGAGGTCACACACTCGGTGATGGTACGCGTGGAAGACGCCCAAGCTCACTACGAGCGAGCGCGCAAGCACGGCGCCCTGATCGTCATGGAGCCGAGCGACTTCGAGTACGGCGAGCGTCAATACACCGCGGAGGACCTAGCCGGCCACCAGTGGACGTTCTCCCAGACGCTCGCAGACGTCGCACCGGAGCAATGGGGTGGCACATCGACCGCCTCCGACTGACACACTTCGCCAGTCAGGCCGAACTAAGCACCGAAGTCAGCCCGAGCACCAGGTCTATTGACACGCCCTAAAATTCATGTTACCGTCGGTATAGTGAATTTGGGCGGCGTACCACGACACGTGGCGCCGGCCTTTGGGGGCCATCGGGGGAGGAATATGGGAGGGCTTAGAGGTCGAACTCTTTTGGGTGCACTCCTCGCGTGGGCGTGTCTCCTCCTCACGCCGAATGCTTTGGCAGCGGAAACGCTGGTCGTGCATGAGAACTTCACACCCGACCGGCTCGGAGTACAGACAAACCTTTCGATCACCGCCAACTTTCTCTCGGGCACCGGCACACCGCCCTCGCCGGTCATCAAGCTCACCCTGTTCGCGCCAGCCGGTTTGAAGATCGACGCTCAGGGCGCCGCCACATGCAGCCAGAGCACACTCACCCTGGATGGTCCCACTGGCTGTCCTCCCAACTCGCGCGCCGGCTTCGGTGGCGGTGTTGGTCTGGTCGCGTTCGCTAATACGGTCATCCACGAGCCTTACACGATCGACTTCTTCTTCGCTCCCGCCTCCCACGGCCATTTGGCTTTGCTCGCCTACGCAAGCGCTGTCGCTCCTGTCCCGGCCGAACTGGTCGTGATCGCGCGTGAAGTTCCGGCTCCCAAGCCGTACGGTCTCGGTTTCAGTGTCGAAATACCTCAGATCTCCACCATCCCCGGAGCCTCCTTGGCTTCGGTCGAAAGCGCCTTTGCCACTTTCGGCGCAACCAACGTCGCCTACTACGAGACGGTCCATGGCAAGCGCACCTTGGTTCACCTACGTGGCATGGTCTCCCCCAAGCACTGCCCTCCGGGCGGTTTCCCCAGTGAGGGGATCGTCGACTTCGCCAACGGCACAAGTTTGACCGTCAACCCCACGATCCCTTGCCCCCGAGGCTAATAGTGAGGCGGGCTCTCACTTTCGGTGCGTTGCTTGCTTCCACCATCTGCATATTCACCATTTGCATAGGTTCACAGCTCGCCGCCGCTTTGACTAGCCCTCAGGGGCAAAGTACCGCCACGATCATCCCCTCGCTTTTGCCCGATCGGCTCGGCGCCGAGGGCGCCTTGCAGCTGACGGTCAACTTCGGCAACGGGCTCTCCAGCGGGGTCCCCCTCCCAGTGCGCCGCGCCATCCTGCGCTTCCCCTCCGGGCTGGGCATCGAAATACCCCACCTGCGCAGCTGCTCGATCGCTCGCCTGCGCGCACGTGGACCAAGTGGCTGCTCGGCCCAATCTGAGCTAGGTCGAGGCCACGCTCTCGCGGAGGCCATGGCCGGTTCCCAACTAATCACCGAGAACATCTCCTTGTGGTTGTTCCTCGGGCCCTTCCACAACTTGGAGCCAAGCTTTGAGATCTTCGGCCAAGGCATTACACCTTTTAATGAGCGTGTCGTGCTCGACGGGAACCGTCCTCCCCGACCACCCCCCTTATGGCGAAGACCTCGTGCTTTCAGTCCCCCCAATTCCCACCGTCCCATTGGAGCCCGACGCTTCGATAGCGAGCATGACCCTCACGGTGGGTACGAACAAATCTCCCCACCCAAACCAGGCCAACACTGTAGTCGTGCCCACGAGTTGCCCAACAGGCGGATTTCCCTTTGCCGCCGAAATCACCTATGCCGACGGATCGTCCGGCAGCACTCTCGCAGATGCGGTCTGCCCCGGACGATGAGAGCTACGAGAAAGAAAGTGAGTGTCACAAATGAGCATTGACTTCAAACGATCGGCCCGCATCGGCGGTGCCCTCGCGGCCACTATGACCTACCTGATACTGCTCTCGCCGCTGGCGCCCGCGACGAGTCGCGCATCGAAGCTCTCCGCGGGTTACACCGCACATCAGAGCAGGACTGTCTCCCTACACGAGAACGGAAACCTTCACCTGACCAGCCACCACGGATTTACTCTCAACGAGCAAGGCGCAGGAACCGGCACGATCTCGGGCACAATCTACGTCCACCTGAAGATCGTCTCGAGCAAAAAGGTCACTGCCGAAATGAATATCTACCTCAAAGGCGGCTCGATCACAGGAGAGGCGAGCGCAGCCTACCGCAGAGAAGGGGCTATCGGCAACTTCGACGGCTCAATGTCGATCGCCAGGGGCACCGGAAGCTACGTAAACGCCCACGGCTCGGGCCTAAGCTTCAGCGGAACGATCCAGCGCTCCAACTACGCGGTGACCGTGCATGTCAACGGCACGGTCTCAAACTGAGTCTGGGGGGCGCCGCGATGCTCGAGCTGCGCGATTTGGTCAAGCACTACCCTTCCGCCGGCGGGGAGACGGTACGAGCCGTCGACGGCGTCAGCTTGAAGGTAAATGGAGGTGAGATGGTCGCCTTGTACGGGCCGTCCGGCTCAGGCAAGACGACCTTGCTTCTGATGGTCGCGACCTTGCTCGCACCCACCGCCGGCGAAGTGCTGATCGGTGGGCGCGACATTTCCTGCCTGTCCGAGCGCGAAGCCTCCCATTTCAGGCTCTCCGAATTGGGCTTTATTCGCCAGAACTTCGACCTCCTGCCGGGCGTCAGTGCACTCGACAACACCGTCCTAAAGTTGCTCGGCGAGATGCGCTGGCGCGAGGCCCAGCGCGAGGTCGCGCCCCTCTTGGAACAGTTGGGCTTGGGGGAGCGTTTGCATCATCGCTCCGAGACACTCTCAATGGGGGAGCGCCAGCGCGTGATGATCGCCCGAGCCCTTTCCACCAAGCCTTCGATGCTGCTGGCAGACGAGCCCACCGGGAGCCTCGACACCCAGCGCGGGCGCGAAGTGCTTGAGCTTCTGCGGGGCCTGTGCCGGGAGCGGGGCGTAGCCGTTGTACTCGTCTCCCACGACCCGATGGCAGCCGACTATGCCGACCGCGTGTATCGCCTGCGCGACGGCAAGCTCTCCGACAACCACTCCCCCGAGCCGGCCCTCGTCCGCTCGTGAAGTTTCCCGACACAACATCCACTCGCCCAGCGAGGTCCGCACACGAGGCGGGTGTGCCGTGAAGCTTGCCAACGCCCTGCACCTGTATCGCTTGCGCCTACGCGCGCGCTTTGTGCAGGAGTGCCTGGCCGTAGTCGGGATCGCCGCAGGCGTCGCTTTGCTGTTTGCCTCCCAAGTGTCGAGCACCAGCCTGCAAAGCTCGGTATCCCAACTCTCGCGTGGGATCGTTGGCAAGGCCAGCCTGCAACTGCTCGCCCGCGACCCCCATGGCTTCCCCCAGAGCACACTCGCGCGCGTGCGAGCGATCCCTGGAGTCCAGGTGGCCGCCCCCCTGCTCGAAGCTCAGGCCGAGGCAATCGGGCCCCGCGGGCACGAGTCGATCCAGTTGATCGGCGCCGATCCCAGTCTCGCCCAGTTGGGCGGCCAGTTGGTACGCCACGTCTCGCTTACTCCCTTTGGAGAAATTGGGGCGGTCGTTCTGCCCTCCCCACTCGCCCACAAGCTCGGGGTCACCAAGTTCGGCCAGGAAGTCACTCTCCAATTGGGCGGCCACACTGTTCAAGCACCGCTCTATGCCCAGCTCCACGAAAAGCAGATCGGCCAGCTGGTCAGTAGCCCGCTCGCGATCTCCCAACTCTCCTACACCCAAGAATTGACCGGCCTGACTGGTCGTGTGAGTCGCATTATCGTTTACCCCGCCCCTGGCACGAGCGCCGCGGTGCGGGGCGCTTTGGAGAAGCTTGCCGACTCCCGCCTGAACGTTGAGTCGATCGATTACGACGAAAAGCTGTTTGCCAAGGCCGCCACGGCGAGCAACCAGTCGACCTCCCTGTTCGCTGCGATCAGCGCGCTCGTAGGCTTCCTATTCGCTTTCAACGCAACCTTGCTGACCGTTCCCCAGCGCCGGCGCTTGATCGCCGAAATGCGCCGCGACGGCTATACCCCGATGACCGTCATCGCCGTCCTGTTGCTCGACGCTTTCGCGCTTGGCCTGGTGGCCTGCGTACTCGGTCTGGCGCTTGGCGAGGAGCTCTCGATCCATCTGTTTCACACAAGTCCGGCCTACCTTTCCTTGGCGTTTGCGCTCGGCTCCCAGCGCGTCGTTACCTGGCAAAGTGTTGCAATCGCGGTCGGTGGTGGGATGGGCGCGGCGATCGTGGCGGTACTCAGTCCCCTGCGCGACATCTTCGCCCGCAATCCGCTCGCGGCAATCGCTCCCCGCGAGCGGGCCGGCGCCGGAACCTCCTACGGATTGCGCCGCTCGCTTGCAGGGCTAGCCTGCCTGGCGGCCGCTACTGCCCTGCTCTTGGCCGCGCCCGACGCGGCGACTCCCGGTATGGCGCTCTTGATCGTCGCTCTGCTGTTGGAGCTGCCAATCGTCCTCAGTGCCACGCTCGCCGTCGTCAAGCGCCTCGCCTGCTCGATTATCAGCCCGATTCCCCACGTGGCCACGATGGAGCTGAGCGCCGCCCGCTCGCGAGCGGTCGCGATCGCAGCCACCGGTGCGGTCGCCGTGTTCGGCAGCGTCGCGATCGGCGGGGCCCATGGGGACCTGCTCAAAGGCCTGGACGAGGCGGCCCACGACAGCAATGCCTACACCGACCTATGGGTCGCCCCCGCCGGCTCCTACGACCTACTTCAGACCACACCTTTCGTGCCCAACCAGCGCGCCAAGCTGGAAGGCCTCCCGGGCATTCGAGCAGTCCGCCTGTACCGTGGCGGCCTGCTCGACTATGGTCAGCGTCGGGTGCTGGTAACCGCCCCACCCGGCTCCTCCACGCCACTGTTGCCCGCCGATCAACTGCTTGCCGGCAACCTGCGCCAAGCCACTTTGCGCGTGCGCGCCGGCGGCTGGCTGGTCATCTCGCAGGCGCTCGCCGAAGAACACCATCTTGGCGTCGGTGACACTTTCACCTTGCCCAGTCCCAACCCACTCAAGTTCAGAGTGGCGGCGCTCTCCACCAACCTCGGCTGGGCTCCCGGCGCGATCCTGATGAGCTCAGCCGACTACGCCCATGCCTGGGCGAGCTCAGACGCCAGTGCCTACAACATCCTGCTGGCACCTGGCGCCTCACCTGCAACCGTGGCCCACGAGATCGACGCTGCCTTGGGCCCAGGTTCTGGGCTTTCCGTGCAAACGGCGGCAGCGCGCACCGATAAGCAGCACGCCTTGGGCCACGAAGCGCTCGCCAGCCTCACCCAGATCGCGACCCTGATCCCGATCGTCGCTGTACTCGCGATGGCCGCCGCTATGGGAGCGATGGTGTGGCAGCGCCGGCCGCGCCTTGCCAAGCTCAAGCTGGAGGGCATCGCCCGCTCGTCGCTGTGGCGGACGATCCTTTTGGAGAGCCTGATGCTCTTGCTCGTCGGCGGCCTTACGGGAGCGATCTTTGGCCTGTACGGCCAGCGCTTGGCCGACCGCGCACTGGCTCATGTGATCAATTTCCCCGTCGTCTACTCGCTCACGGGCGCCGGTGCTTTGCGGATCCTCGCCCTCGTGTGCACCACAGCGCTTGCGATCGTCGCCATCCCCGGCTATCTGGCGGCATCGGTCCCAGCAGCGCTCGCGCTTGAGGACTGACCTTGCCCGAGGAGCCCAAGCGCCCCTACAAGAAGGTGGCTCGCGCCAAGGCCCAAGAGCGCACGCGGGAGACACTGCTGCAGGCTGCCGCCGAAGAGGTCGAGAAGGACCGCTGGACGCAAACCTCGCTCGAGTCGGTGGCCGAGCGAGCGGGCGTCACCAAGCAGACGGCATTGCGCCATTTCGGCTCAAAGCAAGGCTTGCTCGACGCGGTCATCTCCCACACGAGCTCGATCGTCGTCAAAGAACGAGCCGAAGCCCCGATCGGAGACATCATCGGGGCAGTCACCAACCTGCTGCGCCACTACGAGCGCTACGGAGACACGGTGGTTCGCATGCTGCCCTACCGAGACGCTGTGATCCGCGTACTCGGTCACGAGCACCGATCCTCGTTCGTGCGGCGCGCGGTCGAACGGGGCCAGGAAGTGCACGAAGACTGGGTCATGCACACATTCGAGCCTCAGCTCGCAAAGCTCGACCCAGCCACGCGAGAGCGCCGCCTAGCCCAGCTAGTTGCAGTGTGCGACGTCAACATTTGGAAGATTCTGCGGCGCGACCTCGGGCTGGACTTCCCAGAAGTCGAAGCGGCCTTGGTGGAACTGATTGAACGACTCGTCGAACCCGACGAGCCACAGCCGAAGAGGCGTAAACCATCACCTTCCTCCAAGGGACAGGGACAGCGACACAAAACAAAGTGACGCGTCTGCTTGCATCCACCTCGCCCTCGACGCTCGGCGTCGTCCACGTCTCCCCGAGCGCGTTCTTTGCGATCATCGCGGCGTCGGCCTTGGCCGCCACGATCTCCGCGACAGCGGGCGGACGCGGACTGATCCTGCCCGTGGTCGTAGTCGAGTTGCTGTTCGGCGTCTTGCTCGGACCGCACGTCCTGGGCCTGAAGGTGACGCCATTTATTTCCTTCTTCTCGGACCTCGGCCTCGGCCTGCTGTTCTTCTTCGCCGGCTATGAGATCGACATTCACCAGATCATGGGCCAGCCGCTACGACTGGGCATGTTCGGTTGGGCTTTGTCGCTGGCCTTGGCCTACTCGATCGGAGGCGCACTCGCGGCAACCGGGGTGGTGCTCTCGCTGCTGTACACCGGCTCGGCGCTCGCGACCACGGCGATCGGCACCCTGATCCCGGTGCTCTCCGACGCAGGTGAGTTGCGCACCCGCTTCGGCACCTACCTACTCGCCGCCGGCGCTGTGGGCGAGTTCGGCCCGATCATGTTGATCACCCTGATCCTCTCGACCGAGAGCACAGCCCACAACGCCCTGATCCTGGTCGCCTTCGTGGGGCTGGCGGTCGGCGTCGCACTATTTGCGGTGCGCTCCTCCGAGCGCACTTTGCCCGTCTTCGAGCGAACCCTGGAGAGCAGCTCCCAGCTAGTCATACGCTGGATCCTGGTACTCGTCTTCGCTCTGGCTTTGCTTGCCTTCGAATTGGGACTTGACCTGCTGCTTGGGGGCTTTGCGGCAGGGGTCATCACACGCCAGGTACTCAAGGCGCGCGAGCTACCCGCCTTCGACTCCAAGCTCACCGCCGTGGCCTTCGGCGTGTTCGTACCCTTCTTCTTTGTCGTGAGCGGAATGAGCCTCGACGTGAATGCTCTGTTCGCAAGCGTCTCCAGCGTCCTAAAGATGTTGCTCTTCTTTGTGCTGTTCTTCGTCGTCCGTGGCACACCAGTATTGCTTCTCTACCGTGGCGTGCTTGGCACTCGCGACCGCGTCGCGCTCGCCTTCATGACCTCCACGCAGCTGCCGCTCGTCTTGGCTATCACAGCCTTGGCGACCGCCAGCGGCCATATGCGTCCCTCCACAGCAGCCGCCTTGGTCGGAGCGGCGGCACTCTCGACGCTGGTGTTCCCGATTGTCGGCCTGCGCCTGCGCGGGGACCTCGACGCAGAGCTCGAGCTACGCGAGCCGACGATTGCCCCCGCAGCCCAGTAGGCGCCCCGACCTCTAATCGCTCCGGGTCGGAGGCAACATCGCCCCGATTATCCAAAACAAGGGAATGAAGATGCCGATGATGAACATCACCCAGTGGCCCTTGCGAATCGCGAGGATGCCAAGGGTGACCAATAGAACGACGTAGATCGCTCCAAATAGGACGCCCGCGCCCGTTGTGACTGCCAGTACCGGCATTGCCTTCACTCCTCCTTGTGCCCGATGTGCTTCAAAGCTTCGCGCGCGAGACGAAAGCTGTCATCACCCCGAAGAGATGACGAAACTGGCCGGCTAGCCAAATCTAGCAGAGCGCGCTAGGCTCAAAGCCCCATGTAAGACCCACGCGAGACGAACAGGAACGGAGCCCCACCGTGAATAGCATCCTGGAGAACCGTCGACTCAAGAGCCAGCTTCCCCCAGGCCCGAAGATGCCCGCGACCTGGCAGACCGTCGCCAGCTGGACACGTCCCACCGTCGGCCTGCTGCGGGCGCGCAAGCGCTACGGCAAGCGCTTTACGATCCGCTTCCTCGGACAGCCGCCGTTCGTGATCCTGTCGGACCCTGGGGACATCAAGGAAGTCTTCCAGGCGCCGCCCGACGTGTTGCACCCCGGCGAGGGCGCCCGCATCCTCGAGCCGATCGTCGGCCCCAACTCGGTGATCCTGCTCGACGAGGCGCCTCACCTGGAACAGCGCAAGCTGCTTTTGCCGGCCTTCCACGGCGAGGCGATGCAGAGCCTGGCCGAGCTGATGAACGACTTGACCGAGCGCGAGCTGGCCTCATGGCCGCATGAGGAGCCGATCGCCCTACACCCACGCCTGCAACGGCTCACCTTGGAGATCGTGCTGCGAGCCGTGTTCGGCCTGGAGCAGGGAGCGCAATTGGACAGGCTCCGCCAGCTGCTGACCGAAGTACTCGAGTTCGCCGAGAACCCGATCTCCCTCTTGCCGTTCGCCCAGCGCATGCTCGCCGGGCGCGGGCCGATGGGCCGCCTGGAACGCCTGGGCGAGGAGACCGACCGCATGATCTTCGACTTGATCGACGAGCGGCGCCGCGCGGGCGGAGGGGGACCCGACGTTCTGGCGCTCCTGCTCTCGGCCGAGCACGAGGATGGCACTGAGATGAGCCCCGCGGAGCTGCGCGACGAGCTGATCACGGCCTTGGTTGCCGGCCACGAGACGACCGCCTCCCAGCTGGCTTGGGCTTTCGAGCAGCTGGCCCGCGAGCCGCGGGTGGTGGAGCGGCTATACACGGAGATCTCAGAGGGCGAGGACGACGCTTACCTGACGGCCACGATCCACGAGATCATGCGCCGCCGTCCGGTGCTGATCAACGCCGAGCCACGTCTAGTCAAGAAGCCGGTGACTATCGGCGGAGTCGATTACCCGCCCGGGGCCGTCCTGATCTTGAGCGCCCACCTGGTCCACCACGATCCCACCATTTACCCAGAGCCATTCGCCTTTCGCCCTGAGCGGTTCCTGGAGAGCGAGGGCGGACAGGCGCCGGGGACATATACGTGGCTGCCATTCGGCGGAGGCCGCAGGCGCTGCTTGGGAGCCAGCTTCGCAATGCTCGAGATGAAGATCGTCTTGCGCGCTGTGCTTTCAGCCAACCGGCTCGTAGCGGTCAGCGAGCGACCCGAGCGCGCGCGCCGACGTTCGATCACAATCAGCCCAGCGGGCGGGTGCGAAGTGATCCTACGCGAGCGTCATGGGACACCTGCACCAAGCGACCGCCAGCAGATCGCCCTCGCCGTTTGACATTAAGAGAGCGCGGGTACCAACCCTAGATCGGTCCAGGCGGGAAAGGGGGCTTTGCCCGCCCGGTAACCCCGTAGCAGGGAGGCTTTCGCATGTTCGGACGGTTTCGGTTTCACGTGGGCCCACTGGTTGGCCTTGTGTTGCTCGCGACAGTGCTCACCGCGATCTGGCTGGTCCCTGTGGCCGGCGCTCACGGACGCCAAAACGGACGGTTCGCCCACGGCGGGCCGCCTCACAGCGCACCCCACAAAGGACCGTCCTTTCCCCACAAAGGGCCGTCTTTCCCTCACAAAGGGCCGTCTTCCGGCCAGCCACCACACCCGATTCCCGCGCCCAGCTACCTTGCCTTGGGCGACTCGCTTGCGTTTGGCTACTCCCAAGCGAAGTTCAACAGCCTCTACCCGAACGAGGACCCAGCCGCATATGACACTGGCTACGTTGATGATTTCGCGCACCTGCTGCGCATCGGCCACCCCAACTTGCAGGTGATCAACGACGGCTGTCCCGGGGAGACGACCGAATCGTTCATCGACGGACCCTGCGCGTACCAGCTGGAGTTTCCTCTCCACCATCCTTATGCCGGCGGTACGAGCTCCTCGCAACTGTCCGACGCGCTGGCCTATCTGAAAGCCAATCCCGAATACCAACCCAATCACACTTGATATTGGCGCCAACGACGCCCTCGGGGTAATTGAGCACACGTGCGAAAAGAAAGTGGAATGCGTAATCAAAGAAGCGCCCGCGCTGTTTGCCCACATCGGCGCGAACCTCGGTCTGATCCTGGCCGACCTGCGCGGTGCGGACCCGCATGCCACGATCGTCGTGCTCGGGCTGTACAACCCATTTGGCGAAAAGCTGCCGGGCGGTGACTCCCTCACGGCGCAGCTCAACGAAGTAATGAGCAAAGTCGCCGCCACGGTTGGGGCGCGCTTCGCCGATCCGCTGCCGCTGTTCAACCCACCCGGCGCGCTTGAAGAACCCACGATCTGCCTGCTCACGAACATGTGCACGCCGTTGGAAGACATTCACCCGACCGACCTCGGCTATGCGGTGCTTGCCGGATTGATCGCCAAGCAGTACTTCTTCTGAGTCGCCTCCCGCGCGCTCGCCCGCCTGGCCAGCGATTTCCTTAGTTTGGTGGCCTGGGCATCGGCGAGCCGTGATGCCTGACGCGCTCGCGCACATCGGCGTAGCGGGTTACCTCGTAGACGATCAGCAGGCTGAGCACCGCGGCGACGATCGCGAGCGTCGCCAACGACGAGATGGCGAGCGCCAGCGTGACCGGCACCAAGGCCAGCAGCACGAGCGCGCAGACCAAACGCCGCCCACTGAGCGAGCGGGTGTTGCGCAGGCGGAAGGCGACGTGTGCAAGCAAGTAGACCGCGGTCCCGCCGAGCAAAGCCGCGGTAGGCACAAGCTTCAAGGGATCGGCGTCCCCCTCCAAGGTGATCTTCAGACCGACAGCCAAGAGGGCGATCCCGGCAACCATCGGGAAGTGCAGGTAGGAGTAGGAATCGCGCGCCAGCTCATTGCGCTCGCGTCCTTCCTCGGCGTGTGAGAGGCGCCGCTCGGCCACAAGCGCGGTCACATCGAAATAGACCCACCAAAGCGTGGCAGCCACAATCACGCCGAGCACCGCCGCGGCTACGGCGCCAGCGTCGATCGTCGTGCGCGCACCGACACCCAAGGCGACGATCGACTCGCCCAGAGCGATCAACACGATCAAGCCGTGACGCTCGGCGAAGTGCCCGGGCACGAGCTTCCAGCCATCGGCACCGAACAGGAACGGGCCACCCATGTCGAGCACCAAAGCCAAACCCCACAAGGCCAATTGCAACGCGCCGCTGGTGGCAGCCGCAACGAACAGCAGGCCAGCGCCGATCGCGGTGCTGTAGGCCAACCCGGCGACCGAATGGCGCAGGGCGGGATCCTCGCGCGAGGCGATCGTGAACAAAGCAATGTGGGCGCCGCGCACCACCGCATAAGCACAAGCGAACAGCAAGGCCTCGCTGCCGAAGGCCCCAGGCACGCACAGTGCGGCTACGAGCATGGCGGCCATGGCGGTGAAGATCACCAGTCGCACGCTGCCCTCCTCGGGGTCCACGACGCTCGTCAGCCACGCATAGCCGGTCCAAGCCCACCACAACATGCCCAAAGCGAGCACGCCTTTGAGCAGGCCGATCCAGGTGGGCGTGCGTGCCATCAAGGTCGTGCACTGGGTCAGCGCCAGCACGAACACGAGGTCAAAGAAAAGCTCCAGGGGCGTGACCCGCTCGCCTTCGCGCATTACAGCGGTAAGCCGGGGGGTGCGCTCCTCAGAGGCGGTGCTCACCCGCCCATCTTGGCAAGCCACCGCCTAGGCTGGAACCATGGACCTGACCGGCAAGACCGCGCTCGTAACCGGATCCAACCGGGGCATCGGCCGGGCACTCGTCGAACGACTCGCTCAGTTGCCCTTGCAATCGGTGCTGGCGGGCGTGCGGGAGGTCGAAGCCTTCGAGGCGCCTAACATCCCGACCGGTGCGGCGGGGAGGGTGCGCGTCGTGCACCTCGATCTTTCCTCGCAAGCGAGCATCGAGCGATGTTGCGCTGAGCTTGGTGACGAGCTCAGCGGGATCGACCTGCTCGTCAACAACGCCGGCCTGATGACTGGTGGACTGCTGGAGGAGCAGTCGATCGATGAGGTTTACGCCATGTTCCAAGTCAACCTGGTTGGGGTTATTCACCTCACCCAGCGGGTACTTCCAGGGATGCTCGCCCGGCGGGAGGGGACAATCGTCAACAACGCATCTATCAGTGGCTATGCCCACTTCCCCGCGGCGAGCACTTATGCCGCGTCGAAGTCGGGCATAGTCGGCTTCACAGAATCGCTGCGCCGCGAGCTACGCGGAACCGGGGTACACGCTATGCACCTGGTCACTCCCGGCGTGGCCACCGACATGCTGAGCGCCACAGACGAGGTGTACGGACGCTATATGGACACCTCGGGCTGGGATCGAGTACCGCCAAAGCAGTGGGCCACTAACGTGGTAAGCGCGATCGAAGCTGACAAGCGCGTGCTCGGTCCGGGCGGACGCTCGGGCCTGGCGATGCTCGCCGCACGGGGCCCCGCGTTTCTGCTTGACGCGATCACCGCCAGGGCGTTCAGCCGTAAGCCGCGCCGCTGAGCTGGGGCTCGACCAGCGCAGAGCGCCAGCGCGGCTTAGTCAAAAGCATCTGTACATCGCCGATACGCCGCTCGGCGAAGCCTGCCTCGCAATAGCTCAGATACAGCCGCCAGATACGCTGGAAGCGCTCGTCATAGCCAAGCTCGGCCAGGCGCCCGAGGTTGGTCTCGAAGTTGGCGCGCCAGTGGCGCAAGGTCTGTACGTAGTTGGGGGTAATGTCCTTTATCTGCTCCAAGCGCATGTCGGTACGCCGCCGCACCTCGCGCTCGATCACGCCGAGCGAAGGCAGACACCCGTTCGGGAAGATGTAAGTGTTCATGAAGCTACGCGAGGCCTTCTCGACCTCGTACGCGCGGTCGTCGATCGTGATCGCTTGCAACAGCATCGCCCCGTCGGGTTCGAGCAGGCGCGAGCAGCAGTCGAAGAACATGCCGAAGTGCTCCCAGCCGACAGCCTCGATCATCTCGATGGAGACGAGCTTGTCGTAGCGTCCGCGCAGGTCGCGGTAGTCCTCCAGCAGAACCTCGACCCGATCCCCCAAGCCGGCACGGTCGATTTGCGCAAGTACATGACGATGCTGTTCGCGCGAAATCGTGGTGGTGGTGACACGACAGCCGCGCGTGCGCGCCGCGTACACGGCGAATGCACCCCAACCGCTACCGATCTCAAGGACATGGTCGGCGGGACCCAGATCGAGTTTCTCGCAGACTCGCTCCAGCTTGGCCAGCGATGCTTCGTACAAGCTCATCCCGGGGTGCTCGAATATGGCACACGAGTAGGTCATCGTGGGGTCGAGCAACAACTCGAACAGGTCGTTGCCAAGGTCGTAGTGGGCGGCGATGTCACGGCGACGGCGACGGCGTGTGTTTGCGTTGATCAAGCCGCGGATCCGCTGCACGGGAACCAGCAGGGGCGCAAGGCGGGCGCGCACTCGGTCGAGCGCCTCAGCATTGCGGGCAGCCACGCGCACAACCGCGGTCGGGTCAGGTGAGTCCCACAATCCCTGGGCGTATGCCTCGGCCAGACCGTTGCTGCCGCGCAATAGCTGCCGCCATGCTCGTGGCGAGTGCACGTTTACGGTGGCGCGGGGAAAGCCTTCGCCGAACCTCCTCGCCGGTCGGCCTGGCTCGAGCACGGTGAGGCCGCCCGAATGGATACGACGCAGCATCGCATGAGCGATGGGGCGCGCGAATCGGGCTGTCATGCGGGGTCTCCCGCGCTCACGCCAGACCTTCCCGAGGCGACAACGTCATGAGCGTCGCCCATGACGCCGGGTGTGTGGGGACCCTGCTTGGAATGGGGATAGGTGGGTGCGCCTTTCAGCTTCAAGCGCAGCGCCTGACCGTAAATCAAGGCCAAGGTTCGCAGCGCGGTGGCGGGATAGCGTGCGCTCATACGGGCGAGCGTGGCGCTCGTCAGCTCCTGGCGGCGCAGCGAGAGGGTGGCGTCGAACAGGGGGCGCCCCTCGCGGGAACTCGCGATATGCACTGACAAGGTCTCGCCGGGCACGGTCAAGCGCCACTCGTAGCGAGAGTCCATGCCCATGAAGGGCGAAACATGGAGAGCCTTGGCGAAGCCGCCTACCAGCACTGGCGCCGGCTCGCGTCCTCGCGCGAGCACATAGGAGTGACGCTCGCCCCACGGCGTGTTCGTAACCTCGGCTACGGCCGCCTGCACGCACTTGGTCGACTCGTCCATGCAGTAGTAGAAGCTGACCGGATTGAAGCAGTGGCCGAACGTGCTCAAGTTCGTGAGCAGACGGATCGGGCCGGTTGGCCGCACGCCCGTCCGGGCAGCCACCAAGTCGCGCGTCGCGCGGGCCAAAGGCACCCGCTCGTCACCAAGGTAGTCGCGGCGACGGAAGCGCACCAACCCGGGATAAGCGGCGAGCAGGCGCCCACCCAGCAACGTGGGCAGCTCGTCAAGATCGATATAAGCGAGCGCGAGCCGGTAGCGAAACTCGCGCTCAGGCTCCTGCAAGCGCCGGTGGCGGATGTTGCCTTGATAAATCGCGCTCACACTCACAGCTCTACCCCGAAATGCCGTCCCACAACGAGGGCGCTGACGACCCCGTCCTCGTGGAAGCCCCAACCCCAGTAAGCGCCGCAGTAGTGAGTGCGGTTGCGCCCACTGATCTCACCGTGGCGCGCTTGGGCTCGCACGCCCTCGGTGGTGTACACGGGGTGGGCGTAGGGGATTGTGCGAATCACCTGGCTCGGATCGATCGAAGCCGTCCGGTTGAGCGTCACGCACAACTCGCGATCAGCTTGCAAGGACTGCAGGCGATTCATGTGATAGGTGACCGCGGCGCGCTCGGTCTGAGTGTCGAGCAGGTGATAGTTCCAGCTCGCCCAGGCGCGGCGGCGGCGGGGGAGCAAGGCGGCGTCGGTGTGCAACACGGCCTCGTTGGCTTGGTAGGGCAAGGCGCCAAGGACTTCGTGCTCGTGCACATCGGCGTCGGCCAGCATCGCCAAGGCCTGGTCTGAGTGGGTGGCGATAACGACCTCGTCGAAACGCTCGGACTCCCCACCGCGCGGCTTGAGAAGCACCCCGTCTTCGCGTCTTTCGATCGAGTCGACCGGAGTGGACAAGCGCAGGCAATGGCGCCAGGGGGCCACCAAGGCACGCACGTAGCTTTGAGAGCCTCCCTCGACCGTGCTCCAGCGCGGTCTGCCGGTGAAGGCGAGCATCCCGTGGTTATCGAAGAACTCGGCGACGAAGCGGGCTGGAAAACTCCACATCTGGCGTGGGTCGGCCGACCACACCGCCGACACTTGAGGGACGATCAGGCGCTGCACGAAAGCTTCGGAGAAGCGGTGCTCGGCAAGCCAAGCAGCCAAAGAGATGTCGCCACCGACACCCGTCAATAGTTCGCGCGCGCGGCGGTTGAAGCGCGCCAGATCGGCGATCATGCGGTGGAACCACGGTGTGGTCAGGTGGGCGCGCTTGGCGAACAAGCCGTTGGGGGAGGCGCTGTTGTACTCAAAGTCGCCGTGCCCGTCGCTCACGCCGAAGCTCATGCTCGCCGGCTGAGCCACCACGCCGAGCTGTCCCAGAAGGCGTTCGAAATTAGGGTAATTGCGATCGTTGAACACCATGAAGCCGGTGTCCACGTGGTGGGTCTGGTTGGGGGTGTCGACGCGGACCGTGTGGGCGTGCCCACCCGCACGCTCGCCCGCCTCGAACACGACTATCTCGTGGCTGCGATGAAGCAGCTGGGCAGCGACCATGCCGGAGACGCCCGCTCCGACGATTGCGATCCTCACGGCTCACCCTGCGTGTCCATACTGGACATTCGCAGGATCCGCTCGCGCGGATCAGTGGATCAGGGGAACGTCAGGCGGCCTTAAAACTGGGGACGAGCGTCAGGTGGTCTTTGAAAACCGCGCTTCGACGCCGTCGAGCAGCTCCCAATTGCCCTGCAGGGCGGCGGTTGCCCGCGCGACCATACGCTCAGCCGAGGCTTGGGCCTGTGCGTTGTCTTGGCTCATCAATTCCTCGATCAGCTCGCGTGCTTGGCGCGCGTGCTCGACATCGAGCGTGGCGTGCAACTGGAAGTACTCGACCGCTGGGCCTTCGGGACTGTAGCCATAACGCTCTAGGAGCCCCTCAAGCTTCGTTTGGGCGATCTCCGGCTGGCTCGCCTCAATCGCATACAGGACAGCGAGATGCTCGAGGGCGTCATCGCCCGCGGTCCAAGCCCACACACACCGATCGGTCTCGCCTAGCGGCTCGCGCGCGGCGATGCCCCCGGAGCGCTCTTCCGGTGCGGCCGCGGCAGCGAACTCGTCCCACAACGCGACATGGGAGCGCTCCTCGGCGGCGTGGCGCTCCAGACCCGCACGATGCTCGGGCTGCGCCTTGGCGGCGAGAACCTCTGAGGCCTCGGCCAAAGCGACCACCGCATGGCGATACTCGCCCGCGTAGAAGCCGAGCTCCTCGGCACTCAGCTCGCCGGCCGACCAGCGCTGGTAGAACGGGTGCTCGAGCACGTTGTGGGCGCGCCTGGCTTGGTCGATCCGGGCAAGTACGTCCATCGGGGTCCCTTTCGGTGCGGTGGTCTGGAGCGGGCGCTGTGCAAGCGCGGCCCAGAAGTATTGCGGGCGCACCGGCCGTCAGGGAGCGCGGACCTACTGGACTGTGAGCTTGCCTTCCATGCCGGCGGCGCGATGGCCTGGAACCGAGCAGTAGAAGACGTAGGTGCCCGGCTTGAGGTTCAAGGTGAGCGTCTTCGTTCCGCCTTGGAATGTGGGTGTCGCGGCGAGAACCTTGGTGCCTTGGGCGATCGTCATGTTGTGCATCAAGGGAGAAGCGTTGGTGAAGTTGATCGTGACCTTGCCGGCAGAGGCCGACAGATTCCTGGTCGTGTAGGCGAGCTGTCCTTGGGGGTCGGCTTCGTCTTTCAAGGAAGATGTACCCGAGCCGGACGCGGCTTCGCGTCCGGTCTGGGTAACCGGCGCGACCGTGGCCTTGGCGCTGGAGCCGCCGGAGGTGACGACCGCCATCGAAACCGTCACCAGGACGAGCACGGCCGTGATCGCCATCACGGCCCGCTGACCAGCCAAGGTGGAAGGGAAGTTGGGGTTGCGTGTGCCGATCCCCATCGACAGGATCAAAGCCCACGCGACGAGTAGGCCGCCAGCGATGTAATAGGGCACCTTGCTCTTCTCGGCCGCGAGCACAGGCGCGATGTGGACAATCGTTGCGAACATCCCCGCGCGAGCCTAACCGATCCTCCGGTGAGTATGCTCTCTCGCCGATGACCGACGCGGTACGCACCCCGGAGGAGCTGCTCGAAGGTCTGCCCGACTTCCCGTTCAAAGCTCACTATCGCGAGCACGACGGCCTGCGCTTGGCCCACATCGACGAGGGAGAGGGCGCCCCGGTGGTGTTCATGCACGGGGAGCCGACTTGGTCGTTTCTGTGGCGCAAGGTGCTTGGGCCAGTGCGCGAGGCTGGCTTTAGGTGCATCGCCCCCGATCTGCCGGGCTTTGGACGCTCGGACAAGCCGATCGACTTGGACTGGTACTCCTACGACCGCCACGTCGAGGCGATCGCGCCGCTGATCGAGGAGTTGGATCTGAAAGGCGCGACGATGGTGGTACACGACTGGGGCGGTCCGATCGGGTTGCGGCTCGCGGTCGAACACGCGGAGCGCTTTGAGAAGCTGGTGATCCTCGATACAGGCCTGTTCACGGGCCATCAGAAGATGACCGACGCTTGGACCGCGTTCAGGGACTTCGTGGAGCGAACCGAGGACCTGCCGGTCGGCATGCTGGTGCGGGGAGCCTGCAAGAGCGACCCGGGCGACGAGGTGATCGCCGCGTACGAAGCGCCCTACCCGAGCTTGGCCTCGAAGGCCGGAGCGAGGGCCTTCCCGCTGATGATCCCGCGCGAGCCAGACGCGCCCGGCGCCGCGGCCGGACAGAAGGTGCTGGAGGCGCTCAAGGACGACAAGCGCCCGACCCTGATGCTGTGGGCCGACTCGGACCCGGTGCTGCCCCTGGCCACGGGCGAGCGCTTCGCCGCGGCGATCGGCCGAGAGACGCCGACCGTAATCGAGAACGCCTCGCACTTCCTGCAGGAGGACGCGGGGCCAGAGATCGGGCGTCAGATCGCCGGGTGGCTGGCGGCCGGCTGATCGCAGACCCTCGCGCGCGCGCGCGTGGGGCAGCAGTTTTTGGGAAGTCAACACACAGCCAAGGTCCCTCGAGCGAGCCATCTACAGCACTCGAACCAGGCACCGCGACTGAGTTCGAGTCGAGTACTACGCCATCCGGACCCGCCTCAACTGCTCCCGTCCGTCAACTGCGGCTTCTCAGGCGCGGGCACCAAAGCTGGCTCTGACTTCGAGGCCCGCAGTTCGTAGCCCCGCCGCACGCTCGCATCCGCGCCCGCCAAGACCTGGTCGGCCTTCAGGGCCCGCGCCATGCCCTCCGACAAGCGTCGCGGCAGGAGCACTCCGAGCGTGGAGGTGCGCTTAGCCGACTTGGGCACCCACACTTCGACACGGCCGGTGCGCAAGGCCTCGACGATGGCATCGGCCACTTCTGTCGGCTGCAAGACCTTCATCCCGCGCGCCTCGCCCAGACCACCGCCCAGTTCGGTGTTGACTACGAAGGGCATCACATAGCTGAGATCCACGTCCGCCTTCATCAGACGGAGCTCGCCGCGCACGGCCTCGCTGAGACCAACGACGGCATGCTTGGTAGCCGAGTAGGTGGCGCCTCCGGGGGCGCCAAACTTGCCGGCCTGGGAGGAGATGTTGACGATATGACCGCGATTCCGGGGGACCATGCGCTCCAATGCCAGCTTCATGCCGAGGATGACGCCGTGCAGGTTGATGTCGATCATGCGCTGAGCAGTCACGTCGTCCTCGTCGATAAAGCGACCGACCGGCATGATGCCGGCGTTGTTGACCAGCACGTCGATCGGACCGAGCTGCTCCTCAGCGCGCTCGAGAAAAGCAGTGAAGGAGGCACGGTCGGTCACGTCGAGCGGCAGGGCTACGGTGCTTGGGCCAAGCTCGGCGGCGGTCTCCTGGGCGGCGGCGAGGTCGACGTCGCCAATCGCGACCTTCATACCTTGGTCCAGCAGGGCCCGGGCAGTGGCCTTGCCGATCCCGCGCGCGGCGCCGGTGATCGCCGCGGTCTGACCGGCGAGGATGCGGGGCTGCTTGGCCATGATGTCTCCTCCTGAAAATTGGTTGCCTGGCCAAAGCTAGCGCTCCTTGCCCCGCCGCGCGCGACGGTGGGCGAGAAGATTCGAGGCTGTACCCGCCGGACTCGACAGAGGGGCGGGAATCGGTGAGTGTCACCGCACCTTCGCCGTGCACGCGGGGTTTATACGGGCAGGTCATCCAATCTAGGCCTAAGAGGATGGCCCCGGAGAGGGGACCGGACCCGGGTGATCCACGGCTTCGCCCGGGTCCGCGTAAACCTCTTGCTGCCGGTACGCTTGGGGGATGGCGTCGTTCAAGTTTCAAGATCAGCGCATCGCCTATACCGAGTATGGCGCGGGCCTGGCAGCCATGACCAAGGAGGGGACACGCGGCAGGACGGCGCGGCGCACCGCGGCCACTAAGCGTCCGGTGATCCTTGTGCACGGGTTGTTGCTCTCGCAGAACATGCACCGTCCGCTCGCCGAAAGCCTTGCCGCTAAGGGCAACAGGGCAATCACGGTCGACCTATTGGGACACGGCGAATCGGACAGGCCGAGGGACATGTGGCGCTATTCGATGCAGGCCTTCGGCGAGCAATTGGTGGCCTTGATGGACCACCTGGAGATCGGCGAAGCGGTAATCATGGGCACCTCGCTCGGGGCCAACGCGGCGCTGCAGGTGGCGGCAACGGCGCCGGATCGGCTGCGCGGGATGGTCATCGAGATGCCGGTGCTGGACAACGGCCTGCTCGCCTCGGCCCTCACGTTCACGCCAATCCTGGTGGCGCTCACGTTCGGGGAGCCGGTGATGAAGCGCGTGGCTAGCCTCGCTAGGGCGGTGCCACGCAAAGCGCTGCCCTACTACGGCAACGTGGTGCTCGACCTGGTGCGCCAGGACCCGGGGCCTGGCGGTGCGCTGTTGCAAGGCCTGTTTTTTGGACGGATAGCACCGCATCGCACCGATCGGCACACGTTCAAGACGCCCGCGCTCGTGCTCGGCCATCGGCGCGATCCGGTTCACCCCTTCTCTGACGCAGGCATGCTGGCCGAAGAGCTACCGAACGCGCGCCTGCTCGAAGCGGACTCGCTGGTGGAGCTGCGCCTGCGCCCGGAGCGCTTGACTGATGAGATCGGCGGGTTCTTGGACGAGGTGTGGGCGGCTAAGCCGCGCCGCCGCGCCAAGAAGCCTGCGTGAACATTACTTCGGCGGGAACAGTTCGAATTCGTTTATCGACACAGTGCCCGGGTTGGCGGCGGTCGAGGAGGCGGGCGCCTTGGCCAGCCACAGGACGATGTAGCGATAGCCCTTGCCTTCGGTTTTCAGCTTGAGGGTGGTCGCTTTCTTCTTGAGCACTTTGAGGCCAACCAGGCGCTTCCAGGCGGGGTCGGAGATCGAAGTGGGTGGGGTCTTGCCGACGGTTCCATAGACTTCGACGGTGATGCCGATGGTGGTTGTCTTGACCGCCGCGGTGCCGAGCTTTTCGGGGTTCTTGAGGTCGAGCAACAGACCCTCGGCCATCTTGGGCGCGACCGCCGCTTGCACCTGGGCAGTCCAAGCGGTCTTCTCTTCTCCGTCGATCGCCAAGCTGGGATCGCCGAACAGAGTAGCCGGATAGGCATAGGGGTTGTAGACGCTGGCAGCGTTGGTGTCGAGCAGAATCGGGCTAGGTGCTTCGGCAGAGGATTCCGATTCGGGTTTCGATTCGGAGCCTTCCGAGCCGGTGCCTTCTTTGGTGGTCGATTCGCTACTCGTTTTCGTCGGAGGGCTCGTTGTTTTGGTCGTCGTTTTAGTGGTTTTCGTTTCGGGCGGGAACAAGGCGTTGTTGGCTTCGTTGTCGGCGCCCCCCGCCGATTTGGGCGTGGGCGTCTGCAAGGGGATGGGCGGGGTGGTGGTTTTCACGGTCGTCGGCGTTCCCGGTGTGGGGGTCGAGGTAGCGGGAGTCGTGCCCGGCGTTGTGCCCGGCGTCGTGGGGGTGGTTGCAGGGGTTGTGCTCGTGCCAAGCCCTTTGACCACGGCCACCGCCACCTTAGGCTTGGGTGTGTTCTTGTTGAGCGCCGCGTAGGCCGCCACCGATGCTCCAATCACAAGCAAGGCGGTCGCAGCGAGGATCGCGATTCCAGTGCGCCAGCCGGGACCGCCGCCGAGACTGCCGGGCTTACCGGTGCCACACTGCAAACACCAGTCCTGGCCTGCTTGCAGAGGCAACCCACATTTGGAGCACTCGCCCATCCCCACAAGTGTGACACCTCTGGCTCCTCCACACGCGGGCAAGCCCCGTGTGGGTTGTTAGGAGCCCGGCAGGATGGTGCGGTCGGTGGGCCGTAGGTCGGAGTCCAGCTCCAGCTGCCAGTAATAGCGCGTGAAGGTCACCCCGCGACGGTATTCGCCCACATGCGGAACGGGAGCGGCGCCCGCAGCCATACCGACGATCAGCTCGGGGTAGGAGCATCCCGGCAAGGCGGCCAAGGCCGGTGCGGGGAAGGCGCCGCCAAAGCGGGTATTCACGTCAGTGATACGCACACCCAAATCGGGGTCCCGGAAAACCTGGATCGTGGCCGGCCCACGCACGCGCAGGGCCTCCATGACTTGGCGCCCCAACTCGACCAGGTCCGGAGCTTCGACGACGGTCCCCTTGATCGACTCGCCGCCGCGCGACTCCAGCATGGAGCGGGGGATCGCATTTAGGCAGTTCCCGTTGAGATCCCCCAAGCAGTCGATCGACAGCTCGGGACCACCCATTGCGCGCTGGACCATCGTGGGCTCGGGCACGTACCCGACAAAGAAGCGTGCCTGGTTGGGATCGTGGGCGAGGTGGATCGAACGCGCACCGGAGCCTTGGCGGGGCTTGACCATCACCGGGTAGCCGATCGCGTCGAGGTCGGCGTCGGGGAGCACCGTGGGCGGGGAGGGCAAGCCCAAAGACTCAAGTAGGAGGTGAGTTTCGTACTTGTCGTAGGTCGCCCGGGCCACCTCCGATGAGGGCGTCAAGGTCGGCAGGAGGCCCCCCTCCCGCGCGCGGGCCAAGGTCTCGATGTCGAGGTCAGTCAATGGCAGGACCAAACCCACATCGTGGAGCTGGCACAGGCGGGCCAGCTCAGGCACGTAGGCGGGGTCCTCGATCGGAGGAGCGCCGGCCCGCACCTGGGCCGCGTACTGGGCGGGCGCAAGCGGGTTGGGATCGACCGCCACCACCTGCGTCAAGGCGGCGAAGCAAGAGACGATGTCATAGCGCTTGCCGACTCCCGTAAGCATGATCGCGGGGGCTTGCATCCCTCGATCTGAAGGCAGAACGGAGCGGGACTTGGCCCCGCGTGACTAATCCATCGCCGTTCTCCTCCCATCCCCCGGTTTGACCCTTGTAAAGGCCCGAGCCGCCGAAGACAATCGCCAAAGTGCGGCCGAGGATACGCAGGTCGAAGGCGAGGGAACGGTGTTCGATGTAGTACAGGTCCAAATCGATCCGCTCGCTCCAGGGCAGGGCGGCACGCCCGTTGACTTGGGCCCAGCCGGTGATCCCTGGCCTGATTGCGAGACGCCCACGTTGGCGAGGGGTGTACTGGGCGACTTGGACTGGGATCGTGGGCCGGGGCCCGATGAAGGACATGTCTCCGCGCAGGACGTTCACCAGATTGGGCAGCTCATCCAAAGAGGCCCTACGCAAGAAGGCCCCAACACGGGTGACGCGGGAATCGTTCTGGTTGATCGCCAAGCCCGCGCCGATGTGCTCGGCCCCATCGACCATTGTGCGTAGCTTGAACAGGTCGAACGGCCTACCGTCGCGGCCCACCCGGCGCTGCTTGTAGATCGGATGCCCGCGAGACTCCAAGCGAATCGCGACCATCGCGACAGCCATGACCGGCGTCGCGAGGAGTAGGGCCAGGCAGCCCCCAAGAACATCGATCGCGCGACGAGTCATCGAAAGCGTTCCATCTCAACGTGTTCCTTCGGCCGCTTCCCATGAGGGGGCGGTGCCATGACGCAACCAGTCCCACAGGCCGAGGGCGGCCGAGAGCGTCGTGAGGAAGTAGTAGCGCGCGATTAGGAATGGCCGCACACGCACCAACCCACCGAGTCCGGCGGACGCGAAGATAGCGACCTGCAGGACGAGCGTGACCATGTAGATGCTTCCCGCTCTGTCCGCCACGAGCGCCACGTTGGCAACGAACGCAAAAGCATGCAGGAACGGAGTGAGGTAGCGCAGCAAGCGGTGGGAGATGATCATGGCGGCGTAGCCGAAGGTGTAGCCGCGCGGCGAGAGCATCCCGCCGCGGATGACGATCGGCCAAGTGTGGCTAATCATGCGCCGCTTGCGCCGCCACTCGCCCTCGATCGTGGGCACCATCTTCTCGATGGCGCCGGCCTCGGGTACTTCGATGGCACGCCAG
This sequence comes from uncultured Solirubrobacterales bacterium, assembly GCA_963775645.1. Taxonomy (GTDB): domain Bacteria; phylum Actinomycetota; class Thermoleophilia; order Solirubrobacterales; family Solirubrobacteraceae; genus Palsa-744. The sequence continues at coordinate 676,179 of CAVZJR010000001.1, read as the reverse complement.
CCGCGCTTGACCATGTTGAAAGGGAACGAGAGGTCGTGGCCCATGATCGGGTCGACCACGATGTAAGAGCTGCGGCGTGTAGCGTAGATCGCGCCGTTGCCGGCGGTAATCGAGAACAGGCGCGACTCCCCCGCGCGCACAGCCATCTCGTAGCGCCAGTAGAGGCCCTCTTGGTTGGTGGCGTGCGGGGCCCCAGGCACGGTCCCCTGCTCGCCGGGCGCGCCAGAGCCCTGGACGAAGCGGACGCGGCCACACACGTAGCCCACCCGCGGATCTTCGAAAGCCTCGACGAGCTTGCGCAAAGCGCCCGGCTCCCATGAAGCGTTGGCGTCGGAGAAGGCCACGATCTCCCCTTTGGCTTGCGCTACCGCGGCGTCTTGGGCGACGATCTTGCCTCCGCGCGGCAGCTCCAGCACAACATCCGCACCGGCCCCACGCGCGCGGGAGGCAGTCTCATCGGTGCATCCGTCGCAGACCACAATCAGTTCAAGAGAGTCCCGCGGATAGTCGAGTTCGAGCGCATTTTGGACCTTCGTGCCGATCACATCCTGCTCATCGTGGGCGGCGACAATCAAGGAGACCTTCGGGTAGGGAGAGATTCCTGTTCGTGCGTCCCGGTCATCGGAGGCCTTTGGCGCTGGCGCGACGAAGCGTGCCAAGAGGGCAATGGCGAGTGCGTACCCGACTTGAGTCCACGCGATCAGGGTGGCGCAGACCCAGAAGAGGACTTGGAGAGCGGCCATCTCGATAACTCTATGTTCGGCTTGGGACGGGGATTTGCCCGGGGTCAGAGCGAGCGGTAGAGCTGGAGGTGCGCCGCCGCGATCGCCGGCCAGGAGTAACGTCCAGTAGCGGCTGCCCTGGCCTTCACGCACATTTTGGTCAGGGTGGCCCTATCGGCCAACAGATCACGCACGGCCTGGCCGAGCCCGACGGCGTCCCCGGCCGCCACGACACGGGCGGCGCCGGTGGCGGCGAGCTCGGGAAAGCCGCCCACATCGCTGAGCAAGAGCGGCTTGCCGAAGGCCAAGGCGGTGAACAGGACACCCGACTGGTCCGCCTGCAAGTAGGGCAGCACGACAAGGTCTGCCCTTTCGAAGTAGGCGGGCAATTCGCTGTCCGCCACAAAGCGCTGCTCGAAGCGCACGTTCGACGGAGCCGAGGCCCGAAGCGGGGACATGTCCATCTTGGGCATTCCCACCAGCCACAACTCGGCGCTTTCGATCGGTGCTTGGCCATCGACGCCGCGCCACGCTTCGAGCAGCACATCGAGCCCCTTGTAGGGACGCATCAGGCCGAACATGAGCACCACTGGGTTGTTGTTGCTCTCCAGGAGGGGGGCCGCGCGCGCGCGCGTACGCGCGCGCGAGTCACCCGTTTGCGCAAGCACATACCCCCCCGCGGACAGGCTCTGCAGTGGGTCCCTCGCGCGCGGGCTCTCCGGCGACTCTGCCGGCCCCCCGAATTCGCCACTAGCGCGCACCTCGCCCCCCGCCGGAGCAGGCGCGTCTCCCCCTCCAGCGACCAAGTGCTCGAAAACCCCGTGGGGAATCACATGCACGCGCTCGTCATCAACGCCCAACTCCTCCACCAAACGCGAGCGACCGTGCTCGGAATGGACGACGATCGCGTCGAAGCGATCGTATAGACGCCGCTGAGCCATCAATTGGCCCGGGCGGGGCTCGCGTGGAAGCACGTCGTGGGCGGTGATCACGAGAGGCCGGCGGCGACCTGCTTGGGTGCGCCTGGGGGGTAGCAGATGACGGTCGAGGTGTTGGACCGCCAGCCACTGGAAGTGCACGACATCCGCCTCGCGTGCGGCGAAACGGTAGCGCAGCATGTCCGGTACGTGCTGGATCAGCTTGCTCGCTGTTCGTGTTCGCCCCGCGGGGGCGCCAAAAGCGGCGCGGTAGAAGAACTCGTGGCGGGCGTATCCGTTGGGCCTTGCCACTGGCCCGTAGGCGAAGCGACTGGTGAACAAATCCACCTCCGCGTCAAGCGCCGCCAGCGCACCACACAGCGCATGGTCGTAGGGTGGCGTGTAAGCGGAGGGGTCAACGACGTGAACGCGCACCAGGGGAAGACAATAGGGGGAAGGGCGCACGGGCGACTGACACTGTCGGTGACGTTCGCGCGGGCGGCGTTCAGCTACTGGCTCACCGTGTTCCCGCGCGTGTGCCTGCACATCGCGCGCTGGCAGAGGATGGCTCGGCGCATTCCAGACCCGGTACTACGCCAGTTAGCGTTAGCCGCCCTCTCTGAGAAGCGCGGCAACATCGAGGGGGCGACTGCATTTGCGGCATTCGCTCCCTGGTCGCGACGGGCACAAGCCACCAAGGCGGCGAGTGCCTTTCAGGCCGCCTACAACCTGTTGGACATGCTCGGTGAGCAGCCAAGCGCCGACCCGGTGCGCGATGGCGAGCGCCTGCACAACGCGCTGCTGCACGCCTTGGGCTGGGCCGCCTCGATACCTACGGCGGAGGGGGTAGACCCGGGCGTGGAAGCACTCGACTGGTATGAGCATCACCCCCAGAGCGAAGACGGCGGCTACTTGAACAGGCTCTTGGAGGAGTGCCGGGAAGCGTTTAGGAGCCTGCCCAGATATGCGGTTGCGGCTCCGGCGGCTCGCGCGGCAGCCGAGCGGATCGTGGCTTTCCAGAGCCTCAACTTGAGCGAGTCTCAAGGCGATCATGCGGCCTTGGAGCAGTGGGCCCGCGCAGCCACTCCGGCGGGCTCGGGCCTGCAATGGTGGGAGACCGCCGCGGCAGCCGGATCCTCGCTGGGAGTGCACGCCTTGATCGCGGCGGCGGCCGAGGAGGACCTCGACGCGCATGCGGCGAAGTTGCTCGAACAGGCCTACTTCCCGTGGATCGGCGGGTTGCACTCGTTGCTGGACAACTTGATCGACAAACGCGAGGACGAGGCCGCGGGGCATCGCAGTCTCGTCGAGTACTACGGTCCCGAGCGGGCAGCCGAGCGGATGCGCTGGATGGCCGAACAGGCAGCCCTGTTGGCCGGAGAATTGCCCCACAGTGTTCGCCATACGGTGGTGCTAGCGGGCATGATTGGCAACTATCTTTCCGTTCCCGAAGCACACAGCCCTGAGCTCGCTCCGGTGAGCGAGGCGGTGCTTTCGACCACTGGAGGATTGGCGCGACCAACGATGCTTGTGTTCGAGCTGCGTCGCCTGCCCAGCAGTTTGCACAACGCCATCGTTTATCGGAGGTCGTAGGGCTCCCCCGGCGCACCCCCCGACATGGACAGTTTCAGATAGGGTTTCTGCACAGGTCAAGCAGGAGGCGGTGTATCGGCCGGGTCGGCCGCTACACCGTTCAAAAGCAGGAGGGGGCCGGTAGCATGGTCAGCTGCCGGGCGGTCACAAGGGAGAGGGACACGCATGCTGGAGCTGCGAGATCTCGTCAAGCATTACCACACAGCCGGGGAGGAGACCGTGCGCGCGGTCGATGGTGTGTCGCTTTCGGTCGCTACTGGCGAAATGGTGGCCCTGTACGGGCCGAGCGGCTCGGGTAAGACGACACTGCTGTTGATGGTCGCCGCGCTGCTGGCACCCACCAGCGGCGAGGTGCTCGTCAACGGGCGCGACATCTCCTCGCTCTCAGAGCGCGAGGCGTCGCACTTCAGGCTGCAGGAAATGGGGTTCGTGCGCCAGAACTTCGACCTGTTGCCGGGCGTGACAGCGATCGACAACACGGTGCTCAAGCTGCTCAAGAACACGCCTTGGAAGGAGGCCCACCAGCGGGTGCAGCCTCTGTTGGAGCGACTTGGGTTGGGGGGGCGCCTGACACATCGCTCCGAGACGCTCTCGATGGGCGAGCGCCAACGCGTGATGATCGCCAGGGCGCTGTCCACTGAACCGAAGCTACTGTTGGCGGACGAGCCCACAGGCAGCCTTGACACCCAGCGAGGGCGGGAGGTGTTGGAGCTGCTGACCGAGCTGTGTCGCGAACGGGGCGTGGCGATCGTCCTGGTCAGCCACGATCCCCAGGCCGCCGGCTACGCCGATCGCGTGTTGGCCTTGCGCGACGGTAAGTTGGTCGACTACGACCCAGATCAGGGTCTTGCACCCACCGGCCGAGCGCGCGACGCACAGGCCGATAGCACGGCCGCGAGCGTGACGAGAGAGTCGCGATGAGATTCGCCAACGTGCTGCACCTGTACCGCGTGCGCTTGCGTGCGCGGGCTTTGCAGGAGTGCTTTGCGATCGTGGGGATCGCCGCCGGCGTGGGCTTGCTGTTCGCCTCGCAGATAGCCAGTTCCAGCCTGTCCAGCTCGGTTGGGCAGCTCAACAGCGGGATCGTGGGGTCCGCCAAGCTGCAATTGACTGCGCGTGACGCGCACGGGCTGCCCGAAAAGTTGGTGGCCGAAACGAGGCGCCTGCCGGGCGTGAAGGTTGCCGCGCCCTTGGTCGAAGTGAGCGCCAACGCGGTCGGCCCTAAGGGCAGCGACGCGGTCGAGCTGGTCGGCGCCGACTCGGCTTTGGCCGAACTGAAAGGTTCGCTCGTGCGCAAAGTCGCGCTTACCCCGTTCGCGGGAGTGGAAGCGGTTGTTCTGCCCGTTCCCGTCGCCCAGAAGTTGGGGGTCAGGAAATTCGGCGACATCGTTCACTTCCAGGCGCTTGGGCACTCCAGCGAAGCGGCGCTCTATGCCTTGCTCACGACGAAGCAGGTGGGGGCATTGACATCGAGCCCGATCGCGGTGAGCACTTTGGAATATGTCCAGAACGCAAGCGGTTTGCAAGGTCGCGTGAGTCGCATCCTGGTGGAGCCACGACCCGGCCAAGAGGCTGCCGTACAGGCCGCCCTGCAAAGGATCGCCGGTGGACGCTACGGCGTGGAGTCAGCCGGCTACGACGAAGAACTATTTGCCAAGGCGGCCGCCGCGACCAACCAGTCGACTCAGCTGTTCGCGGTGATCAGCGCTTTGGTGGGCTTCCTGTTTGCTTTCAACGCGATGCTCCTAACGGTGCCACAGCGCAGGCGTCTGATCGCGGACCTGCGGCGCGACGGTTATACGCCTGTGGCGGTGATCACCGTCCTCATGTTCGACGCGGTCGTGCTCGGCACGATCGCTTGCGCGATCGGCTTGGTGCTCGGTGACGAGCTCTCCATTCATCTATTCCGCTCAAATCCGGGCTACCTTTCCTCGGCCTTCGCCGTCGGCTCCGAGCGGGTTGTTAACTGGCAGAGCATCGCCATCTCGGTGATCGGCGGCATGGGCGCCGCTTCGGTAGCTGTTCTGAGTCCATTCAAGGACATCGTCTCGCGCAATCCTTTGGCGGCCATCGAAACGAAGGAAGGCACTAGCGGAAGCACTTCTGTGCTGTTGACGGTGGGCGGTCTGCTGTGCTTGGCCGTGACGCTTGTGATCCTCATTGCTGCTCCCCAGGCGGCGATCGTGGGGATGGTGACTTTGATCGCGGCCTTGCTCGCGCTGCTGGCGCTGCCGCTCACTTGGATGCTTGCGTTCGTGCGCAAGATCGCGCCCGCCATCGTTAGCGCGGTGCCGCACATCGCGGTGATGGAGCTGCGCGCCGGGCGATCGCGGGCGATCGCGATCGCCGCCACTGGCGCGATAGCGGTGTTCGGCAGCGTCTCGATCCAAGGCGCCCATAGCGACCTGTTGAAAGGGCTCTACAACGCCGCATCAGATGTGAACGCTTCGACGGACGTTTGGGTGTCGGCGGCCGGCAACTCCAACCTGTTGATGACTTCTCCGTTCGCGCCCACCCAAATGAGCAAGCTGCAGGCGCTGCCGGGCGTGGGCATCGTGCGCGTTTATCGCGGGGGCCTGCTCGACTACGGGGACCGGCGCATCTGGGTAATCGCCCCGCCCGGCGAAGCGTCGCCGTTGGTACCGCCCACACAGCTGGTGGAAGGCGATGTGGCTCAAGCCGACGCCCACCTACGCGAAGGGGGCTGGGCGGTTGTGTCGCTAGCGCTGGCCGAAGAACACAAACTCAAAATCGGCCAAACGTTCGCCTTGCCGACTCCCAACCCGACCACGTTCAAGGTGGCGGCGATCAGCACCAACATCGGCTGGGCGCCGGGCGCGATCGTGATGAGCTCCAGCGACTATGCGAAAGCGTGGGGCAGCCAAGATGCGAGCGCTTACAACGTCTTGATGAAGCCCGGTGTGACGCCCGAGCAAGGCGTCCACGAAATTAGGGCTGCTCTCGGGCCTGGCACGGCACTGGCCGCCCAGACCGCCGAACAACACGCCAACACGCTGCGTGCAATCACGCGCCAAGGCCTGACGCGGCTCTCCCAGATCGCGACCTTGATCTTGGTGGCCGCTGTGATGGCGATGGCGGCGGCTATGGGCGCCATGATCTGGCAGAGGCGGCCGCGCCTGGCCAAGCTGAAGCTGGAGGGCTTTCCCCACCGCGAACTGTGGTACACGATCGTGCTGGAGAGCTTGATGCTGCTCGGCGTCGGCTGCTTCAGCGGCGCCGTCTTCGGCCTGTTCGGCCAGCAATTGCTTGATCGGGCGCTGAACATCGTGATCAACTACCCGGTCGTTAGCTCCGTGGGGGTAATTGTGGCGCTGTCGAGCCTCGCACTCGTGACCGCCTCGGCGGTCTTGATGGTGGCGATACCCGGCTGGTTCGCCGCTAGGGTCCAGGCCAGCCTGGCCCTCCAGGACTGAGCGAACTCAGTCCTGGAGAAGCTCGGGCCTACCTACTTCTTCTTGTGGTGCACCGGCGGCGGGCAGGGCACGTTGTGTGTCGCGACCACCTGGCTGCCGTCAAGGAACGTGAACTGCGCTGAGAACGGGAAGCCGCCGGACGGACACTTGGTCGGAAGCGAGATGCCTTCCGGTTTGTAGCCGACCAGTTTTCCGTGAACGTGCTTGTAATAGGTGAGGCGTTCTGGTCCGATCGTCGATTTGACGTTGATGATCGATACGGGAGGACCGTTTGTGACGCTCGGGATCTTTGGTATTTCCGTGTCGAGATCCCCACCAAACGCACCTTCCCCGGGCAGCAGTTCGCCGGCGAAGACGATCTGGGCGTAGACCGGGGCAAGCCCGTTGGCGTAGAAGAGCACCACGATGTTGCCTTCGTGCGGCGGCCCCATCAAAGCCTGGATTTCCGGGATCTCGCGGCCAGCGCCCTCCCCGAACGGTACTTCGACATAGGCGCTGCCAAAGCCCAAACGCGAGTTTGGCGAGCAGCCTGCGAGACCTTTGGCGACCAGCGATTCCGGCTGGCAAATCGATAGGCCGAGCGTGGTGGTCACATAGTTCATGCCCTTGGGCATGCGCAGACTGACATGGGTGAGCGGCGATGGCAAGCCGCCCGTGGTACTACCAATCGTGAAGCCAAACCCAATTGTCGTTGAGGCACCGAGCCTGTCGGGCGTGAACGACGTGTGCAAGGAGACCGTCTCGGCCGCCTGCGCCGAAGCGCAGGAGCAGCCACAGACGATCGACGCGAGCACCAGGGCAATTCTTGGCAGAGACATACGACCGATTCTGCCTATGGGCACTCTGGTCAAGGTGTCTCCAAACGCTAATACGACATTGGGCCGCTCACGTGCACCGTGACGGCGTCGTTGGAGCGCTGGATCGTGCCACTGAAGTTGAGCGCGGACGCTTTAGCTTTCGAGTAAGTGCCGCTGCCTTTGGTGACCTCCATGGTGCCTGAGAAGGTCGCGGTCGCCCCTGCCACGTGATAACTCGCTTTGGCGCTACCGCTGATCGAGCCGCCTTTGGGATAGACCTGGACCTCGCCGGTCACGGCCCGGCTGGAAGTGACCTTGAGCTGGAGATAGAGCGGTCCGGGAAGGTTGCCTTTGGCGGTCCCTCCCTCTTTGAGTTCGATGCCGTGTTTGTTCTGCAAGTGCAGGCTGGCGCTGTCGTTCAGGTCGACTGAGCGCGCCATTTTGGCGTGCGGCGAGGCGGCTCCGGCGGCTCCCGCCCCAAAGACAGTTGCGGTGGCTACCGCGCCGAGCGCGAGCGCCGACGACGAGATGCGCAGCCGCGCGCGAACGCGCGGGCGTGATGATTTGGTCCCCATTGATCCCTCCATATGGCAGTTGACGTCGCTTCCCATTAGAACAGACCCCTCTCCTCTGAGCGACTCCCCGAAGCCCAAGCCTAGTCCACATAACAGAAAGGCAGGGCAGATAGACAATTCTAGTGCATATAGGCCTATGAAGTTCAACCATTCAAGGTCCGGCTAGTTGCGCAATTTCCCCGATAGTAGGCTGCCTGCGATGCCTGACATCGAAGTCAGCTACTGCATCGTGAACACCTCGCAGCGCGACTTGCTCGCGCGCGGGCTGGATGCGATCGCGGGCGAGCGCGAGCAGCTGCCGTTTCCGACCGAGGTCTTGGTGCTCGACAATGGCTCGCGTGACGGTTCGGCCGAGGTGGCACGTACCCATCCAGCCTTGGCGGCGACGAGCATAGGCCAGGCCGCTGGCGAGGTGATCGCACTTGGGGAACGCGGCGGCAAGGGCCTCAACGACTCCGAGCTACTGCGCCGTGCGCGAGGACGCTATGGGCTCCTGCTTAACGAGGACTCCGAGCTACTTCCGGGCACCACCATGGCTTTGCGTGAGGCACTCGAGCACCGCCCCGACGCGGCCTGTGCCGGGGCCAAGCTGGTGCGCCCGGGAGGCGCTGCCCAGGCCTGCGCGTGGCGCTTCCCCACACCGCTGACGGCCCTCGCGGGCGCTTTGTTTCTGCACCGGTTCTTGGTCGTACAGAGCAGAGGCGAACACACCAAAGAGGTCAACTGGTGCCAGTCTTCGGCCCTGCTCGTGCGCCGCGAGGCGGCGGCCCAGGTCGATTACCTGGACCCCGCATTCTTCGTGTACTCCGACGAGGTCGACTTTGCCAAGCGCCTGCGGGACGCCGGCTGGCGCAGCTTGTATGTGCCGAAGGCCGTGGCAGTACACCATGAGCAGCTCTCCACCGACACCGTCTCCGAGCCAAGGATCGTGGAGCTTGCGCGCAACAGGGATCTCTACATGCGCAAGCACCACTCGGCCGGGGCCGCGCGCGCGGTGCGCTGGTTGACGGCTTGGTCCTACGCGGTGCGGACCTTGGTGGCCTTCGTCATTCCTGGCCATTCGCCCAAGCGCTACTGGCGCCACGTGACAGCAACTCTGTGGCCAGGGCGTGGCAAGGGCCTGCGAGAGGCCGCAGACGCCTACAACCATGCTTGAGAGTTACTCGTCGAGCTCTTCCAACAGGACCGTGACCACGCGTTCGTCAAGCTGCGTGCCGGTCACTCTCAACAGCTCCTCGCGCGCCTGCTGGGGCGTGCGCGCAGTCCTGTAAGGACGGTCGGTAACGATCGCATCGTAGGTGTCGCAAGCGGCCACGATTCTCGCCGCGAGTGGGATCTCCGCGCCAGACAGGCCGTCGGGATAGCCGTTGCCGTCGATGCGCTCGTGGCTCCAGCGGACCGCGGGCGCGAGATGGGCGAAGGCGTCGATGCGCTCCACCAGTTCGGCCCCCACCACCGTATGGCTGCGCATCACCACCCACTCCTCCTCCGTGAGGGGGCCTTCCTTGCACAGGATCTCGCTGGGCACCGCGATCTTGCCGACGTCGTGGAGCATCGCCGCATAGTGCACCTCGCGGGCCTCCTTGGCGCCCAAGCCCATACGCAGAGCAACTCGTTCGGCCAGGGTGGCCACGTCGCTGCCGTGACAGGCCGTGTAGTCGTCCTTGGCCTCGACCGTGCTCGTCACCACCGCCAAGGTGGTCGTGAAAGAGCGCTCGATGTCGGCGATCAGGCCCGCCCTGTGAACCGCCGAGCCGAAGCTCGACGCGATCGCCTCGACCAGGACCGCGTCCGCCTCGCTAAGCGCCCCGGCCTCGACCGCCTCGATGTTCAGCACACCCCATACGGCCCCATCGACGACGATCGCCACGCTCAGCTCCGAGCGCGGGTCGGTCTCAGGGTCGCGCGCGATGTAGTCGGGGTCCCCGCGCGTGTCCTCGACCAAGGCAGTAGCACCCGAGCGGGCCACGCGTCCGTTAACGCCATCGGTGATCGACTGCTCCACGATCAAGAACTCGGTCATCACCTCGGCCAAAGGGCCACGACCCGCGATCAGGCGTAGGATTCCGTCTGCTTCCAGGCGCTGCACCGCAGCCAAGTAGAAGGCAAACGTTTCATGGAGCTCGTCGACCACAAGCTGGGCCATCTCCTCGATGTCTCTAGTGGCCGCCAGGCGTGCGGTCAAGCGTGCCGCGGCACGCAGCTGGGCGCGCAGATAGGCCAACTCGCCTGCCTCCGCGATGCTTTGTACGCGCGCGTCTGCCCTATAGCGGCGCAAGGCCTCCGCGCGACGCGCAAGCTCGCGTCGGCCGGCCGGTCGAGGGGGCTGTATGGCGAGCTCACGCACGAGGGCCTAATCGGCGAAAAACCCCAGTAACTTGAGGCTTTTTGGGTGTTACGGCCCCGGCGAAAGCAACCTTGTCAGGCGAGCGGCTCACCCGGGCGAGCGACCCACACCAGTGGGCAGCTCCACACCAATAGGCAGCTCCACGCAGTGGGCAGCTCAAATGTCCCGCAGCGGGTCCTCCGCATACGCCTCCACATCGCCCCCGCCCGCCCTAAACGCCGCCACCCGCCGGCGCCCGTCTGACACCAGCGCGAGTGCCTGCTCACGCTCGCTGGGCCTAAAGAAGCGGGTGAGCAGCAGCAGCGCCGGAATCCAGGCCAGCCACAGGACACGCAGCAAGAGCCCGGCGAAGCCATTGGTCGGCAACAGCAGCTCGCCGGAGACCGCCACGCCTCCGAAGATCGCGGCTAGACGCCCAAGCCTGGCCCATTGGAAATCCACCGCGAACACACTCCTGGTGAGCAAGTGCATGATCGCCACCATCGCCACATAAGCACCACACAGGGCGATGCCCGCGCCGGCCAAGCCCAGGCCGAGACCCGAGCTTGGCACCAAGATGAGCAACAACACCACGTTGACCGCCAACCCAGCGGCCGCAGCCGGGATATTGCGCTGCATCACCCGCGCTCTACCGGTGATCACGATCATCACTTGGTAGAGCCCATACAAGGTCCAGCCGAGCGCCAGCCAAGGCAGCGCGGTGTGGGCCCCGAAATATTCGGGGTGGGCGAGCAAGCGCACGAGCCAGCGACCGAGCAAAGTCACCGCCACGACCACCACCCCCGTGGCCAGCACAAAGTAGGTGGTGACAAGCGAGTAGAGCTTGGAGGCCTCCAAGTCGCTGTCGATCGAATAGGCAAGCGGTGGCCACGCGTATTGGAAGCCCCTCACGAACACGAAAACCACCGTCGCCAATTGCACCGCGATCGCGTATTCGCCCGCCGCGCCGTGACTGACGACGCGGAACAGGTAAAAGCGATCGATCACTTGCAGCGCATACACGCTCGCGTCGGCCGGCACCGTGGGCAAACCGAACTTGAGCATTGCGCCGAGGTCCCCCACCCGTACGTGCAGCGAGAAACGCTTGCGCAGAACCCACCACAAGCCGAGCACCACGATCGCGCTTGCACCAAAGTTGCCCAGCAGCAAGCCGCGCGCGCCCTGACCGGCGAACACGACCAGGGCGATCGTGAACGCCACCGTCATCGCCACGTTGGCGCCTGAGGCGAACATGTAGGCGCGGGCGCGCTCGTCGACCCGCAACTGGGCATAGGCCATCTCGATGTTGGTGAAAGCCCACAAACCGAGGATCGCGCAGTCCATCAGCAGCGGGTCCTCAAAACCAAGGACTAGTTCAGACAGGGGCCCCGCCAAAGCCACCGCGATCAGCGATGCAACCGTCGTCGTCCACGCCACGGTTGCGGTTGCGGTGCGCGCGATCCGGGCACGGCGCTCTGAGTCCTCGTCAATGAAGTAGAAGCGCACGAAAGCCTCGCCTACGCCCAGGCGCAACACGATGCTCGCCAGGATCACGGCGGTCAGCAGTGAGTTATAGGCGCCGTAGGCTTCCGGAGAGGCGTGCGCCGTGTACAACGGCAGCGTAAGCACGGCGATGGCCTTGGCCACTATTTCCGCGGCCTGATAGGCCGCGCCCGTCTTGACGAGTCGCTTCAGGTAGCCGAGCACCAGCAGGAACCTAATGGGCGCGCGAGCGCCGCGCCAAGACCCAACAAGGTCCATGTGAGGGGGTCCTCGAGGAAGTCGGCATATACCCACGTGTGCAAGACCAAAGCAGCGAAGCAAGCCGCGATCGCGATGCGCGGAGGCGAACGTCCGGCCCCGCCGAAAAGGGTGAGCACGGCCACAACGATCAAGCTCACATATAGCGCCAAGCCAACGATCCCCTGCTCGGCGGCAACCGTGATCGGGATCGTGTGGGAGGCCGAGGTTGCATTCTCCGCCGTACCGCCGCCGTGGCGCTTGTACTCAGTTTCGAACGATCCAGCGCCGTAGCCGGCAAGCGGTCGATCGGCGAACAGTTTGAGGCCTCCCGAGATCAATTTGGCGCGCCCACTGGTCGCATTGTTGGCCGACCCTCCCGACCCCTTCAAGCCAAAATGCAAAGAGGACGGCGCCACCAAGATCACGACCGCCGCGATCGCGACCAGTGCAACCGACATGTACACGGTGCCTCGTACATCCCACCGCCATGCGGCCAACACCGCCAAGCCCAACAATAGGGCGGCGATGCTTGATTGAGAGAAGCTGGTCACGAGTCCCACCATCAGCCACGCCAGCACCCCAGCCCCAATCAGCTGCTCACGTCGCGCACGAGTCCACAGGACGACAGTCGTGACCGCGATCATCACAAGCGCCAAGAAGCGCCCGTAGATGCTGGGGTCAAAGAACAGGGAATTGACCCTGAAATAGTTGTCGTACTCGTTTGCCGCGACTACCTTCGGGTTCAAGAACAGCGATTTGCGCAAATACTCGATGTCACCCACGCCCGCAAACAAGACCGCCAGGACGACCGCCGCACCAAGACAGGTCGCGAGCAGTCGCGGCGTCCAAGGGGCCTCTCGCAGGAGCACATAGAGCAACCCAAACGGGATGTAGAAGAAAGCCAGGTTCTCGGCGCCCTTGGCGGGGTCGGTGGAGTAGACGATCTGCAAGGCATATAGCCCCACGGACGCGAGCAAGAGCCAGTCGAGCAGCATTGGTGGGCGGGCCGGCGGGACTGAGCCATAGCCGCCCGAGCGCCGCAGAAGGCGCGGCAGCAAGTGCGCGAGGATGCCCGCTGCGACCACCGCATACAACGGCAGCAACAGGTTCACGGTGCGCCCATCTGCGGAAATCGGCAACCTGAACGGCAACGCAATCACGGCCAGCAGCGGAAAGGCCCGTGGGTCGCGCCGCATCACGAACGTCAGGCCGCCGATCGCCACCAGTGCGACGAGCACCGCCGCTGCCAACACCGGTGCGCTCGGGAGGCTCGTGGCAATCACGGCCCCACCAGCTTGAAAGTGCGCGAGGAAGGGATCGAGCGGGCTTCGCGGCGCAAGCTCACCCTCACGGTGTATTCGCCAGGCGGCGCGAACTGTCCCCGGTTGCGCGGCACAAGTGTGGTGTATCCGTCTGCCTTGCGCAAGACCCCATAACCGTGTGGCTCACCGCGCCGCCCGTCCCAGCGCAAGGACACGATTTTGTAGCGCTTCACCGGCAGGTCGCGGAGGAGCGTCGCGACCGTCTCCCCGGAGGAGCTTTCGATCGTGACCGTCACTTCATCGGCTTTCGCGAGCTTGAAAGCGATGTGCTCTTCCCTGGCTTCGCCCTTCGAGGAGAGCGCGATCACCTTGGTCAGCTTGAATTCCTGCACCAAGGTGGGCGTGTGCTTCAGGCGCTGGGTGATCAGCAGCGCGGCGAAGCAAGCAACCACAAGCAGCGCGAACACCACGCGCGCCAGCCGCTCGCTGCTCAAGCGTCGGCGTCCCGGGCGAAGCGCTCGACCGTGTCCGAGCGCAATCCCAAGCGCAAGGTCTCCAAGGAGAGCACGTCTTCGGGCGCGATGTTGCCCAGGTTGCACTCGCTGCCGAAGCGATGCAACAGCCACACCTGCTGCTCGCGCTGCGGCGCCTCGAAGATCAGTCTGTCGGCGTCGATCGCGTGCACGATCTCGTCGATCAAGCCGGTCCTCACCTCACCGTCGGCCCTATAGATGCCGGCCGTGCCCGACTCACGTGCCTCGGCGATCACCTTCCAAGCGCCGGCTTCCAGGTCACGTTCGATCTGCTCCACCCAAACGTAAGGAGCCATGATGAAGTCGGCGTCCTTACTGCCCACCTCCGAGAGCACCGTGAAATTGCGGGCGAGCGTGCGAATCAAGTGGCCCTTGACCTCGGGCTCCAAAGCGATCGTGCCGTCAGAGATCTCTACGTGGCGCAAACCCAGCTCTCCTAGCCAAGCGATCAAACCCTCGACGCGCCCTTGCTTGATCGCAACCTCGGTCAGCGTCCCACCGAGTACCACTGGGATGCCGTGCGCCGCGTAGCGCTCCAACTTGGGCTTCAGGTTGGCGGTCACCAAGGCCGTGCCCCAACCGAGCTTGACGATGTCGACGCTGTTGCCCACCGTCTCCATCAGACCGTCCACATCGGCCACCGACAGGCCCCTGTCGATGACGTGCGTGATGCCCCGCTCGCGCGGCTTAGCGGAGCGCGCCGGCACGTCCAAGAAGCCGGCTATAGCCCGGTCTGCATCCATCTTGCGGCGGCCGCTACTGACCCGCGGGGGTGCCTTCTCCGCCCGTGCCGGCAGCAGGTTCGCCGCTGCTCTGGGCGCCGCCACCACCCAGTTGGCTAGCTTGGTCGGCGCCTGCCAGAACCACCACCGTCGCCGAGCCAGCAAGCGAGGCGATGGTCGATTCGATCGCCTGCACTTGGGTCACGTCGAGCGCTTTCGCCACCGCCTTGGCGTCGGCACGATGGCCGGACGTGTACTCGACGACGGTCGTCGGGTGCGTGCCGGGGGGAACACCGGTGGATGCTGCCGCCAAGGTGTAGCCACCCTGTCGTAGGTCGCTTGCGAGATGGTGCGCCAGATCGGGAGTGCTGGTCCCATTGAGCACCACCACAGCAGTTTCCGACGGGTTAGAGGAAACCGCGCTCGGAGCTTTCTGCGAGCCGGTCCCCTGGCCTTGAGTCGTGGGGACAGACGAGCTGTGAGCAGGCGGGGTTCCACCGCCTCCACCTTTCAGCAACGAGACCGCCAAGACAATCGCCAAGATGCCCACGATCGCTCCGCCCACAATCATGAAGATCGCGCGCCGGGACGAGCGCTCCGGCTTGAAGTACTTAGGCCCGCCCGCCCCGCTTGCACCTGGCGCGCTAGGAACTCGTGCGGTCGCTCGCGCACCGGCGCTTGTGGCCGGCACATCTGCCCGTGAGCGCGTCGACGCGGGTGAGCGTGGGTGAACGCTCTCGCCTGGGGGCATCGCAACCGCTCGGGATGGGACTGCGCGCGCCGCCGTCGCCGGTGCGGGCAGTGGAGTGGGCGGCTTGGCGGCCATCGAGCCCGCCGCAGTCGCAGCAGGCGTGAGCGCCGAGGAGGAGGCCGACCCAGGGGGCGCGGGTGCCGTAGGAGAGGGAGGCAAAGGCGCCCGTGCAGAGGCTCCAGCGGCGCGCGCGGCCGCCGTGGCCGGGGCCGGCGAGGACGATGCGGAGGACCCCACATCGGATCGATCGGCAGTCGGAGCAGCGGGGGTGGCGCCTCCGGGCATCGCGGCGCCGGCGTTCGCCGTTTGAGGGACGGGCGCTGCCGCATCGCCCGGCTTTGCACCTGGGATGTCAGTCGAGTTGGCCAGAGCCGCCTGTCCCTCCGCGCCGGCGGGTTGATTGGCCAGAGCCGCAGATCCCCCTGCGGCGAGCGCCGCCGCCGGCACCACATCGCCCGAGGCGCCCTTGGCAGCCAAGTCGGCAGCCGTAGCCGGGCTGGACGCAGCCGCAGCTACACCTGGCGCGACATGCTGATCGGCCGCCCCCGGGACCACCGCCGCCACGGTGGCGTTCACCGCGGTGGACACAGGTGCACTCACGAGCGGGGTCTTGCGCGGCACGACCCTAACCGGGGCGCCAGGAGCGGGGGGCCCGCCCCGCAGACGGGCGGCAGCGTCAGCGCTCACACGCTGCTCCATTTCCACAGCCCGCTCTGGGGCCCGCCCTGCCCACTCGCGCAGACGCTTGATCTCGCGCGCCTGAGAGAACACGAGCAAGGACAGGATCGCGATGCCGAGCAAGGCCGCGAACGCAGCGAGCGCACCCACCTCCGTGACGGAGTTGGACAGCGAGAAAGCGAGCATGCCATTCACGGCGCTAAGTGTCCCAGCCAAGCGGTTTCATGACTTCCGGGAGTCTATGAGGGGCGCAGGCGCGTGGGCGCCGCGTCCAGAGACCGACTCCGACAGCTCGCCGCGAACGGTCGAGAGCTCCGCCACCTTGGCAGCCAGACCGGCCGCATCGCCCTCGAACACGAGCAGCCTAATCTCGTCGAACATCGCCTCCACCGTCTCGGGCGCCAAAGGCTCCCGCTCGGCGAGCAGGATCTTCTCGGCCGGCGTGGGCTTTGGTCGCTCGTAGCCGTTGAACAGCTCCTCGTGCAGCTTCTCGCCGGCGCGCCTGCCCACGATCTCCACAGCCACATCTCGGTCGGGATCGAGACCGGACAGCTCGATCATCGCGCGTGCCAAGTCCACGATCCGAACCGGCTCGCCCATATCGAGCACGAACACGTCGGCACCGCGATCGCCGTCCGTCGCGAGCGAGCCCGAACGAATGATCAACTGGACCGCCTCGGGAATGGTCATGAAGTAGCGCGTCATGCGCTCATCGGTGACGGTCACCGGGCCGCCGCGCTCGATCTGGCGACGAAAGATGGGCACCACACTGCCTGAGGAGCCGAGTACATTGCCGAAGCGGACCGCCGCATAGCGAGTGCCTTGAAAACGCGCTGTGGCCGCCTCCAAAGCGAACTCGGCCAAGGCCTTGGAGGCGCCCATCACCGTCGCTGGCGCCACTGCCTTGTCGGTGGACACGAGTACGAACCGTCCGACCCCCATTTCGCCGGCCACATGGGCAACCACACGTGTTGCGATCGCGTTGTTGCGCACCGCCTCGACGGGGTTGGCCTCCATCAAACCAACGTGCTTGTAAGCGGCTGCATGGAAGACCACGGTGGGACGGTACTCGGCGAAGATCTCGCGCATACGCTCGTCCTCCTTGCAGTCGGCCAGCACCGCCGCCAAAACCGAAGGCTGCACGTGGCGCTCGTCCTGCAGCTCGCGCTCGATCTGAAAGAGGTTGTCCTCAGCGTGGTCCAGCAGCACGATCCGTCGTGGCCCCACACGCGCGATCTGCCGGCACAGCTCGGAGCCGATCGAGCCGCCCGCTCCAGTCACGAGCACCGTCTCGCCGGATAGGTAGGCGCCGACGCGGTCGAGCTCCATTAGGACAGGCTCGCGCCCCAGCACATCCTCAACGCGCACCTCGCGCACCTGGCGCGAGATCCTGGTCGGCGATGCCTGCTCTTGCAGCAGCTCAAACACGGTCGGCAGGGTACGCACGGGGATCGAGCGCTTGCGGCACTCACGTACCACGCGCGCGCGCGTGGTACCTGGTGCCGAAGGAATCGCGATGATCACTTCGTCAGGCTCAGACTCGTCGAGGATGCGTGGCAAGTCGTGCTCGGTGTCGCCACGGACCCTTACCCCATCGATCCGCAACCCGTGCTTGCGGGCGTCGTCGTCGACGAACCCCACTGGCTGCAACCCAAGTTCGCGGTTGCGCCGGATCTCACGCAATACCAATCGCCCGCCGTCGCCCGCACCCACGATCAAGACATTACGCTCGCTACGCCCCCCAGCCCTGAAGGCCCCTAGCGGGCGCCGCTCGTACAGACTGCGGGCCACGACCCGCACCCCTATCAGCAGTAGCAGCGAGAGCAGGAAGAACAAAACGATCACGCCGTCGGGTAGCTCGACGGCAGTCGTCCCACTAATCGCGCCGGACACGCCGGGGCCTGTCTCGTGATGGGTAAGTAGGTGAGGGATCTGCACGGGACGGACCACGGCCACCCCGACCACGGTAAGCAGGACAATTGCGAGCACGGCGCGCGCTACCGCCTCATAGTCACGCTGGCCGGAGTAGCGCCAGCGGCGCTGGTAGACACGCGACAGCAAGAGCACCACCAGGCTGCCGCCAAGCACCCACCAGACGGTCCGTTCGAACAGCTTCTCGTAGCGTCCCGTCGGCCCATTGTCGAACCGCAGCTCCCAAGCCAGCCAATAGGCAAGCGCGACGAGGACGCCGTCAAGCGCCAGCCTCGGTAGCGAGTGCCGGGTGAGAGACAGGGCCGGCGCACTGATCCGTCGGCGCATTGGCCTTGATTCTAGGACGTCAAGGGGATATCGGCGAGAGCAACAGCTCGACCAGACGACGTGGATCGCGGCGAATGCGATCGGGCGCGGTGCAGGCATGCCTCTTAGCGAGGTCTAGTTCGGCCGCATTTGCCAGCTTGCGCAGGCGCCCTTCGCCGATCAAACGCTCGTCGACCGCGCCAAGACGACCCTCGAAAGTGCTGTATACAGGAGTGCCGAGCGCGACCGCCTCTCGATTCATCGTGCCGCCGGCCGATATCACCAAGTCAGCGTAGGCGATCAACGACTGGGCATCTATCGCCTGTTCTGGCACCTTAAAGCCGGGCACCTCCCGCAACTGCGATCGCTGAGCATCGGTACGCGGCAACACGACCGACTGAACGCCTTGCTGCGCCGCCTCGCGAAGGCGGACGAGCACATCGGCGAACAGATCATTCTCGAAACGGTGATACAAGGACACCTCGGGCGGAGTCCTGACGACTACCAGCGGGCAGGCCCGGTCAATCCCGAGCGTCTCCAACACAGAAGGGTCGGGTTCGAAGTCGGCCAGGTAGTACTCCTCCTTGAGTCCTTCATAGGCGTGAATCTTTCCCTTGGCGCCATAGCGGTACAAGCGCTCTGGGGGGATCGCCTCGGGCACCACAACCGCTTGGGCCAGGCGGCAGTTGACTTGATGCTGGACAGTCGCCCACTCATAGTCGAAGGTGGTCGAGCAAGGAATTCGTAGCAGCCGCGCCGCCACGCTCACGTCGTTTGAGCCGTGACCCAAAGCTATGTCGAAGCGACCGTGGTTGCGTGCTTCGGACCGCGCCCACCGCAGTAGCGCGGTCGAACGACTTGCGAGGCCCAGTGCCTTGTCACCTAGGCGTTCGCCTCGATGACGACCAATCGCGGTGTGCTCGATCCCGAAACGGTCAAGCAACTGCAAAGTCTGAGCAAAGTCGCGGGCGGTCACCTGCACAACGTGGCCGTCCCGCCGCAAGATCTCGACTACGGGTCGCATGACAAGCACGTGGGGACTGTTGGTCAGGTCGATCCACACACGCATGGCAGGCAGGAAGGTATCGTTGCCGGCACATGCTGCACTTGCTCGTGCTCGCGTCGATCTCTGAAACGGTCGTCAACGAAACCTCTCACTTCGTGCGCGAAGCGGGTTTGCCCGGGATCTTTGCCCTGATGGCTCTCTCAAGCGCCTGCATCCCGATCCCATCAGAGGTGGTGATGCTGTTCGCCGGTTTCGCGGTCGCGGACCCCACTCAGAGCGGCGCCAACCACCACATGACCATGACCGGGATCATCCTGGCCGGCCTGCTTGGCACGATGGTCGGCTCCTGGTTCGCCTACGCCGTTGGGCGGGGCGGTCGCCTCGAGCTGTTCGAACGCCACGGCGCCAAGCTTCACATGGGACCAGCCCAGATCGAGCGGGCCGACCGCTTCTTTCAGCGCTATGGCGAGCCCACGGTCCTATTCGGACGCATGATCCCTTTGGTGCGCGCCTTCGTATCTCTGCCCGCAGGCATCTCGAAGATGCCGCTGGGACGCTTTACCGTGTTCTCTTTGATCGGCACGATTCCTTGGGTGGTAGCCCTGGCATTCGCGGGACATGCCTTGGGCAGCGATTGGACGAGCGTGCGCAAAGCCTTCGAGTACATCGACTATTTGATCGTGGCGCTCGTGGTCGCGGGGATCATCTATGCGATCGTGCGCCGCCGCTCGCGCTCACCGGAATCGCCGCCCGGGGACACTGAGCCCACAGCCGACGTGAGTTGACCCAGACGAGCGCGCCTCAGCCCGTTCTCCGCGGCGAGGCCACTCGCGGCGAGCCTATCCGGAGCACTCCAAAGCTGGCTCTAAGTCAGGCCCTCGCACTCGGATTGCTGCACGGGCCGAGCGAGCTGTTGCCGGTCTCCTCATCGGCGCACACCGCCCTCGTGCCGTGGCTAGCGGGTTGGTCCTATGGAGAGCTCGACCCTGATCTGCGCAAGTCTTTCGAGGTCGCTTTGCACGCGGGCACCGCGGCAGCCCTGCTCGTGCGGCCCCCGGGAGGCCCCCTCGGTGGCAAGCTTAGGTTTCTGATCCCAGCTGCATCCCCTGCGGCGCTTGCCGGCTACACGCTGGGTGCCCGTGTCGAGCGCCGACTGGGGACACCGGCCACTATCGCCGCCGGGCTTTTGGCCGGATCGGCCGCGATCTGGGGTGGGGAGATGCTTGCGCGCAGGAGGTGCCTTGCGCGCGTACACGCGCGCGCGGGTACGGCACCCTTTCGCGAGACATACGACACCCTGGCCCAAAGCGCCGACTGGCGCGACGGCCTCACACTCGGGCTCGCACAAGCCTGTGCGCTCTTCCCTGGCGTTTCCCGCAGCGGCGCGACTTTGGCAAGCGCCCGAGCACGCGGCTTCTCACGCTTGGACGCCGACCGGCTCTCCTGGCAGGCCGGTCTGCCAGTGATCGCGGGCGCCACTGCCTTGAAGAGTCTGCAGCTCGCAAGTCGTGGCATCCCACGGGAGCTGCGCCTACCATTTGCCGCGGGAGCGGCAGGCTCGCTGCTGTCCACACTCGCCAGCTGTGCTTTGCTCACACCGCCTAGACGTGCCCGCTTGCTTGGAGCCTGCACCCTCTACCGTGGGGCGCTGGCCCTGTTTGTGATCCGACGCATGCGTTCGAGGCTCCAATCGTGACCAACGTCATCCTTGGCACCACCCTAGGCGGTCGCTACCGCTTGGACGCGCGCATCGGGCACGGCGGCATGAGCACCGTCTACCGCGCGTTCGACACCGTGCTCGAAAGGGAGGTGGCGATCAAGCTGATGCACCGCGAGATCGCCTCAGACTCCGATCAGTTGGAGCGCTTCCGGCGCGAGGCGCGAGCCGTGGCTCAGCTCAACCACCCTCACATCGTCACGGTGATCGACGCGGGCGAGTGGGACTCGCACGAGAGCGAGGCTGACATCGAGGTCGGAACGCCCTACATCGTGCTCGAGCACGTCGCGGGGGAGACGCTGAAGGATCTAATCCGACGCGACGCTCCCCTCCAAGCGCCAATAGCGCTCGCCTACGCGATCGAGATCGCGCGCGCCCTGGGAGCGGCACACGCACATGAGATCGTTCACCGCGACATCAAGCCCCAGAACGTACTGCTCAGCGGTGAGGGCGGGGCCAAGATCACCGACTTTGGCATCGCTCGCACCTTGACCGAGGAAGGGCTCACGATGGACGGGCGCGTGCTCGGCACGACCGACTACGTGTCTCCCGAGCAAGCTCTCGGCCAAGGCGTCAGCGGACAGTCCGATGTGTATTCGTTGGGCGTCGTCGTCTACGAGATGCTCACAGGCCTTGTTCCTTTCCGCGGCGACACACCCGTGGCGGTAGCGATGATGCACGTACGTGAGGAGGTTCCTGACGTTCAGCTCGCGCGGCCCGAGATCTCCGCGGCGACCGCGGCCGTAGTCGAACGGGCCACAGCCAAGAACCTCGATCGTCGCTACCCGGACATGGCCAGCATGATCCTCGATATGGAGGAGGCTTTGGCTATCGAGACAGCCCGCGCCGGCCAAGTCACGGGAGAGGTCACGGCTGTTTTGCGGACACTCGACTCGCCTGCGCGGCGCCTGTTGCCTTGGCGCATGCGTCACCCGGCCCGTTGGGTCGTCTCGCTTGCGCTGCTAGCCGCGATTGTTGCGGTCACGCTCTTCGCTTTGGCCGGCCACACCCACAGTGGCACTGGGGTCGCGCCCGACGTGCGCGCAAGCCCAGGTACCACCCCTGTGGTGCTAGCCCAGGACGCCGCGTCTTCCTACAACCCGTTCGGCACCGGCCCCGAACACGCCGAAGATGTGGCCAGCGTGGTGGACGGCGATGTCAATACGACCTGGAGCACCGAGCACTACATCGCCAGTTCACTCGGCAAGCCGGGGCTCGGCATATCGATCGACGCGAACCCGGGAGTGGCGGCGCGTGTGGTCGAGATTCAGACACCCACCCCGGGGTTCTCCGCAGGTGTGTACGCCGCCACCGGGCTCCCCTCCGCCACCCCTTCCAGCGGCACGCAGAGCCTCACGGCGCTCGGCTGGACCGCGCTCGCCCCCAGCCGCACGATCGGTTCGCGCGCGTTGATCCCGATCAACTCCTCAAAACTTGTCTACCGCTACTACCTGGTATGGATCACAAAGCTGCCGCCGGGGCGTGAGACGGCGGAGATCTCGGAGATAACGCTGTTCAAGTAGGCCCAGGCGCGGTGAGGAGCCACCACCGCTGGAGGCCTCGCCCACTTGAGATCTCACCCGCTCGCCGACGGGGCGCCCGTGGCGGGCGCGGAGGGCGGTGGGGTCGGCGGAGTGGTGGTAGTCGTCGAAGTCGAGGTGGTCTGCTGAGCCAAAACCCCCACGGCGATCGTTACGGTCGCACCCGCCGCAAGCTTGTGGCCGGCTTCGGGGCTCTGCTGCACGACGATCCCGACCTTGGTTGGATCGGTGACAGTTCGCGAGACGGTATTCGAGGAGAAGCCGGCGCTTGTCAGCGTTGCGATCGCCTGAGCTTCGCTTTGGCCCACCAACGAAGGCGCCGCAACCTTCTTGAGCGCCTCGGCCACGACGATCGTTACCTGGCCTCCGACTTTCAACTGCGTACCTCCGCCAGGGGTCTGCGAGATGACCGTGCCGGAAGCCGGTTCGGCGACTTCGCGCTTAGACACGCTCACCTTCAGCCCTGCGGCCGCCAGGGTCGCCGTCGCGTCGGCTTGCGTTTCGCCCGTCACTTCGGGCACGCTCACTTCCTTGGGTCCCGAGGACACAAGCACGGTCACGGGACTGCCCACCTGTACCTCAATCCCGGCGGCAGGGTCGGTCGAGATCACACGGCCCTTTTCCACCGATTCGCTGGCCTGGCTCTGAGTGGTCGGCTGAAAGCCCGCATCGCGCAGGATTTTCACGGCATCAGAGCTGCTCTTGCCGTTCACGTCCGGCAGGCCAATCACACCGGGACCCGAAGACACGACCACACTCACGCGAGAGCCCTTGGCGACGATCGTGCCGCCGGGTGGGGTGCTGCCCACCACCTGGCCGGTCGGCACACGCGCATTGGCGGCGAGCAAGACGACCGGGACGAGCCCTTCGTGGCGCAACGAGGACACAGCCGCCGCCTGGGTCTCGCCCGCGAGATTGGGCACCGTCACGCGGCCACTCTTGGCTGGTGCGGTCAACAACAGCACGGCAACAGCGGCTATCGCCAGCAGGGCCACTCCTGCGGCTATCCACAAAGCGCGCTTGCGCCCGTTCGCGCTGTCCGGGGGGTACCGTCCGGGGACATCGGCGGCACGAGCAGGGCCGCGGCGTCCTGTGTGGGCGGGACTCCGTTGAATGCCGGTGCCGGGGCGATTCCTTCGCGTGCTTGCTGCAAAGCGGCTATGAACTCATCCGCATTGGCAAAGCGCGCCGCTGGGTCCTTGGCCAGCGAGCGCATCACGACCCCCTCCAGTGCGGGCGTTACCGCCGGGTTGAGCGCACTCGGCGGGGTAGGCTCGACTGAGACTTGCTTGAGCGCCACCGTGACCGGCGATTCGCCCTCGAAGGGGACTTGGCCTGTCAGAAGCTCATATAGGACCACCCCTACCGCATATAGGTCCGAGCTCTCACTAACCGCGTGTCCTTGGGCCTGCTCGGGCGAGAGGTACTGAGCGGTGCCCATGATCGAGCCTGTCAAGGTCATGTCCGACGCGCCGGCTCTTGCGATCCCGAAATCCGTGACCTTCGCGCGTCCCTCCTCGTCGAGGATCACGTTGTGAGGCTTGATATCGCGGTGGATGATCCCCCGCTTGTGAGCAAAGCGGGTGGCCAGCAGAATTTGCACCACGATGTCGGTCGCATCTTGGGGGGACAGCGCCCCGTGCTCCCGCACGACCGCCTTTAGCGAGCGTCCGGGGAGATACTCCATCGCGATGTAGTAGGTGCCATCCCACTCGCCCCTGTCGAATACGGCGACCACGTTGGGATGTGAGAGCCCGGCGGCGCTGGAGGCCTCGCGACGGAAGCGCTCCACGAACTCTTGGTCCTCGGCAAAACGATGGTGCAGCAGCTTGAGCGCTACCTGGCGTCCGAGCAGAGTGTCCTGGGCTAGATACACGTCAGCCATCCCACCCGAGCCGAGCCGAGCCGAAACGCGGTAGCGCCCATCGATGATCGTGCCGGCCTCGACGGCGCTCATGCTCGCCGTCCCGTTCGCGGCCTCAATGTGCTGTCCGGGTCACCCATGGAGCAGCGCTTCCATCACTTGCTTTGCCACGGGCGCGGCGAACGTGGCGCCCTGGCCGGGAACATGCGCGACCGTGACCGCCACCGCGACGGTCGGTTTGCGGGCTGGGGCAAAAGCGATGAACCAGACATTGTTGAATTCGCTCACGCCCAGCGTCTCGGCTGTGCCTGTCTTGCCAGCCACCTGTATCCCAGAAATCTGGGCGGTCGTACCGGTGCCTTCGTTGACGACGGCTTCCATCATGCCGGTGACCGCTGCGGCGGTCGAAGGCTTCATCACAACCGACTGCACTTTGGGTGAGACGCGCTGTACCACGTGCCCATCCGGTTCCACGATCGTCGAGGTCAGGTGCGGCTTCATCAATACGCCTTTGTTGGCGACCGCAGAGGCAACCTCGGCCATTTGCAGGGGTGTAACCCTGAGCTTGTCCTGGCCGATACCCATGCGACCCACATCGACACGCACGCTCGTGGGCGAAAGCAGTTTTTCGCCCAGGTACTCTCCGCTGGAAGACATTTCTTCAGCGGGATAGTCCAACTGGGGCTTACGGTCAAAGCCGAAACGCCTCATATAGCGTGCCATCGTCTGCTTGCCCAACTGCTCGGCCACTTGGGCGTATACGGTGTTCACGGAGTGAGCGAGCGCTTCGGTTAGCGTGATCTGGCCGAAGCTCTCGTTGTTGTCGTTTTTCAGGGGCACACCCGAGATCGCCACTCCGTTGCGTCCGCTCACCGTCGATTGCGGCGTGAACTGGCCCGAGTCGATCGCGGCGGTGGCGGTCACGACCTTAAAGGTGGAACCTGGTGCGTAGCCGAACTCGACAGCCCGGTTGACCAAGGGTGAGCCGGCCTGACGCGTGATCCTCGCGAAGGCGCTTTCAGAAGCAGCGGCGTTCGCGTTGTAGCTGGGCGTGGAGGCCATCACCTGGACCGCACCCGTTCTGGGGTCAAGCGCTACGACGGCGCCTTCGTGTTCGCCGAGCGCCGCGACCGCTGTGCGCTGCGCCGACGGGATCAGCGATGTGACGACCGTGTTGCCGCGCGGCCGACGTCCTTGGAGCTGATCGAGGATGCTTTGGACGCTTGTTCCGGTCTGACCGTCAAGCTCTGCGCTGCGATAGCGCTCTAGGCCCACCTGGCCGCGTTCAATATAGGAGTAGCCGACCGGGGCTGTGAACAGCGAGCCGGTGGGGTAGCGACGCGTATAAGTGCCTTCCGCTCCTCTAACACTATGTGCAAGCACGCTTCCGTCGGCGGCAAGTATCTCGCCACGGGCGATCCGCTCTTGCTGGAGCAGACCGCGCTTGTTCAGGACGTTGGCCCGTAGCGAGGAGGCTTCGAACACCGTCCAGCGCGATGTGAACGCGATCAAAAGAGCGAACAGGACAAACACAAGTCCATACAGGCGGACGATCGGTCGATTCATTTGCTCTCCACCGAGCTCATCCTCCGCTCAACTGACCCAGTTCCAGCTGACGCATCAGCTGGGCCGCATCGCTTTCGGAGCGCAGGGAGTGATCGAGCAACGCCTGGCGCCGTGCACCCGGCAACGTGGCGGCGCTCACTCCCGAGACGTAGTCGCTGCTGTAGAGCTTTATTTTGCCCGGTAGTTCGTAGGGCAGGCCGCTGAACATAGTGACCAAGCCACGCTGATTAGTGCCGATGAAATACACCGACTGGAGGGCCAGATAGGCCCCCGCGGCCAGCAGGCCCACAATTACGAGTCCAACCAAAGACGCGCGCAAGCGGCGCAAGCGTCGTCCGAGGCGCACACCTCTCGATGGCGGCGCCACCGAAACCGGGGTGCGTGGGCGGCGGGGGACCACGGGCACATGGGAATTCATCGTCTGCGTCGCCCCGGACAGAGGCTCATCGCGCGGCGTCGCATCGACTGAGGCGCGTGCGTCGGTGTAGCCCTCCTCGGCCATTCCCGCTGCCCCGATCGCGGCCGGAGCAAGCGAGGCGCTTGTGGTGTGATCCTCGCCGAGGAGCTCCCCCGCAGAAGGCGCCTCCTCCACGCGAAGCAACACCACCGTGATGTTGTCCTTACCGCCGGCTGCGTTGGCGGCGGCGATGAGCTGCTCGCCCGCGTCGCGCAGAACTGGATTGGAGACCAGGACGCCGAGCAGATCGTCCTCGGCGAGCATCGTGGTGAGGCCGTCACTGCACACGAGGTACACGTCTCCCGGACGAGCCCTGAACGTGCGAACATCGACCTCGACGATTGCCTCGGGGCCAAGCGCGCGCGTAATGACCGAGCGCTGCGGATGCTCCTCGGCCTCCTCGGGAGTGAGCTTGCCTTGGCGTATCAGCTCGTCCACCAGCGAATGGTCGTCCGTGAGGCGCAACAGCTCCCCCTCACGCATGCAGTAGGCGCGCGAATCGCCCACATGTGCGACCACCACCTCCTGCTCGCCCAAATAGACAGCAGTGATCGTGGTGCCCATGCCAGCGTGCTCAATGTTTGCGTGGGAGAGCTCGTTGATGCGTGCATTGGCCTGCTCCACCTGAGCAAGCAAACTTGCCTCTGGATCGGAGCTGTCCGAGAGACCGCCGTTGAAGGCATCCACCGCCAAGCGTGAGGCGACCTCTCCGGCTTGTGCGCCGCCCATCCCGTCGGCGACCACGAACAGGGGCGAGCGAACCAGCATGGAGTCCTCGTTGGCACGTCTCTGCAGACCCGTGTCTGTACCGGACCAGTGCTCGGCTACGCGCAACACCTCAGTCCACCTCGAAGCTGAATTCAGAGTCGCCAATACGCACACGATCGCCTGGATGCAAAGGCCGAGGACCGTCGAGTAGCTCCTCGTTGAGGTACGTGCCATTGGTCGAGCCCAGATCTTCGATCACGAGAATCCGGCCCTGCTCATAGACGCGAGCGTGGCGTGAGGAGGCAAATGGATCGGTCAGCCGTATCTCGGCCATATCGCCACGACCGAGCACGACATCTCCTCCGAGGTCATAGATCATGCCCGGCTCGTGACCTGGCGCGCGCTCAACCACCAAGCGGGGGGCACGCCCGACCAAGTCGGCCGGCCCGAAGCTCGATGCG
Source organism: uncultured Solirubrobacterales bacterium (assembly GCA_963775645.1). Classification (GTDB taxonomy): domain Bacteria; phylum Actinomycetota; class Thermoleophilia; order Solirubrobacterales; family Solirubrobacteraceae; genus Palsa-744. The sequence goes on along the minus strand of CAVZJR010000001.1, from coordinate 648,568 downwards.
GAGTGAAGTCCCGTCGCGTCGGCGGGCGGCGCGGCTGTTTGGCTGGGACCATCGGGAAGCTGGGCACCACCGCGCAGGTCGCGCAGCGCGCTGCGCGAGACCCACAACAGGAACAGGTAAAGCACGATCAGAAAGCCGAACTTCAGCATCACCGAGACTGGCTCGAGGTTGTTCATGGGGCTATCTCGAAGAGCATCTCTGTGGAGCCCATCTCTATGCGGTCTCCTGTGTGCAGTCGTTGCAAGCCGTGGACGGCTACGCCGTTGACACGCACCCCGTTAGTCGAGCCGAGGTCCTCGATCGTCCAACCCGATTCCGCGGGACGCAGCTCGGCATGGCGACGAGAAATACTTGAGTCGTCGAGCACGATGTCACAGTCGCGGCTGCGCCCCACCTCCGCTCCACCAGGCGGCAGCAGCAGGCGCCTACCGGAGAATACGAGCAGGGCCTTGGATCGACGCCGAGCTGCGGTACTTTCGACCGCGCCACGCACCCTCTGGGAGTTGCTGAAGATCATTGTGTTGCCCGCCTCCGGCGCCTGCTCGTGCGAGCCAGCTCCGCCGGTGGGACGCGGCGGAGCAACGGGCGCAGCGGGTGAGGGTGCTTGGCGCGGCAAGTAGGAGGCCGCTCCCGAAGCCACGCGCGGCCGACCCTCGACCGCAGACCTCTGACGATCCTCCTCGGCCGGCATTTGCTCGCGGTCGTCTGGCTCCTCCTCACTTCTTGCCAGACGCGCTTCGATGCCGAATTCGCCGAGCTGCAAATGCTCGTCAGTATGGAAGACGATGTGCGGACGCGATGCCAAAGCAAGGTTCTCAGCGCGCGCGTGCTCAAGTAGGTAGGCGCACAGCTCGTCAATCACCTCGTGCTCGACCCCCTCATAGCGAGCACGGTCGCGCGGAGATAGCCAGACCGAGTATTCGTTGGGCGCGTATACGCGCGAGACCGAGGCCGTCTTGTTCTCGTCCATCTCCCGAGCTAGCTTGCGCGCCAACTCCATCGGGCGAACCTCGGCCTTGAAGACCCGGCCGAAGGTGCCTTCGACCAGGCCGGCGATCATATTCTCTAGTGTCCTCAGCGGATTCATGTGGGGCGCCCTCGTCTCGGCCGAGACGATCCCCTCATTTTAAGGCCCGCCCACCCGCATGCGACGGCGGCGCCCGTACGGCTCGTATTCGGGTCCTCAGCGGCAACCTCGGCGGCGGCAAAACTCAGATCCTCAGGTAGGGCCGCGGAGAGCTCGAGCGCAGATCGCGATCCCGCACCCAAGCACAGCTCCCAGCAAGGCGCCACGGGGACTTGGCTCGTTGGAATGCGGAAGCAAGGTCCCCTCCAACAGGGGAACCGCTGCCAGCAAGGCGACCGTCCAAGCGATGGCAGCGACCACGTCTAGCGCAGCGTTGCGTCCACGCACTATCCAAGGCAAGACCGCCGCCGCGATCGCCCACACCACCGCGCCGATCAACAACTCGACGGTGAGCATCGGGCCAACCACCTGTTTAGAGGTCGTATCGAAGGAGGCCTCCCACACTGCCCTTGGCGGCAGTCCAGCCGGAGGCCCAAGCCACAGATGACGCGCCAGCAAAGGCTCGGCCAAAGCCAGCCACCAGAAGCCGAGCAGGGCCAGTGCCGCCCTGGAGCGCCACGTCGCCCGCTGTCCCGCTAGTGCGGGGAAGGCACCCGCCAGGCCCACCAAGCCCAGGACCGGCACGATGGCGGCCGCCAGCCAGCCAGGACCGGCGCGGCGCGGCAACAGAAGTAGAGGAGCGCCTGCGGCCAGCACCAAGAGCGAGACGCCAACTCGTCCGTGTGCCGCTTGCCAGACCGCGAGAGCGAACACGCAGCCGAGCCACAGCAGCCGCGGCAAGACGACCCGGCCACGAGAACGCTCGATCTGCTCTGGTTCCTCGGCGAAAGTGTCGGGCACAGAAGCACTAACGGTTGGCCTCGGTGTTGGTGTGGCGTCCGAGCGGGCGCCACGGTGAAGGCCTGGGGAGACCTCGCTGCGGGCCTTCACCCGAGATTCGCTCGGCTCAGCCGTTCGCGTGAGGCGCTCGTCCTGAATCCGCTCAGACGTCGCATCACGGGCCGGTCGAGTCGTGCGGGCTCGCCCGAACCGACTCCGCTTTGATCCATGCTCGAGCGCTCCAACAAGTGCCTGCCTCAAATCCTCAAGGCTGCCACGGCGATGCGGGTTGCCCGCCATCGTCGTATCCAAGGCCCGTGTGAGCTCCCGCGGGAGGTCGCGGCGACGACGCGCAAGCGGTTCGATCGGAGAGCCGATGCGCCGCGCGGTGGCGGCGGGGGTACGTCCCCGCACCGGATTGACCCCGCTAAATGCCTCGTACAGGACAAGCCCGAGCGAGTAGAGATCGGCCTCGGGGCCGGCCTCCTCGCCATCGCTCTGCTCGGGCGCCATGTAGGCGAGGGTGCCGAACACGTCCCCGCTGCGTGTGAGCGACTCGTCGCCGACAAGCGTCGCGCCGCCGAAGTCGGCCAGCTTGGCCGCTGGCGCGGCCGATGCGCGCGAGGGGCTCTCCTCCTGTGGGACGAGCACGTTGTGGGGCTTCACGTCGCGGTGGACCACGCCACGCGCATGGGCATGGGCCAGCGCTTCGCAGAGAGCCACGCCAATTTCGAGCACCTCCTCGTCGTACAACCTGTCCTCGGCGATCAGCAGCGCCAAGGTGTTGCCCTGGACAAGCTCGGAGATCAGGTAGAAGGCATCTTCGTCAGCACGCGCCTCGTACAGTGCCACGATCGCTGGGTGAGACAGTCGTGCGGTAGCGAGCGCCTCGCGAGTCGCACGCTCGCGGTCCTCCGCGCCAGGCAGAGGGATCCGCTTGAGGGCGACCGGGCGATCGAGCTGCTCGTCGTGAGCGTGCCACACTACGCCGAAGCCCCCCGCGCCGAGCTGTCGCACCAGTCGATAGCGTCCGAGCAGGAGCTCGTCACGACGACATGAGCGCTCGTCGGTGACGCGAATGCTGCCTCCAATCAGAGTCTCGGCGGAGTCCAAGCCTCCGCGTTCGCCACCGCGAAGGCCTTTCCCTGCCAGGTGTTTGCACGATCTCGGACTGACCGAGAACTTGCAAAGACTGCTCGCGCAACTGTCCGAGTGCAGGTGGGGTCATACTGGTGAGCTTCACAAGCCCCTGCAAGGAGCACTCTTTTGTCGTTCTTCGACGACGAGGACGAGGAGCAGCCGACCACAGTAAGGCCGGCGCACACCCAACAACAGTCAAGACCGCGCTCGGGTGCCCCAAGGACGAGCGGATCCCGGGGAGGTGGGCCGGGCGGTAGTTCTAGCGCGGACCACCACGCGATGATGGTCCGGCGCCGGATCGCGGCCGGCGTCGGGGTCGTCCTGTTGATCGTGATCGTGCTGCTTGTCAACGGCTGCCTTAAGCGCGGTAAACAGCAGGCCTTGGAAAGCTATAACCAGAACGTCAACCAGATCGGTCAATCCTCGGAATCGCAGACGGCGCGGCCGCTGTTCACGACGCTCTCGGACGCTGCCGGCAAGTCGGCCTTGGACGTGGAGGTTCAGGTCGACCAGCTGCGTAGGCAGGCCCAAGAACTAACCGAACGCGCAAAAGGCCTCAGCGTCCCGAGCCAGATGACTTCCGCTCAGCGCAACTTGCTCTCAGCGCTCAATCTTCGCGTCGAAGGGCTCTCCAAGGTCGCAGGACAAGTACGTGAAGCGCTCGGCGGCCAGGCCCAACAGGCCAGCACCAAGATCGCCGGTGCCATGGAGACTTTTCTCGCCTCGGACATCCTCTACTCCCAGCGCGTGGTTCCACTCATCCAGGAAGCCCTGACCGCAGGTGGGGTGAGCGGCCAAACCACCAGTCAGAGCCGGTTCTTGCCCAATCTGGGCTGGCTCACACCATCCACCGTGCAGGCGAGGATCTCCGGACAGCCTGCGTCCAGCAGCGGCGCGATCGCGCCGGGCACACACGGGCACTCGTTGAAGGGCGTCAGTGTGGGCACGACCACACTCGAAAGCTCGCCGACGATCAACCACGTGAGCGGAGGCTCGAACCCCACCTTTACCGTGATGGTCGAAAACGCCGGCTCGAACCCCGAGACGAATGTCAAGGTCGATGTGTCTGTGACCACAGAAGGCAAGACCTTGTATGCCTCCCACACGATTAACAAGACCGAACCTGGGAGCACCTCAAACGTGGACATTCCGGTCAACGGGGTCACGCTTGGCGCCGCTTCGAGGGTGACGGTCAACATCGAGAAGGTGCCCGGCGAGACCGAACTCGCTAACAACAAGGGCACCTACATCGTGATCTTCGGCAAATAGGCCGTCAATCACCGGCCGCCGAGGAGCGCAAATCGCCCAGCATGCGTACAACTCGACGCCATGCCGCTTCACAGCCGTTTTGGATAGCCGTGTGAGCGGCTAACTTGTGCTCGATGATCGCCGCCACCTCGTTGACCGGCACCCAAGGGATCCTCACGCTTGCCGCGCTCGCCGTGGCGGTGCTCGCGCTGCTCGCATGCGCATTGCTGGCGCGCTCAATGCGACGCCTGCGCGGCGCGCAGAAGCTTGTGCTCGGAGAGGGTGAGAGCCGCGATGTGATTGCCCACAGCGCCTCTTTGCAAGAGGCTTTCGAAGCACTCCAAGAGTATGTGGGCGAGGTCGCGGCGCGACTCGATGAGCGTCTGGATGGAGTGGAGTTGTCGCTCACTGGTGCGGTGTGCCATCACGCCTTGGTGCGCTATGACGCCTACAACGAGCTTTCCGGACAGCAGTCTGTCTCGATCGCCCTGCTTGACGACCGGCGCTCGGGGGTGGTGTTGACCTGCATTCATCACCGCGACCAGGCGCGCGTATACGCCAAGCAGATCCTTGAGGGGCTCGGCGAGCTGGAGCTCTCGCCGGAGGAGGCGGAGGCCGTTCGTGTCGCGCTTGCCAAAAAGCAGCCCGGGTCGGTAGGGCGGTATTCGACCGCGCCGGCGGACAGCGCGGATGTCGCACCCGGATAGCACGCTGCCGCGAGCCGGCTATCTCGGGCCGGAGGGCACCTTCAGCGAGGAGGCGCTGCTTGGCAGCGTGCTTGCCTCGGCCGTGCAGCCGATCGCGCTGGAGACAATCCGGGACGCCGTAATGGCTGTCCAGGAGGGCTCCGTGGAGTGGGCGCTCGTGCCGATCGAGAATTCGATCGAGGGTTCGGTGACGGTAACCCTTGACACCCTTGCTGGGCAAGCCGGCGACGTGGAGATCGTCGGCGAGCGGGTTCTGCCGGTGCGCCACTACCTGATCGCTCGCGAGCCGATCGAGTTCGAGCGGATCGGGGCCGTCGTCTCCCACCCGCATGTACCTGGCCAGTGCCGACGCTTCCTGCACGAGCGTCTCCCGCATACCCGTGTCACCGCGGCAAGTTCGACTGCTGAGGCGGTTCGACTTGTGGCCGAGCACGCAGACACCCAGATTGAGGCAGTCGAGGGTGGCGAACAGTGGGCTGCCATAGGCACGCGCCTGGCGGCTGAGCTGTACAGCTGCGTTGTGATCGCCGAGGGGATCCAGGATCGCGAGGACAACGAGACCCGCTTTGTCTGGCTTGCGCGCAAGGATGCGTCGTCCGGATCGCCCCCGCTGCGCTCGGAGGCGGGTCCGGGATGCAAGACGTCGCTTGTGTTCTGGGGCGCGGGCGCGGGCCAGGCCGGGTGGCTGGTTTTGTGTTTGGACGAGTTCGCGCGCCGACAGATCAATCTGACGAAGATCGAGTCGCGCCCGATGCGCGAGCGCTTGGGCCAATACATGTTCTTCGTCGATCTCGACGGATCGTTGACCGAGCAGCGGGTTCGCGAGGCCTTGGCAGGGCTGCGAGAGCTCTGTGAGCATGTACGTGTGCTCGGCTCCTATCCGACAGCTTGAATGTTTTCAGGCTTCCGCGGGGAGCGGACAAGCACTCCGCAACTGGCTCTGTGAGCCTATGGAGATTGATCAAGGGCGGCGGACGGACGGACGGACCGCTACACTCCGGCGCTGAAGATGGAAAGCACGGCACCCACAGAGCCAGTGGGGTCCGTGCCGCCCGCAGAGCACCAGCGGCACGGACCGAGCTCATCGTCGAGTACGGCGATGGGTGGCCGGGTGCTCGTCCTCAACGCAACCTTCGAGCCAATCAACGTGTGCTCGGTTCGACGCGCGGTGGTGCTCTTGCTCAAGGAGAAGGCTGAGCTGATTGAGCGCGGTTTGTGGGAGCTTCACTCCGAGAGCGCCACGCTCGCCCGACCTGTTGTGATTAGGCTCGTGAGCTATGTGCACGTCCCGCGCGACACCCACCGTCGCAAGATCACTCGCCGCGCTGTATTCGCAAGAGACGGTTGGATGTGTCAGTACTGCGGGTCGCGCTCCAACCTTACGGTCGACCACGTGATTCCGCGCTCGAAGGGTGGGACTTCCAGTTGGGAGAACATCGTGGCGTCGTGCGCGCCATGCAACAGACGTAAGGGCGACATGCTTCCACGCCAGGCCGGCATGCATCCTCGTCACAAGCCGCGCACTCCGCGAGCGGAGATCTTTATCCATGTGGCGAGCCCCACAATTCCGGCGGCTTGGCGGCAGTATCTGCCGGCCGCCGCCTGAGCAGTCCAAGCGCCACGCTGCCGCAAGCCGCTGGTCACAGGCTGCTACCCAAAAACCCTGGCTGGCATCGACAGCAGGTAAAGCACGGGGGGCGCCCTCGACCAGGCGCCCCCCGCTTTCAACTGTGCTGGACACGATCACGCTGATCTCGCGTCGCCCGGCGCGCCGAATGGCGCGAAGCTTTGCGAGCCGGAGGGACAAGTCCGGCGATCTGCGCGATGGTGGCCCGGGTTGGATTCCGCTAGGCGGGTCCAGCCGAGTGCTTCGGCCTAACGGCCGGCCACCTCCAGAGTCCCGCAAATACTGTCAGCCAACGTAGGACCACCTCCTTTCTCTGGTCTTAGCAATGTAGCGAACGGGGACGACGATGTGGGGCAGACCTTCACAAGCGGACTTCAAGCACATCCTCGCGGGGTCCCCAGCTCCCGGAGAGCGCGCTACATCTCGAACGCCGTTCGTCCCCCACTATCGAGGAGATCCCGCAGCAGAGCACGGCCATCGCCGATAACCGGACCGCCGTGCGCGAGTAGAAGATGGTCGAAGTCCAGTTCAGTTAGAACGGACGAGCAGGCGGCGAGCAAGGCCCGCTTGGTGGCGGGGGGATCGTCCATCAGCGACTCGGGGACGAACCCGAGCGGACCGTCCCCGCCATAGGGACCACCACGTACGACGCCGTCGGCCAGCACCACGGCGCGACTGGCGGGCAGGTGGAGCGCCGTGTCATCGGGGCAGATGGCGTCAAACTCGTGGGCCACGATGCCGCCGGGTAGCTCGTCTGCACTTTCGAAGCCCTCGACATTCTCGCCTCGGGTGAACTCGTGCAGTCCTAGTCGATTGCAATGGACATCGCAACCAAATCGCTGCTCGAACTCGGCGCTTTGTCGATAGTGATGGCGGTTGGAGAGCACTATCGCCGAGGGGGCCACAGGCCGCGAGGCGAACCACTCGATCCCAACGTCGCGCGGGATCAGCGGATCAATCAACACGCCCTGCTCGTCGAGCCAGTAGGACGACACCTCGGATTGAATCTTCGGATGGTTGGCCGTCCAGTGGTAGACGCCTGTCAGGATTTCTTCCATCAGCCCACCGTCTACCCGACGCGGCGAAGCCTCGAACGTCAATCTGACAACTGGGCTACTCGTCGAGCGCCTGGTCTGCCGACTCCAGATCCGCCAGCGGCAGTCCCTCCTGCACGCCTTGAACTTCCTCGGCCTCGCCACTGTCTACGACAAGCGCGACCGCGCTGACGACGTCCTCGTCCTTGAGGTTCATGACCCGCACCCCGGTGGCTGAGCGGCCCTGGCTAGAGATTCCGCCGGCAGCTGTCCGCTGGACCATGCCGCCAACACTGATGAACACCAACTCCTGGTGCTCGCGCACCACGAGCGCTCCGCCGAGCGCACCCTTCTGCTCAGTGAGGCCGATCGTCTTGACACCCTTAGCGCCACGGTTGGTCTTGCGGTACTGGTCGATCTGAGTGCGCTTGCCGTAGCCGTTCTCGGTGACAACGAGTAGATCCATGTCGTCTCGGGCCACGTCCATGGCGATCACTTGACCGTCGCTGCCCACATCCATGCCTCGCACACCGGTCGTGTCGCGGCCCATCGAGCGCACCGCCGACTCGGCGAAGCGGACGGTGAGACCGGCTCTGGAGACCATGATGATCTCCTCCTCGGGGTCCACCGCGCGGACGGCGAGCAGCTCGTCGTCGTCGCGAATCTTGATCGCGATGATGCCGTCGGCCTTAATTGGCGTGTTATAGGCGAGCAGCTCTGTCTTCTTGACCGTACCGTCGCGCGTGGCGAACACGAGATACTTGGCCTCGGTGAAATCCCGGGTGGAGAGGACCGCCTGGATGCGCTCGTCTTCACGCAGGGGAAGGACGTTGACCAGCGCACGACCCTTGGCGGTACGCGAGGCCTCGGGCAACTCGTACACCTTGGAGCGATACACCTTGCCTCGATTGGAGAAGAACAGGAGATAGTCGTGGGAAGAGCACACGAACAGGTGCTCGATGAAGTCGCCATCCTTCATATCCATGCCGGTCACACCACGTCCACCCCGTTGCTGCTGGCGATAGGTGGCCAGCGGCAAAGACTTGATGTAGCCCGTGTTGGTGATCGTGATCACCATCTGCTGATCGGCGATCAGGTCCTCGATGTCGATCTCGTCCTCGGAGTGGGTGATGTCGGTCCGTCGCTCGTCACCGAAGCGCTCGGAGATCTCTGATAGCTCCTCCTTGATTACCGACAGCACCCGCGATTCGTCGCCGAGGATCGCCCTCAACTCGGCGATCCTCTCGCTAACGTCCGCGTGCTCTTGGGCGATCGCATCGGCCTCGAGCGCCGTCAGCTGGGAGAGGCGCAGATCGAGGATCGCAGTCGCCTGGATGGCAGTCAGCTCGAAGCGCTCAATGAGCTGTTCACGGGCGGCTTCACGGTCGCGCGAGGCCCTAATCAAGTCGATAATCGCGTCAAGGTTCTCCAAGGCGATCAGCAGCCCCTGCAGGATGTGCGCGCGCGCCTCCTTCTCGGAGAGCTCGTGCTTGGTACGGCGTACGATCACTTCGCGCTGGTGGGCCACGTAGTTGTGGATCACCGCGCGCAGATTCAGCGTGCGCGGGACGTTGTCCACAAGCGCGACCATGTTCACGCCGAAGGTGGTCTGCATCGAGGTGTGCTTATAGAGCTTGTTCAGCACCACCTTGGGGATCGCGTCGCGCTTGAGCTCGATGACCAGGCGCATGCCGCGCTTGTCGGTCTCGTCGCGCAGATCTGAGATCTCGGGTATCCGCTTGTCGTTGACCAGTTCGGCGATCTTGGTGATGAGATTGCCTTCGCCGGCCTTCTTGACCATGAAGGGCAGCTCGGTTACTACGATCGCCTCCTTGCCTTGACGCAGCGGCTCAATGTGAGCCTTGGCCTGGACGCGCACACGGCCGCGACCGGTCTCGTAGGCATCGCGGATGCCTTGATGGCCGAGGATGATCCCGCCGGTGGGGAAGTCGGGGCCCTTGACATGACGCATGAGACCATCGAGATCGATCTCGGGGTCATCGATGTAGGCGAGCGTGGCGCCGACAACCTCGCGCAAGTTGTGAGGAGGAATATTGGTTGCCATTCCCACGGCAATTCCCGAGGAGCCGTTGACGAGCAGGTTCGGAAAGCGCGCCGGCAGCACCATCGGTTCTTGGCGCGAGCCGTCGTAGTTGGGCGCGAAGTCGACCGTATCCATGTCCAGGTCGCGCAGCATCTCGGTGGCGATGCGGGCCAGGCGCGCCTCGGTGTAGCGCATGGCGGCGGCTGGGTCGTCGTCGATCGAGCCGAAGTTGCCCTGACCGTCGACGAGCTCGTAGCGCATGGAGAACTCCTGAGCCATGCGCACCAGCGCGTCGTAGATGGCGGAGTCTCCGTGTGGGTGATAGTTGCCCATCACCTCGCCCACGATCTTCGCGCACTTGGCGTAGGAGCGGGTCGGACCCAATCCGAGCTCGTTCATCGCGTAAAGCACACGCCGGTGCACAGGCTTCAAGCCATCGCGTACGTCAGGCAGAGCGCGCCCGACGATCACCGACATCGCGTAGTCGAGGTACGCGGTGCGCATCTCGTCCTCGAGGGCACGCGGCTCGACGTTGCCGCCGCCGATCACATCTGCGCTAGCCATTCTGGATCACCCCTTACACATCGAGATTGGCTACGGTGCGTGCGTTGTCCTCGATGAAGGCTCGCCGGGGCTCAACCTGGTCGCCCATCAGCATCGAGAAGATGCGATCGGCGGCGGCCGCGTCCTCGAGCGTGACCTGGGCCAGGGTGCGCGAGGAAGGCGCCATCGTGGTTTCGCCGAGCTGCTCGGCGTTCATCTCGCCGAGACCCTTGAAGCGCTGCAGCTTGATGCCCTTCTGCGCGACCGTCATCACCGCGGTGCGCAAGGCCTCGAAGGACGGAGCGCTGTCGCGAGCGTCGCCGAGGCGCACCTCGAAGGCGGGTGTGCCGGCCAGCTCGATCAGCTGCTTGTGCACAGACGCAAGCTGGCGGTACTCCTGTGAATCGAACAGGCTGCGCTTGATGCGATGTGTGCGTGCAAAGCCGGTACGCGTCTCCGTCGCCTTGACGCGCAGCTCCAGCGGATCCACCTCGACCAGCTCGGTCGCGTGAGTCTCGCCCTCGAGCCCGGCGCGGGAGAGCAGCTCGATAGCCGCCTCAGCGCTCATAACCTGCTCGCCCAACAACGACGACTCCTCCAGGAACTGGACCATCTCGTGACCGTGCACGGCGCGCAGAGTCGAGGACCAGCCTTCGTACTGCGCGAGCAAGCGCACGAAGCGCTGCCAGCGCGTGTCGGTCAACTTGAACTGGGTGCCGTGACGATCGAAGACGGCGAGCTTCTCCCACTTGTCGGAGAGCAAGATGTCCTCCAGCTCGGAGTCCTTCTCTATGTAGCGCTCCCGCGATCCTTGCTTGAGCTTGTAGAGCGGGGGCTTAGCGATGTACACATAGCCAGCCTCGATCAACTCCTGCATCTCGCGGAACAGGAGCGTCAAGACGAGCGTCCTGATGTGGGCGCCATCGACGTCGGCGTCGGTCATCAAGACGACCTTGTGGTAGCGCGCGTTCTCGATGTTGAACTCATCGCGCACGCCCGTGCCGATCGCCGTGATCAAGGCCTGGATCTCGGTGTTCTGCAGGACCTTGTCTATACGGGACTTCTCGACGTTGAGGATCTTGCCGCGCAGCGGCAGCACCGCCTGGGTATTGCGATCTCGGCCCTGCTTGGCCGAGCCGCCGGCGGAGTCGCCCTCGACCACGAACAGCTCCGCGAGGCTCGGGTCCTTGATCGAGCAGTCGGCGAGCTTCCCGGGCAGCGTGGAGTTCTCCAAGGCAGACTTGCGGCGGGTCAGGTCGCGCGCCTTGCGTGCTGCCTCGCGGGCACGCTGGGCCTGGACGGCCTTCATGATCACGGCGCGCGCCTCGCTGGGGTTCTCCTCGAGAAACTCAGCAAGCCCGGCGTTGACGATCGACTCGACGAAGCCGGCCATGCCGGGATTTCCGAGCTTGGTCTTGGTCTGTCCCTCGAATTGGGGATCGCGCAGCTTGACGGAGATCACAGCCGTGAGCCCCTCACGGGCATCGTCACCGGAGAGGTTGTCCTCCTTCTCCTTCAGCAGGCCGTGGTCACGGGCATACTTGTTGAGCGTGCGCGTCAGCGCCGAGCGGAAGCCGGACATGTGCGAGCCGCCCTCGCGCGTGTTGATGTTGTTGGCGAACGAGTGGATCGACTCCTGGTAAGAGGAGTTCCACTGCATCGCCACCTCAGCCGCGCCCTCGTCGCTCTCACCTGCGAAGAACACCACCTTGCGATGGACCGTGTCCTTGTTCTCGTTGAGGTAGATGACGAAGTCCTCGATACCGCCCTCGTACTGAAACTCGGCGGAATGACCCTCGCCACGCTCATCGACGATGGAGATCTTCAATCCACGTGTGAGAAAGGCGGTCTCGCGTAGACGCTCCTCCAAGGTGTGGAAATCGAATTCGAGTGTCTCGAAGATGTCGGCGTCGGGCAGGAACGTGACGGTGGTGCCCGTCGAGGCTCCGGTCGCGAGCGCATCGCCCTGCTGGAGTTCCTGCTGGGGGGCGCCGCGCGAGTACTCCTGCGAGAAGTGGTGGCCATCCCGCCGGATCTCTACAAGCAGGCGCTCAGATAGGGCGTTGACCACCGAGACGCCTACGCCGTGCAGTCCACCGGAGACCTTGTAGCCGCCTCCGTCGCCAAACTTCCCGCCCGAGTGGAGGACGGTCAGTACGACCTCGACCGCCGGGCGTCCCTCCTTCTCGTGCATCGCTACAGGGATCCCGCGCCCGTTGTCCACAACCGTGACTGAGTTGTCGGGGTGGATCGTCACCGAAACCTCGGTGCAGAAGCCGGCCAAGGCCTCGTCCACAGAGTTGTCCACAACCTCATAGACCAGGTGGTGCAAGCCCATGACGCCAGTCGAGCCGATGTACATGCCGGGACGCTTGCGGACTGCCTCCAAACCCTCCAGGACGGTGATGTCCTGCGCGTCGTAACTGGCGTCGCCTCCCATGGTGGGGTCGTTAGCGCCGCCCTTTACGGCAGCCTTGGTTTGCGAGCTTGAAGTATCGGTCGCCAATGGTCCTCCGATGACGCGAGAACGCCCCGGGTTCGGGGTCCATTTGACCTCGGTCCGGGGCGGTAGGTTTGTTTATAGAACGATAGCACAGCGACCCCCTCGAACCACACCACAAAGATGCTCAAAATGCCTGCAAATAAGCCAAAAGGTGGTCTTGGAAAGGTTTGGGTGAGTGCGTCTGACAAGCTCCGTGAAAGGGACCTCATGAGCGGGGCTTGAGTTCGTCAGGCGGCTCGGCAACGAAGCTTGTGGACATGCTCGTCGCCGAGCTGGCGGTTAAGGCGAGCGACCAGCTCCGGACCCATCAGGTCGAGCTCGGCCGCCCACACCGCATCGGTGCAACGGATCGTGAGTACTCCCTCACGCTCGGCCGTTGGATGACCCGCGGCGGCGATCTCCGCGCCAACCGTTTGCTCCCAGATCTGCTGTACGCGGGCAAGTGGTGTAGCCGGCGCCAGTACATCGGTCAAGCCTCCAAGCGCGAGAGAAAGCGGACGAGGCGCACGGCGGCTCACGCTGCAATTGCCTCCCCCAAGATAGTGCCCGGCGAGATACGTAGTCGTGAGACCGAGCGATCACCGGACCCGGGCACATGGGCGAGATCTGTCGTGGCAACAACGCTTTGACCGCCACCACGAAGCTCAGTGGAGAGTAGCTCGCGGCGTGTCAGGTCCAGCTCGCTCATAACGTCGTCGAGCAGCATCAATGGAACTCGGTCGCGCTCACGTGCCAAGACCGCGCGCTCCGCTAGTAGCAGTGCCAGCAGGGCAAGCCTCTGCTCGCCTTGCGAGCCGTAACTGCGCAGATCCCGCCGGTCGCGCAAGATCGCCAAGTCGTCGCGGTGGGGGCCATGGGTGGAGAAACCACGTTCTAGGTCACTGGAGAGCTTCGCTTCAAGCTCCTGTACGAATTCGCCTGCATCGGTCGCCTTCGAGCGCGGCCGGTACTCCAAGTGTGGCTCGCCACTCAAACCCAGCTGCGTCGCACGCTCGGCAAAAGGCTCAGCAAGTAGCAACACGGCGGCAGCGCGGTCGTCCCGCAAAGCCAAAGCGTGGCGAGCAAGCTCGATATCCCAACTGGGGAGGGTTGCACGCGAGGCACGGCCAGCACGGATACCGGCGATCAAGGCATTACGTTGCGCCAGAGCGCGTGCATAGTCGTGGCGGGTCGCAACCCTCGGCGGCCACAAAGCGGCGACAAGCCGATCAAGATGGGCGCGGCGCAACGCCGGTGCGCCCTTGAGCAGCTCCAGGCGATCTGGGGAGAAGACGCTGACAAGCGGCCGGTCCTGTACATCCGCGAGTCTTTCCACTTGGGCGCCGTCGGCGGTCATGTGCTTGGGCGATCCGGGCTGGAATCCCACTGTCAGCTCATGATGGCGGCCGTCGTGCAAGAGATTGACGACAACTCGCGTGGCTGGCGCCCCGAAGCGGACCAGCTCGCGCTCGGAACGAGTTCGTTGGGAGTGACCCGTACAACCGAAGTAGAGCGCCTCGAGCAGATTCGACTTGCCGGCGCCATTGGCCCCGTGCACGACTGTCAGGCCGGCGCCGAGATGGGCCTCAGCCCGGGCATAGGTCCGGAAATCACGTAGTTGCAGGCCGGTGACAAGCACAACATCACGTATTGAGACGAATCGGCATGATCAAGTAGACGAACTCGCCGCCGTCCGGAGACTCGATCAAGCCTGGGCGTAGGGGGCTAATCAACTTGAGTACGAGCTCCTCGGACTCAACGCTCTCCAACCCATCTCGCAAGAACTCTGGGTTGAAGCCGATCTCGAACGACTCGCCCGCGAAGGGTACCGGGAGCGTCTCGCTGGCCTCGCCGACATCTGGGGTCTGGGCGGATACCGTCAGCTCACCCTCACTGAAGCTGAGTCGCAGCGGCGCGTTCTTCTGTGCAAGCAAGCTGACACGGCGTACTACATCGGCCACCTCACCACTAGAGAGTCGCAGCTCGTGCTCCACGGACTCAGGCAGAAGTTGACGGTAGTTGGGGAACTGACCATCGATGAGCCTTGAAGAGAGCAAGATGTCTCCGATCTCAAACACAACCTGGTTCTGACCCGTGCTGACCGCCAACTCTGGCTCGGACACCGATTGCGCGATGCGCGCCAACTCCTGTAGAGCGCGAGCCGGGACATTTGCCTCGATGGTCCCCTCCAGCGCGGCGGCCAACGTCGCGTGCTTAACGCTCAAGCGATAGGAATCTGTTGCAACCATCGTCAACTCCTGGGCCCCCGCTGATATCAACACCCCTGTCAGTACCGGCCTCGTCTCATCCCTGGAAGCAGATCGGGACACTTGCAGCGCGGTCTCGACGAACACCTCAGTGGGGAGCGTCATACGGGTAGCCGAATCCGGCGAGGGAAGCGTCGGGAAGTCCTCGGCGCGAAGCGTACGCAAATGGAACTTGGCTGGGCCCGATATCAACTCGACATCTTGCTCTTGTTGGCGCAACTCCAAAGTGACCGTGTCGCCAGGCAGCGAACGCACCACTTCGAGCACAAGTCTGGCGGGCAATACCGCTGAGCCGGGATGAAGGATCTCGCCAGGCAGGGGTACTCGCAAACCCACCTCCATATCGGTTGCGAGTAGGACCGGCTGATCGCCCTCAGCCGAGATCATTACGCCGGACAAGGCTTGAACAGAGGCGCGCGAGGAGGCGACACGAGTGGCAGTTTGCAGTTGAGCCAGTAGGTCAGCTGTTGAAAGGGAGAGCTTCACTTAGGCACCTGATGGAAATATAGGTTTAGTAGGGGCTGTTGATATGTGGATTGGCCGGCTGTGGTTGATGATTGTCGATTGGTTCTGTGTATAGCTTGTGGATGCGCCAGCGGTCAGAACCGGGGAAGTGTTTCAAGCCGGCCGGTCATGACTATCGCGTTCGAAGCTAAGGAGACGGGCTCGGAGCTCTTCGACTGCTGTGCGCGATGAAGGATTGGTAGACATCCGCTTCTCGGTTCGCCTCCATGCGTGCAGAACGGTCGTATGGTCGCGCCCACCAAACTGCCGACCTATCGATGGCAACGACTCCTGGGTCAACTCTCGTGCCAGGTACATAGCTACCTGCCGAGGCCAAGCCAGGCGTGCGGTGCGGGCAGGGGAGACCAACTCATCCGCCGAGATGCCGAACTGCTCACACGCGGCAGCCTTGATCTCGGCGATGGAGCGGACTTGTGGCGCAGGTTGTGGATAGAGGCCGTTGAGTACCTCGTTGGCTAGATCTGCTTCGAGTGGTCGCCCGGTGAGCGAACTAAAGGCGACAACCCTGATCAGCGCGCCCTCGAGGGCCCTAACGTTATGGGCGATCCGCGTTGCGATCAGTTCGAGTGTCTCGGGGTCGATCCGCTCGATGCCGTCATGGTGGGCTCGCTTACGCAAGATCGCCATACGGGTGGGCAAGTCGGGGGGCGGATGTCGGCGACAAGTCCCGACTGGAAGCGCTCTCGCAGTCTGTCTTCGAGCGCTTGGAGGTCGCTTGGGGGCCGGTCGGATGTGAGCACGATCTGACTGCCAGCGTCGTACAACTCGTTGAAGGTGTGGAAGAACTCTTCCTCTGTCTTGGTCTTACGCTCGAGGAACTGGACATCATCGATCAAGAGCACATCCACATGCCGGAAGCTGGACTTGAAAGCCTCCAGACTGTTTGAGCCCAGGGCCTTCAGGAATTCGTTCGTGAAGGCCTCTCCGGTGGTGTTGCGCAGGTGTAGTCCTGGGCTATAGGCGGCGAGGAAGCTCGCAATAGATCGAAGCAGGTGTGTCTTGCCAACCCCCGGAGGGCCGCAGATGAAGAGCGGGTTGTAGGCGTGAGCCGGAAGCTCACTGACGGTCAGGGCAGCTGCATGCGCGAGCCGGTTGGAGTCGCCAATGACGAACTGGCCGAAGGTCAGCTTGGGATTTGCGCATAGTCCTTGATCGTGTTGAGGGCGCGCTGTGGATAGGCTCGTTGACGCCTCGACCGGGGTACTGCCCTCGCTCGGTACCCGTGCTCCACATTCGACGATATCCACGGTGACAGCCGGCCCGAGCACCGCGGCGGAGCAGACCTGGAGTACGCGACCGAAGCGCTCTCTGATCCAGCCGTAGGTTTGGGTGGGAGCCTCCAGAACGAGCGAGTCGTGACCGAAATCCAAGGCCCGGAGAGGCTCTATCCAGATACGAAAGATGGGCTCGTCGACAGTCGCCGAAAGCTCTGTCTTTATTTGGGACCAGATGTGGTCAAGCTCTGTGCTCACGGCAGCGAGAACCTGCTCCTTGTGGGAGGAAGTTGACGAGAATCATTCGCGGGGGGCCGCAAAGGCCCGGTCAACCGAATATATCCCAGCCAGCCAGCCCGCGCTGGCGAGCAAGACTGGCTCACCGCAAATGGCGAGAAATTCCGCAATCGAGGAGATTGGTCTTCGGCGCCGCATGGGTCGGCGGCGCAAGGCGGCGTGACCTTTATACTTCTTGGTCCGGCGTAAGCCGGCCCACCCTCTGGCGCTACCGTGCGGTTGCGCCACGAACAGCGCAGCCGGAGACCATCAATATGAAGCGCACCTATCAGCCCAAGAAACGTAAGCGCGCCCGTGCCCACGGGTTTCGCGCCCGCATGCGGACTCGCGCAGGAAGACTCACGCTCAAGCGGCGGCGCAGCAAGGGGCGCAAGCGCCTGTCTACGTAGTGACGCTCGCGCGATGATGGGGCGGTCACAGCGCCGCGGTCGACGCCTCTCGCGCAGCGCGGAGTTTGAGCGGGTATACCGTCAAGGCCGCTCGGTAGCCAACCGCCATTTCGTGCTCTACTCGTTTCCCAACGCGTCGATCGATCGTCCTAGGCTTGGCTTGTCGGTGTCGCGCAAGGTCGGCGGGGCGGTAGAGCGTAACCATGTGAAGCGCTTGCTCCGCGAAGCCTTCGACGGGGTCGAGCCTGAGCTGGAAGGCGGCCACGATGTAGTTGTGGTGGCGCGACCGGAGGCCCGTGAGTTGGCCGAGCGTGAGGGTTTGGCGGGAATCGACGGGGCACTTGAGGAATTGATCGCTCGCGCCGGCTTGCGGACGAATAAGCCCCAGGGATCTCTGTTGGAGTCGGGTCCCCGCGAGTCCGTACAGGATGAGCCATGAAGGCCGGTCCTGTCAACACCGAGCGCGGACATCCAGACCCTGTGAAGTGGGCGCGTGCTCTATTGCTCGCGCCGATCGGGCTCTACCAAAGGCTGATCTCGCCGGCGCTGCCTCGACGGTGCAAGTACGAGCCAACTTGCTCACGCTACGCGGTACAGGCAGTTGAGGAGTACGGCATACTGAGGGGCCTCGTGCTCGCGATATGGCGCTTGCTGCGGTGCAATCCGTGGAGCGACGGCGGGTACGATCCGGTCGAGGCTCAGCGGTTGTTCGGTGTCGATCCTGGCCGCGGGTAGTAGCGCAGCTCCAGCTCTGAAATGTTCATCCTCGCCAACGTCATCCAGGAAGCGTTCTCGCCGCTGATAAGCGTCTTTCAGTCGATCCTGGTCTTCATCCACGCCCACATCACCCCGACGAGTTGGGGTTTGGCGATCGTGGGCCTGACGGTTTTGATACGCGCGGTCTGGTGCCGTTGACGCTTAAGCAGTTCCGCTCGATGCAGGAACTGCAGCGCCTCGCTCCTCAGTTGAAGGCGTTGCAAGAGAAGTACAAGGACGACAAGCAGCGTCAGCAGCAGGAGATCATGGGCTTCTACAAGGAGCACAAAGTCAATCCGTTTGCCTCCTGTTTGCCGCTGTTGCTGCAGCTTCCGGTGTTCATCTCGCTGTTCTACATGCTCCGTACCGACCTCAAGAAGAACATTTGTGGGCACGCCCTCGTCTCTCACTACAACTCGCTGCACCACACAACGATCGCGACGTTTGCGGGCCTGCCCACCAAATACGTGGAACAGACCGGTTGCCAAGCCGTTGCCCCGGGATCGGCCAAATTCCTATTCATACCGGACATTACGTCGAAGGCGACCGGCGTTGCATTGGTCGTTCTGTTGCTGCTCTATGTCGGCTCCCAGCTTGTCTCGACGATGACGATGTCGGCGACGGCCGACCCAACCCAGCGCCGCCTGATGATGGCGCTACCCCTGTTCTTCGTGATCATCCTCTACCGCTATCCGGCGGGTCTGTTGGTGTACTGGATAACCACGAACCTATGGACGGTGGGCCAGGGCTACTTCGTCAGACGCAGTTTCGGGCCACCTCCGCTCGCTACGGCTAAGGGGGCCGCGGCGCTTGGGGAGCAGGGCTCGTCGAATGGAAAGGCCCAGGGAGGCGGATCGGCTCCGAAGGGGGAGCCGGCGCTTGCGGGCGTGGTGGCGCCAGCGCGCCTCCACCACCACCGCGCAAGAAGAAGAAGCGCTCAGGTAGGCGAAGATGAACGAGGCCGATGAGCTTATGGAGGAGGACGAGGACCCGACGGTTGTCCTGCGGGAGTTGTTGGAGGAGGTCGTGGACAGCATGGGCCTCGAGGTGGATGTTCGGGTGGAGCAGCTCTGATGGAGTGCTGACAGGTTCCATCGAGGGAGAGGACGTTGGCCTGTTCATAGGTCGGCGAGGCCAGACGATCGACGCCGTCCAGCACCTTGCCCAGCGGATTGTCTTCCGCGGGGGGAGCCCGGATGCGCGCGTGATGGTCGACGCTGACGGCTATAGGGAGCGTCGCGCCGAGGCGCTGCGCAGCGCCGCCGCTGGACGCCGCCGAGGACGCCATGCGTACAGGTCGGGCCGTGGAGCTCGACCCGATGCCCGCCTCCGAGCGGCGTATCGTCCATGAATACCTGCGAGAGCGTGAGGACGTGGAGACCCACAGCGAGGGCGAGGAGCCTGAGCGCTATCTTGGTGGTGGAGCCGAGCGGGGGCTGAGTCTTATGGGTGTTTCACGGGAAACGCCTCTGGATCTCTAGCGGGCTCTAGATTCATGACAGCCGCCCCCAGGTGTTTCACGTGAAATTTTCGTGGCCGAGAGACGAGATATAGGACTCTCCCTGGAGCGCCTTGGCGAGCGCTTTGGCTTGCCTGGCGCGCAATTGGAGCAGTTGGAGCAGGTTAGTGGGCATGCTGGCGCTGGACGACCGTGCGCCCACAAGCGTGACCGAGCCGGAGCTGGCCGTTGACGTGCATCTCGCCGATTCGCTCGTGGCGCTCGAACTGGAGCCGGTGGAGAGGCTCGCCCGATCGCCGATATCGGCGCTGGCGCCGGTTTCCCGGGTTCCCGCTTGCTATTGCTCTCCCGCAATGCGAAGTCAAGCTCGTCGAGAGCCAGGGCGTAAGTGCGCCTTCATCGAGCGCATGGCGTGGCATCCGCGTGATAGGGAACGCCGAAGTTGTGTGCACGCGCGTGGAGGAGTGGCCCGAGGGCATCGGCGTGAACGACGTGGTGCTGCCCGCGCGGTGGCGGCCGCAGCCGATCGTGCTCGAGTACGCGGCTCCTCTGTTGCGGCTCGGGGGCGCGCTCGTGGACTGGCGGGGAAAGCGGGATCCGGCGGAGGAGCCGCGGCTGCGATGGCGCGGAGCTGCTTGGTCTGAGACGCGATTCGATTCAGCGGGTCGAGCCCTACGAAGGCGTGCGCGACCACTATCTGCACGTCTTTACGTAAGGTTCGCGAGACGCCCGACTGGTTTCCACGCCGTGTGGGGATGGCGAGCAAGAAGCCTTTGCGGAGGGCGAGCCTGAACGGGTGCGGGCAGCCGTGCGAGTCGGACGCCACTCGACGGCGATCGACGCTAGCGTGCGGGCGACGATGGGCAAGGTTTACGCGATCGCCAACCAGAAGGGCGGGGTGGGAAAGACCACGACCGCAGTCAACGTGGCGGCTTGCATCGCCGAGGCGGGCTACGAGACGCTTGTGATCGATGTCGACCCGCAGGCAAACGCGACCGTGGGCCTGGGCCTGTCGCGGTCGCAACGCCTGGTCTATATGAGGTGCTTGGCGGGCGAGAGCGACGCCGCGGAGGCGATCGTGGATAGTTCGGTGGAGAAACTGAAGCTATTGCCGGCGGGACCAGGCTTGGCTGGGCGCCAACGTCGAGCTGCCGCGCATCGACGGGTTCGAGCTGCAGGCTGCGCGAAGCGATTGCGCCAATCAGGGAGAGTTTGAGTACGTCGTGCTCGACTGCCCTCCGTCGCTTGGCCCACTGACGGTGAGCGCCTTGGTGGCCGCCGATCGGGTGATCGTGCCGGTCCAGACCGAGTACTTCGCGCTAGAGGGCCTGGCCGGGTCTGCTGGAGACGCTGGGGCTAGTGCAGCGCGAGCTCAACCCCCGCTTGACGGTGGCGGGGATGCTGCTGACTATGCACGACAACAGGACGAGGCTGGGTAGAGACGTGGAGCGCGAGGTGCGCGACACTTCGCAGACTTGGTGTTCGAGACCGTGATTCCGCGCAACGTGCGGGTCGGGGAGGCTCCGAGCTATGGGCTTGCCTGTCACCCATCACGATCCACACAGCGCTGGGGCGGCCGCGTATTTCGAGTTGGCCAAGGAGGTGGCGGCACGTGGCTAAGCCAAAGCGAGGTATGGGCCGAGGTCTCGAGGCGATCTTGAGTGTCACCGGGGAGGCGTCAGCCGGCAGACGAGCTGCGGGAGCTGCCGGTGGAGCTGATCGTGGCCAACCCCAATCAGCCGCGCAGGCACTTCGACGAGGAGGCGTTGAACGCGCTCGCGGGATCGCTCGGAGAGCGCGGAGTGCTGCAGCCGGTGCTCGTCAGGCCAAAGCCAGGCGGTACGTACGAGCTCGTGGCGGGTGAGCGCCGCTGGCGGGCCGCTCAGATCGCCGGATTGACGGAGATACCGGCGCTCGTGCGCCCTCGTGACGACGCCGCGACGCTGGAACTGGCGTTGATCGAGAACATGGCGCGCGAGGACCTCAACCCGATCGAGGAGGCTCGCGCCTGTGCGGCGCTGGTCGAGGAGTTGGGTCTGACACGCGAGCAGGTGGGGCGCCGCGTGGGGCGCAGCAGGGTGGCCGTGTCGAACCTGCTGCGCCTGCTGGATCTGCCCGACGAGACGATCGAGATGCTGGAGCAGGAGCAGCTCAGCGAGGGACACGGCCGAGCGTTGCTGCTGGCCGAGGATCACGCCGTTCGGCGCCGCCTAGCGCGGGAGGCGGTGCGTGAGGGTTGGTCGGTGCGCGCGGTCGAAGCGCGTGCCCGGGACGCAAACAAGGCTGGAAGCTCTGAAGGGGAGAAGCGGCCGCGCGCCCAAGCCGAGAGCGTGCACCCCGACCAGCAGGAGGCCGCCGCCACGATCGCGACGCACGCTCGAAGAGGCGCTCGGGGCCGAGGTGAAGGTGCGCGCCGAGAAGGACGGCGGTTACCGCGCCGAGCTGTCGTTTTCGGACGCCCGAGGAGGCGCTCGAGCTCGCCCAGCGGCTGCGCGCCAGCTGGCCCCGCTTGAGGGCCCGCGCCGGCGCGGGCTGACGCTAGAATCGGCGGCCGCGGGCGATTAGCTCAGTTGGTTAGAGCGCTTCTCTGATAAGGAAGAGGTCCCAGGTTCGAATCCTGGATCGCCCATGGCGTCACTGTCGGCCCGCTAGCGCCTCCTCGCGCGATAACCCGGTCTACCTCGACCGCTCCGCCGGAGTGGTTGTCGGGGTAGACGACGATCACAGTGGGCGGTCCGCCAAACCAGGCGCTCATCTCGCCCTCGCCGACGTACTCGGCGGCGCGCTGGGAGCCATCGCTTTGGATGACCCACACGGGCTGACCCTTGTGGAACATGCTGTCGCCAATATCAGTCATCGCGGTCCTACACCCGGTACACATCACATCTAGGGTAAGTGCAGGTGGGACGGTTTGGACTAGGCGCCACGAGCCCGCTGATTTGGGACGCTCGTCCAAAGCGCGGCAGGCCGCGGAGTGTCGAATATTGGCCATGAAACGAGAGCAAGCAAAATCGGTTGAGGGCAAGATCCGGCTGTGGATCCTCGAGCAGGAGCACGACCGGCGAGTGGAACGGCAGCTGGCCGGCGCTGACTACCGGGCACGGCGTCGATCCAGACGAGTATCGGTGGTCGTAACGGTCGCTACGCCCGAAGCTGATCTGGATCGTCGACCACCTGGTACTGGGGCGTCTATCGGGAGACGGCTCGACAGCCGTGCCGCCACGAGGCCGGCGGCCAGCAGTACCATCGCCCCGGCACAAGCCATCAGTGCGCCCTCCAAGGGCGCTGCGATCCGGGCGGCGTCGAGCTCCAAAATGCGTCCGTCCTTCAGGCGCTGCTCACCGCTCAACGTCTCTGTGCGCCTGCGTAGCTCCCGCACGGGGGTGCTCAAGCGTCGTTGGGCGACGCTCAGCATGCAGCAGGCTCCTGCCACAAGCAGGCCATCCAGCCTCAATTCCTGGGCCTGGGCGAAGAAGGCGGTCAACGCGGGAAACGCACCCCAGGCCAGTGCGAACCACAGGTCGGAGTGCATGCGCCCGCCGAAGAGCTCGAGGTTGTAGGCGAGCGCAAGTACAGTGCCGGCCGCGACGAACACCAGCAGCCACAGCGACACTGAGAGTGCCCCGACCATCCCGATCGCCACCGCTCCGCCGAGCGAAGTCGTGGCAAGCACAATCAGCGTGCGATTCGACAGGCTTGTGCCTCAGAGGTCTGCCATGGAGCTCGTCCAGCGCGTGCGCCGCCACGCCGACGCCCAGCAGGAATGCGACGAGCGTCCAAAGTAGGCGATCGCCATCGAGATGGGGCGCGGTTGCTGCTGCGATCGCCACGTAGCTGAGATGCCAGGCTGTATACGGTGGATGCAGCAGTGTCAGAAAAGCACGCCAACCCCTCCGCCGCAGCGCGTAGAAGGCAGGGCGCTCAAGCTGTTTTGGCGTTCCCACCAGGGCCCGTCTCTTGGCGGGTGGTCGACGCTGGCCACTGTTTTGGCGCAGGGTCGCGGAGGCGCCGCGAGCCCCACATGACCACGCCTCCGCCGAGGCTCATCGAGCGAACTTGCACGTCCTCGATGCCCGCCCGTTCCCACAGCTTGACCAGTTGCGCTATCGGGTAGCGCTCGTAGAAATTGGGGATGCTCTCTGACAAGAAAGCGGCCGGTATGGGCCCACTCGCGCGAGACGAGCCTGCCCAGCGAAGGAAGCCCGACGTGCGTGTATATCTCCCAAAGCCGACGCCACGCAATCTGAGGCGGCACCCCAAACTCCAGCGATGCGATTCGGCCGCCGGGCTTGACCACTCGGGCGAGCTCGGCCATTGTGGCCCCAGGATCCTCGACATAGCGCAACAGATACGTGAACGTGAGATGGTCGAACTCCGCGTTGGCAAACGGCAAGTGCTCGGCTTCGCCTTCTCTCAACGAAACCAAACGAGCCAGTCCGTGGTCGCCGTCGACTCGGGCCTTTGCCCGTGCGAGCATCTCTGGGCTCTGGTCCAAGCCCACGACCTCGCAACCGTAGCGTCCCACAAGCTCTTGAGTGACGAGTCCGGTGCCGGTCGCCACGTCAAGCACGCGCTCGCCTGGGCGAGCCTCCAAGGCGGCCACCATTGCTCGCCGCCAGCGCGGGTCTTGGCCGAAGCTCAAGACGGCCGCGACGCGGTCGTAGTGACGTGGTAGCGGCGCGAACAGCTCCAAGGTCTCGCGCTTGAGCGCGCTTGACTCGCGCAGGGATCCTTCTCTATCGCTCATTGAGCGCCTCCGCGGTGGACCATCTTGTTCAGCATGATGGCTAAGGAGCCTATGTGCAACCCGGGTTGCAAGCATCGTCCGCAGGCGCTAAGGCAACGGCCCAAGCCTGCCGATGTAGGGTCCGTGGCAACTCTCTTCCGTCCGCTTTCCCTGCGCTCCGTGACCTTGCTGGCGATTGCGATCGCGGGCGTCTCGCTCGCGATCGCGCTTCTAGCTGCGCCAGCCGGGGCGCTTGTCATGACCGTCGAAGGCACTAAGGTCGGTATTCAGCCGCGTAGCACCTTGCTTGGGGGCAGTGAGATCAACCTCAACGAAAAATACGCGCTGGAACCATCGGAATTCAACAACCCGCAGGGCAACACCATCGTCAGCGCCAGCAAGATTTACGCAATCTACTGGGATCCCACCGATCACTACCACAGTGACTGGCAGCACGTGATCGATACGTTTTTGCAGAGCTTGGGCCACGCGAGTGGCCATCTGGACAATGTGTTTGCGGTTGACGCGCAGTACACCGACGCCGCCAATAAGCATGCCCTCTACAAGTCAACCTTCCAGGGAGCCTACACCGACACCGATCCGTATCCCTCCTCAGGTTGCACCGATCCGGAACCGCTGAACGCTGCCGACCTGATCGGCCCCGAAGTCAGCAAAAAGCATACTCAGGTCTGCCTTACGGACAGGCAGATTCAGCAAGAGCTCGAACTTTTCATCACTCAGCACTCCTTGCATAAGGGAATGGAAACGATCTTCTACATTTTGACACCTCCAGGTGTGACTGCCTGTTTGGGCTCGAACGCATCCTCGTGCTCCGACTATAAAAAGGCGCCTCGCGTCAATGGGGAATCCAAAGAAGAAGAAGAAGAAAAAAATGCAGAAGAACTGGCGAGCTTTGAAAAAAGCTTCTGCAGTTACCACTCGGATATGAGTGCCAGCAACTCGAGTGGCGGCGAAGACACACTCCTCTACGGCGTGATCCCTTGGACCGCTGGAGGACTCGGAGACTATCACCTTACTGAAAACGATCGAACGTCTGCCTTTGATTGTCAGGACGGGGGTTACGATCCCAGTAGCAAGCCGGCCGAGAAGCGCGAGAAAAAGAAAGAAAAGGATGCCAAGGAAATAGCCGAAGACGCAGAAAAGTCCTTGGAAGAACGGGTCAAGATCGCCGAAGCGGAACTGCTCGAAGGGCCCCATCCGCAAGAGCCAAATCAGGTGAAATGCCCAAGTTCGGACGGAGGCTGTGATGTGGGCCTGGCTGACCTGATCATCAATCAAATTGCGGTAGAGCAGCAGAACATAGTGACCGATCCGCTTTTGGATGCGTGGCAGGACCCGCACGGCAACGAGGCGACCGACGAGTGCCGTGACTGGTTTGCGCCTGTGGTCAGCGGCAATGTGGGCGCGCAAGAAGGGTCGCTAGCGGGGACTCTTTACAATCAGATGATCGAAGGCAACAGCTATTACCTTAATACTGCCTTCAACCTCTCGGCTTACAAGCTTCCCTATCCAGGTATCAGCTGCATACCGAGCGTTTCCCTCTTGCCACAGTTCACCGCGCCAAACACAGTGAATGCCAACGAAATAGTCGGCTTCGATGGCATGGAGTCAGACGTCACCCTAAACGCTGACACGGTTTTCCCCACCGAAGGCGCACCCCATACCGGCTATGCGACCTACACTTGGAACTTCGGCGACGGTTCTGCCCCGGTAACTGGCTTCGCGCCGGGCGCCCCACAAGTGAACTCTCCGGGTGTCTCACCTTGCGGCGCCGCCGAGTGGGAAGCCCCATGTGCCGCTAGCTCCTATCACTCTTACCAGTACGGGGGTATTTATGAAGTCAGCCTGACAGTCACTGACACGGGTGGCAATACGGCAACTGTGAAGGAGCCAATCACGGTGATGGGCCCGCCCGCGCCCTCTCCCGAACCGCCTCCTGCGCCGACGCCCACACCGACGCCGACGCCTACCCCCACCCCCACGCCTTCGACGACTCCGGCGTCCGGTGGGTCAGGAGGCCCAGGTGGCGGTTCGAGTTCGACTGGACAAACGTCCACCACAACCCCTGCACCGGTGCTTGGTGCAGCGGTAACGTCGAAGTCGCTGAAAAAGGCTTTGAAGAGCGGCCTGCCCGTGCAATACACGACCAACGAGCAAGTGGCCGGAAATATTGAGGTCCTGCTTGAAGGTGCCATCGCCAAAAAGCTAGGTGTGAAGGGCGCTACAGCGACGGGCTTGCCAGCGGGTACGCCCAAGTCGATCGTGGTTGGCAGCGCCGTGCTCGTTACCACGAAGGCGGGCCATGGCACGATCCGCATCAAGTTCACCTCGGGGGCCTCCTCGCGCTTGAAGCACACGCGCAAGCTGAAGGTCATGTTGCGGCTATTCGCTCGTAACGCCTCCCGTCAGAGCCCGCAGACGACGACGATGTTGAGCACCATCGTGCTTAACCCCTGATCGAGTCAAACCGGTCGGCGGCGGACCGTCACAATCCAGGGGGATGGCGCACTGCATACCCAGCCAAAGACGGCTGTGAGACCAGCCAGCGTGACGCATAAGGCCCGCTGCGCCCGGCGGTGTCGAACCACATGCCGTCCACGTCCATGAACGTGTGGCCCGCGTTGGCGTAGATCGTGATCCAGCGCCCCGGGCCCGGTTCGCCCCAATTGGCCAAGTCGCCCGATACGAGCGGAGCATTCAACAAGCCACCTGCAGCCAGGGCATAGCTCACCGAGCCGGAACAGTCGTACCCGTTGGCGATGAACGAAGCGTGCCCGCCGCCCCAGATATAGGGGAAGTCGGCAATTGCGTTGCCGCCGGCGACTACCCGCTGTACCGCTTCCGGTACGCCTGTGGGGATCGGGATCGTCCCATTGCCACCCACCGAGAATCCGCCCGCCACGGGGGTGAGCACACGCTCCTGCGCAGCGCGCGCATGGGCTTCGGCCTGTTGCTCTTCGCCAAGCTCTTTACGTATCTGGGCGTCTGAAGCGGCTCCCGGAGCGACCGCCGCTTCGCCGGCCGCGCTTGGGGATGAGGCTGAACGGTGGTGCACGGATGCGGGCAGCGGAAAGCTCTTGGATTCTTCAGGATCGCGCACCTCAGCGACCGCAAGAGCGCCATGCGTTGCCGCGTTGGCCCCGCTCGCGGCTGTGCTGCCCGGTGCTTTGCTCGACGGGTGGGTGCTGGTTCCACCCCCTGGCGCCGTCCCTTGCCTGGCGGTTCGGGCCGACTGAGTACTCGACGGGGCACCTAGATTGCCCTTGCGCGCGACCTGGCTTTGCGCGCTTCCGGGTAGAGATGGAGACGTGCTTGGCACACCACTGCGCCTAGCTGCCGTGTGGGCGGAGGCCTGGGGCCCACCGTTCCCGGCTTGGTCGCCTCCACCGTGCAAAAGACGACCGCGACCAGGATGAGCAGTCCTCCTGTCGCTACGAAATATCGCAGGCGGGGCAGCCCCCGTCCTGGGCCTGCCTCCAAAGCCGTCCTGTCCGACCCTACGCTCACCGATAGACAGGCTAGCGCCGCTATGGGTCGGGCCGCCCCGATCGCATGATCGTTCCCAGATGCGGTCGGTCAAGGGCGGCCTCAGCTACCCTGATCGGATGTCGGAGGAGGCTACCGCCATGGATATCCGCCCTGGGGGCGGCGCCAAGCATGTCGAGGCACGTCCCCACATGCGCTTGGTGCACGGTCTGCGCAAGCCCGCTAACTGGCTGCAGCTCGTCCGCTTTGGGCTGGTGGGAGGCGTGGGGTTCGTTATCAACCTGGCCGTGTATGCCTTGTGTGTCCATGCTTTGGGCATCCCCTACCAAGGCGCGGCCGTGCTCGCGTGGCTGGTTGCTGTGCTCAACAACTTCGTGCTCAACAGGCACTGGACTTTTGATGCTTCGGCCGGGCGCATCCACTTCCAGGCGCTGCGCTTCTTTGTTGTGAGCCTGATCGCATTCCTGTTCGGCTTGCTTTTCTTGACCTTGTTGGTCGAGCTGGGCGGCGTCGCCAAGGTGCCGGCGCAGGCGCTCGCTGTGGCTGCCTCTACACCGCTGAACTTCTTGGGCAACAAGCTGTGGAGCTTTCAGATGCGGGGCTGAAAGGGCCCGTGAGGGTGTCCTGACCGTCGCATACCGGCGCTCGAGGCGGCGCGAGTGGGCGGCGGGGCGTTGACAAGGGGCACCTATACTCTGGATCTCCCCTCTTGGAGGAAATGTCGTGCAGGAGATGGTCATTTACGGCGTGAGCTTCGACATGGTCGGCAAGCAGCCGATCGT
This sequence comes from uncultured Solirubrobacterales bacterium, assembly GCA_963775645.1. GTDB lineage: Bacteria > Actinomycetota > Thermoleophilia > Solirubrobacterales > Solirubrobacteraceae > Palsa-744. The sequence continues at coordinate 619,915 of CAVZJR010000001.1, read as the reverse complement.
GTTGTTGAAGACGGTCGACGGCAACAAGTTCCTGCCGATTTGGATCGGCCATCCCGAGGCGGCCTCCATCCTGATGAAGTTGCAGGGAGCCTCGACGCCGCGTCCGATGACCCATGACTTGCTTTGCGAGATGCTTGGAGAGTTGGAGGTCAAGTGCACACAGGTGGCGGTGACCGAGCTGAGGGAGAACACCTTCTTTGCCTCGATCACGCTCAGTGTGAACGGTCGCGAGATGGAGATCGATTCGCGTCCCTCCGATGCGATCGCGTTGGCCGTCCGCTCCGGCGCGCCGATCTTCGCCGCCGAGGAGGTGATCGCCGAGTCGGCGATCGAGTTCGAGCACAACATGGAGGAGTCCGAGGACGTGGTGGAGCGCTTCAAGGAGTTCCTCGACGAGGTGACACCCGAGGACTTCGCCGCCGGCGATTCTTAGTCCAGGGAGCTCCCCCACGCGCGCGCGTGGGACACCCTTTTTGCCGAAACATGCCCCAGCTCCAGCGTGGGGATCTCAGCGGGTGCGACGCTCGCCAGAGCGCGAGTCGCGACGCGGCAGCTCGACCACCTCGGCCATGCCCGTGTCATCTGCACGGGCTTGCGACGCGGGACCCGCCGGCTCGGCGCCGGTGAGCGTGCCGAACAGGCCCACCTGCTCGCGTACGACCTTGCCGATGCGACGGATGCCCTCGCGGATGTCCTCCTCGGGAACGCCCGCGAAGTTGAGCCTCATCGAGGAGGCCCCGCGTCCGTCCAGGTAGGCGGCGCGGCCAGGCACGAACGCGACGCCCTCACTCTCCAAGGCGCGAGCGAGTAGGTCGGTGGTGTCAATGTAGTCGGGCAAAGTGGCCCATATGAACAGACCGCCCTGGGGCTTGGTCCAAGAGGCGGTTGCGCCGAAGTGTTCCTCCAAAGCGCCGAGCATCACGTCGCGGCGGATCTTGTACAGCTTCTTCAAAGACTCCAGATGAGCCAGCCACAAGGGTTCGTCGTCGTCGCGGGCGGTGGCGAGTGCCGCGCCAGAGCGGGTTCTTCGGGGCCCGGAGGAGGTGCCCTCTTCGAAGTAGGCAGCCACGAACAGCTGGGTGACCGGCGAGGAGCAGAGGTCGGCGCCCTGCTTACACAGGTTGAGCTTTTCCATGATGGGCCTCGGCGCGACGGCCCAGCCGAGGCGAACTCCGGGGGAGAGGATCTTCGAGAAGGTACCCAGGTAGACGACGAAGTCTGAAGCGCCGCCTCGTGCAGCCGCCGCGGCATCCAAAGAATGCAAAGTTGGCAGAGGCTCGCCCTCATAGCGAAGCAGGCCGTAGGGGTTGTCCTCCAAGACCAAGAGCTCGCGCTGGCGCGCCACCTCGACGAGGCGACGCCTGCGTGGCAGGGACATAGTCACGCCGCCGGGGTTCTGGAAATTGGGGATCGTGTAGATGAACTTGGGCCGGCGACCTTCGCCCTCGAGCCGATCCAAAGTGGCCTCGAGCTCGTCGATCGGCATACCGTCGGAGTCCATCTCGATCTGCACGACGCGGGCCTGATAAGCGTCGAAGGTGGGTACGGCTCCTGGATAGGTCGGAGCCTCGGCCACGATCGTATCGCCGGGATCGATGAAGGCCTTGCACATGAGGTCGATCACCTGCTGGCCGCCGGTCGTGACGATTACCTCGTCGGGATCCACCGAGGTTCCTTCGGCAGCCATCACCTGGAGGATGCACTGGACCGTGCAGGCCATGCCCTCGGTCGGGCCATACTGGAGGGCCCGCGCGGTCGACTCGGCGGCCACCTGGGACATCAGCTTGGCGTACAGCTCCGGCGGGAAGGTCCGGGTCTCGGGCAGGCCTCCCGCCAAGGAGATCACCTCGGGACGTTCGGTGAGGGACATCATGTCGCGCATCGCCGAGGAGCGCATCCCCCGCGTACGCTCGGCGAACACTGCTTCGTAGCGCTGTAGTTCCTGGGCGGTGGGGCGCACAGACCGCCCGCCGGAGGGGTCGTCTATCGTCATGGCGCTCCCAACATGGCCGCTCCAAGGTAGCGCACGCTCCGCACGACGCAAATCCCTGCAACGATCACTTCTGCTCCATGAACGGTCTCGTCTTCTACATCGGTCTCGGTCTCGGCCTGGCGCTCGCGGCAGGAGTGCGTCCGTTCTTGCCGGCGTTGCTTGCGGGTGGGCTTGCCTCTAGCAAAGTGCTAGGGGTTAGTTTCAGTGTTGGCGACTACAGCTTCCTGTACTCGGCCTGGTGGTTGGTGGCGGTGGCTGCGGGTCTGGTGTTCGTCTACCTGGCGCAATGGCGTCTGGGTTCAGAACGTTTTGAGATGGGGCCGGCAGCACAAGCGCTTGCTGGCATCGGAATTGGTGTGGGCGCCCTGCTGTTCGCCGGTACTCTCGCCGCTCACAACGACGTTGCGTGGCCCGGCTTGGTTGGGGGCGCCGCCGCGGCGCTGCTTGCACAGGCCGTGGTCCGTCCGTTGGCGATGCGCACTCGCTCACGACTGCCTGATCGTGGCGCGCGCGAAGCCGTCACGTTGTACTTGGACTCGGTCTCGCTTGTCCTGGCGGCGCTTGTCGCCTTGGTGCATCCACTCGGGTATGTGGCTGTGGCGCTGTTTGCTTGGCTGTGGCTACGCATGAGGGCTCGCTCCCAGGAGAAGTACGAAGGCCTGAGGATCTTGCGTCGCTAGTGAAGAAGCTTGTCCTGTGCGTGATCGACGCGATGGCGCCCGCGATGCTCGAGCGGGCCGTCGCCGCTGGTGAGGCGCCTGTGCTGGGGGCCCTGATCGAAAGAGGCCTGTATGCGCCTGAGTGCGTGGCCGCGTTTCCTTCTGTGACGCCTGTGTGCGCGGCGTCGATCGTGACCGGAGAGTGGCAGGAGCGCCATGGGATTCCAGGCATGAGCTGGTACCACCGCGAGGAAGAACGCTACGTGGAGTATGGCTCCAGCTTTAGGGCTTCCCAGAAGGTGGGCTTGGGTCGCCAGTTGACCGACACGGTCTACAACATGAACGGCGCGCACCTGTCCAGGGACACCGAGACTGTGTTCGAGACGCTCGACGACGGGGGCGTGCGCACGGCGGGGACCACTTACCTGATGTATCGGGGCCGATATCGCCACGAGCCCCAGCGCGACACCACGCTCACGCGGATCGCCTCGAGGCTAATGCGCCACGCAGTGATGGGCCCCAAGGAGCTGTTCTATGCCGACATCTTCGCTAGTCGTCAGACAGGCTGTCGCTCGAACTTGGGGATGCCGGGCGTGCGCGACCGGCATTCTGGTTGTGTGGGCGCCTACATGGTCGAGCATGACCTGTTCGACTTCATGCTCTTGTCCCTGCCGGATAACGACTGGCACTCTCATCGCTCGGGTCCGGACGGTCAGGTGCGCTCGATCGCGCTCGCCGACGCCCAGTTGGCTCGCGTGATGGAGGCGGGTGGGGGGATCGATCGGTTCTTGGAGGAGCACGCCGTGATCGTGATGGCTGACCACTCCCAGGCGCCTGTTGCCGACAGTGTGGCTCTGGCCGATGCGCTCGCCGAGCTGGACGTGTTGCCTGCGGGCGCCCGCGCAGGCTCGAGCCGGGCTGAGCGATCTCGCATCGCGGTGTGTCCGTCTCAGCGGGCCGCGATGGTCTATGTGCTCGACGAAGATCGCCGCGAGCGGGTGCGCTCAGATGTGGTGCGCAAGGTGCTCGGCGTCGAAGGTGTGGAGTTGGCGATGTGGCTGCAGTGTGACTCGCACGGCGCGCCCGTCGAAGCCGCGATCGCCCGCCCTGGGCACGGAGAGCTTAGATTCTGCCCGGGGGATGATTATGAGGATGGGGAGGGGCGTGCTTGGTCTGTGGACGGCACGGCTTCGGTTCTCGACGCGAACTTCGACAATGGTCGCCTCACAACCCCAAGTCACCCGGCGGCCCTGGAGCGCGTGTGGTCGGCTTTGAACTGCGCCAATTCGGGAGACGTTCTGCTCTCGGCCGCCCCCGGTTGGGAGTTCGCCGACCTCGGTGGTCAGGCGCATGTGGGAGGAGGCTCGCATGGGTCGCTGCGCGGCGAAGATTCGCTTGGTGCCTTGATCTTGTGTGGGGTAGAGCTGCCCCGAGATCGGGTCCAGTGGAGGATTCGCGACGTGGCTCCGCTCGTGCTGGAGCACTTCGAAGCTCGCCCAAGCTGATCCGGGCGCCGGTACCCTCGCACGATGGGCCTCCGTCTCTTGTCGCTTCATCGCGTAGGCGCCTTGGCGCTCTGCGCGGTCATCTGTGTCCTCGCCGATACCTCCGCCGTGCTTGGGGCCACGCCTGGCTCCACACGCTCGCGGGCGCCCACTTCGCTGCTTGCGACTTCGCCCGCCGCACATGGAGGGCACGCCCAACAATCCGAAAAAGAAACCACGGTGGTCCTCAAGCAAACCGCTTCGACGGGGGCTTCGGAGACGACGGCCACTAACCCTGAAACCCCGTTTCCCGTCGAAGCCTCGGACACGCCTCCGGTTGGACGTCATCTCTCCTCTGACGAGGTCCTCGAAATCGCCAACCGGCTGCCCAAGATGAAGGCGGTGCGGGCCCAGTACAAGGGCTCCTATGGGGGCGCTTATTTGAAGGGTCCCGTGCGCTGGCAGGTCAGCTACTTCTCCAGGAAGGGCAAGGAGATCGGTCAGGTCATCATCGCCGACCACAACGGCAAAGTGCTTGAACAGTGGACTGGCTTTCAGATCGCCTGGTCGATGGCGCGCGGCTATCCGGGCGCGTTTGGCAGACACGTGAACGCGCTCTACATCTGGATCCCACTGTGTGTCCTTTTCCTTGTGCCCTTCTTCGACTGGCGCAAACCCCTGCGCCTGCTCCATCTCGACCTGCTCGTGCTGCTCTCTTTCTCGGTGTCGCTGGCCTATTTCAACCATGCCGACATCTATGCCTCCACGCCCTTGGTCTACCCGCCGCTGGTGTACCTGCTCGTGCGCATGCTGGCGCTCGCGCGTGTCGGGCGGCGTGGCGCGCCCTCGCGTGAGCCCAGGCCTTTGCGCTTGCTCGTGCCGGCCCCCTGGCTGGCGGTCGGCGTGGTCTTCTTGATCGGCTTTCGCATCGGTCTCAACGTGACCGACTCGAATGTGATCGATGTGGGCTACGCGGGTGTGATCGGCGCGCAGCGGATCGCCCAGGACAAGCCTTTGTATGGCGCCTATCCGTCCGATAACGAACACGGGGACACCTATGGTCCGGTCAATTACGAGGCTTACGTTCCTTTCCAGCAGATCTTTGGTTGGAGCGGGCGTTGGGACGATCTGCCGGCGGCTCATGCCGCAGCGATTGTGTTCGACCTACTGGCAATCGCGCTCTTGTTTTTGCTGGGTAGGAGGGTGCGCGGGCCCGGGCTGGGGATCGTGCTGGCCTACGCCTGGGTGTCCTATCCCTTCACCCTGTTTGCGTTGGAGAGTAATTCGAATGACTCGCTCGTGGCGGTGCTGATCTTGGCGGCCCTGCTTGTGGCTTCCTCACCGCCTGCTCGGGGCATGTTTGCGGCGCTGGCTGGCCTCACCAAGTTCGCGCCTCTGGCGCTCGCCCCCTTGTTGTGGACCCACGGCGTCGAGGGGCTTTCGGCTCGCGCTCGCGCGCGGGTCCTGGTCCTGTTCGCGCTCGCCTTTATGGCGACTGTGGCGGTCGTCTCGATCCCCGCCTTGACCCACGACTCCCTGCATACGATCTACGAGCGCACGCTCGCCTATCAGTCCAACCGCGAATCGCCATTCTCGATCTGGGGCCTGTACGGCGACCTTGGCTATCTACAGGCGATTGTCCAAGGCGCAGCTCTGGCGCTTGCCTTGTCGCTGGCGATCTTGCCTCGCCGTCGTGACCTGATCGGCCTGGCGGGGGCCGCCACCGCGGTACTTGTGGCCGTGCAATTGGGAATCGAACACTGGTTCTACCTGTACATCCCTTGGTTCTTCGGCCTTGCGATGTTGGCCCTACTGGGTGAGGTCAGCTTGTCAGAGCGGGAGCAGGCCGCGCCATCAGGATCTGCTCGATCGAGTCAGCTCGCAGCGGCTTAGAGGCACGCACCAAGACGCCCATCAGCCAAGGGTCCTCCTTGGAGGTCTCAAAACGCACCGGCATCTGCGTCACAAGCGCCTCCACGGCCTGCTCGCGCTTGACGCCGATCACACCGCCGCGTGGACCGGTCATGCCCACGTCGGTGATGTAGGCGGTTCCTCCCGGCAGGACCCTTGCGTCGGCAGTAGGGACGTGGGTATGGGTTCCAACCACCGCCGTTACCCTTCCGTCGAGCAGCCAACCCAGGGCCACCTTCTCGCTGGTCGCCTCGGCGTGCATGTCCACCAGGACATGGTCGACCTTGCCCAGCTCTCGCAAGGCCGGATCGATCTCGGTGAACGCCGAGCGGCCGGCCTTCAAAAACAGGTTGCCGCTGAGGTTGACCACGCCGAGCCGGACTCCTCCTTTCTCGACTACGCATACGCCACGCCCGGGCTGGCCCCGCAAGTAGTTGAAAGGGCGCACGATCCGCTCCTTGGTGTCCAGGTAGGAGTAGATCTCACGCCGGTGGTAGGCGTGATTACCGAGCGTGATCGCGTCGATTTCATTGCGAAACAGCTCCTCGGCGACCTTGGGCGTGATGCCGAGACCCCCGGCGACGTTCTCGGCGTTGACGACCACAAACGTGGGGGCGTAGCGCTCTCTCAAGATGGGCAGACACTCGAGCAGCGTGTGGCGTCCGATGCTGCCCACCAGGTCGCCCACGAACAGGATGCTCACATCCTTGCCGCTCCCCGCTTGGGCGTCGCTCGGGGACTCCCGCGGTTCGCCGCCTGTTTGCTGTGTGTCCGCGCCGACTTTCGCCTCCCGCGCCGCCTCGGGCTCAGCCATACTCTGCCCATCGTTGGAGGGTCGATGACAGCGGCATCTTGGCAGGAAGCGACGGGCGCATGAGCGAGGAGCGGGGTACCCCGCGAGCGCAGCCGCCAACCGCGGGCGAGCGCGAGCTGGTCGAGGGCGAGGAGGTGTCCGAGGGACAGCAGGCGCCGGTTGAGCCGCCGCGCGTGATCGTGCCGCGCTGGGTGCAGCTGGTATTGCTGCCGATCTCGCTGCTGGCCCTGTGGGCGCTCGCGCGAGCGGCCGGCAAGGTTCTGTTGATCTTTGTCGTGGCCGGCCTGATCGCGCTCATCCTCAATCCCCTGGTGGCCTTTATGCAACAGCGCGTGCGACTACCGCGCGGGCTTGCCGTCTTGACCGTGTACCTCGCATTCTTCCTGACTTTGGCAGGTGTGGGCTTCCTGCTTGCCAACCCGATCTCAAATCAGGTGCGCACGTTCACGAACAATCTCCCGCACATCGTCAACGAAGCCAACAGCCAGATCGCGAGCTTTCAGGCTGAACTGAACAAACACGGTATCCACGCCAAACTCGTGAGCCAGGGCAAGACGGCGCTACAGACATTGCAGGATCAGATCTCCAAAAGCGCCTCGGAACTTGCCACTTTTGGCGGCGCTCTGCTCACCGAAGTGGCCAAAGCGCTCGTGGATCTGGTGCTTGTGTTCGTGCTGTCTGTCTACATGCTCGTCTACGGTCAGTCGATCGGCCGGCTGGTGCGCGAGGCGATGCCCAGCGGCGACGGCACTCCGGCGGATGACTATCCGCGCTTGACTCAGCACGCCGTCTCGCGCTACGTCGGAGGACAACTCCTGTTCAGCGTGGTCATGGGCGCGTCGACCGGGCTCGCCCTGTACCTGTTCGGCGTACTCGGCATTTTCCCGGACGGGCAGAAGTATGCGCTCGCGTTCGGTGTCTTCTATGGGGTGATGGAGTTGATCCCCTACATCGGGCCGATCCTGGGATCGATCCCGGCACTGGTCTTGGCTCTGTTCACCGATCCCATCAGCGCCCTGTGGCTGGCGATCTTGTTCGTCGGACTGCAGCAGTTGGAGGGCCACGTGGTCGCGCCCCAGATCTTCAGCCACACACTGCGCATCAATCCTCTGCTTGTGATCTTTGCCCTGCTGCTGGGTTTGCAGCTATACGGGATTATCGGTGCGCTCGTGGCCTTGCCGATTCTCTCGGTGTTGCGTGAGACCGCAATCTATCTGCACCGCCACCTGAAGCTCGAACCATGGGAGCGTCTGTCACCGCCGGGGGGCTCCTCCCCGTCGGGGGGCTCCTCCGGCGGACTGTTGTGAGCGAGAGCGGCCTCGACACCCGGCAAGCACAGGCTTGCCCGTGAACGAGCCGGCGCTCGGGGTGCGCGGCCTCGGCAAGCTTTATGGCAAACGTCAGGCACTGCACGAGGTCAGCTTCGATGTGCATGCCGGCGAATTGGTAGCGGTGATCGGGCCCAACGGAGCAGGCAAGACCACTTTGCTTTCGATCCTCGCAGGCGTGCAAAAGCCAAGCTCGGGCACGCTCGTCCACGGCGAAGAGCGCATCGGCTGGGGGGTTGGGTGGGGGGTTGGGTGGGTACCCCAGACACCAGCGCTCTACTCCAAGCTGACGGTGTCCGAGAATCTGCGTCTGTTCGCCCGCTTGGAGCGCGTCGGAGACCCGGAGGCGGCAGTCTCACGGATGCTCGAGCAAACAGGCCTTGCCGAGCGTGCCGATGATCGCGTGGGGCGTCTATCCGGCGGCAATCGCCAGCGCGTCAATGTCGCGCTCGGACTATTGGCCGATCCGCCGGTGGTCTTGCTCGACGAGCCCACCTCGGCGCTCGATCCAAGCCAGCGTGAGCGCCTGTGGGGGTTCATCGGGGGGTTGGCGGTGCGCGGCGCCAGCGTTGTGTTCTCGACCCACGTGGTCGGCGAGGCCCAGCGCTACGCCCAGCGCGTGATCGTGCTCGATCGCGGTCGACTTCTGTTCGACGGGACGCCGGCCGCGCTTGCCTCCGAGGGCGGCGACGAGGACTTCGAGCGTGCTTTCGTGGCCTTCCTGCGCAAGCGGGAGCACCCATGAGGTGGTTGCTGGGCAAGGACCTCTCGATCCTGGCGCGTTCGCGCTTGCTCGTGGGGCTATTGATCGTCTATCCCGTGGCAATCGCCCTGTTGATCGGGTTTGCGATCTCGGCCAGCCCGTCCAAGCCGAAGGTCGCGGTCGTCGACGAAACCCCACCCGGAGAGACGATCACGCTTGGGAACGAGCGGGTTGGCTTGGACGAATTCACCAACGAGCTGTTCGACCATGTGCAGGTCGTAAAGGTGCCCACGCGCGCCGAGGCGGCCGCCAAGGTGGCCTCCGGAGATGTGCTCGCCGCGATCGTGATACCTCCGGACATCGCCTCCAAGGTCTCCTCGGGCGTGAGCCAAGCCCACGCCGAAGTGATCTATAACGGCGATGCTCTGAAGCAGTCGTTCGTGCGCTCGGCGATCGACTCCGCGCTGGCGCAGGCAAATCTGGCGCTCTCCCAGCAGATCAAGAGCGTTGCCGTGCACGATCTCAACATGCTGTTGGCCGGGGGAAAAATAGGGCCTCTGGGAAGCCAGGAACTGATTGGTCTACGCCAGCTCCCCGGGACACTGAAGGCGATTGCGGCCCGCCAGCCGCGAGGACAAGACCGGGCGACACTAACCCGCATAGCCGGCTTCGCGAGCCTTGCCGCGAACAACTTGGGGATCGCCGCGAACGTACTCACGACGGTGAGCCAACCGATCGCTGTCCACAGCACTCTGCTGCACGGCAAACGTACGCCGCTCGACACCTATGCGGTCGTGGTTGCGGTGAGCATCTCGCTGATGTTCATCTGCGTATTGCTCGCCGCGGGCGGAATCGCGCTCGAGCGCGAAGAGCATGTGCTCTCACGGCTGCTCAGACGCTCGCCCGGACGAGGCGGTGGACTGATCTCGCGCTCAGGCTTGCTCGCCGAGAAGGCTTCGCTCGGCGCCGTGTGCGGTTTCGTGGTGGCTTTCGGGATGCTGCTTGGCGTGAGCGCGTTCGTGGCGCTGGATCTGTCGCGCATCGGGTTGTGGGTGCTCGCGCTCGCTTTCGGCGCGCTCGGCTTCGCCGCGCTGGGCGTTGCGATCGGCGCGCTCGCGCGCGAGGTCAGAGCAGCTTCGCTGCTGGCCTTCCTGCTGTCTTTGCCGCTTGCCTTCCTGGCCTTGGTCCCCAGCGGGTCGGTCGCCGTCGGCTTGTACGACGCGATCGGGGCGATCTCGTTCGTGTTCCCCTACAAGGCGGCTTTGCAGGCGCTCGACGCCGCTGTGAACGGCTCCTCACCTGGCATCGGGATCTCGATCGCGCACCTCGCCGGCGTGACGCTCCTGTTCGCGGCGCTGGCCCGCATCGGCCTGCGCCACGCCGAGTAACCGGCCGTAGATTCGTCGACCCTCCTGGCGCCGCGTCGCCTCGCGGCGGGAGACTGCGTCCCGATCGCCATATTTGCCTGTCACAGGCGAGTATCCTCGAAGCACAATGGCTTTCCCCACCACGCGCATGCGCAGGCTGCGCACGTCCGCGGCGATGCGAGGGCTGGTGCGCGAGACCGAGCTGCGCCCGGATCGTCTGGTATTGCCCCTGTTCGTATCGGAGACCGCCTCGGCGCCCGAGCCGATCGAGTCGATGCCGGGGATCGGGCGCCTTCCGCTGGGCGCTGCGGTGGCCGAGGCGCTCGAGGCTGCCGAGCTCGGTCTGGCGGCTGTGCTGCTGTTTGGCGTGCCGGCCGAGAAGGACGCGGAAGGCAGCAGCGCTTGGGACGAGCAGGGCGCCGTGCAGCTGGCCGCCGCGGCGATCAAAGCGGCTGTGCCGGACCTGTTGGTCATCACCGATGTGTGCCTGTGCGAGTACACCGATCACGGTCATTGCGGTGTGGTGAGGAGCGACGGGACCGTGGACAACGACGCCACCTTGGAGCTGCTTGCCCGCACCGCCGCCAGTCACGCCCGGGCCGGCGCCGACATCGTGGCCCCCTCGGACATGATGGACGGGCGTGTGGGCGCGATCCGCGCGGAGCTCGACTCCGAGGGCTATGGCGAGACTCCGATCCTGGCTTATTCGGCCAAGTTCGCCTCGGCCTTCTATGGGCCTTTCCGCGACGCGGCCTCCTCGACGCCTGCTTTCGGCGATCGCCGCTCCTACCAGATGGATCCGGGCAACGGCCGCGAAGCGGTGCGCGAGGCCTTGCTCGACGCCGCCGAGGGCGCCGACATAGTGATGGTCAAGCCGGCCTTGGCCTATGGAGATTTGATCGCGGCGGTCAAGCAGGCTACGCGCTTGCCCGTCGCCGCGTATAACGTGAGCGGGGAGTATGCGATGGTGAAGACGGCCGTGGCGGCCGGCTACATGGAGGAGCGAGCGGTCGTTGGCGAGATCCTCACCTCCCTGCACCGGGCCGGGGCGGACATCGTGATCTCTTACCACTCCAAGGATGCCGCCCGATGGATGGCGGGGGAGCTGTGAACTGAGCGTCATGGACATGCCCACAACGAGAATCCCCAGGATTAGGTGGCAATGCAGGGCGGCGAGAGCGAGAGGCGAATGACAAACGATGGCATCGTAGATACCTCTTCGGCGAGCCCCAAGGGAGGGGCGGTCTTGAAGACCCGCAGCCGAAAGTACGGCGCGGCGATACCGCTCGACGAGCTCGACAAGCGTCTGCTCAACCTGATGCAGGGCAAGTTCCCGATCGAGCCACGTCCCTACAGGCGAGTGGCGGAGTTGGCGGAGGTGAGCGAGGAGGAGGTGCTTTCGCGGGTGCAATACCTGCTCAACGAGCGCATCATTCGCCAGGTCACGCCGATCTTCGACACCCGCGCACTGGGCTATTCCTCGATGCTGGTTGCCGCCAAGGTCGACCCGGAGAATCCTCACCGTGCCGCTCAGGCGATCAATGCTCACCCGGGTGTATCGCACAATTATCTGCGCAACCACGAATTCAACCTGTGGTTCACGATCGCTTGCGAGCCCGACTCGCCGCTCGGGCTGGAGGGCACGCTGCAAGCGCTCGCGGCCGAGGCAGGCGCGGAGTCGGTGCGTCAACTGCCCACGCTCAAGCTGTTCAAGATCAGGATGGACCTGGAGATGGAGGGAGATACCAAGGCGCTGGCGTCACCGTCCATCGCCACCGAGCCGATCGAGCTCGATCCCCAGCCCTACGGGGAGCTCGACATCGAGGTCATCAAGGCCTTGCAAGGAGACATGCCGGTCGTGCCGGAACCCTACGCACCGGCGGCCGTCGCGCTTGGTCAGGACCAAGGACGCTTCTTGGATCACCTCGCCGGAATGCAGGAGCGTGGGCTGTTGAGGCGCGTGGCGGCGATCCTTTACCACCGACGCGCCGGGTTCTCCGCCAATGGTATGGGCGTGTGGAAGGTGCCCGAGTCCGACATTCACGACGTGGGGCGCCAGATGGCGGCGGTGCGGGGCATCTCCCATTGCTACCAAAGACCCACATACGAGGATTGGCCTTACTCGGTGTTCACGATGGCCCATGGGCGCTCCAAGCAAGAGTGCGATGCGATCCTCGACTCGATTGCCGAGATGACCGGAATTGGGGAGCGGGCCACGCTGTATTCCTCTACTGAGTACAAGAAGATCAGGCTGCTGTACTTCACCGAGGCCTTCAAGGATTGGGAACGTGAGCACGCCGGTGTTTAGGGCTCTTAGGGACTTAGGACCTAGGTCCTTTCGCTCAGACGCGCCCGGATCTCCGTCTTAGTAACGCGGTTGCACGACCGACTCCGATGCCGGCATCACTGACAGACTCGCGCTCCACAGACCTCTACCGCCGCGCGCTGGAGCTGCTTCCTGGAGGGGTCAACTCGCCGGTACGCGCGATGCGCGCAATCGGGCGCGACCCGATCTTCATCGAGCGTGGCTCCGGCGGGGAAGTCCTTGATGTGGATGGCAATCGCTACGTGGACTACGTCTGCTCGTGGGGACCGTTGATTTGCGGCCACGCGCATCCGGATGTGCTCGAAGCCGTAACGAGCGCCGCTGCGCGGGGAATGAGCTTTGGCGCGCCCACCGCAGGGGAGATCGATCTTGCTGCCGAGGTCGCCCGGCGTGTGGAGTCGGTGGACATGGTGCGCATGACCTCCTCGGGAACCGAGGCGACAATGACCGCCCTGCGGCTCGCGCGCGCTGCCACTGGTCGTGAGCGGATCGTGAAGTTCGCGGGGGCCTACCACGGTCATGTTGACGGCCTGCTAGCCCAAGCAGGATCAGGGCTGGCTACCCAATCGCTGCCCTCCAGCCCTGGAGTACCGGCTTCGGTCGCGGCAACAACCACGATATTGCCCTGGAACGACGCCGACGCGCTGCTTGGGGCAACCGAAGGTGGCGAGCCGATCGCTGCGATATTGGCTGAGCCGATGCCGGCCAATATGGGCTTGGTCCCAGCCGAGGAAGGCTTTTTGGAGCTACTGCGCGAGCGCGCCGATGCGACGGGCGCGCTGCTGATCCTTGATGAGGTCATCAGCGGCTTCAGGGTGGCACGCGGGGGTGCCCAGGAACTCAGTGGGATCAACGCCGACCTGACATTGATGGGCAAGGTGATCGGTGGAGGCTTGCCGGCCGGTGCAGTGGGGGGACGGGCTGAGTTGATGCGTATGTTGGCGCCCGCCGGCGAGGTTTACCAGGCGGGGACTCTTTCGGGCAATCCGCTCGCGGTCGCTGCCGGGCTTGCGACGTTGGCGCTGCTCGACGACGGTGCTTACCTGCGTCTGGCGGCATTCACCGACGAGCTGGCAGCGGGTTTGCGCGAGGCCGCCGGTGGGGCAAGCGGATATCCAGTTCAAGTAGTGAGCCTGCCGGGACTGCTGACTGTGTTCTTCAGCGAGACGCCTATACACGACCTCGCCGGCGCCCAAGCCTGTGACCATCTCGCCTACGCAAGCTGGTGTCGCGGACTGCTCTCGCGCGGCGTGTACGCGCCGCCGTCTCAATACGAGGCTTGGTTCCCGTCGCTCGTCCACACCCCCGAGCAGCTCGAAATCACTCTCTCGGCCGCCGCGGCCGCCTTTGCGGAACTAACATGAACGCTGACTCGGTGGAGGCGACATCTGAGGGTGCCACGTCCGGGCGCACGCTGTATTCACAAGGGACGCTGGGCGCCTCGCTTGAGCGACTCAGAGCGCTGCTATTGGCCGAGGGTGGGCTAATGGCGAGCCTCGTGGAGCCACGCCCAGAGGGGTTGATGCCGCAGACGCAGGCGGTTGGCCCCGCACAGCTGGCCGCTTCGGGTCCAAGGGCACGCGACCATGGGCTCGACTACGAACTGCTGATGGAGACGATCTACGAAGGCTATCTGCTGCACTACAGTGCTTCGCGCGTTGTTCGCTCGGCCGAGGAAGATCTGGGCCTGCTAGCAGGCGACCGCCTTTACGCTCTGGGGCTTGCGCGGCTGGTCGAGCTGGGGGACATCGAGGCCGTGGCGGAGCTGGCTGACGTGATCACCTTGAGTGCGCTCGCGCGAGCTGGTGGGACGCCGGAATTGGCCGAAGCTGTCTGGACGGCCGGCGCTCATGCGGTCGGCTGGGGGACCAGCACGCGCTACGAAGATGCCAAGGCGCTCTTGCGGGCCGGCTCGCCCGAGGCCTTAGAGGCGTTGCGTGGCCTCGGCCCCACTTGAGCACGCGAGGGCGCTCACTCGATATTGTTCGGGCCGTGTCCGACAAGCACAGCCAGCACAAGTCCCGCTACACCATAGATCGTCAGATTCCGGGAGCCTTCGAGGGGGAGACCGTCACGCGTCGTCGCTTTATGACCGTCGGCTCCCAGGCCGCCGGTGGGATCGCGGCCGCCTCCTTCCTGTTGCCGGCGCTGGGTTTTGCGATCGGGCCGATCTTCAAAGAAGCCCCGCACACTTGGGAGAGCGTTGGCCCGGTCGACATGTTCCCGGACAACAACTACGTTCCGACCGTGATCACGCTCACGCCCGGGATCGGGGAGGCCGGCAAGGCCACCGTGTATGTGCGCAAGCGCAACCCGCTTTTGGACACCGATAAGGCCGATCTCGACACTCAGTTCATTGCGATCACTTCACGCTGCGCGCATCTGGGTTGTCCGGTGCGCTGGGTGGACGCGGCCGAGCGCTTCATTTGCCCCTGTCACGGCGGCGTCTACAACTTGCTCGGTGTGCCAGTCGGTGGGCCTCCTGTTAGGCCGCTCGACCGCTTCTACACACGCGTAGTGAGGGGCGTCGTGCAGATCGGCTCGCGCTACAGCGTCAACAGCGAGCTGGAGCGTTTTTCGCCGCGTGATCCCGGCGAGCCGATCGACGGGATCGGCCAATACATGTATCCCTCGCGGCCCTCGGAGAGGAGATAAGGCATGGCTAAGGCTCCGAAGCTCCCGGCGCCGCCGATGCCTTCTGCCCTGAAGGCGCCGCCACCACGCCCGGGCGACCCCGCAAGCAAGCTGGGGCCAGCCGACCACACCAAGGAGGCCGGCAAGACCGTCGTCGACTGGGTGGACGAGCGCACCTCGCTCAGTGGAGGCGCCCGCTGGATGATGTTCCGCAAGGTGCCCAAGGGCACCAACTGGTTCTACACCCTCGGCTCAGCCACGATGTTCGCTTTCCTCAACCAGGCCGTTACCGGGGTGTTCCTGGCCATGTACTACCGGCCCGACGCCTCGGGTGGGGCATATGAATCGATAAGGCACGTCACCAACGAAGTCTTCTTGGGCCAGTTCGTGCGGGGAATGCACAAGTGGGGCTCGAGCGTGATGGTGATCCTCGTCTTCCTGCACATGGGCAGGACGTTCTTCTTTGGCGCTTACAAGTACCCGCGCGAGCTCAACTGGGTGATTGGCGTGGTCCTGCTGATCCTGACCATGACCATGTCCTTCACGGGCTATCTGCTGCCGTTCGACCAGCGCGCATATTGGGCGACGATCGTGGGTGTCAACATCAACGGCACCGGTCCTTTGATCGGCCCCTACCTGAGCGACTTCTTGCGCGGGGGCGGCGAATTCGGGGCGACGACCCTGTCGCGCTTCTATGCGATCCACATGCTGCTTGTGCCTGGGCTCCTCGCCGCCCTGATCGGCGCGCACCTGTATCTTGTCGCCAAGCTTGGCACCACCGCGCCGCCTTGGTTGAAAGCTGAGAAGAAGGCCGAGTTGCGCGAGGCCGACGCGTGAACCGGCGCGAGAAGGAGGCCTACCTCCGCGAATACTCTCTCCAGAAGGCCGAAGGCAAGCCCTTCTTTCCCTATGCGGTGATGAAGGACTCGCTGATGGCGTGCGTGGTGATGGCGGTGATCATCACGATGTCGCTTGTGCTCGGGGCAGAGCTGGGATCCAAGGCCAACCCGACGACCACCACCTACGTGCCGCGCCCCGAGTGGTACTTCTTCTTTCTGTTCGAGGTGCTGCGTGTCATCAAGCCACCCAGCCTCGTTCCGCTCGCGACGATCGGTGTGCCGACGCTCGGCATGATCCTGCTGTTCCTGCTTCCGTTCTACGATCGAGGCCCCGAGCGCCGGCCTGAGCACCGTCCGATAGCGATGTTCACGGGGATCTTCGTGATCGGCGCGATGGCGCTGCTGACCTATGAGGGCGCCAACGCGGGCTCACCGACGGCGATCGAAATGCCGACGCCGGCGGCCGTGGTGCAGGCCGGAGGTAAGACCTTGGCCGAATACGAAGCGGGCAGGAAGGTGGTTGCGCAGTCTGGCTGCTTGGCGTGCCACAAAATAGGCGACAACGGAAATTCAGGGCCGGGCCCCGAGCTCACCCATATCGGTTCTCGCCTGCCCGCTCAAGGTATCGCCCGCACGCTGGTCAACCCAACTGCGCCGATGCCCTCCTTCAAGAACCTACCGCCTAAGAAGTTCAGCGCGGCCGTGTTCTTCCTCTCTCAGCTTAAGTAGTCGGCAAACAATGCCCGCTCGGCAAAACGCTGACGCGAGGGCCGGCCGCTTGGAGGCGGTGCAGGTTAGGGCCATGTTCGACCGTGTGGCGGGCGTCTATGACCTGCTCAACACCCTCATGACCGCCGGCTTGCACCACCGCTGGCGCGCGCGCGCCGTGGATTTCGCGAAGGTGGGTCCTGGAGATCGCGTGCTCGATGTCGCGACCGGCACAGGCGACCTGGCGATAGAGCTGGCTCGCCGCGTCTCTCCGGGTGGGGAGGTGGTCGGCAGCGACTTTTCCGAGGCAATGCTCGCTCGCGCTCGACTCAAGGGCGCCAAGGCCCTGCCCGACATCCCGCCCGCCAACTCGTCTGGGAGTAACGGTTCCTCGCGCTCGGAGGCGGCCCGTCTGAGCTTCGAATGGGGCGACGCGTTGGAGTTGCCCTACGACGAGGACAGCTTTGATGCCGCGACGGTGGGCTTCGGCGCTCGCAACTTCTCCGATTTGGGACGAGGTCTGCGTGAGATGGCACGTGTGGTGCGTCCAGGCGGGCGCATTGTGGTGCTCGAGATGACGACCCCCACACGACCGCCTTTGTCGCTGTTCTATCGGGTCTGGTTCGACCGTGTGGTCCCCCTTATCGGCGGCCTCGCAGGTGGCCTTGCGCGTTTGCGCAGGCGTCCGGTCGGTGGGCCCGCACAGACTACGATCGCCGAGGCCTATACATATTTGCCTAATTCGGTCAAGCGCTTCCATTCTCCTATCGCACTCGCCGCTGAGATGGAGCGGGCCGGGTGTGCCGATATCGGATACGTGCTGATGGCTGGGGGGATAATCGCGGTTCACGGCGCTACCGTCGGTGAGGTTGAGACGACGTGAAAGCATCCGCGCGGCGCGGGCGAGTACCTGCCGAGGAGGGTCAGGGGTTGCGATGACCGCGTCCTCATATCCTTACGGAAGGGCGGCTCGAGGTCGGTGACTGCGCTCGATGCAGGCACAAATACAGCTGCCGATGTGGAGGCTGTCGAGGAGATCATGCGCCGCGGGGGACCCGAGTTGCGCGAGCGGATGGCCCGTACCGAGGCGCACTTGGAGACAGTCACTGCGCAGGCAGGCGCTCCGCTAGCTTCGCATGCGACAGCCACGGTGGCTGCCGGAGGTAAGCGTTTGCGCCCACTGCTGGTGGTGCTCGCCGCCGAGGCCGTAGGTGGTCCAGCGGAGGGTGATGGCGGTGAGCAAAGCCTGCTGCGCGCTGCGGTGGCGGTCGAGCTGGTGCACTCCGCCACGCTCGTCCACGACGATCTGATCGACGGCGCCAAGCTGCGCCGGGGACGCCCAACGGTCGCCGCGGACGCGGGGCGTACGGCAGCGATCGCGACCGGCGACCTGCTCTTCTCAAGGGCCTTCGCCGAGTTGGCTCGCAACGACGATCCCGAGCAGTTGCGCGCTCTCTCCGACGCGAGCTCGGCGCTTGCCGCGGGGGAGCTGTTGCAGCGCGAGGACGCCTACGCGGCAAGTGTTGCGGTCGAGCGCTATCTCGAACGCTGCCGGCTGAAGACAGCTTCGCTGTTCGAGGCGGCTTGCCGTCTCGGGGCGCTGATTGGGATCGAAGGGACCATAGAGCTCGCGACGACGCTCGGCGAGTTCGCCGAGCGGATCGGTCTCGCCTTCCAGTTGCTCGACGACGTGCTCGACGTGTCCGGTCCGCCTGAGCGCACCGGCAAGTCGCGCGGCACAGATCTGCTCGACGGCACCGTCACATTGCCCTTGATCCTTGCTCGGCAGCGCGACCCGCGCATCGCTACGTTCGACATCGCTACGCTTGCCGACCCCGATGGGCGAAGCCAAGCGGAGCGCGACGCTCAAGCGGAGCTGTTGTGTGAATGGATCGCCACTACGGGCGCATTGGAGGAGGCGCGGGAGAAGGCACTGTCGATAGTTGCCGAAGCGAAGGCGCTGCTACCGACGGCGCTCCGTGAAGGGCACTACGAGTTGCTGAACCTGCTGGCCGACGCTGTGGTCGAGCGCTACTGCTGAAGCTGGAAGTCGTTTGGGCCGATTAGGTCCAGCTCGAGCGCGCGAGAGAAGACCTCGATCTCCTCGACCATGTTCGCGTGAGTCAGCTGCCTCAGGTCGCTGAGCAAAGCTCCGGTGGCCCTGTCGAGCTCCTCGTCCAAGCGCTCGACCAGCGCCTGGCCGAACACGCCCTCGCGCAGAGCATCACAATCGGGGCAGCGCATCAGGATGCGCCAGCGACCAGGCGATTCCTCGACCCAATCGAGCGGGTGAACTAGTCCGCCGGCACAGCGCGAGCACACATGCAGGGCTTCGCCGGGGGCAGTGCTCGGCGAGTCACCGCTCCACGGTTGACGCTTGACGGGGGTCTCGCTGCTTGCTCGGACCGAGCGCGGGTCTACCGGCGTGCTGGTGGCGTCCGGAGTCATATGCGGGTCGATGGGCGTACCGCTGCTCGCCCGAGCCGAGGTTTGATCGGCCGATGTGCCCGTGGCGGGGTGGGTCAGCTGAGTCGACGCCTCATCGTGGCGCTCGGGAGCGCTGTCGAGGTAGACCACCTCGATCTGCCTGCCTCCTGGCAGCTTCACGTGACGGCTCATACGATGGGGATTGTCCTCGTGCATTGTCTCTCTCTCGCCTCATCGACGCCGAGGCAGCGGGCCTTTAGCAGCTCGATCGAAACTGCGGAGGATGTGCACGGAGCTTGCGTAATCGCCCGCTGGACGACGGTACGGTGATAGCTTCAGACGAAGATGGCGACGGCAATCCGGACGATCGGCCACGACGAGCGACTGAGTATCGTCGATCACCTCGAGGAGCTACGCACCCGCCTGATCGTGAGCGCGGTCGCCTTCGGGGTCGTATTCGCTGTGTGCTTGTGGCAGAACCATGCCTTGCTGGGCTTCATAAACAGGCCGCTGCACAAACAGACCGAGCAGCAGGCCTTGCGCGGCCAAGGCCCGGCCGGACAGACTTGGTTCACCCAGAAGGCGGTGCTAGGCGTAGCCAAGGACACCCAGGCGATAGCACGTGCTCTCGGTGCGCCGAGCAGCGGCTTGCCCGCTGCCACAAGGGCTCAGCTTGCTGGCTCGATCGCCAAGCTGCAAGCCGATATCGCCAAGTTGCCGCGCAGTCCGAGTGGCACCAACCCCACGACTCTGGGCCCGGGGGAACCGCTCACCGCGACATTGACCGTGACGCTGTACTTCTCGCTCGTCCTGGCCTTGCCCCTGATCTTGTTCGAGCTATATGGCTTCGTTCTGCCCGCGTTCAGCCCGCATGAGCGACGCGCGGTTCTACCGCTCCTGATCTGCGTTCCGTTTCTGTTTGCAACCGGGGTCGCCTTTGGCTACCTGGTGGTTCTGCCGGCGGCGGTCCACTTCCTGCAGAACTTCAACAGCAGTCAGTTCAACGTGATGATCCAGGCCAACCAGTACTACAAGTTCGCCGCCACGGTGCTCTTGGCGATGGGCCTCTCCTTCCAGGCTCCGATTGCGATCGTCGGCTCGGTGCGGCTCGGGCTGGTGACTCCGCGCCAGCTGCGACACAACCGTCGCTACGCGATCTTGGCGTGTGCCGCGGTGGCCGCGTTCCTGCCGGGAGACGCGTTCACGCTGATGCTGGAGACGGTTCCGCTGTATTTGCTCTACGAGGCGAGTATCCTAATTGCATCGGTTGTCGCGCGACGCGATGCGGCGCGGGCGACGGCTACAGGGGCAGGGCGTCCTCCTGAGGATCCACCATCCTCGCCGGGTGCATCGGCAACGCCTGCGCCCCCCAGGCCATCGCCGGGCGACGCTAGCGGCAGACAGCAAATGTCAGCGGCAAAGACGACTGATGCCCAACCAACTACCGCTGATGAGATGATCGACCACATAGACCCAGACTTGGCCGGCTGATGCTGTTCGACCTGCGAGGACGCGGCAGACGCCGCACCGTACGTGCCGTCTATCTGGGCCTGGCGATCTTGTTCGGACTCAGCTTCATCGGCTTTGGTGTGGGAACCGGCCTTGGCGGCGGCGGCATCTTTGAAGGGCTGTTTGGCAGTAAAGAAAACTCCGGTGGCGCCGGCTACGGCAAACAGGTCTCCGAAGCAGAAAAGCGCACCCGTCTTCATCCAAATGAAGCCGCGGCTTGGGTCGCATTGGCCGAAGCCCGTTTCCATAACGCTAACGGCACCGAATTCTACGACGAAGCAAAGCAGCAGTTCACGGCTAAGGGCAAGGAACAGCTCACCAAGGTTGTGGATGCTTGGAACCGCTATGTGGCGCTCAACCCAAAGAATCCTCCGCTGACGATCGCCTATGACATGGTCAGGGTATTCGGCGAAGAAGGGCTCAACCAGCCGGGTGAAGCCGTTGCTGCTCTGCAGCTCGTGATCCCCTCGAAGCCGGCCAGCGTGACCCTGTATGGGGACCTTGC
This sequence comes from uncultured Solirubrobacterales bacterium, assembly GCA_963775645.1. Taxonomy (GTDB): domain Bacteria; phylum Actinomycetota; class Thermoleophilia; order Solirubrobacterales; family Solirubrobacteraceae; genus Palsa-744. Next base: position 598,708 of record CAVZJR010000001.1, on the reverse strand, counting down.
CCAGTTCGCCTATCAGGCCAAAGACACGAGCGTGGGTGACCTGGCGGCCAAGAAGACGGTCAGCTTGACGCCTGCTGCCAACCGCAAGAAGGTCGAAGAAGAGCTGGCGCGACTCAAGAGCAACCCCACCGGCAGTCCTTCCAAGGAAACGTTCACGGGGACCACCAACGGCAAGGTCTACACCGTCAAAGTCGGCGAAAAAGGGCAGGGAACCGTTCTGAATACCAGCCCGGCGCCGACAACCACCACCAAGACCTCGAGCACAAAGAAATAAGTGGCCGGGGTGCGCAGATGGCGACCCCAGAGGAGACTCCTCGATACACAGCGCGTCTGCTGATCGATTGCGCCGACCAGCCCGGGATCGTGGCGGCCGTGTCGGGCTTTCTGTTCGGGCTCGGTGCCAACATCGTGTCCTCCCATCAGTACTCCTCCGACCCGACCGGAGGGCGCTTCTATCTGCGCACCGAGTTTTTCCTAGAGGGCTTGGCTGAGGAACGTGAGCGCTTCAAGCAGGCTTTCGAGGGAGAAGTGGCACAGCGCTTTGCGATGGAGTGGGAGATCCGTTGGTGGGGGGACCGCCAACGTCTTGCGATCCTCGTCTCGCGCTACGACCACTGCCTCGTGGACCTGCTGTGGCGCTGGCGCCGCGGAGAGCTAAACGCCGATGTAATAGCAGTCGTCTCAAACCATCCCGATCTGGCCGACGAGGCTCAAGCGGCCGGTGTGCCCTTCCACCATGTGCCCGTGATCGCGGAGACCAAGCAGGAGGCAGAGAACCGGATGCTCGACATCCTGCATGACAAGGTCGACCTGATTGTGTTGGCTCGCTACATGCAGGTCCTCAGCGGCGAGTTCCTTGACGCGCTGGAGGCACCGGCGATCAACATTCACCACTCCTTCTTGCCTGCCTTTGCGGGCGCCAATCCCTACCGCAGAGCGCGCGAGCACGGGGTCAAGCTGATCGGCGCCACCGCCCACTACGTGACCGCCGAGCTCGACGGAGGACCGATCATCGAGCAGGACGTGGCCCGTGTCGATCATCGCCAGAGCGTGAGCGATCTGGAACGCATCGGCAGAGACATCGAGCGGCTCGTGCTGTGGCGGGCCGTGTCCTTGCACTTGGAAGACCGTGTGATCGCAGATGGGGGACGCACGATCGTCTTTTGAGGACCTTGAGGTAGATGAGCCGGCTTAGGCTCGGACCTGCGCTACTTCGCCGGCAGTCAGCACTCGGCACGTTCGTGGATGGCCCCCTGGGATCAGCGGGCGCCCTTCAGGCGCGCTCAAGCTTGGCTAGAATCCTGCCGACACCGGCCTCCCAAGGAGCCGGCGCCCCTCGCGGGCCGTTAGCTCAATTGGCAGAGCAGGGGCCTCTTAAGCCCAAGGTTGTTGGTTCGATTCCAACACGGCCCATTGGTCAAATTCCTCAGTGTTCATGCGGGATTTGGCGGTTTGGCCGCTCCAAGCAGAGCGGCCTTTTTTTGTTTGGGTACCACTCGTGGGTACCAAATGGCGCCTGGGGATGCGCCCATGGGCGGCCTGGTCGGACCAGACCCGGCAAATGGCTATAACAGTTCTGTTATGCTTACAAGATGCGTGCGCGTGACATCATCGTCATCGCCCGTCGCCGCGCGGGACTCACCCAGCAGGAGCTTGGGGGGCGCCTGGGCGCCTCGCAGGTGACGGTCGCGCGGTGGGAGAGCGGCGCGACCGAGCCCAAGTTCCAGACGGTGCAGGAGGTCGTGGCGGCGTGCGAGCTCGATCTGACGCTCGGGCTCGCCACGGCGGATGAGGGCTCGTGGACGGCGCTGATCCACGAGCAGCTTGCGCGCGAGCCGGCGGAGCGGGTCAGGCACCTGAGCCGCGACCGCTTCGATCGCGTCGCGGCGCTTGAACTTATTGGGGCAGTTGGCCTGCGGGCGGTGGTGGTGGGGGAGGTCGCTGGGGCGCTGCACGGCTGGCCGTTGATCCTCAGCGACGAGGGCACGCTCGATCTCGTGGTGCACCCCGAGGATCGAGCGCTGGCTACGGAGACGGTCCTCGCAGCGTCGGCGGCACCCGATCGCGTCCGTCTGCTTGATGCGCCCCCCGGCACCTACGGTTTTGCCGACCTCGCACGCGCCGCGATCGAGGTAACGGTCGGCGGGAGCGCAGTTGAGGTAGCGGGGCTGGTGGATCTCTTGCGCATCGCGCTCACCGACCCTGCGCCGTACAGTCAGCGGTTCGCGCTAGCCCTCGATGCGACGCTGCAGCTCACCGCACGCGGCTTGAGCCCCACGGAGGACGAGCCCCCGAGCCTGCCCGAGCGGCGCGCTCGCGCTGATGAATGGCTGGCCAGGCAGACCCGATAGATCGCGGGCGTGAGACGCTGCTTCGCGCATTGCGCGAGGGGAGACGTGCGGTTCGTGGTCATCGGCGGCGCGGCGCTCCAGAGTCACGGACAGCGCTACGAGACCGAGGACATCGACGTCACGCCCGACCGGGCGCAGCAGAACCTCGCGCGGCTTGCCGACGTGCTCAACCGCCTGGAGTGCAGTCTGGAGGTCGATCCTGCTCACCCCGAGAAGGCCGTGTCGCTCCCGCCGGACTACTTCACCGCGAGTGTGCTCGCACAGGCCACCGTGTGGAACCTACGCACCGCGCATGGCAAGCTCGACTTGACGCTCGCGCCCAGTGGCTTCCCGGAGGGCTACACGCAGTTGATCGCTGCCGCCGAGCAGCGCCTCGTTGCCGCGACGACGATCACGGTGGCGGTTGCCAGCCTCGCCGATGTCGAGCATTCCAAGCGCACCGCCGACCGAGCCAAGGACCGCGCGTACCTCCAGCAGGTCGGACGGCTTGGCCCGCCCCAGCCGACGGCTGAGACGCCGCCGAGCGGACCATCGGTCGCGCACGACCTACTGCGAGCCTATGCGCGCCGTGAGGAGTTGCGCGCCGCGCGTGCCCAGATCGCCGATCCGCAGACCACGCGACGTGACCGCGCACGCGCTCTCGCATACGACCTTGGCCTCAAGGCGATCGACGAGGAGATCTCGGCGCTTGAGCAGAGCAACGGCGGTCCGCTCAGCGAGCAGCAGCGCGCCGAAGCCGAACATCTCAAGTCTTCTCCCTGAGTTTTTTGGTGACGCCTGACCGAAACATGCCCTTCCGAGGCCTTAAAGGGGTGAGGGCATGTCGTGGACCCGTTGGTCCGTTGCCCGTTGATATTCATCAGACGCCGAAATCTATTGGCGGAAAGGACAGTCTGCATGGGAATCACTCAAGAACTCATGGCTGCAGCACGGGCTTATCGCGATGATCCGAAACGAAATCATCACTTTTTCGTTGAGGCGATCAACGCGTCTACCAACGACAATCATCGCTCCTTGGAAGAAGTGTCGGAAGTCACTGGCTATAGCGAAGTCGAGCTTAAGGGCATCCTCAGTGAGTAATAAGGCGGTTTGGGCCTTGACGTAGGTGGCGTCTACGGCCTAATGTCGCGGCTGGTGCCATAGCCCTGGCTGTCTGCGACGGTCGGGTTGTGGCTGGAAATATCAATTGTTGGTCGGACGGGTGTTGGTGCACCCGCCCGACCGGTAGCACCGAAGAGTTGACCTTCGATGCTTGGATCACCGTAGCTTTTCTGCGGCCTGGTTGTCCATGCTCGCTCGCGCTCCTTTCGGTGTCTGGAACCGAAAGGAGCTGGATCATGGATGGTTCGTTGTTGAGGGTCCCGGCGCGGATGGTCGGGGAGGCTCGCTATGGCTTGCATAGCGTGCTGGGTCAGGCGTCGCAGGACATCTCGGTGATTACCGACCGCAAGGGTCGCGAGTCACATGGGGAGTGGTATCGCGAGCCGCTTGAACGGTTTGACCGAGCGCGAGCCTTGTTGGATCTGTTGGGTTGGGGCGATCCCGGCCGTCCGACGGAGGTTCTGGTCGACGCCCGCGAGCACGGTTGGGCCTTGTTGAAGGGTTTGGAGGTCTCGCTGATCGTCGGCGACGAGGATCTCAACGAAGCCGGTCTCATCGATAGGGAGCGGGCCGCTACGGGTCGGTCCTCGAAGGAGGGCGAGACGGTGTTGCGCGTGTTCGTCTTGCGGGAGTACGTCACGGCGGTAGAGGAGCATCTCGCCGGGCTAGGATCACGCGGGGATGGTTCGGAATGAGTCCTTGGGATCGGGATCGGGTGACCGATCGCGAACGATTGATGTTCGCCCTGCGGGCGGCGGAGGGCTTGTCGTTTCGCCAGACCGGGGAGCGCTTCGGCGTGAGCCCGGAGCGGGCACGACAGCTGATCAAACGCTACTGCCACGCGACGGGCGTTTCGGTGCCGCGCCGGCCACGGCTCGATCCGGAACCTACAGCTCGTAGCTGCGGTGAGATTGCTCGTGGCTAGCTGGGGGGCTGAATGGCAGTTCGGTCTTGGTTCGCCCTTAGGTTCGTTTCTTAGTTCGATCTCTAGTTCGTTCTTTGGTTCGATCTCTATTCGTTCTTTGGTTCGTTTCTTAGTTCGCTTGGGCCTTGTGGCCGAGAGGCGAAATCCCCGCTTGGGGACTGTGATTCCGGGTGGTCAGGTGTTGCCGACATCTATATATATGAGGTAATCCGATGGGAATGCAGCGAGGATGAAGGGAGTGGTCTTGTCGCCCACGTGGTGACCAAGGACGGCCCTGGACCCGGTGTTTTCAGCCCGATCAGAATGCGGGCCGATCCCCACAACCAGCCGCACAGCGTCGGGGTAGAGCATCGCTGCTCGCGGGTCGCGTCTGAGGCGGGCCATGCCCGTCCAGGGTTCAAACAGCCGGCGCAAAATCCGAATCGAAGCTGTCCGGGACCAGACAAGCAACAATAGGAGATGCCGTGGCCGCGGCGAATCCCACATGCGGAGGGCATGACGTCCGAGAACAACACCCAGATCACGCTCAGATTGGAGGGCTCCCGGGCGGAGCGCGGCGTCAGCCTGACCGATTTTGAGAGCTTCATCGACAGCTTTCTGGGGGCTCTACGCGACTATGATCGCGGACGTCGCGGCGAGCCTATGCGGAGGTCTGGGCATCCCGATCGTCGTGCGGAGGCTGTGACCGCGTTTCGTCTTGTCCGCTTTGCGCCGGGAAGCGGGATCGCGACCATCGAGCCTGAGCATCTCATGTCGAGCGAGGATCAGCCGCTCCCGCTCGGCGACGAGGTGCCGATTGCCGTTGAGAACCTACGTGCGCTCGTTGATCAGATCGAGGCGGGGGCCTCGGTCTCGGAGCCCGTAAGGGATGCGCTTGGAAAGGCCTGCCGTTCGTTGGGCAACGACGGCTCGATTGCGGTCGAGTTCCCGCCCCACATCCGAGCGTCTACTGGCACAATCGACATTCCCCGGCTTGAGCGCCAAGGACACGTCGAGGACTCTGGGCGGGAGGAGGTCCAGAGCGTCTCGGGGCGGCTTCATCTCCTCGACGTGGAGCCGGACAAGCTCGCGATCAGAACTTCGAGTGGCGTGGATTGGACGTGCAAGTACCCCGAGGGACTGGAGTCGACGGTCAAGCGGATGGTTGACCAGGTTGTCTGGGCTGAGGGCACAGGCCATCTGACGAGTGTCCTGCGCGGGACGATGACGATTGATCGCATCGAAGCGGTGGAGCAGGGTGAGCAGTCCATGCTCTTTACGAACGAACCTATGCCAGATGCTGAGCTGTTGGCTCGCCAGGGCATAGGCGCTCCCCAGGGTCTTGCCTCCCTCGCCGATCCCGAATGGGACGACGCGGCTGACAATGCTTATCTTGAGGCTCTGACGGGCCGGTGATCGTTGCCGCGCCGACGGCTGAGCGCCTGCTCTGCGACACGAGCTTTGTCGGGTTCAGCGCCAAGCGCTCAGGCGAGCCTGGCCGCTTCTCGCACTGGCCGGCGAATGTCGTTGAACGGATTGAGCGATCAATCCTCGCGGTCAGCGTGATCACGCTCGCCGAGGCCCGCTACGGCTATCTTCACGCCAACTGGGGCGAGCCGCGCATTGCGCGCGAGGAGCAGCGCCTTGCGACCTTCCTTCAGGTACCCCTCGATCCGATGATCCTGAACGAGTGGGCTCGGTTGAAGGATGTCAGTAAGCGGTCGGGCTGGAACATCAGCGACAACGACCTCTGGATCGCGGCAACCGCGTGTGCTCGCGGCTATCCGCTCGTGACTTGCGACAGTGACCAGGCAAGGATCGCTGATCCGGGCCTCACTGTCATCCATCTCCCTCCCGCCTAATACCGAGGGTCGGCCCTATGCCGCCAGGACCGCAGCTTGCGATGCTGCGGGCATGAAAGCCGCCGTAAACGCCTGAGCCTGCTCGGACGCAGGACGGGCGTGCAGGTAGCGGCTGGTGGTAGCAAGTGTGCTGTGCCCCATCGCCTTCTGAATCGTTACGACATCGACCCCGCGCATCGCCAGCAGCGAACCAAACGTATGGCGTAGGTCGTGGAAACGCAGCGGCCGCACACCCGCAGCGGTCTGCGCGCGGCGGTAGCGCCGCCGTAGTGCCGAATCATCGAGCGGCCGACCGAGCACGTTGCAGAACACGAGGTCGCCCGGGGTGGTGAAGTGCTCGCGTCGGCTCGTGCGATCCAACGCGGCTGCCGCCTGGTCGGCGAGCGGTACACGCCGCATGTGCCCTGACTTTGTGGAGGACTCCACGCCCGCGCTCATGGCGCGGGCGATGGTCAGAGCGGAGCCGGCAAAGTCAACGTCGCGCCAGCGCAGCGCCAACAACTCTCCCTGTCTCAAACCCGCATAGGCCGCGACCCGAACAATCTCGCCGTCCTGCCGATCCTCGGCGTTCAGCGCCTCGCGCTCCTGATCGCTGACGCTCAGTGCCGATCGGTCCCGGTGGCGACCGTCTTCGAGTGCGCGGGCTATCGCCTCGATTTGCTCCGGCGAGTAGAACACGAGCGCGCCAGGGTGCGGCTCGCGGCGCTTGTCCGCTCCCTTCGCCGGGTTAGCTGGCAGGGTGTACGTCGATGCCTTGCATCCATAGCCGAACACGGCGGCGATCACATTTCTGTGCTTGTTCACCGTCCGCGGCGAGGCGCCGGTCTCGCTGATCGTCGTCAACACGTCCTCGATCTCGCGTGTGGTGATCTTCGAGGCGGGTCGATCGCCGAGCGCGGCAATGACGTGTCCGAGCGTTACGCCACGGCCGCGTTTGTACGGGGTGCCCGGCTCGGCGAGCACCGAGCGATGACCGACCAGCGTGGACGGCTTCGCGCCGCGCACGTCCTCCAGCCAGCGCAGGTAGGCATGGGCAACCTCGCGGAAGGTTGCGCCCTGCGTGCGGCGCTCACGCTCGACGCGCTCGATGTCTGCCGCCTCGGCGACGTACTCGGCCACGAGCTGCGCGGCAGCCACGTGGGCGGCGCGTTCGTCGTAGGCGTCCTCGGCGACGCGCCCTCGATGCCGGCGCCAGCCGTCTCCGTCAGGGTCGCGCTCAAGCCATGCGGGACCGATGCGCCGCTTGATCTGGCGGCCGCGGTATCGAAACTTGGCTTCGTAGAACGGCTGGCCCCGATACTCGCGGACGATGATGCTGGCCGTTGGATTGGATGCTGACATCGAGGCATCTCCGGTGGTCCGCCCCGGCGATCACGGATCCCGCCGGGGTTTCTGCTCGGTGTGAGCGTCAGCTTAGCACGTGGGTACCACGTGGGTACCAGTCGGCCGTGGGTACCGCTTTGGGTACCAAACCAGCCTAAACCCGTGCGATAAAGCCGGGTTAGAGGGATCAAATCGCCCCAGCCTGGGCGCCTCGGGGCGCGTATAAGGGCCTCTTAAGCCCAAGGTTGTTGGTTCGATTCCAACACGGCCCATCGCATCGCATGTCGTCTGCAAGACTCTGGTCTCGGATCGATCGATGACCAGGGAGGATGATGATGGCCGAGGTCCCCACGCTCTACGTCTGTCACGGCGACGAAGGTGGTCCGCGCATACATCCCTGTCGCCGCGTCCAAGAAGCTCTCCGCGATGCCGGTATCGAGTACGAGAAAGTGGTGGCTGCTCACGGCAGCCCGATCCCGTTCCTGCGTAAAGGCTCGCGCGAGGAGCTGCGTCAGGCGACCGGCGCCACGAAGCTGCCTACCCTGAAGCTGTCTGATGGGACGGTCTTGACGCACTCTCGTGCGATCTTCGCCTGGATCGGCGGGCAGAAGTAAGAGCCGGCTCTATGCGGCGGCCGAAGCCCCCGCGCCCGGCCCGATCAAGGACTCGCGCCCGGCTTCGGTCCACACGACTTGATCGCGGCCTGGTCCGACACCAATCAAAGTGACCGGTGTTGCGATCTGCTCTTCGATGAACTGCAAATACTCGCGAGCCGCCTCGGGCAAGTCTGAGAGTGTGCGGCACTCGCCGAGGTCCTCTTTCCAGCCCCGTAGCTCGGTAAGCTCGGCGGTTGTGTGGTGCAAGACCGTCTGGTGGTAGGGGAAATCGTCGAACTCTGCTCCCTCGGCGCCTCTGTAGCTGGTGCACACCTGGATGCGGTCGAGGCCGGAGAGCACATCCAGCTTGGTCAGCACGAGTGCCGTCAATGTGTTCAGGCGGGCCGCATAGCGCAAGGCCACGAGGTCGAGCCAGCCTGTCCGGCGAGGGCGCCCGGTGGTCGTACCGAACTCGCCGCCCCGCCTTCTGATCGTCTCGCCCATCTCGTCGTGTAGCTCGCTTGGAAATGGCCCTGCGCCCACCCTGGTCGTGTAGGCCTTGGAGACCCCCCACACCTCATCGATGTCCTTCGGGCCGACTCCGGCCCCCACGCAGGCGGCTCCCGACAAAGGGTTTGAGGAGGTCACGAATGGATAGGTGCCATGGTCGATGTCCAGCATCGCCCCTTGTGCCCCCTCGAAGATCACCTTTTGGCCCTGGTCGAGCAGGTCCCACATAAGGCGCGCCGTATCGGCGATGTGCTGCTCCAAGCGGTGACCATAGGTCAAGTATTCCTCGGTCATAGCGTGCAGGTCCAGGGTAGGGTCCTTCTCAAACGGGCGCAGTGAAAGGCGCTTCGGTTCCATCGCAGCGACGATCTTCTTCTTGAGGATCTTCTCGTCGAGAAGGTCTTGCACCCTGATGCCCAGGCGTGCTGCCTTGTCCGCGTAGCAAGGACCTATACCCCTGCGAGTCGTCCCGATCTGAAGACTCCCCAGCTTCGCCTCGCCGGCCGAGTCGAGCAGCAGGTGGTAAGGCATGATCAGGTGCGCATTGGCCGAGATCCGCAGTCCGCTTACGTCCACCCTGCGCGCCCGCAAGGCATCCAGCTCCTCGATCAAGACCTTCGGGTCGATCACTACGCCGTTGCCGATTACGCAGCGCTTGCCTGGGTACAGGATGCCGGAGGGGATCAAGTGCAGCTTCCACTCCTCTTCGCCTCTCACGATCGTGTGCCCGGCGTTGTTGCCACCTTGGAAGCGCACCACAGCATCGCCGTTCTCGGCGAGCAGGTCGGTGATCTTCCCCTTGCCCTCGTCGCCCCATTGGGCGCCCACAATGACTATTCCTGGCATGTCGTCATAGATTCTACGGACCACACCTTCCGCCAAGTCGCCGGCGCAGGTAAGCGGCGTGTTAGCAGAGCGAATACCACTCAGGCGGGATGCGCTATTACAGGCAGCTCGTGGCGCTTGTCATGTCCGAACAGCGGCAATGGATCGCCGCAAATCTCAACCAGGCGCGAGACGATGCGCTGACCGACTACCTCGGTCGCATCATTGGAGACTTCGCGCTTCTCTTCGGTCTTCTGCCCCCTCCTGTCCTCGGTGACTGTCGTAAGGATCTGCCGCCCCATCTGTTCGGCGAGGGCTCCGGGCATCAGGTTGGTGGTAGCGATGATCGGTCTGCCGGCCTGATAACGGGCATCCACAATCGAGTAGAGCTGCTCCAGGCGCCAGGGTGTCGTGTGTTGAGCACCAAGGTCGTCGATGTGCAGCAGGTCCACCCCCGAGAGTCTGTCCAGCAAGTCGAGCAGGCTGTTTTCGGTGCCGATCTCGTCGCGGATCAGGTTGAGCAGCCGCGGTAGAGAGTAGATGGCCACGGTATGCCCCGCGTCCAAAGCGGCGGCTGAGACGATCATCGCGAGCGTCGTCTTGCCTGTGCCTACGTCTCCCACCAGCCACATCCCGCGGCCTTCTTGCAGACGGCCCTCCAGGCTGCGCACATAGCTACGCACCTCCGCGACCACGGCCTCTGGCATTCCCAGCACGGGCGGGCGATCGAACGAGGCGCCCCGATAGCGCTTGGGCACCCGTCCCTCCAGACTCGCCGCACGTTTGCGGGCGATGCGACTCGCACGACAGCGGCAATCGGAGGCCGTGTTGGTGGCCTCGTCCACTACGAACCCGCTCCCGTCGCACAAGCCGAGTGGGCAGGCTTTGGGATCGCGCGATCCCGACAGGTTGAGCACGTCGGCATTCATCGTCGCGTCCTGTCCCCGCGCTGTGGAGCACGAGCCCTCATGCCGCGTAGCGCCCTTCGCCAGCATAATTCATGAACTTGGGGTACTCCTTCTGGAAGGTGAGCGTCACCTTGCCGACCGCCCCGTTGCGATGCTTGGCGATGATCAGGTCTGCCTCACCAGGGCGCTCGGAGTCCTCGTTGTAATACTCGTCCCTGTAGATGAACATGACCAGGTCTGAGTCTTGCTCGAGGTTGCCAGACTCCCTCAGGTCCGATAGCTGTGGCCGCTTGTCCGGGCGCGTCTCCACTGCCCTGCTCAGCTGCGACAGGGCGATCACGGGCACGCCCAGCTCGCGCGCCAGGATCTTCAGGCCGCGGCTCAGCTCACCCACCGCGGTGACCCTCGAGTCGTAGCGGCTATCGGTTCGCATCAGCTGCAAGTAGTCGATGATGATCAACCCCAAGCCGTTCTCGCATTGGGAGTGCAACCGGCGCGCCTTGGCCCTGATCTCGAGCATTCCTACGTCGCTGGAGTCATCGACCCACAAGGGAGCCGCCGCAAGGCGCTGCGAGGCCTTTAGGATCTTTGGCCAGCGCTCTTCCTTGACCCTGCCCTTGCGCAGCTCCTCTCCCTTGATGCGCGCTTGGGAGGCCACGAAGCGCTGCGCCAGCTCGGCCTCTGCCATCTCCAGTGAGAATAGGGCGACCGGCCGGCCGTGTTCGACTGCCGCGTTCTCGGCGATATTGCAAACCAGAGCACTCTTGCCCATCGCGGGGCGCGCCGCGATGATGATCAGGTTGCCCGGCTGAAAGCCGCCGGTGATCTCGTCCAAATCCTTGAAGCCCGAGGGGGAGCCGGTCAGTGAAGTCCCTTCGATCGAGAGCCGGTGCAGCTTGTCGAGCTCCTCGTGCAACACCTCCTCGATCGACCTGAAGTCCTGTTGGCGATCGTCGCGCGCCACCTCGAGCATCGTCTTCTCGGCCTGCTCCACTAGCTCGCGTGGAGCGTCGCTGCGTTCAAGTACGCTCGACTGGATGTCATAGGAGGCGGCCAAGAGTCGTCTCAGCAAGGCGTTCTCCCGCACGATCTGGGCGTAACGACGAGCATGGCCGGCAGCTGGAACAACGCCTGTCAACTCATCCACGGCAGCCGGCCCACCGACCTCCTCGAGCTTGCCTGTCTGACGCAGCCGATCGACTACCGTCAGAACGTCGACCGGCTCTGACTCGTTGTAGAGCGCCAGCATCGCCTCATAGATGCGACCGTGGCGGTCGCGGTAGAAGTCCTCGGGGCGCAGCCCCTCTTCGATCACCAGTGCGTACAGCGAGCGCTCGGACAGGAGGATCGCACCGAGCACCGACTGCTCGGCGTCGAGGTTGTGCGGTGGCGCGATCACGCCCGCGGGCATCTTCGAACCATTGGTGGTCGGGGCGGCACTCATCGCTCGGGCGAGTCTACGTCGAGCGGGCCGGTGGCTCGCGCTGAGAACCCGCAATTGGGAGGGAAATCATTGTCGCTCACACCCACGAACATATGTTCGCAGGCGGAGCAGACCGCAGGATCGGGAAGGCGCGCTGCGTCTACTTCTGCGCGACGATCATGGTCTTCACGGTGGCGGTCACACCCTCGACGACCTCCACCACCACCATGTAGGTGCCCACGTTCTTGATCGGCTCAGGTAGGTGCACGTTGTTCTTGTCGGTCCTTAGCCCGCGTGCATCCCTGATGGCTGCCGCGATGTCTTGCGCCGTGACCGACCCGAACAGGCGCCCGTCGGCCCCCGCCTGTTGGGCGATAGTAATCACCGTCTTGTTCAAGAGCGCAGCGTTGTCACTCGCTTTTTCGGCGTACTCCCGCACTGCCCGCTCGGCCGCTTCCTGGCGCTGGCGAATCACTTCGATTGCGCCTTTGGTAGCGGGCTGAGCCAGCTTGCGGGGGATCAGGAAGTTGCGCAGGTAACCCTTGGACACATCGACCACCGTGCCTTGCTCGCCGAGCTCATCGACATCCTTGAGAAGTATTGCTTCGGGCATCTTGCTCCTGGTCTTCCTGAAGTTGCGGTGGTGGGTCTTGAAACCCGGTGGGCTGAAGCCCTACCGGTCGCGGTCTCGGTCGCCGCGTTCGCGTCGAGGATGGTCATCGCGGCCGCCCTCGTTCACATAGGGCAGCAGGGCCAGCTCACGTGCCCGCTTGACGGCCCTGGCGATCTGACCCTGATGGCGCCGGCACGCGCCTGTGATCCGCCGCGAGCGGATCTTGCCCTTCTCGGAAATGAACTTGCGCAGGCTTGTCACGTCCTTGTAGTCGACCTGCTCGACCTTGTCGCGGCAGTGCTGACAAGGCTTACGCCTTCCGGTACCGGACCCACCCTTCTTGTCTCGTCGTCGGACAGGCTTGCCGCGACCGCGCTTTGCCACTGTCGATCCTTGCTTTCGGTTAGAACGGAATGTCGTCGTCTCCGGGTGCTCCGGAGACCGGTGCGGGCTGAAAGTCGCGGTCATCGACCGCCGTGTCCGTGCCCTGCGAGGTTCCCCCGCCCGCGAACCCTCCACCACTGGAAGGGTCTTCGCGAGACCCAAGGAACTGCACCGAGTCGGCAATGATATCGATTGCGCTGCGTTTCGTGCCGTCCTGTGCTTCCCACTCGCGCCATTCGAGCCTTCCGTCGATCGCGACGGGCCTGCCCTTGGACAGGTATTGCGCCGCGTTCTTTCCCTGTGCCCCCCACACCTTGACGTTGAAGTAGTTGGGCTTGTCCATCCATTCGCCGGTGCTTCCGTCCTTGCGCCGCGTGTTGCAGGCGATGCGCAACTCGCACACTTCGGTCCCGCTCGGCAGCGAGCGCAGGTCCGGATCGGCGGTCAGGTTGCCGGTCATCACGACCCGGTTGATGTTTGTGGCGGCCACGGCTTGGGTTCCTTTCGGTCTGTCTGTATGCCTCGGCGCTCTTGCGCTTAGCGCCGGAGGCCTTTTGCGAGTCTAGAGAGATCGGCCGGCCCGAGGACCCCTCCGAGACCGGACGACCCACACGAGATCGCGCTCGTTGCGAGCTTGGCCTGGGGGCTCAGCTGGAAGGCTCGCCCGAGCGCTGCCGTGAGGAGGTGCGAAACACCTCGTCCCAGTAGGGGGCGCTGATGCCGAAGCCCTTCGTGTCGTCTTGGAAGTGATGGCGCATGTGGCGCTCGCGCAGCATCCTGCCCACGCGCGAGTGGGGGCTGAAGTGATGGACGTAGTAGTGGAGCATGTCGTAGACCAAGTACCCCGCGAAGAACCCGGCCCCTACCCCAGGCGCATAACGTTTGCCCAAGACGAGATACAGCACGCCGAACACGAACGCGCCCAAGGGGATGCTCACCGCGGGGGGCATCACCAGGCGCAACGGGTCGTTGGGGTGCTCGTGGTGGATGCCATGGATGATCCAGTGCAGACGCGCCCCGATCCCATGGTCTGGCTCGAAATGGAACACGATGCGGTGCAACCAGTACTCGAACAAGGTCCACAGCGCATAACCGCAGGCGAACAGGCCCACAGCCTCGGCCACGCTTACAAGCGAGAGAGTCCAAGCCTCCAAAGCCACGATCACCGGCACGAAGATCAGGACCGGCACTAGGGGATGCACACGCGAAAACGCGTCCAACAGGCGCGAGTCGAACATTGGCGGTGAGGCCCGCAACACGTCCGTCCTGCGCATCGACGGACCGTCGCCGATCGGATGCTCGCTCACGACGGCATCTCCATGCCGACCCCCACGCTCGTTGTCCTCAGCGGCAGCACGCCCCCGAGTGTATTACGCCGCGGCCTCTTCCTCGGTGGCGGCCGGCTCGGTCTCCTCGCGCACGACGGGCGGCGCAGCGCCCGGGCGCATGTCCGGCGCCGCCGGCGTCCCAGGCTTGAGCTTATTGATGCGAAAGCGGATCACCCCGTCAGTGATGTGCAAGGTGCGATTTAGCTCCGCGATCAGCTCGACCTGGGTAGCGTGGAACTGCAGCAGGTGATACTCAGCCGTCGTTTTGTGGTCGATCGGATATGCCAAAGCCCGCTCTCCCCAAGCGTCGTGATGCACCACCTCTCCCTTGGCGCCGATCGCCTCCTTGGCGTCCGCGACAATCTTGGTGCGCACGGGCTCCTCTGCCTGCGGGTCGAGCAGCAAAACGAGATCGTATGTAGGCGCAGGCAGGGTCATAGGCACGTGTCCACGGGCGGCCGCGGATCATAACAGGGCACGAACGTCAATCCCTTACTCGGACTCAGCGGTGCGCTTAGCCCTGATGTCGGCCAGCTGCTCGTCGATCCAGTCTCCGGGGTCGCGCGAGGTCACGATCTCGGCGAGTCCTCGGGCGCGACGAGCGCGCTCGGGCGCGGGCATGGCAAGCGCCGCGTGGATCGAGTCAGCCAGCTCCTGAATATCGAACGGGTTGACCGACAAGGCATACTCGCCGAGCTCCTCGTGTGCCCCGGTGTTCTCCGAGAGGATCGACACACCCGCCCTTTCGTTTACGAGCGGTCCCTCCTTGGCCACCAGGTTCATGCCATCGAACATGGCGTTCACGAGCAGCACGTCGTAGTGCTTGTAGGCCGCCATCGCCTCATCCAGGTCGTCGCGCAACTTCAACTGGATCGGCATCCAATCAGGCGTGCCGTGGCGGTGATTGACGACCGCCACCAAGGCCTCGATCCTTTCCAGGTACTCCGCGTACTCGGGCACGTCGGTCCTGGAGGGCATCAGCTGCGCCACGAACGTCACCCGCTCTCTGAACTCGGGGTGCTGCTCCAAGAACAGGTCGAAGGCAGAGAACCCCCTCAGCACATTCTTGGAGAGGTCTGCCCGGTCCACCCGCAGGATCAGAAAGTCCCTGCGGCGGCGCAACAGCTCGCGCTCAAACTCCTCCACACGTGTCCCCGCGGCCGCCGCGAGCGCCGCCCGGTGGTCGATCGGCAGAGGGTATGCCCGCACCCACACCTCGCGCCCCTGCCACTCCACGACGCCGCGCTCGAAGTCGACCTCGAGATCCATCAGGTCGCGACAGCACTGCAGGAAGTTGCGCCTGTAGGAGCGTGTGTGAAAGCCGACGATGTCATTGGCCAGAAGCCCCGCAAAGATCTCCTGGCGGATCCGCGAGGGGAGCACCCGCCAAGCGTCCGATTGGGTCCAAGGAATGTGCACGAAGTGGTGCAAGAACACGTCCGGGCGAGCCTTGCGCACCAACTCGGGCAACGTGTAGAGGTGGTAGTCGTGGACCATTACCACCGGCTCGCGCTCCCCTTCGATCTCCTCGACCACGGCCCGTGCCAAGTCCTCGTTGACCGCGTTGTAGCCGAACTCGAAAGCCTCGATCTCCTCGCGTCTGATGTCCGGGGCGTTGGAGAGGTCCCACAAGTAGTGCTGGATGAACCAGAGCATCGGGTTGGCGAACACGTTGTAGAAGCGGTCGTACGCTTCGGGGTCGCTCACCACCAAGCGCACCTGGTACTCGCCGCCGGAGGGACTCTTTACCGGGAACGGTCGCGCCCCATGCTCGCGCGAGACTTGGGCGTCGTAGTCGTTCATGGCCGAGGCAATCCAAACCGCGTCGCGGTGTGAGGCCAAACCCGACAACGCCGTGACCAAACCGCCCGTCCCCCGCTGGGCCTCCCCGTTGGGGCCGAACGTAACGGGTCCCCGGTTGCTGACCAGCACCAGCGGCGGTCGCTGTGCCGGTGCTTGTCTCACGACAGCGCTCGCCCCCGCAGGTTTGCCCCGGTGTCGATCATGCGCCATCGAGTTGGCCGAAGATCTTCAAATAATCGCGCAGGTAGCGCGGGGTCAGAAAGTGGCTGCGCACGTGCTCCTTGCCGCGACGCCCCAGTGTCTTGCCCAAAGCGGGATCTTCGAGCAGCTCCAGCGCGCGCTGCGCGCACAGCTCGACCGTGTCCACCAGAAAGCCGGTCACCCCATCTTCAACCTGCAAGGGGATACCCCCCACGTTGCCTCCGATGAAAGGCCTCGCCTTCCAGATCGCCTCGGACACGGTCAGTCCGAAACCCTCCCTCGTGGACTTCTGTACGACCACGTCGGCGTGCGACTGAAACGCATTGACCTCGATCGCGCCGACATTGTTGAAGTTGTTGAGGATGTGCACGTCTGGGTCGCCGTCGGCATGGGCGATAGTGGCGTTGAAGAAGTCCCACCCCTCCGGATCGTCGCTTGCCATCGAGCCGACCAAAGCAAGTTGCACGTTAGGAATCTTCTCCTTGACGATCCTGTAGGCGTCGATCACGCCCAGGGGGTCCTTCCAGGGATCGAAGCGCGAGACCTGACAGATCAAAGGACGGTCGACATCGATCCCGAACTGCTCGCACACATACGAGGCGTCTTCCGGCGAGAGCGCCATGTTCTTCGGCATCAACGGGTCGATCGCTGGCGGCACCACGTTTACGTTGCCCTTCATCCCGGTCGGCACATACTCGGCCATGTGAAACAGGCTCTGGGGGTAGTCGGCTATATAAGGCAGCAGACGCTTGATTGTGGCCGGGTTGGGTGTGGATAGGTCGATGTGACAGCGCCACACCCATCCCTTGGCCTTCTCGGGCACCAGCTTGTACAGGCCGGCCGGCTGGGGATCGTGGATCAAGCACACATCCCAGCCGCCAGAGAGCTCGCGGGCATTCATCTCGTTGTACTGCTCCCACGTCCCCCATTGCTCTGCGTCCAGATCCTGCGGGTGGCCTTGGAGCGCGTTATGCATCAACTTGGTCGCGTTGAAAAACTCCTCGCGGCCGTAGATCACCTGCCACTCGCAGTCCAAGCCCACGTCTCGCATCAAAGGAACGAGCGTGTACAGGATCTCTGAGACCCCACCGCCGAAGGCAGTGGCAGACACGTGCACCACGCGCTTGCCCTGCAGGGGCTCTGCCAAGGAGCGGATCTCCTCGATCAGCTCGCGCCCACATATATGGGTGTAGTCGGCGAGCGACTTGTGTCCTGTGGCGACGGGCTGGAGCATGAGCGGACCGCACGATACCTCGGCCTGGCACGGAAGGGCCGCCATAGGCCTTATGGTCTGAGTCGATGTTCGACGGCCGCATCTACCGCGCGGCGCTCGTGCCGCTCCTGCTCGTCATCGTAATCGCGGGGTTCTCGCTCGTGAGCCGCTCGGCTCCGCTCGGCTCGACGCTCGCGCCGGACGCCTTTAACGGCGGCCGTGCTTACGCCGGTCTGCAAGCGTTGGCCAAGCGGTTTCCCGACCGTCGCCCTGGCAGCTTTGGCGACAACGCCCTCGCCTCCTATATCGCTAGAAGCTTGGGCGAATTGGGCAGTCCCTCCGGCGTTGGCGGCACGGATGGGCAGTCAAGCCAAGGCGCCGCGGCTGGGGGCTTTCAGGTCAGTACCCGCCGCATCCAGACGCGCACGATCGAAGGCGAGCGCACCCTCACCACGGTGATCGCGGAGCGTCCCGGCTCCACGGGGGAGAGCCCGATCGTGATTCTTGCCCACCGCGATGCTGTGGGCCGGGGCAGCGCAGCGGAGCTCTCGGGCACCGCGGCTCTGCTCGAGCTGGCACGTGTCTTCTCCCAGAGCGAGACACGCCGCACGATCGTCTTGGTCTCGACTAGCGGCGGTAGCGGCGGGTACGGCGGCGCCGCTGACTTCGCTACGCATTGGGGTCATCCGCTCGACGCCGTCCTCGTGCTTGGTGATCTTGCCGGTGGCGCTGCTCGCAGGCCTTTCGTGCTCCCGTTCTCAGGGCATCTGAGCACCGCGCCCGAAGGCTTGCAGCGCACTTTGGACTTGGCGATATCTCAAGAGGCGGGCTTGGATCCCGGAAATCTCGGTGCCCCCGCCGAGTTCGTGCACTTCGCGTTCCCGCTCGCCATTGGCGAAGAGGCACCCCTGAACAGCGCGGGTATACCCGCTGTCCTGTTCCAGGTCAGTGGCCAACGGGGGCCGTCAGCTGACGAGCCGGTGAGCGAAGCTCGCATGCTTGGCTTCGGTCGGTCGGCCCTCAGTGCGATCTACGCGCTGGACGAAGGGCCCAACATTCAGGTGTCCTCCCCGCCACAACTGCAAGTCAGCGGCAAGCTGTTGCCTGCATGGGCGATCAGGCTGTTGGCTCTCGCTTTGCTCTTGGCTCCCCTGCTAGTGAGCGTGGACGCGCTTGCGCGCCTACGCCGCCGTCGCGAGCCGGTCCTACCTTGGCTAGGGTGGGTCCTGACCGGTGCGCTTCCGTTCCTCCTAGGTGCCCTGTTTGCCTTCTTGCTCGGCGCCCTCGGGATCGTCGCGGCGCCCTCCGCTCAGTTGTCTGCCGTGTCGTTTCCTGCTGACGGTTCTGCTGGGGGTGGGACCCTCGCATGCGGCCTTGTGCTCGTGCTCTCCCTGATGGCCTGGCCGGCTTTGGCGCGTCGCCTGTCGTTGCCCCCGCGTCCTTCGGCGGACGCGGCAGGCTTGGCGATCACGCTCGTACTGCTGACCATCGCATTGCTCGTGTGGCTGTTCAACCCTTATGCCTGTCTCCTGTTGGTGCCGGCAACTCATTTGTGGCCGCTGGCCGTGGAAGTGCGCCGGCGCCTTTCGGTTCAGCCGCGTACCGTGGCTTTGCTGGCGGTCCTTGCGGGCACCTTGCCTTTGCTTCTCTTGCTGGTCCTCTACGCGCGGGAGCTGGGTCTGGGTCCGGCTGGACTCGCCGAGAGCGCCGTGCTCGCGCTGGCAGGAGGTCTGGTTGGGCCTGTGGCTGCGCTGCTTTGGAGTGCTGCCTGCGGGTGCCTGTTCGCCGCCATTCTGTTTGTCTCGGCTCCGCTCGCCTCGACCGAGCCAGATTCGCTGGAGTGGACCGAGGTGCTCACGCGTGGGCCGACCTCCTACGCTGGTCCTGGGTCGCTCGGCGGCACTGAGTCGGCGTTGCGACGCTAGCGGACGATGTCTTCTCCATCCAGCTCAGTTGCTCCCCCGCGCCGGCTGCCGAAGGTGATTGCCGCGATCTTGATCGCGACTGGTCTGCTGTTGCTTGCTGACGCGGGCGTCACCTTGGTCTGGCAGGAGCCGATCTCGGCGCTCTATGCGCATTTCAAACAGGAAAGCCTCGGCAAAGACCTGCAAGCTCTCGACCATGCCACGCCCACTCTGCAAGCCAGGCAAGAGCTGGCCCATCTGCACGAAGAGCGCCGTCGGGTCACCTACCTAGCTGGAGTGCTCCAGCGTCACGCTAAAGCGGGGTCTGCGGTCGGACGCATTCGCATCCCTGCGATCGGCGCGAGCTTTGTCGTGGTCAAGGGCACCGGCACCTCAGAACTTGAGAGCGGTCCCGGTATTTACACAGAAACTAGCTTTCCGGGAGTGCCGGGCACGACCGCGATCGCTGGCCACCGCACCACCTACCTCGCGCCGTTCCGCCACATTGATGCGCTCCACAAGGGCGAGTCGATCTTCCTGGAGATGCCCTACGCGCGGCTCCTCTACCGGGTTATAGGCTCGCGAGTAGTGCTCCCCACAGACGTGTCCGTGCTCGACCCAGTCGGATATTCGCGCTTGATCCTGTCCGCCTGTACCCCCCTGTTTAGCGCTTCGCACCGCTTGATCGTGTTCGCCCGCTTGGAGTCGACCGCCCCGCTGGGAGCCGCTCTCGTGCGCTCACACGGAGCGCGTGGGGAGCAGGCTTTCGGCGAAGAACACACTCGTCTACCACCGGTGCTCAAAGCCCGTCAGCGTCTGCTTGCTCCCCTCGTGTCGTAGTACCACGCCCGGCCAGCCCTCGCTTACGTGGCCGATCCAGGTGATCTTGGTGCCGGATCGCTCAGCTGCGGCGAGCGCTCGGTCGGCTCGCTTGCGTGGCACGCATACGCACAGCTCGTAGTCTTCGCCCGCGGTGGCCGCCGCCTCCCACACAGGCACCCCTAGTCGCTCGGCTGTCCTGTGGGTTCGCTCGTCGACCGGCAGCTTGTCCAAATCGAGCTTTAGCACCACACCGCTGCGCTTGGCGATGTGGGTCGCGTCGGTGGCGAGCCCGTCGGAGAGGTCGATCATCGCGTGAGTTCCAGCCGGGGCAATCGCGCGGCCCTCTCTCAGCTTCGGCATTGGTCGCACCGGCCGGCACCCGAGCACGCCGGTCACTCCGACGAGATCGCCGGGGCGGGCGCCATCGCGACCGACCAGCTTCTGGTCGCGCTCGGCCCAGCCCACGATTGTTACGCTCACAAACAGGGCCGGCGCGCTGACCACGTCGCCGCCGGCGATCGTGGTGTTGGTCAGCTCAGCCAGCTCCTCGGCGCCCAGCATCACTTCGAGCGCTTGGGACTCGCTTACGTGGGGGGGAATGCCGAGCGCTACGTAGGCCTCGCCCGTTTGGGCGCCCATTGCGGCGATGTCCGACAAGGCGCTCGCCAAGGCCTTCCAGCCCACATCCCTGAAGCCGACTTCGGGATCGTCGAGGCGAAAGTGGATGTTCTCGACGATCGTGTCGACCGAGGTAACGCACAGCTTCAACGCTTTGACGACGGTGGCGTCGTCGCCGATGCCACGCACGACCCGTCCTCCGCGCGTCTTCAGCGCGGCGGCGATCGAGTCGATCAGGGAGAGCTCAGCTATGTCTTGAACGTTTGCCGACTGCGGACTGTTCGCGCACACCCAGGTGGGGCTCAGCGATGCCTGTACACGATTCGGGCTCGGTCCAGGTCATAGGGGGAGAGCTCGCAACGCACGCGATCTCCCGGCAGGATGCGAATGCGGAAACGCCGCATCTTGCCGGCCACGTGCCCGAGTACAACGTGATCGTTGTCGAGCTTCACGCGAAACATCGCATTTGGCAGCGCCTCGATCACCTCGCCCTCGAATTCGACCTTGTCTTCCTTTGCCACGACTCGCATCCTGTCCGGGTCGCTTTGCGCCTGTGCGAAGGACCCTGAGTTGAAATGTGCACCTGCCAAACTACCAGCGCTGCGGTTTCCGTGTTCTGGAGCAGGTGAGCGGATGGGTGGGGCGGGCCTTAATGTCTGGGCGGTTCGGCTCCGCCCGTCCCGCCGACAGGCGGAGTCGGGGCTTTGGCTGCCGGAGTGGGCGCCGGTTCGACTGGTTCGCGTACCCGTGGGGTAGGGATCGGGTTAGGGCTTTCGGCGGTGGGCCCGCCTGTTGACGGTTTTTCGACTGGCGGGACGTGTTTTTCGCTCGGTTGTTTCTTCTGGGGGCTCGTGCTTTCTTCGCTTTCGAAACCTTCTTTGACCGTGGATCGCCCGGTCGAGGCGTACTTGCCGAAGAAGGGTTGGTAGGAGATCGGTTCGGTCGCCGCCGGGAATTCGGTGCATGGTTCGCCTTCGGTGACGGCGGCCATATAGGCGTGCCAGATTTCTGCCGGCAGGTACCCGCCCTGCTGGGGCTCGCCATGAACGTCGGTCATCGGGATCAGCTTGTTCGGATAGCCCATCCACACGGACGTCGCGTAGTTGGGTGTGTAGCCGTCGAGCCATGCGTCTACCAGGTTGCTGGTGGTTCCGGTCTTTGCTGCGGTGGGGCAGTTGATCGCCGAGCGTGTGGCGGTGCCGCCCAATACGTTTTGGTGCAGGATGTTGGTCTCCTCGCCCGTCACTCCGTTGGAAAGCACCTTCACTCGGTGAGGCTTGCCCCAGTTGTTATCGACGTGCCCGTCAGGGAAGACGACCTTGGTGATCGCGATCGGAGTGTTGCGATAGCCGCCATCGGCCAAAGTTGCGTACACGTCGGCCATTTCCAGGGGACTCACGCCCACGGTCAGGCCGCCGAGGGCCTCCGCCGGGTAGGAGTGCAGGTGCTCGCGCACGCCCATCTTGTAGGCCATCTGGGTGACCGTTTCCTCGCCCAGATCTGCTGCCAGCTGCGCGTACACGGTGTTATCGGAAGCGAGTGTCGCTTGCACCAAGTTAATCGACTTGTTCGAGGATGTGTTCTCGAAGGTTTTCACTTCGTAGGTGGGATATCCGGGCAGCCAGCCGGGAGACAGCGTGTGGGACACGTAATAAGTGCTGTTCGGATCGACGCCGTGTGAGAGCGCATCGGCGAGGTCGATCGCCTTGAACGTGGACCCTGGTTGGCGGTGGCCTTGGGAGGCGAGGTTGTACTGCGACTGGTCATAGCTCTCGGACTCAGCCATTGCCTCGATATAACCGTTGTGCGGGTTGATCGTCACGATCGCCGAGGCTGGATCGCCCTGCTCGTCGAGTACGTTTTTGATCGCGTCGCGCGCCTCGCCTTGCATTTTCAGGTTGATCGTTGTGTAAACCTTCAAGCCGCCCTGCTCAACGGTATTTAGGCCGTATCTCCGAACCAGCTCTTTACGTACGTATTCGAAGAAGAAGCTCTCCTGGCGGCGGGTGTAGTAATTGCCATGTTTCACTTCCAAAGGCGCGGCCTTCGCGGTGGCTGCCTGTGTGTGGGTGATGTAGTGCAGTTCGGCCATCTTGCCGAGTACCTCGTTGCGACGTTGCAAAGCGGCCGCCGGATAGAGGAAGGGGTTGTACTGGGAGGGCGCTTGGGGCAGGCCGGCGAGCAAGGCCGCCTGCTGCAGGTTGAGCTGGTAGGCGCTCTCGTTGAAGAAGATCCTTGAGGCGGCCTGCACTCCCAACGCCGTCTGTCCGCCTACGGTGCCGTAGGCGACACTGTTGAGGTAGTCGGTCAGGATCGAGCGCTTGGAGTGATGTTTGTTGTATTCGATCGCAAGCTTGGCCTCCTCGATCTTCTGTTTGAAGCTGTGGGTGTCGCTGCCCAAATAGATGTTGCGCATCAACTGCATCGTGATCGTGGAGGCGCCCTGCAAGGCCTGTCCGTGCAGGACGTCCTTGACGGCGGAGCGGAAGATGCCGGTCAGGTCCACACCGTTGTTCTCATAGAAGCGCTGGTCCTCGATCGCGACCGTCGCGTTGCGCAGATTGGTGGGCATCTGGGCGCTTGTGATCGGCGAGCGCAGGACATCGGACTGGATGAACCCGAGACGGGTGCCGTTGGCTGCGTACACCTGGGAAGTAGAGCCGGCCAGCTTGGGCGTGAGCGAGTCTAGAGTGGGAGCGGACTGGGCTACTGAGAGGACATAGCCGACGGCCGCGAGCACTCCGATCAGAAGGGCACCGACGATCCCACCGAGGCCTATGAAGACGAAACGGGACGGTCCGGAGCGGTTGCGCCTCTGCCGGCGCTGTCTTGCTTGTCTTGACATCTCTCTCTCGGACCCCGTCTGTGACTGTACCGTCTCACGGTGTGATTTCCTGCTGGTTGCGCGGCAAGCATGCAACCTTGCTGCGACATTCAGATGAGTTCAGAGACCGCCGAGCAGGCCATCGCCCAACATCCCAGCAGCCTCGCGGTTCCCGCGGGCGCGGCCGCCCAGGCTCACGCGTGGGGTAGGACAGAGCGCGCACGCGTCGAGAGTTGGAGTGTGCGCGAGCGCGCTACGCGGGCGGCGGCACTGCGAGACGTGTGGCGGGCGCTATGGGTTTCGCGCCTGCTTGTCTGGATCGGCGGTATGGGGGCCGTCGCGACCTTTGGCTTCGGACCGGTGCGTCACGCGCTGAACCCGCCGGGCATCACGCGTGGCTTCGGCGCGCTCGGCGATCTAATCGCGGCGCCGGCGGCGCGCTGGGATGCCGCTTGGTACCTCGTGATCGCCCATTACGGCTATCGCCCCGAATTTGGGGCGATGACGGCGTCGCGCACGGCTTTCTTCCCGCTCTATCCGCTCGGCGTGCGCCTGCTTTCGAGCTTTAGCTTGGCTCCCGTGGTCGCGGGGGTCCTGCTGTCCGTGGCGGCACTGGCAGCGGGGCTTTATGGCCTGCACCGTTTGATGGACAGCGAAGCTGTTCGTCTGGGCTTGGGCGAAGGTGGGGAGTCGGCACGCTTGGTTGTGCTGCTCATGGCTTTCGCGCCTATGGCCTTCTACTTCTCGGCGGTCTACAGCGAGTCGCTGTACTTCGCTCTGTCCGTCGGTGTGTTCTTGTGTGCGCGGCGCGGGCAATGGGCCAAGGCTGCTGGCTTGGCCGCTTTGGCCGGTGCCACCAGGAGTACTGGGATTGTGTTGATGGTTCCGCTCGTACTTATCTACCTTTACGGGCCGCGTGCTGACCGCCAAGCTGACCGCCCCAACGCTGGGCGATCTCCTCAAGGCGGTGGCTCGTTTGCTCGCTCGAAAGCAACGGTCGTGAGCCCGTTGGTGCTTTCGCTG
This sequence comes from uncultured Solirubrobacterales bacterium, assembly GCA_963775645.1. GTDB lineage: Bacteria > Actinomycetota > Thermoleophilia > Solirubrobacterales > Solirubrobacteraceae > Palsa-744. Next base: position 574,172 of record CAVZJR010000001.1, on the reverse strand, counting down.
GTGCGCTCCGCCATGACCTCTTTGCGAGTGGTCGTGACGCCGCGCTACCGGGTGCGAAGTGACGCTCTGTGGCTCGCTTTGGCGCCGGTCGGTCTGTGCTTGTACATGGCACACCTGGCCTTGGCTGGCGGTGACGCGCTCGCGCCGTTCCATGCCGAGGCGGTCTGGAAGCGCGACTTCGCGGGACCCTATGGCGGCGTCTGGGACGGAGCAAAGGCGGCGTATGAGGGACTGCGCCAAGTGCTCTCCTTCCAACACCACCACGTCTACTTTCCGGTGGCTGGGGGCAGCCCGTTCATCAACGCCGGGCACAATCTGCTGTTGTTTGCCTTCATGCTGGCGGCGATCCTGATGACGATCGGGGTCTTGCGACTGCTGCCGCTTGCCTATGGCGCCTATGTGTTGGCCGCTTTGGCGCTGCCGCTCTCCTATCCGGTCGCGCCCCAACCCTTGATGTCTCTACCGCGCTTTTTGCTTGTCCTGTTCCCGCTCAATATGTGGCTGGCGGTGCGCTTGGGTGAGCGCCCGAAAGCGCTCACCTGGGCAGTCCTAATCGGGTCGGGCCTGGCGATGGTGTTCTTTACGGGCGAGTTCTCGACCTGGCATTGGGTGGCTTGACGCTGATGGAGGACATGGACGCAGAGGTGGCGGGGATTTCCGTCGTCGAGGAAAAAGCGCAAGGACCGGCGGCCAACGACTGGCCCGTTTGGACGGGCTTTGGGGTCCTCGTGGCGGCGCTTGTGTTGGCAGCTGTGGGGGGCCTAATCGTGGACATCCCGGCGCTCGTGTTGGGCGTGAAGATCTCCTCTGAACATACGCCGCCTGGGTTGGAGTTCGCGGACACCGTCGTGCAGGACATCGTGTTCGTGCTGACGGCGATCATGTTCGCCCAGTTCGGTGGTCGCAAGGTGCGCTCGTGGCAGTTCGGCTTTCGTCCTACTCCGCTGCGCCGAGCGGTCGGGCTAGCAGTGCTGACGATCGTCGTGTTCCTGATCTTCAGCGCGATCTGGGTCGTGGCGTTGAACGTTAAGAAGAAGACACCAAGCTGCTAAACGCGCTCGGCACCAACGAAACCGCACTCTTGTTGGTCGCCAGTGCATTGCTGACGACCGTGATCGCGCCGATCTGCGAGGAGACTCTGTTTCGGGGCTACATCTTTGCGGCGCTCTCCAAATGGAAGGGCTGGATCCCTGGGGCCATACTCACGGGAGTGCTGTTCGGGGCGGTGCACGTCGGCTCGGCTCCGGTCGAGGATTTGGTACCGCTGGGGGTTCTCGGATTTGCGCTGTGCTTTCTGTATCGACGCACCGGGTCGCTGTATCCGTGCATCGCCGTGCATTCCTTGAACAACTCGTTCGCTTTTGGTGAGCTGGAGAAATGGGGTTGGCAGATCCCCTTGCTAATGGTGGGTTCGCTCGCTTTGATCGCCTCGATCGTCTGGCTGGCGCACCGGGTCGGCCTGATCTCAGACTTGCCGACCCCGGAGGCCGTCGGGGCGAGCGCCTACGATCATCCGTGATGACCTGCACAGACTTGCTTGCCAGATCCGTGAGGGCTCGCCTAGGGCTCCTCTCGCTCGTGCTTGCTTTCGCTTGCGTCGCCGGCTCTGGACCCGCCGTGAATCAGGCGCATGCGGTTCAGGCACATGCGGGTCAGGCCTCCTCGGGCGAGCCCTCCAAGCAGAGTTTGCACGCGCTTGAGCATCGCGTCGCCCGGATGAAGGGAAGCTTGAGGGTCGGTATGCACGGTCCGGCGGTGCTCCTGCTTCAGGATGAGCTTGCACGTTTGCGCTACGCGGTGCCCCTGAGCGGGAGCTTCGACGCGGCGACCGGCCGCGCCGTCTTGGCGTTTCGCAAGGTGGTCGGACTGGAGCGCATCGAAAGCGCTAATGCGGGCGTTTTCCAGCGCTTGCAGCACGGCGCGGGTCGCTTCAAGGTGCGCTACCCGGGCGACGGCAAGCACGTCGAGGCCGACCTATCGAAGCAGGTGCTCGCTGAGATTGAACACGGACGCGTGAGGCGCATCTACACGATGAGCTCAGGCAAGCCTTCGACACCCACAGTGCTTGGGCGCTTCCACGTGTACTCCAAGACCCCGGGCACCAACTCCGAGGGAATGGTCGACTCCAACTACTTCATCCGGGGGTACGCGATCCATGGGTACGCCGAAGTGCCTTCCTATGCCGCGAGCCATGGATGTCTGCGCATTCCGATCCCGGATGCTCCGGCCGTGTTTGCCTGGGTACAGGTCGGCAATCCGGTCGATGTCTACACCGACAACGGTCAGGGAAGTCGCGTCGTCCGAGCTGACGCAGGGCCCTGAGGCGGGGCCTCAGCCTTAGATTCGCCCGGGGAGCAGGCGGGCGAGGAAGCTGAGGCCGAAGCCGTACACCAGCAGGATCAGGAGGGTGTCGACGATCTGGATCGTCCACTGACTGGTGGAGCCGGAGGTGATGCCCGAGAAGGGCGAGGAGAGCGTAGAGAAGGCTTTGTCGATGGCTTCGTGCGGGCCGCTCTTTTTCGATCCGGCGGAGGTGTTGGTGCTCGTGGTGGCGGTGCCGGCGGGAGCTGCTTCGTTGACCTCGGCCTGTTGGCGGCTCGAGCCTTTGCTGGCCTGTTCGACCGCGAACGTAACAAATGAGGCGAGCGCGATTAGGCAGATCACGATTGAGGCGAGCCGCAGAATCCGAGCGAGCATCGAGAAAAACACAATCGCAGCCTAACCTCAGGGCTGGACGGTCTGGAGCGGTTGGACGGATGTCCCACCGCCGCACAAGTTAGATTGCGCCTATGTCCTCTCAAGCTACGGCGGGCGCCGTGGAGAGCGCCAAGGCCACGCTCGTCTCCGAGCTGCGCGCCCATGCGCTCGTAATCGGAGATGTCACGCTCACCAGCGGCGCCACTGCCTCCTACTACGTGGACGCCAAGCGGGCGATCCTGCGCCCGGAGGGCTTTCAGGCGTTGGCGACCTTGGTCGCCGCTAAGGCTCACCAATGGGACGCCACCGCCGTCGGCGGGATGACGATGGGCGCTGATCCAGTCGCCTGCGCGGCCTTGGCCGGGGGCGCACAAGCGAAGGTGTTCTTCGTGCGCAAGGAGACCAAGGCCCACGGCTTGCAAAGGCGCATCGAGGGGCCCCTGCTGACGGCGGAGGATCGTTGCTTGGTGGTCGAGGATGTCGTCACCACCGGCGGCTCCACACTGGCTGCCCTCGCCGCGCTCGCCGAGGCGGGCCACACGATCTGCGGAGTCGTGTCGGTGCTCGACCGGCTCGCCGGAGGCGGCCCCGCCATCGAAGCCGCAGCCGGCGCACCGTATGTGGCCTTGACCACGATCGACGACGTGTATCCGGAGCGTGCCGACAGCTAGGCCGGTGGCGGGCTTTCGCCGGTAGCCTTAGCGGCGAGCCCTCGTAGTCCAATGGATAAGACGACCGCCTCCTAAGCGGTAGATCCAGGTTCGACTCCTGGCGGGGGCATGGGGGTGGATCGCTTGTGGTGGTGCGGGGGTTTGGGGTTGGTCGCTCGGCGCCATTAGGACGGGCGAGGTTCCGCGCAGCGCTCTAGCGCCCGTTGGTGCCCAATCAGCGGTGTCCGAAGCGTGTCTCGATCTTGCGGATCGCGCTCGCTGATTGAGCTAGGGGGCGTCGGTCAGGGCACGCTGCGGTTGGCCTTCACCCACGACGTAAGTTCGCTCGCGCAATGCATGTTCCAGCTTGCCGAGCTGGGTCGAGATCTCGCGGACCTGTGCGAGCAGGTCATCCTCGGTGGCCTCGACGTGTTCGACGTCCGGTGCCAAGAAGCGTTGAGCGACTGCTCCAATAAGGAGTGTGGCCGTGCCGATGCCAACCAGCATGACGACGACGGAAATGATCTTGCCCTCGGTTGTCTTTGGCGTGAGGTTGTCGCCGACGGTCGTCATGGTGGCGATGGCCCAATAGAGACCGTTCCCAAAGGAGATGCCTTCCTCTGCGGCGAACCCCGCCCCGCCGACGGTAGCCGTCAGGAGAGCGAGTCCGAGACGGGCGAGGAGCACATTGCGGGTCTGTCGCTCAACGAGCGTCGCGATCGCCGACTTGTTTTCGGCGCCGATCAACAGGTCTCCCTCCCAGTGGCCTGGCACGCGCCGCTCGTCCACCTCGGCCGGACACTCGGCGATCGGGACCATCTCCCGGATTCCACCGCGCGCGTCGATCCGGTCCCGGGAGCGGCGCGTCGAGCGGCCGGTCCTCAGGTTCGCGGTCAGCTGCCGGCGCTGCTCGCCGCGCGACTGGACATAAAGCGAACGGTAAATCGTCTCGTGACTGATCCGCATCCCCTCTCGTCAGGGTGGTCGAGCTTCAGTCTGAACGAGATCTGCTGCGGAGACCAGCGCCGCTCTAGCCCCTCCTTGACCGCCGCCACGAGCCGCGGGCAGCTCGAGAGCTTCGTCGGCTTCGGCCGCCGCGCGAACCGTCGCGCCACGCGATCGGCCTGCGGCGGCCGATAATGCCGGCGCTCTCCGCACCTGCGGATCTCGCGTCCGACCGTCGAGCGATGTCGCCCGAGCGCCCTCGCGATCTCGCTGTCGCTCTCTCCCCGACAGACCCCGACGAAAATTCGCTCGCGCTCCTCGAACGACTACCGATGAGGCGAACACAAAACTCGCCGTCGCATCAGCGCCGCCTCATCCCGAATATGGCATGCGGAGGTATGCGGCAAGCCGAACTCGGCCATCACCTCACTGACACGTGCACCACTACGAAACCGCGCCACTATCGCCGCGCGCTCCGTCGCCATCAACAATCGATAACGCCCGCACCTACCCGCAACCCAACCATCCCCACCGCCGAGCGCATCGCCGACGCGCTCGGTGTGAAGCTGGCCGAGCTCATGCGCGCGCTGTAGTGCCTCCGTTCCGCGTCGAACCCCGCGCGACGACAACTCGATCAGGCGCGCAGGATGCGAGGAGTCCCGCAAACTTGCGTCGCCAGTGTCCGACAGGCGACGATGGCCTTCCTGCGAGCAGGTCGATCAGCTCTTGAGACGGCCAGAAGATCGACCGGCGCCGGCGCAACGCGCCGAAACCCACTTGTCGGATGCGGTAGGCGTTGTCGGTGTCCGCAAAGAGATAGCCCAGCAGTTGCCACAGCTCGATCCGCCCCAGCACGCGCGCCGTGCTCGTTGACTTCAGGTCCAGCAGCGTGCCGTCGTAGATCAGGTCAGCGTCAGCGCCGCCGAGTGGCCCGCTTTGGGCGAACGTGGGACCGATGTACAGTTCGGCGGCATCACGGATGCTCAGGTGGTCCTCCACGGCGCAGCGGCTGAGAGTGCAAACGTCCATCAGTGTCGGCCCGTCCACGAGCGCGATCGCCAGCTCGTTGAGGTCGCCGTGAAACTCGCGAAGCGGGCGGGCGAGATACTGCCACACAGCAGGGCCAGCACGAAAGAACTGCTCGAACCGAGCGAGGATGCCGGCCAGCCGCGCAAGCTCAATCCACTCCTCCTCGGGCAGTTCCCGCGTCCACGGTCGTAGCTCGTCGATCCTGCCAACAGTCAGCCGCTCGATCACGCTCGGCCGGGTAGGCGCGCGGCGCAGCGCACCGTCGAGCAGGCGAGCGGCGCTCGTGGCGACTGTGGCGTCGATCCCGTCAGCTCGTAGGTGAGCACTGAGCATGTAGCCAACAGTCGTGCCGACAAGCCCACGATCCGCGCCAGGCGCCGAAGGGACCACACAAGGCTCGTCCGTGCCCCCGGCCCTCAGCTCGCGATTCGCGCGCGTACTGACACGCTGCGTCTGCGGGAAGTGCTCCGCGAACCAATCCCACACGGGACCGCGGCCCATCTTGAGCAGGCCAGTCAAGCTCATGCGTTACTGCGAATCAGCGCGTCGGAAGCTCACCCCGGCGTCCGGGAATCGCTTGCAGAGCGCCGTCAACGCCGGTTCCGTGTTGGTGCCCCAACCCTTGCTGACGAGCCACGTTCGCCCGTCCTGGAGGAAGGGGTGGTCGATGTACCACCACTCAGGGAGGAACTTGCGCCCATACTCCCGCGGATAGACCCTCAAGAACGCTGGGGCGGGGTCCTGGTACTCGCCCTGGATCGACCGAAAGCGGACGCCAAGCTCCTCGCCGATCGCGGATGGGGGGACGCCGCTTTCGATCAGCTTCGTGACCATGACGAGGATCGTTTCACGCTTACTCGTCGCCGGAAGCTCGGCGCCATCAACGACCACGTGGTAGCGCGTCATGTCGCGGCTCTGGTTTCGTGCTCGCTCCTGCTGCTGCTCCTTGCGCCGCACACGGACTTGGTAGTCGGCGGCCTCTGGTAGCGGCACGACCTGGCGAATGTCCAGCAGTACCCGGCCGTCGAGTCTGTAGGGGACGAGCTGGATGCAGTGGATATCCATGCCCTCGAAGCGGTTGAGCCACAGCACTGAAGTCATCAGCTCACGGCCGAACTCAGCCGCGACGAGGACGATCCGCACGCCGGTCGAGATTGTCGGTTCCGCCGCCTCGCCGGTGTCGATGAACGCCGTCAGCTCAGCACGCGCATCCAGACCGGCGTCAGGCTCGATGTTGGCGAGGTGTTGTTCGTAGGCGACGACGACATCGCCGAAGTTCATAGACGAAACCATCGCGGCGTAGCGGAGCGCCTGGAGGTCCATGTGCGCGCCGTCGTCGCGCTTTAGCTCGATCACGACGAGGCAGCCGGTCTTGTCCACGGCCAGCAGGTCGATCCGACGCCTGGCGTCCTCCCACTGGCCGAACTCCTCGGCGACCACGAGCAGGTCGTCGTCGAGGACGCCGATGTCATCGCGGATGAGACGCTGCAAATCCTCGCGCTCGCGCAGTCCAAGATCGGCGAGCGACGCCTGCTCGTGGCGGGCCAGCCCGGATTCGGCTATCTCGTACAGCGACATAGAGTGGGCAGCCTACTTGTGCCGGTCAGTCAGCGAGGTGGAGCTTGCGCTGGGAGCCGGTACGGTCTAGCGATGGCGCATCAGAGCGATTCGTATGAGCAGCGGAGCGCCGAGCCGCTGATCCGCCACGCCGTGTCTGTCGTGCGTTAGCGCAAGTAGTTGGCTCGCCGAGGCTTCCGCGGCGGTCATTTTTCGTCCGTAGGTTTGCAGTTCAAACTAGCAGCACGAACGTCTCGACGCGCGAGCGCACTAGCGATCAATGCGACGAGGTATAGAGCCGCCGCAATCCCGTCCGGCCATCCGTGTTTCGCGATGAACCAGGTCAAGACGGCTCCTCCGAGCGCAAGCACCGAAAACCAGTAGTACGGGGACGTCATCTGCTCGCGAATTGAAGGGTTTCGGCGCCGTCTCGCTGGATTGTTCGCGGCCTCCCATGATCCCCGGGCCAAACGCTCCGCGAGCCTTTGATCCCACGGTGCCTTCTTCGGAGGACTGGTACCCGCCACGACAAAGAATCTACTGCTTCGATCGAGCCTCCGCCATTCTCGACGGACGAAGCCATTCATCGCGACGAGCGGAGGCCCAAGTTGTTACCGACCTTCAGTTCATTTGTCCCCGTGGAGGCGCAGGTAGTTTGCCAATCAATACCCGACAATCCATATGACGACAGAGTTCCATACCGCGGTATAACTAGGATTCGTGCTCGGAACAAACTCGCTACGCCTTAAGCCCGCCCCGCAAAGCCGGTCGCCCTTCCAACCACTCCACAAACTCCCCCGCCGGCAATGGCCTTGAAATAAAGTACCCCTGCCCCACATCGCACCCGATCTGAACCAAGCGCTCGGCTACCTCGGCAGTCTCAATCCCCTCGCCCACCACGGAGAGATCGAGGTGGCGGGCCAAGTCGATCGTGGTGCGGGCGATTGCTTCGTCCCGCGGGTTCTCGCAAATATGAGTAATCAGCGAGCGGTCAATCTTCAGCTCCGTCGCGGGGAGTCTTGTGAGGTAAGCGATTGATGCATGGCCACTTCCGAAGTCGTCGATTGAGATCCCCACACCTAGTCCGCGCAAGGCGTGCAATACGCGCAACGCCTTGTCCATGTCGGCCATGGCGGCGCTCTCTGTCACCTCAACCGTGAGCGCGCCCGTGGGGGTCGAATGGGCCTTCAGGAGCGACTCGACGTGCGCCGGCAGGCTTGGATCGTTCAGATTAAAAGCCGACAGGTTCACCGACATGCCCAAATCCAGCCCAGCCTCGCGCCACGTCGCGAGCTGGATCAAGGCTTGGTCGATTACATACTTGGTTACACTGCCGATCAAGGCGGTCTGCTCTATCAGGGGCATGAACTCCAAAGGTGCCAACATCCCTCTCTGAGGGTGGCGCCAGCGCAGCAGCGCCTCGACGCCGACTACGCGACTTGTCGCCAGATCGATCTTGGGCTGGTAGAACAGCACGAACTCGCCTCGCTCCAAGGCCGGCCGCACCTGTCCAAGCAGCTTCAGGCGAGCCGTGTCGAAATGGTCGTGCTCGGCGCTATACACCTCGACCACGCTGTGGTAAGAGCAAGCATGCTCGAGCGCCATGTCGGCGCGTCGCATGAGTGTCTCGGCGTCGTCGGCCTGGTCTGGCGCGAGCGCAATGCCGATGCTCACCTCCACATTGACCGCTACTCCCTCGAGCGCCACCGGCTGCTCCATGATCGCGCGGATACGAGCCGCGGTCTCGAGTGCGCCGACTCGGCCCTCGCAACAGGGCTGCAGAAGCGCGTACTCGTCGTTGCCGAGCCGCGCGATCGCCAGCTCCTTGTCGAGACCTTCGCGCAAGCGTCGTCCCACCTCGATCAAGACCGTGTCTCCCGCCCCGTGCCCGAGCGTATCGTTGATCTGCTTGAAACCGTCGAGGTCGAGCAGCAGCACCGCGACCTCATCGCCTGGTAGGCGGCTCTCGCGTAGCGTCTCGGCGAGACGCTCGGAGAAGAGTGTGCGATTGGGAAGTCCCGTCAACTGGTCGTAGCGCGCCAGGCGATCGTTCTCGGCAGCCTGTCTACTCAGCCGCTTCGAAGCTGATGCCACGATCCTGAACAGGATCCCCCATAGCAGCGCGAGACCGAGCGCCACCAGTAGAGCGATCATGCGATCGTCGCTGCTGATCGCGGTGGCGATCGGGGCATAGCTGAGGTAGATCTCGAACGCTCCCGCCGGAGGTTCGGAGGCGGTGAAGCGCAACGGCACATACACCTCTACGAGCGTCCCCAGGCCGACCTCGCTGGCAGTCTCGGAGTCACGGGTGGGAGTCACAACCGTTGCTGCCTCCGGGCGCCCGCGCAAAGCGCTCTGCAGATCATCGCTCTCACCCGGGTGCCGGCCGATCAGCGCATGGTCGTCCGAGTAAACGATCAGGCCTTTGTTGTTCCAGATCTTGATGCGCGCCAGATCGTGCGTGACCGAGCGGGCTTTCAACTGTTCGTCCAAAGCCTTAACACCACTTGCGCTCAAGCCGTGCTCCAACTCGTACTGAGAGATCCTCGGCTGAACGCCCAGCCGTGCTACGAGGCTCGCCGATTGGCTCGCGTCGGCCAGGGTGCGATCCACGATCTGTCCCCGCAGCACCCATGCCAGCACGAATCCGAGTGCCACGATTGGGATCAGGCTGAGCAGCGCGACCTGGCCAGTGAGGCTGACCCGTGCTCTCCTTGGGCGCATATTCCGGCTATCGGCAGAAAATGTCGACTGACTCAATAGTTGACAGCGGACCGTCAACGCTTGAACAACGGCGGCCAATACGACGGGCAGCCCATAGTTCAGAAAATGGTAGTCAGGGATTCAGTCATGAATCCTCAGGAGTCCGTCTTTCGGGCGGGCGCGAGCTCGTGGCCCGGCTCGTGCACTTGTCCTTATCCCACCAGCGAAACGCGATCCCGCCCGGCATCCTTGGCGGCATAGAGAGCAGCGTCCACCTTCGCCATCAAACCCTCCGCGGATTCAACAGACTTGCGTACAACGATCCCAGCCGAGCAGGTCTGCTGGTAGGGCACGCGTCGTCGCAAGCGCTCGACGACGGCGACTGCGTCTTCGGTGGCCGTGCAATTGGGGAGCAAAAGCGCGAACTCCTCGCCTCCGATGCGGGCCAAGAAGTCGCCGGCGCGCAGCTCCTCGCGCCACGCCGCCGCAGTCTCCTTGAGCAGGCGGTCGCCTGCCGGATGCCCCCGCGTGTCGTTGAAGTCCTTGAAGTTGTCTATGTCGAGCATCGCCAGCACGACGTGCTCCTCGTCGAGCAAAGCCTGGCTCAGGTTCGTCTCCCAAGCTCTGCGATTGGGTAGACCCGTGAGCGCGTCGGTGCTGGCCATGTCGGTCAATTGCGAGAGTAGGTCCGCTCGCTTGATGGCGGTCGCGACCTCGTGGGCGAGCAAGGTGATCAGTGTTGCTCTGGTGCCGCCGGTGCGAACGGCCCCAGGCCAACCCACCACAAGCACCCCTACCGGTTCCTGGCTTCTGAAGACTGGCTCGAATAGCATCGAGGACGGTTTTCCCAAGGCCTCCCACATGCCCTGGTCCAAAGCACCCGGATCGTCGCCCTTGTTCCACAGGAAGGAGCGCTGAGAAGCGAATGCCTCGCCTGTCGCGGTTGTTCTCTGGGGAGTGACTTCGAGTGGCGCGAGGTCAAGACCGGCCATTGCCGTCGAGCGCAACGTGCCCGGCTCGCCGCTCGGCTCGTACAGCAGCGCAAAGCTCGCGTCGGCGATCGACCTGGCTGCTTTGCATACCTCGGCGCGCGCGTGGGAGCTATTCGAAAGACCGCGCATCACCGCCGCGACCCGCTCCAAAGCCTGCTCGCGGTGCTCGGCATCGTGGGCCTCAAAGCGCACTTCGGCGACCAGCCACTGGGTGGTGAAGCCGATGATCGAACTCACCGCCAGGAACAGAATGCTGGCCCGGTACTGACTTGACGGGTATGCTGCTCCCCCGATGAGCAGTGGTGGCGCGAGGAAGAACACCGCCACACCCAATGTCACCACGCACAGTTCGCGTCTGTCCCCGTGCAAAGCAGTCCAGAACACGGGCAGCAAGGCCACGACAGCTATGCCGGAGTTGACTCCACCGGCTGAGCTGCGCAGAAACGCGACGCCGATCAGGAAGACCAGAGATGGAAAGACCTCCCTTGCTCTGCCGAGCGCACCTTGCCAGGGCGTCAGACGGATCAGGCCTGCCAGGACGCCGAGTCCGACGGCAACCGTGTATTGCCCCCAGTCGGTGTTGGCACCGAGCGGTGCGAGAGCGGCCGCGAGCCCCGCGGCCGCGGCGAACGGTGCAAGATTCTGCGCCACTCGCTCGTTCGGCGCACCAAGCTCGCTCGCCTCTCTTTCGTCTCGCATACCTAAGTACTCGGCATATCTGGAGCGCTGCTTGATCGCAGCGAACGTCATGTTTGCCTAACGGCGAGCCAAGCTCTTAGGCTGGGGTTAAGCGAAGGGCAGGATGCTGTCGATGATGCCCTGCACTCGCGTGCTCTATGCGCCAGGCAATCAGGTCTCGAAGTACCCACTAGATCAATGAGGATATTCGTAAGTTCGAGGAGGATCGCCCCGGCCGTGGGAGCGTTGTTGTGCGCGACCGCCTTCATATCCGGCGCCTCCGCGAAGAGCCTGTCGTTCCTATCCAAGGGTCCGCTCCCCAAGGGGCTGTCGCCTCAACCCTCCAAGGGCCCCGCGCCCCGCGCCCATGTAGCGATCATCGGTGGGACCACGGCCCAGGCGGGCAGCTTCCCCTCGCTTGCCTATGTGATCGACATCCAGGGCTCCTACGCCTATCAATGCAGCGGCACTGTGGTGGCCCCGAGCTTGGTTTTGACCGCTGGGCATTGCGCCGAGAACACCAAGACGGGAGTGCGTTTCAAGCCCTCCGGTTATCGGATCGTCACGGGCGCAGTCGATCCGGTTGCCTCGGGTGCCACGGTTTCGAGGGTTCTAGGGGTGATCGTATATCCCGGTTTCGCGCGGAAGCTCGACCAGGGCGACGCCGCACTCTTGGTCCTCGCCAGTCCGGTCGCTGCTCCCCCAATCGCACTTGCCACGCCTTCGGAGACGGGTCGTCTGAAAGCCGGCTTGGAGGCCACAATGGCTGGTTGGGGGCTCACCTCATTCGCCCAACGGCTTCCGACCGAAACACTGCAGTCAGCGGACACGGTTGTGCAAGGACGTAGGTGGTGCGCCGCCAACGCCCCTCCCTTCTCCGCGAAGGGCGAGATCTGCGGGATCGCTCCCCCGAGCTACGCCACGGGAGCCTGCTCTGGCGACAGCGGCGGCCCGCTCTTGGCGCGACTGCCTGGCGGTGGTGCTCCGATTCAGATCGGGATCGCCGTACACGTCTACGGACAATGCTCGACCCACCGTCCGTCCGTGTTCGTAAAGGTCAGCGCGATCGCGGCTTGGATCCATACTTGGATAGCCGCCTACCGCTCCTCCCCGGTCTCACCCACTCCCGCGCCCGTCCCATCGACGCCGCCAACGTCCACCTCGCCGGTGCCGCTGTCCTGAAGATTCTCCGCTCCGTCCTCATCCTCTTCATACAGCGACTCGCAGGCAAGCTCCTGTCCTTTGCCACTCCACAGCTTGACTTCGAGCAGGTCGTAACGGTAGTCGTCGGGCGCAATCAGAGTGAAGCGCTGCTCGATTAGCTCGCACTGATCGACGGTCGCGCGGCCTAGCTCGGCGGTCACGATTCGTCCAGACCCCACAAGGGGCCGCCCCCACACGAGCGTCATCGCGGCGATCGCGCCCGCCGGCCCGTGCCAGGCGCCGATTACCTCGTCGCACACGTCTAGCTTCCAATCCGGGTTGCGCTCCGCGGTCTCCTCGGTGAAGTCGCCGTGGGCGGATAGCTCCACCGGCTCTCCTTCGTCCGTAGCGCATACGAAGCGAACGTAGCCGAACAACTCATATCCACTCGAGGTGATCGAAGTAGCCGGCACGTAGCGACGCCCGTGCCAAGTCCGGTCCGGGTACCACACGATCGACCCCGGCTCGCCTAGGTCTTGGCCGCCAGTATCGAGCTGTGCCCAAGCTCGATGTAGCTCCTCGGTCAAGCGCTCGGCCCAGCGTCCATAGGGCAAGCCCTCCTGGGGAGGCTCGGCGGCGAAGCTGGGAACGACTCGTTCGACGGGTGGCACTCCCGAGAGCCTATCCGGGTTACGACTCGCACAGGGCCCGCTGTAGCGGGTTAGGGCGTTACGCCTCGCGCAAAACCGCCGCCGCGTACTCGGGTGCCACGATGTTGAGGTTCACGCCCGTAGACAGCTCTAGTCCTGCTAGATGGGTCAGGCGCGGCGCAATGTCGATCCGCCAGCAGAAGTGCTCGGCCCCGCGTGGTGCCGTCCTCACCCACATATTCAGAGGTGGACTAGACCCGAAGTGGCGTGCCAAGCGCCTCAGTCCGTCGTACAGCAAAGATGCTCCCAAGGGCCCGTCGTCCTCAAAGCGCATTCGGGGCGCGCGGGGAGCGAGCATCAGTTGAAAGGGCAGGCGCGAGCCATAGGGGGCCATCAAGACAGCCTCCTCGTCGAGCGCCACGATCCGCTCGTCCCTGCGCACCTCTTCGGCGACCAAGTCCTCAAGCAGGCCCCGCCCCATCGTGCGCGTCGCGTATGCGCCGCAGCGCTCGCGCTCGCGTGCGACCTCGGCCGGCACGAAGTCCAAGGCGTATAGCTGCGAGTGGGTGTGCTCCAGGGAGGCCCCCGCCTCGCGTCGCTCATTGACGATCAATTGCACGTAGGCGCAGTCGGCATGGGCCTTCATCCGCTCGCGCCACACCTCCATCGCGTCAGCCAAGCGCTCCGCGGGGAGCTCGGCAAGCGAAAGGACCGACTCGGGCGCGTTCACGATCACCTCGTGCGCGCCCTCGGCGGGCATCGCGCAAAATAGGTCCGGCATCGCGTCGCGTGGCGGTTCTGGGGAGTCCAGCGCGAGCGCTGGATATAGGTTCGGCACTACCCTTACGCTCCAACCGGGCGAGTTGGCCTCGCCGCCGCCTGGACGCACCGCGTACAGCTCGGGAGGCGTGCGATCCTCATGGCCCTCGGCGAAAGGGTCGCGTTCCACGTCGATCGCCGTCGGTGCCGGGCAAGTGGGCTCGCCGCCTGGCCGCACCGAGCGCTCGCCGGCGACGATCACCTTGTGCCCGCTGAGCGGGTCGACTCTGACTTCAGGCATTCAACGCGTACCGTTCCACGTCGTGGCGCAACTTGGTCACGTTGGGGATCTGTCCCTGGTAAATGAAGCTGCGCCCGTCGGGCGCGATGAACACGGTCACGGGCGTAAATGACGAGTCGGTGGTTTGGAGTCCAAGCTGACCGCTCGGATCGTAGTAGCTGGGATAGCTCACCGGAAAAGTCTTCAAGAAAGCGCGGGCGTCCCCTCGTTTGGGGTCTTCGGAGTCGATCCCTATAAAAGCCACCCGGCGCCCATATTCGGCAGATACGCGCTGGAAGGCCCCGAACTCTTCTTTGCAGGGGACACACCAAGAAGCCCACTTGTTGATCACGACCGGGTAGCCCTTCAACGCGACCAGGCGCGCCTTCAAGGCGCTTGCTCCGCCGTCGAGCAGCGTGCCTCCCTGTGCGTGCAGAGCCGCAAGCGGCGGTGGAGAGGCCGCCAGCAACGCGCTCGCTTGGGCCGCCGTGAGGCGCGTGGTGGCACCCCCCCGCGAGGAGTCGTGCGGCAGCTCGGCAACGCCGATGCCGATCAGGACGAGCGCCGCCAGGCACACGAAGGTCACAATCGCGCGGCGGCGAGTCATGTGGGGTGAGTCATGTGGGGCGGTGAGTCATGTGGGACAAGGGTGCCAGATCGTGCACGCCATGTGGGCGCTTCAGGGAGCCATTTAGCAAGGAGCTCAGCCCGGGCTCTTCAGTTTGGCCGGGTGGTGCTGTATCCTGACCGCAACGGGAAGAAGTAGGGATTCGCCCGTCCGGGGTGTCCCGAACCTTCTCCGAGCCTCACCGGCGCGAGCGCCGGTTTTTGAGTCACCTGGAACCCCTTTCTGGGCGGCTCCATCTCGAAGCCCCAGAGCCTCTTATGGCCGAGTCAACCGAAGTGGCCCGCGCGGCCGCGTCCATTCCCAGTTCCGCCGATATAAAGCGCGCGGAGAAGTTTGTGCGCGAGCGTTTCGTACACGAGGGCGAGGATCCAGCCGTCGCCTTGGCGCATGGTTCGCCACGTAGGCGGGCGCTCGATCAGGCGCTCAAGGAGTTGGGAGAGGGCGCCAAGCACCCCTCCACCGCCTGGCGGCGTGATTTCTCGCTGCTGCTCGGCCTCGAGCGGGTCCTCTCCGAGGAGGAGCCGAAGCTCGTCGACGGGACGGTCCTCTCAGCCCACCAGGTGGACGCGCTGTCGGGCACTTTGACAGCACTTTTGGCCGAGGCGCAGCGCTCCCAGGCCGCCACCAACGGTCGCGCTGCCGCGGGGGCCTCGCCGGAGTTGCTCGCCTCGGCGGCGATCCTCGGCCCTGACGATCCCCCGTCGCAGAGGGCCGGTGAGGCCTCGGATGTGCCCGCCAACGGGAGGGGGCCCGACAACGGCGCCGAGGAGGCCGACCCGGATGCCGAGGAGGACGACCACGACGCCGAGGACGACGCGGACGAGGGCGAGAACGAGGATGACGAGGATCTCGGTCCCGTCCAGCGCGCTGCCCCCGAGGAGGACGAGGAGGACGACGATTTCGAGGACGACCTCGACTTGGCCGAGCCGGAGCCCGAGCCCGAGGACGAGGAGGAGGACGAGGAGGACCCCCAGGACTGGGTGGACGAGGACGAGGAGGACGTCTCCGATCAGCCCGAGGATCCCAACGCCGCCAAGCGGTTCTGGTTTGAGCACGCCACCGGCGCCGGCAAGACCGTCGCGGCGCTCGGCTTTGTGGAGGCTTCGCAGACCGGTGGCATCCTGATCCTCACCCACCGGCGCAACCTTGTCGACCAGTTCCACGGAGAGCTGCGCCAGCGTGGATATCAGAAGCGCATCTCAAGGCCCTTGTATGTGGGCGAGGACTCGCCCAAGGGGCCGGTCACGGTCGAGACCTACCAGTGGTTCGTGCGCAATGCCGGGCGCATCTCCAGCGCCTACACGATCGTGATTTGCGACGAGGCCCACACCGCCCTAGGCGAGAAGACGAGCGGCGCGATCAGGGCATGGACAGGGCCGATCTTCATCGGCATGACCGCCACTGGCGCGCTCATCGCCCGCCACGTCACCGACCTGTTCCCCACCCAGACCTCGCGTTTCGATCTGGCCCAAGCGGCCCGTCGCGGCGTGATCTCGCCCTTGCGCTGCGTGCGAATTTCGCCGGGCGTAGGGGTGAGGACAATCGCCAATGTGCCCTTGCGCAGAGGCGAGGTGGACACTGAGTTCGACCAGGAGGAGCTGGCCGCCTTGCTCGACCAGCACCCGTTTAACATTGCCGCCGCCAACCTCTACAAGACTCGCTTCAACGGCGTACCCGGCGTCGTCTATGCGGCCGGTGTACAGCACGCCTACAACCTGGCGGAGGCGTTCCGGGCCGAAGGCATCAAGGCGATGGGCGTGTCCGGGGAGACACCCAAGCGCGAGCTGGCCGAGGTCTTGGCTCGCTACGAGCGGGGAGACATCGATGTCTTGATTAACGCCCAGCTCCTGGCCGAGGGCTGGAACAGCCCCAGGGCCACCGTGTGCGTGCACCTGGCGCCGACAGCCTCCAAGCGCATCTACCAGCAGCGGGTCGGTCGCGTGACGCGTCGCCACCCAGGCAAGGAGGCGGGGTTGGTCGTCGACTTCGTGCACCCGGCCACCAAGAACGACGATCCCGTCGTGACCTTGCACTCGTTGCTCGACCGCGACGTGTATCGGGGTGGCGCGATCGTCGTCGGCCCGGTTAGGCGCGGGCGCGGTCGGCGGATGCGGGTGGAGCGGCGCGTGCTGCCCGTGTGCGCCGAGGAGGAGCGTCGCTTCGAAGTGTTCGAGCGCGAGCTGTGGCGGATCGCGGTCGAGCACCTCGACTATGGCGAGCAGCACGTGTGGGCGGCTTTGGCCGGCGCCAAGGTGACGCCCAACGGCTGGCGCAGGGCGCGGGCGATGCTCCACTTCGATCGCACCGGCGAGCTGAAGGCGCGCTTTTTGATCACGACGGTACAGCGCAACAAGAACCCTCAGCTGCGCCTGAAGGCTCTGTCAGAGATCGCCGCTTTGCGCGACCCGGACGCGTTCGACACAGCGATCGACATTGCCGGTGCCTGGCCGCGTGAGGAGCGCAGGGAGGCCGCCAAGATCATGCTGAGAGCGCTTGTGGAGCGCCGGATCGGCAGGCGCGACCAAGCCAATGCGTGGATCTGGCGCCTGGCCGAATACACCAGAGAAGTCCACGAGGAGTACGCGGTGCAGCGCTGGCCCGAGACCAAGCGCCTGCTCGGCTTGCTCGTGAACTCAGCCGGAGGCGCGCATGCGCGCAACGCGCGTCGCTTGGTGCACGCGGCACGCAAGCAGGACCGTCGGCTCGCGGCCGCTTTGCTCGCGGCCGCGCTCGCGCACACGCCCGAGGCCGAGGAGGTCTTGAGGGGAGCCAGGACGCGCATGGCGCGCAAGCCGCCGGCGCTCGCGCGCGAGCTGTTGCGCAACTTCCCCAAGCGTCGCCCCCGCGGCCAACGCCGCCGCCGCAAGCCTCAGCGTCCGGGCGATCCCTCGCGTCGGCCCAAGACGGACGTGGCTCCCGATAGGGCAGTCAATGCCAATACTGGCGGCTCAGATGGCAAGGTGAACCTCCCCAGCGTCGAGCGCGGCGAGGGAGTCGTCGGCGAGCGCAACGAGTAGGCGACCGCGCTCGTCGATGCCGCGGGCGCGTCCCTGGCCGCCCTCCCAGGAGACTTGGCGATCGTGCAGCGCATCGCGCGCCCGCCACGCTTCGAGCACGCTCTCGACCGATTCGGCCAGGCGCTCGCCGAGCGCGAGCAGGAGTTGCTGGAGCGTCGTCTCGATCGCGCCGATCGGTAGACCCAAGGTGGCGGCGCGTGGGCGGACCTCCGCCGGAAGCTGCTCGATGGGAACGGCCACATTGAGGCCGATCCCCAATACTGCCCAAGCATCCTGGGGGCGTCCCTCGACGAGAATGCCAGCGAGCTTTCTCAGGCCCAGATGCTCGCCGGTGGTCTGTGCATCGATGCTTCGCCGCGAGTCGATGCTTCGCCGCGAGTCGACGCGCACGACGTCGTTGGGCCACTTCAAGAGGGCCCCCTCACCGGCCATGTCGCAGACTGCTACCCCTGCGATCAAGGACAACAAGGGCGGTGGATCTCTCACGATCAGCGAGCAGAGCAGGGCACTGCCCGCCGGTGCCACCCAGCTACGGCCTTGGCGTCCGCGCCCCGCGGTCTGCTCTGCGGCACTCACGAGCGTGCCATGAGGTGCCCCCGCGATCGCCAAGGCGCGCGCCCGCTCGTTGGTCGAATCTACTCGTCTTAGGTGCAAGCGAGGGTGCCCGAGACGCGATTGCTCGCCGCTTCCGGTCTCGCCGGGCGTCATCCGTTTCGGCGCTCGGCGTCAGCCACGAGCGCGTCCACTAGCCCTTCGAGGTCGTGTTGCTCGGCCTCAACGTGGGGCTCCAGGTCGTGCTCCCTCAGAGCGGCGCTCGTCACTGGTCCGATCGAGACGATGCGGGCTTTGGGCGAGAGCTTTGTATCGGGCTGCCCCCCGCGCGCGCGTAGGGCAGCCAAAAAGAAGCGGACACTCGACCCAGACGTAAACGTGACGTAGTCGGCACTCGTGGCGGCCGCCAGAGCGTTTGCGGAGAGCGGCTCGGCGATCGTCTCATACAAGGCCAAGACATCGACCGAGGCACCGCGCCCACGCAACGCCTCGGGCAAGGTCTCGCGTGCGCCACTTGCAGTGGCCAGGAGCGCGTGGTGTATCTCCAGTTCGCTCAAAGCCTCGACGAGCGACTCGGCCACGGAGCGCTCAGGCACGATGTCGGCCACGATCCCGTGCTCGGCCAAGGCGGCAACAGTGCCCGGTCCGATCGCCGCAATCCGGGCTCCCGCCAAAGCTCGCGCGTCGCGCCCGGCGGCGGCCAGGCGCTTGAACAGGAACTGGACACCGTTGGCGCTCGTCAGGCACACCAGGTCATAGGACGAAAGGTCAAGCGGCTGGAAGGCGGGATCGGAGAGTTCGCGCACGCGGATCGTGGGCGCTTGGACAACACTCGCGCCCATGTCCTCCAAGCGCCTGGCCAAACCGCTAGCTTGGGCGCGCGCCCGCGTCACCGCAACCGAAAGTCCAGCCAAAGGGCGATCTTCCAGCCAAGCCAGGCTCTGGCCTAGCTTCACCACCTCTCCCACGACGGTGATTGCCGGCGCTTTGATGCCCTCGCGGGCTGCCAGCTCTGCGATTGTGGCGAGCGTGCCGCTCACCTCGCGCTGGTCGGGCAAGGTGCCACGTTCCACGAGCGCCACCGGCTGGGAGGGGGACGGCCGGCAGCCATCAGGGAATCCGCGATCCCCTGCAAGGCGCGCACGCCCATGTAGAACACGAGCGTGCCTGGAAACGCGGCCAGCGCATCCCAGTCGAGCTCGGGCTCGTGCGCCCCGCCTGCGCTTCGCTCGTTGCCATCGCGTCCGTCCGATCCGTCCGGCCCCTCGCTTTCCTCGCCCGGTCCTGGCGAATCCGAGCGGGTTTCCTCGCGGGTGTGCCCAGTCACAAATGCGACACCAGCTGCCAGGCCTCTATGGGTCACCGGGATGCCGGCATAGGCCGCGGCGGCCACGCCGGCGGTCACGCCGGGCACCACCTGAAAGTCGATGCCGATCTCCCGCAGCGCACAGGCCTCCTCACCGCCGCGTCCGAACACGAAAGGGTCGCCGCCCTTGAGACGCACGACTACGCGCCCGGCACGGGCGCGTTCGATCATCAAAGCTTCGGTCTGCTCTTGGGGCACCGACTCGCCGCCGCCCTGCTTGCCGACGAACAGAAGCTCAGCGTCGGGGCGGGCGCCCGCGAGGGCTTGGGGTGGGATCAAGCGGTCATAGAGGATCGTGTCGGCCTTGGCGATCAATTCCAAGGCCCGCGCCGTCAGCAAGCCGGGGTCGCCCGGCCCGGCCCCTACCAGGTAGACGCGCCCGGCCCGCTCAGCCGGCTTCAAAGGCCATCTCCTCGGCACGCCGGAGCAGGTCGCGAGCGCCGGCGGCCTCCATCCGCTCCGCCACGCGCTTGCCCAATTCTTCGGGATCGTAGAAGCCGCCGAGCAGCTCGTCGGCGACCCACTCCGAGCCGTCGGGCAGGCCGACCCAAGCGCGTATGTGCAGACAGCCGCAGCCCGCCGGCACGGCATAGGCCCCGAGCGGGGTGTTGCAGCTTGCCTCCAATGCGCCCGCCAAGGCTCGCTCGGCAGTCAGACAGGCCGAGGCGTTGGAGTCGATGATCGGCGCCACGGCTTCTTTCACGGCTCGATCGCCGGCGCGTGCTTGCAGTCCGAGCGCGCCTTGCCCGGGCGCGGGCACGAAGAGGGCAGGGTCGAGCGTGTGGCCGATGTCGCGCTCTCGTTCCAGCCTGACGAGGCCGGCCTTGGCGAGCACAATCGCGTGCAAGGAGGCTGCGCTGCCACCGCTGCCATCGCCGCTTGCGATGACCGCGCCCGCGAGCTTGCGCAGGCGTGTGTCGATGTTTCCGCGCAGGCTAATCACTTCGAGATCCTCGCGGGCGGCTCGCAGCTGGGCGGCGCGCCGCACACTACTCGTGCCCAAGCATGCCCCTTGGGGCAGTTCCTCGATGGAGCGCGCTCCTATCAAGGCGTCCTCGGCGGGCGCCCGGTTGGGCGAGCCGAGTAGCTCCAAACCTTCGGTCAAGTGAACGGGAATGTCCTTGGCTGAGTGGACCGCCACGTCGATCTCTTCTAATAGCAAGGCCTGCTCCAGCTCGGCTACCCAGCGTGACTTGTCGTCTCCACGCCGGCGCTTGTCGGGCGGGGGAGGGGCCTCGCGTTCGGGGAGGTGGCGTGTGTCGGCGGGCGCTGCTTGCCGGGCGCTCTCACCCAGGGCACCGCTCTCACGTGGGGCACCCTTACTACGGGGGTCTTTGGAGGCGCCGTTCCCAGCATGCCCATTGGTGGAGGCGGGATTGGGTTCGTACATGACGTCGCCGCGTGTGCGCACGATCACGATCTCGCCACCCCCGAGCCACTGCTTGACAAGTCGCGCCTGGGCTAGCGCGAGCGCGCTGCCGCGCGTCCCGATTCGCACGGTCCGGCGCTCCTAAGAGCCCTTGCGTGCGCTCTTGATCGAGCGCACCTCGGCCAGCTTGCCGTCTGGGTCCTCGGCGACCTCCTCGCGCGCGATCCCCTCCTCGCGCGGGGGCTCCTCGTCGAGAGCGAACAGCTCGCGCACGAGCTGTAGGCTCGCATGGCCGCGCTCGGCCGAGAAGCTGCGCAGGCGGATCGTGGGCTCGTGCAGGAGGCGGTTCAGGACGGCTCGGGCGACCGCCTCCACGCGCATGAGGTCGCGATCGGAGGCAGACTCCCAGCGGCCGAGGTTCTCGCTCAAGACCTGCTCGACGATCTCGTTGCCGTGCTCCCGGAGGGCTGCCACGGTCGGCAGAGTCTCGGCCTGACCGAGCCAGCGAGCGAAGCGCCTGATCTCCTCCTCGACGATCTCCTCGGCCTGGGGCACGATCTCTTCGCGCGCGCCGAGATTGCGCTGCACGACTGCCTGGAGGTCGTCGATGTCGTACAAGGTCACGCCGTCGAGGTCTCCGCAGCGCGAGTCGATGTCGCGAGGCACCGCTATGTCGATCAGCAATAGTGCCCCCCCACCCCGGCGTTCGCGCCTCTGGGCCATTACCAAAGCCAGCTCCTCACTGCCCAAGATCGGGTGCGGCGAGGAGGTCGAGGAGACGACGATGTCGGCCTCGAGCAACTGCTCGGGTAGTTTGTCGAGGCCCACCACCGAGCCGCCGAAGCGCTGAGCGAGGCTGAGGGCGCGGTCGGCGTGACGGTTGGCCACGAAGATTGTGCCGACGCCTTGGTGGGCCAAGGCCTGGGCGGTCAGCTCGCTGGTCTCGCCGGCACCGAGGATCATGACGCGGCGCTCCGCCAAGTCGCCGAGCACATCCTGGGCGAGGTCCACGGCGACCGAGGGCACGCTCACGCGGGAGGAGCCGATGCCGGTCTCCGAGCGCACCCGCTTGCCGGTCGTCAAGGCCGCGGCG
The DNA here is from genome assembly GCA_963775645.1 of uncultured Solirubrobacterales bacterium. Classification (GTDB taxonomy): domain Bacteria; phylum Actinomycetota; class Thermoleophilia; order Solirubrobacterales; family Solirubrobacteraceae; genus Palsa-744. The sequence goes on along the minus strand of CAVZJR010000001.1, from coordinate 552,064 downwards.
AACATCCTGTTGGAGAGCGCGCCCGTCGTCGAGGCAGCCAGGGCCGCCTCATAGGCACGCTTGACTTGACCTTGGATCTCGGCCTCGCCCACGATCATCGACTCCAAGCCCGATGTGACCCTGTAGAGCTGGCGCGCGGCCTCGCAGTTGCGCGGCGAGTAGATCTCTTGGGCCAGCTCGGTCGGCCGGATCGAGGCTCGCCGCGCGAGCATGCCGAGCACGTCGGTCTCGGCTTGGACGGGGTCGCCCACGACGAGATAGACCTCGGTGCGGTTGCACGTCGAGATCACGACCGCCTCGCTCACCTCGGGGCTGGCGATGGCGTGCTCGGCGAACTGGACGGCCTGTGCCTCGGAGAAGGCCAAGCGCTCGCGCAAGGCGACGGGAGCGGTCTTGTGGGACATGCCGAGCGCGAGCAGCTCGCTCATACCGTCTCACGCTCCTTTTCGCGCTCATGGGCGCTCAGCTCGCGCACCTTGCGCTCGACCCGGCCCAAGCGGACCGCCATGATCGCTACGTAGATAAGGACTATTGCCAGGAACACGATGTAGGCGGCGGCGACATAGCCGCTGTTCGAGCTAGGAAGGGTGCTGGCGAAGGAGATCACTGGAATCCCAAGATCCGGGAACGGGTTTTGAGCAGGATGCGGGTGCGCTTGGCCGCCAGCTCATATGAGCACAAGGTCGCGAACAGCAAGGCCATCGCCGCCAAGGACACCAAGAAGGTGAGCATCATCGGGCCGGGCAGGTTAGAGCTGGAGCCCAATACACGAGGATGCACATAGGAGGCGGATAGGCGGACCGCTATGAAGTTCAGGGGCACGAAAGCTCCAGCGGTGATCGCGAACACCGAGGCGTACCGAGCTTGGCGCTCAGGGTCTTCGATCGCGAAGCGCAAGGGTTGGTAAGTGGCGTACAAAAGGAAGATGATCAGGAACGAGACAAGTGTCGGCTCGTTCCAGACCCACCAGTGTCCCCATGATGCTCGCGCCCAAATCGAGCCGGTGATCAAGACCCCGGCGCCGAAGATGAGGCTCATGTGGATCGCCACATAGGAACGCAGGTCCCAGCGCTGGTCGCGTGTGCGCAGATGTGCGATCGCCATCAGGCCGCCGATCACGAAACCGCTCAAGGTCACGATCGCCAGAGGCACATGTAGGTAGAAGATCTTCTGTAGGAAGCCTTCTTCGGCTTCGATCGGCGCATAGAAGAAGACGAGGCTGAGCGAGACACAGAAAGCTGCCACGGTGGCGATTGAGAGGGCGCGAAGTGAAGGGCTGCGCATCGGTGGCCTTAATCCTCCAGGAGGAAGTCGAATACAGCGTAGGCGATGAGGCCGAACACAAGATCATAGAGCCCAAGCGTTCCAAGCCAACGCAGGGGCATCCCCTCAGGATGGACGGTTTGCAAGAGCGGGGCGGTGGCACGCGCGCAGCCGATCACGACGGGCACCAGGAGCGGCAGGGTGAGCATCGGCCCCAGCAAGTCCCGCGCGCGCGTACGCACGGTCATTGCGGCGATCAAAGTGCCGATCGCCGCCACGCCGAGATCGCCAAGCGCGAGCGGCGCCAGCAAGCCTGGCAAAGCCTGACCCAAAGGGGGGCCAAGCAGGAGCAAGGCGAAAGCGGGCACCGCCACCAGCTCCAGCACGAACAGGTAGGCAAAGAGGGAGAGCGCCTTGGCGAGCAGCAGGGCGGAGCGGTCAACCGGGGCAAGCAGGAAGCCGTCGAAGCCGCCTTGGTCGGCGTCGGCTACGAATAGGCGGTTGACGCCCAACATGGCTGCGAACAAGAGGGTCACCCATAGGATGCCGGCCGCCTCTTGGCCGCTGACCGTGTTCTGATTCAAGGCGAAGTGGAACACGACGAAGGTCGTGACCGCGAACAAAGCCATGCCGGGAACCGACTCGAACGTGCGCAGCTCAACCAATAGCTCCTTGCGCAGGAGAGCGAGGACCACTTTCGCTGTGCCGACCGGTGCATGCACCGGTCGGCCCGATGGCGCATGCGCCATCGGGGACATCGCCGCATGCGGCGATGTCTTCCCTGAAAGGGGAGGGATCGGTTCGCTCATCGGTACAACCCCGCGATTTCGTTGGGATCCACACTCGCGGCATCCGCCAACAGGGACACGCGTCCCCCGCGCAGTCCGAGCACAAGATCGGCCTCGGCGAGGCCTCGCCCTGGATCGTGGCTCGTGAGCACTCTGGTGCGGCCGCTCGACAGGCCGATCAGGGGCTCCACCAAGTCGATCGCGGCGGGGTCGAGGTTGGCATAGGGCTCATCTAGCAGGAGCAGCTCCGGGTCATGCAAAGTCGCACGCGCGACCGCCACGCGTTGAACCATTCCGCGTGACAACGTCCTCACCGGCTCATCCGCCCTGCCGACCAGCGAGACGGCGCCGAGCTGCTCCTCGACACGCTCGTCATCTACGCCATGCAGGCGCGCGTGGTAGCGCAGGTTCTCGCGCGCGGTCAGCTCTCGATAGAGCAAGGGTTCGTGGCCAAGCAGGCCGACGTGCCCACGCGCGCGCCACGCCTCTTCGGGCAGAGCTGCGCCAAGGACAGTGACCATCCCGGCATGAGGTCGCAATAGGGTGGCGAGCACCCTCAGCAAGGTCGTCTTACCGGCGCCATTGGGCCCAAACGCGACGAGCGTCTCTCCCGCCGGAAGCGCCAGCGACACATTCTCGAGCGCCGCACGTTCGCCATAGTTGCGAGTCAAGCCCTCCAACTCGACGGCCATGGGCTCCTCCTCGACGACTGTGCCCGGCGCCGCCTGGACTTCGAGGTCCGTCATGCGATCTCAGACTGCGGCTACACCATGCTGGGATGCGGCGATGCGCTGCTCGTGCTCGCCTTGGGCTGCGGCGATCAGCTCGCGCACGTCCTCTACCCGGCCCTCCCGCAGCAAGGCCACCGGGTCGGGGTCGCCGTTCACGATCCCCTCGAAGAACCGCTTGCGGTCCTGGTAGGTGGGAAGCGTCCCCTTCGCCCATCCTCGTGCCTCATTGAGCATGATCGCAAGCTGCGCGTAGGGCTCGCCGAACTGCTCTGCGATCTCGCGCTTAATGCGCTTGGCCAGGGCCGGCGAGGCGCCCGCGGTCGAGATTGCGATTGCCAAGGGGCCCGTCCTCACTATCGCGGGCAAGATGAAATTGCACAAAGGCGGCACATCAACCACGTTGACGAGCATTGCCCGACGCTCCGCATCGTCGTACACCGCGATGTTCACGTCCGTGTCATTGGTGGCGGCGATCGCCATGAACACACCCTCCAAATCCTGTGGCCCGGCATAAGCGCGCCGTTCCCACCGGACCGAGCCCTCGGCCGCGTACTCAGCCAGCGCCCGCTCGGCCTCAGGGGCGATCAATGTGACTTCGCCCTCGCAGGCGAGTAGACCCTCGACCTTCTCCAGGCCGATCTCACCCCCACCCACGACCACGCAGCGGCGGGCGGGCGGGCCTGAAAGATTCAGGCAGGCGATATAGAAGGGCGTGCTGAGCATGTCCGCGACGCAGCTCTGGTCGCAGATTCCCTTGCGCAGTTGGCACACACACTCCTTGCCTGCATAGGCTTGGGCCGGCATGTCTACAGGTTACGACCTACGCGCAAGTGCGCGGATGCCCGCGCGTGCGAGCGCCGCTCCGCCCTCGCGCAGGGCAGCTTCGCGGTCGCCCTCGCGTGTCGAGCGCATCCGCGCGGCTGTCTGGGCGGCTCGGGCGGACACTTCGTCATAGGGACCCCACCAGAGGCCGCGCACCCCCGGGGGATCCCACGTGATCAGCTTCTCCTGTGCACACGCCCGCAGTCCCGCCGCGCCGAGTGTGCGCCCCAGGCCGCTCCCCGCGGCCGCGCCCCATGGGCCGCGCGAGACGGCGGGACTCGGCAAGTGGTCGTTGAGCCACACCATGCCCGCGTCCAGCTCGCGCGCGATCCGCATACCCCGGTAACGGTCTGCGGTCCACACCGACGCGCCCAGGCCATAGGGGCTGTCGTTAGCCAACGCGATCGCCTCCGAGACCGATCCGAACTCCATCACCGCAAGCACGGGGCCGCCGATGGGCTCGCGCATGATCCGCATCTCGTGGCTCACGCCCGTGAGGATCGCGGGGGCATAGAAGTTGGACATCCCCAGGTCGTCTATCCCGCCCCCGCCCGCCCCCTCGCCGACATTCTCCAGTCGAACTGGGCCGCCGCAAAGCAGAGTCGCTCCCTGCGCGACCGCCTCCTCCACCAGTCCTCGCACGTGTTCGGAGCGTCGCTCCGAGGCAAGCGGGCCGACCCGCACGCTCGGGTCCTCCGGATCGCCGACCTTCAGGGCCTTGGCGCCCGCGACTAGTCTCGCCACGAGACGCTCGAAGATCTCCGGGGCGGCATAGATACGCTCGACTGCCCCGCGTGCCTGGCCGGCGCCCGCACAGCCTGCCCACAGGGCGCCCGCGGCCGCGCGCGCGACATGAGCGTCTGAAAGCACGAGCATCGCGTCCTTGCCGCCCAGCTCGACTGTTACCTCCTTCTCGTGTGAGACGCACTCCCTGGCCACCGCCCGTCCAGTAGAGGGCGAACCTGTGAACAGGAGCTTGTCCACGGGCGCTTTGGCGAGCTCAATGCCCGTCTCGGCGCCCCCGTGGACGATGCGCACCAGTCCCTCAGGCAGGCCCGCGCGCGCGAGCACACGCGCGATCCGCTCGCCCGCCAAGGCAGCGCGCGGGGCGGGCTTGAAGACGACGCCGTTGCCCGCCAACAGAGCGCCCGCGATCTGTCCAAGCGGCTGTGCAAATGGGGCGCTGCCGGCGCCAATCACGCCGACCACGCCAAACGGCTCATAAGCGATGCGGGCGCGCTTGGTCAAGAACAGGGAGCGATGCACCCCGACCCTGCGCGCGCCAAGGACCTTCGCTCCCTCCTGCGCGACCCAGGTGAGTGCGTCGATCGCCGGCAACAGCTCCAGCACCGCCACCTCTGTGCGCGGACGCCCCTGCTCGTGCGCGATCGCCTCACGCAGATCGTCGGCTTCGTCGACGATGGCCTGCGCCATGCGCCTCATGTAGCGTGCCCGATCGTCCAATCGCAGGAGCGCCCACAGAGGTTGGACCCGGGCAACCTCCCCGGCCACCACCCCGCCGACTACCTCGCCGGCTTTGATCTCGATCGTGTCCAAGCTCATTTGAATACTTCAAGTTTCATGAAAGGTTGCCGACAAGGGTTGTCGAACCATGTACTTAGTGGCACACATTACGAGACTCGTCGGCTTGCGAGGAGGGGCACAGGTGCATAGGAGACTTCGGGCATTCATGGGAAGTTCGCTGTCGTTGGCTTTGATCGTAGGTGTAAGCGCCTGCGGGAGCTCCTCGTCGTCCTCCACGAGCAGTGGCGCTACCGGCGGCACAGTCACCGTCCTGATGGGCACCGCGCCCGACTCGCTCGACCCAGGCCTTGGGTTCACGACCCAGTCCTATGAGGCGACTTGGCTCACCTATACAGGTCTCGTCACCTACGCGCGCGCCTCCGGCGAAGCCGGCACTAAACTAATCGCGGGCTTGGCCGAAGCCTTGCCCAGGGTCTCCTCCGACGGCAAGACCTATACGTTCGTCTTGCGCAAGGGCCTCCTCTACTCCGACGGGACTCCCGTGAAGGCCTCGGACTTCACCCACACAATCGAGCGCGCGATCAAGCTCGGCTGGGGCGAGAAGGAACTGCTCACCGAAAACATCATCGGCGGCGAAGCCTTCGACAAGGGCAACGCCTCCACCATCTCCGGCATCCAGGCCGATGATGCGACCGGCACGATCACGATCAAACTGGCCGCTCCTTATGGCCCATTCTTGAACGTGCTCGCCTTCCCCGCGGCCGGCTTGGTGCCAAGCAGCACGCCGATGAAAAGCCTCCCCAACAGTCCTCCGCCGGGTGTGGGGCCGTATGAGATCGCAAGCGTCGTGCCCAACAAGTCCTTCTCCCTGGAGCTCAACCCCCACTTCTCCAGCTCCACGATCCCTGGCGTTCCGGCTGGTCACGTCAACGTGAACGTGAAGATCGTCTCCAACAACCAGAGCGAGGCCGAGCAGGTGCTCGGCAACAGCGCCGACGTGTTCGACTACAACGACACGATCCCCCCGACCTTGCTCGCCAAGGTGGAAAGCCAAGCCTCTGATCGTTATGCCAAGGAGTCAACTGTCTCCGGGGAGTACTTCTTCCTCAACGTCAAAGCCAAGCCATTCAGCAGCCAGCTCGTGCGCGAAGCGGTCAACTACGCGATCGACCGCCGTGCCCTGCAGCGCCTGGATTCGGGGATGCTCGATCCTGCCTGCTTCTTCCTACCTGTGGGCATGCCCGGCCATCCTTCTGGTCCCTGCCCATACGGCGAACCGAGCGTGGGGCCGAACTTGGCCAAGGCCAAGGAACTCGTGCAGAAGTCAGGCATGGCCGGTACGGCCGTGACCGTGTGGGGTGGCTCGCGTGCACCCCACAAGGAATTCGTGGACTACTACGCGGGCGTGCTCAACGAAATCGGGCTCAAAGCGAGCGAGAAGATCGTCGCCGACGCTCAGTATTACCCGACCGTCGGCAACCTCGCCAACAAAGCGCAGACCGGCTGGATGTCCTTCAGCCAGGACTTCCCCAACCCGATCGACTTCTACCAGCTGCTCGACGCCCATTCGATTTTGCCGACCGAAAACCACAACCTCTCCCAGGTCGACGATCCGCACATCCAGTCCGAACTGGCCGCGCTCGCGCCGGTACCCTCATCGCAGCTCGGCTCGGTCGTGGGTCGCTGGCAGGCGCTTGACGAATACAACGCCAAGAAGGCCTACATGGCGCCGTTCGGCTACGACGAGGTGCCCAAGTTCGTCTCCAACCGGATCGATTTCGGCGCGCTCATCTTCCATCCGGTGTACGGGACCGACTGGAGCAGCCTGCAGCTGAAGTAGCGCTGCCGGCGCTAAAGGCGCGGTGGCGGTTGTGGCGATGTAGGGACCATGAGGGCTGTCCTACGCAACCGCGTGGCGCTTGCGTTCGGGGCGCTGTTCGTCGCGATCGTCCTCGCCTGCCTGCTCGCGCCGGTGTACGCCAAAGACGTGGCCCATACGGGTCCCAACGAGAACCACATCACCGAGACCGTCAACGTCGGCGGCAAACTCCTCGACGTGGTCTCTCCCACGGGCGTGCCGATCGGTCCGACCTGGAAAGGCCGCTTCCTGCTCGGCGCCGACTCCAATGGGCGCGATGTGGCCGTCAGACTGCTCTATGGCGGGCGCAACTCGCTTGAGATCGCCGCGATCGCAACGGCGATCACGCTTGTGCTGGCCATTAGTCTGGGAATGCTGGCCGGCTACATGAGGGGCCTCACCGACGGTGTGCTCTCGCGCCTGTTCGACCTGGTGTGGGCCTACCCGGCGGTGTTGCTCGGCGTGGCGCTCGGAGTGGCTTTGGCGGTCGGCGGGATCGACCTCGGCCTGTTCACCCTACGCAGCGGCTCGCTCCTATTGCCGGCCTTCGTGATCGGTGTAGTGGTATTCCCCTACGTGGCAAAGCCCTTGCGCGCCCAGGCGCTTTCGCTGCGCGAGCGCGAGTTCGTCGACGCGGCCCGCCTCATGGGATATCCACCGCCCTTCGGCTCGCTGCGGATCATGGTGAGCGAGATCCTGCCCAATCTCGCTTCCACGATCGTCGTATTCGCGCCTCTGATCGTGGCCAACGCGATCCTGCTCGAGGCCGCATTGTCCTATCTCGGTGCCGGAGTGCAGGCTCCGAGTGCCTCGTGGGGGACGATGATCGCCGACGGGACCCGCTTGATGCCGGGGGCGATCCATCTGGTGCTCGTGCCGGGGATCATGCTCGTCCTGACAGTGCTCTCGGTGAACGTGTTCGCTGACGCGGTGCGCGACGCTTTGGACCCGAAGGCTTCATTGCGAGGGCGGTTGTGATGGACCCGCTTTCTCACGCGCCGTCTCGCCTCGCTGGTAGCGGTCCTGTTCGCGATCACGGTGCTCACCTTCCTGATCTTCCAGGCGATTCCCGACGGCGACCCGGCACTGCGTATGGCTGGGCGCCTCGCGACCCCTCAGCAAGTGCACGACGTGAGAGTCCAGTGGGGCTTCGACAAGCCGATCTACGTCCAGTACTTCAAGACGATGGAAAAGATCTTCGACGGTAGCGTCGTGTCCTACTCCCAGCAGACCAACGTCGAGCAAGAAATCGTCAAAGACTTGCCGCCCACGATCTCCTTGGCGATCGGCGCCGGCATTATCTGGCTGGTCGTGGGAGTTCTGTTCGGCCTGCTCTCGGCAGTGCACGCGGGGGGCTGGCTCGACCGTGCCCTGACGGTCGTCTCGCTGACAGGTATCTCGATGCCCGTGTTCTTCCTCGGGACGATCATGCTCTACTGGCTCGGCTATCAGTGGCACCTGTTGCCACTTGAAGGATACGTGCCACTCACGAGCGATCCATGGGGCTGGTTCACTCACATGCTGATGCCTTGGGTGGCGCTATCGGTCGTCTCGATCGGTGTCTACTCGCGCCTGTTGAGGGCCAACCTGCTCGACGTGATGAGCGAGGATTATGTGCGCACCGCGCGCGCCAAGGGTCTCTCAGAGCGACGTGTGTTGATCAGGCATGTTCTGCGCAACTCCCTAATTGGGATCGTGACCCTGTGGGGTCTCGACTTCGCCTGGGTGATCGGCGGCGGCGCGATCCTGGTGGAGTCGGTCTTCAATCTGGGTGGCGTCGGTCAATATGCGGCCCAGTCGATTGGCCGCCTGGATATCCCCCCGGTGATGGTCGTGACGATGATTGTGGCCGCGGCGGTGGTCGTCTTCAGCACGCTCGTCGACATCGCTTACGCTCTGCTCGATCCGAGGGTCAGGGTCTCGTGAGCCCCGACGGGCGCCGCCCGATCCGTTGGCCTACCGTGGTCTCGACCCCACGGGGTTGGACCACACGGGACTCGGGTGGCCTGGAGGGGATCTCGCGGGAGCCGAGCGGCCTGTGAGCGAGCGTCCTGAGACCGCCGGTGTCGTTTCTACCGGGGCTGTCCCGCTGCTCGACGTGCGCGATCTGAATGTCTCGTTCGCCACCCGCGAAGGCGAGGTGCGCGCGGTGGACAGAGTCACTTTCGGCCTTGGTCGCGGCGAGGTACTCGCGATCGTGGGCGAGTCCGGATCTGGCAAGTCGGTGTGCGCAATGACTCTGATGGGATTGACCCGCGGTCCGAACACGACGATCTCAGGCCGAGCGCTGTTCGAGAGCCGTGACTTGATCGGAGCGTCTGAGGCGCAACTGCGGCGCATCCGAGGCGCGGAGGTGGCGATGGTCTTCCAGGATCCCCAGTCCTCACTGAACCCGGTTTACCGGGTGGGCGATCAGATCGCCGAGCAGATCAGGGCCCACGAACCCTTCATCTCTAAGACGCGTGCCTTGGAACGAGCCGGCGAACTAATGGAACGTGCCCGTATTCCCAAGGCCCGTGAGCGAGTGAGGGCTTATCCGCATGAGCTATCGGGCGGGATGCGCCAACGCGTGATGATCGCTATGGGGCTTTCACTTGGCGCCAAGGTGCTGCTTGCCGACGAGCCCACGACCGCGCTCGACGTGACCGTGCAGGCACAGATCCTCGCCCAACTAAAGGATCTACGCGAGCGGGAGGATCTCAGCATCGTCTTGATCACGCATGACTTCGGCGTGGTCGCCGACATCGCCGACCGCATCGTCGTGATGCAGGCCGGGCGGATCGTCGAGCAGGGGACTGCCTCGGAGATCTTTGAGCGTCCGGAGCACCCGTACACACGCGGTCTGCTGGAGGCTTTGCGGCCTTCCACAAAGAAGGCCAGATCCGCGCGCGCGGAAACCCTTGCTCGCGTTGCTGCGGGGTCCGCGGAGGAGGAGCTGGTGTCTTTCGTTCAGGGGGGGGCCGCGCCTGCGCGCGGCCTGGTAAAGACATCTAGTCCTCTTAAGAAGGCCGCGCCCGCGCGTGGGGCACCCCTTTTGGAAGTGGACAACCTCCACGTCACATATTCCGGACACGGCAGGCGCGATGGCGGGATCGACGCGCTCGGCGGCGTCTCACTTATGCTTGCCAAGGGCGAAACGTTGGCGATCGTGGGAGAGTCGGGCTGCGGCAAGACGACCTTGCTGCGTTCGATCGCCGGCCTGATCGAACCGACTACCGGCACAATCCGGTTCGGCGGCCAAGACCTGTTGGAGGCGAGTCGTCGCGAGCTTGCCACAGCGCGTCACGAGCTTGGGATGGTCTTCCAGGACCCCCAGGCCTCCTTGAACCCGCGCCGGCGAGTGGGGCGAACGCTGGAGCGCGTCCTACGCGCACATGGATGCGCAAAGCCTGAGGCCCAACAGGGGGCTGAGCGCTTGCTCAGACGCGTGGGTTTGCGCGAAGAGCAGGCCAACCGCTTCCCACACGAGCTCTCTGGGGGTGAGCGCCAACGCGTGGGTATCGCCCGGGCGCTTGCGGGCGAGTCGCGCTTGGTGCTACTCGACGAGCCGGTCTCTTCGCTTGACGCTTCGATCCGTCGAGGTGTGATCGACTTGCTCGACGAGCTGCAATCGGAGCTGGGTTGTGCCTACATGCTTGTGTCCCATGATTTCACCACGGTTGAAGCGCTGGCCGACCGGATCGCCGTGATGCACGCAGGCAAAGTCGTCGAGCAAGGCGACGCCCGTGACCTGCTTGAAAACCCCAAGCACCCTTACACTCAGGAGCTCCTGGCCGCCTGTCCCCGCTCGCCGCGGTGGCGACCCTACAAGGATCGGAGGCGTGGACGCCGCAATCGCGGCTCCTTCAGCGCCTGATCCGCTTCGACACCGTCAATCCGCCCGGCAAAGAGCAGGCCGCGATCGAGCATCTGCGGGCGATCCTTATGGATGTTGGCTTTCAGTGCGAGCTGCTCGGCGCCGAGCCTGAGCGCCCGAACCTTGTAGCCAGACTGAAGGGCCGGGGCGAAGGCCCTACGCTCTGCTACCTCGGCCATGTGGACACTGTCTTGGCCGACGGGAGCGAATGGACCCACGATCCCTGGTCTGGCGACATCGCCGACGGCTGCATGTGGGGGCGTGGATCGCTGGACATGAAGTCTCAAGTCGCCGCCGAGGTCGCAGCGGTCGCCGGGCTGGCGCGCGAAGGCTGGCGACCCGCACATGGCGATTTGCTGGTCGTGGCCGTCGCGGACGAGGAGACCGGCGGGGAGCTGGGAGCCAAGTGGCTCTGCGAAACGCACCCGGAGAAGGTGCGCTGCGACATGCTGCTCAACGAGGGTGGTGGCCCCCATTTCGAACTCGGCGGACAGCGCTACTACGGGGTGTGCTGTGCCGAGAAGGGCGTGTTCCGTTTCACCGTAAGCACCCAAGGGGCGGCAGGTCACGCATCGATGCCGAAGCTGGGCGAGAACGCGCTCTTGAAGCTCGCACCAGTCTTGGAGCGTTTGCCACCAGGCAACCGGCGCTTACGCCCACCGCCGAGCCGCTGGCGTTCCTGCGCGGGGTGGGCGAGGACGATTCCGATCCAGCCGGGGCACTCGCACGCCTGGAGACAATCGACCAGCGCTTGCCGCGGCTGCTCGAGCCGATGTTCGGCGTCACGCTTCGCGCCCGACCAAGGTCTCTGCCTCAGAGAAGATCAACGTGATCCCCTCCAAAGCGGAGTTGAGGGTCGACTGTCGCGTGCCGCCCGGTCTCGGCGAGCAGAGACCAGGAACGCGATCGAGCAGGTGCTCGGTGGGATCGAGGGTCTTGCGCTCGAGTTTGCAGCCGGACCGAGTAAAGCCGGCGCACGCGATGAGGGGTCGGCGCACGCCGACCGCCCGCGCGGGGGATCCACTACGGATCGATTTCACCGAGAGAATCTCAGGCAATCGCTCGCCGATCGAGTCGCCTCTGATGGATGCGCATTGGCGGCTGGATCGAGACCAACGATTCGGGAGCCAAGACGGTGCCGACGATTCTGCCCGGGTTCACCGACTCGCGCCACTTCAGGGCAGCATTCCCGGAGTGTGTTGCCTATGGCTTCTTTCCCGCAACGCCACCAGTCGCTGTTGGAGACCCAGGCTTTGATCCACGCACCAGATGAGCGCATTGACGTGCGCGATCTTGCTTTGGCTGCGGACTTCTACCGGCAGCTCGCGCTAGAACTGCTGGGCTGAGCGCGTTGCTTTAATGATGGTGCTCGCGGCCTCTTTCGTGACAAAGATCCAGGAATGGGCCTACCAGTGGTCCAGTGTCGTGATGATCCTTTTCTTCGCGGCGCTCCTCTACTTGATGTGGCGCACCTTGAAAGTGATGCCGCGGGTCAAGCCGCAGCAGATCAAGCCCGTCCTCGGATCAGTCGGTCGCCTGGAAGGACATCGCCGGCGCCGATGAGGCCAAGGCCGAGCTGCAGGAGATCGTGGAGTTCCTGCGTGATCCCAAGCAGTTCGAGAAGCTCGGCGCGAAGGTGCCCAAGGGCATCCTTCTGCACGGCCCGCCCGGCACCGGCAAGACCTTGCTTGGCGAAGGCCGTCGCACACGAGTCCGGCGCCCAGTTCTTTGCCCAGTCGGCGGCAGCTTTCGTGGAGATGTTCGCGGGACTCGGGGCGGCTCGCATCAGGCGACTGTTTGCGATCGCGCGCAAGCAAGAGCCCGCGATCATCTTCATCGACGAGCTCGACGCCGTCGGCGGTCGTCGTGGCGCCGACTTCTCCGGCGAGAAGGACCAGACGCTCAACCAATTACTCGTCGAGATGGATGGCTTTGACACGAGTGGGCGCCTCGTTGTGATCGCCGCTTCGAACTTGCTTGACAAGCTCGACCCTGCCTTGCTTCGCCCGGGTCGCTTCGACCGCCAGATCTTTGTCAGTCCGCCCGACGTGAAGGGCAGGAAGGGAGTGCTCGGCGTGCATACGCGCGACAAGCCTCTGGGAGACGTGGACCTGGCTCTCGTCGCGGCAACAAACGAGCGGCCTAACGGGTGCGGACTTCGCGAACATCTGCAACGAGGCCGCCATCTTCGCGGCGCGGCGCGGCGCCGAGCATTACCGGCGCCGACTTCGATAGTGCTTTGGAGCGCGTGATCGCGGGGGTGCAGTCACACCGGGTCCTAAACGACCACGAGAAGCGCGTCGTCGCTTTTCATGAGGCAGGCCATGCCCTCTGTGGCGAGCTTCTGCCCTCGGTCGACCGTGTGCACCGCATCTCGATCGTGCCGCGCGGGCGGGCGCTCGGCTACACGCTCAACCTGCCCGCCGAGGACCGCTACTTGAAGACGCGGGAGGAGCTGCTCGACTACATGACCGTTCTGCTCGGCGGTCGCGTGGCCGAGCAGGTCGTGTTCGGAGCGATCACGACCGGCGCCTCCGACGATCTCAAGCGGGTTGCCGATATCGCCCATTCGATGGTGCACGACTATGCGATGGGTAGCGCCGGTGTGGGGCGCACCCCCGACGGGGACGTGCGCCTGTCCGAGACGACCTTGCGCCTGCGTGATGAGGAGCGCAGGGAGCTGGTCGAGGAGGCGCGCCGGGCGGCTCGCAAGATGATCGTCAGCTCATCGCGCCCAGCTCGACGCACTTGCTGCTGAGCTGCTGGTCAACGAGGTGCTCGACCGCGAAGCGATCGACCGGGTGATGGTTGGCGTCCCGCGCCTGGAACGTAGGCCCGGCGTCGGGCTGCGCGTCGCGGCCGCGGTACCCACGATGTGCCTACGGGCGTGCCGGCCACGGTTCCTCGGCCGCACCCGAGGGAACCTGACGGCGTCGGCGTGCCGAGCGCATTTCGTCTCGGGTCCAGACACTAGACTGCCGGGAGTGTTCAATCGCATCGATCACATTGGCGTAGCCGTCGAGGACATCGAGACCTCGATCGCGCTCTACAGAGACGCCTTCAAGATGACCGTCGCCCACCGCGAGATCGTCGAGGAGCAAGGCGTCGAGGCCGTGCTGCTCGACGTTGGCGAGAACCACGTCGAGCTGTTGGCGCCCTTGAGCGAAGACACGCCTGTCGGCAGGTTCCTGGCCAAGAGCGGACCCGGCTTGCACCACGTGGCCTATCAAGTGTCCGATATCGACGCGACTCTCGACTCGCTAAGGCGGCCGGGCTGCCCCTTATCGACGAGCAGCCGCGTGTCGGCATACGAGGCTCCCGCGTTGCTTTCCTGCATCCGAAGGGCACCCAAAGGCGTGCTCACCGAGCTAGTTCAACCAGTGGAGGTTCACTGATGGCCCATCAGCACCGGCGCGTGAGCGTCGGCTTCCAAGGCGGGCAGGTGCTCTCCTTGCGCGTCACCGACGAGCAGCTCGAGACGCTCTACAAGTCGCTCGGCGATGGCGGGTGGCACGAGCTCGAAACCGAGGAGGGGCCTGTGCGGCTGTACCTCGGCCAGGTCGTCTATGTCCGCATCGAGGACAGCGACATGCGCGTGGGTTTCTGGCCTAGGCGCCGAGGCGGCGCAATAGCCGTCTCCCTCCGTTATGTGAGCATATCGTGATCGTCGTCTTGTGCTGCCTCGACTCGGGGCTCGTACGGTGAGCACACGCATAGGCATCGTGGGGCTGCCCAATGCAGGTAAGTCCTCGCTCTTCAACGCGCTCACCAAGGCGGGCGTAGAGGCCGCCAACTATCCCTTCACCACGATCGAGCCCAACGTGGCGGTCGTGCCGGTGCTCGACGAGCGCCTCGTCGAGGTGTCGGCGACCGTTGGAGCCTCGGAGATCGTGTGGGACACGATCGACTTCCACGACATTGCCGGCCTTGTCGCGGGCGCCCACAAAGGCGAGGGCTTGGGTAACCGCTTTCTGGCCAACATCCGCGAGACCGACGCGATCGTGCACGTCGTTCGCGCTCACACCGATGACAACGTGATCCACCCAGAGGGGCGCGTCGACCCGCTCGCCGACATCGAGACGATCGAGACTGAGTTGATCTTGGCCGACCTCGAGCAGGCAGAGCGCCGAGTCGATCGTGTCGCCAAGCAGGCCAAGGGGGGAGACCGCGTCGCGATCGCCGAGGAGGCATGGCTGCGCGAGGTAATCGGCGAGCTACAAGCGGGCCGGCCCGCCCGTGGAGTGCCCGCACCGGAGGATGCTCCCCATGCTCTGCGCGACCTGGGCTCGCTCACCGCCAAGCCAGTCCTGTTTGTAGTCAACGTGGACGAGGGCTCCGACGCTGTGCCATCCGCGGTCGCCGACCATGCTGCGGCTGAGGGTGCGGGCGTGGTGGCGGTCTGCTCGCGCATCGAGTCCGAGCTGGCCGAGCTCGAGGAGGAGGAAGCGGCCTTGATGCGCGCCGAGCTAGGCGTCTCGAATCGAGTTTGCAGCGGATCGTGCGCGGTGCCTTCTCGCTGCTGCATCTGATCGCCTTCTTCACCGCTGGCGAGGCCAAGCCCGCGCAGTCATGGCATTTGCGCGACGGGCTCACGGCCTGGCACGCTGCCGGGCAGATCCACACAGACATTCAAAAGGGCTTCGTCCGCGCCGAAGTAGTGGGTTGGCGCGAACTGGTCGACGCGGGCGGCTACGCCGGCGCGCGTGATCGCGGCACCTTGCGCCTGGAGGGCCGCGACTACGCCATGCAGGATGGGGACATCATCACAGTTAAGTTCACCCCTAGCGGTGCGAGCCAAGCGCTCGGCCAAGCGCTTCATTCCCATCGCTTGCGCCGCCGCTGCGCCTCCCGCGAAGTCCGTCCGCGCGTCGGGTGGGCGCTCCACCTCGATCTCCACGAGCGTTGCGATCTGCTTGAACGTACGCAGCAACTCTGCGTTTTCGTATCAAGGCGCTTGCCACGCGCGGGCTCAGCTCGCCCAAGTTGGCCTCCGCCATTGTCGCTCGGCCGCCTCCAACAGAACCTCCAAAGTGCCATAGGTGCTGCAGCAAGGATGCCGCTGTCTTGGCGCCGATCCCCGGGGCTCCGGGAATCCCGTCAGAGGGATCTCCGCGCAGAGCGATGAAATCGGCACCTGTCCGGCGTCATGCCATAACGCTCCTGGACCTGCTCCGGTCCCAGCAAACGCACGCCCCTCCCTTCCCCAAATCCAATACCGCCACTCGCTCATCCACGGCCTGGTACAGATCGCGGTCGGCGGTCACCAGCAATGCCCGCCCGCCCGCCTGGCCTCCGCGCGAGCGTAAGAGCCCATCGCGTCGTCGGCCTCCAACTCCCCCGCGTCCGCGATGCTCCAGCCCAAGCTTCAAGCAACGCGGGCGCCCGCCCCACTGTCGGCCAGATCCGGCGGCATCGGGTCACGATGGGCGTGATAAGGGGGGTAAGCCTGCACCCGATAGCGCGCCTCCTCTGCGCCGAAGCAGACCACTACCGCCCGCGGCGGCTCGGACTCGATTGCCGCAAGCAGCGCGTTGATGCTGCCAACAGCGCATTCACGGGCTCCCCGTCCAAGCCCTTGATCGATTTAGGCAACGAAAAGTAGGCCCGATACAAAAGCCAAGGCACATCGGCGATCAGGAGTGGCGTGTCCACCGCCATAGGGTATGTCTATCCGGCCGAGACCCCGCCTTGCCCATTCACTCTGGCAGGCTGAGCCGTTGGCTGCCCCGGTGCGGCCGCCGAGCCACCCTGCCCGGTCACGCTCGCCGGCTGGGCCGAGATCGAGCCGCCTTGTCCGGTCACGCTGGCGGGCTGGGCCGAGGGCGCCGGCACAGGCACAGGCACAGGCGAAGGGGCAGGGCTGCCGGCCCGCTCAGGTCCGGCTCGGCGTGAACGCCGTGAGCGTCCTTCACGCTGAAGTAAGCCCAAGTGGAATACAGCCCCAGGCGGGCCGCCAGTTCCGGCCCGCTTACGACCTTGTGACCCTTGGAACCGAGCACCTCAGCCGAGACGATCCGTGGCGAAGTGCCCCGCTTGAGCACCTCGATCCCTTGAACGACCCTTCGACCAGCCCGCTCAGCCGGGCCGCGGCTGAAGCGAAGCTCAAGTTCTCGTCCAGTGGTGCAGCGGCCCCGTGTCATAAGGGTCGGCTCACGCCAACCAACCACGGCGCTGGCGTCGAGCCCAAGAAAGAATCTTGGATGCTCTCTGTATGCCCGCCTGAGCTGGCAAAGAAATAGGTGATCGCAGGCTGTCCCCCATAGGTCACGATCTGCCCCGCCGTGGCTGCCACAGCCGCGTTCGTGCGCGACGTTTCCGCCGCTTTGCCTCGGTAGACCTGAGAGCGATCGTCGGTGTACACATCGAACTTGCTGCCGCCCGCGTGTGCTGTGATCGCATAGGTCCTGCTCGCCACGGCCTGTGCCTCCAAGTGCCGCCATCGGCCAGCTCGCCGAAACCTCAGCGGAAACCACGCCCCTCACATATGTTTCGAGCGGAATGTCCTTCACTTTCGAGCCGATCAACACCTTCACGACGGTGCTCGCCGCCGCCTGTCCGATGCCGTACCCGTGTAGTAGTGACTAAGATCGCCTGATAGGACCACCCGTGTTCGGCGTAGCCGAGGGCCCCGTCCTGACTCATCCCCACGCCGTGACCGTCGCCCGCGCCAGCGATCACGAGGGTCGAGGCCTCGGCTGCAGGTGCCCCGGCGAGCAAGGCAAGCGCCGCCACCACGCTCGGAGCGCGTCTTAGTAGGGCACGAAGTCGGTGATAGGTTGATCTCGTGAGGAGCATCCGTGCTCAGAGCGGTACCCGTTTAGTCGCTTGCTCTCTTGGCGTGGGCGCGCACGTGCATAGCCTCGGACGTTTGGCGCCCCGGCTTGAGCCATGCGACGCCGATGGCGCCCGTCCATGAGGCCGCCCGAGCAGCAGGCGGTCTTGGACAGGGTGCGCAAGGGCCTCTACATCGACGGCGCTTGGCGTCCATCCACGGGTGGTGGCACCCTTCCGGTCGAGGATCCTTCGACCGGGCAGACCTTGGTCGAAGTGGCCGACGCCACGCCCGAGGATGCCTTGGCGGCCTTGGCTGCTGCTGCCGACGCTCAGGCCTCATGGGCGGCCACAGCGCCGCGCGAGCGTGGGGAGATCCTGCGCCGCGCCTATGAGCTCTTGCTTGAGCGCGTGGATGACTTGGCGCTCCTAATGACGCTCGAGATGGGCAAGGCCGTGTCCGAATCGCGCGCCGAGCTTGCCTATGCGGCCGAGTTCCTGCGCTGGTTCTCTGAGGAGGCGGTCCGCATCCATGGGCGCTACATGACCAACACCACCGGGGTCGGACGCATCCTCACGACGCGCCAGCCGGTCGGCCCGTGCGTGTTTGTGACGCCTTGGAACTTCCCCACCGCGATGGGTACCCGCAAGATCGCTCCCGCGATCGCGGCCGGCTGCACGATGGTCGTCAAGCCCGCGCAACAGACACCCCTCTCGATGCTCGCTCTAGCCGGCTTGCTTGAGGAGGCAGGCCTGCCGGGCGGCGTGCTTAACGTAATCACCGCTCACCATTCAGGTGCGGTCGTCGAACCGCTCCTGAAGGACGCCCGCACACGCAAGCTCTCTTTCACCGGTTCCACCGAGGTCGGCCGCACCCTCATCGCTCAATCGGCCGACCAGATCCTGCGCGTCTCGATGGAGCTGGGCGGCAACGCTCCCTTCCTCGTATTCGAGGACGCCGATCTCGACGCCGCCGTGGAAGGCGCCCTGATCGCCAAGCTACGCAACGTCGGCGAGGCATGCACCGCCGCCAACCGCTTCCATGTGCATGAGTCGATCGCCCCCGAGTTCGCCCACAGGATGGCCGAGCGTATGCGCTCTTTGAAGGTCGGGCGCGGTACCGAGCCGTGTGTGGACATCGGTCCGCTGATCGACGAGCGCCAGCGCGGGATCGTCGAGGAGCTCGTCGGGGATGCTCTCGCCACCGGCGCCACCTTGCTTTGCGGGGGCGAGCCTGTCGCCGGCCCAGGCTACTTCTACGCACCGACTGTGCTCTCCGACGTGCCTGCACAAGCCCGCGTCTTGCGCGAGGAGATCTTCGGTCCAGTCGCGCCGATCGCCACCTTCTCGACCGAGGCGCAAGCGATCGAAGCCGCCAATGCCACCGAGTACGGTCTCGTGGCCTACCTCTACACGCGTGATCTCTCGCGCACGTTTCGAGTGAGCGAGGCGATCGAAGCCGGCATGATTGGCGTCAACCAGGGCATCGTCTCCAATCCTGCTGCCCCCTTCGGGGGCGTCAAGCACTCAGGTTTCGGGCGCGAGGGAGGTTTCGAGGGCATCGACGAGTATTTGGAGACGAAGTACGTCGCACTATCGATATAACCACCAAAGATTCGATCTGATTCGCGTAGCTCGTTTCGGGGTAGCTCAAGCGGACGTCGAATTCGGCCGAATAGACGAGAAGCGGAAGAATGGAGTGCTTTTCGTGCGTGGAGTCACAAAGGTTGGCTTGGAACGGTCCACCCCACGCGGGGCGGCGCTCCCGCGCGGGCGCCCCGGCTTGTCTTCGGGCGCGCCTGAGCAAGACTCAGAGCCCAGCAAGCTGCGAGCTTTACTGGGCGGCTCCAGCGGCGAGCGCCTGCACGACGACGGAGCGTCACCCCATGGGCCGTCCCCCCCGATCCCCGAGCTGAGTCATCGTCGTCGTCGGGCGCCCTGGCGCCGAGCGCCTGCTTTGGTCTTGGCGATGCTCGGCGGAGTGGCGGCCGTGCTGTTTGGTGGAATCGTCCTGACCGTGCTCGGTGTGGCGGTGCTCGTCGCCGTCGCGATCCTCGCTGGCTGGCTATTGGGCGAGGATCGTCGCCAGGTGCTCCAGCTGGAGGTTGACGAACGCAACGACGACCTCCGCCGAGCCCTCTCCGAGCTGGAGATCGCCCAAGCCGAGACGGTGCGTCGCCTTTCGATGGCGGTCGAGTTTCGTGACGAGGACACCGGCGCCCACATCGAGCGTATCGGACGCTTCTCCACGCTTCTGGCCGAAGCGATCGGGATGAGCACCGAGTTCTGCCGGCGCATCGGTCACGCTGCGCCCCTGCACGACGTTGGCAAGGTGGCGATTCCCGACGCGATTCTGCTCAAGCCCGGTCCGCTGACTGCCGAGGAGCGCACGATCGTAGAGACCCACGCCGAGGAGGGTCACCGCCTCTTGCGTGGCTCCTCCTCCTCGATCCTAGACATGGGCGCCACGATCGCCCTCTCCCACCACGAGCGCTGGGACGGCGACGGCTATCCGCGTGGCTTGGCTGCCGAGAGCATCCCGATCGAGGGTCGCATAGTGGCGATCGCGGACGTATTCGACGCACTTACCTCCCATCGCGTCTACCGCCGGGCCTTCTCGGTCGAGCAGGCTGTCGAGATGATGCTCGAGCAGGCCGACCGCCACTTCGATCCTGTCCTCCTGCACAAGTTTATGGAGGTGCTCGACTCCTCTGGCGCGGAGGCCCGCACGCGCGAGCGCTCCGATCCCAGCACGCTCTTGGCGGGAGCTTTGGAGATCTACACCGATGCGATGCGCCTCGGGGACGCCGAGCTGGCCGAGGAGGCGATCGCCCAGGCGATCGAGGACGGGATTGAGCCGGCCACCTTGAAGGATGAGGTGATCGCCCCTGCCATGCGCCGCGTCTCGAGCTGCGCGACGCCGGGGAGATCGACCTGGAGATCGAGCAACATGCGGACTCGATCACACGCCGGGTGATTGCCACGATGGACCGCTACATGCTGGCGCGGGGGTAAGCCCATCGGCGCTATGGGCGCCTACGCATGTGGGGGTGCGGTTGTGGGGACGCGTCGAAGGTATGCCTACGCGCGCGGGTAGGCGTGCGCGGCGATAATCTTCCGCGCGTGTCCCTCCGCGCGATAGTGACCGGTGGAGCCGGCTTCATCGGCTCGCACGTCGTCGATGTCTTGCTTGCGTCGGGCCATGAGGTGACCGTGGTCGACGATCTCTCCTCGGGACGCGCTTCGAACGTCGCCTTGCAGGCCAATCTGCGCGAGCTCGACATCGTCGACCGCGACGCGCTCGAGCGCGTGTTCGACGAGGTGCGCCCCGACGCCGTCTACCACCTGGCCGCTCAAGCCTCAGTGACCGCGTCTGTGGTTGACCCTGGCCGCGATTGTGCGGTAAACGTGCAGGGTACCCTGCACGTGGTTGACGCCGCCACCAAGCTTGGCGCACCCGTTTCGTTCACTTCGACCGGGGGGGCCTTGTACGGTGACGAGGCGCCCTTGCCGACCTCTGAGGAGCGCATCCCCGCGCCCCTGGCCCCCTATGGCGCATCGAAGTGGGCAGCGGAGGCCTACGTCAACACGTGGTCCCTGTCCTCGGGCGTGCCCCACGCGGTGTGTCGCCTTGGCAACGTTTACGGCCCGCGCCAGAGCCCCCACGGCGAGGCCGGCGTCGTGGCGATCTTCTCCGAGCACCTCCACACAGGTCGGGCGCCAAAGATGTTTGGGCACGGCAAGCCCACGCGTGACTACATCTACGTCGGTGATGTTGTGGCTGCACTGATCGCAGCCAATGGCAAGCGTGGCACTTTCAACGTGGCGACCGGCGTTGAGACCGACGTCTCAACGCTATGGCGCATGCTCAGAGAGGCGGCCGGCTCGGACATTGAGCCGCAACTGGCCGACCTGCGCCCAGGTGAGTTGCAGCGCAGCTGCCTCGACTCCAGTCGCGCCCAGCGTGAGTTGGGCTGGCACGCCGAAGTGTCGATCGAAGCGGGTTTGCGCCAGACGTACGCGGCCCTCGTAGAAGAATTCCAAGCCGCAAGCTAGCGCCCAGCGGTTTACCAAGGCCCACCCCTGGTCGAATAAAGAGGGCATGAGGCATGCCCTCAAGGCGGCCGCGCAGACCGCGAGGACCATGGTTTTTGTGCCGGCTGGGGTGCCCCGAGGGATCCTTGGTGTGCTCACGCTCGTCGTTGCACTGGTCGGGACCTTTGCCCCCGCCGCCCGAGCGCTCGACTCGACCGGAGGCACGTCTGCTTCCTCGATCGCCGCGATCGCCAATGAGACCGGCCTCGGCGGATCGATTGCTCCAGTGACGCAAGGGACCGGCGGCAGCGAATATGGAGTGCTCGCACCCAAGCAAAGCACTCCACCCAAAGCAACTGCCCGCAAGCCCTCTCACGCGGCGCGCCGAACCCATGTCAAGCCGAAAGCGCCAGCTCCCAAGCCGCGGTCCAAGCCAAAGCCCAAGCCCGTTGCTCCCCCGCCTGCGAGCTCACCGCCAGGCGTCCCCACGCCAGCGCAGACTGTCGCCGAAGGAGCCGTGTTCCCGGTCATCGGACCCCACGGCTTCGGAGGGCCCGAAAACCGCTTCGGGGCGGCACGCGAAGGTCACATCCACGAGGGTCAAGACGTGCTCGCAAGCGAAGGCCTCCAAGTTGTTGCGCCTCTGGCCGGAACAATCATCACGACCTCCTACCAAGCGGGGGGCGCCGGCTGGTATGCGGCCGAGCAAACTGTCAGTGGGCTCGACTTCTTCTACGCCCACTGCCAAGCCTCCTCGCTTGCAGTGAGCCCTGGCGAGGCGGTCACTGCTGGTCAGGCGATCTGCAAGGTCGGCCAGACGGGCGACGCAACCGGCCCCCATCTGCACTTGGAGATCTGGGTAGGCGGTTGGCAGGCAAAGGGCGGCTATCCCATCGATCCCCTGCCCTATCTAGAAGCTTGGGAAGTTGCCAGAGGCTGACGGCAGGCCCCGACAAGCCGCTAGGATCGTCCCCCGATCGAAGATCGGCCAGCGGCGAGATAGCTCAGTTGGTAGAGCACACGACTGAAAATCGTGGTGTCCCCGGTTCGAGTCCGGGTCTCGCCATCGTCCTTTTCCCCTGCTTAGAGGCGGTTTTGAGTTTTCCGAGCGGCGGTGTTCGAGTCGCAATCGGGCAGCCTGGCGGGTGACCCCGATCTACTAGGCACGTACGCCCAGCCACCCGAGGGCACCCCAGGCACCTCAAACCGGGTGCGAGGCCGCAGAGCGTGATTTCCACCCGTCTTCCAGTCGACACCATCGCTCCGAGTACGGGTTGTTCCACTGAACAACTGCTTGCTTTTAGACAATTAATTGCGTAAACTAGTCGGTATGCCAGCCTATGCAAGCAGGCACAATTATGCATCTGTGCAGTTTGAGCGGGAGGCGCTCCAGCGCCTCCCGGCCCTCCTCGGCGAGCTGTTCGGTGAACCCACCCCTGTTGGTCCGATCGAGTCCCGAGCGCCGGATGGAGGTGTCGATGCGGTCACCCATGCCCGCGGCCACCGCTGGCTGATCGAGCTCAAGTCCTCAGCCGGTCCTGCGGTTGTTGCCTCAGCGGCTGCACAATTGGCGAGAGCAGCTATCCAAGGAGGCGTCCCGCTGCTGGTGGTGCCGTTCATGACCCCGGCCGGCGCCAAGGCGGCAAGCGAGCGCGAACTGAACTGGGTGGACCTTTCGGGAAACGCGAACATCCGCGACGAGCACCTCTACATCTCCGTCCAAGGCAAACCCAACCAGTTCGCCGGCCCTGGCCGCCCTGCATCGGCGTTTGCGCCCAAGGGCTCCCGCGTCGCGCGAGCGTTGCTGCTCCACCCCGAACACTGGTGGCGCCAAAAGGAGCTCGCCCAAGACACCCACCTCGACGCCGGCCGCGTCTCGCGCATCGTCGCGCGACTGGCCGAGGAGAACCTCCTCGCTCACGACGGGCCCTTGCTGCGTCCCCGCGATCCCAACCTCTTGCTGGACGCGTGGGCTGACGAGTATCGCTTCGATCGCCACGACATCATCACCGGACACCTATCCGGAAATGGCATCGACCTCGCTCGCGAACTAGACCGTCGATTGAGCGATGCCGATGTGCAACACGCCTTCACCGGGCTTCCTGCTGCCTGGACGCTCGATCGCTTTGCCCGGTTTCGCCTCAATAGCGTCTACGTCGAAGGCGACCCGCGTGTCGCCGCCGAGGCGATCGAGCTTCGACGCAACGACCGGGGCGCCAACATCCAGTTGATCGCCCCCAACGACTCCGGGGTCTTTGACGGCCGGCGGAGAATCGACGAGCTGCCGTGCGTCGCCCCCGTCCAGGTCTACCTCGATCTGCTTGCTTTGCCCGAGCGCGCCGCCGAGGCCGCGGAGGAGTTGCGCCACGGGGAAGGGCTCTGGCATGGCCGCCTCTGAGAAGCCGCGCCACCGCTCGGGCTACACACTGGAGGAGACCGAACAGGTAAGGATGGTGTGCCTCACCGTGGCGGTCACGCTCGGGGCCTACCTCGACGACGTCTGCATCGTCGGCGGTCTCGTGCCACCTCTGCTGATCGACACCGTCCGAACGGGCGGCGACGAGGAGGACTTTCACCCCGGCACCAACGACCTCGACATCGCGCTCGCGCTCGCCGTGCTCGATGAGAAGCGCTACGCCGAGATCAGCCGGCGCCTGCGCCGCGAGGATTTCGAGCCCGACAAGAACGAGAAAGGCCATCCCACCGTGCAGCGCTGGCGGTACGGCAGCCTGAAGGTCACGATCGACTTCCTCATGCCCCCCACGGCCGACCACACCCCGGCGTTGCGAGTGCACAACCTCGAGCCCGACTTCGGCGCTCTCGTGGCGCCCGGCCTGGAGCTTGCTTTTGACGAGCGCGTACCCATAGAACTGGACGGTCACACGCTCAAGGGAGAGCAGGTGCGCCGCAAGGTACCCGTCTGCGGGCCCGCCGCCTTCGTCGTACTCAAGGCCCTCGCGTTCGGCGATCGCGGTGAGCCCAAGGACGCGTATGACCTCACTTACGTCATCCGCAACACCGGCGGACGGGGTGCCACCATCGCCGAGCGCTTGCGCCTCCACGCCGAGCGCTATGGAGACATCGTGGCGCGAGCCCTCGGCCTGCTGAAGCGCGACTTTGATACCCCCGAGAGCCTCGGACCCCGCCGCGCGGCGGCCTTCACGGTCGGCGATGACGCGGAGCTGGAGAACGCTGCCGCCGATGCGCACGGCTTTGTGGACGACATGTTGAGGGAGCTGGCAAGGCTCGGGTTGGCGCCTGCTGAGGTGTGACTTCTAAGGGGAGCACGCGTGGGAGGTAGGCGCGGCGCGCTCAGCTCACGCACCAACTCCTCCTTGCTCCACAGGCCGTGATGATCTTTTGCCCAGCGAACTGCTCGTTCGCACACCCAGCGGCAAGATCGTCTTCACAGAAAACCTCGCCGGTCATTCTCGTGCGAGTTCCTCTTCACTTACGCC
The DNA here is from genome assembly GCA_963775645.1 of uncultured Solirubrobacterales bacterium. GTDB lineage: Bacteria > Actinomycetota > Thermoleophilia > Solirubrobacterales > Solirubrobacteraceae > Palsa-744. Next base: position 526,997 of record CAVZJR010000001.1, on the reverse strand, counting down.
TTCGGCGTTCAATAGCTCACGTGCTTGATCGAGATCTCGCTCCTCAACGTACACGTCACATGCGCCCCCAACGCCCCGTCCGCTACCACCACCCCTCCGCTGCGGCATGGAGTGAATACCAGCCGCGGATAGGCGGCCGCGAACCAACACCGCCTCCATTTCGCTACTCACAGAAGTCGCGATCTTGAGCATTCAAAGCAAAATTAGCGCCTCGCCAGGTCTTCGGCGGAGTGTCGCGTTGCACAGCGGCCCCCGGGTTCGACTTGGCTATTGTAGGCTTAGGCGATCCGTCACATGCGCACACAGCGAGGGTCATTTGGCTCGCGTCGTCAGAGGCCTCGGCCTCGACGGGGCATGGTTTCCGTTGTCATCCTGCTAGCTCTCTTGGCCTGCCTGGCTGTTCCACCTGGCTCGCTAGCCCAACAGTCCGGTCATCGACCTTCGCGGGGTAGCGAGAAGCACAGGCAAGACGCGCGTCTCACCTTACTGGCACCGGAGATCTCGACGGATCCCCTCAGCGAGCTCAAATTCCAGGTCGCTGAACCTCGCAACTTCGCGATCCAGGTGGCGGTGAGCCAAGCAAATCTCCATGTTGAAGCCTTCTGTACCCGGTGTCAGCCGACCGTTGTGGCGACAGTCACTCGTGAAGGCGTAGTGGTGGGTAGCGGGTCGACGACAGTCATAGCGAACGATGAAGCGCGTAGCGACACGCCTGTCATAACCCAGACTGGAGATGTTCTCAATATCGCCGTCGACGGAGAAACGATTGCGGCGAGAACGGTGACCTTTCCGACGGCCAATCCTGTGCAATGTGGTAGCACCACGCTCACTGGGAGCTTCGATCCGTCGACTCCGTTGCTTCATGCCATTGCCTTCCACAACGGGGCCAGTGAGGAAGTTGTGCCCACTGCTTCCGGCAACGCTTACACCGCCAACTTCGCGCGACCATTTGAAGCCGACGGGGGAATCGCGATCGAAGAGGCCGAACGCGATGATACGCATTCTCTTCCGTCCTACGGACCGGTGGACCTGGTCACACACTTCAGCGCCAGTGTGCTGTGTGAAGCATCTGTAGATAGCGACCATGATGGCATTCCCGACTCAGCTGACCAGTGCCCCACCGAAGCCGGTCCCGCGCCTACCGGCTGTCCGGCCGCGCCAGGCGTCAACGCTCCAGTCGCGCAGTGCGATGTGTATTGGACGAAGCCGCGCCAGTCCTTGAGCGTGCCGGCTCTGGTCGGGGTGCTTTCCAACGATGTGGATCCCGCCGGGAGCAGTTTGACGGCGCATGTCCTTTCGATCAACTTTGGCATCAGCACACACCCGTATAGATTGAACCCGGGCACGGGAGCCCTTACCTATAACCCAGGGCCTAGTGGCAAATCGTTCAAGGCTGTCATCGTCTACCGCGACACGAATGTCTCGGGGGCAGTCTCCAACACCACGACAGCAACAATTTGGGTGCAGCCGAACCCGCCGCCTGCGTCCGTGTACGCGGCCTGTCGGCCAGCAACTTTCAGCACGTCCAAATCGAAGCGTCCCGTCTATGTTGCGCTCGGGGACTCCTATTCCGCGGGCGAGGGCGCTTGTGACGCGAACCTAAAGGACTGCGGATATGCCCCTTCAACGAACGAACTCGGTAAGGACGAGTGCCATCGGTCGAGTCACTCCTACCCGCAACTGATGGCACAGCGTCTAAAACCATCAGGGTGGGGCTTTGTGAACTCCACTTGCTCTGGCGCCATCATCAACGACATCTCCTATTCAAGCCATAGTTGGGGCTCCAGAGAGCCGGCCCAGATCGAAACGCTGCACCACCATGACAACGCCACAGAAGAGGTCGATCTCGTAACCATCGGAGTTGGCGGGAACGATATGGAATTTGCGAAAGTGCTTAAAGATTGCGTCGGGGCGGCCGCGGGCGGCGAGGCCCACTGCTTCCAAAAGAACAGGCCGCCTGTAAAAGTGCCGTCACCACCCGGGAACGTCTCGATCTGCGCCCAGGCCGCCATCGAAGTTCGTCTCACCTGCGTATATGAGAGGGTGCACGCCGCGGCTCCAGCTGCGCGTCTATTTGTAATGGGGTACCCCCACCTCTTCGCGGCAGACCCCCATCATCCGGACAACTGCGATCTCTACGCCCAGGACGCTGAAGAAATCACCAGGTTCGAGAACGCATTCAACTCGCAGATAGAACACGCTGTAGCGAAGGCCAATGCCACAGACGGGCAGTTTGCCGTGTTTGTGAGCAACGCACATACCTTCGACGGGCACGAGCTGTGCCGCAAGAAGGGGTCGCCATCTTATCTGCATGGATGGCTGCCGAAGGGAGTTCTTAAACTAAAGGCAGTGGACGGCCACGTTGAGAGTTTTCACCCCAACATTGAAGGTCAGAAGGCCCTGTTCAACACACTGCTGGAGGCCGCACCCTTCTAGCATCAACTCAGCGGCCGTAGCGCGCTGGCGCTATTGCGGGGATCAAATGAGGAGCAACTGCCCCGGCAAGCACTTGCGGTTTCGTTAGTCTCTAGCTCATGCTTGCCTACGTCAGACGCCACCATGTCGGGATCATCGCCCTGTTTATCGCCTTGGGCGGCACCTCCTACGCTGCGACACAATTGCCGGCCAACAGCGTTGGCACAAGGCAGATCCGGCCGGGCGCGGTCACGCCTTCCAAGCTCTCCCCTGGGTTGGCGGCCCAACTGCGCAACGGGACCTCAAAAGCGCAAGCCGGGTGGAGGGACCCCACTATTGTCGCGGCGATCAGCGCTGCGGGTCAGACGGTGCTCGCTCAGAAGATTCTTACGGTCGCTGCCACTTCTCCTTGGGTTGACAGTGGTTTGTCAGTCTCCCCTGGCCAACATTTGTGGGCGGACACACGTACTGATGGGCAGTGGAGCGGCAACCCCCGATATTTCCCCTTCTCAGACGCGAATGGCCTGCCCGTCTATCCCGGCCAGTATCGCGTTGACGCTAACGCTCCCGTCGAGTCTCTGATCGGCTTCATCGGCAACACCCCAGTCAACGCTCCCGAAGTCTCGGTTGGTGCTTCGTCGCGGCCCGGAGGGCCGGGTGGCATCACCAACCCCGGATTCGTTGCGATTGGCGATACCTTGACGAACAATGCGCCTTCCACTACTGGTCCAGTCTGGCTTAGAAACAACGACAACACGAACTACTATTCAGATGTTGGGCGCCAGATCGTCAAGCTGATCGTCACTTCGGGCTGATTAAGCGGCTTCACGTATATCGTGGTCGCAATGCCGGGCTGCTCGGCCCCAACGTAAGGAGACAGGATGTTCAAGAATGTGCTCGTGGGAGTCGATGGCCGGCCCACCGGTCGCGATGCGATCGCGCTTGCCGCGCGCCTGGTCGATCCTGAGGGCAAGCTGACATTGGCCCACGTCCACAACGACGTGCCCAACCCGTTCTACGTCGCCCCTCCTGGAATGATCGAGGGAGAGCGCAAGGCCTCCCACGAACTGCTCGAGCGCGAACGCGCCGAGGCCGAAGTAAGCGCCGACTTGATCAGCGTGGCGGCACTCAGTCCCGGCGCGGGCTTGCACGAACAGGCCGAGGAGATGCAGGCGGACCTGCTCGTCGTCGGCTCCTGCAGTCGCGGCGCACTCGGTCGTGTGATGGTCGGCGACGACACGCGTGCCGCCCTCAACGGAGCGCCCTGCTCGGTGGCTGTTGCCGCACGCGGCTACGCCGATCACCCCACACCCTTTGCCAAGATTGGCGTCGGCTACAACGATTCGCCAGAGAGCGCCGCGGCGCTTGCCATGGCTCGCGAAGTGGCCCAGCCGACGCGCGCCTCGATCCACGTCCTGCAAGTGGTGCCGATCGCCAGCTACGCCTATGGCGGTGCGGTGCCGATGGGCCCCGTCGTCGAGGAGATACTCGAGGATGCCAACAAGAACTTGGCCGAATTGCCAGACGTGCAGGCGCGCGCCGTCTCGGGGCTCACTGGCGAGGAGCTGGCCGGCTTCAGCGACCAGGTCGACCTGCTCGTGGTCGGTTCGCGCGGCTACGGTCCCTTGAAGCGGCTGGTGCTCGGCAGCACCACCATGTTCCTGGAGCGTCATGGGCGCAGCTCTTTGTTGGTGCTCCCGCGGGTCGCGGTCGCCTGACTCTACGCGCGCGCGCCCGCTCCCAAAGCTCCACGCAGCACGTCGAGCGCGGTCTCGATCTCGCCCACGTCCCTGCCCCCACCGACGGCCAGTCGGCGGTCCTTGCCGCCGCCGCCGCCGCCCACCACCTTGGCCGCGGCCCGCACCACCGACGGCGCGTCGCCCTCCTCACCGTCGATCGCCACGGCGATCGCAACCGCCTCGCCGTCTGGCGAGCCGACCAGGCCAACCGCGTCGATCCCCTCACGCGCCAGCAACTCAGCCGCGATTACACGCAGTGCCTGCTGATCGCGTTCGTCCAGCCTGGCGATCACGACTCCGTCGAGGGCCGACTCGGCGAGTGTGGCTCCCAGCTCGCGGTCGGCTTCGGCCGCCAGCGCCTTGCGCTCGCGTTCCTCTCGGCTGAGCGTGTCCTGCAAACGCAGGATCGCCTCTGGCACCGAGTCGGGCGCTACATGCAAAGACTCGGCCACTGTGTGCAACAGCTCGCGCGAGCGACGGTGGTCCTCATGCGCGGCCTTGCCGGTGAGCGCCTCGATGCGTCTCAGATTGGCGCCCACCGAGGACTCGCTACGCACCACGAAAGCTCCGATCCGCCCGAGCGCGGCGACGTGCGTACCGCCACACAGCTCAACCGAGTGCTCGCCGGCTCGGACCACTCTCACGATCTCGCCATACTTGTCGCCGAAGAACGACATCGCTCCCTCGGATCTGGCCTCGGCAAGCGTCTCTTCGGTCGTCTGCACAGGCTCGTCCTCGAGAATGTCTCCGATCACGAGCTCTTCGATCCGCGCGATGTCCTCGTCGCTCAGCTGGGCGTGGTGATTGAAGTCGAAGCGCAGATAATCGGGTTCCACCAGCGAGCCTTGCTGTTGCAGCTGTGAGCCGAATGTCTTGCGCAAGGCCCAATGCAGCAGGTGGGTCGCCGTATGGCTACGCCTGATCGCATCGCGCCGCTCCCCATCCACGCGCAAGGTCGCCTCTTGGCCCTCCACCAAAGTGCCTTCTTCGAGGCGCACGCGATGTCTGATCATGCCCTCCAAGGGCCTGTCGGTGTCGATCACGCGCGCCCTTCCCGTCTCGCTCTCGATTGTGCCCGTGTCTCCCACCTGGCCCCCGCTTTCCGCATAGAAGGGGGTGCGCTCGGCGAATACTTCGAGCGTCGGCTGGTTCGGCTCCTCCGGTTCACTGCTACTGCCTTGCGGTGCGACGTCAGGGGCCTTCAAGACCTTCACCAGTCTGCTTTGTGCTTGCATCTGCTCGTAGCCTAGGAATTCGGTGGGGCTGAGCCCATCCAGCTCGTCCACCAGGCGACCCGCCGCCCAACTCTCACGCTCGTCGCTGGTCCCGCTACCGGCGGCCGTGCGCGCCAGCTCGCGCTGTCGAGTCATCGCCGCCTCGAAGCCCTCCATGTCCAATCCAACTTTGCGCTCTGCCGCGATTTCCGCGGTCAGCTCGACGGGGAAGCCGTATGTGTCGTGCAGCATGAAGGCGTCCTCTCCCGGGATCGACTTCGCGCCCTCCTCGATCAGGCCGTCCAACATCCCCAGCCCCAAGCTGAGGGTTTCTACGAAGCGGTGCTCCTCGCGCTCGAGGATGTCGCTCACCATGTCAAGCGAGCGCTCCAGCTCAGGGTATGCGACCCCCATCGTCTCGGCCACGGCCGCCGCCATCGCGCTCATCATGCCCTCACGCGCGCCCACCCTTTGACCGTGCCTAATCGCGCGCCTGATGATCCGGCGCAACACATAGCCTCGCTCCAGGTTGGAGGGCACCACGCCATCGGCGAGCATGAACGTGACCGCGCGTGCGTGGTCGGCCACGATCCGCAAGCTCACGTCGTTCTCCTCCTCGCGCCCGTAAGTGCATCGCGCAAGCTCCTCGGCCGAGCCGATCAAGCGTCGCAGCACGTCGGTCTCGAACACCGAGGACTTGCCTTGCACGATCGGCAGGATCCGCTCCAAGCCCGCACCCGTGTCGATGTTGCGCTTGGGCAAGGCTTCGAGCGCGCCGTCCTCCAAGCGGTTGGACTGCATGAACACGAGATTCCAGATCTCCACATATCGTTCCTCGCCACCCCGCGCCGGACCGCCCTCGGCACCGTGCTCGGGCCCCTTGTCGTAGAAGATCTCCGAGGAGGGCCCACACGGGCCGGTGGCGCCCATCTCCCAGAAGTTGTCCTCTCCCATCCTCTGGATGCGCTCCTCAGGCAGCCCAACAAGCTCCTGCCAAAGTTGGGCCGCCTCGTCGTCACTGGTGTGCACGGTCGCCCACATGCGCTCGCCGTCGAGACCGAGCGTCTCGGTCAGAAACTCCCACGCGTATTCGATCGCCCCGGCCTTGAAGTAGTCGCCGAAGCTGAAGTTCCCGAGCATCTCGAAAAAGGTCAGGTGGCGGGTGCTGCGCCCCACTATCTCGATGTCGTCGTGCTTGCCCCTCACCCGCAAGCACTTCTGCGCTGAGGTGGCCCGCGGCGATAGTGGAGGCTCTTCGCCGAAGAACACCGGCAAAAACTGGACCATCCCGGCGTTTGTGAAAAGCGGCGCCTTCGGATGTCCCGGCACAAGGCTCGAGGAGGCCGTCAGGCGGTGCTCGCGCGCCACGAAAAAGTCGAGAAAGCTCGACCGCAGCTCATCAGCGCTATGGGGTTGGCTCGTGCTCATCGCCGAGCTAAGCCTAACCTGCTTAGGACAGCGTGATCGCGCGGATCGTGTGCTCGTCCGGAAGCTTGCCCAAGACGCTGCGCAGGACCTCGCGCTCCTCCGCCTGCCCTCGCTGCAGGTCGTCGAGCAGCAGCTTCACGGCGGTATGGGTGATCTTCATCTGCTCAGGGCTCAGTGCAATCGTCAGTTTGCCGCGCTCATCGGGCTCGGCCTTGAGATTCTCGAGCACCGCGCGGGCGAGTCGGCGGATCTGTGGCTCGTGGGCCTCACCTGAAATGAGCAGGCGCAGCGCGCCAGCGCAAACCGGTATCTCCTCGCCATTGAGGAACAGGTGGTAGGCGGGCTCGGGCTCCTCAAGGGGTTCAGCCATAGTTGCCGAAGCTTAAGGCCAGGGCCGGATCGTCGCTGTCTGGACACGCCTGAAGCGGCGTCCGCCTTGTCTAGAACAATCGTCCAATGTGGGCATGCGGATGTATCGCTGTTGGGTGACTTGCCGTATAGCTTGCGTAGAAACCTCGTAGTCACATTGGGACGACGGCCTGTCGTCCGAGTCGGGCAATGAAGTCAAAGCGCCATCCCATCGAGCAGGTCCACCCTTCGCCGGTCAGGCTGACGGAGGTCCCGGCCTGCGAGCCGGACGAGGTTTTGAGCCCAAAAGCGCCGGCGGAGGACCCAATGAAGTGCGTGTGGAGTGGCTACCCCAGCTACGAGCGCACCTGCCGATCGCGGATCCCTGCCAGCGTCGTTGTGAAGGCCTGGCAGCGCGAGCGCCAGCTCAAAGGGACCGAGGCGGGCTTCTTCTATTTCTCTTGGCGCAGCGGTGTATGGCTTGCGTTTGGCGTGCAGGATGGGAGCGTCCGCGGCGTCTACTGTCCAACTCATTGTTCAGAGCGCGACGCGCGCGAAGGGCCGGCAGACGAGGCGCTGCAATAGCATTGCCTGTCCCGTGCCCCGTACCCTGATAGCCGAGCTCAAAGAACACCTCGACAACACCGTCGAGCTGCGTGGCTGGGCGCAGGCCATCCGCGACCAGAAGAGCATGCAGTTTCTGGTCATGCGCGACGAAACCGGCCTCGCCCAATTGGTGCTCCCCAAGCAGGACCCGCCCAGCGATCTGAACGAGGCGATCTCGGCGCTCACACCCGAGTCGGCCGTCACGATTACCGGACTGGTGGTTGCCGACGAGCGCGTCAAGCTCGGTGGCCTTGAGATCCAAGTCGCGTCTCTCACTGTCGATTCCTCGGCCGAGCCCGAATTGCCGGTCACGCCGGAGTCGGCCTTGGACAAGCGCATCGACTGGCGCTACCTTGACCTGCGCCGGCCCGACAGACGCCTGATATTTGAAGTGCAGTCCACTGTGGAGCACGCCATGCGCGAGCACTGGCGCGAGCAGGGCTTCGTCGAGATCCACACACCCAAGCTGATGGGCTCCGCCTCCGAGTCAGGCGCGGAGCTGTTCAAGGTGGACTACTTCGAGCGGACTGCCTACCTAGCCCAGTCGCCCCAGTTCTACAAGCAGATGGCCATGGCCGGAGGCTTCGGCAAGGTGTTCGAGATCGGCCCCGTGTTTCGGGCCAACCCATCGTTTACGTCCAGACACGATACGGAGTTCACGAGCGTTGACGTGGAGATCGCCTGGATCGATTCCCACGAGGACGTGATGGCCTTCGAGGAGGCTTGGCTTGCACACGTGCTCTCCACGGTCGCCCGAGAGCACGGCGAGCAGATCGTCGGCACGTTCGGCGTGGAGCTGCAAGCTCCGACCCTGCCTTTCCCGCGTATCACCCTGGCTGACGCCAAGGCTCTTTTGAAGGAGCATGGTCATGACGGGAGTGGGGGGACTCGATCCAAACCATGATCTCGATCCGCCCAGCGAGCGGGCGTTGTCGGCGATCATTGCCGAGCAGTCAGGCAGCGAGTTCGTGTTCGTCACTGATTATCCGGCATCTGTGCGGCCCTTCTACCACATGCGCCATCAGGACCAGCCAGCCCTCACGAAGAGCTTCGACCTGCTGTGGCGGGGTATCGAGCTCACCACCGGAGCCCAGCGCGAGCACCGCTACGAGCAGCTCTTGGCCCAGGCCAGCGAGAAGGGAGTCGAGGTCGAGCCGATCCAGTACTACCTCGACTTCTTCCGCTACGGCGCTCCCCCCCATGGTGGCTTCGGCTTCGGCTTGACGCGTCTTTTGATGCAGATGCTGGGCCAAGACAACGTCCGCGAGGTCACGTTCCTTTATCGAGGCCCCAACCGCTTGGAGCCATAGATACTCCCACCGCCCCCGAGGGGTGAGGGCGATGGGAGTCCGCGGAGAGAGCTTCTCACTCACCGATCCCCTGCAGTTCGATTTCTAGGGGAGCGTGGTTGGAAGGCCGGCGTCCCTGTCGGTAGGTGTGCTTGACCTCGCAGCGAACGATGTGCTCGGCCAGTCGGCTGCTCGCCAAGGCCAGATCGATGCGCAAGCCGTAGTCGCGTGCATAGTGACCCTCGCGCTGATCCCAACAGGTGTAGCCGTGCTCATCGGGGTGCAGGTGGCGGTACACATCCAACAGCTCGCCCTCGCGCAGTATGTGGCGCAGATCCTCGCGCTCGGCCGCCGCGGTGTGGAAGGAACCCTCCAGCCAGGTGGGCTCGTACACGTCGCGGTCGGAGGGCGCCACATTGAAGTCGCCGGCGATCAGGAGTGGGTGGTAGTGGTCGCGGCAGGCTTGATTGGCGACCGCCTCCAAGAAGGCGAGCTTGCCTGAGTCGTCTAGTTCTTGGCGGGTAGGACCGGCCGGCACGTAGACCGAGCCGAGAGTGATCCCGGCGCAGGTCGTTTCCAACCAGCGCCCTTGGGCCAAGTCGTGGCGGCTGTCAAGCGAGCGGCTGCGGTGTGTGACCTTGTGGTCTGAGCGCACCAGGATCGCCACGCCGCCGTTGCGACGGCCGGGGCTGTGCTCGGCGCGGTAGCCGAGCTGCTCCAAGCGTTGGTGAGGGAAGTGGCGGAACGGGCAGCGCGTCTCCTGCAGGCAGACCATGTCGGGGCGCTCCCGTCGCAGCATCTCGGCGATGCGAGGCATCCGAGCCCTGATCCCATTGACGTTCCAGCTGACGATTTTGAGCCGGTGCTCCTCAGCGCTGGCTCTGCCCGCTGTGGTCCTGGTATATCCCGATGTGTGTGTCTCGGTGCTCATCTCTTCAAATCCTCCTGTCGTGCCCCTCGTAGAAAACAGTCGCTACAGAAGTCTTGAAACTGCTCTCTACACAAACCTTGAAACTACGCCTTACACAACTCACAGGGTAGGCCAGGCAAATAGAAACGTCTATGGGTTGAATGGACAAAGCTAAAGGTCACCATTGGACAATTAGGTGCACTAGTGTCCGGGGTTTGAACGGATACCGTCCGCCCTTCGCTCTACCTTGCGGGACATGCTCGTCAACGAGCTTTCAGATGGCACAGAGATCGACCAGGTCCTGCTGGTACGCGCAATCGAGCGCCGCTCCCGCCGCGATGGCGGCGACTATCTACGCCTGCAGCTCGGCGACCGCACCGGCATGGTGGTCGCGATGGTGTGGGAGGACCTCGCCGAGACCGAGCGCCTCGCGCCTCCGGGCAGCCCCGTGCGGGTGGGAGGTCGCTACACGGTCCATCCAAGGTTCGGACCACAGATAAACCTTCGCCTGCTCGCTCCCGCAGAGCCAGGAAGCTACGCACCCGAGGACCTTCTGGATGGGCCTGCGCGAGAGCCCAGGCAGATGGAGGCAGACTTGCGCGAGCTAATCGCCACGGTACGCAACCCCCACCTGAGCACGCTGCTTGAGCGCGTATTCGGCGAGGGCTCGTCTCTATGGGCACGTTACGAAGTGGCGCCCGCCGCCAAGTATTACCACCAGGCCTACCGTCACGGCCTGCTTGAGCATTGTCTGGGAGTGGCCCAGGGAGTGAGTGCCATCTCAGCCACCTTCCCCGGAATCGACCGTGATGTGGCCGTGACGGGCGCCTTGTTGCATGACATCGGCAAGCTAGACGCCTACGGCGAAGACACCCAAAGCATCGACCTTACTGATCTGGGACGCCTACACGGAGAGATCGCGCTCGGCTACTACCGCGTACGGCGCACGATCGAGGACATCGAGGGCTTCCCCGAGGAGTTGGCCTGGGCGGTTGGGCACATCATCCTCTCCCATCATGGCTCGCTCGAGCACGGCAGCCCGGTCGTGCCCGCCACGCGCGAGGCGACCTTGGTGCACATGATCGACAACCTGGGCGGGCGTCTTGGGAGCTTCGACCGGATCGAGAAGGAGCTCTCCCCGGGAGCGCGCTGGTCGAACTTCGATCGCGCTCTCGGAGCGGGCGCATGGTTCGGCGAGCGCGAGACAAGCGGACCCGCCGAGGAGTCCGCGCGCGAAGCCGCCTGAACGGCACTCCAAGCCGGCTGCTCCTGACCGCCCACAACACCCTCCAAATAGTCCTGTAAAAGCCGCAATTTGCGAACCGCTCGGCGTCCGGGCGAATACGTCTCGCCATCGGGTTCTATCTTTGGTGGTGGATGGCCAAGGACACAGAGAAGCTGATCCGCCAGCTGTCGCTGATCTCATACCTGATGGCCGAGCGCAGGCCGGTCACGGCGCTTGAGATCAGGCGCGACGTGGAGGGCTACAGCGGCATGAACGAGGACGCTTTCGCGCGGCGCTTTTACGCTGACCGCTCGGAGCTCGAGTCGCTGCGCATACAGTTGACGGTAGATCGCCCCGCCGACGGGGCTGCCGAGCAAGAGAACTATTCCTTGCGCTCGGAGAACTTCCACCTGCCGGCGATCGAGTTCACGGACGAAGAGCACGCCGCCTTGCAGGCCGCTTTGCACATGCTTGACGGCGAGTTCGCCTACGCCGAGCCGCTGCGCCTCGCCCTGCAGCAGATCACTTGGGGTCGCCCCAGTCCGTTGCGCACACCCGAGCAGCAGTCGGTCGCTTTGGCGATCACCGCCAAGGCCGACGGCCACGAGCTGTCGGCGCGCCTGGCCAAGATCGAGACGGCGATCTTCCGCAACAAGACGATCACCTTCGACTACTACACAATGGCTCGCGACGAGGTGGGCGCGCGCCGGGTGGACCCCTATCACCTGCTCTTCCAAGGAGGCGAGTTCTATCTGCTCGGCTACGCCCACGAGCGCGAGCAGATCAGAGTCTTCAGGCTCTCGCGCATCCGCGGCAAGGTCTCCTATGCAACCAAGGCTGAGCACGACTTCAGGCGCCCGACCGATTTCGACCCGCGCGAGTACGCGGGTCGCGCCGAGTGGCAACTAGGCGAGAAGCAAGGAGTCGCCGAAGTGCTCTTGAGCGAGCGGATTGCCTGGCAGATCGAGCGCCACTTCGGTCGCTACGGTGAGATGGTGGGCGCCGGCGAGGAAGGCCACGGCGACGGAGACAAGATCCTCCGCACAAGCTATTCCAGCGTCCGCATGATCGTCTCGTGGGTGCTCGGCTTGGGCGAAAATGTGCGTCTGCTTGGCCCCCTAGGGCTGGTCGAGGAACATGGACGGCGTCTTGCCCTGCTGGAGGAGCTGCACGCCGATACGCTCGAGTTGGCCGACAGCGTTCCGGCGATCGAGGAGCCAGAGCCTCCCGCGGGCGCCTCAGCGGCGCGCGCGGGGCGCAGAGCGGCCGCGGCTGAGCGCGATCCCCAGGCCGACGCGGCGATTCGCCCGGAGCGCTTTGCCCGGCTCGTCACGCTCGCAAGCGTCCTGATTCACGCGGGACGGCGCGGCGAGCGCGTCAAGATCGCGGAGGTGTGCGAGCGACTCCAGCTCTCAGACGAGGAGTTGCGCGAGGACATCAACGTCCTGAACGTTGTCAACTTCGGTGGTGGCTCCTACGTCCTGTACGCCGAAATTATTGAGGAGGAGGGTGAGATCGATGTCGACCCCGAGCCCTACAGCGACAACTTCGACCGGCCCGCGCGCTTGCTTCCTGTCGAGGCGAAGGCACTCGTCGCCGCGATCGACCTCGTAGGCGAGCACATCCCCGAGGGGTCGCTGGCGAGCGCGCGCGAGAAGATCGTGGCGGCGCTCGGCGAGGATCCGATGGAACAAGGTCTGCAGGTGGCGCACGCAACCAGCGACGACTCCGAGGTGGCGCGCACCGTCTCGCGCGCGATCGTCGAGCGCAGGATCGTTGAGCTCGACTATTACAAGGAGAACGAGGACGAGTTCTCGATGCGGCGTGTGGAGCCCTACGCGCTCACCAACGGCCAGGAGGGTTGGTATGTGGCCTCGTTCGACCCGGGCAAGCGCGCCATGCGCCACTTCCGCCTCGACCGGATCAGGCGAGCGCAGGTGACTGAGGAGATCTTCGAGCCACGTCCCGAGGTCGATCCGGGCGAAGTGGAGGGCTGGATGCGTACCGGTGAGGTGCAGGCCTCGCGCACCGCGCGAGTTTGGATCTCGCCCGAGCGGGCGCGCTGGGCGCGCGAGCGACGGCGCGTCGAGGAGGAGCTCGTCGACGGCTCGATCGTCGTGGAGCTGAGTTTCGCCGGCACCGACTGGCTCGTGCGCGAGATCCTCAAGGAGGCTGGTGACGCGGCCGTGATCGAGCCCGAGGACGCGCGAGAGGCGGTGCTTTCCGCGGTGCGACGCCTGCGGGCCGTGCCGGCCGGCGTCTCGTGAGTCGTCGCGAGCAGATCAAGATGAGCGAGGTGGAGGTCGCTTCGTTCCTGCATGAAGAGCGCACCGTGACCTGCGCCACCATCGGTCCGCGCGGTTGGCCACATCTGATGCCGCTCTGGTACGTGCTGCGCGAACCCGAGCAAGGTCAAGTACCGCGGATCTGGGCATGGACATACGCCGTTTCGCAGAAGGCGCGAAACCTCGAGCGCGACCCCCGCGCGACGCTGCAGGTCGAGGCCGGTGAGCAGTACCAGGAGTTGCGCGGGGTGATGTTCGAGTGCGACGTCGTCATTCACCGCGGGATTGAGACCGTGAGCGCCTTGGGGCAGGAAATATTCAGGCGCTATGCCTCTCCCCGTGGCGAGCCGCCCGTGGAGACTTTGGCATCAGAGGTGGCCGAGATGGTTGACAAGCAAGCCGCCAAGCGTGTCGCACTGGAGTTCGTCGAGCGACGCCGTGCGAGCTGGGACCATCGCAAGCTGGCCGGCGTCTACTAGGCTTCGCGCCGAATGGATTCCTTGAAGGGTCTTATCCTCTCGGGCGGCAAGGGCACACGGTTGCGCCCGATCACCCACACGAGCGCCAAGCAGCTGGTGCCGGTGGCCAATAAGCCGGTGCTGTTCTATGGCATTGAGGCTATGGCTGCCGCGGGCCTGCAAGAGGTCGGCATCATCATCGCCCCCGAGACCGGTGAGGAGATCAGGCAAGAGGCCGGTGACGGGTCCCGCTTCGGTGTGAAGATCGAGTACATAGTGCAAGACGAGCCGCTCGGGCTTGCTCACGCGGTACTAACCGCCGAGCCATTCCTCGGCGACGACCCGTTTGTGATGTATCTCGGCGACAACCTCCTACAGGGTGGCATCTCCGATCTGGTGGCCGCCTTCCGCGAGCATGCGCCGGATGCTTTGATCCTGCTCACGCCAGTGCCCGATCCAGAGAACTATGGCGTTGCCGAGCTGGCCGACGCGGCGCTGGGCGAGGTGGGTCGCGTGGTCAAGCTCGTCGAGAAGCCGCACGAGCCGGCGACCGACCTGGCACTTGTGGGCGTGTACATGTTCACTTCCTCAATTCACGACGCTGCGCGTGCGATCGAGCCCTCGGCGCGGGGAGAGCTGGAGATCACCGATGCGATCCAGTACCTCGTGGACGGCGGGCGTCGTGTCGAGCCGCACATCGTGCGCGGCTGGTGGAAGGACACGGGACGCCTCGACGACATGCTCGAGGCCAATCGCCTGATCCTCGACAATCTGGCCGAATCAGTCCAGGGCGAGTTGATCGATTCCCAAGTCGACGGACGCGTCGTGATCGAACCGGGTGCGCGCTTGGAGCGAACGAGCGTGCGCGGACCGGCGATCGTCGGCGCTGGCGCCCACTTGATCGACTGTTATGTCGGTCCTTACACCGCGATCGGGGAGAACTGCCGGATCGTTAATGCCGAGGTCGAGCATTCGATCCTCTTGGCTGGCTCCTCGGTATGCGACCTGGATGGGCGCATGGAGTCCTCGTTGCTCGGACGCAACGTGACGGTTAGGCGTGGCGATCGCCAGCCGCGTGCCTACCGCTTCATGGTGGGGGACAACTCCGACATCTCGATCCTGTGAAGATCCTCGTTACCGGAGCGGCCGGAATGCTCGGGGCTGATGTGCGCCGCACGGGCGAGCGCGCAGGGCACGACTTGA
The DNA here is from genome assembly GCA_963775645.1 of uncultured Solirubrobacterales bacterium. Taxonomy (GTDB): domain Bacteria; phylum Actinomycetota; class Thermoleophilia; order Solirubrobacterales; family Solirubrobacteraceae; genus Palsa-744. Next base: position 511,877 of record CAVZJR010000001.1, on the reverse strand, counting down.
TCCTGGTGGACCTGCCCGAGCTGGATATCACCGACGAGCAGGCGGTCCTGTCCTTCTACGAGCGCGAGCAACCGCAGGCCACGATTAATTGCGCGGCCTGGACCGATGTGGACGGTGCCGAGACCCACCGCGAGGCAGCCCAGGCGGTCAACGCCGAGGGCGCCGGCAACCTGGCTCGCGCAGCGGCCTCGATCGACACGCCACTGCTGCACATCTCAACCGACTACGTATTCGACGGTACGGCCCCACTCGACGGTGGCCGGCCACGACCCTACGTCGAGTCCGATCCCACCAGCCCACGCTCAGTGTACGGCGAGACAAAGCTGGCCGGCGAGCGTCAAGTGCTGGGCGCCTCGCCCGCTCACACTGTTGTGCGTACGGCCTGGCTGTATGGGATCGACGGTCCCAACTTCGTAGCCACAATGCTGCGCTTGGCCGGTGAGCGCGAGGCGGTGCAGGTCGTTGACGACCAAATCGGCTCGCCCACTTGGTCAGGGCATCTGGCGCCTGCGGTCGTGGGTCTGCTCGAGCGGGGCGTGAGTGGGCTTGTTCACTTGACCGGTGCGGGCCAGGTCTCCTGGAACGGTTTCGCCAAGGAGGTCTTCCGCCAAGCCGAGGTCAACTGTCGTGTCGAGGCGGTCTCCAGCGAACAGATGGCTCGCCCCGCGCCCCGGCCCGCGTTTTCAGTGCTCGCCACAGAACGCGAGGATGTCCTACCGATGGGCCCCTGGCAGGACGGCCTTGCCGGGTACCTCGCAGCGCGCATGGGGGTCGGTCACCCATGAGAATGCTGCCGACGCCGCCCAGCTCACTCATGATGGGATGATGTGGGCATGAGACTCTTGGTCTGTGGCGGCGCAGGCTTCATCGGCTCCAACTTCGTGCGCTTGCGCCTGCGCGAGAGCGAGGACGAGGTAGTTGTGCTCGACAAGCTCACCTATGCCGGTCGCGAGGAGAACTTTCACGACTTCGCCGAGGATCCCCGCTTTCGCTTTGTGCATGGTGCGATCGAGAACCCCCAAGCGGTTGTGAGCGCGCTCGAAGGTGGCGGTCCGGACGGCTCACGCCCGATCGAGGCGATCGTCAACTTCGCGGCTGAGACGCACGTCGACCGTTCGATCGCCGAGCCGGACGCTTTCGTGCGTACACATGCCCAGGGGACCTACGTCCTGCTCGAGGCCGCCCGCGAGCGAGACCTGCGCTACGTACAGGTCTCCACCGACGAGGTATACGGCTCGATCGAGGACGGCTCATTCACCGAGGACTCGCCCCTGCGCCCCTCCTCCCCCTACTCGGCGACCAAGACCGGCGCCGACCTGCTTGTGCAGAGCTACTTCCACACCTATGGTCTGCCCGCCACGATCTGCAGAGGCTCGAACAATTACGGGCCCTACCAGTACCCAGAGAAGCTGATTCCTCTGATGATCCTCAATGCGCTCCACGGCGACCCTCTGCCCGTCTATGGCGACGGCATGCAGGTGCGCAACTGGATCCACGCGACCGACTTCGGGCGAGCGATCGGTCACGTACTCGAGCACGGGGCCCCCGGAGAGGTATACAACGCGGGCGGCCCCGACGAGTGCCCCAACATCGAGGTCGTTCAGCGCATCATCGAGTTGACCGGCGCCGGGGAGTCCTTGATCGAGCACGTCACCGACCGACCCGGCCACGACCGTCGCTACTCGCTCTCCTCTGCCAAGGTCAAGGCGCTTGGCTGGGAGCCGAAGGTGCGCTTCGCCGAGGGTTTGGAGCAAACCGTCGCGTGGTATCGCGACAACGCCTGGTGGTGGGAGCCGATCCGCTCAGGCGACTATCGCGCTTATTACGAGCGCCAATACGGCCGCTCGCTGGCGTGACCGATTGCCGGCGCTGGAGCGGCGTCCTCAGTCGCGGGTAGCTCAGCTCTTCTTCGCCGGGGCGCTGACCTTGGCATAGGAGATCCCGGAGATCTTCCAGTGGGAGCCTTCCTTGGCCAGCTTGAGTGTGGTGATCGCGCTCTTGCCCGAGTAGGTGCTCTTGACGCGCGCCAAGGCGCTTGAACCGGTGACTGCGACCGATTCGATTGTGAGGCCGAGCGAGTCGATGTCTTTCAGCTGTTCCTTGATCTCCGCTTGACAGCCACCAGTGCTGCGCAGCTGGTTGGTAAGCGTGGCGGCGAGATCGTTTTCGCACAGCTTCTTCTGATCATTGGAGCTTGCGTCGGCCTGGAAGTTCGCCACCGTCTGGGCGACCTTCTGGCTTTCGCCGCTGAAGCCGTTCGTGGAGGCGGTTTCCCCGCAGGCGGCGAGGCCCGAGATCAGCGCGAGTCCGCAGAGCCAGCTTGCTGCCCGCTTTGTTGTGGCAATCATCGACCGTAGCCTATGCGAGCAAGGCAAGCGGTGCTTAAAGCCAACTGGCCGGCGTCAGGTGACGACGCCGGCCAGTGGAAGCTTCCCGGCAGTCTTGGGTACTCAGCTCTGCTCGTCGTCGCGGCGGTAGCCCAGCCGCGCCGAGATGTTGTCGGCGGTGGCGACCAAGTGCGGGCCGAGCGCATCCACCAACTCCTCCAACGAGATCATTGAGCTGTGCGCCGCGATGTTCACAGCTGCCACGACCTCACGCGACTCGGTGCGCACAGGCGCGGAGATCGAGTGCAAGCCCTGGGCCAGCTCTTCGTCGTTGACGGCCATGCCCTCTTCGAGCACATGCTCCAGTTCGGTGCGCAAAGCCTTCTTACTCGTGATCGAGTTGGGGCCGCGGCGCGTGAGCGTCATGTCGCCGATCAGCTCACGTTGCTCGGCCTCGGGAAGGTTGGCCAACAGGACCTTGCCCATCGAAGTGCAGTAGGCGGGCAGGCGTGAACCGGGACGCAGGTTGAAGTCGATCTTGTTCTGGCCGCGCCGAAAGCTACGCGCACGATCGACATAGAGAATCTCGGGTCCGTCGAGGACCGACAAGTTCACCGTATAGGAGGTGCGTTGGCGCAACTCTTCAAGGTAGGGACGTGAATGCTCACGCAGCCCAGTCGAGTTCAGCGCAGACATCCCAAGATCGGTCACGCGCAGACCGAGCCTGTACTTGCGCGAGGCGCCCTGCTCGAGAAAGCCGAGGGCTACCAGAGTAATTACGTAACGATGCGTTGTTGAGCGACTCATGCCGAGGTCGTCGGCGATGTCCGCGATCCCGAGCACCGGACGCTCGGGCGTGAAGCAGCCGAGAATGGCAAGCCCTCGCTCCAGCGACTGGGAGTAACGCGGCTCGCGGAGGCTGGGTATCGACCACTCACCCTCTGGGCTGGATTTGGAAGAATTCGAGCTTACTCTAGGCATCTGTGCGTGGGCCCCTATCCGTAGTGCCGAAGGTGCCTCTACAGTGGTGCACCTCTATTGAACAGTCATCATACTTGGGAATGCCGACGATCTCAATCGCGAACCGCGACGTGGGCCGATTAAGGTCCACGATGGGCCCCAAACTGCCCTGCGGCGGCTTCCCCGGTACTCTTCGATTTACCCTTCTGACAGCTCACTGCCCTGGCGTATGCCCTGTGTCCGTGCGGAATATGCACGGTGTCCGGAGTTTTCCGAATCACTGTCCTTATGTATCTTTTAGGGTCTATGGGATCGTTTCAGTCAAATGCTCAGAACTGAATGTTCAACCGATCATTGGAATGTCCAGGACCCGGAGCCTCGGTGGAATGTCCGGAGGTTGGACCTCGATGAGTGACTGGTCCGATGAGTGAGCATGCCGACATCGTGGTCGTGGGAGGGGACATCCGCACGATGAGTCCAAGCGGCGCCTCTCACGCAACCGCGCTGGCCACCCGCGGCGGGCGCATACTGGCGGTCGGGAACCAGACGGATGTAGAGCCCTTGCGAGGCCCAGCCACCACGATCATCGATGCGGAAGGGGCAACGGTGCTACCTGGGTTGATCGATGCACACGGTCACTTTGGTCACGTCGCCCGTTCGATGGCGAGCGCTGTGGACTGCCGCACCCCACCGGTGACTTCTATCGCCGACATCATGGCTCGCGCGAGCGAGCGTGCAAACAAAGTGGTGCCGGGTACGTGGATTCTGCTGCAGGGCACTACCTTCCAGGACGAGCTGCTGGCCGACGGGCGCTTTCCCACGCCGCAAGAGCTGACCGATGTTTCTGAGGAGCATCCGATCGTGTACAGATCGAGCATCCACAATGTGGTCGCCAACCGCTGCGCTCTGCGCTTGGCGGGGATCGACCGGCACACGCCCGAGCCGTCCGGGGCGCGCATCGAGCGCGACGCCGCGGGAGAGCCGACGGGCGTTCTGGCCGAGATGTTCGACCGCTTCCCGATCCCCGAGCCAACCGACGCCGAGTTGGCGAGTTCAGTCGCGAACGTAGCCTGGGGGCACTACTTGGCCAACGGAGTCACCTCGATCCAAGAGATTTGGGACTCGGCGCAGGTGATGCGCCTGCTCGCAGGTGCTACCTCCGCAGGTGAGATCCCGCTGCGTGTGCGCGGCTTTGGCTGGGTGCCATTGGCTGGGTCGCTGGCAGAGGTAGCAAGCGGGGCGATCGCCGACGTGCCCTTGCGCGCCGACTGGTTTGAAGGTGGCGGCGTCAAGCTGTTCGTGGACGGAGGCAGCTCCTCGCACACCGCGGCCTTCTACGACGAGTACCTCGACGCTCCAGGCAAGCGCGGCGCGCTCACCTACGAGTTGGGCGAGCTGACCGACCATATTCGCGAGGCTTTTGACGCGGGCGCCCAGGTGGCCCTGCACGCTGCCGGCGATCTTGCCCAAGACATTTCCCTCGCGGCGTTCGAGTTGGCCGGTGCCCGCGCAAGCGACGGGCGCAGGTCCAGGATCGAGCACGGCGCCAACACAGCGTGGAGCGCGCGGCGCACCGCTTGGTGCAAGCGCACTGGCGTGTTGCCGGTGCCCAACCTTGGCTTCATCTACAACTATGGGGAGTTCTGGCCGCGCTCTTTGGGGGAGCGGCGTAGCCGCGATTGTGTGCCCTTGAACACCTTGCTGGCGGAGGGCTTTGAAGTCCCGGGCACCTCGGACACGACCGGTGGCGATCCGCGCCTGCTGAACCCGTTTCACAACATGTGGTGTGCGATGACTCGCACCACGTTCGCTGGACGCACGATCGACCCTGGTGAGCGCATCAATCGGGAACAGGCGCTTCTCATGTACACGCGCCACGCCGCTCACGCCGGCTTCTGGGAGGACTCGCGCGGCACGCTCCAGGAGGGTAAGCTCGCCGACATCGTGGTCTTGCGGCGCGCCATCGACGAAGTCAGCAAGGACGACTTCGACGAGCTGTCGGTCGCCCACACGATCGTGGACGGCAAGCTCGTCTACAGCGCCAGCGAGGACTTGCGCGATCGCGTCCTCAACTTCCACGGCGACCACGTAAACCGGATCGGGCGTTGACAAGGACCGGCCTGAACCGGACCGGCCTGAACCGGACCGGCCTGAACCGGACCGCCCTGAACCGGACCGGCTCTGAGATGGCAGGCGTTGAGATGGCAGGCGTTGAGATGGCAGGCGTTGAGATGGGCAGGCGTTGAGATGGACTTCTACCTGTTCCTTCCGGGACAGTGGTGGGACCGGGACAAGCCGCCCGCTCAGCTGTATGAGGAGCTGCTCGAACAGGCGGTCCTGGCCGAGCAGCTCGGCTACGACGGGATCTGGCTGGCCGAACAGAACCTAGTTAGTTTCCTCGCTGCCCCCGACCCATTGCAGCTGGCGGCGATTATCGCCCAGCGCACTGAGCGCATCCGCATCGGTGTGGCCGTGCACGTGCTCCCCTTCCATCATCCACTGCGCCTGGCGGGGGCCATCGCCCAGATCGATCAGCTCAGCGGTGGGCGCTTCGAGGTGGCCGCCGGCCGCGGCGCCTCGCCCTACCAGATGCGTCAGTTCCAAGCGGAGCTGCCCGAAGCAGACAGCAGGGCCCTGTTTGCCGAGCACTTGGGCATCATGGTCAACCACTGGAGCGCCGGTGAAGGTCTTGCTCACGAAGGACGCTTCTTTGCCTACCCGAACGCGACCGTCCTGCCTCCTCCAGTGCAGCAGCCACACCCACCGATCTGGATCGCGGCGCTGTCGGCACGCTCGATGCAATGGGCGGTGAAGCTGGGCTTCGATTCCAACTTCATCTTCAGCCCTTTCCGCGAGCCTTTTTCCCACGTCGAAGATGTCTATGGTGCGTTCGTAGCAGCCATGGAGGAACAGGGTAGACCGAGGGCTCAGGCCAAGTTTGCCGTCAATCGCATGACCTATGTGGGGGAGCCACAGGACACACATGAGGTGCTGGGCTACGTGTTGATGAACCACCGCATCATCGACCAGCAGCTCGCCGGCGCCGAGCAGGTGAAGGGTGGCGATTACGCAGTCGAGCAGGCAATCAAGAAGGACGAGCCCGAGCTTGAGCAGATGCACGAGAACATTGCTTTCGGCGAGGTCACACAGGTGCGCGCCAAGCTGAAGCGCTATGCGGACCTGGGTGTGGACATGTTCTCGGCTTGGCACAACGTCGGCCAACCGCACGAGCGCGTGGTCCGCTCGATGGAGCTGTTCGCCCGAGAGGTCATGCCGGGGTTGCGATGATCCTGTTCGAGCCGCTGACGCTGAGGGGCGTCACGCTACGCAACCGCATCATGATGTCCCCGATGAGCCAACGTGCTGCGCGGGAGGACGGGTGCGCGAGCGACTGGCACCTAGTGCACTACGGCTCGCGTGCGGTGGGCGGCTGCGGGCTCGTAATGGTGGAGGACACGGCAGTGGCCCCACTCGGGCTTACCAGCAGCCGGGCGCTAGGGCTATACGAGCCGGCTCAGGCCCAGGCGCTGGAGCCGATCGTGCGCTTCTGTCACACTCAAGGCGCGGCCGTGGGTGTGCAACTGGCCCACGCGGGACGTAAGGCCTTGGCGGATACGCGCGGTGAGGACGGTACCCTCGCCGCCTCGCCGGTGGCCTTCGGACCGGGTTGGGTGCGGCCACGAGCCGCGAGCGCCAAGGACCTGGCAGGCCTCGTGGAGGCCTTTGCCCAGTCGGCGCTCATGGCTGCGGAAGCCGGCTTTGATGTCGTCGAGGTTCACGCTGCGCACGGCTACCTGTTGCACCAGTTCCTCTCTCCCTTGACGAATCTCAGGGAGGATGCCTATGGCGGCGGTACTGCCGGGCGCTGGCGCCTGCTGCTCGAAGTGGTGCGCGCGGTACGCGCCCACTGGCCGTCGCAGCGGCCCTTGTTCGTGAGACTGCCGGCGGGAGATGGGCAGTCGGATGGTCTTGGAATCGACGAAGTGGCGGACTGTGCCCGCGCGTGTCTCATAGCTGGAGCGGACTTGGTCGATCTCAGCGGGGGCACTCCTCTGTTGGGCGGAGACCGCGCCGGCGCCGCGGAGGTACTCGCGCTCGCGAAGGTGCTCGCGACGACGCCCGTGCCCGTGGCGCTCGGCGGGGGGATCGTCGACGGGGCCTCTGCGGAGGCTTTGCTGCACGCAGGTCGTGCCTCGCTGGCGTCGATCGGTCGCCCACTTTTGGGCGACCCCTACTGGCCGGCGAGGGCGGCGCTCGAACTTGGAGCCCATGCTCCACTGCCCTCCATCTACGCCGAGGCATTCGCCGATGGGAAGGGTATTTCTGTGCCTAAGTTCGGCAGAGCTGTATCCTCGCCCGATCATTCGAAGTGCGTCGACGATTGCACGAAGGTGTAGGCCGAGTGAGCTTGGCAACAGGGACCGGATGGGGCTTGGTAGGCAATCACTGACAAAGTGCAGGTCGATGGTCGTGGAGGCGGCCGCGACAACATCAGACGAGCCCACCCGCGGTGGGGTCGCGGGGAGGAAAGACAATGGTTGGCATAAAAGTTGTGAAAGCGCGCGAGCTGCTCGCGTGCGGTTTGGTCGCCGCGGTTGCACTTACGAGCATCGGCTGTGGCTCCTCTGCAAGCAAAGAAACACTTGCGTCGGGCGCGCCTTTGAAGATCGGTTATCTGGCGTCGCTAACGGGATTCTGCGCTGGGTTCTCCCAGGACTACGTCAAGGGCGCCCAGCAGGCCGTCAAGACGATCAACGCCGAAGGTGGAGTGCTCGGACATCCGTTGCAACTATTGGTTCGCGACGATAAGGCCGAACCGAGCGTCGGCGTGAGCCAGGCGCGCGATCTCGTGTTGAGCGAACACGTCAAGTTCCTGGCCGGCACCTGCACAAGCGCGGTAGGTAAGAGCGTGGCGCGCCTGGTGGCCAACCCCAGTCACGTGGTCTATACGGTGGGCGTTGCCGATCCGACTGTGTTTACGGGCGGCGGCTACGTCTTCGCGACGATCCCTACGGCCAACGTTGAGGGCGCCAATGCGGCCGCTTATGTGCGAGCCCACCCGCAATGGAAAACGGTGGCCGTGATCAGCGAGGACTACAGCTATGGCTATGAAGTCACGGCAGCCTTCCTCAAGGGCATGAAGGGCAGTCCGCAAAAGATCGTGAGCAAGGAATTCGTGCCTTCCGGGGCGTCGAGCTACAGCTCCTACATCAACAAGCTGGTGGCCGAGAAACCGGATGTCACTTACAGCACGGTGATCGCCGAAGACACGATCACGTTTGTCAAGCAGGCATTCCCACTTGGCCTGTTCAACGCGACCCAACTGTTTGGGATTCTTGACTATGGCACGATCGACCCGATGCCCAAGCCGCCGGTGGGGGCACTCGGGTACACCTACTATCCGTCGGCCTCGATCTATGACACGGCACTCTCTAAGAAGCTGGACCCGCTCGGAACCGAAGTCGCCAACAGCGGCGCCGCCGGCGACGGGTTCAACCAAATCGAGATGATCGCCCAGGGGGTCGAGCAGGCTAAATCGACTGACCCTGTAACGGTGCGCAACACTTTGGCCGGCGCGACCGTGCAGATGGTCCAAGGCAGCGAGAAGATCCACTCGTGCAACAACCTGACGGCCGTGCCGATCGCGATGGGCCCAGTGGTGGCAGCAACCAAAGAACTGCCGTTCGCCCACTTCTCGCCGATCGAATTGGTGGATACCAACAAGTACTTCACCTGCTGAAGCTTGTGGGCTGGCTGGCGGGGAGGCGTGCGTGCGCGTGCTCCCCGCCGATGCCAACCGGGTCCTGGCCAATTGCGAGGCGCGACTGTCAGAGGCATTTGGGACCGATGCAGTTCCGTGCACAGGATGAGCGTCGTCCAAGCTCGCGATGATTGGTTGCGATGAGCTTCGCCACTTTCCTCGATCAACTATTCGCAGGGCTTGGCCTGGGCTTCATCCTGTTCTTCTCCGCAGCCGGCCTCAATCTCGTATGGGGTGTCTTGGGGGTGATGAACTTTGCCGCCGGCGCCGTCTACATGTTGGGTGCCTACCTCGCCACGACGGTGATCGGGCGTGTGGGCGCCTCCACGCTCGGCTGGGTCTTGGCGCTGGCGCTCGTGCCTCTGCTGGCTGCGCTCGGTGGGGCTTTGGTCGAGATGGTGCTCTTGCGGCGTACCTACCGCGAGCACGACGAGAACCAGCAATTCATGCTCACACTTGCGCTGTCTTATCTGCTCGCCGGCGGGATCGTGGCGGTCTACGGCTCTGGCTTCAGAACGGTGTCCCTGCCCGGCTCGCTGAACGGCAGCTGGGACGTTCTCGGAGCGACCTTGCCCAAGTACACGGCTGTGGTAATCGTGCTGGGCGTGCTCGTGGCGGGCGTGATCTGGGCCTTGATGTACGGCACGCGTGTGGGCTTGCTCACGCGGGCGGCGGTCAACGACCGCACGATGCTCTCTGTCTTGGGCGTGAACGTGAACCGTCTCTATACCGCCGTTTTCGCTTTCGGGATCGGCTTGGGCGCGCTTGGGGGCGTGGTCGATGCGCCCAATGGGGCGGTCACGACCAACCTAGAAACGGCCGCGCTCGTGCCGGCCTTTATCGTGGTGGTCACCGGAGGCCTCGGCAGTATGACTGGTGCCTTGATCGCGGCGGTGGCGATCGGCGTGATCGAGAGCTTCGTTACCTTGCAGAGCCCTACGCTCGCGCCTTTGACCCCTTACGCGGTCATGACCGCGGTCCTGTTGGCGCGCGCCGTCGCCGGCCGGCGTCTGCTGCTGGGGCACGCCGCGGTGAGTCGATGAAGCCGCCCTACGCCCCTGATGACCATGCGGTCACGCGCTTGGGCGCATTATCGACAGCTTCGCCGGAAGCCTGCCGATGAGGCGCCTACGCGAGTGGCTCGGGCCGGCGCCCGACTGGGCTCCGGCGCTCGTGCTTGTGCTAATCGCGGCCGTGCTGCCAGCTTTTGTCTCCAGCGAGTATGTCTTGCTGGCGGCGAGCATGATCGTGACGATGCTGCTCGGGGTCAGCTTCAACTTGCTGTTCGGTTATGCGGGCATGTTCTCCTTCGGCCAATCCGCCTTCTATGGTTTGGGCGCCTATGTAACCGTGCTCGTGCTCAATAACAGCGGGGTCGGCTTCTATGTGGCCCTGCTTGCCGGGATCTGCGTGGCCGCGCTGGTGGCCGCGGTGAGCGGCATGATGTTGGTCAGGCTCGAGCCGATCGCCTTCATCATGCTCACTTTCGCGCTTGCGGACCTATTCGAATTCGCTGCCAATCATGCCCACACGCTGACCGGCGGGGACAGTGGCACAATCGCGAACCTGCCCGACTCCTTGAACGTGATTTTGGGAGTGGACCGGGTCTATTACGCGATCTTGGTCGTGGCCTTGGTGGTACTTGCGGGCGCATTCGTGTTCGTGCGCAGCAGAATGGGATTGCTGCTGCGTGGCATCCGCGAAGACGCGCTGCGTGCGCGTACGCTCGGCATCGCCGTGGACCGGCGGCGGTTGGGGGTGTTCACGTTCGCGGCGGCTGTGGCGGCGGCGGGCGGCGGTCTGTCGGTGCTGTCTGCCCAGATCGTCTATCCGAGCGTATTCGCCTGGCAGATCTCGGCCAATGCCCTGATCGTGACTTTGCTTGGAGGGGTGGGTCTGTTCTCGGGGCCTGCGCTCGGCGCCGTGCTGCTGGGCTTGATCGACTTCTATGTGGGGCGCCTGACCACAAATACCTTGCTGATCGACGGTCTGGTGCTGTTGGCAGTTGTGCTGATCGCCCCGCGGGGGGTCGGTGCGCTCGCGATTGGCCAGCGCTCATGAGTGTGACCGACGGCCTCGCGGTGCTTGAGCTGGAGGATGTCAAGCGCCGCTTCGGCGGTATCCGGGCCGTCGACGGTGTGACGCTCGCGGTCGAGGAGGGCGCGGTGGTCGCCCTGATTGGACCCAACGGTGCCGGTAAGAGCACCTTGTTCGCTTTGATGATGGGCGAGCTCGCCCCGAGCTCTGGCACGATTCGCTTGGACAGGCGCGACATGAAGGGCCTCTCGCCCGAAGCGCACAGCCGGCTGGGGGTCGGGCGCACCTTCCAGACCCCGCGCCTGTTCGCGGATCTCACAGTTGCCGAGAACGCCCAGATCGCCCTGCTCGCTCGCGACGGCGCCGAACGGGGGCGGTGGTGGAAGTACTCCGATAGGGGTGACCCACGCGCGCGCGCGTACGCGCGCGCAAGTCCCCCCCCAACGGCTAACACACAACCTGCCCTCCGACAATCCTCACCGACGCCCGGCGAAGGCCACGTCGAGGACATTTTGACCGAGGTGGGCCTGCTGGACGCGCACACACAGCCGGCCTCGGCGCTCTCCCAAGGCCAGCGCAAGCGCTTGGAGCTGGCGATGGTGCTGGCCTTGCGCCCGCGCGTCCTGCTGCTGGACGAGCCGACCGCTGGTATGGGGGTGGACGAGCGTGCCACGATCATGGCGCTTGTGATGGAGGCGGTGCGGCGGCGCCGACTCACTTTGGTGTTCTGTGAGCACGACATGGAGACCGTCTTTGCGCACGCCCTGCGAGTTGTGGTCATGGACCGGGGCAGGATCCTCACTGATGGATCGCCCGAGCAGGTACGGCGCGACCCCCATGTACAGGAGATTTATCTGGGTACGACGGAGGCGCCGTGAAGCTATCGGTCGAAGGATTGCAGCTCAGCTACGGCTCAAGTCAAGTCCTGTTCGGTTTGGACATGAGCGTCTTGGCCGGCGAGACGGTGGCTTTGATCGGGCGCAACGGCGCCGGCAAGACGACCACCTTGCAATGCGTCATGGGAATCCTTGGCTCTCGCAAGGGCTCAATCGAGGTAAACGGCGTGCAGACGATCGGTCTTCCGCCGCACCGGATCGCGCGCCTGGGGGTGGCCCTGGTGCCCCAAGGCAGACGCGTCTTCTCGGAGCTGACAGTCGAGGAGAATCTGCGCACGGGGATCGGCGCCGACAAGGGACGGGCCGAGGAGAACGTACGTTGGACGATGGACGAGCTGTTTGAGGTCTTCCCCTTGCTGGCCAAGGTCCGGAAGTCCAAGGGCGCATGGTTGAGCGGCGGCGAGCAGCAGATCCTGTCGATCGCGCGCGCCTTGCTCACCCATCCCGGGATGTTGCTGTTGGACGAGCCGACCGAGGGCCTGGCGCCGCGCGTGGTCGAGACTTTGACCCAGCAGCTCTTGCGCATCAAGGCGTCGGGCCTGACGATCGTCTTGGCCGAGCAGCACCTCGGGCTCGTGCGGGAGCTGGCGAGCAGGGCCTATGTGATCGACCGAGGACTCGTGCGCGCCGAGGGTGAGCCAGGCACGTTGCTGGCCGACGAGCAGATCAGGCACGCTTACCTTTCGTTGTGAGCGCTCCCGACAACCGAGATCTCTACGCGCGTGCACGTGTGCGCTTTCCGGGCGGCAGCTCGCGCACGACATTGGCGTCGGTGTCACCTCCTCCCTATGCGGTGCGTGGAGCGGGCGCGATCGTGGTGGACGCGGACGGCCACCAGGCGATCGACCTGCACGGAGACTATTCGGCGCTCGTACACGGCAACGCTTATGCGCCGGTCCTGGCGGCGGCGCGCGATGCTTTGGAGGCGGGCTCGGCGTTCGGCTTGCCGACGTCTGCTGAGGTCGACTTGGCGGAGTACTTGGCGGGCAGGATCGGGTGGGCCGAGCGCTGGCGCTTTACTGGCTCGGGCAGCGAAGCGGTGATGGCCGCCGTACGTGCCGCCCGCGCGGCAAGTGGTCGTGAGAAGGTCGTGCGCTTCGCTGATTGCTACCACGGCGGCTGGGATGCCCTTGCCAAGCCGGGTGCGCGTGGCGTGCCCGAGGGAGTGCATCGCGAGGTCCTCACACTTACGCTTGGAGACCGCTCCGAGCTGGTGGAAGCCTTGGACGAGCACGATGGCCAAGTCGCTTGTGTGCTGCTCGATCCGATGCCCAATCGAGCCGGCCTACGTCCACTGGAGCCATCGTTCCTGCGGTTCGTGCGCGAGCAAACCCGCGCGCGGGACGTGGCCTTGATCGTGGACGAAGTGATCACCTTCCGGATGGCGCCTGGCGGGATGCAGGAACTGTGTGGGATCGAGGCTGACATCGTCACGCTCGGCAAGCTGATCGGCGGTGGCTTGCCGGTGGGCGCGCTTGGAGGACGCCCAGAGTGGATGGACGTATTCGACCCCACCCGAGCCGATGGCGTGGCTCTGGCCGGCACGTTCGCCGCCAACCCGGTCTCGATGCGGGCCGGGCTGGCGGCCTTGCAGGCACTCGATCGGTCAGCGATCGAACGTATCGGCTTGCTCGGCGAGCGCTTGCGCGCCGGCCTGACAGGCTTGGGCTATGAGGTCACGGGAGCGGGTTCCCTGTGCAAGCTGCACGCCACCGACCTGCCTGGGCTATGGCGGCAGCTGTATCGCGAGGGTGTTCTGATCGCCGCCGACGGTCTCATCTCCGTGTCCACGGCGATGGACGAGGCCCTCATCGAGCGCGTGCTTGAGCTCTTCGCGGAATCCACGGCGCGCTAGCCTCGAACGGAGGTGGCTCGCTCCCCGTCAAACCCAGCTCTCGCCGCGGTCGATCCTTTGGCCGCGTTCAGCGCCCCGACGCGCGCCTGGTTCGAAGCTTCCTTCGCTGAGCCCACCCCGGCCCAAGTCCAGGCATGGCCGGCGATCGCAAGCGGTGAGCACGTACTCCTATCGGCGCCCACCGGCTCCGGCAAGACGTTGGCGGCGTTCCTATGGGCGATCGACCGGCTCAGCCTGGAGTCTGGGGCGGGCGCGCGGCTGACAGGCAAGGGACCGATGGGTGGGCGGGCGGCAGGCGCGGGGGACGATGTGGATCCCGCAAACGGAGTGCCCCGTGCGCGCGCGGGGGGCGTGCGTGTCGTGTACATCTCGCCCTTGAAGGCGCTCTCCTATGACATCGAGCGCAATCTCCGCGCTCCCCTGCGCGGGATTGGGGCCGAGGTGAAAGTGGCTATCCGCACCGGCGACACCTCCCAGGCCGAGCGGGCCGCGATGGCGCGCAAGCCGCCCGACATCTTGATCACGACGCCCGAGTCGCTCTACCTGATCCTCGGCTCGCGCGCGCGAGAGATGCTGGGCACGGTGGAGACGGTGATCGTCGATGAGATCCACGCGGTTGCCTCCACCAAGCGTGGTGCCCATCTCGCGCTCACCCTGGAGCGCCTCGAGGAGCACGTGCGCGAAAGCGCTCGCGCCGGCGAGGCGCATGGGGGGGTACCTCGGGCCGGCGGTGTGCATGGGAGCGTTCCTCCTGTCGGCAAGGTGCAAGGGAATGTTTCTCGCGCAAGCCACGTTCAAAGGGTGGGCCTGTCGGCCACCCAGAACCCCCTGGAGGAGGTCGGGCGCTTCTTGGTCGGGCCCTCCCGCAAAGTGAGGATCCTCGACGCGGGCGTGCGCAAGCCTCTGGACCTGCGCATCCAAGTGCCGGTCGAGTCGATGAGCGATCTGGCAAGTACCTCCGCCGGGAGCGGAGGCGATCCGCTCGAGCCGGTGACCGGTGGCGAGTCCACCCACAACTCGATCTGGCCCGCCATCTACCCAGAGATCCTGTCCCTGGTGCGCGAGCACCGCTCCACGATCGTATTCGTCAACAATCGCCGCTCAGCTGAGCGCGTGGCCTTGCGTCTCAACGAGCTGGCCACTGGCGATTCCGATGGCACTGGAGAGCCGGAGGGTAAGGTTGGGGATGGATCGTCGGGCGTGCCCGTCAAGGACGGGGGCCCGCCGGCGCGGCGCGAGATAGCCAGAGCCCACCACGGGTCGCTATCGCGCGAGGAGCGCACCACCATCGAGGAGCAGCTCAAGGCCGGCGAGTTGCCTTGCTTGGTCGCCACTTCTTCCTTGGAGCTAGGCATAGATATGGGCGCGGTCGACCTCGTCCTGCAGATCGAGTCGCCCAAGTCGGTGGCGCGCGGCCTGCAGCGCATCGGCCGCGCCGGTCACGGCGTCGGCGACGTGTCCAAGGGACGCATCTTCCCCAAGTTCAGGGGTGACCTGCTGGAGTGCGCGGTCGTCTGCAAGCGGATGCGCGAAGGGGCGATCGAGCCGACGGTGGTGCCCCGCAACGCACTCGACGTCTTGGCTCAGCAAATCGTCGCGATCGCCGCGGCGGCGGAGGACCGTACGCACCCAGGGGCCGTGCCGGGCCCAGAACGCCGAGCGGGCGCCCGCGACGAGGACAAGCACGACCAATCCTCCCCCTCCCCCTCCGACGGAAGCGTCTCCGTGGAGGGCTTGCACAGCCTTGTCTGCCGCACTCATTCCTACGCTGACTTGTCGCGCTCCCTGCTTGAGAACGTGCTCGACATGCTCGACGGGCGCTATCCCTCCTCCGAGTTTGGTGAGTTGCGGCCGCGCATCGTCTGGGATCGCGTGGCGGATCGCATCAGGGCGCGCAAGGGCGCCCGCCAGCTGGCGATCGCCAACGCCGGCACGATCCCTGACCGGGGTCTCTATGCCGTCACCCTGCCCGACGGCCGGCGCGTCGGCGAGCTGGATGAGGAGATGGTCTATGAGGCGCGCCCCGGCCAGGTGTTCCTCTTGGGCGCCTCCTCCTGGCGGATCGAGGAGATCGGCCGCGACCGCGTGATCGTCACGCCCGCGCCTGGCGTCCCTGGCGCGGTCCCGTTCTGGAAGGGCGACGGGATCGGCCGTCCCAAAGAGCTGGGCGAGGCGATCGGCAAGTTCGCGCGCTGGGCCGTCGACCAGGACGCCGATCTGCTCGTGCGTGACTATGACTTGGACGAGCGCTCCGCCACCAACCTGCTCGAGTACCTGCGCGAACAGCAGGCCGCCACCCAAGCGATCCCCAGCGACCGCACGATCGTGTTGGAGCGCTTCCGCGACGAGATCGGCGACTGGCGCCTATGCGTGCTCTCGCCCTACGGCGGTCGTGTCCACGCCGCCTGGGGCTTGGCGATCTCGGCCAACATCCGCGAGCGCTTCGACATCGACGGCGAGGCGCTCTGGTCTGACGATGGGATCGTCGTGCGCTTGCCCGACATCGATTTCGAGGACACCCACGCGGCCTCCTATGCGGACCTGGTCGCCATCGACCCGGAGGAGGTGGAGCGGATTGTGGTCGGCGAGCTGGGCTCCTCTGCCCTGTTCGGCGCTCGTTTTCGCGAGAACGCCGGCCGCTCACTCTTGATCCCACGCGCCTATCCGGGGCGGCGTACTCCCTTGTGGCAGCAGCGCCTGAAGTCCCAAAGCCTGCTCGAGGTCGCGCGCCGCTACCCCGACTTCCCGATCGTCTTGGAGACCTACAGGGAGTGCCTGCGCGACGTCCTGGACCTGCCCGGCCTACAGGAGATCTTGCGCAAGCTGATCACACGCGAGGTCTCGCTCCTGGAGGTCGAAACCGCCAGCGCCTCCCCCTTCGCGGGCTCTTTGCTGTTCGACTACGTGGCCACCTATATGTACGAGGGGGACACGCCTTCGGCGGAGCGTCGCGCCGCCGCCCTGTCCTTGGACCGTGACCTCCTGCGCGAGCTGCTCGGACAAGAGGAGCTGCGCGACCTGATCGATCCAGGCGCCTTGGCCCAGGTGGAGGACGACCTCCAACATCGCTCCCCCCGCACCCAGGCGACCGGCGGCGACGAGCTGTGCGAGGTCCTGCGCTCAGTCGGCGACCTCAGCGAGGACGAGCTCACCGAGCGAGTGCTCGCCGCGCTCGACGCTCCTGCCCTAGTGAGCTCCTTGGAGCGCGAGCGCCGAGTCATACGCCTGCGGATCAACAGCCAGGAGCGCCTGATCGCCGCCGACGATGCGGGCCTCTATCGCGACGCTTTCGGCGCCTCCCCGCCGGGCGGTCTGCCGGTCGCTTTCATCGCCGACGTGCCCGACGCTTTGACCAAGGTCTTGGCGCGCTACGCGCGCACCCACGGTCCCTTCACGACTACCGAGCTGCACGAGCGCTATGGCGTGGACATGGCCGCGGTCCTACGCGAGCAGGAGCGCTCCGGCGAGCTGGTCCAAGGAGAGCTGCGGCCCGATCCATTCGCATCGCCCGCTCCGGAGGCGTCTTCCTCGCGTCCGCCCGGCGAAGAACGTTACCCACGTCCGCCCGGCGGACAGCGGCGGGAGTGGTGTCACGTCGAAGTCCTACGCCGCCTACGCCGAGCCTCCCTGGCGGCTTTGCGCAAGGAGATCGAGCCGGTCGACGCGCGCGCTTTGACCGCTTTCATGCCTTCCTGGCAGGGTGTCGACCGCTGGCGTCCAGGCTCCAGTGGCGCGGGCATCGAGCGCTTGCGCGAAGTGCTCCTGCCCTTGCAAGGCTTGGCCTTGCCGGTAGCTGTCTGGGAGCGGGACGTCTTGCCCGCCCGTTGTGGCTCCTACTCACCTGCCTGGCTGGACAGCCTGTGTGCGGCTGGCGAGCTGGTCTGGGTCGGCGCTGGCTCCTTGGCCCGGGACTCCGGGCGCGTGGCCCTCTATTTTCGCGAGGACGCTTTTATATTGGGCCCGCCCACCCCGCCCACTCTCTCCGGTCGCTCTACCTCGGGCCCGGGCGCTCGCGGTGATTCGCCGGCCGAGCCCGAGCACGAATTGCTGCGCCGACGCTTGGGCGCTTCGCCCTGCTTCTTCGCCGACCTGCTGGCCGAGGTCGAGCTACCGGTGGCTTCGCTCACCCAAGCCCTGTGGGACTTGGTTTGGGCCGGCGAGGTCACCAACGACGCTTGGGCTCCTCTGCGCGCGCCACGCGTCCCCTTGGCGCCCCATCTCGCTGCCGGCTCGCACTCGCGCCCGGCTGGGGGGCGGCCAGGGCGGCGCTTCGGCGGCGCTTCGCTGCGCTCCGGTCGCCGCGGCGCGGGAGCCCAAGTGCAAGGACGCTGGTCTCTGACTTCCTCGATCTTTGGTGGACCGCTCGCCAGTGCGGGTCCTGCTGGTGCGAGTCCCCCGGCCCGGGACAGCTTGACGGGCGCGGCGCAAGCTATCGACCCACGCGAGCGCCGCCGCGCACTTGCCGAGCTCTTGTTGGAGCGCTACGGGGTACTCACCCGTGAGCAGGTCCTCGCCGAGAGTATCCCTGGCGGTTTCGCCGGCGTATATGGGGCTTTGAGCGAATTGGAGACCCTGGGGGTGTGCCGCCGCGGCTACTTCATCGAGGGACTCGGCGGCGCCCAGTTCGCCTTGCCCGGCGCGGTCGAGCGCCTGCGCTCGACACCCTCCCGCGAGGAGGCCCACGCCTTGGTTCTGGCGGCAGTGGACCCCGCCCAGCCGCTCGGAGCAGCGCTCCCCTGGCCGCGGCGCGCGGATCGCAAGCGCCGCCCCGCGCGCGTGGCCGGCGCTTATGTCGTGTTCGTGGACGCCCGGCCGGTGCTCTACCTGGAGCGTGGCGGTCGCGGGATCCTGATGCTTGAGGAGCAGGAGTCCCCACGAGTCATCGCCTTGCGCGCGCTGGCCGACGCGGTGCGTGCCGGCAGGGTGGATGCGATCGCGCTCGAGCGGGTGGACGGGGAGCCCGCGATCGGCTCGTCTCTGGAGCCCGTTCTGGTGGAGTTGGGTTTTCGCCAAGGACCGCGCAGGCTCACATTGCGAGCTTGAATTGCTTGAGCTTCTCGAATAACATCGAGTCGGAAACATGGTGGACTTGTGGGCGCCATGGAGGGAGATGGTGTCATGGGAATCGCCACCGGACTTGGAGGGATGCCGGTTGCAAAAAATTCGCGTGAGTCAGAAACATTCGTGCGACTTGGCTCAGGGGGCCCTTGCCAATAGTTCAGCTCTGAATTATCTTCCCGAATAATGGGGATGAATGGAACTAGTGGAGAGGGTCGGAATGGTAACCCTTCAGCTGCTTTGACCGGTCGTGACGGCCCCGATCTCTCCGCGGCTCTGCTCTCCCGCGAGGAGTTGCTGTTCGAAGGCGGACCCAGTCCCTACGAGGACTTGACGCCGCTCTACAAGCGCCTTCCCCACGGTCCCCACGGGCTCGGCCGCGAAGCGGTGGCGCGCCACCAGCGTGCCCGCCTGTATGGCGGCATGGCCGAGTCGGTGTACCAGCGCGGATACGCGGGCACCAGCGTGGCCCACGTGATCGCCTTGGCCGGAGTCTCCAGGCGTGCCTTCTACGAGCAGTTCTCCAACAAGGAAGACTGCTTTCTGGCCACCTATGACGCGCTCGTGGGCGCTTCCCGCAAAAGGGTCTTGCAGGCATGGCTGTCCGAGCGAGGCTGGGCCAACAGGCTGTATGCCGCTTGCAAAGTCTTCCTCGCCGGCATCGCCGCCGACCCGCGCGGCGCCAACCTGGTGCTGGTCGAGTCGAGCGGGATCGGTCCGCGTGGCCATGAGCGAATGCAGTTGACCGCGACCGCTTTCGAGCGTGTCGTGGCGACCGGCTTCAGCCTCACACCAGACGGCATCTCCCTGCCTCCGCTGGCACCGCGCGCAATCGTCGGCGGGGTGCGCTTCGTGGTGATCAGGCGCATACGCGAAGGGCGCGCCGGGGAGCTGGCCGGTCTGACCGACGAACTGCTCGACTGGGTCAGCTCCTACCGTTCCACGGCGGTCGCACGCCTGCGCACGCTCGGGTCCGGCAGGCCGCCGAGCTTGGTCGCCAAACGCGCTCGCTTCCTCACGCGCGAGGATCGTCGCTCAAGCGTTATGGACGCGATGGTCCAACTCGCCTTGGATGAGGGTTACGCGAACATCACCGACGCGGAAATCGCGCGTGCCGCGGCGGTCTCCACCGAAGCCTTCCATCGCGAGTTCCCCAACAAGGAAGAGTGCCTGCTGGCCGTGGTCGACGAGTTCGCGGCCGAAGCCCACGACGCCGTCAAGCGCGCCACCCGCAAAGACCATGAGTGGCCCGAAGCGGTTCACAAAGGCGTGGAGGCTTTGATCGGCTACTGCGCCGCCCATCCCGGGCTTGTAAAGCTGTCGTTCATCGATCTGTTCGACGCCGGCAACGGCATGGTGGCTCGTGTCAGCGGGGTGCTCGACGGCTTCATCAAGGTGATGACCACCGGTATACCCGAACCCCAGCGCGCCCCCGAAGTGGCCGGCGAGGCGATCATGGGGGCGATTTGGGCGATCCTCTCAAGCTACGCGCCCCAAGACCGCCTGCGCTACCTGCCCTGCCTGGTCGATCACCTCAGCTTCCTGATCCTCGCCCCCTACATCGGCCCGCGCAACGCGGTCGACGCGATCGAAGCCGCCGGCTCGCGCCGCGGGCGGCTGAAGGTTTCCTGAAGAGATTCCACGCGCTCGCGGAGCGGCGCCCCGAGTGGCTTCGCACTCGTACACCAAGCTCGGCTCTATCCTGAATCGCAGTGGCCACCGACGAAGCCATCCGCCCGCTCACGCGTCCTCGCCGGGTGGGCCACAAGGGCGCGGCGCACCTCGCGCAGGGCAATACTCCAGCCAGCTTCGACGCGGCCCTGGCCCAAGGCGTGGACATGATCGAGTTCGATGTGCTCAGCGAGCGCACGGATGGAAGCGGGGCTTTGCTCGTGGCTCACGACTACGAGGACATGAACTCACGCACCCCGCTCACACTCGAGCAAGCGCTTGAACATCTCGCCGGTGAGGCCTTCGCAGGGATCGAGTTCGACCTCGACGTAAAGATCCCCGGCTACGAGCTACGAGTCGTGGAGGCCGTGCACAGTGCCGGTCTCACAGACCGGACCTTGCTGAGCGGCATGTTTCCCGACTCACTTGCCCGTGTCCGCGCCGCCGAGCCACGCTTGCGGCTCGGCTGGTCGGTGCCGCGCGTACGGCGCGACTACACCAGCCACATGCTTACCGCGATTCCCGCCTTGGCGATCCTCACCGGCTACCGGGCCCTGCTTCCGCGCCGCGCCCGTGAGGCCCTGAGCAAGGGTTTGGTCGATGCGATCATGGCCCACTGGCGTGTCGTCACCCCGGCCCTTGTCAGGGCCGTAGCAGACGAGGGAGGCGAGCTATATGTGTGGACGGTGGACGAAGCGCCACGCATCGCCAAGCTCACCGAGATGGGGGTCAGCGGGATCATCACCAACGACCCCCGCCTGTTCGACGTCGGCTAGCTGAGCGTACAGGTGGCGGCGCTATAGGCCGCCGGGTCGGCCCCTGCGAGGCTCGTGTGACCCGACGTGGTCGGTACCGTCGCCGTTTGCAATACGGTTGCTCCTCGTCGCCACTGGAAAACAACGTCTCCACGCAGTGTGTATGCGGGCTTGCCGGCGACTTGGGCGAACTGGAAGCTGCGACCGTCCTGGCGCGCGAGCGCGGCCGCTCCGACCTTGAGATAACCGGAGTCGGCTTCATGGCCAAGGTCGATCCACTGCTTGGTAGTGGGATCTTGGTACTGGACCCTGAAGCGCATATACATGACGTCCTTGGCGCGGCCATCGCCAGGCATCGAGCCGCGAATGCCGATCGTGTCAGGCTGGTCCTTGGGGTTGCACACATTCACCGTCGCCCACAGGTCGCGCGAGTGCAGCAGGTGCTGTCCTTGGGTCGGCGTAAATGCGGCGGCGAGCATAAGTGGCGCGATCGCGTGCAAAGGACTCATACTGTGAAGATAGCGTTGAGTGCCCCCAAGTTGCGGGATTGAGAGCTATCTCGATAGCCATGTGTCACGCCTGTGATGGTTTGGCTCGAGTCGTTGATCTTCGCCTGTGATATCTCCAAGGCATGGCGGCGACCAAGGATGTGGAGATAGTCGAGCTGCTCGGCCGAGTGCCCGTGTTCTCGACGCTCGAACATGAGGATTTGGAGCGAATCGCCGAACTGGCGGTGCCGCGCGCCTACGAGCCTGGACAGATCGTGTTCCGCGAAGGCGACGCGAGCGACACCTGCTACATCGTGCGCTCCGGCCGAGCTCGTGCTGTGCGCGAGCACCCCGATGGACGCACGATCACGCTCGCCACTTTCGGACCCGGCGACATCTTCGGTGAGCTGGCCATGTTCGAGGACGAGTTGCGCTCCGCCACGGTGGAGGCGGTGCAGAGCACCGGCGCCGTGGCGGTGCTTGGCCCGGATATGCGCCGCTTGATGGTGGACCATCCCCAGATCGCGATTCGGCTGCTCGCGGCGCTCGGACGGCGTTTGCGCGAGACCAACGATCGCTTGGCCAAACAGTCCTTTCAAACCGTGCAGAGTCGTGTGGCGGTCGTCCTTAGCGAGCTTGTTGTCCAGGCGGTGCAGGACGGTGCCGCCGGGCAGGAGGTTCTGTTGACGGCCACCCAGGCCGATCTGGCCAAGCTGGCCGGTTCCTCGCGGGAGTCGGCCTCCCGCTTTTTGGCCGTCCTCGAGCGCGCCGGTGTCATCTCCCAGGGTCGTGGCAGGCTTGTAGTCCACGATCCCGCGGCGCTTCATGGGTATGTCTTCTAAGCGCGAGGTTTCTGCCGGCGGGGTCGTGGTCCATGAAGGCCAAGTGCTCGTGATCGTTCCAACCAGGCGAGCCGCCGACGGGTCGCACGTATTGGGACTACCTAAGGGTCATCTCGACGGCGATGAGACTTTGGAGCAGGCCGCTGCTCGCGAGGTGCGCGAGGAGACCGGCGTCACAGCCGAGCTTGTGCAAGGGCTCGGCGAGGTGCGCTACTGGTATGTACGCGACCGCCACAGGGTCGCCAAGAGCGTCCACTTTTTCCTCTTCCGCTATGCGAGCGGCGACTTGGCCGACCATGACGAGGAGGTTTTGGAGGCCCGCTGGATGGGTCTCGCCGCGGCTCAGCAGGCGCTCACATATCCTGGAGAGCGCGACATGGTGGGGCGCGCACTGGCCATATACGAGCAAGACCGATAGCCTGCCGGTCGTGCAAGTACTCAACTTCTACTCGACGATCTTCGCCGACGAGCTGAAGAAGGGCCGCAAGACGGCCACGATCAGGCTTGGCGACAAGTCCGGCAAGTACCGCAAGAACCAGGCGGTGCTCGTGACGATCGGCTACCAGTACTCGCCGCGCGAGCGCATCTTCGATGCTGTGATCGACCAGGTTGAGGTGATGAAGGTCTCAGAGCTCTCGCCGCGCGATATCAAGCACGACAATCCCGAGTTCCGTCGTCACGAGGAGCTGATCAACTTCCTTGAGCAGATCTACGGCCGTCCGGTGTCCATGCAAGATACGGTCACGGTCGTCCGCTTCTCCCAGATCCTCGACAAGCCGACCGCGATGACCGAAGCCATGAAGGGCTTCGGCGGCGCCCAGAACTGAGAGCCCAATCCGTGCGCCCGAGATTCGGGGTTACGGCAAAAGTCGCGCCAATGGGAAACAAGGCGTGACAGGCGCAGGCTGAAAGCGGAGGATTGCGGGTGGCCTAAGGCCCTCTTCGGGCGCCGCCTGCCGCACCCCCTGTGTCAGGCGGCATCCGTAGGGCCGTCGCGCCGCAAGACGAACACAATGTCCCCCAAGCGAGAAACCCCCACCGCGCAGCCTCGTCCGAAAGCCGCCACTGGTCCTGGGCGAGCCGCGGCCGGTCGCGGGCGGGCGGTGACCGGTGGCACGCGAGCCGCGAGCGGCGGTAAGCGGGTGGCTCGACACGATGGGCATGCGCACGGACATGTGACAGAGATCCAGCGTGCCCGGATGATCGCCGCGATGATCGACACGTCTCGGAGCGCGGTCGCTCGGGCGCGACGGTCGCCCACGTCGTCTCGCGCTCCGGCGTCTCGCGCCGTACCTTTTACGAAGTTTTCGAGGATTTCGAAGACTGCTTCCTGGCCGCGCTCGACCAGTCGATCTCGCGAGCAAGCGAGTATGTGCGTGAAGTCTATGAGCCAGACGCGAAGTGGAGCACCAGGATCAGGGCGGCCCTGATCGCGGTACTCGAATTCATCGAAGACGAGCCCGCGATGGGTCGCTTGTGTGTGGTGGAGACGCTTGGCGCGGGGCGCAAGGTGCATGAGCGCCGCCTGCAGGCTCTCGAACCGGTGATTGCCGCGGTCGACGAAGGCCGCGGTGAAACCAGGTCGGCCACGGCGCTTCCGCCGCTAACTGGAGAGGGAGTGGTGGGCGGAGTCCTGTCGGTCCTCCACGCTCGTCTGCTCGAAGGGAACACCGACCTGCTCGAGCTGGCCGGTCCCCTGATGGGCATGATCGCGCTCCCCTACCTCGGACCGGCGGCGGCCCATCGAGAGAGTTCGCGGGCTGCGCCCACGCGTCGCCGGCGCGCCCTGCCAGCCAGCAAGGATCCCTTGCGCGACCTGCAGATGCGACTCACCTACAGGACTGTCCGTGTGTTGATGACGATCGCCGCGAGCCCCGGCGCGTCCAATCGCGAGGTGGGCGCCGGCGCCGGGATCGACGATCAAGGCCAAATCTCAAAGTTGCTCAGCCGTTTGGACAAGCTTGGCCTGGTCGAGAACAGAGGGGCGGGCCAGGTCAGGGGCGCCCCGAACGCATGGTCCTTGACTAAGAAGGGCTTCGAAGTTGAGCAGTTGATGACGGCGGGAAGAGCCCTGCCGCGATATATTGACCGCTGACGGTTGGCACTCTCCCCTCGAGAGTGCCAACGCAGGTGTCCGCCGGTTTCGCGGGTGGGTCGCCGAATTCGGAAGCAACTCTAAACGGAGGTTTTCAGCATGAAACTAAAGCCCCTGGGCGATCGCTTGATCGTGAGGGCCATCGAGGAGGAGCAGACGACCGCCAGCGGCCTCGTCCTTCCCGATACTGCCACAGAGAAGCCGCAGAAGGGCAAGGTCCTCGCCGTCGGCGACGGCAAGCTCGACGATGCCGGCAAGCGTATCCCGCTCGACGTGTCCGAGGGCGACGAGGTCCTCTACAGCAAGTACGGCGGCACCGAGATCAAACTCGACGGTGAGGATCTGCTCGTGCTGCGCGAGTCCGACGTTCTCGCCAAGGTCGCATAAGGAGATCTGAATAGATATGGCTCACAAGGAACTCAAGTACAGCTCCGAGGCGCGTAAGTCTCTGGAGGCCGGCGTCGATGCTGTCGCCAACGCCGTCAAGGTCACGCTCGGCCCCAAGGGCCGCTATGTAGTGCTCGACAAGAAGTTCGGCGCCCCCACGATCACCAACGACGGTGTCACGATCGCTCGTGAGATCGAGGTCGAGGACGTCTTCGAGAACCAGGGCGCCCAGCTGGTGCGCGAGGTGGCCACCGCCACCAACGACGTTGCCGGCGACGGCACCACTACGGCGACCGTGCTTGCTCAGGCGATCGTCCGCCAGGGCCTGAAGAACGTCGCTGCGGGCGCCAACCCGCTGGCGCTCAAGCGCGGCATCGAGAAGGCCGTCGACCAGGTTGTCGCCAACATCGCCTCGCAGTCCAAGGAGGTCTCCGGCAAGGACCAGATCGCGCGCGTCGCGACCATTTCCGCCGGCGATGAGGAGATCGGCGACGTGATTGCCGATGCGATCGAGAAGGTCGGCAAGGACGGCGTTGTCAACGTCGAGGAGGGCCAGACGTTCGGCATGGACCTCGAGTTCACCGAGGGCATGCAGTTCGACAAGGGCTACATCTCGCCCTACATGGTCACCGACCAGGACCGTATGGAGGCCACCCTCGAGGACCCCTACATCCTGATCGCCAACCAGAAGATCGGTTCGGTGCGCGATGTGCTGCCGGTGCTCGAGGCAGTGATCCAGAGCGGCAAGCCGCTGTTGATCATCGCCGAGGACGTCGAGGGCGAGTCGCTCGCGACGCTTGTCGTCAACAAGCTGCGTGGCACCTTCACCGGTGTTGCGGTCAAGGCCCCCGGCTTCGGTGACCGTCGCAAGCGCATGCTCGAGGACATCGCGATCCTGACGAAAGCAGAGGTCATTACCGAGGAGATGGGCCTCAAGCTCGAGAACACCCAGGTGTCTCAGCTCGGGCACGCTCGTCGCGTGGTTGTAGGCAAGGACAACACCACGATCGTCGACGGTGCCGGCGATGCCGAGGCGATCAAGGGCCGCATCAACCAGATCAAGGCCGAAGTCGAGAACACCGACTCCGACTTCGATCGCGAGAAGCTCCAGGAGCGCTTGGCCAAGCTCTCCGGAGGTGTCGCCGTCGTGAAGGTCGGTGCGGCCACCGAGACGGAGATGAAGGAGAAGAAGCACCGTGTCGAGGACGCGCTGCAAGCAACTCGCGCGGCGCTCGAGGAGGGCATCGTGCCCGGCGGTGGGGTTGCCCTGCTGCAGGCATCGGCGGCTGTCTCGGTCGACGGTGACGGAGCATCCACCGACGGTTCCGACGACGAGCGGACCGGAGCGCGCATCGTTTTGCGTGCCCTGGAGGAGCCGCTGCGTCAGATCGCCGAGAACGCGGGCCTGGAGGGCTCCGTTGTCGTCAACGATGTGCGCAAGGCGAAGAAGGGCCACGGCCTGAATGCCGCTACCAACGAGATCGTCGATCTCGTCGCAGCCGGGGTCATCGACCCGGCGATGGTCACGCGCTCGGCGCTGCAGAACGCCGCTTCGATCGCCAAGAACATCCTCACTACCGAGGCGATCGTCGCCGAGGTACCGGAGAAGGAAGGCGGCGGCATGCCGGGCGGCGGGATGCCCGACATGAGCGGGATGATGTAGTCAGAGCGGAGCTGCGCGCGCCGCCCTCAAGCGGCGCATCAATTCCGTCGATAGGAATAAACGAGGGCCCGGCAGGATGCCGGGCCCTCGTTATTTGGGAGGTCCGGCGGGCGCTGGCGCGTGCGAGGTGTATGTATTCGGTCCGGCCGGCCTATTCCACCGCTGCCACGGGCCGTGGGCCGTGCCCCACGTACTTGGCGGTCGGGCGGATCAACTTCGCCTCGCGCTTCTGCTCGAGGACGTGTGCCGACCAACCGGCCACCCGCGCACACGTGAACATCGGCGTGAACAGATCTGGCGTCACTTCGGCCAAGTCGAGGATCACCGCCGACCAGAACTCGACGTTGGTGGCGAGCACGCGGTCCGGCTTGCGTGCCGTCAACTCGGCCAGCGCCGCCTTCTCCAGCGCCTCCGCGGCCTCAAAGCGGGGCGAGCCGAGTTCCCGACAGGTGCGCCTCAGGACCCGCGCACGGGGATCTTCGGCGCGATAGATCCTGTGGCCGAAGCCCATTAGTCGCTCGCCGCGGTCCAGCGCCGCCTTGACCCAGACGTCGGCGTCGCCGGTCTGTTCCACTTCGTCGAGCATCTTCAATACGCGCGAAGGGGCGCCTCCGTGCAAAGGACCCGACAACGCGCCCACGGCCGCCGACAGAGCGGCGGCACAATCGGCTCCGGTCGACGCGACCACGCGCGCGGTGAACGTGGATGCGTTCATCCCGTGCTCGGCGGCGGAGATCCAGTAGGCGTCGATCGCCTTGGCGTGATCTGGATTGACCTCGCCCCGCCAGCGGATCAAAAAGCGCTCGGGTATGGACTGGCCATTGTCGACCTCGGACTGGGGCACGGGCGGCTGGCCGGCGTCACGGGCGGATTGGGCCACGAACGACAGGGCCATCACCGATGCTCGCGCGAGGTTGTCGCGAGCCTGCTCGTCAGAGATGTCGATCAGGGCGTTGAAGCCCCACTCCGGAGCGAGCATCGCCAAAGCCGACTGCACGTCGACGCGATGATCGCCCGAGCGCACCGTCAACACGTGTGGTTCGGCGGGAGGCAGACCAGGCTTGAATCGGCCATCCACAAGCAGACCCCAGACCTGCTCGTAGGGGACCGTGCCGACCAGGTCCTCGATGTCGACGCCGCGATAGCGCAGCGACCCACCGGCCCTGTCGGGCTCGGCGATCTCCGTGGCGAAGGCGACGACGCCCTCTAGGCCGGATTGGACTTCAGGGGAGGGGGAAGGGGCAGGAGGCGACTGTGTCGTGACCTCGCTCATGTGGGCGCTCACTTTCTGGCTGCTGATTACCGGTTGAGAGTCGATCCCGCTGGATTGCACCGGGGACGACCCGGCTGCCTTGTGGGCAGGCGCATATCGTCGCAGGAATCGGCCAGGTAGGCTCCGATGCGGCCAACGAGGAGGAGGCGCCGTGACCGACAGTGACTTGATGTTCCGTCCCGCGACCGAGCTTGCCGCGATGGTGCGCTCCGGCGAGGTGTCCTCGCGCGAGCTGGTCGAGATCTCGCTCTCACGCATCGAGGAGCTCAATCCTCAGCTGAACGCTTTCGTGGAGGTCGACGGCGAGCGCGCGCTTGCTGCTGCCGATGAGATCGGCCCGGGGGATGAGCGTCCGTTTGCGGGCGTGCCGATCGCGATCAAGAACAATCGGCCCGTTGAGGGCTTGAAGATGACGATCGGCTGCTCCTTGTTGGCCGAGCACGTCGCCTCGCACGACTGCAACATCACACGCCGCCTCAAGGATGCGGGCTTTGTGATCGTCGGCACCACCACCTTGCCCGAGTACGGCATCCTGCCCGTCAGCGAGGCGCGCCTGTTCGGGCCCACCCGAAACCCTTGGGATTTGGAGCGCACGCCAGGCGGATCATCCGGGGGGTCCTCCGCGGCGGTCGCCTCGGGCATGGTGCCGGTCGCCCACGGCAACGACGGAGGCGGCTCGATCCGTATTCCGGCCGCGTGCTGCGGTCTAGTCGGGCTGAAGCCGGCGCGCGGTCGCATCTCCGCCGCGCCCGAACGGGGCGAAGCGCCGCTGGACGTCGATGGCGTGCTGACTCGCACGGTTGGCGACACTGCGGCGATCCTCGACGTGCTCGCCGGCTATGAGCTCGGCGACACCACCTGGGCGCCGCCACCATCCGAGCCGTTCGCCGCCTCGGCGGCGCGCGAGCCGACCCGGCTGCGCATCGCCGCAACGACGCTTCCGCCCGTCGCCGATGCCGTGGTGGACCCGATTTGCGCCCAGGCTGTTTCCGACGCCGCCGCGCTACTGCGCTCGCTCGGCCACGAGGTCGAGGAGGTCGATCCTCCCTGGCAGATCGAGGGTCTCTCCGAGCTGTTCGGCGCCGTCTTCTCGATCCACATCGCATTGCAGATCGTCTACTCGGGAATGGTTGCCGGGCGCGAGCCGGCTGAGCAGGACATGGAGCCGATGAGCTGGGCGATCCACCAGATGACCCAGGGCTTCAACTCCGTGCAAGGCTTCGCACTTGAAATCCAGCTGCAATCGCTCACGCGCGGGCTGGTCGAGTTCCTGGCCCCGTACGACATGCTGCTCACGCCCGCCTTGGCCGAGCGTCCGCTGCCGATCGGCACGCTCGACACGGCGGCCCCCGACCCGATGTCCACCTTCACACGCTCGGGGCTGTTCACGCCGTTTACGCCGGTGTTCAATGCGAGCGGACAGCCCGGGATCTCGCTGCCGCTGTACCAGGGCGAGGACGGCCTACCGCTAGGAGTGCAGCTCGTCGGTCGGCCCGTCGGTGAGGCTGCGCTGCTGGCGCTGGCCTCACAGGTGGAAGCGGCCGCGCCGTGGGCGGGACGCCGGGCGCCGGTGTCCTAGCTCTGAAGAACCGCTTGCATCGGCTCGGGAATCACGCCCAAGGCTTGCGCGTCGGCGATTCCGTTCTTGGCCACCATGTTGGCCTCCAGTAGCTCCGCCTCGTCCCAGGTGATCGGGGTGCTCGTATGCATCGCTCGCTCGGCCAGTCGCAGTGCACGCGAAACCATCGGTGTGGGGATCGGTAGCAGCGGGCGTTCGCGATCGAGTGAGCGCAAGACGGCATTGACGACGTCGTTGTAGGTCACCGTCTGGGGGCCACCCAACTCGTAGCGCCGGTGGGACGTGCCGCCGGGGGCGTAGGCGCCGCCGCCAGCCGCGCTCGAGTCGCCGGCGCGCAGGACCCCAACCACGCAGCCGGCCACGTCCTCAGCCCAGATCGGCTGGCACATAGCGCGCCCGCGACCCGAGATCGGCACGAGCGGCAACAAAGACAGGCGCTCGATCAAGGTCAACCAGCGGTTGCCAGGCGCGTACACGAGCGAAGGGGCGATCACGGTCGTGTGCATGTCTGACTCCCGGACCGCTTGCTCGGCCAGGGCCTTGGCCCGGAACAGGCGGGCGCGATGGTGCTCGGAGGCGCCGAGCGTCGAGAAGAACACGAACCGCCCCACGCCCGCACGCTGGGCTGCATCGACCATTCGCCAGGTTGCGATCGCCGCCAGCTCCTCGATCGAGCCGCGCGATTGGTCGCGTGTCGAGGCGGCCAGGTGCACGACGGTGTCCACGCCCCGCATCGCGTTGCGAAACGACGGGGGATCGGTGAGGTCGCCCAAAGCGATCTGGACCCGCACGCGCTGGGGACCTAGGCGCCTGGGGTCGCGCACGAGGCAGCGCACGGTCTGGCCTTCGGCGAGTAGGCGCGGCAGCAGCGCGGAGCCGACGAGTCCGGTCGCGCCGGTGAGCAGGAGCATCGCCCAAAGCTAGCGGAGTGGGCGGCCTCGCTACTATTCGTCGTCCCGCAACAGTTGACCCGACAACGAATCGAGAAGGAAGCGAATGGCCTACGTAATCGCTGAGCCGTGCATTGGCACGAAGGACAATTCCTGCGTCGAGGTGTGCCCTGTGGATTGCATCCACCCGACGCCTGATGAGCCCGGCTACGACGCGGCCGAGATGCTCTACATCGATCCCGAGGAGTGCATCGACTGCGACGCTTGTGTCGAGGCCTGCCCGGTGGACGCTTGCTTCGCCGAGGATCAGCTGCCGGATGAGCGGCAGAAGTTCGCCTCGATCAACGCGGAGTACTTCGCCAACACCAAGTGACCTAGCCAGTTTGGCCTAGCCCCACCTATTGGGCCGCACGCGGCCCAACCGAGAAAAATGGGACCTGGGCCGCTGGGGCGCCCCGACCTTGGGGCGGGGCGCGCTAGGCCATCGGTAGCGACATACCCGCCGGCTTCGGGCTGGCGGGTGGTGTGGGGACGCTTGGTGGGGTGACCTCTAGGACCGGCAAGGTCGGCAACTCCATTGGCGCCATCGCGATCAGGCCGCGGGCGGCTTGGCGGATCGCCTGGGAGGCCGGGTCGTCGGGGTCCTCGAACACCAAGGGGGTGCCGCTGTCGGCTTGCGCACGCAAGGGCATCGTGAGCGGGATTTTGCCGAGCAAGGGCACGTCCAGCTCGTCAGCCAAGTCCTTGCCGCCGCCCTCGCCGAAGATGGCGTAGCGCTCGCCATTGGGGGTCGTGAAGCCGGACATGTTCTCGATCACGCCGCAGATCTCCAAGGACACCTTGTGGGCCATCTCGGCCGAGCGCCTGGCGACCTTTTGGGCGGTGGCCTGGGGGGTCGTCACGATCACGAACTGCGCTTGGGGCAGCATCTGGGCCAAGGTCATCGACACGTCGCCGGTGCCGGGCGGTAGGTCGATCAAGAGGTAATCAAGTACGCCCCATTCCACGTCTTGCAGGAACTGGCCGAGCGCCTTATGGAGCATCGGCCCGCGCCACACGACGGCCGCGTCCTCCTCAAGGAAGAAGCCGATCGACATGACCTTCACGCCGTGGGACTCCAAGGGCACGATCTTGCGCTGGGCGGACACCGGCGGGCGCGTGGCGCCGAGGCCGTACATGCGCGGGATCGAGTAGCCCCACACGTCGGCGTCGAGGATTCCCACCTTCTTGCCGTCAGCGGTCAAGGCCGCGGCGAGGTTGGCGGTGAGAGTCGACTTGCCCACGCCGCCCTTGCCCGAGCCGATGCACATCACGTTGCTCACCTGGGCGAGCGCGCCTTGCGGCAGGGCGCCGCGTCCCAGCTTCTGCTGGAGGGACGCCTTCTCGGTGTCGCTGAGGACATCGAAGTACACGTTCACGTGCGTCACGCCCTCCAAGCCCGCGACGGCCTCGGCGACAGAGGTCTGGAAATGACCCTTGATCGGGCAGCCGGCGGTCGTTAGGGACACGGTCACGTCGACCACCCCGTTGGCGGAGATGTCGATTTGCCGCACCATTCCCAGCTCCACGATCGAGCGGCGCAGCTCCGGGTCGATTACGGCCTCCAAGGCCTTCATGACTTCGTCGCGGTTCATGTCTGCTCGCATTCTGACAAACCTCCGGGGGCGGGCCAAAAAAATGCCGCCGGGCGGTAGGGGGACCGCCCGGCGGCGAGGGAGGAGAGGGTGCTTCTACTACCGGCGGGATATGGGCCGGCAGACCTTCCGTCGCCGGTCTCTCCGGTCCGGGACGGGGAAGTTCGTCCCGCCCGCCCGCATGTGCGGGAAGGGCGGGTGCGCGCTAGACCAGATTCAGGATGCGCTCCTGGACCTTGTCGGCAAGCTCTTCGCCCTCGCGGCGGCGCTGGCGCAATTCACGCTCGACGCTCGTGCGTGTCTTGCGCACCTCGCGCTCGACGCGCACCCTGGTCTTGCGGACCTCGCGCTCGAGACGGTTGCGGGCGGTCACGCCCCTGCGCTCGAACTTGCGCAGCTGCGCATTGGCTTTGGAGGTGCTGTTGTAGTTGGCGATCGCGTCGGTGACCTCCGAGAGTACGCGCTCGCGGGCGATCAGGGCGGCGCCGATCGGGATCAGGACGGCGCGCTCGGCCGTGCTCGACTGCTTGGAAGCGG
The DNA here is from genome assembly GCA_963775645.1 of uncultured Solirubrobacterales bacterium. GTDB lineage: Bacteria > Actinomycetota > Thermoleophilia > Solirubrobacterales > Solirubrobacteraceae > Palsa-744. The sequence continues at coordinate 479,169 of CAVZJR010000001.1, read as the reverse complement.
CGGCGGTGCGCTTGGGCGCGGTCGTGGACGGCTTCGAGGTCGAAGCCGTCCTGGCGGTCGAAGCCGCCTTGGCTGCGGTTGCACGCGGTTTGGGGGGAGTCGTCTTGGCTGTCGGCATTTGGGAGAGGGTCTCCTGTCTATGGGGGGCACACTTGTTCTGGTTGGTGCGACTTTAGCACCGAACACATGTTCCTAACCCGCTCTAAAGCGATGGTTACACGCCAACTTCAAGAACGGGTGAACACGCTGTAAAGAACTTCTATGAGTCCTGTCTACCCCGCCGGGCCGAGAACAAGCGGGAACAAGCGTTTGTGTGATCCACCGCACAGGGCTGCCCCACGCGGGCGCGCGGTCTTCTTTAACAAGGCATAGCTTGGTTACCGGCCGCGTACGCGCGCGGCAGGCCTCGGGCGCGTTCCCGGGTCAGGCCTCGATCGCGGGCCGCGTGCGCGCCAGCCAGGTACTCGGGTCTTCGAGCTCGGCCATGGTGGGCAAAGTCTCCGCCGAAGTCCATGCCACGGCGAGGGCGTCCGGCCCCGCCTGAGCGACGACCGCGTCGCAGAATTCGCGCCCGAGCTCGTATTGGCGCATCTTCATCTCCAAGCCCAACAGCTTCTCCACGATGCGCCACGGCCAGGCGCGCTCGCGCCGGCGTCGGTTCATCGCGGTGCGCATCCGCTCCAAAGTAGGCAGCTCAGCGGCGCCGACGGCGTCCATCGTGTGCTCCGCGTGGCCCTCGATCAGGGACATTGCGGCCTGCATCCGTTCGACCAAAGCCCAGCGATCCTCGCCCAAGCCCAAGCGCAAAAGTTCTCCGCCGCGGAGACGATCGACGAGCGTGTGCAAATCAGAGGCGTCGGGGACGCGAAACGTACGCCCCAACCCTCCCCCCAAACCTACCTGCATTCCGTCGATCAGCTCTGAGAGTAGGCCGCCCATGTGTGCGCGAAGCCAGGGGGCGCCGCCGAACTGGACGGCATGGGTGACCTCGTGGATCGCCACCCAGGCGCTGAATTCGTCGTGGTCCACGTCCAACTTGTGGGCCGCCTCGGCGAGGTTCGGGCCCAGCAGCAGCAGGCGCGGCGGCTGGGCCGGGTCGAGCAGGGCGATGTCATACTGGCCGAGCACCCTCTGGGAGAGCATCCCCGTGACCGCGCCCACCTGGACGCCCAGCAGGAGCTGGGTAATCGAGCGCAGGGCAGGGCCCAATGGCCCGGGGCTCTTGCCGGCGCGCTCGGTCAAGGGGTCGAGCAAGGGTCGCATCGTGGCGATGTTGGCTTCGATCCAGTGCTTGCGGTCGATCGCTTCGATCGGGGGCAAGGGCTCGGTGGGGGTCAGGCCGGTGTAGGCGCTCACTCTCGCGGCGAATCCCTCGGCCAAGGCCTGCGTCTCTTGGGATTGCGAGCCGGGTCTTTGCTCCCACCCGTTGGTGGAGCCGGCCAGCATCTCGCCGACGCGCTGAGCCACGTTCCAGTCGATGCCTTCCATTAGGAGAGCCTAGTCCTCCTCCGCAAGGTTCCCGCCGCTCAGCTTCTTGGGCACTGCCTATGTCTTCCATTGGGCGTGTTCCCTGCTCGCGGCCGTCCAGGGGCCTTGCCTTCGTGCACAGTTTGAGAGTCTTTTTGCCTAGGGACCCTTGACAACTGTGACAGCTCCGGTATATAGTGGCGGTGTCCTGGCGTTCTGAGAGGAATTGCCGGGCCCACATAAGGTCAGGTTTTTGGGTTGGCCCTTGTTGGTCGACTTTTACTGGTAAGCAGGGCCCTTGGGAGAGGGACCGGGTCGCTTCTGAGAGGGAGTTGTTTTTCGCGTGGTTTCTTTGGGGAATAGCGTTGTTGAGAGTCCGTGTGCTCACGGGGCTGGCGTTATAGGACGCGTCAGCGTCGCTGACGCGTCTCTCTCTCTCTCTCTCTCTCTGGCCGGGCCGCTCACCAGCTAAGCGCTGGTCGGTCTCGTCGCCTCGCCTGTCCATTTGGCCGGCGGGGTTTCTCGCGCGCTGTAGGCGTGCTTTCAGTTTTGTGGTTCGCTCTGAGGAGGGGTTCGATGGGTGCTGCTCGTAAGCCGGTCCTGCCGGTCATCGCTGTGTGCTGTGTTTTGGTGGGTTGGCTTGTGTGGAGTGCGGTGCCTGCGTTGGCTGCTCCTGAAACGCCTAAAGTGTCGGTTGAGCTGCCTGCTCCTGCGACGACCGCAATTGCGCGCGGTGTTTTGGACCCTGGTGTGGAAGGCGCTCCGGGCACTTATGAACTGGGCACCTACGAATTCCTCTATAAGCAGGGTAAAGCCGGTTGCGAAGGGGAAGGTAAAGCTCCTGCGTCTCCTGGCATCTCGTTGGGTGGCGGTAAGGAAGCTGTAACGGAAGTTCTTCAGGGTCTATCGCCGGGCACTGAATACATGGTGTGTTTGCTTGCGCGTACTGGCGTCAAAGGCGAAACCAGCGTGAGCATGCCGGTTGCTTTCACGACCGCTATCCCTCCACAGACGCCGGTGACTAGCAATCCGGCGAGCGCGATCACGGCGACCTCGGCGACGCTCGGTGGCGTCTTGAACCCTGGCGGTAAGGGCGAAGCTGGCTCTTACGAATTCCTCTACCGGCAATCTACGAGCGAATGCCAGGGCGAAGGGTCCTCTGGTGGCAGCATGCTGGGCGCTGAAAAACAAGTCGTCTCGGCCAAAGTGTCTGGTCTGGCGCCGAACATGCCGTACACGTTCTGTTTGCTTGCGCGTAACGGGGCGGGGGAAACAGCGCTCGGATCGCCGGTGACGTTCACGACATTGTCGAGCAAGCCGAGTGTCACTGGGGAAACATTCTCAAACGTGGGGGCCACTAACGCGACGATCAGTGCCCAGGTTGAAACCGGGGGCCTTGAAACGACGTTTACGGTCCAGTATGGGACTACCAGCACGTATGGGTCGGAAACGGCGGGCGTGACCATACCGGTTGGTGCTACCACAGTCTCAACACAGCTCACCAGCTTGACGCCGGATACTGAATACCATTTCCGGGTGCTGGTCGCGAACACGGACGGTAGCGACATGGGCGCTGTAGACACAGTGTTCAGTACGTTGCCGGTTGGGACCTACGGGTTGCCCGACAACCGTGTTTATGAAATGGTTTCGCCTGTAGAAGACGGGAATTCTGACGTCGAGGTCCCCCGCACTGGTAGAACTCCCCGCAGGGATCAGGGCGTCCCCACAACGTTTCCTTTTCAGGTTTCGCCAGATGGGTCAAGGGTGACTTATGCGGTTCTCGCTCTCGGTGGAGCAAACGGTATAGAGCATGGTGATCAGTATTTGGCTGCGCGTTCTCCTGCGGGTGGATGGTCGCAGGCGTCTATCCAGCCAGACGCGCGGGATGCTGAATATCAAGGTTTTTCCAGCGACCTTTCAGTGGGCATCCTTCAGTCTGGTCTCGTTAGTGAATCGGAAATTCTTCCACCGCTGACGGCGGACGCTCCGGGTGAAGGCTATAGAATTCTCTATGAGCGTGAGACTGGAGAAAGTGGTTATCGTGCGCTGATCACTAACGCAGTGAAGCTGAACCGGCCACCGGGGGAAGGAGGTTTTGGTTCTAGCAATGTCCTTTCAGGGATCGAACCGGGAAATCCGGTGTTTGCTGGTGGGTCGGCTAATTTCAAGGATCTGTTGTTTGAGACTAACGATGCTTTGCTGCCTGGGGAAGGCTCACTTGAAAAAGAACTCGAGGGAGATGTCAAGAGCGAAATCGCAGAAGGACACCAAACAAATTATCTTTATGATGAGGTCGAAGGCCGGTTGAGTTTGGTTGATGTCTCATCGGAGGGGAAGGTGGTGCCGAATGCGACGTTTGGTGCGCTACCGTTCATCGAAACTGCAAAAGTGGAGGAATCGATTGATTTTAACCCGCCTGATTTTAGTCATGTTATCTCGGCGGATGGTCGTTTTGTCTATTGGACTGATGTGACGTCGGGTGTGGTGTATGTTCGTGAGGATGGGTCGAGTACGGTCCAGGTTTCTGGTGGGGCGGCACGGTATTGGACGGCCAGTAGTGACGGTCGCTATGCGTTGTATAGCGAAGGCGAAGGTGCTGGTAGCGAGCTTTATCGGTTTGACGCGGAACCGGAAGCCGGTCAGGCAGAGCGTGAAGTACTGACCGGTCCAAATGCGGGTGTGCTGGGCGTTGTCGGCGCGAGCGAAGACGACGATACGGTGTATTTTGTCGCAGAGGGGGTCCTTTCCGGTGCAAGCAGTGAGGGTGTCACGCCGGTTGGAGGCGAGCCGAATCTGTATGTGTTGAGACATGGGGACTCGCCGGTGTTCATTGCGACCCTCTCAGACGAAGACGGAAATAATGTACGACCTTTTCTTCTCGGTCAAGGCGCGCCTAGCTGGGGTGATTGGCAGCCTGGTTTTGGTCAGCGTACAGCGCGCGTGACAGGGGACGGGGGAAGCGTCGTGTTCATGTCCAATCAGAGGAGTTTGGGTGTGGTTGGCTATCCGCATGGGTATCCAACCAATGGTTTGGACGAGGTGTATGCGTATGAGGCCAGCAGCAATAGTTTGTATTGTGCTTCATGTGGGTCGAGTGGGGAAATGCCAGTCGCCCCGGATGAACTCGGGTTGGAAGGAGTCGCCGGGTATCTGCCGGTGGATTGGCACGATACGTATCTGCCGCAATGGATCTCTGAAGACGGTAACCAGGTCTTCTTTAACTCCAGTGTGCCGTTGGTAGCGCAGGATACAAACGGTAGGCAGGATGTGTATGAGTGGGAGCGTGAAGGGCACGGCAGTTGTGTGCACGGTGATGGGTCGACAGGTGGGTGTGTGTTCCTACTCTCCGGCGGTACGAGCGAAGCGAACTCATGGTTTATTGGCGCGAGCGCGAACGGGGACGACGCGTTTATTGTGACGCGTGCCCAGCTGGTACCGGAAGATATGAATGACGCGTTCGATTTGTATGATGTGAGTGTTGATGGTGTGAAGCCTGTGACGCCGCCGGTTTGTTTGGGTAGCGGTTGTCAGGGTGTGCCTGCGCCACCACCGTTGTTCGCGACTCCTCCCAGCGTCACATTTAGCGGCGTTGGGAACTTCGTTGCGCCACAGGTCAAAACCGTGAAGTCGAAGCCGAAGTCGTTGACGCGCAAACAGAAGCTCACCAACGCGCTGAAGGCGTGTGGGAGACAGAAGGCGCATAAGAGACGGGGGTCGTGTGAAGTACGCGCAAGGAGATTGTATGGCCTTATGAAGAAGCCGGCGAGATCGTTGAGCGCGACACGGGGGAGGAAGCATGTTTAGAAAGCTTGTCTGTTCGCTGTCCGTATCGATGCTCTTTATAACAGTGGTTGCGTCGGTCGCGGTGGCGGATACTCCCGCACCAGGATATGAGGTGTTTGGGTATTCGATTCCGACGGTACTGCAGCCCGGTGGGACGGGCCTCCTGCATTTGGATATCTATAATGTCGGCGCGAGCGAAAGCAGCGAAGGTCTCACGCTCACCGATGTGCTGCCAGCTGGTTTGGAAGCGGCTGGAGGCGAATGTTCCTCTGGCGGGACGGTCGTGACGTGCCATGTGCCTCCGGTCCCGTTGATCAATGGGTTGCCGACTGAGGGCGGACCGAATATTTTTGTGCGTGTTAAGGCTGACGCCTCCAATACTCCGGCGCAGATGGACCATGTCACCTTGACTGGTGGCGGAGCGTCGGGGTCGACTAGCACGATGGTGCCGGTGCGTTATGGGGCAGGATCGTCGGGACCGGGGATCTCGAATTTTGACGCGTGGGCGTCAAACGCGGATGGCACGATCGATACGCAGGCCGGTTCGCACCCGTACGAGTTCACGGTCGCGTTCGCGCTAAACAATTATGTGGATGGTGGAATCTATAAGCCGTCTGGTGGTGAAACAAAGGCTGTGGATGTAAAGCTCCCGCCAGGGTTGGTAGGAGAACCTGGGGCCGTTCCGCAGTGTCCTCGACAGGAGTTTGATGCGGGTGAAGACGAAGGAAGCTGTGCTCCAGACACTCAGGTCGGGGTAGAGAGAGCAGACGTAGGAGGTGGTGGCCCCCCCGAAGAACCCTTCGGTGAAGCTGGCTTTCCGTCCACTCTCGCGGTCTATAATGTGGTCCCGCCGCCGGGTGTCGCGGCTGAGTTCGGGTTCGATTTGGGCAACATTCAGGTGTTCATCGATGCGAGGGTGCGTAGCGGTGGCGATTATGGCATCACGGTTCACTCGAATATTCCGCAGAAAACGGTATTGTTTAGTTCAACGACGATTTGGGGTGTACCTGGCGAACACGGTACAGGGGCTCCCGATAAGCCGTTCTTGACACTACCGACGTCGTGCGGCGAACCTGGCCAGTTCAGTATCGAAATGTTGGGCACATGGCCGGAACCTGAAGCTACGGCACCGGTCTTGAGTACTCCATGGCATAACAACGAAGGCGTCCCAGCAGGGATAACGGGCTGTGGCAAGTTGCAACATTTCGAACCGAAAGTAAGCCTGGCGCCAGATACGTCGTTCTCTGACACTCCGGCGGGCTTGTCGGCGACGGTCAAGGTTCCCCAGGGTTTGAACCCCGAAGGCTTGGCGACACCGGGCTTGAAGGAAACGACAGTCGTACTACCTGAAGGCGTGGCAATCAACCCAGGACAGGCGACGGGCTTGGTGGCATGTCAGCCTTCGGAGGAGAATATCGGTGGGCCCGAAAGCGAAAAGGAAAGCATGGACGGTCCACCATCCTGCCCAGCCGCATCGAAGGTCGGCACGGACGAAATCGCAACACCGCTGTTGGCGAAACGCTTGAAAGGCAACGTGTACGTGTTGCAATCCAACCCCCCGAACCTGCAACTGTTGGTAGCGGCCGAAGGCGAAGGCGTGTTCCTGAAGCTGATCGGCACTGTGCATTTGAATGAACAGACGGGTCAGTTGACGACGACGTTCAAGGGCACCACGCAAGACCCTGGAACACCAGACGCGCCGCTGAACGAATTCGTGTTGAACTTCAGTGGTGGTCCACAGGCGGCGCTCGTGACGCCACCGACGTGCGGCGTGTATAACGCGACCGCTGATTTCACGCCGTGGAGCACACCGTTCATCGAAAACGCCATATCGGAAAGCAACTTCCAGATCACCGCGGGACCAGGCGGCAGCAGCACCGCCAACTGCACAGCACCATTGCCATTCACGCCGGCGATGACCGCGGGAGCAACGACCGATCAGGCAGCGGGCTACACGGACTTCACGATGCTGCTCTCGCGTGGCGATGGGCAGCAACGCATCGAAAAACTACAATTCAAAACACCAGAGGGCCTACTCGGCATGATCGCCAAGGTCCCCCTCTGCCAAGAACCACAAGCAGCAGCAGGAACATGCCCTTCCGCATCTCAGATCGGGCATACGATCGCCGAGGTCGGTCCCGGACCCTATCCGTTCGTGATCCCTCAACCCGGTGCGCCACCAGCACCGATCTACCTAACAGGACCATACGACGGAGCACCATTCGGGTTGTCTATCGCGGTACCGGTTGTGGCAGGCCCGTTCAACCTCGGCACCGAAGTCATCAGGGCGAAGATCGAAGTCGATCCGCATACGTCGCAGTTGACGATCTCAACAACAGCGTTCCCGAAGACGGTCAAGGGTATCCCGACCGATATTCGCGAGATCGACGCCGTGATCGACCGTCCAGAATTCATGTTCAACCCAACAGACTGCAACCCGATGAGCTTCTCAGGAACTGCGACCAGCTTTGAAGGAGCGACCGCACCACTATCGAGCCATTTCCAGATGGGATCCTGTCGCAGCCTCGCGTTCCAACCCAACTTCAAAGTCACCACATCAGGCAAAACATCCAGGGCAAACGGGGCGAGCTTGACTGCGAAGATTGTATATCCCACAGGGAACCTTGGAGCGAACCAGGCCTCCTCACAATCGAACATCGCCTCCGTCAAGGTGGACCTACCCAAGCAGCTGCCGTCAAGATTGACGACGTTGCAAAAGGCGTGTCCAGCGGCCACGTTCGAAGCTAACCCAGCGAACTGTCCCTCAGCCTCAGTTGTGGGGCATGCCAAGGCGATCACACCAGTCCTGCCAGTCCCGATCGAAGGACCTACCTACTTCGTGTCGCATGCCGGCGAAGAATTCCCATCGCTGATCGCGGTCCTCCAAGGCTACGGCGTGACCGTAGAACTCGTCGGATCGACATTCATCAACAGCAAAACCAACATCACAAGCAGCACATTCAAGAACGTCCCCGACGTCCCAATCGCAAGCTTCGAACTAAACCTACCCCAAGGCAAATACTCAGCCCTCGCAGCCAACGGCAACCTCTGCAAGACCAAACTCGCGATGCCCACAGCATTCACCGCCCAAGACGGCGCAGTGATCCACCAATCCACTCCCATCGGCGTGACCGGCTGCGCCAAGTTGAAGGTCAAGAAAAAGACCAAGGTCAAGAGCAAGCACCCCCGCGGGAAAGCGAAGAAGTAGGGGTGCGTAGCTCATGCCGGCCAAGGCAGCGACGGAGTCTCGCTCTCGGGAGCGCACCAACGATCATGGCATAAACGCAGCCAACAGCCTCATCGGACCCTCGGATGTCGCCGCCATCCAACGCGCGCGGATGCTGGCCGCAATGGTGGACGAGGTCGCCGAGCGCGGTGCCGCCAATGTCACGGTCGCACACGTCGTTGCTCGCTCCGGAGTCTCGCGCCGCACCTTTTACGAGCTGTTCGCCGACGGGGAGGACTGCTTTCTCGCGGCATTCGACGAGTCGTTGGCGCGGGCGTCGGAGCGTGTGAGCAGAGCATGGGAGCCGCTCGCCGATTGGCGTGCACGTGTCAGGGCTGGGCTCCTCGCGCTCCTACAGTTCCTAGACGCCGAGCCCCGCACAGGCCGGCTGCTCGTTGTCGAGTCGCTCGGCATGGGCTCCCCTGTGCTCGAGCGTCGTACACGTGTACTTGCCCGGATCACCGCGTTCGTCGATGAAGGGCGCGGGGAGGGCAAGCCCGGTAAGGAGCCATCGCCGGTCACCGCGGAGGGCATCGTCGGCGGCGTGCTCTCGGTTATCCACACGCGGCTGCGGGGACCCGGTCACCCCGCCTTGACCGGGTTGACGGGTCCCTTGATGAGCTTGATCGTGCTTCCCTACCTTGGGCCTGAGGCCGCCCGCCAAGAGCTGGAGCGTCCTGTGCCGGAGTCTTCCGAGCACATCCCTTCGGGAAGCGGGGACCCGCTACGCGATGTCGATATGCGCCTCACCTACCGCACCGTGAGGGTGCTGCTTGCCGTTAGCGTACGCCCGGGCGCCTCGAATCGGCAGGTCGGTGAGGCCTCTGGCGTTGGCGACCAGGGCCAGATCTCAAAGCTGCTGGCTCGTCTACAGAATCTGGGGCTGATCGCCAACACCGGCGGAGGACAGCGCCGTGGCTCCACTAACGCATGGGCGCTCACGACAAAGGGCCTGGAGGTTCAAAGCGCAATCGCGCCTCAAACACAACGTGCTTGAGGCGCTCATCTGCCGGCTAGGGTTGCTTTCAGGAGCAGCTGGAGAGTCCTTTTGCCCAGGGACCCTTGACAACTGTGGCAGCTCCGGTATATAGTGGCGGTGTCCTGGCGTTCTGAGAGGAATTGCCGGGCCCACATAAGGTCAGGTTTTTGGGTTGGCCCTTGTTGGTCGACTTTTACTGGTAAGCAGGGCCCTTGGGAGAGGGACCGGGTCGCTTCTGAGAGGGAGTTGTTTTTCGCGTGGTTTCTTTGGGGAATAGCGTTGTTGAGAGTCCGTGTGCTCACGGGGCTGGCGTTATAGGACGCGTCAGCGTCGCTGACGCGTCTCTCTCTCTCTCTCTCTCTCTGGCCAGGCCGCTCACCAGCTAAGCGCTGGTCGGTCTCGTCGCCTCGCCGGGCCGCTTGGCTGGCGAGGTTTCTCGTGCCCGAAGGGGTACTCGCGCGCTGTCGGCGCGCTTCTAGGTTCGTGGTTCGCTCTGAGGAGGGGTTCGATGGGTGCTGCTCGTAAGCCGGTCCTGCCGGTCATTGTTGTGTGTGGTGTTTTGGTGGGTTGGCTTGTGTGGTGTGCGGTGCCTGTGTTGGCGGCTGCTCCTGAAACGCCTGAAGTGTCTGTCGAACTGCCTGTGCCCGCCATGATGGCAACTCTGCACGGTGTCCTGAATCCCGGGGTGGAAGGCGCTCCTGGTACCTATGAACTGGGCACGTATGAATTCCTTTATAAGCAGGGTAAAGTTGGTTGTGAAGGGGAAGGTAGGGCTCCAGCGTCTCCTGGTATCTCGTTGGGTGGCGGTAAGGAAGCTGTGACGGAAGTTCTTCAGGGTCTATCGCCGGGCACTGAATACATGGTGTGTTTGCTTGTTCGTACTGGGGTCAAAGGCGAAACCAGTGTGAGCGTGCCGGTCAGTTTCACGACCGCTATCCCGCCACGGGCACCGGTGACTAGTAGTCCGGCGAGCGTGGTCACGGCGACTTCGGCGACGCTTGGTGGTGTTTTGAATCCTGGCGGTAAGGGCGAAGCCGGCTCTTATGAATTTCTCTACCGGCAGTCCCCAAACGAATGCGAAGGCGAAGGATCATCTGGTGGCAGCATGCTGGGCACTGAAAACCAGGTCGTCTCAGCAGAAATATCTGGCCTGAAGCCAGGCAAGCCGTACACGTTCTGCTTGCTGGCTCGTAATGGGGCTGGGGAAACCGCACTGGGACCGCCGGTAACGTTCACGACAAAATCAAGCAAGCCGAGTGCCAGCGAGGAAACGTTCTCAAAAGTGAGCGCCAAGAGCGCGACGATCAGCGCCCAGGTCGAAACGGGTGGCCTGGAAACGACCTTCACGGTCCAGTATGGGACCACGAGCGCATACGGGTCAGAAACAACGGGCGTGATCGCACAGGCTGGCGCTACCACAGTCTCCACAGAACTCACGGGACTGGTACCGAACACCGAATACCATTTCCGGGTGCTGGTCGCAAACACGGACGGTAGTAGCCAAGGTGTTGTGGATACGGTGTTCGATACGTTGCCAGCGGCGAGTTCCGGGTTGCCAGATGACCGGACGTACGAAATGGTGACCCCACCTGACAATGATAACTCGGATGTGGAAAGCCCCTTGATAAACCCTAAACAATCCACAGAGGAAGGCTCGGGAATACCCACATTTGATCCTTTTCAGGTTGCGCCTGATGGGTCGAAGATAACCTTCCCTGTTTTCGATCTCGCTGGGTCGAGCGGGGAAGCGGGTAATGGCGATCAATACTTGGCCATACGGGCACCGACGGGTGGGTGGGTGCAGGCTTCCATTGAGCCAAACGGCCATGAGAGCACCTACTATCAGGCGTTCTCTAGCGACCTGTCGATCGGAATTATAGAGTCCGGGGAATCCGGTGAACCCGAAGTACTTCCGCCGTTGTCTTCTGATGCTCCTGGCGGGGGGTATAGAATTCTCTACGAACGCGTGACCAGCGGAACTGGGTACCGGCCGCTTATTACTAATACTATTAAATTGAATCGTTCTCCACTATCTTCAAAGAAGGGGGGGTTCGGTGCTCATAACGTCCTTGCGGTGGGGGATCTACACTCTGTAGCTCCGGCGTTTGCGGGTGGGTCGGCTGACTTCAAAGACCTATTGTTTGAGGCTAACGACGCACTGTTGGGTGGTGAAGGAGAACTCGAAAAGGAACTCGAGCAGGACGTGAAGGGGGAAATCGCTAAAGGGGAACAGGCTAATTATCTCTATGACGAGATGGATGGTCGTCTAAGTCTGATTGACCTTTCCCCGGAAGGCAAGGTGGTACCCGACGCTACATTTGGCGCATTGCCCTTTATCGAAGGGGAAGGGGAAGAAGTACGCCATCTTGAGGAAGCAAATCCGCCTGATTTTAGTCATGTGATTTCGGTGGACGGTCGGTTTGTTTATTGGACCGATGTGACCTCAGGCGTGGTGTATGTGCGTGAGGATGGCTCGAGCACGGTTCAAGTGTCTGCTGGTGCGGCGCGGTATTGGACGGCGGGTGCGGACGGTCGCTATGCGTTGTATACCGAAGGTGAAGGGATGGCCAGCGAGCTGTACCGATTTGATAGCGAACCCGAAGTCGGTCACCCCCAGCGTGAAGTATTGACTGGTGCGAATGCTGGTGTTTTGGGTGTGCTAGGCGCAAATGAAGACGCTAACACTGTGTATTTCGTTGCCGAAGGAGTGTTGTCGGCCGCCAATGACGCGGGAGTGGCGCCTGTTTCGGGTGAGCCCAATCTATATGTCATCAATAATGATGGTGCGCCGGCCTTCATTGGGACGCTTTCACGCGATGACGGCAATGGAATGCAACCATTTATATCAAGTCAACTCGAAGCAAGGTTTGGTGATTGGCAGCCTGGTTTGGGTCAACGCACGGCGAGTGTGACTAGCAATGGTGGTAGTGCCGCATTCATGTCCGATCAAAGTTTGAGTGTGGTTGGATATCCGCACGGGTATAAGAATAATGGGTCGGTTGAGGTGTATGTGTATAGTGCTGGCCGGTTGTTTTGTGCTTCTTGTGGGTCTACGGGCGAACCTGGTGAGGGGTTCCTTCCGATTGGCTGGCAGCAGACGTATCTTCCGCAGTGGATCTCCGAAGACGGCGATCGAGTGTTCTTCGACAGTACGGCGCCACTGGTGGCGCAAGACACTAACGGTAGTCAGGATGTGTATGAGTGGGAGCGCGGAGGCCACGGTAGCTGTACACACAGTTACGGGTCGACTGGTGGGTGTGTGTTCTTGCTGTCCGGTGGCAGTAGCCAAGCAGGCTCGTGGTCCGTGGGAGCGAGTGCGAACGGGGACGATGCGTTCTTTGTCACGCGAGCAAAACTGGTGCCCGAAGACGAAAACGATGCTTTTGACTTGTATGACGTTCGGGTCGACGGCATAAAACCTGTCGCCCCGCCAACGTGTACTGGTACTGGTTGTCAGGGTTTGCCGGCGCCGCCGCCTTTGTTCGCGACACCGTCGAGTGCGACGTTTACAGGTGTCGGTAACTTCACGACACCGGTAGAACGCGCGAAGACGAAGGCGAAGTCGTTGACCCGCGCACAGAAGCTGGCGAGAGCATTGAGGGCGTGCGAGAAGCAAAAGAAGCACAAAAAGCGTGTGGCGTGTCAGGAGCGCGCAAGGCGACTTTACGGGTCCGCACGAACATCAGGCAGGTCATTGGGTGGGGTACAGAGGAGGAAGCATGCTTAGGAGAATCGCCTGTTCGTTGTTTGTACTCGCGTTGGTGGGAGCCGTATTTGCGGCTTGCGTTCTTGCCGACAGTCCCGCACCCGGCTATGAGGTTTTCGGATTCTCAGCCCCGACGGTGATTCCTCCTGGAGGTGAAGGCATCCTGCGTTTTGAGATATATAACGTTGGTGACGCAGAAAGTAGTGAACCGTTGACGTTGACCGACACTCTACCGGCAGGGTTGGAAAGAGTCGGAGGGCCATGCACGGGTAGCATTGTAGTAACATGCGGATTGCCTGCTGCTCAGTTGAATGCGGGACAACCCAGTGAGCTACAGGAAATCGACGTGCGGGCAGCTTCCGGCCTGGGGAGGACCGTGCTTCAGGACAGGGTTGCCCTTACCGGTGGCGGGGCTCCAGGTCCCGCGGCCGCGTCTGTCCCGGTGCGTATTGGGACAGAACTGTCTGGGCCGGGGCTTTCAAACTTTGACGCGTGGGCCTCTAACGCTGACGGCACGATCGATACGCAGGCCGGTTCCCACCCGTATGAGTTTACGGTTGTGTTCGCAACGAACAATTATAACAAGACAAGTGGAGGATATTCTCCGGCGGGTGGTGAAATAAAGGCGGTGGATGTGAGTCTTCCGCCCGGGTTGGTGGGTGAACCGGGCGCGGTGCCGCAATGCCCGCGCGAACTATTCGACGGTGATGTTTGTCCTCCCGATACGCAGATTGGTGCAGAGGAAGCGCAAATAGTAGATGGCGTTCACGCGCATTTTGCGATCTTTAATGTTGTGCCGCCGCCGGGTGTGGCTGCCGAGTTCGGGTTCGATTGGTCGAAAGTTCAAGTGTTTTTGGATGCCCGGGTGCGCAGTGGTGGTGATTATGGAATAACGGTACATTCAAACATCCCACAAACTCGTGTCACGTTTAGCTCGACAACGATTTGGGGTGTTCCCGGGGAACACAAGACGGGTTTGCCCCAGCCATGGAAGCCATTGCTGACATTGCCGACGTCGTGTGGTGCGCCAGGCCTGTACAGCATTGAAATGTTGGGTACCTGGTCTGAACCTGAAGCGAGGGCACCGGTCCTGAGCGCTCCATGGCACACGAACGACGACATCCCGACGGGGATGACGGGTTGTGAAAGGTTGCAGCACTTCGAACCGAAGATAAGCTTGGCGCCGGACACGTCGTTCTCTGATACTCCAGCGGGATTGTCGGCCACGGTAAAGGTTCCACAGGGCCTGAACACCGAAGGCTTGGCGACACCGGGTTTGAAGGAAACGACGGTCGTACTGCCTGAAGGCGTAGCGATCAATCCCGGTCAGGCGACAGGATTGGTGGCATGCCAGGCTTCCGAGGAGGGACTTCCCGCCGAAGGTGAAGACGGGGAACTAGAAAAGTTCGACGGTCCACCATCCTGTCCAGCGGCATCAAAGGTCGGCACAGACGAAATCGCGACACCGCTACTCAAAGGCAGGTTGAAAGGCGACGTGTATGTGTTGCAGTCTGATCCGCCAAACCTACAGTTGCTCGTCGCTGCCGAAGGCGAAGGAGTCTATTTGAAGCTGATCGGCACCGTGCACCTAAACGAACAAACAGGACAACTGACAACCACGTTCAAGGGAACCCCACTAGACCCTGGAACACCGGACGCGCCGCTCGACGAATTCGTATTGAACTTCAGTGGTGGTCCGCAAGCGGCGCTAGTCACCCCACCAACTTGTGGTGTCTACACCGCGACTGCCGACTTCACGCCATGGAGCACACCATTCATCGAAGATGCACTATCGGAAAGCAACTTCTCCATCACAAGCGGACCGTCAGGCAGTAGTAGAGCCAACTGCACGGGACCGCTACCGTTCACACCAACCCTTACCGCCGGCTCAACAACAGACCAAGCAGCCGGCTATACCGACTTCTCGATGCTGCTCTCAAGGGATGACGGGCAGCAACGCATCGAAAAACTACAGTTCAAAACACCAGAGGGCCTACTCGGCATGATCGCGAAGGTCCCACTCTGCCAAGAACCACAAGCAGCAGCAGGAACATGCTCCTCGGCATCCCAAATCGGGCATACCGTGGCCGAGGTCGGACCAGGACCATACCCGTTCGTGATACCCCAAGAGAACGCTCCACCAGCACCGATCTATTTGACTGGTCCTTATGAGGGCGCACCGTTCGGCCTATCCATCGCGGTACCAATCGTCGCCGGACCATTCAACCTGGGTACCGAAGTGGTGCGAGCGAAGATCGAAGTAGACCCACACACGTCCCAGTTGACTATCAGCACGACGGCGTTCCCGAAGACGGTGAAGGGCATCCCGACCGATATTCGCGAGATAGACGCCGTGATCGACCGGCCAGAATTCATGTTCAACCCAACAGACTGCAACCCGATGTCGTTCTCTGGCACCGCCTACAGCTTCGAAGGAGCAACAGCACCGTTGTCGAGCCATTTCCAAATGGGGTCCTGTCGCAGTCTCGCCTTCAAGCCGGACTTCAAAGTCTCAACATCAGGCAAAACATCCCGAGCGAAGGGTGCGAGCCTGACCGCGAAGATCGTCTACCCAACAGGCAATCTCGGCGCGAACCAGGCGTCGTCGCAGTCGAACATCGCCAACGTCAAGGTAGACCTGCCAAAGCAACTACCGTCCCGGTTGACGACGCTACAGAAGGCGTGTCCAGCCGCGACGTTTGAAGCTAACCCGGCGAACTGTCCAGCGGCGTCGGTCGTTGGTCACGCCAAGGCGATCACACCGGTCTTGCCGGTCCCGATAGAAGGACCGGCCTATTTCGTAAGTCATGCCGGGGAAGAATTCCCCTCCCTGATCGCGGTCCTGCAGGGCTACGGCGTCACGGTAGACCTGGTCGGCTCGACATTCATCAACAACAAGACCAACATCACCAGCAGCACCTTCAAGAACGTACCTGACGTACCTATCGCCAGTTTCGAACTAAACCTGCCCCAAGGCAAATACTCGGCCTTGGCTGCCAACGGCAACCTCTGCGAGACCAAACTCACCATGCCAACATCATTCACAGCACAAGACGGCGCCACCATCCACCAAACCACCCCGATCGGTGTCACCGGCTGTGGCAAGTCCAAGGTCAAGAAAAAGGCCAAGGCCAAGAGCAAGCATCCCCACGGGAAAGCAAAGAAGAAATAGGGGTGCGTTGCTCATGTCCGCCAAGTCAGCGGTGGAGCCGCGTGCACGGGCGCGTCCGAGCGATCACGATGTAAAGGCGGCTGCGACCGACGTCCCCATCGGCCCCGAGGACGTAGCCGCCATCCAACGCTCACGGATGCTCGCCGCGATGGTGGACGAGGTCGCCGAGAGGGGCTCGGCCAACGTCACCGTCGCGCACGTGGTGGCCCGCTCAGGCGTCTCGCGCCGCACCTTCTACGAGCTGTTCGCCGACATCAAGGACTGCTTCCTTGCGGCGTTCGACGAAGCGCTGGTGCGCGCCTCCGAGCACGTGCTGGCGGCGTACGACCCCAAGGCGGACTGGCCGGAGCGAGTCAGGGCGGGGCTTCTCGCGCTGCTGGAGTTCGTGGACCGCGAGCCCGACGCGGGCCGGTTGCTTGTCGTCGACTCGCTGGGCGTGGGCGCGGCGACACTCGAGCATCGACGGCGCGTAGTCGCCCAGCTGATAGCTGTCGTGGACAATGGGCGCACCTTGTGCAAGCCGGGCAAGGAGCCGCCCCCGCTTGTCGCCGAGGGCGTCGTGGGCGGCGTCTTGTCGGTCATCCACACGCGCTTGCTGGCCGAGTCGCCCAGCGCGGCCGCGGGTTCCCCCGCCAAGGAGCGGTCCCACACAAAGGCGCCGCGCGAGCCCGCGCTGGTCGAGCTGGCAGGCCCGCTGATGAGCATGATCGTGCTGCCCTACCTCGGCCCGCCTGTCGCCCGCCAGGAGCTTGAGCGCCCCACCCCCGAGCCCTCCAACCCCACCCCCCAACCGGACGGCGACCCGTTGCGCGATGTGGGCATGCGCCTTACCTATCGCACGATCAGGACCCTGCTCGCGATCGGGGCGCATCCGGGCGCTTCGAACCGACAAGTCGGCGATGCCTCCGGCGTCCAGGACCAGGGCCAGATCTCAAAGCTGCTGGCCCGCCTCGACGGTCTGGGGCTAATCGTCAACACGGGCGCGGGGCAGCGCAGAGGCGCCACCAACGCCTGGACGCTGACTGAGAAGGGCCTGGAAGTACAGCGTATGCTTGGATAGTGGCCGTCTCGACACTCGCGTTTGCATCGTCGCTAGGTGGCGCCGGCGCGACTGACGCGGCGGGTACGTTCTTCGAGCGCGCGGCCGCTCGCGATGTGCTGGCGTGGTTGCGGCTGCTGAGCGACCCGCGCGACTCGGCCGCGGTTGTGCGCGCTCTCGGGCGTCCCCCGATCGAGCTGCGCCAGGTTGACATCGCGCGGGTGGTCAAGGTTGCGCGCAAGGCCAAGCTCGACATGATCGCCGCGCTTGGGCCGGCGATGGAGGCGCCCCAGATGCCGCCCGAGGCGCGCGAGCGGATCGCCCGCTTTCAGGAGCTGCACCGCGAAGCCGCGGCTGCCTTGGAGGCCTTGCGCCCGCGCGTCGAGACGAGTTCACCTGCCGGGGCCCCGGCAGGTGGAATGTCCTTGAAAGAGGTGCGGGAGCTCGCGGCTGAACTGACTGCGGCCTCCGAGGCGAGGCTCTTGGGGGAAGACGCGTTCTCCGAGAAGCAGGCCCAGACCCTCGAGCGGACGGTTGAGCTGATGCGCGAGGAGGTGCTCGGCGGCGCGACGCGGATCGCGGGTCGCTTGGGCGAGCTGCGCCTTGACACCGACCTGGACATCTCCCATGGCGTGGTGCGCTACCTGGAGTTGGTCAAGCTGGCGGCGCTGAAGGACCGCCCGGCGGGCCAGAGTGTGAAGGAGGCGTTGGCTGACATCAACCAGCGCCTGCTCGCGGCCTGCACGCCCTTGCAAAGGGAGATATTTCAGACCTCGACTTTGGATGAGACCTTGCTGGCCGAGGAGCAGGGCAAGGAGGAAGGGGGAGAAAGTTCGTACCAGCCCATCACCCAAGCCGTCCCAAACGCCTTTGCTCGTCGTGAGGAACCCTCCCTTCAGGCGTTTTTGCCTCGGCGGGGCGAGGGCCTGGTGCTGTCCGCCTCAGACATAGACACCTACAGGGCCTGCCCGCTTCGCTACAAGTTCGGGCGGGTGCTGAAGATCCCAAGCGAGCAGACCTTGCACCAGCGCTTCGGGATCGCGGTGCACCAGGTCCTCGAGCGCTACCACGCCGCCGATCGGCAATCGGCGGGATTGCCGATCGGCCAGCACACCACCGTCGGGCAGATGCTGGAGCTGTTCGAGGCCTGCTGGCGGCGGGGCGGCTTCGGCGAGAGCGACGCTGAGCGCGAGCTGCACGGCAAGGCGAGGGCTGCGCTCGTGCTCTACCACCAACACTTGGAGGCCCATGAGGCCGAGCCGGTCTGGTTCGAGCGCGGCTTCTCTTTCAAGTTGGGGCCCCACCACTTGCGGGGAAGGGTTGATCGCGTGGACAAGCTGCCGGATGGCAACTACGAGATGATCGACTACAAGACCGGCCGCCCGCGGACCGTCGAGCAGCTCAAGGACGACGTGCAGCTATCCCTATACGCGGTTGGGGCCAAGGAGTCGTGGCAGGTGGAGGCCGAGAAGCTCTCCTATTACTACGTGCTCGATGACCTCAAGGTGCCTGTCCCCAGCGCCGAGATGGACTCCGACTGGATCGCCCGGGTCGTGGAGGAGGTCGGCGAGGCAATCATGGCCCAGCGCTTCGACCCGACACCCTCGCCGAGCGTGTGTGGGCTGTGCGATTACCGGATCGCCTGCCCTGCCTGGGAGCGGTAGCCGCCCGAACAGCTAGCTCTGCTCCGGTGGCCCCTCAGGGGCCTCCACTCCCCACTGGTCGGCTCGCGACAAGCCCGTTCCGAACAGACCACTTGACAACTTGCGTCACATGGGTATATAGTGGCTACGTGTTCGTACTCGTCAAGGGTACGAGCCCCTCGATTGCGGGGGCAGGCCCCGTTAGGGGCCTGGCAGACATAAGGTCGGGTTTTGGGTCGGTCTCTGTGGCCGGCAGCTAAACGTTTTTGACGGGGACCTTGGGAGAGGGACCGGGTCGCTTCTGAGAGGGAGTTGTTTTTCGCGTGGTTTCTTTGGGGAATAGCGTTGTTGAGAGTCCGTGTGGTTTTGGCGGGTCTGTTATAGGACGCGTCAGCGTCGCTGACGCGTCTCTCTCTCTCTCTCTCTCTCTGGCCGGGCTGGCTCTCAGCTAGCTGTAAGCCAGAGCACTGTTTCAGTCGGCTGTGTAGGCCGGCTTGGTTTCTCGCGTCGCGTTGGCGGCGCTTCATGTTCTTTTGCCGCCGTGGGCCCTTTTCCCGCGGCGGTCTTTGCATGTACCCCATATGGGGTGTTGTGCCCGCGGTCCCGCGGGTTTCGTGTGGATCGCTCTTGGAGGAGGGGTTGTGTCTATAGCTGCTCGTAAGCCGGTCCTGCCGGTCATGGTTGTGTGCTCTGTTTTGGTGGGTTGGCTTATGTGGAGTGCGGTGCCTGCGTTGGCTGCTGCTCCTGAAACGCCGGAAGTGTCTGTCGAACTGCCTGTGCCTGCGACGACCGCGACTGTGCATGGTGTTCTGAATCCCGGTGTGGAAGGCGCTCCAGGTACCGATGAACTGGGTACCTATGAATTCCTCTATAAGCAGGGTAAAGCTGGTTGTGAAGGGGAAGGTAGGGCTCCGGCTTCTCCTGGTATCTCGTTGGGTGGCGGTAAGGAAGCTGTGACGGAAGTTCTTCAGGGTCTATCGCCTGGCACTGAATACATGGTGTGTTTGCTTGCGCGTACTGGCGTCAAAGGCGAAACCAGTGTGAGCATGCCGGTTGCTTTCACGACCGCTATCCCTCCACAGGCACCGGTGACTAGTAGTCCGGCGAGCGTGGTCACGGCGACTTCGGCGACGCTTGGTGGTGTTTTGAACCCTGGTGGTAAGGGCGAAGCGGGCTCTTATGAATTCCTCTACCGGCAGTCTCCAAGCGAATGCGAAGGCGAAGGATCCTCTGGTGGCAGCATGCTGGGCACCCAAAACCAGGTCGTCTCAGCAGAAGTGTCCGGCCTGAAGCCAAACAAGCCGTACACATTCTGCTTGCTTGCTCGTAATGAGGCTGGGGAAACCGCACTGGGATCCCCGGTTATGTTCACGACACAGTCAAGTAAGCCAACTACTAGTGGGGAAGCGTTCTCAAAAGTGAGCGCCAAGAGCGCGACGGTCAGTGCTCAGGTCGAAACGGGTGGCCTGGAAACCACCTTCACGGTCCAGTACGGGACCACGAGTGCATACGGGTCCGAAACGGCGGGTGTGATCGTACCGGCTAGTGCTACCACAGCCTCAACTGAACTCACGGGGCTGGTACCGGATACTGAATACCATTTCCGGGTGCTGGTCGCAAACACGGACGGTAGTAACCAAGGTGTTGTGGATACGGTGTTCGATACGTTGCCGGCGGCGACCTCCGGGTTGCCCGATGACCGGACGTATGAAATGGTGACTCCGCCGGGCAATGGTAACTCAGATGTGGAAAGTCCTAGGGACAGTGAACTAAATACGGTTGAAGAAGGGTGGATAATATCTACCCTTAGTCCGTTCGAGGTGGCGCCTGATGGGTCGAAGATAACGTATTCGGTTCTGGCGCTTACCGGCGCGAATGGGGTTGCGGGTAAAGGGGATCAATATTTGGCTGAACGGTCTCCTACGGGTGAGTGGTCGCAATCCTCGATTCAGCCAAACGCCTATTCCTACACTGAATATCAGGGGTTCTCACGCGACCTGTCGATCGGGATTATAGAGTCTGGGGAAGGCGCCGAACCTGAAGTGCTCCCGCCATTGTCGCTTAACGCTCCCGCTGAAGGATACAAAATCCTATATGAACGTATGACAAGTGGGAGTGGATACCGGCCACTCATTACTAATGCCATCAAATTGAACCGATCCTCACAGTCATCAGAAGAAGGTGGGTTTGGTGCCAATATGGTTCTCACGGGTCAAGAGGCTGTAACTCCGGCGTTTGCGGGAGGGTCAGCTGATTTCAAAGATCTGTTGTTCGAGGCTAATGACGCGCTGCTGGCTGGTGAAGGCGTGCTTGAAAAGGAACTCGAGGATGACGTGAAGGGAGAAATCTCGAAAGGGACACAAGCTAACTATCTCTATGACGAGAGTGATGGTCGTCTAAGTCTGGTTGATGTGTCTCCTGAAGGTAAGGTGGTGTCGGATGCTACGTTCGGCGCGCGACCTTTTATCGAAGCACAGGTAAACAAAAGCCGTGAACGTAACATATTGTATCATAATCCGCCTGATTTTAGTCATGTGATTTCGGGTGATGGTCGGTTTGTTTATTGGACTGATGTGTCGTCTGGCTTGGTGTATGTGCGTGAGGATGGTTCGAGCACGGTTCAGGTGTCCGCTGGTGCGGCACGGTATTGGACTGCGAGTGCTGACGGTCGCTATGCGTTGTATACCGAAGGTGAAGGGATGGCCAGTGAGTTGTACAGGTTTGATAGCGAGCCCGAAAACGGTCAGCCACAGCGCGAAGTATTGACTGGCGCGAATGCTGGTGTTTTGGGTGTGCTCGGCGCGAGCGAAGATGCTAACACAGTGTATTTCGTTGCTAAAGGAGTATTGTCGGGTGTCAATGGTGATGGTATGGCGCCTGTAGCGGGTGAGCCGAATCTGTACGCGATAAGTCATGGGGGTGCTCCTGTTTTCATCGCGACGCTCTCACAAGAAGACGGTAATCAAGTGCAGTCTTTTAATTTTACCACCGAAGCCACGTTTGGTGATTGGCAGCCTGGTTTTGGTCAGCGTACTGCGCGTGTGACTGCCGATGGGGAAAGCGTCGTGTTCATGTCCAATCAGAGTCTGAGCGTCACTGGTTATCCCCACGGGTATCCGACTAACGGGTCCGATGAGGTGTACGTGTATAACGCGGGGAGTCGCCTGTTGTCCTGTGTGTCGTGTGGGTCCACGGGCGAAGCATCGTCGGGGGGATTTTTGCCGATTGATTGGCATGATACGTATCTTCCGCAATGGATCTCTGAAGATGGTAATCGAGTGTTCTTCGACAGTTCGGCGCCGCTGGTGGCGCAGGACACGAATGGCAGGCAGGATGTGTATGAGTGGGAGCGTGAAGGGCACGGTAGTTGCACGCACGGTTACGGGTCAACGGGTGGGTGCGTGTTTCTACTGTCGGGTGGCAGCAGCGAAGCGAATTCGTGGTTTGTGGGAGCCAGCGCGAACGGGAGCGATGCGTTTATCGTTACGCGAGCAAAACTGGTGCCCGAAGACGAAAATGATGCGTTTGATTTGTATGACGCTCGGGTCGACGGCGTAAAATCTGTCGCCCCGCCGGTGTGTACTGGTACTGGCTGTCAGGGTTTGCCGGCGCCGCCTCCCTTGTTCGCGACACCGTCGAGCGCGACGTTCAACGGTGTCGGGAACTTCACGACACCGGTAGCAGAACACGCGAAACCGAAGACGAAGGTGAAGGCGTTGACGCGCGCGCAAAAGCTCGCAAGAGCGTTGAAGGCGTGCGAGAGACAGAAGAAGCACAAGAAGCGCGTGTCGTGTCAGGCAGGCGCGAGGCGACTCTACGGGTCCGCACGGAAATCTGGCAGGTCATTGGGTGGGGTACAGAGGAGGAAGCATGCTTAGGAGAATCGCCTGTTCGCTGTTTGCGCTAGCGTTGGTGGGCGCCGTATTTGCGGCTTGCGGTCTGGCCGACAGTCCCGCACCGGGCTATGAGGTTTTTGGGTTCTCGGCTCCGACGGTGATTGCCCCGGGTGGTGAAGGCATCCTGCATTTTGATATATACGATGTTGGTGGTGCGGAAAGCAATGAACCTATGACGATGACTGATGTTTTGCCTGCGGGGTTGGAAAGAAGTGGGGGACCATGCTCGGGCAGCACTGTAGTCACGTGCGAATTCCCTGCCGTGAAAAATACTGGGGAAGGACCCCACGAGAAGCAAGAAATCGATGTGCGGGTAGCTCCAGGTGAGGCGAAAACCGTGCTTCAAGATAAGGTGGCTTTGAGCGGTGGAGGCTCGGGTGTGATGGATGCGACCGTTCCGGTGCGTATCGGGACAGAACCGCCTGGGCCGGGGCTATCGAACTTCGATGCGTGGGTCTCTAACGCCGACGGTACGACTGATACGCAAGCAGGTTCACACCCGTATGATTTCATGGTTGTGTTCGCACCGAACAATCACGTCAACGCAAATGGAGAATATGCCCCGGCGGGTGGTGAAACAAAGGCTGTGGATGTGAGTCTTCCGCCGGGATTGGTGGGTGAACCGGGCGCGGTACCGCAATGCACACGTGAAACGTTCGATCAAGGCAATGGGTACGGCGGTGCTTGTCCCCCCGATACGCAGATTGGTGTAGAGGAACCGCAAATAGTTAATGGTGTTCCCGCGCATTTCCCGATCTTTAATTTGGTGCCACCGCCAGGTGTGGCTGCCGAGTTTGGCTTCGATTGGTCGAAAATCCAGGTGTTCTTTGATGCAAGGGTGCGCAGTGGTGGTGATTATGGCATTACGGTACATTCAAACATCCCACAACAGCGTGTCACGTTTAGCTCGACGACGATTTGGGGTGTTCCCGGTGAACACGAGACGGGTTTGCCTCAGCCATGGAAGCCGTTGCTGACATTGCCGACGTCGTGTCGTGCGCCAGGCCTGTTCAGTATTGAAATGTTGGGTACCTGGTTTGAACCTGAAGCGACAGCACCGGTCCTGAGCGCTCCATGGCATACGAACGACGACATCCCAACAGGGATGACTGGTTGTGAAAGGATGCAGCACTTCGAACCAAAGATAAGCCTAGCTCCAGACACGTCATTCTCTGATACTCCGGCGGGATTGTCGGCAACGGTAAAGGTTCCACAGGGCTTGAATCCTGAAGGCTTGGCGACACCGGGACTGAAGGGAACGACGGTCGTACTGCCTGAAGGCGTAGCGATCAATCCTGGTCAGGCAACGGGTTTGGTGGCATGTCAAGCCTCCGAGGAGGGACTACCCGCGGAAGGTGAAGACGGGGAACTGGAAAAGTTCGACGGTCCACCATCCTGCCCAGCCGCCTCGAAGGTCGGCACGGACGAAATCGCGACACCACTACTCAAAAGCAGGTTGAAAGGCAACGTGTATGTGTTGCAGTCCGATCCGCCGAACCTACAGTTGCTCGTCGCGGCCGAAGGCGAAGGTGTGTTTTTGAAGCTGATCGGCACGGTGCACTTGAACGAACAGACAGGCCAGTTGACAACCATCTTCAAGGGCACCCCTCAAGACTCGGGAACACCGGACGCTCCGCTTAACGAATTCGTGTTGAACTTTAGTGGTGGTCCGCAGGCGGCGCTCGTGACGCCTGCGACGTGTGGTGTGTATACAGCGATCGCCGACTTCACACCATGGAGCACACCATTCATCGAAGATGCCCTATCGGAAAGCAACTTCTCCATCATTGCCGGTCCGGGTGGCGGTAGTAGAGCCAACTGCACCGGACCACTACCGTTCACACCAACGTTGACCGCCGGCTCAACAACAGACCAAGCAGCCGGTTATACCGACTTCTCGATGCTGCTATCCCGTGGGGACGGGCAGCAACGCGTCGAAAAACTACAGTTCAAAACACCAGAGGGACTACTCGGCATGATCGCTAAGGTCCCCCTCTGCCAAGAACCACAAGCGGCAGCCGGAACATGTTCCGTCGCATCACAGATCGGTCATACGGTAGCCGAGGTAGGACCAGGACCGTATCCGTTTGTGATACCGCAGGAGAACGCTCCGCCGGCCCCGATCTACCTGACTGGTCCCTATGAGGGTGCCCCGTTTGGCCTATCCATCGCGGTACCGATCGTCGCCGGACCATTCAATCTGGGTACCGAAGTGGTGCGAGCGAAGATCGAAGTAGACCCACACACGTCCCAGTTGACGATCTCAACGACGGCGTTCCCGAAGACTGTGAAGGGGATCCCGACAGATATTCGCGAGATAGACGCCGTGATCGACCGGCCAGAATTCATGTTCAACCCAACCGACTGCAACCCGATGAGCTTCTCGGGGACGGCGTATAGCTTCGAAGGCGCGAGGGCACCGTTGTCGAGTCATTTCCAAATGGGGTCGTGTCGAAGCCTCGCCTTCAAGCCAGACTTCAAAGTCTCAACGTCAGGCAAAACATCGAGAGCGAAGGGTGCGAGTCTGACCGCGAAGATCGTCTACCCCACAGGCAACCTCGGAGCAAACCAAGCATCCTCACAATCAAACATCGCCAGCGTAAAGGTAGACCTACCAAAGCAACTACCGTCACGGCTCACGACCCTACAAAAGGCATGTCCAGCTGCGATCTTCGAAGCCAACCCAGCCAACTGTCCAGCAGCATCCATCGTCGGACACGCAAAGGCGATCACACCAGTACTACCCGTACCAATCGAAGGACCAACCTACTTCGTTAGCCACGCCGGCGAAGAATTCCCATCACTCATTGCGGTCCTGCAGGGCTACGGCGTCACCGTAGACCTCGTCGGCTCTACATTCATCAACAACAAAACCAACATCACATCGAGCACCTTCAAGAACGTACCCGACGTACCCATCGCAAGCTTCGAGCTGAACCTACCCCAAGGTAAATACTCAGCCCTCGCAGCCAACGGCAACCTCTGCAAGACCAAACTAACCATGCCAACAGCATTCACAGCACAAGACGGCGCCACCATCCACCAATCCACACCAATCAGCGTCACCGGCTGTGCCAAGACAAAGACCAAGAAGAGCAAGAAGAAGCCGGCAACCAAGCACAAGCGAAAGAAATGAGATGCTTGCCAGCGCCAAGGCGCCATCGGGGAAGGCTTCAGACGGAGTAACGTCCAAGCGTAAGACTCGGTCTGTCACCGCCGGTGGGGGGTGGCAGACGGAGGGCGCTGAGCGTATGGGCGAGATTCAGCGCGCGCGGATCCTTGCCGCGATGATTGAGGTCGCCGCTGAGCGCGGCGCGGCGGGCGCGACCGTCGCGCACGTCGTTGAGCGTGCTGGGGTCTCACGCCGGACGTTCTACGAGCTGTTCCAGGACAGCGAAGACTGTTTCCTTGCCGCGTTCGAGATGGGTGTCGCTCGCGCTTCGAAATGGGTGCTAGACGACTATGACCCTCGCGCAGCTTGGGCCACGCGGGTCAGACGTGCGATCACGGGGCTGCTCTCGTTCCTGGAAGTGGAGCGGGGTCTCGGTGAGCTGTTGATCGTCGCATCGATGGGAGCTGGCGCCAAGACGCTCGAGCGCCGCCGGCAATTGCTCGTTCAAATGGTCAACTTCATTGATGAAGGACGCGCCCAATCCAAGATGGGCGGGGAGCTGCCCGCCTTGACCGCCGAGGGCATCGTCGGCGGCGCGTTGTCCGTCTTGCACTCGCGACTACTAGGACCCGAAGATGAGCGGCCTAGTGCCCGCATTAGGGGGCCTGTCCCGCGCGATGAGGGCCGCAGGTCCCATGAGCAGGGATTGCGCGGGTTGACCGGTCCTTTGATGAGCATGATCGTCTTGCCCTATCTCGGTCCTGTGGCCGCGCGTAAAGAGCTTGCGCGCCCCGTCCTCCAACCAGCCGGCAGCCATCGTCCAGAACGTAACCCCCTCGGCGAATTGGAGATGCGCCTCACCTATAGGACCGTGCGTGTCTTGATGGCGATCGCTGCGCATCCGGGCTCCTCCAACCGCCTTATCGCGGATGCGGCTGAGGTCACCGATCAGGGCCAGATGTCCAAGCTCTTGGCGCGCCTACACGACATCGGCTTGATCCAGAACACGGGCGGGGGAGCGGCACGCGGCGAACCAAACGCTTGGACGCTCACCCACAAGGGCTGGCAAATACACAGCGCGATACCCGAGCAGCCAGCAGAGACAGGCCTGCGCCCGCCGCGCGGGTCGATCTGACGCCGGTACCTGACCTATTCCAAAGTAGGCACTATGGTGTATAGCCTACACATGGGACGCACCAATGTTGATATAGATGACCAACTGGTGAGACGCGTCATGCTCCGCTACGGCTTGCAGACGAAGCGAGCTGCGATCGACCTGGCCCTGCGCAGGCTCGATTTGGAGCCTATGGATGTGCAAGAGGCGATCGCTATGCGCGGCAGTGGATGGGATGGTGACCTGCGAAAGCAGCGCGCCGGCTGGTTGCCTCGCACGCCGTGATACTCGTCGACAGCTCGGCTTGGATCGAGTATCTCCGTTCGACCGGTAGCTCGGTCGAACGCTATTTGCGCACGGCAATCGTCGAAGGCGCGCAGCTTGGGACGACAGGCGTCATCCTGCTTGAGGTGCTGGCCGGTGCGCGCGATGAGGCGCACGCTCATGAGCTGCGACGCTTGCTTGCCAGCTGTCAGCTGCTGCCCGTGGAAGAACCCTCCGACCACGAGGCCGCTGCCGCTCTCTACAGAGGTTGCCGACGCCAGGGAACCACGATTCGTCGTCCACCCGATCTTTTGATAGCAATCATCGCGATCCGCACGAGTACACCGCTTTTGCACCTAGACTCAGATTTCGATGCGATCGCGCGACATGCGCCACTGCGGATGGTCAAGGCGGCTTCCTTTGGGACTTGACAACTTGCGTCACATGGGTATATAGTGGCTACGTGTTCGTACTCGTCAAGGGTGCGGCCCCCGATTCCGGGGGCAGGTCCCGTTAGGGGCCTGGCAGACATAAGGTCGGGTTTTGGGTCGGTCTCTGTGGCCGGCAGCTAAACGTTTTTGACGGGGACCTTGGGAGAGGGACCGGGTCGCTTCTGAGAGGGAGTTGTTTTTCGCGTGGTTTCTTTGGGGAATAGCGTTGTTGAGAGTCCGTGTGTTGTTGGCGGGTCTGTTATAGGACGCGTCAGCGTCGCTGACGCGTCTCTCTCTCTCTCTCTCTCTCTGGCCGGGCCGGCTCTCAGCTAGCCGTAAGCCAGACCGTCGTTCCATCCGGCTGTACGGGCCGGCTTGGTCTTCTGCGTCGTCGTTGCGGCGCTTCATGCTCTTTTGCCGCCGTGGGTTGTGTGCCCTTGGCGGTCTTTGCTTGTCCCCCACATGGGGTGTTGTGCCCGCGGTCCCGCGGGTTTCGTGTGGATCGCTCTTGGAGGAGGGGTTGTGTCTATAGCTGCTCGTAAGCCGGTCCTACCGGTCATCGTTGTGTGTGCTGTGCTGGTGGGTTGGCTTGCGTGGGCGTGTATGCCTGCGTTTGCTGCTCCTGCGGAAGCTCCGGAAACGTTGGTGCCTGAAGCGGTGACTTCGAGCTCGGTTGTGTTGCGTGGTGTTTTGGACCCGAAGACTGGTGTGTTTCCTGTTGCGGGTGGCACTTACCAGTTTTTCTATGGTGTTGGGTCTGTTTGTGGGGGTGGCGGTGTTGCGCCTGAATCGCCGGGTATGTTTTTTGGGTTGGAAGCGGAACCTGTTTCTCAACCGGTGTCTGGTCTGTTGTCCGGCACGGAATATTCGGTTTGTTTGGTCGCGACGAACGGTAAGGGCGAAGTTTCGGTTGGGTCGGTGGTCCATTTCACGACTGCTCGTGCTCCGGAAGCGCCTGAAACTGGTGCTGCTAGCGAAGTTGGTGATGGTTCGGTGAGGTTGGGTGGGGTGTTGAACCCGAACGGTAAAGGCGAACCGGGCACTTACGAATTCTTGTATAAGGCGTCTGCTACTGAATGTCAGGGTGGGGAAAGCACCGGTCCGGTAAGCACGAGCGGTGCGAGAGAAGCGGTGTCTGCGACGGCTACCTCTGGTCTTGCGCCTGAGACACAGTACATATTCTGTCTGGTCGTTCATAATGAAGTCGGTGGGACGACGGTGGGTTCGCCTGTGAGTTTCACGACGGGGAGCGTCAAGCCGGAGATCACTGGTGAGTCATTCTCCGCGGTAGGCTCGCATGGGGGTAGTCTGACTGCGCAGGTGAACATGGAGAATACTGCGGGCCACTATTATTATGCGTATGGTGTTCCCGGCGAATTGGAAAGCGGGAAACCACAAGTAACGCCTGTGGTGGGCTTGGCGGCTAGTGGTGAACTGGTAGTGGCGCCTGGACAGCTGGAAAATCTCGCGCCTAACACTGAATACGATTTCCAAATACTGGTGACCAACTCGCACGGCGAAACAGCTGAAGGGCCTATAGGGGTTCTCAAGACTCTTCCTGTCACATCGCAAGGGCTACCGGATAATCGTGTCTATGAAATGGTCACCCCGGTCGAAAACCAAAACGCGGACGTCTTCGTACCCCAGGCGGAATCTGTGCTCACAACTAACGGGACACCCACGCTACAGCCCTTCCAGGTATCCCCGGAAGGCAACGCGGTGACCTATACTGCGGACGCTACGACGGGCGGGATCGGAACAACCAGTAGCGGTCTCGGTAACCAGTATCTCGCGAAACGTTCATCTGGAGGTGGTTGGGCACAGGCAAATATTGAGCCTCTTGGTCGCAAGGCAACTATTTACCAGGGCTTCACTAATAACCTATCGACGGGCCTAGTGGTCTCAGGCGAAGAACCAGGACCTCTGAGGCTCCCGCCGTTGTCGCCCGAGGCGCCGGGGGAAGGCTACAGAGTGCTCTACGCGTGCACGGAGAGCCAGAATGCTTGTACCGCCCCGGAAGAAAACCAGGTAATACCCCCAAACCCCTACCAGCCGCTTTTTGTGGGGCCGTTCGATCGCAATGCGGAAGAATTCGGCGCGCAAGGCTTTGGGCGCCGCGGAGTTGGCATCATTCATAATGGGAGGGTCAATCCGGCACCTGTATTTGCTGGGGCTGCCGAGTCGGCGGCAAACGGGTTGCTGTTTGAGGCAAATGATGCTCTGCTCAAGGGAAATGGGAGCATTGAAAAAGAACTCGCGACGAGCGTGAGCAAAGAAATTGCTAAGAGCGAAAACAGCAATTATCTCTACGACTCGATCGGCGGAAACCTAAGCTTGGTAGATATTTTGCCAGATGGTAGTGTTGCGGGCGGTGCGACTTTCGGTGGTCCGCCGTTCCCTGGTAACGAATATGACCCACCCGGTTTTAGTAATGTGATCTCGAGCGAAGGTAGTCGTATCTATTGGACAGACTTGCATACCGGCGTGGTGTATTTGCGCGAGGATGGCACGAGCACCGTGCAGGTTTCGGAAGGCATGGGTGCGGCTCGTTATTGGACATCGGCCGCGGATGGACAGTATGCGTTCTATACCGAAATGGCAGCGGGAAGCAACAATGAAGGCTTGTTCCGATTTGACGCGGAAACCGGCACACGAGAACAACTTGTAGTTGCCACAGCGCACGTGTTGGGTGTGATCGGCTCAAGCGAAAGTGGCGATAATGTGTATTTCGTCGCCGAAGAAGTTCTATCTGGGGCGGACTCGGAGGGTGTTTTGCCACAAGCGCACCAGCCGAACCTCTACCTGCAACATGACGGTGGCGAACCAGTGTTTATCGCAACACTTCCACCACCGGACGGTTCGGAGATGGAACCGTTTAACTACTCCCTCAATTATAATAACGGTGAGTTTGGTGATTGGCAGCCGGCTTTGTCTAATCGTACTGCTGAGGTATCGGCTAATGGTGCGGGTGTGGTGTTCATGTCTACCGCGAGTTTGCCGGTGGTTGGTTTTCCTGGAGGCTATCCGACTGGTGGTGCGGATGAGGTGTATGTGTTTGACGCGCGTGCGGATCGGTTGTTTTGTGCGTCGTGTAGTTCGAGTGGGGAGCAGGGGGGTGCGCAGGGGTTCTTGCCGATCAGCTGGACGGCTACGTATATTCCACAGTGGATTTCCGCGGACGGTGATCGGGTGTTCTTCGATAGCAGTGCACCATTGGTTCCGCAGGACACTAATGGTGTTCAGGATGTGTATGAGTGGGAGCGCGAAGGTACAGGTAACTGTCTTGTGGGCAGCGGTGCGGACGGTGCTTGTATTTATCTGTTGTCTGGTGGTGTGAGCAAAGCAGCATCGTGGTTTATTGGCGGGAGTGCGAATGGGGATGATGTGTTTGTAGTGACTCGTGCTCAGCTCGTGCCTGAGGATCAGAATGGCGCGGACGATCTTTATGATGTGCGTGTCAATGGTGTGCGGCCAGTGTCGCCACCGGCGTGTACTGGGTCTGGTTGTCAGGGTGTGCCCGCTCCGCCACCAACGTTCGCGACACCACCGAGCGTAACTTTTAGCGGAGTAGGGAACTTCCCACCACCACTCGCTCCGGAGATTGTAAGACACGCAAAGAAGAAGACTGTTACGCGCGCACAGAGACTGTCTAGAGCGTTGAAGGCCTGCAGGGTCGTCCCGAAACGGTCGCGTGCTTCATGCGAAGCGCGGGCCAGGAGACTGTATGGCGCTAAATCCAAGGCGAAGAAGCCAGCGAAGGGGAGGAAATAAAGATCATGCTCAAGCGACTCGCTTTTTCTTTCCTACCACTCATTGCTGTGATCATGTTGACGAGCCTTTTCAGTACGGATGCTTTTGCTGAGGCATGCCCGGCGGGTTCTGTGGCTAAGAGTTGTGCGCCTGGTTGGGAGGTGTTCGGGAGTTTTAACCCGACGAATCTCGCGCCCGATAGCACCGGTGAACTAAACTTGTTTGTGTATAACACTGGTGCGCTTCCGAATAGTCCCGAAGGAGCGACCGTTACCGATACGCTACCGGAAGGGTTGGAAGCAATCACTTCCGCAGGCTGTTCTGGTACGAGGATCGTGACGTGCAAACTCGGCGAAGTACTGCCTACAGCCATCCCAGCCAGATTGCATATTCCGGTGCGTGTCGCCAGTGATGCGTCAAATGCGACTAATCCCGTGGATACGGTGTCGGTGAGTGGTGGTGGTGCCCTGGTTCCTGCTGAAGCAAAAGTGCCGGTGGTGTTCAGTTCGAGCGATGCTAGTCTTGGTTTCTCAAACGCCGACGCGTGGATCACGGACGCGGACGGAGTAGTCGATACCCAGGCTGGGTCGCACCCGTATGAGGTGACGGTCGTGTTCGCGCCTAACGTGCATGATTACGCGAGCGGTAACACGCGTTACGAATTGCCGGTTGGTGGTGAATCGCACGCGTTGGATGTGAACCTACCGCCAGGACTGGTCGGAGAACCAGGAGCAGTGCCGGAGTGTCCGCGCGAACTATTCGACGCCGGTAGCGAAACGAACGAAGGTTGTCCGCCTGATACGCAGATCGGCGAAGACTACGCGCTCGTACCGGGGAGCCCAGGCGGCTTTGCGGTGTTTAATTTGGTGCCGCCACCGGGTGTGGCTGCGGAGTTCGCGTTTGATTTCTCGGGTACGCATGTTTTTTTCGATGCGCGTGTGCGTAGCGGTGGGGATTACGGGATCACCGAGCGTTCTAATGTCCCGCAGCTCTCCGTGAGGTTTAATACAGCCACGATTTGGGGTGTTCCTGGTGAACATCCTCAGAATGGGTCTGGTTCCACGCGACCGCTTTTGACGTTGCCGACATCGTGTGGTGAACCACCACGCTTCAGCATCGAAATGCTAGGCACATGGCAAAACCCCCTAGCCACCGCACCAGTCCCAAGTTTCCAGTGGCACAACAATGAAGGCAAGCCTGTGGGTATCACTGGTTGT
Organism: uncultured Solirubrobacterales bacterium; assembly: GCA_963775645.1. Lineage (GTDB taxonomy): Bacteria > Actinomycetota > Thermoleophilia > Solirubrobacterales > Solirubrobacteraceae > Palsa-744. The sequence goes on along the minus strand of CAVZJR010000001.1, from coordinate 446,370 downwards.
GGGAGGCTCGCACACTTCACACCATCGATCAGTTTGGCGCCGGATACCAGTTTCTCTGACACCCCGGCCGGTTTGAGTGCGACGGTCAAGGTGCCCCAGGGGCTGAACCCAGAAGGTCTAGCGACACCAGGCTTGAAGGAAACGACGGTCGTGCTACCCGAAGGAGTAGCGGTCAATCCTGGACAGGCGACCGGTCTCGCGGCCTGTCAACCACCCCAGGAGAACACTCCCGGTGGTGTGGAGGGCGAACTTGAAAAGTACGACGGGCCACCATCCTGTCCCGCGGCGTCAAAGGTCGGCACGGATGAAATCTCAACACCGCTACTAGCGAAACGATTGAAGGGCAACGTATACGTCCTGCAATCAAACCCACCAAACCTACAATTGCTAGTCGCCGCCGAAGGCGAAGGAGTATTCCTAAAGCTAATCGGGACCGTCCATTTGAATGAACAAACAGGACAGTTGACAACGACATTCAAGGGCACCCGGCAAGATCCCGGGACGCCAGACGCACCACTGAACGAATTCGTATTGAGCTTCAGCGGTGGCCCACAAGCAGCACTGGTAACACCACCAACGTGCGGGGTTTATGCTGCTACAGCCGATTTCACGCCATGGAGCACTCCAGTAGTGGAAGACGCACTATCGGAAAGCAAGTTCCCGATCACCAGTGGTCCCGACGGCAGCAGCACAACCAACTGCACTAACCCGTTGCCGTTCTCGCCGACGATGACCGCTGGTGCGACCACCGACCAGGCCGGGGGGTATACAGACTTCTCGATGCTGCTCTCAAGGGGTGACGGGCAGCAACGCATCGAAAAACTACAGTTCAAAACACCAGAGGGACTCCTGGGGATGATCAGCAAGGTCCCCCTCTGTCAAGAACCACAAGCAGCCACAGGAACATGCTCAAGCGCATCTCAGATCGGCCATACAGTCGCTGAGGTCGGTCCCGGACCGTATCCGTTTGTGATACCTCAACCGGGCGCTCCACCAGCACCGATCTATTTGACCGGCCCCTATGAGGGCGCACCGTTCGGCCTATCGATAGCGGTCCCGGTCGTCGCGGGCCCGTTCAACCTCGGCACAGAAGTGGTCCGAGCAAAGATCGAAGTAGACCCCCACACAAGCCAACTCACGATCTCAACGACAGCTTTCCCAAAGACGGTAAAGGGCATCCCCACCGATATTCGCGAGATCGACGCCGTGATCGACAGGCCAGAATTCATGTTCAACCCGACCGACTGCAACCCCATGAGCTTCTCAGGCACCGCAACCAGCTTCGAAGGAGCAACAGCAGCACTATCGAGCCACTTCCAGATGGGGTCGTGTCGAAGCCTGGCGTTTAAACCAGACTTCAAAGTCTCCACGTCGGGGAAAACATCGAGGGCGAAGGGTGCAAGCTTGACAGCAAAGATCGTCTACCCCACCGGCAACCTTGGAGCCAACCAGGCATCCTCGCAGTCGAACATCGCAAGCGTGAAGGTTGATTTGCCCAAGCAACTACCGTCCCGGTTGACAACCTTGCAGAAGGCGTGTCCAGCAGCGACGTTTGAAGCTAACCCGGCGAACTGTCCAGCAGCGTCGATCGTGGGGCACGCGAAGGCGATCACACCGGTCTTGCCGGTGCCGATAGAAGGACCTACCTACTTCGTCAGCCACGCGGGAGAAGAATTCCCCTCGCTAATCGCGGTCTTGCAAGGCTACGGAGTCACCGTAGACCTCATCGGATCGACATTCATCAACAACAAAACCAACATCACGTCCAGCACGTTCAAGAACGTTCCCGATGTACCCATAGCCAGTTTCGAACTGAACCTGCCTCAAGGCAAGTATTCGGCTCTGGCAGCGAACGGGAACCTCTGCAAGACCAAACTCACCATGCCAACAGCATTCACAGCACAAGACGGCGCCACCATCCACCAAACCACACCAATCAACGTTACCGGCTGCGCCAAGACAAAGACCAAGAAGAGCAAGAAGAAGCCGGCAACCAAGCACAAGCGAAAGAAATGAGATGCTCGCCAGCGCCAAGGCATCGCCGGGAAAGGCGGCGTCAAACGGAATAGCACCCAAGCGCGGTGGAGGGCTCGTCACACCAGACGATGTCCGTCCTGTAAAGCTGGTTGAGGAGGGGCACGCGAGCAGCACTGAGCGTATGCGCGAGATCCAGCGCGCGCGGATTCTCGCAGCGATGATCGAGGTCTCGGCCGAGCGGGGCGCCGCGGGCGCGACTGTCGCTCATGTCGTTGAGCGTGCTGGGGTCTCACGCCGCACGTTCTACGAGCTGTTCGAGGACAGCGAGGACTGTTTTCTCGCGGCGTTCGAGACAGGTATCGCACGCGTTTCGCGGTGCGTGCTCGACGATTACGATCCGGGCGCCCGTTGGGTGGAGCGAGTCAGAAGTGCGCTTACGGGCCTGCTGTCGTTCCTGGAAGCGGAGCGGAGCCTCGGTGAGCTCTTGATCGTCGGATCGATGGGAGCCGGCGCCATAGTGCTCCAGCGCCGTCGCCAACTGCTCGCTCAAATGGTCAGCTTCGTCGATGAAGGACGGACACAGTCAAAGGCAGCCACGGAGCTATCCGCTCTCACCGCCGAGGGCATCGTCGGCGGTGCACTCTCGGTCCTGCACTCACGTTTCATCGAACCCTATGAGGAGAGGACTGGTTTACCCGATGGGAGGCGCCCCCCCAGCGACGGGAAGCGTGTTGCTCGTGGTGGGGCGCTCGGGTCCGCTACCGGCGCGTCGGCCTCCGAACGTGGACTGCTCGAGCTGACGGGCCCTTTGATGAGCATGATCGTCTTGCCATATCTCGGCCCCGCCGCCGCGCGCAAAGAGTATGCCCGTCCCACCCCCAAACCAACAAACACACACCGTCCGGAGAGCAACCCGCTGGGCGAACTGGAGATGCGCCTCACCTACCGCACCGTACGCGTGCTCACCGCGATCGCCGCCAACCCAGGCTCCTCCAACCGCCTCATAGCCGACGCCGCCGAAGTCACCGATCAAGGCCAAATGTCAAAGCTACTAGCCCGCCTGCAAGACATCGACCTGATCCAAAACACCGGCGGCGGAGCCACCAAGGGCGAACCAAACGCCTGGACACTTACCGACAAGGGCTGGCAAATACAAGCAGCAATCACCACACAAACGCCGAGTCCTATTCCGGATTAGTCGGCCACTTTGATCGAACGCTCGTGCTCAGTGGGATGTTGCGGGTCGTCACCCACCCTCGCGTGTTCGCCACCCCGACGCCACTGGACACCGCTCTTGAGTTCGTCGAAGGTCTACGCGCGCGGGCCAACCATGTCGAGATAGCTCCAGGCCAGCGTCACTGGGAGATCTTCGCCGACCTGTGCCGCGCCACCGGCAACGAGATTCCCGATACTTATCACGCCGCCCTCGCGATCGAGTCCGGCAGCGAATGGATTACGACCGATCGCGGCTTCGCTCGCTACAAGGAGCTGAATTGGCGTCACCCGCTGGAGTGAGGCTGCCTTCAGGCGACGGTCACGGACACCACACCGGCCGTGCTCGTGGCGACCGGGATAACTTCGCCGTGTTCGCGGAGACTGGCGATGTGTAGGTCAACTCCCTCGCGGATCAATCCTTCAGCCTCTGCTCGGGTGTCGCCGACGACACCCAGTCCAGGGAGATCCGGACAATACGCGCCGCAGCTGCCTTCGCTCTGCTCGTAGATGACGACATACTCGCTCATCGTCCGCGTCCCTTCAATTTAGCCTGCTAAATGATGTTCTCCAGTGTACCGATGGGAATGTCCTTGCCGCGCTTGCCTGCGACCGTCACCGTCCCAGGCGCCTTTCGCTCGCCTTTAGGCCGACTGGATAGGCTTGCCGCGAGGATGAAGAGAAGCATCTTGAAGGGAGGGGCTGTGACGCGCGTGCGCGTGTATTTGCCTGCGCTCTCGCTACTGGCCATCGGCCTGCTTGCCGGCTGCGGTGGCGGCTCCTCGACATCCACTCCCGCGGTCCCGGCCTCGCCGGCGGTCGCGCCCACGCAAGGCACGGCGGCAGCTGTCGATGCCGTCGCCTACGTGTCGGGCACGCCGATCCCCAAGAAGAGCTATCAGCACTGGCTGGCCGTGGAGACGGCGCTCGGCGCTACTGGCTCTCCGAGCCATCAGGCGCTCGGTTTCCTGATTACTTCCGAGTGGGTTTTGGGGGAGGCGGCCGCACGCCATGTCGAAGTCTCCGAAGCCGAAGTCAAGCAGCGCTACGCCCAGCTCGTGCACGAGAGCTTTCCTAAGGCAGGCTCCTTGAAGAAGTATCTGGCCAAGTCGGGCGAGACCGAAGCCGACCTACTTGCTCGCATCAAGGTCGAACTGCTGGCCTCGAAGATCGCGGCGAAGGTGACGGCCGGCAAGAGCTCGGCGCAGCGCACGGCCATGCTGACCGCCTTCGAGAAAAGCTTTCATGCTCACTGGAAGGCCTACACCGACTGCAAGTCGGGCTACGTGATGGAAGATTGCAAGCAGTACAAAGGCAAGCCCGAAAACTTGACGAGCACTGCGAGCAAGTCCTCCAGTTCGGTTGGCTCCTCTAGCTCCTCTAGCTCTTCAAGCTCCACCACGACTAGGGCCTCCAGCGCGAGCGGCGAGGTCTACACGGCCCCAGGTGCCTTCTCCATCTCCAGTACCGCTTTCGAACGCAACGGAGAGATCCCCGCCCAATACACCTGTGCGGGCGCGGGCACTTCCCCGCCCCTGTCTTGGGAAAAAGTGCCCGCCAAAGCGGCTGAGCTGATTCTGTTCGTCATCGACGACAACTCTTCCACCGCCAGCGGAGGCATCCGCTGGGTGGTCGGCGGCATCGATCCTTCCTCCACGGGTGTTGCAGCTGGCCAAACTCCCCCTGGCGGGATCGTGGGCACCAATACGGCCGGCAAGGCCGCTTACTCTCCGATTTGCCCGGCCAAGGGCAAGAGCGACACGATCGAGTTCGTGATGTATGCGCTGAGTAAAACGATTCCCCTCTCGTCCGGCTTCCAGCCTTCCAAGGCCGAGGCCGAGTACGGCTCGGGCAAACTTTTGCTGGGTTCGGCCGCCGTCACTTACGGGATCGCCTCGCGCTAGCTCATCATCGACCCAGCGTCCGCGCTCGCTCAACACTTAAGCGCTCTGGTCACCCGTCCCCGATCGGGATAGATCCTCAGCTATCCGCCCCACGCTGCCTCAAGAACCGCTGGAATTCTCGCGCCAGTAGATCTCCCGAAGGTAGGTCCTGTGGGGAGATAGTGGTTTGCCCATCCTCGGCGGCGCGTCGCTCCAAGCGCTCCACGAACGCTTGAATGTCGGGATCCGATTGCACAGCCAAGCCGACCTGATGCTCGTACTCGCCGGCGGCCTCCTCGAGCTCTGAGACGTCCACCGAGACACCCACCATCAGCTCCAGCTTGCGCAGCAGCGCCAACGCCGCCTTCGGCGATGCGGCGGCGGCGACATAGTGGGGAACGCTCGCCCATACACTTGCCGTGGGTAGGTTCGCTTCGGTGCACTTCGCGTGCAATACGCCCACGATCCCCGTCGGGCCCTCGTAGCGGCTCGATTTCAGGCCGATCCGCTCGATCATCGAAGCGTCCGAGGCGAAGCCGGTCATCGCCACCGGCTGAGTATGGGGCACGTCGGCCAACAGCGCCCCGAGCGTCACCACGAGCTGGACGTCGAGGGCCTCGGCCAAGTCCACGATCAACCCGCTGAACGAAGGCCAGCGCATCGACGGCTCGGCTCCTTGCACGATCACCAAGTCGCGCGGCGCACGCGGGGCACGCGCCTCAAGGATTTCGACCGAAGGCCAAGAGATCACGCGCGCCTGAGCCTCGTCGATCTGGACGTGGGGACGATTGGCCTGGAAGTCATAGAACTCCTCCGTGTCGGTCCTGGCGAAGCGCTCGGCGCCCAAAGACTGCGCCAGGAAAGCGGTCGCGGTCGAAGCCGCGTCGCCGGCATCGTTCCAGCCCGAGAAAGAGCACACCATCGCCGGGGCCCTCAGGCCGTCAGGGCGACGATCCCAGATGAGCGGCTGCATCCGAACCACCGTACATCATGGAGACGTAATGTCCCCGGAGATTCATACAGGCAATCCATCCGCCGTCACGCACGAAGGGTCGGGCGGCCTGGTCGGAAAAAGCCGGGAACCGCCAGGCGGTCTGCCCGGAGAAAGCCACGAGGCCCAGACGATCGCGACCTTGCGGGCCGGCGACGCGGTCGACGCCGTGTTCGCCTGTACCCGCAAGGAGCGGCTCTTGACTCGCTCCGGCGACCCCTACTTGGCGTTGGAGCTGGGCGATCAGGGGGGAACCTCAAGGCGAGGGCTTTCCGCGATGCGGATCTGCTGGCGGGGCGTTTCGAGCGCGGCGATCTGGTGCGCGTAGGTGGCCGCGCCGAGCTGTTTCGCGACGAAGTACAGCTCTCGGTGCGGGAGATTGCCAAGGTCGAGCTCTCCGAGCAGGACGCGGTCCTCTTCTTGCCGGTGTCCAAGCGCGACCTGGACGAGCTGGAAGGCTTCTATGAGCAGCTTGCCCGCGAGGTGTACGACCCTGGTCTGGCGGCTTTGCTGGGACGTTTGCTCGCCGATGAGGAGCTCCGAGCGGGACTGCGCCGCGCGCCCTGCTCGCTGCCGGAGCAGGGCCCCAGACGGGGACGCGGCTCCTCATCCCACCATGCCTTCTTGGGCGGTCTGCTCGAGCACACGGTGGCGGTAGCCCAGATGGCGCTGGAGCTTTGCGCTGTGCACCCCCGCCTGGATCGCGATCTCTTGGTGTGTGCGGCATTGGTGCACGACTTGGGCAAGACCCGCGAGTACGCCTACGGCGCGGAGGTGACACGTACAGAGGAAGGGCTCCTGCTTGGCCACATCGAGCTGGGGCTGCGCCTGATCGCCGTCCACGCTCCGTCCACGTTGAGCGCCGAGCGGAGGATGGCTTTGGAGCACTGTGTACTGACCCACCACGGGGTCGGCGAGGGTAGCGCGTCGGCTCAGCGCTTCGCCTCGCCCGAGGCACTTGCCTTGGCGCGCCTCAATGCGCTCGATGCAGGCGTCAAGGGTGCCTTCGAGCGCGGTCTCGGTCGCTCGCTCTGAGTCTGCCTACGCCCGCGCGTAGGAGCTACCGTCTGCCGAACAATGAGGCCGATCAAGTTCGGTCCCACGCGTGCCGATGACGAAAGCGTGGGGGACCAAGCCGAAACCCGTGCCCAGGTGAGCGAGCTATCGCTATTGCGGCCCGCTGAGCGCTTGCCTGAGCCCGCGGGCGGCCTGCCGAACGGTGGAGGGCAGGCGACGCTAACTCAGCAGATCGGCGATGGGCGCCCTGTGAGGCTGATCGGCGATGTGGTCGTGGATTTGGGCTTCGCTACCCGCGAGAAGGTGGAGGACGCGGTCGAGATCGCACGCGCCCAAGGCAAGCCAACCGGGCAAGTGCTGGTCGAGCAGGGAGTCTTGCGCCACGACCAGCTCGCCAGGGTCGTGGCCGAACGCTTCGGCCTGGACTACATCGACCTGTCGGTCTACGAGCTGGACATGGGCGCGGTCAACCTGATCGACATGGACGCGATCAGGCGCTACCAGGCAGTGCCCGTTGGCTTCCTCGAAGACGGCACATTGCTATTGGCGATGGCTGATCCGACGAACGTTTTGAGCATCGACGACATCGCGATGTTGACCGGTCGCAGAGTGCGCTCGGCGAGCGCTTCGATCGAGGACCTGAACATCTTGATCATGCGGCTTTCCAGAGTGGAGCAGTCCGTCGAAGAGATCGTCGATGAGGAGGAGACGCAGGACGAGGCCGAGCTGCACATGGACGAGGCCGACAAAGACGCGCCCGTGATCAAGCTGGTGCACTCGCTCATCGCCGAGGCGATCGAGCAGGGCGCCTCGGACATCCATATCGATCCGGGCGAGGGTGACATGAGGGTCTTGCTGCGCATCGATGGGGTGCTCTCCCAGACGGCAACGCTCAAGCGCTCGATGGCCAGCAGCGTGATCTCCAGGGTGAAGATCATGTCCGAGATGGACATCTCCGAGCGGCGCGTGCCCCAGGACGGGCGCTTCGCCTTGACGGTGAACGGGCGCAGGGTGGACGTGCGTGTGACGACCCTGCCACTGGTGTATGGCGAGGGTGCCTACTTGAGGATTTTGGACAAGGGCGTGGCTGTGCTGGGCCTGGAGTCCTTGGGGATGCAGCGCACCGAGCAGGACCGCTTCGCCTACGCGATCGCGAGGCCCAACGGAGCGGTGCTCGTGACAGGACCTACCGGTAGCGGCAAGTCGACGACCCTGTACGCGGCGCTCGGCGCGGTCAACGACGGCAGTCGCTCGATCCTGACGATTGAGGATCCGGTTGAGTCGCGGATCGCGGGCGTCAAGCAGATGCAGGTGGCGCCTAAGGCTGGCATGACCTTCGCCGGTGGCTTGCGAGCGATGCTGAGAGCCGACCCGGACGTGATCATGGTCGGCGAGATCAGGGACCGCGAAACGGCTCACATCGCAGTCGAGGCCGCCCTGACCGGCCACCTCGTGCTCTCCACGCTGCATACGCGCGACGCCCCCAGCGCATTGGGGCGCTTGATCGACATGGGCATCGAGCCGTTCCTGATCTCCTCGGCGATCGACTGCCTTGTCGCCCAGCGACTGGTGAGGGTCTTGTGTCCACACTGCAAGCAGCCGAGCAAAGCGCCCGAGTCGCTCTTGGCCGAGTACGGGTTGTACGAGTCCGAGGCGTTCGAGCCGGTCGGATGCACGCGCTGTGCGGCCACCGGCTATCGCGGACGCATGGGCATCTACGAGGTGATGTCGGTCAGCGAGGAGATCCGCTCGCTCGTGCTCGCACGCGGCTCGGTCGATGAAATCGCGGCCACCGCGATGGGTCAGGGAATGCGCAGGATGCGCGAGGACGGGATCGCCAAGGTGCGCGCCGGTCAGACCTCGATCGCGGAGATTGAGCGGATGACCACCAGCATGTTGTGATCACGCGCCCGGTACCGGAGGGATCAAGAGCTGAACCTGGAGTGGTCCCTTGGGAAAAGCTTCAGCCGTAAAGGAGTAGGCGTGGTATGGCAGGCCCCTGTAGGTCACCTCGCCACGTCTGGGCAGGTCAGCTGGGGCGGGGCCCGTGTCGCCAAGCAGCCCTTGGCCGACGGTAAGCGGCAAGCCTTCCTGGCTCAGAAAGACCTCCAGCCCGGTGAAGCGGTGGGCGAGGATCACGTAGCCGAGGTCGTCCTGGACAGACAGCAAGAAATGACCGACGACGTGGCCTTGCTGGTTGCGGACATCTCCTCGGATTGGGGCCAGAACGTGCGGGCCGCCCACATCAGCGACCAGCCGTTCGCCCAAAGTGGCGCGCACTCGTACCACGTGCAAAGTCGATTTAAAGAACGCCACGATCGCTGCTTCGGTGGCGGGCCGGTCGTCGTTTGCGACCGCTTCTTGGAAAGCGCGAGAACCTTCGAAGTCGCGCACCACGGCGCGTGTTTGGGAGCCGGACTGCTCGTCGTGGTAGATCCGTTCAGCCGATGCCCCGATCGCGTCGGCCGCGGTTTCAGCAGTCGTGAAGGCGCAGGCGGAGGCTGGTGGGATCGGCGCGAGAACGTAGGTGTGCACGGGGACCTTGGGAAAGCCGGTACCCGGGAACGAGTAGACCGCATAGCGCGCACCGTTCCAGGTGAGCTCTCCACTTGCTGGGATTGAGGCGGGAGCGTTGTTCGAGGAGCCGCCCAAGGCGCGCGAGTGGCTTCGCACGAATACTTGGGCACCGGAGATCGTGTGAATCGTGTCGGTGTAGCCCAACACCCCCTGCTCGGAGGCGATTACCTTGCCAATCGTCTGCCCTTCCGCGTTCTTGAGTGGCGCGCTCACCGGCGCCACGCCATTGGCGCTGCCATAGTCGAGCAATGTGTGTCCTCTGACGGTGACACGCACGCGCACCAGCTGATTACGCAGCAAGGGCACGAGCGCGGCTCGCGCGGCGACTGGATCGCCGGCTTGGGCGGCGGCAATCAGAGCGGGCGAAGTCGCCACACGTTCCACGGCCGGCCGCGCGATCCGTCCGCCTGAGAGCTCTTGGTAGACGTGTTTAGCGATCACCCCGAGCGCCCTGGCCACCGTGCCCGCGCACTGAGGCGAGGCTAGGGGAACGGCCGGCGAATGCTTGGCCCCAGCGTCTGTCTGCCCGTCGGCGTGGGCGCCTGAGCCGCAGCTTGTGAGCAAGAGCACCGATAGGGCGACGGCCGCTACCAAAGTCGATCGTCGGTGGCCCGTGATCCGCACGCCCATGATCCGGGGTTTGTTCGGGGGAGCTGCCGCTGGCACCCGACCAAGGCTACGCCCCCGATTTTGGTTATCGGTTAGACCTTTCTTAGCGACTCCCTACGTCGCCGTGCCCGGACGACAGCTGACCCTCAGGACCGGGCACGGCCGTAGTTCTATTTCTTTTTGGTCTTGCCCTTTGCTTTGCCTTTCGCCTTTTTGTGCTTATTGGCCTTGGCGAGGGGCTTGATGGTCGCCGGTTCCAGGCGCGTACCGCCCGGGTAGGTCTTGGACTTGGGGCAATGCAAGGGTCGACCGAGGTCGAACGGACCAGAAATTCCCTGTGTGGGTACTCCCTTTTCGAGATATATGTCGGTGACCGTCAGCAACGGATCGATGCGCGGCTCGGTGCATATAGGCGTGCCGATCGAGAACTGGCCGGTGACGTTCTCCCATCCCAGCTTGGTCGCCCCGACGCAGTTATCGGCCCAGCCGGGAAGTTCGCCGCCGCAGGAGAACGTGTCCGAGAGGACTTCGGGCTTGTCGTTGGCCACGATCGGTTGAGGTCCATAGCCGCTCAGGGGTATGTTCGACTCCAGCGAATAGCCCGTGATCGGGCCGTTGCAGTAGAACGTGTACCTGACCTGCTGTTCGCTGTTGCCCAGTTCCGTTTCTCCGGCGGATATGTGGCCGATGCAGTTGAGGCCGTTGGCGTTGCCTTCTTTGGACCCTTCTTCGGTCGCCGCCGCGGGTGCCGGAGTCCCAGTCGCAGTCGGAGCGGAGGTTGAGGTCGGGGTCGGGGTCGTAATCGGAGCTGCGGTCGAGCTCGCGAGCGCCGGGCCGGCGATCGCGAGGCAGAGGAGTAGCGATCCGAGGATAGCTCCGAGCCATGCAGCCGCTCGGCGGGGGTGGCGTGGATTTGTGTGCAACGGGTATCTCCGTTTCTTGTTTGAGGACATGAAGGCGGTTCAGCCGCCCGCTGGTGTTGTTGGTGCGGCCTGGGCCGCCTTCTTGGCCGTGGAGGCGGATTTGGCCGCCTTGCCACTGCTGCCGTAAACCGATGCGCCGAACGAAGCGACGCTCGGGTCGTTGGCATGGCCCAAGGGGAGCACTCCGAACAGCCTTGAGAGGCTCTTCAGGAGCGAGAAGTCGTTGAGGCTTTCCGTGACGTGTGCGCCGGCGTGCACGAAAGGCGAGAGCAGCAGCGCGCCGACGGGCTTGGCGTTTGCCGAGCCGAGCGGCCCGGGGCCGCTGTCGGTGGTGATCACAATCAGTCCACTTTCGCGGTAAGCGGCTGTCGCAAGTATCTGGGGTACGACTTCCTTAAAGAAAATCGTCGGCGGGCGCGAGCCCGGCGGGCGCGCCGCTAGAGCATGGGGCGCTCGCGCCGTCATCGCAGGCGGAAGGCACGATCCAGCTGAGGTTTGGGATGTTGGCAGGGGTCGCCAGATCGCTTTGCAGGTGCGCGAAGTCCACGTCGTCGCTTGCGCAGGCGCTGCCGTCCAGCAGCGAGTGGAAATACACGAACGGGTTGCGGAAGGTCAGATAGGGGTCTCCCGAGGACGCTGCTTGGTCGGGGTCGGGCGCGCCCGGTTCGGGATGGCGGCAGCTCGCGGCGCCAGCCGGCGAGGAAGCTCCGGGCGCTGGAGTTGTCCCTGTGCCGGGCGCTGGAGTAGGGCCGGCTCCTGGCGTGGGCGTTGTGGCACTGGTCGTTCCGGTCCCCGGTGCCCCGGCGCTCCCCGCGGCGCCGGGCACAGAAGGACTCGCTTGGCCACCTTCCATGCTCTGGACGTAGGCCTTCCATGTGAGTCCCGCCGCCGTGAGCTCGTCGGCGAGGGTCTGCACAGCCGCGGGATAGACACACCCGACTCCCTCGGCGAGTCCGGTCGCGCTCACCGTGGGTGGCTGCAGTTCACTGTAGGTGGGGCAGTTCTGTTCGGTGTCCAAGTTCACGCCTTGACCGGAGAGCAAGGCGATCCCGTTCGCGAGGGAACTGGGTGCGGTAAGCGTGTAGCCGCTCAGTAGAGCTCCCTTGGGCAGGAGTTGCTTAGCCATATATGGGTCGGTCTGTGCTTGGCCGGCGGCGGCGAGCAAGCTCGCGCCAGAGAGCGAGATCAGCCAGACGTGCTTGACCGGCGGCAGTTTGATCGGGGTTCCAGGCGCCGGTTCAGAGCCTTTGGAGGAACCTTCGGATGAGGATCCTTCCGAGGAGCCGCCTTCCGAGCCCGCGCCGCTAGAGGATTCGCTGGGAGGTGAGCTTTCCGAGGAAGAGGGGGCGCCCGCTTTGCTCGATGCGACAGGGGTAGGTTCGGGCTTGGAGGAAGGCGTGCTCGCGGCGATTGGCGTGGAAGCGCCGGTGGAGGGTGACGCGGGAGCCGGTGTCTCCGACTGCGACTCGCCGGCGCTCGCAACCAGCCCGGCAAGCGCGCGCTCGGCCAAGGTTGAGCTGTCCGCCGGTGAGTTGGGTGGGGTCGGTCCGAGCGCGGCGCCGACGAGGATTCCGGCCGCGAGCACAGCGGCGGCGAGTAGTCCGCCCACACGCCGCGAAGGCGCTCCGGGCCACGATCCATCGGCTGAACCGGCTCGGGTTGAGCCGTCCTGCGGCGTTCCCGGTCCGCCCGCGTAGGCGCCGGTTGAGGACCCTGCCGGCGTGTCCGCGTAGACGCTGGTTGGGGACGCAGCCGGGTCGCCGGCATGGGCGCCGCTCAAAGATGTCTTCTTCCAGAAGGCCGTGAAATCCAAGCGGGGCAGGCCGCGCCTGGCGCCGCACTGCAGGCAGTAGCGCTGGTCCTCCACGAGGGTGGCTCCACAACCAGCACAGCGCTCGCTTGCGACGGCTCGTGGGTTTGGGGTGGGCGAGTGCCTTTGGTCTTGGTTCTCGGTGGTCATCGTTTGGATTGGCTTCTGTGAGTGGCGTCCGTCGCACTGGCTCTTCGCATTCGCGGCCAGCGACCTTCCCCATAAAATAGCTAATGTCGATCTTCTTTATGAAGAATATGCTAGGCTGCGCCGCCCAAGCTGTCAACTATCCGAACGGAGCTTCAGTAAATGCAACGACGAACTCGCCGTGTCGCCGCTCTCCTCGCGGCGACGTTCACGCTCTCGATCGCGCTTCCCGCCATCGCGCTGGCGACAGGTGCGCTGTCGATCGACGGAGCCACCGCCTCTTTCCCGCTCGTCCAGCTGCTCGCGCAGAAGTACGAGAAGCTCAACAAGAAGGTCAAAATTAAGCTCACCCAGGGCGGCACCCAGGTCGGGATCAACGACGTGGCCGCCGGCCGCGTGTCGGTTGCCGACGTGTCGCGCGATCCACTGAAGAGCGACCCCGCAGGATTGGTCTTCTATCCGATTGCCAAGTACTACCTGTGCGTGGTCACCAACTCGGCCAACAAACTCGCCAACCTGACGCAGGCCCAGGTCGAAGGGATCTTCACCGGCAAGACCACCGCATGGAGTCAGGTTCCGGGCGCCACCGCGAGCGGACCGATCGACATCATCAGCCGCAACTCCTCGGCCGGCACGCTCTCGAACTTCCAGACCTTGCTCATCAACGGCAAGAAAGTGTCAGGGCCCAAAGGCGCGGCCGTCGCGGAAAAGCCCTCTGAGGGTCTGCAGCGCCAGGCTGTCGAACAGGACCCCAACGCGGTCGGCTTCCTGTCTGGCTACTTCGCCAGCAAAGGCGTCAACCCCGTCGGCTTCAACGGCGTCGGTTGTACATTGGCCAACGCCACCGCCGGCCAGTACGCGGGTGTGGCGCGCTTCTATGAGGTAACCAAGGGCGGCGCTAAAGGCGCGGCCGCGTCGTTCATCAGCTGGATCGACACCAGCAGTGCCGCGAAATCGATCATCTCCACGCAGTGGATACCGCTCAAATAGGTAATTGGCTGGCGCGTCTGCGCCGCCCGTGGTCAGACCGCCGCGCCGAGCTCACACTCGGCGTGGCGTCGCTGCTCGTATGCTTGAGCGTGGTCGCGATGGTCGTGTTCGTCGCTGTCCATGCTTGGCCAACGTTTGCCCACAACGGCCTGAGCTGGATTGGTTCTGGCGGCAACTTGGACCGGCAAATCGAAGGCATGGTGTCCACCAGCATCGATCCGCCCGCGTCTGCCTATCACGTAAGAGCATGGCCTTTGGTGTATGGCACATTGCTGACGACTGGGCTCGCTTTGGCGATCGCGTTGCCCGTCGCGCTGCTCTCCTCGATCTTCCTCGTCGAGTTCGCGCCGGCCGCGGTACGGCGGGTGATGGTTCCGGTCGTGCGCTTGCTCGCTTCGGTGCCGTCCGTGATCTACGGGCTGATCGGGATTCTCGTGCTCGTGCCATTTGTGGGCAACCACCTGGTCACGATCCCGGAGAAGACTGCTCTGCAGAGTACGGTCGAGTTGACCGGGGCGAGCGTTGGCGTGGCCTCCTTGATCCTCGCGGTGATGATCACGCCGATCATGGTCGCCTTGATCAGCGAGGCGCTTGCGGCCGTGCCGCCCGCATGGCGCGAGGGAGCGATGGCGCTCGGCGTGCATCGCCTGCGCGCGACGCTCGCGGTCAGCATGAAGGCGATCCGTCCGGCCATCGTCGCAGCCGCCGCCTTGGCCTCCGCGCGTGCCCTTGGCGAGGCGGTGATGATCTCGATGGTCTCCGGCTCTGAGTCTTTTGCCCCGAACCTTCGCAACGGGCCTTTCACTTTCCTCGCGGAGCCACTGCGCACGCTCGCCAGCTCGATCGTCGACAACCACGAAGGCTTCGGTGGTTCTCCCGCTCTCAACTCGACACTCTACGCATTTGCCTTGCTGCTCTTGTTCTCTGCGATCGCACTCTCGATCGGGGCTTACCTGGTCAAGCTGCCTCTACGCAAGTACCAGCTGAAGTGATGAGCGGCGTGACCACTCACATCCCCCGTCCGGGTGTGCTCGAGCCGGACTTCGCGCGGTTGGTGGAGGCTCCTTGATGAGCGCTTTGGCCTTTCCCGCCGAGCATCCTGATCCGGCCCCCCCGAGCCCAACACGCGGGCGGGGCTCCTCGATGTGGGAATGGCGCATCCGCGACCAGATCGTGCTTGTGGCCGCCTGGGTCGCCGGTCTCGGCTTGTGCCTTATCACCGGTGCGATCGTGATTTACATGGGGGTGCGCGGCTTTCAGTACCTGCGCCCGGACCTGCTCGTGAGCCGTCCGCTGGTGAGCACCAGCGAAGCGGGCACCGGCGGGTTTTTGGACCCCTTGCTCGGCACGTTCGCACTGACCGTGATCGGGATTGCGATTGCTCTGCCGCTCGGCGTGTGCAGCGCCGCCTGGATAGTCGAGTACGGCCAGGGTGGGCGGGTTCGTCAATCTGTGGCTCGGCTGGTGGAGTCGAGCATTGAGATCGTCGCCGGGACCCCGGACGTGGTGATCGCGATCTTCGGCCTCACTATCTTCGAGCTCGGGATCCTTGGTCCGCTCTCGAGCACCTCCGAAGCGGGCGTGGTGACCGGGCACTCGTTCATCGCTGCCGGGGCGACGATGTCCTTGATCGCGCTGCCGCCTTTGTACATAGCGACGCGGGACGGCTTGCAGGCCGTTCCCGCCCATATGCGCGAGGCGGCTTTCGCGCTCGGCAAGACGCGCATCGCGACGATCCGGCGGGTACTGCTGCCGGCGGTGCGCTCCAACATCGCGACCGGGGCCACGCTTGGGATCAGCCGCATCGTTGGAGACACCGCGATCGTGATCATCGTGCTCGGTGAGACTCAGCGCAATGAACCGAACGGCTCGCTGCCGATCCTCGGCTTTCTGCGGGGCACTGGATCGTCGCTGACAAGCTACGTATACGACAACTCGCCGGCGGGTGAAGGCAACGCGGCGAACAAGGCCTATGCGGCGGCTTTCGTGCTGCTCCTGTTCATCCTCGCCCTCAATGCGGCCGTCGGCTGGATCAGCCGTGCCCAGGCCCGGTCTAGCGGTTTCGAGTTGGGGGGTGAGCGACTGTGAGTCCCTCCGACCGCCGGCTGGGTGGGCATGCGCGAGCCCTGGCTCGACCGGCTGCTCGGCAGGCTTTGACAAAGGCGCGATTCCCTACTAACCTCATCGCTTCGATGGAAAACATGACAATGAGTCCCGACGAGACACTGGCGGATCCCTGGAAGTTGATCGACGACGAGCCACGGGATGAGATACGTGCGCACGAGGCGCCCGACGTCCAGGACGTCGCCCAGAGCCTGGTACCGCCGGTGCGTACGATCGTGGTTGACCGCCAGCCCGTCGCGGTGGCGCCCCCGCGCGAGCGTGAGGCGATCCGCGCGGCTCTCGCCGGCGCAGGCCCGGAGCGGCTGCGCCTCGACGATGTAAGCATCTATTACGGCGCCAAGCGCGCCGTCAACTCCGTGTCGATGTCGATCCACCAGGGCGAGGTCTTGGCCTTGATCGGGCCATCCGGTTGCGGCAAGACGAGCCTGTTGCGCACGCTCAACCGCCTCACCGAGCTAACCCCTAGCGCCGCCCGCTCGGGGAATGTCTTGCTCGACGGACAGGACGTGCACGCGCTGCGCGACACGGCCTTGCGCTCACGCGTAGCGATGGTCTTCCAGCAGCCCAACCCATTCCCGATGTCGATCTTCGATAACGTCGCCTTTGCCCTGCGCGAGCAGTCGCGCAAGCGTCCGCGTCGGCGCGAGCTAGAGCCGCTGGTCATCGACGCGTTGCGACGGGCCGGACTGTACGAGGAGGTCCGCGACGACCTTGACCGTCCGGCTCTGCGTCTCTCCGGAGGCCAGCAGCAGAGGCTATGCATCGCGCGCGCGATCGCTCCGCGCCCGGAGGTGCTCTTGATGGACGAGCCGTGCAGCGCCCTCGACCCGATTTCGACGGGCGTCATCGAGGACCTGATCGGCGAGCTGCGGCGCGACCTCGCCGTCGTGATCGTCACCCACAACCTGGCCCAAGCTCAACGCGTGGCGGACAAGGTCGCCTTTATGTACCTCGGTGATCTCGTCGAGTACGGCACTACCACCCAGGTGTTCGAGGAGCCGCGCGCCGAGCGCACTCGCGAATACGTGCGTGGCACTTTCGGGTGAAGGCAAGCATGAACGTCGTTCCCATCCAAACCCCACCTGAGGAGGGCGCGCCGGCGAAATGCGCCAACTGCGGCGCCTCCCTGGTCGCCGATCAGCGCTACTGCCTGACATGCGGTCAACCTTGCTCGCCTACGCGATTGGCATTCCTCGACGTGTTGCAGACCGAGAGCGAGTCGCGCGGTCAGGTGACGCTTGCCCAGCCTGTCACCGGCTACGGCCCCGCCGGCTACCTGCCGCCCGCACAAGACGACGGGGCGATTGGATGGTTGCGCCGCTACTCGGGATTGTTCGGGTTGCTCGTGGTTCTGCTCGTGACTGGACTGATCGGTCTGCTCGTCGGCCATTGGCTGGCACCCTCCAAAGCGAGCGGTCCGCAAATCGTGAAGATCGAGGGAACCCTCCCGGCTGCTGCTGCTGTTTCCCCCGGCACTGCCTCCACGACAGCGGCACCCGCTGCGCCTGCCGCCAAAACGGCGACAACTTCGAGCGCGCCCACCGAAGCCCAGGAAAAGAAGGAAGTGACGGAAGCGGAATCGCCCAAGAAGAAACTGAAGGCGCCCGTCAAAACGAGCTCCTCCAGTATCGGCAAGCTCGAAAAAACGACCGGCAAACAGCACCAAAAAGAAATCGAAGCCCTCACGGCGGGCGGCAAACCGATCGAAACGGGGAAATGATGGCCAGCTCGATCCAGGCGCCGGGCGGGTCGCTGGCAGAGCTGCGCAGTCGTCGTTTGGCGCTGGCCGAACAGGTCGCCGGGCTCACTTGGGACCTGGGCGGGCTCACCTACGAGATGGCGACTCGCGACCACTATCGCCTCGACGTGCTCTCCAGGCGCGCCGCCGAGCTGCAACAGGCTGACGCCGAGCTTGGCGAGGTGGAACGCCTGCTAGGAGCCGCCGAGGCTGGCGTCCACGGCCAATGTCGCTCGTGTGGGGCCGTTCACAGTCGTGGCGCCGCCTATTGCTGGCACTGCGGCGCAGGCCTGCTCCAGGAGGCGCGACCTTCGGCGCTATAGGATCGAGTCGTGCTGCCGCGCCGTGCGAGTTTGGTTTTCGTTGTCGCATGTTTCGTGGTGGTGGCGAGTATCCCAGCGCTCGCCAAGGCGCCGGCGAGCACCAGCCCCCACGAAGGTGCCTGCCCGGTCTTTCCGGCGAGCAATCCGCTCAACCAGGACATATCCCACGCGCCCGTGGACCCGAACTCGGCGAAATACATCGCAAGCATCGGCGCCGGTCTGCATCTGCACGCCGACTTCGGCACGCCCCCGAGCTACGGCATCCCCTATGTAGTCGTTGGCCCCCGCCAGCACAAGGTCCCGGTCCATTTCGAATACGCCGAAGAATCGGATCCAGGCCCCTACCCGATTCCGCCCAACGCACCGGTGGAGGGCGCCGGAGAAGAAGGCGACCGGCACGTGCTCGTCTTGCAAGAGGGCACATGCAAGCTGTACGAGCTATACGCGGCCAGTCGCGACGGTTCTGGATGGAAGGCGGGCTCCGGCGCGGTGTTCAACCTGCGCAGCAACGCATTGCGCCCGGAAGGCTGGACTTCGGCCGATGCGGCCGGCCTGCCCATCTTCCCATTGCTGGCGCGCTACCAGGAGGTGAAGGCCGGCCAGATCGACCACGCGCTGCGTGTCACCGTGGCACAGACCCAGCGGGGCTATATCCATCCCGCGACCCACCTCGCCTCCAGCAGCCCCGATCCGGATCTCCCACCGATGGGCTTGCGTCTGCGCTTGAAGGCGAGCTTCCCCTTGTCCAGCTATCGCGGCCAAGCGCTCGTGATTCTGCGCGCGCTCAAGCGCTACGGCCTGATCGTGGCCGACAACGGCTCCTCCTGGTACATCACCGGTGCTCCCAGCCCGCACTGGAACGATGAAGATCTGGATCAGCTCAAGCGCGTCCCGGGCTCAGCTTTCGAAGCCGTCGAGACCGGCCCGATCCTGCATCGGCGCTAAGTCGGCTCAGCGCTTCTCAGACGAAGCCGGATCGCGCTGAGCAAAAGCGTCCTGCGCGGGCGACGTCTGGACAGGGGGCGGTGTCTGCACAGGCTGCGGTGTCTGCACAGGCGCCTGTGGCGTCACGGGCGGCAACGTCTGTCGTTGCTGATCGTGGCCTTGGCTCTCACCGGTCACGGACTGCTTGAACTCGCGCATCCCGGTGCCGAGCGAGCGCCCGATCTCAGGAAGGCGCTTGGCGCCGAACACCAGCAGCAGGATCACAACCAAGAAGACGATATGAATTGGGTTGTCGAGTCCCATCTGGTTCAAGTCTAGGCGTTATCGAGCGGAAGCGGGCGATTTCTCTAGCGGTCCCTTTCGCGAGTCGTCTGATTCGCTCATCGCCTTGCGTACCAACTGGATCGCCACGAGCACCATCAGCAAGGCGAATCCGACCCGTAGCACCGTCCCCGACAGGGCATTGGCCAGCGCCACGCCGGCCGCCGCGCCGGCGATCGAGAGCAGGCCCATTACGATCGCATCGTGACGGCGCACATTGCCGTAGCCGTCCTGCTTAATGGTTCCGACGATCGCCACCGGCACGATCGCTAGCAGCGAGGTTGCCTCCGCTTGGTGCTGGCCCAGGCCGAGAAAGATCACGAGGCCAGGCACGAACAGGACGCCCCCGCCCACGCCCAACAAGCCGGCCACCACGCCCGCGCACACGCCGATCACGATAGCCGCGATCACCGTCGCAACCAGATGTCGTGCACGTGCGGTGGCACGGCCTCCGCGACGACGATCGGGGTTGGCATCGTCTCGGCAATCACCGCAGCAACAGCTCCACAGCGCTTGCTACCAAGACCACCGCGAACAAGAGGGAGATCGAGCGTGTCGGCATGCGCTGTTGCAGCCACGTCCCGATCAACACGCCGCCCACGGCCGGCACGCCGATCAAGACCGCATCGAGTACATGCACGTTGCCGTAGGCGCCCTGTGTGGCGGCGGCGAAGGCCGCGATGAACACGATCGCCGCGAGTGAGGTGCCGGTCGCCTCGCGCGGTCCATAGCCAAGCCACAGGACGAGCAACGGCACGATCACGCTGCCCCCACCCACCCCGAACAGGCCGCTGAAGACGCCCGCGGCGGTGCCGATTACCGCCAGCCTCAGGGTGCGCGCTGTCACCAACTCTGGCAACTTTTCAGCAGTCATAAGGCGGCTGTGGCGGATCAGCCCGCATGGAGCGCCATACTAAAGGCCGTGTCCCCGGCTGCAACGCTTGTGGAGGCGCTCGAGCCGCTCCGCTCCGACCCCGCCCACGCGGCTGTCCTGCTCGACATCGACGGCACTTTGGCGCCGATTGTTCGCCACGCCGATGACGCCCACGTACCCGAGGCTACACGCACGCTCCTGATCGAGATATCCAAGCGTTATGGATTGGTTGGCTGTGTCAGCGGCAGGCGCGCCGCCATCGCACGCCAGATCGTCGCGATCGGGAGCATCGCCTACGTTGGCAACCATGGCGGCGAGCTGCTGCGCCCCGGCGCCACCAGGCCCGAGCTGGACCCCGACCTGACCGCTTGGTCTGAGCGAGTGCGTGAGTTCGCCGCCCGCGCCTACACCCCCGAGGTGCAGCGAGCAAGGGTGCGCAGCGAGGACAAGCAAGCAATCGCGGCTTTCCACTGGCGCGGGGCCCCCGACGAGCAGGCCGCCGCCACGTTCGTGCACGAGATCGCCGAGCGCGCGGAGAGCGAGGGGTTCGCGGTGCACTGGGGGCGCATGGTCTTGGAGGTACGCCCCCCCGTCGCGCTCGACAAGGGTCTCGGCGTCAGCGCGCTCCTGCAGAGCGCCTCCGAGCGCGAAGGCGGGGTTGCGGTTAAGACGGCGATGTACGTGGGCGACGACAGCACAGATCTCGACGCCTTCCGTGCATTGCGTGCCCTCGTGGACGCCGGCACGCTTCAGTTGGCCATGCGCGTGGCAGTCGGCTCCGAGGAGACGCCGCCGGAGTTGGCGGCGCAGGCAGACCTGATCATCGACGGGCAGAGCGGCGTGCGCGCCCTGCTCCAGGCTTTGCTGTAGCGAGAGGCGTGCACTTCGTCGATTTCCTCAGGGCCACCGTCCTGCTCAGTGCGGCCGCGGCGACTGCGCTCGCGATTGTCACGGTGCTCTCAGCGGCGCCCTCCGGGGACCCCACCGTGGTGCCGATCTCCGTGGGCTGGTGGCTCCTCGCGGCGGCTATCGGCCTGCGCCTGGGACGTCACGCCGAAGTCAACCCGCCGATCGCGCGTCTGCTCGCCGACGCCCGGTCAAGCACTGCCCTGCCCGAGTACCGCCCCGGCGCGACCTTGCTGAACCGCCTGTGGCCACTCTTGCTGTTTACCTTGGTGGCGGGCGGCCTGGCCTTCCTTTTCCCCCAGATCCCCGGCATCGGCGCCGGCTTCGGGATCGCCCTGGCCTTGTGGTGGCGCCGCCAGGACGCGGCCGTGGCCGCGATCGAGGAGCGCGACGGTGTGCGCTTCCACGTCCTGCGCACCTCCCCCTTCCGCACGATCGCTCTGGCGCGCACGCCCGGCTTCAAGGCCCTGCGCCCCCAGCGGATTGACGGCGCCACCACCTAATGGTGGACATCCTGATCGTCTCGCTCGGCTCGACCGGCGGTTTGCGCACCGC
This sequence comes from uncultured Solirubrobacterales bacterium, assembly GCA_963775645.1. Classification (GTDB taxonomy): domain Bacteria; phylum Actinomycetota; class Thermoleophilia; order Solirubrobacterales; family Solirubrobacteraceae; genus Palsa-744. The sequence goes on along the minus strand of CAVZJR010000001.1, from coordinate 424,448 downwards.
TGATGAGGAGCTGCTCGGCTCCTTGCGCCGTGCCGGCGCCGAAGCGTCGATCGCGCGCGCCGAGCAGCCGCGAGCAGCACGCACCCTGATGCTCACCGACCTGCTCTGGGCTTTGGCCGCGCGCAAGGCAGCTGTCTCTGAGTTGCGGCGAAACCAGGCCCGTGCGCTCATCTACTCGAGCACGACCGCCGCCATGCTGTGGCCAAGGCCAGGGGCGGTCCGCTTCGACGCGCCGGCCGCCGGCAACCGTCCCGGTCACCACGGTCTATGGCAGCGTCCGCTCGAGCGAAGACGCTTGCGCGAAGCGCCTTTGCTGTTGCCGTGGAGCGGCGGCGCGCTCGCGGAGTTGGACGGGCTCGGACCCCCGACACGTACGACCTCTCCTCCCCCTCCCTTTCCCGCTGTCACTTTGCCAGTGCCAATCGAGCCATCGTCTGGCCCCACGTCACCCGGCCCGTACGACTCACCTGCCCCGGCGCTGGAGCGCGATATTGCAGCCTTCGCCTACGTCGCCAACCCCGCCAAGAAGGGCCTCTCTCGCATTCTCGAAGCGTGGGCCGCGGCGCACCGTCCCGGTGAGCGCCTGCTGCTCGCAGGTGCCACCGAAGCGAACCTGCGTGCTCGCGGCTTTGCCTTGCCGGCACCGGGTGTTCAGATCGTGCCGATGTTGCCTTATCCCGAGTACCGAGCCTTGCTCAGGCGCACGCGCGTGTTCATGTGCGCTGCCCGGCGCGAGGACTACGGGATCGCCCAACTGGAGGCTTTGGCCGACGGGTGCATCTTGGTCACGCTTGCTTCACCCGGTCCTTATGTGGCCTTGCCGATTGCACGCTCGCTCGACCCGCGACTGGTGGGAGAGGATCTCGCTGGAGCTTTGCGCACCGCGCTTGACGATCCTGTCTCTGACTATGCCGTCCGCGCCGAAAGCGCCCTTGACCCGTTTCGCCGCGCCCAGCTCGATCGGGTAGTCGCCGAACAGCTGCTGCCGCGACTACTCAATAAGAGCTGACAGTTTCGACTTACCCAGCATTTGGAACTATGCCCGAATAAAATCGGGCGATGTCAACAGAGGCGCACACTCACGTCCGACTTGGAGTGTCGCCTCGCCCATCCGCGTCCATCTATCGCCTGAGCGGCTACGCCTGGGGCGCGATCGCCGTTGCGGCGGCCTTCATCGGACTCACATGTTGGTGGTTGACCCAGGATCGGAGCATCCCGATCTACGACGCTGGCGCCCACCTGGAAACGGTGATCTACTACCACCACCTGATTCAGACCGGGGACCTACTCGGTCCCTTCAACTACACCTCCCAATATCCGCCCTTGGCGCATATGGTCGGCGTTTTGGCGATGTTCGTCGGTGGTGTGAACGTCGCTCCGCCGATCATTGGCGAGAACCTGGTGTTCGTCTCACTGCTGGTACTCGGCTGCTATCAGACGGGGCGCCTCCTGTTCGGTCCCGCGGCAGGCTTCTTGGCGGCAGTATTCGTGCTTGGCTCGCCTCTATTGATCGCGCAGCTACACGTGTTCATGCTCGATGCCCCCGAGACGGCCTTGGTCGCCGTCTCGATGTGGCTCTTGCTGGCAAGCAGAGATTTCGCTCGCACCCGCATGGCCGCTTTCGCGGGCCTGGCTGTTGGCGCCGGCTTGCTCGTCAAGGTCCAGTTTCCGTTCTTCCTGGCCGGCATCGTCTTGACCGCGCTCGCGCTTGGAGGTTGGCGAAACTGGCGGGGCCTGCTCCTTTTTGCCGTCATCGCGTTCGCGGTCGGGGCGCCCTGGTACATCGATCACCTGTCCGAGTTTGGAACGATCGCCAAGCTCGCCGGCACGAACTCGGGTGCAGTGCAAGGGAACCTGCCTCCCATCTTCTCCACCGCAAATCTGACCTGGTACTTCTGGAGCACGCTCAACTCCCAGCTGTACGCGCCACTTTTCGCGCTTGCGCTAGGAGGCACAATCTGGACGATCCTCGTGTTGGTGCGCAACAGGGAAATGCGGGGTCCCCGGTTGGAGTTCGTGATCGGAGGATTCGTCGCTTGGCTGGCGATCAGCTTGACCCCTCATCACGACCTGCGTTACGACATGCCCCTGATGCCCTACCTGGCGGTGATCGGCACCGGCTGGATCGTCCACCTGCCACGTGTTCCCCGCTTTGCCCTCGGCGCCTTCCTGGTTTTGGCTGTCGCCGCCAACACCCTCTCCACGACCTTTGGCGTGGGGAGCCAGGTGGAAGCCAAGCTGGTCGGATCCCCTCCCGTGACAGAGGCCTTTCCGGACCGGGTCGTGTTCTATTCGAAACCACGGATTCCTGGTTGCCGGTCCGCAGCGCGACGGCGACGTGCCAGGCCTGTTCAATGCACTACGCGAAGCCGGTGTGAAGGTGGTCGCCTTCTATGAAAGCCAGCTCGAAGCGTCCGATTTCTCCGGTGAAGGCCTCGGGCCGTTGGCGATGATCGCCGGTTTGGCCCCATCCATTGAAACGTCGCTCCCGACCACCATGGAGGCGGCTGTGACGGTCCTCCATGGTCCGATCGCTCCGAGCTCGCCGGCCGCCTGCACGATCCTCACCGACGGAACGGGTGTGTGGGTGTTACGCCGCGATCCCCAGTCGGGGGCGCTGGTCTATTACTGCCCCTATCGTCAACCTCGGTACTACGGTTAGCGCGAAGTCGCCCCCCGCGTGCGCTTCCGCAGCTTCGCGAACTCCGCCCAAGACCGCGTATTGGCGACGTCCGCCGCGGCCAACCAGGCCCTGCGAGCCGTCGCGATGCCCCACCGCATCGCCGCCAAGCGCTCGACCCAGTGGGCGTCGGAGTCGATCAGGATCGTGACCCCGGCTCGGGCCGCCGCGCGCGCGTGCACCTCGTTCAGGTCGCGGCGGTCCGGGTTGGCGTTGATCTCGAGCATCGTGCCCATCCGCGCGGCAGCCTCGATCAGGGCTCCCATGTCCACACCGTAGGGCTCGCGCCGCTCGATCAGACGTCCCGTCGGGTGCCCGATAGCGTCGACCAGCGGGTGCTCCACGGCGGCGATCATGCGCTCGGTCATCTTCTGTTCGCTCATCCCGAATGAGGTGTGCACGCTCGCGATCACCCAGTCCAGCTCCCGCAAAAGGTCGTCCTCATAGTCAAGCGAGCCGTCGGGCAGGATGTTGACCTCGCTACCCGCCAATACCTCGATGTCCTCGATGCTCGCGTTCGCCTCCCTGACCTGCTCGATCTGCTCGCGCAGCTGTTCTGGGGAGACGTCGTTGCCGAAGCCGTGCGAAGCCGAATGGTCGGTGATCGCCAGGTACTCATAGCCCCTCGCGCGCGCCCCCAACGCCATCTCCTCGATCGTATGGTGACCGTCGGAGGCCACCGTGTGACAGTGCAGGTCGCCTTTGATGTCCCCCAGCTCGATCAGCCTGGGTAGCTCGTCCGCGGCTCCCCCGTTCGCGCCTGCAGCCACGTTCCCGAGGTCCTCGCTCGCCCTCTGGAAGTCGAGCGAGGCGGCGGCCAGCTCGCCGCGGTCCTCGCGCAGCTCCGGCTCGATGTAGGCCAGGCCAAGCAAGCCATACACCTCTTGCTCGGTCTCACAACTCGTCGTAGCGCCGGTCTCGTCGCTTGCGATCCCATACTCCGACACGTGCAAGCCTTTGCGCACGGCTGCTTCGCGCAGTGCCGCATTGTGCTTTCCCGAGCCGGTGAAGTGCTGCAAGAGGTTGCCCAGCTGAGAGGGCTTGGCGATGCGCAGGTCAATGCTCACGCCCGAGTGGCTGCGTGCGCGAGCGCCTGCCTTGCCGGCGGAGGAGACCGCTTCGATCTCCGGCAGCGAGGCCAGTCCTTTGGCGAGCGTGACCGGTTTGCGCGTCACCGCGATCAGGTCGATGTCCTTCACGCTGTCGGCCATGCGCCTGGCCGACCCAGCGATCATGACCTCGGTTCCCGCGCCGCCCATATCGGTCAGTCCGTCCGCGAGCGCTTCACCCAACGCGAGCGCCTTGGGCAACAGCAGGCGCGGTGCGGTATGCGCGTCCGGATCCTCCGAGAGGCGCTGCAAGGACTCGAGCACACTCGTCTCGAACTTGGGCCCCAGGCCCTTCACATCGCATAGCTTGCCCGCCGCCGCTGCGGTGCGCAGGCTCTCCAGCGAGTCGATACCGAGCGTCGAATGCAGCAATCGCACACGCTTCGGGCCCACGCCCGGCAAGCGCGTGAGGGCGACCAGACCCGGCGGGATCTTGGCTCGCAACTTCTCCATTGCCGGGATCGTGCCCGTCTCGGCCAGTGCCAAGATCTTCTCCTGCAAGGTGGCCCCAATCCCCGCCAGCTCGATAGCCCTACCTTCGCGTGCCAAGGCGGCCACCGAGACCGGCGCCTCGCGTACGGCTCTCGCTCCGCCGCGATAAGCCAAGACCCTGTGTACGATCGCCCCGTCGAGCTCGTACAGGTCGCCCAGCTCTTCCAAGGCCTCGGCGATCCTGGCGTTGGATGGCTCGCCCGCCATCTGCTCAGCTCACCCGGATCGCCACGACCGTGTTTGGGGAGAGCGTGAGGCGCGTCTGGTGGGCTCGCACCGCAAGCCACCCGCCTCTTTCGACGGCGCTGGTCGTAGAGATCGTCTCGGTGCGCAGGCGTCGGGCCCCGCGGGGAACCGCGATCGCGAAGGAGGTGGGCTTCGCCGCGAAGGAACTTGCGATCAAACTCACATGCCCGCCGACCGCAACCTTCGCGGCCAGGATGTCCGGGTTCTGCGAAGCGGAGCTGACGCGACTGGGAACGGGGATCCAACGGTGCAGGAAGAGCAGGGCGTCGCCCAACGGGCGGATGGCTACTTCGCCGTCGGCTTCGAACGCGAGCGCGTCATAGCTAGTGCCCGCGTTGTGGAAGCGCACTTGAGTCCATCCCGCGAGCATCGCCGCCACGACATAGCGGGCCGCCCACACGCCCGCCACCGGCTGATCCGATACGCCAGGTCTGCCCCCGCAAGAGCCACTATTGCTCTCGGAGATGATCGCTGGGCGGCCGGCCGCTTTGGCGGCAGCGAGCAGCCACGCATACTTTTCGACCAAGCCCACGCTCGCGTGCTTAGTAAGCAGGCGCGCCGCGGTTGTCGGCGCGGCGGCTGTGCCACAGGCCGCGGTCGGATAGGCGTGCACGGTCATCGCCACCGGCGGGTTCCGCTCGAGCACTGGGGTCATGGTTTCACGCCAGCCGATCCCCGCCAGGTCGGGACCCTCGATCGGCACCGCACCAAGCTGCGCGCGCCTGGCGGTCCATTCGCTTGCGAACTCTTCGGCCGTCCACGGAGCGGGGCGATAAGCCGGGACAGTGAACCCCGGTTCATTAGGCAAGATGTGACTAAAGCCGTACAAGTCTGGCTCGTTGCCCAGTGAGAAGCTGAGCTGTGGGGCAGGAATCGCCTGCTCGGCCTCCCCGATCGTCGTCTGCTCGTCGGCCACCGGGCCTTCGGCGAAGTTCAAGCCAACCACGATCGGCGAGCCGCTCTCGCGCGCCAGGCAGCCGAGCGTCGTCCAGAAGGATGGCGCGATGAAGTAATGGTAAGCGGCCGTTGGTCCCGCCAAGTCCTGCGAGTCGCCGCCAATGCGAATCGTTGGTGAGCCGAGCGACTTCAACCTCGACACCAGGGCTTGGCTTGGACAGGGCCCCGCTCCGAGAGCCTTCTCCATCAAGGGGTACTCGATCGAGAGGCCAAACGGAGAGCTACTAACGATCGTCGCGCCCGCCGGCGCGACCGTGAGAAAGGCCCCGGCGAGCACACCCGCAACGAAAGCTGCGCACCGGCGGCTCATCGGCGCCTATCATAGCCATGCGAATGCCTCTAACCCGCGCCTCACGACGCCTCGTCGCACTGCTCGCGGGTCTCCTGCTCGCGGGTCTTCTCGCGGCCGGGGGCGCAAGTGCCGCCAACTATCGCTTCGGTCTCTCCGACTACGAACCAAGCACGTTCTCGGACCCGCAGGGTGGGCGAGCTGGGCGTGCACTTGGCGCGCGACGTAGTGCCTTGGAACGCGGTGCTCAACAAGCGCGACCTAGCCAATGTGACGGCCTGGCTGGACGCGGTCAAGCACGCCTACCACATCACCCCTTTCATTACTTTTCAGCACGCCGACAACAATGGTCGCGCGCCCACCCCCGCACAGTTCCTGAAGGCGTTCCTACGCTTCCGCAAGCTGTTCCCTTGGGTGAAGGAGTTTGCGCCTTGGGATGAGGCCACCCACAGTACCCAGCCGACCGCCCACAATCCTTGGCTGGCAGCCGCCTACTACAACGTGCTGGCCGCGCATTGTTCCGGCTGTGAGGTCACCGCGCCGGACATCCTTGACTCCGACGGCAACGTCGAGGCGTGGGTCGGCTCGTTCCTGGAAAGAGCCCGCCCCTATCCCAAGATCTGGCCGTTCAACCCTTACCACTCAGTTAGCGTGGGCAGCCCGATCCTGATCGAACAGTTCCTGGCCGCCGTGCACGGACAGGTCTGGTTCAGCGAGGTCGGCGGAGTCGTGTGGTGGCGCTTCAAAGGCCGCCTGATCGATCACGGTGAAGCCTATGCGGCTCGGGTGGCCCACAACATCTTCTCGCTCGCCAAGCTCAGCTCGCGCATCACGCGGATCTACTACTACCACTGGCGCTCGCCCGGAACGCCCAAGGCGAAGGCGGCCAGCAAGGCCACCTGGGATGCCGGCTTGGTGAAGGCCAACGGCGCGGCACGACCGGCCCTCTATGTGGTGGCCAAGGAACTGCACCGCCACATCCAAGGGTCGATTCCGAAGCTCTTTTGAGCCCGGGACGGTAGCCGTCCAGGGCGCTTTTAGGCTCACTGAGGGCGCTTTACAGGCTCACTGCAAGCACCGCTGCCCGTCGTCTGCGCCAGGTGATCGTCACTGGGCAGGCGTGCCCGGAGGCGCTAACCGCGCACGGTCCATGCGTGAAGGTCGCTCCTGGTGCCGAGAGTCGTGTGTCTGCGTCGGGGAGCCACAGCGTGGTGCGCAAGATTGACTTCGCGGGCATGGTCATGACGAGCCGGACTCCGTTCGCGGTGGCGGCCAGAGTCCAGGTCGCGCGCGCCACCAGGTGCCCGCCCGCTCGCCGATAGTCCCCGCTCAACACGACCAGCCGTCCCTGGCCACGCGCGCGAGAGAACGACGGCGTGGCCGTTCTGCCGCGAGCGGTCGTCAAGGCCCATACACTCGATAGGCCTCGCCGGCGGGGGCGTAGGGCGAGCAGGTCGCGCCAGCGCCCGGCGCGCTCCAGCTTGACGGCCACCAGTCCCTGCGCCGAGCGTGGGTCGCTGCTTGTGGTGTGTCCGCTCAGCTGCCACCAGACCGAGCCCGAGCGACCCCAAACAAGTCCACTTGAGCCGAGGTCGTCGTCGATCAGTTCGTGGCTGTCGCTCGGCAGGGGCTCGCGCGGCGCATCGGGTCGTGGCCACTGCTCAAGCGCGTCGGAGAGCAGCCATAGGGTGAGCCCCTCGTACTGGTTCAAAGCCGCATAGCCGTCCATGATCGATCGGTTCCATTCGACGCTTAGACCTGGAACGATCGGCAAGATGCCGTCGGCGCGCAGGGGATATGCAGCCAGGAGATAGGAAATGGCGCGCTGCGCGAACGAGCGCCACGCGCCGGCCGTGGCCGGGTCAAGCGCTGCCCGCCTGGCCCCCAATGCGGCCGCGGCTGCCTGCACCCAGGACTGGTCCAGCGAGCGTCCCGACAGGGATAGCTGGCCATCGGGGGCCATCATGTCGAGTGCGTAGCGGTCGGCTTGGCGGCGCAGAGCAGCCACGCGGGGCGTGATCGCGGAGGGGTCGAACTCGCCGATCAGCTCCAGCATGAATGTCGAGAACAGCTCGTAGGCGGGCGGCTCGGCGCCGGGATCCGACAGCTCCCGCGCGGCGCCTCCGGTGGCGTCCATCAGCAATGGCGGGCCGGCGTGCTCGACCGCCAAGGCCAAGTCGGCCTGTATCTGAGCCGCCGCTGGGACGCCGTCGCCGGCCAGCGAGCCGGGTGCACCGGGCACGCGGTCGGCGAGCAGCAGGGCCGCGCCCGCCGACCAGACAAGGCGCCAGTTGTCATAGCAAGGCAGTTCGATCAGGCAAGTGGCTTCCGTCGGCGGGCCGATCTGGCCGGCCCGTTGCTCCAAAGGCTGCGCGATCTCCTCCCAGGCGCTCGCCGAGAAGTCGCCCTGCTCGCCGTCGTGGATAACGGCGGCGAGCGCCAACAGGTTGAACGGGTCGTTGGGCACGGGCAAAGTGAGGGCTGAGGCGACGATGCGTGTGCCGGTTGCTTCGAGTGTGCTGTCGCCCGTGCGATGGGCCACCTTGAGCATCGTGTCGGCGAGCAGGATCACGCCGTAGTTGTCGCCCGTGTCTGCTGCGTCCAAGGGATCTTCGACGCGCCCGTCTGGGGTGGTGTAAGGCTCCCAGGCTCGCGCCACCCCGGCGATGTAGGCGTCGAGCGGTTCGGCGTCGAGCGATTGGGGCACGGTGGCGACTGGGGCTTCGCCCGTCGCGGCGGGTGCTTGGCTTGCCAGGGAAAGGGCTCCGTCGGCCCTGGCCGTAGGTGTGCAGATCAACAGCAAGATCGTGCTCGCGGCTACTCCCAAGAGCGCCGAGAGCGGGGTGCCCCGCTCTGAGGACACGCTAGGGTACGCGCCTTGTGACTGGCGCTCCCTGGCTGATCCTTCCGACGTACAACGAGGCGGAGAACATCGAGGCGATAGTAACCGTCGCCGGCGATGTGCTCGCCGCTAACAACGACGGGATCTACAAGATCCTGATCGTCGACGACGGCTCGCCCGACGGCACAGGCGAGATCGGAGACCGGCTTGCGGCCGAGCGAGAACAGGTCGAGGTGCTGCACCGAACCGAGAAGAACGGCATCGGCCCGGCCTATCTGGCGGGCTTTCGCTATGCGCTCGATCATGGGGCGGCCTATGTGATGGAGATGGACTCCGACTTCTCCCACGACCCCGCCGACTTGGCGCGCCTGCTGGAGGCGGTGCGCTCCGGCGCGGACTTGGCGCTTGGCTCGCGCTACGTGCCCGGCGGCGGCGTGTCCGACTGGGGGCTTTTGCGGCGTGTGGTCAGCGAGGGCGGCTCCACTTATGCGCGCTGGGTTCTGAGTCTGCGGGTAAAGGATCTGACGGGTGGCTTTAAGTGCTTCAAGCGGGAGGTCTTGGAAGCGATCCACTTCGACAGCGTGCGCTCCCAGGGCTATGCCTTTCAGGTCGAGCTGACCTATCGGGCGGTCAAGGCCGGCTTCAAGGTCGTAGAGGTGCCGATCATCTTCAAAGATCGCGAGCTTGGTCAGAGCAAGATGTCCTGGCGGATCGCCGCGGAGGCGATGTGGCTCGTGCCGAAGCTGCGCTACGGGCGCCAGCCACCGGCCCCACGCGCGCGCACACGCGCGCGGGCGGGCACCCCCTCCGGGACATAAACACCCCCGGACTCGGCGCGCGTCTCAGGTGGACGCCGCGAACGGTCGATAGAAAGAGCGTGGACGCCTCCTCCTACGCGCTTTATCACGGCGTTCGCCGCACCCGGACCACCTTGCGTACCTGGCAGAGCAGGCCACTGCCGGTGCTCGGCGCTTGGTTTGCGGGCTCGGCGCTGGCAGCGGTGGCCCTGCTGTGCGCCGTGCTGGTCATCTCGGAGCTGTTCACGAGCTATGCCCAGCCGCTCGAATTGCGTCCCCCGTTCGCGGTCGGCAACGCGGGCGACGTGGCGACGGTGCTGTCCCACAACCTGCTTGTACTGGCGTTTCACGCGATGGCTTGCGTGGCCGGTTTCATCGCGGGCAGCTCCTTGCCTTTGCAGGCAGAGAGCAAGAAGGGAATCTCTCGCTGGGTGCACGAACACGGCGGGCGTATCGCGATCGTTTTCGTCGCTTGCGCCACCGCCTTCTCGCTCTCAGCCCAAGCCTACGTGCTCGGCCACACACTCGCGGGGGTGGCCAACTTCCTGAAGGTCTCGCCTGCCCTGCTGCTGCTTGGCGTCTTGCCTCATGCTTTGATCGAGCTGATTGCCCTGTTCCTGCCGCTCGCCGCCTGGATTATCGCGAGTAGAAGGGGGGAGTGGGATCAATTGCTGGCCGCGACCATGGTGACCGTGATCATCGCTTTGCCCATGCTCGTGCTGGCGGCGTTGATCGAGGTGTATGTGTCGCCACACCTGTTCGCTGGGCTCACCGGCATCCACCCACCTATCGTGCGTGCATGGGACGGCTTTATTGTGCGGGTAGGCGGTTGAAGCCGACCTCCTGAAGCCGCGCTTTTCGTTGTATACTTCACTTTGTATAGCGCACCACCGCGATAGGAGATTCCTAATGGCAGGCACCCTCACCGAAGTAACCGACGCCAACTTCCAGGCTGAGGTCGTCGAGTCGGAGAAGCCCGTGCTCGTTGACTTTTGGGCTCCCTGGTGCGGGCCTTGCCGTGTGGTGGGCCCCGTGCTCGAGGAGATCGCCTCCGAGCGTGAGGATTTGCGCATCGTGAAGCTCAACGTCGATGAGAACCAGCAGACGGCCGCCGCTTTCCAGGTGCTGTCGATTCCGACGATGATCCTGTTCAAGGGCGGCCAGGCCGTCAAGACGGTCGTGGGGGCCTATCCCAAGAAGAAGATCGAGGCTGAGCTGGAGCCGGTGCTGGCCTGAGCAGGTTTAGGCGGTTCGCAGGGCAGGGTCGATGAGCACGAGATCGGCGGCGGCAGCCGGCTTAGGAGTCGCCGCTGCGCACAAAGTGGGCAGGCGGCGCCCAGGGGGGCTTGACAGCAAGCACCAGCTGCTGTATAAGTAGCCATGCCTTCGTAATCCGTCCTTGGTTGCGGGCTAAACATAAGGTCGGGTTTGGGTTGGTCCCTGTGGTCGACTTTCACCGGTAAAGCAGGGCCCTTGGGAGAGGGACCGGGTCGCTTCTGAGAGGGAGTTGTTTTTCGCGTGGTTTCTTTGGGGAATAGCGTTGTTGAGAGTCCTTGTGTCTCTGGCGGGTCTGTTATAGGACGCGTCAGCGTCGCTGACGCGTCTCTCTCTCTCTCTCTCTCTCTTGGGACAGCTGCCTTCTAGGCGCTAGGTCTCTTCGCCGCGGGTTTGGCCCGCTGCTCGCCGGGTTTAGGGCTCGGATTGGGTTTCTCGCGCTACAGGCGCGCTTTCAGTTTTGTGGTCGCTCCGAGGAGGGGTTCGATGGGTGCTGCTCGTAAGCCGGTCCTGCCGGTCATGGTTGTGTGCTGTGTTTTGGTGGGTTGGCTTGTGTGGGCGGCTGTGCCCGCGTTGGCGGGTAGGGGGTTTTCGTCTCCGACGGTGTGTGGGTCGCCCAGCGCGCTGGTGGCGCCACGGGGACTGGGTGTCGATAACTCGGCCGGCCTGTCTAAAGGCGACGTGTACGTGGCTGATAGTGGGCGTGACGTGCTTGACAAGTTCACGGCTAATTGCGAATTGATCGGAGAAAAGGCGCTACCTGGGGCCGGCTTGTATCAGTTGACGGTCGACGAGTATCCCGGTTTGACTGAAGGCGATGTGTATGTGGTAGGCCACAGTAGTGGTGTGGTGTATCGGTTTAGTCCCGGGCTGGTGTTGGAAAAGGAAATCACGGGACTTTCGGAACCGACGGACGTCGCGGTGGATCAGGCCGGGAACATGTTTGTCACGGAGTATGCGGGTAACGCTGGTGCAGGGAAGGTGCTCGAGTTCAATGCGGAAGGCGAACCTGTCAACGCCGAAGATCATCCCGATCCGATGAATACAATTATAGAAGATGTGTTTATTCCCGAAGCACTGGCTGTCAACTCGCTTGGTACGACTCTTTATCTGACCACACGAGCTGGGAATGGAGTAGAATATCCTGGAACGGTTGGATACCGTCTATTTGGTGGCACTTACAAGGTTTCAATTCAATTTAATCAGCAGAGGCCACCGTCAAATGGTCTGACCCTTGCCTCATATGGAAGTCTATTTATCTCTCAGCGAGAATCCGGAGAAACAGAAATAGCTCAGTACGATTCTGCGAGCGGCACACTGCTCACGACGCTCCCGAAAGGAGCCGTGTCAGAACAGGTCTTTGGGATGGGCGTAAACGAAGAATCGCGTGTTGTATACGTCGCGGATTATGGACCTCACACGATATACATCTTTGAAGAAGGTTCTACACCGGAAATTCCGGAAACACAGGAAGCAGTCAGCGAAGCTCACGGCTTTTCGGCCACGCTAAACGGCGAACTGAAGCCGGGTGGAGCTGGTACCGCCGGATATTATTTCCAATACAGAGTGGGCGGGAGCTGCGAAGGCGGCAGCCGGACTATTCCTGGCGCGGCGACAGAAGGTCATGTTCAGACGGAAGCCGTCAACTTGACGCCTCGTACCCAGTACACGGTTTGCCTTGTCGCGACGAACAAGTACGGGATAACGATCGGCGCTGAAGTATCGTTTGAAACCCCCGCTGGCCCAGCGACGATAGACTCCGAACTTGCATCCCCGGTAGGTACTCGCGAAGCTACAGTCAGCGCCAAAGTCAATCCGGAGAACACGGCTAGTAGCTACCACGTCGAATACGGTACCAGCGAAACATTTCAATCAGCGCCCAAGGAGACGTCTGAAGTAAACGTGGGAGAAGGCAGTCTCCCAGTATCGGCCAGCGTGCAGTTGACCGACTTGGAACCAAACACTGAATACGCGTTTCGCTTCGTAGCTACGAACGCAAATAACGAAACAAGCCTGGGTCAGGTGGCTAGCTTTAGGACGCTCGCGTCGGGTACTTCCGCGCTGCCGGATGACCGTTCATATGAAATGGTGACGCCGCCAGAAAATAATAATTCAGACGTAGAAATCCCTGAGGTTTCTGCTTCGATGTCTCTAGCCACCCATAGCCCGTTTCAGGTTGCGCCCGATGGGTCGGCGATAACCTACTCGGCTCTAGAGCTCACCGGCGCTGAGGGGGCCGGAGGTACCGGCAATCAATATTTCGCTAAGCGGTCCCCTGGGGGTGGGTGGTCGCAGTCCTCGATTCAGCCGAACGGTTACCTGGGGACTGAATATCAAGGGTTCTCAAGTGATCTCTCGGTCGGAATTCTAAGTTCGGGTGACGCGTATGAATCCGAAGTGCTCCCCCCATTGTCGTCTGATGCTCCCGGTGGAGGTTATGACATCCTCTACGAACGTATAACCGATGGTAACGGGTATCGGACATTCATTACTAACGTCGCCAAATTCAATCGGTCTCCAGCTAGAGGAGAAGGTTTTGGTTCCTACTTGGTCCACACAGGTTATGGAGCAGAAAGCATCGCGTTTGCCGGCGGATCAGCAGACTTCAAAGACCTGCTGTTCGAGGCTAACGACGCGCTGTTGCCAGGTGAAGGCGCGCTTGAAAGGGAACTTGAGGGTGATGTAAAGGGGGAAATCCAAAAAGGGGAAGACACCAATTACCTCTACGACAAGATTGAAGGTCGTCTGAGTTTGGTTGACGTATCGCCCGAAGGTAAGGTTGTGCCGAATGCCACGTTTGGCGCGCTGCCCCTCGTGGCAGGTGAGCAGGGCAATACTAGGCGCGTACTGCTGGAAAGTAATCCTCCTGATTTTAGCAAAGTTATTTCAGCGGATGGTCGTTTTGTCTATTGGACGGATGTGGCGTCGGGTATGGTGTATGTGCGCGAGAATGGGTCGAGCACCGTTCAGGTATCTGGGGGCAATAGTCCGGCGCAGTATTGGACTGCGAGCACTGACGGGCACTATGCGTTGTATACAGAAGGTGAAGGCTTGGCCAGTGAGTTGTATAGGTTTGATAGCGAACCCGAACCTGGTCACCCGCAGCGCGAAGCGTTGACAGGCGCCAAAGCGGGCGTCCTGGGCGTACTAGGTGCGAGCGAAGACGCCGGCACGGTGTATTTCGTTGCGGAAGGAGTCCTGTCGGCGGCCAATGATGAAGGTGCAACGCCGGCGCCGGGTAAGCCAAATCTATATGTAATAAGTCACGCCGGCTTGCCGGTTTTCATTGCGACCCTTTCCGGAGTAGACGGCAGTCTCGTGCCTCCCTTTCAGGAGGATGAAGGCGCACCGAGTTTTGGCGATTGGCAGCCTGGCCTTGGTCAGCGTACAGCGGAGGTGACTAATGATGGCGGTAGTATCGTGTTCATGTCCAATCAGAGTTTGAGTGTGGTTGGTTATCCTCATGGTTATCCGAGCAATGGATGGGATGAGGTGTACATGTACAGCGCTAAAGACGGTCGACTGTTCTGCGCTTCGTGTGCGTCAACGGGCGAATCGTTGCCTGTCAGTAATAGCTCGGCGGCTGGGTTTCTACCGATCGATTGGCACAATACTTACCTTCCGCAGTGGATCTCCGAGGATGGTAATCGAGTTTTCTTCGATAGCGCGGTGCCGTTGGTGGCGCAGGATACGGACGGTAACCAAGGTGTGTATGAGTGGGAGCGTGAAGGCTACGGCAGCTGTGTGCACGGCGATGGAGCGACTGGTGGATGCGCGTTCCTATTGTCGGGTGGGTCGAGTAGTGCGCCTTCGGCGTTTGTGGGGGCGAGTGCGAACGGGAACGATGCCTTCATCGTCACGCGAGCAAAACTGGTGCCCGAAGATGAAAATGAAACGTTCGATTTGTATGATGTTCGCGTCGACGGTGTGAGGCCTGTTGCACCACCTGTTTGTACAGGTACTGGTTGTCAAGGTTTGCCGGCCGGACCGCCTGTGTTCGCGACACCGTCGAGCGTGACGTTCGGGGGTGTTGGAAACTTCACGGCATCGGTAAGAGAAAGTGCTAAGCCGAAGTCATTGACGCGTGCGCAGAAGCTCGCAAGGGCGTTGAAAGCGTGCGAGAGGCAGAAGAGACGCAAGGGTCGCGCTTCGTGTCGGGCGCACGTGAGGCGAATCTATAGGGCTGAGGGGAAGTCATCGCGCGGCTCGCAGAGGAGGAAGCATGCTTAGGAGATTTATTTGCTCGACGTTCGCGGTGACGCTTGTTGGGGTGGTCTTTGCGTCTGCTGCGCTTGCAGAAAACCCCGGGCCTGGATATGAGGTCTTCGGGTATTCTGTGCCAACGGTGATTCCTCCTGGTGGAGAAGGGAGCTTGGTTTTTGAAATCTATGACGTCGGCGGTGGGGAAAGCGGCGAATCTTTGAAGTTGACTGACTTCCTGCCTGCCGGATTGGAAAGAGCACCAGGGGGATGCTCTGGCAGC
The DNA here is from genome assembly GCA_963775645.1 of uncultured Solirubrobacterales bacterium. Classification (GTDB taxonomy): domain Bacteria; phylum Actinomycetota; class Thermoleophilia; order Solirubrobacterales; family Solirubrobacteraceae; genus Palsa-744. Next base: position 409,278 of record CAVZJR010000001.1, on the reverse strand, counting down.
ACCGTCGTAACTTGCGAACTGTTCCCTGTCGGCAACGAATCGGGGTTGCCCGGCGAGGAAAAGCGTATAAAAGTTAGAGCAGCCTCCGGCCTGTCCAGTACTGTGCTTCAGGATAAGGTAACATTGACGGGTGGCGGTACTTCGGCTTCAACGGATACAACTGTGCCAATACGTGTTGGGACGGAACCGTCCGGGCCGGGACTTTCTAACTTCGATGCATGGGCCTCCAGCGCCGGCGGCGCAATCGATACGCAGGCTGGTTCGCACCCGTACGAGTTCACGGTTGCGTTTGCAACTAATAACCTTAACTCGGGTGCGGCTGCTAAAGAATTTGCGCCGTCTCCCTCTGGCGGACAAATAAAGGCGGTGGACGTTAATCTACCGCCTGGGTTGGTCGGCGAACCCGGCGCGGTACCGCAGTGCAAGCGCGAAGTATTCGATGATTTTCTTCAACAGGAATGTCCTTCGGATAGTCTCATAGGTTATGAGAGGGTACGCGTGGTCGGCACTGATGCTACGTTTCCAATCCACAATCTGGTGCCGCCCCCCGGTGTGGCCGCCGAGTTTGGCTTTGTTTTCGAGAAGGCACAGATATTTATCGATGCTAGAGTCCGCAGTGGCGGGGACTATGGCATTACAGTGCACTCAAACGTTCCGCAGGTAGGTGTCATCTTTAGCTCGACTACGATTTGGGGCATTCCTGGAGAACATGGGACGGGAGCGCTGCCAAAGCCGTTCTTGACGCTGCCTACCTCATGTTCGACTCAGGGACAGTTCGGCATCGAAATGTTGGGTACGTGGCCGAATCCTGAAGCGACGGCGCCGGTATTGAGCGCGCCTTATCATAATAGTGGTGGTGAACCAACAGAGTTTACGGGTTGTGAACGTCTAGCTCATTTCACTCCGTATGTGAGCTTGGCCCCCGATACGAGTTTTTCTGATACGCCTGCAGGCTTGAGTGCGATTGTGAAGGTGCCTCAGGGTTTGAACCCTGAAGGGTTGGCTACGCCTGGTTTGAAGGAAACGACCGTCGTGTTGCCTGAAGGTGTCGCCATCAATCCGGGCCAGGCGACGGGTTTGGTTGCGTGCCAGCCTTCTGAGGAGAATATTGGCGGTTCGGATGCTGAAAAGGAAGTTATGGACGGTCCTCCGTCGTGTCCGACGGCGTCGAAGGTCGGCACGGATGAAATATCTACGCCGTTGCTGGCGAAACGCTTGAAGGGCAATGTGTATGTTTTGCAAGCGAATCCGCCGAACCTGGAACTGCTGGTGGCTGCCGAAGGTGAAGGCGTGTTCCTGAAGCTGATCGGTACTGTGCATTTGAATGAACAGACGGGCCAGTTGACGACGACGTTCAAGGGCACCCCGCAAGATCCTGGCACGCCGGACGCCCCGTTGAACGAATTCGTGTTGAGTTTCAGCGGTGGCCCACAAGCCGCCCTGGTGACACCAGCTACGTGTGGTGTATATACGGCCACTGCCGATTTCACGCCGTGGAGCACACCGTTTGTTGATGACGCCTTGTCGGAAAGTAACTTCTCGATTACGAGTGGTCCAGGCGGCACCAGCACAGCCAACTGCACTAACCCGTTGCCGTTCGCGCCGACGCTGACCGCCGGCTCTACGACCGACCAGGCTGGAGGGTACACGGACTTCTCGATGTTGCTATCGCGTGGTGATGGACAGCAGCGCATCGAAAAACTGCAGTTCAAGACGCCGGAGGGATTGTTGGGCATGATCAGCAAGGTCCCTCTCTGTGAGGAACCGCAAGCAGCCGCGGGAACATGCTCCAGCGCATCGCAGATCGGCCATACAGTCGCTGAGGTCGGTCCTGGCCCCTACCCGTTCGTGATACCCCAAGAGAACGGTCCACCGGCGCCGATCTATCTGACCGGACCGTATGAGGGCGCACCGTTCGGGCTGTCTATCGCCGTGCCGATCGTCGCAGGCCCATTCAATCTGGGTACCGAAGTTGTCCGGGCAAAGATCGAAGTCGATCCACACACGTCGCAATTGACGATCTCGACGACGGCTTTCCCGAAGACGGTGAAGGGCATACCGACCGATATTCGCGAGATCGACGCTGTGATCGACAGGCCTGAATTCATGTTCAACCCAACAGACTGCAATCCCATGAGCTTCTCCGGAACCGCTTATAGCTTCGAAGGAGCAACCGCGCCGCTATCGAGTCATTTCCAGATGGGATCGTGTCGCAGCCTCACGTTCAAGCCAGACTTCAAGGTCTCAACGTCCGGGAAAACATCAAGATCTAACGGTGCTAGCTTGACCGCAAAGATCGTCTACCCGACCGGGGATCTTGGTGCGAACCAGGCCTCCTCGCAGTCGAACATCAACAGCGTGAAGGTCGATCTGCCCAAGCAGTTGCCGTCACGGCTAACGACCCTACAGAAGGCATGTCCTGCGGCGACGTTCAACGCCAACCACGCCGCGTGTCCCACCGCTTCGGTCGTTGGTCATGCCAGAGCGATCACACCGGTGCTGCCGGTCCCGTTGGAAGGACCCGCGTACTTCGTCAGTCATGCCGGGGAAGAATTCCCGTCCCTGATCGTGGTGCTCCAAGGCTACGGCGTGACAGTCGAACTCGTCGGCGCCACCTTCATCAACAATAAGACGAACATCACCAGCAGCACCTTCAAGCAGGTTCCAGACGTTCCGATCGCCTCCTTTGAACTGAGCTTGCCTCAAGGCAAGTATTCGGCACTGGCGGCCAACGGGAACCTCTGCAAGAGCAAACTCGTAATGCCAACGGCGTTTGTTGCGCAAAACGGCGCGACATTGAAACAGACGACGCCCATCAGCGTCACGGGCTGCTCGAAGGCCAAGCCCAAGAAGACCAAGCACAAGGCCAAGGGCAAGCACAAGAAATAGAGGTGTGACCGATGTCGCCGCCCCAGAAGACAGGGATGGCCGAGAAGACCATCGAGCGTGTAGTTCCCGTCGATCGAGCAGGACGTGAGGGCGGCCACGTGATCGAGATGCAACGCCGCCGGTTGCTCTCTGCCACCGTGGAACTGGCCTACGAGCAGGGCGTGCAAGCATTGACTGTCGCCATGGTCTGTGGGCGTGCGGGATTGTCGCGCAGGACGTTCTACGACGTTTTCGGGGAGCGCGAGGACTGCCTATGCGCCGCGTATCGAGATGCGGTAGAGCAGGCAACGCGCGTCGTATACGAGGCCACCACAGGATTACAGGGCTGGTTGGAGAAGATCAGGACGGGCCTACAGACTCTGCTCTCGTTCTTTGACCACGAGCCGGCGATCGCTCGTTTGCTCGTGGTCGAGGGGCTGAGCTCGGGAGAGCGGACCCTGCAAGCACGCGCGCACATCCTGGAACAAGCGGCCATGATCATCGATCAAGGACGCGAACACGCCAAGACGCGCAGCGAGCCGCCACCGCTCACAGCCGAGGCGACCGTGGGGGCCGTCTTCAGCGTCATCCACGCGCGTATTCTGCAACGCGCCCGTCCAACGGCAAACGACACGCAACCGCTTACACATCTATGCAGCCCGTTGATGGCAACGATTGCCCAACCTTACCTCGGAGCGGCCGCCGCGCAAAAGGAGCTGGCGCGTGCCTCACCAGCTCCTGAAGAATCACCCACACCAAGGTTGCCCTCCGACCCCTTCAAGGATCTTCCCATGCGGTTTACCTATCGCACCGCCCGCGTACTCACCTCCATAGCCCAAGCACCCGGAGCCTCGAGCAAACAGGTGGCCACAGCGGCCGGCATCACAGACCCTGGACAAATATCGCGCCTACTCGCCCGCCTGCGGCACAACGGCCTCATTCAAGACACCAGCACGACCCCCACAAACAAAGGCCTACCACGAGCGTGGATGCTCACCCAACGCGGAGAAAACATCCTCCAAGCAACAGGACGGGATAGGCCACACTGCCTGCTAGGACTGTTGTGCGCGCCTAGGCCGATTTCGAAGGCAAAGCCCTTCGATCTCGGTCTGCTGGCTGTAGTCCATCGCGGCGGGATCGCCATCGTCGAGCTGGAGGCGGGAGGCGAGCGTCTCACCGGCCAAATAGTTGTGGTGCTCACGCGCGGCATCGACCAGGACGGTGTCTCCACGGAGAACCAGTTCGATCCGGTCCTCGACCTCCAGGCCGGCACTCTTGCGGGCGTTCTGGATGGCGTGGACGATCTCACGGGAGTGGCCCTCGCGCAGGAGGCTGTCGTCGATCGTGAGGTCCAATGCTACCGCGTGGGCGCCATCTCGCTCCACCGAGTAGCCCTCGGGCGCCTTCATCGTGAGGATCACGTCCTGCGCGGCGAGGGTGTGCTCGCGGTCGCCGACCGAGATGCCGACTGTCTCGCCGCCACGCACGGCAGCAGCAACACGGGCTGGGTCCAGCGCGGCGATCGCATGGGCCGCCAGAGGCATGTCTTTTCCGAACAAGGGCCCCAAGGTGCGGTAGTTGGCCTTGACCTCGTATTCACCCAGACTCGTCGGCCGCCTCCACGAATCGCACCCGGCGCACGTTCAGCTCCTCGCGCACGATCTCTACCAGGCGCTCGACCGCTAGTCGCTCACGTCCGTCGGCAACCACTACCGCCTCGGCCAAGGGCTGGCGAATCTTGATCTTGGCTTGGGCCCTCGCACCGAGACCGAGGCGGACGGTCTCGCGCGCGATCGCCATCGCCTCCTCCAGAGTCTCGTCTCGTGCGGGCAAAGCCTCGCCGACGGGAATGTCACACAAATGCACGCTCGCCAGGGTGCCGTCGAGGTTGTCGTAGATCTCATCGGCAACGAATGGGCAGAAGGGGGCGAGCAGCTTGGCGACGGTGAGCAGGCACTCGCGCAAGGTCGCGAATGCGGCGGCGTCCCCGTCCCAGAAGCGCCGCCGCGAGCGGCGCACGTACCAGTTCGACAGGTCATCGACCAGCTGGGCGATCGCACGCCCGGCCGTGGTCGCGTCGTATGCGTCCAGCCACTCGGTGCCACGATTGCAGCGTGGCGGATGTCCGCGACAAGGCCCAACGGTCGAGGTCGCCGAGCGGTGAGCTGGCGTCTGGTGTCCGGTCATGGCTTCTCTCCTGTCGAACCTGCCTGCTCGGACTCCCGGCCTCGAATGCCCTCGTTCAAAGCTGTCCGCGTTGGCGTTGGCGTAGAGCACGTAGAAGAAGTAGGTGCTCCACAGCTGCTTGAGAAACAGCCTGACTCCCTCACCGATTGCCTCCTCGGAGAAGCGGTAGCCGTCCCAGGGCTGCTTTGAGGTGAAGAAGTACCAGCGGAACGCGTCCGCGCCGTACTTGTCGAGGATCTGCCACGGCTCGACGGTGTTGCCCTTGGACTTCGACATCTTCTGTCCGTCCGCGTCGAGGATCAGGCCGAGGCAGACGACGTTCTCATAGGAGGACTTGTCAAATAGCAAGGTCGAGACCGCCAGCAGTGAGTAGAACCAGCCTCGGTCTGATCGAGCGCCTCGCAGATGAAGTCGGCGGGGAATTCTTTTTGGAATTGTTGTTCGTGCTGGTAGGGGTAATGGTGCTGGGCGAAAGGCATCGAGCCTGAGTCAAACCAGACGTCTATGACCTCAGGTACTCGAGTCATTGGGAGGCCGCATGCAAGGCCCTCCAGCGAGCTTGGCTGACCTTCAGACCCGCCCCGGGTCGATGGGATGGATCCGAGGTCGTGCTGGTGGGGGCACGCGAGCTTGACCTCGTCCACATAGGGCCGGTGGTGATCCTCGAGCGCCAGCCCGAGAGCTGCTCCAATTCCGAGAAGGAGCCGATCGTGCGTGTGTGGCCTGCCTCGCAGCGCCACACGGGCAGGGGGGTGCCCCAGTAGCGCTCGCGCGAGAGGGCCCAGTCGACGTTGTTGGAGAGCCAGTCGCCGAAGCGGCCGTGCTTGATGTGGGGCGGGTGCCAGGTGACCGTCTCGTTCGCGGCCATCATGCGGTCGCGGATCTGGGAGGTGGCGATGTACCAGGAGGGCTTGGCGTAATAGATGAGGGGCGTGTCGCAGCGCCAGCAGTGGGGGTAGGAGTGCTCGTAGTCCGTGCGCTTGAACAGGAGTCCGCGCGTGTCGAGGTCGGCGATCAGCCTCCTCGGTCCTTAGCTTGAGGTTCCTTGAAAGGCGCCCGCGATGCCTGGGGCTGTCCGTCATAGGTTCCGTCGGTCCCGACCGGGTTGTAGAGGTTGCGGGGATTGTGTCAATTAGCTGACGGCGGCAGCGGCCCGGAAGTCGTCTTCGCCGAACGCGGGCGCGATATGAACGAGCCCCGTTCCGTTCTCGGTCGTGACGAATTCATCGGCGATACATCTGGTAAGCCTTTCGCCTAGTCTCTCGATGCTCGCCGAAGGTGGCCCTGTAGTGCGCACCGATCAGCCATCAGCCCCGGGAGCTGTCGAGAATCTCCAAGTTGTCCCGAGCAGCTTGTGAGCGAGCGCTCCCGCGACCACGTACCCGTTTCGTCCACCTCAAACCTCGCTTCTTGGCGTCAGATCGGTGGGTTACCCCTCAGCGCATCGCACTCTCCGCTCCCACATATTCGACATTCCCAGGCCGACGGCGACCGCGGCATTTGCGATCAAGGTCCATGGCGTGGTCGTCCAGACGAGCAAGTTATCTCCGCCTTCTAGGCTTGACAGGTTCCCCTCGGGTACGGCTGTGATGGGAAATCGCACATACACCGACGGATCAACTACGTCCTTGTAGCCAAGGGCCACCTCGTGTGAGGACAGCGCTGTGCCGCAGCGGTAGCAGTAGGGGACCACCTTGTGGCCCTCGTACAGCAGACCCTTCTTATCGATCTCCGAGAGGGCCCACCAGACCGACTCGATGTAGGTCTCGTCCAAAGTCCTGTAGGCATGCTCCAAGTCCACCCAGAAGCCGATCCGCTCGGTCAGGCGGTCCCACTCCTCCAAGTACTCGAACACGGAGTTGCGGCACTCTTCGTTGAAGCGCTCGATCCCGATGCCCTTCTCAGGGTCCTCGATCTCGGCCTTGGTGGTGATGCCGAGCTTTTGTTCGACGGCGATCTCGACCGGCAGGCCGTGGCAGTCCCAGCCGCCCTTGCGCTCGACGCGGTAGCCGCGCATCGTCTTGTAGCGCGGGTAGATGTCCTTGAACACGCGCGAGAGCACGTGGTGGGAGCCGGGCGGCCGTTGGCTGTGGGCGGACCCTCGTAGAAAACCCACTGGGCGGCTCCCTCGCGGTTGCGCAAGGACTCACCGAACACGTCCCGCTCACGCCAGCGCCCCAGTATCTCCTGCTCGAGCGTCGGCAAATCTTGCCGCGCGTCCACCTCGCGCGACGGTATCAAAGGGTGTCTAGGTGGAGCCGTCATGAGCGGCTCATTGTAGGTGTGTGGGCTTCCTCGCAAGCGGCGCCCGGCAGGGTTGCGTGCTGAACGTATCGTCCGCGGTTGACGGTACGGCTCAGGAAGCCGCGACGACGGTCGGAACCGTTGCGATCGTGGAAGGTCGCTTGAGCTCGACGAGGTGCTCTCGCAGCATGGCCACGGCCTCCGCCGGACCTGGGCCGATACGCGCGACCGTGCTTGCCCCTGTGTCGGGCAAAGCCTCGCGGTAATCGAAGACCTGTAGTTCGCCATAGCTCTGCCGCGTGGCATAAACGAGACGCCCGATCGCCTCCAAGGAGGAGTTGCGCCCGGCGAGCACCATCGCTTGCGGTTTTAGGGCCCGCAAGGCGCTGCCGACGCGCGTGCTGTCCAAATCGACGGGCAGCGCCAGGACGCGCAAGCCGGCGCGCCGGACGAATAGCTCTAGAGCCTGGGTGTAGAGCCCGTCCATGTCCATCGGCCTGCTGGCGTCGAATACCAGCACGCCCTCCTCGCGCGTGGCGGGCGGAGCTACGCGTAGGGCGGCCGCCAGCCAGCCGGTGGTGTAGCGCCAGGCAAAGCAGTATTCGGGCCCAACCGCCCCCGAGGCGGGCGCCATCGCTTCGACGGCCGGCAACAGGACGGTCTCGACCGTGCGCTCGGTCGAGCGCACCGCCATGCTCTCCTCCATCAGGCGATCGGCCTTCTCGGCGCTGAACTCGGCGAACGCGGTGCACAGGCGCGCCGGCGTCGAGGGCCCCTCGGCGCGCTGGCGCACCAAGGAAATCGCCGAGGCGATGTCTTGAGTCTCGGCATGGGCTTGGCGCAAAGCCTCGATCTCGGCTAGGTCGAACTGACGGTGGCCGCCCTCGGTACGACGCGGAGTGGGGTAGCCGAAGCGGCTCTCCCAACTGCGCAGGGTGTTCGGGCTGACGCCCAAGAGAGCTGCGGCTGCATTTGTGCGAATCACGCTCATACATAGGATTGTTGAGCTTTGGGGAGCATGCGCGCAAGGGCCGCAACGCCGGGTGCATTCTGGGCGATCGCTTGCAGTCGCAGGCGCGGCGAGGGGCGTCGCGACGATTGCCGTCAATGCCCAAGTAGCCAGGCAAGGATGCCGGCGGGAACCGCCCACACTGGCTCGTCGGCTCCGGTGATGAGGGGCGAGCGGGTTACCATCACCCCGCGCCCGTGGCGGGCCTTCATTGTGAGGGCCTCCTTGCGCCAGCTGCCGTCGGTGTACTTGCACTCGAATGGGATCTCCAGGTCCGGCCCGACGAAGTCGATCTCCGCTCCGGTGTCGGTGCGCTCGTACATGAGCCTGTCGGTTTGAACGAACGCGGCGGGTGCGTGCAGCGATACGGCCCGCGCGAGGGCGAAGCCGATCTGCTGTTGGGTGAGCTTCGCGGTATCCGGTGCGGGGAAGTTCGGGTTGCGGCGATGGGCGAGCTGGGCGATCAGGGGATCCACGAAATACAGCTTGCGTTGCGCGGCGGTATTGGGTCTACCGTCGCGGATACGGTGGCAGCGCCACGCGAGGAACGCGCGGACGAGATCCTCGATGCGGTTAAGGGCAGCTTGGTGGCCGGGGAGCCCGACGTCCCGGGAGATCCGCGACGCGTTGATCGGGCTGCAGAGGTTCAAGACGAGACGGTCGAGCAGCGCGGCGACGTCGGCCTCGGACATGGCCGTCACACGGATGGCGTCGCCGAGCAGGACGTCCCACAGGCCCTGAAGGAACCCATCGCTGACCGCGCCACTCTCAACCATCTCGCCGACGGCGCGCGGGAAGCCGCCGACGTCGAGGAAGACCTCCCATGCGTCGGCGAGCGCGTCGCTCCACGGCTCCAGATCAAATATCGCCCGCTCAGCGCTCGCGGTCAAAGCGTCCTTGGGGTGGATGGTCCGCGGCGGCAATTCCTCGAAACCGCCCAATGCCCGGCAGAATGCGCGGAAGCCCATCGGCAGCAACAGCCGGTCGGAATCGGCGATGCCTCCTCGTCGGTCGGCGAGATCCTTGCGTGCCTGCTCCAAGTCGCGCGCGGAGGAGCCCGTCAGGACGACACATGACTCGCGGAAAGCCGTGTCCTGATCGCGCAACTCCTTGATGGTCCGCGACCACTCGGGCACGGCCGTGACCTCGTCGAGCAGCCAATGGCGCGGTCCGGGCAGCGTGCGCGTGACGCTGTTTCCCTGCGCCACGAGTCGTCGCAGATCCCGATTAGAGAGCCCGTCGCATGCGCAGTAGAAGACCGTCTTCGGGTTCGCGCCCTCCGCGAGCAGTCGTACGACAGCGCGCTTGAGCTCCAGGCTCTTGCCCACGCGGCGCGGACCCCGCAGGACGTACAGTCCTGGCGCCTGGATATCGGCGAGCGGTTCGGGGCTATAGGCCAGCGGAAGGCGTTTGGCGGCGCGCAGGTCCGGGTCATCGGCCTCCCAGTTAGTACGCGCTCGCCACGGACTGCGCTCTGTCAACAGGCGCCTGAGTTGAGAGTCGTTCATTGTGCGAAATATAGCGAAATACTATAGATTTTCGCTTAGACTTTAGCAATAAAATATGGTTTTTCGCTAATTATTCCTCGGGTACCCTCCGGCCCACGGTCGACGGCCAGGAATTCTCGGCCCATGGCGCGCGTAGATCGATCCGCTCGGCAAGTCGGGCTGTGCCTCTTACGATGGGAGCATGTCCGGCCGCGAGACCATCCCCATGAGGCTACGCCTCTACCACCACTCCGACGGCGCGCGCGTCGCCTATCGCGAGGTGGGCGCGGGGCCGCCGCTTGCTTTGCTGCATGCGGGCCTGCTTTCCCATCGCGAGTGGGAGCCCGTGGTCGAGCGCCTGGCCGAGCGCCATCGGCTGGTGATCCCCGACCTACCGCTGCACGGCGACTCGGAGGATCGCCCGCGTCACCCCTACACGATCGAGTGGTTTGGGGAGGTGATGGGCGGCTTCGCCGACGATGTGCTTGGACCGAAGCCGCTCGTGGTGGGCCACGATGCGGGCGCCGAGATCCTGTTGCAAGCGGTCCTCGCAGGCCGGCTGGCGCCGAGCAGGATGGTGCTGATGCCAAACCGCTTGCACCTGCCCGTCGAGGGTGCCCGCAAGCGCGAAGCTTGGCGTATGGCCACGCTGGGCGGCTCGCTGCCTGGCTTGGACCGTGTGCTCAGCCATGCGACCAAGCTCGTGTTCACACCAGAGCTTGGGATGCGCATGTCAGAGCGCCGTGCGCCAGAGGCGGGCGACTTGATGCGCCACGCTTTTGCCGACGTTCCCGGCAACCCAAATCTGGCGCGTTCGTGGGCCAAGTGCGCTCGGCGTTGGCCGCGGGGAGCGCAGACGCAGCTGCTCGAGCTGTATCCGCGGCTGGACATGCCGGTGCTGCTGCTGTGGGCCGACCACGATCCCGTGCATCCGCTGGCGGGCGCCGAGGCGACCTTGCGCCTACTCCCACGCGGCCAGTTGAGGGTGCTGGCGGGCACGGGCTTTCTGATGACCTATGACGACCCGGTTGGGGTGGCGCGCGAGCTGGTTGCCTTCTGCGGGTAGATTTACGAGCCCGACGACGACCTTTACCAGCCCGATGGCGAGCTTTTGCGGGCCCGATGACGACTGAGGAGAAGCGATGACCGGCAAGCAGCTGTGGGGCGGCGAGACCGCCAAGGCAGTGGACAATTTTCCCATCTCCGGCGAGACGGTGCCGGTGTCCGTAGTGCGATGGCTGGCCCGCGTAAAGGGCGCCGCCGCTGCGGTCAACGGCGAGCTGGGGCTGCTGAGCAAGCGCAGCGCTGCGAGCATCGAGAAAGCGGCAAGCGAGATCGCCGCGGGCAAGCACGACGAACAATTCCCGATAGACGTCTTTCAGACCGGTTCGGGCACCTCGACCAACATGAACGCCAACGAGGTGATCGCCACGCTCGCGGGCGAGAAGGTGCACGCCAACGACCACGTCAACATGGGCCAGTCCTCAAACGACGTGTTCCCCTCGGCCGTCCACCTAGCCGCTCTGGACGTCGCCCAGAACGAGCTGTTGCCTGCGCTCAAGCAGCTGGAGCGCTCGTTCGCCAAGAAGGCCAAGAGCTTCTCAGGGGTCGTCAAGTCGGGGCGCACCCACCTGATGGACGCGGTGCCGGTCACGCTGGGCCAGGAGTTCGCGGGTTATGCCGCTCAGATGGCGCTCGGTCAGGAGCGGGTCGCAGCTGCGCTCGTGCACGTCGGCCAGATCCCGCTCGGCGGCACCGCCACTGGCACCGGCCTCAACACGCACCCCAAGTTCGCGGAGAAGGTGAGGGCGCGGCTCAAGCGCGAATCGGGTCTCAAGCAGATCGCGGCGCCACTCGACCCGTTCGAGGCGCAGGCCAACCGTGACGCGCTTGTCGAGCTTTCAGGAGCGCTGAAGACGGTCGCCGTGTCCTTGACCAAGATCGCGGGGGACCTCGCCTTGATGGGCTCCGGCCCGCGGGCGGGCATCGGCGAGATCTTCCTCCCCGAGCTGCAGAAGGGCTCTTCGATCATGCCGGGCAAGGTCAACCCCGTGATCCCGGAGGTCGTATTGCAGGTGTCGGCGCAGGTGATCGGCAACGACACGGCCATCACCGTGGGTGGATTGCAGGGGCAGTTCGAGCTGAACGTGAGGATCCCCCTGATCGCACGTAACCTGCTTCAGTCCTTGAACCTGCTCTCCAATGCGTCGCGCGTGTTCGCCGAGAAGTGCGTCGACGGCATTCAGGTGAACAAGGCTGGCTGTGCCGCTTCGGCGGGCGCCACGCTTGCTGTGGCGACCGCGCTCAACGGTGCGATTGGCTATGACAAGGCTGCGGCGATCGTCAAAAAGGCGACCGATTCCGGGCGGCCTTTGCGCGAGATCGCGTTTGAGGAAGGCGTCGATCCGAAGTTGTATGACGCCACGATCGACTTGAAGAAGATCGCGGCGGGCAACCGCGCGTAGTTTCACTCTCAACGTTCTCAACGTCCCAGTCATAGCTCCTCCTAGCCTGAGTGCGGGCTTCATCCCGCCCGTGGGAGGGGCGACCCCAGAGGGGGACTTGACAGAACGTTCAGCCTGCGGTATAAAGAGCCATGTCCCGGTATCCGTTGTGGTGCCGGTCACCCCGGATGGGGCGGCAAACATAAGGTCGGGTTTTGGGTCGGTTCTTGTGGTCGACGCCCAACTTGTTTTGACGGGGACCTTGGGAGAGGGACCGGGTCGTTTTTGAGAGGGAGTTGTGTTTCGCGTGGTTTCTTTTGGGGATAACGTGTTTGAGAGTCCGTGTGTCACTGGCGGGTCCGTTATAGGACGCGTCAGCGTCGCTGACGCGTCTCTCTCTCTCTCTCTCTCTCTTTGCGACTCAAGCGCTAGGCCCCTCCGTCCGGCCCTAGCGGGCCGTCCGGTATCCCCGCAGGGGGGTTTGGGTAGGGCTGGGCGTCTAGCCAGTCGCCACGGGTTCGCTCCGCGGCTTGCCAGGTGTAAGGCTCGGCTTGGTTGCTTGTGCTCTAAGGGGTGCTCGTGCCCTAGGGGCTACTCGCGCGCTGTAGGCGCGCTTTCAGATTCCTGTTCTTGTCTTGTCGCGGGGTCAACGTCCGTGGCGCTTTTTCGCCGGCGTGCGGGCCGGTATCGCTTTGTTTCTCTTGAGGAGAGGATGGTTGTATGAGTGCTCGCAGGCTCGCCTTGACGATTCTAACGGTCCTGGTCGCGCTAGCCGGCGCGCTGCTGTTTTCAGGCGCTCCGGCATTGGCACTTTCTAGGCACGAATACCTTTCGCAGCTGACTGGATTTCAGGATCCGGTCAGTATCGCAATCCGCTCTAACTCTGAAATGTATGTGGCGGAGCAGGGCGATAACGTTGTGGATAGGATTAACACAGCAGGCACACCACTGCCTTTCTCTGCCTCTGAGAGCTATGTTGACGGGGCGGAGCTGACGGGCGCTCCGACCGGTCCCGGAGGCTCGACTGTTCCCTTTGAAGGACTAGGAGGAGTCGCGGTCGACGACTCGACCGGTGAGATATATGTCACAAATAAAGAAACTGTAGACATATTTAATTCTAGCGGTGAATACATACTGCAGCTAACCGGTGTTCCATCTGGCGCACCGATAAATGGATCATTTCGCGATGGTCCGAATGGTTTGGCGGTCGACCAAGCGACGAGTGACCTATTTGTATCGACAGGTATCGAACCCTATAACCACCCGCCAGTCGACCTTGTAGCTATCTTTTCCCCCACAGGAGAATACATATCAGAGGTCCCCCTGACTTTGCAGCAACCGAATCCCTACGGTGTGGCAGTCAATGACGTTACCGGGGATTTGTATGTCGACTCACAATATAATGGTGTCCATTATAGTGTCGAAGTCTTCGACGCATTGGGAAAATTTCTGCCGCCTAGATGGGTAGGTGCGGGTTCTCCCACGGGCTTTGAAGAGAATTCATTCTTCCTTGCCCTAGACCAAGGGTCTGGCCATCTATATGTAACCGCAAATAATGCTGTCTACGAGTTTGGTAGCTCCACTTCGGAAATCTATGAAGGCAAGCTGACTGGTACGCCGGATGGTCCCTTTGTCAAAGTGCAAGACATCGCCATCGATCCATCGAGTGGAAACCTCTATGTCGCCGACTCGAGTGGCGTTGTGGATATTTTTGGACCTGATATAGCCACGCCTCCGTCACTCGGCAGCGAGTCATTTGTAGAAGTCGGCTCAGGCGGAGCTACGCTGGGCGGCCGTGTCTACGCTGGTGAAGCTCCTGTCACGTATCATTTCGAATACGGAACGACAGATAGCTATGGGTCACAAACCAATGCAATGATGGCGTCGGGAACATTTCAGGCATCTACGCAAATCGAAGGTCTCACTCCGGGTACCGAATATCATTTCCGTCTGGTCGTGGAAAATAAAGCCGGCGTGGTCAAGGGCTCCGACGACACCTTTATAACCTTGCCACCGTCGTCTGTCACAGAAGGCTTGCCCGACGCCCGAGTTTACGAAATGGTAACGCCCCTCGATAAAGAAGATGCCGAAGTGTATGTGCCTGACGCGGAGTCCCCAGAAAACCAAGCTGAAGGCTATCAGACGACGCACCTGGTTGAGGCTGCAACGAATGGCGCAGCAGTGGTATACGCAGGTGAACCAACACACAATGCAGAGGGGGAATCGAGTGGTAACGGGAACGGGAGCGACTATCTTGCGCAGCGCTTGCCTAGCGGTGGGTGGACCCAAACCAGTATCCAGCCTCCGGGTCGCCGATTGACAGAATATCGAGGATTCTCCTCTGATCTATCGGTCGGAGTGCTGACCTCACCCACAGAAAACCCCGAACAATCCGAGCTCCAGCTACCAGGTGGCAAAGCGCCTGGAGGTCCTAAAGTCGAAGGGGAGTATCGCGCATTCATCGATATATACTCTCACGGGCTGCTCGGAGAAGATTATCAACCTCTTTTCACAGCGACTCCGCTTCGTTCACCCTATGAATTCGGTGGTGGTGTCATTCCCGACTCTGGGTCTGGAAATAACGAAGGCAGTCCAGTCTATGCGGGTGGGTCTGCCGACATGGGCCAGCTGCTGTTCGAGACTAACGACGACTTGCTCGAAGGTCAGGGTACGCTTCAAAAAGAACTCAGCGAAGATGTCAAGCAGGAAATGGCATATAACCAGCCAGAACTCGATTATCTCTACGATTGGACTCAGGGACGGCTGTCATTGGTCGACGTGTTGCCCGATGGCAAGGTCGCGCAGAATTCCACGTTTGGAGCTCCGCATTTTCCTAGCGAGCGTCCTTCTGGTAATCCACCAGACTTTAGTCACGTGATCTCCGGCGACGGATCGCGGATCTTTTGGTCGACTTTGGAAGGCGGTGGCTATTCTCCAAAGTCGACGGCCCTTTACGTTCGCGAGAACGCCACGCAACCACAGAGCCCGTTGAATGGGTTGGGCGAATGTGCTGTTCCGACGGACGCATGCACCATCCAAATGGATAAGGGGATAGAGGGCGAAGGGGGCGCTCGCTTCTGGACGGCGAGTAACGATGGATCCAAGGCGTTCTTTACCAAGGGGTCTCTGTACGAGTATGAAGTCAACCCTGTGGGGGGACGTCCAGGGGTACTTACCGATTTGACCCCAGGCGTCGAAGTACAGGGTGTGCTTGGCACAAGCGAAAATGGTGATTATGTCTATTACGTAGATGGCACGGGAGAACTGCGTCTGCTGCACGAGGACGGCAATACGTGGACGGCCCCAGTATCGATTGCAAAACTTTCTGGTCAGGACGGTTATGAAATGCAGCCATTTGAGGGCTTGGACAACTTTGCTCTCAATAGCGAAGGCTATGCAGGAGATTGGACTCCCGACATCGGTCAGCGTACAGCTGAGGTTACGCCGAGCGGCCAGGGTCTGGTCTTTATGTCTAATCAAAACCTCAAGGTACCGGGCTTCCCGAACGGGTATCCCAACGACGGTCAGGAGGAGGTATACATTTACAATGCGGCACAAAACGAGTTGTTCTGTGCTTCGTGTAGTCAGAGTGGCGAACCGGGTTCGTCAGGGTTCATCCCTGTTAGTTGGAGCGACTCGTATATTCCGACCTTGATTTCTGAAGGTGGTGATCGGGTATTCTTTGACAGTCCGACGTCGTTGGTATCGCGAGACACAAATGGCAAGATGGACGTGTATGAGTGGGAGCGGGAAGGCTCAGGCAGCTGCAATCAGGGAGATGGCGCAGACGGAGGGTGCATCTATCTGCTTTCTGGTGGCACGAGTAACGAGCCGTCCTGGCTGCTTGGTGCAAGCGCAAATGGCAGCGACGTATTTGTGATAACCAGAGCGGATTTGACAGCCGATGCTCAGGATGAACTCTATAAGTTGTTCGACGCTCGCGTCGAAGGGTACAGTCCCGTTATTCCGCCGGCTTGCACCGGTACCGGCTGTCAGGGTGTGCCGGCGTCGCCACCGATTTTCGCTACTCCTTCTAGTGTAACTTATAACGGGGTTGGTAATTTTCTACCTCCAAACAAATCGGGTCTAGCGGTCAAGGCAAAGGGGAAGTCGCTAACACGTGAGCAGAAGCTCACGAAGGCACTAAAAGCATGTAGGGGAAAGGCTAAGAGGCGTCGTGCTACCTGTGATGCGCAGGCTATGAAAAAGTACGGCATTAAAAGTAAGACAAAGAGGTCGGCAAGCTCCAAGAGGGGGAAGTAGCGATGTCAAAACGTTATATTGCCACGATGGTATTGGCGTCCTGCGTTTTTGCCGGTCTGTGCCCTACACTGGCCAAGGCCGCAGCGCCTGGCTATGAGGTCTTTACACGTGTGGCTCCTACGAACCTGGCGCCGGGTGGTAAAGGAAAGGTATTCCTGTACACATATAATGTGGGCGGCAGTGGTAGTAGCCTGGGCCCCACCGTGGTAGACACGCTTCCGGCGGGTGTGAGTGTAGCTGGTCCGGTGACCGACAACGGTGGTGGAGGTACATTCCTAGAATGCCCGGTCTCGACCGTCTCGGACCGGGTAGTTGTGACTTGTCCGAATGCGCCTGTCAGTGCACCGGCCGGCGGTTTGCCCGGGTTGATAGAAATCCCGATTAGTATCGGCAGTGAAGTTTCGGATAGCCAGCAGCCGATAAATCGGGTGACAATGAGTGGGGGTGGGTCTTCTGCGTCCACTGAATCTTCGGTACCCTTTAAATTCAGTGCGGAACCTACTGGGCTGGGATTTTCAAACTTCGATAGCTGGTTCGGGAATGCCGATGGCACACTCGATACGCAAGCAGGATCCCACCCCGACGATCTTACGGTCGCTTTTAGTACAAACGTAAGCTTCGCCGATGAATTTTATAGTATCCCCAGCGGTGGCGAGGCTCATTATGTAACGGTGGATCTGCCTCCCGGTGTAGTAGGCAATCCGACCGCCGTCCCGCAGTGCACCCGCGAGCAGTTCGACGTCCAGGAATGCCCTGCGGGCAGCTGGATCGGGGAAGATACAACAACAATCGCAGGCTCTAACACTGTCGTATTCAAGATTTATAATATGGTGCCACCCGCCGGAATAGCAGCACAGTTCGGTTTTATAGATTTCGCTATACCAACGTTCCTGGACTCCTGGGTGCGCAGTGGTGGAGATAACGGTATATCGGTACATGCAGTGGTTCCGCAGCGAAAGGTCTCGTTCAACAGCACCACTATATGGGGAATACCAGCCGAACACAACGGCAGCGGTCTGACCCCCGCAGCGTTTCTCACGTTGCCCACATCGTGTGGAGCGCCCCTGGAATTCAGAGCGGAAATTCAGGGTACTTGGCAGGATGAAAGTTCAAATGCTCGCACCCGGTTCCTGACCGAGAACAAGGAAGGGCAGGAAACTGGACTCGCCGGATGTACGCACCTACAGCATTTCGAACCGACGGCCTCCATTAGTCCAGACACGAGCTTTTCGGATACACCTGCTGGTCTAACGGCAACCGTCAAGGTTCCGCAAGGCTTGAACCCAGAAGGGTTGGCGAGCTCTGGTCTGAAGGAAACCACAGTTACGCTACCTGAAGGCGTCGTCGTAAACCCAGGTCAAGCAACTGGACTGGTGGCCTGCCAGCCCTCAGAAGAGAACATCGGTGGTTCGGAAGCCGAAACGGAAACGATGGACGGGCCGCCGTCGTGTCCCGCGGCGTCAAAGGTGGGAACGGACGAAATCGCGACTCCATTGTTGCCTAAAAAGTTGAAAGGCAACGTATACATTCTGCAAAACAACCCTCCGGAAATCCAACTCTTGGTAGCCGCGTCCGGGGAAGGGGTGAACCTGAAGTTGATCGGTACTGTCCACTTGAACGAACAGACGGGTCAACTGGTCACGACATTCAAGGGAACTCCGCAAAACCCTGGTACCCCCGATGCGCCGCTTACAGAATTCTCACTGTCTTTCAGCGGGGGCGCTCAGGCGGCGCTCGTGACGCCCCAAACGTGCGGGGTGTACAGCTCGAGCTTGGACTTCACGCCGTGGGCGTCACCATTCGTGGAAAGCGCACTGGATAGGAGCAGCTTCCAGATCGACAGCGGACCTGTCGGCTCTGCCTGTCAGAATCCACTGCCATTCGCTCCAGTGATGACCGCCGGAGCCACGACGGATCAGGCCGGGGGGTATACGGACTTCTCGATGCTGTTGCAGCGCGGCGACGGCCAGCAGCGTGTGTCGAGTTTGTCGTTCAAGACGCCAGAGGGCTTGTTGGGAATGATCGCGAAGGTCCCATTGTGCCCTGAAGCCCAAGCGAACGCGGGGTCATGCTCGGCCGCCTCGCAGATCGGGCACACGGTCGTCGGCGCTGGTCCTGGCCCCTACCCGTTGTTTATCCCGCAGAACGGTGCGCCACCGGCGCCGATCTATTTGACCGGCCCGTATAAGGGCGCACCTTTCGGCCTATCGATCGTGGTGCCGTTGATCGCGGGACCGTTCAACCTCGGTACAGAAATCGTCCGGGCACGGATCGAGGTAGACCCCCATACCTCCCAGATCACGGTCATCACAGACCCGTTGCCGACGATCGTAAAGGGCATTCCCGCGGACCTACGATCGATCAACGCGGTGATAGACCGTCCAGAATTCATGTTCAACCCAACCGACTGCAATCCAATGAGCTTCTCCGGTACCGCGACAAGCACCGAAGGAGTAGTCGCGCCACTGTCGAGCCATTTCCAGATGGGGTCCTGTCAAGCACTGAAGTTCCAACCAAACTTCAAGGTCTCCACCAGCGGAAAAACATCAAGGTCTAACGGCGCGAGCCTCACTGCGAAGATCGTCTACCCCGTCGGGAACCTAGGCTTCAACCAAGCGTCTTCGCAGTCGAATATCAACAGCGTCAAGGTGGACTTGCCCAAGCAGCTCCCATCGAGATTGACTACCTTGCAGAAGGCTTGTACCGCCGCCACGTTCCAAGCGAACCCCGCGAACTGTCCAGCGGCGTCGATCGTGGGTCACGCCAAGGCGGTGACGCCGGTGCTGCCCGTCCCGCTGGAAGGCCCAGCATATTTCGTATCGCATGCGGGCGAAGAATTCCCCTCGCTGATCGTGGTCCTCCAGGGTTATGGCGTCACCGTCGAACTCGTCGGTAGCACGTTTATCAACAACAAGACTAACATCACAAGCAGCACCTTCAAGCAGGTACCGGACGTCCCAATCGCGAGCTTCGAACTGAGCCTGCCGCAAGGCAAATACTCGGCTCTCGCCGCAAACGGGAACTTGTGCAAGAGCAAGCTAAAGATGCCCACAGCATTCATTGCCCAAAACGGCGCTCGACTCAATCAATCCACGCCCATTGCCGTCACGGGATGCGCCAAGCACAAGACCAAGTCAAAGAAGGCGAAGAAAAAGGGCAAAGAAGCGAATGGCCGGAGCAAGAAGAAATAGGAGTGTGTGAGAACCATGTCCTCCACCAATGGGAGGAGAGGCTCGCCCCAGGAGGGTGTGAGCCGCGGTGGCCTCGCCGGCCGCCAAGGCGGTCACCTGGCGGGGATGCAGCGCCGACGCCTGTTGACAGCAACCGTCGATCTCGCCTATGAGCGTGGCATTCAGGCGCTCACCGTTGCGAGGTTGTGCGAACGCGCCGGCGTGTCGAGGCGCACGTTCTATGAAAGCTTCGACGAGCGTGAAGAGTGCCTGCTTGCCGCGTTCGAGGACGCTGTCGAGCAGACCATCGCGGTGGTCCTAGACGCCGCGACCGCTCACGAGCACTGGCGAGAGCAGGCCCGCGCTGGTCTCACCGCGCTGCTCGTATTTCTCGACCACGAGCCCAGTGTTGGCCGCCTGCTGATCGTGGAGGCACTCAGCTCCGGCCCCCAGATCATGCGAGCGCGCAAGCGCGTGCTCGACCAGGTCATCGCCTTCGTCGATCAGGGACATAGCGAGGCAAAGAAGGGCCACGAACCGCCACCGCTCACGGCTGAGGGCACGGTTGGGGCCGTATTTTCGGTCATCCACGCTCGTATGCTTGAACGTCAGGCCCCCGACCTCAGCGACGGCGTGGAGGAGCCAAGACAAAGATCGCTCGTCGAGCTGGCGGGACCGCTGATGGCGATGATCGTCCAGCCCTACCTCGGCCCGGCAGCCGCGCGAGCCGAGCTGAAGCGCCCGCCAGCCCCGTCCGCGCAGAAGGCTCCAAGGCTCCCCGCCGACCCATTCAGGGATCTGCCGATGCGCCTTACCTACAGGACGGCGCGCGTACTCACGACGATCGCCACCTCCCCAGGGGCTTCCAGCAAACAGGTGGCCAAAGCCTCAGGCATCACCGACGACGGTCAAGCCTCGCGCTTGTTGAGCCGCCTACAGCGCTACGAGCTCATCCACGACAGTGGCATTGGGCCAACCAAGGGTATGGCCCGAGCCTGGACGCTCACACAACGGGGCCAGCAGCTACTGCATGCGGTCGGTCACGGCTAGCGTCCCATCAAATGCGCGGCGTGATCATCCATGCAGGCGCGAGCATCGTTTGCGCTCAGTGCGCAAGCGCAAGCATCCCCTTCAAAACCGCCAAGGCGCCCGCCTTCGACAAAGGTTCATTCAGATTGCCGCACTTTGGCGACTGGACGCACGAGGGGCAGCCGCTCTCGCAGGGACACTCGGCGATCAGGCGGTGGGCGTCGCGGCACAGCTCCTCAAAGCGCTGGTAGGCCAGGCGGGTGATACCGATACCGCCGGGGTGGCCGTCATAGATGAAGATCGTGGGCCCGCCGGTTTGAGGGTGCATGTTTGTGGACAGGCCGCCGATGTCCCAGCGGTCGCACATCGCGATCAAGGGAAGCACCGCGATCTGGGCATGCTCAGCGGCGTGCAAGGAGCCAAGCAAGGCATCCATCGGGATGGTCATCTCGCCACCGTCCTCACTCTTATCCAACTCGCCGTCGCTGGGAGAGCGGCGGAGACCGCTCAAGGCGGCGCTGTCCAGCTCGAACCAGAGCGCCTGCGTGGAGAAGGAGGTCTGCGGCAAATCGAGCATCACGAGATCCACCTGAGCGTGATCGGATAGACGCTTGCGCTGATAGCCGAGCACCGTCTCTGTGACCGATACCTCGCCGAAGGAAAGCTTCACCCCAAGCGCTTCGCGGCGATCAAGCAGTCGCTCGATGTTCGTATCGGTCTCTCGCTTTGGCTGGGTGTACCAGTCACCGTTGAAGGGTGCGACCAAGGCGCGGCGGTTATCGAGATCCAGTTCGCGCACCTCATAGGAGCGGCCTTGGTGTAGATAAATGGCGCCGTCGTGCACGGTGGAGTGAGCTCTGGCGGCCTCGATCTGGCCGAGCAGCTCGCCGGAGGAGACGTCGACGATCGCGAAGCTGTCGGGGGAGGAGGATCGCAGAGAGATCTTGGCGGCCGGATAGTCGGCGGGGCGGCGCAACACGTAACTCTCCCCACCGCGCGTGTTAGCGCGTCCAGGGTCCGCAGGTTGGGCGGGCCGCTTGCGCAACAGCCCGGCCGAGACGAGCGCCTCGGCATGGGCCTCCCAGCGTGGGCCAAAGAACTCGTCTTCGCCACGTTCGAGTGGACCCTCGTAGGCCGCGCACAGCAGATGGGCCTGGTGAATCTGGGCGCTCTCGTGATCGAGGATCGCGGCCTCAACGGGTCGCTCCAGGAACTCGTCAGGGTGGCGGCAGAAGAACTGGTCCAAGGCATCCTCGCCGGCGACATACATCGCAAAGCCCTTGCCGCGGCGCCCTGCCCTGCCCCACATCTGGCGCAGGGCGGCGACCGTGCCGGGAAAGGTGACGACCACGGCCGCGTCCAGCTCGCCGATGTCGATCCCCAGTTCCAAGGCGTCGGTCGTGATCACGGCGCGCAACTCGCCGCTGGTGAGACGGCCCTCCAAAGCCCGACGTTGTTGGGGAGTGTAGCCGGCGCGGTATGGGGCCACCCGCTCAGCCAGCTCGGGGTCTGTGCGCTCCAAATCTTCTTTGACCATCTTGGCGAGCAGCTCGACGCCCTTGCGCGACTTCATGAAGCAGATGCACCTCGCCCCGTCGCGCACCAGTCGCGCAAGCGCCTCAGCTGCCTCGCCGAGCGCGGAGCGGCGTGCCCCGATCGCCTTGTCGACGATGGGGGGGTTCCACATCGCGATCTGTCGGCGCGGCGTGGGTGAGCCGTCCTCGTCGATCAGGCCGATGTCCTCGAGCCCAGTCAGTCGCTCGGCCAACTCAACCGGATTGGCGATTGTGGCAGAAGCCAGCAGGACGCGCACGTCGCTGCCGTATGCCGCGGCTATCCGCAGCAGCCGGCGCAGAACGTTGGCGACGTGCGAGCCGAACACACCTCGATATACGTGGGCCTCGTCCACGACGACGACGCGCAGATGGCTGAACAGACGCTCCCAAGCGCCGTGATTGGGGAGGATGCCGACGTGGAGCATGTCCGGGTTGGTGAGCACCACGTTCGCCCGCTTACGCACGTCTCCTCGTACGTCCTTAGGGGTGTCGCCGTCGTAGATGGCCGGGCGCACCTGCTTTGTGAGGCCGAAGGTAGTCAGCGCACGCGCCTGATCTTGGGCGAGGGCCTTTGTTGGATATAGGTACAACGCACGCGCCAGCGGTTCAGAGCAGAGCGCCTGTAGGGTCGGCAGGGTGAAGCACAGCGACTTGCCTGAAGCGGTGCCGGTCGTGACGATCGTGGTGCGCTTGAGCGCTGAGAAGAGAGCCTCAGCCTGGTGTGAATAGAGCTGCTCGATGCCGATGCGCTGCAGGCCTGCGACTACATCGGGGTGTAGCTCCGGCGGTATGTCCACCAGCCGGGCACGGCCCGGTCCTTCGTTGGCCTCGCGCACGATCCGACCGTCCTCGCGCGCCTCGTCTACGAGAGTGCTCCAAGGCTCGATCGTGAGGTCTGTGGCCATGCCTTGCGATAGTAGAGGTGATGCTTGACCCCGCAGCCGAGGAATGGGCGAAAAGGCGCACCTTCCACCATTCGCTCTACCCGGCCGCACGGATCGCGGCTGAGCGCGGGAGGAGTGTGTCGGTGTGTCTGCCCGCGCGCGAGTGCGCCACCACCATCGGGGAGATCGTGGGCGTCTTGAGCGATCTGCGCCGGACCGGGGCGATCGACGAGATCGTTGTGGTGGACGCCGCTTCGGCCGACGGCACGGCCCAAATCGCCGCCGAAGCAGGCGCGAAGGTGGTGCAAGAGAGCGATTTGATGGTCGAACTGGGTCCGGTGCTCGGCAAGGGCGACGCTATGTGGCGTGCCCTTTCGGTACTAGAGGGCGAGCTGGTGGTGTTTCTGGACGCCGACAGCGCCGGCTTTTCCGGGCACTTCGCCACCGGCCTGCTCGGACCCTTGGTGTGCGAGCCTGGAGTTCAGTTCGTGAAGGCCTTCTACAGGCGCCCGTTCGAGCATGGCGGGATCTCCTTGCCCGAAGGCGGCGGGCGCGTCAACCATCTACTGGCCCGCCCGGCGCTCGCGCTCTTCTATCCGCAACTCGGGATGGTGAAGCAGCCTTTGGCCGGCGAGGTAGCGGCGCGCCGCGAGCTGCTGGAACGGGTCCCGTTTGCGACTGGATACAGCGTAGAGATCGCCATGCTGATCGATGTGTGGCGCGAGGTTGGGCTCGAAGGTCTCGCCCAGGTTGACCTGGAAGTACATCGCAACCGCCACCAGTCGTTGGCAGCACTCGGGGAGATGTCCGAGCGGGTGCTCGCCACGATCGCACGCCGTCTGCACGAAGAACAAAGGCTGAGCCGGATCGATCTGTCTGAGGCGCCGGTTGAGCGCCCCGCCTTGGCCGCCTTTACGCGCACACGATGACTTACATAACGACCCCTTTTGAGCCAGATGACGATGCTGACTCCCTCTTTGAGCAGATGACGACGCGCTGCCTATATGTCGATCTCGACGGCACCTTGCTCGGACGCGGCGCCTCCCTGCTCCATGATGGGGACGGTCGGGTCTCGCTCGACGGCGTTCGCGCCATGCAGGCGTGCTTGCGTGCCGATGTCGAGATCGTTTTGATGTCCGGCCGCCGCAGCATCCAAGTGGCAGAGGACGCGCGCCTGTTCGGCCAGAGCTCCTACATCTTCGAGGCCGGCGCCTGCGTCGTTCTGGGCGATCCAAGGCTGGGTGGAGAGGAGCACTGGCTCACCGGCGAGCTGCAGCCCGGCGAGTTGACGATTGCCCAGCAGATCGAGCGCTCAGGGGCACCAGCAATGCTCTTGGAACGCTACGAAGGTCGCCTGGAGTACCACGAGCCGTGGCACTTGAACCGCGAAGTCTCGCATCTGTTTCGGGGGTTGGTGGACGCCTCAGAGGTGGACACGTTGTTGGCCGAGGAAGGCCACGCTCACCTGCGCTTGGTGGACAACGGGGTAGTCAACCGGCGCTCCGCTGCGCTCGCGGATCTGCCACATGTGCGCGGCTATCACCTTGTTCCGGCCGGCGCCTCAAAGGCCGGCGCGGTCGCCTTTCACAGGCAGGTGCGCGGTTACGCGCGCGAGGAGACGTTCGCGGTTGGCGACTCGCGCGAGGACCTGGCCTGCGCGGAGCACGTGGGCACCTTTTGGCTTGTAGCCAACGCCGTCGAGCGCGACCCTTCGATCCGCGCGGCAGCAGGTCCCTATGAGAACGTGCGCATCGCCGAGGCCGGTCACGGGGCTGGGGTGTACGAGGCGGTCGTGAGCACGCTTGTCACTCGATGATGCCCTCCCGCTTCTCCTCCTCGTAGAGTCGTTCGACTACGAACTCCTTGAGTAGCGTCTGGTAGCCGGTGTTGCGCCTGGCGGCAAGCGTGCGTAGGCGCTCGAGCGTGAATTCGTCGAACCGCACCGCTACCGGCTTGGTCCGGCCCTTGGCGAGGAATGCGTCCTTTGGGAATTTGTCGCGCCGTGCCTGAGCCTCGCCCGCGGCCTCGAGTTCGGCTTTGACCTGCTTGAGCGCCTTTTTGGCGCTGTCGTTTAGGAACGGATCGGATGTCTCGCGAGCCGGTGTGTTGTGAGCGCTCTTGTTCTTGCTGGTTGGCATGTACTTCCTTTTCGTCAAATTGACCAATGTATCTACAATAAGTAGATACTATAAGCAATTCAACAAAAATACAACTACATCCCCTCCCTCCGGGGAGCGCCGGAGACGCGACTCCACAGGCGCCGCCAGAAGCCAGGCGCCGGTCGCCGCCGCCAGCGCGCGGGAGGCGGGACCGTCGTGCGCACGAGCGCGACCCACTCGTCGAGCGGAAGCTCACCCGATATCAAGCGGCCCAACGCGCCCGTCACTGGCGCCTCCACGCCGGCCTCTTCGAGCGTACGAGCAAGCTGAGGGACCCACTCCAAAGCCTCGACTGCCTGGCCGATTCGCGCCGGGATCGTGGGTGCCGGCACGCCCTCGGCAAGCAGCTCGCCCGCCCGGCGGTTGCGGCTCTCTCGCGCCAAGGCGGTCGCCACCAAGTCGCCGACGCCCGCCAGTCCGATCATCGACTCCGGAC
The DNA here is from genome assembly GCA_963775645.1 of uncultured Solirubrobacterales bacterium. Taxonomy (GTDB): domain Bacteria; phylum Actinomycetota; class Thermoleophilia; order Solirubrobacterales; family Solirubrobacteraceae; genus Palsa-744. Next base: position 383,542 of record CAVZJR010000001.1, on the reverse strand, counting down.
GAGCACCCAAGCCCTCTGCGTAGCGCCAAACCTCGGCGAAGATGTGCCCGGCCGCGGCTCCCGCGGCGTTTGCGCCCTGCGCCTCGGTGGCGCCGGCCGCGAGCGCCGCCGCATTCTTGGCCGCGCCGGCCAGCTCGACCCCGATCGGGTCGTTGGACTGCTCACATACGACCCCTGCACGGGTGAATATCTGAGCGAGCGTTTGCGCCAGCTCTTCCTCCACACAAGCCACGACCAGGCCGGCGCCGGAGCGCACCATCTCCTGAGCGTGGGCCGGTCCACCCACGCACGCCACGCGCCGTGACCCGAAGATGGCACTCAGCACCGCGGTCGGCGGACGCCCGTCAGGAGGCACGAGCCCCTTCGCGACCGACACCACCGCCGCGCGCCTACCCAAGTCTCCGCTTTGTAGCGTTGAGATCGCGACATCCAGGCCGCGTGAGGGAACCGCCAGGAACACGTAGTCGGCACGAGCGACGCCCGCGTCCACCTGCTCGATGCGCAACTGGCTCGGCAGCTCCACGCCCGGTAGATAGAGCTTGTTCTCGCGATCCTCCGCCAACATCTTGGCCTGCTCGGCGCGTCGCGTCTGCAGCGTTGTACGCAAGCCGGCCCTGCCCAAAAGCACGGCCAAAGCGGTGCCGAACGAGCCGGCGCCGATCACACTCGCTCGACGTGCGACGGGGCTCGGCCGCGCACGCGGGCGGGCAGCACGCGGCGTATGACTGGCGATAGGCTCGGAGGCGGTCATCTGATGCGCGAGCCTACTGCCCCTGGGACAAGCGAAGTGGAGTGGCGCAACTGGACCGGCGACGAAAGTTGCCGGCCCCAGGAGGTCGTGCGTCCCCGATCGACCGAGGAGATCGCGGCGGCCGTGGCGCGAGCGGCTCAGGCGGGTATGCGAGTGCGCGTGGCGGGTGCGGGGCACTCCTTCACCGACATCGCTTGCACACAAGGGATGCTGATCCTGCTCGACCGCTTCCAACGGGTGCTGGAGGTCGACTCCGAATCGGGCCTCATACGCGTACAGGCGGGCATCTCAATCGCCGGCTTGAACGCGACTCTCGCCGAACACGGTCTCGCGCTCGAGAACCTTGGCGACATTGACGCCCAGAGCATTGCCGGAGCGATCTCGACAGCCACGCACGGGACTGGCGCGCGTCTGCGCAATATCCCCTCCCAGGTGGTCGCTATGACGCTCGTGCTCGCCGACGGCTCGACCTTCGTGTGCTCCGAGGAGCACGACCCCGAGTCCTTCCTCGCCGCGCGCGTTGGCCTTGGGGCGCTCGGCGTCGTCGCTGAGGTGACTCTGCGCTGCGTGCCCGCCTTCACTTTGTGCGGGATTGACGCGCCCGCGCCGCTCGAGCAGACGCTCGATCGTTTCGAGGACTTGGCCTTAGCCAACGAGCATTTCGAGTTCTATGTGTTTCCCCACTGCGACACAGCACTCACGCGTACCAACAACCGAACCGAGCGGCCACCCGAGCCACGCGGCAGAGTGGTCAAGTATGCGAACGACGTGCTCCTCACCAACCGCACTTTTGAGATGTTTTGCCGCATCGGGCAGCGTTTGCCCAGTCGCATACCCGAGATCAACCGGATCGTGACGCGCCTGGCCGGCAAGTCCAAGCGGATCGACCGCTCCGATCGCATTTTTGCCAGTCCGCGCCTGGTCAAGTTCACCGAGATGGAGTACGCGTTGCCACGCCATCGCACGACGGAGGCGGTCCGCAAGGTCTTGGAGACGATCGAGCGCAACGGCTTTGCAGTGCCGTTCCCGATGGAGGTGCGCACGGTCGCTCCTGACGATGCTCTGCTCAGTACTGCTTACGGGCGCGAGAGTGGCTATGTGGCAGTGCACATGTATCGCGGTATGCAGTGGCGTCCCTACTTCGAGGCGGTCGAGCAGATCATGGTGAGCCTTGAAGGGCGCCCCCACTGGGGCAAGCGCCATTCTCAGACGGCGGCCACCTTGCGTCCCAGCTACCCCAAGTGGGATCGCTTTCAAGCCATCCGCGGCCGCCTCGACCCCGAAGGCAGATTCGCCAACGCATGGACCGATCGGGTGCTCGGGCCTGTCGGGACTACTCGGTGAGCGATCCGCGCCAACGACGGCTCGAAGATGCGACTGCGGACTTGGAGCCGCCGTTTGCGGTCGTCGACCTCGATGCCTTCTGGCGCAACGCGGCCGACATGGAACGCCGCGCCTGCGGCAAGCCGATCCGCCTCGCGAGCAAGTCGGTGCGCTGTCGGGCGCTCCAAGAAAGGGTTTTTGCGCGCCCCGGTTTCGAGGGAACGCTCGCTTTCACCCTGCCCGAGGCTTTGTGGCTGGTTGGACACGGTTTTGAGGACGTAGTCGTGGCCTATCCCACGGCTGATCGGGAGGCATTGCGTGCGCTCGCGCAACTCCCCGACGGATCAACCGGCGCGCGTCTGTCGCTAATGGTCGACGGTTCCGCACAGCTGGATCTGGTCGAAGCGGCCGTTGGCGAGCCAGCACACTCCATCGAGGTTTGCCTTGAGCTCGACGCGGGCCTATGGCTGCTCGACGGCCGGATCCGCATCGGCGCGAAGCGCTCGCCCGTACACACCGCTGAGCAGGCCGCTGCGCTCGCGCGCGAGATCGTGGCGCGGCCCCATTTCAGGCTTGTGGGGATGATGGCCTACGAGTCCCAAGTCGCAGGCCTCGGCGACGCCCCTCCGGGCCGGCGTTTGCGTGCGGTGGCGATCCGCGGGTTGCAACGGCGCTCGCTCGCGGACTTGTCTTCGCGCCGTGGCGCCGCGGTCGCGGCCGTGCAGGACGTGCTCGCGGGCGCCTCTGAGCCACCGCTTCGCTTCGTCAACGGGGGAGGTACAGGCAGCCTAGAGTCGACTGCAGCCGAGTCGGCGGTCACCGAGATCGCTGCCGGCTCGGGCCTGTATGGGCCGACGTTGTTCGATGCCTATCGCGCCTTCCAGCCCGAGCCGGCCGCGCTATTCGCGCTGCCGGTTGTGCGCAAGCCACGCTCCTCGCTTGCAACGGTGCTCGGCGGCGGATATCTCGCGTCGGGACCGGCCGACGCTGCCCGCCTGCCGGCTCCCTTCTTGCCGACGGGGCTGGCGCTCGACAAGCAGGAGGGCGCAGGTGAGGTGCAGACCCCGCTCACAGGCGCCCCCGCGCGCGAGCTGGGAGTCGGAGACCGTGTCTGGTTTCGCCACGCCAAGGCGGGCGAGCTGTGCGAGCGCTTCGCTCGTCTCTATCTGGTCGAAGGCGATCGGATCGTCGAGGAAGTACCCACCTATAGGGGAGAGGACAAGTGTTTTCTTTGATCCGACAAGAGCGAGAGAATGCTTAGGCTATTGGGCTGGGCGTGTGCCCGCTCTCTTTTTGACCGATTCGCTTATCTTGAACTAGGCCATGCGCGGAGACTCCCATGGTCGGGGCAAGTATGCGCAGGACTCCGAGACCCACAAGGAACAGTCCGACCGCGTAATACCAGCCGGACGTCGCATGGACGCGTGCTAGGAAGACGCCAGCGGCGAACGCGAGAACGCTGACTCCAACGAGCGAAGCTGCAATTCGTGCTATGTGATCCATAACTTGATTCTACCCGCCTGCGATCTTTGCGCCGAAGTAGCCCAGGAATGCAATCAAACAGCCGCAAACGCCTCCTGCGGCGGCACCCAATGCAAGGTTGTCAAATGCCCGTCGCCAGCTCGGTGCCTTGAGTAGCCAACCGATCACGCCCCCCAAGACTGTCCCGCCTGAACCAAGCACGGTTAGAAGGTCGGTGATCGTTGGTGCGCGAACCAGGGCATCGAGCATTCGCCGATCGTAAAGATCGACGCGGACGATTGTCTGCGCAGGGCCTCAAATGAGTCGCGCAAGCTTCCTGCCCGCCGCGCCAAGTCCACGCGCTGAGGTTGCCTCCAAAATGACCTGCAGATCGACGATGCGAGCCTCAAACCGATCGAGCTCGTCGCAAGCGGTCACCGCATATGCAGGCACTCCTCCTTGGCGCGCACGCGTGGCGGCCTCAAACACGACGCTGCCTGCCAGCCTGCGGTCGTCCAGCCGCGCGCACGCGATCACGAGCGCCCGGGCCGCCCGCATGCGCCGGTCGAAGTCAACATCGCGGAGTGGCTCTGAGGCATCCGCTATGCGCGCGCACAGCTCCTCCCGCAAGGGGCACAGGTCGCAGTCCAGGCGCCCCTCCGCGGCCAAACCGCGCCCGATTGCGCTCGCCACCCGCTCGGCGTTGAGGCGCTGGTCGAACGTGCCGGCGAGTACGAGCACCATCTCGGAGATCATGACTGGCATCCTTTCAGTGATGGCCGACGACGATCACGTCATGATTGAGGTGTGTGGGCGCGAGCTGCGCGTCTCCAAACCGGACAAGCTCTTCTTTCCCAAGCCCGGCTTCACCAAGCTCGACCTGGTCGCCTACTACGTCGAGTGCGAGCAGGCCGTGGTGCGCCACTTGAAGGAGCGGCCCACCGTCATGAAGCGGTGGGTCGACGGCGTCGCGGGCAAACCCTTCTTTCAGAAGCGTGTTCCCAATGGCGCACCTGAGTGGTTGGAGACGGCCACAGTCACATTCCCCAGCGGGCGAAACGCGCGCGAGCTCGTACCCAATGACGCGGCCCATCTCGTGTGGGCTGTGAACCTTGGCGTGATCGACTGGAATCCTTGGGCGGTGCGTCGCGCTGACCTCGACCATCCCGACGAGCTGCGTATCGACCTCGATCCCGGGCCCGGGATCGACTTTGCGATGGTGCGCCGGGTCGCGCTCACCGTGCATGAGGTGCTCGACGAGTACAAGCTCCTCGGCTTCCCCAAGACTTCTGGTTCGCGAGGGATTCATGTGTTCGTGCGCATCCTGGCCGAGCACGACTTCTCCGAAGTGCGCCGTGCGGCGCTTGCGCTCGCACGCGAGGTGGAGCGGAGAATGCCTGGCGAAGCGACCTCGCGCTGGTGGAAGGAGGAGCGGGAAGGGGTCTTCATCGACTACAACCAAAACGCTCGTGACCGCACCGTGGCCTCTGCCTACTCGGTGCGGGCTGTGCCCGATGCGCGCGTGTCTTGCCCCCTGGAGTGGGAGGAGGTGGCCGATGTAGAGCCGGCCGACCTGCGCATCGACACGGTACCCGCGCGCCTGCGCGAGCGCGGCGACCCGTCGGCTTCTATCGACGAGCATGTCGGTTCTTTGGGTGCGCTCCTCGACTTGGCCGCTCGCGACGAGCGTGAGGGTCTTGGCGACGCCCCTTGGCCGCCTCACTTCCGCAAGCAAGCCGGAGAGCCACGTCGCGTGCAGCCGAGCCGGGCCAAGCAGAGATGAGTCTCCCACTATCCCCACCGCTCAAGCCCGAGCTTGCGCTTTCGCGCAAGGCCCTGCCCGAAGGCGAGGACTACGTTTATGAGGTCAAGCTCGATGGCTTTCGCTGCATTGTGTTCGTCGACGGCGAAGAGGTTTTCCTACAGTCGCGCAATGGCAAGACGCTCGGCCGCTACTTCCCCGAGCTGCTCTTCCCGCCGGGTCGCTACGTGCTCGACGGCGAGATCGTCGTGCGCGACGCGAGCGGCCGCGAGAACTTCGACGCGCTCGGTCAGCGCGTCCACCCGGCGGCTTCTCGTGTGCAGCGGCTGGCAGTAGAGACGCCTGCCGTTTACATCGCGTTTGACCTGCTTGCCTACGAGGAGCACTCGTGGCTCGATCAGCCCTTTTTCAAGCGTCGTGCCGGCCTGGAACGCCTACTTGCCGAGGACTACTTTGCGCAGGCTCCGGTCGAGCTTATGGTCTCGGTCGACACTGCCCAGGCGGCCGAGTCTTGGCTACGCGACGCCGAGGGGGTGATCGCCAAGGAGCGCTCGGCTCCATACCTGCCTGGTGAGCGCAAGGGAATGGTCAAGGTCAAGCGCACCCGCACGATTGACGCCGTCGTTGCGGGATGGCGGCCGGGCAAGGAAGAGCACACAGTTGGAGCTTTGATTTTGGCCCTTTATGACGGCGATGAGCTACGCGTCGTAGGTCACTGCTCTGGCCTGACCGCCAAGATCAAGCGCGAACTGGTTGACTCCTTGGCTCCTTATGAGACGGGCGAGCGTGGTTCGGCCGACCCCTCTCGCTGGAGCGCCGACCGCAACCTCGAGTGGGTGGCTCTGCGCCCGGAGCTGGTCGTCGAGATCGACTTCGACCATGTTGCCGCTGGGCGCATCCGTCATGGCGCGAAGCTCAAACGCTGGCGTGATGACAAGGACCCGAAGGAGTGCACCGTCGAGCAGCTCGCAACGTAGGTAGTCTGAGACGATGAGCGAGGAGAGCATCGCCACCGCGACGGTGGCCGAGGAGGAGTACCTGCAGATCCTCTTCTGGCTGCACGAGGCCGGCTTGCCGATGACTGGCGCCAACGTGGCTCGCGCGATGCAGCTTTCGGCCCCCACAGTGCACGAGATGGTGGGGCGCTTGGAGCGCGACGGCTACATCACACGCGGCTCCGATCGCGCGATCGCTTTCACTCCCACCGGTGCCGAATACGCCGAGGGCATCGTGCGACGCCACCGCCTGATCGAGCGCTTCCTGACTGACGTGCTTGGGGTGCCTTGGGACGAGGTCCACGAGGAGGCCGAGCGCTTGGAGCACGCCATGTCCCCGGTACTCGAGGAAAAAATGTTGGCCGCGATCGGCGACGCCACAACCTGCCCCCACGGTCATCCAATAGTCGCCGGTGCTCGTCTCGCCGGCGTCCCGCTCGCCGACGTGGAGGTAGGCGCGAAGGTGCGCATCCTGCGCTTCGAGAACGAGGCGGAGGATCTCTTGCGCTATCTCAAGGTCTCCGGCATCGAACCCGGTCTGACGGGCATTTTGGTGGCCCACGACGAGGAGCAGGTCGTTGTGGAGGGCGTGGACGGCACCCGCTGTGTTCTGACCCCCTCCGTCGCTGAGACGGTGTCAGTCACCGCCGACCCCTCTCCGCCCCCGCGCACCGCGCTCCCGGAGCAGCTGGTCTTGGGTCAGCGCTACGGGCGCTAAAGCGACTGGAAGGCTTCGGCGAGGCGTGCCACGCCTTCGTCGATCTGCTCGGGGGTCACCCCTGAGTAGGCGAGCCTCAAGGTGTTCTCGCCGCCCTCCAATAGAAAGTCAGTGCCCTTCACGAACGCCACCCCCAGCTCGCTCGCGAGCTTGAACAGCGCGCTGACGTCGGTTCCCTCGGGCAGCTCCACCCACATGAAATAGCCGCCCTGAGGGGCCACGAACTTGGCCTCGGGCAAGTCTCGCTCAAGGGCGGTCTGCAAGGTCAAGGCGCGCTTGGCCAAAGCGGTCCTGACAGTCTCGATCGAGCGCTCGATGGCGCCTGAAGCGCAGAACTCGTAGACGATCGCCTGCGAGACCATGCTCGGCGAGATGTAGGTGTTCGTCGCCAGTTTTGCGATTTGAGAAATCAGGTCGGTCGGCCCCACGAGGTAGCCGACCCTGATCCCGGGGCATACCGTCTTTGAGAACGAGGACGCATACACAACGCGCTCGGGGTCCATCGAGAGCATCGTCGGTAGCTTCTCGCCGCTGAAGCGCAGGTCTACGTAGGGATCGTCCTCGAAGATCAAGAAGTCGTGTGCACCTGCCAGCCTAAGCAAGGCTTCGCGCTTCTCCAAAGAGAGCGTATAGCCCGCCGGGTTCTGAAAGTTGGGGATGATGTGGGCCAGCTTTGGCTTGACCGCGGCAGCGGTCGAGCCGGCAGGTTGTCCGCTGGTCAGCAGGGTTGCCAAGGCGTCGGCGTTGATCCCGTCTGGTTGCAGCTCGACTGGGTGCACATTCGCACCGCGCTCGCGCAGGGAGAGCAATGTGCGGTCATAGGTGGGACGCTCCACGATCACGTCGTCGCCCGGTTTGACGACTTGCTCAAACAGAAACGCATCGGCTTGCATCGATCCGTTCGTGACGAGTACCCGCTCTGGCTCCACGCCGTGCTTGTCGGCAATCCAAGCCCTCAGGCGCGGGTAGCCGATCGAGGTTCCATAGGCGGTGGTGCCCGCCGGATCGCTCTCGAAAGCGCGCGCCGCGGCATCCTTCAGTCCCTGCACGTCGACGATGTCGAGCGACGGCGCGCCCCTGGCAAATGAGATCACGGAGGACATCCTATGTGGGTGGCTTGGGCAACAGCAACCTGCTGAGCTCCTCGCTCAGCTCAGCCAAGGTGCGCTCCAATCGCTGCTTGAAGCGCACAAGCTCCGCACGATCGATTGGCTGCGGGTCAGGGTGGGGCGTTGGCGTAGGAGGATGCTCGGGTGGGGGTGGTCCCGGGGGGGCTGTTGGCGGCGGTGGAGGGGTTGGACTTGGCGGTGGGATCGGCGGGCCCGGGGGGTCTGCGACCGGCCCGAAGGATGGTCCAGGCGGGCTCTCGGAGGGGATCTCGCCGTAGGCTGTCTCCCTGACATCGACTTTCCAGCCCTGTCCGGTCGTGGCCGGTTGGGCGGGCACTTCCTCGCCACCGAACACCGGAGGCCCGCTGAAGCCATCGCCCTCGGCAAGGGCCTCGGCCGCCTGGGATGGCTCCATGGCCTCGTCGACCAGCCTGCCCGATGAGTGTGCTTGGGAAGGAGCGGCGCTGAGCGCCCCAGCGGGTACATCAAGGTTAGGGGCCGCGTCATTCGGCTCTTGCGAGCGACCGGGCGGCGTATCGTGCGGCCCGATCGAGGTCAGCTCGTGCTCGAGCTGCTGGAGCTTGAGCTCCAGCTCGCCCAGCGTCTTTGCGACCTCTTGGTCCACGCCCTTTAGCGTAGCTGCTGGCCGATCTGCGATCCCGTCGATCGCAGATCGGTGGAAACGCCGCCGAGGATCTCAACTGCGATCTCCGCGACTTCGGTCGGCGTGCGACCCACCCTCACGCCCTTGGCTTCCAGCGCGAGCGCCTTGGCGGCGGCGGTGCCGGCGGAACCCGACACGATTGCTCCCGCATGGCCCATCTGCTTGCCGGCCGGGGCGGTGAACCCGGCGATGTAGGCGACCACCGGCTTGCTCACATGCTCGGCGATGTAATCGGCAGCCTCCTCCTCGGCTGACCCTCCGATCTCGCCGGACAAGACGATCAGCTCGGTCTGGGGGTCCTCTTGGAACAGAGCGATGATGTCCACGAACGAAGATCCAGGCACCGGGTCGCCGCCAATCCCCACGATCGAGCTGCAGCCAAAGCCGGCCTGGGCTATCTCATTGCCGATCTGGTAGGTCAAAGTGCCCGAGCGCGAGACCACACCGACGTTGCCCTCTTTGAAGAACGAGGCCGGAATAATGCCCACGTTGGCCTTGCTCGGGGAGAGAATGCCAGGGCAGTTGGGGCCGATCAAGCGGGTCGTCGGATGATCGCGCTTGAGCGTGTTGTAGACCCGCAGCTCGTCGTGGGCTGGGATGCCCTCGGTGATCGCGATGACCAGCTCCACGCCTGCCGCCGCGGCCTCAAGGATCGAGTCGGCCGCAAAGCGCGGCGGCACAAAGATCATCGCCGTATTCGGTTGCGCTTCTTTGGCGGCTTGCTCCCAGCTATCGAATACAGGGATGCCCTCGACGTCTTGCCCACCCTTGCCGGGTGTCACTCCGCCGACGACGTTCGTGCCGTAGTTGCGGTTGTTGAGCGTATGGAACGACCCCTCTTTGCCGGTGATACCGGCGACGGCGAGGCGCGTTTTCTTGTCCACGAGGATGCTCATGCCGCCAACTCCACAACCTTCTCGGCTGCCTCGTTCATCGTCTTGGCCGCATGCACATTGGGCAGCGCGGCCTCCTGCAACAACTCGCGCCCCTGAACGTCGTTGGTGCCATCGAGCCTGACGACGAATGGAACGGTCGGTTTGATGTCCGCGAAGGCGGCGATCAAGCCCTTAGCCACCTCATCGCAGCGCGTGATACCGCCGAAGATGTTGAACAGGACAGCTTTCACTTTGTCGTTGGCAAGGATCAACTCGACAGCCTGCTTGACCTTGCCCGCGTCAGAACCACCTCCGGCGTCGAGGAAGTTCGCCGGCGCGCCACCGGCCTGAGCGACGACATCGAGGGTGCTCATCACGAGCCCCGCGCCGTTGCCAAGGATGCCGATGTCGCCATCGAGCGCCACGTATTGAACGCCTTGTTCCTTAGCCTTGCGCTCGATCGGGTCTTCGTTCTCACTGTCTGACAATCCTTGATTCTCGGGATGCCGATACAAGGCGTTACCGTCGAGGGAGACCTTCGCGTCGAGCGCCTTCACCCGCCGGCCAGACCCACCCTGACCACCCTCTCCGGGGGTGGTCCCATGGTCGGGGGAGGGAGGAGTCACGATCAAGGGATTGATCTCGGCCAAGGTGGCGTCCTCCTGCAGCCACACCTCGTAAAGAGCTACGAGCGCGTCGGCCACGCCCTCGACCACATCCTCGTCGGCGCCGCCCTCCTTGGCTATGTCAATCGCCTCCTCGCGGCTGAGGCCCCGCAAAGCGTCCACGTGGTGGCGCACCAGCTTCTCTGGGCTCTGCTCGGCCACCTGCTCGATCTCGACACCGCCCTCCACGCTGAACATCACCATCGGCTGCTTGGCCGAACGGTCGAGCAGGACGGAGGCGTAGTACTCGGTGGCGATATCGCTTGCGTGCTCGATCCACAGGGTGCGCACGATGTGGCCCTTGATATCGAGGCCGAGAATGTTCTGGGCGTGCTCGCGTGCCTGTGCCTCATCATCGGCGAGCTTCACACCGCCGGCCTTGCCGCGCCCTCCGATCAGCACCTGGGCCTTCACGACGACCGGATAGCCGATCTCGTTCGCGGCCGCCACGGCGTCCTCGACGGTGGTCACTGGCCTGCCGTCCGAGACCTCCAACCCGTGCCGGGCGAACAGTTGCTTGCCTTGGTACTCGAGTAGATCCATGCGGCGCGAGACTCTAACCGAAAGCTGCCGGAGCGCGCGCCAAGGACCCCCCAAACACGTGGCACAACGCGCCGAGAGCGACGGGCAAGGCATAATGCCCGCCCGATGCCCATTCCAAAGAACATCACCTTCGTCACCTTCGACGTCTACGGCACCCTGATCGACTGGGAGACCGGCATCTACGAGGCTTTCGCCAAGGAGGCCGAGCGCGACGACTTCGAGATCGACCGCAACGTCCTGATCCCGCTGTTCCACGAGATCTCCCAGGAAATCGAGGCCGGCTCCTACGAGCTGTATGCCGAGGTCCTGAGGCGCACCGCGCTTGAGATAGCCGAGCGCTTGGAGTGGAAACTGGAACCCTCGCGGTCAGGTTTCCTGCCGGACTCGGTCCAGCGCTGGAAGCCCTTCAAGGAGACCGCCGTACAGCTGAACAAGCTGGCCAAGAAGCACAAGCTCGGCCTGATCTCCAACATCGACGACAAGCTGTTGGGCCAAACTCGCCGGCATATTCCGATGGACTTCGACCTGGTGGTGACCGCTCAGCAGGTGCGCTCTTACAAGCCCGATCCGGCCCACTTCGTCGAGTGTGCGCGACGCTTGGGCTCCAAGAAGGGTTGGGTGCATGTCGCCGCGTCCCACCACTCCGATGTTTCGCCCTGCGTAAAGCAGCGCATCCCCGTGATCTGGGTCAACCGCAACAAGCAGACGCTTGAGTCCTCCCAGCGTAAGCCCACGGCCGAAGTGCCCAACCTGCGCGAGGCCGCGAAGCTGCTTGGTATCGCCTGACGCGTGCGCGTCGTTTCGCTGCACGCCGACGTACTACTCGCCACAAGCGCCATCTGGCAGACCAACTGTGCGATTGTGCGGGGCACCCCGGCGCAGTCCGATACGGACAGTCCCCTCGAAATCCATATCGCCGGAGAGCAGGGCACGGGCTCCGAGACGTTTGTGATCGATTCGCCGGTATTGCCCGAGGAGTTGGAGGTACTTCCGGCGCTGTTGCAACAGTCGCGCTTCTCGCCACCCAGCGGGCTGTTGGTGACCCACGCCGACTGGGACCACATGCTTGCCCGCCTCGCGTTTCCCGACGCCACGCTGGGCTGCGCGACGAGTACCGCCGAGCGAATGCGCTCCGCTCCGGGCGAGCCCCAGCGAGAGCTGCGGGCATTCGACGAGGAGCATTACGTCAAGCGAGTGCGACCGCTCACGCTCGGCTCGGTGCAAGCGCTCGACGTTCCAGGTAGCTGCGAGATCGCTCACAACCAGTTGGCTCTATGGCCCGCCGAGGGTCATACCGTCGATGGGATGGCCATATGGATCGACTGGGCCCGCACTCTGGTCGTCGGCGACTACCTCTCAACGCTCGAGATCCCCACGCTCGGAGAGGGAGGATCCGTCGATGCCTACAGAGACACCTTGGAGCGCCTGCGACCGCTGATCTCTGAGGCCGAGCACATCGTGCCGGGTCACGGACCAGTGCTCGACTCAGTGGGTGCAACCACGGTGCTCGAAGAGGATCTCGCGTATCTAGGAGCTTTGGGCAAAGGTACCGCCGAGTTGCCCGACGGGCGTCGTAGCCAAACGCAACGTCGCGCCCACGCCGAGAACTTGAAAAGGGCGGACGGCTAACGTGCCGCGTCGTTGCGACGCACGTACCAGTTGACGGTCATCTCGGCGACCACAGCGCCGTCGGCGTTGGTCATCTCCACCTCGACCGGGAAGCGAATGCGCCCGTCCTCGTTCAGCTGGGCCTTCAGCGCGCTGCTGTCCTCAGTAAAGCGGCCCGTCGCGGTTATCTGGCCCTTGGCCAGCTTCTTATAGGCGATCTGCGCCGACTCGGCCAAGGGTGTGATCTCGCCCATGATGTCAAGGAAGGCGCCTACGAACGCGGCCCCGGAAGCGGCCTCGCCCGCGGCGAACAGAGCGCCCGCGTGAAGCGAGCCGACGTGGTTGCGCAGGTGCTGCTCATCCGGCAGCTTGACTACACCGTGATCTTCGGCCACGGTGATCGTCTCGAGGCCGAGGTGCACATTGAACGGGATCGCCTGGCTGAGACCAGCCGCAACCGCCGCGTAGTCCACCGTTGACATGTTCAACCTCCGTTGCCTGGTTTAGCGCGGACGTTTGCCCGCTCAGTTCTCGGTAGCCGCAGCGTCGCTCTTGATTGTGGCGATCGGCGCGCCCGCGTTGATCGGCTCACCTTCAACGATCGGCAGCTCGGCGATCGTGCCAGCCTTGTGGGCGGCGATCTCGTTCTCCATCTTCATCGCCTCAATGATGCACAAGATTTGACCCTCGGCGACGACATCGCCCTGTTTGACAAGCACCTTCCACATGTTCCCCTGTAGCGGTGACTCGAGCATGTCTGGACCGCCTGTGTTCGCCGACTTGGCTCGCGCTGAGCGCTTGGGCGCTGCTTGGCCGACTGGAGCTGACCCGTTGACCGCCGCGCCGCCGCTCGGCGGCGGGCCGAGGACCTTAACGTCAAAGCGCCGACCCGAAACCTCGACGGTGTATGTCTGCTCGACCTTCTGTGGCTCCTCTTCCTCGCCGGCCTTGGCGGGCTTCTCGAAGGCCAGTGTCTTCAGCCAATCCTTGTCCTCGAGCAGGTCCCTGCATGTCTCGCCTTTGGCCCACTGTTCGGTTCCCAGGAGGGCCTTGTGGAAGGGGATCAAGGTCTTCAGGCCCTCGATCTCGTATTCGCCGAGCGCTCTCAACATGCGCTTGGTGGCCTGCTCGCGGTCGGCGTCCCACACGATCAGCTTGGCCACCATGGGGTCATACATGGGCGAGACTTCCCCGCCGGCGCCAACGCCAGAGTCGACTCGTACACCCGGGCCTTTGGGCTCCGCATATGCGCCGATCTTGCCCGGGGCGGGCGCGAAGTTCTTGGAGGCGTCCTCGGCGTTGATACGGCACTCGATCGCGTGCCCGCGTAGGACTACATCCTCTTGGCGTAGGGCCAGTTGCTCACCTGCCGCGGCGCGGATGCCTTCCTTGACGATGTCCACGCCCGTGGTCATCTCGGTCACGCAGTGCTCGACCTGAACGCGTGTGTTCATCTCCAGGAAGAAGTACTCCGCACTGCCGTCCTCTTTAGGAGCCAGCAAACCCTCAATCGTGCCCGCGCCGACATAGCTCACCGCGCGCGCGGCCTCCACGCCGATCTTGCCGATTCGCTCGCGCAGTGCCTCGTCCACCACCCACTCGGGCGCCGGCGACTCCTCGATCACCTTCTGGTGGCGGCGCTGGATAGAGCAGTCGCGCTCGCCGAGGTGGATCACGTTGCCGTGGCGATCGGCGATGACCTGCACCTCGACGTGCCTCGGGTCGGGCAGGTAGCGCTCCAGGTATACGGTGGGGTCGGAGAAGAACTTCTCGCCTTCGCGGCTGGAGCCCTCGAAGGCGCCCTCCAGCTCCTCCTCGGTCAAAGCGACCCTGAAGCCCTTGCCGCCTCCTCCTCCGGCTGCCTTGACAGCGACGGGGAACCCGATCTCCTTCCTGGCGATCTTCAAGGCATCGGCTGGCGTGGCCACCGGCTCGGTCGTGCCCGGCACGATCGGCACACCAGCTGCCTGCATCAGCTCGCGCGCCTTAGTCTTGGAGCCCATCGCCTCGATCGCGCTCGCGGGGGGGCCGATGAACACGATCCCGGCGTCCTCGCACGCCTGCGCGAAGGGAGCGTTCTCAGCCAGGAAGCCGTAGCCGGGATGGATCGCCTGCGCGCCGGAGCGCTTGGCGGCGTCGAGGATCTTCTCGACGTTCAGGTAGTTCTCAGCCGCGGGTCCATCGCCGAGGTTGTAGGCCTCCTCGGCGCACGCCACGTGCAAGGCATCGCGATCGAGCTCTGAATAAACAGCGACGGAGGCAATCCCCATCTCCTCCAGGGCTCTTACGATGCGCACGGCGATCTCGCCGCGGTTGGCTACCAGGACCTTCGAGAACATCGGCGCGAAGCCTAATGGATTAGCCCGGCGCCTACCGTGTCGTTGGACGTTTCGTCGATCAGGATGAAGCTCCCGGTGCGACGATTGGTCTCGTACGGATCGAACACGAGCGGTGCGCTCGTGCGCAAGCGTACTTTCCCAATGTCGTTCAGAGCCAGCTCTTGCGGGGCGGGGCCGCGCTCCAAGGTATGCACATCGACGTGGTCGCACAGCTCCTCTACGATCGCCGTGACCTCGCGAGTGGTGTGCTTGACCAGGTAGCGTCCACCCGGCCGCAAGGGTTGGTCGGTCATCCAGCACACATCCGCTTCCAGCTCGCGCGCCACGGTGGGCGCCTGCTCGACTCGGCAGATCGTCTCTCCTCTGGAGATGTCGATCTCATCGTTGAGCCTGAGGGTCACCGACATGGGCGCCAGGGCCTCGGCGAGCTCTCCGTCGTAGGTGTCGATCGCGGCGATGCTGGTGCGCTGTCCTGTGGGAAGCACGACGACGTCTTCGCCGGCGCGGAAGGCTCCACTCGCCACTTGGCCTGCGTAGCCGCGGTAGTCGCTGTCTTGGGCTGGGCGGACCACCCACTGGACCGGGAAACGAGCGGGTCTGTCATACGGATGGTCGTAGGCGACCTCCACCTGCTCGAGCAGCTCCAGCAGCGTTGGGCCTCCATACCAGTCCATGCCCTGCGAGCGGTCCACGACGTTGTCGCCGTTGAGCGCTGACATCGGGATGTAGGCGACGTCGCGACCCAGGCCCGTGCCAGTCCCGATGCCGTTCAGCTTTTGGGCAAAGACTCCAAACTCGGCAACCAGCTCCTCGAAGCGCTCCTGGGAGTGCTCGACAAGGTCCATCTTGTTGACCGCCACAACCAGGTGCGGGATGCCCAGCAGTGCGCTGATGAAAGCATGGCGCTTGGACTGCTCCAAGACGCCCTTGCGCGCGTCGAGCAGGATCACTGAAAGATCTGCGGTCGAAGCACCCGTGACCATGTTGCGCGTGTATTGCTGGTGGCCGGGGCAGTCGGCGATAATGAACCTGCGCTTAGGAGTGGCGAAATAGCGATAGGCCACATCGATCGTGATGCCTTGCTCGCGCTCGGCTCGTAGGCCGTCGGTGAGCAAAGCCAGGTCGAGCGTTCCCTCGCCGCCACGACGCTCGCTCGCCTGGGCAACATGATCGAGCTGGTCCTCGAACACTTGCTTGGTGTCGTACAAGAGCCTGCCGATCAGGGTGCTCTTGCCGTCGTCGACCGAGCCGGCGGTGGTGAAACGCAGCAGGTCGAGGGTCATTAGAAGTAACCAGCCTTCTTGCGATCCTCCATCGCCGCCTCGCTTACGCGGTCGTCCGCGCGCGTCTCACCGCGCTCGGTGATCCGGGTCGCGGCGATCTCAGTGACGACTTCTTGGAGGGTGGCAGCGCTCGACCGCACGCCACCGGTGCAGCTCATGTCGCCCACGGTGCGATACCGGACCGTCTCCGAGAAGACGCTCTCGCCCTCGATCAGCTCCACATCCTCGCGCCATGCATAGAGCATCCCGTCGCGCCTGAACACCTCGCGCTCGTGGGCGAAGTAGATCGAGGGGACCTCCAATTGCTCCTGGTCGATGTACTCCCACACGTCGAGCTCGGTCCAGTTTGAGATGGGAAAGACCCTCACGTTCTCACCCTTTTTGATGCGCCCGTTGTAGAGGTTCCAAAGCTCGGGTCGCTGGTTCTTGGGGTTCCAACCGCCGAAGTCGTCGCGGAAGGAGAACACGCGCTCCTTGGCTCGGGCGCGCTCCTCGTCGCGGCGCGCGCCGCCGAAGGCCGCGTCGAACTTGTGCTCGGCGATCGCATCGAGCAAAGTCACGGTCTGCAATTGATTGCGCGACGCGCGCGGGCCTTGCTCCTCGGCGACGCGGCCCTTGTCGATCGACTCCTGCACGCTTGCCACGATCAGGCGCTCGCCGAGTTCGGCCACGCGACGGTCCCTGAACTCGATCACCTCGGGGAAGTTGTGGCCCGTGTCCACGTGCATCAAGGGGAACGGGAACGGCCCTGGCCGAAACGCCTTCTCGGCCAGCCTGAGTAGAACAATCGAATCCTTGCCGCCGCTGAACAGGAGCACGGGACGCTCGAATTCGGCGGCAACCTCGCGCATCACGTGGATCGCCTCAGACTCCAGGGCCCGCAAATGGCTCAGTTGGGGACGCTCGGCGACGCTCACAGATTCCACCACTTAGCCAGCCTGAGTGGCCTGAGTCGGGCAGGCGCATCCGTCGAACCGATATGCCTTGCCATGAGGTGAGAGATCTCCATGGTTGGCTCGAAGTTAGCGCTCATGCTCGCTCGGGGTTGTGAACATCTATTGCGTCGATGTGCAGTCCGCACTCCGTCTTCTCGCTACCGGCCCATCGGCCCTCGCGCCCCGCGCCAGGCAGGGTGCATGGTGCGCAGCCGATCGAGGCATAGCTTTGGTCGTGCAGTGGGTTGTAGGGAAGGCCGCGCTCGAAGATCCGTGACCACAGGTCCTTTTCGCTCCAGAGGGCAAGCGGGTTGTACTTGTGTAGGCCGCGCTTGGCGTCCGTTTCGATCAGCTCGGTGTTCGCCCGCGTGGGACCTTGCTCGCGCCTGATTCCGGTGATCCATCCTTCGGCGTCTTGTAGTGCCTCCTCCAGGGCAGCAACCTTGGCGACCGAGCAGCAGTGCTCGGGTCCGGTCCATGGCGCGCTCGGATTACCTGCGTCGTGCACCTCTACATTGATCCCGAAGTGCTCCTCGAAGGCCTTCCAGGTCTGCAATGTCTCTGGAAACAGAACGCCTGTGTCAATCGTCGCGATCCGCACAGACGTTTGTCCGTCGCCAATACGCAACAGCTCGTCGATCAATACCGACTCCTCCTTCTGAAAGGAGCACAGCAGGACGATCCGCTCGCCGTGGCGCTTGACCGCCTCGCGCAGGGTGTCACTCAAGCTCAGGGCGATCTCCTCGCCCGAAGGGGTGTCCCCGGCAAGCCCAGCGGGCATGGCGACGTCTAGAGCGACGCCGCCGGCCTGGCTGTCGGCTAGACCGCGCACTCGCCCTCTCCGCGGATCACCTGGAACGGCACGTCCCGATTCCAGTCGATGAATGTGTTCATTGTCTCCAGTCCGAAGTCCACAGGCAGCGATAGCTCCTTGACGAGCGCTTCCAAATCGGAGGTGCCGACGCGCTCTACGAACTCGCCCCATTCCTCGCCGTCGTTGCGGTTGGCCTCGTAGTGGCGGATCCAACGCTCGATCGCCTCGGGCACGCGCTTGGCCGGCAGGCGCTGCTTCAGGCGCGTGCCGAACTTGACCTCGCCGCCTTCGTACACGCCGCCCACGTGGGGGATGTAAGCGGGGATCGTGTGCTCGCCGACCTTGATCGAGGCGCCATAGAAGCCGATGTCGGCGACGTGGTGCTGGGAGCAGCCATTGGGGCAGCCGCTCATCTTGATGTGGATCTGGCGCGTCAAGGGATCGGTGATGGACATAGCTTCGATGCGCTCTTGGACGGCCTGGTTGAGGCCCATCGAGCTTGTTATGCCGAGCTTGCAGGAATCGGTGCCTGGGCAGGACACCACGTCGCTGATCTCGCGTGAACCAGCATCGCCGAGGTCCAGCTCGGTCAAAGCGCGCCACACGTCGTAGACGCTCTCCTCACGTACCCAGCGCAGCACGAAGTTCTGCTGCACCGTGGTGCGCGCGTAGCCACCTGAGTATTCGCGCATGATCCGACCAAGGCCCCTGAACTGCTCTGGAGTGAGGTCGCCGCGCACGATCTTGACCTCAACCGTCGCGTAGCCCTCCTGCTTTTGGGCGGCCACGTTGGCCTGCCGGAAGCGCTCGAACTCGGAGATGTCGCCATTGGGGCTGCCATAGCTAGCCGGCGGAGCAGGCGCGGCCTCGCGCTCGTCGTCGAGGAACAGGCGATGCTCGATCGAAAAGTCGCGTTCTGAGACCCAGTCGCCCTTCAACTCCTCCTCGACCTGGTTGCGCAGCTCGTCTATGCCGTACTTGTCGACGAACACCTTGATGCGGGCGCGGGCGCGGTTGACACGCAGCCACTCCTGGCGGTCGAAGATCCTGAAGACGGCCTCTGAAATCTTCAGGTAGTCACCGTTGTCGATCTCCACGAAGTCGTACAAAGCGGGGGCGACGCGCGGCATGATCGAAGTGCCACCGCCGACAAGCATCTCCACCCCCTTGACCTCACGGCCGTCGATCTCCTTGATGCGGGCCCTGAAGGCGATGTCATGAATGCCGCTGATCGCGCGGTCGCGGGGGGAGCCGTCGAAGGAGGTCTTGATCTTGCGTGGCATCCCCTGTGTGGTGGGGTGCCTGACGAAATAGCGCACATAGGCGCCCGCGTAGGGGGTCAGATCGAACAGCTCGTCTGCCGCCACTCCCGCCCAGGGGTCGCCGGTGACGTTGCGCACGGTGTTGCCGCAGCCCTCTCGGCTGGAGAGTCCTGCTTCGCCCAGCTCGCTGATCGCCTGCTCGATTTCGGGCAGGGGGATGTGGTGCATCTGGACGTTCTGCCTGGTCGTCACGTGACCCTTGCCCAAGGGCGCGTACTTTTCGACGACGTCGGCGAACTTGTCCATCTGCTCGGGGGTGATCCCGCCGAAGGGGAGCTTCACGCGGATCATCTGCACGTCTGGCTGGCGCTGGCCATAGACGCCCTGGCGCAGGCGGAACTTGATGAACTCGTCTTCCTCCATGTTGCCCGCGAGGAACTTGGTGGCCTCGGTCTTGAAGTCGTCGTACTCGCGCTGCAGGATCGGGATCACGTGCCCAGGGACGTTCCGCAGGATCTCGGGGTCCTCCAACGAGCCCTTTTTGGTGGACGGCTCGGCGGGTATCGAAACTGGCTCCATCTAGCGAAACCTCCTGGGCCGGGCGTAACTGCCCGGGTCATTGTTTACGACCGGTAGAGGGATTGGCGCTAAAGCCTAGCGGCTTTTAGGTATTTATCCAAGGGTCCGGTTCGTCTGCGGGACTAGCCCCCGGGCCGGCCCGCGCCACGCCTTCGAGCATAGCCGCGCGCAGCCAGGGATCCATAGTCTGCGAGGGAGGCGCCGTAGGCGGTGCTGTATCGCGCATAAAGCGCTCCAAAGCGGCCACGATCGCCGCCGCCTCGGCGGGCGAGGCTGAGGGCGCGATCAGCTTCAAGTGGGGGCGACGGTTGACCATCCCGCTGTCTCTGACCTCAGAGCGGGATGTTGCCGTGCTTGCGCTTGGGCCCCGGCTCGCGCTTGGTGTGCAAGGTGTCGAGTGCGGCGATCAGCTTGGGGCGTGTCTCGTGAGGGATGATCACGTCATCGATATAGCCTCGCTCCGCTGCCGTATAGGGGTTGGCGAAGCGCGCCTTGTAGTCGTCCATCAAGGTCTGTCTGCGCTCGGCCGGCGTGGGGCTGCCGGCGATATCGCGCCTGTAGATGATGTTGACCGCACCCTCGGGGCCCATCACCGCCACCTCGGCGGTGGGCCACGCGAAGTTGAAGTCGGCGGCGAGGTGCTTGGAGGCCATCACGTCGTAAGCCCCGCCGTAGGCCTTGCGTGTGATGACCGTGATCTTCGGGACCGTGGCCTCGGCGAACGCGTACAAGAGCTTGGCTCCGTGTCTGATGATGCCGCCCCACTCCTGGGCGGTGCCGGGCAGGAAGCCGGGCACGTCGCACAAGGTGAGCAGGGGGATGTTGAAGGCGTCGCAGGTCCTCACGAAGCGGGCGGCCTTGGCCGAGGCATCGATATCGAGTACGCCAGCAAGCTGCGAGGGCTGGTTGCCGACGATCCCAATCGCGTGTCCATCCAGGCGCGAGAAGCCGCAGATGATGTTCTTGGCGTGGTGCTCGTGGACCTCGAAGAACTCGCCGTCGTCGACGATCAAGCGCACCACATCGCGCATGTCATAGGGCTTGTTGGGATTGTCGGGCACGACATGGTCGAGCTCAGGATCCATCCGCAGGGGATCGTCGGTCGGTTGCACGCGCGGGGTGGTCTGCATGTTGTTTTGGGGCAGGAAGCTGACCAGGTAGCGGCAGTCCTCAAGGCACGCGTCCTCGTCCTCGGAGGCGAACTGGGCGACACCCGACTTGGTGTTGTGGGACATCGCCCCGCCCAGCTCCTCGAAGCCCACTTCCTCGCCGGTGACCGTCTTGATGACGTCGGGGCCGGTGATGAACATGTGGGAGGTCTCCTTGACCATGAACACGAAGTCGGTGATCGCCGGCGAGTACACCGCCCCGCCCGCGCAGGGACCCATGATCAGGCTGATCTGGGGGATCACGCCGGAGGAGCGGACGTTGCGCAGGAACACGTCGCCATAGGCGCCCAAGGAGACGACTCCCTCCTGGATGCGGGCGCCGCCTGAGTCATTGATGCCGATCACGGGGCAGCCGATCTTGGTGGCCAGATCCATGATCTTGCACATCTTCTCGCCCATGACCTCGCTCAGGGAGCCGCCGAACACAGTGAAGTCCTGGCTGAACACGCACACACGCCGACTCTCGATCGTGCCGTGGCCGGTCACTACGGCGTCGCCCCAGGGCCGGTTCTTTTGCATGTCGAAGTCGTAGGTCCTGTGGCGCACGAACGTGTCCAGCTCCTGGAAGGACCCAGGGTCGAGCAGCTTCTCGATGCGCTCGCGCGCCGTGTACTTACCGCGGGCGTGCTGCTTCTCCTCGGCCTCGGGCGCCGAGTGCAGCGCTTCCTCGCGTAAGCCGTTCAGCTCGGCGAGCTTCTCTTCGTATGTTTCTGGGGCCTTGGCGCGCATCGGCGCCGAATCTTATCCGCGCGAGAAGGGCCTGTGGTGCGCGGCGCCCAAGCGATCCAGCACGCTGGTCAGCAGCTCGGTCGTCTCCGCGGCCATCTGCTCTTCCAAGGACTCCAGTTCGGTGGCCAGGTCCTCCGCCGGTTCCGATGCCTCGGGCTGAGCTGGCGGATCGGGGTAAACCGGCTCAGGTGCTGCCAGTGCGACGACCTCTGGCTCCGGCTCCGGCTCATGCTCGGGTTCGGAAACGGGGATGGACTTCACCTTGCGTTTGCGAAACAAGCGCGCAAAGAATCCCGGTCGGGGCCCTGGCTCGACGGCAACAGGCTCGGCAGGCTCTGGCTCGACGGCGACAGGCTCGGCAGGCTCTGGCTCGACGGCGACAGGCTCGGCAGGCTCTGGCTCGACGGCGACAGGCTCAGACTCGGTGGACTCGGCGGGCTCGACGGCGACAGGCTCAGGCTCGGCGGACCCGACAGAAACCGGCTGGAACTCGACGACGCTTGTCGGCTGGGGCTTGGCTATCGCAATCGACTTGGGCACAGGCTCCGCGACGACGGCCGGCTCTGGCTCTGCGACGCGCCGGCTCTGGCTCTGCGACGACGGCCGGCTCTGGCTCCGGCGGAGGCCCTGAGACTGCCGGGGTGCGCGTTACAGACAAGGTCACCTTGGTACCCCAGCCAGACTGCTTGAGCTGGACCACACCTCTGGCCTGCTCGGCCTCCCATTCGACCTTGGTCTCCGGCTCGGCATTGGTGATGCGGATCTCGCCGAACTCGCCGAGATGGCGAGCGAGCGCCTCGGGGTTGCTCAGCTCGGTCCACAGCTCGGGCGGGGACTTCACAAGGGTGCGTTGCACCTCGGTCGAGACGCTCATCGCTGGTGTGTTCGCCCGTTGGGCTCAGACTCCTCCCGAGAGTCGGCTGGGCTTGTGGAAGCACCTGGGCTTAGATGCATGGCCACCGGCGCCTCGCAGATGGAGCAAGCTCTCTGGGTTAGGGCCGGTCTGCGCCTGGTCCAAGTCGGGAGGCGATGTCGTACGGGTAGACGTACATCTTTGTGGAGTCTTGAAACGTGTACGTCGCGAGAGGTCTGCCGAGGCCGGGCGGAACTACATATAGATATTCTTCATGAGGATTCACCAGCAGAAAGCTGCGGTGCTGGTCTGCTTTGTACCATGAGGGAACTCGGTTTATGTAAAAGGGGCATATGTCTGCACCTGTAGTGTTTTCACAGAGACTCACGGGCCGTACCTTGACGCGTTCATGGGAATTCCAGGTCAAGTCAGACGCGTACCAGTAGCCGGCGTACCCAGTAGTTGCCAGGTCGGTTTGTGCCAGTAGTGTGATCCGCTGTTGGTCGCGGCGAAATTCGCCAATACCGAAGTTGGCGCTGGTCAAGCTGACGATACTCGCGATAAAGAACACTGACGCTCCGAAAGGCACGAGCCGGCCTCCGAGGGAGGCCGGTCGTAGAAGTAGGGGTATGATAGCCGCGACAGAGAAGATCAGTGTCGCGTAATACTGAGCACGGGCCGCGTCTGCCATGGCACTCAGCTCGAATGCGACAACGGCGCTGATCGCGGAGGCCGTCCAATATAGGATATGAACCGTGATGGCGAAGTCGGGAGGTGTTCTCTCGACATCGATACGCCGCTTCGATTGCGCGAATTTGACAGCCGTGTAGCAGCCAAACACCGGCAACATGAACAGCGCGAAGGTCATCGCTACATCGGAGGCGATCCCGACGACGGTCTGTAGTTTGCCTGGGGCCGCCTGGCCGCCAAGGTAGCCGCCAAATAGTTCCTTAACTCCTTCGAATAGGTATTCGGAGTGGCGAGGTAGTTCGGAGAAAACAATGCTTGTCGACGGTCGTTCCACTACAAGACCATATGAGCCCATCGCTTTCGAGGTGAGCCAAGCGACAGGGGCGCCGACAAGAATGATCGCGAGCACGGAGACAAAGAGTCGTTTGGAGCGCTCGTTACGTTGCAGGCTGACGAATGTCGCCGTAAAGGCAAATGGCACGATGCCTGTTACCAGGAGCAGCAGATCGGAGGCAAAGAAAATGCCCAGGGCCACTCCTAGGAGTAGCGGTACGGAGACGGCGAGGGCTTTTGTTTGCGGTCCGGATCGGGCCATCCATACGAGGTAGGCCCCCAGTAGTGCGGTGCCCAAATAGACAGAGTTGTGGGTAGCCGCGGCCATAAAAATAGTGAATGCCGGCGCGGATACGACGAGGCACAGAAGGATCGCAAGGACGGATGCCCGACGAGTGGCTACCTGGGCTACCGACCAGCCAACGGTTAGGGCGGTAGCCAGATAGGTTAGCGGTGCCGCAATCTCCCACAGCAGGCGGTGGAAAGGCAAAGAAGCCGTGAGTATCCCAAACCATAGCTCGATATATGCGCCTGTGGATGCGAGCACTGTATGGCCTCCGGTCCCCGTTTGCACCAGTGTGATGGGGATGGTGAATGCCGAGGCAACGTCGCTGTTCCACGTGGACAACTCAATGATTTTTGGCAATTCAAGGGCGAAGAGGGTGAGGTAAATACAGCCGATTGCCAGTGGGATAAGCCAATATAGAGACGGCGAGCTTCCGTCGCGGATCGATCTAAATAGACGAGCCATGGCGCCGGTCTCGTGGCTTCGTGCCATGTGGTCCAAGGTGCCACTCGGCGCTGAGCTTTCATTCGGATCAGGGGAATCGTCATATTTGTCGGACCCTGGTGGCACCGGGACAGTCTAGGGCGAGGGATGCGTTGGCACAAGCGCTTCTGCCCCGGTTCCTTGGTGTGGGCCCAGCACCCAATGGCGTGGTGTGAGCACGCCTTGTCGGGAGGTAATGCTCGCTCAGGCGGTGTCCGAGCGATCAGGCCGCGGGTTGTGCTCGAATACCAACTAGTCTCCGCTCGTGTAGCAGCTCCGCCAGCTGCACCGCGTTGGTGGCGGCGCCCTTGCGCAGGTTGTCGGCCACGATCCACATATCCAAGGCCCGCTCATGGCCGGGATCACGGCGGATGCGGCCCACGAACACCTCATCGCGGCCGGTGGCCAAGGTGGCCAAGGGGTAGAGAGCAACACCCGGATCGTCGGCCACGGTGATCCCTGGCGCGGCCCGCAACAGTTCGCGCGCTCGCTCGGGCGAGAGGGGAGAGCGCGTCTGGATGTTGACGGCCTCGGAGTGGCCATTGACGACGGGCACCCTCACGCAGGTGGCGCTTACCCGGATCTCGGGGTCGCCCAAGATCTTGCGGGTCTCGTTGATCAGCTTGCGCTCCTCGTCGGTGTGGTCGTCCCCGGGCGCGAATGAGCCGGCGTGAGGGAGCGCGTTGAAGGCGATCTGGTGGGCATATACCTGAGGAGGAGCGGGCTCCATCTCGTGCAGGATCGCGTGGGCTTGGTCGAGGAGCTCGTCGACTGCCTGCTTGCCGGTGCCTGACACCGCTTGGTAGGTAGAGATCACGAGCCGCTCGATCCCGGCCTCGTCGTGGATCGGCTTCAAGGCCACGACCATCTGCATCGTCGAGCAGTTCGGGTTGGCGATGATCCCCTGGTGGGACGCCAAGGCTTCGGGGTTGACCTCGGCTACGACCAAAGGCACCTCGTCGTTCATGCGCCACTTCGAGCTGTTGTCCACCACGACCGCGCCGGCCTGCACGAAGCGGGGAGCCCACTCGCCGGAAGTGGAGCCACCGGCCGAGAACAGGGCCAAGTCGAAGCCTTGGATCGTGTCCTCGGCGAGGGGTTGCACGATGCCGACCCCCTCGATCTCCTTGCCGGCCGAGCGGGAGGACGCGAACGGCACGATCTCGCGCGCGGGGAACCGGCGCTCGCGCAGGAGCCGCAACATCAAAGTGCCAACCTGTCCGGTGGCGCCGACGACGGCGACTCTGTAGCCCTCACTCATAGCCAGTCCAGGGTACCGCTGGTGCGCTTCTGGGACATGGTTCGTCCGGCACATGGCTCCGGGGTTGTTGCTCGCGAAAAACGGGTGCCTACGCGCGCGCGCAAGTCATGCCTTTCGGCAATACAACACACCGCCGCGCTGGTGCCCTCAGGTTTTCAAGACCATGAACAAGATCGTGAGAATCACGAGCAGGTCCATCGTGGCGCCCACGGCGCCGATGCGCTTCACGAGCGTGTCGTGCTCCGCGCTCCAGGCGATCTGAGCGTCGCCGGCGGCGGCCGCGTCCCTGTCGGCGACCTCGCACAGACGCTTCTCCCGGGGGCTCAGGAACATGCCCTCGACGGCGCCGATCACGACCGCCACGCCGATGCCCCATTGGACGTAGAACTCGCTCCACACGTGCAGCTTGGAGGCTAGGTAGATGCCGCAGATCACGACCACCGCAAGTCCGGGCATGATCACCATGCGGCTGATCGCGTGGAGCGCCTTGTACAGGGCGGGCAGTGAGCGCGAGTCGGCCTTGCTCACCGTGCCCAACAAGACCGGGTAGGCGAAGGTCGCGCCGAAGGCGAACACCACCGCCATGATGTGCACGGCCAAGACGACTTCAAAGAACTGCACCGTCGCGATCACGGGATGGATCCTATTGAACGCATGAGACGTTGGTCCCTGCCTGCATACCGTCGGCGCATGCGCCGACGGCGGGTAGGTGCATGCACCTCCCCGTGACCGGGTCGCATGCTGGCCGATCTCCGATCGGTCGGTCATCCCATCTCGGCTTTCAAAGTCATGCGACCCTCCCGCCCATGCCGCAAGGCATGGGCACATCAGCTTTCAGGCCAGCATCCGGGCCGGGCCCGTCCTCAAAAAGTCGGCGCGTACTTGCCGAACACGTCTTGCATCGCACCGCACGCCTCGCCGAGCGAAGCGCGGTCCTTCAAGGCCTGGCGGATCGCGGGCAGCAGGTTGTCCTCGCCACGTGCGGTCTCGCGTAGCTCCTCCAGACGCTTCTGCACGAGATCCTGGTCACGATTCTCCTTGAAGGCCTTCAAACGGCCGACCTGTTCGCGCTCCGACTCGGGGTCCACACGCAGAAGGTCGGGCACTTCGAGGTCCTCCTCCTCGTACTTGTTCACGCCCACCACGATGTCCTGGCCGATGCGGTAGCGCTCCTGGTAGCCCCACGCCGACTCGTCGATCTCACCGGTGATGAACTGGATCGCGTTCACGCTGCCGCCGAGCGCGTCCACCTTGGCGATCAGTTCGTTCGCTCTCGCTTCGATCTCGTCGGTCAAGGACTCCACGAAGTAGGAGCCAGCGAAAGGATCCACCGTGTCGGCGGCGCCAGACTCGTGTGCGAGGATCTGCTGCGTGCGCAGCGCGATCTTGGCCGCGTGCTCGGTCGGCAGGGCCAAGGCCTCGTCGAAGCCATTGGTGTGCAAGGACTGCGTGCCCCCACACACCGCCGCGAAGCCCTGCAAGGCGACCCTCACGATGTTGTTCTCCGGCTGCTGCGCGGTCAAGGTCACGCCGCCCGTCTGCGTGTGGAAGCGCAACATCGTCGACTTCGGATTCTTGGCCCCGAAGCGCTCTTTCATAATGTGGGCCCACATGCGCCTGGCCGCCCGGAACTTGGCGACCTCTTGGAAGACGTTGTTGTGGCCGTTGAAGAAGAAGGCCAGGCGCGGCGCGAAGTCATCCACGTCAAGGCCCTTCTCGATCGCGGCTGTCACATAGGCGATGCCTGAGGACAGCGTGAAGGCCACCTCCTGCACCGCCGAGCAGCCCTTCTCCCTGAAGTGGTAGCCCGAGATCGAGATCGTGTTCCACTTGGGCACGTTTTCCTGGCAGTACTGGAACAGGTCGGTCGTGATCCGCATCGTCGGCTGGGGCGGATAGATGTAGTTGCCCCTGGCGATGTACTCCTTCAGGACGTCGTTCTGGGTGGTGCCCCTCAGCTGCTCGCTCGGCACCCCTTGCTCCTCGCCCACCAGCTCATATAGGAGCAACAGGCAGGCCGCGGGCGCGTTGATCGTCATCGAGGTAGAGACCTGGTCGAGCGGGATGCCGTCGAATGCGGTCCTCATGTCGTCGATCGTGTCGATCGCCACGCCCGTCCTGCCCACCTCGCCAAGGCAGCGCGGATTGTCGGAGTCCAGGCCCAACTGGGTCGGCAGGTCAAACGCCATCGACAAGCCTGTCGAGCCCTTGGAGAGCAAGTAGCGGTAACGCTCGTTGGACTCCTTGGCAGAGGCATAGCCCGCGTACTGCCTCATCGTCCAGGTCTGTTTGCGATACATCTCCCTGTGCACGCCCCGCGTGTAGGGGAACTCGCCGGGCTCGCCCAAATCGAGGTCCGCGGGCAGGTCATGCTCGTCGTAGAGCGCCCCGATCTCGATCCCCGAGTCGGTGAACCTGCGTGGGTCCTCGGGACCCACGATCGGGGCGACCGTGAGGCGCTCCTCGTGCTCTGTGTTCGCTCTGTCCTCGCTCATTGCTCGGACAAGATCATATGAAGCCTGTATCGTGCGGGCCGTGTCGACCTGCTTGGTAACCGGAGGCGCCGGCTTCTTGGGCTCGCATTTGTGCGACGAGTTGCTGGCACGCGGCCACAGGGTCATCTGCGTCGACAACTTCGAGACCGGCTCCCTAGCCAACATCGAGCACATCCGCGATCCCGCGCGCTTCAGGCACGTCAACGTCGACATCATCGACTCCTACGAGATCGACGAGCCCGTCGACTACGTCTACCACCTGGCTTCGCCCGCCTCGCCGATCGACTATCTGCGCTTGCCCCTGCACACCCTGAAGGTCGGCTCCTACGGCACCCACAACACCTTGGGCTTGGCTAAGCGCCACCGCGCCCGCTTCCTGATCGCCTCGACGTCCGAGGTCTACGGCGATCCTTTGGAGCACCCCCAATCGGAGTCCTACTGGGGCCACGTCAACCCGATCGGGCCACGCGGTGTCTACGACGAGGCCAAGCGCTACGCAGAGGCCCTGACAATGGCCTACCACCGCCAGCAGGGCGTGGACACGGCGATAGTGCGCATCTTCAATACCTATGGCTCGCGCATGCGTCCCCACGACGGCCGCGCGATCCCCACGTTCCTGCGCCAAGCCTTGGCCAACCGGCCCCTCACGGTCTTTGGCGATGGCTCCCAGACCCGCTCCTTTTGCTTCGTCAGCGACCTGATCAGGGGCCTAATCGCCCTCGCCGAGTCTGGCTATCACGAACCATGCAACATCGGCAATCCCGACGAGTACACCTTGCTGGAACTGGCCGAAGCCGTCAAGGAGGTCACGGGCGCTGCCTCGGACATCCTCTTCGAGGCCTTGCCCGTCGACGACCCCAAGCAACGCCGGCCCGACATCAGCCTGGCCAAAGAGCTGCTCGCATGGGCGCCCGAGGTGTCCCTGCGCGACGGCCTGCGTCGCACGATCGACGCTTCCGGCATAGAGCAGCTGGTTGGTTGAACGCTTCCTCTCAGACCGTTTCCGACCGCTACATCCGGGAAACTCAGTTGTTGTGAAGTCCGAGATGGGAGTTCGTTCCCCGGACGCGCCGCCTGCCAGCCGTTCCGCGCGGCCGTCTTCGTCTGTGCGTGAGGCCGCCGCGAGTCCTCTCCGAGCCGCGGGCTCCCAAAGCCTCGCCGACACGCCTGCTCGCACGGACGCACCGAATCCCTCGACCGCGCCGGCCCGCTCAGACCGCGACGTGCGCTCCAAGCGCCCGCCCGCGCTCTCCTTCGTCCTGCGCATGGACACGATGCGCCGTGGCCTGCGCGTCCTCTCACTGCTCGTGCTCGACCTGTTCGGGCTCTCGCTCGCGATCTTCACCGCCTTGGCCCTCAAGGCGGCCGTGTTGTCCAGCTTCGACGCCAACCAAGCCTATGAGGGCACGAGGTCGATCCTCGCCTTCGCCTACCTCCTGACCGCGCTCCTGTTCGCGCGCTCCGGACTCTACGCCGAGCGCTCCCAACGTCCCGGCCTCTCGCGCATCGTGGGCTCGCTCTTCCAGGTCGCCTTCGTGGCCCTGATCTTCGCGGTCGTCTCAGGCGAACACTTCTCTTCCTACTACATCTTCTATGGCTCGCTCGCCTTCGCCTTGCTCTACATCTCCTCTTTTCGCTACCTCTACGAGCGAGCCACCGGGGCGATCCTGCGCGCCGCCGGCTATCAGCGCCGCGCCGTCTTGGTCGGCACCGGCAAGCACATCCACGACGTGGCCGACGCCTTGGCCGACGCCCCCCACTCGCCGATCGAAGTCGTCGGCTTCGTCTCGCCCGAGCCACTGCCCCCCAATGGTATCCGCTGTCTGGGAACGCTCGACCACCTCCAAGCCGTAATCGCCACCGAACGCGTCGACGAGATAATCATCGCCGATCCCGACTTCCCCCAAGAGAGTGCGGTCGAGCTCGTCGACCAGTGCCACCGGTGTGGCGTGCGCGTGCGCATCGCGCCCTCCACGATGGAGATCCTGATCCACCGCGCCGAGTTCGTCCCCGGTCAGTCTGTGCCCTTGTTCGAGCTGGGCCCGCCCGTGTTCGAGGGCATCGACTTTGCCCTCAAGCGCACCTTCGACGCGGTCGGGTCGACTTTGCTGCTAGTCGTGCTCAGTCCCCTGCTCTTGGCGATCTTCCTGGCGGTGCGGCTCTCCTCGCGTGGCCCCGCCTTCTATCGCTCGATGCGCCCCGGCATCGGCCAGCGCCCGTTCGCATGCTTGAAGTTCAGAACCATGTACTGCGACGCAGATGCGCGTCAAGGTGCCTTGGAGGAGCTCAACGAGGCCTCCGGAGCGCTCTTCAAGATCAAGGACGACCCCCGCCTCACGCCCGTCGGACGCTTCTTGCGGCGCTTCTCCTTGGACGAGCTGCCCCAGCTGGTCAACGTATTGCGGGGCGAGATGTCCTTGGTCGGGCCGAGGCCCCTACCCGAGCGCGACTTCGAGCTGCTCGAGGACTGGCACCGCAAGCGCTATCTCGTACTGCCCGGGATCACCGGCCTATGGCAGGTGTCCGGTCGCTCCGAGCTTGACTTCGACGACCTCGTGCACCTCGACTTCATCTACCTTGAGCGCTGGTCTTTGGCGCTCGATCTCGCGATCCTGCTCAAGACGATTCCAGCCGTGCTGATGCAGCGGGGGGCGTACTAACGAAGGCGCGTCCGGGCTCGGACAAAGCTCGCTCGTAGACCCTCCAAGTGGCGCG
Organism: uncultured Solirubrobacterales bacterium; assembly: GCA_963775645.1. Classification (GTDB taxonomy): domain Bacteria; phylum Actinomycetota; class Thermoleophilia; order Solirubrobacterales; family Solirubrobacteraceae; genus Palsa-744. Next base: position 352,842 of record CAVZJR010000001.1, on the reverse strand, counting down.
CGCCACGTCCTCCCAGCTCCACAAAGGTGTGGGTCGCGAGGCATCGCTCGTGCCACCGGCGCTTCCCGCGAGCGCGTCATCACCGGCCCCGCTTGTGTCGGCTATTGGTTCGCGCACCGGCGGGATCACAACCACGCGCCCGTGCTCCAAGCCAAGCTTGGTGACGGCATCCTCGGCGACCGCCTCGGTGGGGACGATCACGTGTGTGGCACGCACAAGCGCCAGGTGGCGCAGGCGCAAATAGACGCCGCCGCGGCGCAAGCGCTCGCTCGGTCGAGTGAGCGCGTCGATGTCATGGATGCTCACCACCATCGGACACGGACTACGCAAGATCGTGCCGTCAATCCAAGGCGAGTGGTACACGTCCACATGTCGTGGACGGTGGGTCTCGACGATTTCGATGTCTTCGTCCGCGATTTTGTCCAGCCCGCCGAGCAGCCCGCGCGAGTAGCGCCCGATACCGCGCACTTCGACGCAAGGCCGGCTATCGAAAGCGACCCTCATCGCGTCCGGCGCTCCGACCCGCGAGCTCCGACCACGAGACATCCTCACGTCTGTCCCACCAGGCGCACTGCCCGACAACATAGTCCTTCACGGCGCTCTGTGTGCCGATCGATGCCGAATTGTTCCCGCTGTTTCCATCGTTTGTCGTGTCTCCGTGACGCTAGCCTTGCCGGCCATGTCCTCGCGCGCCTATTACGAGAGCCTCTGGAAGGGCACACCCCCGGGCCTGAGGCCCATCGAGGCAAGCCTGCGCGAAGCGTTCCTCCTAAGTCACCTCGCCGCCGAGCAGGAGCGCTTGGCTCGTCAGGTGCGTGTACTTGATCTCGGCTGCGGGGAGGGACACTTCGCCGAGGTCCTCATGCGCGGGGACGCCGAGGTCGTGGCTTGCGATGTCGCGGAGGAGCCCTTGCTACGCGCCCGCGCAAACCATTCCAAGCTCGACTTGCGCCTTGTGGAGCCCGGGGGATCGCTGCCTTTCGAGGATGCCCGCTTCGACATCGTCTGGGCCGGAGAGACGATCGAGCATGTGGCCGACACCTCCCAGTGGCTGTCAGAGGTGCGTCGTGTGCTGCCTTCCGGCGGGCTCATCCTGCTCTCTACGCCAGACCACGGTCTTCTATCGCGCCTGCGCCTGACTATCAGCGAGCGAGCGTTTGCGGCCCATTTCGACCCGCGCTCAGACCATCTTCGCTTCTATGTTCCCCGCACGCTCGCTGAGCTACTGGTCGACTTTGGGTTCGCCGAGGTCGCGGTGGCGCGTCGCGGCGGAGTACCGGGCGCCCGCACCATGCTCTTGGCAAGCGGACGTCGCAAGCGTTTCTAAGCGCCTGTACCCCGAACAGCGCGGCCTGTTCTCCGTGTGGGGTGGACCGCGGGCGGTGAGGCCCGCAGCGCCTCCACGTAAGCGTTTTGGATCGGAATCGACTCGGGATCCAAATACACGGCCGCGCGCAGCTCGCTCACCGCTTCGCGCGGATTGGTGCTCATGTCGTATTGCCCCAGCGTCAGCCATGTCTGAGGGTTGGAAGGCTGTAGCTGGACAGCCTTCTGCAAGGTCGTTCTAGCGAGTGCGCTCTCACCCGTCGCCTTCTGCACGGCGGACAGCGTGAACAGGGCCTGCGCTGACAGCGGATCTCGTTCGACCCCCGCTTGCGCGGCGGCGCGGGCGGCCACTGGATTGTGCGGTAGCAGCACTAGGGCATTCTCGGAAGCGTCGACCGAGCGCTGGGGCTGCCACTCCGTCCAGGCCGCCAACAGCGCGCCCACCACGACCGCAACCGTGATCCCCACGCGTACCGGTCCAAGTTCGCGCGCCGATGGCACCTTCAAGCGCTCGCGAGGAGCTTCGGCGCCGGCCGCCTCCGGCGAGCCCGCCGGCGCCGCCAAGTTGCCGACCGACAGCGACCCGCGTCCAGCCAGCCATCCGGCGCACAACAAGGCCACGAAAGCGTCTCCCGGCACATACCAAGTCCAATCGGCAAACGAGTGCACACCGAACACGATCACCACGCACAACATGGTCAACATCCCAATGCGCTCAGGCGTATAGGCCAAAGGCACCTTTCCCCATCTGAGCGAAGGGGGCCGGGAAACACTCTCCTCCGGCGAGGATCCCCGTTTTGGCCAGCGCGCCATCCAGCGTCGGTTGAACGGGTGGGTCGAGCGTCCCGCGGCCCCCATCCAAGCCAGCAGCAAGGCTAGGCTGATAGCCAAGCCAATGATGCCGAGGTCAGCCAGCGTCTGCACCACATAGCCGTGCGCCTGCCTCACATCCAGGAGCTGCTTGCGATAGCGCAGCCGCGCCGTTTCGTAGCCGGCGGCTCCGGCGCCGAGCACTGGATGAGCTTCGAAGATCTCCAGCGCCTCCTTCCAGTAACGGGCGCGCACACTGCCGACGGCCGTCAAGCGGTCGGGACTGTTGGCCGGCACCGGCGCGTTCGGATTCGTCAGCGACGAAAGGTCGTGGGAGATCGTTCCGGTGAGCCCCCGTTTGGTGGCCGCGAGGCCGCCCACGCCGACCAACAAGAGCAGTACCAGCAATGACGCCAGCGCGATCCCCGTAGCACGGCGCGTGGAGGCCGTCGGCGCGCGCCGATCGCCGAAGAAGCCGATCGCGATGCCCACCAATGTCAACAAGATCAGCATGGCGCAGAGCAGCGCGCCGAGCTGATGGCCAGCATTGGTGCGTACCCCAAGCGCCACTCCGTCGCCGCTCAGCGCGTGGCGCGAAAATGCCCAGGTGACGACCGGAGTCGCGCCCATAGCGCCCACGATCAAGACACGGGCGCCACGTAGGCGCAAGGGCACCAGACACATCCACGCCACCACTCCGATCGCCAAGGCGGCCAACGCACCGCGCGAGTAGGCAAGCATCAACGTGACGATCAACAGGCCCGTAGCCGGGTAAGCGAGCGCAGTTAGCAGAGCGTGCCCCGCGCGCCGCGCGCCCAACCACAGGCAGCCGATTGTGCCCAGCGCCGCGGTCAGGCCGATCGCGTTCCAGTACCCATACGGTTCCTGCAGGCGAGCATAAAAGTTGGCTTCGGCGCTTAGCGCCAAATCGCCGGGCAAAACCTTCGTGAGCAGCGCATATGCGCACACCAATACGGCCGCCAGCACTACCCCTCCCAACAGCGCACGCCATCCGCCTGGGGCAATCCAGGCGAGGGCCACGGCCGCGGTGAACAGTCCGCTGTAGGTGAGCATCCTGCCGGCGTCCTGCCAGCTAGCGTCGGGAGCCACCGACCACGCGACCGAGATCCCTGTCAGGGCCGTGAAGGCCAGCAACAAGCCGACCGACCACAGGCCGCGCGCACGGAATCCAGCTGCTATGAGCGCCACCGCTCCCGTGACCACAGCTCCAGCGGCAAGCGTCGTTATCAGCTCGAGCGTGGTCATCGGCGCCAGGTTCAAGCCGCCTCTGGCGAGGAACGTCGCGAAGCAGAGGAAGCCGGCGACAGCCAGCGTTGCGGCCGCGGTCACGCCCGCCCGCGGCTTGCCCGCAATGGGCAGCGAAGGCGGCTCAAGCGGCTCTTCGCGCAGCACTGCTGGTGAGTACTCAGCTGTCGCGGCGTGAGCGGACACGCTTGCGCACCTCCCCGATCGTGAGCACGAGAGCACCGGCGAGCATCAACGCAAGCACGGCAAACAAAGAGTGGGGCAGCGTGTTGACGGCAGAAGCAATATTGGCGTGCACCACGCCCGGACGGATCGGTTCGCTACCGACGCGCACCGGTGTCGCGCCATTCTTGTGGGCATTCTGCACCGCGCTCCGCTCGGTCGGTGTCAGTACTAGCGGAACGCTCGCCGGGGTGGTTGCGGAGGTCGTTCCGCCCCCACCTCCGGCAGCCTCAAGCTCGGCTTTGCGAATTTCTTCGGTGCACGCGGTGTACTCCACGACGATTGTCGGCAGCTGTTCGAGCGCTTGGCGATATGCGCTTTGGCTATAGCCCCCGAACGATTCTTTTTTCGCGCACTTTTCGACGATCGTCGAGGCTTGGCTGGCCTGCGCGGACGGAGCGCCGGCAAACAACGTCAGCATCGCGATCACGACAACCAAGCCCCTGCCCGCCCCCCGGTGTGGGTGCCGGCGTCTTCGCGGGCGCCCACCGAAAAGCCTCGTACGGCACGCGCTTGGCGCCTGCACAACGCCCGCAAGCGTGCTCCAACCCCTTCTCCTGTTGACCGACTGCCCTTCCAAGAGGCCCAACGCTACCTCACCGTCCCCCTGACTGGCCGAGGTCAGCGAGTGCACGAGAGAAGCCTTCGGCCCATCCCACTTGGGTATACGCAGCCACGTCTTCACGCCCAGCTGTACCCAGTAGGGCGCGCAGCTCGGACTCGCGCGTGAGCCTTCTCAAGGCGGCCGCCAGGGCCACCGCGTCTCCGGCCGGCACCACCAAGCCGTTGCGGCCATCTCTCACCAAGCCGCCGGCCGCGGCGCCGACCGCGTCACTTGCGATCACTGGAAGTCCCCGATTCATTGCCTCGTTCGCCACGAGTCCCCACGGCTCGCGGAAAGTGCGCGTCGGAATCGATGGCACCACCAAAACATCCGACGCCTCATAGAAGTTGCGCAATTCCCCCTGAGAGACCTGCTCGAAGTGCGCCACCGCGCCGCCGGTCGGGACCCAAGGGGGGGTGGATCCCGCACCGACGAGGACGAGCGCGGCGGTTGGTGCCTGCAGGCCCGACATGCTCCAAGCCTCCTCGAGCACCCCCAGTCCCTTTTCCCGGGCCAGCCGTCCCGCAAACAAGAACTTCACAGCCGCGCCCGCGGGCCATCTGGGATCGGTCGGAATGTTCGTCTCGGGTGATCCCCAGAAGACGTTGTCGACTGCCTGAGGCGCGATGTGCACACGCCGCGCCCCGCGTGCCCGGACGTACGCGCTCACATGGGGCCCATAGGTGACTATCGCGTCTGCCGAGCGATATAGGCGCAGCAAGGCCGGATAGCTGAGCCCATGCGCCGCGCTGCGAGGGTGCGCCCACAGCGATGCCCACAGGATCAAGGGCACCCGTGCGCGGCGTGCCCCGGCCCAGGCGGCCGGTAGTGCCACGCGGCCACCCGTCGAGACGACCACCGCGCGATAGCGACCGCTCGCGGCAAGCCCATGCAACTCGTGCTCGCGCAAGTGGCGATGGGGAAAGGGCAGCTCCCCCGCCGTTGAGTCTCCACCGTGCTTGAGGCGACCGCCGAAAAGCGCGTACTCGACCTCCTCGCACTCATGCAGGCGCGCGAAAGCGCCGACGCGGTAGGGCGGTGCATAGTTGGTGACGAACAGGACCGGCTTCATCGCAGGGCGTGTTCATAGGCCGCCACAGTCTGCTTGCCGCATCGCTCCCAGCTGAAGTTGGCTGCGACCGTCTCGCGAGCCTTGATACTCGCCTCGCGCAGGCGCACCGGATCGGAGAGCAACTCGTCGATGCGCTGTGTGAGTCGCTCGATATCACCTGGTGGCACGAGCATGAAGCCGTCGCCGGCGGCCGCGATCTCCTCTGGCCCGGGCTCGCCGCGGCAGCCGATCGCCGGCACGCCACCGGCCATCGCCTCGATGTAGGCGACCCCGAAAGCCTCCTCGGTCGAAGGCATCGCGAACAGGGTGCAACGGCGCGCCATCGCGACCGCCTCGTTGTGAGGCAATTGCCCGTGAAACTCCACGCGCTCGCCCACGCCTAGTCTGGCTGCAAGTCCTTCCAGCGCGACTCGCTCCGGTCCGTCGCCCACGATCTCGTAGCGCAGGCTCGGGTGGTTTTTGGCCAGCACGGCAAGCGCCCGCATCACGTCGGCATGACGCTTGCGGGCAACCAGATGGCCGACTGTGACCAACGAGGGCTGGTGATCGCGCTTGCCGCCGGGCTCGGGCAGGTCTGCGCCGAGGTGGACCACTCGGGCATCGTGTGCTCCGTAGCGCTGTGCCAGCTTGGCGATGTCCCTGCTGTTAGCGAGCACGTCGATGGCGCCCGCCAGGCTGCGTTCCACCGCCAAGCGCCCCGCTTCGCTGCGCGGCGCCGTATAGAGCACGTCGCCGCCGTGTACCGACACGACGAATGGCAGATCGAGCCGGCGGGGGCGGTTGAGCGCTCGGTGCACGGCGTCCGCGGTCGGGATCGCGTTGTGGGCGTGGACGAGCTCGAACTTGAACGAGCGCCGCATGTGGCGCAAGGCCACGCCGAGCGCCGGAGCCGCCCAGGCGCCCCACGCTTGGTAGTAGCGCTCTCTTGGGGGGGACACGTAGCGCACATAGGTGATGTCCAGGCCGTCGAGTGTCTGTTTGTGCGGCTGGCTAGCAAGATCGCGCAGCGCGCGGCTCGGCCCTCCCCGGGTGGGTGGGCTTCGGGAAAAAGAGGCCCGCGGTGGCACCAGTCGATGCAGCACGATCACCCGCACCTCGGCTCCCGCGTCGCGCGCCGCCAAAGCCTGGCGGTGTGCCCACACGCCCAACACGGGGTCGTCTTGGCGCGGGTAGAACTCGGATACGACGAGGACCTTCACGATGCCCTCCACCCCGCTCCCGGCGGAGCGGTGGAGTTATGTAGGTGGGTACTCACCAGTGGCGGTGGGTGACGAGGGTTTGTTGGGCTTCGCTCGCGTTCAGGTAGGGCCGACCAGCCAGAAACGTACGCGCCTCGTCCAACGCCTGCTCGCGCGAGTAGGCGCTCGCGACCGGTGCCGTGCGATGGGAGATCGGGGTGGCGTCGATCACACCGCAACGCCAACCTCGCTCGCGCGCGAGCGAGGCCCAGTGGAGATCCAAGCCCCAACCCATACGTAGATCGGGAAATGGCAGCAGCGTGGAGAAAGTCGAGCGGGCAAACGCTGTCAGGGGTCCGATCTCCACGAAGTGAGTCTCGCGTACGACGTCGCTGCTGCGCCGTCGGGTCACCTGCCACGCGGCGTGCGACGCAAGCCGGTGAGCGGGCTGCGCGAGGTCGAGCGCGAAGTGCTCGGCCAAGAATATGAAGCGGTCCAAGAAGCCTTTGGGTAGGACGATGTCATCGTCCACGACCAGCAGCCAGTCGTGCTCATCCGGCCGATGTGCGCCGAGCAACAGATTCAGGTTCGCGAACTTGCCGAGGTCGCCGGCGGGGGTGAAATGGATCTCCACGTCGTGGCGTGAGCGCGACAGCTCGACGCGAATGGCTCCGACGAGCGCCTGGTGCTGGGGACGCTCGATGCCGAGCACGAGCACTCTGCGTGTGGGCGGCTCCAGGCGCGCTGCCCGAGCGAGGCGCCGGTGTCGGCCCGAGACGATCTCCAGGGCATCGGCGCCCAGGTCAAGGGAAGCGCGGCGGAGGCCATCGATGCCTCCGACATGACCGCTTTCGCCCGACAGGAAGTCGTCGGTTGCGTCCGCCGGCGCCGGCCCGTTCAGGGAGGGCCCTCGCGAAGGGTGTGTGTCCGCGCTTGCGCCTGCGGTTCGCGTGCGCGCAGGATCGTCTCGGTGGGAGGCGTAGTGGCCGGCGTCCCTTCGCAGCGCTTCCAACAGGCGCCCGCCGCTGTGCGCGACCATTGTCAGGCCGGCCGGGCAGCGGTAACGGACGACGTGACCCAGGCATCCAGCCAGCGTACGTAGCTCGTAGGCGCGCGAAGGCGCCTGGCCGCGCCACGTGTCAAAGCGCCTGGCGGCGCGTCCGCGCGCGTAGGCCGCACGGCAGAGAGAACATAGGCGTGCGTCTGCCGGCGACCGGCGATGGTCCAAAGACGCTGCCGCTACATAAAGGACGGGCCCTTGGCCAATTTCGTCGCTTGTGGTGCGTCCGCGGGCGAGCCGTTCCTGCCACTCTTGCTCGTCGCCACCGTGCTCCAAGGACACGTCGAACAGGCCCACTCGGTCGAGAGCGGTGCGACGGATTGTCATGTTGGCGCCCCACGCAAACCGCGTCCGAGTGTCATCCGGCCCGAGGTCAAGCGAGGTGATCGGTGCTCCCTCGCGTCCGCAGGAGCGCGGTGGCGCACCTTCCAAGCGTGGGCGGATCGGGCCTGTGAACACATCCACCCCTGGGTGCTCGCGCGCGGCGCGGAGCAAAGCCTCCAGCCAACCGTCGCAGACCTGGACATCGTCGTCCACGAACACCACCAGCTCGCCTTCGGTGCAAGCGACGCCGGTGTTGCGCGCCACGTTCAACCCGAGCGGCTCCGGGTGGGGCTCGTAGCGCGCGCCGAAGCGGTCCGCGAGCCCGCGGGCCTGCTCGGAGGCACCGGCATCGTCCACTACGATCAGCTCCGCGCCCGCCGCGGACGCTTGTGGAGCGATCGAGGCGAGCGCCACCCGGAGGTAGTCCAAGCGCGCTCGTGTGGGTATCACGATCGACGCGGAAGGTGACAGGGGCGCGCGGGGTGCTGCCGGAGATGGGCTCGACGCGGACGGCATGACCGCAACAGTCTAGGTTTGCGGGGAAGCTGCACGAGTCGGGGCGGTCGCCGGGCTCCAGCCAACCGATCGGACGCCGGACGCGGGATAGGCTCCGTGAGGGCATGGTCCTCTTCTTGCATAACCGTTATCGCACCACCGGCGGTGAGGAGCGCGTGGTCGAGGATCTGCTCGCGGTCGTCCGTAAGCAGATGGGGGAGCCGGCGCAGCTACTTACGCGTGATTCCTCCCAAGCCGGCGCGGCGCGTGCGGCCGCGGGCCTGTTGCGCGGTGGTCTCGGCGCCCGCGATGTCGCTAAGGCCGTGCGCTTGACCGGGGCCACGGTTGTGCACGCCCACAACTTGAACCCTCTGTTCGGGTGGCGTGCGCTGGCCGCCGCCCGCGAGGAGGGAGCTCGCGTGGTACTGCATCTGCACCAGTACCGCTTGGTGTGTGCCAATGGCGTGTGTTTCATCGAAGGTCGCGAGTGCACGCGCTGTCACGGACGCAACACGTTGCCCGGCGTAATCCACAACTGCCGCGACAGTCGTGCCGAGGCGCTCGCCTATGGCATCTCGCTTGCGCTATGGCAGCGACGCATGATTGAGCAAGCGGATGCGGTGATCGTGCCGAGCGTGTTCGCGCGCGAGCGCTTGCGCGAGCTGGGGGCCCCACTCGATTGGAAGCGCGTGCACGTGCTCGCGCCGCCGGTCGGGACAGCGGAGGGGACGATCGGGACAGCAGCGGGGAGGGTTGAGACAGCAGCGGGGAGGGTTGAGACGGCAGCGGGGGTTGAGGGGACGGCCGGAGAGATAGCAGTGGGGGTTGGGGGGACGGCCGGAGTGCAGGGAGTTGCTGGGGTTGAGAGCACATTCCCCATGGGAGGGTATGCCCTTGTCGTGTCCCGGCTTGCCCCCGAGAAGGGGATCGACGTAGCGATCGAGGCCTGCCGCCGCGCCCGGGTGCCCTTGGTTGTGGCTGGTGATGGTCCGCAAAGGGATGGCCTGCGCGCGTACGCGCGCGGCGCGCGGGCCCCCCCAAAGTGCAATACCCACACCCACACGTCGGACAAGTGCCGGTGCCGCCAACCATGGCCGCTAAGAGTGGGCAAGAGACCCCCTTGCCTGTGGGGCAGGAAGACAGCGAGGTGCATTTTCTCGGCCGCGTCGACGACGTCACGCTTGAGCGGCTCCGCAGAAACGCCGCACTCGCGATCGTCCCTTCACGCTCGGCTGAGACTTTCGGGATGGCAGCTGCCGAGGCGATGGCCGCCGGCCTGCCTGTCGTAGCCAGCCGCATCGGCGCCTTGCCGGAGCTAGTCGAGGAGTCGGCTCTCGTCGAGCCAGGAGATCCTGCCGCGCTCTCCCAAGCGATCGGGCGCATGTGGGGCGACACGGCCGCCGGAGAGCGAGGCCGAGTAAGGGTCCGTGAGCTGTGCGGGCCGCAGACGGTGGCGGATGGCCTGCGGCGGATCTACACGGGACAGTAATCCCGCCCCAGCTGAGCCCATAAGCTCTCGAACCGTGACTACGCAACCGAAGCGCGCCCTGATCACCGGCATCACCGGGCAAGACGGGTCGTTCTTGGCCGAGCTGTTGCTCGAGAAGGGCTACGAGGTGATCGGTATGGCTCGGGGCGGTGGCGAGCGCGAGCTGGGCTGCTCGGAGCACTTGCGCACCCTGGACGGTGGCGTAAGTGAGCGCCTGACGCTCTTGGATGGCGACCTACTTGACGCGGGTAGCCTGTGGGCGGCAGTCGAGGGCAGCCGGCCCGATGAGCTGTACCACCTCGCCTCGCCTTCGTTTGTGCCCGCTTCGTGGGAAGGACCGGCCGAGACGCTGAAGGCGATCGCCAGCTCCACCGCGACGCTGCTGGAGGCGGTGCGCGAGGCGACCCCGCAGGCTCGCGTCTGGGTGGCAGCGTCTGGGGCGATGTTCGGCGACGCCGGCGAGAGCCCTCAGCGCGAGAGCACGCCGTGCAGGCCGACCACGCCGTATGCGATCGCGAAGCTTGCCTCGCATCAGCTTGTGGGGGCGCTGCGCAAGCACGACGAGCTGTATGCCTGTTCGGGGATCGTGTTCAACCACGAGTCCGAGCGCCGGCCGCACCAGTTCGTGACCCGCACGATCACCCGCGCGGCGGCCCAAATCAAGCTAGGCCTGGCCGAGGAGGTAACGCTTGGCTCGCTCGAGGCGGTGCGCGACTGGTCGTTCGCGGGCGACGTGATGCGCGGAGCTTGGCTGATGCTCCAGCAGGACCGGCCCGAAGACTATGTGCTGGCCAGCGGTGTGGGGCGAACGGTGGCCCAGCTGGCAGAGACCGCGTTCGCTTGCGTAGGTCTGGAGGCAGAGCGCTACATACGAATCGATCCAAAGCTTGTGCGCTCCCCCGAGCGGACCATCAGCGTGGGCGATCCCAGCAAGGCGCGCAAGCAGCTTGGCTGGGAGCCCGAGCTGAGCTTCGAGCGGCTGGTGCGCCGCATGGTGGAGGCCGACCTGCGCGAGCTCCAAGCCGTCGCAGGCCGTGCGTAGACTCCCTGGATGACGACCGTCGGCATCATCGGGCTCGGTTACGTCGGGCTGCCGCTTGCGGTGGCCTTCGCCGAGGAGGGCTGCGAGGTCGTAGCGGTGGACTCCGATCCGCGCAAGACGCGGCAGCTGCAGGCGGGCGAATCCTACGTGGAGGACATTCCCTCTGAGCGGCTGGTAGCTGTGCTTGGACGTTTGACCGTGACTACCGGCTACGAGGGCTTGGCCAGTGTCGATGCGGTGCTGGTGTGCGTACCTACTCCTTTGAGTGTCAACCGCGAGCCCGACTTGGGTCCGCTCGTGGACAGTATGCGAGCTCTCTCGGGCGTGTTGAAAGCGGGCCAGCTGGTGGTGCTCGAGTCAACCACCTATCCCGGTACCACGCGCGAGCGTGTCGCGCCCTTGCTCGAGGAGTCGGGCCTGAAAGCAGGCGGCGATTTCCACCTTGCCTTCTCGCCCGAGCGTGTCGATCCGGGCAGGACTGACTTCACGATGCGCAACACGCCCAAGGTGCTCGGCGGGCTCACCGAGGCGTGCGCTGACCGAGCCCAGGTGCTCTACGAAATGGTGTGCGACGAGATCGTGCGAGTGTCCAGCCCGGAGGCGGCCGAGCTGTGCAAGCTCTTGGAGAACATCTTCAGGTCGGTCAACATCGCCTTGGTCAACGAGCTGGCGATGCTGACCGATCGCATGGGCATCGACATCTGGGAGGTGGTCGAGGCGGCGGCCACCAAGCCCTACGGGTTCATGCGCTTCGAGCCCGGGCCCGGCATGGGCGGGCACTGTCTGCCGGTTGACCCTTTCTACCTGAGTTGGCGGGCGCGCGAGTTCGACATGAGCACCGAGTTCATCGAGCTCGCGGGCAAGGTAAACCAACAGATGCCTTATCACTGTGTGGCCAAGGTCCAACGCGCTCTCAACGACGCTGGACGGGCCGTGAGGGGCGCCCGCGTGGCGGTGTTCGGGGTCAGCTACAAGCCGGGGGTAGGCGACGTGAGGGAGTCGCCAGCCCTGAAGATCCTCGAGCTGCTTAAGGGTCTGGGCGCCGAGCTGGCCTATCACGACCCCCACGTGCCCACACTCCCCGAGTTCGGTCTGAGTAGCGTGCCGGTCGAGCAGGCGCTTGGCGATGCCGACCTCGCCCTGATCGTGACAGCCCATCCAGGCGTCGATCACGCCTTGATCGCCCAGCGCGCGCGCATCACCGTGGATCTGCGTGGGGTCACGCGTGGAAGCAGCGTGCCCAGCGTGGTGCGCTTGTGAGTGGCGGGCGTGGTGCGTCTGCGAGTGCGCAGGGTGGTGCGACGGTGAGCGCCGGGGCGCGCCGCAAAAGTTGGACTCCACGAAGCGTTAAGCGCCTATGAGCCAAAGCGCATCGGGCCCCGTGCTCGGCGAGAATGTCAAGGTTGGCGAGAACGTCACGTTCGGCGCCTACGTGGTCGTCCACGACGGCACCACAATCGGCGATGGTTGTGTGATCGAGGATCACGTCGTGCTCGGCAAGCGCCCTCGTCTCGCACGCAGCTCCTCGGCCAAAGGCGATGTCGGCGACCTCGTGCTGGGCGAGCGCGTGACCGTGTGTTCCGGCGCGGTTGTGTTCGCCGGCGCGAACGTCGGCGACGAGGCGATTCTGGGCGACCAGTCGTTCGTGCGCGAGCGCTCCCAGATCGGCGCGAGTTCAGTTATCGGGCGAGGCAGCGTTGTCGACAACGATGTCACGGTGGGCGCTCGTGTGAGGGTCCAGACGAGCGTCTATCTGACCGCGTTCACCGTCGTCGAGGACGACGTTTTCGTGGGCCCGGGGGCGACCACCACCAACGACAACACGATGAACCGGCACGGCCCCGAGACGCCCTTGAGGGGAGCCTTGTTGCGCCGCGCCTGCCGGGTCGGAGGCGGCACGGTACTCACCCCCGGTGTGGAGATCGGCGAGGAGGCTTTCGTGGCGGCGGGCGCCGTCGTCACCAAGGACGTGCCTGCTCGGGGTGTCGCGATCGGCGTGCCTGCGCGAGTCGTGCGCGAGGTTGGCGAGCCGGATTTGCTTGAGCGCTGGCGCTAGAGCACCAAACGAACCGCGCTCACGACCTCTTCGACCTGCTCGCGCGAGAGGACGGGGCTAATCGGGATGGCTAGGTGCGTGCGCGCGGCCTCTTCGGTGCCGGGCAGCTTGGTGCCCTTGCCCCACGCGCGCATCGCGGGCTGGGCGTGGACGGGCGTGCGGTAGTAGGCGCGGCAGCCGATCCCCGCATTGCCCAAGGCGTCCGCGAGACGGTCGGCTTCAGGGTGGCGCACCACGTACAGGTGCCAGGCCGGCTCCGAGCCCACGGTCGCGCGCGGCAAGGTCACGAGGTCTCCCAGGCCTAGCTCGCTGTACTCGGACGCCGCCCGGCGGCGCCCGTCCGACCACGCGTCGAGGTGGGGAAGCTGGACGCGCAGGATCGCCGCCTGTAGCTCGTCCAGGCGCGAGTTGTAGCCAACCAAGTCGTAGGTCACCTTGTCGTGGGAGCCATGGAAACGCAGCACCCGAGCCCGCTCGGCCACCTCCTCGTCGGAGGTCACGACCACGCCCCCGTCGCCGAAGCAGCCCAGGTTCTTGGAGGGAAAGAACGAGAACGTGGCGGCCTTGCCCAGCGAGCCGGGTCGCCCGTGCTTGCCGGTCGAGCCGGCCGATTGGGCCGCGTCCTCGAGCACCGGCACCCCCAGCTCTTCGATCTCGCCGACGGGCGCCAAGTTGCCGAACAGGTGCACCGCGATCACGGCCTTCGTGCGCGGCGTGAGTACCTCGGCGACAGTTTCGGCGTTGATGCAGAAGGTCTGCGGATCGATGTCGCAGAAAACTGGTGTGGCGCCCGTTGGGGGGATCGCCTCGGCGGAGGCGTAGAACGTGAAGGAGGGCACCAGTACCTCGTCGCCCGGGCCCACGCCCATCGCGCGCAGAGCAACCGTGATGGCCTCGGTGCCGTTGGCCACACCGATCGCCTGCTTGGCCCCGCAATAGGCGGCGAACTCGCGCTCGAAAGCCTCGACCTCGGGGCCGAGGATGTAGTGCCCTGAATCGAGCACCCTCGCTACGGCATTGCGCAAGTCCTCGCGCAAGGGCTCCAAGGCCGTGGAGGTGTCGAACAGGGGGACGCTCATAGCTCAGGGCAGCGATCGGTCTGAAGGGGTCGCCACTTGAGCCGTGGTTGTCTCATTTCGCGAGCAGCTCGATGTCGGCTTGGGTCATCAGCCTGATCAGCTCCTCGAAGCTGGTCTGCGGCTTCCAGCCTAGGTCTTTCCCTGCCTTGGCTGGGCTGCCGATCAGGTGGTCGACCTCGGCAGGCCTCACAAATGCGGGGTCGATCGTCACGTACTGCTCGAAGTCCCCAAGACCGGCCTCGTCAAAAGCCACCTGGCAGCATTCCCTCACTGAATGGGACTCGCCGGTGGCGATCACGTAGTCCTCGGGCTCGTCGCGCTGCAGCATTAGCCACATCGCCTCGACATAGTCCTTGGCGTAGCCCCAGTCGCGCTCCGCGTCGAGGTTGCCGAGGCGTAGCTCCTGGGTGAGCCCATGCTTGATCGCGGCCGCGTGCCAAGTGATCTTGCGGGTCACGAACTCCAAGCCGCGACGGGGGCTCTCGTGGTTGAAGAGGATCCCGGAAGTCGCATGCAGGTCGTAGGACTCGCGGTAGTTGACCGTGATGAAGTGACCATAGGCCTTGGCGACTCCATAGGGGGAGCGCGGATAGAAAGGCGTGGTCTCCGTTTGGGGGACCTCCAGGACCTTGCCGAACATCTCGCTGGAGGACGCTTGGTAGAAGCGAGCCTGAGGGCAAACTTCGCGCATTGCCTCGAGCATCCGGGTGACGCCGGTGCCGGTGAACTCGGCTGTCAAGGTCGGCTGGATCCAGGAGACCGCCACGAAGGACATCGCCGCCAGGTTGTAGATCTCATCCGGTTGGGCGGCTCGCATGGCGTCAACGAGCGAGCGCTGGTCGAGCAGGTCGCCCTGGTGCAGGACGATGCGATCGCGGATGTGCTCGATGCGGTCGAACTTCTCGGTGGAGGCGCGTCGCACCATTCCGTGTACGTCGTAGCCGTGCTCCAGGAGCAATTCGGCGAGGTAGGACCCGTCCTGACCGGTGATCCCGGTGACGAGCGCGGAGCGTTTGTTGTTCATGAGCGGGACCCTATCTGTAGTCGCCGTCAGATGGCCGCGGAGCGCCGGCCTCTAAGCGGGGGCGTTTGAGTGGGTGCGGGCGTCAGACAAACCCCGCAGCCAACGAACGGTGGCGGCGATGCCTTCCTCCACCCCGATCTTGGCCTGCCAGCCGAGCATGTCCTTGGCCTTCTGTACAGAAGGCCAGCGGCGGGGCACGTCGACCTCAAACGTGGGCAGGTGCTCCAGCTCGAAATCCTCTGGGCTCTCGCCGCAGGTCTCCCAGACGATGCGGGCCGTCTCTGCCACGGTGAGCTCACGCGAAGCGGAGATATTGAAATCCTCGTTCAGGCCTGCCGGCGAGGATGTGGCCGTGACGACGCCGTCGGCGATGTCGTCGATGTGGGTCAGGGTGCGTGTTTGCTCGCCCGAGCCGAAGATCTGAAGCGGTCGCTGCCCGGAGAGGACCTTCTTGATCAGGTCGGGCACCATGTGTGCGATCCCTGGCTCCTCGTCGGGCATCTCTCCCGGTCCGTAAGCATTGAAGGGTCGGCAGATCGTGAAAGGCAGGCCGTGCTCGGCGTGGGCGGCGCGGCAGTAGACCTCGCCGGTCAGCTTGGAGAAGCCGTAGGCGGACTGGGGCGTGGGACAGTCGGGTAGGTGTGTCTCGGTCGTGGGGAATTCGGTGGCGCGCTCGAACACCATCGAGGAGGACACATACGTGAAGCGCTCTACTTCAAGGTCGAGCGCGGCCCGGAAAACGGCGTTGTAGAGCCCGTTGTTGACCTCGGTGAGGGTGTGGGGAAGCTTGTGGAAGTTGGCGATCCCGCCGACGATCGCCGCCAGGTGGATTACGTGCGAGCAGCCGTCCATGGCAAGGTGGGCCTGCGCGAAGTCGCGCAGGTCGCCGGTGTGGACCTCGCAGCCCTCCCGCATCCACAGCGGGGCCGGGCGCTGGTCGGACACGCGCACCTCGTAGGCGGGATCGGCCAAGAGCCGCTTGACGACCGCGGCGCCGATTGTGCCGGCACCGCCTGTGACGAGCACTCGGCTCACGCGCTGGGGGCTCCGAGCGCGGCGAGCTCGCTGGCGTAGGCGAATACCTGGCCGGCGCCCCAGCAGTTCCAAGGGTCCACCACGAGGCACTCGGTACCGGCGTACCGGGCGATTGTGGCGAGTGCGGCCGGCTCACAGAACTCGGCGTGATTGGCCGCTACGACGACCACGTCCGCGCCTTCGACGGCATCCTCGAAAGACACCGTTGGGGTGGTCACGTGCGGATCGTGGGGCACGACGTCCGCCAGCTCGCGCTCCAGCAGCCGGATCAGCTTGTGGGCAAGCGAGTCGCGCTCGTCGTCGGTGTCGGCCTTGAACGCCAGGCCGAGCACGGCGACCTTGCGCCCCGACAGCGATCCTGCGCCCAAGGCGCCGGCCGACGAGCCCGCCGATCCAGCCGACAATTCCACCGATCCAGCGGCCGGCCCTAGTCGCCGGCGGATGCCTTCCACCAGGAACAGGGGCACCGACTCGTTGACGCGCGAGACGGCCAAGAGCATGCCAGGGGCGTTGGAGCGCTCCTCGGAGAAAGTGAAGTCCTTGCGCAGGCAAGTGCCGGCCGTGAGTCCCGGCTGAGCGAGGCCGCCGCGAGGGTAGTCGCGGTTGACGAGGTCGATTACCTCGAAGACGTTGGCGCCGTAGCGCTCGCAATCCATCATCAGGAGGTTGGGCAGGGCGAAGTGGGTGTAGCGCAGGATGTTGGCCCATATCTTGGCCAGCTCGGCTTGGACTGGGGTGGTTTGGACGACCGGGGCCTCGAACACCGAGAACAGATCTGCCACGACTTCGCCGGAGCGGGGTCCGACACCGCCGACGATGCAAGGCAGGGAGTCGATCTCCCGCAGGAAGCGCCCAGCCGCGATCCGCTCGGGCGCGTGGGCCACGAAGATGTCCTCGCCGATCTGAAAGCCGCGGTGCTTGGACAGGTAGCCGGCCACGAACTCGGTCGTGCCGGGCGCGACTGTCGAGCGCAGTGTGAGCGCGTGCCCGGGCTGCAGGGCCCCGAGCAGGTCGTCCAAGGCCGAGCGGATGTCGCGCATGTCGATCTCGATGTGCGAGAACGAAGGGGTCCCCAGGGTGATCACTATGTGCTTGGCCTGGGCGGCATCGGCGACCTGTTCGGACAGGGAGAGGCGCCCGCTTGTGCTGACGCGTTCGAGCAAGGCTTGGGCGCCGGTCTCTTGGAAGGGCATCAGGCCTTCGCGCACCGATCCGAGGCGGGCGGGGTCGTTGTCGATTCCGATCACAGTGAGATCGCGGTCGGCAAACGACAATGCCAAGGGCAGGCCGACGCGCCCAAGGCCGATCACCGCGACGTCGGCGGTTGTGTTCGGGTTTGGCATTAGGGGCAGGTTATCGGCGCTCACGCAAGTACTGGCGGGCGAAGCCCACCATGAAGCGCGGGTTCTGGGTTAGGTAGCGTCGCCACAATCGCCCCGGCTCGCGCGAGAGCCGGTAGAGCCACTCCAGGCCGTTGCGTTGCATCCAGGACGGCGCTTGGGAGACGATGCCGGCGTGGAAGTCGAAGGCGGCTCCCACTCCCACCAGCAGGGGAGCGGCCAAGAAGGGGCGCATCTCGTGCATCCACAGCTCCTGCTTAGGCTGGCCGGTGCCTACCCACACCACCTGGGCGCCGGAGGCATCGATCTCGGCGACTACATGGTCTCGCTCGGCGGAGGTCAACGGACGGAATGGCGGCGACCAGCCCCCGACGATGCGCAGACCGGGGAAGCGCTCGCGGAGGCGCTTTGTCAGCAGGTCGAGGGCCTCGGGTGAGCGGCCCCCATATAGATAGATGGGGGTGCCCGTCGTGGCGGCGTGGGCGCAGAAGTGGGCCATCAGGTCGGGCCCATATATCCGTGTTGCTCCACGGTGGCCGAGTAGACGCAAGGCCCAAACGAGCGGTTGGCCGTCGGGCACCGCCAAAGTGGCGCCAAGCACGGCTTGCATCGTGGCGGGATCGTCGCGGGCGGACATGACCAGGTTGACGGCTGCCGCCGTCACGGTCGCGCGAGCGCCCGACTCGATCGTGGCGTCCATCCAGGCAACGACCTCGTCGTATGAAGAGACCGCCAAAGGCACGTTCAGGACCTCGACGCGCTTTGGTGGGGGAGGCGGGGTGGATGTGTGGGACCCGGAGATTGGTTGAAAGCCTATCCGCGGATTGCGCCCCACGGACAGACGATCCGATGGATCTCCTTCGATGGTCCGTACGATTCGCAATTTTCATCGGTGAGGCCGCTCGACCTGCGCCGCTATCGCGCCGAGCGATTGCTGCGCAAGGACTTCGCAGGCTTGCGCGCCAAGGTACTGGCGGTCGTGCGCTCGCAGCTGAGCGGCAAGGGCATCGTGCTCGACCGGGCGGATCTTGAGGCCTGTTACGCCCAGGCTTGGCACGGTCTGTACGCGAGTCTGCTTGAGGGTAAGGAGATCGAGAATCCGGCGGGATGGCTCGTACGGGTCACGTTTCGCCGGGCCGTAGACGAGCACAGGGCGGCTTGCGCGGCAGGGCTGGGAGAGGGGGAGGGGAGAGGTTCGTACCCTCCACGCTCCAACGCTCCCCAAGACCTTGCGGCTGAACTGGACGACAAGGCTCGCTTGAGACATCTGTTCGAGGGGCTACGCACACGCCTGAGCGCACGCGAGTTGGAAGCTGCCTCGCTTTGCTACTTGCAAGGCCTCACGCGAGCCCAGGCCGCCGAGCGGATGGGCACGAGCGAGGCGCGGATGCGCAAGCTGATGGAGGGCGCCGGGGCCGGCAAGCCGGGCGTGGCGGGCAAGATGGGTGAGCTGCTGGGCACAATCGCGGCGGGCGGCTGGTGCGAGGAGCAGAGCTCGCTAATGAAGGCCTACGCCTTCGGCATCCTTGACCCTGAGGGCGAGCGCTATGGGCTGGCCGTGGCGCATTGCAAGGAATGCCCGGCCTGTCGCGCCCATGTGGCCTCCTTGCGCGGCCTGGCGTCGGTACTGCCGTTGCCGCTGCTGCCGGAGCTCGTGGCCGTCGGGGGCGATATTGCGGCGGGCAGGCCGGGAATGGCCGGACGTGCGCACAACGGCGGTTGGAATCCCGCTAGGCGGATCGCTACAGGCGTTTCGCGCCTGGGCGGCAAGTTGGGCGGCGGCCTGAATGGTTTGCAGGGTTCCCTTGTCGCCAAGCTGGCGGTCACGGTTGCGCTGGTGCTCGGGACCGGCTATGCGGTGCTCGACAGTCGGGCTCATGGCAGCCCTCACCGATCTTCGGCGCCCTTTGCGCTTGCGCCGTCGTCGGCAGGGGCCGGCGTGTTGCTGTATTCCCCATTTGGGGTGCCCCGTGCGCGCGCGCACGTACGCGTGGGGCACCCCAATCGCGTGAACACAACCTCCGGCTCGCACCACTCGCGCGCGGCACTGTCTCCCGCCAGGACCGTGATCGCGCCGGCCCCGGAGTTCGGGCCCGAGCGAACCTCTGACGCCAGAGCCCTTGACCCAGCGGCCCCGACCGCAACGCCAACCCAGGTTGAGCGCAGCGGCTCCCCTGCCGGCGAGTTTGGCGTTGAATGAGCTAGCCGCGCGGGAAGACCCGGGCGAACCGCTTCAAGGCAAGAGGATTGCCGCGTGGGCGCAGCCGGCGTGTGGCTACCGCCCGCAACGGGTCCAGGCGCTCGCCGACGATATCCACGAAGTCCTGGTAGGACACCTTCAGACGCAGGTCCGGACGGGGCGCGAGGCCCTGCTCGGCGGTGCTGGAGCCGTTGTTCACGCACACGTACCAGGCCGGTATGTCGGGGTCGGTGAACTCCCACTGGAAGGTGGTGGGGCGTTTGAGGCCATGCTTGGGGTTGACCTGGCGGCGGATCGTGTCGAACAGCAAGGCCACCGTCTCAGGGTCGCGCTTGCTTGGTCCCTCCCGCACTCCGATCACTCCGGCTTGGGCGAGCGAACGTCCGCGTTGAGAGATCTCGACCGGCGCGAGGCCCGACGGCAGCAGAGGTGGACCCGGCAAGGTCTCTATGGGCAGGCCCGCTGAGCGCAGCTTGGTCGTCATCGAAGTCAGCCCTTCGACCGCTACCTCGTCGTAGCTAGCGCCGAACACCGTGATGTAGCTTTCGTCCCAGCCGGGGGGCATCAGGACCTGGGCGGTGTAGCGCATGACATCACGCAGGAGGCCGGCGACTGCCTTGGGTACCCCGACGGGGTCTTCGCGCTTGAGGTCAGCCAAGAGCTTTACGCCGAAGCCGATGTGGCGCTGCTCGTCGGCGGCAATGTTCTGCATCCCCTGCCTGAAGGCAGGCAATACATCGCGCTCTTCCAGATAGTTGCAAATGAAGTGCTGTCCCGGCTGGGCCAAGGAGGCCTCGATCACGATGTGGTAGAGCGTCACCGCGGCGGCCAGCTTGGCGGGCGAGCGGTCGGCTCTCAGCTCGTCGGCCATCGTGTCGAGCCGGTCGAAGATCTTGCGAAAGCCGGGTGTCAATTGCGGCTTGATCGCGCGCAGGCCGCTGTCCATCGAGCCGTCGCCGATGCCGCATACCTCTTGCATGAAGCGCTTAAAGAAGACGGCGTGCCTGGCCTCGTCGACCTGCTGGGTGGTGAGAAAGTACTTCTGCTCCTCCTTGGGCGCCGCGTCGATGTAAGGCGAGAGGTTGTCCGCGACGGCGTCCTCGCCCCAGAAGAACAGGGCGTAGTTCCAGAGGGCGGCTTGGCGCTCGAACTCAGTGAAGTTCTCTTGCCACTGCTTGGCGTCCTCGCTGAAGTCGAGGTCCATGGCGCTCCAGTTGCCGCGCTCCCAGCGCGAGTAGAGGTCAACGTAGGAGATCGCGTCAACCGGCAGGCTCTCTACTGGCGCGTCCGCGGTCGAGATGGAGGGGGGTGTCGCTGTGCTCGCCATGTGGTCGCTCCTCTTGCATTGATTTGGCTGGGCAGCCAGTTCTGCAATCTAGCGTAATGTCGGGTCGCCTGCGCGCCCTGGGGAGATGCCGGTCACGGCGCGCTTGAGAGTGCCCGGGCGGAGCTTGTCAGGCTTGTGGGGCGCGGCAAGTCAGGCTTGTGAGCGTGGCAAGCACAGGCACGCGTAGTGCACCGTGAACAGCCGTCGCGCGAGCGGCGGCGCGAGCAGATGCAAGCTGCTGCGGGCCCCCCACTTGACGGTCGCCGTCGCCTTCTGGGCAAGGGTGTGGGCGAAGAACCGCTGTGCCGCCAAGGGCAGGGCGTCCTCCACCTCACCGGCGATGTGCAGGCCCGCGCGGGCCACGATCGCCCGGGCAGAATTGCGGTCCAGGCGCTGAAGGTGCCCGACCTCCTCGGCGTGCTCGCGCTTGCTCTCACGTCGCGCGGAGACGTTGGCCTCGAGCGGTACCTCCATCACGACCGCCTTGCATACGCGGCCCACCTCGGCTAGCAAGGCCGCTGGATCGGGCACGTGCTCGAGCACGTGGGAGACGATGCCTAGGTCGAATGCTTCATTGGGCGCCGCGAGGTGGGCGCCGTCGTACCACTCGACCGAGTCGATCTCGGCGCGCTCTCGTGCGATCTGGACGGCGGCCTCGGTGATCTCGACTCCTTGCAGTGTCTGGCCGAAGCGGCGGCGGCGCAACTCGCTGAGCAGGGCCCCGTCGCCGCAGCCCACGTCTAGGACCTTGGTTGGACGAATGCCTGCTTGCAGGCACAGCCGTATGACATGGTCGGCCTTGCCCTTCGCTCCCAAGGCCCTCCAGCTGGCATAGAGCTGCGCTTGGGCACCCTCTCGTGAGTAGGACTCGTCGTAGAATCGGACGAGCTGGTCGTGCGAGTCTGACACCGCGAGGATTATCCTCACCACGATGACGCGAGGGCTCCGAGGGCTCATGGGGTCGCTGCGAGAAGCCCCGGCCACCGTTCCGGCCCTGGTCGCGGTCGGGGTGTTCGTTGTGTGGGCCACGAGCCAGGCGGGCTATCCGCTCACCCATTGGGCTCCGGGCGCATTGATCGTGCTTGCTCTGCTGATCGTGGCCTCCACAGCGGTGCCATTGCGCTGGGCGAGCATTCCCTTCGCGGTCAGGCTGGCGCTCGGCTGTTTGGCCGCCTATACGGCGCTCAGCTACCTCTCGATCCTGTGGGCGGCCGCGCCGGGGGAAACTTGGGAAGGTGCGAACCGGACCTTGCTTTACCTGTTCGTATTCGCGCTATTCGCTCTGTGGCCTGGTCGCGGGGCGAGCGCTGCCCTGTTGGTGGGCTTGTGGACGTTCGCGATGATCGTGCTGGCCGCGTATGTGGCGCTGCGCCTGGACACCGCCACGGGTAAGGGTTATGCGGCGCTGTTCTCGGGCGAACGGTTGAGCTATCCGGCCGGTTACCCCAACGCCATGGCCGCCCAGTGGCTGATGGCTTTCTGGCCTGCTCTGCTGCTGGCTCGCGGAAGGGAGCTCCATTGGGCCGTGCGCGGACTGCTGGCGGGCGGCGCGGTCGTGCTCGCCGACGTGGCCTTGTTGAGCCTTAGCAGGGGCTCGTTGTATGCGACGCCGGTAATGGTCGTGCTCGTTTTCGCCCTCATTCCTGATCGCTTGCGCACCTTTGCCACGATGGTCCCGGTGGCCCTGGGGATCGGCGCGAGCGCGCCCTTTGTGTTGCGGGTGGGCAATCGCATCGAGGCCGGCCATAGTCCCTACGCCGCGACTCATAGTGCGATCGCGGTGGCTCTCCTCGCGGCCGCGCTCGTTGGTGCGGCGGTGGCCTGGGGCGCTGCCTTCGAGGGTCGCCGTGGTCTCTCGCCGCGCGCGGTCCCGCGCGTGCGGCGTGGTCTCGGTGTCGCCGCCGGGGCCACGCTGCTCGTCCTCGTCGTGGCGGGACTCGCCGTCGCTGGGAATCCGGTCACGAGGGTGCGTCACAGCTGGGAAAGCTTTGAAGGCGGCTACTCCTCTACCTCTGCCTCCAGCAGTCGCCTGTTGAGCGGCTTGGGTAGTAACCGCTACGACTTCTACCGAGTGGCGCTCGATGAATTCGAGGCCCATCCCGTGGTGGGCATCGGCGTGGACAACTTCCAAGAGCAGTATTTGCGCCACGGTCGCAGCGACGAGACGCCGCGCTATCCCCACAGCGTCGAGCTGCGCACGCTCACCGAGACCGGTCTGCTTGGTGCCCTGCTCGCGGTCATTGGGCTCGCCGCGGCGCTCGTGGCGAGCTGGAGGGGGATGCGCCGCGCCGACGAAGCGCTCGCGGCGACGGTCGCGGCAGCCGCTTTGGCGGGCTTCGCCTACTGGGCAGTTCATGGCTCGTTCGACTGGTTCTGGGAGTTCGCGGGCTTGGGCGCCCCGGCGTTTGCATTGCTCGGGGTCGCTTGCTCTCTGGCGCGGGCTCCGGGAGGGGACGCTCTACCCCTCTCGGAGACGGGCGCCGGCGAGGCTTCGCTAAAGGGTGTCCCCCCCGCGCGCGTAGGGGGCTCTTCTGTGCGCATCTTCGCCCTCGTCCTCGGATGCCTCCTGGCGCTCGCCGCGACCCTGTCTTTGGCCGCCCCATGGCTGAGCGAACGCGAGATCCAGGGCGCCGCGCAGATCTGGCCGAAGGCGCCCTTGGCGGCCTATGCGAGGCTGAGCGACGCGGCGAAACTCAACCCGCTCGGCGACCGGGCCTACCTGGTGGAAGGCAGCATCGCGCTGCGCTTCGGCGATTTGGTCCGAGCGGAGGATGCTTTTGCGAAGGCGTTGAAACGCGTCCCGGACGATGCTTACGCGACGCTCGAGCTTGGCGCGATCGCCTCCGAAATGGGCGAGCGCGCGAAGGCCCTCGAATTGCTTGAGCGAGCCGTGCTTTTGAACCCCCGGGACCCCCTTACGCGCCAGGCCCTGAAGACCGTCCAGGCGGGGCGAAACGTCAATGTAGAGATCCTAAATCGAGCAATCCTGCTCAAAGCTGAAGATCTCGCGTAAACATCTGGTCTTTGCGGGTTATTGTGCAGGAGAATGTCGCCCACCTTCGCTAGCGTGTGAGCTGAGCCCGGTTGGCTCTTGCAGAGGTCGTATTGACGGCCTATCCGTGAGGCAGACCAGGTGAAGCACGTCCAACGTCATAAGCGCCACCGATTCGTTGCCGGCAAGGAAAACGAGCTGTGCTCGCGCCGAAGAAGGGAACCCAAGGTAGGGAAGATGAGTCGCAAGGGCAGGATCGTGGTGGTGCTGGTGTCGCCTGGCCTGGTGCCTGGAGTAGCGTCGTCGGCAGCCTTCGCGGGAAGTCCTCTGTTGAGCGGATATGGCGGCCCCGGCGCGGGTGAACAGGCCGTCATCGGTTCCACCTTGATAGGGGCTCCCGGCGGCGGAGCCGGGTCGGGTGGCTCCTCCGGTTCGTCAGGGTCGGCTGGCTCCGGGTCGGCCGGCTCCGGGTCGCCCGGCTCAGCCTCGGCCGGTGGCGGTTCGGCTTCGACGTCAGCCGCGACTTCGGCCGTGACCGGTGGCAGCTCAGCCGGTGGCAGCTCGGCCGGTGGGAATGCCGGCGGTGGAGCTGGTGGCAAAGGCGCTTCGGGTGCCGCTGGAGGTCACCACGGCGGTTCGCGCGCGACGGGCTCCGCGTCTACCCGCGCCGGGGCGAGCAACACGGGCGCCCAGACGCATGCATTCGTCTATCCAACGGGGCTGCGCTCTGTCTCGGTTGACTCGCCGGCCCTGGGGATCTCTGGCTCTGATTTGCTCCTGTTCTTGGCTGCGATCGCCACGCTTGCATTGGTAGCCGTGGCAACCCTGCGACTTTCCCGACTTCAGCGCGAGCTTTGAGCGACCGATAGAGGCCACAGAGGCACTAAAGCCCAGCGCTCATGGAGATTTCACGCCAGACATCATCGCTTCCGCTGACCGGCCAGCTGCCGGTCAGGCGCGACGCTCCCTTCCCCCACAGTCTGCAACGCGGTGGCTTCAAGGGGCGTTTGCAATGGCTGCTGGAGGGTGCCGGCTGGAGCGCGCTGCGCCCGGCCTCCGATCTGTTGCTGATGTACCTTGGCGTGGTCGTCGCGCTCGGTGGCCTGGGTTCCACGTTCGACGTGTCCTCGCTGCAGGCGCCGTTGCTTGTGTTGCCTCCGGTCGCTTTGCTGCTGCTCTGTCTGCGGGGGCTGTACCGCAGTCGTCTGCGTGCCCTCCTGCTCGATGGAGTTGTGCCGGTCATTAGCGCGGTCTCGGTTGGTGCGGTGGCGGTGGCGATGCTTGGAGCTTTGGTGAACGGCTCTATGCCCAACCAGGACGATTGGCTTGAGACTTGGCTGTGCGTCCTCGTGGGGTTGGGCCTGAGCCGCATCGTGTTGACGCTCGCGCAACGCTTTGCCCGCAGGCGCCGCTTGGTGGGCAAGCCGGTCCTGATCATGGGCGCCGGTCTCGTCGGCTCGCAGGTCGCCCGTCGTTTGGACAACCATCCCGAGTATGGCCTTGCGCCGATCGGGTTCCTCGACGACGATCCCCGCTCGATCGCCGAGGTCGGCGGTCGCGACGTGCCGGTTATGGGCACGGCCGAGGATCTCGACAAGATCGTCGAGCGCACAGGCGTGCGCAACTTGATCGTGGCCTTCTCGTCGGTTGCCGACGCGCGCATCAGCCGCCTGATCCAGCGCTGTCAAGAACTGGGCATCGAGGTCTCGGTCGTACCACGCATGTTTGACACGATCAACGACCGCGTCGGCTACGACACGGTCGGCGGCTTGCCCTTGTTGTCCTTCTCGGGTGTAAACCCGAAGGGGGTCCAGTTCGCGATCAAGCATGTGATCGATCGGGTGTCGGCCACCCTGCTCTTGATCTTGCTCTCGCCCGTGATCGCCTTGGCTGCGCTAGCCGTCCGATTCAGCTCGGCCGGCCCCGTCTTGTTCCGCCAGCGCCGCGTCGGGCGAGACGGTGCCGAATTCGATGTTTACAAGTTCCGTTCGATGCGTGTCGACACGGTGAACGCCACGCAACCGGTTGGGGCCGAGGTCGGCGTGCTTGGCCTGGAAGGCCTGTTGCCGGTGGACACTGCTCCCGGCGGGGTGGAGGGAGGCGAGGATCGACGCACGTTCGTTGGGCGTATTCTGCGCCGCACCTCGATCGACGAGTTGCCGCAGCTATTCAATGTCCTGCGCGGGGAGATGAGCCTGGTGGGACCGCGGCCTGAGCGCCCCGAGTTCGTCGAGATGTTCGGGCGCGACATTAACCGCTACGGCGACCGCCACCGCGTCAAGTCGGGCATCACTGGTTGGGCGCAGGTTCACGGGCTGCGCGGGCAGACCTCACTCGCGGAAAGGGTCGAGTGGGACAACTACTACATCGCCCACTGGTCCTTGGCGCTCGACTTCAAGATTTCGCTGTTGACTATCGTTGCGATCTTCCGCAACTCAGATTAGATACTCGCGCTGGCTGCCCGGGCAGTGCCCATCCAGTACTGAAATACGCTCACGCGCAAGCCGCGCGTGCCCAGGACTCCAGGCAGGGCAATCGCATAGCGGTTGAAGCGGTCGAGCGTGAATTGGGCCCGATAGACGGGACGCCCGCCCTTGAATGCTTCCATCTGCAGGTAGTCACCGACAGGCCCCGAGCCGCTCGCCAGGATGCGACTCCCACGGCGACTCAAATGGACGGTTACGGGGCTCGGTTTGCCGAAGGGGGAGCGGAACACGCCGCGCAAGGCACCGAAGGAGGGCTTGTGGGCGCCCGTTTCGGTAAGCACGCCGAAGTCTTCGCGGCGTGTGCCTTGCAAGGAATAGACAATCTCCGCGGCCACCCAAGGGGTGCGCGCGAGCGAGCGGAACACGTTCTTGAGGTTGGCGGCTTGCACTTGCTTGGTCACGCAAGCCTGTTCCTGCTGGATGCGCTGGCGCGGCCAGCAACTGCTCCAGCCGAACTCGTTGAGCCACAGCGGCTTGGTGTCGCCGTTGGCAAGCTGCACTTCGTGCAAGTAGCGCAAGGAGGCGAGCACGAGGGTGTAGAAGTGAATGGACAGTCCGTCGTAGTAGCCCTTGATCCCGGCTGCGTACAGCGCCCGCAGGAACGCTCCATTGGAGCCCACCAGTGACCCTCCCAGGACGGTCATCGTTGGGTCGGCCCGCTTGATCGCGGGATAGGCGGCCCTCAGGATTCCCGCATAGTGCTTGGCCTTTTCAGGGCCCGCGAGATAGTCTTCGTTGGCCTGATCGGGCTCGTTCCATACTTCGATCGCGGCCAGCTTGGATCCATAGCGTGCGGCAAGAAAGGCTACGAACGAGCCGTATGCCGCAGGGTTGACGGGCGCCCACGCATGAGCCTTGCTGCTTGTCCCAGTCCGACACTTGCTCAACAGCGCAGCCGGCGCCGAGGACGCCCAGCAGGGGGTCCACATCGCCATCGCCACCACCTTGATGTTGACCGCCGCGGCCTTGTCAACGAGGTTGTCGGTGAAAGCGAGCGCGCGAGGATCAATCTGTCCTTGTACGGGTTCCAAGGTGGACCACGGTATTTCCACGCGGATCGCGTGGGCGTCGACCGAGTGAGCCCACGCGATCTCGCGATTCACGTGGGCGGTCGGCGCGCCGAAGGAGATCCCTGTCGTGTTTACACCGCTGAGCGGCGGGCTGGTGACAGGGCCCACCACGCTCTTGGCGCTAGCCGGTGCGAGCAGCGCCGGAAGTATGGTCAGTGCCGGGGCCAGCACCAGCGCAACCGCAATGCCAAGCAAGGTGTTGAATCGCCTTGTCATCCCTACACGATAGTTGTGCCAGGTATGAACGGCGGCACTTGCACATTTGTATTCCAGTCCGAGCTAGGCTGTCGCGCATGTCGCCCACCTGGATCTGGCTGCAAGGTGCGATCGTCGTGTTCGTGGTGATCGGCATGATCATCGCGATCACCAAGCTCGCCTGAACGCCCCGGGCTGCCCCGGTACCACCTGACCGAGGTGGTCTAGGTAAGCCGTGCGGGCTTCCGGCCTGCGTTCGGGTGCGCCCAGTTCAGCGCCGTCGCCAGCGGATGCGGTGGGGTCGGCGCTCACGGGCCAAGGGGGCATCTGGGCGCATCGGGATCTCCTCGCCGGCGAGGATCGCGGCCGGGACGGCTTCGGTCAGCCAGTCCGTAAGCACCGCGTAGCCTGCCTCAGCTAGCTCCTCGGCCATGCCGGGTGGTCGTTTGATCGCGTCGTGAGCGTCGGAGGCGACGTTGTGGACGAGCTTACGCTCCATCAAGCGGCGTGAGAAGCGACGCACCTCCCCGCCGAAGCGACCTACCAGGGAACCGGCCGTGATCGAGGTGAGCACACCTGCTTTGACGAGCGCCTCGAGCAGCTGCGGCTCGCGGTGCAACGCCGGGCAGCGCTCCGGGTGGGCCAGCAGCACGCGGTGTCCCGCGCTCTGCAATGCCATCACGACTCCGTCCAAGCCGGTTACGATCGGCGTGAAAGGAGGCTCCAGCAAGACCCAAGGCCCGTCGCCGAGGCGCAATCGCTCCAGCTCGCCCGAGTCGAGCTGCTCGACGCGGGTCATCGCGATCTCCGCGCCGGCGCGGATCTCCAGGTCGATCCCCTCGCTGCGCAAGCGCTCGTTCAACTCAATGGTGAGGCGAGCGATCGTGGCCGCGTCGTTGTGGTGGTGCCAGTTCACGTGCGGCGTGGCCACCATCACCCGTGTCCCGCCGTCGGCCGCTGCGCGGGCGACCGCGAGCGAGCCCTCGATCGTTTCGGGCCCGTCGTCGATGCCGGGCAATACATGGGTATGGAGGTCGATCACCGCGCTTGAACGATATGGGAGTGGCCAGTCTCCGTTGTTGGGCGTCGATTAGGGCACATATGTGAACGTCTCGCTCCCGTTGTCGGTCGCCCGGGTGGATATGATCGGCTCGCTTCCGTTTCAGTGCAGAGCGAACCGCCGCCAAGGAGAGTCATGTTCAGATCGATTGTGGTTGGAACCGACGGCTCAGACACAGCCGGTCAGGCCGTACGCCAAGCGGTGGATCTCGCCAAGTCAGTCGGGGCGACGCTTGAGCTAGTGAGTGCATACGAGCCGGTGCCTGCCCAGCGCCTGCGCGAGGAGCGCCGCGAGATGCCCGAGGACTTGCAGTGGGCGGTCAACCCGCGCGAGGATGTCGACGCGACGCTCGAGGCCGCCGCCGAGCTTGCCCGTGAGGCCGGGGTCGCCGTCAACGTGTATCCCCGCCAAGGCGATCCCGCCGACGCGATCCTCGATGTTGCCGAAGAGCAGGGTGCGGACCTAATCGTGGTCGGCAACAAGGGCATGACCGGCGCCAAGCGATTTCTACTTGGGTCGGTGCCGAACAAGGTGTCCCACCATGCGCCCTGCTCGGTCCTGATCATCCGCACGACCTGAGCGTCTTACATACCGCACAGGTAGCGCCAGGCCTGCGCCAGGCCCCGCCGGGAGGCGGCCACCATGGCTTTCATAGCGCTTGGCACGCGTGCCGGGCGAAGCACTGTTTGGACGATACGATCGCCCACGCGTAGGGTGGCCCACACGCCGATTGGCGCCTTTGCCGGGATGCCTTTGGGAAGAATCATCGTGCAAGTGAGGGACTGGCTGCGCTTCACAGACGTCACGCAGCTGCCGATACGCAGTCCCCGCAGAACCGCGGTCAGGCGCAAACGTCCGGCCTCCCGAGCGATCGCGGTCATGTACAGCTTGCGTCCGATCAGCATTGCTGTGGGCTTTGAAAGGGGTCCGGAGCTGGTGACGGCGTGTGGGCTACCTGGCGCAGGCGTCTGCGCACCAGACGGCGCGGTCACAGGTGGGGAGGGCAGCGAGGGAATGGTCGCCGGCGGCGTTGACTGTGCTGGCACTTCTGGTTTTGGTCCAGGTTTCGGGACAGGCAGAATTTCGATCGTTCGCTGGTCCCGCCCCCCGTCTGGGCTTTCGGCCGTGACGGTTACCCGCTCGCCGGGCGATGGCATCGCCGGGGCCGTATAGGTAGCCGTTTCGGGGCCTGTAGGTCTGATGGTCGGCGAGCTGGCGCTCCATCGCACTTCCGGAGTGTCGTTACTCACGAGCGCGGATAGCTGGACGCTCGTACCCGCGATCATGTTGGCCGGGGCGCCTTCGATCGCGACGCTCGGCGCGGCGGGTTTATCGCTCACGTCGATCGAGACGGTGGCTATAGCCGGATTTTCGGGGAACGGACTGTAGGGGTCGTTGGCTGAGAATGTAAAGCTGTCGGGGCCGCTGTAGCCGCTGGTCGGCGTGTAGGTCACCTGCCCTGAGGCAATTGCACCGAGGGTCCCGTGAGTGGGTGGCGTGACGATTTTGTATGAGGGTGTCGAGGATGGCTGTTCGTCGGATTCGGTGCCTTCCCACCTCTGTGAGGTGAGGGTCACAGTCACGGGATGGTTGATTTCGACACTTCTCGACTGTGCATGTGCGTCATAGCCAGGGACCACGGTTGGCTGTTCCGCGTATGCCGGTGGTTTCGGTCCTGGCGCTTCCTGGATGAAGTGTTCGGGATCGACTTCGGCGCGTAGCCAGTATTCCCCGGGCAGCACATTCGAGACGTCGACCCACTGGAACGCGAGATCGGAGGTGTAGAGGTCGCGCCAGCCCTCGGAGATGCCCTCAAACACTTCTGTCGCTCCCGGCTGTCGATACCTACAGAATTCGCGGGGGTGTTCGCCGCCGTCTTTGTAGACCGGCTCAGACGGGCCCTTTTCGGGTTCCACGTGTTCGCTGTCCTCCAAACAGAAACCGACCTTTTGGGAGGGTGCGACTTCGGCCGTCTTTTCGGCGTTCCACAAGGAGTAGCGAGCTACGTGCTGTAGGTGCCAGTGTTCGTGACCGTCGGCCGTCACGTATTCCATGACTCCATGACTCGGTTCGTCCTTATGAGGTGTGTCTTCCGCGGTTGGCGGAGGGTCTTCGGTGGATGGGTATTCATAGATCCGTTGGAATACACCCATCGGTGGAGAAGCAGGTTCGCTCGGATTGGGCGGTGCTTCTCGCATGCCCCTGAAGTCGAGAGCGCCGGGCCCCTTGTTGTGCACGTAACCGTTGAACCGCAGTAGCAGCTCCGCGGCCATGTGTCCCCCGGTTGGCGTTTCTTCGCTCTCGTCGAGGCTAATGTTGTCCGGCGGGTCGGCCACCAGGCTGGGAAGCTGAGGAGTGGGGCTTGAAGCGCGCGCGTCGCGCAGGGTGAGGGCGAGCGATAGACACACGCCGACGGCGACGGCCCCCCACAGGAGCAGGCGGCGAATGGGACGGCGAATTCGTGGAACCATTAAGCGGACGTTATCGCTCTCCACGGGTTGTAGGGCCGCATGCTACCGCTGGACTTCAAAGCTTAGCCGCACTCCGCCGATGCGCTCGATCGGCAAGAGCAGGTTCGCTTTGCGATAGCTTGCCCCGAGTGCTCGCATTTCGCCTTTGGCAGTTGAGTCGCTGGTGTCATCAGCGGCGCTTCCATGTAGGTGCGCGTCTGTTCAAGACTTTGATCTTCCTGATTTTCGGCGCGATCCTTGAGCCCGACGTGCGACTCGAGGGGCACGTCAATTTCGCCCACCGCGGCCTGGGTGTCGTGATCCATGGCTCTACGGTGCTCGGCGATTGGGTTCAAATCTGGCAGTACGCGACGATTGCGTCCAACAACAACAAGGAGACCGGTGACCGCACAGGTGTGCGTATCGGCTCCCACGCGGTGATCGGGGCACACGCGCTCATCATGTGCCCAGCCGATCGCACGCTCACGATCGGCGCGGGAGCGATCGTTGGCGCGGGAGCGATCGTCGTCGATGACGTACCCCCCGGAGCCGTGGTGCTGCCCGAGCCCAGCCGGGTGATCTCCTCGTCGGGAGACCGGTGACTGGTCATGGCTATGTGGGAGATCGTGTCTTCGGGGGACCCGGGTGACTGGTCATAGGCTATGTGGGAGCGAGAAACCACAGAACGGTTGCCGCACGCATAACGGCATCGGTTTGATCGGCCAGCGCGCTCGGCTCAAGCCCCAACAGGCCCAATAGTCGCTCCCGGTCGATTAGCTCCCATAGGTCTGGGTCGGCCGCCTCGACGAGGCCGGCGAGATGACTTTGGTGCTCGATGAGCCACCGCGTCTGAAACGAGGGTCGCGTTTGGCTGGGGATCGCGCCTTCGTGTTGGTCTCCCCGTCCCTTGCGCGCAGTCTCAACCAGTTCGCGCGCGGCCATGAGCCCTGCCAAGCGGCGGCGCTGAACGCGAAACGGATGCTCGAATCTGTGCTGGAGCAGGGCCTTGTCGAGGACACTCAGAAGATCGCGATGCGGTGCTTCGAGGTAGCGCTCTTGGGGTGTGAGGGAGAAGCAGTATTCGACGAAGGGCCGTGTGCAATACGGACTGAACACGTCGCTCGTGGCGGATGCTCGGCGTGGCCCTGTAGCGCCCCAGGTGGCCACCCGCTCGAAAGCATAGAACGCCTCTGAGAGTTCGCGCGTCCGCCAACCCTCGGCCCGACGCTCCTCGCAGAAGCGTCGGATGTATTCGCCCACGAGGGCTTTGCCCGAATCGCTGAGCAAACCGCGGTCGTCGATCTTCATTGCGAGCAGTCGCTCCTGAAATGGGTAAATGTGTGAGACGACGGGAAGATTCGGCGAGACTTTGCTCAAGGGGCCGGCGCCAGCGCGGCCGATCTCGCCACCCACCCCCCACATGGTCACTTCAAGCGGTGGCATTGGACCGTCCATCAGTTGGTAATCCAGAAGCTGGGTAAGGCATGACAGTCCATCTGTCTGCGTCAAGAATTTCGATGTAGCAGCCGTCCAATCCCCTATCTCCTGCTCGGAGAGGCGAACGCTGTGGACGAGGTCAAAGCGACTTGCCAGCTCGCCCGCGATGGCGACGTCGGCCTCGCTGATCTCGGCATGGGTGTAGTAGCTGGCGGGCACCCCAGTGTGGCGCAGGAGCGCCAACATGACGCGGGTGTCACGCCCGGCTGTCAAAGCACATCTGACGGGAGATCCCACTTTTGCGGCCTCGCTCACCAGCCCTGCCAGCTCGTCGGCGAGCGCTTGCGTCGAGCGGTTTCGTCCTCGCGCTCGTGCCAGCTCGGCAGATCCGAAATGCCTCTTGCTGTTCAATCCTCGCGAGGTGATTGTGTGCAACGAGCCGCCTGGGAGCACCGTAACGTTGGAGATCAGGGTTCGCTTGTCCACGGCCCATCCCAGCGCCACAAACGAGCTGACAGCCAGCTTGTCGATGCCCTCTCTGGGCAGCAGCTCGTCGATCAGCGACACGCTGGTGCTGATCACGATGGCGCCTTCGCAGCGGCCAAGATAGAGCGGAACTAGCCCGAGCGGGTCCAGCAGCACTTCGATCTGGTCGTTGGCCAAGTCGATGCGTGTAGCCGAGAACTGGCCCTCGAGCAGCTCGGGAAGGCTGTCCCAGCGCCGTGCAAGCTCCGTCGCCTCCCAGCCCGCGAATGAACCGCCGACGGCGAGGGGCAAACCGTCGACGGCGACGAGCGTGCGCTCTAGGCGGGCGAGATATTCGCGTTGCCCCGAGGCCTCGGGGGCGTGGTGGATCCCGGCGGCCAACACATTGCCGGACTCCGATTCCGCGGACCACACGGTCCCCTTATCCAGCCGCCACTCCTCGCCGATCCGCTCCACCGCCCGGCAGAGTTTCTGGATCGAGAGATCTTTCATGCCGAGCGTGGCCGCGAAGGTGTGCATCAGCTCAACCTTGAGGGTGCAACCGCTTCGTGTGCCAGCCCGGCGGCTGCCTCAATAGTCGACTTGGCCGTCAACCCGGCGATCTTGGGCCGCAGCGTCTTGGGCAAAACAGACGCGACAAGGCGGGCACGAGATCCGACGGTCACGACGGCATCGATCGTGCGCACTTGCATCTCGAGGTCCAAGGCGCGCATGGTCGCCAGCAACCGCAGACCGCGCACCCTCTGCTGTGGAATCCGAGGATCCGAGTCGGGATCGTCACAGATCAGGGCCACGTCGACGTTGGCATTTCCTAGCCCGGCGAGCCACGTTCGCGCGGTGCGCGCCGCCGCTGGACTGCCGGCGAGTGCCACCACCTTTGGCGGACCCACCGGTCGTCTACCGAAATGGGTGGAGCGTCCCTGCTCCGGGGTTTGCTCAGTGGTCGCTTCGTCCGGCGCCACGCCCAGCAGGACCAGTGTCCAGACCAAAGCGTCCCCACAAGCGTCGAGCACGATCTTCAGCAGGCCTTGCCAACCATCGCGCCAACCACCGTCAACGACGAGCCGGTACGCGATCTTGGCCGTGGGTCTTAGCGCGATGCCGATTGCGTAGGCGTGGGCCCTCGACGGGCGCTGCACACGCCGAGCCTCCAGGTGCGCGTAGCGCCATGTGTCGAGTAGCGCCTCTCGCAGCGTGCCTGCCAGCTCGTGTTGGAGATCGCCGTCGAGTACAGCAGGTCGTCGCCGGGGTTCTATGCCCTCGTGGACTGTGTGCGTTTCATTGTGTCGATAGGCATCGCGTCGAAATAGGCGTGTGCGGTAGGCGGGGTACTTGGCGGAAGGCCCGAGCAGCTTTCCGAGGAAGCGGTTGCGTAGCGCAAAGACGGCGATCTCCACCTCCGGAGAGCCCGTCTCCATCAACGCCTCGATGCTCTGGCGCAGCTGTGGAGAGACCCGCTCGTCGGCGTCCACCTCGAGGACCCACTCGGTGTGGGCGCCGTCCAGGGCGACGTTGCGCTGGGCGGCATAGCCGGGCCAGGGGTTCTCGATTACCTTCGCCCCTGCCGCGCGAGCGATTTGCACGGTTTGGTCGACCGACCCGCCATCTACCACCACGACCTCGTCGCAGAAGGACACGCTTGCGAGTGCTTCCGGGAGGCGCTCCTGCTCGTTCTGGACTATCAGGCAGGCCGCCACTCGCTCTCGCGAGCCACGCCCGGCCGACAGTTTGCTTGTGTGGGTCATAGAGGTCATGGACCTTGGCGAATATGGTCCTTAGGCTGGCGCGGCACAAGCTACACTGCCCCCCACCCGATGGACCGTGCCTCACTTTCACGCAGGGACTTTGCCGGAGCGGTACGCGAGCACATGAATACGCGTTTGGCCGCGCACGGCCATCATCCGGGGGAGCAATACACGCCGCTAGCCTTTCGCCACTACATCAGGCGGATCGCGCTCTTGGGGGCTCTCGCGCCGATCGAATTCAAGACGGCCTTGGATGTGGGTTGCGCCGAGGGTTTCTTCATGAAGGCCATCGGCGACAGGTTCGGCGCCGAGATGTGGGGCGTTGACATTTCAAATGCTTCAGTTGAAAAGCTTCATCGCGAATTTGGTATGCCGGCTGCCGCGGCCGACGCCACGCATCTGCCGTTCCCGGACGGGAGCTTCGATCTCGTGTATTCGACCGAGGTAATCGAGCACGTGCTCGACCCCGAGCTGATGCTCGCCGAGATGAGACGCGTATCGCGCCGGACGGTGCTCGTGACAACGCCAGTCAGCCAGACTGACCATGATCACGAGCCCGACTACGAGCTGGCCGAGGAGGGACATGTGAACAACTTCGATCGAGCAACCGTAAGACGCCTGTTTGGGAGTCAGGCGACGCTGGGCAGCTTTCGCTGTAACGCGAGCTTGGCCATGATCGTGGCTGTCGGGCGCTACATGCCTCGCGGTATTCGCGAGGGCTTCTATGCGTTCGACCATCTGTTGTCCCAACATGTGGGAGCTCCCGACCGCCGCTTCAAGCCGTTGCGCAATAGGGACTGGCTGATCACCTTGCCTGCCATCGAGCGCGGAGAGGGATCGCCGAAGTGGTGTTGTCCAGCATGCCATGGCGAGCTTGCCCAGAGTCCCGAGGAGTTGCGCTGCGTGTCCTGTGGCGCGGCTTATCCAAATCGAGACGGTGTTCCAGACTTCTTTCAGGCGACGTCTCAGGCCACTGCCTGAGACGTCCTTGACCGCGTCCTCGTCCCAGCCGCGAATCGCAACCGCTCCTCGGACTCGTGACTCGCGACTGCCTCGTCTCCCTCCTTCGGACCCCATGACCCGCGACTGCCTCGTCTCCCTCCCTCGGACCCCATGACCCGCGACCCCCTCGTCTCCCTCCCCCGGACCCCATGACCCGCGACCGCCTTGTCTCGATCCAGACGACAAACGAGCGCGGCGGCGCCGAGTACGCCAACGTCGATCTGCTCGCGGCGCTTGCCGCTCGTGGTCACAGCGTCGTGCTGCTAACAAACGTGCCTGACATCGCCTCCGGAACGGATGTGCCGGCAGTCGAGATCGACCTGGGTCCCAAGCTCGCGCGGCGCAGTGTCCTGCGCGTCGCGTGGCAGGCCCCGATGAGCTTTGATGCGCATTGCCCGCGCGTTGCGAGCACAGCGTCCTGTGGGTGTGGTGCTAGTGCACTTCAAGAAGGAGCAGCTGCTTATCTCGTTGCTTCCCAGGGCTCTCACCGGCAAGATTGTGTGGGCCGAGTGGGGGCCGGTCCCACCATCGATGCGCCGCGGTCCGGCCCGCATGGCGTATGCGCTGGCGGCTCGTAGAGCAAGTCGAGTGGTGGCTGTCTCGGAGGGGACCAGGCGGACCGTAATCGCCGCCGGTGTGCCCGCACGAGAAGGTGACCGTGATTCCGAACCTGCTCGATGTCGAAAGCGTGAATTTCGATCCTGCCGCGCGCGCGAGTTTGCGAGCAGCGTGGAACGTGGGTGAGCAGACATTCGTGGTCGGTTGCATTTCGCGCTTTCAGCGACGCAAGCGCAACGATGTCCCGATCGACGCGATGGCTCATATAGAAGGCGACGTGCTGCTTGTGCTGGCGGGCGAGGGGGAGGAGGAGCAGCTCTTGCGCAAGCGTGCGGATCCGTATGGCAAGCGCGTACGCTTCGAGCCGAATGTGAGAGGCCACGTCGAGGAGTTCCTGTCCGCCTGCGATCTGCTCGTGTTCGCGCCGAGTCCAACCGAGGGCGCACCGCGGGTGATCGTGATGGCGCAGCTGGTTGGCGTGCCTGTCGTGGCGACCGACGCCGAGGGGGCCGAGGGGCTGATCCCTTCGGGTGGCGGAACCATCCTCGCCCAGTCGCACGATCCTCGAGCGCTTGCCGCCGCGATCGAACGCTATCGTGCCGACCCCGAGCGCTGTCGGCGTGAGGGAGAGCTGGCCCGCCAAGCTACCCGCGCGAGCCACGATCCCGAGCAGACCTTGCGTGCTTTTGAAAACGCGCTCGGCTTGTGCGCCTGAAAGGAACTTGAATGTCTTCCCAGATCAGCTCCAGCGCTCCAGTAGTGGTGATCGGCGCGGGACCACATGGGCTGTCGGCTGTTGCCCATCTGCGCGCCGCGGGCGTGCCCACGATCGTCTTCGGCAAGGCGCTCGAGTTCTGGCAGGACACGATGCCGGCAGGAATGTTGCTGCGATCCTCCTTGAGGGCATCGAGTATCGACTCCCCAGCTGGTGGTCTGTCGCTTCAACGCTGGGCGACCGAGACGGGTAGCAAGCTGACCCCAAATCTCCCGCTGGAGGACTTCATCGACTACGGCTCCTGGTTCCAGGAAAAGGTGGCGCCCGACCTAGATGCGCGACAGGTCGAGCGCGTGGATGTCGGGAACGGGAGCTTCCAGGTTGTCCTCTCTGACGGCGCCAGCCAGATCGCTAGCCGTGTCGTCGTCGCCGCTGGACTCGGGCCGTTCGCGAGCATTCCGTCCCAATTTGGGGGTTTGCCCTCTTCGCTGGTGTCGCACACTTCGGCGAGCCCTCCGTTGGAATCGTTCGCCGGACGCTCGGTGGCCGTAATCGGCGCGGGACAGAGTGCGCTTGAGACGGGGGCGCTTCTGCACGAGGCGGGCGCCCGTGAGGTCGAGACGATCGCCAGGTCGCAGGCAATCTATTGGTTGGGCCATGGATGGCTCGGGACGGGAGACGAACAGCTGCTACCACCGCCAAAACCGTCCGGCCCGTCCAGGCCGTCGTCGTGGCGGGAGCGCAAGGGTCTGTACTGGCACGGCGCTCCGACCGATGTCGGTGGTCGTTTCTCCAGCTGGATCGGCGCCGCTCCCGATCTTCTGCGCCACTTTCCGCGTAGCATGCGCGCACCGCTTACTCGTCACTGCATTCGGCCCGCCGGAGCGCACTGGCTACCCGACAGGTTGCGTGAGGTTCGTCTTACCCTCGGCCGAAGTGTGAATGTGGTCGACGCCTACGAAGACGGGGTACGTTTGGGTTTGGACGATGGTTCGGAGCGGATCGTCGATCGCGTGGTGCTTGGCACGGGCTACAAGATCGATGTGTGCGCCTATCCGTTTCTCGCTCCTGGGCTGGCCTCCGCGCTGCGGGTTAAGCAGGGCTCACCGCTGCTTGGTCGAGGTTTTCAGTCCTCCGTCCCAGGTCTACATTTCCTGGGGGCGCCGGCCGCGGAGAGCTTTGGCCCCACCATGCGTTTTGTAATTGGCACTGCTTACGCGGCGCCTGCATTGACACAGCACATCCTCGGCGCTCGCGCTCCTCGCTTCCGCTGGGCTTTCTGACCGAGCCTCGACGCTGAGTATTGCGTGCCCTCCTTCTTGCGCTTGCCCTTCTATTTGCCCTTCACCTGGTGCTTGCCTATCTCATGGCTGGCGTGGCGGGGTCTCCGTCCAAGCAGACCTAATATCCGCCTGCTGAGGAAGATCCGGGCGAGTGCGAACAACGGACCTGGATCGCGCAGGTCGAAGACACCAAACTCCGGAGCTCCCACATAGGGCCTCATCAGCTTGTACGCCAAAGGTGGGCGTCGCCGCAAGGGGACTTCTTTCAGGGCGATATGCACCCTGCGCAGATCTAGATCGGGCTGGACGAAACGCACGCCTGAGCGCCTCGGCGGCTCGGGTCCGAGGGGTTCTCCCGCAAGTGCGGACACAAGCCTCGGGGTGGCTTGCGCGCCGCACGCGTCGCCCAAACCCCACTGACGGGGCAAGCGTACGTTGACCTCCAAGAACCAGTGCTCGCCGCTCTGGGCGTCGCGCTTTACCTCTACGCCGGCGACGCCGACAAAGGAGGCCTCGTCGAGCACCCGCTGGGCAAGCGCCAAGGTTTCAGGCAAGGCCGAGGATTCTCCGAATGCCGTCTCTCCGAAGCCGGGAGGGTATTGGCGTAGCTTGCGGCATCCGAAGCGCACCGGATAGCTTCCGTCCGCGAGTCGCACGACGATCGCCTCCTCAACATTCTCATCCCCGCCTGGAACGTACTGACTGAGCAGCATGCGAACACCATCTCTGAGCGGCACGCTCATGATCTTCCTGGCTTCCTCCGGTCCGCCCACGAGGAAGGCGCGTCGCTCGCCATAGCGATCGCGCCATTCGTGTGCCAGAACTGGCTTCACAACGCATGGCCAGGCGGCCTGTCCTGAGACCGCATCGAGCTCCTCCTCGCTGCTGACATAGGCGCTCCAAGGAACGCGCACGCCAGCTGCTCGCGCGATCGCGTTGGCTTGCTCCTTGTTCATGAGCGCCCGGTGAGCGCTTCCGGCATGCTCAAAGGCGCTCATATTTGACGGCAAATCGCTCGCGACAAGAGTGAGCCAAGCACTGGCGAAGTCGGTGCCGCTCAGTACAACGCAGCGCGAGGAACGGGACGCAAGATCCCGCAAAATATGCAAGCGCGCATTTGCCGGTCCACAGGGCACCACGATTCCCTCGACGCCTCGGCTGCGCCCCACCAAAGGCTCGCTCTCGAGAACCGTTACCCGGGCGCCCAAGCCGATCATGCGTCGCGCAACCGCCAGGCCCGCGGCATATGGATCTACCACAACTACGTGTGGCCAACGGTCGCGCGAGTTCATCTAGGGGTTGCTCGCCTGCCCCGCAAACGGGGGAGCGCGTTCCGTATGCGCTCACGTACTACACGCGCGCGGTTGACTTGTGTAATCGACATGCGTTTGAGGAGTGCATTGCGCAAGCTGGATCGGCCAATCGTGGGTGCCACGCTCAGACAGGTCACCACTGTGCGGTTGCGCACCGGTAGGACGATGCTCCAGGTGACCGGCTCGTCCCCGTCGGCGAAACGCTGCTTGTAGGGCTGATCGACGGTGCCAAGATCGAACACCAAGTCCCCTTGAGAGAAGGCATGCTCGATCGCGAGAAGGATTGTGAGCATTGCTGGCTTCAGCCTGGCGAACCGCTCATCCCAGCCTCCATTGACATACAGCACGTGGCCTCCGGCCTCCAGAAACAGCTGTGCTGAGATCGGCTCTCCATCGATCTCGAGCAGATGCAGGCGAAAGCGGTCACCGCGAGCTAGCAGCATGCCTCCAAGCTCATTGAGTGTCGCCGGTATGCGCTCGCCGAGGGAGACGAAGCTCGAACGTCCACGATCCTCCCAGCGGGAGGCATGCAAGCGCATAAAGACCTCTACGTCCGCTTTCAAAGTCTCGAGGGTGCTGAGACGAGCGGTTCCTCCCGCGGCCTCGAATTGGCGCCGCTGGCGGCGCATCTGGCTGCGGAAGTTCGAGCTCTTGGCGGCGAGCCAAGCGTCGTAGGTACCTGCTCCCAAAGACACGGTTGGGCAACTCTGAGCCTCGTAGCGCCAAGCAAGCGGTCGCGGTCGGTGAGGCCAATGTGCACGCAACGGCGACGCCCAGTCGCAGGAGCCAGGCATGCCCTCCAGAGCGATCAGGTCCGGACGCGGCTCGCATCGACACAGCTCACCCGCGATCGCTTCGGCTACCACGCTCTCGCGTCCCGGTGCTGCCAGCGGCGCCAGGCGTGCCGCGAGCTGGATCCCGGGAAGCCTGTAGTCCACGCGCCCCCATCCTCCATGGGGATCGACGAAGAACGGAGCAAAGCCGACAAGTCGCCCATCCTCGCGCGCCGCAATCGCGCGCAGCCGGGCTCCCTCAGGCGCCATGTGGCGCCACCAGGCCAATATGCAGGCCGGAGCCATCAACGGTAGTCGGCTTGCCACGGCCAGTTCGTCCCACTCCTCCTCGATGGCGTCGAGGTCGGACAGATCTGTGATGAGCTCCGAGGCGAGCACCGAGGAGGCTGACTCTATCCGAGCGAAACCCGTTGGAGTCGAACGCCTGTCCTCCTGTGCACCCTTAGCGGTTTAGCCTTGCGCGCAAGGCCCGCACGCGACTGGCCTGCTCTTGGCTGAGGGCGCGCTTTGCCGTTTCGCGTATCGCACTGCCCATGAGCATCGGCGCGGTTCGCGCGAGCGTGAACGCCAGGCGCCGGCCGGGTGTCAACAGCACCGTCCAGCCGACGGGGTCGCTCCCGTCGGCGAGGCGCTGCTTGTAGGGCAGCGCGCCCGCGCCAAGATCGAGACGGGTCTGTTTGCGGGCAAGCGCATCCTCGATCGCGTACAGAATCGCGAGCATTGCCGGCTTGAGGCGGGCATAGCGCTCGTCCCAGCCGCCATTTATGTATGCGACCTCCGCGCCAGCGCCGATGAAAAGCTGCGCCGAGATCGGAGTGCCGTCTATTTCAAGCATCCCAAGACGCAGGCGACCGTCGGCGAGATGCATGCTGGACAGCTCTTTGAGCATCCCCGCATAGCTGTCGCCCATGGCGACGATGGCCGAATTGCCTCGCTGCTGCCAGCGTGTCGCGTGCAGACGCATGAAGATTTCGATGTCGTCCTCGACGGTGTCGGTGGTGCTGAATCGGGCGATACCGCCATCGGCCTCGAACTGCCGTCGCAAACGGCGCATCTGCGAGCGAAAGTTAGCGCTCTTTCCTGCCAGCCAATCGTCGAACGACTGCTCTCCCAGCGAGACGGTGGGGGCGCTCTGGACCACATACTGACGTAGTGGCGGTCGCAGCGTCCCAGGCCAGCTCTCGCGCAAGGCGACTGGCCAGGGCGAGGCGATCGGGTGACCCTCCAGCGCGATCAGGTCTGGGCGAGGGTGCGCACTAGAGAGCAATCGACCGACCACGCCGGCCACCTCCCACTCGCGTCCTGGTACAGCAAGGGGCGAGAGTCTGGCGGCAAGCTCGATACCCGGCAAGCGGTAGTCGACCCGTCCTCCCTCCTGGCGGTGCACATAGAAAGGAGCAAGCCCGATCAACCTTTCGCCGTCGCACACCGCTACCGAGCGCAGCTGGGCGCCAGACGGGGCGAGGTTATTCCACCAAGAAATAACCGTCCCCGGGGTCATCAGCGGTAGACCGTTGCTTATTGCAAGCTCGTCCCATCCCGGTCGCAGACGCTCGAGTGCCGCGACCTCCTCGATCAGCTCGCCGCTCAGCATCGACCGCCAACTCTATTGGCGAGTGTCCTTGAGCGAAGACCGAGCGCCTGTGCGCAAGGCCTGAAACGAGCCGAGCTTGTGCCTTTGCAGTGCCTCCCGCCACTGCTCGGACAGCAATAGGCGATAGTCGCTATCGCGGTCGGGGTGGGTCATGATCTCGATCGTCGCGCGATCGGCGGGCGCCAGCAGTTGCTCGATTCCCTCGGCGTCGGGCGAGCCCTGTAGACGGTCGATCGCAAGGAAGTATTCGGTTGTGAGGTGTCTATGGGCGATGAAAGCTTGTCTTGCCCGTCGAGCGGTCGCGCCCATTCCTTGTCTGCCGCCCGGTGCTCTTTCGGCGGTGCGGGTAGGTGTTCCCTTCGGCAGCGCCATAAGGACCGTAGGGCTCAGATGGGCGTGATTGTGTCCGTCGATATGGGTCGGATCGCGCCGGTACAACGCACGAAAGCAGGCCACTTGATCGGCGATGCACCGTCTCACGAGGCGGGCGAGCCTTGGGTTGTAGCTGATGCGCTGAAGCCGACTGCTGGCGAAATGGTGCACCACGGTCTTCTGGCGTGCGCGCACGATCTCCGGCGCGT
This sequence comes from uncultured Solirubrobacterales bacterium, assembly GCA_963775645.1. Lineage (GTDB taxonomy): Bacteria > Actinomycetota > Thermoleophilia > Solirubrobacterales > Solirubrobacteraceae > Palsa-744. The sequence continues at coordinate 310,132 of CAVZJR010000001.1, read as the reverse complement.
CGAGATCCTCAAACGGCTGAGTGAGGTTCAAGTGCAGCCCGACCGGCAGCTCATGTGAGCGGGCGATCGATGCCGCTCTGGTGCTGTCGCTCATGTACATCATCGCGCTGGTGCTTGTGATCGCAAGCGCTCCGAAGCACTCGAGAATCCGATCGGTCGCCAGCCGGTTGCCCCCGAAGTCGTCCGCGTTGACGATGAGTAGTCCGTGCTCAGGCACGCTGTTCCCGCAGTGCGCGCAGTTCATCGAGATTTACGATGCGTACGCCGAAGAGACCCACAGCGTAGAAAGTCACACCGATCAGGCCCGCCGGAATTAGCCCCAACGGTCGGGCGAGAACCATAAGGCCGGTCATAGCCGCGGCCAGAGCGAGCGTGCGAAGCAACTTCCACGGCGACAGCCTCATTGCCAGCTTGCGCAGAACGGTGGTGAGCATCAAGATCATCGTCAATATCTCGGTCGCCACGGTCGCCCATGCCGATCCGTGGGCGCCATATGAGGGGATCAAGATGAGGTTGAGCACGATGTTGGCGATCGCACCGGTGGCCGAGTAGAGCGCCAGGCGCCATTGCAAGCCCAGGATCGGCGAAGTGAATCCGGCGAGTGAACCGAAGCAGATCGAGACGAAGGCGATCATCAGGATCGGCAACAGGCCGCCCGCGTCCGCGAAGCTTGGGCCATAGAGCAGGTGAATGATCTGATCCGAGAGAGCGATCGTGCCGGCGAGAATCGGCAGCGATATCACGCCCATCCAGTCAGCCGCGATTTGGACAAGCCGGCGTACTCGTGCCGGGTCCTCTCCATGTACGGCCGACATTACGGGGAAGAACGAGGACATGACCGCTGTTGGCAAGAATGTGAGAGGTCCCAGAAATCCATAGGCCGCGCCATAGATGCCTGCTTCTTCGGAACCGGCGATCTGCAGCAGCAGCACCGAGTCGATCTGGTAGTAGATCGTGATGAAGACGCTTGCCACGCCGAGCGGAATAGCCACACGCAGGAGTGGACGCCACAAGCGGATGCCCGCCCGCACAGCGATCTTGGCGAACTTCCTGGTCGTTTGGATCTGTAGCGCGGAGATCAGCGCTATCAGCGCCGTATAGGCGCAAGCGAAAGCGACGATCGACGCGTGTGTGCTGTACAGCAGCAGCACCGCTATGACCCACAGGAAGCTCTGCAGCACGCTGAAGGACAGCGCCAGTCCAGCCCTGAGGCGTGCGCTGAACACGGTTATCAATGTCGCCGCTCCACTGGAGAGGATCGTGGGAGTGAGGATCAAGGCAACGGCCTGGGTGCTGTCGTCATGGCTCAGAACCAAAGGAATCGAGGCAGCGCACAACACCGTCGCGACCAGCGACAGCGCGGTCCGCGAGCTGGTCAGGGCGCCGAGCCACTCAGCCTCCCGCTCGGGCTCGGCCGCCATCTTCTGCATGGCGGCGGTCGTCAGGCCGAGTTCCGTGAAGACCGCGAACAAAGCGATATAGGCCCCGGTTGCCGTCCACACGCCGTACCCGGATGGGTGCAGAGCGCGAGCCGTAAAGGAAACCGTCATGACACTCGCGCTCATCGTGATCGCTCTGACCCCCAGCTGGACAGCCACGTTTGAAGCTATGTGGCGTCCGGTCGCCGCGCCGGCGTCACCCGCCGCGCCACCGTGGAACAAGCGCCGCGGCAGCGCCGTGACCTTCGTCAGCATGCGCCATACTCTTGCAGCCTTGCGAGCCTTGGTAGTTCTGTCCTCTCCCCCTCTGCCAGAGGGCGGCGCAGCCGCGAAGTGTGCGATCGGCCTGCTGCGCGGCCTACAGGCGCACGATGTCGACTACGACGCGCTCGCTCCCGACTTCTGGTCGACGCCGCTGGATGGACGATCTGCCCGACGATCTGCACGTAGAGGCCATGCGGGTCGCGCCGCCGCGACCGTGGCGTGTGCGGGCCGATCGTCTGCTGCGCCCTAACGGCTGGCTTGCGCGAGGCCCGTTCCTGGAGCGTCTTCGATCGCTTTCCGCGCAAGCAGATGTGGTGCACTTCTTCGATGCTCAGGCGGCGGCGGCGCTGGGCGAGGTCGATACGCCGGCGCTGGCCCAGATCGATTTCCAGACTCGTCGCGACCGCGCGATCGGGATGCCTTGGCGCAGGGACGGTCGCATCGCGCTCGATCTCCTCCGAGCCGAGCGCAGGGCCTGCCGGCGAGCTCGTTGGCTCTTGGCGAACTGCGAGGAGGTGGCGGCGGAACTGACCGCGAGGGCGCCCCATGCGCACGTCGCGATCGGTCCGATCGCTCTTGACGAGCGCTATTACGATCCGCTCGCTTCGCTGGACGCACCTGTAGCCGGGCTGATCGGTCGGGCCTACTGGCCGCCGACCGCGAAAGCTGTCGAAAGGTTGCTCACCGAAGTGTGGCCGCTGGTACACGAGCAGCGGCCGGAGGCGAGGTTGCTGCTTGCCGGCGTAGGCATGGAGCGCTCCACGTTTCCAGATCTGCCCGACACGCCCGGTGTGGAGTGGCGCGGGCGGGTTGCCTCAGCCACCGACTTCCTGCGCGAGCTTGGGCTCCTTCTTTATCCCCTGACATCGGGTAGCGGCGCCAAGGTGAAGGTACACGAGGCTTTGGCGCTTGGGCTGCCGGTGGTCACTACCCCCGACGGGGCAGAGGGTCTCGGTGGGCACGGTGGTGTGACGGTCTCGACCGACAACGAGCGACTCGCGCAGGCGACAGTCCGGTTGATCTCCGACTCTCGGGCCCGTCACGCCGCCGGAGTCCAGGCGCATGGGACGTTCCTCGCGCATCACAGGCCCGCTACAGCGGTAGGCCCGGTGCTCGATCTCTACGAGCGAATGATTTTTGAAGCTGGCCGCGGGGGGAGCAGCCTGTGAGGATTCTCAGTGTCGGCCTGCTCTATCCACCTCACTACTTGGGAGGTTATGAGCTCATTGGCCAGGGTGTGGTGCGAGCGGCACGCGCTCGCGGACACGACGTGCAAGTGCTGGTGTCGGACTATCGCGCGCCAGGGATCATTGAGTCCGACGAACCGGACGTGGATCGCGGCCTGCGCTCCTACCTGGACGCAACGGCCCACGAGTCGGCTCCGATCGGGTTTGCGGAGGTCCTGAAACTCGAGCGTCACAACGCGGCCCTACTGGAGCGACACCTGCACGAGTTCTCCCCCGACGTGGTGAGCTGGTGGGGCATGGGAGGCCTGTCGTTGGCCCTGATCGAGCAGGTGCGAAGGGCGCACGTAGCTTCTGTGCTGGCCATCCAGGACCAATGGCCGATCTACGGTCCACAGACAGACATATGGTCTCGTCGCGCTCGCAGACTCCGACGTCTTGCGCCAGTTTTGGAGCCAATACTCGGCCTACCCATCAAGCTCGAAATCGAGGAGGGCGGTCGCTTCCTCTTTAACTCACAGCCTTTGCTGGAGGAGGCACTCGCGGCTGGGTTCAATGCCCAAGATCGAGCAGTATTGACGCCAGGAGTGCATCGGCGCTACCACCCCGCGCCGCGGCCCCGCGCCTGGAATGGGCATCTGCTGTATGTCGGGCGGCTCGATCCGGTCAAGGGGGTGGATGTTCTCCTCGATGCCCTCCCGCAACTGCCGGACACCATTTTGAGACTTGTCGGCTCAGGCAGCGACGCTTATGAAGCACAGCTCCAGCGCCAGGCCCGCTCGCTTGGCGTCGAGGATCGTGTCGAGTGGGTGGGACCGGTCGACGCTGAGCTGTTGCCGTCGATCTACGCCGAGGCGGACGTAGTCCTATTTCCCGTGCGGTGGCAGGAGCCCTGGGGGCTGGTTCCTCTAGAGGCGATGGCGGTGGGTCGCCCGGTCATCGCCACATCCCGTGGAGGCGCTGCCACATATCTGCGCGACGAGCAGAATGCGCTCATCATGCCGGTGGACGATCCCCAAGCGCTGAGCAACCTGATCCGGAGATTGGCCGAGGATCCTGTCTTGCGCACAGCACTGCGAGAGGGTGGGTTTCGAACAGCCGCCGAGCACAGCGCGGAGCGGTATGAGCAGCTAGTGGTAGACGAACTCGAGCGGGCCGCTCGAGGTGAGACCGGCCGGCCTTAGGCGGGCGCTGCCAAGAAGTTCCAAATCGGCTCGGCGAAAGTCTGCTCGAAGCCCTCGCGCGAATAGGGTCCGCTGCCGTCAAGGTCGAAGATCCTCAAGCCGCTGGCGGTCAAGAGGTCGAACACCTCTGTGGGGTGGGTGCCGTATAGGTCGGCTCCGCCGAGACCGTGCTCGAAGAGGACAAATGGGCGGTGGCGCGCGAGTGTGTCTGTCGCTCCGCGCAATACTCCCAGCTCGGCTCCCTCAACGTCTATCTTCAACAGCGTTGGCACGTAGTCGGCCTCGACTACGTCGTCGAGGCGCTCGACCTGGACCTCGATTGATCGCACCTCTCCCGCGTCCGCCGGCAGGCCGCTCCGTCGCCTCAGACCGCTGTACGCGGGTGCGCCGACCACGTGTGCGAACTCGGTCTGGCCCTTTGTGTCCGAAGCCGCCGCGCATCGCACATCGACGCTTGGAAAGCGTGCCGCAAGCTGCTCGCATAGTTCGGGGATCGGCTCAAAGGCGATGTGACGCCCCTGCGGTGCGAGTCGCACGATCGACGTGAGCACGTCGCCGCGGTTGGCGCCTACGTCGATCGCGTTGGAGTTTGCTCTCAGCACCGATATCAAGATCATCTCGGTGGCATGGTCGTCGCGGAGCTCCCGGCGCTGGTTGGGGTCCAGGGTCAGGCGAGCCTCCCGGACTCTGCCCAGCAACTCCAGTGCCTGCTGCTCTCTGCCCAAGACAGCGACCGTCGCGCGACCCCCTCGCTTGAGTTGCGCCTTGCCCACCTGAACCAGTCTGCTCATCCTGGCGATCCTATAGCCGCTCTACCGGTTGCCGCCCAATGGCTGCGGTAGTCGTGGGGGTTTGTCGCGCAAGGAACAGAGTTGTGGAGTTGTTGCGCAAGGAGCGGGGGCGGCCAGCCCGAATTAGGAGGAATGCAAAGGGGAATAATCGTCTTCATGGCTCAGCTCTGGTTGATCGACACCTCCATGGTCCTCAAGTGCCCGCGAGGCTTGGACGATGAGAGCGGCATGACGCGGACTATTTGTCCTGGAGAGTCCCTCTGCGCGGATCGCGAAGGCGCTCCATGAGCGCGACTGAGCGCTTTGAGCGCGTTCGCGAGCGCGACGGACTGGCCAACACTTTGGGTGTATTGCGGCGACGTTGGCCACTGATCGTGGGAGTTGTTCTTGTGTGCATGGCCGTTGCGGTTGTGCGCCACGAGCGAGCCTCGAAGTCTTATGCGGCTACAGCAAGCGTGGCCTTCCAGAGCACCACTCTTCCTGACGCGGCTCTCCAGGTGACCCCGTCGAGCAGCGGGGAACCTGTGCGAGACGCGGCAACCGAGGTTTTGATCGGTCACTCATCCGAAGTCGCCGATGGTGTGCGCAAGCAGCTCCACATATCGACCTCAGCGGCAGAACTGCTCGAAACCGTGAGCGTCGAAGCGGCCCCCGATGCGGACGTTCTGCACTTCACCGCCACGACGGGCAATCCTCAGTATTCGGCGACGCTCGCAAACGCGTTCGCCGAGCAATACATAGCCTTCAAGGCGGCCGCCCAGGTTGCGAGCATCGAAGCGGCCGAACAACGGCTGGGGCAACAGATCGCGACACTGCCGGCCGGTTCCGCGGCTCGGGTCTCCCTCGAACAGTCCCAGCAACGGCTGGTCGGGTTGCGAGCCGTGGCCGGGGGTGGAGCCAATGTCATTAGCCGCGCGACTGCCGCCCACTGCGTCAACGGGCACAAGCCTTTCCACGAGCGCGATTATCGGCCTGCTCATTGGACTTGCGGTTGCCTTTTCGATCGTGTTTCTGCTGGAGTCGCTCGATCGGCGAGTAAAGACGATCGAGGAGTTTGAGCACGAGTACCGCTTGCCCGCGTTGACGGGCGTTCCCCAGTCTTCCTTTGGGCCTGTCAGGGCGCGCGATCGGGGCGGCCTGCTCGAGCCCTATCGCATCGTGCGTAGCGCGCTCGATTTCGCGGCGGTCACGAGACAGGTGGACACGCTGCTTGTAACGAGCGCCGTATCTGGTGAGGGCAAGACGACCGTCGCGGTCGATTTGGCCCATGTCGAGGCGCTGACAGGCCGTCGTGTGGTGCTGATGGAGCTGGATTTGCGCCGCCCCACGTTCGTGGGGCACTTCGATTTTCAACCCGACCAAGGCTTGACGAGCGCCATGGCAAGCGGGGCGAGCGCGGCAGACCTGCTCCTCCATCCGCTCCCGGACCTGCCCAACTTCGCGGTGCTGCCGGCTGGACAGCTTCCGCCCAACCCCTCCGAGATGCTTGGCGCGGACCGCATCTCGGAGATCATCTCTGAGCTGGCGAGCGAGGAAGCGATGGTGATAATCGACGCTCCTCCCTTGAATCCGGTGGCGGATGCCCAGGTGTTGATGAACAGCTCTGCCGTGCATTCCGCGATCATCGTGGCCAGGGTCGGGAAGACCACGCGCGAGGAGGTGCACAGAGCTCGTGCGATCCTCGATCAGCACATGATCGAGCCCATCGGACTAATCGTCACCGGGCTCTATGACGCGGGCCGCTACGGGTATGAGGCCTATGGCGCCGCGGATGCGTCGCATGCGTCTCAGCAGGACTCGCTTTCGCGCCCGACGCGCGCCGGTAGTGCGTCACGGCGAGCGCACTGAGAGGCTGACCTGGTGCTGGCACGGCGCCTGCGACTCGAGGGTAGTGAGTTGGTGGCGGCCGCGGCCGCGACGACGGCGACCTTGCTAATCGCGCTGCTTGCCGTTCACAAGGCGGGAACGACAGGTCTGATCGCGCCGCTGGCGGTCGTGGCTGTTGTCGTGCTGCTGCGCCGACCGCTCGCCATGGCGGTTCTGACGATCTCGCTGACCGTGCTCTGCGAGGGACCCACGTTTGGGTTCCTGCACTTCACCTCACACTTGTATGACCAGCTCTACAAGGGCCTGACGCCGCTGGATGTCCTAGTGGCCCTCACGGTGGTGGCAGTCGGCCTTGACCTGATTGCCCACCGACGGTCACTTGAGGTGCCGCGCGCACTGATGCCTGGACTGGTGCTGTTGCTGCTGGGCATGATCGCTGGCGCGGTGACCGGGCACGCGGCGGGTGTGAGCGTACGCTCTGTGGTGCTGTCTGAGAACGTCCTCGCTTACCTCCTGCTGTTGCCGCTGGCAGTCGGCAATCTGGAGGTCGATCGTCGTCGTGTCGGGCTCGCGTTGGCAGGGCTAGTGGCGCTCGCGATTGTGAAGGCTGGTCTTGGTCTCGTTGAGGTCGTCGGTCACTATGGCGAGGCGGTCGAAGGTAGTGCGACCCTCACCTACTACGAACCAGCCGCCAACTGGCTGATCATGATCGCGGTGCTGGCCATTTTCGCCGCGGTTCTGCTGCGCGCGAGGCCGCCTACGTGGATGCTGATTGGGGCTCCTCTGCTGATCGCCTCGCTGGTGCTCTCCTACAGACGCTCGTTCTGGATCGCAAGCGTTCTGGGGCTTCTATTGGTGTTGCTGCTCGGTACGACACCGGTGGGCCGTCGCATGTTGGTGCCGGCCAGTCTTGCGCTCGGACTTGCGATTCTGTTGCTCGGCTCGATCCATTTCCAAGGACAGCTCCCGGTCGTCAAGCGTGTGGAATCGCTGGCCCCAAGCAATCTCACTACTAATGCCGAGGATCGCTACCGCCTGGACGAGCGCGCGAACGTGCTCGGAGAGATCGATCGCCATCCGATTGCCGGGCTTGGCATGCGGGTCCCTTGGGAAGCGACCGTGCAACCGCTTTCGGTCGAACACGAAGAAGGTCGCCAATACGTGCACTTCGCAGCGCTTTGGTACTGGCTTAAGCTCGGGATACTGGGTCTGCTCGCCTATGTGGCCATGCTGATCGGGGCGGCCGTGCTTGCATGGCGCGTTTGGCGCTCAAGCCAGGAGCCCATGTTGCGTGCGTTCGGGCTTGCTTCTCTATGTGGCCTTGCGGGACTTGTGGCGATCGAGACGACCGCTAGCTTCACGGGCGTGGACCCTCGCTTCACGGTCCTTCTGGCAACCCAGATTGGTCTGCTTTCACTGCTCGAGCGAACTCCGTCTCAGGGATTGGCGGAGAGCAAGGACTCGACCGCGGTGGTGTAGTCACCCTTGGGGGCTTCGTCGCTCTGTAAGGCGCCGAAATAGCCCTCGCGCCCGGTCGAAGCTCCGGTCGGTTCCTGATTGCGTGCTTGGAACAGGTAGAGCGAAGCAAGACGGCTGCCGTAACGGGCACGCATTGCCGCCACATTCGTGGTCAACGTTGTAGCTGCTTCCGCGTAGGTCATACATGGGTTGAAACCGTAGTTTTCTTCCAGGCAACGTCCGTTGTCGGTAGACAGACCCCACTCGGTCACGTCGAGGGGAATGCTGCTTGCCGCGCCATCGGCCTTGGCTGAGGAGACGACCTCGTCGATGATGGACTGCCAGTTTGGCCCATAGGGATGGACGGTCCAGCCGGCCACAAGCGAGCCCAGATTCGGCACTGCCTTGAACATGTTGTCCATCCAGGAAGTGCCGGGGGCATTGCCTGGGTCGCCTTGGGCGAGTAGACCAACGTTCGGGTTCGCAGCCTGGATCGCTTCCGCGGCTTCCTTGAAGCGCAGCGCGTATGTCTGCGCTCGGCTTGCATAGCCGGCAGGCGAGTCGTCTGAGTATTGGTATTCGTAGCTGGTCTCGTTGCCGAACTCGATGCTCGTAACGGCACCTGCCGGGGGCAGATTCTTGCCCTTCCAGAAGCTCCCGCCGGGGCCGAACCGGGCAGCCCACGTCCCGAGGCTCTGCGCTTGTGCGGGGGTGGGAAGCGTGCCGTAGAAGCTCACGAGCGGCAAGGCCCTGATACCCGCACTCGCATAGGCTTCGATGGTGGCTTCCATCTGCGAGGTGGAGGTTCCTGCATCGAAAGCGATCCGGGCGGTGTGGGCGCCGAGCTTCTGGATGAACGGAAGCTCATAGACGGGGGCCGAGCCGGCTACCACGCCCATTTCGAAATTGCTTGTCGAGCCGGTGCTTTCGGTCGGTTCGGTTGAGCCCGAGCCGGTGTTTGCGGACCCTTCTGTGTTGGCGCCTGAACTGTCGGTGGAGGGCCCATTGCTGGAAGTGCCTGCGCCAGTCGAGCTTGCGCTCGTCTCGGTGGCGCTGGTTGAGCTGCCAGAGCTGCTGGTTCGATCGGTGCTTGTGCCGCTCGTACTGGAGCCACTTGTGTCCCCAGCCGTGTCGGAGCCAGTGGCGCCAGTCGTGGAACCACCGGAGGTAGAGCCGCCGCTCGAGGAGTGTCCACCTTTGAAGCCATGATGCCGGCGGGCAATGCGGCCTGTGAAGCTCTTGATCAGTCTTTCGATGTCTGCCAGCTTCACGTGCGCCTGGTGGACGGCGCGTCGTCGGGAAGCGCAGCTCTCGAAGCGCGCGCTGGTGCAAGCGTGGAGCTTGGATGATGCTTGCGCCAGTACGCGCTTGTCGCTTGCCCGAACAACGAGGGCCCGATGCAAGGCCGCGCTGCTTACGGTTGCCGTGGGCTGGCGAGTGTGTGCCAGCGCGATCGTGCTTGAGGCCAGCAAGATCAAGCAACCGGCCACCGTCAGCATGAGGATTCGCTGAACCGGAATCCGGGCGCGGAGCAAGTAGGACATACCTGCTCTGTCGGCCCTATCAGACCCCCCCTTAAAGGATCAAAGGCTTACTGGACACATCAAAGGCTTACTGGACGCAATCGAGCTAGAAAGGCCGCTCAGGGCCGAATCTGCCGCGCCAAAGCCTGCACCGAATAACGCTCTTCGGCCAAGCGACGCCCGGCCCGCGCGACGTCGGGCGCGCCGTTGCGCAAAACCCCCACCAAGGTTTCCGCGAACGCGTCGGCTCCCTCAGCCACGAGGCAGTCCACGCCCGGGTCCACCTCTAGGCCGGCCACCGCGCGCGCAGTCGCGATTACGGGCAGCCCATACGCGAAGGCTTCGACCAGCTTCAGGGGGCTGCCGCCGCCCTGCAACAGGGGGACTACCGCGCAGCGCGCTTTGCCGTACACGTCGGCGAGATCGTCGACGAAGCCGAGCGTGAGGACCCGGGGATCGTGCCCCTCCCGCGCGCGTGAGTCACCGCGCGGCCCAGTATTGAGCCCGCCGCCCACGACCAGCAGGCGGGCCTCCGGCAAACGTGCCCACACGCGCGGATAGACCTCCTCCAGCAAGAACCGCAAGGCGTTTCGGTTGGGCTCGTAGGCGAAGTTGGCCACGAAGATCGCGGCTGGCTCGGGGTCAAGACTGGAGTCGTGCCCGCTCGCGGACGCCGGCCCGAGGGGAGGCGACGCTGGCTCGAAAGGAGACACCGGCTCGATCGCGGCCACGTCGATCACGTTCGGCACGAGACGCAGATGGGCGCTGGGGCAGAGCTGGCGGGCCGCCCTTATGTCAGCCTCGCTGACCATCCACGACTCCGCCGAGCGTGCCAGCAAACGCCGCTCGAAATCCTCAAGGCCACGCAAACGAGCGGGTCGTGTCGGGTCCGAGTTCGTGGCGAAAGGAGGACTCGAGGTTGTGGGCGTTGTAGATCACCGGCCGCTTGCTCGCGAGCGCGGCGAGCGCGGCGGCGGCGGTCGGCCCGTCGGCGATCACCCGACCGCGCTCCGGGCTGTCGGCTAGCTCGGATGCGGCCGAGGCCAGCTCCGGGGAGATCCCCCGGGCGAATGCCGTCCGGGACTCCGGCGAGCCGGGCCCGGGCGTAGGCGCGCAGGCGCGCCAGGCCCCGCCCGAGGTACGACCTCGCGCAGTTCGACCCCTGGGATCGCCCGGTAGGCCTCGTCGGGCTCAGACGCTCCGAAGCGCACGTACAGCACCGTCAAAGGCCCTCGTCGGCCAAAGCCCGCACGAGGCCATATGTGCGCATGTCCCGACCCGAGCGTAAGGCGGGAGTATGGGTCGTCACGAGCAGGTCGCCTGCCGCGGGCGCTAGCCCCCCGCGCGCGCGTAGGCACTGCGCTGCCCGCAGCCCCAACTCCGTCGCTCCGCCGTTTCGCGGGTCCTCTGGTCCTCCAAAGTCGCCACAGCCGCGCCGATCTCATCCAGGCGGTGCTCCCAGGAGTGGGCTTTGGCCTCACGCGAGCGCGCGGCCCGGCGCTCGGGCGAGTCATCCGCCATGGCCTGCTCCAGCAAAGCGACGATGCCGGGTGCGTCCGCGGCTGTGGCCACCTCCTCTACGCCGGCCAAGGCCGGCAAGCGCGTAGCCACCACGGGCAGGCCCGCCGCCAGGTACTCGTAGACCTTCATCGGAAAGATGCTTTCGGTGAGCTGGTTGAGCGCGTAGGGGATCAGGCCCGCGTCCGCCCCCCGCAGGACCTCGGGGAGTGCCTCATAGGGACGTGGTCCCAGCAGGTGAACGTTGGGCTCGGCGGCGAGCCCGGACATATCGGCGCGCGGGTCTCCCGGCCCGGTCGGACCGACCAGCGCGAACGACCAATCGCGTTGGGACCTGGCCAGTACGAACAACAATCCCATATCCAGCTTCGTGGTCACGAGCGCTCCCGTGAAGACGATCCGCGGGTGCGGCAGGCCGGCCATTCCAGGGTCGATCGGGCCGTCTTGCAAGGCCTGCGCGAAAAGATCGACGTCGGCCACGTTGGGGACGTAGAGCACGTTGTCGAGAGAGCGTCCAAGCGCTCGGCCAAGCTGGGGGAGCTGGCGAGCACGAGCTCGGCGCGCGCCGCGAAGCGCGCCTCCGAGGCTCTGAACGAAGGGCCGTCGATGCCCGGCTGGGCGGCGATGTCGTCGACGCAGTGGTACACGACCAGCTCTGGTCGCAGTGCGTGGAGCAGAACCTCGGCCTGTGGTACGTAGGACCACAGGATGGGACGCACCATGCCGAGCTTGCGGGCGGCCCGATGCACCAGTCTCGGCAGAAGCCAGGCGTTGACCCTGCGCGCGATCGGATTGCCGTGCAGGGGAAGTACCAGGGGGAAAGCACGTGCAGGCCGCTCAGCGTGTGCGCCCGTCCAGGCTGTCAGCTGTCATGCGCGTATCGCCGGCATCGTCCACCGTGCGCGCCCTCCCAGGCCGCGCGCGACCCGCCTCAGAATGCGTCGCACGTCGCGCCCGGCCAGCTGGGGGCTGGCGCAGGCCAAGCGACTCCACGAACAAGACCCTGTTCTCAAGCGCGAGCCGCTTCATCAGGTGGTGCTGGTTAGTCTGCAGGTCGGTGTCCCAATCGGCGAACCCAACGCAGACGATGTCGCGGCCCTGAAGCCTCGGCGGATCGGCCATCGCGGACATGATCTCAGGCGCGCAGCGGGGAGCAGAGTATGGATGGGGCGCGCTCCGCGCGCCTGCTCTTCGTAGCTTCCGCGGAAGCGGGCGACCCGCACGTCCCGGACTTCGACAGCGGCTCGTTGCCGCCGGCTGTGCGCGTGAGTGCCCGGTGCCCGCCCGTCCCGTGCGCTTTGCCCAGCAGGTTGCCTACAAGCTCGGTCGCCTTGGCTACGAGCGCCAGGTCGTCGCCCCGCTCTTGGCCGCCCGCCGTTCTTTGCTCGGCGAGAGCGCATTCGGTCCCCCGCGCTTTTTGGTCAGGGTGGACGAGTTTCCCCACTACCGCGCTTGGGATGATCCGGAGCGCTTCGGCACTGCTCGCTTCGAGCGCTTCCACGAGATCCTGGCCGCCGCCGGCGTGCCCTATCTCGTTGGCTGTCTTGCCGCGCATCAGCCGCTGACCCGCTTGTGCCAGCGGCGCCCGATGGGGGGGCAACTCGCGCCCGCTCCAGGACGACGAGCTGGCTATGCTCGCGCATCTAGGGCGCGAGGGCGTGTCGTTTGCCCTGCACGGCCTCACCCATCGCACCAGATTCGCCTCCCCGCGCCGCCACTCCGAGCTGTGCGGGCTGACCTCCACAGACGACTGGCGACCTGCTCGATGCCGGCGCTCGCCGAGCTGGCCGGAGCGGGCATCTCGACCGAGGTGTTCGTGCCGCCCTACAACCGCTTCGATGCCGCCCAGCTTGGGCCTTTGGCAGAGCGCTTCCAAATCGTGTGCGGCGGCCCCGAGTCGATTGGCCAGCTTGGCTTCCAAAGCACCCCCCAGTGGCGCGGGGAGACCGTCTATCTACCCGCCTACGCTCCCTTCTATGGTCGAGCCGCCGAGGTAAGGCCGGCGGTTGAACGGGCGATCGAGGCTCGGTGGGGCTTGTGGGTGCCGATCGTGCTGCACTGGGGCTGGGAGGCCGAGGACGGCTGGACTGACTTGGAGGAGCTCGCGCGCCTGCTCGCCGGGTATGCCTCGCCGTGGCCTGATTTCATCGGATGCGATCGGGCGCAGCCGGTGACCGCGGCTCCTCGATCGAGAGTCCTGGGCTGCGCGAGCGCTTCCCGCGGGTGGCGGTCGTGCACGAGTGGCTCACGATTCCGGGCGGCTCCGAGGACGTGGTGATCGAGCTGCTCGAGATGTTTCCCCACGCGGAGCTGTTCACCTCGATCTACGACCCCGAGCCGTGGCCGGAGATCATCACTGAGCGGCCGGTCCACGCTTCCTATCTGAATCGTGTCCCTGGCGCCAAGACCCACTACCCAGAAGCTGCTGCCCTTCATGACGCGGGCCTATCGCTCGTTTCGACTTCTCGGGCTTCGATCTGATCCTGTCCAGCAACCATGCGTGCGCCAAGAACATCAGGACCCCGCCCGGCGTCTTGCACGTGTGTTACTGCCACACGCCGATGCGCTACGCCTGGGACGAAAGTCTCTTGGAGGGCGAGGAGATCGGCAGGGCCACGCGCCTGGCCTTGCCTCTGATGTTGCGTCGCCTGCGCCGCCAAGATCGTCGAGGGGCAAGCCTCGCCGGACGTGTTCGTGGCCAACTCCCACAACGTGGCCGACCGCATCAGGCGCTACTACGGCCGCACCGCCGAGGTCGTCAACCCGCCGGTGGACGTAGCCCGCTTTTGACCTTGCCGCGCGACCCGGGGACCACTACCTGGTGTTCGGGCGGGTCGTTCCCTACAAGCGCGTCGAGCTGGCCGTGGCTGCCTGCGCGCGTCTCGGGTGCGAGCTGAAGGTGGCCGGCGACGGGCGCGCGATGGCTTCGGTCCGGGCTGCCGCCACCGGGCATGCCGGGATCGAGTTGCTCGGCAGGGTCGACGACGCCGAGCGAGATCGCCTTGATGGGCAGCGCCCGCGCGCTTGCTGTTCCCCGGCGAGGAGGATTTCGGGATCGTGCCCGTCGAGGCCCAGGCCGCGGGCCTGCCCGTGATCGCCTATCGCGTGGGTGGGGCTTCTGAGACGGTTCTCGACGGTGAGACGGGGGTCCTGTTCGACGAGCAGAGCGCCTTCGGGCTTGGCCGGCGCGATCGAGCGCTTCGAGGGCTTGCGTCTCGACGAGGCCGCGATCCGCGGCAACGCAGAGCGCTTCGGACGCGAGCGCTTCCGCACGGAGATGGCCGGAGTGATTGAGCGGGCTGCAGCGGTCCGAAGTGATTGAGCAGGCTGCGGCTATCAACTAAGCACAACGATGAACTGACGTGCCCCGCTTTCTGGAGCGGAGATCCCAAGTGCTAGCGAGATGCGGCGTTTGTAACGACGCACGCGGGCCAGTGAGCGCGGGCTGACGTGCAGGCGCTCCACGAACGAGCCGCGGTCGGGGCCAAAGGTCTTACGCGCGAGCACAATCGTTAGGGCGTGGCGCACGAGGTACTTGTTTTTGCGGGTCGCGATGAAGACCGTGGCGCGCAAGGTAATCGTTCCCCGACAGCTGCTCGCGGGAGCAATGCAGCGTAGTGCAACACGCACGACTCCCTTGGCACTTATGTGTATGTGGGTCCGGCGCAACACAACCGGGAAGCGCTCAGTGGACAAGCTTGTCGCTCGCGGGTTGGGCGAATCTGGGCTTGTGGGCCCATTCCCGGCTGGCGCGGTGGGTTCGCCCTGGGCGAGCTGAGCGATTTGGTAGGCGCTTACGCTGTTCCCGGTCGCCAGGAATAGCCGCCCGCCGGCCGCGGATGGGGAGGCGAAGTGGTCGATCACGGGGCTCGGCAAGGTCTCGGTGTAGCGAGGGATGCCTGTGGTGGGGTCGAGGCCGTACAGGGTGTTCCCCCCGCCAGTGAAATCGCCCGTGGCGACCGTCCAAACCAGGCCGGCGGAGACGATCGGCGGCCCAACCGCATCTTCAGGACCTTGCCACAAGGGCGTAAAGGTCTTTGCCGATTCTGAGTAAGCGAGCGCCTGGACTCCGTTCTCGCAAGGTATGTAGAGCGTGCCGTTTGCGAATGAGTCGCCGCCGAAGCTGCCGGAGAAGCCACCATGTTCTTGACAGACGGGATGGCTGAAGACGGCGGCCGCGCCGCTTTGCATGGTCGCCTCGTCGATCAGGTAGCCGACGCCGTCCTTGCCTGCCTGGAACAGGAGGCCGCCCGGCAGGAGCTCGGCGGCGGCGGAGGAGAGATCGAGGTCGTGGTTGCTCTCTTCCTTCCAGTTGGGCGGCTCGAACCAACCCAAAGGCGAGGTCAGTTCTGTCGCTGGATCCGCCACGAAGTCATCGGCCAAGTTGAGCTTGACGACGCTGTCGGAGTAGTCAAATTCCGTGGCTTCTTCGCCTGCGGGCGGGTCGGGGTTGCCGGTGGTCGCGTACACGTTGCCGGCTTCATCGACCGAGGGTCCGGCCGGCGCCCACACTGCTCCGCCGGAGCTAGAGGGGGGTTCCGGCTGGTACTGCCAGAAGCGTGGCTGGGAGCCGTCCTCGGGTGCGGCGACCACGGCCCCTCGGTAGTCGCTGCAATCACCGTCGTTTCCGCCATAACCGAATACAACGTTCCCTTCGTCGAGGTTCAAGGCGGTGCGCTGCAACAGCGCTTTGGGGTCGGCGCCGGGTGGGTCCACGTCGCGGCTGACCACTTCTTCGCCGCTGCTTAGGGAGAGCCCCTTGAACAGGTGCTCGATTTCGCCTTTCTCATTAAGGGTGTCGGCCACCATGTAGATCGTTTGCTTGGTTGGGTCGATCACAGGTGTGCCGACCACGCCGACGGTCGGCTTCACGTCCCCACATGGCAGATCTTCGGCGGGCACGGGTGTGCCGAGGCTCTTTTCCCAGACGACCTTGCCGGTTGAGGCTTCGAGCGCATATGCCTCGTCTCCTACGGTCGCCACATAGACGCGATCGCCGAGCACGAGCGGCTGACTCCAGATGGGCGCGCCCAGGTCGCTGGTTTGCCAGGCGAGTACGGGTTCGATCGGCTGCGTCGCATCTGGGTCGTCCCCCGAGCGCTGCGCGTCACGGTGGTAAGTGGTCCAGGCGGGTTCGGCTTGGGCGGGTGGGCTTAATGTCCCGGCGAACGCCGCGAGCAGGCCGAGCATAAGGATGACCAGAGTCGATGCTCGAAGTGAGCTGACCCTCGCGGGCCGGTTCTTAACGCTCTGGCTCGACGCTCGCGCGATGCATCCTGGAGTCATTACACAGTCTATGTGAGCAACGTACACAGTTTTTGTGTACAGCAGACAGCTTTGATCGAGGTAGCTTGATTGACCCTCGCTAATCGAGACACTTTCTTGGAGGGGGTCTCTTATATCCCAAGCATCGCAAAGAACCGCTGCACCACATCGACCGCATCGGCTCGCAACAACGCCACGTCGGCGTCGGGCTCGACTTCGAGTGCTTGCTCCGCGTAGCCGCTCGGACCGCTGTCGGTGGTCTTCAGGTAGCGCTCTCTCACCTCCAAGAACGTGCTCCGAAGCGAGGACAGCGCGTTTGCGAGCTTACCGTCAAGTAGGCACTGGGCAGCCTGCTCCGGACCGCCGGCGCGATTGTGCAACAGCACGTAGACGAAGTCGTAGTAGTCCTTCGTGGCGGCCCGCGCGCGAAGCGCGACGCACTTGGACAAGAGATAACCCGCGAGGCCGGCGAAGCGGGCCTCGACGGTCACCTGCCTGCCATCTGCCAGGTCTCCGGTCAGCTCCTTCAGCGCGAAGTCCCACGCTACATAGCCTGTACCTCGGAGATTGGCCGCGGCGAGGGTTGTGCATCCTCGGGGTCTGATGCATCTCTCGCTCTCGCTGATCCGGGAGGTCACAGAGGAACTCGAGCTTGACCGTGGCGCCCTCGACCAGGCCACGCCATCTCCAGCCATCTTCTACGGGGTCAGACGTGAAGCCCAGTTTCTCCAGGGCGCGCTCGACGCTTTCAAGGTCGGCGTTGGGGTCGAGATGGGAGATGAGCAGGAGGTCCACATCGGTAGTACCAAGATGCTCTGGGATCGAGTTGTCTTCATTGGTCAGGGTTTGGGGCACGAGGCCACCCAGCACGATGAGTAGAACATCTATATCGCGCAATTCGTGTAGCAAGCGCACGAGCGCAAGCTCGGCGAGGGCCCTCGTCTCGCGCGAGCGGACCTCATCCATGTGCGATCTCCTTCCTGGAGGCCTTGCTTGAGTGCAATGGATCGATCAGTTGCTCGCGGACGTGGTCGGCCGCGTCTTGCCCGCGTGCACCGAGCGAGGATAGATCGGCATACAGGCGCGGAGGGCTCACGATCGGGATGCCGTGGGCGCGCCAGGAGAGAGCGAGCACGCTCGGTTCTGCTGCCCAGAAGATCACCCGCCCACCTTGTTCCACCTCGTGTAGGCCGGCCGCCTCGATGGCCTGGCTGAGTGAGCCCGTGAAGTCGGCTCGCGCTACGTACACGTGCAGACTCGGTGTTGTCGTGGCGAACGGAGCTGTGAGCTCCAGCCCGGCCCAGCCGCTCACGGCCCAGTTGACGCCTCGCTCGAGCGCGGGCGCGAGCTCGTTACGCAGGACCCCCATCACTTCCCTGGTCGCTCGATGGGCAATCCGCGCGGGACGTGGCTCCTCGGTGACGGCGGACGACCACGCGGCTAGCAGCGTGGCGGGGTCGATCAGCTCGCGATGGGCGCCCCGCCCGCGAGGGGCCCCGCGCTTGGTTGTCCATCCTTGCCGGTCGAACGCCTTAAGGACGTTGGCTGTCTGGGGCACCGACCAGCCGGTCATGGGGGCGAGCTCGGTTGCTCGCAGCATGGAGTCTTCGCGCGCGAGGATCGCCTCGGCTGTCGCCAGCGCAGACTTAGACCACGCAAACGCCGGTATGCGAGCGTCTGCGGTGGGTTGCCGTGCCGGTTCGCGAATCACGGTCAGGCCGCCTGGGCCGAGAATGCGCGCTTGGCCGGTCTCGTCGGCCCAGTTGGCGCCACGGGCACGCAGCCACTCGATCGCACCGGTGGAGAGGCGGTGGGCGAGCAGTACGACATCGCTCGGCCATGGCTCGGGCACGTCGGCAGCTGCCGAGCGCACGTCCTGAGGCCACCCCTGGCCAGCCCACCGTATGTCGAAGATCATGTTGTGGCCATCGTGCAGGCGAACTGAGATCTTGTTGTCCTCCTTGGCGCGCGGCCCAACCTTGGCGCCGTCAATGTTGGCCGCGAGGATCTCCTCGAGAAGTCTTTCTACTCCAACCATTATTCTACTCTATCAGTAGAATATGGTTCCCAATATAAATAGACCTCTTGCTCTACGCCACAGCCCCCGGCCCGCCACGAGCAGTGGCAGCCGCCGCGTCCAGCAAACCGGCTCCATACAACTTGCGGTCCTGGGGCCCACCCAGAGGGCGGGCGGTGGCCGTGAGGCGCCTGGTCAACTGGGCGACCGTGGGCCGATGCCCGAGAATGCTCGCCGCGATGACGAGGGCCGCGGTGGCACTAACATGGGGAGTGGCCATCGAAGTGCCTTCATAGCCGCCGGGGAAGCCGAACACACGAGGCGAGGAGCCGGTGAAGGTCATCTGAAATATGTCCCTGCCGGAGGGCAGTTCGGGCGTGCAGTTGGGATCGCCGGGCAGACTCGCGTCGGGGCCTCCACCGGGCGCCACCAAGGTGATGCGGGGGCCATCGTTGGAGTAGCTGGCTAGACACCCATGTTCGGTGGTGGCACCCACCGCGACTACGTGCTTGGCACGCGCCGGATAGGGGATCGTGGTTGAGCCCTCATTGCCGGCGGCGGCGACTACCAGGACATTGTGCTTGTAGGCGTAGCGCAAGGCTTCGATCAGCTCGGGGATGTCGGCGGCACCCACGTCGCTTGAGAACTCGAGGCTCAGGTTGATGATGCGAGCGCCGTGCTTGACCGCGAAGCGAACGCCTTCGGCGATCACCGAGGCGTCGCCTTCGCCAGCGCTGTCCAAGACCCGGACAGGCATGATCCGGGCGGCGTAGGCCAAGCCGGTGAGCCCCCGATGGTTGTCGGTGGCCTCGGCGATCGTGCTAGCCACGAAAGTGCCGTGACCGTTGTGGTCGTTGGCGTAGGGGGTTCTGTCGATGAAGTCGTAGCCCTGGACAAACGAGTACTTGTTGAAGTCGGGAGAGCGCTTGTACTTGCCCCGGTTGGCGTAGGCCACACCGGTGTCGAGCACGGCCACAACCACTTTGGCCCCGCCAGGCGCGCCGTCGGCGATCACGTTGGCCCAGGCTTCGGGGGCGTCGATGCCATAGGTCCCGTCGAAGTTCCACTGTGTCTGTTGCCAGCCGCCGGGCGTGTTGCCAGAGACGCCGGGATCGTTAGGTATAGAGATGGCGGTGGCATGGGCGATGTAGTCGGGCACGGCCCACTGCACGCCGGGCTCGGCGCGCAGGCGGGCGACGGTCGCGGCGACGCTGGCTCCGGCCGGCACGGGCACGTGCATGGTGGAGCCGTTGCGTCCGACCAAGACCTCGCCTGGCACGTAGGCCCCGGTGGCGCCCAAGGCGCTAGGGGCAAGCACGAAACAAGCGATCAAGGAGCCTACGACCAAACAGGCCGCGATCAAAGACGGCGCCCAAGCGAGGAGGCCGTCAACCGACGGTCGCGCATACGGTGGAATTGGAGGCGATCGGTCGGCGACAAGTGTGTTCCTCAGTAATGATGATGCGTGGGGCCTGCTGAAGTTGCGCTTGGCAACGACGGGACCGCCGAGAAGGCTATGCGAGAACGCTTCTTTCCACGTGACGAATACTTCATGCGGCTTGCTTTGCGCGAGGCGGAAAGGGCTGAGGAGCACGAGGACGTGCCGATCGGGGCTGTCGTGGCCCACGGCGGCGAGGTGATCGCGGCAGCCCACAACGAGCGCGAGCTGCGCCAGGACCCGACCGCCCATGCCGAGACGATCGCCTTGCGCGAAGCGGCCCAGGCCTTGGGCACGTGGAGGGTCTTGGAGGCTGTGCTCTACGTGACGCTCGAGCCGTGCGCCATGTGCGCGGGCGCGATCGTGCTGGCGAGAGTGCCCCGGGTCGTGTTCGGCGCAAGCGACCCCAAGGCGGGTGCGTGTGGGAGCGTGCTGGACGTGGTGGGCGAGCCGCGCCTGAACCACCGTCCCGAGGTGGCGGGCGGCCTGTTGGCGGGGGAGTGTGGGGCCTTGCTCAGCGAGTTCTTCGCCTCGCGACGGTGAGCTTCTGGCTTGAGGGTTTGGGAGGGGGCGGCGCTGGCGCGCCGCGGGTCGGGCGTGCGATCCTTTAGCCTAGGCTGGCGCATTGGAAGGGTGGCAGAGCGGTTGAATGCGGCGGTCTCGAAAACCGTTTCAGGGGTTAAGCCTCTGACGGGGGTTCGAATCCCCCCCCTTCCGTTTTGACCGTTCCAACACTCACCATGCTGCGCGAGCTTGGCGAGGTCGACGCGGCGCTGTATGCCGCGATCGCCGGCACGCGGACGCCCGCTCTGGATAGATCGATGGCAAGGCTCTCCGAGGCAGCCAACTATTCGCGACTCTCAATTGGCTGCGCCACGCTACTGGCGTTGACGGGTGGCCGGACCGGTCGTCGTGCCAGCGTCTATGGTCTTGTCTCTGTCACTGTGACGGCCACGGTTGTCAACCTGGCCGTCAAGCCGCTCACCAGTCGCCGTCGTCCCGACCGGGCGGCCGAAGGGGTGCCATCAGACCGCCATGTCAAGATGCCGGTCTCGACCTCGTTCCCCTCGGGGCACTCCGCGGCCGCGTTCGCTTTCGCCACCGGCGTCGGCCATGTCATGCCTGTGGCTGCCGTCCCCATGCACGTCTTGGCGACCGCGGTGGCCTACTCGAGAGTGCACACCGGCGTGCACTATCCCGGCGATGTTATTGCGGGCTCGTTGATCGGTGTGACTTTGGCCCAGCTCACGAACCACGCGCTGGACCGTCGCGGATAAGGCCTCCGACCTGCTAGGTGGGCCGTGAGGCTACACCTGACGGTCGCTCAGGCGATCGCGCCTTGTGATCCGGGCGCGACCACGTACACGATGTGGGCTCTGGCCACCGCCAGGAACGCGTGTCGCTCGGAGGGTCCGCCCGCGAGCGGTTGAATGGTCACATCGGTGAGCGTCAAGAAGTCGCGCTCGGAAGCGTTGAGCATGTCGGACACGCGCGAACGATAGCCGTCCCGGGCCAGCATCAGGGAGCCTTCGATGCGATGCCTGGGCGTCTCGAGGCGGATCCGCTCCCGGCGCTCTTCGCTGCCGTGCGGATCCTCCTCGAATGCCGGTCCCTCGTCGCTGACGCTGCTCACGCCACCATTATGGAGCCTCTCACGGCACCACAACCGTGAAGGCGTAGTTACTGGAGGCAACGCCGGCCAACGTGTATGTGTCGACTTCTAGGTCTGTGGTGGGGCAGCCGCCGTCGCGCTGTGCATTGACGGCGACCAGGCCAGGCTGTTTGCCCGAGCTATAGCTCACCTCGGGCGATGCTACTGGGGCCTCGGCGCCCGCATTGATCGGAGCCGCCGGGGCCAGGCAGAAGACGCCTGGGCTGGGCTCGCTGACGCTTGTGATGTTCGATGTTTGCCCGGGAATCAGATTGGCTTGCGTCGGCGAAGTGGGTTGCACGACCGCGTAGGCCCTCGCGGTCCCGTTGGCCCCATTGGTTCCGTTCGTTCCGTTTTTCCCGGCAGGTCCCGTGGCTCCTGTCTTCCCGGTTTTCCCGGTGAATCCGCGCGGCCCGGCCGGTCCGGGCACGCCGCGCGGCCCGCGCAAGAGGCACTCGCGAACGCGGTGGTGGGCGACGTGGGCTACAAAGCATTTGGTAGAGGACGTGTGGGCGGCGTGGCTGTCTCCGATACCCGCGAGCGCGGGCACGGCGACCGTCATAGCGCCGATTACGGCGGGTGTGGCAAGCAGCATCAAGGTGCGGTGGCGCATGGATCTCTCCCGTTCGTGGACCAGGCTGTGACCCGTAAACCGGCGGGAGGGCCCGAAGGAGCGGTATGACCTCAAACGGGTCACACTCCGCCCATGCCGCGCCTGGGCCGTCTCAGCCGATGCGCTCGGCCACGCGCGCTGGCAGGCCGGCTCGTACCGGGGCGACCGGGCTGGTCTCGCCGACCGGTGGGTTGCGCTCCTCGCGCACTATGTACAAGGGACGGTGCTTGACCTCGTCGTAGATACGCCCCACATACTCGCCGATCACCCCCAGCGCGATCAACTGGATCCCGCCGATCAAGAGGATCAGGATCGTGATCGTGCCGAAGCCCGGCAGGTAGGAATCGGTCAAGCGCAGGCCCAGCACGATCGGAATCGCTACGAACGCGATCCCCGCCGACAAGAGACCCGCATAGGTCGCCAATTGCAAGGGCAGGTGCGAGAACGAGGCGATCGCGTCCAAGGAGAAGCGCAGCATCTTGCGCAGCGTGTACTTGGTCTCCCCGGCGCTGCGCGCGTCGCGCTCATAGGGCACCGCGGTCTGGGTGAAGCCCACCCATACGGTCATCCCACGCAAGAAGCGAGAGCGCTCGGTCATTGATAGGAGGGCGTCGAGCGCGCGCCGGTCGAGCAGCCTAAAGTCGCCCGAGTTGGGCTCCAGATCGACCTGGGCCAGCTTGTCGAACAGCTTGTAGAACCAGGAGGCGGTCGCCAGCTTGAAAGCCGTCTCGCCCTGGCGCTGCTCGCGCACCGCATAGACCACATCCGAGCCGTGCTCCCACTGCTCGATCATGCGGGGGATCAGCTCCGGTGGGTCTTGCAGGTCGGCGTCGATCATCGCCACGACGTCACCCCTTGCGTGCTCCAGACCGGCCGTGAGCGCTGCCTGGTGGCCGAAGTTGCGCGATAGATGGATTACCCGCACCCTTGGGTCCTCGGCCGCGAGGCGGTCCAGCAGGGTGGGCGTGGAGTCCGCCGAGCCGTCGTTGACCAAGACCAGCTCGAAGGTGTAGTCGGCGACGGCGGCGCAGGCTCGCTTGACAAAGGACTCGACCAGCTCCTCCTCGTTGTAGACAGGAGCCACGACACTCAACAGAGTGGGCACGCGCGCTTGGGTGCTGGGCATGTTTGTGTCAGGCCTATTGGTATGCGAGTCCGACATGTCGCTTTCTGATGAGCCGAAGCTGGTTAAGTAGGGACCATGAGAAGAGTAGGGGACTGGGCCGCGCGAATCCTGAGCATGCCCTTGATCTTGCAGTTCGTGAAGTTTGGGATCGTCGGCGTTTCGAACACCGTGATCTCCTTCGCCGTATACATCTTGATTTTGAAGGCGTTCGGCGTGTGGTACGTAGCGGCGTCCGGCATCGGCTTTGCTGTGGGAGCGATCAACGGCTTCTTGTGGAATCGCGCATGGACATTCAGAGGGCATGTTGGCGATGCCTTGACGCCGGTGCGCTGGTTCGTGGTGCAGTCCTGTGGGTTGCTCGTCAACCTTGCGCTCGTCTATGTGTTCGTCGACGGTGTCGGCCTCGGCAAGCTGACCGGCCAGGCCGCGACGATCGCGATCGTCACCGTACTCACCTTCTTTGTCAACCGGGCTTGGACCTTCAAAGGCTCGGCAGAACCAGTCCTGGCCGAGACGGCCGCCGACTCCTAACGGGCCTTAGCGAAATACGGCCAGCAGCGACAGCCCGGCTGGAATCGAGCTGCCGCGACCGATTACCGCGGCCTCCAGGTTCAAAGGCTGGCGCAGAGCCCAGTTCAAAGGCGCGGGCGGCACCCACAAGTCGAGGCTCGACTTGGTGGTCGATGGCTTGAAGCGCTCCAAGGCTCGCAGGGCGATCGCGACGGGCAGTAGCAGCGAGTTGAAGTGTGCCGAGCTGTCCTCCCGCCAGCCGGCGGCCTCGGCGGCGGCGAGCAATGTGCGGCGGTTATAGCGACGGTGGTGGTGGTTGACCTCGTCATGGCCGCTCCACAGCCACTGGTAAGCCGGGACCGTCACGAGTAGAGCTCCCCCGGCTTTGGTTACACGGCGCAGCTCGCGCAGGGCTCCGATGTCGTCTTCGAGGTGCTCGATCACGTCGAGACTGACGCTCAAATCGAAGGAACCGTCGTTGAAGGGCATGTCCAAGACCGAACCTTCGATCACCTCGCCCGCGTCGCGGTCGCGCGCCAGCTGAACGCTCGTGGGCGACAGCTCCACGCCGGTGACGCTCCCGTGATGGGCCAAATCCACCATGTTGCGCCCACTGCCGCAGCCCGCGTCGAGAATGCGCGCCTGGGCAGGCAGCCCAAGGCGCGCGATCGCTCGCTCCAAGACGCGGCGGCGGCCTTGGTACCACCAATGGCGATCCTCGGCGCGGTGAGTTTGCAGCTCATACTCCAGCTCCATTCAACCGGCATCTTTCACGAACGGCCGGCGGCGCGCGGCCTGACCCCCCTGTGCTCTGGCCGGTTGGCTATCGTTTGTGTCCTTCTCGATCACGAGACCGGAGCCCCGCTCGGGGCCGGAGTAGAGCCCACGACACAGGGAGCCCAAGGCGATGGCGAGCAAGTGGAAGGTATCGACCGCGGTCTGCGCGCTGACTTTGACCTTGGTTTTGGCGAGTGTTGCTTTCGCCACCAACGCCATCAAGGCTGGCTCCTACAGCGGCAGCTTGATCCCGACACGCGACGGAGTCGTGGTCAGCTTCAAAGTCTCGGCCAACGGCAAGAAGGTGACCGGGCTGAGCAGCTCCAATCTCCCGCTCTACTGCAGCGGTGGCGGGCCGCCGATTCCGATCCACTTCAAGAGCGCCCTTATTTCGGGCAAAAGCACCTTCTCGAGCACGGGCATCTACCACATCCTGGAGGGCCCCAAGAAGGGCCAGGTTGGCGCCAATTTGAAGCTCACGGGCAAGTTCCTCAAAGGCGGCAAGGAGCAGGGCACGCTCGCGACCAGCTACGTCGGCTTCGCCAACTGCAGCGGCAAATCGTCCTACTCGACTAAAGCCTGAGCGCCATCTGGGCTAGCTCTGCCTCGGCGCGAGCGCTCTCGCGGTCCAAGGCAGCCAGGAAGGCATCCACTACGCGCACGTCGAACTGGGTGCCGGCGCAGCGCCCAAGCTCGGCCCGCGCGCGCGAACTGCCGATCGAGTCCCGGTAGGAGCGATCGCTGGTCATCGCCTCATAGGCGTCGGCGACCGCAACGATGCGCGCCTCCAAGGGAAGCTCCTCGCCGGATATGCCCAAGGGATAGCCAAGGCCATCGGGTCGCTCATGGTGTGCGCCCACCCAGGCTCTCACGTCGGCGAGGCTCGGATGTTCGAGGATCTGCACGCCCAGTTCGGGGTGTCGGCGCACGACGACCAGCTCTTCCTCGGTGAGGGGTCCGGGCTTGCGCAGGATTGAGTCAGGCACGCCGACCTTGCCGATGTCGTGGAGCATGCCGGCGAGCCGTACTCTGCCGATGCACCGCTCGGAGAGGCCCAACTCGCGAGCCATCATCTCGGCGTAGCGTCCCACGGTCTCAGAGTGACGGGCGCTGCCGGAGAAGCGCAGGTCAACCGCCTCAGCCAAATCGAGCATGACAGCCAGGAAGCGCTCACCCTCCAAGTCTCCGGCACTCTCCGAGCGCACCAAGTCGCGCAACAAGGGGCTATGGCGCACGGTGCGGTCGCGACCGCTGTCCTTGGCCGCATACAGAGCCTCGTCGGCTGCGCGCAATAGCGAAGCAGCTGTCTCGCCGTGCGTCGGGTAGGTAGCCAAGCCGAAGCTGATCGTGATCGGTACCGAATCTGAGGCGAACTCCTCGCGTAGGGCGCAGCGCAGGCGCTCGGCGAGCGCGAAAGCGCCGTCTTGGGAAGTATCTGGCAGGACCAACGCGAACTCCTCGCCGCCCACGCGGGCGGCCGAGTCGACCTGGCGCTTGCCTTCGTTCAGGACGCGCGCGACCCGCCGCAAAGCGGCGTCGCCGACCTGATGGCCGGCACGGTCGTTGACCTCCTTAAAGCCGTCGAGGTCCCCAATCAGGAGGCTTATGTGGGCATATCCGCGGCGGGCTCGCTCCAGCTCTAGATCGAGCAGCTCGCGAAAACCGCGCCTGTTGGCCAGCGTCGTCAGCGGATCGCTACGGGCGGCGTCATAGAGCCTTGAGATCAACAGCTCGACGCGAACCCGCATTGTCATAATCACGATCGCCGCCACCAGCAAAGTCCCCATTCCCACAAGCCACCATGCCGGTATGCCGCTCGGTGGGCGATGGGCGACCAACAACGCGCCATAGGCGAGACCCACATAAGCGATCTGCAGAGCTGCGGCTCTGCGCGAAAGAAAATAGGCGGCATACAAGAAGATCCACAAGTAGAAGAACACCAGTGGACTCGGGCTCTCGCTGGAGAAATAGGCCACGCCGGTGATCAAAGTGCTGCCCCAAGCCAGGGTCAGCGTCAAAGTCCAAGCGGGCAGTCTTTGAGCACGCCAATACAAGAAGCCGGCGACCGCATAGGCGTTGGCAACGATTGCCAACAGACCCACCTCGTTCTGGTGGGAGGGGTGGGGCAAGATCACCGTAAGCGCGGCAAGCGTGGCGCCGGCCGCAAACAGGCCGGCGAGCACCTTAGCGACCAGGCTAGTCTGGAAGCTTGCGCCCGTTATGTACCCACCGAGTGCCCCCTCAGGCGCTCCACGACCCGAAACATCCTTCATTTTCAAGATATCGGACGTTGGTCTGTTCTACATGAGACCGTTCGAAATGAGAGGGATGGCCGCTTGACACCGGTGAGGTCTGTGCCGATAGAGCCGCAAAGGATGAAGCGCACCGCGATCCTTGTCCGCATGCTGAAGCGCACAGCGATTCTTGCCTGCACGCTCGCGTTCTTCTGTGCTGCCGCACGAGCGGACTCGCTGCCTTTCCACTCGGCCAAGCAAGCAAGTGTTGGCGCCCAGAGCTACCTCCAGATCGCCGAAGCGGGAGTCGCTCGCGCGCAGCGGCTCTGGCGGGACAAGCGCTTGGGCTGGTATGACAGTCACCTCCAGGATCAGGATCACTACCCGCTTGCAACGATCTGGGACGCTACGCCTCTGTTCGAGGCGCTTGATGCGATCGCGATTGCACGGCCATCGCCGGCTCACAAGGCGGCAGTGGAGAGTTTCGCCAAGGGTGCGGAGCGCTACTGGGACGCCAGGCTCAGACCCGACCCCGGTTTTGCCCCTTATCCGGGCGACAAGGGTCAAGTACAAACCTGGTTTGACGACAACGGCTGGTGGGGTCTTGCCTTCCTGGATGCTTACCAAGCCACCGGCGTGTCCAGCTACTTGAAGGAGGCCGAGCGTGCCTTCGAGTTCATCGCCCGCGCAGGCTGGAATGAAAGGGGAGGCGGACTATGGTGGAACACCTCCCACCCCTATATCGCGGGTGAGCCTTTGGCTGCCGGCTCGCTGTTGGGAGCCCGGATCTTCATGCTGACGGGCCAGGCGAGTTACCGCGTCGAAGTGCTCAAGTTCCTGGATTGGGCCGACGCCAGCTTTACGACCGAACGCCACCTATACAAGCGCACTGACTTCGACCCCACGCCGACCCCTTATATCGAGGGAACTTTTGTCGAGGCCTGGCAGGTGCTTTGCGAAGTCGGCATCTCTGAGGCGTGTGAACGAGCCGCCGAGCTGGCCAACGCATCGGCCGAACGCTTCTCAGACCGTCTGACCATGGGTCCCCAGTTCGACACTATCTACCTGCACTGGATGCTGCTCTACGGCGTCCAAGCCGGCGAAGCGCGCTGGCGGGCACTCGCGGAAGAGATGGCGACCGATGCCGAGGCTAAGGCGCGCGACGCTCGGGGTTTGTATTTGAAGGCATGGGACGGCACTCCGATCACGGAGCATCAAGCACTGCCGAACATGCTTCAGAGCGACACAGCCACACTCGAGCTGTTCGCCTGGCTGGCGGTACCGTCTCACGCGCTTGCCGCGAAAGTCTCCCCGGAGCGCTTGACTTCGCGTACCAGAGCGACGATGAACGCCTCGACCACCAGAGCGTCAAACTGGGTGCCGGCGCCATGGCGCAGCTCTGCCAAGGCGGCGTCGTAGCCGATCGAATCGCGGTAAGGGCGGTCGCTGGTCATAGCCTCGTAGGCGTCGGCAACCGCCACGATACGAGCCTCCAAAGGGATCGTTCCGGCGTGGGGGCCAAGTGGGTAGCCGAGGCCGTCGGGGCGCTCGTGGTGCATCGCCACCCATTCGCGCACGTCGGAGAGGCTGATGTGCTCGATCATCTGGGCGCCCAAAGCGGGATGATGCTTGACGGTCTCGTACTCCTCCACGGTGAGCGGCCCCGGCTTGTGCAAGATGCTGTTGGGGACACCCGCCTTGCCAATGTCGTGCAGGATGCCGGCGAGCCGGATGCGGCTGACGCGCCACTCCGGCAGGCCCAGCTCGCGAGCCATCATTTCCGCGTAGCGCCCCACCGTCTCGGAGTGACGGGCCGAGCCCGAGAAGCGCAGGTCGACTGCCTCAGCCATGTTCAGGACGGCCATGACAAAGCGCTCGCCTTGGATGTCGTGGACGTCATTGGGCATCCTTTGCTCCGAGCGCAAGGCCGGGCTGTGGACCACGGTGCGGTCGCGCCCGCTCTCCTTGGCCGCATACACGGCCTGGTCAGCGGCGTGCACGAGCGAAGCGGCCGTCTGGGAGTGTTCGGGATACAGCGACACCCCGAAGCTGATCGTGAGGGGTATGGACTCGCTGGCGAACTCATTGCGCACGGCGCAACACAGGTGCTCGGCCAAAGCGCGAGCCGAGTCTCCTTCGGCGTCGGGCACAATCAAAGCAAACTCCTCGCCGCCAACGCGCGCGGCAGTATCAAGCCGGCCCTTGTGTTCGCCCAAAAGCCGGGCTACACGCTGTAGCGCAACGTCGCCGAGACGGTGGCCGAGAAGGTCGTTGAAGTCCTTGAAGTCGTCCAAGTCGCCGACTAGGAGGCCCATTGCGGTGCCCGAGCGCCGTGCCCGCTCGAGCTCGAGGTCGAGCAGTTCGCGAAAGCCGCGCCTGTTGGCCAGCTTAGTCAGAGGATCGGTGCGGGCGGCGTCATACAGACGCCCGATCAAAAGCTCGACGCGGGCACGCATCACCATGATCACCATCGCGCCGACGAGCAAGGTGCCCATGCCGACCAGCCACCAAGTGGAGATGGCTTGCAGAGGCGCCTTGATTGCAAGCAGCGCGCCGTAGGCGACGCCCACATAGACGATCTGCAAAGCGGTCTGTCGGTGGGTAAAGAAGTAGGACGCGTACAGAAATACCCACAGGTAGAAGAA
Organism: uncultured Solirubrobacterales bacterium; assembly: GCA_963775645.1. Lineage (GTDB taxonomy): Bacteria > Actinomycetota > Thermoleophilia > Solirubrobacterales > Solirubrobacteraceae > Palsa-744. Next base: position 280,668 of record CAVZJR010000001.1, on the reverse strand, counting down.
CACGAGCGGGCTGGGCGTTTCGCCGGAGAAGTAGGCGACGCCCGTGATCAAGGTCGAGCCCCAGGCCAGCGTTACTTGCAGGCTCCAAGCGGGCAGCCTGGACGCTTGGGTGTATAGAGCCAAGGCGACCAGATAGGCATTGGCGACGATTGCCAAGAGCCCCACCTCGTTGGCCTGGGCCGGGTGCGGCAGGATCACCGTCAGGGCGGCCAAACTCGCGCCGGCCGCGAACAGCGTGGCCAAGACCTTCGCGACGAGGCTCGCCTCGAGGCTGGCCCCTACAAACGACCCACCCCAGATATCGTCCTGGCCATCGCCCCGGGAGAGCGCGGACATGACCTTCGGGAAGCGATTGCCCGCTACACCAGCGAGAGAGTTAGGAACTGTTCGCATTGTTGGTGAAGGTCTTCAGCTAAACAGCCTACGCGGAATATCGACTATTCGCAACCGTACGACAATCTTGGTGCTTGGTACCGCGCAGTTTGTGATGGTGCTCGACAGCACCGTCATGAACGTGTCGATCTCCCAGGTCGTGGCCGACCTGAAAACAACGGTTCCCGACGTACAACTGGCGATCACCGCCTACACCTTGGTGATGGCGGCCTTCATGCTGACCGGTGCCAAGCTGGGCGACATCTGGGGCCGGCGCCGAGCCTTCTCGATCGGCCTGGCGGTGTATGGCGTGGGCTCGCTGACGACCGCCTTGAGCCCGAACGTAAGCGTGCTCTTGATCGGCTGGTCGGGGATTGAGGGCCTGGGCGCGGTCTTGGTGATCCCGGCCATCTTCGCGCTCACGGCCGTCAACTACAGCGGCTCTGAACGTGCGCTCGCCTATGGCCTGCTTGGTGGTATCGCGGGCGCGGGCGCGGCGGCGGGACCTTTGATCGGGGGCTTCGTGACCACGGTGCTCACTTGGCGAGTGGTGTTCGCAGCCGAGACCGTGGTCGTGTTGATCCTGTTGACGGTGGTCCACCGTATCGGCGAGCAGCGGCCCGAGCGCCCGCCTAAGCTGGACCTGGTCGGTGTGGGGTTGAGTGCGCTGGGGCTCGGCCTCACAGTATTCGCGATCCTCAAGATCAGCACTTGGGGCCTGTTTGTGCCGACCGGAGCCTTGACGATCGCAGGCACCAAGATCACCCCGTTCGGACTCTCGGTGGTGCCGTTCATGATCTTCGCGGGCCTGGTCATACTGGGCGTGTTCTTTCGCTGGGAGGAACGGGTGGAGCGCGAGGGCAGGACGCCATTGCTGAGGGCCGACTTGTTGAAGATCCCCCAGTTGCGCGCTGGCCTCTCAACGATCGTCTCCCAGTACCTGATCTTGGCCGGCACGTTCTTTGTCTTGCCGCTGTACCTGCAGCTCGTGCTCGGCAAGAACGCCTTGGAAACGGGCCTCAAGATCTTGCCAATCTCGGTGACAATGATGATCTCGGCGATGCTCGGCCCTCGCCTTGCCACCAAGACCTCGCCACGCAGGGTCGTACAAATCGGCTTGGGCTTCCTGCTCGTATCGATTTTGGGCTTGATGGCCACGATCTCCCCGTCCTTGTCCTCCGTGCCGTTTGCCATTTCGCTGGCCGGCTTTGGCGTGGGCATCGGCCTCTCGATCTCCCAGCTTGGCAACGTAGTTATGTCCTCGGTGGGTGAGTCACGCTCCAGCGAGGCCGGCGGCGTACAAGGTGCTTCCCAGAACCTGGGCCAGTCGCTCGGCACGGCTTTGATCGGGGCGGTCCTCTTGACCGGTCTCACAGCCGGCTTTCACGACCGGGTCTTGTCCGACCCGGCGATTCCCACCCAGGTCCAAGAACAGGTCGTGAAGAACACCGAGGAGGGTTTGCCGATGATCTCCCAAGATCAGTTCAAGCAAGCCGTGGCTCAGGCCGGGGTGGTGCCTCCCGAGAGCGAAACGCTCGCGACCTACTACAACGAATCCCAGATCGATGCGCTCAAGAAGGCCCTCTTGGTTGCTTCCGCCTTCGTGCTTGTGGGCCTGTGGTTTGCTCGCTCGCTGCCCGGCGAGGCGCTCAGTAAGGAGGGGGAGGGGCCCGTGCCCTCGGAGGTCCCCGCCGCCGGGAAGGTTACGGCTTGACCCTGAAGGAAACGTGTGCGGGCGACGGGTCTGCGACGCCCGCGCTGTCGAGGGCAAAGACTGAGAAGAGGTGCTTGCCTGGCGCGAGGTGAAGGTAGACGTCCGGAGAGTGACACGTGGTTGTTTTTTTGGCTTTGCCGAGCTTGCAGCGAAACTGAAGCTTGCCGGAGCCGCCCGTGCCCTTGAACTTGATGGTGGTCTTCGTGCCGGAAGTCTTGATCGATGTGATCTTCGTGTTGGGAGGCTGGGGCGCGCCAGGGGGAAGTGCGTTGAGCGGCCCGGGAGCGATCGGTTTTCCCGTGGGCAGGGGTACCAGTTTTTCGGGATTACCGTTTTTGCTGCCGCCTTCGCTGCCGTTTTCGCCTTGTTCTTCGCCTCCACTTTTAGTTTCACCGGAACCGCCGCCGCCTTCGAGCAGGAAGCCGGTCATGGCGCTTCCGAGCGTACCGTCCAATTCGGTTGACACAGGAGCTTGGTCCTGGGAGAGGCGGTAAGCCAGGCCGGTGGTGAAGCCGTGGATGCCGATGTTGGCAATGTAGAGCCCTGACCCAAGAGCAAAGATTCCGCTCGGCCCCACCACCGTAGAGGACGGTATTGGGGTGTAGCCCTCCGAGAGCCCATCCAGGCTAAAGGCCTCGAAAAGAGCTTCCCCGGTGAACGGTTCCTCCCTGTCCAGCGCTTCAATTTCGCTTTGTTTCTCGAGGACTAGGTATTCATGGCCATTCGCGGTGATTTCGCCTGGCCCAGGGCGGACGGTCGCGGAGGACCCGAGATTTCCCCAGCTGCCGCCCACTTCATATGCGGAGACGCCGGCCACGTATTCTTCGACGAGTTTTTGGTTGGGGTTCAAGACCAGATTGGCGCTGAGCATGTGCTCGGTGTCCAGCATGAAGAGCTGTCCGTCATCGCAGGAGAGTCCAGGACATGGAGCGTCCGGCAACGATTCGAACTCGGGGATGCCTGTGCTTGGGTCGATCAGGCCACGCTGGAAGCCCTCCCCGTCGGGCCCGCTACCGGTGACGGCCAGCACGTTGCCGCTATAGGCAAGCGCCTCGCCGAATTTTATTCCGGGAACGGGGACCTCGGAGGCTTCCGTCAAAGCGCCCGTTGTCGCGTCGATATCGAAAACGTAGACGAATGCGCTTTTGGTGTCGGGCCCCGAGAGTACATAGAGCGCGTTCTGTCCTCCCTGGCCTGTGGCCGCGGGGTTAAAGACAGCAAGGAAACGATGCTCCTCGCTGGCCAGCAGTGGAACGGAACCGACCGCGACCGGGCTCTTGGGGGTCAGCGCGCCGGTCGAAGCATCCACGGAGTACTGGTAGATCGTCTCGGTAGTGCCCGTGCCGGCCAGCTGGTACAGGCTCTCTCCGGAGGCGGTTTTGGCCATCGCCACCGATCCTGGAAAGGTGGGTGTTGCGGGCCCACCGCCGACCACGCTCTCGGGAGTGAGACTGGTGTCCGAGCCGACGTCGAATTGGGCGACGCCGCCGCTGACCGCACTGTACAAGTAGCCGATCGTTTGCGCGCCCGCGGGCGCGCTTAGCGACAGCAGGCCGACGAATGCAAGAACCGCCAAGCCCGATAGGCGCCAAGCCCACTGCTTGAGAGGGGCAGTCATCCCGACATCATAAGTCCAAGGTTGCCCGTTGTTGGAAACGCGAGACTATCGTCGTGGGCGTGCCCAGCACGCCGATCCCCACCCCCAAACTTGCTCAGCCCATATTCACGTACCCAGTCGCTTCGCCGGGACTGCGCACGTTGGCGGCCACCTTGTTTTCGTAGTTGCCCTCGATCGTGGCTATCTGCCCGGAAGGCAGCACTTCCTTGACGATCCCCACATGGGAGTCCCCAAACACGATCAGATCGCCCGGCTGGGGCACCACGCCGGGCCCATTGGGGATCGCGCGCCCGCTGCTCTGTGCCCAAGACCAGATTGCCCCGACCGAGCCGAGACCTTCGCCAGCGGCCCCGATCGGCTCACCCGCTTGGCGTGCCGCCCACGACGCGAAGTAGGCACACCAGGGTGCGCCCGGCTCTGCACCAGCGGTTGCTTCGCGGTAGGCGGCGATGGCCGGCGATTCATTGGAGCCCGGCGGCTGCTCGGTCTGGCCGAGTTGGGTTTCGGCGGCCGTCACTATGCGCCCACCGGGGGTGTCGGCTGACGATGAGAGCGGAGCCTCCAAGCCTTGCATCGAGGTTGGATAGCCGCCGACGCCGGCAAGTCCGCTCGTTGCCGGGAGCCCTGTCGCGGTGGGCAGATTTGTTGTGTCGGGCAGGCCGGTCGTGTAGGGCAGCCCGGTCGTGGGCAGCCCGGTCGCGGCGAGTAGGCCGGTCGTGTAGGGAGGTGATGTGCCAGCCTGACTTGCCGACGTGCTCGGCAAATACCCGTCGGCAGCCTGTGCAAGGGCGCTCGCGAAGGACGAGGAGCCTTCGTTAGGCGATGTGGAGGGCGCGCCGCCGGCAGCGGGAGCTTCGACGCCTCCAGTGAGAGCCCCATCCTGGTTGACCAGGGTGGCTGGGTCAGCCAAAGCCTGCCTGATCAAGCCGACCCTCGCCAGCGTGGCTTCGATGGACATCACCCTTGTATTCGGCAGCTGCGCTCGGCGATTTAGCGACGCCGACCGTTGCGCGCCTGCATGTGCAGGGCTTCTACCGCTTAAGCAAAGCGGGCGACCAAATGGCCGCCCGCTTCACATATCCCTCGATGAAACCTCTACTGCAGGAGCTTCAAGACAGCCTGGGGCTGCGCGTTGGCCTGGGCCAGGACGGACACGCCAGCCTGCTCCAGGACCTGCAGCTTGGTGAAGTTGGTCATTTCAGCTGCCATGTTCACATCAACGATGCCGCTGTACGCCGAGGAGAGGTTCTGGCTGTAAACTTCCAGGTTCGCCTCGGTGTACTGGATGCGATCCTGCACCGCGCCGAATTCGCCGGCGAGTGAGGAAACCGCGCTGAGCGCTTCGTCGATGCCCTTCAGTGATGTTTCCGTGCCAAGTTCGATCTTTTTTTCGATCGCGGTCTTGAGAACGGCGGTTTTGACACCGATGACTTCTTTGTCGTTGGCGCCGACCTGGAAGGAGATCGTTGCCGCTTCACTGAGCAGGTTGATGCCGTTGAACTGAGTCGTTTCACCGACTCGTTCGATCTCCGACGTCAGCTGCGTGACCTCGGAAGTGATCGCTTCCTTGTCGGTCGTTGAGGTCGTGCCGTTGGCGTACTGAACCGCCAACTCGCGGACGCGTTGCAGCATCTGCGTGACGTCGTTCAGCGAGCCCTGAGCGGTCTGCGCGAGCGAAACCGCGTCCTGGCTGTTCTGCGTCGCTTGGTTGAGGCCGTTGACCTGGCCCTCCAAGCGCTGGCTGATGGCGTAGCCGGCGACGTCGTCGGCGGCCGAGTTGATCCTCAGGCCTGAGGACAAGCGCTGCATCGACTGCGACAGCATGCTCGTGGTGCTGTTCAGGTTCCTGTTCGCGTCCATCGCGTCCAGGTTGGTGTTTACGGTGAGGGACATGCGTTCATCTCCTTGATGACGGTTTGGTGGGGGTCCCGAGCCGACTCCATGTCAGCTCATCCCTAGTTATCGCCGACGGGCGGCGAAACTTGAGGGAGATTCAGCTCGCTCGCGCTTTTCCCTGTGCCTGCAAGTTTTTCTGCATCCCGTCGCCTGCGAGGCGCGCGCGGGCGAGGTGCGCGAAATGCGGTGCGCTTGCCCAAATCTTCGACGGCGTTCTATGGGCCTGCTACAGCTTCGAAGGCGAGCTCAGGCCCGTATGTCTACGTGTGGGCGCTCGTCGTCCGGGTCCTCCGGCCGCTGAGGCTGGCCGGTGGAAGTATTGCGTCGCCTGCGCTCCTCGGCTTCGCGCGAAGGGCGGTCGCGCTCGCGTGAGACCCGCTCCGCTGGATCGACTGGCTGGCGTCCCATGCGGGCGATCGGGGCTAGGGGGCCGTGCCCGAGTGGCTGGATCGGGTCCACCGCTTAGATCTCGCTGATTTGTTGCTGTTCGCGGTTGCGCAGCTCGACCATGACCAGGCGGCGCCACACGAACACGGCGCCTGCCCAGGCCGCCACGTAACACACGCTGCCGGCGACCAAGGCTCTCAGTCCGGCTTCGGCCAAGGTGGAAGTGGGCAAGGACAGGTAGCCGGCGATCAAGAAGCCCGCCAAGCCGCCCCAGCCCTTGGCCCGGGCGACCGAACGAGCGGCCTTCGGATGGGCCGCCACGCTGGGCTTATCGGAAGCGGTGCCCGCGTCGGTCTTGGTCTTCTTCTTCCCCTTCTCTTTCTTCTCGGCGGTCTTATCAGCGGCCATGGCGCTCGCGAGTGTCGACTTCGCGTCGCCGCTCGGCGCGCTGGACGTTGAAGATGAAGCGCACCAAGCGCCTGCGGTTGGCGTCGCTCAAGACGCTGAACGAGATCGCGCGCCGGCCTTGCACGTCGCTGCGCACGACGGTCCCAACCCCCTCGATCGGGGGGCTGCCCGAGGCGAGCGTGAGCTGGAATTCGATGTCCTCGCCGATCTCCAGCACGTCGGGGCCCGCCAGCAACAGGCCACCGCCGGACAGGTCCACCGCATAGCTCTGGATCGGCATTCGGTCGCGACCCACGTACACCAGCACCGGTCGGTTAGCCTTGACGCGCACGAATTCGCGCTGCTGGAGTACCTCGATCGAATAGAGGTCGCTGAAGTGGAGCAGGTCGCGGTCCTCCAGCACCGCATCTCCTCCGACGCGCGCCAGTCCTCTGGCGCACGGGAACTCGAGCAGGAGTCCTTCGAGCTGGTCCTGCTCGAGCACGTCGGCGATGAAGGTGATCAGCACCGACAGGCTGCTCGGCCCTCGCTCTGTCACCCGCGCGGGTATCTGCTTGCCCGAAGGACACAGCACGGTCACAGCTTCGGATCGGAGCGGCAGGGGGATCTGCTCAAGTGGATCGCCCTTGGTGTCGGTGCGCTTCACGGCAATAGTGTTGCCGCCAGCCCAGTCGGATCGATTCGACGCAGCTTCCATCCGCCCGCGCGCCCGCGATCGAGCGTGTACTCGGGGGCCAAGCCGAACTCGCAGGCGGCCTCCACGGCCACCCCGACCTGGTCGGTCTCGTCCGCATGGGTGAGCGCCAAGGCGTTTGCTCCGAGTGGGCGCAAGGCCTTCAGGAGTTGGGCCGCGGCGACAGCGCCCAAAGTTGCCGGCATCGCGATTGTGACCCGCTCGGGCTCCAAGTCGCCGAGTAGTGCCCCCAGCTTGCGGATCCCGCCGCTCTCGCCGGGTGAGAGGGGCGGCGTGTCGATTACCAGCAGGCCTTGCGCCTTAGCCTTGCGCAGGGCGCGGCGGGCGCGGTCACTGTCAGCCGCGATCGGCTTCCTAAGTTGGGGGCTCAGCAGCAGTTGCCATTCGTCGTTGCCTTGGCCTCGCACGAGTGTGGCGCAGCTCGCTCGCAAGGTCGAGTTGGCACGGTAGGCGCTGAGCAGGGCCGCGCAGCAGCTGGTCTTGCCCGCGCCGCCGGGGCCCACTAGCACGATCGCCGCGCCTCCAGTAGGGAGCGGAGGCGCGACCGGAATGCGCTGCACCAAGGCTTGGCCTACGGCCTTGCTGAGTGGGGTGCGGGGCGCGAGCGCGACCACGTGGGCCAAGGCCGCCTCGATCGTCTCCTCGGCGAAGCTCGAGCTCGTGCCGAGGCTCACAAGTCTGCTCTGGACATTGACTCGCGCGCGCGCGCGCGATGGGGGTGAGGGGTTGCGGGGCGTGGGCGTGGGCGTGGGCTGTGGGGTCGGAGCGACGCTCTCCTCGGACGTGGCTCGCTCCAGGACTCGCGCGAATGGATCGCCTGCTTCGGCACGCGCAGGGGACCGTGTCGACAGTTCGTGGGCCTCAGAGACGGGTGCTTTCGCGGGGCTCGATTGGGCCAGCTCCGCCAGGTGTCCGGTCACATAGCGCCCCACCGAGCCTCCATGTAGCGGCTCGCGCTCGTAGAAAGGCGTCCTGTTCGGCTGGGGCAGAGCGCGCACCGGCTGTCCCAGCGAGGCCGGCTGTTGTGGCGAGGCGGCGTTGCGGGCTCGGGTCGGGGCGGCCGCCGGCGCTATCGGCGGGAGCGGCTCTTCGTCGTACACGTCGATGCGCGGCCCGCCTGGAATCGCGTCGATCTCGACGTAGGGGCGCTGGAAGAAGCCCGCCACGCCGCCGGTCAGGCCTTCGCGTCGGTGCACAATGATCGCGTCGGGTCCCAAGTCGTCTTGGATCTTGGGGATCAGATCCTCGACGGTGCGTCCGTGGTAGGTGCGTATTCGGCGCCCGCTTCAAGCGTGGATGATCCCGATGGTCTCGACATTGATTCCAGGTGCGATCTCGTTGTAGGAGCAGACAGGTAGGTGCGGCTGGGCTTGGGCGATCAGCCTGCGCAGATGCCTTCGGATGCGCGCCGAGCAGAGTAATACCGGTCGGGCGCCGCGTCCGGTGGCGTGCTCCACCTGAGAGCGCAACGCACCCACGATCGCCTGGGCCCGGGGCGGGTCCATCGCCAAATACTCTCCGTCTGCTGTCTGGGTGATCGAGGTCGCAACCTCCTGCTCGATGGCGGGGTCCAAGGTGATCGCGCGCAAGCGCAGCTCCTCGTCCAGGTGGGGAGCGGTGATCGCCCGCCCGAGCGCCTGGCGCGCGTACTCGGACAATAGATTGGTGTCTCGCGTTATTCGCGCCTTGTCGCCGATCGCCTCCACGATCGTGCCCAGGTCGCGGATCGGCACGCCCTCGGACAGCAGCAATTGCAGGACCCTTTGGATCTCCCCGAGCGAGAGCGCCTCGGGTACGACCTCCTCGACGACCGCGGCGTTGGTCTCCTTGAGCTTGTCCAAGAGCGCTCTCACGTCCTGGCGGGTGAGCAGCTCGGCGGCGTGCGTCCTGATCGTCTCGGTCAGGTGCGTCACGATCACCGACTCAGCGTCCACGACCGTGTAGCCGAGCGCCTCCGCTTCGGCCCTGCCGGACTCGTGTACCCACATCGCGTCCAAGCCGAAGGCCGGCTCGCGCGTGGGGATGCCCTGCAGCTTGGGGATCGCATCGCCCGGGTCCATCGCGAGTAGATGCCCCGGCATGATCCGTCCGCGCGCGACCTCCGAGCCGCGCACCTTGAGCACATACTCGTGGGACTCCATACCCAGCTCGTCGTGGATCCTCACCGGCGGGATCACGAGCCCCAGCTCCCCCGCGATCTGCTGGCGGATCATGCTCACGCGCCGCAGCAGCGAGCTGGAGCGCCCCGCGCTGGAGCTCCCGCCCGCGCCCTGACTCGCGTTCGGACCAGGTACGGGCGGAGTGGGACTTCCGACCAGGGGTACGAGACCGAAGCCGATCGCCAACTCCAGGGCGTCGATCCCGACCTCGGCGATTGGCTCCCCACGGGGCGGCGACGCGGCCAACTCGGCGGCCTTGGCGGTGGCTGCCGCGGCGTCGGCCTCGACCTTGTCGGGCATCCCGTGGCGCACGGCCCAGGCGATCGCGCCGAAGATCGCGGCGATGAACAGGAATGGCAGCTTGGGCAGGCCCGGGATCAGGGCGAACAGGCCGATCGCTCCGGCGGCCACCATCGGCGCGCGGCGCTGGCTGAGGATCTGCCCGGCGATGTCGCTGCCCAGGTCCCTGTCGGAGGCGGCGCGTGTGACGATGATGCCGGTCGCCACCGAGATCAGGAGCGCCGGGATCTGGGCGGCCAGGCCATCGCCCACGGTCAGCAAGGAGTACTGGTGGGTAGCTTCGCTGAAGCCCAGGTTGTGCTGGAGCATGCCCACCACGATGCCGCCGATCAGGTTGATCGCGGTGATGATCAAGGCGGCCATGGCGTCGCCCTTGACGAACTTGGAGGCGCCGTCCATCGCCCCATAGAAGTCGGCCTCGCGAGCGATCTCGGAGCGTCGTGTCCTTGCCTGGTCGTCGGAGATCAGGCCGGCGTTGAGGTCAGCGTCGATTGCCATCTGCTTGCCGGGCATCGCGTCGAGCGTGAAGCGGGCTCCTACCTCGGCCACGCGCCCGGCGCCGCTGGTGACAACCACGAACTGGATCACCACGAGGATCAGGAAGATCACCAGGCCCACAACCACATTGCCGCCGACCACGAACTCGCCAAACGATTTGACGACCGAGCCCGCTTCGCCTGTGGTCAGAATCAGGCGGGTCACCGACACGTTGATCGCCAGGCGAAACATGGTGGTCAACAGCAGCAGGCTCGGGAAAGACGCGAAGTCCAAAGCCTTGCCCAAGTACATCGTGGCGACCACGATCGTCAAGGCGGCCGAGATGTTGAGCGTGATCAACAGATCCAGCAGCTCCGACGGTAGGGGGACCACGAGCATCGTCACCACGCACACCACCGACACGGCGGCCAGCAGGTCGCTGTGGCTGAGGACGCGCTTGAGCGTGGCGCTGTTCATGAGGCCGGCCTCCTACTCGGGATGTGCTTGACGCTCGTGCTGTTCACGAGGCCAGCCTCTTGCGCCCGGCCAGCCGATAGACGAAGGCCAGGACTTGGGCAACCGCCGCATACAGTTCTTGGGGAATGATCTGGCCGATCTCCGTGGAGGAGTGAAGCGCACGTGCCAAGGGTGGGTTGGCCACGACCGGTATCTCGTTCTCCTCGGCGATGCGCTTGATCTGCAGGGCCACCAGGTCCTTGCCCTTGGCGATCACCTCAGGTGCGGTACGCGAGCCGTCGTAGACCAAGGCCACGGCGTAGTGCGTCGGGTTGGTCACGACCACGTCCGCTTTGGGCACGGCGGCCATCATGCGCATGCGGGCGGCCGCCATCTGGCGGCGGCGCAAAGCGTTCTTGACCTCCGCGGAGACGCCGTATTGGCGTGTCTCGTCCTTGACCTCCTGCTTGGTCATGCGCAACATGCGCTCGTGGCTGCGCCGCTTCCAGGCGTAGTCGACCAATCCGACGATCACGTAGGCGAAGGCGATGTGCTGGGCGATCGAGAGCGCGTTTTTGCCCATCAAAGCCCCGAGCGCGCTCGCGGGGATACCTACCCTGGCCGACAGGGTGGTGAGCCCGGGCAGCAGTGCAAGCGCCGCGACGACGCTCACGATGCCCACCTTCGCGATGACCTTGAAGGCCTCGAAGACGGTATTGGGCCCCAGCAGGTTGCGCAGCCCTGAGGCCGGGTTGATGCGGCGGAAATCAGGCTTCAAGCCTTGGGCGTTCGGCTTGAAGCCGACCTGGGCGACACCCGAGGCCAGGCTCGCGAGAAGACACGCGCCGGCGACCGGAGCCACCGCTAGGGCGATCGTGCTCAAGGCCGAGTGCAACAGGCCGTTGAGTCCGGCTGCGCTCAGGGCGCGGTCGGGGCTTGCGATCTTGGCAAAGATCTCGCGGAACGTGGCGGCGCCGGATTCAACGATTCGCGGGCCCATCAGGCTGATCGCGAACAGGCCAGCGATCAGGACGGTCGAGCCGCCCAGGTCGGGGCTGCGCGCGACTTGGCCCTTCTCGCGCGCACGCTGACGGTGCTTGGGTGTGGCCTTCTCTGTGCGTTCCTCGCGCGCCATCTCAACCCATCCAGGCCTCGGTCGCGGCGGTCAAGCGCCCATCCACCGGACCGGCCTCGTTGGCGGGGGCTGTCCTCATGCGACGTGCAGGGCGCCGAGGGCCGCGCCCACGCTCACCGATAGCTGTTCTGAGATCCAGTTGGCCACGAACGGCAACGAGGCGGCCACGACAAGCAGCGTGACTGCCACCTTGGTGGGGAAGCCGACGGCGAACACGTTGAGCTGGGGCACCACCCGTGAGACCACGCCGAAGGCCACATCGGTGATCAACAGGGCGATCAGGACGGGCGCGGCAACCTCCAGGGCGTCGGTGAAGACGTTCGCGAATACCTGCACGGCGCCGCCCACCAGCGAATTGATTTCGGGTCCACTGGTCAGAGGCACCAGTTCGAAGGTTCGGCTCAGTCCGCGTATCGTCCAAGCGTCACCGCCGATGACCAAGAAGATCAAGGTCCCCACGAGCGAGTAGAAGCGCGAGATGACGGCCCCATTGGCGCCGTTGAGAGGGTTGATGAGGTCGCCGTAGGAGAAGCCCGAGACCACGTCGATCAAGGCCCCCGCTGATTCGACCGCGGCCATCAATATGGCCAGTGCGAACGCGAATCCCAGTCCGACCAGCATTCCCTCCACCACGAGGCCGAACAAGGGGAGTGGATCGGTGGGGATGTGCTGGCCTTTCAAGGCGATCGGGGTCAGGCCGATCGAGAGGCCCACGGCGATGATGCCCTTCACTCGCGGAGGGATCATCGCCGAGGAGAACAGGGGCGCGATGATGAACAGAGGCGTGACCCGCGCGAGCACCAAAATGAAGCCCGCGAGCTCGCCCGCCGCCAGTTTGCTCAGGAGCTGGTTCAAGAGCCGACCATCGTCGGAATCGCCGTGTACAGAGCAGCTGTATAGGAGACGATCTGACCAAGCATCCAAGGTCCCAACAGCACGATCACCGCGGCGACGCCGATGATCTTTGGGATCAGGGTGAGGCTCTGCTCTTGGATCTGGGTGACCGCTTGGAAGATGCTCACGGCAAGACCGGCGACGAGCCCCACGAGCAAGAGGGGACCGGCAATCTTCAAAGCCAAGCTCATGGCTTGCGCGGCGAGGTTGACCACGGTGTCCTGGTTCATCGCATCGGCCTGGTTTTTGTGGGCATGGGTGCGTGGATCCTTAGTAGTGGAAGCTCTGAACGAGAGCCTTGATGACCAAGTCCCAGCCGTCGACAAGCACGAACAGCAGGATCTTGAAGGGCAGGGAGATGAAGGTCGGCGGCAGCATGATCATCCCCATGCTCATCAGCGTCGAAGAGACGATCAGGTCGATGATCAGGAAGGGCAGGAAGATCAGGAAGCCGATTTGGAAGGCCGTCTTCAGCTCTGAGGTGATGAACGCCGGGATCAGAACCTCGGTGGGGACTTCGGCGCGCGTGTGCGGTGGCTTGTCGTGGGCAAGGTTCATGAACAGCGAGATGTCCTGTACTCGGGTCTGGCGGAACATGAATTCGCGCATCGGTTCCTCGGCACGCTTGAGCGCCGTGACGGTGTTGATCTTGTGGGCAGTGAGCGGATCGATCGCATCTGTCTTGATCGCGCTGATCGTTGGGGACATCACGAAGATCGTCAGGAACAAGGCAATGCCGACCAAGACCTGGTTGGGCGGCTCGGTGGTGGTGCCGATGCCCGAGCGGACGAAGCCGAGCACGATCAGGATGCGGCTGAAGCCGGTGACCGTGAACAGGACAGCCGGCACCAACGTGATCGCGCCGACCAGCAGCAGAATCTGGACGGCGTTTGAGGAGTTGAGGTTCAACGACGCACCGTCAATTCGCGCAAGCGCTCGATCAGGCTGGAGGACACCGAGGGCATGCGCATCGGGTCAGTCCTACGTTCGCCGGATTCGAGCCTGGCCGGGATGCTGGCGGTGGCGGGCGAGGTGGGATTGGATGGTTCTGATGTGTCGAGTACTTCGGCTGGCCTCGAGCTGGCGCTGGCTTCAGGCGAGGAGGACAAAGCGGGCAGTAGCAGGCGTCGGCGGGGCCGCGCTTCTGGTTCCTCGTCGAACAACAAGCCCGCTTCGTAGGCCTGTTGTTCGGTGTAGCGGTGGATCGGCGCAAGTCCCTGCTCGGCGGCGCCGAGCAAGATGTAATCGTTGCCTGCCTTGACCAGGTGCACCGAGCGGCCTGAGCCGAGCGTGAGGGCCGCAACGCTGGTCAAGCCGGTGGCGGAGATGCGCGGGTCGCGTCCGGACTTGACTTGACGCAGGATCCAGGCCAACCCCCAGATGACCGCGATCACGATCGCCAAGCCAACGATTGTGCGCACGATGCTTGCCCCGCCAGAGCTGGTGTGCGTGCCGGTGGTGGACGTGTTGAACGGGAGCGGCGTGTTTTCGCCGCTCCCCGATTTCGAGTGGATGGGCGTGAACGCGGAGGCGGAATCGGCCCACGCGAGCAGGCAGCCGCAGAGCAACGCGGCCGCTTGCGCGGCCGCACGGGAAGGGATCAGCTTGGTCATCGAAGGGACGACTCCGAGGAAAGAGTCGCCCCCGGTTATCGGCGAAGGTGCCTAGGTCTTGAGAGGTCTGGCAGGAGAAAGGCGGCGGGGCGCGACGGGCGAAGGCGCGACGGGTCGGCGATGCAATGGGTCGGCGGTGGGCCCAGGTCGATGCGGCGACCCGCGAGGGTCAGGTCGCGGCGCTCACACGAGCGCGGCGACCTCCAGGCCCCAGGTGCCCTCGCCGGTGACGACGAGGCTGCCGTTGGCGAAGCAGAGCCCGTTGACGAATAGCTCGATCGGTGCCTCGGCCGCCTGATCCAGCTCCAGGACGGCTCCGGGCGAAAGCTCCAAGGCATCCTTGAGCGGGATGTGGGTGCGTCCCAGCTCGGCCCACACGCGCACGAAGATGCTGCGCAGCACAGCTCGACCTTCTGGCGTCTCACGGGCGTCGCTGACGTGCGCGCGAGCGCGTTCCAGCTCGGCGCGGCCGAGCTGTGCGTAAGTGTCGGCCTTTGTGCGGGCGGCACTGGTGGACTCCAGCTTGACGGCGCGTCTGGTGCCTGAGCGTCCGGGGTGGCCGCGGCCCAAGAGCACGCCCTCGGCGTATAGGGACACTCCGTCCTGGGCGCGTCCCTGGAGTTGGGCGATCGCGCCGGGTACCAGCTCGAGCATCCGCTCGATCGGCATCTGCGCTGAGCCGACCTCGGCGCGCAACAGGACCTTTGCCCCGGCCAGGCCGCGCCGCAGGGCGTCGGGCCCGTGCACGTCGCCGACGAGCGGCGAGTCGGCGTCGCCGCGGATGCGATCGGCGATCGGCTCGATGGCCGACCACGGGATCAAGAGGGACATTGCAGAGGCCTGTCCGTCGATCTCGCTTGCCAGCTTGACCGAGAAGGTAGGCTCTCCCACGGGCGTCAGGACGCCGGCGTCGGCCTCCAGGTCGATCTCGCCACAAGTCAGCTCTGGGCCGCCCAACTCACCCCAAGCACTCGACAGCTCGCCGGCAATCGCGGCAAACAAGACTTTGGCGAGCACCCAGTCGACGTCGGTCAGGTGACGCTCGTTGGGGGCTTGGGCGGCCTGGCCGCCCAAGAGGCATTCCAAAGCCTGCAACAACAAGGGTTGCTCGATGCTGAGCAGCATCTGGCGATCGATCGTCTGCGCCTCGATCGCTATTGCGACGGCGTCGGCGGGAAGGCGTGCCTTGGAGGCCGCCCAGGTGTGTTGGTCGACCTCGGCGATGCTCAACCGCACCTCGACCGCCAGCTCGGCGGACAGACGGCCGGAGGCCGCCTCACAGAAGTGCTCGATCGCGCCGTTGATGCGGCGTCGGATCTCGGTTGTGAACTTGGTGGGTTGGGAGAAGTCGAGCGGGCGGATGCGCCCGGAGGCGCGACCGTCGATGTCTGCGCCCGCACCGGCGTCGTCGCCTGTGCCGGCAGCCTCCCCCGGGTTGGCGGCCTTGCCTGGGCCGACAGCCTTACCCGGCGCGGCGCGCTTCTTCTTGGGAGCGTCCTTCTTGGCGGCGTCGGCGCTGCCCTTCGCGCTCACGGTCGTGTCCTTGTCAGCTCTCGCTCGCGGCGATCTCGACGGCCGCGGCATCGCGAGCGTCGGGCTCGATGGCGCCGGTCGCCGGCCCCGTTGCCTCGCCGGCGGCTGAGCCGCCGGTACCGGGGGAGCAGGCTATGTCGTTGCCCTCGAGGATCTCGGTCACGCGCAGGCCGTAGCGCTCGTCCACGACGATCACCTCGCCGCGCGCGATCGCGGTGCCGTTGACCAGCAAGCCGGCCGGCTCGCCGGCGGCGCTGTCGAGCGTGATGAGCGAGCCGACCCGGAGGTCGAGTGTCTCGCCGACGGTCATCCGGGTACGTCCGAGCTCGACGCTCAACTCCATCGGGATGTCGCTGAGGCGGCGCAGGTCGGGGTCGGCTTGGGCGCGTGTCTGGCCGGGGGTGGCGCCGTCGAACTGCTCGTACTCGATTGCGTCGGCCACTGCGCCTCCTATTGAACGGTGAAGTCCGGGAACAAGACTTCTTCGACCTTTACGTCGGTGCGCTGCTGGATCGTGTGCAAGATCTGATGCTTGACGCCTTGCCGACCGTGGGAGCTGATCAACGTTTCCCCGCTCTGGCCGGTAATCGCGTTTGTGATGATTTCGCGCACGATCGCTTCCTCGGGCAGCGTACCGGGCCCACCTTCGGAACCGGAGGAGGAGGCGTCGGCGCTAGCGCCGTCGCTCTGTCCGGGCGCCAGTTGTAGGGCGACGTCGAGCTTGGCGTAGCGGCCGTCGCTTAGGTTCAAGAGGAAGGATTGGGGCATCACATAGATGGTGCCCTTGATCTTCTCCTTGGCCACAGGCTTGGCCTTGGTCATGGTGTAGCCGCCGAACAGCAGGATCGGTACGAGCAGTGCGAGCAGGATCTTCTTGTTTTTGAGCATGGGTTCTTATTCTTCGCTGGAGGATTGGCTAGGGCCTTCTGAGCCGTAGAGACGGCGCAAGACGATCTCTACGCGACGGTTGCGCGCGCGCCCGGCTTCGGTGGCCTCGCTGGCCACCGGTTTTTGGTCGGCGTTGCCGGTTGCGGTCAGCCTGCTGGCGGCGATGCCATGGCCGATCAAGAATTCGACGACCGAGCTGGCGCGCGCCGTGGAGAGCTGCCAGTTGGAGGGGTACAGGGAGCTGTGGATCGGCACATTGTCGGTGTTGCCTTCGACGCTGATGGGATGCGTTTCATCGATGTTGAGCAGCTGCCCGATCTCGCTAAGCAAGGAGGTCGCCTGGCTGCTCAAGGTGGCCTGTCCAGAGGCGAACAGAAGGTCGTCGGTCAGCACTCTGATGACGAGGCCTCGCTTTTCGATCGTGGTCTTCACGGAGGAGCTGAAGCCGTGCGACTTGGCGTATGCGTCGAGCTCGTGCTTGATCTGGGCGAACTCGTTGGTCTCGCGCTGGGCGGCGCCCTGTTGGGCGAGGGCCGTTGGGGTGGCGGTGGCATTCTGGCTGGAGCGGGCGGTGCTGTTCTGGAGGGCGCTTGAGCCTTGGGTCTGGACCGGCTCCAAGGCCTGCAATTCGAAGGTGGCGGGCACATGGCTGGCGTTGGCGGTCGATCCCTGCTGGGAGATCGCCTTGCCGCCGGGCAGGATGTTGCCCGAGAAAGCCGCCTTCAAGGACTTCTGGAGGGTTTGGTACTTGGAGATGTTGACCGAGGAGATCGAGAACAGGACCATGAACAGGGCCATCAGCAGAGTGATCATGTCGGCGTAGGTGAGCAGCCAGCGCTCCTCGCTCTCCTCGCCATGGCCGCCTCCTCGATGGCGCCCGCGCCCGCGAGCCATGGTCAGGCCGCCTTCGGCTCGACCGCGAGTTGGGCCACCGACCCGTCTTCTTCGTCGGAGCGCTCGGCCGGCGGCACGTAGGACATCAGCTTTTCGGAGACGAGGCGGGGGTTGTCGCCAGCTTGGATCGAGAGGATGCCCTCGACGGTCATCATGCGCAGCTCGACCTCTTCGGCGGAAATTGCCTTGAGGCGGTTGGCGATAGGCAGGAAGATGACGTTGGCCGCGCCGACGCCCATCAGGGTGGCAATGAAGGCGGAGGAGATCGACGGGCCCAAGGTCGAAGGGGCCGCCAGGTTCTGTAGGACGTGAACGAGGCCGAGGACGGTGCCGATGATGCCCATCGTTGGCGCGAAGCCTCCGGCCTTCTCGAAGGGCGAGGCGCCGACGGCGTGGCGGGCCGCCATGCCGTCCACCTCGGCCTCGAGGATCGTGTGGACCATCTCGGGGTCGGTGCCGTCGACTACCAGTTGCAAGGCATTGCGGGTGAAGGGATCCTCGATCTCAGACAGTTGAGCGTCGAGGGCCAAGAGGCCTTCGCGGCGGGCCTGGTCGGCCAGACCGACTAGCTGGTCCAGGCGCCCGCGCATCTCGGGTGGTTCGGCGGAGATCACCAGTTTGTAGAGGCTGGGGATCTGCTTCATCGTCTCCATGCCGACGGAGGCCAAGGTCACGCCGAAGGTGCCGCCGATGATGATCAGCAAGGCGGGGATGTTGATGAAGGACGCGGGACTGGTCCCGTCCATCATCGAGCTGAGCAGGAGGGCGCCGAAGGCAGCCCCGATCCCGATGGCGGTCGAAGCTTTCATTGTCCACCTTCATCGGCTGCGGCCCGAAATCCTTGAAAGTGGTTGGCCCAGGCCCGAACGCTTCGACGGTCGAGAGTTGGGGCGGAAAACCCGCGCAAAGCGACGCCGTTCGCAGCGGGCGGGAGTAAATGTAGCTGCTAGGATGGTTGCAATGATGCTACATGGGCAGCCGTATGAGGTAGGGGTGCGTGAGCTTCACGATCGGTTGAGCGAGCATCTCGAGCGCGTGGAGCGGGGTGCTGAGATCATGGTCACGCGCCGGGGTCAGCCGATCGCGCGGCTGTCTGGTGTCGACGACGAGGGTTCACTCGACGATCTCCTTAGGCGAGGGCTGATCACCCTGCCGGCGCGCGCGCGCAGTCCGCGCCGGGCACGTGTGCAGGCGCTCGGTTTGGTCTCCGACCTCGTCACCGAGCAGCGCCGCTGATCCTGTACTTTGACACTTCCGCGCTCGTCAAGCTTGTCGTCCTCGAGCCCGGATCAGACCTCGCGGCCGAGCTCTGGGGATCGCGGCTTCGAGCGGCCTCCAGCGTCTTGTGTTATGCCGAGGGTCGCGCGGCGCTTGCCGCGGCCCATCGCGCGAGGCGACTCGACGCTTTAGGTTACGCTCGAGCCGGGGAAGAGTTCGAGTCGTTGCACGGTGAGCTGCTACTCGTCGGGATAGACGTTCTGCTCACACGACGAGCGGGCGATCTTGCCGAGGACCTCGCATTGCGCGGATACGACGCCGTCCACCTCGCGAGTGCGCTGGCGTTTGGCGAGGACACCACGTTTGTTACCTGGGATGAGGATCTCAAGCGCGCCGCCATGCAGAGTGGATGCGCTGTGGCTCCCGCGAGCTGATCGGTGTCATGCTGGGTCGTCTTCGACGGCGGAGAGCCTGGGGCTGTCTCGATGCTCGGAGGATGGGCTGTCCTTGGCGCCTGGGCGGGCGGGACGCCGGCGGCGCATGGCCTCACTGAGCACATCTGCCCGGTAGGCGTAGACGGCGGCGGTAACTTCTTGGGGTGTCTCGGACACGACCACCTTGGCGCCGGTCGCCAAGGCGATGACGGTGTCGGGCGTGGATTCGACCGTGACGATCATGTCGGGGTTCAGTTGGAAGGGCTCGTCGCTGTGGCCGAGCCGGTTCAAGACGATCATCGCGGCTCCTTGGGAGGTTGGTTGTTTGAGGCTAAGTCTTGGGGCGGCGGATGGAGGTGGTCCGTGCCGATGGGCATCGTGTTTGAGAAGGGCTGGGGTCGCGCGATGGCGCCGCATGTGGGGCTATTAGCGGCGGACGGGACGGCGCGCAATGCGCCGTCCCGAACCGCGCTCCTCGGAGTGTCCCGTCGTATAGAGGCCCCTTCGTTGGTTGCTGAAGATCAGGAGCGTGGCCGGGGCGCCGAAACGGAGGGCCACGCGTGCGAGGAGTGGCCTACTGCACCATCGTGACCAAGGTCCCCAGCATTTCGTTGGCTGTGGAGATCACCCTCGAGTTGGCTTGGAAGCCGCGCTCGGCGGTGATCATGTTGGTCATCTCGCTGGCAAGATCGACGTTTGACATCTCGAGCTCCCCTCCGATCGTGGAGCCGAAACCAGCCGTGTCGGGGGTGCCCACGATCGGGGCACCCGAGTTGGCGGTCTGAGCCCAGAGCGAGCCGCCGAGGCGTTCGAGGCCGTCTTCGTTGGGGAAGGTGGCCAGGGATAGGTAGCCGGCGGTAACTCGCTGCTGGTAGGTGGGCGAGGCGGGGTTCTCGTCGGTGTAGGCGACCGATCCGTCCTGGCCGATCGAGATGTTGGAGGACCCGGGCGGGATCTTGATGTAGGAGTCTTCGGTGCCAGCTTTGTAGGTGATGCCCGCTTCGGTTTCGGTGGCGACGGCGTTGTGGCCGATCACGTATTCGCCGGCTTCGGTTGTGATGAAGCCTTGGGAGTTGGTGGTCATGTCCCCCGCGCGCGTGTAGTTGAGGTTGGCTGGAAGACCGGCCGTATAGGGGGGTGCCGCGGGCGGGGCGCCGGCGCCCACGCGCAGGAAGCCCTTGCCCTCGATCGCGACGTCCAAGGGATTGTTGGTTGTCTGGAAGGAGCCCTCGGTCATTTCGTTGCGGGTGGCGCTGACTTGTACGCCCAGACCGATCTGGACCGGGTTGGAGCCACCGTTGGTGGCGGTCGGGCCGGAGGCTCCGTGCATTACTTGGGTGAGCGATTCGGCGAAGGTGACGCTCGAGGACTTGTAGCCCACTGTGTTCACGTTCGCCAGGTCGCTCGCGGTGTCATCGAGCAACGCTTGATTTGCGTCGAGGCCGCTGATGGCGGCATACATTCCAGTCATCATCGTGACTGCCCTTCCTTTCGCGGCCTCCTCTTAGAGGTCCAGCCGTTGTTGGGCGCCGGGGTCATGCGATCACGGCACTGTCGATGTTGGTGAATACGTTGTCTTTCATGTGTTCGGACCCCACGGCCGTGATGACCGTGCGGTTATTGACCGACACCACGAAAGCGGTGCCGTCTACAAGGACAAGGGAGTCGCGTGAGCCCTTGCTCGCGGCCCTGCCCACGCCCTCTGAGAGACGCCCGAGCGTGGCGGCGTCCAGGGCGATGCCGCGGCGCTGGGCGCGCGCGAGGGCGTGGCGGGAGAATTGAAGGGGGCTGGCGACAGCTCCGGTCTGGGTCGGCTCGGAGGCGGGTGGGGCTCCCTTTTTGGGATCGGCTGCACCGGCTTGCTCGAGCGCGTCGGCAAAGGACTGGTCGGGCACCGAGGGGCCGTTCTGACGCGCCGGACCGCGGTTGCGCTCGGCTGGGGTCGGCCCGCCTGGCTGCGCGGGTGCGGTCGGCCCAGCGAGGCCGCCGGGCGGGATCAGGGCGGGATTGGAGATCTGGCTCAATTGACTTCGGTGACGGAGGAGAGCTTGATGCCGGGGACGCCTTCGACTGTGACCGTGGGTCCGGCGGTGGTCGACTGGACGCTTCCGACGACGCCGGTGGCCGCGGCGCCGGTGGTGGGATCGCTGTAGGAGACGGTGTGGCCGATCAGCTGGACGGCGCTTGAGAGCTCGCCGGCGCTTGCCAGGTTGGTGGTCTGCTCCAGCTGGGTGAACTGGGCTAGCTCGGTCACGTATTCGTTGCCGTTGCTCGGTTCCAAGGGGTTTTGGGCTTGGAGCTGGGCGATCATGAGCTTGAGGAAGTCGTTTTGGCCGAGCGCTCCGTTGGGGTTTTCGGGGCCGGCCGGCTTAGCGGGGGGTGCGCCCACGGCACTCGCTGTTGAGGCGGCCTGGGCAATTGGTGTCGTACTCATGGAAACAATCCTTTCGTGATCAGGCCAAGACGTCTACGATTTCGCCCAAGGATGGGCCGGTCGGTTGGGGTGCGCCTGGGGCGCTGGAGGCTTCGTCCTCTTCCATGGGGCCGCCGAGCGCTTGGGCCGAGGAAGAGGTGGATGTTTCGGGGTTCCCTCCCGTGAAGTCGCGCTCTCCGCCCGCGGGGGACTGGCCGGAGGAGCCGATGTCCAGGTGCAGCAGGGACACACCGAGGGAAGTCAACGTTTGACGCAACTCGGAGCGACTTTGGGTGAGCGCTTGGGCTCCGGCCGGCGTGTCCGCGCTGACTCGCGCGCGCAGGCCTTCGCTGGTCTGGAGCAGCCTAATGCTTATGTGGCCTAGCTCTTCGGGCTGCAACTCGATGCGCGCCCGCGCGTAGCCTTGCCGGGCAGCGATTTCGATTGTGGCCCTGATTGCGTCGATCGTGTCCTGCATCGGTGTACCGAGGATGGATGAAGGTGCGCCAGGGACGCTCGCTTCAGGGGCGGGAGCGGCTCCGGGGACGGTTACAAAGGTGGGGGCTTCCAATTCTGTGGTGGATTGCGCGACGCTGCCGGCCGTGGCTGAGGCGGCTCCCGGTCGATCGACGGTTGGATCGGGGAGGGGGAGGGTCTGGGCGACGTTGGGCGGTGAGTCCGAGCGGGGGGAAGACGAAGTAGGCATTGAGGATGGCGGAGCCGGGGAGGGCGAGGTGGTTGCGGCTGAGGAAGCTGGGTATGCCGAGGGGGCTGGCAGTTCAGGGGACAACGATGTGGCCGGGGATGGAGAGGCAACTGTTGCGGGGGCTGGACCGGAAGTCGTCGTTATCGAGGTGTCCGGAGCGGCCGTACCGGCGGTCGATTGGGCCGGTGTGGATGGTGGCGAGGCAGGTATCGCCGGCGAGCTGGCGTCCCCGGTCGCGGATGGGGATGTCACGGAGGGGGCGGTTTGGGGGGATGCGCTGGAGTTGGACATGGGTGAGGCCGGCGCTGATATGGAGGCTCGCGCCGATGTGGAGGTCGTGGGCGAAAAGGCTGTGGACGGGACCGCGGCGGGCGAGGGGCTTGCGGTGGCTGGCTCCAGACTGGTTGTCACCAACGGCTCAGGCGAAGCGGGGGGACTCGGCGTCGTCAACTTGGCAGCCGCAGTCGTGGGGCTTGACGAGGCGGGCGAGGCAAGCGGGAACCCGGCGGGAGACAACGGCGCTGGGGGCAACGAGGAGCCGGCAGGCAGCGAGGAGCCGGCAGACAACGAAGATTCGACGGGCACCGAGGAGCCGGCAGGCAACGAAGATTCGGCAGGCAGCGAGGAGGGGGCACCACTCGACGGTGTGGGGGACGCTGAGGCGGTGAGGCCGGGTGCCGCCGCTGGGAGCCCCGCCGACGTGGGGGTCGGCACCGATGGCGCCGCGGAGTCGGACCGCGATCCGGGGAGAAGCGGAGCGTAGGCGGGCGCCGACGCTCCGTTCGCGCTGTGCGATTTCGCTTGGGGCGAACGAGCCCTGGGGCTTCGCTTCGATTGGCCTTCCGCAGTGGCGGTCCGGGCCCAGTGTTCTTTGAGCGCCTGCTTGAAGGGCGGCGCATGGGGTGGCGCTCCTGGCGGAGCGCCACTTTGGGCTTCGGGTGGGGGCAAGCCGATCGCAGCGGGCGAGGGGGAAGATGGCGGGGGCGCTCCAGATGTGGACGCCGATGGGGGTGGTGCGGGCAAGGCGTTCATGCCGCCACCCCCAAGCTGCTCGGAGTGCCGCGAGTCTGGCGGTAGGCTTCGGCGTATCCGAGCACCTTCTGGACGTAGCTCTGGGTTTCCGCGTAGGGCGGCACACCTCCGTACTGTTGGACGGCGCCGGGCCCCGCGTTGTAGGCGGCCAACGCATCTTCGGTATTGCCGCCGAACCGGCTCATCATCTGGCTGAGGTAGCGCGCCCCGCCTTCGATCGATTCGGCTGGGTTCAAGGGGTTGGCGACACCCAAAGAGCTGGCGGTGCCGGGCATTAGCTGGGTCAGGCCGGCCGCTCCGGCGCCGCTCTGGGCTTCGGGGTCGAAGCCCGACTCTTGCTGGATCAGGCCATGCAAGACGGCTGGGTCGACGTCGTAGCGGGCGGCCGCCTGTTCGATCAGGGGGTCGTACTGGCTCGTCGATCCTGTGCCGCCCAGGGCCGCGGTGCCTTGGGTCCCGATCGGTGCCGCGGGCGCGGAGTCGGCTGTTGTCGCGGCCTGCAGGGCCGCCGCGAAGCTCGTGGAGGCCTGCCCGGGGGCGCCGGCCGGCGAAGCAGTGCCCGCGAGGGCACCTGCCGCGGCGGCCGAAGCTCCTGTCGCGCTGCCTCCAGGGGCGAGGTTGGGTGTGGCACCTTCGAGGCTTACCTCACGCGACTCTTCGATCAATGCCTGTAGTTGACGGACCCTCTGGGTCAAGGCCTGCTCGCCGGCCGGGATGCCGCTCGTGGCGCCCAAGGCTTCGGTGCTCATCGCTTGCCCTTCGATTGCTTCAACCGACAGCGGGTGAGAAACTTCGATTGGGGTATAGGGGAAGCGTTCATGCGCGACTCCGCTCGAAGCTGGTTGACGCGACTTCGTCGAGCACGCCCTGCTCGCGCCGGGCGGCCTCGCGCTCGTGCTCTGAGAGTCGGCGCTCGCGCAGGCGCTCGAGCATCTCTCGCTCGCCGGCGGCCTTGGTGAGCTGGGCGTCGCGCGCGGCGACCTCCGTCTCGCGATGCTCCAAGTCGTGGGCATGGTTGGTGCGCTGGGTCTCGATGCGCTCAACGTAGGCTTGGCGGGCGACCAGCTCGCTCGGGTCGATGCTCTCTGCGATCGTCGCGCCGGTGCGCTGTTGCTCGTGAGCTTGCTCCAAGAGCGCCTCGGCGGCACGCAGGTCGGCCTCCGTGTCCGAGCGCCGCGAGATCGCCTCCGCCAAGTCCTGCTGGGCGAGTTGCTCGGCACGCTCGCGCACGGCGCGCACACGCTCAAGCTTGAAGCGGAACCCAGGCACGTTCACGGCCGTGTTATCGGACGGTCCGGCCGTTTCTTTAGATGCTCAGGCCCAGCGCCGGTATTGCTGGCAGTTCTCCGCCCACGCCAACCGCCGGAGCGACGTCTTGCTCGGTAACGATCGCGTCAACGATCGCCGCATCCGTATGCGGCACCGCTTCGACGTTGAGGATGTCGGCCTCGGTTGGTGCCTGCTCGCCGGCCAAAGAAACTGCGAGTGCGAGCAGGCCTTCGTCGGCCTCGTGCGGTCCGCTTGGCTCGTCGACCGCTTGGCGCAGGAACCGCTCAATGGGGCCGCGATGGGCCAAGGCCGTGTCTAGCGCCGGATCGGCGCCCGCCTGGTAGGCGCCGATTGCGACGAGGTCTTCCTTCTCGCGCAACACGGCCAAAGCGGACCTCAAGCGCTGGCCCGCGGTCGCAACCGGGGGTGGCACGATCTCGCCGATCAAGCGCGACACGCTCTGCAAGACGTCTATCGCGGGGTAGTGTCCGGCGTGGGCGAGGGCCCTGGTGAGGACCACGTGGCCGTCCAGGATCGAGCGGACCGCGTCGGCGATCGGCTCGTTCATGTCGTCGCCGTCCACCAAGACCGTATATAGGCCTGTGATCGAGCCCGCCTGGCTGGTGCCGGCTCGCTCAAGCAGCTTCGGCAAGAGGGCGAACACGCTGGGTGTGTAGCCCCTCGTGGCTGGGGGCTCGCCGATTGCCAAGCCCACCTCTCTTTGGGCCATGGCAAAACGTGTGACTGAGTCCATCATGAGCAGCACGTCGTGGCCAACGTCTCGGAAGTGCTCGGCGATCGTGGTCGCCGTGAAGGCAGCCTTGATACGGACCAAAGCTGGTTGGTCGGAAGTGGCGACCACCACCACCGAGCGCTCCAAGGCGTCGCCGAGGTCGCGCTCGATGAACTCCCTGACCTCGCGCCCACGCTCGCCCACAAGCGCGATCACGTTGACTTGGGCGCTCGTGGACTTGGCGATCATGCCGAGCAGCGAGGACTTTCCGACACCAGAGCCCGCGAAAATGCCCAAGCGCTGGCCCCGCCCGCAGGGGACGAGTGCATCGAGCGCGCGCACTCCGAGACCGACCCGCTCGCAGATGCGAGGTCTCGATAGCGCTCCCGGAGGCGAGGCGACGGTCGAGCGCTCGACGCCGCCTGGCTCGGGTCCTTCGTCGAGCGGGTGTCCCAAGCCGTCAACGACGCGACCGAGCAGATCGGAGCCGACCGCGACGCGAAATGGGGCGCCGGTCGCAAGCACGCGTGTGCCCGGGCCGATGCCTTGCATCTCCCCGAGCGGCATCAGCAAGGTGCGGCCGTCTCTGAAGCCGACGACCTCGGCTGGGATGCGCCCGTTCGCGGGATCGTCGCTCCCGATCGAGCAGACCTCGCCGACCTCGGCCTGCAGGCCTGTGGCCTCGATGATCAGGCCGATCAGGTTGCACACGCTGCCGTGACGCCTAACCAAGTCGGCCCCCCGCAGCGCTTCGGTGGCCGTGGCGAGCAGGGCGCCGGGGGCGGTCACGCCGCCCGCTCGCTCGCCAGGGACGCTTCGACGACCTCCCGAGCTCGCTCTAGCTGGGTCCAGACGCTCGCATCGATTTCGCCCTCCTCGGTGGCCACAGTCGCTCCCCCCGCGGCGACCCGCTCGTCCGAGCGCACTTCGCAATGCTCGACACCACTCGCTCCAGCCTGCTCGGCGATGGCTTGCTTGACGAGGTCCAGGTCTGCTGGATTGACGAGCACGGCAATCCTGCGCCTCTCGCTGACCCTGGACAAGGCTCCACGAACCGCCTCTGAGATTAGCTCCGCGCGTAGCTCCGAGATTCCCGCCACGACCTTCTCGGCCAAGTGCAGCCCAAGGTCGAGCGCATCCCGTTCGATCGCCTCGACGACCTCTCCTCTCAGGGCATCGACGCCCACGACGGCTTCGCCGAAGACGTGGGCAAGGCGAGCCACCTCGGCCGCGCCCTCTTCGTGGCCGGCGGCGCGACCTTCGGCATAGCCGGCAGCATGTGCCTCGGCACGCAATCGATCGGCTTCGGCGACGGCCTGCGCGACTATCTGCGCTGGCTCTTCACGAGCCGGCGGTGTGGAGGGCTCGAGCTGCTCGAAGTCATAGCTCACGGCCGTCTCAGACAACCGTTTCGCCTTCTCCGTCGTCTTCCTCGCCGGCGATCACGATCGTGCCAGCCTCGTCGAGTTTGCGCACCACAGTGACGATCCTGCTCTGGGCCTCATCCACGTCACGCTGGCGCTGAGGCTGCTGGACCTCCATCTCCTCCTTGAGCATCGCGGCGCCGCGCTCGGACATGTTCGTGAGCACCGCATCCATCACGTTCTCGGGGGCTCCCCTAAGGGCGAGCACAAGGTCCTTCTGGTCGACCTCTCTTAGAACCTGTTGGATCGCGCGCTCGTCCAGCTTGGTGATGTCCTCGAACACGAACAACATTCCTCTGACTTGGGCGGCAAGCGCCTTATCGGCACTCGCCAAGCGCTCGAGCACGTTGCGCTCGGTGGAGCGATCGGCGTGGTTGAGGATGCCCGCAAGCGCCTTGGCGCCTCCCTTGGCCGAGTACTTGCGCTCGACCACGGCGCCCAGCTTCTGGCGTATGACAGCCTCCACCTGCTGGATCACCTTCGTGTTGGCGTGACCCATACGCGCGATCCGCAGCGCGATGTCCGGCTGCTCTGACTCGGGCAGGCGCGCCAATACCCCGGCGGCCAAAGTCGAATGCAAGCTGGCGAGTACCAGGGCGGTCGTTTGCGGCGACTCTCCCCGCAACAGACCGGCGATGCGCTCGGCCGGCACCCTGTGCAAGAACTCGAAGGGCCTGCTGTCCGCGCCGCCGGTCAAGCGTCCCAACAGGTCCGCTGCTCGCTCGGGCCCAAGCGCGCGCTCGATCACATCGCGCGCGTAGTCCACGCCCCCGCTCACGTTCCCGCCGCCTCCGGAGCCGGCCGCCAGTTCGCTGAAGATCGAATCGGTCGTCTCGGCCCCGACCGAGCTGAGCCGGGCCATCTCGTGAGAGAGGCTCTCGATCTCCTCCTCATCCAAGCGTTGCATCACGGTCGCCGCGCGCTCAGAGCCCAGGGCGGCCATCAGCACAGCCGCCTTCTGTGCGCCCGGTAGGCGCTCCGGCGTGGACTCCGGCAGCGCTTGGATTGTCGAGGTCGGATCGCCCGGCATCTAGCTCAGTCCTCCTGCATCCAGGTGCGCAGCTGCTGGGCGACCCGGTCTGGATCGCTGTCGGCTAGCTGCTCGATCTGCTGACGCAAATGATCGCCACTCCCGTTGCCGTTGCCCCCGCCGTTGCCGGTCCCATTGCCGTTCCCGGTCCCATTGCCGTTTCCGCCCCCCGGCGCTACGCCGGCCAAGGCGGGCGCCGGACTGGGCGAGCCCTCGCCGCGCAGGTCTGACAAGCGCATCGGCGTCTCCAGTTGGCGCAACCAAACGGGCTCCTCGATCGGCTCGCTTTCGCGGCGTCGCAGGGACCTGGTGATGAAGAACAAAAGCACGATCGCGCCGATGCCGAGCAAGGCGTACTTGGCATAGCCGAGCATGCTGCTCGCCGAGCTACTCGCCGCGGTCGTAGGGCTGGCAAAAGCGACCTGGCCCATCGAGATCGTGTCCCCCCGCTTAGTCTGGATGCCCGCGGCATTAGTGATGGCTTCGCGAATCGCCGGCACCGACGCCGCCGGGACCGAGTGGTCGAGCAGCACTGATACGTGCTGGCTTTCGACCGTGCCCGGCGCGATCGTGGAATGCGTCACGGTCTTGCTCACGCCCAACGTGGAGCTGGTCGTTTCGTGCTTGTAGTTGGACTTGCCGCCGCCTTGGGCCGCGGCCGGAACGTTGGCGGTGCCCGTTGCCGCGCCTGTGCTTGCCCCATTGCCGGTCAAGGTCTCGATGTCCTTGCTCTGTCGCAAGGGCACGCCGGCCTTGCCATAGGTGAGCTGTTCTTGAGTGGTCTGGTTGACGTTCATGTTGGCGTACACCAACACTTGCGCCTTGCCCGGCCCCAGCGTTTGGGCCAGCATCGCGTCGAGGCTGGCCGCCATGCTCTGGTCATAGCGCTGCTCGGTTTCCTGCACGCTGTTGCCCGAGCCGCCGGCGCTGCCCGATGCCTGCGGCCACAACAGCTCGCCCGAGCCGTCGGTGATCGTGACTTTGCTCAGCTCCAGCCCGGGCACGCTCGAGGCGACGAGCTGGGCGATCCCCTTGACAGAGTTGGGCGGCAGGTTCGCTGTCCCCGACAGGAGAACAGCGGCCGATGAGGCCCCTTGGCTTTCGCCGAAAACCTGGCTCTGGGAGCTAGGCAGGACAAGCTCAACCTCGGCGCCTGATACGCCCTGCACCGAGTCGATCGTCTCAGCAAGTTGGCCTTGCAGAGCGCGCTGATAGGTGACCTGCTGCTGGAAGTTGCTTTCGCCGAGGTTCTGTTTTTCGAACAGCGAGAAGTCCGGTTGGGTGTTGCCCAGAAGCCCCGATCCAGCCAAAGCAACCCGCGCTTCAGCCGTCTGGTTGGATTGCACCGCGAGCGCGGTGCCATTGTTCTGCAGCTCGTATTTGACGCCATGCTCGCTCAGCGTGCTCGTCATCTTGCCGGTCTGCGAAGGGTCCAAGCCGCTCACCAGCGTCGAGTAGCTGGGCGCCGAGACCATGTGCAAGAAGATGTAGATGAACAAGATCGCGCCTACCGCGGCACCGCCCGCGATCAGCCATCCGCGTGCGGTGAGCCTTGAGGCGAGCTGGTTCAAAGGCGGCACCCGTTAGATCCGATCAGACCTGCGTCTGGAAGATGCTCTGGGCCGCTTCGGTGGCCTTGGTCCTGATTGTGGCCGCCAGGTCCATCGCCATCTGGGCGTCCTGCACCGTGACCACCGCGCTCTCTGGGTCCGTAGCAGTCCCGCTGGCCAGCGATTGCGCCGCGCCGGCAGCGCTCTGTTGGGTCCCTTCCAAGGATGAGATCGCGCCGGTCAGCTCGTTGCCGAAGTTGGGCGTCTGAACCCCCCCGGTCCCTTCCAGGCCGCTGGAGCCGACACCGCCTGTGCCTTCGATGCCGCCCAGGCCTTCGACCCCGCTTGCGCCGCCCGCTCCTTCTATGCCGCCTGCTCCGTTTGCGCCTCCGAGGCCGCCGCTCCCTTCAAGGCCCGTATTGGAGAGATTCAAGCCTTGCCCCGCTTGTCCAAGGCCATTCGCCTGTGGGGCCGCAGCGCTGTTGATCAAGCTTTCCGACAATTTTCCGGCCAGGCCGCCGACGGCCGGGACGATCACTTCAACAGCCCCAAGGTTGCCGTGAACATAGACTTGGCGGTCTGCATCGCGGTCACATCGGACTGGTAGGACTGCGACTCGGAGATCAGGTCGGTGTTTTCGGTAACCGTGCTGATGTTCGGCATCTTCACGTATCCCTGCGCATTGGCTTCGGGGTTGCCGGGGTCATAGACCTGTTGGTCGGGGGTCCCGTCGCTCACTATCCCCGCGACCTCCACGCCTCCAGGGGGAGGGCTACCCGGCCGGTTCTGTTGCAGAGCGCCCGACAGGGCGCCGCTGAAGCCGCCTTCGCCCGCCTGGGTCAGGACCACCTCTTGGCGCTGGTAAGGCTGGCCGTTGGCTGTACGCGTGGTTTCCGCGTTGGCCAGGTTCTCGGCGGTCACGTCCATCCTGATGCGCTCCGCGGTAAGCCCGCTGCCGGCGATCCCGATCGCTTCGAAGATGCCCATCAAGCCGCCCCGATCGCGGTCGTGAGAATGCTGTTGCGGGCACCCGCAACCTGGGTCAGGGCCTGGTAGTCCAGGCCGTTTTCAGCCAGCTTGGTCGATTCCTGATCGACGCTCACCGCGGTCCCGTTGGGACCCACCTGTTCAGGCTCGACTTCGGTCTGGAACTGGATCTCTTCAGGGCTTTCACCGCTGTTCATCGCGCCTTGCAAGGCCGACTCGAAGTTGACTTCCTCGCGCTCGTACCCAGGCGTGTCGGCATTCGCGATGTTGTTGGTCAGCGCCGTCTCGCGCTGCCAGGAGCCGCGCATGGCCGCCTCGAGCAGCTGCTGGGTCGAATCGACGAGAGCCATAGACCGTTCCCGTGATCGGCCGCCCTCCTCGAATCTTTAGGCGATCCGACCCGTTTCGGGTGCGCCGAGCGGGGGCGAGTTGGCTCTCCGTGCCCGATTCGCAGGACCTACGCGCTGCGGTCCAGACCGGGCCGGCGTGCCGGCCGGCCGCCATAGCCCTCAGCGGCGCGCTTGGCGTGCGTGGTGTTTGAAAGGTCGGCCACCAGTCGGTCGCGCACTCGGTACAGCTCGATGCGGGTCCGCTCATGGATCAGCTTTGCTCTTTCGAGTAGCGGCAGCGCTCGTGCGGGCGCGCGCGCAGGTAGTCCCTCGGTGAGCTCAGCCCAGCGAGCTCCCAGCTCCTCCAAGCGCTCGACTTCCCCACGACCGGCCAGCTCCAATTCCAGCTCTGCGTGCTGGTGGATCGCTTCGTAGCGAACCAGCATCTCTGTTTCGTCCTCGATGCTATTTCCGGGGCTGCCTGCCCCCTTCGGTGGATCGCTCGGAGGGGCTTCTATGCGACTCACGCTTGGGCGACCTCGTCGGCTGCCTGTGCCCAAGCCTCCCGCAGCTCGCCCAACAGCTCGCTGACCTCATCCAGCTTGCCCGCGTCCTGTTGCAGACGGGCGCTATTTAGGTGGGCAAGGCAGAAGCGGTAGATCGAATGCAGGTTCTGGGCGACCTCGCCCTGTTCGTAGTCGAGCACGCTGTCCAGGTGGGCGATAATCAGCTCGGCCCTGCGCAAGGTGTTGTGCGCGCGCTCCACTTCTCCTTCGCCCATCGCCATGCCTGCCTGGCGCAGGAAGCGCCGGGCGCCGTCATAGAGCATCACGATCAGCTCGGCCGGAGTGGCCGCCATCACGGCGCCTTGCCGGTAGGCGGCGGGGGACGGGGCGAGGCTGCTCATCGGCTCCTACGGCTTCCAATCGGTGCTGAGGGGGACGGGACGAGACTGTTCATCAGATCCCCGAGTTGTTCAGCGATTCGGTCTGGCTGGTCAGCCACGCCGATTGCGAACTGTTGCGCGACAGTACGGCTTCGAGCTGGGAGTAGGTGGCCTGCAGCGCCTTTTCGCGCAGGGCCAGCATCTCGTTCATGTTGCTGATCTGGGTATTCAGTTGGATGACCTGGCTGGAGTCCCCGTTGATCCGCGCTTCGAGCGAGCCGCCCGGTTCGGCGACCGAGTTGAGGGCGCTTTGCAGACTTTGCGACCAGCTCTGCAGCATTGTCTGTACGCCCGCCGGGTTGTTGTGAATAGCTTCCGTCAGCTTGTTCGCGTTGAGCGTCAACTGGCCTTCGATCGAAGACTGCGAGGCTCCCCCCGCCGAGGCCGCGCCGGTGTCGATGCCCACGTTCGATGGACTCGACATTTCCGTCGGCAGGCCCGCGATCGGTTCGTACATCGCTTGGCGCATCTTGGCGAGCAAGCTCTCCAGTTCGTAGTCGCCGAACAGCGAACCTGTCGCGTATTCGCTCGCGCTTTTCGCGTTCGCGACCGGCTTGGTAGTCAGTTCCTTCTGGATTTGGGAAACCGTCGAGTTGTAGAGCTTGACGAATGCTTGGACCTGCGTTTCGACCGCGCTCACGCTCGCGCCAGGCGGCTGCACGTCTACGGTCACCGGGCCCGTGCTCGTCAACCCGCTCAGGGTCAGCGTCACGCCGGGGATCGCTTCGGTGAGGATGTTCGAGGCCGAGCTGCCTTTGACTCCGTCGATTGTGTATTCGGCGTTCTTGCCTTCCTTCGCGGTGCCTTCCTTTTCGGCGAGCGCGCCGCCCGGGTCGCTCACTTTGATGAATTCCGCACCCGTGTTCCCGGTCGCGCGCGTAGACAGCACCACGGTCCCGCTTTCAAGTACCGCCGCGTACACCGTGCCTTTGCTGTCCGAGTTGATCGCGCTCGCCAATTCCTTGGCGCCGCCGCCCGCTTTGATCGCGTAGCTGTGGCCGTCGATTTCGATCGTGTCTTCCGCGGTGGGGCTGGTGAAGGCAAAGCTGCGCTGAGCCGAGTTGGCCAGCTGCGTGACTTCCACCTCGTGCCCGCCGATGCCCGCACCGCTGGTCGTTGCGGCGCTCACCCTCGTGGGATCGCTGGAGGTGACCGTCTGCGAGGTTTCAAACAGCGATGGCAAGCTGAATTCAGATGCGCTGAAGGCAAGTTGCTGGATGCCGCTTTGCAGGCTTTGCAGCTGCTGCTTGCCCCCTTCTAGCTTCTGCTGCTCGCTGGTGAGGTGAGTCAGCGGCTCGCGTTCGACCGCCATCAACGCCGAGATGATCGAGCTGGTGTCCAGTCCGGAGGCGAGTCCGGAGACGGTTATTGGCGACCCCGGGGAGGAGCCGACTGACAGCGAGGACATCGGTTCTTACTCCAGCGACTTTCCGGCTGCTATGTCAAGCGCCTCGGTGGGCGAAACTGCTCGCATTCTTCCCTCACGGTCGGCAAGTTCGATCTTGACACCGCCCTCCGGCTCGATGGAGAAGCGAAGTCTCTGTCCGCTTTCGAGCAGCTGCCTGCATATCCTGCCGGCGGCCTCCATCTGGTCGAGTACCTCGGCCGGCGGCGAGCCGGGCGGATCTTCGATCCCAAGTGCGTGTTCCCCGCTCCGCAGCTCGGCGGCGAAGGTTGGCAGGTTCCCGACAGGGTCCTTCCCGGTCGCGGGCATGGTTGGGCTCGAGAGCCCGTGTACAGGTAGGGTGGGCTCATTAGAGCCCTGGCTAGGCATGATCGGCGAGTGCATGTGGCGTTTTCTCCCTGAAAACGTGTGACGCGACCCTGTCCATGGGCCGCCTCGCGATTGACTTCTCCTCTGGTGATCGACTTCTCTCGCGAAAACTTTATTTATGGTTCGCCTGGCAGACGAACCATCCTGCATACTCCGGTCCGCGCAATCGCGAGCACGCCCTCTCGACAGACATTTACTTCCTACCCCGTTTCTCTGTTTACATGCATGTCTTCTGCGTGAGGCTCGCCGTGGGGGTTCCATCGCAGCGCGTGCTGTCAGGCCGCCAGCGCCTGCGCATGGGAGAGCAGGCTCGCGGCAAGCGCGTTGTCGGGGTCACGCTCCAGCGCTGCGGCAGCGAAGTTCTCGGCCTCACGCGTCATGCCACGCGCGGCCGCCACACGAGCGAGGCCGAGCAGGGCACGAGCGTCCGGCTCGGCCTCGCACACCGCCATCCACTCTTCCGCGGCCGAGGTCTCAAACCCACGGCGCAAATACACGTCGGCGAGCAGCTCGCGCCGGTCGCGCTCTGTCACGGGGGTGCGCTCCAGAGCGCCGAGCAGGACCTCGAAGGTCTGGAAGTCCTGTACTCGCAACAGCGCTTCGAGCATCACCACGAGCGGCCGCACCGCCTCAGCGGCTAGCGCGATCGCCGTCGTTCCGCTCCCAGCGAGATCGCGCCAAGCGCGAAACAGATCAATCTCGGTGTCGGCCATGCCAGCCGTCTTGGCGCCCTCCAGGGCGCGGTCGATGTCCGTCGACTCGCTCGCGGCCTGTTTGCTCGGGTCGCCCGCGGCCTCGCTCGCGCCTCCGACCGCGCTTACGCCGGATTCGCGGCTCGTCTCCCCGCCGGCGATGCGAGCAAATAGCTCGGTCCTGCGCGCTATCTCGCCCAACGGATCGTCATCGGCAAGCTCCGCGGCCGTGGCGGCCGCCTCGGCGTAGCGTCGTTGCGCAAGCAGCGCCTCGCCGAGCGCCACGCGAGCTCGTGAGGAATGGGGCTGACGCGCCAGCACCGCCCTGAACTGGGCCTCGCCCGAGGTTGTCGCGCCGCTTTCATACAGGGCGCTGCCGAGCATGAACCTGGCCGCCGGCGAGAGATCGGGCACGAGCCCCTCCACCTTCTCCGCCACCTCGTCGGCCGGCCTGCCGGACGCCAGCAGGGCGCTCGCATAGGGCAAGACTGAGCCGACGAATCTCGGGTGTTCGCGCAGACAGCCCTCCAATAGTCCGATTGCCGCCTCCAGCTCGCCTCGGCCGCGTTCGAGCTCGGCCAGATGCACCATCGCGATATAGCTGCCACTGCCCACCGTCGCGGTGTATCCGCCCGGGGCGTCGCCCATCGCGATGCACCGCTCCAGCAGCTCGCGCGCGCCGCCCGGGTTTTCCAAGGCCATCTCGCACAGTGCCTGCTCCAAGACCAGGTCGGTGAAGCCCGGGAAGCGCTCCAGTCCCTTCTCGGCGCGGGCGATCGCATCGGCCGGGCGCCCGCTCGCGCGCAGTGCCTTCACCAGCCGGCTGGTCAGGGCCGGAGCGAACTCCTGGCCGCCCGGATCGGC
The DNA here is from genome assembly GCA_963775645.1 of uncultured Solirubrobacterales bacterium. Taxonomy (GTDB): domain Bacteria; phylum Actinomycetota; class Thermoleophilia; order Solirubrobacterales; family Solirubrobacteraceae; genus Palsa-744. The sequence continues at coordinate 245,829 of CAVZJR010000001.1, read as the reverse complement.
TTGCATCATTGTCCAGGCGCGCTCCAGCTCGACGACCGCCGCGGCCGGTTCTCCCGCGGCCGCGTACTCCGAGCCGAGGTTGTAGTGCAGGAACGCGCTGTCCACTCCTTCGGCCTCCTGCAAACGCAGCAGCTCGATGTTCCGCCGCGACTTCTCGCGGCTGTCGCGTACCGCGCCGAGATAGCCGTAGTGCTCGATCCGCACCCCGCTCGCCTCCATGCGCTCAGGTAGGAAGGCCGGCAGGCGATTGGCGATCTGCTCGTGCAGGCGTCCCTCGTAGCGGTATTCCGGACGGTTCCTGAACAAGCGCAGCGCGTTGTGTGTCACGGCGGTGCCGTCCTCCAGCTCGCCGGTGTAGTTGGTCTCCGATAGGTAGAACGCCTCGCGCCAGGTTCGTTCCGTGAGCGAACGCAGCAGTCTCACGTCTTCGCGCACGAGCACCTCATCGGCGTCCAAGCACAACAACCAGTCACCGCTTGCCGCCTCCAACGAGACGTTGCGAGCCTCCGCGAACGAGCCGGTCCACTCGTGGAAGATCACCTTTGCGCCGAAGGACCGCGCGATCTCCACGGTGGCGTCGGTGGAACCGGTGTCCACGATCACCATCTCGTCGACCGCCTCCTGCAGCGAGGCCAAGCAGCCAGGCAACATCTCCTGCTCGTCGCGCACGATCATGCACAGGCTCAACTTCAGGCCTTGTGCCGGCTGCGCTGCCGCGGCCACCTCCAGTGCGCGCGGCTCCAGCTGCGCCAAGGCAGGATGCAGTTGTGCGGTTGGTGCTGTACTCGGTTGCGTTCCCCGGCCAGTTGAGGCGGCGTGTGCGTGTGCTCCGCGGCGTGACTTGCCTGTGCCCGCACGGGTGCCTGTGCCCTTCCGGGTGTGTGCGAGTGAGAGGCGCCGCTTCGCGACCGCCGCCAGGTTCGCATCGACCTGCTGGAGGTCTGGGTCCAGCCGCTTAGCCGCGTCGAATAGTGCCTCCGCGGCGTCCAGGTTTGAGAGCTCGCACAGTGCGACGCCCGCCAAGTTGAGCAGCGTCGGCTCCCGTGGCTCGCTTTCGAGCGAGGCCAAAGCGCCCGAGGCTACGTTCGCGAGCAGGGGGATCCTCCGCGTCCGCGAGACCTTCGCGCCGGCGGCGAGTCCGCCTTCGAGCAGGTTGCGCGTCGCCCACTGGCGACGCTGGGGGTCTTCGATTGCAGGCAGCTCTGACAGCAACCTGCCGTATCCGGCAAGGTCGCCTGAGCTGAGCAGCTTCTGGGCGCGGGCGATCAGCACAACGGCTTGCGCCGCGCTGCCCTCGGCGCTCGGTTTTGAAGGGGGAGCCGCCATCTACAGGCTTGGTGATCGACCGGGTTCCTCGATACCTGAGCGAGTCCGCTAGCTCGGGCGCATCGAGCGAGTCAAACGGTTACGACCGGAGCAGACGATACGGTGCGCGCCGAAATCTTCGGAAATACCGCAATTGGGCAGCGGGGCAGGGTGGGCGGCGCGCGGGCGACTCTCATCCGCTCCTCAAAAACGGAGTCAACGATGGAAACGATCGCTAGGGGGACGGCGCGGATATCAGCCGCGGAGAGCCTCCGCACGTGGCGCGAGTACAAGCGCTCCGGCGATCGTGCCTTGCGCGACCAGCTGATCTTCGTGTTCACCCCGATGGTTCGCTACATCGTCTATCGCAAGGTGCGCGAGGTGCCCGCCCAGTGTGAGGTCGAGGACTTCCTCTCCTGTGGTCTTGAGGCCTTGATCCGCTCGATAGAGCGCTATGACCCTGAGAAGGGCGCCACCTTGGAGCAGTATGCTTGGACGCGCATCCACGGAGCGGTCTTGGACGAGCTGCGCCGCCACGACTGGGCGCCCCGTTCGCTGCGGCGCGACGAGCGGGCGATCAACCAAGCGCGCGCTACGTTCGTGGCCAACCACGAGCGTCAACCCACCCGCGAGGAGTTGGCGGCCCTGGTCGGCATGGAGCCCGACGAGCTGGTGGGTCGCCTGCACGACGTGGCTTTGGCCGAGGTCGGCTCCCTGAACCGAACGGTTCGCTCCGATGAGAACGCCCGCATCGAGCGGATCGACACGTTGGAGAGCAATGACTCTGACAGCGACCCGATACTCAGCGCCGAGCGCGGCGAAGCCAAGGCCCGCTTCCGTGAGGCATTCGCGCAACTGCCCGTCCAAGAGCGCGAAGTAGCTGTGCTCCTGTACGTCGAGCATTGGACTTTGCGTGACATCGGAGCGCGCTTGGGGGTGTCCGAGAGCCGTGTCTCCCAGATCCACACTCAGCTGCGCCGACGCCTGTATGACCAGCTCTCCGACGAGCTGCCTCTGTTCAGCGCGGTGGGCTGAAGACCTGTTTGCATCGTTTGCTGTTCCGACCGGCACATGTGCCGGTCGGCCGGACGGTGCATGCACCGTCCGGGGCCATGCCACATGTGGCATGGCCTTCCCTAAAGAATCGCCATCCACGGCCGAACACCCGAGGAGCATGGACGTCGGTCTATATATCGCTGCATCGGGCATGGTTGCCGAGCAGGTGCGCGAGGGCCAGCTCGCCAACGATTTGGCCAACTCGACCACGCCGGGCTACAAGCCCGATCAAGCGCCCCAGCACTCCTTCGGAGATGTCCTGCTCGCCAACACCGAGGGGGGCGCCACGGTTGGCTCGCTCGACGAGGGCGTGGCCCTGGGCAAGACCAACACCGACATGACCTCCGGCGCTTTGCAAGAAACCGGCGAACCCTTGGACTTCGCGATCGAGGGGAGCGGCTTTTTCGCCGTGAAGACAGCCCAGGGGGTGCGCTACACCCGCGACGGCCAGTTCACCACCTCCTCGCAAGGCGTCCTCACCGACGCAAGCGGGGACCCCGTGCTCGACCAGGCTGGAGCCCCGATCAAAGTCGATGCCAAAGGTCGCGTGCCCGCCAGCGCACTCGGCCTCTACGAAGTGCCTGGGGCCGTCAAGCAGGGCGAAAACCTGTTTGCGGGCAGCGCTTCGGGCAAGCCGACCGGGACCATTCGCCAAGGCGCCTTGGAGGGTTCTGGCGTGGACGCGGCGAAGGTCATGATCGAGATGACCACCTCGATGCGCAACTTCCAGTCCGGTCAGCAGGCGATCCAGACGATCGGCCAGACCCTGCAAACCGCAGCCTCGCAGATCGGCTCCCTCAATCCGGCGGGCGGCTGATGCTCGAAGGTCTCTACTCAGCGGCGGCCGGCATGGCCGCTCAGCAGGAACAGCTGGACGCGATCGCCAACGACTTGGCCAACGTGTCGAGCACCGGCTACCAGTCGGAGCGAGTCGGCTTCAAAGACCTTCTCTACAACGCGGTCGACATGGCCGGCAGCGAAACCGACATCGGCGCCGGGGCGAGCGCTCAGGTGATCGGGCGCAGCCAGGTCCAAGGTTCGATCAAAGAAACGGGAGATCCCCTCAACCTGGCGATCGAAGGTCCCGGCTACTTCCAGGTCAAGCTTGCAAACGGACAGGTCGGGCTGACCAGGGACGGCGACCTCGGGCTCGATGCGGGCGGCTCGCTCGTCGGCCCCGAAGGGAGCCAGCTGGAGCCGCCGATCAAGCTGCCCACGGGCGTGTCCGCAAGCCAGGTGAAAATTGCGCCCGACGGCACCGTCACGGCCGGTAAGCGCACGATCGGGCAGATCAAGCTGATGACGGTGGCCTCCCCCGACCACCTGCTCGCCGGCTCAGGCGGGGTCTTCACCGCGACCGCAGCCAGCGGCGCACCCCAGGCCGCAACCTCGGCACGCATCCATCAAGGCGCCTTGGAGGGCTCGAACGTCGACATGGCCAAGGAGATGGCGGCGATGGTGAGCACCCAGCGGGCATTTCAGATGAGCAGCTCCGCGATCCAAACCGAGAGCCAGATGATGTCGATCGCAAACCAGTTGCGTCCATGAGCGCGGCGACCTTGGTCGCGCCCCAGACCCTGGCCGGCGACGGTGCCTTGGGCGCGGAAGTGCTAGTCCACCTGGATGCCCAGATCGACTCGGCGCGCCGCCTGCTCGAGGTTGTGCTCGAGCAAGGAGCGGCAATCCGCGAGCGCGATGTGCACACAGTCGTGCGCTTGGCGGGCATCCTGCGTGGAGAGATGGGGCGCAGGCAGCTCTTGGAGGAGCAGCGAGGGCGCCTGTTGGCGCGTTGCGGCGAGCGCCTGGGGATCCCCGCCGAGGCAGTCACCTTGGGTCGCTTGAGCACTTTGATGGAGCCGGCCGCCGCCGAGCTGGCCAACGCCCGCAGCGCGGAGCTGCGGGGCCTCTTGCACGAGATGCAGCGCGAACACACGTGCAACCGCGCCTTGATGCAGATCGAGCTGGGCTTCCTCGATCATCTGATGGGCATACTCGCTTTGGACGGGGTCAGCGGTTATGACACGCACGGATCTTCCAAGCCGATCACGCGCCCCCGTCCCAACGGTGGCCTGCACGTCCTCGACCTGCACGCCTAGGGCCTATGTCGATCCCAACCTTGCAAGGACTGCAGACGGCGCTGAGCGGGCTGCTTGCCCAGCAGGAGGCGCTCGACGTCACCGGCAACAACATCGCCAACGCCAACACCGAAGGCTATTCGCGCGAGACGGTGATCATGCGCCCGAGCATGCCGATCGACATTCCGGCGATCTCCTCACGCACGGGCGAGGGCGCCCAGCTCGGGACGGGCGTGAGCGTGGAGACGATCAACCGCATTCGCAACACCTACCTGGATGCCCAGTACCGCACCCAGAGCAGTGCCCTCGGCGCGGCCGGCACCCAGGCCGAAGAGCTGACTCAAGCCCAGTCCGCTTTCAACGAACCATCCACCTCAGGGCTCGCAAGCCAGATCTCGGCGTTCTGGAGCGCCTGGAGCGAACTGGCCAACGCGCCTACCAGCGACGGGGCCAAGCAGGGCGTGGTGGGGGCCGGAGAACAGCTCGCCGACATGTTCCATCAGGTGAGCGCCCAGCTGACCACGATCTCTACTCAGGCCGGCGAACAGTACGCGGCCTTGACCGGCCCTTCCGGAGAAGTTGAGCAGGACGCCAATCAGATCGCCAAGCTCAACGGGCAGATCAAGCTCGACGAAGAGGCCGGCGAACCGCCCAACGAACTGCTCGACCAGCGCGACCTCCTGCTCGACAAGCTCTCCGCTTTGGCCAATGTCACCGTCGTCAAGCAGCCCGACGGCACCGACACGGTCAGCTTCGGCGACGCCGCCAAGCCTTTGGTCGAAGGGGGCACAGTCAACTGGCCCCAAGAACTCACGCCCGCAGCGGGAGGACGCCTCGGCGCTCTGCTGGGCCTGACCGCGCCGGGCGGGCCTTTGGCCTCCTACCTGCAAGCGCTTGACAATGTGGCCGGAGGCATCGCGAGCGCGGTCAACGCTCTGCACACCTCGACACCTTTCTTCACGGGCGCCACGGCTGCGAGCTTGCAGGTGGCTGTCACGGCTCTCCAGGTCCAGACATCCTCGACCGAAGGCAAGGGCGGCAACGACGTGGCGTTGGCGATCGCTGCCTTGCGGGGAGGGGCCGCCGAACAGGACTATGCGGCTTTGGTTGGAAAGGTAGGGAGTGACGTTCGTGGCGCTCGCGACGAGCAAACCAATCTGCAAAGCACTGTGACGGCGATCGGCAACCAGCGCCAGAGCGTCTCTGGTGTATCGCTGGATGAAGAAATGACCAATCTGATCAGCTTCCAACGCGGTTATGAGGCCTCGGCACGAACGATGACGGCGATGGACAGCATGCTCGAAACCCTGATCGAGCACACCGGGACGGGGATGTAGCGATGAGCGGGCGCATCACTCCGGCGATCCTCACCAGCTCGGTGCTTGACGGGCTCAATTCCTCGATGGCGGCGTTGGAGCGCACCTCCAGTGAACTGTCCTCCGGCAAAAAGATCCTCGAACCGTCCGACAATCCGTACGGCACGAGCCAGGCGATCGACCTGCAGAGCGAGCTCGACGGCTTGCAGTCCTACACGACAGGCGCCCAAGAAGGGATCTCCTGGGAGAGCACAGCCTCAAGCGCCATGTCCAACATGAGCAACGTCTTGCAGAGCGTGCGCGAACTGCTCGTGCGGGCTTCCAACGGTACCTACAACGCCGGCGATCTGGAACACATGGCGGCCGAGGTCGACCAGCTCACCGAAGCGGTCAAGCAGGACGCCAACACCCAATACGCGGGTCAGTACGTATTCGCCGGCACCGACACCACCACCGCTCCCTACGAACAAGGAGCCGAAGACGCCTACAAGGGCAACACAGGCACGATCGCACGCGCGATCGGTCCGGGCCTGTCGGTTGTCGTCAACACGGACATCTCCTCCCTGATGGGCAGCGGTCAAGGCGCTGCCGACGGCAAGCTGCTGGATACCTTGCGCACGATCTCAGAACACCTCAAGGGTGGCACGCCGGCCGACGTCGAAGCGCTCGGCTCCACCGACATGCAGAGCCTGGAAGGGAGCATCGAAACGCTCACTACGCTGCAGGCCAAGGCAGGCAGCGTGACCGATCAATTGCAGACCGCCATAAGTCGCATCGAAGGCTTGCAGGGCACGATCACCGCGGGCTTGTCGAATATCGAGGACACCAACGTCGCGGAAACCTCGATTGCCTACTCCAACGAGCAGGCCGCCTATGAGGCGGCTCTACGAGCGGGCGCTAGCATCGTCCAAGAATCACTGCTTCAGTTCCTCCAGTAGACGGCCGAAGAGAGAACGATGTCAGCAGTCACATTCCAGAGTATCCGCTTCGGCACCCTCGAAGTTCCGGTGGAGGATGTGATCGAGTTCCCGCTTGGCTTGATCGGGCTCGGCGGTCGCCACTACGCTTTGATCGACCGTAACCCAGGCACCGGTTTTCTGTGGTTGCACTCCACCGAAGACGAGGCTTTGGGACTGCCGGTGGTCAACCCGAACCTGTTCTTCCCCGAGTTCACCCTCAATCTGAACGGCGAGGACAGGCAGCGGATCGGCTTGGATGAGCAGAGCGTGGGCGGAGCGGACGGCGCGAGCGCCGAAGGGCAGCCGGGGCCCGCCCTATATGTGACGGTGAGGGCGACTCCCGATCCGTTCGACATCACCGCCAACCTACGAGCCCCTTTGGTGGTCAACGAAGGCAAGGGTTATCAGGTGATCAACGCCTCGATGGAGGCGCCCCTGCAGGCTCCCCTGTTCGTGCGCGCTCAGCAGTCGGTTGCCGAGCCGTCTCAGTCGGCCGACGCGGCCTAGCTTCCTCCGCGCCTAAGAAGCTTCATAATCAGCTCCAATGCTGATCCTTGCGCGACGTACAGGAGAGCGCGTTGTAATCAGCGACGAGATCCTGGTCACGGTGATGGAGATCAGTGGCAGCACGGTTCGCCTTGGGATCGAAGCGCCGCAAGGGATCTCGATCTTTCGGGAGGAGATCTGGCTCGCGGTCAAGGAGGAGAATCGCGCCGCGGCAGAGGTTTCGGCCGATGCGCTCCCTGCGGCGCCGATCGGGGAGTTCCCGATCGATTCGTCGGAGTCGGGTCCGCAATCGGACTCGGGTGCGCGAGAGTCGCCAGAGCCAGAGCCAGAGCCAGAGCCAGAGCCAGAGCCAGAGCCAGAACGGGGCTCGGTGCCGGAGGGGGACTTGGGCTCCTAGTTGGAGTCTCGACCTCTTTCTCGGATTAGACTGATCGAGTCCATTCCCCCGAACTAGGAGAGTCCGATGCGAGCCGTGTTGATTCATGAGACGGGTGGCCCGGATGTCTTGAGTCTCGAGGAGATCGAGCGTCCGCAACCGGACGAGGGCGAGGTCCTGATCGCGGTCAAGGCTGCCTCGGTCAATCCGATCGACTGGAAGATCAGGCGTGGCTTGCGCGAGACCAAGATGCCGAAGATCTTGGGCAACGACGCGTCCGGTGTAGTTGAGGTCTCGCGGGCCGAGGGATTCGCGGCGGGAGACGAAGTATTTGGGATCGTGCCGAGCGGCGGCTACGCCCAGTTCGCCACGGCTCCGGCGGGTACGATTGCCAAGAAGCCGGCCGGCCTGAGCCACGAGCAGGCGGCGTGCCTGCCGGTGGCAGGTATGACCGCATGGCAAGCCTTGTTCGACAAGGGCAAATTGCAGGCCAGACAGACAGCCTTGATCGCCGGTGGGGCAGGCGGCGTGGGGCACCTGGCGGTGCAGTTCGCCAAACACGCGGGCGCCCACACGATCGCCACGGGCTCGGCTCGTAACCGTGAGTTCATCTTGGGCTTGGGTGCTGGGGAGTACGTCGACTACGCCAGCCAGGACGTGAGCGAGACGGTGCAAGACGTGGATGTGGCTTTCGACGCGGTGGGCGGAGAGACGACTGCCTCCCTGGTGCCCACCTTGCGTGCCGGGGGAGTCTTGGTGACGATCGCTAATGCGCCGCCCGAGCAAGCCGCGGCCCAGCGCGGGGCGCGTGCCGAGCTGTTCTCGATGAGTCCAAGCCCCGAGCAGCTGGCGCGGATCGCGGCTTTGGTCGCCGACGGGGTGGTGCGTGTGGAGATCGCCCACACCTTTCCGCTGGAGGAGGCGCGCAAGGCCCACGAACTGAGCGAAGCCGGCCACACGCGTGGCAAGATCGTGCTCACGGTGAGCAGCTGAGGCGAGCATGAAGCGGGGCAGCGGCTGGCGAGTGATCTTGCCTTATGCCTTGGTGTGCGCCTCGACTCAGGTCTTGTGGCTCACCTACGCGGTCATCACGACCGAGTCGGCACGCCACTATGGCGTGTCCAGCTCGGCTATCGGTTGGCTGGCGGAGATCTTCCCGCTGCTCTACGTCGTTCTTGCGATCCCGGCCGGCATCCTGCTGGATCGCTGGTTTCGTCCGGTCTTGGCCGGCGGGGGCGCTTTGGTCGCCGCGGGTGGTCTGCTGCGCTTGGGCGGGGATACGTTCGCGTGGGCGATGGCCGGGCAGGTGACGGTGGCGGTGGCCCAACCGGTCGTCTTGAGCGCGGTAAGCAAGTTGGCCGGCGAGTACTTGCCCGTCGACCAAAGGGCGGCTGGCATCTCCGTGGGCTCGGCCGGGGGCTTTGTCGGGATGGTGCTTGCTTTGATCTTGGGACCCACGATCGGTGGTCATGGACAGCTGCAGAGGCTGCTCGAGGTCGAGGCGGTCTTGGCGGTCGTCCCGGCCTTGATGATGATCTACGCCTTGCGTCGGCCCGGGCATGAGGCAGACGAGCACGCCGCGATCGAAGGCAACGCGGCGCGCGCATTGTGGGCGTTGCCCGCAATGCGCACTTTCTGTGGACTCGCGTTCGTGGGCTTCGGCGTGTTCGTGGCGATAGCGACCTGGCTGCAGACCTTGTTGGAACCATCGGGGGTCTCCGAAACTACTGCTGGCTTGCTGCTCGTCGGCATGGTGATCGCGGGCGTGATCGGCTGCGCTGTTTTGGCCCCGGCAGTGATCTCGCGGGGAGCCGAGCGCAGATTCTTGCGTTGCGCGGTCTTGGTCAGCGGCGCCGGCTGCATCGCCTTGGGGGCTATGCCCTGGATCGGCGCACGCGCCGCGGTGATCGTGGCGATGGGCTTGATCCTGCTACCAGCCCTACCCGTGATCTTGACCGCGACCGAGCGCCTCGCCGGTCCCGCCGCGGGCACCGCGGGCGCGATCGTCTGGCTGGCCGGAAATCTCGGCGGGCTCGTGGTGGCCTTGATCGTGCAGGCCTTGGTTCACCATCCGCTAGCCGCTTTTATCGCTATGGCTGTAGTCTCGTTTATGGGCTTGCCGCTCGCGGCTCGGGTTGTCACACTCCCGCTAGGAGACAGCCATTTCGGTGAAGTGACCGACTCGGCAACCGCGGGGAGTGCGGTTTCACTGACCTGAGACTCCCGATCGTGTCTATGAGCAGTCGCCGCTGCCAAAACCGAGGAGTCCTGACGTCAAAACCCGAGGAGTTCTGACATCTGTACAGAGGTCGATGGGGTGCCTCACGAGCTTGGATTGCCGACTGCCGGCTACCATGCACGTATGTGCCGAAACATAAGGACTCTCCACAACTTCGAGCCGGCGGCAACCGATGACGAGGTACGAGCCGCCGCGCTTCAATACGTGCGCAAGATCAGTGGTTTCACAAAGCCTTCCCAGGCGAACGCCGCGGCGTTCGAGCGTGCCGTCGAGGAGGTGGCGCTAGTGTCGTCCCGACTCCTCGATGAGCTGGTGACCACTGCGCCGCCCAAGGACCGTGAGGTCGAGGCGGAGAAGCGCAGGGCGCGCAGCGTTCAGCGATTCGCTGCTTAGCGCAATGCACCTCAGCTGTGGTAAGGCACGGTTGAGCATGCCTGCGTGGCTCTAACTACACGCTCGCCCGCTCAGTCCGTGGCTCGACCACGCTGGCCGACCACGCGACAAACGCGAGCACGGCCAAGCCGCAGAGGAAGTCGGTGAAAAGGGTCGCGTAGAAGAAGGCCGGTATGTGGGGGTTACCGTAGATGAAGTGGCCCATCGTCGCCAGGCCGGTAAGGGAGTACACGACCAGGCACACACGCGCCTCCTGGTAACGCCTTTCGCGATAGCGCTTGTAGCCTGTCAAGCCGATCGCGGTAAGTAGCGGCCAGGCGATGACGATGGCGATGCGCACCACCGTATAGAAGCCGCCCCCAGGCCCCGGGTAGCGGTTGACCGCGATGAAGTTATGGGTGTAGTGGATCGCGGTGGACAGGATGCTGGCCGCCAGGATCGCCTTGAGCAAGGTCAAGGTCTGTCGCTCGTCTCTCATGACTGCCTCCAATACGCGGTCATGCAGTTGATAGATCGTTCTAGAGACGATAATGTCAGAAACGAGCGACGATGTCGAATACCACTAAGAACCGCATACTCCAGAGCACCGCCGAGCTGTTTCGCCGCCAGGGCTATACCGGTACCGGCATGAAGCAGATCGCCGCCGAAGCCGCGGCTCCTTTTGGCTCGGTTTACCACTTCTTTCCGGGCGGTAAGGAGGAGCTTGGGGCCGAGACGATCAAGGCATCCGGGCGTCTCTATGGCCAGTTGTTCGCATCGATAGCCATCCAGGAGCCCGACGTGCCCAGCGCCGTGCGCGCGTTCTTCGAGGGGGCTGGGGAGACCTTGCGCGAAACCGACTACGCCGATGCTTGCCCGATCGCCACTGTGGCTTTGGAGGTGGCGAGCACCAACGAGCCCCTGCGCTTGGCTACGGCCGAGGTTTTCGAAGAGTGGATTGACGGAGCTACCGAGTATTTCGCCTACGCCGGCATCCCTCGCGCCGGGGCGAGGGAGCTTGGCCTGGCGATGCTGTGTTTGCTTGAGGGCGCTTTCATATTCAGTCGCGCGATGCGCACGACCGAGCCGATGGCAATCGCCGGCGTTGCGGCGGTGGCGGCTGTGCGTGAGGCGCTCGACCAGGCCCATGGGGGCGGCGATCATGAGACGTAAGGCCTTGCTGGCCGCCGCTCTCGCGTTCGTTGCGGTGGGCGCGACCTGCGATTTGCTGCTGCTCGTGGCCCGCGGCTCTCGGGCGCCCGCGTGGGCGCATCTGTGGTGCTCGCCGGCGGCTTTGAGTCACCACGGCGGACAGTCCGGCACGGGCCTCACAGCTTTGTTCGGCTACGCAAAGGCCGTGACCCCACATTGGCCCCACATCCTGCCGATAGTGGTCGCCTTGGCGACGCTTGTCTATTTGAAGCGGGCCAACGCCCGCTACCGCGCGCAAGAGGAACACTCACGGGTCCTGCTCGACTACGGTGGCTCCACCCAAAAGCGGCGTGAGGACTCGCCCTGCGAGCGTGAAGTGCATCGGTTCGCAGGGGGCGAGCGGTCCGCTCGCCGAGACGGACTCGCTCACTTGGGCCAAAGCGGGGCCGCGAGAGGCGGCCCGGAAGGTGAAAGTCACGGCGCGCGCGTCGACCGGGATGTTGGGGCAAGCGATGGCGATCGGCTGCACGGTTGGCAAGCGGTCGATCGCCCTTGCGATCTTCTTGACCTTGACCCGATCGGTAACGGTGAGCGAAAGCGAAGGACGCGCATAAGGTCGGGTCACGGACACGTCTAGCACCGATGCTTGCGAGGGGACTCGCTCGGAGGCCGGTCTCGGGATATCCCACATGTCTGCCGCGTCGGCCCGGATCGCGGTGGACCCTCCAGGCAAAGCCACCAGCAGCACGGACAGAGAGCGGGCGTAGAGCACCGACGGGACCGGCGCCCCCCGGGTGCGCCGGGCGTCCGCGGGGAGCGTGAGCCCGGCGATCAGGGCTTGGGTGTCTTGGCGGGCCGAGGCCTTGTTGGCGCGCTCGCCTGCACTCACATTGGCGTTTTGGCTGCTGTTGCTCTCGATAGCCGTGGGTGACTGGCTGCGGGCGGATGCCAACGTCAAAAGGCCACCGAGCCCAAGGAGGGCAGGGAGCAAGAGGAGAGCGAACAGTCGCGCCGGCTTCGACCATAAGCGCATCATGCGACCGTAGTCGATCGAGACGCATAGGTATGCATGTTGGCTCGTGCTCTAGCGTTGCAACCCATGGCCGATCAGGTCCCCGCGGTGTGCGACGTGCTCGACGCGATAGAGCGTCGCGACTGGACGCGCCTGCGACGGCTGCTCCATCCCGACATTCATTGGACCACCGCTGTTGAGGAGCAGCTGCATGGCGTCGACCAGGTGATCGCACGTCTCTCCAACGATCCGCCCCCGGCGCCTCCCTCTTATCACGAGGTGCACGGGGGGCTGATGTATCGCTGGATTGATTGCCCTGGCTGATGTTGTAGCTGGCGAGCTGCTTTGTGACGTCAGCGGTGCAGCTGCTTGATCCGGCTGCGTGTGAACGCCGGCCAAGTCTTGGGCCGGCGCATCAAAGTCAGGACGAGCGGTAGGGAGTCGAAGTAGGTGAATCTTTCGTTGGCGAGCCCGTCCTCGTCAAGTACGAAGCGGTCGACGGACTCCCAAGCGATCGGCGATCCCTTGGTGGTGCCTCTGACTGTGAACTCGATCAAGACACCGTCGGAGGTCGCGCCCCAACGGTGGACTTCAGCGGTCATGTCGGGGATCAATTCGAACAGGTCCGCAAAGGCCCGCTTGCCGGCCTCCAGTCCTACGGTGGTTGGGATCATCGGCGCTGACAAGCGCGCGTCGCGCGCGATCAAGGAGCCCAGGCGCTCGGGTGCTGGAGACTTCCAGAACTCTGAGAAGCGCTTGACGAAGTCGGCCGCCACGTTTTGGTCCATGACGCCACCTTACTCTCGCCGGGTTACATTCTTGACTGGGTCGGTGAGGGTTGTAAGGGGTGACGTCTTGGCGGCAAGCCTCACTAGCCACCTTAGCTAAGTGCCTTGACAGCTATATAGCTGATTAGCTATATTGAGTAGATGGACACCCTCACTACTTTCCAGGCCCTGGCCGAGCCCAGCCGCCAAGCGATCCTTGATCTCCTACGGGATGGGGAGCGACCGGTGGGTGAGCTGGTCGAGCGGCTCGAGTTGAGTCAGCCGGCTGTGTCTAAGCACCTAAAGGTGCTCAAGGAAGCGGGCATGGTCGAGACCCGTCCAGACGCACAGCGACGTCTCTACCGTATCCGGCCTGAGCCTTTGGCCGAGCTGGACGAGTGGCTGGCCGACTATCGCGGACTCTGGTCAAAGAGCCTGGATCTACTGGAAGACCATCTGGACAAGCGGAGGCAAACATGAACACTGGAACTCTCCTCACCGACGGCGCCCAGCCGGCCGTGCGTCTTGAGCGCCATCTGCCCGACCCACCGGAGGTAGTGTGGCGAGCGCTCACCGAGCGCGAGCAATTGCGCTCGTGGTTTCCCTGCGACGTTGTCCTAGCCGACGGAAAGTGGGAGGTTGGTTCTTCCATCTCCTTCCCCTTCCCTCCAGAGGTGATCGACCTGACGATTACCGGCCAGGTGCTCGAAGTGGAGGAGCCTATCCGGCTGGCTTTCACCTGGGGTGAGGAGACGCTCCGGTTCGAGTTGACTCCTCTCGATGGAGGGACGCTCCTGGTCCTCATCGACGAGCTGGCTGCGAGCATCGCCGCCCGCAACGGGGCGGGCTGGGAGACGTGCTTGGACCGCCTGGCTGGGCTCGACCCCGATCCGGGCGCTTGGCGCGGACACTTCGATGCTTATGTGGCTGCCTTCGAGTCGGCGCTCGGTCCCCAGGAGGGGGCGCCGGAGGGCTACAAGGGAGACCTCGCCGACGCCTAGGGAGCCGGAGTCTCGATACAGCAAAGCTGTGCCGAGCCGGTTGCGAGCAGGCGCCCTTCGGTATCCCAGATCCTGCCGCTCACGCCCATCAGGCCGCCTGCCGCGACCGAGCACTCGTGGTCGACCAAGAGCCATTCACACGCTGGATTGAATTGATGCAACCACAGGCTCGTGTCGAGATTGGGCGCGAGGTAGTCCCACGAGCGGTAGCTCTGGTAGGCGGCGGGGAAGCCGAACGTGTCCAGCAAGATCAAGCAACGGGCGGCGTCCAGGAACGGGTCCGCGAAGCAAGCATTCGGACGAAACCGCGTCCACTCCCGCAGGACCGGGGAACGATCCTCAGCCCCGGCGAGGATTGGTCGTCGCTCCAAGTTCTCCCAAAAGCGAAATGCTGGGCGGTTGGGTGTGGGGACGTACTCGTACGTGTCGACCTGCTCCGGCGGTGGGATGTCGGGCATGTCCGGATGCTGGTGGGCATGTCCAGGGCCGTCCGCCGCCGTCTTGACGAGAGCCTGCAAAATCGGCTTGCCTTGCTGGATCATCCCGACCGACAGTGACTCTGCGCGCGATCCACGCTTGAGTGAAGCGACTTCGATCTCGACGGGCGCGAACGCGGGCGAGCTCAGGAAATGGCAGTAAAAGCTGCGGGGTCTTCGGATCTGTGCCATCTCGCCGGCTGCCCTCAGGGCGATCGCCGCGAGATAGCCCCCGTTGGGTCCCCAGATCTCCCACTGGTCCGACAGCGTCGTGGAAAACCGGCCATTGCCGCCGAGGACGCGGGTGGCTTCACCGAGATCGACCGCCATGGACGCAAACTACAGCGATCGAGGACGCGGCAGCTTGCTTGAGGCTGTCACAAAGCCGGCCCGTCGGCTAATAGGTAAGGACGATGGAGCGGGGCAAGCTAAGCGGAGAGAGGCTACTGGCCGCGGCCGGCTCGGATCCAGAGTCGTTCGCGTCCTTCTACCGCCTGTTCGAGCGGCGCGTGCTCGGCTTCTTTATGAAGGCCACCGGCAGTCCCGAGCTAGCGGCCGACCTGGCCGCCGAGACGTTCGCCAGGGCGCTCGAGTCGCTCGGCCGCTATGACCCGGCCAGGGGGAGGGCCGATCAGTGGCTGTTTGGGATCGCCCGCAATGTGCTCGGTTCCAGCTATCGAGAGGGTCGCGTCGAAGCAGGGGCACGCGAGCGGTTGGGCATGGGAGTCTTGGTTGTCGATGACCATGCCGCCCAGGCGATTGCGCGCCTGAACGAGGGCGGCGAGAAGGCGGAGCTGGCGCTGGCCGGTTTGCCCGAGGAGCAGCGGCGCGCCGTCGAGGCGCGCGTCGTGCAAGGCCTCGACTACAGAGAGATCGCGGGTGAGCTGCGTTGCTCGCAGGCGGTCGTGCGACAGAGGGTCAGCCGCGGGCTGAGCACACTACGAGCAAGATTGGCTGGTGGAAGATGAGCATTCTCGAGCAATTGGAGCGCGACCTCCTGGAGGCGGCCAACCGCAAGTTCGCCGATAGCGCCGAGCGCGAGCCTGGACCTGCCGGGAGAGGATCGCGGGGGCGTAGGACAACGGGTTGGCGCCTACCCTTGATTGCGTGTGGCTGTCTGCTGGCAAGCGCCACGATCGCGCTGGCCGCGACCGGAATGATTCTCACTGGGGCACCGGTTCGCCCTGAAACACAGCCGAATCCGGATGTTGGACAAGGTGCTCCCGTGCCGGGCGCGTCCCGATTGCTTTCGCTGCGTGTGCCTGATCCCGAAGGTGGTTTGTCGTGGGGGATGAAGATCGTACGTACCACGCGAGGGGAGCTGTGCATTCAGATCGGGCGCGTCCAAGGCGGCCAGCTGGGACAGTTGGGGATCGACGGGGTCTTCCACAACGATGGGCGCTTTCACCCGATGCCATCGGACATCCTGCCTGGGAGCATCAGGCAGGGAGTGAACAGGGGCGAGAACGATGCGACCGCCACCGTGGGATGTGCTTTGGTCGGCCAAGCCGTCGAGGGCGAGCATCGGGGCGTGGATCGCAGTGCGGGCGGGGCCAACGGACACGAAGGTGGCCGCCCGAGGAATGAGCTGCGCGACGTCTATTTCGGGCTGCTCGGTCCGCAGGCCGTGAGCGTCAGCTTCCGGGCGGGCAAGCTGCTCAACAGCATCCCCGTTTTGGAGCCGCTCGGCGCTTACTTGATAGTGCGGCGGGCCGAGCCTCGAGAGCAGGTGGGCATCGGCAACGAAAGCATCGGCACTGCGGACGACTTGCCTGCGTATGCGCCACTCACGGCGATCGCCTACCGGCTCGAAGGCAAGCTCTGCCAACGTGGCCCGGTCATAGCGCCCGGTGGGCATGCCCAGATCGCCGACCCTTGTCCCGAGCCGCATTGGCCGGCGGTCCAGGACTTGCCGCCGCGGGAACTTCACCTGCCGCTGGAGGTGCGCCTACAGGTCAGCCATCGCTTGATCGTGGGTGCACGCCTCAGCTTCAAGGCGCCCTTCGCGGTGAAGAGCGCCAAGCAGGACTACACGATCCGGATTCCGGGGGTCTCGTGTGGCAAGCAGACGTTTGCCCAGCGTCGCCCCGAAGGGATCGCGACCGGCTATGACGAGACGACTGTTGGTCGTGACTTGTCCAAGGGGGCAACAGTCACACACCACTTCTCGGCCGGGGAGCTGTTTGCGCCCGTGTGCGGCCTGCCTGGGCGTCACAGGGTGATCCCCAGGAGCTCAGCCGAAGTCGAAGTCCTGTACCAAAGCTACGCAGGGGCGGTGCCGGTGATCGTGGGGAGGACTTCTGTGCGAGAGCTGCCGGGCACCCATCCCGCGGCGAACTAGGCCGATGGTCCGGGGCGGGCAGGCCTAACGCTTGTCACAACTTTCGTGCTCGCTCCAATATGAGCTAGTGCGGTCAACGGACTTGTCGAGGTGCACGGATGAGCAACTGCTTGAAGTCGGCCTGCGCGATGGGCGCGCATTTGGGGTTTTCTATGACCGCTACGAGGAGCCTCTGCTCGCGTTCTTTGTGCGTGCCACAGGCTGTGCAGAGCTTGCCGTTGACCTCGCCGCTGAGGTGTTCGCGGTTGCGCTCGCCTCGCTCGGCTCCTTCCGCTCCGAGCGCGGGAGCGCGCGGGCTTGGCTGTTTGGGATCGCGCGTCACGAACTGGCCCAGAGTTGGAGGCGGGGCCGCGTGGAGGCTCAGGCCCGTCGGCGCTTGGGGATGGAAGCAATCGTGTTGAGCGAGGACGACTTGGAGCGCGTGGAGGAGCTGGGGCGCACGGCGCGTCTGGACTCGCTTTCGTTGCTGGAGGTGTTGCCGGTGGAGCAGCGTGACGCAGTACGTGGTCGTGTGATCGAAGAGCGCGACTACAACGAGCTGGCCGAGGCGATGGGTTGCTCGGAGATGGTGGTTCGCCAGCGCGTGAGCCGCGGCTTGAGGGCGCTTCGCTCGCTTGCGGGGTATGCACGATGAGCCGCCTTCCGCAATTGCGCGAGTCGCTGATGGTTGCAGCCGAGCGACAGATCAGGGCCTCCCAGCAGCACTCTTCTGACGCGCTCGTCCGGCCTGAGCACGCTCACCGTGTGGGCTGGCTGGGACGGCGTCGAAGAGTCCTGGCGCAGCGCATGCCTGTGCTTGTGCTGTTGCTCGCCGGAGCGCTTGGCCTGGCCGCGGTCGCATATGCCGCTACGCACTTGATCGAGACGGGCGCGCCGGTGGAGTCAGAAGAAGGCTTCAACCCGAATGCGGGGGCAGGTGTGGCGATCGGTAGAACCGAAGGCCTGCTCGGCATCGCGGCACCTGATCCCGCGGGAGGCCCGCCTTGGACGATGCGGGTGTATGACACGAGCCGCGGCCTGGGCTGCGTCCAGGTAGGGCGGCTAGTGGGAGGACGCATCGGTGTGCTTGGCCAAGACGGCGCCTTCGGCGACGACGGTCGCTTTCATCCATTGCCTGCCCAGGTCAGCCAGGCCGAAGGAGAGTGTGCTCTGCTCGACGGCCATGGGCACGCTTTCTTGGGAGTCGGCAACTATGGCGTGCCAGCCAGTGGCTTGCCCCACCAATGTCATTTGCTCAGTTCGATATCCGCGAGCGAGCGCTGTGGTCGCGGCGATCCGCGCGACATCTTTTACGGACTGCTCGGCCCGGATGCTCGCAGCATCACTTACACGCTAGACGGCAAGGCGCGCACCATCCCAACCGTGGGCAGCGATGGCGCCTACCTGTTTGTCGAGCGGACGCCGGCCAAGGTCATCTCGCTTGGGGTAGGAGCGGGAGTCGCGAGCGCTCTGCCCGCGGGAGGCGGCACGCTGGACGGGATGAAGCTTCCTCAGCCGATCCGCAAGGTCACCTACACGCATGGTCGCACTTGCACGATCGCCCAGTTTGCTGCCCATGACAAGCACGGTGGAGACTGCTTGCCCCCGGTCGGCTACGCACCTCAAGATGTCCGCCTGCCAAGTGCCAGCGAACTCGCCTCGGCTGTCAAGTCCGAAGCGACCTCTGGTCGTCCGCCTGTGGGAAGCCTAAGCTCCGGTCTGGTGCGCGAGCTGGCCGTGTCATTTTTTGCCCGTGTACCGGTGCACAGTGCCTTGAGTGGCTATAGCGTGACCCTTGACGCTCCCGACACAGGTCGGTGTGTGGGCCGGCCAGAGCAAGCCAATGCACAGGTTGGGCGCAATGTTCGCGCAGGAGAACGCATCCGCCTGGTGCTGTCCTCGGGATACGCCGACTCGGGCAGTCTCTTCCCAGGCTGTCCCGGGATGGCCCACGGCGCCGTCAGCTATTCCGTTCCTTCCTATGAAGTTTCTTCGGGCAGCTCGTACGGGCCTTTCATACGAAGGCATTCCGGTCGCGTGACCGTGGGGCACTTCGGTTACAAGAATGCAGGGTAGGCCTTGCCGGTGCAGCAGATGACTGGCGCTCGTCGCCTCCCGCCAAGATCGATGGCATCCTCAAGCACATTGGCGACTACGGCTGGGCGCTCCTTCGCAGGCGTGGCTATTTGTCGTTGCCGATGATGTAGTAGCCATAGTCGCCCCCAAACTTGGCAACGTCAAGTTGGTCGTGGACATGCTTGCCGTTATGGGTGTAGCGGAGTGTGAGCCGCGTGAAATGTCCGCTTTGCTCAGCGAACGCACGGATTTGAACTGGCGAGGAGTGGAAAGTGCCTTGGGCGCAGTTGGGCGTGCAGTCGTCGAGCCACACTGCGCCTGATCCACGCGCTTGGCTTCCTGTCCAGCTAGCCCAATGCAAACGTCCGAAGTGGCGAAGTGGTCCCTTGCCGGTGAACCCGCCGAGAATGCCCGAGCCGTCCCCCGTGTAAATGATCTGTGCGGGCCTAACCGCAAATGGTGGACCGTGTCCGATCTGTGTGAGCACTCCGGGCAAAGCCTCTGCCGAAGCAGTCGAGCAGAAGATCGATGCGAGAATGAGCAAGGCCGGGCGCACGATCACATAAGAGAGCTTACGCCTCACCCGAGCGGCCTAGCTCAGCCTTTGCGCCTGGGAGCGCCTCCAGTACTGCTTGTCTTCAACCCGCGCGAGGCAGGTCGTGCTCTGAGCCGGCGCTCTCTTGGCCTTGCGCCTGGATCTCGAGATAAATCTCCGTTCGGTGTATCGAAACGTTTGAGGGTGCCTGGATACCGAGGCGCACCTTTGTGCCATCGTTAGATAGGACCATGACCACGACGTCGTCGCCGATCATGATGCTCTGTTTGGCCTTCCGTGTCAGAACGAGCATGAGCCTCAGTTCCCCGACTTGATCCAACTCAGTCGGACTTCAAGTTTAAGACGGACGCATCGGTCAGACCATCGGCGGCATCGACTTCCCTTTGCGATGTCATCTCTCGTACAAGCTTAGCGCTGGAATGACGATCTGGAGCCGAAAGCTCGTTATGGTTATAGAAGCGAACATGATCGAGCTGGTCAAGAGTCCTTCGACGCGGGTCCTCTCCAAAGGTTGTCTTGCTCTTTGGCTGGTTGTCTCGCTCCTGTTCGCGGCGCTCCTCTTCGCCGTCGGCGCTCAAGCGCAGGAGACGAACGCCCCCGACGGCGCCACGGAGACGCCAATAGGCGAAGCGGCAACGAAAAGCGGTGCCCCTCCAGAAGAAGCCTCGCATGGCGTTGAAGAAGCCCCGCCCGTGGCCGAACAAGCGCCGCCGGTCGTTGAAGAAGCCCCGCCTGTCGCCGAGGAAGCGCCGCCTGTGGTTGAACAAGCGCCGCCTGTCGTTGAAGAAGCCCCGCCCGTGGCCGAACAAGCGCCGCCTGTCGTTGAAGAAGCGCCGCCTGTCGTTGAACAAGCGCCGCCTGTGGTTGAACAAGCGCCGCCCGTGGCCGAACAAGCCCCGCCTGTCGTCGAACAGGCGCCACCCGTGGCTGAGGAAGCTCCGTCTGTGGTCGAACGGCCGCCCCCCTTAGCTGAAGAAGCCCCCGCTGTGGTCGAAAAAAAGTCCGTCGAACAGACTGCCGGCGAGGTGGTCGCTGAAGCGGGCTCCGAACCCACCCAAGGGCCGGGGGAAGGCTTGCAGGTGCCTGCCGGCGCTTCGGGACTGACTCACAAAGACGCGGCGGGCGAAGTCGCGCCGGAAATCTCGATTGGTGTGATGACTTCTGTTGCCCCAACCGCCGCGTCTGAAATCTCAACGTCGCCTGGGCAGGACCAGTCGCCCCTCGCCTTAAGGCCGCAAACGATCTCGGCACGCCGCGCTGGGCAGATGAGCTGTGTCGGAGCATCGATCACAGCAGGCTACGTCGGTGGCTGGTTGGACATTTCGGCCGCTTCGTCGATATCGAACATCCCCTTCACCACTGCCGACACCTCGTCGACAGCAATCGCGGCAGGTGTACCTGCCGGCAGCCTAGGCGATGGTTCTACGATTGAGAACCATCCCTCCGCCCCCGGATCTGGGTCCGGCGGTGGAGGCGGCGGCGGATCGGCTGCGGGAGGCGGTTCAGGCTCCGCCTCCTCGGCATCCTCCACACTCGTGGATGTTCTCCTCCAAGCAGCGCCGCGCGCGATGCGACGGTTGCGCCTTGCGCAGCCATCGTGGCGCACGTCGTTCTTCGTTCTGATCCCAGAGCGACCGGACTAGCTCCTTCCGGTCTCTCTACCTCGGTCCTGGATCACTCCTGATCCAGGCCAATTGGCTATCAGATCGAAGTTCTGTTGAAAGGAGCTGTATTGATATGACGCATCATTTGACATTGTCAACGGCAAGCCAGCATGCACGTAGTCAGAGCAACGAGGTGGAAACAGCCTCGGATCGAACCCGCGCCGGCGGCGGTGAGGCTAACTTGTCAGTTGCTGCGCACTCCCGGCCGCACCTGACGCTTGCGAGTATGCCCGTCTGGAGGCACAGGCTGATCTTGACAGGCAAGTTGGACTATCGTTCGGCTTCTGAGCTTGAGGAGGAGATCGAGTGCCTATGCCAAGAAGGCGTCACGATCCTCACGCTCGACCTTCGTCGGCTCGACGCGCTTGATCCAACCGGGGCCACGGCAATCGCATTCTGTGGCGCCGCTTGTAGAAGGCGAGGACATGACTTTGCGGTGATCCCCGGGTCGCGCGTCATCCATCGCGCGTTGGCTGAGGTGGGCGCCACAGACTTGCTGGCGCTCGATCAGACCGAGAGCGTTGTTCGCCTCTATTCGAGCCGTTCTTCGGACGGCTTTTCCTCAGATAGGTCGACCACAATGATCAAAAACCTGTGACCGGAACGGTATCTGCAAGGGCGTCGGTTCGAGTCCGGGCTAGCTCCACCACGGATGTCTTGTGTAAAACCCTGGCTCCGAAGAATGGGGTTGGGGTTTGCACCAGAAGGCCCCTGACGGGACCGTGTGGCGGGCCGTATGCTGGCCTTAGCGGACGGGGCTTAGGTTGGCCCCCAAGCCGCTAGGCGGCGTACGGGGCTTGCGGGCTGCTCTCAGCCGACACGTCGAGGCCATCGTGGGTTGTGTTCCCTGCAGGCGGGGATGTTTTGCTCACTTCCCATGTCGTGGCGGCTAGCCCGTTGACTGAGCCATGGGTCCTGCAGGCAGTCCAGCCATGGACGCGGCGGGTTTCGAACCTGCGACCTCTCGCGTGTGAAGCGGTCCGGGAAAATCACCACTGACCCGATGTCTGCCACGGGCAGCCTACGATCCGTGGTCTGCGCTGCCTGGTCGAGAGCCTGCTGGAGCTGCTGGCCTCGGGCATGACGATCGAGCAGATCGTCGCCGATCATTCAGGGCTCGAACGCGACGATCTGCTCGCCGCTCTGGAGTTCGGGACGCGGTCAAGCCAATGCGCGGTCCACTGGCCTAAACGTTTCGGTGGTGTGAGCATGTGTCTACCAGTTGAGGTAGAACGTCCTTGAGACGCTGACGGTTGGTTTCCCGATCGACGTGAACGCTCCCTCGGCTGTGAGTTTGAGCTGGCTGGAGTGTCGCAGCAGCAGTTTGCCAGAGGCAGTCAGCTTGATTCTGATCTTTGCGGCGCTGGCGGCCGCAAAGGTGTAGCGTCCTGTGGCGACGAGCAGTGGTTTGGTCGCGTGCGCCTTATCCGCTGGCATCCGGTACCAGTCGATTGTGACGGTGCCGGGTAGTGCTGCCGTGAACGTGATCGTCAGTCCACCGCGCCTGACCAGCTGAGCGATCTTTGACGCACTCCGCGAGGGTGCGAGCTGCGCGGCTAGTAGGGTCGCGACTTGCGCGGAGTTTGCGTTGGCTGGCTCGCTTGTCCCGGTGCCCTCGGCACCGCTGTCGGCGGTCGGCGGCGATCCCGCGTCGCTGTCTGGAGCGCCGTCGCTGTCGCCACTGGAGCCGGCAGGGCCAGAGTGATCTTCCGGAGGACGGCTCGGAGGGCTCTGCGGGGGTTTGGGCACCTCCAGCGCAGCGCTCGTCGCTTCCGTGGGGCCGTACGTTCCGGTGACCGTGACCAGACAGGCGAGCTGAGCGCCGGCGTCGGCGGGGAGGACCGTGTAAGCCGTCGTCTGATCGCCGCTTGAGACTCCGTCGCGCAGCCATTCGTAGCTATAGGAGAGCGTTCCTTCCCCGGTCCACGAGCCTGGATCGCAGGTGAGCGTGTGACCGACTTCGGGATCACTCGAGATTTCTGGCGGCGAGGTCGCGAATGGCGGCTGTGTCTGGAAGGCGCCGATATCGCAGTGACCGTTGCGGGGCATACCGCGCTGGTCGACATCGAGAGGAACCGTCGCGGTCGTCCAGCCGCCCGAGCCGCTCTCTGCGAAGGTCCCTTCGCATCCAGCTCCGGCGTCGATCGCGGGGCTGCTCGGCATCGGTGCGAGTGTTTCGGTTGGTCCGCCATTATCTGCAAGTGGCGTCAATTCTGGACTGATGCCGACGAGCGAGCTGTAGTCGACCGAGAAGCCGCATTCGGCGCTGGGATCGTTCTCGAGGTCGTTGCGATTGTCTTCCGCGTTGGACCCGCCACTCGTGAACATGCAGTTGGGTCCTTCGGACGCGCTACCGTCGGCGAGGATGGAGTTATTGATCCAGGCGCCGCCTCCCTGAGGCTCGTACACGTTTCCGCCCCATGACTCCGACGCGTTCACTGGGCTCGCGGTGTTGCCATAGAGAGTCACCTGGTTGAGGGCGCCGCCGTCTATGGCGATGCCGCCGCCGTAGACGAGCGGCGGGTTAGTGGTGGTGCCGGCGCTGGCGGTGTTGCCGGTGATCGTCGTGTTCGCGATCGCAGCAGTGGCTTCGCTGGTGAAGTTTTCGACACCGCTGTTTACACCACCACCCACCGCCTTGCTGTTGACGCCACCCGCTTCAACCGTGTTGTCGGTAATCGTCGAACCTGCGATGAGCAGATGACCAAGGTTGAAGATGCCACCACCGTTGGCTTCGCCCAGTTCGGTGTTGTTGGCGGCGCCCTCGGCGAGCGCGGTGTTGTGCGCGACGGTAGAGTCGATGACGTTGAGTGTGCGCTTGTTGAAGATCGCGCCCCCCTTGGCGTTTTTGGCGTGCGCGAGGTTGCCGGTGAGATCGTCGTCGGTGAGCGTGACCGAGGAGGCTGGTGCCCCGCTGCCCAGGATCCTCAGCGCGCCACCACCCTGTTCCCAGCCAAAGAATTCACCGTCGTCGTTACCCGCTGCTACACCGCCGGTGAGCTTAATGCCTTCTATCTGGATCCGCGAGAAGCTGGCGTCATATGGGATGACGATCACCGGATCGCGGCCGTCCGTCTGTTCGATCGTCGTCTCTCCGGGTCCTGGGCCTTGGATCGTGACGCTCGCTGTGATTTCGAGAAAGGCACGCGTTCCAGACGGATACCCGTGCGCTTCACCAAGCTGATAGACACCATGTTCAAGCTTTACCGTCGAGCCTGGAGCGGCATTCGCATAGGCCACCGCTGCTCGCAGGTCCGAGCAGATAAAGACAGCAGTGCGCAATTCCACACAAGTACCGCTGCTTGAGTCAGCCGTTCCCGCGGGCGCTTCGTAGACGGGCGCCAACGCCACAGCCACTCCGTTGGACGTTTTGGTGCTGGTTCCTTGGTCGCCTTCGATCGACGCTTCGTTGCTGTATTTGACAAAGGCCGTGAGTTTGTGAGTGCAGGTGAAGGTCTCTTCGGTGCTGGCTTCGAGTTCCGTGGGACCGGCGGGACTAATGCTTTCGCATGCGCCGTCCTTCAGCGCCCCGAATTTCAAGCTCGTGCTGCCAGTGTTCTTGACGACGATCTCGTAGTCCACAGTGTCAGCGACTTTGCCGTTCAGTTCGGTCTTGGTGTAGGTGGGTTCGTTCGAGAGCTTCTGAAGCGTTTCGATCGTGAACGCACTGGAGGGGGAGAACTGTGCCGTCTGCACGACGTAGTTGTCGAGGCCAAGGCCAGGGCCGATCTGGCTTGTCCACACTGCGGTCGCGTCGCCTGCGGCGTTCATCGCAACCTGGGGATTGGATTCCGCGTTTGCTTCTGTGAGCTTGGCTGCAACGCCCCAAGATTCGCCTGCCGGTTTAAGCGCGGCTCGCACGATGTCGCCGGGGCCGGAGTATTCACTCCAGACCGCCATTGTGTCGCCGGCGTCGTCGATTCCAACTCGTGGGTGGTAGCCGCTCGCGAGCCAGTCCGTTCCTCCCCAGGCTCCGCCCGCCGGCTTGACCGCCGTCTGCACGCAGTAACAGTCACCGTAGTCGAAGCTATCCCATACGGAGGCCGCGTAGCCCGCGGCGTCCACCGCAAGCTGGGGTTCAGATGCTTCCTGGCCTGCTTCGGAGAGGATCGCCGGCTTGCCCCAGGGCCCGCCCGTCAGTCTGACCGCAACCTGCACAAATGAGTCGAGGTATTCCTTGTCGTACCCCCAGACAGCGGTTGCGTTGCCCGCGCCGTCCACGGCGACCTGTGGTTCATATGTTTCCTGGCCCGCTTCGGAGAGCGTGGCTGGTTTGCTCCACAATTCACCAGCCGGCTCCTCCGCCGCCTGGATGACATGGTCGCTTCCGTTGTAGCGCCTCCACACGGCGGTCGCTTCTCCGGCGCCGTCCACCGCCACATGAGCCTGGGATGCTTCCTGGCCTGCTTCGGAGAGGGTGGCTGGTTTGCCCCAGGGTTCGCTCGCGGGCTTGACGGCCGCTTGTACGACGTAGTCGCTGCCGTTGAAGCGCCGCCACACGACGACCGCGTCGCCCGCGGGATTCACTGCGACCTGGGGTTCGGATGCTTCCTGGCCTGCTTCGGAGAGGGTGGCTGGTTTGCCCCAGAGTTCGCCATCGGGCTTGACGGCCGCTTGTATGACGTAGTCGCTGCCGTTGAACTGCCGCCACACGACGACCGCGTTGCCCGCGGGATCCATTGCGACCTGGGGTTCGGATGCTTCCTGGCCTGCTTCGGAGAGGGTGGCTGGTTTGCCCCAGGGTTCGCCATCGGGCTTGAGCGCCGCTTGTACGACGTCCTTGCTGCCGTTATAGCGCGTCCACACGACGATCGCGCCGCCCACGCCGTCAACTGCGACCTTGGGTGCGAATGCGTTCTGGCCTTCTTCTGAGAGGTTGGTCGCTGTTGTCCACGGGCTGGCCCCAGCCGGCGACGCCGCGGCCAGCCCGAGCGCCAGCGCAACGCCAAAGACAGCGGCCCCCCGCCCTGTAGCACGCAGGCTCACCGCAGCACGCACGCGTTGAAGCATCAACTTGCCAGCACCGGCCTGGTGGTCGGCTTCCTGCCCTGCAGGTCAAACGTCAATCGTGCGGCAATCGGGTGGATTCCAGCGTGGGCGAGCCGCTTCATGCCCGACTCGGTCAGCCGCAGCGCGACGGAGTCGGTGCTTCCGTCCGCCAGTGAGAACGATCCTCGGGCGAGTACGAGCGTTGCCGTGTGCGAAACCAT
This sequence comes from uncultured Solirubrobacterales bacterium, assembly GCA_963775645.1. GTDB lineage: Bacteria > Actinomycetota > Thermoleophilia > Solirubrobacterales > Solirubrobacteraceae > Palsa-744. The sequence continues at coordinate 219,390 of CAVZJR010000001.1, read as the reverse complement.
CTTCCCCGCCCTGCGGCTCTTCGTCACGATCTGCATGACCAGCTCCGCCGACCCGTGACACGCCTGTTTGTCGCATCTCACATGTATCGACGCCGAGCTTCCGGACACGACGACTGTCGAGGCCAGCACCACGAGCGGGCTGCTCGAGCCATTGGCGCTCGGCGTGGGGGCGCTTGTCGACGACAGCCCAGTCTCCGTGCCGATGTTCGCCGGCGCGCTGGAAGGCGTGACCGCAGCTAGGGGTAGAGAAGCAGGTACGGGCGGAGTGAACACGGGTGGGGGCTGATGAACAACTGGAGGTCCCGAAGCGGTCGTGCCCAGTTCCGCGTCGATCCCCGAGATCGTTTCTTCTACCCTCACCGTCACCGGATCGGCGGTGCTTACGGACGATTGCCCGCTGTAATACTGCGTCAGGTAGTTGAGGTCGCTTTCAGACGGCGCCGAGAACCCGACCGTGTAGGAGCCGGTGGCAAGCCCCGACACAGTGTATTCGCCGTTTCTGTTCGTCGCGGCGCATCCCACGCTTTCCGTGTTCATGCCGAGTGCGCAGGCGACGATACCGTCGATCGGAGTGTCCGTCGCTGCCGAGGTCACTCTGCCCGTCACACGACCGCCGTGATGCAGTGAAGCGTCGATTTCGGTGCGAATCGTGTGTGCTTCGATCGTGATCGGAGTAGCGTCGGCGGCGGACGCGGTTTCGTTGAAGTAGCTGGTCACGTAATTGACTTCGCTGCCAAACGGTGTACTGAATTCGATTACATATGTGCTAGCGCTCAGATCTAGAAGAGCGTATTCGCCCGCCGCGTTGGTTTCTGTGCACGAGCCGTACAACCCTTCCGGTTCGATGCCGTTGCTCGTTGCATAGGCGCAGACCTCTATGCCCTTGATTCTGGCGTTTGTGGCAGCTTCAACTACGCGACCTTCGATACCCTCGCCGTAATACGGCTTGCGTTCTTCGAGCGCGGCGTCGATGTCCGTGATCGTGCTGCCTTCAGAGATCACGACTGGCGTCGCTTCGGATTCCGAGCTCACATGATTCCAATACTGCTTGTAGAATTCGTCACCGGGAGAGAAGTCGTTCGCGAACACGACCCGGTATTCGCCGGGTTGGAGTCCGGAGATGGTGTACTTCCCTTCCGACATCGAGAGCGCGCATGTTTGGGCCAGGTGCGGATCGGGCTGAGAGAGATCTTCGACGCACGGCCCACCACCGGCGGGCTGTTTGGTCTTGACGTTCGTCACTTCGCCGCTGATGCTGCCCCCCGCCACCAGTTCGTTATCGACGGTCGTGGTCGATCCCATCGCAACCGATACTGAATTGGCCTGAGGGTTGATCGCGTAGCCATGCGGTTGACTGAGGTAGTTCGATCCTTCTTCGTTTATCCGCGTAGCCCAGAAGGCCAGCGCGTAGTTACCTGCCAGCAGTCCGGGAATCTCGTATTCGCCTTTTGAGTTGGAATTTTCGCAGGTTTCGTAGGACCCTCCCGGCGTCTGCGATTCGGTGCACACCTTTACGCCCGCTATCGGTTCGTGGGTGAGTTTGCTGGTGACGATTCCCGCTATCTGGCCGCGTGCCTTCAGTTCCCCGTCGATTCCCGTGGTGGTATTTGGCGCGACTACTTCCACGGATTCGGTGTTGGGCCATTCCTTTCCCTTGTAGTACTGCCCGATGTATTCAACCCCATTCACAGTCGGGCTACCGAACCACACCGCGTATTGACCGCTTGCCAGTCTCGAGATCACGTATTCGCCATTCGCGTTCGTTCTGGCGCAGATTTCGCCGTGTTGCGGAAGGCTGGCACACACCCGCACGCCTTCGATGGGGGCCTTCGTGGCCGCGCTGACGAGCCTGCCGGCGATCTCGCCGCCTTCTTCCAGTTCTGCGTCGATGTTCGGAACCGTCTCGCCCAGGACGATCGGGATCAGTGTGGACGAGTAGTTTTCCAGCCCGCCACCGTAGAACTGCTTGATGTAGTCCAGCGTGCTGGTGAATTCAACCGCATAGCCGCCTTCTGGCTCTCCCTCGCCGGGCGTGAGGCCCGCGATCTCGTATTCCCCGCTGACGTTCGTCGTGGCGCACGTCCGGTGGGGTTCCACCCCCGATTGGTCGACATCCGGCAATTCCGCGCAGGCTTGGACTCCCTGGATCGGAGCCTTGGTCGACTTGTTTTGCACGCGGCCGGTGATAAGGCCGCCTTTCTGGATGGCCTCATCGATACCGGACACCGTCTCGCCTTCGGCGACCTGCACACGGGTCGCTTCATGGTCGACGAAGACCCCGTTGTAAAAAGTGTGGGGGACGAGCCCCTCGACGGTCGTGTCGAAGTAGACGACGAACTCCCCGCCACGGCCCACTTCGAGGACGTATTCGCCGCTCGGGCCGGTCTGGGTGCACCTGTCCCCGGTGCCTCCTTCATCCGGGTACTCGCAGACTTCGACCCCTTTTATCGGCGCCTTCGTGACGGCACTCGTCACCGTCCCGGTGATCTGGGTTGTTCCGTCAGCAGGGGCGCTCGGTGCGAAGCCCAGCGGGAGGGCGATCGTAGCGAGCACCGCGAATATGCGCGATGCTCGCGCAGTGAGTAGGAAAGATGAGCTCTTACGGCATATTGGTACGACCCTGCCCCAGCGCAAACGTGCCATCTGTCTCAGCGCTTCATCTCTCGACTTGCCCCCAGGCCATCGACAGGCAAGGTACCAGATGCTGGAATACGTTAGCGATTACGGCACTAGGCGGGGTTTGAAACCCGAAGGAACCTTGAGCGCCTGCTCGCACGCCTGCATGCCGTGGCGCCGGACGCCTGGGTCCTACCTGTCGGGCTACACCGCCAGTTCGTTGGCGGGGGACGGTCGTCCAGACCCGTTGGTCATCCAGTGTGTGTGACCCATTTGCGGCGGCGCGACTCCCATCCTCCGCGGGCGTACCCACCTAGCACAGGGTCGAGGAATGCGCTCGCGCGGGTAAAGGCGCTGGATAGGTTGCTCTCGACAGAGACTGTTTCAGCCAAGCGCCCGTAAGGGCCGGCCCAGGTGCTGCTGTGCGGCGGCGACGTCGCGGGTTGCAGTCTGCTCGTCATCGTCCCGTCCAAGGTCGATGTCCTTGGTGGAGCGCGTCGCGACGGCGAGGCGGAAGTCCAAAGCCAATGCGCCCTTGAGCACCCAGCGATCTGGGGCTACGACCAGCAGGCGGCGTAGGAATAGCTCGAAAGCGACACGCTTGCGCTGACGGGCCACTCCGAGACCGGTGTTGGCGGCTTCATTCTTAAGGCGCTGATCGAGCGCTTGGCGGAACGCGACAGCGCTGGCGTACTTCACACGTATGCGTCCGTATCCGGAATGAAGTCGATCAGTTGCATTTTGCCGCGACGGGTGGCTTCCTCTTGTAGCTCGTCTACCGTCACCAGTCCGCGATGCAGAGCTTGGCGTACAGCCATCGACATCTGGTCAGGCTGAAGCCGGTCGGCAACATCGGCCAGTTTTCGCGCAGGAGCGGTCAGTGGTAGACCGTCGCGCCAAACGGTGGGGACATCTTCGCTGTCGGGGCGGGTGTGAACGACGACGCCGGACGGTGGGCGCAGTCCTCGGTGCCGCCGCGACACGAGGATATGAACGGCATTAGGGATATGGTCGCTGAGATCGAGTAGTGCGAGAGCGCTCTCGTGAGATATGAGCGCATCGGGTATGCCGATAGCCATCCATGCCTCACGCAGGTCGTCGTGTTCGACGGTCGGAAACCAGTGGACGCGGTAGAGCCCGCGTCGTATGCGTTCGACGCGCCCTCGTCGTACGTGATGCTCCAGGAGCTGGCGGCTAACTCCATGCGCGCGGGCCTGACCAGCATTGAAGTAGCCGCTCTGTTGAAATGCCTCGGCCTCAAGCCCGAGCATGTCCGGTCTGTGCTTGTCCGTCATAAGACAAGTATAGCTTGACTTTTGCGGACCATATGACGGGCTGTACTTTTGCCACTTTTGCCCACCAACCGGCCGATATTAGCTCAGTCAGAGACCTGAACTTATGGGCGGGATTGGCTTGAATAAAGAGGAAACGACCAATGGACGCGGCGGGTTTCGAACCTGCGACCTCTCGCGTGTGAAGCGGCCTGGGAAAGGTTTGAGGAAGCGCAAGAAACGGCTCTAACAAGCCACATGCAGAACGTGCTCCGATCTGTTGATCCCCGTAGATACCCTGGAGTTCCCCGTGGATTTAGCCCACTAAACGGCTCCGGTGGGCTAAAGTCGGGCGGCGTCCATACGGCGTCCTGTGCAGCCCCTTGGGGATGCTCTCGTCTTCGGCATGAGGGCGCTGTATCAGTGTTGGGGACGTGCGTCGCTACGGGCAGGCCGGGCGTCAAGCCGGTTTGGCTGCTGGTCGTGCTGTGTGACACTCCGATCATCGGCGGGCAGGCCACATTACAGTGAAGCGATGCGGCTGGTTGAGCTGGACAGGCTCGCGGAGCCCTACTGGGAGGAGCTGGTGGCCGGCGAGCGCGAGCCGTTTGGTGGCATCGGCGAAGATCTGCTCTGGCGGGATAAGACTCGGAACGTCGGAGTTCGTGAGGACGATGGCAGGTTGGTCGCTGCCGCCGGCGTGGTCCTTGCGGAAGTCAGGATCGAGCGGGAGCCATCTTTCGAGGTCGCGGGCCTGGGTGGCCTGATCGTGACTCGCAGCGAGAGAGGGCGCGGACTGGCACGCATGCTCTGCCACGGGTTGATCGAGCTTGCGGGCGAACTCGAGGCGCGGCGAACGATGCTCTTTTGCGTACCGAAGCTGATGCCGTTCTACCGCGAGTTCGGGTTCGTGGCGATCGATGCGCCGGTATGGGCCGACCAGCCCGGCGGCCGGATCGAGATGCCCCTGCGAGCGATGTGGAAGGCGCTCGACGACGAAGCCAGGTGGCCCTCCGGACGCGTCGATCTGCGAGGAGAGCCATTCTGAGACGTGCGGTCGGCGAGGCGGGCTGAAACACCTTCCCTCGGCTACCCATCGCAGCGACGAACCCTGGCATCCGGGAGCGGTGATATTGTCACGAATATGTCCGGAATATCCGTAGATTCTAGTGACAGTTCGGTGATGGACCGGCTGTATGAGATCGCTGAGGCCCAGGGCGGGTTCCTCGCCGCGCACCAGGCTGTGGCCGCGGGGATTCCACGCTCCACGCTGTCCTACCACGCTACCGAGGGCGGCGCGCTGGAGCGCGTCGGACATGGCGTCTATCGAATGCGACGGTTTCCAGCACCACCGCACGGGCACGTGATCGCTGGATGGGTTGCGCTCGCGCGCGCCGACGGCGTGGTCTCCCACGAGAGCGCGCTGGAGCTCCTCGATCTCACTGACCTGATCGCCGATGAGGTCCACATCACGCTGCCACGCGCAAAGCGAGGGCTGCGCACCCCGCCCGGTGTGCGCGTCCATTTCACCGATAGGTTGATCGACAAGCGTGCTCGACGCCTTGTGCTCGGTATCCCGGTTACCAGCGTCGAGCGCACCGTGACCGACATGCTGCGCAGCGGCGGATGGACGGAGCAGACCGACCTCGCCGTCCGTCAAGCCCTCCGGCGTGGCCTCACGACACGCAGGCGGCTGGAGGCGGAGCTGCCGGCGAAGTGGCGCTCGCGGCTCGACGGCGTCCTCGACCGGGACGCGACGACGTGAAGTACCGCACGTCCGTGGCGTTTCGCACAGCTCTCGAGGCTCGGCTCAAGGCGGCGCAGCGCGATGGCGTTGGCTTGGCGCGACTGCGCAAGCGCGTGGTGTTCGAGCGCTTGCTCGCGCGCCTGCATGCTGTGGCGCCGGGTGCCTGGGTGCTCAAGGGAGGGTTCGCGCTCGAGCTGCGGCTCGGTGCTCAGGCCCGCACCACCAAGGACATCGACGTCGACTGGGCAATCGGCGAGGACGAGGCGGTCAGATTGCTCTTGGATGCCGCGGCAGTGACGCTCGACGATCGCTTCGAGTTCGCCATCGAACGGGCGCAGGCGGATGACGACCTGCCGGGAGGCGGCCAGCGTTGGGCCGTCGCCGCGACGCTCGCCGGGCGCGAGTTCGAGCGCGTAGCCATCGACATCGGGTTCGCCATAGAGCCCGTTTTCGAAGCAGAGGCCATCGCCTCCTCGCACCTGCTGGACTTCGCGGACATAGCGCCCGTCTACATCCCCACGGTCGCGATCGAGCAGCACGTCGCCGAGAAGCTCCACGCCTACACCCGAACCTATACCGCAGACATGCCCAGCTCGCGAGTCAAGGACCTCGTCGATCTCGTCGTGATCGCCCACACCACTACGGTCGACGCCGACCGGCTCACACGCGCGATCAGGGAGATCTTCCAGCGGCGAGGCACCCATCCTGAGCCCCACGCAGTGCCATCTCCGCCCGGCGATTGGGGCCCCGGTTGGCGCAGGCTCGTCGCGAACGTCCCGGCTGATCAAGATGTCGGCATAGGGTACGCGACGGCCTCATCCCTCCTTGACCCCATCCTCAAGAACGAACTGGCCTCCGGGACGTGGGATCCGGGAGTAGGCGAATGGTCAACCAACAGACCCGCAACCGCCGCCTGACCGACCGCAGCGCCAGGCGATCTGGGAGCCGATGCGCTTCGCCTGACGCGAGCGGATGTGTGCCGATCCTCGGTCGGCGTGCTTGCAGATCGTCCGGACCAGCAGTCCACGGAGAGTCGGTCGAGACAACTCCTTACCCGCGCGATGCGGCGGTCTCCGCCGGGCTGCGCAGGCTCGCCTCTTTTTGGCTACGGCACCGGTCTGATCATGCGGGATGTGAGCCGCCCCGGCTTCCTTGGCGACGGTGATCTGCTGCGGCTTTGGTGCGCCTTCCGAGACGCACCCTGACCGTGGTTGTCTCCTGGATATGGTCGGTTGTGCCCGCGGGCGTAAAGATCAGCAACACGCGAACCGTGAGCGTCTTGCCTTTCCTGAGCGCCGCAAGTACCTCGCCGCCGGGCTTTATGTGAAGCTTGTAGGTACCCGCGACGTCGATGGCAAGCCTCGTCCGCCTGTAGTGCATGGGGGTGTTCTCGACGCAGCTCCTGTCCTTTGCGGCGTGTCGCTTCTTGCATTTATTGGTCCGCTCGTGCTTGGCCGCAACGACGGCCCTGTCGTTCGCTTCCCCGTACGCTTCGGCTTCGCCGGGCTCAGGGAAATCGTATTCGAGCGTTATTTCACCCGTCTTGGCATTGACGAGGGGCTTGCCCTTTGCGATCGGTGGGTTCATCGAAGGCCTGCCCGTCGTACCGCCTACGCCGCCAGTCGTCGGTGGCGCCGTGGGAGGAGTCCCATATGTAAAGGCTTGCCCTGCGCCGCTTACGACCACACAGAACGAGACGACAGGACATGACACCGACGAGAAGCCGCCGTTGATCTCCAGTTCGTCCCACGCGCCCCAGACGCCGTTTTCGAAGATCGCGGCGGCACCGTCGAATCTCGGGATAGCCATACAGAAAGAGGTTGACGCGCAGGACACCGAGCCGGCGTCGATCCATCCATGGTCCGGTAGCCGGGGGATTTCGGTGGGCGCACTCCACCCCGAGCCGTCATAGACAAGCGCCTCTCCGTAGGCCGGTGGCCCGATCCCTTCGAAGTGTTCGGTGACCGCGACACAAAACGACGATGAGACGCATGACACCGACCACAGATTGCCTTCTGTGTAGATCTGCTGCGGCGAGCCCCACGAACCATTGTTGTAGATCAGGGCGTCGTGACGGCCTACGGCGACGCAAAAGCTTTCAGATGCGCACGAAATCGACCGTAGGGCGAGTTCGGTGTCGATCTCACTCGGCACGCTCCAGACACCGCCTTTGTAAGTGAGGGCGTACCCTACTTCGTGTTTTTCCACGAAGTGTTCTGTGAGTGCCACGCAGAAGGATGCGGTGGGGCAGGAGACGGCGTTTACGTCGCCTTCGGGGTCTATCGTGCTCGGTGCGCTCCATCCTGAGCCGTCATAGCTCAGCGCGTAACCGTGCTGGCGACCACCGGTCGCCATGCAGAACGCTTCGGTCGGGCACGACACCGACTCAAGGCCGCCTTCTGCGTCGATCTGAGTCGGAGCGGTCCATGTCGACCCGTTGTAGTGCAGTGCCCGGCCGTGACCGTCCACCGCCTCGCAGAACGATGAGCTCGAACACGACACCGAACTCAAGCCGCCACCACCCACCGGCACAGGGCCACTCCAGCTGCTCCCGTTATACGTCGAGGCGTAACCCCCAATCGCCATACAGAAGGATTGGGTCGCACACGACAAACCGCCTGACGCTGCCCTTTCGCTTATATGACCCACCACACTCCAGGTGGTCCCGCTGTATGCCGCAGCTTCGCCTTCAGATGTCTCAGCAATGCAGAAGGATTCTGAGTGGCACGACACGGACTGGATGTAACCGAGAATGCCAATCGTTGTGGGCGCGCTCCAGCCGCTGCCGTTGTAGGTGACCTCATCGCCGAAGTTCCCCACCGCGACACAGAAAGACGGAGAACCACAGGACACCCCGTGCAACGCGTTCTCATATTCGCTGTCGATCTCACTCGGCGCGCTCCAAGTCGAGCCGTTGTAGGTGACCGCGAACGCCGGTCCACCGTTCGGGTCCCCCACAGCCATGCAGAACGATTCAGAGGTGCACGACACCGAGCGGATGTCGGTGCCGAGACGGGTTAGCGCGCTCCAAGTACTTCCGTTGTAGATAGACGCGTCTTCTCCCCCACCGACCGCGACACAGAATGAAGCCGATACGCACGACACCGACGTCAGATCGGTGGAAGGCGATGCCACCGCCGAACCCCAACTGCTGCCGTCGTAGACAAACGCGTGCCCCGAGCCGTCGATGGCCATGCAGAACGAGGACGACGGGCAGGACACCGAGAACATCTGGCCATCGGGGTCGATCAGGGTCGCTTCGCTCCAGCTTCCATCGCTGTAGACCGCGACCGAACCATACCCAGATGTCCAGCCCACCGCCGCGCAAAAGGATTCAGACGCACACGACACCGAAGGCGCGTAGATCGCCGGGTCGACCGGGTCAGCAGCCGACCACGTCGGTGCGGCAAGCGCTGTCGACGAACCCACCAATGCCAGCAAAACCGCGGCCGCGCCAGCAAGGCAGACCGAGCGAGAGGCACGCATGGCCCGCGAGAACCAGGCAGATGTCTCCGCACCACCACACACGCTGCGCGAGCAGCGCATAATCGTGAACGGACCCTTTCTGCGGCACCACCGTGACGAGCGCACCCGCGAATCGTACCCGACCACATTCCGGTCGTCGCGTCCGTCCGGACTGTCGGCACCTGGTCCCGGCGAACTCCAGCTGCGAACTGGCGTCGAACCCGTGCTTCTGCTCCCCGATGCGAAAGCAGGCGTCCTGAGAGCGCCGGACGATACGCTCCGAGTTCGTCCAGCTCGGGCGTCTCGATCGCGAGGCTGGTTGCGCCTGCTCGCCGAATGGGAGCAGTAGTGGACCAGTGGGGTGGCGCCCTCACCCGACGCTCGGCGACTGAGCCTGTAGGGGCGGCATGCGAATCGCGGTCGTCGGCGGCTCCTCGTCGTCGTCCAGCAAGCGGAATGCCACTCGCCCATCGCCACTCGGGTAGGCGGCGACCTTGACCATCGGGTTGGGGACGATGAGTAGCGGCGGCCGCACGACCACTCGCATGTCGGGGAAGGTCGCCGCTGCGGTGCCGAGCGTGATCTTGTGTCCGAGGACGAGCGCGTTCACGTCGAACGAGATCGTCGGATTGGAGAGCAGCGTGGCGCGGAGCGCTTCCGCCTGCTCCGGCTCGACCTCCCACTCGGCCATGCCGAGGCTGCCGTACCCGGTGCGGTTGCGCACGGTCGCCGTCGCGTGCGCGAGGAGTTGGATCTCCGCCGCCGTGATCGGCGGGTCGTGCACAGGTAGCGACACGCCGAGACGCTCCTCAAGGAACGTGACCTCCTCGTAGATCGCGAGCGCGTGCTCGACCTCCTCGCGCACACCGGGCCGCGTCCGGTCCGCCGGCCTACCGATACGCATGCCGTTGGACTCGAACAGCTCGGCGGTGAGAGTCACCTCGTCTGCGTTCAGGAATGCGGACCGGAACGTGAGGGCGGCTACGTTCTGCCGGGCGTCGCTGGTGAGGTCAAACAGCGGACGCAGGTGCATCTCTCCCCGGTCAGGGCCGATGCTCCTGATCTCAAGCACAGGCATCGCGCCGTCCTTGTAGCCGACGTACGCGTACGCAAACCCCGGCGAGGGCGGAAACGGGTACATCGTGAACGGGTACTCGACCTGCTCGCGGTCGCGGCTCATAGTCAGCTTCGCGTCGAAGCCCGGTCCGGGCCTAAAAGTGAAGCGGATCTGGGACGTAACCTCATCGAGCGCCCCGGCGCCCTTCAGCACCACCGGCGTCTTGTTCCACACAGGTGCGATGCCGTCCTGGATGAGGATCTCCTCCTCGCCGCGACCGGCAGCTCGCAGTGCGTCCATCCGGGCGCGGTGACCGGACTCATCATCGCGAAAGTGCCAGCCAACGATCGGCTCATCCACTCCTTCGCGCGGCTCGATTAGGACATTCATCTGCGTTTGCTCACGCACAGCGCGGATTGAGATGAACGAGTCGCGCTGCGGCATGATCGGCGGGGCCTCTCGCCCGTGACCAGAAGTGACCGCGTACTGGAAGTCGGGATCGTTGAGATCGCCGACCTGATCGAGGAGCCGGTCAATAGCGTTCGCGCTCGGCGCCTCAGGCTGCAGGGAGTCGAGCACCCTGCTCAGATTCGCCGGCAGACCTCCGATCAGGACGTGCCGGTGCTTGTCCAAGAGCGCACGCAGTGTACTCAGCGACCAGAGATCGACCGCCACGCCCTCGTACCGCTGACGGAGCTTCTCGTCGAACGACTTCATCTCTTTGCCGGTGAGATCCCTAGGGAACACGAACGTGACGCGGGCGGGGTCATAAGCGAGCGAGGTGTCGAGCGACTCGACGCAGGCATCCCAGCGGATGCGCTCCCTGTAGTTCTTCGCCTGGAAGACGTGCCGGCCGTACTCGCCGTCGTCAAACACGAGTGTGTCCGCTCCGAGATCCGGCGGGGTTGTCTTGACGGCCCCCGGATGCTCCGCGAACGCGAGGTCGAACACGAGCTGCTCGAACTCCTGCCACTCAAGTGCGGCGATTCGCAGCTCCGTCTCGCGGTTCAACGACACGGCCGCCTGCCCGCTAGCCGCGCTGCGTGTTTGCCATCGATCACCATGCTCCTCAAGGCTAGACGCCGGCACGGGCAGATCTGCGCGGCTATCTCGATTGACTTCTGGGAAGGCACGTGCCCCGTACGACCTTCGGGCCCGGCGACTGAGGAGCGACGCACCGGTTGCGCCAGACGAAATGGAAGCATTCGCCGCACCTTCCACCTGGTCGTCGTCCAAGCGGGAGTGTGCGACTCAGCGCGACGGAATTCTGCTCCTCGTCCTTTGCGATCGTGAGCGCAGGCGATGCTCAGACGCTCGCTCAGCCGGGAAAGCACAAGTTCTACTGACTGTGCCTCCCGGTAGGTAGAGCCGACACTGGCTGTTTGGCGACGGGTATTCAGCTGAAGGCCGATTCGCTAATCGGGCCCTTCTTAGCGTGGCGGGTCGCTAGGTCGGTGTAGCTCTAGGTGACCCTATCCGAGAGCGTCAGCCGGAAGTACAAGCTGCTCGTCACTTGACCCGAGGACGCGACTCCGGGCATTTCGGTCAGGGTCATATTCACCCGGTGAAGGTGCGGAATAGGTGATGGAACAACGCAGGAGTGACAGGGTCCCTGTGAGGTCCGTCACCGAGCCAGAACCAACGCCGGTAGCATGACGCCCCATTCGCGGTTAGTCATTGATGATTGATGGGCGCGTCACTGCGTGTTGGGCGACTGCAATCGCCGCCTCAAGCATCTTCCAACCGTCATCCGACCACTGAGCCGGATCGAGATTATCGGTAGTTGGTCCCCCTCGCCCTCGACATGTGCGACAGTGCCAACAGCGTCCGGGCGTGTTGCCCCCCACGCGTCTCGCATAGGAGTCCTTGGTGTGCGCCCAAGTGCGAAAGCACCGAGGCTCGCGCGGTCTCTGAGTCATCGACACCTCCTCTGCGTCCCAGCGATCGATATTTCTCACGCATTTCTCGCCCTCGTAGACGGAGCCGGGTATGTGATCGCACATGAAGTCCTTTTCGCCGCAGAGCGAGCAATGCCCCCAAGTGGTGCCGCCCGGGCTCAAGCCAAGCCGGCTATGAAGGGCCAAGATTCCGCAGTCGTTCACAAGGGTGCCGTGGTCGCGGTCAATTACACACGCGCAGGAGAAGGTTTGCTCTATGAGGGCACCGATTTGGTGGGCGCGGGCGAAAAGGTCGGCATTCTGGACACGGTCGAGGAGGAAGGCATCGACCATGTCCTCAATCGCTTGACGGAGCAGCACCTCTGCGCGACTCGGGGCTTGCTCCAGCACGACGAGGCCGTGGGTTGCGCGACGTTGCCCGCGCCGACGCAGTGCCGCTGGATCGGGCCGTTGCTCGCCCTCGTAGAGCGCCGCACCGCTGATCAGAGCGGTTGTCCCGTTCATTTGGAACTCGGACGTGATCATGAGCCTGCTCATGGCTCGCTCCGCGAGTCGTCCCCGAACTCCGCACGCTTGCGTAGCAACTGCTCGACCTCTCGTGCTGGACCCCGCAACTCCCGTTCCTGCACCTTGCCGTCCTCAACGATCACCTCGCGGAACGCAACCTCGGGCGGCTTCTCCGACCGTCGCATGCAGCCTTCGATTCGGGCAGCTATCAGTGTCGCCAGAATCTGACACGGAACGCCGGCTGTGGCCCCCGCCAGTACTGGCAGTACCCAATCAACCGCGTATTGCGAGCGCATGGCAAACTCGGCACCGTCGGGCGCCACCATCTCCACCGTTATGCCGGCCGCTTGAGCAGCGACACGGATCGCCTGCGCGTCAGGACGGAAGGACGCGACGAGCTGCCCATCAACCTTGTAGACGCGATCCGGTATCAGCCCCAATACGCCAGCGTGCTCAAAGCCATATACCTCCTCCGCGGAGAGGTTGTTCTCAGTCAGTGCTTGGACTAGTTCGGAAATCGGCACACGAAGTACCTTATCGTTGCCAGTGTTGATAACCGCTTCCGCGGCCGGCCACTGACCCCAGGCGGTTTGCGCCTTCACTAACCGCGTGAGCAGGCCGCTACTGTGATGACCACGATGAACGCGGCGAACCCAATGCTTGACACGGCAACCCAGCGGCCGGCGACCGGTATGGACAGGGACGCCCGGCAGCTCATCCTGCACACGTTGGAAGGCGCCCCGGAACGCGCTGTGCTGAACGGGTTCCTGACGGATCGCTACGCGAACGTGGACGACTACTCGCGGGGCATCCGCGAAGTTTGGGGCGACGCACCGGCTGATCGCATGAACAGCGCCCTCACGCGCGCCATCAACGAACAGTCAACGATCGTCGCCGTCGGTGACACACAGCGCGCGGAAGAGCGAGCGGCAAACGCGGTGTTGCTCCACATGCCCGAGCCGGACTTCCGCGGCGCCGTCTTTGAGGCGGTTCGCCAGCAACGACTCGCCACTAGCCCTGTTGAGCGCATCACGAGCATCTGCCGCAGGCGTGGCATCCCGTGGGAGTTTACGGCGAGCGAGGGGTTCCGCTGGATCGGCGACGCGGAGGTGGAGATGTCCGCGATGCGCCCAGCGCTGAGCGCGGTAGAAGACCTGCGGCTCCTCGGCGCCAGGAGCCACTTTGACGCGGCCCGCTCCGAGCTGGCGCTCGGCACGCCAACGTCGCTGCGCCAGTCAGTCCACGAGTCGGCCTGCGCCGTTGAGGGCGCGATGAAGGTGCTGCTCACGCAGCGCGGTGTGCCGTACGACGAGAAGGACGCCGCCTTCAAGCTCTTTGACCACCTCGTGAACGCCGAAATCGTTCCGCGGTTCATGGAGTACTGCGTCCTTGCCGCCGCATCGCCACGCAACAAGCGCGGCGGGCACGGCGCGGGTGAAGCACCCCACGACGTGCCGCAGGAGATAGCGGAGGCCGTAATCGCTGCCGCCGCGGTAGCCGTCTCCTACCTCTGCAAGTTGCTGCCGTAGTCCGCGCCAATAGGCGTTTCTGAGCCTCGCGCCGCACCGCTTCCCAGCCGACGAGGGAGAGGATCGTGGACATCACGGGTGCGGTGTCGCGTGGTCGGGCTGCTGCCCACTTCGGTGGCAAAGCAGTCGTCTCAACGACACGCTGGGGCATTATCGCTTTGGACGAGATCCGGGCATCTGGCACAGGGCGAGGCGCACTTCCGCATTCGCTACCGAGAGGTAAGCACGGGCGAGGGGGACACCGGGTTCGACAGTTGGCTCTGTCCGGTGCGTGGCTGAGGTAAGCGGCGTGCTACCAGAGTTGTTCCTTAAGAATCCCAATGACCTCCCCAACAACCACGTATGCGGCGTTACGATCCTGCTCGTACTCCTCGTCGCCCGGCTGAAGATCTGGGTGCTTCTCCCGGGCGTAGCCGTCTGGTCCGGGGTAGTCAGGAGCGCGGAAAGCGGCGTGTAGTTGCGCCATGCTCTCCTGAAAGAGCTCCTGCTTGAAGGCGGGTCGTTCGGTGACCAGGGTGGCTACCTCCGTGCCGGACGGCCTAGCGTTGAGGCACCATCAGGATACGTCGTAGCCGTCCTTGGAATCGTCGCGGCCTGCGAGAGCGTCGGCCTTGGCAGCGAGGAATCCGACCGGGCCAGCGTGACGGATTTGAACATCGGCTCGCGCTCCGGGTCGATACACGAGTGGTACACCTTCGAGGGTGCTCGATATGGCGTCTTCGTCGATCAGTCCACCGGCGCGGATTGGCAACGGGCGAAGGTGTGGACCGGCGTTTTGGGCTGCTGTCTCTTGATCAAGCCCGCGTGTTCCGCTGGCGAGGATCGTGTCGTCCTCCGCGGCGGGCGAGAGGAAGTCGAGGACGAGGGGCAGGCCGGGTGCACCGTGCTTCTTGCGCCAGCGAAATCCGCTTGCGCGCTCTGGCTCAAAGTACCGCTCGATGATCTCCTCTATCGAGCGGTAGTACTCGCGCGTTGCGCCGCCGGTGATGGCGAGCGACAAACACAAATCGATGTCCGCGCTGCCGATGTGCGCATCGGCAGCTTCCGGGACAAGCAGCGGAGGAACTAGGCCGCCGACGATGACAAGATGCTTGGCAGCCATGCCTCCGAGGAGATGGAAGAGGCTTGCCACCTCGCCTATCAACGCGTTCGGTGGGTGCTTGATCTCGCTGGTCACGCGATGTCCTTCGATCCCCACAGATCGAGGAAGACTCCGACCGCGGCCTCTCCCCTGGGCTCGAGGTACAGGTCCAGCATGACTCGGCTGGGCGGAGCCAGACATTCGTCCATCTGCATCGGTGCGGGCGTCGCTGCCGGCCAGGTGGTCCGGATCGGCGATCAGCGTGAGGTTGGCTCCCCGTATCCGTGCGAAATCCACCGAGCGCTCGAGGGATCTGCTCGAGATCCTCACCGGAAGCCTGTACTCGGTACAGCGGGCGCTGCACCCCGGTCAGTACCGGCAGCCCCATCCGCTCGGCCGCCAAGGCGCCGGTGAGAATTATCTGATTACCGGCGACAGCTTCTGGGATCGCGTCGGGATCTCGCACGAAGCACGTCAATCGCTGCGGGGAGGAGGGACGGCCATGCTCGGCGAGCCAGCGCCTCACGCCCTCGACATCGATCACATGCCGCTGCATCCCGCGCCCATGCCCATGTCGCTCGATCAGATGCGCCTCCTCCAGGGTTTTGAGCAGGCGATGGGCGGTCACCTCGCTGCTAGAGCTTCGTTCGGCGAGCTGCCGGATCGTCCAGGCTTCCTCGGGGTGGTCGGAGATCAGCTGTGCGGGCCGCAGGCTGCCTGCGCGTAGGGCACGCCGGCGGGCTGGCAGTCGGTCGCGTGTGCGCTTGGTCAGCGTCTGGCCGGGAAGCCAAGCCCGACCGGCGCCATCCACAAAGCCGATGTCGGCGTCCTGGAGGCGAGCGGCCGTTACGTCGTCCAGTACGGCCTTGATCATCACCAGGCGCCTACCATCAGCCCCGTCACCCTCAAGCAGCCCGGCCAACGCGCGGTTCTCGACGATCTCGACCTCTACGGGAAAGGCTTGCCCGGCGACTATCACGGCGGACTCCGGTGCGTTACCGACCACATTCACATCGGGTAGGCGGGCAAACGCATCTGCGACCTGGGGGTCGACGTCAGGGCGGAGCGCGATCAGAGCAGCTTGCGCTATAGAATTATCAAGCATTGTTCTCTAAGTATAGCGAAAAATCGAAATGCAGCATATTCGGGGGGGATATCGCAATACTTAGCTGATAGGCCATTGCATATCTATATCGATTCAGCGACCCACCGTTGTCAGGACGAGAACTCGTCCATTCGAAACCTTACGGGTCAGTCCGTGGCACGCCCTGCCGCGAGCCATCAAAGCCCAGTGCTGAGGCCAATTCTAGCCTTCCCGTAGCGGTTGTAGCTGGCGTTGCCGATCTCATCGTGAGCCCCGGCATCCCTGTCCTGATTCGAAAGGGGCGACTTTATCGCGGCTCGGGCAGGACTTTAGCCCACCGTTTAGCCCACCGCCCACAAATCTGAGCCAACTCTGCCGACACTCGTCACGGGCAAGAACCAGCCGATTTGCAGGGGAAACAAGGAAATGGACGCGGCGGGTTTCGAACCTGCGACCTCTCGCGTGTGAAGCGAGCGCTCTCCCACTGAGCTACGCGTCCTGGGGCCCTGATTCTATTGGGCCTGCGCATTGCCGGCAGCCTCGGCATGGCCCCTCTAGGCAGAGCTGCTGCCCATTGCTGCCCGATAGGTGCGCTTCACGAGAGCGCTGAAGCGCTGCTTGAGGCCGCGACGGAGCCGTCTGCTCGTCGAATCACGCCAGTGCGGGCAGCTGAGAGCCCTGCAGTCGGCCCCTGTCGGAAGTTCGGTGGCGACCGCAGATGAGCCTTGATACCACAGCGCGCCCTACGCTATGTGGCGTCCATCCTCGTATCCCAGTCAAGGGGCTCGAAGCGGGAGACGGTCGCGAGTGATCGCAATGCGCCAGAATCTTGGTCGATCACCAGATCAACGACGACCCGAGCAGCGATGTCGATACTGGCCATAGCTGTTTGCGTTCCCAGCTCATAGTCGGATATAAGCACCCTAAGGTCGTCATCTAGTCTCGCGGCGATCGGTGGGGGCATGGTGGCGGCGTCACGCGAGCATGGGTGCCGGGTGCGGCGCCCGACGAGTGGACTGGTCGGGCGTAGTTTGGAGTTTTGGACTGCGCGCGCCGCGCAAGCACGTCTACGCGTGGGCCAGCTCGCGCATCTGGCGCACGGGATGGCGGCCCAACCGGCCCGCAATCGCGTAGGGCGAGGCGTGTCCGTGGGTGCGATGGGCAACGTTGACGACGACGTGGCCCCGCAGCCGGTCTACCAGGCTGCGGGGCCGCGGGAGCAGCAGCAGCTCGGCATCCTCGCTGACGAGGACGGTCGGATGGCCTTCGGTGAGGTTGCGCCAGAGCACTTCGTCGGCCCACTCCTGATCCCCGGGAATGAACTCGACCTCATCGGGGTAGCCGAGGTCATCGTCGCTGAGCGACGCAGCCATAAAGAGATCCCAGGTCTTGTCATAGACGACGCTCATCGAGTGTTCTCCCAGCTACGAACGATATCGGACCAGCCTCCCCTGATCTTGACTTCGGCGGCGTGCATCGCGTCGTTCACGGACCCATGCGTGACGATTGGCTTCTGCTTCTCGGAGCCGATGTAGCGGTGCTCGTCTCGTCGGATCGTGGGCGTTGTCGAAGGTGCGCACTGTGTGCCACTCCCCGTCGCGCTCGACGAGCAGCATGATCGCGTACTCGACCGGATGAGCGCTTGAGCGCTGGATCACGACGCGCACGTCTGGGGCAAGGCGGTAGCGCCGAATCCGGTCCTTGGGCATGGCCTGATGATCCCAGGACGCGAGGCGGTGCTGGGAGCGGCAGCACTCAGGGGAGGCGTGAGTGGGTGGTCGAGGGCGCGCGAGGACTACGGCAGCGCCGACGGCGGGAAGTTGTGGCGGTCAGGTGGCAGCTGGTTGCGCCCCGCGCGCGGGATCGGACGCTCGACGCTCCACGCCCAGTCGACCAGGAGGGTCGGAGGCTCACGATCATGCCAGCGTGCCCCCGGCAGTGGACCGCTTAAGAGGGATGAAACTTGGGTATAGGGTGCTGGCTCAACCATTGCTTGAGTGGACGCGACGGGTCAATCTGGCCGTCACCTTCGCCGAGGAGGCGCCGCAACTCGTCCGGCTCGGGGGAATGTGGTTGGTGGCAGTCGCTCCTCGCCTCGCATGAAGTAGGCGAGTGTTGCGCGAGCGTTGGCTATGGCGCGGACTACCACGTGGCGCGGAATCTCCTCGGGGGTGCGATCTCCGTGCACGACCTCCATGAGCAGCGGCCCGATGGTTTCGTAGCGACGCAGTAGCTCCGGCTGACGCAGACGCGAAGAGTAAGCGGCCCAGGCCTCTGCCCAGTGATCGTACGCATTCCGGTAATGGTCTTCGAGCGTAGGAGCGCCCCGTTCACGCGTGACGCCTCGGTCGAGTGCGGCCGAGGCGTACACCAGGGCCTCGTCAAGCCGTTCCGCGACCAGTAGCTCGCGCTGTCGGCGCTCTCGCTCTCGCTCCTCCGCACTGATCTGCTTGCGGGTGCGCGTGGAGCCAAACCGCGTTGAGCACGACGCCCAACACCACGCCACCAAGCCCAAAGAGGCCACTGGTCACGGCTGAAGACACAGCAACATCATCACCCTGGACCCAGACGCGTTCATAGAGGTTGACTAGCTCGGAGAACATCTATGCGTTTGGGCAGCAGCCCGATTCCGCTGCCCAAACCCCGTCATATCGCGCCCAATCCAGGCGTATCCGTTTGACGGACAACAGGCCAAAGACCCTGGCGGGCGCTGGAAATCCGGCGTTCGACGCCCAGCCGCCGTTTCGCGTGTGAAGCGAGCGCTCTCCCACTGAGCTACGCGTCCGGGACTTTGATTCTATTGGCTCCAAGGGCCCTCGCGCACGCGCGCGTGGGGCACCGCTTTGTAGCACCACAACCTCAGCGCTACGTCCCCGGACATGGCTGACAGATCCGGCACACAACCGCCTTACCCTTCCTTGGCGGCCCCCGCCGGATGGGGCTCCAGGCGCACCGCTGGGATCGAATAGGCCGCGGCCAAGGCAGCCAAGCGATTCGGGGGCAGCCTGGTCCCAAAAGCGCCGGCGCCGCCCAGCTTTTCGTAGCCAGAGAGCAAGCTCTTGCTGACCAAAGACAGGTTGTAGTGGGCGTCGTAGATCGCGTCTATATAGAAAGAGGAGTTCCTCCGCGAATATTGGGCTGCCATCGGCGGGCCCGTCTTGATTGCGTCGAGGGCAGCCAAAATCAGCTGCCACGAACGAGGGGCGAGGCGCTCATAGCTTTCGTAGAGCCCCGCGATGCCCGCGGCCGGGCCGGTCAAGCTGCGCGGTTCGGCCAGGAAGGGGGGCACTGGGATCGCGGCAGACTTGGTGCTTGCTTTGGCCACGGCGCCTCGCAAAGCGGGGGAGGGCATTGCGGGCAAGCCGGAGGCCACCGAAGGCCAAGCGCTCCGCGAGGCCGTCACCTCTTCGTGGACTGGACCCTCCGCGGCTTGCAGGCTGGCACTCACCTGGAGGAGCTGAGTGCGCTCCAATGCTAGTTCGCGCGCGCTGGGTCCGTCCGAGGAGCCCATACCGCAGCCGGCTAGCCCGAGGAGGGCTAGCGCGACGATTGCGGAGCGGAGCTTCAGGACGCTAGACGGCGAGCAAGTCCACCACGAACACCAGCGCCGAGTTGGCCGGGATCGTGGGAGGCGAGCCGGTCTTGCCGTAGGCCAGTTCGGACGGGATGATCAGCTCGCGCCGGCCACCCACCTTCATGCCGGCCACGCCTTGGTCCCAACCCTTGATGACTTGGCCCTTGCCGAGCGTGAAGGCGAACGGTTCGGAGCGCTTCCAAGAGGAGTCGAATTCGGAGCCGCCCTTGTAGAGCACGCCGACGTAGTTGACCGTGACCGGGTCGCCCGCCTTCGCTTCGGGGCCTGTGCCTTTGATCAGTTCCTTGGTAACCAGTGTGGTGGGAGCTGCGCCCGAGGGCACCGTGACCGTGGGCTTGGTCGCCAAGGGGCCGCTGGTGGGCGTCTTGGCACTCGCGGTTGGCGTCGTCGGGGTCGTGCTGGTGGGCGTCGTTTCACCGGCTACATGGGGTACGGAGCTGGTGTCCGACTCGTTGCCGACGGTAATCGAGCTGGAGCCACTGGAGCCGCAGCCGGCGATCAGGGCGGCGAGGCCGAAAGCGGCCAGGACCGAGCCGATGCGGGCACGGGAATGCTTGGAGGTATGCGAAGGAGTGAAGTTCATAACGGCGGGCAGCCTAACGCATCGGGCCGGTGCGCGCCGCACCGCGCCCCGACGGCTCGGCGACCAATCGCGCTAGGATCGGGCGCGGACCGTGCTAGGCGGGGATGTAGCGGCGCCCTGAATCCGCAATCCGCTCTAGCGGGGCTGAACTCCCCTCCGAGGGGTTCCGCTCCGGTCGCTCCGCCGCCGGGAGCGTCGATGGCTCGGGTCCCTCGCGGTGTCGGCTCGTGAACCAGGTCAGATCCGGAAGGAAGCAGCCTTAAGCGATCACTGGCAGGCGCGTTTGGGAGCCCCCGAACCGGAGTCCTCGGTGGCGGTAGGCGTTCGGAATCCGGATTCTCGACGAGGGGTGCACGGTCCTTTTTTGGATTGTTGTTCGTACAGGCTTGGAGTCCGGGCCCACCGAAATATCGGTCGGTCGGAGCTCGGATGGGGACGGCTGGCGGGCCTCAAGCGCACTTCTGGAATATCAACCAGGAGCGGTTGCTTTGCGTGGCGAGGAAGCCTGGAGGGATGGAAACAGCGGCGTGGGGATCTTTCAGGTCGAGAATGTAGTCGCGTTCGATTTCTATGCTCGCCGGGTCCACGTAGGTGCCCGTTTCGATCTGTTTCGCTTCGGCGCTCACGATCAAGCCGGGCCTGCCTTTCAGGTAGAGCGCGAGCAGGGGGACAGGCGCGTGGTTGGGCACTCCGACGGGACCGCACTTCAAGGCGATCGCTTTGCTTTTGACGAGCGCCAACAGGTCGCTTTGGATGCTTTCTTGGTGGGCCAGTTTGCTTAGCTCTTTGTGGGCCGATTTGATCTGCCCGGGCAAGGTCACCACGAGCGCCACGAGCACGACCGCGCCGGCGGCCATCCAAGGTATGCGGTGGCGGTCATCCTTGGCCAAGGCGATCCAGCCGAACGCTCCGGCGCCGCAGAACAGGCACAGGATCGCGGAGGTGAGGAACGCATAGCGCGTATCGATCGGCAGGCCAAAGTCGCCATCAGAGCGAAAACGAGGACGGCGACCACGCCCGCGAGCGCTCCCAGGCGAGCCTTCTCTCGCAGCCACAACAAGGACAAGATGCCGCCCAAGGCCGCCCCGGCGAGCACAGCCGGGCGCAATATTTCGCCGATGCGCCGCGGAATGTATTGGGGCACGTCGCCGATCCCGGTGGCGCGCCCGAGGGTGGCGGCGGTGTGTTTGGTGTTCGTCAAGGACCACATCGCGTTGCCGGTCACCGCCAGGTCGCTCACGATCCAAAGCAAGGGCGCGGCCGCCGCGAGCAGGCCCAGCCGCGCCAGGTCTCGGCGTGAGCGCACAGTGTCTGTGCGCTCAGCGCGCCGGGCCGTCTCCCGCGCGCACAAGGCCTCCGTGCGTACATGCGGGGTCAGCGCCGAGTTCGCCGGGTGCGCGTGCGTCGGGCGCCTCTTCCGGGCGCGAGCGCTCGGAGGACACGACCAGCATGAGCCAATAGATCCCTGAGAACAGCCATGCCTCGGGTCGCAACAAGCCCGCCAGTCCGAGCAGGACCAGCACCGGCGCGCCCGCCCGGCGATGCCGCGTCTCCACAAGAGGGCGCCCAGCACGAGCAGGGTGTAGGGGATGTCCACGTAGGCCCTAACTCCATATGAGAGCACCGGCACCCTGGTCAGGAACACGAGCGCGGCGACCACGCCGGCGGCACGCCCGAACCAAGCCTCGCCGAGCCTGTAGAGCACCCATCCGCATGCCGACAAGGCCAGGAACGCCGAGTGCCACCACGATCGTGCTCTCCGCGCTCGCGCCCAAGGGGGCCAAGGGAATGCCGAGCAGCTCGGCCAAAGGATGGGGCGTGGGCGCGATTGGCAGCCCGTATTCGGGCGTCTCCCCGCGCGTGATTTGCTGGCCCCAGACGAGGGCATAGAGGGTGTCGTAGTTGAGAAGCCCACTCCTGCGATCAGCCACAGCAGAATGCGCGCCCACAGAGATCGCGAACGTGGCGGGACCCCAGCGGGTCGGGTATTGCCGTATGGCATGACTTATGCGCGCGGGTAGGACCCTCTTTTTGATCCTCAACCTCGCTCGTGGCCCCAGCCCCGAATGCCTGCTGCTCGCACTCCTCACGCGGCGCACGCTATCTGAGCGGGCCGCGCGCAGGGGTAGACTGGCGTTTAGGTGGCCCCACAATCGCTCTATCGCCAGCATCGCCCCCGCTCGTTTGCCGACGTGGTCGGCCAGGAGCCCGTCGTGCGTACCTTGCGCCATGCGGTGGAACGGGGCAATGTCCATCACGCCTACCTGTTCGTGGGCTCGCGCGGCACCGGCAAGACCTCGATGGCGAAGATCCTGGCCTCCTGCCTGAACTGCGAGGAAGTGCTGGTCCCGCAACCCCCACCAGGTAGATCCATGTCGGTCCCTGCGATTCGTGCGACGTGCGTTCGATCGCCTCCGCCACCTCCTTGGACGTGATCGAGATGGACGCGGCGTCCAACAACTCGGTCGATGACATCCGCGAACTGCGCGACTCGGTTGCTTTCGCTCCCGTCTCAGGACGCCACAAGGTGTACATCCTCGATGAGGCCCACATGCTCTCCCAGGCCGCTTGGAATGCGTTCCTGAAGACGCTTGAGGAGCCTCCCCCGAACACCGTGTTCGTGCTCGCCACGACTGAGGCATCCAAGGTGCCCGCCACTGTCGTCGATCGCTGTCACCGCTTTGACTTCCACAGACCCGACCGTCGAGCAGATCGCCTCGGTGGTACTGCGCGCCGCCGCAGGCCGAGTCGATCGAGATCCCGCCTGAGGCGGTCGCCGCGATCGCGCGCTCGGCCACGGGTAGCTTCCGTGACGCGCTCGGCACTTTGGAGCAACTGGTCACCTACAGCGGCACCCACGATCGAGCTGGGGATGTCTTGGCGGTGCTCGGCGTGGCCGACGAGCAACTGCTCTCCGACGCTTTCGACGCCGTCCAGGCGGGGGACGCGCGTGGGGCCTTGCTCACGGTGGCCCGTTGCGCCGAGGGGGGCCGCGACGCAGGCTCGTTTACGCGCGACTTGGAGGGCCGTGCGCGCGAGCTGTTGGTTGTACAGACGCTTGGCGATGTGCCCCCGGAGCTATCGCTCACGCCGGAGATCGACGAGCGCTTGCGCGCCCAGGCGCAGCGCATCGGACCCGCCGAGGCGGTGCGCGTGCTCGACCTGCTCGGGGCGCGCTCGAGGCGGTACGCGCCGGCGCCGACCCGCGCACCCAGCTGGAGCTCGCTTTGGTAAAGGCCGCCACTCCCGCCAGCCGACGGCTCCACGCGAGCTTTGCTGGCACGTATCGAGCGGCTCGAGCAGGCCTTGGCAGGCCGCTCCGCTGCCCCGTATCAGCGGCACCTTCGCCCGCTCGAACGGACGCTCGCAGCCCCCGCCACACGCGCCCGCGAGGGAGGTGCGGGTGCCAGTGCGCCGCGCCGTCTCAGCCGACGTCAGTGACCGCACCGGCCCAGCCAGCACCGGTTGAGTCGACCCGCCTCAGCCGACACCGGTCGGACTCGGCAGTCCGGCCCGTGCCCGTCGAGTCCGCACCTGTTGGGCCCGCGCCGACCCAGCCCGCGCCGGTCGAGCCGACGCCCGTCGAGCGGACAGCCATGCCTCAGCCGGCTGAGCCGGTCTCGATGCCGAGGTGCCGTGCGGCGCCGTGCCCGCGCGGGCAGTCGAGCCGTCCGCCGAGGAGGAGCAAGAGCCGTCGCCCCGGTCGCCGTCGTGGCATTCCCGCCCGCCGGCGATCTAGATTCGGCCTGTGGCCCGCTGTGCACGAGTCGGTTGATGGCCGAGCACAGTCTGCTTGGCGCCGTCTTCAACGAGGCGGTGCCCGCGATTCTCACCGACGACCGAGCTCACGCTCGCGTTCGCACCTTCGGCCGCTTTTCTCAAGCGCAAAGCCGAGGATCCCGCCAACCGAGTCGTCTTGATCGACACGCTCCAGCGTCTCACTGGCCGGCGCTATCGCGTTGCCTTCGAGTTGCGCGAGGATCTCCATGTCTCCCAGGCGCAGAACGGGGTCCCCCACCGAGGAGGAGATCGTGGCGCGCCTGGTGGCGAGCTCGACGCGGAGGAGTCTCCCGGAGGATTGGCTTCCACAACAGAAAGGTGCGAGCAGGTGGCCCCACCACAGCAGCGACCCAACATGCAACAGATGCTCAAGCAGGTTCAGAAGATGCAACAAGACATGGAGCAAGCCCAAGCCCAGCTTGCCGATGAGACCGTCGAGGCCTCGGCCGGCGGGGGCATGGTCACGGTCACCGTCTCCGGGGCTTTGGAGGTGCGCTCGGTGAAGATCGCTCCCGACGCGGTCGATCCCGAGGACGTCGACATGCTGTGCGACCTCGTGCTCGCGGCCACCAATGAGGCCTTGCGTGCTGCCCAGGAGCTCGCGGCCTCCAAGATGGGCGCCGTCACCGGTGGCCTTGATCCCGGCGCGCTCGGTGGCCTCGGCGGTCTCGGCTTGCCGGGGCTATAAGTCGGATGTCGAGCGATCTGCCGTCGATAGCGCAGGCACGCGGCGTGGGACGCTGCCGGCGTTGAGCTCTTTCGCCCCTCCCGTCCAGCGGCTTGTGACCGAGCTTCCAAGCTGCCTGGCGTCGGCAATCGCACCGCCCAGCGGCTTGCCTTTCACATCCTGCGGGCCTCCGGCGAGGACGCTTTCGGGTTGGCTGAGGCGATCAAGGAGGTCAAGGAAAAGGTGGGCCTATGTGAGGTCTGCTTCAACCTCGCCGACGAACCACGCTGTCGCATCTGCCAGGACCCTCGGCGTGACGCCTCCATGATCTGTGTCGTGGAGGAGCCCTCCGACGTGATCCCGATGGAGCGCACCCACGAATTTCACGGGCTCTACCACGTCCTGGGGGGCGCTTTGTCTCCAATCGACGGCATCGAGCCGGAGGACCTCAAGATCGAGGAGCTATGCGTGACGCGGGACGGGTCGGAGGACCGTGGGGCGGATGTGGATGCCCTGAGTGCCCACGGTGCGCGCGTGCGCGAGTCGTGCTCGCCACGAATCCCACCACCACAGGCGAGGCCACGGCGCTTGCACATCGCCGAGGAGCTGCGCCATCGGGCGCCCGAGTCTCACGGTCACGCGCCTGGCCTCCGGCCTGCCTGTCGGCTCGGACCTCGAGTACGCGGATGAGGTCACTCTCGGCAAGGCTCTCGCCGGACGCCGCACCTTGTAGTTCCGGCGGCGCATGCCGCCGGCCGACCCGTACATGTACGGGTCGGGCCAGGGCCGCATGCGGCCCTGGCCATCTATCCTCCGTTCGTGTCTGAGATCGTGGTCATGAAGTTCGGCGGCACCTCCGTGGCCGACGCCGAGCGCATCAAGCACGCCGCCAAGCGGATCGTCGAGAAGCGCGAGGCCGGCTTCGGCGTCGTGGCGGTTCTGTCTGCGCGTGGCAAGACCACCGACGAGCTGATCTCGATGGCCGAGGAGGTCTCCGTCGCGCCCGACCCGCGCGAGATGGACATGCTCCTGTCCACCGGCGAGCGCATCTCCTGCGCCCTGTGCGCCATGGCGATCAACGACCTCGGCCACCGCGCGATCTCCCTGACCGGCTCCCAGGCGGGCATCGTCACCGACGACCTCCCACACCAAGGCACGCATCCTCGACGTACGCGCCGAGCGCATCCGCGCTGCTCTTGCATGAGGACCACATCGTGCTCGTCGCTGGCTTTCAGGGCGTCTCGACCGCTCCAGCGATGTCACCACGCTCGGGCGCGGCGGCTCGGATACCACCGCCGTGGCGCTCGCCGCGGCCGTGGGCGCGCGAGGTGTGCGAGATCTACACCGACGTGCCCGGCGTGTTCAGCGCCGATCCCCGCATCGTCCCCGATGCCCGCAAGCTGCCCAGTGTGTCCTTCGAGGAGATGCTTGAGATGGCGGCCTCCGGCGCGGGTGTCCTGCAATTGCGCTCGGTCGAGTATGCCCGCAATGAGGGCGTACGCATCCACTGCCGCTCCTCATTTGAGGACGCCCCGGTACCGTTGTGCTCTCCGAAGGAGAAACCATGGAGCAACCACTCATTACAGCCGTCACCCACTCGACCGCCGAGGCGCGCGTCACGCTTGATCGGCGTGCCCGACGAGCCAGGCGCCGCCGCGCGCATCTTCGAGGCTTTGGCCGAAGCCAACGTGAACGTCGACATGATCGACCAGAACGTCCCCACCTCCGCCGGCGGCCGGGCCGAGATCTCCTTCACCGTCCCCCACGAAGATCTTGATCTCGCCACCGCCGCCCTGGAGGCGAGGGCGAGACCGTCTGCGAGCGGATGGAGACCCAGAGCGAGATGGGCAAGGTCTCGATCGTGGGCGCCGGCATGCGCTCACACCCGGGCGTCGCGGCGAAGGTGTTCAGCGTGCTCGCCTCTGAGGGCATCAACATCGAGATGATCTCCACCTCTCCGATCAAGATCTCCTGCGTGATCGCGCGCGACCGGGTCGAGCAGGCCGTCCAGTCCCTTCACGCCGCCTTCGAACTGTCCGGGCCCGGAACGGTCGGTGTGGAGGAGCCTTTCAAGGCACGCCCCACTGCCTGATCAGCCACGTCGAGCCCATACGACCAAGACGCCTATGCCGGACGTGTCAGGCTGGCCGGCAAGGTGCCCGATCGAGTCGCTCCGAAGCCCCTCAGGTGTTGGCCATATGGATGAACTGCTTTGCTTAAATTGGGACGGCTGCTCCCATTGATCCGAATAGCGTCCATGGCTCTTGACTTTCGCAACTCGCGCGGCTAGCGTGCCGCCCGATCAGCGTTAGATAAAGACGGAAACTGGGGAAGTCCGCCAAGGAAAAAACCAGCACACGAAGGCCCAGCACGAATCGTTGACGACTCGGACGGATACGGGTGTCGTGCTGGATTTGATTCAACGCGCGTCACGGGAGACAAGGTTGGAGGCAACCAGCGGTCAGGTAGAGCGAAAGCCGGCTACTCAAGCCGATTTCGACGCCTCGATTGGCCACAGGTTCGATAACGACGAGGCCGGCCCGCCGGGGAGGTCTGGGGCGGAGGCTCGGACCTGGGCCGATCCTCGAGACGCGTGGGCCCGCCGCGAGCTTGGCGAGGGACTCGATCTTCCGGCGCATGCTGCTCGGCGCCGACATCGTGGCGATCGTGGCTGCCTTCGCGGTCACGATCGAGATTTCCGGCGGGCGTCTGCACCTGGGGCGCATCTGCCTGATCGGTTTGCCTTTGGTGGTCTTGGGCGCGAAGCTATTCGGCTTGTATGACCGCGACGAGGCGGTAATCCGCAAGACCACCCTGGACGAGGTACCCAAGTTGGTTCAGGTCGCCACCCTATGTGCCCTCTTGGCCTGGCTGGCCGAGCGACCGCTCGGCTACGGCATGCTCACCCGCAGTGACGTGCTCTTCTTGTGGGTGGCTTTGGCGGTCTTCCTGGTCGTGGGGCGCTGCTCAGCGCGCGGCTTTGGCCCTGCGGGTCTCACCGGTCGAACGCTGCCTGTTCGTGGGCAGCGCAGCCTCCGAACAGGCGATCCGTTCGCGCTTGGTCAAACACGGCGGCGTCAAGGCCGAGATCGTCGCCCACGTCGACCTGCACGAGATCGAGCCTTGGTCAACCGACACTTTCTCCCAGACAAGCTGGGCGAGATACGTGACCTGGCCACCAAGCTGGACGTACACAGCGCGATCGTGTCTCCCAGCGACAGCGAAGCGGGGGAGATGCTCGACCTGGTCAGGACTCTGAAAGCGGCCGGCATACGAGTCAGCGTGGTGCCACGTCTTTTGCAAGTGATCGGCTCCTCGGTCATCTTCGACGACCTGCACGGCGTCACTTTCATGGGGGTGCGTCGCTTCGATCTGACTCGCTCCTCGGCCATGGTCAAGCGAGCTTTCGATCTGTCGGCGCCTCTTTGGGCCTGCTAGTGGTCTCGCCCTTGATGATCGCGATCGCGATCGCGATCAAGCTCGACAGCAAAGGCCCCATCTTCTTCCGCCAGATGAGGGTCGGCCGTGACGAGCGTCGCTTCGGCGTATTCAAGTTCCGCACGATGGTCCCCGAAGCCGAGCAGCTCAAGCACACGCTTGTCGACCTCAACGAGGCCCAAGAGGGCCTCTTCAAGATCGCCGAGGATCCCTCGCGTCACGCGCGTCGGCAAGTTTCCTGCGCAAGACCGCCTTGGACGAGCTGCCCCAGCTGTTCAACGTGTTGCGCGGCGAGATGAGCTTGGTCGGGCCGCGTCCTTTGATCCTCGACGAGGACCAGCGCATCGAGGGCTGGCATCGCCGTCGCCTTGCCCTTCATCCTGGCATCACCGGCCACTGGCAGATTCTCGGCCCCGCGACCGTGTCCCTGCGGGAAATGGTGGCGATGGACTACCTCTACGTCGCCAACTGGTCGCTATGGACGGACGTAAAGATCCTCTTGCGAACGTCCCGCACGTCCTTTGCCGTCGCGGTCTCTGAGGCAAGTATCTCCCCGATCGCCGCCTCGAAGTCCCCGCGGGTCCTCTTTGAGCA
The DNA here is from genome assembly GCA_963775645.1 of uncultured Solirubrobacterales bacterium. Taxonomy (GTDB): domain Bacteria; phylum Actinomycetota; class Thermoleophilia; order Solirubrobacterales; family Solirubrobacteraceae; genus Palsa-744. Next base: position 190,478 of record CAVZJR010000001.1, on the reverse strand, counting down.
GGCGTGGCGAACGCTCGGCGCTCGCGGGATCCGCTCGCGGACGCTTCGCAAGAGCACACGAGCGCTGCCAGGCAGCCAAACCAGATGAGCGAGATCAACAGATGGTCATTCGGCATTGGTCCTATTTCGTTGATTCGCTTCGATTCCTCGGTGATTCCGTAAAGCTCCGATACGACGATTGCCCAGCCGGCCCGACAGTGATTGCCCTTTTAGGACTACACGCCCTTGCCCCTTATGTCGGACATATGTCTCTATTGATACCCGACGCGCCAGACCGAACATATGTCCAATACTTCCCGACCCCTGTCCAACTTGTGATTACCGGCTCTATCTGCTCTAACACCCAAGTCGCGCTCGCGGATCGCAACGAGGGCCTTAATTGTGTTGTTTCAGGCCTGATCAGGATCGGGTAGGCCAGCCGATGCACCAGGGGAGGTGCCCCGGAATCGGGTTTCGATAACGCCGAACTCGTTGCACCAAGGGCGGTGGGCTGGAATCAGGCTTCGATAACGCCGAACTCCTGCGATAAATCGCCCCTGGTTGGCCTTCGGCAAGGAAGGCGGTGCGGCAGGCGCCACACCTAGCCCCGTTTCGGTGTAAGCCCCATTAAGGATGTTGGCCAGATGCTCCGGCGAGGCAGTCCAGGCCGCCACGATTGCCTTCGGGGTCGCTAGGTACTGAGTGCCCCAGGCGATGTTCTCGCCGAGTGTATAACCCACCTGGTCGTTGGGGATGTAGCCGCTCGCTTCGATCCGCTGCAACGGGGTCTCGCCCCCAGGGGAGACGTGGGCGAAGTAGTCGTCCTGCACCATTTCCTGAGAATGCCCTTCGGCGGCCTGAGCCAGCTCCGCGTTGACTTGCAAAGGCAGCTCCCCGTTACGGGCTCTCACCTGGTTGACCAAACATAGGGTGCCCTGCTCGACCGCTTCCAAGTTGCCCGCTTCAGGCATCAGTTCGGTGTTTTCGCAAGTCGCCCCCAGCACCTTCGCGATCGTGGCCGCGGTCGAGGGGACCACATGCACCTGTCGTTTCCTTGGTCTGGCTTGGCTGCTTGGCCGAGGGCGCCTGGGCGTGCTTGGCCGAGCGGGCGCCCTGGGCGTGCTTGGCCCGACGCACGCACTTGCGGGCGCCCTTGGCTGCATGCTTGCCGTGGCGCTTGTCTTTGGTCTTGGCTGTGCAAGCGACACGCACATGCTTGCCATGGCGCCGGTCCGTCCTCTGTGCGAGCGCCCTGGCAGGGATCGCGGCGCAGGCGATGCTCAAGATCGTTGCCATAAGAAGTGCCCGGGAGCGGTTCATGCTTGGCCTATCGGCCGAGCGGCGCTCTTGTTTTAGGGGTTTGGCTTGCTTATGCGCGGTTGCAGGGATGCACCCTAGCGGCCTTGCGGCTTTATGCTTGGCGCGATGGTGGAGGATTGCGCATGAGATTCGCTTGGTTGATCGTCGCCGCGATCTTGCTGGTGGGCTTGGCTGGCACGGTGGTGGCCGTGCACGGACACGAAGCGCCCACCCAGTTCGTCTCCGCCCAGCAGTCTCTCGCGCCGGTCGGCTCTGTCCAGCTGGCGAGCCTGGTCGCTACCACGAGCGACCCTCGCCCCGGCTACGCCGGTCGGGCCAAGGCCGCCCATTGTGTGGCAGGCGGCTCCGGCGCCTTGGCCAACCCTTGGACGTGCGTGGTGCGCTATCCCCGCCTACCCCGTGTGCGCTATCGCGTCCTCGTGCGCGGCGACCTTTCGATCTTCGGTTCCGGCCAGCCCGAAGGCAAGCCCTTGCGGGGCGTGCTCACGATCAAAGGCTGCTGCGTAGCTCCTTAGCGTGCTGTCGTGCTGTCGTGCTGTCGTGCTGTCTGCTGCTGTGATGCCCGTGTGCTGCCGTGATGCCCCCCGGGTCTAGCGACTCCGGGGCCCCGTCCAGCGATCCCCGGCCCGGAGAGGCGTCAGTCGAGCTCTTTGCGCAACTTGCCCAGGGCCCTATAGATGCGGCCCTCGATGGCGCTCTCGCCCTCGCCGAGTACGCCGGCAACCTCACGCAGCTTCAGATCAGCACCGAACCGCAGGGCCAGTGCCTCGCGCTCGTCTTCGTTGAGCGCCAACAAGGCTCTTTGCAGCTCGTCGCGCTGCTCCACCGCGCTCAAGGCCGGGTCGGCTTGCTCTTCGGCCGTGCCCGCACCCACGTGCTGCAGGGCCCTGTCTTCGTGGGTCTTGCGCCGCGCGTTGTCGCGCAATAGGTTCAGAGCGATCGTGTAGAGCCAGCGCCGCTCGCTGCCCTTGCGCGGGTCGAAGCGCCCGCGTGAGCGCAACACGCGCTCGAAAGTCTCCGACAATAGGTCCTCGGCCAACGTCCGGTTGCCGGTGTGGTAGGCGAAGAAGGCATACAGCCGCTCGGAGTGCTCCTCGAACAGCCTCTCGAAGTTGTCCGCTTTCATGCGCAACCCCATTCTGGCGGGTTGGCCCGTGCCGAGACGAGCCGGGGTCCTGGGTGTCAGTTCGTGGGCCATTGGCTCTCCTTGCGTGTGCGCCGGCGAAGTGATCGGCTGTCTTGCAACATCGGTGTGGATGGGCACAAGGGCCCCGGGAGTCGATCCCGGGGCCCTTGCCTGTGCCTCATGTGAGCGATGTGCTCCACCCGTACTTGTCCTACTGCCGCGTCCCTAGCAGAGGTTGTAGGTGTGGGACTGCGTGACCGTTTTGCCGCTGGCCGTGACTGCGGTGATCGTGACTTTGGCCGAGCAGGGCAGGCTCACGAGCGTGATGTTCTTCGAGGCCTTTTTGCCCTTGAGCACCGACACGATTTTGCCGTTGACCTTCAGCGTGACCCGGCGGAGCTTGGATTTGCCCGGCAGGTTGATGTGGATTTTGATGTGCTTGCTGCTGGTCGTGGCTTTCTTGGTCGTGCTGGCTGCCAGCACGCCGCTGTTGGCGGGGCCGGCGACCGTCACCGTCGACGAGTTGTAGTTGTTGGTGATGTTGTTCGTCGTGTTGTTCGTCGAGCTGTTGTTTTCGGTGATCGTTTCGGTGATGAAGGTGTTTTCGTTGCAGGCGTTGTTTTCGGAGCCCTGCCCGTTGTTATCACCGACGTTGCCGCTGCCGTTTTGATGTTGCATTCGCCGCCGTACTGAGCGTTGGCTGCGTTGCCGCCGCCGTTGCCTTTGCTTTTGCCGTGACCGCCCTCACCGGCGAGCACGCCCCCGGTTGTGGCGACCAAGAGGCCAACGGTCAGACCGGCCACCGCTAGCCTGCGGGCACCGGCCCTGCCGCCCTTGGCGCCGGACTTGGCGCGAGCCATGGCCGTGGTCTTGATGCGGTCGAGGTCAAGCGGGCTGGCCTGGGGGCGCTCATCGCGCAGGCGCTTAGCGACGCCCTCCAACTCATCCATGTGTGCGTCGTCTTTGCGCGGCATTTTGGTTTCCTGGCCTCCTGAGTCGGTTTGCTGAGGGAAGTCTCGTTATGGCCCTATACGAACGAGCGCCAGTTTTTCCGACATGCGCAACAAAATGTTTGCTGCGCCCCCACCGGCCGGGTGGTGGGGCGGGTGGTATGTGCGCGCCAAGGTGGTGCCTACGCGCGCGTGGGGCCTTGCTCAGAGGTTGGTGATCGCGAACTTGCCCGAGGTCAGCGCTTCGATGCGCAAGCGCGGGGCCGCCCTTTCCCACACGCGGGGGTCGTGCCCGCGCAAGATCCGTGCCGCGTGTCTGAGGCCCCCCTCAAGCGGGTTCAGCGCGATCGCGCGGTCGATCGCTCCGTGCGGGTCCACGCCTGCGCCTGCCTTGGCGACGGCCAGCCAGAACCACTGTTCCCAGCTCTGCGGTTCCAAGCTCGCCGCCTGGCTCATCGCCGGCACAGCCGCCTGGGCATAGCCCTGCTTGAGGTCGCAGATGCCCACGATCGTATAGGCCTGCGGGCGCTTGGCCGACAGCGACAGCGAGGACAGCGCCTCTTCCTTGGCGCTCGCGCATTCGCCATGCAACAGCTCCTGGCCGGCCGTATGCAGGCGCGCATAGGAGGTGGCCACGAGCAGGGGAGTCACAGCCAACACAAGCCATCCGATTGCGATCAGAGCGTGCGCCCGGCCGGCAGGCCCGCAAGACCCGCTTTGCCGTCTTCGCGGCGCGCCAAGCCAAGCCCCGCAAGCATGAACACGCCAAGTGTCACGGCGGGCATCTGCCAATCCCAGTCGAACCCTTGGTGGACCGCCCAAGCCAAGACCAGCGCGAACAGGGCGGCGAAGATCCCGCGGTCTGGCCCGCGGATGCGCGCGGCCAAGCCCACGAGCATGCCCAGCACGACGATCCCGATCAACACGAAACCCACGATCCCCAGCTCCGCCAGGCTTTGCAGGTAGAGCGAATGGGCATCGACCACATAGCCTTTTTCGGTGCGGTAGCGCGGGTAGTACTGCTGGTAGGTGCCCGCGCCCGTGCCCCTCAGCTTTTGGGTCCTATAGATGTCCAAAGCCACGCGCCACAGCGGCAAGCGGCCGTCGTTGGCCGGGTCGGTGAGCCGGTCTCTGGTCTGGATCTTGTGGGCTTCGTGGGTGCCATGCACGAATTTGTCGTACTCCCTGTTCGCAAAGCCCCCCGCGCCGAGTGCGAGCGCCACGACCACCACGACCACGCCGACCGCCGCGCCCACGCCGGCCCTGACCGCCAAGCGCGGTGGTTCGCGCACCACGGGGAGCGATCCGATCTGGTGGTCGGCCAACAGCAGCACGGCCCGCAATGCGCCTGCGCCCACCATGCAGAGCGCCACGACGACCGCCACGTGATGGCCCTGGGAGACCGCCAGCGCGTCGGTCGGATGCTTGCTCGCCAGCTCGGTAGCGTCCCAAGCCGAGCGCATCGCGATCGCCGTGGCCGGGACCGCCGCCAGCAGGGCCGTCGGCAAGGTCGAGAAGCGGGTCAGCAGGCAGTAGGCGATCAGCCCGATCCCCGCCACCCCCAGCGCCCCGCGCGAGAAGGTCAGCAGCAAGGCCGCCCCCACGCCCGGCAAGACGGCTGCCGCGATCACCTTGACCGCCGGGTGCTCGGCTCGGTCGGCGCTCAGGTGGAAGCCCAAGATCAGCACGATCGCGGCCACCATCCCCTCCGCGTTCCAGTAGGTCAGCGGATAGTTCAAGCGGTCTGCATAGAAGCTGGTCGCCGTCGGCCACGTGTGGGGCAGCACGCGCGAGACCAGCCCCACCAGGCAGACCACCGCCAGTCCGCCCGCCACCGCCTTCACCAGCCAAGCGGCCCTCGACGCGCGTGTATCTGACCGAGCCAACAACAAGAAGGCCAGCACATAGAGCAGCACGCGCGAGTAGGCGTCCAAGGTGTGGGCCGTGGCCTGAGACCACCCCGCCGAGGCCAGCGTGAAGGCCGCATATAGGACCAAGGCCCCCAAGTGGGATCGCCAGCGAGCGGTCAAGCCCCTCGAATGGGCGCTCGGCCAAAGTGGTGCTCAGCACGAGCGCCCCGGCCAGCACGATCGCCACGTACCCAGGAGCGCTCGGGAAGTAGCCACCCGCTTCGAAGCTCAGGTAGATCAGCGTGGCCGGGCGCCAGCGCGATCAAGGCGACCCAGCCGACCCGCTCCAAGGTCGAGCGCGAAGCGGTTTCGCTCAGAGGCGCATCCAGCGCCGCGGTTGTGCTTTGGAGCGCTCCCACCGGCACTCCGTGAGGTTACTTGGAATGGGTGGCTCCAGGTTCGAGGCCAGAGCTAGGCAGCCACCCGCCGCGTGTCTTTGGCGGATGGCTGCCCTTGCTCTGCGGGCGCCTGGGAGAGAGGTAGGCGCGGAGAGCGGTCGGCCTGCGCTGCACCGACCGCTCTCCAGTCGGAGTCCCCTCGCCGTGCTGTCGCGCATACCGTGAGCGTCAGCACGAGCAAGAAGCCCCAAACAGGGATGACAAGTAGGAGGATCATCATTCCTCACTAAGCTTATCAACTTTATGTAGAGATGCAAGGGGGTGATGCAAAATTCGTCGGACAGCTCTGCACCGTCACGAGCTGCTCGCCAATTGGGAGCACCCCCGCCGCGCCGCTTGTGGCTTGGCTCGTGTAAAGATCCCCGCATGCAGGACGGCATCGCACGTACCCGCCTTGACCTGGACACCGACGAGCGCTTTGTGGCGCTGCGCCGCCAGCTGGGGGTCAGCGCCTTTGGGCTCAACCAGCTCGTGCTGCAGCCCGGCCAGCGTGGTCGCATTCACCGGCACCACCGCCAGGAGGAGGTCTACCTTGTGGTGGAGGGTCGGCTGAGCCTGCTGGTCGAGGGCGAGCCGATCGAGCTCGGGCAGGGCGAGCTGATTCGTGTTGCGCCGCGGCTGCGTCGTCAGCTGGTCAATCGTGGGTCAGACCGGGTGGTTCTGCTTGCGCTTGGCGGCGACGGCGAGCACATAGGTCGAGATGGAGAGGCGTTCGCGTCCTGGGAGGACGAGCGCGGTGCGGCGCCGCAAGAGGTGCCGCTCCCCGACGATCTGGATGAGCGAGAGCTGAGCTCCTAAGGACCCCGTTGGCCGGGATCGATGATGCGCCAATCTCGGCGCATCATGCGCCGAGATGCGGACATATCTCAGAAGAGGCCGATGCCGGCGAGGTAGCGGCGCAGGAGCGGGCTTGCGAATCGCCAGTCTGCGCGGCCTCTGCTTTCGATGATGGCGGCTTCGCGGAGCGCTTCCAAAGCGCGCCGCACGGCTCCGCGGGGCAAGCCGGGGTACACCTGCTCGCCGCGGGCGAGGCGCTCGGCGACCACCAGGCCGAGCTTGTGCAGGCGGCGGATCCGCTCGACGGTCTGCTCGTGGCTTACCCTGTCGGCGGACAAGGCACTGAGCAGGCCTTGGTCTACCAAAGGCATGTCGATGTGGTGGGTGTCCAATTCGACACTTGCCAAGTGGCACTTCTGGGCGATCAGCATAGTTGTGCGGGGATGCAGCTCGCCGTACTCCACGATCCTCGGGAGGGCGCCCGGCTCCAGCACGCAGTCGTCGGCGTGGAAGCGCTCGGCCAGCCCTGCCTCCCAGGTCTCGGCGTCGATCGGGCGTAGGTCGTGAAAGCCGCCGAATTGGTGGAGCGCCCGTTGGGAGGGGGTGAAGAGGTCTCGCATCAGGTGCTCGAGGCTGCCCGCAAAGAGATAACTGACCCCGCCTGAGCGCTGGAAGATCGCGCGCATGCGCTTGGTCAGACGATCCGGATCGCCATAGGGCTGTTGGGGGCTCGCGATCTCCTGAAACTCATCGAAGAAGAGGATCGCCTCCTTATTGTCGGTCGCCGCGATACGGGCGGGTAGAGAGAGCGCGTAGTCGAGATAGCGCTCCGGGTCTCGTGTGGCAAGCCCCGGACTGAACGCGATCTCGAGCTCCTCCCCCAGCTGGGCCTTGGACTTCAGGACAGCCGATGTCTGAAGCGCGTCGGCCACAAAGCGCCCAGCGCGGCGGGTCTGGTGCAAAGCCCGTCGCAAGGCCGATCGATTGGAGAGTGTGGCTGCGACCAAAGATTCGGCAAGCTCCGCCGCGGTGGCGATGCGGAAGAGGTCGATCGAGATCGTGTAGTAGCCACGCCTGGCCAACCGTCCGAGCACCGCGTCGCAGACGCTCGTCTTGCCGGTACGGCGCGCGCCCGCCAATATCACGCTTGATCCGCCCGCTAGCGTCGAGGCGATCTCGCGCACGTCGGTTGCGCGGCCGATCATCTGGCTGGCCGGGATCGGCTGGTCGGTGGGGAATAGGTCGCTGCTGCGCTGTCTGGGCATCCGGGCATTATATGCACCCTTGGCGGCGCATCATGCGCCGAGATGGGCGCATGTCCATTAGCCCGCTGCCAATTGGCGCGCGGGCACAGCTTATCCGTTTTTCCGCAGGACGTAGCTCATATTTTCCGCGATCTGTGCATCATTTGTTCCGCGAGCCGTGCTGGCGCCGCGTTTGCGTGTTGGTAGGGTTGCGAGGTTCCTCCAGGCCGTGCGCGATCGAATGGACAGTCGATAGCAACGCCATACGACGGCGTCCTGGCCATGATCGATGACCTATGAATCGGGTTCGAGGCTGCGGGCGAGCTGCGTCTTTCAAACGCCCGCGGGGCTCGGGTGCGTGTTCTTTTGGGTCGCGTCCGCGCGGGTTGTGGTGGGGCCTGGCGCCGGTGGGGGCGGGCGTCCGTGCCCGCCGTGAGGGTTGGTGTGGGTTCTGGTGGTTTAGATGTGTTGTGCTGCGTGTGTGAGTGGTGTGGTGTAGGTGTTTGTGAGTGTGTGGGTGGTGTGTTGGGTGGCTGGTGTGGTGATGCTGATTGCTAGTGGTCTTGAGCGTCCTGGTTGGGGTATGTGTGTGGCGATTGATCTGATTCCCCAGGCTTGCTCTTGGTTGCAGGTGGCGATTCCTGTGGTGCGTATTTCGTTGAGCTCTTCGACGAGGTGTTTCTTGGTTTTGATGGTGTTGGGTCCTTCTTGTTCGAGTGTGAGTAGGGCGATGAGGGCTTTTTGTTCTGTTTGGGAGAGGCTTGCGAGTAGTGCCTTGCCGATGGCGGTGACGAGGTGCCTCAGCATGTGCCTGGAGCGCAGGACTAGTAGTGCAGGTAATGCATGATCGCCGCACGCCTGTAGAACCTGGTCCGCGGTAAGGCGCACGTGTGAGCTCTGCGCTTGGCGGTCGGCGAGATAGAAGCCGATTATTGCCGCCAGGATCATCGTGTGATCTTCCGCAGGGCATGCCAGGGCTTGCTTCGTTGCGCCTAGTGGCTAGTATCAGCTGCGTGAAACAGCTATTATATAGTGCGTGTGATGGTTAGTCCCACTTCGATACGATATCGGGAGCGTCTGGTCGACCCATTGTTGGACGAGCTGCTCGAGCAGCTCCCCGCGATCCTTGTACTCGGTCCCCGCGCGTCCGGCAAGACGACCACCTTGGAACGACGTGCGGCAACGGTCGTCAGGCTTGATAGGCAGGCAGGCGCGACGGCCTTCGAAGCAGATCCGGATGTGGCGCTGCGCGGTCTACCGGAGCCGGTGCTCCTCGACGAGTGGCAGCGTGTACCTGGAGTTCTCGGTGCGGTCAGGCGCGCCGTCGAAGCTAATCCTCGCCCAAATCGCTTCTATGTCACAGGCTCCGTCCGCGCTGAGTCCGAACATGAGGTCTGGCCAGGCACTGGTCGCATCGTACGTCTGACGATGTATCCGATGACGGTGGCAGAGCAGCTAGGTCGCGGAGGTCCGTCCCTACTCGACAAGCTCGCGAGCGGCGAGGAGCTTACGGTTCCAAAGGATTGTCCGGATCTGCGCGGCTACATAGAGCTTGCCCTGCGCAGCGGTTTCCCCGACGCGAGTCTGCGACTGACTGGTCGTGCCCGAGAGCTGTGGCTCGAGAGCTACATTGAGGACCTGCTCAGCCATGACGTGGAGCAACTTGAAGGGCATTTGGGCAGGAGGCGGGATACGCAGCGTCTGCGCCGTTACCTGCAGGCGTATGCGCTCAACTCGGCCGGTGTCGCCGAGCACAAGACGATTTATGACGCCGCTCAAGTCAACAAGGCGACGGCCGCCTCATATGACGATCTGCTTGCCGGTCTGCTGATCGCCGAGAATGTACCTTCGTGGACGTCGAACCGGCTCAAGCGACTCGCTCATCGACCCAAGCGCTACCTGATCGACGCGGCATTGATCGCGACGGCGTTGCGACTCGACGAGCAGGGGGTGATCGACGACGGCGATCTGCTGGGACGCATTCTCGACACGTTCGTCACGGCACAGATACGTTCGACGATCGCGATGTCCGCTTCGCGACCGCGATTGCACCACCTGCGCACCGAGCAAGGAAGACATGAGATCGATCTGATCGCGGAGCTGGGGGGCAAAGGGTCGTCGGTATAGAGATCAAGGCCAGCGCTGCCCCGACCGCAAGCGAGGACGCCAAGCATCTTCGCTGGCTGCGTGAGGAACTCGGCGAGCGCTTTATCGCCGGCATCGTCCTGCACACAGGTCCACGAGCGTACGAACTCGAAGAGAAGATTATGGCCGCCCCAATTGCCGTCCTTTGGGGGTAGAGCCGAGTTTCAGATGTGTTGTGCTGCGTGTGTGAGTGGTGTGGTGTAGGTGTTTGTGAGTGTGTGGGTGGTGTGTTGGGTGGCTGGTGTGGTGATGCTGATTGCTAGTGGTCTTGAGCGTCCTGGTTGGGGTATGTGTGTGGCGATTGATCTGATTCCCCAGGCTTGCTCTTGGTTGCAGGTGGCGATTCCTGTGGTGCGTATTTCGTTGAGCTCTTCGACGAGGTGTTTCTTGGTTTTGATGGTGTTGGGTCCTTCTTGTTCGAGTGTGAGTAGGGCGATGAGGGCTTTTTGTTCTGTTTGGGAGAGGCTTGCGAGTAGTGCCTTGCCGATGGCGGTGGCGTGTAGGGGTATGTGTGCGCCTGTGCCGTGGTCGAGGTCTGCCACGTATTGGCCGGGGCCGTGTGCGTGTAGGCGGTGGGTATAGAGGGCGTGGGTGCCGTTGATGGTGGCCATGCTTACGGTGTGTCCTGTTTGGGCGCGCAGCTCCTCAAGGGTTGCTGTGGCCTTGGGTGTCTCCGCGCGTAGTGTTTCGATTGCGCTTACGCCTGGTTGTGCTGCTTGGTGTGCGAGGCGGTAGCGTCGTTTGGGGTCTTGCTCCAGGTGCTCTAGGGCGAGTAGTGTTTGGGCGTAGCGGTGTGTGGTGGAGCGGCTCAACTCGAGGATGTCTGCGAGGTCGCTGATCTGTTGCGCGGGATGCTCTGCGGTGAAGGATTCCAAGAGCGCCAGGCCGTATTCCAGGGAGCGCGAGAACTGGGGCTCAGGAGTAGGCTTGATACGCCGAACAGGATGATCAAGTTGGTTTGGCTTCCTCATAGCTGCCACGATGACGTGTGCCTTCAGTTCTGAATAGGGACGCGTCCCTATTGAGCCTGGAATTCCGATCGACTGAATCTGATCGAGCGAATGACGGCTCCGGCAAATGCCGGCGTCGGCGCTCAACGTGGCTTCAGGATTACTCTGGAGCCTGCGTGGGGTGCAACGATCACGCTACGCCAGCGCGGACGCTCGATGCGCTTGGCGGTGGTGTGCACCGTTCTGCTCACGAGCACTGTGCGCAGGACGGTCTTCATCTCGAGCATTGCTAGGTGCAGACCCGGGCAGCGCTTGCGGCCGCCGCCCCAGGGGATCCAGCTACGAGGATCGGGCGGGGTTGAGAGGAACCGCTCCGGGCGAAAAGCTTGGGGATCCCGATAGATAGCCGGGTCATGGTGCAACAGGTAGATGCAAGCGAGTAGGTGCACTGGAGGGCCGTGCAAGTAGCGACCGATATTCACAGGTTGGACGATTGCGCGAGGGATCGCGAATACGAACACACAGCGGTGGCGCAGCACCTCTTGGATTGTGGCGGTCAGGTATGTCTCGCCCTTACCTTTATCGATCTCCTCGTGTAGGCGTTCGCATACCGCAGGATTGTGGGCAAGCAGTTGAAAGGCCCAGGCAAGCTGTGCGGCGGTCGTCTCGTGGCCGGCGAGGATCAAGGACATGACGTTGTCGCGCACCTGTCTGTTGGAAGGCGGCGATCCGTCGGGGTTGCTCAGGGAGGACAGGGTGCCTATCAGACCTTTCGACGCTTCTCTATTCTCTTCTATGAGCTTGTAGAGCAGCCGGTCGACCTCCGCGCGGTAGCGCAGGAAGCTCTGCCAAGTTCGCCTCCCTGGTCCGTGGCGAAGGTGAGGCTCGATGAAGACTGGACTGGCGGTCACTTCCAGCATGTCGAGAACCAGACGGTGTAGAGCGAGCGCTTGATCGCCGTAAGGGCTTTCGTAGCTACCGACGAGGGTGCGCAAGATTAGCTCCAGCGTCAGCGATCTCAGGAGTGGGTGGAGGGCCAGTTCAGTGTCTGTTGGCCAGCCTGCCATGGCGCGCCCCACAAGCTCGACGATCGTATCGACGTGACTTTTGATCGCGGTTGAGTGAAAAGCCGAGAGCGTTGTCTTGCGTCCCAGGCGATGCTCCGGGCCGTCGGAGAGCATGAACGATCGCGCTCCCACGATTGGCTCCACTGCGCCGCCGCCTTCGCCAGGGCGCAGTGCATCCTCCGATGCGGCCATCGTCGAGCGGATGTCGTCGGGATCGCTGAGGAAAACGAGCGGGGCTTGACTGGTCGCGTTCAAAGTGAACGTCGGCCCATACCGATCGCGACAGTGCTGTAGGTAAAAAAAGGGGGATCTCCAGAAAAGGAACGTCTGCGCCGGAGCGGGCAACGGCAGTTTGGGCGGGAGCTTGAGGCCGGATCGCGATGTCGAGCTGAGCCTTATCGGTCGAGCGTATACGACCGAGATCCAAAGATCCGAACGGAGGGGCGAGTCGTGGGTGCGACTGTCTAGCCGGCTGCCGGTAAGCGGCCACGGCTTTCAGGGTCCGTGGCGGTCTAAGGGTGTGGCGCCACGCTTGCGACCCGATGGCCTGGTATTGCGACGATGATCGCTCCGGCCACGCTGACGAGGGCGAAGCTGCCGATTGCAAGCGCCGCTTGTGAGGAGAAGATGACCGGCATCCCGGTGACTGAGAGCAGGGCGTGGCTGAGCAAGAGCTGTCCATAGATCCCGAGTACCGCTCCCAGCAGGCAGCCCACAAGCAGTAGTGACGCCGACTCGCAGATCAAGGCGGCCCACAGCACTCCAGTCACATAGCCCTGCACCTTCAATCGCGCGAACCTGCGACGGCGCTGCCAGATCATCGCGCCCATCGCCGTTACCGTGGCGAGCAGCCCCGCCAGGAGCACCAGCGTCGATATCTGGCTGAGGCGTCCCAGGCCTTGGCGTGAGGCGACCCGTTGCAGTTCATCGCGCTGCTGGGCGCTTTCCACCGTCAAGCCGCTATGCGGGCCGAGGACGCCCTGGATCTCGCTGCGGACATCCTGGGCTGAGTATCCATGCGTGAGCGCGATCTCATAGGCGCTCGGATCGGTGCTGCCCCAGGCACGAGCGTAATCCCGGCCGTTGAGGATCACCGCCCCCGGCGGCCATCCTAGATTCGTGCTCAACGCCGCGACCTTCAGCGCGACCGGTTGCGGCGAAGGCAGCGTGAAGGACTGTCCGATCTGCAGGTGGTTCTGGGCGGCAAGTGCCTGGGACACCACCGCCCAGCCACCGTGGCGCAGCTCGGCATCGCTCTTTGTCGGGTCGCCTGAGACCAGCTGCTCAGCCGGTACGGGCGCCTGGATGGTCCCGGGTGGTGCGAGCACCCACACGCGTCGATCGCCGTATTCGAGCAGGCTTGCACGATACAGCCCAACTGAACGCACACCGGGCAGTCGATCCAGCTTGGGCAGGACAGTCGTGTGAAACTCATTGGTGGCGAGCAGGTTCTGAGATCCGAACGGCAACACCCACAGCGAGCTGGCGTTCGTGACTTCGTGAAAGAGCCTGTCAAGGCCGCTCTGCAGGTCTCGATGCGATCCTTGGATCGTGACGCTGGCGAACACGGCGATTGCTCCGGTTGCAGCGATTGCAAGCGAGCGAGCGCGGCTACCTCGCTCGCGCAACTGGATGACCGCGAGACGGTTTGCCCCGGCAAAGATCGCCTCAGGTAGGCGATCGACGATGGCCAGGAAACCGTCGAGCAAAGGTGGCAGCAGACAGACGAGGGCAACAATCAGCAGCGAGATGCCGAGCACTGCCGACTGAGGGGCCGCAATCAAGACGACGGTGGCGGCAGCGATGCAGGCGAAGCCAGTCAGGGTGGTTGCGAGCGTCCACGCCAGTCGTGTTTCGCGCATTCGCGTGGACTCCTCGCGGGGCGCACGTGCCCAAATATCGCGCAGCGGGGTGAGTACACCGATCGAGGCGGCAAGCAGCCCACCGCAAACCGCGACGAGAACACTCTCCCAGGTAACGATCCGGCGGGAGCCGACAGGGAAGCCGAAGGAGAGGTAGCCGGTGTTGGCGCGAAACACGGTCACCGACAGCAGCTCGCCCAAGGCTAGGCCGAGTAGGGAAGCCAAGACGCCGAGGACCAGAGCATCGAGCAGGAGCGCTTGCACCGTATACGACCTTGTTGCGCCGTTGCGACGCAGTTCCCGGACAAAGCCTCGGCGCAGATGTACAGTCAAGAGCATCGAGCTGTAGGCGAACATGAATCCGACCAAGGCGCAAATTGCCGCGAAGGCACTGGTGGATTGATTGATCGGACCCGCTGCCTGGTTAAAGACGGTCGAGTCAAAGTTCGCCGGCTCGACGTTCTCATGTCCAGCCGCGATCCCCAGCAGGGCTGCCTTGACTCGCTGATCGGAGCCTGCTCGGGATCGGACCAGGATGCGAGTGATCCTGCCGCGCATACCGGTTAGCTTCTGGGCGTAGGGGAGCGGTGCGATCGCCAGCGGGCTAGTGGCCAGGGCGCCAACTTGGTCAGCATTCAGTTCGGTGGCGACCAGACTCGTGTTGAGCTTGGCGCCGATCTGCAGGCGAACCGTTTCAAGCGGACTGGCGCCAGTGGCGGCAGCGACTGAGACCGGCAAAGCCAAAGCTTCCTGGTGGGCCAGCGGACTTGCGCCAAAGGGGAATAGCAGAGGACTCGCCAAACGCACCATGTGGGCTTCGGCGCCGATCAAGTCAACGTTCTCACTGCCCTTGGGGCCGATCAGCCCGACGCGCTGCTCGAGCACGGGCGTCGCGGTCAGCACACCGCGAGTGTGCTGAACCTGTGCGAGCAGGCGTTCGCTGAAGCCGCGCGAATCGCGTGCCTCCAGCTGCAGGGTGGCCTTGCCAATCACGCTACCGGTCAACTGCGCGACCGAACCGTTAAGGCTCGTGCTCGCGACCTGGGAGGCAAACAGGAGCGCCACACCCACCGCGATGCCGAGGACCGCGAACAGCTCTTGTACCAGTACTGCACGCGCTTTGAGGCGCACCAGATACAAATGGGCGAGGTTCGCGAGTCTTCTCACGAGCCGACGACCTCGCCCTCGTGTGGATCGGGGAAGAAGTCTTCCTGCTCGAGGATGGTGAGATGACCGTCGTGCAACGCCAGCACACGATCGGCAAACGCGGTCGCCTGAGGGTCGTGCGTGACCAAGAGCACCGCCGTTCCGCGCTCGCGGCAGGTCTGGCTCAGTAGCTCCAGGACTTCGCGGCCGCGGCGCGTGTCGAGGTTACCGGTGGGCTCGTCTGCCAATAGGAGCATGGGGCGAGTGGAGAGGGCACGGGCGATCATCACTCGCTGACGCTCTCCGACCGAAAGCTGATCCACGCGGTGGCGCAGACGCTCGCCCATGCCCAAGCGCTCGAGCAGCGGTCGCACGTGCCGTTCGGCAAGACGTGTGTTTTCGAGCATCCATAGCTTCAGGGCGGCGTTTTGCAGGACTGTGCCGCCTGGCAGAAGGTCGACCGTTTGGTCGATCAGGCCCAATTCACGCAGGCGGTACTTGGACTGCTCGGCGTCTGAGAGTGACGCGAGATCGCGACCGTTGACAATCACCTTCCCCGCGTCCGGCTGCAGCAACGCGGCGATTAGCATCAACAGGGTGGTCTTGCCCGATCCGCTGGGCCCGTACAACGCGACAAGCTCGCCGGGAGCGATCGAGAGTGACAGACCATCCACGGCACGGATCGGCTCGCCATCGCCGACGTGGTAATGCTTCACCAGGTCGCTTATCTCGAGCATCAAAGTGCACGCCGGGAAGGGCTGCCGGGGAAGTCGATCACGTTCTCCTCGGGACTCGGGGGAGACAGCAGCAGCTCGCCGCCCGAGAGTGAGGCGACTCTGTCAAACCAGGTACTGGCGTCGGCGTCGGAGACACTCATAAGTACGGCCAAGCCGTCCTCGTGGGCGACGGAGCGCAACAGTCGACCGATGCTCTCGGTCGCCCCGATGCCAAGAGTCGCCGTGAGGTCGTCAACCAGCAGCAGTTCGGGCTTGCGCACTATCGCTTGAGCGATTGCCGCCAGGGCACGCTCGGAGTCGGCCAGGTTGCTCCACGACTGCTCGGCGCACTCCGCGGCGCCGACGCGCTTCAAAGCGTCGCGCGCCTGACGATAGGCATCCCGCTTGGTGTGAGTCGCGAGCAAAGGCAACGCCACATGTGAGATCGTCGGTAGGTCGATATCGGGCCCGAGGGGCTCGGCGAAGCCGATCTTGTGGCCCAGCAGACCTGAGCGACGTTTGTCGGAGAGTGCGTAGAGATCCTGACCTTTGAAGAGCACCTGACCGCGGGCGGGCCGGTCCATGCCGGCAGCTACACGAAGAAGGGTGGTCTTGCCTTGGGCGCGCTGAGCAAGTACTGCCACCAGCTCACCGGCCTCGACATCGAGCGATACGTCGGTCAGGACAACTACCGCATGGCGACGCCCGCGCGGGAAGCTCAAAGAGACGCTGCACAGGGCGAGCAGCGGGTCCATCGTCAGATCCGCCGGACCGCCATCCGCGTACGCGGCTGTGCCGCGTAGCGCGTGCACTCGTTTTCCAAGTAGATGCGAACTCGCTGCAGCCACTTGATCCGGCTATCCCACCAGGCCTGATCGCCGGTGCTCACGACCAAATCCATGCGTGCCCGGAAGTCCTCCTCGTCAAGCTCTTGACGATGAGAGCGCACCCGCAGGTTCAGGCTTTGCAGTTTCCCGGCGCAGACACTCTCGGCCTCGCGAACGATGCAGACCATGCGTGGCAGATCGGGCGGCTGGCACAAAGCGATCTTGGCGTGCAGCTCCTCGCGCACAGGTGGAGTGAAGACAGCTGCCCACATCCATTCTTCGAAGCGCTCGATGCCGGCGGGCGTCGGCTCATAGACGGTAACTCGTGCGCGCAGGCCATCCCCGGATGCCGCGCGCGAGGCGCCACCGCGGGCATGAGCCAGTCCGTCGTCCACGAGGCGCTTGATCGCTTGTCTGGCTGTCCCCTGGGTATAGCCGGCCGAGCCGAAACGCTCCGCCAGACGTCGGTCGAGTTGGTAGCAGTTGGCGGGCTCCTCGGTCAGCAGGCCCAGGATCAGCTCACGCCCAAACCCATCGGACCCTCGATACGCACGTGTCATAATGTGGAATCGTATTGAAAACGGGGTGTCTCTGCTGAATTCCGGTGGATCGGACGCATGCTGACTATTGCCAAAGGTCGGGTCGGTGAGGATCTCAGCCCGCGAGCCGGAGCCGTGCGAGCGGAGCGATGATCACACCATCGACGGCGTCGAGCAGGGCCTGGTGATTTCTTGTCGAGGGTGGGCATCGACTCAAAGTCTTGGCGGGTTTAAGGTTTAGATGTGTTGTGCTGCGTGTGTGAGTGGTGTGGTGTAGGTGTTTGTGAGTGTGTGGGTGGTGTGTTGGGTGGCTGGTGTGGTGATGCTGATTGCTAGTGGTCTTGAGCGTCCTGGTTGGGGTATGTGTGTGGCGATTGATCTGATTCCCCAGGCTTGCTCTTGGTTGCAGGTGGCGATTCCTGTGGTGCGTATTTCGTTGAGCTCTTCGACGAGGTGTTTCTTGGTTTTGATGGTGTTGGGTCCTTCTTGTTCGAGTGTGAGTAGGGCGATGAGGGCTTTTTGTTCTGTTTGGGAGAGGCTTGCGAGTAGTGCCTTGCCGATGGCGGTGGCGTGTAGGGGTATGTGTGCGCCTGTGCCGTGGTCGAGGTCTGCCGCGTATTGGCCGGGGCCGTGTGCGTGTAGCCGGTGGGTATAGAGGGCGTGGGTGCCGTTGATGGTGGCCATGCTTACGGTGTGTCCTGTTTGGGCGCGCAGCTCCTCAAGGATTGCTGTGGCCTTGGGTGTCTCTGCGCGTAGTGTTTGTATTGCGCTGATACCCGGTTCTGCTGCTTGGTGTGCGAGGCGGTAGCGTCGTTTGGGGTCTTGCTCCAGGTGCTCTAGGGCGAGTAGTGTTTGGGCGTAGCGGTGTGTGGTGGAGCGGCTCAACTCGAGGATGTCTGCGAGGTCGCTGATCTGTTGCGCCGGATGCTCTGCGGTGAAGCATTCCAAGAGCGCCAACCCGTATTCCAGGGAGCGCGAGAACTGGGGCTCGGGAGCAAGCCTGATACGCCGAACAGGATGATCAGCCATGCGCGCGTAGTCCCTTCGCTGTATGGGGCTGCCGGCTGCGTGTCATCTAAGGCAGCGCTTGGGCCGTATCTCATTGCGGTACATCGCCACTAATCGTGGGCCGATGTCGAGTGGTTGTAAAGGATTCGCTTCTTGTTGGAAAAGAATCGTTCGTCTTGGAAAGGTCTCGAGCGAAGACAAGCCGAAACTTCAATTGAAGCGCTGGGAATAAATCGCCCGCCACAGGCGCAGGATCGGTAGCAGGATCCTCGTCATCGAGCCGCCCGCCCGAACGAGCGTGCGTGTTCTCGCCCGACTGTCCGGCAGACGGGCGCTGTCCTTCGAGAGATACATGGCCACCATGCAGGCGACGAGCAAAACATGCCGCTCGCCATCGCTGAGCGCTCCCGCCTCGTGCAGGCTTCGTTGGATCAGCCTGCTCATCGACGCCTCAGCCGATGCGGGGGATCGATAGTGCTCTAGGTATACGTGATCTCCGTTGGCGGTGTCTTCGACTTGATCGACGTAGCTGTCGAGCATCGTTGCCACCGCTGAGGCCCACGGAAAGTAGGCGTTGTAGACGCTGCAAATCTCGGGCTCGCGACAGCGTGGTTGCGCTGCGAGTGCGAACAAGGCATAGATCGAGAGGCCGGCGCCGGCTGCGGCCGCGAGCTCGAACCACTGCACATCGCCGCGATCGTACTCGCGCGCCACCCACGCTCTCAGCGCATTCTCTCTTCGCACGGGGTCGAGATCGTGGTTGACGGCTTGGATATTCGCCCGGTCGGCCTCACGAATCAGGAGCGGGCGCACGGACTCAAAGGAAGGCAATTCGGTGGAGAACGCGCGGCATGTCTCGACGAGCGATCGCAAGTAACCGCTGTCGTCGCTCCAAGGGTGCAGGCGATAGTAGTCAGAGAGGGGTCGTCCGCTATCGACGGAATCAACCAGGGCAAGATGAAGTTGTCTGCCGTTTGCCTGACCCGCGCTTGCGCCCGTCTCACTCACCGTGTCAAGGAAGTCCCACATGATTTGGTAGGTGACCAGAAGCCTGAGCAGCGCTGGATTGCGAAAGTGGGGGATGATCCAGAACAGCGCGGCGCCGTCGGTGTTGCCGCGCTTGCGGGCGAGTGCGCTCAGCGCGTCTTCGCGGATGGTCCTATCGGGGATCAGTTTCGCTCGGCTACGCCAAAGACCGAGCTCGTGCGCCGTGTAGCGCAGACCCCAGAGAACCTCGCGTGTCGCGCACGAGGCCAGACTAGCCAGCTGCCGGATCGAGATTGGCGCGGGGTCAAGGGTGCCAACTGCGGTGCCCAGGTGCTGGTCAGTAGGCGGGGCTGACCGTGCTGGCGGGCACACGAACCACGAGGTAGCCCGGCATCGCGATGATCGCGGTCACGATCGCGCTTACCAAGAGGACGCTCGAAAGCGCGATCACAGTTTCGGCTCCCAGAGCGATTGGAAGGCCGGTCACGGTTGCAAGCGCGTGGCTTATCAGTAGCTGGCCATATAGACCGAACAGGGCGCCCGTCAAGCAGCCGGCGATGAGCATGATCACGCTCTCGCACAAAAGCCACCGCCAGAGAACGCCGCGGCGATAACCGTCGACCTTCATGAAGGCGATCAGGTCGCGGCGCTGCCAAATCATCGAGCCCATCGCGCCCGCGATGGCAAGCGCACCGGCAATCAGGACAAGAAGCTTGATCTGGGTGAGTCGTGCGAGACCTTGATCGATCAGTGCGTAATGACGATGCTGGCGTTCGGTCACAGTTTCGACGGCGAGTCCTGTCTGAGGCTTGACTATTTGCGCCAGCGTGTGCTGAAGGGCTGCCGTTGAGACTCCCGGCTTGGGTTGGATCTCATAAGCGCTCGGTTCGTCGCTTCCCCAGGCGTTCGCATAGTCCCGGGAGTTGATGATGATCGCGCCCGGTGGCCATCCCAGGTTGGTGCTGAGCGCCGCAACCCGCAAGGGCATGGGAATCGGAGCGGGGAGCGTAAACCGGCTTCCCACGTGTAGATGGTGTTCGGCCGCAAGCGCTTGAGAGAGGATTGCCCAGCCACCTGCCCGTACCCGAGCGTTGGCGATCGCGACGTTCTCATCGACCAGTTGACTCGGTGGAATCGCTTGTCTGGTGTTGATGGGTGGCGCCAAGATCCATAGTCTGCGATCTCCCCAATCGAGAAAGCTTCCACGATAGGCGCCGACCGCTGCCACGCCCGCCGAGCGCGAAATAGCGCCTGCGTCGACGCTTTGGAAGGGGGTTGTGGTCAGCAAGCTGGTCTGGCTGCGTGGGCTGATCCAGACCTGGGCGCCCGAGTCGATGTCTCCCGCGGAAGCCTGTAGACCGTGTTGAAGGTTGACCTGCGCTCCGCCGATGGCCACCGTTCCGAACACGGCGATCGCACCAGTCAGCGCGACGGCGAGCGAGCGAATGCGTGTCCGTGGATTTCGCAGCTCGGTGACAGCCAAAACTGTCGCGGGGCCATCCAGGAACCGGTTTTGGAAGCGGTCGAAGAGAAGGACCGTGGTGTCGAACAGCAAAGGCAAGAGACAGACCAAGGCGATCATCAGCGCGGCGGTCCCTATGAACCAACTTTGGGTATGCACCAAGAGCACCACCGTGGTGATCGTCAAGCAGACGAGGCCGGTCGCGACCCGTGTGGTTCTCCAATTGTGGTGCTGGTGGCCGATTGGTTCTTCGTTCTGGGTGGGGTTGCGGGAGAGAACATCGCGCAGGGGCCAAAGCACTCCTACGCAAGCTGCGCCAAGACCGGCAACGCAAGCGAGCAGGACACTCTGCCAAGTCACGATTCTTTCGTTGCCCACCGGGAATGCCGAGGAGAGGTAGCCGGGGGTCGAGTGAAAAGCGGAAATTGAGAGGACCTCCCCGAAGGCTAGGCCAAGGACGCAGGCCAGAGTCCCGATAACGAGAGCATCGACGAGCAGGATCTGGACGATCATCGCGCGCGTGGCGCCTTGCGGGCGGATGTCTTCGATCAGCCGGCGCCGCGCCGGCACGGTGACAAGCATCGCGTTGAGGGCGAACATGAATCCAACCAGGGCGCTGATCGCCGAGAAGAGCGTTTCTCCCTGGTTCTCGGTGGAGGAAGCCACCGAAAAAAGCTTGGAGTCGAAGGTCGCCGGCTGCACGTTTGCTCCGGCGTTGGTTGCAAGCTGATTCAACCTGGCGCTCACATTGGCGCTCTGACCGGGCTTGGTGCGCACGAAGATGCGGGTGAGCCGTCCTTGCATACCCGCGAGCTGCTGTGCGTAGGTCACCGGCGCCATCAAGACCTGGCCGTTGGCCAGGGCGCCGATGTCGCTCTTGCCGAGCACGGCCCCCAACAGCGCTTCTGAGACGCGACCTCGGATCTGTATTTTGATGTTTTCGAATGCCCCCGCTCCGATTGCGCCCGCAATGGCGGCGGGAAGCGCCACGGCGTGCTGAGCAGAGAGCTGCTTGGCCGAGAAGCGGCGCAGGAGCGGGCCGCCGAAGTGGACCGATCGTGGATCGACTCCAAGCATCTCGACCGAGCGTTCGCCGCGTGGGCCGCGCACGATGGCCTGTTGTTCGACAACCGAGAAAGCGCCCTCCACCTCGGGTATGCGGCGTGTTTCTCCGAGTAGGCGTTCGCTGAAGCCGCGTGGGCCACGCGCGTCTAGCTGCAGCTGCGTGTCGCCGACGACGGCGTGCGTCAAGCGTTCCACAGAGCGCGTGAGGCTGGTGCTCGCGACCTGCGAGGAGAACAGCAACGCGACCCCCACGGCTATCCCGAGTATGGCGAAGATCTCTTGAATCAGGACGGCCTTTGCCGCCATTCGCGCACGGTAGAGAAAGAGAATGTCGGAGAGGCTCATCGACGCTCTATCGGTTTCCGCCGGCTGTGTGCGCCGGTACCGCCTGGTGGTCCGGCATATATTGCTCAAGGCGGCCGTCGCGCAATTCGTGTACTTGATTGGCATATGCGGCTGCCTGGGGATCGTGGGTAGCGAGCACCAACGCCATCCCGCGCTCCTGGCAGAGCTTGCGCAATAGAGCGAGGACCTCGCGGGTGCGGTGCGTGTCTAGGTTGCCAGTTGGCTCGTCTGCGAGAACGAGCCTGGGGTTCATTGCGAGAGCCCTGGCTATCAAGACTCGCTGGCGCTCGCCCATCGACAACTGCTCGGTGCGGTGCTGGAAGCGACCCCTCAAGCCCAGTTGCTCGAGTAGGGGCGCGATCGTCCTTTTCGCGTTGCGTGTGCTCGAGAGCCACAGCTTCAACGACGCATTGTCGATAGCCCGGGCACCCGGTATGAGGTGGTGAGGCTGGCCTATGACTCCAAGTCGATTCAGGCGGTACTCGTCGCTTTCCCGGCGCGACATCTTTGTGACATCGCTGCCTTCGACGAGAACGCTGCCGCTGTCCGGATGCCGCAGGCCCGCGATCAGCTCGAGCAGGGTTGTCTTTCCGGACCCGCTCGGTCCGTAAAGGGCGACGAACTCGCCGGCCTGAACGGACATCGACAAGCCGTCGACCGCACGGATTGGCTCCTCGCCACCGATCCGGTAGAGCTTGACGAGTTCGCGTACCTCCAGCACGCCTAGGAGCCCGCGCGGCGCGACTCTCGAACGACTTTGGGGAACTCGAGGACCTCGCCTCCGGCGAGGGTCTGATCGGACATGAGGCTAAGCCCGCCTTCGTCAAAGAGCCATACCGCGTGGGCCATCAGTGCGGCCTCCATCCCGGAGGCGCTCATCAGCACACCGCAGCCGAGTTCACGAGCGAGCGAGGTCAACAGCTCTCCCGCCGCTTGCATCTTGGCTACTCCGAGACCGTCGAATAGATCGTCGATCACCAGTAGCTTCGGTCGGCTCACGATCCCGCAAGCGAGCCCAACGAGCATCCTCTGCCAATCCGACAGCTCGGGCCAGCGTTGCCCGGCGCATTTCTCGGCGCCGACCCGTTGCAGAGCCGCAATGGCCTGTGCTCTGGCGTTTCGGCGCCCGTGCGAGCGTCCCATCGCCAGGCGCAATCCGACGTAGTCGCGCATCTCCCAGTCCAGGCCGGGGCGCTCCCTGCTCGTCCACGCTATCGCCTGTCCCCACAGTCTCTCGCGCTCTGAGTGGGCGAGGCTCCAGAGGTTGCGGTCTTCAAAGAGCACTGTGCCCTGGTCGGGCTCTTCCACGCCGGCGGCGATCTTCAGCAAGGTGGTCTTGCCCTCGTGCCGCTCGCCCACAATCGCCACGATTGTTCCCGGACGCACCCGCAGCGAGACATCTTTCAG
Source organism: uncultured Solirubrobacterales bacterium (assembly GCA_963775645.1). Classification (GTDB taxonomy): domain Bacteria; phylum Actinomycetota; class Thermoleophilia; order Solirubrobacterales; family Solirubrobacteraceae; genus Palsa-744. The sequence goes on along the minus strand of CAVZJR010000001.1, from coordinate 167,248 downwards.
CAGCTCCAGGGGCCAGTCGCCACGCCAATATGTCTTGCTCACCTCGCTTATGAGCAGCAGCTCATCCATCGAGATCTCCTGGCGGGCTGCTCGTCTCCCGGAGCAAGCTCTCGAGCTGGCTTCGCAGACTCGCAAGGCGCTTGGCTTGGGTGCCCCACAGCATCACTTCGTCGACTAGCTGCACGGCCTTGAGCTTGTGTCGCAAAGGCTCCTCGGTAGTCTCTGGCGCCGAGTCTGGAGAGCCCAGACTGCCGAAAGCCTTCCAGCGTCCATGTGCCGCTGCGTACTCCGATCGGCAATCGCGCTCTGCCTTGCGAACTGTCTCGATAAAGCCTGCGAGTTCCTCGAACTCAATGAACTCCAGCTTGGCCTGCAGGCCGTCGCGCAACGCTGGAGGTAAGGAACTCGAGCGAGCCAGCCACTGGCGGAACTCTTCGACGCCACGAGGGGTTGCCTCGTAGCGATCCAGTGTTGGCTCAGGACCCTCCTGCGAGACTCGGAGCAGCCCCTGCTTGGTGAGATTGGGCATGTTGCTGTGAGCGGCGCCCGGCGACCAGCGAGCGCGAGGGAAGGTCTCGCTCAAACGGAAAGCAACCCCTGCGATTGTGTCTGGTCGTTGGACGACCAAGCCGAGTACGGCCATGCTTGCGGACATCTCGCCAGTTCGTGGGAGTTGCATAGCTACGACATGCTAAACGAGTTTGCTCGGCAAATACCGAGTTCGGGAACTGTTCTGTATGGGAGTCACGCGGCGACGACGGTATTCGGTCACAGACTCCAGTGACCGTTTGAGTCATCCGAATATGCCGCCGATAACGCCGACATGGCAATCTCTCGAGGCGGCCATAGTCAGCTCGCGCTGGCGCGAGTAGGCGAGGCTCATGTTTCGGCTTTTACGCGCGCCTGCAAGCGCTTGGCCCGCCGGTGCTCCGGGTAGTTTCCTCGACGGTGGATTCTCTCGAGACGTATCGACCCAGCCAGGATGGGCGCAATGAGATGGTTGTATCGAGTGGATCGCTTTCGGGCGTAGCCAGTTCGGGGTGGCGTAGCTCGCCACGGGCGCGTGGGAGAGGGCTGCCTATATATGCGGGCCCTTTTGGTCCTGAACAGGCAGAGCGATTGTTGTGGCGTGCGGGCTTCGGACCGCGCGCGGGAGAAGCGGAGGGACTGGCCACTTTGGGCCTGCGGGCTGCGATGCTCTCGTTGACGCGTCCAGCCTCAGCTGTCTTGCAGGGCCCGGCGCCGGTGACCGAAGACGGCCAGCCAATCGCTCCGTACACAGTCTGGGGACACGACGTCTTGTGGTGGCTGGATCGGATGGTGCGAACCACGGCGCCTTTCATCGAGCGCATGACCTTGACCTGGCACGACTGGTTTGCCACCAGCAACGACGGCGTCGGCTCACACCGCTTGATGCTCGATCAGAACGAAACCCAGCGTCGCCTGTCTTTGGGCGGCTTCGGGGACTTGCTCGCGGCGATGACGATCGATCCGGCGATGCTCGTGTTCCTGTCGGGCACTTCCAACATGAAGGGCGCCGCCAACGAGAACTATGCGCGCGAGATGCAGGAGATCTTCACGCTGGGCAGCGGGGGTGGGTATGACGAGCGCGACGTGCGCGAACACGCGCGGGCGCTCACCGGCTGGATGTGCACTTGGAATCAGGCAACCAAAGAAGCCGAAGATTTTCGCTACGTGCCCGAGCGCCACGACAGCGGCATGAAGGTCATTTATGGCAAGCGCGGCCGCTTCGCCTGGCGCGACAGCCTGCGCCTGGTCCTTTCCCACCCGAGCCATCCGCGGCACTTCGTGACCAAGCTGTGGTCCTACTTCTCTCCCGAGCCGCTATCAGCGCGGGACATCCAGACGGCCGAAGCGCTGTATGTGTCCTCGGGCCGGCAGATCAGGCCGTTGGTCGAGGCGATGTTGATGCACCCGTTGTTCTATGAAGGGCCGCGCCTGGTCAAGCCGCCGGTCGTGCAGATCGCGGGGATGTTGAGGGCGAGCGGGCGCTACATCGACACCGCGGCATGGTCGGCCTTGTCGAACCTGGCCGGCCAGATGCCTTTCTACCCACCAAACGTGTCCGGTTGGGACGCCACGCGCTGGCTGAACACCGGGACTTGGCTTGCTCGCTTCAACCTCGCCAATTATGTGATCGGAGAACAGCGGGCTTTGGTTCCGAATGTGGCAAAGGGCACGGTCCCAGCCGATCCCCAAGCGCTGGTGGATCAGGCGAGCGCCTTCTGGGCCTCACCCACTCTGAGTCAGGCAAGCAACACGGCTCTGCTCTCCTTCGCCCAGGCTGTGGCGGTCGATCTGCCCAAGAAGCGCTGGGAACGAGAACAGTTTCCGGTCATGGCTTTGAACGCGTTGCGCTCACTGGTGACGGCCACTCCCGACTACCACGCTTGCTGATGGGCTCAGGCACAGAACATCGCGGTTGTGCCTGTGAGGAGTTCAACCGCGCCGAGCTGCTGCGCAGGGGAGTGGCCCAGGCTGGTCGCGGCCTGCCCGCAATTGAGGCCGGGATGCCTGTGCCGGCCGGCACAGGCCTGTCGCGGCGCGGGTTCCTGCTGGCCTCGGCCGGCCTTGCCCTGTCTGTATACGGGGCTGAGCGGGTGCTCGACCTGTCTCGCTTCGAGGAAGGCGTGGCCAAGGCGGCGGCCGCGAGCCCGTCCGAGCCGGTGCTCGTGAGCGTGTACCTGCAAGGCGGGATCGACTCGATGTCGGTGCTCTATCCGGCGGGTGAATCCCTGTATGAGAAGTACAGGCCCGTACTCGCCTTGCCCGCGAGCGCGGGTCCCCCCTTCGCCGAGGATCCTCGTCTGCACTGGCATCCGCAGGCCGCTCCCCTAGCCCAGCTGCACGGTGAGGGCAAGCTGAGCGTTTTGCCGGCCGTCGGCTACAGCCACCCGGACGAGTCTCACTTCACCAGCCGCCACTTCTGGGAGGTGGGCGCCACCCAGGCGGATCTGCTGACCGGATGGATGGGTCGCTATCTCGACTTGACGGGCACGAACGACAATCCCCTCCAAGGCCTCTGCCTGGACTCCGCCCTGCAGCCAGCCTTGGCGACGGCCAAAGTGCCGGTGGCGACGATTCAGGGACCATCCTCTTTCTCGCTGCTTGCGCGCGGGGTCGGCGGAGCGCCATTTCAAGAGATGCTCGGCATGGTCGACACCCTGGGCTACGTAGGCGTCCAGTCGGGTGATCCGAGCATGACTCAGTCGGGCGACGCGGCGTTGGCCGCCTCTGTCGTGAGGGGTCAGCTGGCGCCATTTCAGCCGGCCCCAGGCGCCCCCGCGCCAGCGTTGCCGGCAGGCTATCCGGTGGTGGACGATCGTTTCCCTACGCGCTTGGCGGATGTGGCGGAGCTCTTGGCGGCGGGCATGCCTCTGCGTTGTGTGACGGTGACCACCGAATCGGTGTTTGACACCCACAACAATCAGGCGGAGCGCTTGAACACCGGGTTGGGGGAGGCGGTGCAAAGCTTGTACGCGTTTCAGCGCGACTTGGAAGCCCGAGGTCTCGCTGACCGGGTGCTAACGCTTGTGTGGTCGGAGTTCGGCCGCCGTGCGCATGAGAACGATTCGGCGGGCACTGATCATGGGGCGGCCGGGTGCGCCTTCGTGATGGGCACCCAAGCGGCGGGCGCCATGGTCGGCGAGTGGCCCGGTTTGGCCAAAGGACTCGATCCGCTCGGGAATGTGAAGGCGACCTCCGATTTCAGAAGCTTGTACTGCTCGCTGCTAGAGCAGTGGCTTGGGTTCGAGGCGGCAGGCGTGATTCCGGGGGCAGGGAGGTTGGGGAGGGTGCGGGTGGTGGGGTGAAGCCCGAATGTACAGGGTCCTTCATGCGCCGATAGCGGCGCATGAGAAATGATTCGGCGGGCACTGATCAGGGACCGAGCAATGCGGCGGGCACGACCGCGATGCCATCAGGGCGCCTGTAGGCGTACGGTCCGGTCGTGACTACGACGCTGTCGAGCAGGTCGTCTCCGATGCGCTGGGCGAGCCAGTGGAGGTGGCCGACGTCGCGGTCGTTAGGTGTCGCGGCGAGCTTGGTCTCGATCGCGAGTACGCGCCCATCGCGACGCTCCACGATCAGGTCGACCTCGTGGTCGCCATTTCGCGTCCTCATGTGACTCACTCGCGCGCGCGCTGCTTGGGCGTAGACCCGGACCGAGAGTGTCACAAGTGACTCGAATAGGGCGCCAAGCAGTGAGCCGTCCCGCAGCGAGGGTGGTCCCACAGGTTCGGCCGAGAGCAGAGCGCCGACGTCTGCTCCGAGCAGAGCGGCCGCCAAGGCTGGATCCGCGAGATGGTGCTTGGGTGGCATCGCAAGCCGGGAGATCCGGTTGCGTGTCGGTGCCCATGCTGGCACCGGGTCGAGGATGAACAGCTGTTGCAGGATCTCCCGGTAGGGCTGGGTTGTGGTTCTGGCGGGCTTCTGTCCCTCCCCACCGGTGGCGGCGTCGCGAATCGTCTCCAGCGAGGCGGTCGAGGATGTGGCGGCGGCGTAGGCGTTCATCCATCGCAACAGGGTGGCCGGGCGGCGGACGCGGCGGCCCATTTCATCGAAGTCACGCTCCACGATGCGCTGGATGTAGCTGTCGATGAAGTCGGCGAGGGCGGTTTCGGAGAGGCCGCGAGTGGCGGGGAATCCGGAGCCGACGATCTCCTGTGTGTAGTCCTGGAGATCGACGTCCGTCTGTCCTTCGATGGTTCCCCTTTCTCCGTCGAGCAGCGCGCTAAGGCTCACCGTCGGGGTCTCCACGCCCCTCTCAGAGAGCGTCAGGGGGCGCATTCTCAAAGTGAGGATGCGCCCCGCTCCGCTGTGGGCGCCACGCTCGCTCGCCGAGCCGGCAAGCAGGTAAGTGTTCGGTGGCGCCCCATCGTCGACGGCTCGGCGGACCGCGTCCCAGGTTGCCGGGACTCGCTGCCACTCGTCGATGAGGATCGGTGGCTCCCCGCTCAGCACGAGCTGTGGGTTAGCCTCGACCACCTGTCCGGCAGGTCCATCCAGGCGATAGTCGGTATTGGCGCGACGCTGCGCCGTCTCTGTCTTGCCGACCGCCTTGGGCCCCTCGATCGAGATGGCCGCGAACTCGGCGGACTTCTCGTCGAGCTCGTCGTCGAGGACCCGGTGCAGGTAGGGACGCTCGGTCGGCTTTTGCGTTGACCCGCCCGTGTTCATGGGCTTATGCTACAGATCGCAGGCGACGAACACTACTGATCGCATGACCTCTACACTACCGTTAGCAGACTGCTGGAAAGCCCGGAGCCAAGGACTACCGGTTTCGGATAGTGGCCGCGAAAGGCTATAGTCCGCTCGGAGATGGAGAGGAGCCATGGCACGCGAGGCATTGGACTAGCCGTACTGGTGCCGGCGGCGCTGCTGGCGCTGACCATTCTGGCTGGCCCGGCCAGCGGAGCGACGTCTTGCTCTGAGGTACCAACCGTTTACGGGATTCCCCCGTGGGGTTTTCATACGGGTCCGTACACGGGGGCGAGCAGCTTCGCCAAGGGTCATGGCGAAATCAACCTCGAAGCCAACACCGTTTCAGGGATCGTCTGTCAGCAGGATCGGGCCGGCACGATCATCATGTCTGTTCAGCATCACCTCGTGTATCACTCGCACTACGCGACGATGTGGGGCTACCCGGGAAACATCATGAAGATCAAGGTCCGGGTAACAAGCAGCAGCGACCCGAACTGCGAAGTTGGCACCCTTGGCCGCGCGACCCTCTACGCGAGCTACAACGGCGTGCGCAGCGACAGCGTCCAGTTCTTCTTCCCGGCCGCCTGCAGGGACCAGGACCACCTGTACCACGGAACACAGGTCAATAACCAGGTCCCGCCGCTCTAGCCGCGCCCTCTCCCGTGCGCGCTCGGTTCCGCGTTAGACCGTGTTCGCCTCCCTCAGAACGCTCGCGACAAGCGCCAAGTCTTGTTCTGCATGGAGATGAGAAGTGTGCTCGCGCAGGTCGAAGGCGGCGTTCATGGCGGCGATGAGGTCGGCTGCATGAGCGTCAACTTGGACCTTGGCCTTTTGATGATGGATCAGCCAGTGGGCGACCTCTGGCCAGTGCCATAGTCGGGTCTTGTCGTCCACATGGGCTATGGGCGCTGGAAAGCCGCCGGGACCGCGCTTGCTTGTCGAGAGCAGGCGGATGTACTCGCGCGAGAGTCCGCTGCGCGCGGCGATCGCCGCGATTGTGACGAAGTCGTCCGGCTCGATGCGGATGACCTCAATACCATCTACAGCTCTTGTAACGTCGGCGATTGCGCTCGCCAAGGCTTCGCTGAAACTGGTGGCCTGGCGATCGAAAGCTCCGTACTGCGCGCCGTCGCGGACGCCGAACAGAGCGTCGTCGCAACCGTTCTTGAATAGAGCCTCCAGGTGCTCGTCTTCCAGCACGTCGGCTCCCTTGAAGAAGAGCGTGAAGCTGTAAGTGTTGGATTTGGTCATCGGTTTGTTATCTCGTTGGGCGTATGTGATCGCACTTTTTGACGGCCTCTCTAATGCGCTTCGCGACGTCTCCAGGTCTTCTGGGGGTGCTCCAGATCGCAACTTCGCAGCCCTCACCACACGAGAGGCTGCCCCATCGGTGACCGCTCCCGGGTGCCTTCGTGATCGCCCAGCCCGCTCGCTCGGCGTTGGCGAGGGCCTTGCGTATGTCCTTGTCCGGGTGGCGACTTCCGCCAGGCATAGCCTACCAGTCTGTTGGAGGTTGTCAACTCGCTCTGAAAACTAGCGTGCAAGACTTGAAGGAGAACATATGTTCGACTAGGCACCGGACGGAATAAGCAGACGATCGTCAGCGGGAATCGTTGCTGGGGGGGGATTCGGAACGGATAGCGCTTGCGGCCAGCACCTGCGATGGCTGGGCGTGCCCGTCTCGCCGCGCAGGCTGACGGTGCGTCCCTTTCAGTCGTATGATCGCGACCGGCAGGATCACAGGCTCAGGCGGGTCCAAGAGAGAAGGGGAGATCATGAGCGAAGTCACGAGTGTCAATGGGCACACCGGTGCGGTAGTTCTGACTGCCGCCGATGTAGAAGCAGTTCCCACGTCAGCCGAGGGCCAGCCAGGCGGCGTGGCGACGCTCAATGGCAGCGGAGTGCTGTCGGGAGCGCAAGTGCCAAGTTCGGTGATAACGAGCAGTACCGCGCCCACTGAAGTTGCTGCCACGGATACCGCCAACGTTGAAGCGGCGCTAACAGCTGCCGCTGGCGGTCTTTGCAAGCTCACAAGCCAGGCACCTACTCCATCAACAAAGGACTTGTGCTGCCGGTCAACACGTCCCTCTTTATAGGCCCCAATACAATCTTGAAGGCGACCGCTGCCATTGCTGGGCCTCTGCTCTCCACCCCGCAGAGTGAAAGGTCGCTCAAGCAGTCTATCGTTGGCGGCGGGATAATCGACGCCAACAATCTTGCGCAGAACGCACTTTGGTTGAGATATTTCCAGCGCAACATGACTGTCGGAGTAATCTGTCAGAACTCCACGCAACACACGGTTATCCTCGGCGATAATGGCGCGCCGGCTGCTAGCGACGAAGCGCATCTTACTGAGGAGTTCATGGTTGACAGGACAGCTGGCTCCGCGACCACCGGCTATTACGGGCTTTGGATAGCGCGATGCTCGGACGGCACAGCCCATGGTTGTGTCTTGACTGGCCAGACTACAGGCATCCGCGTGGATGCCAGCAATTGGAAGTTCTTTGGTGTTCATGCATACGGAGCCGCTTATCCCATGAATACTTGTTTTGATGACAACAGCTTGTCCGAGTGGCACGGGTGCTGTGCTGACACCCCCACACCGATCACACATGAATCGGCGACAGGATCGGCCATATCTACAACTATCGCCGATACCTCCATCCTTGCGCAACATCTGGGACTGCCAGTAAGCGGGGCAAACATTCCGGCGAACTGTTTCGTGGGTACCGTCACACCGGGTGTGAGTTTCGTCCTGATCAATCAAAGTGGCACCGAAGAAAAACCAACAGGGTCTGTGAATGGTGTGACGCTGGCGGGGGTTGGATGGATGTGTAGAAATACACGTGGTGTAATTGTTGGTAGTAACGCCTTTATGAGCCCAGTCTACGGGGTGGACGACGCCTCCTATGGTGTAGTAATCCGGAACGGAGTTACGAACGTATTCATGTGTGGTCTGAGGGTCGAAGGTAGTGAAACTACCCGCTTTATCGCTCCACTTACGGGCAATCTGAGCGCGTCAAGCTGGGTAGGCCTACTGCAAACCTTCTGCGCTAATTTCAATTCGACCCAGTCGCAACTGGCGTCCCAGCATGGTGCGACGCTAAAGCTGACTAATAGTACTTCAGCGAATTTCCTAGAAATAGGCTCACTTACGGGCTCGACGCTCGCCAGATAGACACCAATGCGAACGTCACATCTACGAAAGATATGGCCGTATTCTCACACGCTGCGCCTGGTAGTCAGCACGTCGCGATAACCTCTCCTGCGGCCGAACTCGCCGCGCTCAAGACGGCGGCGGATGCGCTGCGAGAAGTGCTCAAGGAATACGGCTTGACGGCTTAGCGTGACTACGGCTGTATGTGATCTGGCCCCGGTCGATTCTCTTGGCCAGATGGGTATGCGGCCTGAGCATCCCCCGCCTGGCCGATCAGGCTGCGCTGTCTTGGCGGGCGAGCATAGTATGTCGCCGCCCCACGCCGCTCCAGTCAACGAGGTTTGGACGCCCTAGCCCACCGGACGGCCTTCGACATGCTGCTGGTCGCTTTGGATGGATATGTTTTTGGTGTGCGTCTACGCTAGTGCCACGTCGCAAGATGCTCCGGGGCCTGGGCATCCTGTCCGTTCCGAAAGCTTGTGCTAAATAGGCTGTGCTCCGCCTCGACACGAACGATTGTAGTCGCCGACCTAGGGCCGCAACTGCAATGGGTCACCGGGGTTGATCTGGAAGAAAGGCGCGAGCACCTGGTGCGCTTGCTGGGCGGCTGGGTGCTGGTTATGGCAATCGAGACGAAAGGGCGAGTTGAGATGGACCGGGGCGCAATGGCGACTAAGCTATGCGGCCGCTTCCTGGTGGCTGCGTTCGTCGTCATGCTTGCTGCGGCCTGCACGTGGGCTTGGGCTCGATCCGCCGCCAGTGTGCAGCTGGCACCGACAGCTATTCTGCGGGTGGACACTAGTCGCCCCGGAGTCTCGTTCGAAGCTGGCGCTGTGGGGTTGTCGACGGAGACCAGCGAACTGACGAACGGTCACCTCAGTGCAGACCACTATCGTCTTGTGCGGCTAATGAGATTGCTTGGGCCGTCTGTGCTTCGCATCGGTGCCGACAGCGTGGATTTTTCCTGGTGGACCAGCAGCGATGAACCGCCTCCAGCGTGGGCTACTAATGTCATCACGCCAGCCGATTTCTATGCCCTGCGCGGACTCATGAAAGCCACCGGCTGGCGGGTGCTACTCGGAGTGGATTTCGGCCATTTTGAACCTGCACGGGTCGCCGATGAGGCTCACTATGCACAGACCATCCTCGGTGCCGATCTTCAGGGCATCGAGATTGGTAATGAGCCTGACGGTTACAAGCTCGTAAGGGCGTCAGGCGCGATCAGTTTGCGTTCGTCGACCTACGGTGTTGGGGAATACATACGGGAAGCGCAAGCATACGGTCAGGCGTTGAGGGCGGCTGCGCCCAGGATAGCCGTATATGGGCCGGCCTCGAGCGAAGTCAGATGGCTGAACCAGATGGGCAGTGCCGTTCGCATGTTCACAGAAGTTACCCAGCATTACTATCCAACCACGACGTGTCCGAATGCACCCGCCTCTGAGTCGCCGCCCACAATTGAAGGGCTTCTTTCGCCTGGCGTTCGCCAGCAGGAGAATGAAACTCTAGTAGACCTCGCTCGGGTCGGCATGGTGGCTGACCGTCCAACTCGAATTGGGGAGACGAATAGCATATCTTATTGTCGCCAGAGTACTCCTGGTAACCCGTCATTTGCTGGTGCTCTCTGGGCACTGGACTGGGCGTTGCGCGCGGCAAGCAGAGGGATAAGGGGCATAGACTTTAATGGCTCATTTGGCACTTGCGGAAACAATGCTCAGAGTCAGAATCCTATATGTGCACCTAGTCGCAGAGCTGCAAATAATGGATATGTCAGACCCCAGCCCGAGTACTACGGACTGCTAGCCGCAAGCAGACTTGAGGGTGGCCGGTTCGTGCCGACGAGCATGACTGCTGATGACCCGTTGCCCAATATCACGACGTGGGCTACCCTCGCTCCTGCCGGCAGGGTGACGATCGCGATCGACAACCTCGCCACCTCAGGGTTGGCTCAGCCCGTATATATCCGTGCGACTGGCTCTAGTGCCACCGAGGAGCAGCTTTCAGGCCCGTCAGCTGAAGCAAAAAGCGACGTCCTGCTTGGTGGAGTTTACGTTACAGGTAGTAACGGATGGCAACCCAGACCCACACAGCTGCCACGCGTGCAACACTCCTTTCGCGTCGTCGTTCCTCCTGCAAGCGCTGTCATCGTCACGCTACATCAAAGATTTAGCGTCCAAGTTGACCGACATGTTCACTGACTCATGCGGGGGTTGGGTCGGGCTTCCAGTATTCCGAAACCAACTCTCGGGTGCTGTGTATGTTCGCCTTGCTGGACGCCCCGAATACAATCGCCTCGATGTTTGGCTGTGCGCAAACCCACTCGATGGCCTCGCGTGGGGGGATTGCCCCGGACGCATAGACCGACATCGCGATGGCACGAAACCGGCGCTCTCGTAGAGCGGCTTCATAAGCTGCTGCCCCGCCGCACATACGAAAGCCGATCTTGTTGATGTTTGAGCAGACGATCGGATTGTCTATCTGTAGCTCTTCGAGTACGTCGAGCAAGGCCGGCATGTTCATCGTTATGAATCCGGGCTCGGCGTCATAGCGATCTTTGACGTGCTCGGCAAAGACGCGGAATGCGTCCTTGAAGCCGAGGCCAAGAAGCAGATCAACGACCACGTTTTGGAGAAAGATGACCGGGGCGCTCAGGCCCTGGAACATCTTCATCTCGGCGTCGATCAAAAGCGTTGTGAGGCCCTCGATATCCTTCTTGGCGACCGAACTTCCGCCTCGTATGGCTGCATTCATCAGGCCCTCGTCTGGCAAGAATCGTCTCACCGCGCCCAGCATGCCATTCTCGGTGACCGCGTTTGCGTACTTATGGGCATAGGGCATGCCCGGGTAGAACAAGAAGTCGGGATATCGCTCCGGATTGGCTCGAACGTGGTCACATACGAGCGCGATGCGGTCGTGGGTTGTGCACATGAAGGTTCGGATGCCCTCGGCGTAAGCCGTGTCCAAGACGTCGATAACCGCACCGATCTCCTGAAAGCGCAGCGCCTGTGCGCGAGCCTTCTCCTCGGACATGTGATTGACGCCGAAGAACTGGTTGTCGCCGAACAGCAGTCGATCCATCATGAGCATCTCCAGGTGGGCGGTGAGGGGTGCACAGACATCGAAGCGGTCACCGCCGCCAGAAGCGGAACTTGCGCGGGGACTTTACTGGCACTGGTGCCGGCAGCTCGCCGCTCGTGGAGGTTGATGCGCCTTTCGCCGCGTCCGCGACCAGAGTCGCGATGACCTTGTCGGTCACGGCCGCCGTGGCGAAGTTGCTGATGCCATCCGGCTGGCGCTCCTTGATGCGCTGTACGAAGTAGTCGATCTGGGCGCTGTACTCCTCACCGCGAAGATAGAACCACACGGGCTCGGTCAGCTCGGTGGTGTAGCGGACGTTCCAGCCCTCCTCGTAGCCAGGCGGGGCGCTGGCGGTGTCGCGCAGATAGACTTGGCATTCCTGTCTGTCGGCGTAGATGCGCCCGGCGGTGCCCCAGATCGTCACGCGAGTCGTCATCTTTCGGTAGGACTCGTCTGACCAGCTGACCGAGAGTTGACCTGTCTTGCCTTCAGGGAAGTACAGGGTGCTAAAGACCTCGTCGTCGATCTCTCGGGAGAAGACTCGATTCAGGGCGGTGCCGCCAACGCCGCTGGGCTCGCCGACATACCAGGTCACGAGGTCGATGACATGGGCTGCATAGTCATAAAGGCAGCCGCCGCCCTCCGAGCGCTGACTTCTCCACGTGCCGCCCTTGGGCTTGAGCACCACGGGTCCATATGCCTCGCCCAGGATGTGGGTCACGTCGCCGATGGCGCCTTGATCGAGAACTGACTTAACCTCGCGGAACGCTCCCACGAAGCGGTTGTGGTAGCCCACTTGCGTAACGAGGTTCCGCTCGCGGCCGAGCGCCTCCAAAGCTTCGGCGTCGCTTGACGCTCAACGTGAAGGGCTTCTCGCAGAAGACATGTATGTCCCGCTCCAGAGCCTTGCGGACCATGTGCGCATGGGAACTCGATGGGCGTGGCGATCACGATCGCGTCCAAGTCCACCTTGTCGAGCATGGCGTCGAAGTCATCGTAGGTCGTGACGCCTGTGTACTTGCCAAGCACGCTTAGGACATAGCCTGAGGAATCGCAGACGCCGACGAGATCGACGTCTGGATGCACGTTGACGATCGCGTGATGGGAGAGCCCCATCTTGCCCAGACCGACGATTGCGACTTTGATCACGAGGCGCTCTCCATCGCGAGAGGCTCTGAGCGGTTTCGGTCTGCGTCTGGTAGGAAGCGCAGAAGCAGCTGCTCGTACTGGCCAGCGACATGCTCCCAGGTGAACTCGGATTCGTAGCGGCGTAGGCTTGCCGCTCGCATCTGCTCCAATCGCGCTGGCGAAGCGAGCAACTCGTCTAGATGTCTTGCCACGTCATCCTCGGTCGTGAAGTACACCGCGCCATCCTGCGCGACCCAGCGATTGTAAGGATTGTCGTGCGCAAGTACTGCGTTGCCTGCGGCCATCGCTTCTACAAGCGATGGGTTTGTACCGCCGACGGTGTGCCCATGGAGGTACATTGCCGAGTGGAAGCGAAGCGCCTCGACCTTTGCTTTGTCGTAGATCGAGCCAACGAAGATGACCTCATCGCTGGCGGAATCGAGCACGTCGCGATGATACGGGTCCTCGTCGGGTGTGTAGTCGCCGAACACCGCCAGCTTGAAGCCACGCTGGGTCCTCGAGAACCCTCGGACGAGCTCGGCGATGGAGTTCTCGGGGATTGGGCGACAGATCAGGGTCATATATCGACCAGGCTCTAGTCCATAGGAGACCGGAATCGAAGTGGGGGCATCGACCACAGGGTCGGCGCCGTAGGTGATCGTGGTTAGCTTTCGCTTTGGGGCACGCGTCAGCAGGAACTTCTCAATCTCTGGATGATCGGCGATCAAATGGTTGCCGACGAAGCAGGCAATACGCTCGTTTGTGTAGAGGATCGCCTGACGAAAGAAGCCCCAGCGCGAGCGCGACCACTCGATGCCGTCCATGTTGATGACATTCGGGATGCCCTTGACCCGCTGGAGGATGTTGAAGATGGCAGTGTTGTAGCCGAAGGTCAGGCATATATCGCGGGCCTTCGAGGCATGTCGGATCGAGAGGAGGTCGAACTTCGACGTCCCTAGCCAGCCGTCGACGTCGATCGGGATCAATACTCGCTCCAGTCCGCGCCATTTGTCTTCCTGTATTGGCCCTGAGCCATCAACCTGGCAATAAACGACGACGCGCCAGCCGCGGGCAGCCAGAAAGAAGGCTACGTTTTCGGCAGCGGTCTCAAAGCCGCCATAGTTGGCGGGTACGCCGTGGGTGCCTAGGATGCGTGTGGTCTTCTTCATAGCCGAGGGCACCGATCAAGGTGAGGTTCACAAACAGAGTCTAGTTTCCGTAGGAACGGGGGACCATCGTGTCAATTTCTGGGTTTGGCAGCATAGCCCATGTTTGCCCTAAGTTGAGCGTGCTATCGCCGGTCGGCTATACCGTAAGGATGGGTCGCACGTTGCCAGTCGTCGTTTCCGAGGGTGGCACCACCTAAAGCCGATCCGCTGACCGGCCGAATGGGCGCCTCTCGATCTGACGGCGCTCCTGACGATCCGCTGCAGGGAGTTGTGCTTGACTGCGCGTCGCAGCCGACTTTGGTCGGCAGTGGGCGCCGTTTCAGCCCGGGCCCGGCGTAGCGCCACACCACCGTCGTCGCCCCGGTGAGGCCGAGCAGAGCCTACATGTCTAGAAGTTGAGGCCCACGGGCTTACCGTAGTCTTTGCGAGGGCAGTAGAGTACTCATAAATCCATCAACTAAAGAGACGTATAACTGTCCTTTGAAATCGAGTGATCGAATGTCCTCTAGACCTAAGTTGCGCAACCGCGTTTGGCAGCCTCCTAGCCCGTCTACTGGGTGCTACGCATGAGGGTTCTGCTACAGGGACGCTCGGCGCGGAGTATCGAAACATCACCAGGTGGTGATCAAGTACAGATTGAGGAAACGGCAAGGTTCCTCCGCGAAAAGTTCGATATGGATGCGATTGTCTCATCAGAGTTGGAGCCTGATCTCGCCAGCGTAGATGCGGTGCACCTGTTTGGAATTGTGCGCCCCCAAGAGGTCTGGGTGCAGGCCCAGAACGCACGCCGACAAGGTAAGCCGGTTCTTTTGTCCACCGTATACTGTGATGTGCGCGAGTTTGAGCGAACTGCTCGCACTGGCACTGTCGGCTGGGTAGCGCGGCGGACCAACCCAGATGTTTTTGAGGCACTAAAGGCCGGCGGCCGAGCCCTCAACAACCGTGAGTGGACCAAGGGTTCGGCGGCACTCTTTACCCGTGGATTCAGACGCATGCAGCAAGAGATTGTTGAAATGACCACCCTATTCCTACCGAACTCATGGTCGGAGTGGCAGCGTCTCAGGGGGGATCTCAAACTCACTATCGACGATGCGCGGGTAGTAACAGTACCCAACGGAGTTGATCTCTCAGATATGAACCTAGATCGTATAGATCCGTCCGAGCTTAAGCAATTCGCACATTTTCGAAATGCTGTGCTTTGTGTAGCTCGGGTAGAGGGTCGCAAGAACCAACTTGGTCTGATCGAAGCGCTGCAAGATAGTGATTTTACACTTGTTCTCGCGGGGAAGCCTACACCTAACCAGACGCGGTATGTAGCAAAAGTCAGGGAGGCCGCGGCACGCGCAAACAATGTTCATTATCTCGGAGAGGTATCGCCTGATGCCAAGCGTGCCCTATATGCGCTTGCACGGGTCCACGTACTTCCAAGCTGGATGGAGACAACGGGGCTATCCTCGCTTGAGGCTGCCGTCATGGATTGCTCGCTTGTCGTGACACCGAACGGAGACACGCGGGAGTACTTTCGTGAGTGGGTAGACTATTGCGATCCGGAGGATCCACAGACGATCCGAGAGGCAGTCGCCCGTGCATATGAGAGCCCGCCGCGACGCGAGCTTGCAAATGCGATTCGCACTGAGTACACATGGGCGAACGCGGCCGAGGCGACTTATAGTGCATATTGCAAAGTCTTGGAGTGACACCGCCACCTTTGGGCCCACATATCAGTACCACCCTGTCTAGTTCACGGCTGCTGGACGATCGCTGGCAATACGCACGAACTGCCCCAAGGCTCAGTGTCCAGTTAGCCGGCAGGCGACCCGGTCGTAACCCTTATGGTACGAGCATCACGACGATGCCATAAGCTGACGCCTATGCCAGCCGTCGAAAAGGACATCAAGCCTGCCCTGGATGGACCCCATCCTCCTGCCGAGGAGGAGTCGTCGCTCACAAGTCTTACGCAACGCGATGACTCCCCGCTTGACGAACCATCGATCCTGCGGCGTGTCCTACGTGACATTGTTCTGCTTGGGGCCGGGAATGTCGGCGTAATGATTGCTCAGCTGTGCTTTCGTGGCATTCTTATCGCCGTACTTCTACCATCTGACTATGGTCGTCTGTCGCTTATTCTAAGCGTCTACAGTACGGTCTGGACCATTGGTGCCAGTGGCCTGCCTAGCAGCGTGGCACGATACATAGCCCTCATTGCTCCCGCAGAGGACGCACCTATCATACGTTCCGCGCTCTGGGCTGGAGTAGGACCCACCGTCATCGCTGCGGCTGTAGTAGCAACCGTCGCAGGCATTCTGCTCGCCTCGCCATTGGCGTTTTTGTGCGGCGCGATCGGTCTCTCCAGCCTTGTGTATACCCTACTTACACTCGGTATCTTGCGCGGACGAGGCAAGATTGGCCAGGCGGCCGCCATTTTTCCGCTCGCCGGTGTTTGTGAAGTCCTGCTGCTCCTTACCATATGGCGATCTGGGCTCGGTGTGACGCCGCTGTCCGCTTTTGGAGTCTTTTGTACAGGCAACGTTATTGGCCTTATCATTGGGGTCTATTGGGTGATACGTACAGCTCCTAGCCGAACATCTGGTGCCGATCCTACCCCAGAGATTGCACCAGATAGTATACCGAGTACTCGGCAGTTGTTGGGCTTCTCGACCTGGCTGACCGCGGCAACACTTGCAGTAACAATGCTGCCTTTCGTCTTGCGGCTTGCCGCCGCCTTCGATTCCTACACTGTGGTGGCAATAATCGATGTCGCTCTTTTGCTATTTATCATCCCGCAACGTATGGGTTCGACTATCGTGGCTGCAGTCGTCCCTCACGCCACCCGATCGCTAGATAAGAATGGCTCAAGCTTGACAATCTCGAATCGGGAGCATTGCATCGTCATCATTCCGTTCGTGTTGCTGGCAGCCGTCGTAGCTTTTACGCCATTGGTAGGTTGGCTTTTTGATGCCGTTGGGCGACCCGAGTACACGGAAAGCGCTGGGTATTTTGCGTTGGCTTTGCTAGCGGGTCCAGCCCGGGTTTTGTATGGAATAGTAGAGGGTGTTCTCGTTGCTCACGCCGACGGCCGATTCTTGGCGACTAACGCTGTAGCAATTGCAGCAGCAGCCTCAGCGATTATTATTGCAGCCGCTGCACTAGGTAGCACGATGGTGGCGTTCGGCGTGTTTGTGGTTGCTTGGTGGGCAATTTATGTATGTGGACTACGGAGGATCAGGCGACTAGGTTCTATGGCCAACTCAACGTGAACCAAGGACTCACTAAACTCAAACATCCGGTAGAAGTAACCAGCGATGGTGTATGTGCTAACTAAATCCGGCGGTTAGGTGGCAAGTCGTTTCGCTGCTGTTTGAGCAGACGCAAAGTTGGCCCCGCCCACCGACAGTAGTAGGATGAGTGCGACCGTTATATCGTTGAAAACGTCGGCGATGAGTGAATTGACTATCAAGAAAACGATGATCGCTACTGCAAACTCGTCGCGTCTGCGAATCGCTATGTGTAGGTAAGCGAGTACAGCGGACGCAAGGATGAGTGTGCCGACTACGCCAGCCGAAAGATAAGCGGCGGGCCACGATCCGTCCACGGGGGCGTATCGCGCTGAGGTGAGATCGACTTCTACGCTCTTAGCCGCCAAGCCCTGGCCAAGGGCTTGCTTCAGTGGCGTATTGTTGAGTTGTAGTACAGCTTCCCACTCAGATGCTCTTGAGCCAAGACTAGCAGTCGTTGTGGTGTGTCCGTTGTGGGTCAGCAGAGAAGTCAATGGCTGCGATTGAGTATTCGTCTGGATCAGGGCGACTGTAAGGAAGATAAATGCGATTACACCAACGATCAGGGGGCCGCGTGTCGTCATGCGTGGACCGGCGAGTGCTAGTAGGCCAACTAGCAAAGCGATCATGCTCGTCCTCGACTGTGTCGACAACAGGGCGACGGCTAGGATGGGCGTTGACAGCGCAAAGATTCTGAGCGGTAGTTCTTTGCGTGTAAACAGTGCCGCTGCACAGAGCAGGCCGCTGGCTGCAAGTATGCCCAGCACGTTAGGCTGTAGAGGTGGTAGGTATCCGGCCAAGCGACCTTCCTGCCCAAGTGGAGATAGGCCCGTTGCACGGCCGGCAAGTGCGATGAACGAGATGGCTGTTGAGAACTGTAGGAATAGGACAGCGAGGCGCAGTCTAGTGAGCCTGCTTGTGATCCATACGATCGCGATAGCAACCGCGGCGAACCTAAAAGCGCGCTCCAATGACGAGGACGGATCTGTGCCGCCAAGCGCACCAAGCGCGGTGACCAGTGCATATCCGAGCAGGGCCTTGACAGGCCATGAGTACTTAAGGCGTGGAACACGTACTAGGAAGGCCAGAGCAGCAGCTATAGCCGTAACGAGGAGCTTTGCGGCGTCTGCTCCTGATCCCGCGTTTACTTCGCCGTAGGCTGTGACGGCCAGCGTCTGCCACGGACAAGCTGCCACGACCAACATAAGCCACGCTATGGACGCGCGACGAGATATCACGCGAGTTGACTCAGTCTTCGTCGGGACGACAAGCAGCCCCAAGCCGGGAGCTATTGCAGCGGCAATACCCAAGGACGGGTTACTTACGAGCAGACCCGCACACAGGAGTGCGTAAGCTGGCACAGCGAGCCCGAGGACGAACCGTGAGCCGGGGATGTGTATCCTGTCCATATTGAAAGATGGAATTCCGTCGCGAAGCGGCGCGATCGTTGAGCGTCCATAGCATAGCCGTGCCAGCTCCAATTTGTCGGGGAGCACCCATCAGCTGTTGTGACTTCCCAGGCACCGCGCGTTTGCGAGCTGCGTAAAGCGCTTCGCCGCGTTCATAGCGAGGCGAGCTCTCAGGCACCTGGCTGATCTCGTTGGTCTATGCCGCGGTGCTATCGAGCAGCTCTGGCAACAGCAGATCGCCAGCAACGCACCGTCCACCGCTTGCGCAAACCGCTCTATCGGGATCTGCTATTCTGCCCCGCCACATCTGGTTTCTGGGTCGCGCTACACGAGGCTTATTTAGGGCATCAGAGAAAGTCACGCTATGTCTTCGTCGCCATTCGCTGGCTCAACGGCCATCATCGCAGGATGCGCAAGGTCCGGCAGCACCTCTCTTTTTCAGATGCTCACGGCTAGTCCGAAGATAGCGCGCTCCAAGGTCAAGGAGCCGCATTTCTTCTTTGATGGCCACGATGATGGTCCCTCCATGTTGGCTGCCTACGAAGAGTGTTTCGTTGATCAGCCAGGCGCTACGCTTCGTATGGAGGCGACAGCTATTTATTTTTATGCCGTACCCCGTGTGCCCGCGATGATCCAAGATATTCTTCCAAATGCACGGATAATCATCATTTTTCGAGAGCCTTATGCACGCCTTGTCTCCGAGTTTAAGTACCTCAAGACACGGCTTTTGATTCCGGCGGATTTGAGTCTTGAGGACTACGTCACTAACTGCATGGCGCTGCCAGATGCAGACTGGCGCCAGCGAAATAATCGACACTTGCTAGGCGTAAGGAACGGCTACTATCATCGGTTTTTCCCCGACTGGGTGGCGAGGTTCGGCGATCGGATCAGGGTTGTGTTCCATGATGACCTTGCCGCAGATCCCGAGCGGCTCATGCTGAGTCTGACCAAGTGGCTAGATCTTCCCCCGATTGCTATGGGAAATTCGGTCGCAATAGAGAACAAGGGGGTCTCGTTTCGTGCTGCTGGTCTTCAGAGGTGTGCTTTGGCCATTAATGACGGGTTGGAGTCGTTCTTCCGGCGGAATCGCAGATTGAAGGCGGTGCTCCGCAGCGCCTATTATCGTGTGAACGGTGCACGTCCCGAGAGTGTGCAGCCGCTGCCCCAAGATCATCCGCTTCGCCTCGCTTATCGGGACAGCGGGCAAGTTTTCCGCGCTCAATTGTTGGAATGGGACCCGTCGCTAGTGCTCCCGGCTTGGCTCGGTGAGAGGACCCAAGAGGGTTGAGATACGCAACTCGGGGGCCGGTGGAGGTCTTGGGCGCCTGGTGTTGAACTTGGCGGTGTGCTCGATGAAGGATTCTGGCAGCCGCGCTGTGGGCTTCGAAGCGTGGCGAAAAGCTCGTGGCGTGGCGACGGAAGAGCGCTCGATATCACGCCTCGATATGATGCGGTCGGTTCTTGCGCACGGAGTGGCGTGTCGTCTACTATTCCGACCTTGCGACCTCGCAGTCAAGCTATTAAGCACGGAGCAAGCTACAAAGGCGGTTTTCGTTGATGCGCTCATGGATGCGGCGAGTCAGGCGACCTGATGGCCCCTGAGCAGACAAGCCTAAACTTCGAGCAGGTTCTGGGTATTCTGCGCCGTCGTGCACCGTGGATCGTGTTGTGCTTCGTGCTGGTTGGCGGTGCGGCCTACGGTTTGTCCAAGCACCAGACGAAGAAGTACACCGCCACGGCCTCTCTCGTATTCAATAACGACCAGACCAACCAGCAGGCCGCAGGACTCCAGGCCATCAGCAACGGCGGAAGCCAACTGCCCCAGCAGAACACGAACCTCAAGCTCGTCCAGCTTGGGACATGGCGATAAGACGGCCGCCGGCTTGGGTCGGGGTTGACGGCGAAGAATGGTTCAAAAGAGCTCAGTGTCAGTGCCCAAGGCGAATCGAACATCGTCGACGTGTCAGCTACAGCAACCAGCCGCAGTTGGCGGCTGCCATCGCGAATACGTACACGAAGCGATTCGTCAAAGAGCAGCAGAACAGCCAATCACGCCTACTACGCCTCAGCCCTCAAGCTTGTCGAAAAGCAGCTCAAGAGCCTGACGCCCAAGCAAAAGCTAAGCCCCTCAGGCATAGCCCTCGCAGGTCGCGCCCAGTCGCTAGGCGTTCTCGCCGAACTGCATAACGGCAACGTCGAAATCGCCCAGGCCGCGACCGTTCCGACCTCGCCATCTTCGCCCCAGATCTCTCGCAACACGGCTCTCGGCGCAGTCCTCGGCCTCCTCCTAGGCATCGGCATCGCCTTCCTCCTAGAGCGCTTCGACCGGCGCATCCGCGAGCCCAAGGACCTCGAGAAGGTCTACGGCCTGCCCCTGCTAGGTGTGGTCCCCGAGAGCTCGGCCCTCCAACGCTCGGGCGGCGGCCAAGGTGTCCCCGGCGCCTCCCTGCCCTCGGGCGAGTCGGAGGCCTTTCACTTGATCCGGGCCCACATGCGCTACTTCAACGTGGACCGCGAACTGCGCACCTTGATGGTCGCCTCGGCCGCCCCCGGTGACGGCAAGACCACGATCGCGCGCCACCTCGCCGCTGCCTCGGCTCGCGTGGGCGCGCGCGTGTTGCTGTTCGAGGCCGACCTGCGCAGGCCCACGATCGCGCGTCAGCTCGGTATCACAGCTGGACGCGGAGTAGCAGACGTCTTGATCGGCAGCATCCCGTTCGTCGAGGCTTTACACACGATCCAGCTGGTGGCCCCCACGACCGAGAAGCCCGACGGGCACTCCTTCGATGTGCTCGTAGCCGGCGCCACGCCGCCGCCGAACCCAGGCGAGCTGATCGAGAGCAAGGCGATGGAACACCTTTTGGAAGAAGCTAAAGCGATTTACGACCTGGTCGTGATCGACACGCCGCCTCTAACTGCTGTCTCGGACGCGTTCCCTCTGTTGAAGAAGGTGGATGGGGTCGTGATCGTGGGGCGTGTGGGGCGCAATCGCAGAGATGTCGCCGAGCGTTTGCATGAAACTCTCACAGGCGCCGGCGCGCCTCTACTCGGCGTGATCGCCAACGGTTTCAAGTCCGGCCGTCGTGGCGGCTACGGGTATGGCTATGGCTATGACTACACCCCCGCCAAGACCAAGCCGCCGGCCGACACGCCCGCCTCGCCGAACGGCGCAGCGGCTCCCGAGGCGCCGCCGGTGCCTTCGGCCAACGGCTGAACCGGAGGGTCCGGATGCGGGGCTGGACGCCCCGCACCTCATGGCTCGGCAGTCTGGTGGGCTGCCCGGACGCGCGCCAAATCACAGACCCTCTTGTTGCGTTCCGTCCGCAACCGTTGGGAACATGACGGTCAGGGTCGGGCAGTCGAGGTCATGGCAGTAAAGCTCGAGGACGGCGATCTGTTCGTGATCCACGCCATGTCTTTGCGCAAGAAGTACAGGACGAAGTACAAGGAGGCCGGGAAATGACCAAGATCAGAACCGCCGCCGGCGACGAGCTCTCGGAGCAGGACATCGAGGCGCTCGCTGACGAGGCCGAGCACAGCTACGACCTCGACAAGGCGATCAAAGTCACGGTCGGGAGGCCCTCTCTCGGCGCCAATGGGGCATCGCCGCGCGTTCAGGTGCGCGTCGATCCTAGGCTCGCGCAGGCCCTGCAAGCCCGTGCCCGCAGTGAGCACCGCTCCGTTAGCGAGATCGCCCGCACCGCCCTGCGCGAGTACCTGGACCGGGCCGCCTGACCGCGGTTTCCGAAGTGGCTATGGACAAGCCGGCTCCCGCGGCCGCTGTAAAGTCTGGGTACGCTGCAAGCGTACTGCTTGGTACTCTATCTGTGTACCGATGTTGACTGTCACGCCATTCCGCTATGAGGAGCCTCTGCCCGGTGGTGAGGATCTCGTTGACCGCGAGGTCGAGCTCACAAGCCTCTCCGCGCGCGCCCGCGAGGGCCGCAACACAAGGGTCGTGGCGCCGCGCCGTTATGGGAAGACGTCGCTGCTGAAGCACCTGATCGCAGCTCAATCCGCGGATCGGCAGGTCGGTATCTACGTCGATCTCTATGGCGTCATCGGAGCCGCGGATGTGGTGGCCCGCCTGGAGAGGGCCTTGCGCACAGCGAAGCTACCTCGCGGACAAGCGCGCTGGCTGGACGGGCGTCTGAGAACGCTGACTCGCAGCACTCGCGTGCGCGTTGGGCCATTGACGGCCACGCGCAGCAAAGCGGTAGGGCCGCCCGGACGCAGCGAACCAGGAGCGCTCGAGGACCGCTTCGCGATCTTCGCAGAGCTGAGGGAACGAATCCGCACACCACTGTTTGTCGTGCTCGACGAGTTCCAAGCGGTGCTCGCCGGAGGCGGCGAGGTCGATGCGACGATCCGCAGCGAGATCCAACATCACGATCACATCGGATACATATTCGCCGGCTCCCACGTCGGGATGATGCGCGAGCTGTTCGCCGATCGCAGCAGGCCGTTCTACGCGCAAGCAGCACCCCTTACCCTCGGTCCCCTGCCCCCGGGCCCCCTGGCCGAATACATAGGCGCACGCTTCGAACGCCACCACCGCAGCTGCGACCGCGTGTTGGGGGGGCTGCTGGACATTACGCGTGGACATCCGCAACGCTCGATGATGCTCGCCGCCCACCTCTTTGCCGGCACTCCCGACGAGGGAAGCGCAGACGAGGGCAACCTCGAGGATGCGCTGGCGAGCGCCATGCGCGAGGCCGACAACGAGTTGCAGGGCCGGTGGGACGCGCTCACGCTATCTCAGCGCCGCGCGCTCGCCGCTCTTGCGCACGGATTGCCACCATTCAGTAAGGCGGCAGCACTCCACCACGGCACGAGCAAGGGCGCCACCGGAAAAGCGCTCGCCACACTCACCGCCAGCGCTGACGTGGCATTGGAGGCCGATAGCAACTGGATGATCGTCGACCCTTTCATGGCTGAGTGGATTAAACGGCTGGGAACCTGACAGCGGCGCCAAGCGTGGAACCCATGCGCGCCTTGGTCTTGGACCCTCCGCGGCCGCCTTCTACCATCCATCTCCGACACATGTCCAAAGATCGTGAACACTGTCGGAAAGGACCACACACGTTCGTATAGGGTTCTGCACGAGCCAACAGCTGCGCAGCCGCATTCCCGATTGCGGTGAGCCAGCCAGGGAAAAGAGGCAACAGCCGATGCTCACGAATGGCAAAGTAGCTAGCCCCGATACGCCGCACAGCCCCAACGTCAAGTGGCAGCGCTCCGCTCTGACCCGACGAGAACGCTGGGAATCACTCGGGCACGCGGGCGCCACGGTCTGGTTCACGGGCCTGCCCGCGGCCGGTAAGTCCACGATCGCCAGCGCCGTCGAGTGTCAGCTCGTGGGCGAAGGCAGGCCCGCCTTCATGCTCGACGGGGACAACCTCCGCCACGGGCTCAACGGGGACTTGGGGTTCGGCGAAGAGGCCAGAACCGAGAACGTGCGCCGCACTGCTCACGTGGCGCGCCTGCTCGCCGAGTCCGGCACGATCGCGATCGTCGGTCTCGTCAGTCCCTATGCGCGCGACCGCGAAGAAGCCGCCTCCCTGCACGTCGCTGTGGACCTGCCTTTCATCGAGGTCTTCGTCGACACGCCCCTGGCCCTGTGTGAGCAGCGAGACCCCAAGGGCCTCTACGCGCGCGCGCGCGCGGGACACCTTGCGGGCATGACCGGCATCGACGCGCCCTACGAGCCGCCCGCCAACCCGGACCTCGTATTGCACTCCGGTCAAGAAAGCACCGAGGACGCCGTCGCTAAGGTCAGCGCGACCCTGCTCGCGGCCTGCGCCGCCAAGCTGGCTGTCTGAGCGTCCCCACGATCTGCCACAGCTGGTCTAGTTTGGGCGTCGCCGCGACTCTCGTCTGATTTGAGGGTTATCTCTCGATATGAAGGGCAATGTAAGAGCCATGAAACAGATCGCCACATTCCTGGGTATAGCCGCCGCCACGCTTGGCTTGATTCTCTCCAGCGGAGCCGCGGCCGCTTCGCCGCCACCCCAACCGGTTGTCTATACCGATGGCATTACCAGTCTGACACCCACTTCGGTGATCCTGCTCGGCGTACTCAACGCCAAAGCGGAGCCCGCCAACTATCGCTTCCAATACGGCACGACCAAGGCCTACGGCACTCAAACGCCTCTACAGCCGGGCGGACGCTCCCCGGCGACGATCCATGTGAACCAGCCTGTGGGTGGTTTGACGCCCAACACGCTCTACCACTATCGCATCGTTGCCTACGGCGCCCGGGGCGCCGTGATTGGAGGCGATCACGCCTTCAAAACACCCAAGGTGCCCCTAGCCCTGTCGATCTCGGCAAGCCCCAGTCCGATCCCCTTCGGCGACACGTTCGTGCTCGGCGGCACCCTGTTTGGCACCGGCCACTCCAGTCGCGCGGTGGCGTTGCAATCGAACCCGTTCCCCTACGTCCAAGGCTTCAAGACCTTGGGTAACCCTGAGATCACGAACGCCGCCGGAATGTTCTCCTTCCCGATCGTGGGTATGCAGGTGAATACCCAGTTTAGGGTCGTCACCACCGGCGCGCCCTACGTCGTGAGCCCCGTGTTTTTGGAGGGTGTGGCCGTAAGGGTCAGCTTCCATATGCACCGCGTTCACCGCAGGCGGCCTGGCCGTTACTACCGCATGTATGGGACGGTCGCCCCGGCTGAGGTTGGCGCTCAGGTCGGCTTCCAACTTTTGCGGCCTGGGCGCTCTTCGCTCAACGTGGGCGGCACGTTTGTCCGCTCCGGAAGCCCCACCGTGTCGACTTTCAGCACGATCGTGAGAGTCCGCCACAGGGGCACCTACCAGGCGCTCGTGAAGATCAACGACGGCTCGCACGTATCGGCCTACAGCGAGCCGATCCGCCTCGGCTGAGCCGCTAGAACACTCGTCCAGGGCTTGCCCGCGCGGGCTTACGATGCGCGGGTGGCTACACGAGCGAGCATAGGCTTCGGGCTGCCCGCCGCGGAGCGGGACCCGGACGCTCCGAGTGGCGGCGGCCTGGCCGCCGGCGAGGCGACGCGGGCCATCGACGCCCCAGCCACGTGGGCCCAAGAGGCGGCCATGGTCGCACTCATGCTCCTGCCGGGCGCCCTGATCGTGTTCACGGGCTTCAACGCGGGCGGCTACTTTCCGGGCACGCCCGCGGTCGTGGCGATCGTGCTCACCCAAGTCCTGCTCGTCAGGATCCTGCAGGCCCGCCGGCCATTCGAGGGGATCGCGCCGGTCACGCTCGTGGCAGTCGCGGCCTTGGGCGCCTACGCGGGCCTGACCTTGGTCTCGGCCCTGTGGTCGCACGCGACCGGGAGAGCCCTGATCGAGTTCGACAGGGCCTGGTCCTACCTCTTGGTCCTGCTCTTGTTCGCCACCGTCCGGGCCACCCAGGCCAACCTCCGTTGGCTACTACAGGGCTTGGCCGCGGGCATCGCGATCGTGTGCGTGGCCGGCTTGGCGACGAGGCTGGCCCCCGACGTGCTGCACACCGCCCCGGACGTGTCCAACCAGCGCCTAAGCTTCCCCGTCACCTACTGGAACACGCTCGGCCTGCTTGCCGCGATGGGGATCGTGCTTGCTTTTCACCTCACCTGCGGCCTGCGCGAAAAGCGGGTTGTGGCGGTCCTCGCGGCTGGGGTCCTGCCACTGTTGGCCGCGACCCTGTTCTTCACCTTCTCCAGGGGTTCGATCTTGGCGGGGGCCATCGGCCTAGGGATCTACGTGTGCGTGGGCCGGCCCAAGGGCCTGCTTAGCGGAGCGATCGCCACGATCCCCGCAACGGGCTTGCTGCTAGTAGCGGCATATAAAGCGAACCTCCTGGACACCTTGGACCCGACCACGCCGGCCGCGGTGGCCCAAGGACACCGGCTTGCCTGGGTGGCCGCCGCTTGCGTGCTAGGGGGCATGACGCTGCGCTTGGCCTGCGCTTATCTGCTCGACCCCCGCCTGCTTCGGCGGGGCGCGCTTGGGAAGATCCCGGTCAAGACCAAGCGGGCCATGTTGGCCGGCATCGGTGCCCTGGCGCTCGTGATGGCTCTGGCCCTTGGCGCGCCCCACGCCGTAGCCCACGAGTGGAACGGCTTTATCGGTGGCGCCCCCACCAAGCTCGCCAAAGGCGACCTACGCTCGCGCCTGACCGACCCCTCCAATGACGGGCGCACCGAACTGTGGCAGGTTGCCTTGAACGGCTTCGACGCGGCTCCCCTGAAGGGCGATGGTGCGGGCACCTACCAGACGCTCTGGAACAGCCACCGCTCGCGACCCGCATATGTGATCAACGCGCACAGTCTCTATTTGCAGGCAATGGCGGAGCTGGGCCTGCCCGGACTCATCCTGCTGGTCGTGCTCGTGGGGGCGATCTTGGTGGGGATCGTCGTTCGTAGCACCGGTTCTAGGCGGGTCGTCTATGGAGCCGTGCTGGCGTTGGCAGTGGTGTGGATATTGCATGCCGGCGTGGATTGGGACTGGGAGATGCCGGTCGTCACACTCGGCGTCTTCGCCGCCGCGGGCCTCGCGTTGAGCCCGCGCCGGGGAGATAGAGCTCCAGAGTGGAGCCCACACGGGGGAGCTGGCCCCCGGGGAGTGGGTGCGCGCGGCGGAGATGGTGCAGGCTGGGTGCCGGCGCACCACACCCGGATCGTGCTCGGGCTCTTGCTCCTGGCCGGCCTGGTCGTGCCGGTCTCGATCGTGGGCTCTCAGAGCAAGCTGAGCGAAGCCGAGCATGCCTTGTATGCGTCTAACTGCGAAGCCGCGACCCCGGCCGCTCTGTCCTCGATCGGCTGGCTGGACGTGCGCCCCGAACCGTATGAGGTCGTCGGCTTCTGTGACCTGCGCCGAGGCCACCCACGGCTTGCGATCTCGGCGATGAAGGCCGCCGTGGCTCAAGACCCACACAGCTGGGAGCCTTATTACACCCTGGCGATAGCCCAAGCCTCGGCCGGCATCGATCCGCGCGCCAATGTGGCCTTGGCGCTGCGGCTGAACCCCTTGGAGCGGCTGACAAAGCAGGCAGCCAAGCAGCTGCGCGGCTCGAACCCCACCGAATGGGTGAGGCGCGCCGCGATCGTCAAGGCCGCGGCTCTAGCCAGCAACCATCTTTCGATCTTGCCGTCCTGAGCCGCTGTTTGCCTCTGCTAAGCTTTGTCTGTCAAATGTCAGACAATAAGAAGGCGGAGTCTTCGTGGCCGTCATAGGAATGCGAGAGTTGCTGCGGGATCCCCGGAAGGTCTTCAGCACCGTCGAGGAGAGCAAGGAGCCTGTCCTCGTCACCAATAGGGGCCGTCCGGTGGCGGCTCTATATCCAGTCGACGCCAGCCAGGCTGAGGAGTTGATGCTCGAAAGCGCGCCTGACTACGTCGAGAGCCGCCGTCGCGCGGAGCATGCGCGTGCCGAAGGGCGGACGAGCACGCTCGCGGAGGCCATCGCCGAGTACAACGCCGAGGTCGAGCCGGATGAGCGCATCGAGTCCAACGAAACCGACCACGAGCCGGCACAGGGCGCGTCGGCGACCGCAAGCGTGGCGCCCGAGATTCCCTACGGCGCCGAGCTGCAGACCATCTTCGGGGCGGAGCTGGGCCGCGAGGTGGCGGAGGAGGCCCGCCGGCGCGTAGCCGCCATCAGCGAGGCGCTGATCAAATCGGCGGTAGCAGGGGACTTGCTGTCCTCGGCGGCGGGCATAGGCGGGCAATTTGAAGATCGACAAGCGGTCGAAGCGCACGTCGCGGAGCTCAGCGCAAACCTGTTGAGCGAGGTCATGCGCGAAATTCTGCTGGACGCGGCATGGGAGCGTGTGTCCGCACTAGATACAGAGAATCCGGAGCCGACTCCCGACCCAGATCCCGAGGGCATCTTCGGGAGACGTCTAGCCGAGGAGACGCTCGACACTGCAACCGCGTGCGTTGAGCAGTTCACCGGGCAGATACTGAGCCTTGCTCCGCATTATGGGCCCGGTGGGTTGGTGCCGGCCTACGACGCATGGATCAAGACGGCGGGCGTGTTCGGGTTCGGACGCGCAACGCGCTTCGGCGCGGCGCCGGCACGGCGTGGCCGCTACGTGCAGCTGCGCCAGGCGCGTCAGCGCTAGTCGCCGCGAGCGCCATCCGTACTGACGGCCGGTCGCTATGGAGCCGGTCGCTATGGAACGCTGGTCTGCCCTTTCGCATTCTTGATGCCGAAGAGCACCATCGATGTGACTCCGTAGATCAGGCACCCAGCTGTGATCGCAAAGAGATAGCGGTATGTCCAGTCCGCCAATGAGGGGTCCAAGGCAAGCAGGGAAGCCACGAGCCCGACCCCCAGGAAGACGAAGAGGGGGGCGCGCACAAAGCGAAGCGCCCGACCCTCGTCGAGCTCAGTCGCCCAAAGCCTCGCGCAGCTTCTCTAGTGCCCGCCGCACCCTGCTCTCGACCGTGGTGAGCGGCTCGCCGGTTAGCTTGGCGATCTCGGGCACGGTCAGCTCGGCGCCATAGCGCAGCGAGATGGCCTCGCGCTCGGCGCCGCTAAGTATCGCCAGGGCATGCTCGAGCGAGCCCTCGCCGCCATGCTCGCCGAAGTGGGGCTCGGCGAAGTGGTCGATCTCCTCGAAGTCCGAGGCAGCCAAAGCCCCGGCGGCCACCTGCTCCAGAGCCCTGCTCTCGCCGGCGCGGCGCCGGCGGTGGTCGTGCAGGCAGTTGAGCGCGATCGCATACAGCCACGTCTTGGCGCTGCCCTTGCGCGGGTCGAAGCGCCTGCGTGAGCGCAGGACCCGCTCACAAGTGTCGGCCAAGAGATCTTCGGCCAAGACCGAATCGCCTGTGCGATAGCGCAGGAAGGCATACAGACCTTGGGCGTGCTCGGCATAGAGCCGCTCGAATCCGTCGTCCTTGAACCCGTGCACAGGCGTTGCATCGTCCGTTTGTCCAAGCCGGCGAGCTTGAGCCTGGAATCTGGCCCTTCGTTCGTATCAGCCCACATGAGCCATTCACACGAAGACGAACACCTCACCGATGACTTGAGGCACGTCGCCGACGTGCTTCGCGACGGGCGCCCCAAGCTCGACCCGCTGGCACTCGACCGAGTGAAGCTGCGGGCGATGCAGGCGACCCGTCGATCTACCTCTCGACCAAAGGGATCTTTCATGAAGCAACGCCTCACAACTCTGTTCGCGGCCGGCTTCCTGGTGCTTGGCATGGGCGGCACCTTGGCCCTGGCCGGCGGCGGCGACGGCAAAAACGGGGGCGGCAGCGCGAGCTACCACCAGTACCGTCCCGAATGCCCGCCCGGCTATGTTCTTACAGGCCGGAGCTGCACCCCGATTCCTCCGCCCAAATGCCCGCACGGCTATGAAGTGAGTGGCGGCAAGTGCGTTCCTACACCGCCTCCCACGTGCCCATCCGGGTATGAACTGAAGGGTCGCAACTGCAAGCCGATCCCGGTCCCCAAATGCCCGCCCGGCTTCGTGCTCGAAGAAGGCACCTGCCATTTCGTGGGCCACGAAAAAGGTGGCGCCGGCGATAAAGGCGGCGGCAAAGACAAAGGCGGCCAAGGCGGCGGCTCCGGCGGCGATAAAGGTGGCCAGGGCGGCGGCTTCGGCAAAGGCGGCTTTGGAGGCGGAGGCTTCGGAGGCGGCGGCTTCGGCGGAGGCTTCGGCAAAGGCGGCTTTGGCGGTGACAAAGGCGGCCAGGGCGGCGGCTTTGGAGGCCAAGGCGGGCGTGGCGACAAAGGCGACCACGGTCGTCGCTAGCCCGGTCTGATCGATGCGCAGGTTGACGGCGGCTGTCGTGTTTATGGCGATCCTGATCGGGGTCGCCGCGACAGTCGCCGTTCTGCGCGAACGGGGCGGCGCGGGCCTGTTGCGCATCGAACAATCACGCGCCCTGGCCCTGAAGCCAAGCACGGTCGTGGCGGCAGCCCAGGTGGAGGCCGTCGTGGCCCAGGCCCCCGAGCCGGTGGCCCCGGCCAGGCGCACCGACCCGGCGCAGGTCCATTGTCGGGCCGGGGGAGGGGGCGTCCTGCGCGATCCTTGGTCTTGCATGATCCGCTATCGCTCGGGCACTGAGGCTCACTACCTCGTGGAGGTCCAGCCCGATGGCCACTACAGCGGCAGGGGCACCGGACGGATCGAAGGCTGCTGTGTGAAGGCGCCAACGCTCAACTGATGCGCTTTGCGGCAGGCGATCGCCGGAGGCCCCCGGAAGATCACTGTTTGCGACGAAATGATCGCTAAGTGCGTAAGAAATCTGACGGGCGGCCGGTTGGCGCGGCCCCGATGTAGGAAGTTGAGCCCGTGGGACGTATTGAAATAGCGAAGGGCCTCGTGGGCGTGTGCAGGGGCACGATCGTGCTCGCGGGCTCTATAGATGCTCAGAACGGGAGAAGAAAAGCCGATGCGCACCCAGCAACGTCCACGTCGCTATATATCGCGCCACTGGCTCGTGGCGCTCAAACCAATGATCCGCTACAGCGCCACCCGCGACGCTTTCGTGCTGCGGGCGGTCGGGAACTCTTCGGGGCCGGTCTTGCGCGCGGACCGGCGCAATGCCCGCCGGGCTGAGTACGGCGGCGCCGAGCGTCGCGGCATCCGTATCGCCTGAGTTGGGGACTCCAACCAGCTCGTGCTTTCGGGCTTGGCTTGCTCCTGTTTTCGCGCTGGGCTCCCTACATGTGGACGTATAAGAGTTCCGAAAGAATCTGTGGAACCGTCCGTAGGCCGTCTATCATTGTCTACCAGCCTCACGATACGGGCCGTCGGGTGCGCCTCGTCTCGTCTGAAGGTCGCAATGTGCGGCAAATAGCGGATGCGGCCTAAAAGAAAAAATCGCAAAATGCGGGTCGCATCGAAGTATGTATCATTTGGATGGCATCGGACGATGCAGGACAATTCATTCGATCTAATCGGATGATGGGCCTGGAGAGCCAACGCTAAGGAATTGAGGCGCGGAAGCCGATATTCGTTGGGTAACTCCTATCGTACGGGCACGAAGGGAAGGGCATACACGGATGATTTCCAAGAGCAGGATCCAAGGATGGGTTCATGGCCGCATCGGTTTCGACTGAAGCGCTGTCGGTTCCGGGCGCGAATGCCCGGGTACACACGATTGTGATCGCCGACGATCACCAGGTGACTCGCTTGGGCGTGCGCATGGCACTCATGCGCGGCGGTTTCCAGGTTGTCGGTGAAGCCGCTGACTGCGAGGGCGCCGTCAATGCTGTCGTAGGTGCCCGTCCCGACGTGTGCTTGCTTGATGTAGACATGCCAGGCGGTGGCATCGAGACGGCACGTCGTGTGGCCGAAGCTGTGCCCGAGACCTCGGTGGTGATGCTTACGGTCTCCACGAACACTGAGGACCTGCTCGAGGCCTTGCGCGCTGGCGCGCTCGGCTACTTGCCTAAGGACACCAGCCCAGAGCGGCTTCCCGCGGCACTGCGTGGCGTGCTCAAGGGCGAGGCCGCGCTTCCGCGCACGCTCGTGGGGCGGGTCTTGAAGGAGTTCCGAACGTTCGCCGTGGCAGGCGTAGCCAGCCCAGTACGTGTGGGCGCGGTGCGATTGACCCCACGAGAGTCCGAAATATTGAGGATGCTCCGCTCGGGCTTGTCAACGATCGAGGTTGCCGAGATGCTCTCGCTCTCACCGGTCACCGTCCGTCGACACATCTCAGCCGGCGTGACAAAGCTGGGTGTCGCCGATCGCAACGCCGCGATCCGCGCAATCGAGCCGCTCGCCGCGGCTTAGCATTTTCGTGCGTCGCCGGCAGCAATTGCATGGCCGAGCGCCTGTGTGCTCGCCGAGGTTCTCGCCCCGCCAGGCAGGCGTCCAGGCAGCTGCGTGGACCTATCGTGGGACTGGTCAGCCTGTCCGTGCAGAGTCAGAACTGGTTCAGCTTGTCCGTACGGAAAGTGTAATCGAGTAGTGTTTACCGTGTTACACTTTATCTTATGAGCGGAAGGCGCTTCGTTGGGCGTGAGGCAGAGCTCGCCAGGCTCCAGGAACATCTCGATCAAGTGCGCGAGAGCGGATCGGGGCGAATTCTCGCTTTGCGTGGAAGACGGCAGATCGGCAAGTCCCGTCTGGTTGAGGAATTCATCCAGCGCAGCGGAATGCGGGCAGTGTTTTACACCGCGTCGCGTCAGAGCGTCGCTCGGGAGCTGCGCAACTTCAGCGAGCAGATCGCAGCATCTGCGACCGATGGGGCGACGATCGCCGCTGCGGGACCGATCGGCTCTTGGGAGGCTGCGCTGAGCGTCTCCGTGAGCGGTGCTTCGGCTAAGCAACCGATCGTGCTCGTGATAGATGAGCTGCCCTTCTTGATCGAGAGCGAGCCGGCGATCGAGGCCATCATCCAGAAGCAGTGGGACCGCAGCTTGGAGGCACAGCCTGTGCTGCTGTTGCTGGTCGGCTCCGACATTTCGATGATGGCCGCTTTGAACGACTATGGGCGGCCGCTCTACGGACGCCTGACCGAGCTGACCATCGGTCCGCTCCCTCCTGCCGCGATCGCCAAAATGCTGGACCTACCTCCCGTTGCGGCGCTCGATGCTTATCTGGCTATCGGGGGATTCCCACGACTCACCCAGATCTGGCGCCAGGGAGAGGACCTCTGGAAGTTCCTGAATCGAGAGCTCCAGAACCCTGAGTCGCCGCTGATCGTGCTCGGCGAACGTTCGCTCGGCGCCGAGTTCCCGGCGGAGCTGAAGGCGCGCGACACGCTCGAAGCGATCGGTGCAGGCGAGCGAGTGTTCACGTCGATCTTGCAGCGAGCAAGGATGTCCAATAAGACGCTGGAGACGACCCTCGCGACGCTGGTCGGGAAGCACGTGATCGACAAGACACTGCCTTACTCTGCCCAACCACGTCCCAAGCTTTCGCGTTACTACGTCTCAGACCCCTATCTACGTTTCTGGCTTCGCTTCATCTGCTCGAGTCTCCCGGCGCTTGAGCGGGGTCGTGGAGACATTGTCTACCGGCATATCCGCGAGTCGTGGAGATCGTTTGCAGGACACGCGATCGAGCCGCTCGTGCGCAGCGCGATCCAGGCCATGCTTCCGGACCGGCGCTTTGGCGCTGCCGAATTCGTTGGCTCCTTTTGGAACCGAGATGGCAGCATCGAGGTCGACCTGGTCGGCGGTCGCGGGCAAAACACAAGTGAGCAGATCGACTTCGTAGGCTCGATCAAGTGGCGCGACCGGAGTCAGCTAGACCGGGGCGATTTGAGCAGACTGATACAACACCGCGCGCTCATACCCGGAGCGACCGACGAGACGCTTTTGGTCGGTGTCTCGCGCAGCGGCTTCGGGGTAGAAGGTCTTGACGTTCGTTTGGCCCCCGAGGACATCGTTCAGGCCTTGGGTGACTGACCAGATGCTCAGGTCCGTCGTTTATGCCGTTGTAAACGCCGGCTGCGGACGATAAGAACCGGTCCGTCTGAAGGTTCCGAGCGGGTCGTCGGACCTCACACGAGACCCGCGCGCACCGCATACACCGCGGCCTCCACGCGTGTGCGCACGCCGAGCTTCTCGAAGATGTTGGTGACGTGCTGCTTGACGGTGTGCGGGCTGATCGACAGCTCCAAGCCGATCGCGGCATTGTCGGCGCCTCCGGCAATCAGGCGAAGCACGTCCCGCTCGCGCGCGGTCAGGAGCACATCGGCCTGCACAGCCCCTGCTTGTGGGGAGTCGCGGGCGGGCGGCCCCACATGAATCACCAAAGCCTCGATCACGGCGCGCGATAGCACCACGTGGCTGCTTGCCGTCTGGCGGATGCCGGCGAGCAGCTCGTCCGCCTGGGCGCCCTTAACTACGTAGGCACTGGCCCCCGCCTGCAGCGCCGCAAGCACCTCTGTGGCCTCAACTGAGCTGGTCAGGACAACCGTGCGCGCCTCGGGACTCACGGCGGCGATGTGCTGTAGCGCTTCAGAGCCAGGGGCGCCCGACATGTTCAGGTCGATTACGACCAGGTCCGGCTTGAGCTCCTCGGCAAGCAGGAGTGCCTCGGCGCCGTCCTTGGCCTCGCCGACGACGCTAAGGCCGGCTTCTTCGAGCAGGTCGCGCAACCCCTCGCGAAAGAAGTGGTGGTCGTCGGCCAGAACTACCCGAAGGCCGAGATCGGACGATTCCATCGGCCGAACATAGCGAATTGGGCGTTTGACGCATTGCCACCGGGGCATCTATCCCGAGACGGGCCGACCGGCGAGCAACCGTCATCAGTTATCCGCAGTCAACCCCGTACTCGGCCCACGGTAGTACATCAAACGTCCGTCGCGATTACGCGACTGTGTCCAGTCGGTCCCAAAACGGTCAAGTTTTCGGTAGGTGGGGACCGAAACAACTGAGCACATGCCCACGCCCTTGCGGGAGGCCCCGATGCTCAAGCTACTCACACGCAGTCTTCTGGCAGCAAGTCTTCTAGTGCTTGCTTTCGCCGTCCCATCGGCGTTTGCGGCAAAACACTCACATTCTGCAATATTTCATGCACCGCGCCATCGCGGAGCCCATCACGGCACAGCGACGGGTAAGGCGCGTCGTGGCAAGGCCACACGAAAGACCCGGCGCTCAAGCAAATCCGTCCGCTTGGTGGCTCTCAACACTACGACCACCTCGGCACCCCTAATCGGCGAGACCGCGGTGGAGTCACACTTTGACTCCGTCAACGCGGGCGAAGCCGAAGCGTTTCGAGTTCAGGCCAACGCCTCCGCCTTCACGGGTGTGGCCCACATTTACATAGACGCCCATAACGGGGCTCGCACGCTCTCGGTGGGTCTATACAGCAATGCAAGTGGGCATCCCGGCGCACTTTTGAGCAGCGGATCAATTTCAACTGTTCAAGGCGGCGCCTGGAACGCTGTCACCTTGACATCCGCCTCCTTGACGTCGGGCACGACCTATTGGCTTGCCATACTCGGCGAGCATGGGACCTTGCGCTACCGCGACCAGCGCGGTGGCCCTTGCCCGAGCGAGACCGAGGCCCAAAGCCTGGGCTCGCTGCCATCGACGTGGCGAACCGGGTCTGTTTACGCCGATTGTCCGCTGTCCGGCTACGTGACGGCCGGTGAATCGATCTTGGGTCCGCCCACGCCCGTCGAACCGATTCCCCCTGTAGTGGAACCGACGCCGCCGGTAGTGAAACCAATTCCACCCGTGGTGAAACCGACTCCTCCTGTAGTTGAACCGGCTCCGCCGACGCCCGCTCCGACCAATATGGCCCTGCCGGCGATCAGCGGGACGCCTATGGAAGGCAAAGTCTTGAATGCCTCCAACGGTTCTTGGAGCGGCAGCCCGACCTCTTTCAAGCACCAGTGGCAGGACTGCAACAAATCAGGCGGAAGCTGCACCAACATCGGTGGCGCCACCGCCGCCAGCTACACACTCGGCTCCACCGACACGGGGCACATGATGCGGGTGACGGTCACGGCCAGCAACGAAGGTGGATCGGACGCAGCGAGTTCCGCTCCGACCGCACCCGTCGCGGCCGCTCTGGCGCCGCCTGCGCCTCCGACGGCTAGCTTCACGGTAAATCCGGCTTCGCCCACGGTTGGCCAAACGGTCAGCTTCAACGGCACTGCCTCCACGTGTGCTGACACGCCGTGCACTTATGAATGGTCCGATGACGGTTCAGCTACGCAGCCCCCCACGACACTGTGGCCGCTGGGTAGTGGAGAAACGCTCTCTTTCGCCTTCCAAGAAGCGGGCACCAAGTATGTCCGTCTGACGGTAACTGATGCCTCCGGCAGGGCTGCGACGGTGGAGCACAACATGGTTGTCGAAGCAGAACCGGAAGCCGAATCTCCGCCTCCGCCTCCGCCCCCGCCTGCTGCACCCGCCAATACGGCGTTGCCGACGATCAACGGGACCGCGACCGAAGGCCAGGCCTTGAACGCAAGCAATGGCTCATGGACGGGCAGTCCGAGCTCCTATGCCTATCAGTGGGAGTCCTGCGACTCCGCGGGCAGCAATTGCGTGAATATCGCGGGTGCCGCATCGAGCAGCCTGTCGCTTAGCGCAAGCGAGGTCGGCGACACGGTACGCGTCGTCGTGACGGCGACCAACGAAGGCGGTGCCACAGCCGCCACGTCGGCTGCGACCGCCACGGTAGCTGCCGTCGCGTCTCCGCCTCCGCCTCCGCCTGCTGCGCCCGCTAATACGGCGTTGCCGACGATCAGCGGGACCGCGACCGAAGGCCAGGCCTTGAACGCAAGCAATGGCTCATGGACGGGCAGCCCCACGTCCTTCTCCTACAAGTGGGAGGACTGTGACGCCTCGGGCGCCAATTGCGCCACGGTCGTGGGCGCCACGGCTGCCTCCTACACGCTGACCGCCGGCGACGTTGGTCACACTGTGCGGGTTGTCGTGATGGCCGGCAATGAAGGCGGCTCTACGGCGGCCACTTCCACCCAGACCGAAACCGTAGTCGCTCAGCAGTCGAGCGGCGGCGGTGGCGGCACCGGTGGCGGTGGTACCGGTGGCGGTGAAACATGCACCACCACGATCTCGAGCGTCTCACAGATCAACAGCTCCCTCAAAGCGGGCGCCGTCGTCTGCCTGGCGGCTGGGACCTATGGGGCCGTGAGCATTACTACGACCCCGTCGAGCAATGCCACGTTGACCGCCGCTCCCGGCGCCCACGTGGTCGTCGGCGGCGTGAACATCGCGGCCTCGAACGTCACGGTCAGCCAATTGCACAGCACTGGCACGATCAACGTTGGCTCGGGCGGCCCATACCCTGGCTTCAGCCACGACATCATCGAACACAACGATGTCGGGCCGACCAACGGCTATGGGATCAGCGTGATGAGCGCGACCTCGACTCCTTCGAGCTACATCACGGTCGCCTACAACCGCATCCACAACACGAGCGCGACCAGCGAGGGAGATGCCTTGCGCTTCGACGGCTGGAACCACCTCACCGTCGAAGGCAACGACATCTACGAAATTAAGGAGTGCCCAGGCTCGACTTGTCACACCGACACCTTGCAGTCTTACAACGGCGATGTGGCGACGACCGGCCTGACGATCACCAAGAACTACACCCACGACAACGTTGGCGCCCAAGGCCTACCGTTCCTCAAGGATGGGGACATCTCCAATGTGACTATCTCGGACAATCTGAGCCTGCGCAACACGAACACCAATGGCCAGGTAACGGGCGTTTGGGTGGACGAGAACATCCAAGGTCTGACGATCACCAATAACACCTACCAAGGCACATCTGGGTCGATCGTGCAGGCGGACGGCTCCGCCTCAAACCCGACGGTCGCGATCAACCACAACGTGTTCGACAACATCAATGTCAGGCCCGGCAGCGGTCCTTCGTATACGACGACGGAGAACTACGACATATTCACGGGCAACGACGAGTACACGTTCAACGTCGGGCCCAACAGCCTGATGGAAACCAAACCGGTGTTCACGAATACCGCAATCGACGACTATCGCCTGGCGAAAAACCCGAATCACATCGGCGTCGATTGGAGCCCGGCCGAAGTCCAGTTCGGACCGACCAACTGACACCCGGGCGGCGACAACGTCGCTTCCGCATCAAGCTCAAGGGCGCTCGTTCTTCGGAACGAGCGCCCTTTTTGCTGCCTTTACAGCGCGTTTGCAAGTTCCCGTGCAGGGTTATGTATAGTAGCCGCCGGGTGGGGGCCTCAAAGAACCGTCAACGCCTCCCAAGAGGACAGGAGAGTTTGCGATGCCGATGGCGTACTTGCGCGCATCAGGATCGAAGCATGTCCCTATATGGCCGATCTCGCTCCTGGTGGGGCTGATCGCAGCCTTTTTCGTCTTCTCGCCAGCGGCGTGGGGGTCGCCCCCGGCGCGAGCGCTGCTCGGCGACTCCACCGTCGAGTCCCGGCACGTGGTGCTTCCAGGCGGTCGCATAGAGGCGTTTCGGGTGCATGCCCACGCTTCTGGGCGGGCAGCCACGTTGTTGGTCTACGTTGACGCTCAAAGCACTGCCACGAAGGTGGTGGTGGGGCTCTATCGAAATGCGCGCGGCCGTCCCGGCGAGTTGCTCGGGACCGGCATCGTCGAGGCCCCGAAGGCGGGAGCCTGGAACGCGGCGAGCTTGTCCCACGTGCCGCGACTGGTCTCGGGTAAGTCCTACTGGCTGACCGTGCTCGGGAGCGGCGGCACCTTGCGCTACCGCGCACACATGCACGGACGCTGCCTGGGCGAGACAAGCATCAAGGCGCACCTGAGCGCACTGCCGGGTGCCTGGAGCGCGGGACGGGCAGTGCGCCACGCCCACTGCCCGATCTCGGCCTACGCAATCGCAGGCTCCTTCTCCTCGGCCTCCCCTTTCGTTGCGGCACCTGGCTCCCCTGGTGCCGATGGCGCGCCGGTGAACCTGACGCCGCCGACGATCACGGTCCAGTCGGGCGGTGCGTCTCCCGCGTTCCAGTCGTTCGTGCCATTTTTGCCGCCAGTCGAACAGATGCCCCCGGTCGAAGAAAAGCCGAAGGAAGAAAAGCCACAAGAAAAACCGGAAGAAGGGCCAAAGGAACAACCGAAAGAAGAAGGATCCAAAGAAGAAAAACCGGCCAAAGAAAAGCCGAAGGAAGAAAAGCCCGGTGAAGAAAAACCGGTCGAAAAACCGAGCAAAGAAACCCTACCGGCGCCCCACAACAGCGCGGTGCCCGCCATCGGCGGCACACTCACCGTGGGCGACATCCTGTCCACCACCAAGGGCACTTGGAGCGGCAGTCCGACCTCCTACGCCTACCACTGGCAGGACTGTGACGCTACCGGCAAGAACTGCGCGAACATCTCAGGTGCCACGGCCACCACCTACACCTTGCAAACAAGCGATGTGGGGCACACCATTCGGGTAACCGTCACGGCCACCAACACGGGCGGCTCTACTGCCGCCAATTCGCAGCCGACGGGAGTGGTCAGCGAACCGCCGCCGCCCCCGCCGCCCCCGGCGGCCCCTACGAACACGAGTTTGCCCACGATCGGCGGCAACACGACCCAAGGCCAGCAGCTCACCGTTAGTGCGGGCTCGTGGAGCAATAGCCCGACCTCATACAGCTACCAGTGGCAGGACTGCAATGGCTCGGGCGCGAGCTGTTCGAACATCGCGGGCGCCTCGTCGTCCGCCTATACCCTCGCGGTGGGCGACGTGGGGCACACCCTGCGCGCGGTTGTGACCGCCACCAACGCGGGCGGCTCCACCCCAGCCACCTCAGCGGCGACCGGCGTGGTGGCGGCCTACTCGAGCGGTCCGGCTTATCCGACCTGCACACAGACGATCTCCCAGGGCGCCAATGTTGCCTCGACAGTCTCGGGTGCCGCCGCGGGCAGCGTGATTTGCTTGAACTCCGGCGCATACGGAAGCCTGACGCTCAATGCCTCGCACAGCTCGGATGTCACCTTGCAGGCAGCTCCCGAAGCTCATGTCACCGCGGGCAAGGTCGTCATGGAGGGCAGCCATATCGTGGTCCGCGGCCTGTGGATCGACGGCGAAGTGGCGCTCGAAGAAGGCGCCTCCTACATGACGATCGACCGCGACGACATCACCGGTGGCGGCGAGGGCATCGTGTTCGACACCTCCGACTGCACGGTTCCCAACGCTCCGACTTGGGCCGGTTGCGAACCACACAAGCCGATCTCCAACGTGACGATCTCCGCCAACCACATCCATAACATCGGCGAAAACGGCACCGAAGACGCGATCCATCTCGACAACTGGCGCAACGTGACCGTCACCGGCAATGAATTCGACCACATCAACGAGTCGGGCAACCACACCGACTGCTTGCAATCGGTTTACGGCGGCGAAGGTCTCGTGTTCGACCACAACTACGAGCACGACAACGACTGCCAAGGCATCTTCATCAAGGACGGCGATGCCACCAACGTTTCGTTCACCGACAACCTGTTCCTGCGCGACCAGGAAGGCTCTTACGCTAACTTCGCTCAAATCTGGAACGTGAAGGGCCTGACGATCCAGCACAACACGATCTGGGACGGCAAGGGCTTTGCGCTCGTCGCCGAAGATGCCTCGTTCACGCCCACCGCCACGATCGACCACAATGTGCTTAACATCTTCAAAGTGTCACAACCGATCGGCACGCCTTACTCGATCACCGAGAGCGAGGACATCTTCGGCGAATCGCCCACCAACATGAGCGAGGGCGCGGGAGACAGCGTAGTGTCTAGTCCCAAATTCGCAAACACCGCCACCGACGACTACCGCCTAGCCAGCAACCCCAACGGGATCGGCATCGACTGGGAACCCTCCGAAGAGCACTACGGCCCCGCCAGCTGAGCCAGCGGCTTGGAGGCCTTGCCCGGCATGGGGTGGCGCCGCCGTTCGGCCCGGGTCTCGGCTCGGCTCGGAGTCGCCCTTCGGTTTGAGGTCGCGCCGGGTCGCGACCTCACTGCTTGCGCTGGCGATGGCGGCGTTGTCGTTGCAAGCGTGCTCAGGTTCGACCGCGACCGGGACATCCGCCTCTGGCGGCCTCAATGTAGGCGGCCAGGCCGGTGAGTCTATGCCCGCGGGCCTGAAGGGATCGACCGCGGCGGTGCGCTGCGACACCTCGGTCGCGAGCTTGGCCCAAGCTGAGCAGGCCGTAGCTAAAGCGGCGCCGGGCGCGACCGTGTGCCTGGCGGCGGGCACCTATTCAGGCAAGCTCTCCTTGGCTGCCAAGCCGGCCGGCTATGTGACCCTGACGGCGGCGCCTGGGGCGCACGTGGGCACCGGGTCGATCGCGATCTCCGGCAGCCATCTCGCCGTAAGCGACCTGTGGATTCACGGGGAGGTGTCGCTGGCGGCCGGCGCGTCGAATATCGCGATCGTCCACGACGACATCTCCAACGCCGGTGGCGTTGGCGGCGAGGGCATCGTCTTCGAAACGTCCGATTGCATGGTTCCCAATGCCCCCAAATGGTCCGGCTGCGAAGCGCAAGCGCCTATTTCGAGCATCGCGATCCTAGCCGATCACATCCATGACATTGGGTCGGGCGCCAGCGAAGACGCGATCCACCTCGACAACTGGCGCGATGTGAGGATCGAAGGCAACGAGCTTGACCACATCATCGAGTCAGGCAACCACACCGACTGCTTGCAATCGGTTTATGGCGGTGAAGGCCTGGTGTTTGACCGCAACTACGAGCACGACAACGACTGCCAGGGCATCTTCGTCAAGGATGGTGACGCTACCGACGTGTCGTTCGTCGAGAACCTGTTCGTGCGAGACCAGATCGGCTCTTACGCCAATTTCGCTCAAATCTGGAACGTGAAGGGTCTAACGATTGAGCACAACACGATCTGGGACGGCAAGGGCCTGGCGCTCGTGGCCGACGAAGCCTCCTTTCAGCCGACAGCCACCGTCGAGCACAACTTGATCGCCACGTTCACCATGGAGCAGCCGACCGGCACCCCCTATGCGATGGTCGAGCGCAACAACATCTTCGGTCAAGCGCCTTGGTCTTTCAAGCCGAGCCGCTCGGACCGTACCGTCGCCCATCCGCGCTTCGTGGCGCCGTCTCGCGGCGACTACAGGCTCACCCACAATCGTCGAGGCATCGGCATCGACTGGACTCCAGCCACTCAGAGCTATGGTCCGCGCGAGCAAGGCGGTTCGTGAATCGTTGAATAGGTATGTCCGCGACACACGTGAGCGCATCGCCGCCCGAAGTCGCCGCGCCTTTGAGCCTGCCGCAGGGCTCTGTGGTGGCGCGTCGTCTGCGCTTTCTCAAGGAGTACGGGATCTGGCGCAACGCGGTCCGCGAGCTATGGCGCTTTAAGTGGCGCGAGCACCGAGGCCGCCCCGTCGTCGGCACCTACCACACGCGCAGCGGGAAAGTGGCCTACCGCATTCGCCACGCCACCCGCGACGTGGGCATCTTCGCGGAGGTCTTCATCGCCGGCGAATACGACCCTCCGCCCGCCGTCTCGGCGCGCCTGGACGGCTTGGGACGTCCCCCGCGAATACTTGACCTGGGCGCCAACATTGGCTTGTTCGCCGCCTACTGTCGGGAGCATTGGCCAGACGCACCGATCACCGCGGTTGAGCCTGACCCCGAGAACCTGGACTTGCTGCGACCGACGGCTATTGCCGCCAAAGTCGTGGTTGTGCCGGCGTGTGCCGCCACCCATGAGGGCAGAGTGCGGTTCGTGGCCGGCGAATTCGCCGAATCGCACGTTGCCGCGGCCGACTCGAATGAGGACACGATCGAGCTTCCAAGCGTGGACGCTTTCCGCTTTGCCCAAGCGGCTGACTTGGTGAAGATCGATATCGAGGGCAGCGAGTGGGAGATCCTGGCCGACGCTCGCTTCGCTGAGCTGGGGGCAGAGGCTTTGGTGATGGAGTGGCACGACATCCGCTGTCCCCATCCCGACCCGCGTGGGGCCGCCCACGCCGCGCTTGAGCAGGCCGGCTTCGAAGTGCTCTGCGAAAACCGTCCGCTCACCAGCAATGGAACGATATGGGCGCTACGTACGCGCTAGCACCCGCGCACCCCGACACCCCGGTCCGCCAGACGGCGCGCCTGGGCGTGGCCCCGGCGCACGCTTTCGGCCGGCGACCGCGGCTGCTGGCGGCTTTGGAAGCCGCCTATCCGGTCCGCTTCGAGTCCTATGACGGGGTCAATCCCAGTGATCTGGACGCCGTCGTGATTTTCGGCGGGGGAGCAGCCACCGCTACGGTCGATGTCCGTAGCGAAACTCGGATCGATGGCCGCAGCGAGACTGTGCCCCTGGGCCTGCCCGTGTTCCAAGCGATTGGCGAAGAGCAGGCTTTCAGTGGGGAGGAGAATCCCGTCGTACTGGCCCACGCTCCCGAGCTCACACAGCCCCTGCGTGGCGCCCATCTGAGCGATGCTTGGAGCGAACCGCTCCCGGACGCCGTGAGGTCTACGCGGCAGAGCGTGCTCGCCACGGTCGGCGGATCGCCCGCTTGGGTATTCGACCCGGGCGCCCATCGCGGGGCGCCGCGGCAGCTCGTCTCGGTGGCGCCCTCAGAGCTCGAACCGGGCGAGTCACTGCGCGAGCGCCTGGCTCCTGGACGCTGCTTGGCCCTGCTCGCCTTCGCCAACTTCCTGAACCGTCTCACGGCCGAGTCGCCGGCCCAAGCGCCCAGCTTGAAGGCGGCCTTCGTCCTGGACGATCCCAACCTGCACTGGCCCACTTACGGGCACCTTCGCTATGCCGATCTCGCCCGTCACGCCGAGCAGCACGGCTACCATATGGCAATCGCGATGAGCCCCCTCGACGCGTGGTTTGCCCACCGGCGCGCCGTCCAGATCTTCCGCGAGCACCCGGCCCAACTCTCGCTGTGCATTCACGGCAACGACCATCTTGGTCCCGAGCTGGGCCGCATCGCCACGGATAGGCAAGGCTACGTGCTGGCCCGCCAAGCCTTGGCGCGTGCCGCTGCTTTCGAGCAGCGCACGGGCATCCCCTACGAGCGCGTGATGGTCCCTCCGCACGAGCAGCTCACCGAGCCGGCCGCCCGGGGGCTACACGCTGGGGGCTTCGAGGCGGTATGCGTTTCCCGCGCCTACCCCTGGATCCGCCCGACCCGGTCCGGCCCAGCCGCCGCCCTGTCAGCCGGTCCGCACGAGCGCGGGGCCTTGGTGGGATGGTCGGCGCGTGAGATCTTGGTCGGCGGTCTACCGACGCTGCCCCGAACCGGATTCAACGCACCGCCCGAGGACTTGGCGCTACGCGCCTTCCTCGGCCAGCCCCTGATCGTGTATGCCCATCACGACCTGCTCGAGCACGGTCTCGATGTTCTCTCCCAGGCGGCCGCGAGCATCGAGGCGCTTGGGGATGTGAGATGGGCCTCATTGGCGGATATCGCACGCAACGACAATCCCATCCCCAAGCCCAATCTTCCTGACGTCTCGGTAGCACCACGCCCGCACGTCCGTCCTCTGTTGCGTCGCTGCGCCAGTGAGCTACGCGACCGCGCGCGCATCGGCTGCACACGCCAGCCACTTTTCGCCTCGCTCAGGCAAAAGCCAACTCGAGCAGGCTGTCGTGGCGGCTGCGCCACGAGTTGGTCCGCACGAACGCTTCGCGCTCGTTCTCCTCGGCCCGGCCGAGCACCAGCGCTTGGCGCACTGCCGCGGCGAAGTCGCCACCCTCGCCGACCAGCATCACGCGCGCGTCGATCCCTCGCATCGGGGCCAAATCGGTGGCCGCGACCGGCAGTCCCCCCGCCAAGTACTCGTACAGCTTCAAGGGGCTCATCGCCTCGGTCAAGGCTGTGCGCCGATGGGGGATCAGGCCCACGTCGGCTGCCTTGATCAGCTCGGCCAGCTCCGCACGCTCCAAGGGCGCCTCGATTGTCACGTTGGGCTCACGCTTCAGCGGCTCCAAATGGGCCTCCGCGACAAGTGGTCCCACCAA
Source organism: uncultured Solirubrobacterales bacterium (assembly GCA_963775645.1). Lineage (GTDB taxonomy): Bacteria > Actinomycetota > Thermoleophilia > Solirubrobacterales > Solirubrobacteraceae > Palsa-744. The sequence continues at coordinate 122,474 of CAVZJR010000001.1, read as the reverse complement.
CGCGATCTGCGCCTCCGGCAGGGCTTGGGCGGTGGCGCGCAGCCAGTCCACGTCCAGACGGGCATCCAAAGTGCCTACGTACACGAGCAACGGTTTGCCAGGATCCGCCGATCGCCCCGTGCGCGGCTCCGGCCGCTCGGCCGGCCCCAGCCACTCGGCGGGCTCCAGACCGTTGGGCACCACCAGTCCCTCCCCGGTGGGGCCCACCCGCTCGAGCAGGGCCGCACTGACCGCCGCCACGCGATGGCCGCGCTCGCGAATGCGCTTGTAGGCCTCGGCATATGCGGGCCACCAGCGTCGATAGCCTTGGTGCACGGTCCAGTCGTCCAGCGCGTAATAGGTCACCGCGCGAGCCCACCCCAAGTCGGCAAAGCCGGCTACCAGCGGATGGGTCGTGATTACAACCGGGTCCACCAGGCCCATCTTGCGAGCGCCGCGCTCCATCGCGCGTCCGTAGGCCCCAAATTCGCGCGCCACCCCCTTCATCGAAGTGGCATCGGTGCGACGCGCTCTCACTGGCGAAAGCAGGTGCTTGTCCGGGCCGCTCGGGAAAGCCTCCTCAGGGCGGGCGAAGCGATCCTTCACCAGCTTCAGGGGCAAGCTGCGCGCGCGGTCGCATACCAGGACGCGCGAGACCCTCTCGTGCTCGACCAAGCTCAGCGCCAGCCGGTCCTCGCTACCAAACCAGCCGCGCCGCGCCGCCGCGCCCCAGCTGAGCGAGGAGAATGTGAACACCACCTCGCCCGAGCCGGCGTCGGGCAGCTCGCTCGCCATGGCGTCGGCCCGCTCGGGTGCGGCAGTCAAGGCTGCTCCTGCTTGGCCGTACATCTCCCCAAAAAACGCCTGCCCCTCCGGGGAACTTGTGCCCGCAAGCCTCGCGCGGGGCCACCCGTTGATTTCAAGAGGATCGCCCGTGCCTGAGGAGACGCTCAAAGAGACCACGATTCGCGGCCTTCGCTGGCTGGCAATCACGCGCGTGTTCGGCGAAACCTTCGCCTTCGTTGCCGCGATCGCCTTGGCGCGCCTGATCGCGCCCGCCGCATTCGGTCATGCCGCGGTGGCTTTGGTCTTCCTGCCCCTCGCCGGCATCCTCACCTTCGAGGGTTTCGCTTCCGCGCTCGTCCAGCGCGAGACGATAGACGATGACGACCGTCGCGCCGCGGTCCTCATGAGCATCGTCGGCGGGGCCATTTTGAGCGCCTTGGTGTTCCTCCTGGCGGAGCCCGTCGGCCGACCTCTGTTCGGCGCCGAGACCGCTTCCCTGCTGCGTTTGATCTCGCCGATCCTTTTCATCGCCGCCTTGGGCGGAGTTTCGCGCGCGACTTTGTGGCGCGCCTTGGACTTCCGCTCCACCAGCCTGATCGACTCGATCAGCGTGGTCGGCGGCTACGTCGTCGCGGTCGGCTTGGCCTTGGCCGGCCTGGGCGCCCGCGCGATCGTAATCGGCGCTCTGGTCCAGATGACGATCAGCTCCGCCTTGTTGTTCGCTCGCGCCCCCGCCCCTTGGCCGCGCTGGTCCCTCCACGCTCAGCGACGGGTCGGTGGCTTCGGCCTGCCTGCCGCCTTGGCAGGCTTGGTCGAGGTCATGTTTCGCAACGTCGACTACGTGATCCTCGCCGCGCGCCTCTCGGCCACCACAACCGGCATCTACTACCGCGCCTTCAACCTCGGTGTCGTCTACCAAGACAAGCTCAGCGGCGTCATGGTTCAGGTCGCCTATCCCGTCTACTCGCGCACGACCGATCGCGCCAAGCTGCGCGCCGTCCACGAGCGCGCCGCACGCGTCCACGCCGCGATCATCTTCCCCCTGTTGGCTTCCTTGATGGTGTTGGCACCCGTATTGGTGCCTTTCCTGTTCGGCAGTGCCTGGAAGCCTTCGGTCGAGCCGACCCAGGTGCTCGCCCTGGCCGGCATGTTGGCGGCCGTCCTAACCGGCTACTCCCAGGTGATGCTCGCGATCGGCCGCCCCCGGCCTCTATTGGCGTTCAACGTGGCCCGTCTGCTCGTCTATGCGGGCGCGGTCTTCCTTGCCTCCCGCCAAGGTCTGATGGTGGTTGCCGTAGCGGTCGTCGTCGCCTATCTGGTGATCCTGATCGGCGCCTACCACTTCCTGTTGAACCCCAACGTCGGGATCTCGATGCGCCGCCTTGTGCCCGAGCTCGGCCCCGCCGTCGTGGGTTGCCTGGCGCTCGCGGCGGTCACGGTGCCCGCGATGCGCTTGCTCACCGGCGAGATGCCCCGAATCGTCTTGCTCACGCTCGTCGGCTCCGTCGGCATCGCGGTCTACGCGGTCGTCCTGCGGCTCGGGTTCCCGGCCGCCTGGCAGGACGTCCGGCATCTGATCGTCCAGGTCCTCGGGCCGCTGGGCGAGCGCTTGCGACGCAAGCGGCCACCCACGGTCGAGCCGCCGGTCGACGCGGTCGAGGTCGTAGCCGGCTAACAAGCAAACCGTCGGGCGCTCGCCGGATGCGGACATCTCCGTGTAGACCGCTCGCGGGCGCTCGTTGGTCGCGCTTGCGGAAGGCTTGGCGGCTAAAACAGGCGCCGCGCCGCCGGAGGCGGAAACGCGGTTGCCGGCGGCTCGCCAAACGGTGGCTCGGCGCGCCCGAGCAGCGTCTTGACGGCACGCTGCGCGGCTTCGCGGTGAACCGCGGCGTCGCTGCCCATCACCGAGGCGATGCTCGCCCGGATCACGTGCCGGGCGCCGATCGCGCCCAGGTAAAGAGTGCGGTGCAGGCGCGCGAAGTGCTTTTGGGCGTACTGTCTGCGCGCGAAGGCGTCCTGGGCGATCATGCGCGGGCGCACGCCGCCCTTGCAGGCATGGTGGATGATCGTCATGTCAGGCAGGTGGCTCACGCTCCAACCGGCACGCTTCATGCGCAGGCACAGGTCTGGCTCCTCGGCATAGATGAAAAAGCGCTCGTCCATGCAGCCCGCGCTCAGCAAGGCCTCCCGGCGAGCCAGCATGAACGAGCCCGAGGTCCAGTCGCACTCGCACTCGCGCTCATAGGAGCTCATGTCGAGCACGCGCTCGCCCGACCAAGAGGGGCTCACCGGCCAGCGCTCGGAGGCGAGCGCCTCGCCGAAGGCCCGCGCCGCGCTCGGAAAGCGCCTGATCGTGGGGAACAGTTCGCCGTCTGGGGTCAGCTGGCGCACACCGGCCAGCCCGATCCGGGGCGCTCGTCGAGCATCTCCACCAGCTCGCCAAACGTGCCCGCCAAGATTTCGGTGTCCGGGTTCAAGAACAGCACGTAGCGTGCGTTGGTGGTCTCAAGGCCCCGGTTGTTGCCATGGCCGAAGCCCCGATTCGCGGAGGGGACCACGCGCGCCTGAGGAAACTTGGATTTGACCAGATCGGGCGTACCGTCGGTCGATTCGTTATCGACGACGACCACATCGAGCGAGGCTCTGCCCGCACGCGCATACACGGTCGAGAGGCACGCCTCCAGCCAGTGGGCCTCGTTAGTCGAGACGACGATGATCGCCAGATCGGCCACGATCGGCCCGCCCGTCGGGTCGGCCCGGCGGGCGTAAGCGGTAGCGACACCGTTGGAGCCGGTGCCATTGGATGTGGAGTGCTCAGACATGCTCAGCCACAAAACGAATCATCCGTGCGCTTGCTTTCGCTCGCGCAACCGCCGGCCTTGGCGCCAAACGGGTCGTCGCACGCGCTCCACGGCGCGGGCGGTCGCGCCCACGCCGCCCTGCGTCAACGGGGCGACCGGACGCTCGCCGATCATGGCCCGGCAGCGTCCTTGGCGCAGCGCTTCCACACAAACCTCCACGCTGAGCGGGTGTTCGATCTGAAGCTCCATGCTGAGCGGGAACAGCTGGTGGGCCCTGTGCAGGTCGAGCGCTCCCACGCCCACCAAGCCGGCCTCCGTGGCCATGCGACAGGCGCGCGGATTGGGCGCCCAGCCGTCCCACTTGCGCGTCCAAATCTCGATCCCCTTGCTCAGGGCCAACCACTCGGGCTCGAAGGCCTGCCAAGCGTCTCTGCGCACCGGATGGGCCAGTACGGCCGCGCCCCCGTGTGCGTCGACCGCGCGCAACAGCTCCGTGGTCGGCAACCCTTCGCCCAGAAATGGAACGGGCCCCCACACCGGGACATGCACGCGGTCGTCCGGGCTCGCATACTCGATGCCGGGCACGAGCAGGGGGCCCTCCGGCAGGCTGGCTTCGCGGCAGGCCTCGACATAGGCCTGAAAGCGATCAGCGTCAAAGCCGCGGTCGTGCTCGCACATGAATACCGCCTCGCAGTGGCGTCCGCGAAACAGCGCCGCGATCTCAGGCAGCGGGATCTCGGCGTCATAGGACCACTCCGAGTGGACATGGAAAGCGGCTCTGATCGTGCTCACGCGCGCCTCTTTGCCCAAGTTTGTGCGGCGACGGTCCGCAGCGCGTCGTCGAGGAACAGTTTGCGCATCCCCGGTCCCAGGTTGTACCAAGCGCTGTTGCTGCCACCGCGCAGCAGCTCCTTCACGGTTTGCCCGCGCCCGGGCCAGGCGCCCGGGTGCGAGCCTGGTCCGCGCAGCACGAACATGAGATGGACCAGCTCGCGTCCCAGATTGCGGCACAGCAACTCCTCGTCCGTCGCTCGCTCCGGTGCTGGGGGCGTTGGCGCTTGCGGGTCGAGCGCCCGCGCGGCCGACCAAGCGGGGTACTCGTAGCCCAGGCGTCGCGCCAAGGCCATGCTCCCCCAGGGGCGACCGTTGAGCTCCATGAACCACCATTGCTCGGCCGAGCGCAGCAGCTCGATCATGAACAATCCGCGCCAGCCCGCGTCTTTAAGCATGCGCTCGATCGGTCCCACAAGCTCTCGCGGCACGGGCGTGGAGGCGCACGCGCTCGAGCCCGAGCCGGCCGGGTTCATCATGCGCACGCGCCTATGTGCGCTCAGGTTGTGGATGCCGCTCTCATCGGCAATACCGAACACGCCCGCGCCTGTGCCGGCGACCCAGCGCTGCACGATCGTTGCGGTCTGTGGACCCCATGTCTTGTGTAGCTCTCGCGCTTGGCCTGCGTCGCGCACGAGTCGGGGCGCGAGCCTACGCAAGCGACCGTCGCGTTGCTCGGCGGCAAGCGCCGGCTTGAGCACCGCCGGCAGACCCAGCTCGGGCGCCAGGTTCCAATCCTCGAGCGCTCCCACCTCCGGTGTGAGCAACCGCCACGGCGGCACCGCCAGCCCGGCCGCTTCTGCGGCTAGCAACTGCAGGCGCTTGTCCAGCGCGAGCCTCGCCTGGGTGCTTCGCGGTCCGGCGAGCGGCACGTCCGGCGCGAGCGCGCCGTCACACACGAACACTGCTTGGTCGTCGAGCGGCATGACCAAGTCGTGGGCGCTAGCCAAGGCGGCCACCTCTGCTTCGCAGGCAGCCAGATCGTCCTCCGGCGGCGTCAGCTCGATCAGCTCAACACCGCGCAACTTGCGCAACGACACCTTGCGCCCCCGTCGCGCAAAGCTCGTAACGCTGTAGCCGGCCGCGATCAAGCTGGCTGCGACCTCGGGTGCGGCGAGGGCATCGGCGAAGCCGATCAGGATCGATCCTCCTTGCGGGCGCGCCGCCGTCGTCGGACGTGTCGAGTTCGTCGCGGATGCTGGGCGCGTCGGGCTCGCCGCGGATACTGAGTGGGCCGGGCTCATCGCAGGCGCTTCACCAGTCGCTTGCCCGCCAACGCCGGGTTCCCCCATCTCGGGGCCCCGCCCGCCCCGCCTGTCGCGAGCGCCAGCCAGCGCTCGAGCGTCTGCTCGCGGTGGACCGTATTGCGTGGCGAGAGCCAAGCTCCCGCGCGGGCGCTGCCCCCATCGCTGGTGTAAACCTTGCGGTAGCCCGCTTCGCGCAATCCGTGTAGCACGCGCCGGTCATAGGAGCCAAACGGGCAGGCCGCCTCGTCCACCTCGACGCCCAGCAGCTCCCGCAATGCCCGGCGCGAGCCGACCAGCTCTTCGCGCAGCTCACCGTCGCTGCATCCGCGCCAATCGCGGTGGCGCAGGCCATGGCTGCCGATCTTCATGCCCGCCTCGTGAAGTTCGCCAAGCTGGCGCTCGGTCAGGTAGCCGGGCGAGCCGACCCGCTCGGCGAGCACGAAAAAGCGCGCTTTGTGCCCTCTACGTGTGAGCACCTCCAGCGCATGCTCGGCATCGGAGGAGTTGCCGTCGTCGAAGGCCAAAGTCACCCCACGGCTGGGCAAGGCGCCGACGATCGCATCGAACCACTCGACCGGGACCCACACCTTGCGCTCGGCTGCCGTGGCATCCGGCGGGGTCTCGTCTCCCAACCCGTGGAAGGTGAGGATCAGCTCTCGTTCGAGCACGGCTTCATCACCGCAAGCGCACGATCGTGAAGCCGTGTGAGGGGTTGGTGCCACCGACCGGGTCGGCCAGCGTTCCGACCTTCTCGGTGCTAAGCGCCGCCCCCCTGATGTAGGCGCCCAACAGGGGGTTGTAGCTCACGCCGAACGTGGGCTTGCCCCAGATCGAAAGGTCTCTGGCGCCGAGCACGGCAAGCGCAGTCCCCTCGCCGCGCATATGCGCCACGGCGGCTCGTTCTTCGGCTGGGCTGGCGATCAGACCGGGCAGGACGGTCAGCTCGTAGAGCGCCGGGGGACGGTCGCTCATGAAATACAGCCCGCCATCGGTCGGCGCCGCCAGAATCGGCTGTCCCGGCTTTGTCTGAGCGTCGATCCGCTGCACCGCCGCCTGCAGTGCGGGGGCGGCCACGGCCGTGGTCACGAAGCTGCCGCGCGGCGTATGGACCGTGGTCGTGTCGTGGATGTAAAGCCCACCCAAGGCGTACGCCGCAAGGCCCGCGGCCACAAGGCCGAGCACGGCCAGCACTCCGGCGCGCGCCTGCGGCCAGCGGGCCGCCACGCGTTCGTGCAGGATCCCAAGCAGCAGCACCAGCGGAGCAGCGTAGTAGGGGGCATAGGAGCCCTCGGTCGTAAAGGCGTTGTAGGCGCGCAAGCCAAGTCCCGCCGCGGCCACGATCAAAGCAAGGTCGGCCGGCCAGGAGCGGCCCAGCAGAGAGCTCTCTCCGCGCACCAGGCGCACCAACGCCCAGGCCGCCGCGGCCAGGCCGAGCGCCGGCAGCCAGCTCATGCCGAGCACCAGGTGGCGCGCCTCCAGCTCGATGGCAGAGCGCTGGCCGGCGAGGATGCCGCCGGCGCGCAGCAAGCCGTCGAGCAACGCGATCGCCACGATCGTCGCGGCCAACGGCCATAGCGCCGATAGGCGCTTGGCAAGGCCCTCCTGGCGTTGGCGGCTTGAGCTCCAGCCGACGGCGCTGGCGACTACGGCTGCGAGCAGGCCACAGTAGATCGCGCCGCGAGCGATCAGCCCAAACAGGCTGCCGAGCGTAAACGGCATCCAGCTCTGCTCGGTTTTGGCCCCCGAGCTGAGGAACTTGACTGGCCACAGGTTTTCGGTGAACAGTCTCGAGGCGCCGGCCTGGGCGGAGAACACCGCATAAACCACGGCTGGCACGGCAATCGCGGGCAAGGCCATACGCCACGCCACGCGCCAAGCGGCGGCGGGCCCGGAAACGCGCCATATGCCCACCGCATAGGCGATTCCGGCGCCCGCCGCCACCGCCAGGAACTCGGGCCGCGTAAGCGCGACCAGTCCGGCGGCAAGTCCGGCCAGCGAGACGCGCTCGCGCGTGAGCGCCAGCAACATCAACAGCAGGCACAAGATTCCGAAAGTGGCCGAGTCTGTATGGGGCAGGATGAAGTTGAAAGCCGTCCCTGAGAAGCCGATCGCAAGCAGCACCGCGCTTGCCAAGCCGGCCACGAGCGGCACCAGCCACTGGCGCGCCAATACGTAGAAAGTCGCCACGATCGCCACCGTCTGGGCCAGACCGAAAGCAAACGCGGTCGTGAAGCTGGACCCGAACAGCTTGAAGCTGAGCGCCAAGGAGTAGAGCCCAAGCGGGCCGTAGTAGTAGCGCACGTCCTTGTAGGCCACGGCGCCGTGCTTGATCAGGTCGGCCGTCGTCAGCTCCGCGCCCGCGTCGATCTCGGGCACGCCCCACTTGCGCCAAGTGAGCGCCGTCAACGCCACGAAGCAAAGCCCGAGCACGCCGAGCACCGAGCGATCGCCTGGCGAGCGGCGCTCCCGAACAGCGGCCGCGGCGGCGGGGGCCGGCGGGGCTGACGCGGACGCCGAGGCCCGCAGTGGGGCGAACGTAGCACTCACGCCGGTGCCGGGCGGACGACGAGGGTGCTCACGAGCATCTCTAGCTGCGGGCGAGCAACCACGCGCAGGCCGACGCCATAAAGCGCGCAACCGACGATGCCCGCCAGGGCTGCCTGGGTGAACCCGCTTGGCAAAGCAGTGCTGAGCGCCCAACCGGCGCCGAAGCAGACGGCCGCGAGTCCAAGGAAGCGTCCCGCGTCGCCGGCCAGTTCGCGCAGCAGGGCAGGCGCGCCGGCCCGCCCGGCTCCGGCGACGAGCAGCACCGCCGCGAAGAAGGCGGGCGCCACGAAGAAAGCTCCCACCGCGCCATCCACGCCGAACAGGGCGCTGCCGATCGCGGTTGCCGCCAGGTGCAACAGCACGAAAGGCAGCGCAAGGATGTTCAGCAGCCGCGAGCGCCCGATCGCGAACAGCATCGGCAACAGGAAGTTGACCAGCAGCGCGCACACCGTCCACGGCACCAGCAGGGCCGCGAACGTTTGTAGCTCGCCAACCTCGGCGGTCGACAGGCTCTTGGGCAATACCGCATGGATCAAAGGTGCCCCGCAGACGATCAGGCCGGCAAGCGCGGGCGCCACGATCAACATGGCGTAGCGGAAGCCACGCGGCACCGTGCTCGTCACGAGTGCTTGGCGCTGCGCGCGGGCGTCGCGGGTCATGTCGGGGATGTTGGACATGCCCAGCGCCATACCCGTGCCCGCGACTAGGTAGCTGGCGAACAGGTAGGCGTAGGACAGGACAGTCGTGCCTCCCGCCGAGGCGTGGCTGGCGAAGGCCAGCGTGATCACGAACAGGACATTGAAAGCGAGATAGATCGCGGTGCGCCCCAAGATCAGACCAGCGTTGGAGGCGATCGAGCGCAAGGCGAAGGAGCTGTGCTCGCGCCCGCCCGCGAGGCCGCCGCTGCGACGTAGTCCAACCAGCATCCAGCTGCATGTGACCAAGGCCATCGCCAGCATCGACCAGCCGAGCGTCTGCTCGCCCGCACTGCTCATCAAGGCCAAGAAGGTGAGCAGGCCCGCGCCGGCACCAGCCATGTAGGCACCGGCTACAAACGTGAAGCGATCCCTGATCGCGAGCACCGTGGCCGCCCCCGCGGCCCACAGTTGCAGGACCATTGCGCAGCCGAGCACCGGCAGCGCCGAGGCCGTCACGTCGCGCCCTTGGGTGCTCAGACCGGGGGCGATCAGATGCGCAAGCGGGCCTGCCAAGGGTCCGGTCACGATCAAGACTGGCAGGGCGACGAGTCCGAGCGTAGCCGCGAACTCGCGTACGCTCAGGCGCGCTCCCGGCTGCACCAGTAGCGGCACCGAGGTCAAGCGCAGGCTCTGGCTGAAGACGCCGAACGTGGAGTACAGGGCGAACGCGACGAAGAAGCCGTCAGTCCTTACGTTGGTGCCGAAGCGCCCGAGATACAGGACTGCCTGGATCGCCGAGGCGGCGGCCATCGCGAACGTGGCCAGCGACATCGCCATGCCGGCGCGCGCTTTGCGCGTGGTGGCATGTGTGTCCGGTGCTTCGGCGGGAGCGGGAGAGAGTCTGCTCGCCTCGCTCCCCAGGCTGATCGTTTGCGTGCTCATGCTTGAGAAACGCGCCAGTGTGAGCTTTTCTCGCGTGCGCTACCGACCTGCACGAGCTCTTTTAGAAGAGCCTGATGCTCGAGGTCGTGAACCCACTGGTGCTCGCGGTGTTCCCGTAGGAGTCCTTGAGCGCCGGGTTCAGCGTGCCAGTCACCGCGTCAGGGCCGCCGGCGGTCAGTTTCGCGCTCGGGTCGCTGATCGAGGTCACGGTCAGCTTGATCGTGTTGAAGCTGGCGCTGGTGCTCGCGGTTACGACCGCATTGGTTCCGCCCGTGTTGCTGTAGTGGGAGGTGAGCGTGTCGCCGGCTGACCAGTTGCCCGAGCCCAGGCCCGACACCGCCACGCTGGTGGCGCCGATGATCGCTCGTGAGTAGGTGAGCGTCACGCTGCTGGGAATGCTCGCGGCCGCGATCGGCTCGTTGAAGGTGAGAGTAATCGCGTCGCCGACCTGCGGCTTGCCGGCGGTAGTGCCCGGGGTCGTGTCGGTGATGGCGGTGAGGGCCGGCTTGGTGGTGCTCACCCTTACCGCGCCCAGTGGTGAGGTTTCGGAGTTCCCTGCCTTGTCGGGCACGATGTACTCGTACTCGTAGCAGTGCCCTGTGCTCACGCTGCTGTCGGTGAAGGGCGAGGCGAGTCCCGTGGCGCCGATGTTCGCGAAGGCGGTGAACGTGCCACAGACGTTGCTGGAGAGCGTCAGGGTTGCCGTCGCGCGCCGCAGCTGACCGGCGGCAGTGTTCACGCCCGAGCCGATGTCGGTTGCCGAGAAGGTGACGGCCACGGGCCCAGTAGCAAAGCTTGGCACGCTCAACCCAACGATTGGCTTGGTCTTGTCGACCTCGATCGTAGTCGTCAGGTTGGCCGTGTTGCCGACCCGGTCGGTGCCGGTGAGCGTGTATTTGTAGCAGCCAGCCGCCAGCCCGGTCTGGGTCGGCTGGCCAGTCAGGGTGGTCGGGGTCCCGTAGTTGCCGCAGACCCCGTTTTCGAGCGTGCCCGTGGAGCGGGTCAAGGCCGAGGACAGCAGCCCTGAGCCGCTGTCGGCGCTGAAGTCCGTGCGCGTGCCGATCGTCAAGTTGCCGGTAGTGCTGTAGCCGGTCGCGCCGCTCGCGGTAGCCGTCACGCCATTGACGCTCAAGGCGCCGCCCGTGGGGGCACTGCTGTCAGCGATCAGGCTGTAGGTGGCACTCGCCGAGCTGGCGCCCGCATTGCTGGCCGCGAACAGGGTCGGCGCGGTGGGCGGCTGGACGGCCGTCGCACCAAAGGTGTAGATGACCTGGCCACCGGTCTGGGCTTCGCCGAAGCCGCTGCCGGTGAGCGAGCTGAACGTGTAGCTCTTGATGCCGGTCTCAGCGTCGGTCGAGTTGGCCGTCAGGGTGAAGGTACCGCCGACCGAAGGCCTGAAGTACAGGGCGTTGGTCGAGGGCTTGTAATAGGTGTTGGCTGAAAGCCCGCTGAAGCTCAACGAAGGGGTGCTCGGGATCGTCGTGTCCACGATCACTGTGGTCGTTACGCTCGCCTGGTTGCCCACGTTGTCGATGCCGGTCAGCGTGTAGCGATAGCAGCCGCTCGGCTCGCTTTGGCTGGGGGCACCCGCGATTGCGATCGGAGTGCTGAAGCTGCCGCAGCTGTTGTTGGCGATTGAGGCACTCGCCACGGTGAGCGTGCTCGAGCGCAGGCCTGACTGGCTGGCCGACTGAGCCTCGGTGTAGTCGGTGCGGATCGCGATCGGGTAGACGCCGGTGACGTTGTAGCTCGTGGACCCACTGCCGCTGCCCGCGGTGCCGTTGATGTTGAGCGCACCACCGGTCGGTGCGGTCGTGTCGGGCACCACATTGAAGTTGGAACTGGCGCTGATACCCGCATTGTTGGTTGCGGTCACAGTCTGTGGGCCGGAGGCCGCGGCGCCGCCACCCGACCAGTTGTAGGTGCTCTGGTAGGGCAGACTCGTGTCCGCGCCACCGCCCGCGCTGAAGCCGGTGAGGGTGGGGAAGACGACTTCCCTGATCCCCGAGGAGGAGTCGCTAGTGCTCGCGTTCACGGTGAAGGAGCCCGAGTTGCCACTCTGGGGGTTGGTGTAAGCGGTGGTGCCGTTCAGGTACGTGCTTCCGCTCCCGCCCGACAGTGTCAATTCAGGCGTCGAGGGTGGCGCCTGGGCAACAGTGAGTCGGCGTGTCATCTTCGCCACGGCGCCGGTGCTGTCGGTTGTTCGCAGACCGATCGTGTATGTGCCCGGCGTTGTGAAGGCGTGCGTCAGGGTCGGCGTGGTGCCGGTGTCGGTGGCGTATTTACCACTGCCGTCCAAGTCCCAGCTGTAGTCGGTGATCGTGCCCTGCGAGTCGCTGGAGCCAGACGCATCGAAGGTCACGTTCTGGCCGGTCACCGCCGGGGAGGGATTGACGCTGAACGAAGGCACCAAGGCGAGGTTGACGTCGCGCGAGTGGTAGTGCGCGAACACCGTCGTGGCGCTGAGAGGCTGATCGTAGATCGCCAGTTCGTCGAGCGAGCCGTTGCCAAACAGAGCGCTGTCGTCGCGCGACATCAGATACAGCGTCGAGTTGGCGAACGGCCCCTGTGCGGTGGCCGCGCTCTCCTGCTGGAAGCTGATCGGCTGTCCGTCGACATAGGGGGTGATCTCGTTGCCCGCGGCCGCGGTGCTGTCGAGCACGAAGGCGTAGTGGTGCCACACACCGGCGCTCGGGCGCTGGAAGAACACGCTGTTGCGGTTGGAGTCCGTACCGATGCCCACGCCGAAGGTACCGCCGTACTCGCCGGAGTTGGGGTCGACGATGAAACCACCCGCGTTTTCGTTGAAGTTCGGGGTGAACTCCATGGCAAGGGCGTCGTTGTTGGCGTAGTTATTCCACTTCAGCCAAAACTCGATGGTCACCTGACTGGTGCCGGACAGATCGAGCGGGATCGCGCCGGAGTCACTTGTGCCGTTGAAGCCGATCGCGGTGCTCTGTTGGATCGGTCCCGGCTGACCGAAGGTGCCGCCGATGATCGAACCGGCCGAGAGACCCTTGCTGTCGAGGATCGTCGGACCTTGGGTTTCGTCGAGCTTGTAGTAGTCGATCAGCCCGGGCGTGCTCTGGACCGCTTCGGAGTAGCCGGCAGCTGCCTGTTCGAGCACCGTCACGGTGACCGTCGTGCGGGCGCTGAGGCCATGGTCGTCGGTCGCTTCGACGCCGATCGTATGCGTGCCTGGCATCTGGAAGCTGGTGGAGACGCTCGGCGTTGAGCCGGTGTCGGTCGCGAATTTGCCGCTGTTGTCGAGGTCCCACTTGTAGTCGGTGATCGTCCCTTGGTCGGTCGATTCGGCGGCGCTGAGCGTCGTGCTCTGCCCAACGATCACGGTGCTCGGAGAGGCACTCGCCTTGACCGTGGGCGGCAGGTTGCCGACCGTCAGCGAATGGCTGGCGTTGGCGCTTGCGTTGTGGTTGTCGATCACGCGCAGACCGACGTTGTAGGTGCCTTCGGTGGGGATGCTCGTAGTCAGCACCGGGTTTGAGCCCGTATCGGTCTCATACGTGCCGTCGCCGTTCAGATCCCACTGGTAGTCCACGATCGAGCCGGCCGGGTCGCTGGAGCCCGAAGCGTTCAGCGTCACGCTCTGGCTGGGCCGCACAGGGTTCTGGGAGATCGTGAAGGCCGCCTTCGGGGCCTTGTTGGTTCCGTCGGAGTTGAAGTGCTGGAAGATCGTGCTTGCGCTCAGGGGCTGGTTGTAGATCGCGAGCTGGTCGAGCGTGCCGGCGCCGAACAAGGCGCTCCCATCACGCGACATCAGGTACAGGGTCGAGTTGGCAAACGTGCCCTGTTCGGCGGCTGTGCCCTCCTGCTGGAAGCTGACTGGCTGTCCGTCGACGTAGGGGGTGATCTCGCTGGCGGCCGGCGCGCTCGTGTTGATCACGATCGCGTAGTGGTGCCATACGCCCGCGGAGGGACGCTGGAAGAAGACGCTGTTGCGGTTGGATTCACTGCCGATGCCGATGCCGAAGGTACCGCCGAACTCGCCCGAATTGGGATCGACCAGGAAGCCACCGGCGTTGGAGTTGAAGTTCGGGGTGAACTCCATCGCCAGGGCGTCGTTGTTGGCGTAGTTATTCCACTTCAGCCAGAACTCGATCGTCAGCTTGCCCGTGCTCGATAGGTTGAGCGGGATCGCGCCGGAGTCGCTGGAGCCGTTGAAGCCGATCGCGGTTGTCGGGTCTTCGGCAACCGCGCCTGGCAGGCCGAACGTGCCGCCGCTGATGGTGCCGTTGCTGGAACCCTTGCTGTCGGCGATCGTCGGTCCGCTGGGCTCGCCGAGCTTGTAGTAGTCGATCAGGCCCGGCGTGTTCTGGACCGCTTCCTCGTAGGAGGTGACGCCTTGTTCGAGTACCAGTACTTTGATCGTGGTGGTGCTCGTGAGCCCTTGGCTGTCGGTCATCTGCACGCCCACGGTGTGCGCGCCGACGCTCTGGAAGCTGGTCGTGACCGTCGGCGTGGAGCCGGTGTCGGTGGCGAATTTGCCGCTGTTGTCGAGGTCCCACTTGTAGTCGGTGATCGTGCCTTGGTCGGTCGATTCGCTCGCGTCGAGCGTCACCGTCTGGCCGGTCAGGGCCGGGCTCGGGGTGGCCTTCACCTTGGCAGTGGGCGGGAAGTTGCCCACCGAGATCTGCTGGGTCGTGGTGCCGACGGCGCCATCGCTGTCAGTGACCCTTAGGCCGACCGTATAGGTACCTGGGTTGGCGAAAGTTGTGCTCGTGGTGGGGCTGGAGCCCGTGTTGGTCTCGTACGTGCCGTCGCCGTTCAGATCCCATTCGTACTTGACGATCGAGCCGTCCGCATAGTGCGAGCCGGAGCCGTTCAGCGCCACTTTTTCGCCCGCATGAGGTTGGTTGGGCGTAGCCGCGATCTGAGCGACCGGGCGCGGCTCGGGACCGTTGGAGTTGACCTGTTCCTGAATAGTCGAGGCGCTCAGTTCGCCGCTGTAGATCGCCAGCTCGTCGAGCGAGCCGCTGCCGAACAGGGAGGTGCCGTCGCGAGACATCAGGTACAGCGTGGAGTTGGTGAATGCGCCTGCCCCGGTTCCGCTGCTCTCCTTCTGGTAGCTCACGGGCTGGCCGTCTACGTAAGGCGTGACCTCGGTGGCAGCCGGGGCGTTCGCGTTGAGCACAAAGGCGTAGTGGTGCCACACGCCGGCGCTCGGCCTGGCGAAGAAGACGCTGTTGCGCGCTGCCCCGGCGCCGATGCCGACGCCGAAGGTGCCGCCGTACTCGCCGGCGTTGGGGTCGACGATGAAGCCGCCCGTGTTTTCGTTGTAGTTGGGGGTGAACTCCATCGCCAAGGCGTCGTTGTTGCCATAGGCGTCCCACTTCAGCCAAAACTCGACGGTGATGGTGTTCTGGCTCGAGAGGTTCATCGGGATCGCGCCGGATGCGCCCGCCTCGCCCTCGATCGGGTCGCCGTCGCCGGCGAATTCGACCGCCGTGTCGGAGTCGCCGTTGACCGCTCCGGGCACGCCCAGATTCGCGTCGGTGAGCGTGCCGGGGCTTGAGCCCGCGCTGTCGGCGATACTGGAGCCGGAGGGCTCGTCAAAACGGTAGTAATGCAGCAGGCCGGGGGCCGAGGTGACCGCATCGGTGTAGCGGCTGACGCCCTGGCTGAGGACCTTCACCGGCAGGCTGGCGGTCGCGGTCGCGCCCTTGTTGTCGGTGACCTGCAGGCCAATAGTGGTGGTGCCAGTGCTCGTGAAGGTCTTCGAGACCGTCGGTGTGGTGCCGGTATCGGTCTCATAGGTGCCGTTGCCGTCGAGGTCCCACTTGTAGTCGACGATCGTGCCCCCAAACGAGCTGGAACCGGCCGCGCTGAGCGTGTCTTTCTGGCCTACGCCGACCGGATTCATCGCGGCCGTGAGTGTGGCCGTGGCGGTGTTGGCAACGTTGACGGTGCGCTCGGTGGTTTCGGTCTGGCCTTTGCTGTCGGTCACCTTCAGGATCACGTTGTAGGTGCCCGGGGTGGTGAAGGCGTGTGTCAGCGTCGGCGTGGAGCCGGTGTCGGTCGCGAATTTGCCGCTGTTGTCGAGGTCCCACTTGTAGTCGGTGATCGTGCCGCTCGGGTCGCTCGAAGCGGAGGCGTCGAAGCTGACGTTCTGGCCGATGTAGACCGAAGTAGGTGTGGCCGTGAACGATGGCCGCGGCGGGTTGGGCGGCGTCGTGTCGGGGACGATGTCTTCGGCGGGGGTGACCGCCTTGGCGCCCATTTCCGAGAGGATGTTGTAGGTCAGCTGGTCGACGGGTCGTTCTACGTCGAAGTCATAGGCCCACTCCATCGTGCCGGTCGCGAACACGAGCGCGCCGCTGGGAGCGCGGTACTCGACCGCGCTGACGTTGCTCGGCTCGCCTGGGGGTGGCGTCGTGGCACGTGCGCGCCCGGCGTCCTGCAACCAGGAGTCTTCGGAGTTGGCGACGTTTGTAAGGGTGAGCTTCTTGACGCCCGCGGGCTCCTGTGCCAGGTAGCTGGCCTGGGTCGGGACCTGGTCCCACTCCCAGCCGACATTGGCTTCGGGCAGGGTGGTGGTGCTCGTCGTCGAGAGGCCCGCGTTGCGCCAGGCAGGGTTGGAGGCGAATTCACCGTTGGCGTTGCCGGCAGGGATCGTTAGGTGGAAGCGTTCGGAGTCGTTATCGCCGACATACATCACTCCGAACAGGGAGTTCTCTGGTTCGTTGGGTCCGATACGCCCGCCGGGGGGCGCGTTCGGATCGCCCGCGGGGGCACCCGGATCGCGGCGCGTGGTCGTCGCGAACTGAGGCCGAGGTTCGCCGTTGGGGCCGATCGAGGCGGGGTCGTTGGGCGTGGCGCCCGGGTTGCCGTCGCTGGAACCTTGGATCGTCTTGTAACAGACGAGCGTGCGGTGATTGTTTTCGTAGCGGGTCTGCCAATAGGCCGTGTTGGCGCTAAGCGAGAGGATGCTCACACCCGCTTCGCGCGCAGCCTTGAAGTTGTTGAACTCGTTATAGGACCAGTACTCGGAGTGGCCTGAGACAAGGTCCACCTTGTGGTTGAGCAGTTGGCTGCCGTTGGAGTCAAGATCTACATCGGACGTGTAGTCGACTTCGTAGCCCTGTTGCTCCAGCCAGGCCACCGTTAGGTAATCGGGTCCGAAGAAGTGGTTGTACTGCTGTTCGCCTTCCTTCTCAGGACGATCGAAGGAGACCGCAACCGCCCGCTCGTCGCCGGAGATCGTGTTGGCGCCGCCACAGGCGTCGTAGTAGAGGGACTTGCAGCCCCACGTGTTGTAGGCCTCGTAGTCGGCGCTGGGCAGCACGTAGAGGACCTGTGAGGGGCGCGCGTCGTTGCGCACCGGGAAGACGACATAGTTCTCGATCGCGTTGTCTTCGGCGTCGGTGATTACGGCCTCGTAGATGCCCGAGATCGGCAGCTTGCTGCCTGGGACCGTGTAGCTGACGCTCCAGTTCGAGCAGTTCAGTTCGCCCGTGGTGGTGTTCTCAGGGTTGCACTGGAAGGAGTTGCTGACTTTGACGTTGTTCGCGCCCGCACCGGCGATCAGGCGCGCGCCATCGCCGCCGTACCAGCCGATCCGGTAAATAGAGATGTTGACGTTCGTCGCGGGAAACGACGGCAGATCGGTGCCGATCTTGATCGGCACGCTTTCGCCGAGGTTGTAGCTCGTCTGCGGCGTAAAGGCGCCGAGGTCTTCGCTGTAGTTTTCGATCGCCGACTGGTTGGCGGTCGTTCCTTCTCCCATGCAGTTGTTCTCGTTGACGATTGGGTTTGAGTTTGGACAGGACACTTCAGCCGCGGACGCGCCCGAGGGGCGGCCCAGCAGGATCAGGGCGAAGCTGGCAATGAGCAGGACGAAAAGTCCGACGACGACTCGCGTCGCCTTGGGGTTAGATATGGCGCGTTGTGTAGGCATCTGATTAGGCAACGCACGGGAGCCACGAGTACTTTTGTGCGTCGTTGGAGAACGTTCACGCAGGACGAGGATCATCGCTCCGACGAAGAACAACAGGTAGGGCACGTGGGGGAAGGAGAGCACGTCGAAAAGCCCGCTGGCAAGCGCGATTACGCCCACAGCGGCGAACGCCCCAAGTGCTACGGAGGCGCGCTTGGGGTCCGGCCCGCGGATCGTGCGGTGGGCGGCGCTCATCATCGTGGCGAAGATCCCCAGATAGGCGAGCAGGCCGATCAGCCCGGTCGTGATCAGCAGCCCGAGGAACTCGTTGTCCAGGATCCGGTACTTGTGCGGGTCATAGCTTTCATAGCCGCGCCCGAGCAGCAGTTTGCTGAGCACATCCGGACGTACCGCGTCATAGCGGGCCGTCCTGTCGGTCGTGCTGAGCACGTTGTTGACGTGTCCGGGCTCCAACTGGGTGAGGACCGAGCCGAGCGCTCCCGGTGAGGTGATGTGCACGAGCACGCCAAGCACCAACGCCAGCCCCAGCAGCGAACGGGTGACCGTGCGCGGGCGGTAAGCGACCAGCAGCAGGATCGCCCCCACCGGAGCGACGATGCTCGTCTTACGCGAGGTCGCGACGCCGCCGGCGATCAGCAGTCCGATCGCGATCGAGTACAGCACGCGCCTGCGGCGGGTGGACGCGTCGATCGAGCCCATTACCGCGAACGGCAAGACCATCGCCAAGAGCGCCGCCAGCTCCAGGGGCTGATTGGTGGGCCCGTAGACGGTCAGGCGCCCGATCGAATCGGGCATGTCCAATTCGGCCGGCAGCGTGATCGGGAAGATCTTGCCCCACAGCGAGTAGAAGACGTTGTAGTGCATGCGGTACTCCACGACCGTGGCCACCGCCACGATCACGCCGAGCACCACCATCATCGCCGCGTAGCGGGGCACCTCGCGCGGGCGCATGACCGACGCGACGATGAAGAAGAACAACAGGTAGGAAAACAGAAGCGCGAGCTTCTTGACCACGAGCGAGACCTCGTCCATGCTCGCGAGCACCTGACCGTCCACAGCCACTCCGATGCAGCAGATGGCGAAGAAGGCGAGCACCGCGAAATGGACGCGCGTGAGTCGCACACGCGGGCGCGCCTCGCCGCTGACGATCGCCAGACTCAGCAACCACAGGATTGCGATCGCCACCAGCAAGGGTCGGTCCAAAGTGTTGCTCAAAGGCAGGTTGACCGGCAGATCGATCGCGTCGAAGGGGACCAGGAACAGCATCACCACGAAGCCCGCCAAGGCCCATGGCAGAATGCGCGTCGTATGCGGCCAATCGTCGCTATCCAACGGCTCGTCGTCCAGTCGATCCAAGCCTTCGATACGCGCCTTGGCGCGTGCGGCGAGACGACGCCGGTTGCGCCGTGCGTAGAGCAGGCTCGTCCCGAGCAGGAAGACCAGTGCGAAGCTGAACAGCATCGCCTGCCAACGCACCCCGCTGCCGACGAGCCCACCGGTGGTGGGGCCGAGCGCCCTCAGCACGACTGCTTCTTCGCCAAAGAGCTGAGCCGGCTGTTCGGCGCGCACGTGTCGCAGCAGCAGGGCGCGAGCGGCGTCGACCAGGTGCTTCGCCGCGGCCACCGTTGGCGCCTGCGCGTAGATGCTCAGCATCGGGCGTTCCCCATCCACGTCGAGCAACAGCCGGTATTTGTGGTCGACGAGGATCGGGTCTGGCGGGGTGGGGCGCTTTGGCCCCAGGTTTTCGCGGCCCAACAGCAGCGTGAAGGGGCCCGAGGCGGCCACGCTCATGCCGTGTAGGCCGAGCGCTTGGCCGAGTACGGAGGTTGCCGGATCGCTCTGTAGGTACAAGGCGTAGTTGACCGCGAGCTGGGCCGCGAGCGTGTT
The DNA here is from genome assembly GCA_963775645.1 of uncultured Solirubrobacterales bacterium. Lineage (GTDB taxonomy): Bacteria > Actinomycetota > Thermoleophilia > Solirubrobacterales > Solirubrobacteraceae > Palsa-744. The sequence continues at coordinate 102,901 of CAVZJR010000001.1, read as the reverse complement.
GGCGTTGACCGATGCCGGCGTGATGCCCGCAAGCTGGGAGGACTTGGTATCGACCAAGACCTCCGCCTGCGCCGCCCCGAGCGCCAGTTGGCGCGGGTGCAGTCCAGGCGGTGTCAAGGACGGCCTGTAGCCAGCCAGGAGCGCGGCCAAGGCCGCGACCAAGACGATCGCGGCGAGCGCGTGGGCCAAGGGCCGGCGGGCCGCGGAGTGCGCGCTTGCGCCCACTTCGGGCTCCGCGCTAGCGGCGCGGCCGAGCCGGCGCCGAGCCGGCGCTCACCGGGGCCGGCGAGGCGGTGTCGGATCCCCCGGAGGGACCCACGAACAGGGACAGCCGGTCGAAGTCGGGGAGTTGCTCGGACTCGAAGACCGCGGCCTCGTCCGCGCGGCGGCGCATCCCTTCGATTCCGAGAAGCAGCAGCAGGCCGAGCAGCAACACGCCGAGGAACGCGGCCACCATCAAGGTCGAGCGCGCGCTCGAGTTGACCGGGCCGGCCTGGGGCGGGCCGAGCTGACGGATCGTCACGCGGTGCTGGACGGGCGTGGCCGATTGTTGTTGCAGAGTCGAGACGTAGCGCTGGACCCCGGGGAAGATGCTTGCCGCCACATGCGCCGCGGCCGCCGCGTTGGGAGCCTGGACCGAGGCGGTCACAACCGGCTCGTTGGTCTGTGCGACAAACGTCAACTTGTACTTGACGGTTTGGGCCGGCAACTGGTTGGCGCGCGCCTCCGAGGGGGTCACCACGTCGAGCGCCTCACCCGGGCCGCTGTAAGGGCCTTGGGCGGTGATCTGCGAGACGGGCACATTGGCCGAAGCGGCGATGTCTTCGAGCACCGCGGCGCTGGTCATCACTTGCGCGAACACCGACGCGCGCGTGGTCAAGGGGACCGTTTCTTGAGAAAGGTTGGCGAGCGCCGAGTCGGGAGAGTCGACCAAGACCTGAACCGTTGCGGCGCCCGTAGGCACCGAGGACACGGTCTCGCGCACGGCCACGGCTACGGCGACAGCGAGTACGACGATCGCAAGCGTTGCCCACCAGCGGGCTCTGAGAATGCTAAGGGCCTGGGCGAATTCCATTGCGATTACCCCCTAGCGAGCCAGTCCACGGGAGGCAAGCTCGCGGGTCGCGTCATCGACGCGATCCACGGCCTCTTGGTCGGCAAGCCACGAGAGTAGTCCGGCCATGCCCTGCTCGAGCGTAGTCGTCGCCTCGAAACCGAGCAGCTCGCGTGCCCGAGTCGGGTCGGCGACGCAGTGGCGGATATCGCCGGCTCGATACTGGCCGTTGCGGATCGGCTCCACCTCGGCCTCCAAGCCCGCGGCCAGCGCTTCGGCGATCTGCACGACCGTGCTCGGCCGCCCTGTACCAAGGTTCACCGCATGGCCGGTAGCCGCCTCGGACTCCAAGGCCAGCAGGATTCCGCGCACGATGTCGCTTACGTGAATGAAGTCGCGTGACTGCTCGCCGTCCTCAAAGATCACGGGCGGGTGTCCGTTGAGCAGGCGCGAGGCGAAGATCGCGGCCACGCCGGTATACGGATTGGAGAGCGCCTGGTCGGGCCCATACACGTTGAAGAAGCGCAAGGCCACGGCGGGGATGCCGTAGGCGGCGCCCGTCACGAGCGCCAGCTCCTCGTGGTCGCGCTTGGTGATGGCATAAATGGAAGTCGGGATCAAGGCCTTGCTCTCGCGCGTGCCGACCGGCTTCAGCACAGCTCCGCAGTCGGGGCAGTACAGCTCCCACTGACGTGCCAGCAGTTGCTCCTCGGGGCGTGGCGGCGGCGCGGTACGCCCGTGCTCGGGGCACTCGTATTCGCCCTCCCCGTAAATCGACATCGAGGAGGCAACGACCAGTCTGGTCGGTAGTGGGCGCTGAGCGACAAGTCGCTCCAAAAAGATCGCTGTTTGCATCGTGTTGCGCTCGGTGTAACGAGCGATCTCATACATCGACTGACCGACGCCGACGGCCGCCGCCAGGTGCACGACGCGGTCGACTCCGCGTAGCGCGCGGTCCGCGCAAGCGACATCTCCGACCTCGCCGACGATCAACTCGACCGAGTCCGGCAGCTTGGGGGGTACGCCGCCGTGAACCTGCTCCTCGAGGCAGTCGAGCACGACAACCTCATCGCCGCGGGCAACCAGCTCGCGGACGAGATGTCCGCCTATAAATCCGGCTCCTCCTGTCACCAGTGTTCTCATGCTCGCCCACCTCGTTTGTGTCGGTCGTAGTCAGCGGTTCGTTGCTTGGCTACCTGACGAAACGCGGTGCCTCGACGAGTTCTTTCGTGTCTTGCAAGCCGGGTGGGAGAGATGTGAAGAAGATGTGCCAGAGAACGTGAGGCTGTTCGTGAGAGGAACGATCCTGCTGGGACGTTCTTGGGTGGAATGCAACCGAGCTCCGCCTCAACCCCCGAGCAGGCACGCGTCCCGAAAGACCCAGAGCCACCGCGCGTCCTGATCGTCTCGCCCGTGCGCAACGAGGCGCAGCACATAGAAAAGGTGGCGCGGGCGGTGGCCGCCCAGGAGCTGGTGCCGGCGCGCTGGGTGGCGATCGACGACGGCTCCACCGACGGCACGTATGAGTTGCTGAAGGAGCTGGAGGGCGAGATCGATCCGCTGACAGTGATGCGTGCGCCCGCGGTTACCGCCGGGCCGGACGGGCGCGGGCCCAAGGATCGTCTCGCCCGGGCGATCGAGGTTCACAACTTCAACCTCGCCTTGGCCGAAGTGGACAGCGAGGAGTACACGCACGTGATGAAGCTCGATGGAGACATCGAGCTGCCCGCCGAATATTTGCGCGTGCTGATGGAACGCTTCAACGAGGACCCCTCACTGGGGCTCGCCGGAGGAGTGCTGGTAGAGCCGACACCCGAGGGAGGCACGCGCAGAATCCTGATCCCCTCCCACCACGTGCACGGCGCACTGAAGTGCTATTCGCGGGCCTGTTTGAAGCAATCGGCGGCGTACAGGAGCGCCTTGGATGGGACACGATTGATGGTACCTACGCGCGAATGCGTGGCTTTCAGACGCGCAATTTCCGCGATCTAGTGTCGATCCACCATCGCCCGATCGCAAGCGCCGACGGTCGTTTGCGCGGAAGGGCTCGCCACGGCGAGTGCGCCTACATCACCCACTATGGGCCTCTTTTGGGTCTGGTTGCGGTCACTGAAGGTGGCGCGCAACAGCCCGGTCGGACTATGGGCCTCGCCTTCATATATGGCTACGCGCGCGCGTGGACTTTACGTGTCGAGCGCGTTCCTGACCGCGAGTATCGTCGCTTCACCCGCCGTGAGATCAACCGGCGGATGTGGCATGCGCTGCCCGCTTTGGCGGGCAAGCCGAAGTCCGCACGCGAGCAGCGACCGTTGTCAACCGTTGTCTGAATATGGTCCTTAATGGGCTGATCGCGTCAGGACCGGCCGCTAACTACGGTGGGTCGACGCTAACCGATTCATCCACGGCCGGTCTGCGGCGTGTCGCCAACCGACCGATCTTTTGCCATGTCTTGGACAGGTTGTACGACGCGGGCGTGCGCGAAGTGGCGCTTGTCGTCTCGGTCGCGGTAAAGGGCGAGATCGAAGCTTGTGTTGCCGCGGAAGGGCCGGACTTGATCACTCGCTGCTTTGCCTACGAGCACGACGAGCACTGCAATGCGCTCGGGGCCGCGATCGAGGCGCTCGGTGAGGCGCCCTGCATTGTGCATCCGCCCGACGGCTTGCTCGTGCGGCCATTGGCGGGCTTCGTGGAGATGTTGAGCGCTGACGCTCCAGACCTGGTGGTGCTCGTGCGCAGGGGTTCCCCGGACACCGACTCGATCGGCTTGGCCACGCGGCGCCTGCTGCGCTTGGCGGAGAGTGCCTCGCCGCCCGGAACCGTCCAGAGCCCTTCGGGCATCTGTCTGTTCGGCCGCGGCGCGCTCTTGCGCGCGCGCGAGCTGGAGTGGCGCAGCGAAAGCGAGCCGGCCTTGGTGATGGTCGCTGAGCGACTCATCGCCGACGGAGGATCGGTGCGCGTTGAGTACGTCGATGGCTGGCTGCACAGCACCGGCAAGTCGACCGATCTGCTGGAGATGAACAGGGTCGTGCTCGACGAGCTGCGCCCGCAGACCGAGCCGATCCAGGGTTCTGAGAACCGGATCGAGGGAGCTGTCGTCGTACATCCGAGCGCGTGCGTCGAGTCGAGCGTGATGATCGGCCCAGCGATCATCGGGCCGGGTGCCTTGGTGATCGAGTCCTATATCGGCCCCTACACCTCGATCGGCGCGCACGCCCACATCGAGGGCGCCGAGGTCGAGCGCTCGATCATCCTCGCCGGTGCTTCGATCATGCACGTCGGCGGGCGTCTGGTCGCGAGCGTGGTCGGTCGCGACGCGCGCGTCGCGCGTGACTTCTCGCTGCCACGCGCGATGCGCCTGACCGTGGGCGATGGCGGCGAGGTGGTGTTGTGTTGAGGGGCGCGCGCGCCTCACTGTTTTCCTCGCCGGCTCTGATTTCCTCGGGTGAGCCCGACGGAGACGGGCCGGAGAATCGCGGTGGCCAGGGCGCCCGCGCGGGTCAGGCTCGCCGAGAGGGTCTGCGCGTCGCGATGGTGCACCTGTCCGATTTCAGCCTCGACTCGCGCATTCAGCGCCAGGCGCGGGCGCTGGCCCAGCGTGGCGACGAAGTGGATCTACTGTGCGTGGGGGAGCAGGAAACGGTGCATGTCGACGAGGGCTCGATTCGCACCCATCCCTTGGGGGCGACCAAGCCCCAGGGCGGGGGTCGCGCCTACGTGCGTGGCTACGCCCAGTTCCTTGCGCGCGCACTATGGCGTTTGAGCGTGCTCGACGCGCGCAAGCGCTACGACCTGATCGAGGTTCACAACATGCCCGACATCCTCACCGCCGCGGCGCTGTTGCCGCGCCTGCGCGGGGTGCCGGTGATCCTCAACGTGCACGACACTTTCCCCGAGCTGTTCGCCACCAAGTACGGCTGGCCGCACGACCACCGGTTGGTGCGCCTGCTCGAACGTGAGGAGCGACTCAGCGCCGCCCTCGCGACGCGGGTCATCACCGTCACCGATCAAGCCCGTCGCTGCCTTGAAGAGCGTGGCGTCGGCGTGGACCGCACGAGCGTGATCATGAACTCACCCGACGAGCGCGTGTTCGGGCCTCCGCGCGATCCCGTGCACTGGCCTGAGGATGGGCCCGTGCGCGTGCTCTATCACGGTGGCTTGGCACCCCGTTTCGGTGTCGAGACTTTGATCAGGTCCTTCGATCGTCTGCGGAGCACCGTGCCGCGTCTGCAGCTGCGGGTGTGCGGCTCGGGCGAAGACCGCGATCGCCTGGCGGCGCTGGCTGCCGAGATCGACCCTGGACGTATCGACGTGGCGGCCGAGCCGGTTGCCTTCGAGCGCATTCCGGCGGAACTACAGGCCGCCCACATCGGTGTGGTACCAACCTTGGACGACCGCTTCACCCAGCTGCTCTTGCCGGTAAAGCTGCTCGAGTACGCCCACATGGGCCTGCCGATCGTGGCCTCCCGCCTGCCCGGCATTGGGGGCTACTTCTCGGAGCTTGACCTACACGAGTTTCAGGCGGGCGACCCGCAGGACTTGGCGCGTGCAATTGAGGAGATCTGCGCCGATCCCGAGGCGGCACGCAAGCGCGCGGCCCAAGCAACCTTGTGCCTGCGGGGCATTGCCTGGGAGCAGCAGCGCGAGCGCTATCTCGCCCTGGTGGACGAGCTGACGGCCAAGCGTTCCAACGCCTCGCCGGCGACGAGCTCGGCCAACCCAACGACAGACTCGCCGTTGAGCAGCCGTGGGTAGATCTGGCTGGCCGAGGCGAGTGCGAGGCCCTCGACACCGGGCCACACGGGTGCCGTGCGTGGCTCGTGGCCGAGCGCATGGACGGGCTCGACGAGCGGCGCGCGCTGCACTGTCCAGTCGACTACGTCCTCGTCGCTGAAGTCGGGAACCAAGCGCTTGAGCATCTCGGTGTAGTTCCTGTAGACCGACTCGTCGTCCTCGGCGAACTGGGGCGAGTCAGGGTCGCAGTACTTGGGCAGGTAGGCCAAGCGCAGGCCGTCGGTGTGCTCGGTCCCCACCACATGCGAGGTCTCCACGACCGTCGTGATCGGAGTGGGGTCGCAGATGTTGATCGAGTAGTAGGGCGTCAAGGAACGCTTCAGCTTGAGGATCAGACAAACGACTCCCAAGTAGCGCTCGGGATAAGCCTTCAGCAATGGCTGCAGGTCCTCCGGCAGCAGGTGCTTCAGCCCCGGAGGTTGCAAAGTGGGGATTGTCAGATCGAAATGCTCGGCCTGACCGTCGACCATCACACCCTTTACCGCGCCACCCGGCTCGTGCACGAGGCCTTCCACGCCGGCACCGAGCCTCACGTCGACGCCGAGCTCGGCCGCACGGGCCGCGGCCGTCGCGATCAGAGTCTCGTGGCCGCCGCGCAGGCAGCCCATACGCTCACCGGAACTACCTTGCTCGCGAGCCGAGCGCATACGGTTAGTACGGGCCCACAGGTAGGTCGCGGGCAGCTCGGAGTGGCGCGAATTAAAGCGCGAATCGAGCAGAGGTCGCCAGATGCGCTCGACCACACGGCTGCCGCAATGGCGCGTCAACCATGCTTCCAAAGGCTTGCGCTCCAGCGCTTTATAGTCGCGGCGCAGTTGGCAGTACAGGACGAACCAAGCCAACCGAGCGCGGCCAAGCGGGGAGAGCGGCGGGAAGCGCAAGAAGTCTCCGATGCCGTTGAACGGATGCATCTCGCCGTCCACGAAGAAACCGACCCCGACCGGTTTGAAGGACAGCTCGTCGCTCAACCCCAGTTCCTCGGTGAGCGCGATCATACGCTGGTCGGAGGGCACGATCACGTGATAGAAGCGATCGACCCGGTGTCCTGAGAAGTCGATCGAGCCGGCCAAACCACCCAAAGTTGGGGCGCGCTCCAACAGCGTGACCTTGGCGCCTTGCTGGGCGAGGCGCAGGGCAAGAACCGTCCCGAGGATGCCGGCGCCGACGATGCCCACGTGCGGGCGGCCGTCGGACGCGGTCTCGGCACCGGCGCTCGATGGCTCCCGGCTCATAGTCGTCTCGCCGGTGCTCATCGCTTCTCGGCGACAGCGTGCAGGTGAGCCACGGGGCGCTCCTGCTCGGCACGCCCGGCCGAGTGCTCGCCGCCAAGCGGTGAGATCGGGGGCGGCTGGATGCGGCCCACCAAGTGGGCGGCCATCAGGCGACCGTAGGCGAGCAAGGTCGGCTTCAAGTTCATCTTGGAGGTGCCCAAGCGGCGCGACCAGTCGTTGACCGTTGGCACCTCCGCGACAGTCGCGCCGGCGTTGTAGAGCTTGAGCAACAGCTCCACGTTGGCGGCGAAGCCGGGCTCGCGCACGAGCAGGTAGCCATAGGTTTCGGCGGCCCGCCTGAGCGTGCCGGCGCGATAGACACGATAGAGCGAAGAGAGCGTGTGGATCTCGCGTAGACCGCCTGTGTAGCGAAACACGTTGGAGACCGATTTAGAGGCCGCCAAGCGCCACGGCGCAACACCCAAGATGCGCCCGCCGGGCGCATAAACTGAAGCAAGCACCACGTCCGCGCCTGCTTGGAAGCTCTCCAGCATCCGTGGCAGATCGCTGAGGTCAGAGGTGTTGTCGGCCTCCAAAGTCACGATCGCATCGTCGTCTTTGGACTCGCCTAGGGCGGCCCTGAGACCGGAGTTGATGGCGGTGCCAAGACCACGGTTGACCTCGTGGCGGACAATCGCAAGATGCACCGAGTCGCTGTGCGCTTCGATCGCCTCGGCGGTGCCGTCGGTGGAGCCGTCGTCAACGAAGATCACACGCGCGCCCAATTCGCGGGCGACGGGACCGAGATCGGCGAGCAAGTTGGGAATGTTCTCGCGCTCGTTGTAGGCGGGTATGACGAAGCGGATCATTGCGGCCTCCTCAGGCTGCGACTCGTACGGGCTGGACGATCGGCATATCCAGCAGGGTAATCGGGCGGTTGTTGGCAGCCGAGTCTCTCACGGCCAAGGCGGCAGCGAGCGCACGGCAACCCTCGCCCGCGCCCACAGGCTCGGGCGTGTCCTCAAGGACACAGCGGGCGAACGCTTCAAGCTCGGCCTGCAACGGCTCGACGCGTGGCAAGGCGAAGCGCACAGCGGCGCCCTCCGCGTCGCCGCGGATGCGGGCAAGCTCGTTCCAACCCATCGGCGAGCCAGTGGACTCGGTAAACCACACGTCCTGGGTCAGGTAGGAGGCGCTGAGCATCCCGCCCTCACCGATCACTGTCATTTCGCGACGCTTCTCAGGCGTCAACCAGTTGACATCGAGCAGGCCTTGGGGACCGTCCTCGCCGAAGCGCAACAGACAGGTGATGATGTCCTCTTGGGTGGGATGCACGCAGCGGCTGCCTTCGGCATAGATGCTGGTGATGTCGCGGCCCAACACGAACTGCATGAGGTCGAGGTCGTGGGTGGCGAGATCGATCGCCACGCCCGTGTCTTGGATGCGTACAGGCAACGGACCGACCCGGGTGGCGTGAGCCCGGAAGACCTGGCCGATACGTCCTTCCTCGATCAGCTCGGCGAGCTTGCCCACAGCGGGGTTGAAGCGCTCGACATGGCCGACCATCAGCTTCAGGCCGGCTAGGCGAGCGGCGGCGGCCATGCGCAGACCGTCCTCCAAGGCAGTCGCGATCGGCTTCTCCACGAATACGTGCTTGCCGGCGTCAATTGCGTCGAGCGCGATCTTGGCGTGCTGGGCGGAGGGAGCACAGATACAGACGGCGTCGACGTCGGCGCGCTCCAACAGCCAACGGTAGTCGCCGACCCACTCGATCGGGCGGCGCCCGATGCGCGCGCGGGCAGTCTGTTCGTCCGGCTCGGCGATCGCCACCAGGTTGCCGATCGCGATGCGCTCCCAAGTCTCGACGTGGTAGGCGCCCATGCGCCCCGCGCCGATCAATCCGACGTTCAGTTCGTCCATGTATCGGCGCTCCTTCTCAGTGTCGTATCGGTTGTCGAATCGGTTCTCATGCCGCAGCCTCCACGCCCGTCCCGGCGGCGAGCTTCCCTGCCCCGCCGCCGGGCGAGATACGTGCCCCCAAGAACGAGGTGATGAGGAGTGCGATCCGCTGCGCCGCGTGGCCATCGCCGAAAATCGCGGGACGCTCGTCCGGCAAGGGTCCGCTCAGTGCCGCCGCGAAGGCGTCGGGGTCGACGCCCACAACGGTGTTCCAGCCCGCCTCGACGGTGTCGGTCCACTCGGTCTCCTCGCGGAGGGTGACGCAGCGCACGCCCCACAAGTAGGCCTCGCGCTGGACCCCACCGGAATCGGTTGCGATCGCGCCGGCGCCGCGCTCGAGCTCGAGCATGCGGGTGTAGGGGACCGGGTCGATCAGTTCAACGTTCGTGGGCGCCGCCAACCCCCAGGTATCCATACAAGCGCGGGTACGCGGATGCAAGGGCATCACTACCGGCAGGGGTGAGCGTGCCAGGCAAGCCAAGACCGCGCCGAGGCGCTCGGGCGTGTCAGTGTTGTAATTGCGGTGCACCGTGGCGAGCATGTAATCGCCATCACCGGCGGGACACACGCGCGGGCGCCAGCGCTCGAGCATGTCGCGGAGGGGATCGCCGGTGACGTGGATCTCACCTTGCACACCCTCTGCTTCGAGGTTGCGTCGGGCCCCGGGACTTGGAGCGCACAGCACTTGAGCCAGCTTGTCGGTCTCGATGCGGTTGTACTCCTCGGGCATGTCCTCGCGATAGGAGCGAAGGCCCGCCTCCACGTGGATCAAGGGAACCCCGGCCGCCACCGCGGCGCGCGCGCCGGAGAGCGTGGCGTTGGTGTCTCCACGCACGATCACCGCATCGGGTCGCTCGGTCGCGATCAGGTCTTCCAGACGCTCTTGGGCAAGGGCCACTTGCTCCTTGGGCGCGCGCGAGCCGACGCCCAAGTTGTGGTGTGGGCGAGGCAGCTTGGTCGCCAGGATCTGGCCGTCGGACATTGCCTCGTCGTAGTGCTGGCCTGTGTGCACGAGGATCTCCTCGGCTACCGGGGCAAGCGCTTCGCAGACCGGGGCGGCCTGGATGATCTCCGGGCGAGCGCCGATCACCGACAGCACGCGCGGCTTGGCGGTGCGGAAGACGGGCGGCGAGCTTGGGGGCGTGGAGCCCGCGAGCCTGGAGCCTGGGGGCGTGGAGCCTGCTTGTCGGGCGTGGGGTATGGTCAACTCGGGCATCTCGATGACCTCAGGCGGCTGCCTTGTCGGCGAGCACGGGCAGGGCGAGCGGCGCGCCACCGCGGCGCATAGACTCCTCAGCCAGCTCGATCGTTGCGACGATCTCGATCCCCAAGGCCAGGCTTGAGCGCGGTTCCTCACCGGTGCGGATCGAGTGGGCGAAGTCTTCGAGCTCCAACCGCAAAGGCTCTTTGGGCTCCACGCGCGGGATCAAAACGTCCCCTGTGCGGTAGATCAGCTGGTGCTCGCCGAAGTTGGCGGGCGTAGGCGGCAGCATGTCCATGCCGCGGTCATAGATCCGCACTGGTTCGTCGGCCGCGGTGTCGTCGTACTGGACCATCCTTTGGCTGCCGACGACGATCATCTGACGGACCTTGCGTGGCGCCAGCCAAGAGATCTGCACGTTGGCGGTCTGGCCCTGCTCGAAGGTAAGGGTCATGAAGGCCGTCTCGGGTACCCCTTGGCGCAGCACGCTGCTGCCCGAGACGGCGACCTCGACGACTGGTTGGTCAAGCCAGTACAGAAGGATCGAGAGGTCGTGCGGAGCCAGGTCGCAGACGACGCCGTCCTCGTTGTACTTGCCCAAGTTCATGCGCGAAGAGGTGACGAAGTGAACATCGCCGATAACGCCCTCACGCAAGAGATCGCGTACCGTGTTCACGGCGGGGCTGTAGATGAACGTGTGGCCGGGCATCAGGACCCGTTTGTTGGCGGCGGCGACGTCCGCCAGGTCGTGGGCGTCCTCCAGGCGCGTGGCCAGAGGCTTCTCCACGAGCACGTGCTTGCCGGCTTCCAAAGCCCGCTTGGCCAGCGCGTGGTGAGTCTGCGGTGGAGTCGCGATCACGACGGCCTCGATCGCGGGGTCGACCAGGACGGCGTCCAGGTCGCTCACGGCGCGGGCGTCGGGGTGGCGCCGATTGAAGATATTGCGGTTGGCGGGCTCCAGATCACATAGGGCCTCCAAGCGCAGCTCGGGGCATTCGGCGACGTTGCGCGCCAGGTTGGGACCCCAGTAGCCGTAGCCCACGATCGCGGTGCCGACCGGCGGCTCGCGGCGCAGGATGCTGTTGGCGGGCGGAAAGCTGTTGTCAAACATTCAAGCCACCCCTTGGCGACGTAGGACGACGGGCACAGTCTTGAGCAGGATGCGCAGGTCAAGCAGAAGTGAGTCGGCCTCGGCGTACTCGATGTCGAAGTTGACCATCTCGTCGTAGGTGCGCTCGTTGCGCCCGCTCACCTGCCAGAGCCCAGTCAAGCCGGGCTTGACCGCGAAGCGGCGCAGATACTCCTCTGGGTACATATCAACCTCGTAAGGGATCACTGGCCGGGGGCCCACCAGAGCCATCTCACCGCGCAAGACGTTGATCAGCTGGGGTAGCTCATCAAGGCTCCAGGAGCGCAGGACACGTCCCACGCGGGTAACGCGGTCGTCGACCGAGAGCTTGTACAGGCGCCCCCGCTCGGCTTGGCTGTTGCCGCCGATCAGGGTTTGGACGTACTTGCGATGGCGGCTCGCGTCTGCGTCGTGGCGCATGGTGCGAAACTTGAAGATCGTGAACTCGCGCCGATCGCGGCCTACGCGGCGCTGGCGGAACAGGACCGGGCCCTGCGAGTCGATCTTGATCGCCAGAGCAATCGCGATCAGCAAGGGCGAGGTCAGCAACAACACGATGGCTGCTGCTGTGAAGTCGAAGCTGCGGCGCACGCTTCGTACGACGGTCGAGCGCAGGGCGCTCACATTTCCCGACCCGGCCGCTACCGGCCGGGCGCCAGCGGCCCCGAGAGTGGGGGCCCTCTCAGCGCCGGCGAGCGCCGGCTCGGCGCGGTCGAGCACGGCCACAGCCAGCCCTTCGACCGGTTGTGTAGGCGTTGCGCTCATACCCGATCAACGCGCTAGTGCGGTTGTGTCTTTCGTGAATCCGTCCACCGCATCCACGATTCGCTCAAGCTCGGCGTCGCTCATGCCCGGGAACAACGGCAAGGAGCAGATCCGCTCGGCCTGGGCCTCGCTGACTGGCAGGCTGCCCGCGGCGAGACCGAGGTAGGCGTATGCCTCGGTGCGGTGAATCGGAGAGGGGTAGTGGACCGCTGAGGCGACTCCACATGCCTGCAGGTGATCACGCAACTGGTCGCGATGGTCGCTGCGTATGACGAACAAGTGATAAACGTGGTCGGCTTCGGCAAACGGCAGCTCGACCAGTTCGATCGATCGCTCGCCTTCGAGCGCTCCAGCCGCGGTGAGCCGAGCGCGCAGCTCTGCGCCGAGCCGGCGGCGTTGTTCGTTGCGATCCTCCAGAAGCGCAAGCTTGCGTCGTAGGACCGCCGCCTGCAGGGCGTCGAGCCGAGCGGTGGTGCCCACAACACGGTGGTTGTAGCGCGGGCGCTCGCCGTGGGCGCGCAACAAGCGGATGCGATCGTCCAGCTCTGGGACGGATGTCACGACGGCGCCGCCGTCGCCCCAGGCCCCAAGGTTCTTGGTGGGGTAAAAACTGAAGCAGCCGAGCACTCCGACTGAACCTGCGCGGCGACCGCGATAGCGGGCGCCGTGAGCTTGGCAGGCATCCTCGATCACATGAATGCCGGCCTCGCGGGTCACTTCAAGGATCGGGTCGAGATCGACTGTGGCCCCGAACAGATGCACGGGGATGACGCAACGCACTTTGGGCGAAAGGTTGGCCGCCACGATCTCCGCGGTGAGGAGATGCGAGTCCGGGTCGACATCGACCAAGCGCGGCGTGGCGCCCACGGCATTGACTGCCTCGGCGGTGGCGATGAACGAGTTGGTCGGCACGATCACCTCATCGCCGGGGCCGATCTCCAAGGCGCGCAGGGCCAAGACGAGCGCCTCCGTGCCGGAAGAGACACCGATCGCGAAGTCGGTCTCGCAGTAGGCCGCGAACTCGCGCTCGAAACCTTCGACGTGCTCGCCAAGCGTGAAGGCGCCGTGGGAGGCGACCTCGCGCACCGTATCCAACAGTTCCTCAAGCAGCTCCGGGTCGGCACAGTCCAGGCGCGTGAAAGGCACCTGGACATCGCTCGCGCGGATGCCCGCCGGCCGCGCGGTCAGCATGCCACCGCTAGAGCCGTGTTGGCCGTTGACGGTGAGGAGCCCAGCCTTGAGAGCTCTTCTTGAAGCGCCCGCCGACCGCGATGGTGCAGGCCGTGGATCGAGCTCTCGGTGCGGCCCATCTGCTCGGCAATCTCTGGCGGTGAGAGTCCGACGACATGGCGCATCACCATCACGTCACGCTGCTCGTCGGGCAGAGTGGCGAGCGCCGCGTGGAGGTCCCGCGCACGATCCTGGGACTCGGGATCGACGTGATCGTCGGGGCCGAAGACCTCTTCGGTCGGTGTAGGACGGCGCCGGCGCAGGTGGTCGAGGGCGACGTTGCGAGCCATCCGCAATAGCCAGCCTGAGAACGGGACGCCGCAATCCTTGTATTGCGTGATCACCGTGATCAGCTTCATGAAGACGTGCTGGGTGAGGTCCTCGGCCTCCTGCTCGTCCCGCACGATGCTGCAGATGTAGCCATACACGTTGTCCGAGTAGCGGACGTACAGGAATCGCAGCGCGTCGCGGTCTCCCGCCTTGGTGCGTGCGATCGCCAAGCGAATTTCGTGGGCCGTCTCGGGCGACTCATCCAAGGTCGCACGGCGACGGAAGCCTACGTGTCCATCCGTGACATTGAGGCGGCGGTGCATATGTTTTTTCCCCGTGATTGGCGGTGAAATCTCCCTGTGTGCATGGGCCCACAGGAGAGAACTGGAGTGATTTCTCCTGCGTCCGTTATGTACGCCGGAGGTTTGTGAGCAGTGATGATGGGTAACCCCTCCAGGTCCCACAATGGCCCGATCGTCGCTACCTTCGTTCAGGCCATGAACGCTGCTCTACACCACTCGACGGGTAAGCGCGATTGATCGCCTGACCTAGGCGTCTGCGCCAAATCCCGCATGAACACTGGGATTTGGTCCGGTGGTCCCGCGTTCATAAACCACAGTCACAACGATGTCTTCAGTTGTGCCTGCTATCTCCAAAAATCTTGAACGCCGTCGAGAGATGTGGCAATTTTCCTGCCGCGAGACCCTCGCGAGGGCACTAACGGATCCGGGCAAGTCGTTCGCCCGGGAGCCGGGTGCGTTTCTAGAGACTGGTCATTGCTTCTAAGACCGCCGCAAAGCTGCCTATTGCTCCAAAGATCGCTGCAAAGCCTCCAAAACCCGCACAACCCTCAACCCAACATGGCCGTCGGAACGCGGGGTGCGGCCCTGGCGGATGCAATCCACGAAATGCTCGCACTCCAAGCGAAGCGGCTCGGCCGATGAGATCCGCGGCGAGAACGACTCGCCGGCGCGCGCGATGTACTCACCCCAAGAGGTGGTGTCCTCGTCGAAGCCCTTGTCGTACACGGTGAGCTTGCCTTGGATGAGCATGTCGTCGAAGGTCGCCATGCGCTTGGCTCCGACCACCGTGATGCGCCTTTCCTTATGAGGGTCAAGCCAGGACAGGTGCAAGTGGGCGACGCGTCCGGAGGGAAAGCGCAGGTAGCAGAAGACCACGTCCTCTACCCCTCCCCTGACATAGGATTTTCCGTGGGCCGAGCACTCGACGGGCTCTTCATCGATCAGGTGCAACACGACCGAGACGTCATGGGCGCCGAGGCTCCACAGGGCGTTCTCCTCGGCTCTGAGCTGCCCCAGATTGACGCGGTTTCCGTAGATGTAATAGAGCGAGCCCAGCTCGTCTTCGTCGACTAGCTCCTTCAGGCGCGTGACGGCCGGGTGGTACTCGAGCAGGTGGCCCACCATCAGGATGTGCCCGCTCGCATCGGCGGCGTCGACTGCCTTTTGAGCGTCGAGGACGGTGGTGGCGAGCGGCTTCTCCACGAAGCAGTGCTTGCCTGCTTGGAGCACACGCACGGCCAGGTCGGCGTGGGTTGGGACGGGCGTGGCCAAGACCACCGCGTCGAGATCCGGGTCGGCGAGCAGGTCACCGAGGTCTCCGGTTGCGCGCGCCCCCGGGAAAGCGCTCGCCAGCTTCTTGCGTGCCGGCTCGGAGGCGTCGCACAGCCAGGCCAAGTCGCATCCCTCGATCGCATCGAAGTTACGGGCCAAGTTGGGCCCCCAGTAGCCGAGCCCGACGACTCCGATCCTGATGGTCTGTCGGCTCAAAGGGCCCCGATCGCTTCGACGCAGTGCTCGGCCGCTTTGCCTTCTCCATACAACGGTGGGCGCTCGCGGGGGAGGGGCTGCTCCAAGGTCTCAAGCACCCGCTCGACGTCGAGGTCGGTGAGCGTGTTCCAGCCGCCGTCCACGGTCTCCACCCACTCGGTGGATGACCTCAAAGTGACGCACGGGACGCCCGCCAGGTAGGCCTCCTTCTGGACGCCGCCAGAGTCGGTCAAGACCGCGCGGGCTCCTCGCACCAAGGCGCCGAACTCCAAGTAACCCAGAGGCTCGGTCAAGTGCACGCCGCGGATCGCCTCCAACTGCTCCCAAAGTCCCGCCTCGACTAGGCGTGCCTTAGTTCGAGGGTGCACCGGGAAGACGACGGGCTTGGGCAGTTCGGCGACGATCCGCATCAAGGCTCGCAAGCGTCCCGGATCGTCGACATTGCCGGCGCGGTGGGCGGTGAGCAAGAGGTACTCGCCCGGTCTCACTTCGTACTTGGCTGGTATCTCAGTTCTCGGCGGCGCCAAAGCCTGCCACTTCAAGGCCACGTCCACCATCACGTCGCCCACCACCTCGATCTTGCCGTCGGCGGCCTCTTTGCGCAGATTCTCGGCCGCTGTCTCGGACGCGCACAACAGCAGAGCGCTCATGTGGTCGCACAGGACCCTGTTGAGCTCCTCGGGCATAGAGCGGTCGAACGACCGCATTCCGGCCTCAATGTGGATAACCGGCAACTGCTGCTGGGCCCCGGTCAAAGCGCCCGCGAGTGTGGAGTTGGTGTCGCCATAGACGAGCACCGCGTCGGGCTCGCTCTCTAACAGGAGAGGCTCCAAGGCGGCCAGCATGCGCGCGGTCTGCGAAGTGTTCGAGCCACCGCCGATCCCCAATTCGCGATCGGGGCGAGCCAAGCCCAGCTCCCTGAAGAAGACGCTCGAGAGCTGCTCGTCGTAGTGCTGGCCGGTGTGCACCAACAGCTCTTCGTGCTCGGCCCGCAGGGGGCCGGAGACCGCGGCTGCCTTGATGAACTGGGGGCGGTTGCCGACGACAGTGAGGATCCGCACCGGTGCAGCCTACGCTGCGGCGCCTACAACCGACGTCGACCAATCGATGACGGAGGTGGGCCGCACCACATGGCGTGAGAGGCCCAGTTCCTTCGGTTCGAGGCCCAAAGCCAAGCCCACCAGCTGGGGCAGGTGGAGGACCGGCATGTTCAGCTCTCTGCCGACCGCTTTCTGGGCGAGCGGCTGCTGCATGTCCAGGTTCAGGTGGCACAGGGGACACGGCGTCACCAGGCAGTCGGCCTCGGCGTCCACGGCATCGCCTAGGTGGCGACCGGCCTGCTTGAGCGAGGCTTCCTTGTTCATGGTGATGATCGGAAAGCCGCAGCACTTGCGCATGCCGGCGTACTCAATCACGGTGCCGCCCAAGGCCTCGATCAGCTGCTCGAGGTAATGGTCGCGCGGATGCTCCTCGTCGATCCCCAAGCGAGCGCGGGGTCGCACGATGTAGCAGCCATAGAAGGGACCCACTTTGAGGTTGGTCAAAGGCCGCTTGACCATCGAAGTGAGCTTGTCCAAGCCGATCTCCTCAACCAGGAGCCACAAGAAGTTCTTGTTGGTGAGGCCCTTCTCGTAGCTGAGGCCCTCGTCGGCAAGCGTGGAGTTGACGTGGGCGCGGTACTCGGCATTGGCGTCCAAGCGCTCCTGGCACTCGCCTTGGGCGCCTTGGCAGGTGGAGCAGATGTTCATCATCAGCTCCGCTCCCTCGACCTGTTGGGCCAAGGCGAAGGTGCGGGCGTTCAAGGTGTCGGCCAGCTCCTGGTTGTGCTCGGCGATCACGCCCGCTCCGCAGCAGCTGGCCCGGTCGAGCTGGACCAGCTCGATGTCAAGCAGCGGCGCGACCTGAGCCATCGAGCCGTGCAGCTCGGGAGTGAAGCCCCTGCTGACGCAGCCGGGCCAGTAGGCGACCTTCATGCCGCCTCCTCTTCGTCCTCGCCGGATACGTACAGGTTCAGCTCGTAGCGCTCAGGCTTGCTCTCGACCTTCTCGTAGATCTTCTTGACGGCGTTCAGGTCCTGCTTGGGGATCTTGTGGCCGAAGACCGCCAAGATCGGACTTACTCGCTTGCGCGCGAGGCCGGCAATGGCGACCTGAATCGAACTAAGCAGCTCCTTCCCGGCGGCCGGATGGAACTTGCCAAACCAGGAGTTCCCGCCGTATGAGCGGGAGAGGAGTTCCGGCTCGTGCAGCAGCCCGAAGTCTTTGATCAAGGTCACGAAGGCTTCCTCGTGACGGTGGCCGTTGTTCTGGTCGTTGATGTGCTGGTCGGCCCCCGCAATGCGCCGCAGCCTCATGATCTGGCCCATCGGGTTGACGTCCTTGGGGCAGGCCTCGACGCACTTGAAGCAGTGTGTGCAGTCGTAGAGCCCCTGCGGGTCTTCGGAAAGGTCGAGCAGGCGCTCGCGCTGTTGTTCGTCGCGCGGGTCGCCCACGAAGCGGTAGGCCTTGGCCAAGGCGGCGGGGCCGATGAAGCCGGGGTCGACCTCCATCGCCAGGCAGTCGCTCACGCAGGCGCCGCACTGGATGCAGGCCATCGTCTGGGTGATGTCCACCATCGACTCTCGCGGCACGATGTGCTCGCGTTCGGGCTGGGGGCCCTCGTTAATTAGCCACGGCGTGACGCGCTGGACCTTCTTCCAGTGAACCGCGTCCATGTCCACGATCATGTCCTTGATCACGGGCATGTTGCCCATCGGCTCGACCTCGATCACGCCGTCTTTGGAGGAGGCCTTCGCGTGGTCAAGGTGGGTGTGGCAAGCCAACCCCGGTTCGCCGTTGATGCGCACCCCGCAGGAGCCGCAGATCGCCGCCCGACAAGAACAGCGGATGCCAATCGAGCCGTCGAACTTGGCCTTGGCCTGCAGGATCCCCTCCAACACGGAACGGTGGGGCTCAAGCTCGATCGTGTGCTCGTCCCAGTAGGGCGCCTCGCCCGACTCAGGGTTGTAGCGGCGCATCCGCAAAGTGAACTGCTCGGGCGGTCTGTGAGTTTCGGCCATCGGGTGTGCTCCTAGCTCGGCTGGCGCTCTGGTGGAGTTTTTTGGGGGGGAAGAGGTTCGTGCATGTCTAGTATTTCCGCTCCTCAGGCTGCCACTGTGTGATCTTCACCGGCGAGTAGCTCACACCTGGGCCATCCCCGTTGAGGCTGATGTCGATGTGCTTAAGCCACTCCTCATCGTTGCGCTCGGGGAAGTCGGTCCTGAACTGGGCGCCCCTTGACTCCTTGCGCTCGATCGCGGCCACGACGATCGCCTCGGCGCAGTCGAGCATGTAGCCCAGCTCGATCGCACCGAGCACGTCCTGATTAAAGACGGTGCCTTTGTCGTCGATGTAGGCGCTCTCAGACTCCTCCTTGAGGCGCTTGACGATCTCATGGGCCTTGTCCAAGCCCTCCTGGTCGCGGTATACGGCCACGTACTGGTTCATCGTCTCGCCCAGCTCCTGCTTGATCTCCGACACGCGCCGTTTTGATCGGGTCCCACCCACCCCACCATTTCTATCCCGGGCGATGATCGCGTCGATCATGGCGATGTCCTCGCGCCGTTGCGCGTCTCCGGTCTCTGGCATCGCCATCGCGGCCGCTCTGGCGGCGGCGTGTTCGCCTGCGCGCCGACCAAAGATCAAGGTGTCCAGGAGCGAATTTGCGCCGAGCCGATTGCCTCCGTGCACCGACACACAGGCGACCTCTCCGGCCGCGTACAGACCCTCGACTGAGGTGGCGCCGTTGATGTCGGTCTTGACGCCGCCCATGATGTAGTGCTGGCCTGGCCTGATCATGATCGGCTCGCGCGTGATGTCCACGCCGGCGAAGTCCTTGCCGATGTTCACGATCTCGCGCAATGCCTCCAAGGTCCGCTTGCGCGGGACCTTCGTGATGTCCAAGTAGATCCCGTCTTTGTTCGCGCCCACACCGCGCCCCTCGAGGATCTCTGTCTGCTCAGCTCGGGAGACCACGTCGCGCGAGGCCAGCTCCATCTTGTTGGGGGCGTACTTCTCCATGAAGCGCTCACCCTCGGAGTTGAGCAAGGTGGCGCCCTCGCCGCGCGCGCCCTCGGTGATCAAGAGGCCGTTCTCAACCAATGTCGTGGGGTGGTACTGGACCATCTCCATGTCCATCAGCGGCGCGCCGATCCTGTAGGCCTGGGCGATGCCGTCGCCGGTCACGATCAAGGCGTTGGTCGTGGGGCTGTACACCTGGCCGGCGCCGCCGCTGGCGAGGATCACGTTCTTGGCTTTAAGGACCTCCATGCGCCCAGAGCGCACGTCGCGCGCGATCACCCCGCAGCAGCGTCCTGAGTCGTCTTGCAAGAGGGAGGTGACGAACCACTCCTCGTAGCGCTCCACCTGTTCGTGATGCTTCATGAGCTGCTCGTAGAGCACGTGCAAGATCGCCTGGCCGGTGATGTCCGCCACGTAGGCGGTGCGCTTCATCGACGCGCCACCGAAAGCCCTCAGGTCCAGTTCGCCCGAGTCGTTGCGGTGGAAGGTGACGCCGATGTGCTCCAGGTGCATGACCTCCTTGGGAGCCTCCGAGCACATGATCTCGATCGCGTCCTGATCGCCCAAGAAGTCGGAGCCCTTGACGGTGTCATAGGCGTGCGATTTCCAGTCGTCGGCCACGTTGATCGCGGCGTTGATGCCTCCGGCCGCGGCAACCGAGTGCGAGCGAACAGGGTGGACCTTGCTCACGATCGCAACGCTTGAGCCAGCCTGCGCGGCGGCAAGGGCGGCGCGCTGGCCGGCAAGGCCCGCGCCGATGATCAATACGTCGTGTGCTGGCATGGCTCCCTGGATCGTCGGAGAGAAGGAGGTGTGTCGGGCGAGACTCTATATAACGCGCCGCTAGGAACTCCCCGCCGGGCTCAGCGCTTGGCGGATCTGGGCCACGGTGACCTCTCCCTGTAGGACCCCATCCGCGTCGACCGCGACCATGCCGCCAAGGCGGCCCAAGCCCTCGCTCTTGAGCAGCGCCTCCAAGGGCTCGTGCTCGTCGATACCCACAGCCAAGTCCAGCTCGAGTACGTCGCCCACCTCCAAAGCGGGACGCCCGGCCGCTATCTCCGCGTCGACCCGCTCGGAGCGGACCACGCCCAGGAAGTGGCGGGCGTGGTCGACGACCGCAAACCAAGGTCGCCTGTAATGCTGGAAGAACTGCTCTTGGGCGTCGAGCACGTTCAGCTCGGCTGGGATCGTGGGCGGCTCGCGGTCCATGATGTCGGACACCCTCACACTCTGGATGCGCTGTCCCAAGGCGCCTTGCAGGACCGCGCCGCCCGAGGCCTGGTAGAGGATCAGGCCGAGCACCATCGTGAACAGGCCGCTGAGGCTGCCCTCCACGAACAGCGCCAAGCCGGCTATGCCGAGCAAGATCGCAAAGCCCTGGCCGGCACGGCCGGTGATGCGCGTGCCGCGGTTGCGGTCACCCGTGCGCCACCAGATCACGGCACGTGCGATCCGCCCGCCGTCGAGTGGAAAGGCAGGAACCAAGTTGAACAGGAGCAGGAGCGTATTGATGAACAAGAACCAGCCAAGCAAGCCCAGCAGGGGTGTGGTGGTGGCTCCTTCGCGGGTGAGCGCCGCTTCGGTGAAGTCGCTACCACTGGCCGCGATCGTGATCGCCACGGCACAGATCACGACCAAGGCAAGCGTCACGGCCGGCCCGGCCGCCGCGATCTTGAATTCCTCGCCGGCTGTCTCCGGTTCGCGGGCCGGCTTGGCCATGCCCCCGAAGAACCACAGGTCGATCCCCAGGATCGGGATGCCCAGGCGGCGCGAGACTAGGGCGTGTCCCAGCTCGTGCAGGATCAGAGAGCCGAAATAGCCAAGTGCGCCCGCCACAGCGACCGCGTAGGCCGTGCTGCTCGATCCGCCCAATATCTGCTGGAAGTATTCGGAGAGGATCACGATCAAAAACAGCAGCACGAAGAACCAGCTCGCGCTGACGCCAATCCTGATGCCGAACACGCGCGCCAACTGAATGCTGCCGCGTGTGCGCATTGGTGCTCTCATGGCCATGTATTGATCTTAGGCTGTGCGGGCGTTCAGACCTGCGGGCGGTTGCGCTCGATGATCGCGCCGAAGTCGCTGCCCGCGGGCAAGGTGCCGTACTCAAGGCCCCCATCACCGCCGAGGCGCGACGCGCAGAAGGCATCGGCCACCGCGGGATCTCCGTGACGCACGAGCAGCGATCCCTGCAATGCGAGCGCCATCCCCTCCACCACACGCCGTGCACGCGACTCCAAGGTCATGGGGTCTGTGAACTGGCCTTCCAGCTTCTTCACATGGGTGTCCAAGCGCGCATCAGCACCTTCGGCCTGCTTGACCTCGTGCATGAACACCTCCAAGGAGCGCGGGCTCTTGACCAAGGCGCGCAGCACATCGAGGCTCATCACGTTGCCCGAGCCCTCCCAGATCGAAGCCAAGGGTGCCTCGCGATATAGGCGCGGCATGCCCGACTCCTCGACATAACCGTTGCCGCCAAAGCACTCCAAGCACTCGAAAGCATGGTTGGGAGCGCGCTTACACACCCAGTACTTGCCCACCGCCGTGGCCAGGCGCTTAAACAGGTGCGCATCACCCAACTCGTCCTCCCCTGTATCGGGTCCCACCCACCCCGCCTCAGCGCCGGCCTCGTCATAGGCTCGCGCCAAGCGCATCGCAAGCGCGGTCGCCGCCTCCGACTCGACACACAGATCGGCCAACACGTTGCGCATCAAAGGCTGGTCGATCAGCAGCTTGCCGAAAGCCGAGCGGTGGGCCGTATGCCAGGTCGCGTTGACGACACCTGCCCGCATGCCGGCGGCTCCGCCGATCACGCAATCCAGGCGTGTGTGACCGACCATCTCAATGATCGTGGGCACGCCCCTGCCCGGCTCGCCCACCATGCGAGCGATCGCCCCATGGAATTCGACCTCCGAGGAGGCATTGGAGTGATTGCCGAGCTTGTCCTTCAGGCGCTGCAAGTGAAAAGCGTTACGGCTCCCGTCAGGCAGGACGCGGGGCAACAAAAAGCAGGAGATGCCCTGCGGCTCGCCACTAGAAGACTCCGCTTGAGCGAGCACGAGGAATAGGTCGGACATGGGCGCCGAGCAGAACCACTTGTGGCCGATCAGCTCATACTCCGCGCCCGGCCCCCCGCCGTTCAGGGGACGCGCGAGCGTTGTATTCGCTTTCACGTCCGAGCCACCTTGCTTCTCGGTCATGGCCATGCCCGCGATCGCCGAGCCCTTCTGGCCCGCCGGGATCAGGCGCGGGTCATACGTGGTTGCGGTCACCAGTGGCCCCCACTCAGCCAAAAGCTCAGGTTGTGCACGCAGGGCGGGCAGGACCGCGAAAGTCATTGTGATCGGACAGGCAAAGCCCGCCTCGGCCTGCATCGCGGTCATATACAGGGCGGCCCGCGCCGCGTGCCGAGCCGGCTCCGAGCTGGTCCAAGGGAGCGAGTGCAACTCATGCTCGACACCCATCTGCATCAGCTTGTGCCAAGCCGGATGGAACTCGACCTCGTCGATCCTGTTGCCATAGCGGTCATGCGTCTTCAAGACAGGCTTGTTCTCGTTCGCCTGCTTGCCCCACACTTGCTGCGGCTCGCCGCCCACCAGTCTGCCCAAGTCCGACGCCCGCTTAGTCACCCAGGCGGCGCCCTCGCGCTCGGTAGCCTCGACCAAAGGCAGGTTACTCCCGAACACGTCCACGCCTTCCAGCGGCGGCGGCTGGTTGGCGACGGTGTGCGTCTGCCAGGGGTCTTGCTTTGCGACGGTAGCCATCAACACGACAGGTTACCTCTCCGCGATAGCATCGCCCGCCGAGGCAGACCCGTCCGTCAGCTAACCCGAGGACCGACACATGGCCAAGATCAAGGTGCACAACCCCGTCGTAGAGCTCGACGGCGACGAGATGACGCGCATCATCTGGTCCTTCATCAAGGAACAGCTGATCCTGCCCTACCTGGACATTGACCTGAAGTACTACGACCTCTCGATCCAATCGCGCGACGCCAGCGAAGACGCGATAACAGTGCAAGCCGCGGAAGCGATCAAGCAATATGGGGTGGGGGTGAAGTGCGCCACGATCACTCCCGATGAGGCGCGCGTGCAGGAGTTCGGCTTGAAGGAGATGTACCGCTCGCCCAACGGCACCATTCGCAACATCCTTGGTGGAGTCATCTTCAGGGAGCCGATCGTTATTTCCAACATTCCTCGCCTGGTCCCGGGTTGGACCAAGCCGATCGTGATTGGCCGCCACGCCTTCGGGGATCAATATCGGGCTACCGACATGGTGGTGCCAGGCCCAGGCAAGCTCGTGCTCACGTTCACGCCTAAGAATGAGGACCCACCCACCCCACCCACCCAGCCGATCGAGCTAGATGTGTACGACTTCCCCGGCGGGGGCATCGCGATGGCGATGTACAACCTGGATGCTTCGATCAGAGATTTCGCCAGGGCCTCTATGCGCTACGGCTTGGATCGTGGCTATCCCGTGTACCTATCGACCAAGAACACGATTCTCAAGCGCTACGACGGTCGTTTCAAGGACCTTTTCCAAGAGATCTACGAGGCCGAGTTCAAGCGCGATTTCGAGGAGGCCGGGATCTCCTATGAACATCGTCTGATCGACGACATGGTGGCCGCCTCCTTGAAGTGGGAAGGTGGATACGTGTGGGCTTGTAAGAACTACGATGGCGATGTCCAATCCGACACGGTCGCCCAAGGCTTCGGTTCGCTGGGCTTGATGACAAGCGTCTTGATGAGCGCCGACGGCAAAACCGTCGAGGCCGAGGCCGCACACGGCACCGTCACCCGCCACTACCGGATGCACCAGCAGGGCAAGCCGACCTCCACCAACCCGATCGCCTCCATCTTCGCCTGGACGCGGGCCTTGGAGGCGCGCGGACGGATGGACTCCACGCCCGCCGTCAGCGAGTTCGCGCAAACGCTGGAGCGGGTATGCATCGAGACCGTAGAGGGAGGCGCCATGACCAAGGACCTAGCACTCTTGGTCGGTCCCGATCAGGCGTGGCAGACCACCCAGGAGTTTCTTGGTTCGATCGACCAAAACCTCCAGCAGGCGATGGCCTGAACCTCCAACGGGCGATGCCTAAACCTCTAACAGGCGATGGCCAGAACGTCCGCAACCAGTCACCTGAACCAAACCCCCCACCTAGGAGCTGAGAATAAGTGAGCAATCCCGTACGAGTCACCGTCACCGGAGCCGCCGGCCAGATCGGCTACAGCCTCGTGTTCCGTATCGCCAGCGGTCAACTGCTGGGCCCCGACCAGCCGGTGGACCTGCGCCTGTTGGAGATCCCGCCCGCGATGGGGGCTTTGGAGGGAGTGGCTATGGAGATCGTCGACTGCGCCTTTCCTCTGCTCGCCGGCCTCGACTTGCACGACAACCCCGAGGAAGCCTTCGAGGGTGTGAACATCGCCCTGCTCGTCGGTTCGCGTCCGCGCACGAAGGGCATGGAGCGTGCCGAGCTACTTTCTGAGAACGGCAAGATCTTCACCGGCCAAGGCAAAGCCCTCAACGAGAAGGCTGCCAGTGACGTAAAGGTCTTGGTGGTCGGCAATCCCGCCAACACCAACTGCTTGATCGCGATGAACAACGCGCCCGACATCCCGCGTGAGCGGTTCACCTCGATGATGCGACTCGACCACAACCGCGCGATCGCCCAGCTCGCCGCCAAGGTCGCCGCGCCCGTTACCGATGTGAGCAAAATGGGTGTCTGGGGCAACCATTCGCCGACCATGTACCCCGACCTGTTCCACGCCCAGATTGGGGGCGAGCAGGCCGCCAAGGTCGTCGACGATCAGGCTTGGATCGAAAACGACTTCCTCCCCAATGTGGGCAAGCGCGGCGCCGCGATCATCGAGGCCCGTGGCGCCTCCTCCGCCGCGTCCGCTGCCAGCGCGGCAATCGATCACGTCCACGATTGGGTGGGCGGCACCAGCGAGTGGGTCTCGATGGGCGTCGTCTCAGACGGCTCCTACGGCGTCCCCGAGGGCTTGATCAGCGGCTTCCCATGTACCTGTTCCGGTGGTGACTGGTCAATCGTGCAGGGTCTCGACCTGGACGATTTCTCCCGCTCCAAGATTGACGCTTCCGTGGCCGAGCTGAGCGACGAGCGCTCCACCGTTCAAAGCCAAGGGCTTATCTAAGAAGCGCTTGCGCGCGCCTTGCACGAAGGAGATCGCAAGGCGCGCCTCTCTCCTTAACGAAAAACGGCCGGGTCGCTCACGCGAACCCGGCCGTTTTCTTTTACGAGTTTAGTCCGACGGATCGTCGTTCCTGGCAAGGACGCAAGGAGCGCCGTGTGCTCTGCACACAAGCGACTGAGGACGCCGCCAGGGACGACGAGACTAGGACGCCGGATGCCAACCGCGGCCTTGCTTCTTTATCTTCTTTTCCTGCTCCAAGCCCGGGAGGACGCGGTACAGGTAGTTCTGCTTGATCCCCATCTTGGCAGCCAACTCGGGGATTGTGATACCGGGCTGGCCGGTCACGTACTGCAGGGCCTGGGCTGCACGCGTACCACTACCCTTGCGCCGTCCCGCGCGACGGGGCGCGGCACTGGGAGTGCTGGCCGCCTCG
This sequence comes from uncultured Solirubrobacterales bacterium, assembly GCA_963775645.1. Classification (GTDB taxonomy): domain Bacteria; phylum Actinomycetota; class Thermoleophilia; order Solirubrobacterales; family Solirubrobacteraceae; genus Palsa-744. The sequence goes on along the minus strand of CAVZJR010000001.1, from coordinate 76,852 downwards.
GCGGGCGCCGCGCTTGTCGTCGCGTTCTTGCGTCCCGGGGGACGTCCGCGGCGCTTACCGGTCGTGGTCTTCGAGCCACGCGGGCGGCCCGGTCCACGCTTGGCGGGGGCGGCTGAGGCGGCGGGAGCGGCGGACGTGCTGGAAGCCGGCGCGGACCCACGGACACCTGCCAGCGCCGTCGCGGCGGCCTCCAGGCGGTTGTACTCGTCGATCAGCGGCTTGAGCTCCGCCAGTCGGTCATTGATCTCTCGGCGCTTCTCGTCAAGGAAGTCAGTCACGATTTGTGTCCTGTTCACTGGGAGTGAATGCAACCCGAAGGTCGGGCTGCACGGTCTATTGAGCCTTCACTCTACACAATTCCCCGGATCAACTGTGCACATCGCCGCCCTCTGCAACCGATTTACCAGGAATAATCGCTGTAAGGCCGAGATTCGAGCAATGACTCAACGCTCCATCGGGGCGCACAGACGCTCAGTGTGTGCGTATCCTCACCGCTCCATTAGGGCGCGCAAGCGCTCAAGCGTGTGCGTGGCCTCCCGCTCGGGCATACCGCCGACTAGCGCACGACTCGCAAGCGCTCCGAGCGGGCCAAGGGGGGCATGGAACTCGTTGCGGTAGTCAAAACGCGTGGAGCCATTTGAGGCCGGCCTTAGCGTGTACTCGGTGCGTGCACGAGAGCGGGCCGGGCCGCGTCCCTCCCATACGGCGTGCTCGCCGGGCACGCACTCCACCAGAGTCCAGTGAACATCGACGCTGACTCCCCTCAGGTGTATTTGCTGATCCATGCGATAACCCACGCGCGCGGGCCCCTCGTCGCTGTGACGCAGCTTGCGGTGAACAGTGACCCAATCGCCCAACCGAGCCGGGTCCATCGCGGTGTCCCAAACCTTCCGCGGTGGCGCCGCGATCTCGATCGAAGCAGTAACTGTGCTCATCGTGCGGCGAGCGGTTCGCTTCTTTCCCACTCTCCCAAAGCGTGTTCGACGGCCGAGTCGAATGAGTGCAAGTCCACTCCGAGCAAGTCCGCCGGATCATCGCCGCGGGGCAGCAGGTCTCCCGTGAGGCTTTCCATCAAAGGCAGCACCAGCTCGGAACGCTCGCCTGCGATCACTGCCGCCAGGCGCGCGGCGATTGGCGTGACTGTCACTCCGATTCCGATGCTCGGACGGGCGAGCATCATCAAGTCGGCGATGCGCTCCACGATCTCGCCATAGGTCAATATCTCCGGTCCACCCGCGTCAAGCGAGCGCCCACCGACTATCTCCGTCGACGCGCAAGCCGACAGCATCTCCACGATGTCGCGCTCGTCGATGGGCCTGCTGCGAAAACGCCGCCACGCCGGTAGGGCCAAAATCGGCATGCGCTCGACGAGTCGGACCAAAAAGCGAAACGACCGCGACCGCGCTCCGATCACGATCGAGGCCCTAAGGGCCACCGAATCTGCAACCGTGTCGAGCAGGATGCGCTCCACGGCATTGCGGCTTGACAAGTGGGGGGAAATTGGTTCGGACTCAGACAGGGCGTCCGCCGTGGAATGGTCCTCGGCTTTGGGGTGAGCCCCGGTCCTGGAGTGGGGTTCGGCCTTGGGGTGGGAACCGCCGGGGAGCGGCCCACCCAGGTAGACGATCCGCCGTACGCCCGCCGCGCGAGCCGCCTGCGCGAACGTCTGCGCCGAGGCGCGCTCCCGGGCGGGAAACGAGCCTCCGTCCGGCCCGCTTGGAGAAGGCTCCATCGAATGGATCAGGTAGTAGGCGACCTCCACGCCCCGCAGCGCCCCGAGCATCCCGGTCCCGCTGAGCGTGTCGCCGATCGTCAGCTCGAAATCCTCTAGGCCCACGGGGCCATGTAGGGGGGCGCGCATCCGCTGGAGCGTCAGCTCCACGCGGCCGCGGTCTCTGGCTAGGGCGCGCACCTCGTGGCCCTCCTCAAGCAGACGTGGCAGCAGCGCCGCGCCGGCGAAGCCGCTGATCCCGGTGAGCAGGATGCGCATGTCTTGCATCATGACGGGCTGCTCGGAGGACCTGCGTCACAGGCAAAAAACAGCCCAAAATGGGTGATCGATCGTAAGAAGATCACAACATCGAGGCTTGTTTGTGGCTATTTGCGGGCAGCGAGCGATTTTCCTTGCGATTTGCGAAGTCGGCTTCCCGACGCCCCTTGAGGGAGGAGCTCCCCAGTGCTTTGATCCTGCCTCCGTTCGAGTTCGAGTCAACGAAAAGGGGAGTCAGTGCCGAAGCAGAGCAAGCGCGCCACACGCAAGGTCACATGCGAGGAATGCTTTTTCCATCGCAATCTGCTCTGTGCCTTGGACCTGGCCGAGCCCTGCGCCACTTTTCGTCCCGCTGAGGCCAAGCTCGCTCCACCCCAGCAATTGCGCTTCGTGTTCCGCCAAGAGCGTCGCTCGCGTGCCGCTTGGGCGTTTCCCTCGGCCCAGGAACAGGCAGCGCTTCACGCGTAAACAGCTGTTCTGGCCGGTGCATGCACCGGCCAGCCGGACCGTACATGTACGGTCCGGGACATGGCCGCATGCGGCCATGTCTTCCTGATTATGGTTTTGTTTGCTCCGCGTGCCGGGCGATCCAGTGAGCGCCGGGCGTGTCGGTCAGGCCGTGCACGATGATCGAGCACAACACGACCAAAGCGGTCAAGTCGAAAATCTGTTTGCCCGCCGCTATGTGCTGGTCGAGCACGAGTAGCGAGAAGGTCATCGTGGCGACCCCCTTGGGCCCGAACCAACCCATGAACAGACGCGTCTGGGCGTCCGTGTCGGTTCCCATCAAGGCGATCCAAACCGCTACCGGACGCGCGATCAGGAAGGTGGCGGCCACCACCCCGAGCGCGGCCCAGCCGCTGCTCTCCAAAGCGTCGAAGGTGAGCAGGGCGCCGAACACCACGAAGATCCCCAGCTTGACGATCTCGACGATCTCATCGGCGCGCCGCTCGAAGTGTCGGCGCAGGTCGGGCCTGCGAATACCGAGCACAATTGCCGCCACGAACACCGCGATGAAACCGTTGCCGCGTGGCGAGAGCACCGTGATTCCGTATGTAGCGAATGCCACTCCAAGCGCGTACAAGGACTTCTGGTGGGAGGGGATCGGATGCTCCAAAGGACGTTTGCTCTCGCGGGGCATGAGCAGAGACGCGCACCAGCCGAGCACCAGGCCATAAAGAAAACCGAGTCCCACGTCCTGCAACACGAAGCGCCACCACACGAAGTTCTGCGATTCGCTGGAGAGGGCGGCCAGGAAAGTGAGCACGGCCGGCAGGGCCAGACCGTCGTTGAGCCCAGACTCAAGGTTGAGCGAGTGGCGGATCAAGCGCGGCACTCTCGGATTGGTGACGATGCTCGAAGTCAGGATCGGGTCGGTCGGTGAGAGCAAGGCGCCCAGCAGTAGCGACTCGGTCCAAGTCAGCCCGACCAGCAGGTGCGCGGCGCAGGCCACGATCCCGGCAGTGATCGGCATCGCGATCGCCAGCTTGCGCAGGGGCAAGTGCCAAGCCTTCTGCAGCATCTCCCCCTCGACCTCCAGGCCGTCCCTGAACAGGATCACGATCAACGCCACGAACGCCAGGTCCTCCACGAAGCCCGACTGGGCTTTGAAGCTGACCCACTGAAAGCCGCCGTCTCCGACTATGAAGCCCGCGACTACGAACAGCGCGGCCAAGGACAAGAACGAGCGCTGGGCGAGCCCCGAGGCGAGCGCTCCTACTATCAATAGACCACCGAGGAAGGCGGCCGTCGCCTGAAAGCTGGCCACGCTAGGCCGATACCGGGCGTTCGAAGCGGATCATCGGGGGTATATTGGACACCATCGACAAAGCTTTCCCTCAGAGGCGGTGCTTCCATGGCGGCAAAAGACAGGATCGGTAAGGCAAGCGAGGCGGTGCGCTCCAGCGAGTACATCAAACGCTTGATCGAAGACGAGCAGTTGCGAGCGAACTTGCTCGCGGCCTATGGCTCCGCGCGGAGCGCCTATGGGCGTGTCAGCAACGGCAAGCCGGCGGGCAAGGCCCTCTTGGAGGATCGCAAGCTCCAAAAAGAGCTGGCTGATGCGGTTTCCGCGCTGCGGGACGCCTCGTTTGCGATCCGCGAGCCGGCTCCCAAGCGCAAACGCAAAGGCGGCCTCGGACGCGTATTGCTGCTCGCTGTAGTGGGCGCCGTTTTGGCCTTGGCTTTGAGCGAGGACTTGCGCTCGAAGGTACTAGACCTCCTGTTTGGCGCTGAGGAGGAATTCGACTACAGCTCCACCACAATGCCCGCCCAGGCGGCCTCCACGCCGGAGAGCGCCCCCGCCGCGTGAGCAACTCTGTATCCGCACTGCGCGAGCGCACCGACCCGGAGGCCGGTGCGCAGGGACGCTCGCTCTCGGGCGAGAAGGCCCAGCGCATAGTCGAGGCGATGCGCCACAGCGTGGCGCGCCGCGGCGTGGCCGGCTCAACCTTCGATCACGTCTCGCGCGAGGCGGGCGTCTCGCGCGGGCTGCTCCACTACTACTTCGGCACCAAGGAGCAGCTCCTGGTCGAGGCCGCCAGGCGCGACTGCGACCAGCGCATCGAAGTGCTCGAGCGGCAATTGGCGGGCGCCCAGACGCCCGATGACTTCGTGGCGCTACTGGCCCAGAACCTGCAGGAGACGATCCACGAGGACCCCGACTTCGTGACGCTCGTGTTCGAGCTGTTCACGCTCTCGCGGCGCAACGCCGACATCGCCGTCGAGTACGCCCGCCTGGTCAGCCTCACCCGCGATCGTCTGGCAAGTGTCCTGGCCGCCGCTCAGGAGGACGGGGTTCTGCGCCTACACGCCGAGCCCGAGGCTGTCGCCGACATCCTCTTCTCGCTCGGCGATGGTTTTGCCTTGCGCATGATCGCCGAGCCTGAGCGCGACTTCAGCGCCTCGATCCAAGCGGGCATCGAGTGCGCTCGCTCGTTGCTCGCCGACTAGCCCGCGGTTTCGGCGCTTCACCCGCCTCGGACTGACAAATCGACCTCGCCTTATAATCCAGGCTCATGCCCATCTATGAGTACAAGCGGCCCGACGGCACCACCTTCGAGCTGCAACAGGCTTTCAGCGACGATCCTCTGACGTTGGACCCCGAGAGCGGGGTTCCGGTCGAACGAGTGCTGCATGCCCCCGCCGTGCACTTCAAGGGCAAAGGCTTCTACAACACCGATTACGGGACGCGCAAGCGTCAGCGTGAGAACGCGGCCTCCAGTGACAGTTCGTCCTCGAACGACTCCGGGTCGAGCGGCTCTGGGTCGAGCGATTCCGGGTCCTCCGACTCCTCATCGTCTGGCGATTCCGGCTCGAAAGGCGAGACCAAGAAGAGCGAGTCGAGTCCCAAGCCGGAGAAAAAAGCGGAGTCAAAACCGGTCGCGGCGGCGAAGTAGTTGTTGCACGCCACGGCATGACCCGCGCGCGCGCGTAGGGGACCTCGTCGCGGGGTCAGCCCGCCAAGAAGCGGGCGGCGGCAGCGCGGCGCTCGCTGGCGGAGACGGTGAGGCCTTCTTCGCCGTCGGGCAAAGTGATGTTGCCGGACGGCTTGAGCACGTGGGTGGGTGGGGTGCCGCCGATCGCCAAGGCGCCGAATAGGCCGAGCAGGGTGGTGCCAGACATGTCAGAGATGATCGCGGGCGGGGCGTTCCAGGCGATCAAGGGCATCCGTATGAAGCTGGAGACGGAAGCGAGTCGGGACTTCATGTCGTTGAAGAGCGCCTGCTGGTGTTCCTCGCGCTGGATGTCGGTCTCGTTCGGTTTGCACAGGTTCTCGCGGGTCCTGGCCAGCGCGAGTGCCTGCTTGCCGTCGAGCTGGTGGGTGCCCTTGGACAGGCGCAAGGTGTAGCCGCCATTGCGAAAGCCGCCGTCTAGATTGGCGACGATGCAGCCGCCGGTGTAGCTGACGCCGCCCATCGCGTCGATCAATTGGGGGAAGTTTTCGAAGTTGACTTCGACCAGGTGGTTGATCGGGATGTGGACTAGTTCTTCGACGACCTTTATCGAGAGGGCGGGGCCGCCGAAAGCGTAGGCGGCATTGATCTTGTTGAGGCCATGGCCGGGGATGTCCACGATCGTGTCTCTGGGGATCGACAGGCGGGCGGCGTGCCCGCCTCCGGTCCTGATCAGCATGATCGTGTCCGAGCGGCTCGGCCCTGAGGTGTTGGCGCCCGGTTCCTTGGAGCCCTTGGGGCGGCGGTCGGAGCCGAGCACGAGGATGTTGTTGGGTGAGGTGAGCGGGAAGCCGGCCGGCTTGAGCGCGGCGGCCACGTCAGAGGGGGGAGGGGTGCGCTCGAAGTGGGCGCTGATCAGGAAGAGGACGAGGGAGAGCGCCAACCAGGCGACGACCAGGCCGAGTAGGTAGGCGAGGAGGCGCTTGGGTTTGGTGTGCTTGCGCCAATCGACGCCACCTTCGCCGGAGCCGACCGCACTGGGCGGCTCGCCGGGTCGGCGCGGGCGGCGGGGGCCCTTGGGTGGGAGGTCGCCAACGAGGGTGTCGCCGTCCCGGCTGGCGCCGATGCGCGGGGTGGCGCGGTAGCGCTTGTAGTTGGGGGGCGGCTGGGTGGGTTCGCGGGGCACGGCTCCTATCTTTGCCGCACTGGGCTCCCCCAGGAGGCAGTTGCAAGGGATCTGTCGCCGAAGGGGACTTGACATGTAGGATCGCTGGTGGTATGTTGCCGCCAGCGCCTGTACCCATGTTGGGTGGTGGGCGGAACATAAGGTCGGGTTTTGGGTCGGTCCCTGTGGTCGGCTTTGAACTTGTTCAGCGGGGCCCTTGGGAGAGGGACCGGGTCGTTTTTGAGAGAGGGTTGTTTTTCGCGTGTTTGCTTTTGGGGATAACGTGCTTGGGAGTCCGTGTGCTTGTGGCGGGTCTGTTATAGGACGCGTCAGCGTCGCTGACGCGTCTCTCTCTCTCTCTCTCTCTCTCTCTGGGACAGCTGCCTTCTAGGCACTAGGTCCCTTCGCCGCGGGTTCGCTCCGCGGCCGGCCGGGTGTAGGGCTCGGCTTGGTTTCTCGCGCGCTGTAGCGCGTTCAACTGCTTGTTCTGTCGCCACGGGTTGTCCGCCCGTGGCGGTTTATGTGCTGCCCGCACGCGGGTTGGCGTTGTGTGGGTTCTCCAGAGGAGGGGATTGTTGATGGGTGCTCGTAGGCTGGCGTTGTTGGCGCCGACGGTGTTGGTTGTGCTGGTGGGCGCTCTGTTCTTTTGGAGTGTTCCCGCGCTGGCTTTGGGGGGGCCTGAATATATTGCTCTCAGGCATGAATATTTGTCGCAGTTGACTGGGTTTCAGGATCCGGTGGCTATGACGGTCGATTCGCATTCTGAAGTGTTTGTTGTCGATGGTGGGACCAAAACGGTTGATCGGTTTAGTGCGGCTGGTGTTCCGTTGCCTTTCTCTGCTTCTGAGTCTTATGTTCAGGGCGCGACGCTTACGGGCACGCCTAGTGGGTCTTTTGAAGATCCTGAAGGTGTCGCGGTGGACGATGCTACTGGGTATGTGTATGTGTCTGATGCTACGGCGAATGTGGTCGATGTTTTTAGTTCTAGTGGGGAATTTTTGTCGCAGTTGACAGGGATGTTGGGTAAGGGCTTTGTTGCTTTTGCTAAACCTACTGGGTTGGCTGTCGATCAGGCCACGAATGATTTGTATGTCGGGGACTCCCACAATCAGGTGGTGGACGTGCTGGGGCCATTGGGTGAATATGTGCAGAACTTTCCAATCGGTAATGAAACAATTTTCAGGTTTCCATCGTTCACGCGTAGCGTAGCTGTGAATGAATTCACCGGAACTTTGTATGTGGGAGAATCCGGAGAGATACGAGTGTTTAGTGGTTTGGGGAGTACTTATCTGTCGTCGTGGACTGGAGCTGGTACTCCTGGTACTCCTGGAGGTGGTTTTTTTGGTAACGCGAATGGTGGTGTCGCGTTGGATTCTGTGTCTGGACATGTGTATGTCCCGGCAACCGATGATGGCTCGCCGGTGGTTGACGAGTTCGCGGCTTCGAGTAGTGAAGCTTTTGAAGGTCAGTTGACCGGTACGCCGTCTGGTGGGTTTACTGAACCGCGGGCGGTCGCGGTGGATCCTAACAATGGCGATGTTTTTGTTGCTGATTCCAGTGGCGTGGTGGATGTTTTTGGTCCTGATATCGCGACGCACGCGCTAGCGTCGATCGGTAGTGAGTCTTTTTCTGGGGTGAGTTCGCATGGCGCTGTCGTGAGCGCTCCGGTTCTCGCCGGTGGAGTCCCCGTCAAGTATTATGCGGAATACGGTACTACGAGTGCCTATGGGTCGCGTACGACGGCGTTGAGTGATTTTGGTGCGTTCTCCGCGACGGTACGGCTTGAAGGTCTTCTGCCGAATACCGAATATCACTGTCGACTGGTTGTCGTAAGCGAAGCGGGTGCTTCGGTAGGTTCGGACCTGGTCTTCACGACGCTGCCGTCGAGTGAAGGTTTGCCAGATGGGCGTCTCTTTGAAATGGTTACTCCCTTGGAAAACGCTGATTCGGAGGTTGAGGTTCCGAACGTTAACGGAGAACCGGGTTACGGTTCTGGTGTGCATACAAATAATCCGTTTGAGGTGGCGCCCGATGGGGATGGGATTGCGTATTCGGTGCTTGCGCTCAATGGTGCGATTCAGGGTGGAGCAGAAGGTGGTGGTGATGAGTATTTGGCTGAGCGTTCACCGACGGGGGGGTGGACACAAAACCAGATCACTCCAAACGGACGTCAAGGTACTACATACCAGGGGTTTTCGAGCGATCTTTCGGTCGGGATCCTCCGGTCAGGGAATTCCGGTGAATCTGAAATTATCTCGCCCTTGACGTCTAACGCGTTGGGTGAAAACTACCAAGTTCTGTATGAACATTCGAATAGGGCAAATGCTTATGAACCGCTCTTTACCAATGCGGTCGAGCCCAACCGGCCACCGATAGTGTTCGGTACTCAGTCATGTCAGGTCGGGCTACGGCTCAGGACAACCGGCGTTTGCTGGTGGGTCGGCTGATTTCAACGATTTGTTGTTTGAGGCTAACGACGCGTTGTTGCCCGGTGAAGGACCGCTTGAAAGAGAATTGGAGCAGGACGTAAAGACCGAAATCGCTAATGGGCAAAACGCTAACTATCTGTATGAGAAGTCGGGTAGTGGTTTGAGTTTGGTCGATGTGTCGCCGGAAGGTAAGGTGGCGCCGAACGCGACTTTCGGCGCGCTGCCATTGGGGGAACACGCGAAAAATCCGCCTGATTTTAGTCATGTGATCTCAGCGAATGGTGATCGTGTGTTCTGGACAGACGTAGCTACTGGTGTGGTGTTCATGCGTGTGGATGGGTCCAGTACGGTTCAGGTGTCTGCTGGTTCTGCACGGTATTGGACTGCTAGCACGGACGGACGCTACGCGTTCTATACCGAAGGCACGGGCGAACACAGTCAGCTTTACCGGTTCGACGCCGAACCAGGAAACGGTCACGAACAACGCGAAGCACTGACGAGTGCGAATGCTGGAGTGTTGGGTCTGCTCGGTGCGAGCGAAAATGGCGAAACAGTGTATTTCGTAGCTAGGGGCGTTCTCGCCGGGCAGAACGCGAATGGTGTTGGGCCGGAAGAAGGTCAGCCGAACCTGTATGTGCGAAAGTACGGTGGGTCGCCGGTGTTCATCGCGACACTCTCAGAAGAGGATGGTAGTGAAGTACCACCTTTTGAAGAAAATGCTGGTGCTCCTCGTTGGGGTGATTGGCAGCCTGGTTTTGGTCAGCGTACCGCGAGGGTAACTGGTGATGGTGGGAGCGTTGTGTTCATGTCAAATCGGAGCCAGGATGTGGCCGGTTTCCCGCACGGGTATCCGAACGGTGGAGCTGATGAGGTTTATGTTTATGAGACTGGGAGCGACCGGTTGTTTTGTGCTTCGTGCGGCTCCAGTGGAGAAACGCCGGGAACGAATGCCGCGGCTTTCTTGCCGGTGAGTTGGAACAACACGTATTTGCCGCAATGGATCACCGAAGACGGTAACAGGGTGTTCTTCAATAGCAGGGTGCCGTTGGTCGCTCAGGATACGAACGGTGCGCAGGACGTGTATGAGTGGGAGCGCGAAGGACACGGCAGCTGCGTGCACGGTGCTGGCTCCACCGGTGGTTGCGTGTACTTGTTGTCAGGCGGTACCAGCCCAGCGAACTCGTGGTTCATCGGCGCGAGCACGAACGGGGATGACGCGTTCATCGTAACCCGCGCCAAATTGGTGACCAGGGATGAAAACGAAGCGTTCGACTTGTACGACGCGCGTGTCGGTGGCGGGAAGCCTGTTACACCACCGGCGTGTACTGGTAGCGGTTGTCAGGGTGTTCCCTCGCCACCACCGCTGTTCGCGACACCACCAAGCGTAACGTTTGAAGGCGTAGGCAACTTCACGGCCACCCCGGAAAAGATTGTCAAAGCGAAGTCGAAGTCGTTGACGCGTGCGCGGAAGCTCGCCGAAACCATCAAGGCTTGTAAGCGGGAGAGGCAGAGAAAGAGACGAGTCTCCTGCGAAACTCGCGCCAGAAAGCTCTATGGCTCAAGCAAGAAGTCAAGCAAAGCAGCGAGCACGGGACGGGGGATCAAGCATGTTTAGAAGACTTGTCTTTACGGTCGTGGTCTTGGCGATCGCCTGTACTGTATTCGCGTCCTCAGCGTTTGCCGATACCCCCGGACCGGGCTATGCCGTGTTCGGATACTCGATTCCCAAAATATTGCCGCCCGGAGGAGAAGGCACACTATGGCTACAGATCAACGATATTGGTGGTAGTGCAGGCACGGACGCCTTGACGCTCACCGATACCCTACCTGAGGGTTTGGAAGCTATCGAAGGCGGCTCCTGCTCGGGTCATACTGTTGTGACGTGCCACATAGCACCCATCAACCGAGTCGGAGGGCTCGCTGGTGAAAGCGTGACGATTCCTGTACGTGTGTCGCCGGACGCGTCGAATACGCCCACGCCGGTAAATATTGTGGATGTGAGTGGTGGTGGCGCGATGAGTCCAGCCCGCACAACGATACCGGTACATTACGGTAGCGAACCGTCGGGGCCAGGATTTTCTATGTTTGACGCGTGGGCGTCTAATATTGACGGTACGATGGATACACAGGCAGGTTCGCACCCGTACGAGTTCACAGTAGCGTTCGCGCTGAACCAACACGCTCCTGCGGGGGAGGGATTCGAGCCGGCCGGTGGTGAAGTGAAGGCGGTAGACGTTAACCTCCCCCCAGGACTTGTCGGAGAACCAGGTGCAGTACCGCAATGCACACGAGAAAAATTCGATAACGGGGAATTCGGTCAAGGTTGCGAACCAGACATGCAGGTGGGGATAGAGACACCGACTCTCGCCCCGGATGCGACATTCAGTTTGCCAATATATAATATGGTGCCTCCGCCAGGTGTGGCTGCTGAGTTCGCGTTCGACTTCGAGGAAGACCAGATATTTATAGACGCGAAGGTTCGCAGTGGCGGGGATTATGGTATTACGGTACGCAGCAATATTCCTCAGGTGAAGTTGTTGCGGAGCGTCACGACGATCTGGGGTGTGCCCGGAGAACACGGGACCGGCGCATCGGATAAACCGTTTTTGTCGCTACCAACGTCGTGTGGTGCGCCCGGCCAGTTCAGTATAGAAATGTTGGGTACATGGCTCGAACCTAAAGCGACGGCGCCAGTATTGACTAGCCCCTTCCACGACAATGAAGGAGTACCGGCCGGTTTCACTGGTTGTGAACGTCTAACGCACTTCCAACCATACGTTACGTTGGCGCCTGACACGAGTTTTTCTGATACGCCGGCGGGGTTGAGCGCGACCGTGAAGGTCCCGCAGGGCTTGAACCCGGAAGGTTTGGCTACCCCTGGGTTGAAGGAAACGACTGTTGTGTTGCCCGAAGGTGTAGCGATCAATCCTGGTCAAGCGACTGGTCTGGTCGCGTGCCAACCGTCCGAGGAGAACATTGGTGGGCCGGAAGCCGAAAAGGAAACGATGGATGGTCCTCCCTCGTGTCCCGCCGCATCGAAGGTCGGTACGGACGAAATATCGACGCCGCTACTGGCGAAACGTTTGAAAGGTAATGTGTATGTGCTGCAGAACAATCCGCCTGAACTAAAGCTGTTGGTGGCCGCTGAAGGCGAAGGCGTGTTCTTGAAGCTGATCGGGACAGTCCATTTGAATGAACAGACTGGCCAGTTGACGACTACGTTCAAGGGCACAGAACAGGATCCTGGTACACCGGATGCTCCTTTGAATGAATTCGTGTTGAGTTTTAGTGGTGGTCCGCAGGCGGCGTTGGTGACGCCGCCGACGTGTGGTGTGTATACCGCGACGGCCGATTTCACGCCGTGGAGCACACCGTTCGTGCAAGACGCGTTGTCTGAAAGCGACTTCTCTATCACGAGCGGTCCCGACGGTAGCAGCACGGCGAACTGTACTGGACCGCTACCGTTCACACCGAACCTGACCGCCGGGTCAACGACGGATCAGGCGGCGGGCTATACGGCCTTCACGATGCTCCTATCAAGGGCTGATGGGCAGCAACGCATCGAAAAACTACAGTTCAAGACACCAGAGGGCTTGTTGGGGATGATAGCTAAGGTCCCTCTTTGTCAAGAACCACAAGCGGCTGTAGGAGCGTGTTCCAGTGCGTCGCAGATCGGGCATACCGTCGCGGAGGTCGGTCCCGGCCCGTACCCGTTCGTGATTCCCGAGCCTGGGGCTCCCCCAGCGCCGATCTATTTGACTGGACCGTATGAGGGAGCACCGTTCGGTTTGTCGATTGCTGTTCCTGTTGTTGCTGGCCCGTTCAATTTGGGTACTGAAGTGATCCGTGCGAAGATCGAAGTGGATCCTCGTACGAGCCGGTTGACTATCTCAACAACGGCGTTCCCGAAGACGGTGAAGGGTATCCCGACGGATATTCGCGAGATCGACGCTGTGATCGACCGTCCAGAATTCATGTTCAACCCGACTGATTGCAGTCCGATGAGCTTCACCGGGACCGCGACGAGCTTCGAAGGAGCAAGCGCACCGCTATCGACTCATTTCCAGATGGGTTCGTGTCGTAGTCTCACGTTCAAACCAAACTTCGAGGTCTCCACATCCGGCAAAACATCAAGAGCTAACGGTGCGAGCCTGACAGCGAAGATCATCTATCCCGTCGGGAATTTGGGAGCCAACCAAGCATCCTCACAGTCGAACATCAACAGCGTGAAGGTCGATCTGCCTAAGCAGTTGCCGTCGCGGTTGACGACGCTACAGAAGGCGTGTCCCGCAGCGACGTTCCAAGCCAACCCAGCGTCCTGTCCCCCAGCATCGGTAGTGGGTCACGCGAAAGCGATCACACCCGTACTACCAGTCCCGTTGGAAGGACCCGCATACTTCGTGAGTCATGCCGGGGAAGAATTCCCCTCGTTGATCGTGGTCCTCCAAGGCTACGGCGTGACCGTAGAACTGGTTGGCAGCACCTTCATCAACAACAAGACCAACATCACGAGTAGCACGTTCAAGCAAGTCCCCGACGTTCCCATTCAGAGTTTCAAATTGAGCTTGCCCCAAGGCAAGTATTCGGCGCTAGCAGCGAACGGGAACTTGTGTAAGAGCAAACTGGTGATGCCGACAGCGTTCGTCGCTCAAAACGGCGCGACGCTGAAACAATCCACACCGGTCAACGTCACGGGGTGCTCGAAGGCAAAGCCGAAGAAGAAGAACAAAAAGAAAACGAATGCTCACCACAAGATCAAGAAGAAATGAGATGCGCTCGCCGCGAGGCCTCACCCCGCCGGGAGTTGCGGCGGATGGCGATCACCCCCGTGCGAGCGCCGACTTTGGTGCGAGGCCCGATCGGGATCTGAGACGCGAATCTTCCGTTGAGGGTGACTCTGGTGGGAGGGGTCGTGTGGCTGAGGTTCAGCGTGCCCGGATCTTGAACGCGATGGTGCAAGAGGTCTCTGAGCGGGGGGCCGCGAATGTCAGCGTTGGGCATGTGGTTGGACGGTCTGGTGTTTCGCGTCGCACGTTCTATGCGATCTTTGATGATCGCGAGGAGTGTTTTTTGGCGGCGTTCGATGAGGCGTTGCAGCACGCCACGACGGTCGTGGTGGGGGCGTATGGCACTGGCGGTGCGTGGCAGATCAGGGTGCGTGCGGGCTTGACGGCTCTGCTCGGGTTCTTGGATAGCGATGGGGCGGCGGCGCGTTTGTTGGTCGTTGAGAGTTTGGCGGCGGGTCCTGGTGCGCTTCAGCGTCGCCGCGAAGTGATCGCAGGATTGGTGGCGATCCTCGATTTGGGTCGTGTGGAGGGCAGCGCGAAGCTCGACCCGCCCGCTTTGACCGCTGAGGCGATCGTCGGAGGATTGCTGTCGGTGCTGCACGGTCGACTCGCCACAGGCCAGGAACCCGAGACATGCACGACAGACGGGCGTGGGGAAACCGTGGAGAGTTCGCTGCTTGAGTTGGCTGGTCCCTTGATGGGCATGATCGTCCTCCCCTACATGGGACCCGTGGCCGCCCGTAAGGAGATCGAACGGCCTGTCCCCAAGACCACCAGCACAGAACCATCGTCAGAACCGACCCGTTGCAGGACCTGCCGATGCGCTTCACCTACCGCACGATGCGCGTACTCGTCTCCGTTGCTGAGAACCCCGGCTCCTCGAATCGCATGATCGGCGAGCAGGCCGGCATCGCAGACCAAGGCCAATCATCCAAGCTCTTGGCCCGTCTACACAAACTCGGTCTGATCGAGAACAGGGGAGGCGACCCCGCCCGCGGCGAGCCCAACGCCTGGATACTCACCACCACAGGACAACAAGTACACGACACCATCGCAGGACTCGGCGAGTGATGTGCAACCCTACGTAGGGCAATGCACAAGACGTCTGTGTATCTCACCTCTGAGGAGGTCGAGCGGCTGCGGCGGGCCGCTGCTCGCACCGGTAGCTCTCAGACTCAGTTGATTCGCGAGGGATTGCGACTCGTCACCGAAGACCAGCGGCCCGCGGCGCGTATCTTCCATAGCCTCGGCAAGGGTCACGGTGGGGGCGCTCCTTATCGGGCGTGGGATGCCGAGGAGTTGCACCGCACGGTTACTGGCCGCGAATGACCGCACTGGTCGTGGACGCCGGCGCGCTGTATGCGCAGGCCGACGCCGACGAGCCCCAGCACACAGCCGTCGCCAATGTGTTGCGCGAGGAGCGTGGCACGCTCGTCACTTCGCAACTCGTGGTCGCGGAGGCCGACTATCTAATCTTGCGCCGTTTCGGCCTCGACGTCGAGCTCGCGTTCCTCGACGACCTGGCGTCCGGCACCTACACGGTCGACGCGCTCACGCCAGCAGAGCTCGCGATCGCCCGCGATGTCGTCGGTCGCCAGCGAGACCTCGAACTAGGTCTTGCTGATGCCTCGCTCGTGGTCCTGGCCAATCGCTGGCAGACTCGTCGTCTGCTCACCCTCGACGAACGCGCTTTTCGAGCGGTGACACCGCTACAGGGCGGCTCGTTTGAATTGCTGCCGGCGGACGGGACTTGACAGGAAGGATCGCTGGTGGTATGTTGCCGCCAGCGCCTGTTCCTGTGAGGGTGGGCGGAACATAAGGTCGGGTTTTGGGTCGGTCCCTGTGGTCGACTTTGAACTTGTTCAGCGGGGCCCTTGGGAGAGGGACCGGGTCGTTTTTGAGAGAGGGTTGTTTTTCGCGTGGTTTCTTTTGGGGATAACGTGTTTGGGAGTCCGTGTGCTTCTGGCGGGTCTGTTATAGGACGCGTCAGCGTCGCTGACGCGTCTCTCTCTCTCTCTCTCTCTCTCTCTCTGGGACAGCTGCCTTCTAGGCGCTAGGTCCCTTCGCCGCGGGTTCGCTCCGCGGCCGACCGGGCGTAGGGTCCGGTTTGGTCTTCTGCGTCGCGACGGCGGTGCTTCATGTGCTTTCTGTGATCGTGGGCTTTGTGCCCATGGCGGTTTTGTTGTGCCCGCGGTCCCGCGGGTTTCGTGTGGATCGCTCTTGGAGGAGGGGTTGTGTCTATAGGTGCTCGTAAGCCGGTCCTGCCGGTTGTGGTTGTGTGTGTTGTGTTGGTGGGTTGGCTTGTGTGGGTGTGTGTGCCTGCGTTTGCTGCTCCTGGGGAAGCTCCGGAAACGTTGGCGCCTGAAGCGGTGACTTCGAGCTCAGCTGTGTTGCGTGGCGTTTTGAACCCGAAAACCAGCGTGTTTCCTGTTGCGGATGGCACGTACCAGTTTTCTTATGGTGTTGGCCCTGTTTGTGGGGGTGGCGGTGTTGCGCCTGAATCGCCGGGCATGTTTTTTGGGTTGGAAGCGGAACTTGTTTCTCAACCGGTGTCTGGTCTGTTGTCTAGTACGGAATATTCGGTTTGTTTGGTCGCGACGAACGGTAAGGGCGAAGTGTCGGTTGGGTCGGTGGTGCATTTTATGACCGCGCGTGCTCCGGAAGCGCCTGAAACGGGTGTTGCTAGCGAAGTTGGTGGTGCTTCGGTGAGGTTGGGTGGGGTGTTGAACCCGAACGGTAAAGGCGAACCAGGCACTTACGAATTCTTGTATAGGGCGTCTGCTAGTGAATGTCAGGGTGGGGAAAGTACCGGTCCGGTAAGCACGAGTGGTGTGAGGGAAGCGGTGTCTGCGACGGTTACGTCTGGTCTTGTGCCTGATACTCAGTATGTGTTTTGTTTGGTGGTCCATAATGAAGTGGGTGGGACGACTGTGGGTTTGCCTGTGGGTTTCACGACTGGGAGTGTGAAGCCGGAGATCGCTGGTGAGTCTTTTTCTGGGGTTGGTTCGCATGGGGCTAGTCTCACTGCGCAGGTGAACATGGAGAATACTGCGGGCCACTACTATTATGCGTATGGTGTTCCCGGTGAATTGGAAAGCGGGAAACCAAGGGTGACGCCTGTAGTGGGCTTGTCTGCTAGTGGTGAACCGGTAGCGGCGCCCGGACAGTTGGAAAACCTAGTGCCGAACACGGAATACGATTTCCGGATACTGGTGACTAATGCGCACGGCGAAACAGCTGAAGGGTCTATCGTGGTTCTCAAGACTCTTCCTCTCACGTCGCAAGGGCTACCGGATAATCGTGTCTATGAAATGGTCACTCCGGTTGAAAACCAAAACGCGGACGTCTTCGTACCCCTAGCGGAACCTGTGCTCGAATTAACGGGACAGGCACGCTGCAGCCTTTCCAGGTATCTCCGGAAGGTAATGCGGTGACCTATATTGCCGACGCCACCACGGGCGGGGTCGGAACATCCAGCTTCGGTCGTGGTAACCAGTATCTCGCGAAACGTTCACCTGGTGGTGGTTGGGCACAGGCGAATATTGAGCCTCTTGGTCGCAAGGCAACTATTTATCAGGGCTTCACTGATAACCTATCGACGGGCCTGGTAGTCTCAGGCGAAGAACCAGGGCATCCTAGGCTCCCGCCGCTCTCGCCCGAGGCACCGGGGGGAGGCTACCCTGTGCTTTATGCGTGCGCGGAGAGCCAGAGTGCTTGTACTGCCCCGGAAGAAAACCAGGTGATACCCCAGAATCCCTTCCAGCCGCTTTTTGTAGGGCCGCTCAATCGCACCGCGGGAGAATTCGGCACGCGAGGCGTCATTCATACTGGGAAGATTGCTCCGGCGCCTGTATTTGCTGGGGCTGCTGAGTCGGCGGCAAACGGGTTGCTGTTTGAGGCAAATGATGCTTTGCTCAGGGGGAATGGGAGTATTGAAAAAGAACTCGCGACGAGTGTGAGCACAGAAATTGCTAATAACGAAAACAGCAATTATCTCTACGACTCGATCGACGGTAAGCTGAGCTTGGTAGATATTCTACCAGATGGTAGTGTCGCGGGCGACGCGACTTTTGGTGGTACGCCGTTCCCTGGTAACGAATTTGACCCGCCCGGTTTTAGTAATGTGATTTCGAGTGATGGTAGTCGTGTCTATTGGACGGACTTGCATACCGGTGTAGTGTATTTCGCGGGTTGACAGTACAAGTACCGTGCAGGTTTCGGGAGGCGTGGGTGCGGCCCGTTATTGGACATCGGCTGCGGATGGGCGGTATGCGTTCTATACCGAAACGGTAGCGGGGAGCGAAAATGAAGGCTTGTTCCGGTTTGACGCGGAAACCGGCACACGAGAACAACTGGTAGCTGCCACAGGGGACGTGTTGGGAGTGATCGGCTCAAGCGAAAGTGGCGATAATGTGTATTTCGTCGCCGAAGAAGTCCTATCTGGGGCGGACTCGGAGGGTGTATCGCCACAAGCGCACCAGCCGAACCTCTACCTGCAGCACGACGGTAGCGAACCAGTCTTTATCGCAACGCTTTCACCGCTGGATGGTTCGGGAATGGAACCATTCTATTCCTCCCGCAGTGAAAGTATTGGTGAGTATGGTGATTGGCAGCCGGCTTTGTCTAATCGTACCGCTGAGGTGTCGGCCGATGGTGCGGGTGTGGTGTTCATGTCGAGCATGAGTTTGCCGGTGGTGGGTTTTCCTGGAGGGTATCCTACTGGTGGTGCGGATGAGGTGTATGTGTTTGACGCGAGTGCTGATCGGTTGTTTTGCGCGTCGTGCAGTTCGAGTGGGGAGCCGGG
This sequence comes from uncultured Solirubrobacterales bacterium, assembly GCA_963775645.1. Classification (GTDB taxonomy): domain Bacteria; phylum Actinomycetota; class Thermoleophilia; order Solirubrobacterales; family Solirubrobacteraceae; genus Palsa-744. Next base: position 58,282 of record CAVZJR010000001.1, on the reverse strand, counting down.
CGGCGCGCAGGGTTTTTTGCCGATCAGCTGGACGGATACGTATATTCCGCAATGGATTTCCGCGGATGGTGACCGGGTGTTCTTCGACAGTAGTGCGCCATTGGTTCCGCAGGACACTAATGGTGTTCAGGATGTGTATGAGTGGGAGCGCGAAGGCACAGGTAGCTGTCTCGTGGGCAGCGGCGCGAACGGTGCTTGCATTTATCTGTTGTCTGGTGGTGCGAGCAAAGCAGCGTCGTGGTTTATTGGTGGGAGTGTGAATGGGGATGATGTGTTTATAGTGACCCGTGCTCAGCTTGTTCCTGAGGATCAGAATGGTGCGGACGATCTTTATGACGTGCGTGTCGACGGCGTGCGGCCAGTGTCGCCACCTGCGTGTACTGGGTCTGGTTGTCAGGGCGTGCCTGCTCCACCACCAACGTTTGCGACACCACCTAGCGTAACTTTTAATGGTGCGGGTAACTTCCCACCACCAGCCACCCCGAAGGTTGTAAGACACGCGAAGAAGACTATTACGCGTGCACAGAGACTGTCTAGAGCGTTGAAGGCGTGCAGGGTCGCCCCGAAACGGTTGCGTGTCTCGTGCGAAGTGCGGACCAGGAGACTGTATGGCGCTAAATCCAAGGCAAAGAAGCCAGCGATGGGGAGGAAGTAAAGATCATGCTCAAGAGACTCATATATCTTCTCCTCCCGCTCATTGTCGCGATCATGGTGCCGAGCATCTTTAGTACAGATGCTTTTGCTGGGGAATGTCCGGCGGGTTCTGTGGCTAAGAATTGTGCGCCTGGTTGGGAGGTGTTCGGGAGCTTTAACCCGACAAATCTCGCGCCCGGCAGCACCGGTCAACTACGCTTGTATGTGTACGACACTGGTGCGCTCCCGAGCAGTCCTGAAGGAGCGACGGTTACCGATACGCTACCTGAAGGGTTGGAAGCAATCCCCTCCGGAGGCTGTTCTGGTACGAAGGTCGTGACGTGCAAACTGGGCGAAGTGCTGCCCACGGGTCGGCCAACCGAATTGCAGATCCCAGTGAATATCGCCAGTGATGCGTCAAATGCGACTAATCCCGTGGATACGGTGTCGGCGAGTGGTGGTGGTGCCCTGGTTCCTGCTGAAGCAAAGGTACCGGTGGTGTTCAGTTCGAGCGATGCTAGTCTTGGGTTCTCAAACGCGGACGCGTGGATCACGAATGCGAATGGAGTGGTCGATACTCAGGCTGGGTCGCACCCATATGAGTTGACGGTAGTGTTCGCGACTAACGTGTACGATTCCGGAGGTTACGAATTGCCTGTTGGTGGCGAACCTCACGCGTTGGATGTGAACCTGCCGCCGGGACTGGTCGGAGAACCAGGCGCTGTGCCACAATGTCCACGCGAACTATTCGACGCTGGTAGCGAAGAACCCGGTAGCGGTTGTCCGCCGGATACGCAGATCGGTGAAGACTCTGCGCTCGTACCGGGGAGCGCAGGTCACTTTTCTGTGTTTAATCTGGTGCCGCCGCCGGGTGTGGCCGCAGAGTTCGCGTTTGATTTCTCGGGTACACATATTTTTTTCGATGCGCGTGTGCGTAGCGGTGGGGATTACGGGATCACCGAGCATTCGAATGTTCCGCAACTCGCCGTGAGGTTTAATACGACGACGATTTGGGGTGTTCCTGGTGAACATCCTCAGAATGGGTCTGGTTCTACGCGGCCGCTTTTGACGTTGCCGACATCCTGCGGTGAACCACCACACTTCAGTATCGAAATGCTAGGCACATGGCAAAACCCTCTAGCGACCGCACCAGTCCCAGGCTTTCCGTGGCACAATAATGAAGGCAGGCCTGTAGGTATCACTGGTTGTGGGAAGCTCGCACACTTCACGCCATCGATCAGTTTGGCGCCGGACACCAGTTTCTCCGATACCCCGGCTGGTTTGAGTGCGACGGTCAAGGTGCCCCAGGGACTGAACCCAGAAGGCTTGGCAACACCAGGCTTGAAGGAAACAACCGTAGTGCTACCCGAAGGAGTAGCCATCAACCCTGGACAGGCAACCGGTCTGGCTGCCTGTCAACCATCCCAAGAGAATACTCCCGGTGGTGTGGAAGGCGAACTTGAAAAGTATGACGGGCCACCATCCTGTCCTGCCGCATCAAAGGTCGGCACAGACGAAATCTCAACACCACTACTAGCCAAACGATTGAAGGGCAACGTATACGTCCTACAATCAAACCCACCAAACCTACAACTGCTAGTCGCCGCCGAAGGCGAAGGAGTATTCCTAAAGCTGATAGGTAACGTGCATTTGAATGAACAGACAGGCCAATTGACAACCACATTCAAGGGCACCCCCCAAGACCCCGGGACACCAGATGCTCCCTTGAACGAATTCGTGTTGAGCTTTAGTGGTGGTCCGCAGGCGGCGTTGGTGACGCCGCCGACGTGTGGCGTGTATACCGCGACGGCCGATTTTACGCCGTGGAGTACACCGTTCGTAGAAGACGCGTTGTCTGAAAGCGACTTTTCTATCACCAGTGGCCCCGGTGGTAGCGGTACGGCTAACTGTACTGGGCCGCTACCTTTCACACCGAACTTGACCGCTGGCTCTACGACGGATCAGGCGGCGGGCTACACCGACTTCTCGATGTTGTTGGCGCGTGGTGATGGGCAGCAACGCATCGAAAAACTACAGTTCAAGACTCCTGAGGGTTTGTTGGGGATGATCGCCAAGGTCCCTCTTTGTCAAGAACCGCAGGCGGCGGCGGGGGCATGTTCCAGTGCGTCGCAGATCGGGCATACGGTTGCTGAGGTTGGTCCTGGCCCGTACCCGTTTGTGATTCCCGAGCCTGGGGCTCCCCCGGCACCGATCTATTTGACTGGACCGTATGAGGGTGCACCGTTCGGTTTGTCGATTGCTGTTCCTGTTGTTGCTGGTCCGTTCAATTTGGGTACTGAAGTTGTGCGTGCGAAGATTGAAGTCGATCCTCGTACGAGCCGGTTGACGATCTCAACGACGGCGTTCCCGAAGACGGTGAAGGGTATCCCGACGGATATTCGCGAGATTGACGCTGTGATCGACAGGCCTGAATTCATGTTCAACCCGACTGATTGCAGTCCGATGAGCTTCGCTGGGACCGCGACGAGCTTTGAAGGAGCTACGGCATCGTTGTCGAGTCATTTCCAGATGGGTTCGTGTCGTAGCCTTGCGTTCAAACCAGACTTCAAGGTCTCGACTTCCGGGAAAACCTCGCGGGCGAATGGTGCGAGCCTGACGGCGAAGATCATCTATCCCGTCGGGAATTTGGGAGCCAATCAGGCGTCGTCCCAGTCGAACATCAATAGCGTCAAGGTAGACCTACCGAAGCAGTTGCCGTCAAGGTTGACGACGTTGCAGAAGGCGTGTCCGGCTGCGACGTTCCAGGCTAATCCCGCGTCGTGTCCGTCAGCGTCTGTTGTGGGTCGCGCAAGGGCGATCACGCCGGTGCTCCCGGTCCCGTTGGAAGGACCAGCCTATTTCGTTTCGCATGCTGGGGAAGAATTCCCGTCATTGATCGTCGTCCTCCAAGGGTATGGGGTGACTGTCGAACTGGTTGGTAGCACGTTCATTAACAGTAAGACGAATATTACGAGTAGTACGTTTAAGCAGGTTCCCGATGTTCCTATCCAGAGTTTTGAATTGAGTTTGCCGCAAGGTAAGTATTCGGCGCTAGCAGCGAATGGGAATTTGTGTAAGAGCAAACTGGTGATGCCGACAGCGTTCGTTGCTCAGAATGGCGCGACGCTCAAACAATCCACACCAGTCAACGTCACCGGGTGCTCGAAGGCTAAGCCGAAGAAGAAGAAAAAGAGTAATGCTCACCACGAGATCAAGAAGAAATGAGATGCGTTCGGTGCAGGGCAGCGCTCTGCCGGTAGTCACCGCGTCATTCGTTGAGGGTGGGTCAGGTGGTGCGCGGGGTCGTGTGGCTGAGGTTCAGCGTGCCCGGATCCTCAACGCGATGGTGCAGGAGGTTTCTGAGCGTGGGGCTGCGAATGTCAGTGTTGGGCATGTGGTTGGACGCTCCGGTGTTTCGCGTCGCACGTTCTATGCGATCTTCGACGATCGCGAGGAGTGTTTCCTGGCGGCGTTCGATGAGGCGTTGCAGCACGCCACGACGGTCGTGGTCGCGGCGTACGGGACCGGCGGCGCGTGGCAGACCAGGATACGTGCGGGCCTGACGGTTCTGCTCGGCTTCTTGGATAGCGATAGGGCGGCGGCTCGCCTGTTGATAGTGGAGAGCTTGGCTGCTGGTCCCGGTGCGCTTCAGCGTCGCCGCGAAGTGATCTCACAGTTGGTGTTGGTGCTCGAGTTGGGTCGTGTCGAGGGTAAGGCCAAGCTCGACCCGCCCGCGTTGACCGCTGAGGCGATCGTTGGAGGATTGCTGTCGGTGCTGCACGGTCGCCTCGCAAGCGGCCAGGAACCAGAGACACGCACGACAGGCGGGCGTGGGGAGACCGTGGAGTGCTCGCTGCTTGAGCTGGCGGGTTCCTTGATGGGCATGATCGTCCTTCCCTATATGGGACCAGTGGCCGCCCGTAAGGAGATCGAACGGCCTGTCCCCAAGGCCACCAGTACAGAACCAGTCCTTAGAAGCGATCCCTTGCAGGACTTGCCGATGCGTTTCACTTATCGCACGATGCGTGTACTCGTCTCTGTCGCTGAGAACCCCGGCTCCTCAAACCGTACGATCGGCGAGCACGCCGGGATCGCTGACCAAGGCCAATCGTCCAAGCTCTTGGCCCGCCTGCACAAGCTCGACCTGATCGAGAACCGGGGAGGCGACCCCGCCCGCGGCGAACCAAACGCCTGGATACTCACCAACACCGGACAACAAATACACGACACCATCACAGGACTCGCGGGGTAGGCCAACCTCGACTCACCCCACGCGACGCCAGCGAGCGCCTCGTCCTGCGCCCAGCGGCTCGATGAGGCCCTCGTCGCGTAGGCGGGCAAGGGTCTTGCTGATGTAGGAACCGCTGGTGGCGGGGACGGCTCGGCGGACATCGGCGACGGTGAACTCGCTCGTGAGCGAGAGCTCGATGAAGCGGCGGATCGCCTCGTGCTTGGAGCCGCGGGCGCTCACGGCCTCGGCGCTCGCACTGAGCTCCCGGTAGGCGGCGGTGAGGATGCCCACGAAGTAGCGCAGCCAAGGAGCGATGTCGTGCCGGCCCTCGTGCCAGCCGTGCCCCGCTGCGCGCAGCGCCTCGTAGTAGGTCTCGCGTGTCTCGTCGATGAGTCGCTCCAGGCTGACGTAGCGACCCACGTCGTATCCGGCTTGGTAGAGCGCCAGCAGCGTCAACAATCTGCTGATGCGCCCGTTGCCGTCGGTGAACGGGTGGATCGCCAGGAAATCGAAGATGTAGCAGCCGATCAGCGGCAGGGGATGGTGCTCGTTTGACTCAAGCGCGGCGGCGAAGCGCTCGTGTAGCTCCGCCATGGCGGCCGGCGTTGCGAGCGCGGGGAGGGTTTGAAACCGGACGGCCCTCGTTCCGTCGGGCGCCACCTCCATGATCGAGTTCTCGACGGTCTTCCAATGTCCGGCCGGAACGTTTGTGAATTGGTAGAGGTCCCTGTGCAACTGCTCGACCACGCTCGGGGTGAACGGAATGTGGGCCGCGTCGGCGTCGATCGTGTCAAGCACGGCCCGGTAGCCCGCGATCTCCTGCTCGTCGCGGCCGGCGGGCTTCGCATCGTGTACGACCAGCTCCTTGATGCGCGGCGCCGGCGCCGTGATGTTCTCGATCGCGTTCGAAGATTCCACGCTCTGGATCCGGGCGATCTCGGTGAGCGTTCTCAGCGCCTGCGGGTGTGACTTGCGCGAGGCGCCGCTGGCCCCCTCCATCCTGTCGATCTGCCCGAGCGCCACGGCCATCGAGCCGGGCAACATGCCGATCTGGCGGTCTAGGGTTCGGAACGTGTGCATGAGAGAGCGGATCGCCGAAACGTGACATTCGGTAGCTAAACATAGCATTTAGACAGCTTAGTGCTATGTTATGGAGTGTGATCTACGCGATCAGTTTGAAGCGTGCGCCGAGCGTTTGGTAGGTTCGCGCGGCGTGGCGGTCGCGGGAGACCAGTTCGAGGTCGTGTTCGATCGCGGTCAGGGCGATGAGGCCGTCGTAGGTCGCGCCGCCGCTGACCCCGGCCGCCGCCAGGCGCGTTGGCGCGTCCGCGTGGTCGCTTGCCGCGAGTGTCACATGCGCACGGGGTAGGCGCTTGGCGAGCGCCTCGGCCGCCGTGGTCGCCTCGGCGCGATGTGGAGGGGGCAGCCTTGTGAGCACGCTGTAGGTCTCGGCCCCGACGTGTGCGATCGTCGTCTTACACGCGGCAAGCGCCTCGCTCGCCGCGTGGTGCGCCGGGTGATCGGAGAGCGAGCGCCATCGAGGTGAAGCGTGAGCCGGTAGAGGACTTGACAGGAAGGATCGCTGGTGGTATGTTGCCGCCAGCGCCTGTCACTAAGGAGTGTGGGCGGAACATAAGGTTGGGTTTGGGTCGGTCTCTGTGGTCGACACCAACAATTGTTTTGACGGGGACCTTGGGAGAGGGACCGGGTCGTTTTTGAGAGAGGGTTGTTTTCGCGTGTTTTCTTTTGGGGATAACGTGTTTGGGAGTCCTTGCGCCTCTGATGGGGGCGTTATAGGACGCGTCAGCGTCGCTGACGCGTCTCTCTCTCTCTCTCTCTCTGGGACAGTTGCCTTCTAGGCGCTAGGTCCTTTCGCCGCGGGTTCGCTCCGCGGTTTGCCGGGTGTAAGGCTCGGCTTGGTTTCTCGCGTCGTTGTTGTGGCGCTGCATGTTCTTCCGCGGTCGTGGGTTGTGTGCCGACGACGGGTTTTGCGTGTCCCCCGAATGGGGTGTTGTGCCCGCGGTCCCGCGGGTTTCGTGTGGATCGCTCTTGGAGGAGGGGTTGTGTCTATAGGTGCTCGTAGGCCGGTCCTACCGGTTGTGGTTGTGTGTGCTGTGTTGGTGGGTTGGCTTGTGTGGGTGTGTGTGCCTGCGTTTGCTGTTCCTGGGGAAGCTCCGGAAACGTTGGTGCCTGAAGCGGTGACTTCGAGCTCGGTTGTGTTGAGTGGTGTTTTGGATCCGAAAACCAGCGTGTTTCCTGTTGCGGATGGTACTTACCAGTTTTCTTATAGTGTTGGCCCTGTTTGTGGGGGTGGTGGTGTTGTGCCTGAATCGCCGGGCATGTTTTTTGGGTTGGAAGCGGAACTTGTTTCTCAACCGGTGTCTGGTCTGTTGTCCAGTACGGAATATTCGGTTTGTTTGGTCGCGACGAACGGTAAGGGTGAAGTGTCGGTTGGGTCGGTGGTGCATTTTATGACTGCGCGTGCTCCGGAAGCTCCTGAAACTGGTGTTGCTAGCGAAGTTGGTGGTACTTCGGTCAGGTTGAATGGAGTGTTGAATCCTGGCGGTAAAGGCGAACCAGGCACTTACGAATTCTTGTATAGGGCGTCTGCTAGTGAATGTCAGGGCGGGGAAAGCACCGGTCCGGCAAGTATGAGTGGTGTGAGGGAATCAGTGTCTGCGACGGCTACGGCTGGTCTCGTGCCTGAGACGCAGTATACGTTTTGTTTGGTGGTCCATAATGAAGTGGGTGGGACGACTGTGGGTTTGCCTGTGAGTTTCACGACTGGGAGTGTGAAGCCGGAGATCACTGGCGAGTCTTTTTCTGGGGTTGGTTCGCATGGGGCTAGTCTGACTGCGCAGGTGAACATGGAGAATACTGCGGGCCACTACTACTATGCGTATGGTGTTCCCGGCGAATTGGAAAGCGGGAAACCAAGAGTGACGCCTGTGGTGGGCTTGGCGGCTAGTGGTGAACCGGTAGTGGCACCCGGACAGTTGGAAAACCTCGCGCCGAACACGGAATACGATTTCCAGATACTGGTGACTAACGCGCACGGGGAAACAGCTGGAGGGCCCATCGTGGTCTTAAAACTCTTCCTGTCACATCGCAAGGGCTACCGGATAATCGTGTCTATGAAATGGTCACTCCGGTCGAAAACCAAAACGCGGACGTCTTCGTGCCCAGAGCGGAATCTGTGCTCGGAACTAACGGGACACCTACACTGCAGCCGTTCCAGGTATCTCCGGAAGGCAACGCTGTGACTTATACTGCCGATGACACCACGGGCGGGATCGGCACGACCGGTAGCGGTCTTGGTAACCAGTATCTCGCGAAACGTTCACCTGGAGGTGGTTGGGCACAGACGAATATTGAGCCTCTTGGTCGCAAGGCAACCCTATACGAGGGCTTCACGAACGACCTATCGACAGGCCTAGTTGTCTCAGGCAGGGAACCAGGACCTAGGCTCCCGCCGCTTTCGCCCGAGGCGCCGGGGGAAGACTACCCTGTGCTTTATGCGTGCATGGAGAGCCAGAGTGCTTGCACCGCCCCGGAAGAAAACCAGGTAATACCTCAGAATCCCTTCCAGCCGCTTTTCGTAGGGCCTCTCAATCGCCCCGCGGAAGAATTTGGCGCCCCTGGCCTCGCCCATGACGGAATACGAACCAGCCTGGCGCCCATCTTTGCTGGGGCTGCCGAGTCGGCGGTAAATGGGTTGCTGTTTGAGGCGGACGATACCTTGATCAAGGGAAATGGAAGCCTTGAAAAAGAACTCGCGACAAGTGTCAGTAAAGAAATTGCTAATAACGAACACGGTAATTACCTATACGATTCGGTCGGTGGTAAGCTGAGCCTGGTAGATATTCTACCAGATGGTAGTGTTGCGGGCGATGCGACTTTTGGTGGTACGCCTTTCCCCGCTATAGAAAACGAACCTAGTTTTAGTAATGTAATTTCGAGCGATGGTGATCGTGTCTATTGGACAGACTTGCATACCGGTGTGGTGTATTCGCGAGTTGACAGTACAAGCACCGTGCAGGTTTCGGGAGGTATGGGTGCGGCTCGTTATTGGACGTCGGCTGCGGATGGACAGTATGCGTTCTATACCGAAGCGGCAGCGGGGAGCGAAAATGAAGGTCTGTTCCGGTTTGACGGGGAAACCGGCACACGAGAACAACTGGTAGCTGCCACAGGGCATGTGTTGGGTGTGGTTGGCTCAAGCAAAGGTGGCGATAATGTGTACTTTGTAGCCGAAGAAGTCCTAACTGGGAGGGACTCGGAGGGGGTGTTGCCACAACCGGGCCAGCCGAACCTCTACGTGCAACACGACGGTGGCGAACCTGTCTTTATCGCAAAACTTTCACCACTGGACGGTTCGCTAATGGAACCATTTCACTCCTCCCTAAACAGCGCTTACGGTGAGTTTGGTGATTGGCAGCCGGATTTGTCGAATCGGACTGCTGAGGTGTCGGCTAATGGTGCGGGCGTGGTGTTCATGTCGAGCATGAGTTTGCCGGTGGTTGGTTTTCCTGAGGGGTATCCGACTGGTGGTGCGGATGAGGTGTATGTGTTTGACGCGAGTGCCGATCGGTTGTTTTGCGCGTCGTGTAGTTCGAGTGGAGAGCCGGGCGACGCGCAGGGGTTCTTGCCGATCAGCTGGACAGCTACGTATATTCCGCAATGGATCTCCGCGGATGGTGAACGGGTGTTCTTCGATAGTAGTGCACCATTGGTTCCGCAGGACACCAATGGTGTTCAGGATGTGTATGAGTGGGAGCGTGAAGGCACAGGTAGCTGTCTTGTGGGCAGCGGCGCAAACGGTGCCTGTATTTACCTGCTGTCTGGTGGTGTGAGCAAAGCGGCTTCGTGGTTTATTGGTGGGAGTGTGAATGGGGATGATGTGTTTGTCGTGACTCGTGCCCAGCTTGTGCCTGAGGATCAGAATGGTGCGGACGATCTTTATGATGTGCGTGTCGATGGTGTGACGCCGGTGTCGCCACCGGCGTGTACGGGGTCTGGTTGTCAGGGTGTACCCGCTCCGCCACCAACGTTCGCGACACCACCAAGCGTAACTTTCAGCGGAGTAGGGAACTTTTCACCGCCAGTCACCCCAAAGATCGTAAGACACGCAAAGAAGACTGTTACGCGTGCACAGAGACTGTCTAGAGCATTGAAGGCCTGCAGAGTCGGCCCGAAACGGTCGCGTGTCTCGTGCGAAGCGCGCGCCAGGATACTGTATGGCGCCAAATCCAAAGCAAAGAAGCCAGCGAAGGGGAGGAAGTAGATCATGGTCAAAAGACTCGCCTTTTCTCTCCTACCGTTTATTGTCGCGATCATGGCGTCGAGCATCTTTAGTACAGATGCTTTTGCTGGGGAATGCCCGATGGGTTCTGTGGCTAAGAGTTGTGCGCCGGGTTGGGAGGTGTTCGGGAATTTTAACCCGACCAATCTCGCGCCCGGCAGCACCGGCGGACTAAACTTGTTTGTGTATAACACTGGTGCGCTTCCGAGCAGTCCTGAAGGAGCGACTGTTACCGATACGCTACCTGAAGGGTTGGAAGCAACACCCTCCGGAGGCTGTTCTGGTACGAGGGTCGTGACGTGCAAACTGGGCGAAGTGCTGCCTACAGGCATCCCAGCCAGATTGGAAATTCCGGTGCGTGTCGCTGACGATGCGTCAAATGCGACTAATCCTATAGATACGGTGTCGGTGAGTGGTGGTGGTGCCCTGGTTCCTGCTGAAGCAAAAGTGCCGGTGGTGTTCAGTTCGAGTGATGCTGATCTTGGTTTCTCAAACGCGGACGCGTGGGTCACGAACGCGAATGGAGTGGTCGATACTCAGGCTGGGTCGCATCCGTATGAGGTGACGGTAGTGTTCGCGCCCAACGTATTCGAGGCTGAAGAAAGAAAACGATCGTTTGAATTGCCGGTCGGTGGTGAACCGCACGCGTTGGATGTGAACCTGCCGCCGGGACTGGTCGGAGAACCAGGCGCCGTGCCTGAGTGTCCACGAGAACTATTCGACGCTGGTAGCGAAACTGGAGAAGAAGGTTGTCCGCCGGATACGCAGATCGGCGAAGACTACGCGCTCGTACCGGGGAGCCCAGGTCACTTTTCTGTGTTTAATTTGGTGCCGCCGCCGGGTGTGGCTGCAGAGTTCGCGTTTGATTTCGCGGGTACGCATGTTTTTTTCGATGCGCGTGTGCGTAGCGGTGGGGATTATGGGATCACCGAGCATTCGAATGTTCCGCAGCTCGCCGTGAGGTTTAATACGACGACGATTTGGGGTGTTCCTGGTGAACATCCTCAGAATGGGTCTGGTTCTACGCGACCGCTTTTGACGTTGCCGACATCGTGTGGTGAACCACCACGCTTCAGTATCGAAATGCTAGGCACCTGGCAAAACGCCCTAGCGACCGCACCAGTCCCAGGTTTCCCGTGGCACGATAATGAAGGCAGGCCTGTAGGTATCAGTGGTTGTGGGAAGCTTGCGCACTTCACTCCATCGATCGATCTGTCGCCGGATACCAGTTTCTCTGACACCCCGGCTGGTTTGAGTGCGACGGTCAAGGTGCCTCAGGGGCTGAACCCAGCAGGCCTAGCGACACCAGGTTTGAAGGAAACGACGGTCGTGCTACCTGAAGGAGTAGCTATCAATCCTGGACAGGCGACCGGTCTGGCTGCCTGTCAACCGTCCCAGGAGAATACTCCTGGTGGTGCGGAAGGCGAACTTGAAAAGTATGATGGGCCACCATCATGTCCAGCCGCGTCTAAGGTGGGGACAGACGAAATCTCAACACCGCTACTAGCGAAACGATTGAAGGGCAACGTGTACGTCCTGCAATCAAACCCACCGAACCTACAACTATTGGTCGCCGCCGAAGGCGAAGGAGTATTCCTAAAGCTAATCGGTACCGTGCATTTGAATGAACAAACAGGACAATTGACAACGACATTCAAGGGCACCCCACAAGACCCCGGGACGCCAGACGCTCCCCTCAACGAATTCGTATTGAGCTTCAGTGGTGGCCCACAGGCAGCACTGGTAACACCACCAACATGTGGCGTCTACGCCGCTACGGCCGACTTTACGCCATGGAGCACTCCAGTCGTCGAAGACGCACTATCAGAAAGCAAGTTCCCGATCACCAGCGGTCCCGGCGGCAGCAGCACAACCAACTGCACCGGACCACTACCGTTCACGCCGACGATGACCGCCGGCGCCACCACCGACCAAGCCGGCGGATATACAGACTTCTCAATGTTGCTCTCAAGGGGTGATGGGCAGCAACGCATCGAAAAACTACAGTTCAAAACACCAGAGGGACTACTAGGCATGATCAGCAAGGTCCCCCTATGTCAAGAACCACAAGCAGCCACAGGAACATGCTCAAGCGCATCGCAGATCGGTCATACGGTCGCCGAGGTCGGACCAGGACCGTATCCGTTCGTGATACCCCAAGAGAACGCTCCACCGGCGCCGATCTATCTGACTGGTTCGTATGAGGGGGCGCCGTTTGGTCTCTCGATAGCTGTTCCGGTAGTTGCGGGCCCGTTCGACTTGGGTACTGAAGTGGTCCGGGCGAAGATTGAAGTTGATCCGCACACGAGCCAACTGACGATCTCAACGACAGCTTTCCCAAAGACGGTGAAGGGTATCCCGACCGACATTCGCGAGATAGACGCCGTGATCGATAGGCCCGAATTCATGTTCAACCCCACCGACTGCAACGCGATGAGCTTCAGCGGAACCGCCTATAGCTTTGAAGGCGCCACGGCAGCGTTGTCGAGTCATTTCCAGATGGGTTCGTGTCGTAGCCTCGCGTTTAAGCCGGACTTCAAGGTCTCCACTTCGGGCAAAACGTCGCGTGCGAACGGCGCGAGCCTGACCGCGAAGATCATCTATCCCACAGGCAACTTGGGAGCCAACCAGGCATCCTCCCAGTCGAACATCAACAGCGTCAAGGTAGACCTACCGAAGCAGTTGCCGTCGCGGTTGACGACGCTACAGAAGGCGTGTCCTGCCGCGACTTTCCAAGCTAATCCCGCGTCGTGTCCGGCGGCTTCGGTTGTGGGGCATGCGAGGGCGGTTACGCCAGTGCTCCCGGTTCCGTTGGAAGGACCAGCCTATTTCGTAAGCCATGCCGGGGAAGAATTCCCGTCCCTGATCGTGGTCCTCCAGGGTTATGGCGTGACCGTCGAACTCGTCGGCGCCACGTTCATCAACAACAAGACGAACATCACCAGCAGCACGTTCAAGCAGGTGCCCGATGTTCCTATCCAGAGTTTCGAACTGAGCTTGCCGCAAGGCAAATATTCGGCTTTGGCCGCGAATGGGAACCTGTGCAAGAGCAAACTGGTGATGCCCACAGCGTTCGTCGCTCAAAACGGCGCGACGCTGAAACAATCCACACCGGTAAGTGTTACTGGCTGCTCGAAGGCAAAGCTAAAGAAGAAGAACAAAAAGAAGAGTCATGCTCACCACAAGATCAAGAAGAAATGAGGTGCGCTTGCGGCGGGGTAGCGGCTTGCCGGTAGCCGCCGCGCGTGACGGTCGGCCGCGCAAGGGGTCGGCGTCTCCTGGGGTGGTGGATGCTCGCTCTGGGATTGGGGCAGATCTCCGTGGCTCCGCTGGTGCGCGGGGTCGTGTGGCTGAGGTTCAGCGTGCCCGGATCTTGAACGCGATGGTGCAAGAGGTCTCTGAGCGGGGCGCCGCCAATGTGAGCGTTGGGCATGTGGTTGGACGCTCTGGTGTGTCGCGTCGCACGTTCTATGCGATCTTTGATGATCGCGAGGAGTGTTTTTTGGCGGCGTTCGATGAGGCGTTGCAGCACGCCACGACGGTCGTGGTGGGGGCGTATGGAACTGGCGGTGCGTGGCAGATCAGGGTGCGTGCGGGCTTGACGGCTCTGCTCGGCTTCTTGGATAGTGATAGGGCGGCGGCGCGTCTGTTGGTCGTTGAGAGTTTGGCGGCGGGTCCTGGTGCGCTTCAGCGTCGCCGCGAAGTGATCGCAGGATTGGTGGCGATCCTCGATTTGGGTCGTGTGGAGGGCAGCGCCAACCTCGACCCGCCCGCGTTGACCGCTGAGGCGATCGTCGGAGGATTGCTGTCGGTGCTGCACGGTCGACTCGCCGGCAGCCAGGAACCGCAGACACGCACGACACGCGGGCGTGGGGAAACCGAGGAGCGCTCGCTGCTTGAATTGGTTGGTCCCTTGATGGGCATGATCGTCCTCCCCTACATGGGACCCGTGGCCGCCCGTAAGGAGATCGAACGACCTGTCCCCAAGACCACCAGCACAGAACCCATCGTCAGAACCGACCCGTTGCAGGACCTGCCGATGCGCTTCACCTACCGCACGATGCGCGTGCTTGTCTCCGTCGCGGAGAACCCCGGCTCCTCGAATCGCATGATCGGCGAGCAGGCCGGCATCGCAGACCAAGGCCAATCATCCAAGCTCTTGGCCCGCCTGCACAAACTCGGTCTGATCGAGAACCGGGGCGGGGACCCCGCCCGCGGCGAGCCCAACGCCTGGATACTCACCACCACAGGACAACAAGTACACGACACCATCGCAGGACTGGGAACCGGCGTTTCGTGAGGCGACTCAACCAAGGGCCCACAGCAATGTGTGGGCGGGAATGAGCGTGTAGGCGTCCTCGAACAGCAGTTCGTCTTGTGTCGCGATCGCCGCTGGTCGTCCCGGATGGGATCTCGCCAGGCCCGCCATTTTCCGCCGGTCGATCCGGCGCTGGTACTTCAGCTCGAGGATCTCCAGCGCTCTGCGCGGCCCCGCCACGAAGTCGACCTCGGTCGCGCTGGCTGTGCGCCACACGTGTAGCTGGTCGGGCGAGACGAAGGACTCGATCAGGCGCTCGGGCTGCTCGTAGTGGCGATACAGAGCCAGAGCCACCGCGTTCTCGACGAGCGCGGGAACGTCGACGCTCACGCCGGGAACGAGTTGGAGCGCGATCGTGTGCAGAAGCGGGTCGGCGAAGTACAGCTTCTTCTCGTTGGAGAGACTGTTGGTCGGCGAGCCGGAGCGCCAGAAGTAGAGGATGAACAGGAAGTAGCCGCCGGCCAACAGTTCGATGTAGTCGCGTAGCGTGTGGTGGCTCGGTGTGTCCCGGCCGCGTCCCAGTGGAACGTCCATCTCACGCGCCAATCTGCTCCAATCGGTTCTCGACCCTAGCGAGCGCAGTACTCGCTCCAAGAGCGCGTGGGCAGCGGGAATGCTTGCCCCCCTGCGTTGCACCTCCTTGACCAGCGAGTCATAAAGGACGCGGGTGGTCTCTTCAGATGGCTCGACGGCGCCCGTGGCCGCCTCGGCGACCGCCGCGGGCAGCCCACCGAATTTCAAATACCGCGATAGCGCGTTCTTGAGGGCCGGTCCGTGCAGGCGCGCGTCGAGGAGAGCCGCTTCTCCGTCGGGTGTGCGAAGGTCGGCGATCTTCAGGCGCGGCGAGGGTGGTATCGAGTTCTCCAGCGCTTGCGCGAAGGAGGCGAAGGTTTGTGGCAGGACGAGATGGTCGTGGCCGCCACCGCGGCGTCCCGGTAGTCGCTCGGCCGCTCCAATTTGTAGGTCGATGGCCGAGGATCCGGTGCACACGACCAAGTCGCGGTCGATTGTGCCGTCGTCCCAGCGGGCCTTCACGGCGGTCTGCCAGCGCGGGACCGCCGCCACCTCGTCGAGCAGCACGCTGCTCGGGCCGGAGTGCCCTGAGAGGGCCTTGGCGCGGGTGATCGTCTCGGCCAGCTCGGCGAGGTGTCTGCCTTCGATCAGGTCGAGCGACAGGTACAGGATCGAACGAGCCTGGCGCCCCTCGGCAAGCGCCCGCGCCACCAGCAACTTGAGGTCGGTGGTCTTGCCAACCTGGCGCGGCCCCCGCAACACATGGATACCGGCGCGCGCGAGGTCGATCTCGTCGACGAACTGTGTGGGCAGGCGCATGGGCTGGGCCGCAAGCCGCACCAATTGCCGGTCCCGCGTGGCCCACCCCGAATCGTTCCACCACGGGTTCTGAGCGAGGATCTGCTCGTCACTGAGCGACACGGTGGCATCCTAGCAATTCTTCCAAGATATATGCATATTTTGGAAGATAACTAACAAAGTTCATACGTATTTTGGAGATTTATGCAGCCTGGCCCAGGCCGATCCGAGCGCGTCTAGGGATGGGACCCAGACTTGGCCCATCCGAGCGCGTCACCCCATGCGACGCCAGCGCGCGCCGCGACCGGCGCCCACCGTTCAATCGGCCTTGTTACGCCGCGTGGCGCTCGGCATCGCGGAGGAGGTCTGAAATGACCTCGCTCACGGCCTTGCCGCGTTGCGTGGCGATCCGCTCCAAACGTTTGGCGTCCTCGCCGCTCACGTTGATGACGACCGTCAGTCGTGCATCCAGGTCGCCCTCGTGGGCTTCCACATCCTCTGCGCCAACGGTCGCCAGGTGCGCATCGAAGTCGCCGGGCTGCGGATCGGGATCTGTCCAAGGATTCTTGGCCATAGCTCTACTTCTTGAGGATTCTACGCTCATTGGGAGTGGCGGGCCAACCGGTGACGACCAGCCAGACGGACGGGTCACCGGTGCGCTCGATCACCAGGGTGATATACCGTCCGCCGTCCGTACATCCGATCAGGATGCGTCGCTCGGTGCCACCCGCTGCCTGTCGGGGATTGCGAACCACGACGTGACTGTTGCGAGGTAGCTGCTCAGCCTCATCGGTCGAGATCCCACGTGCGCCCAGCTTGTCAACGGCGGCCTTCGTCGCGACAAGCTCGTGGACTCGCACGCGCGCCGGCGAGCGGCGACCGCGTTTGGATCTTTTCGGTCGCTCGAACATCGATAGCAAGCTAGCGCCGAGATGCGACGGTATTTCGGCATCGCCACGCACGCCGGCGCCGCTCAGCAATCGCCAAACGGGTTCTCGACGCGCACGCCGGCGTAGTCCTGGCCGTCGCTGAGATCCTCTGAGAGCACGACCCTGCAGCCGAGCGCTCGGGCCGCCTCGAGGATCGCCGCGTCCCAGTAGGAGATGCTGAATCGCTGCCGTGTGGACATGGCCGACAGCACGATGCTCGTGGTTGTCTCCTGGACGGGAAAGCGCATGAAGGAGTCGACCAGCGTGGCGGCCTGCTCGTGTGTCAGGCGGTCGGTCCTGGTCTCGCGCGTGGCTTGTACATAGAACTCCTGCAGCACCTGTGCGGACAGGCCGATCTCCCTGCTCGAGAGGATCTCGTTCGCGCGGGTCGCCTTCGCCCGCTCATCCGGGTCGCGGGAGATCGCGTAGAGCAGGACGTTGGTGTCAGCGAACCGCACGGCTGTGCAGCTCGTCGCGATCGAGGCGGTCGCGGGCACTGAAGCTGGCGATCTGCTCCTGGACGCTTCGCTGCTGGGCCTCCAGCTGCGCGAACCCGTCTTCGCGCTCGGAGAGCGAGCGTAGGTACTCAGCCACGAGGCCGCTCACCGAGCTGCCACGCTCCGCCGCACGGATCCGCGCGGCGCGGTACACGTCCTCTGGAACCGACACGGTGATGTTGGCCATGTGATTCACAGTATCACAGGATCACAGGCACAGGGAATCTGCGCTTCCACCCGTGCTCGCGTACCGCTTCGAGCGTGCGGCGTACCTCCTCGTCGCCGATCGCGGAGTGCCCGTGGCCGCGAACTATGGGCCGTAGGGACCCTCGACGGAGCTCCCACGGCGACGGAGATAGTCGGCGAAGCGTGGCACGGTGTAATCGACTGCGCCGTGCTGTGGGCTGAAAATGAGACCCTTCTTTATGAGTGCGTTCCGCTTCATGGAGATCGAGCGCGGATGGGTCTTGCCGAGCTCTCGCGCTATGTCTGTAACGTGGTAGGGCGGTCCGTCGCACCTGGCCATCGCGTGGAGAAAGCGCCTTTGAGCGGTGGTCGCTCGTTCGTAGCGAACGAGAAAGAAACCCTCGTCGAGACGCTCCTGCGCTTCGCGTCCGCCATGGTGCGCGTCTGGCAAGGTGATCTGTCCGTCTGAGGCTACATCCCAAGCAAACTTGCCGTATTGCTGGAGGAAATACGGATAGCCTTCGGTCTGATTGAAGACATATGTGAGTGCGTCCTCGTCGAAGGTGACACCTCGGCTAGTGGCGGGCGCGCGCAAGGCTTCCGTGGCATCGGACTCGGACAGTCGATCGATGCGCGGATACTCGAACAGGCGCTCCGCGTAGCTCTTGGCTTCGCCCGCAAGGGCTGGCAGGCTTGGCAGACCTGTAGCGACGCAGGTGACAGGTAGCGCCTTCTGGTTGAGCCTGTGCAGTCCGACCACGAAGGCACCGAACTCGGGCGCGGGCACGAACTGAACCTCGTCGAGTAGGAAGGCCACACCTCGCCGCTTCTCCTTTGCCGCTTCGCCGAGAGCGAACAGAAGATCGACGAAGTCCTCGCCGAGCGCGTCGTTGTCGGGTCCGCTCGAGGGGGTGTAGCTCAGCTCCCAGCCGCCCGGATCTTTCAAGGAGAAAGTGCCGAGGCTCGCAAACGATCTCCTTACCTTTTCGGCGATCTTGCGGCTCGGCTTGAGGTCCACGAGAATCCGCTGAGCGGCGCGGGCCACCACGGCCGGAAGTGAGGTCTGCTCGTCGAACTCGCGTTGCACGGCGAGCCAGCCGCGGTCGACCGTAATGTCCTCGAAAGCGTTGAGTAGCACTGTCTTGCCGACGCCCCTCAGGCCAGTGATGATCATGCTCTGGCCGGTCATCCCGTCGCTGAGACGGTCGATCAAGACTTCGTAGGCTTCGATCTCCCTGTCGCGCCCCGTCAACGCCGGTGGTCTTGTGCCCGCGCCGGGCGCATACGGGTTGTGCCTTGGGTCCACGCCCGTGAGTCTACCAAGCTCTACAGGGTTCTACACATATTGATAGAAACGTGTAGATTCTTATAGACTTCGGCCTCGGCGAGTAGGCGCCGGCGCTGAAGGTGAGTGCGGTGGCCACTGCGCACCCAACGTCGAGCCGCCTATTCTCTAAGCCATGGTCGGGACCGGCGCAGGGCGACTCGTGGTGTGTCCGACGCCGATCGGCAACCTCGGGGACATCACCCTGCGCGCGCTCGATGCTCTGCGCGCGGCCGACGCGATCGCTTGCGAGGACACGCGGCGCACGAAGGTCTTGCTCGACCGCTTCGAGATCGCGGGCAAGCTGGTCAGCTTCCACGAGCACAACGAAGATAAGCGCGCCCTGGAGTTGGTCGGGCGCATAGAGGGAGGGGATTCGGTCGTACTCGTCTCAGACGCAGGCATGCCGCTCGTGTCGGACCCTGGGTATGCCCTGGTGCGTACGTGTCTGGAGAAGGGGCTCGTCTTGGAGGTGCTGCCGGGCCCGAGCAGCGTGACCACCGCCTTGGTCGCCTCGGGCCTGCCGGCCGAACGATGGCGCTTCGTCGGCTTCTTGCCGCGCAAGCGCGGGGAGCTCGAGCGCGTGCTGGGCGAAGGGGGAGAGACGCTCGTGGCGTTCGAGTCCCCGGGGCGGCTGGCGGCCACACTTGCAGTACTGGCCGCGCTCGACCCCGAGCGCCCGGTGGCGGTGTGTCGGGAGCTGACCAAGCTACACGAAGAAGTCCGCCACGGAACGGCAGCCGACTTGGCCTCGCACTATGAGCGGAGTCCCGCGCGCGGGGAGATCGTGCTTGTCGTGGGAGTGCCGCCCCAGGTCAGTGCAGATCGCGAGCAGGCATTGGCGGCGCTGCGCGCGACGGTCGCAGCGGGCGCCAAGCCGCGCCCGGCGGCCACCGCGATTGCCCGGCTCACCGGGCTGAGCGCTAACGATCTGTACCGTGCCTTGACCGACTCCTAAGCACCGCACTCCGCGACTTACGATCAAGGGGACTTGACATGTGGGATCGCTGATGGTATGTTGCCGCCAGCGCTTGTTACTCCTCTGGATTTGCGTCGTCGTTGTTGGGCGCCGCGCCGGGTAGGGGGTAATAGGCGGAACATAAGGTCGGGTTTTGGGTTGGTCTCTGTGGTCGACTTTGAACTTGTTCAGCGGGGCCCTTGGGAGAGGGACCGGGTCGTTTTTTGAGAGAGGGTTGTTTTTCGCGTGTTTGCTTTTGGGGATAACGTGTTTGGGAGTCCGTGTGCCTCTAGTAGGGGCGTTATAGGACGCGTCAGCGTCGCTGACGCGTCTCTCTCTCTCTCTCTCTCTGGCCGGGCTGCTCACCAGCTAGATCCTGGTCGGTCCCGCCATCTCGCTGGCCGCGTAGGCCGGTTTGGTCTTCTGCGTCGCTGTCGCGGCGCTTCATGTTCTTTTGTCGCCGAGGGCCGGGTGCCTGTGGTGGTTTTGCCTGTCCGCGAGTCCTGCGGGTGCTGCCCGCGGCTGGGCCGGCGTTGCGTGGGTTCTCCAGAGGAGGGGATTGTTGATGGGTGCTCGTAAGCCGGTCCTGCCGGTCATCGCTGTGTGCTGTGTTTTGGTGGGTTGGCTTGTGTGGACGTGTGTGCCGGCGGTTGCGGACACTGGGTTTGGCGTAGATTCCTCGTTTAGCCCTCCCCAAGGGTTCAACGATCCCGTTGGCTTGGCGGTCGATGACTCAGGTGGCTTGTCGAAAGGCGACGTTTATGTTGCCGATCAGGGTGAGGACAAGCTCGAGAAGTTCTCTGCCGCGGGTGTGCTGCTCGGCGAAGTGGAAGTACCGGGCACGGAATTGAACCAGGTTGCGATCGAGCAGTACCCCAATCTTGCTTACGAAGGCGATGTGTATGTGGCGGCAAGAGCTAGCGGTGTCGTGTACCGATATGGCCCCGAACTGACGCTCAAGCAGGAAATAAAGGGCATCTCAGAACCAGTTGGTGTCGCCGTCGATGAAGCGGGTGACGTCTTTGTATCCATAGGGTGCGGCATATGAAGGAAAGGTGTTCGAGTTCAATGCCGCAGGGGAACCGATCAACGCCGCGGGCGCCCCGGATTCAGACAATATAGTGATAGAAAATACACTGGATCGACAGTTGGACGGGGCGGAATCCATCGCTGTTGACGCCAGCGGCAAAGAACTGTATATCGCTAGCACCTCCACCTACGAGGATGTGACACGCTTTGTCTTGTCGAGCGGTGCATATGTTCCGGAAAACGAACTGCCAGGCACGATCACCTCCTCGGGGGTGACGCTCACTTCTACTGGCAACGTACTTGTAGATCGTTTCCAAAAAATCATCGAATACCAGCCCTCGGGGGCAGTGATCGCGGAATCTGAACTTGGATCGGGAGGAGTCCTATCGAATGGACGTGGCATTGGCGTAAATAGCGAATCGGGTGACGTGTACGTAGCTGACAGTGCCAAAGATCTCGTGTATGTGTTTGAAGAGGGCCCTACGCCGGAAATGCCGGAAACGACCGCTCCGACTGAAGTCGGCTCATATAGCGCGACTCTAAGCGGTGTTCTAAAGCGCGGCAGTGGTGAAGATGAAACAAGCGGCTATTATTTCAGCTATGAAGGGTGTAAGCGTGAAGCACAAGGACTCGGGTGTGTGGAATATAGCGCTCGCTCTACGGACCGTGTGGCTGGTAGGGAAGGTGAAGTGCAGACTGAAGTCAGTGGATTGAACCCTCATACGCAATACACGTTCTGGCTGGTGGCCACAAATAAACATGGTGCCACCTTTGGGCAACCCGTCTCGTTTGATACGGCGGGTATTCCCCCCAGGGTCGAAAGTGAGCTACCGACCGACGTTGGCGCATCCGGTGCAACCGTGACTACAGATATCAATCCCGGCGGTTATCAAACCACATATCATGTTGAATACGGTCCTACGAGCTCGTACGGGTTGAGCACCCCGGAGATGACTCTCGGTACTGGTACCGAACCGATCGCCGGCGACGCCCAGCTCACGGGTCTTTCGCCCGACACGCAATATCATTATAGGGTGGTGGCAAGCAACGAAAAGGGGTCTGAAGATGGCAGCGATGCTAGCTTCACGACATTTGCCTCGGTTTTCCACGGCTTGCCGGATGGGCGGGTCTATGAACAAGTCAGTCGTCGGGAAAATCAAGAGCGCAGTATCAGTTTTCCAAAGGCATCTGGTGCTCTTGATGGAGCTGGGTTTGACGGTTTCAGTACGGATCAGCCGTTTCAGTCATCGTTGAGTGGTAACTCTGTGGTTTATGGAGGGGAACCGAGCTCACCCGGTGGTACGGGGAATGGTGGTCTGAAGGAGAGCAATCAATATCTGGCGACACGCAACGCAGATGGCGGTTGGAGTCAGGTCAATCTTCAGCCGCCGGGCTATCACAATGCCTATTATCAAGCATTTTCAAGCGAACTATCAACCGGGGTCCTTACGGCCGTGACTGAAGGGGAAGGCACCCCTAGTTACCTGCCTCCGCTGACTCCGTCCGCTCCTGTAGGAGTCAAGGTGTTGTATTCGCGCGTGCTCGGCGAAGAAAGCTATCGCCCCCTATTTACCGCTATTCCCCCAACCAGGGAAATAGGGCTCAGTGCCTACAATCAGCCAGGAAAAGCACTCGAAGCTTTCGGAGTTCCAGATACCGGCGTCAGCGGGGGTGAACCGGCCTATGCTGGATCCTCGGCGGACGGTAGTCGGCTCCTCTTCGAGGCGAATGACGCGTTGGTCTCGGGCGCGGAAGCGGGTAACGGCGAAGCAAACAATCTCTATGAATCAATGGATGGACAGTTGCGCCTGGTAAATGTTCCAGCTGAAGGCCCCTCAAAAGCTGGCGCTACATTCGGTGGACAGGCTGGACTAGAAGGGAATGGTCCGGATTTCGAACATGTGATCTCAGAAGACGGTACTCGTGTCTTCTGGACGGATTTGAGCACAGGAATCATCTATGTCCGTGAGGATGGAACGAGGACGATTCAAGTTTCGGCGGAAAGGGCCCAGTACCGAGGGGCTACGCCGGACGGCAAGTACGTTCTCTATATCGAAAATCGTCAGCTATGGCGCTTCGATGTCGAAACTGAAACAAGGAGCGCATTGACCCCTGAAGGGTCCACGGCAAACGTGCGCGGAGTCATTGGTATGAGTATCGACGGTGAATATGTTTATTTTGTCGCAAGAGGAGTCTTGGCTGAAGGTGCTACAGAAGGTGAATCGAACATCTATCTTCTGCATGATGGAGTGACTAGCTTCATCGTCACACTTGGAAACGGAGAAGGCGAAGAAATGCCGCCTTTCAATACGGGCAATGGCACATCGGCAGGGGATTGGGCGCCGGGTATGCGTGGTCGCACAGCGGAGGTGACGCCTGACGGTCGGGCGATGGTGTTCATGTCTACACGTAGCCTCACTGGCTACGACAACGTGAGCGAACACAAAGGGCCGGTTTCGGAGGTCTACGTTTATGAGGCGGACGGGCAGCGTCTCGTCTGTGTCTCTTGTAACCGTGGAGGTGAACCACCGTACGAAAGCAATAATGAAGAGCTGCGACAAGGAAACGCGGCAGCGTTTTTGCCGATCAGTTGGAGTAACACGTATCTGCCGCAGTGGATCTCCGATGATGGTAGTCGCGTGTTCTTCGACAGTGACGTGCCACTCGTGCCGGCGGATACGAATAATCGTCAGGACGTGTATGAGTGGGAGAGGGGCGGGTCCGGGAGCTGTCAGGAAAGTGGAGGCTGTATCTATTTGATCTCGGGTGGTTTGAATCCGTCGGCGTCGTGGTTGATTGGTGCGAGCGCAAGCGGCAATGACGTGTTCTTCGTGACTCGGGCCAAACTCACTCCCGAAGACGGCACTGAAGCCGATGTGCTCTATGACGCGCGTGTCGATGGTGTGCAGCCTCCAACGCCGACGGCGTGCACGGGTACTGGTTGTCAAGGTCTTCCGCCGGCGCCACCTGTATTTGCGACACCGGCGAGCGTGACGTTCAGTGGTGTCGGTAACTTTCCGCCGACTTCTACGCAATCGACGACGCCTAAGGCTGTAAAGCCTCTGACGCGAGCGCAGAAGCTCTCCGTCGCACTGAAGGTCTGTAAGGGTAAGCGCAAGAAGAGGCGAGCCTCATGTGAAGCGCGAGCACGAGCACGCTACGGGAAGACGTCACATGCAAGCAAAGCGTCGAAGGGGAGAAAGTAAAATGTTCAAGCGATACGCAGCGGTACTTCTCCTCGTCGGTGGTTTCTTGACAATATTCTGCGCCTCCGCGTCTGCCTCGCCGGCTCCGGGATGGGAGATATTCGGGAATTTCAGCCCGTCGAACATTCATCCAGGCGAGAAAAGCGTTCTCGAGTTGTACTATCTCGACGTGGGCGCCGAGTCGGGCACGGCGACTGTTACCGATACGCTACCGAATGGACTGACCGTCGGCACGCCTCTACAGAGTGGCTGCACTGGCTCTGGCCAAATCGTAACCTGTAGTGTCAGTGGTGGTGGCTTTCCGCAGGAGCTTGATATTCCGGTGGAAGTCGCTGAAGGACTCTCGGGTGAAGCAACAGATAACGTGACGATCGGTGGACCCGGGGCGCCGAGTGTTGAGCATGTGTCCGTTCCTGCAAAGTTCAGCTCTGCCCCGCAGACATTTGGTCTGGCTGCGTTTGACGCGTTTGCTTCGAACGAAGACGGAACGCTAGATACCCAGGCAGGATCGCATCCCTACGACTTCACGGTCGCATTCGCGATGAATACCGAATTCATCCACGAACTTGGTGCAGAACGCCAGGTTCCGGCCGGTGGGGAAGAGCGCGACATAGACGTAAGGTTGCCGCCGGGTCTCGTGGGCAATGCGCAAGCCGCGCCAAAGTGTCCGCGAGCAAGATTTGATCCCCTCGAGTTCGCCGTTGACGAACATATATGTCCGGCCGATACCCAGATCGGCATGAACTATCCCAGTATCAACATGGGGAATTTCGATGGCACGGAAGTATTCAATTTGGTCCCACCAAAGGGAGTGGCCGCGGAGTTCGGCTTTACTTTTACCGGTGGCATATCGGTCTTCATAGACGCGAAGGTGCGCAGCGGTGGAGATTATGGGATCACGGTTCATTCGGACAATCTCCCGCAGAGGAATATTCTGGCCAATGTGACTACGATCTGGGGGTTTGCGGCGGCGGCTGACCACGCTCATGAACGTAGTAGTAGCTTCCCCGGGTGCATCGCGCTCCCTGAAGGCGGTTGTGGGTCTGATGCGCCGGTGAGGCCTTTCTTGACTTTGCCGACCTCCTGCGGGGAACCGTTGGTCTTCACCGGCGAAGCGCTCGGCAGTTGGCAGAACGAACACGACGACTCATCGTTCA
The DNA here is from genome assembly GCA_963775645.1 of uncultured Solirubrobacterales bacterium. Taxonomy (GTDB): domain Bacteria; phylum Actinomycetota; class Thermoleophilia; order Solirubrobacterales; family Solirubrobacteraceae; genus Palsa-744. Next base: position 33,201 of record CAVZJR010000001.1, on the reverse strand, counting down.
GCTCTGTGTCCCATAACGGTGAAGGCACGCCGACGGGAATGACTGGTTGCGAACGTCTAGTGCATTTCGAACCGTCATTGTCGTTGGCGCCCGATACGGCGTTCAGCGACACCCCGGCGGGCCTGACGGCTAACCTGACCGTTCCTCAGGAAGTGAACCCGGAAGAACTATCGACATCTGGTGTAAAGACCACGACCGTCACTCTGCCTGAAGGTGTAGTGATCAACCCAGGGCAGGCCACGGGTCTGGTTGCTTGTCAACCGTCGCAGGAGAATCGTGGTGGCCCCGAAGCCGAAGCCGAATCCGAGGACGGGCCCCCGTCCTGTCCGTTGGCCTCGAAGGTCGGAACGGATGAAATATCGACACCGCTCGTACCGGACAAGCTGACCGGCAACGTGTACATCCTGCAGAAAAACCCACCGAACCTCGAACTGCTCGTCGCGGCGTCCGGTGATGGTGTGTTCTTGAAGCTGATCGGGCATGTCCATTTGAACGAAACGACAGGACAGTTGACGACGACTTTCGAAGATACGCCCGATACGCCATTCACTGAATTCAAGCTATCGTTTAGCGGTGGCGCGCAAGCAGCGCTCGCGACGCCAACCCGATGTGGGACGTATGGATCCTCAGTGGACTTCACACCGTGGAGCACACCATTCATCGAAGACGCGCTATCCACGACCAACTTCCAAATCACTAGTGGTCCCGGTGGTGGTCCCTGTCAGTGGCCACTGTCGTTTGCGCCGACGATGACAGCTGGTGCGACTACAGACCAGGCCGGTGGGTACACCGACTTCACGATGCTCCTGCAGCGCGGTGACGGACAACAGCGCATCAACAGCCTCCAGTTCAAAACCCCAGAGGGCTTGCTGGGCATGATCAGCAACGTCAGCTTGTGCCAAGAACCACAGGCCGCCAGCGGCGAATGCTCGCCGGCTTCGCAGATCGGGCACACTGTGGCTACGGCGGGGCCTGGGCCTTATCCGTTTGAGGTGCCTCAGGCTGGAGCGCCACCGGCGCCGATCTATCTGACCGGCTCCTATCACGGCGCGCCGTTTGGCCTGTCGATCGTTGTGCCTGTCGTGGCAGGACCGTTCAATCTTGGGACGGTCGTGATCCGTGCGACTATCGAAGTGGATCCCCACACCAGTCAGCTGACGATCAATACTGGTGAACTGCCGCGCATTCTTGATGGGATCCCGACGGATTTGCGTGCGATAGATGCCGTTATTGATCGTCCCAATTTCATGTTCAACCCAACAGACTGCAACCCGATGAGCTTCTCTGGCACAGCAACAAGCACAGAAGGAGCGACCGCACCGTTGTCGAGCCATTTCCAGATGGGGTCCTGTCAGGCTTTGAAGTTTCAACCGAACTTTAGAGTTTCCACCTCAGGAAAAACGTCGCGTGCGAACGGTGCGAGCCTGACTGCGAAGATCGTCTACCCCACAGGAAACCTAGGATTCAACCAGGCTAGCTCCCAGTCGAACATCGCCAGCGTGAAGGTAGATCTACCCAAGCAACTACCGTCCCGGTTGACCACACTACAAAAGGCGTGTCCGGCAGCAACGTTTGAAGCTGACCCCGCGAACTGTCCAGCAGCGTCGATCGTCGGTCACGCGAAGGCGATCACACCAGTGCTACCGGTCCCAATCGAAGGACCAGCATATTTCGTCAGCCACGCCGGGGAAGAATTCCCCTCCCTGATCTCAGTCCTACAAGGCTACGGCGTAACCGTAGACCTCGTCGGCTCGACATTCATCAACAACAAGACCAACATCACGAGCAGCACGTTCAAGAAAGTGCCCGACGTCCCCATCGCCAGCTTCGAACTGAACCTACCCCAAGGCAAATACTCAGCTCTCGCGGCCAACGGGAACCTCTGCAAGATCAAACTCACCATGCCCACAGCGTTTACGGGACAGAACGGCGCTGTCTTGCATCAATCGACTCCGATCAACGTCACCGGCTGCGCAAAGACCAAGAAGAAGACCAAGAAGAAAGGTGGCAAGACCGGTGCCCACCACAAGCCCAAGAAGAAATGAGATGCACCAGCGGCGGGGCAGCGCTCTGCCGGTAGCCGCCGCGCGCGACGGTCGTGCTTCCGGCGCGCAGGGTCAGGTCGCTGAGATCCAGCGTGCCCGGATCGTGACCGCGATGGTGCAGGAGGTCGCCGAGCGTGGCGCCGCGAATGTAAGCGTCGGTCACGCGGTGGCGCGCTCGGGTGTGTCGCGGCGTACGTTCTATGAGATTTTCAACGATCGCGAGGAGTGTTTCCTGGCCGCGTTTGATGATGCCCTGCGGAACGTCGCGGCGAATGTGATTCCCGCCTATGAACAGTCGGGTTCGTGGCGGGTCAGGGTCCGCTCGGCGCTCACGGCTCTGCTTGAGTCCTTGGAGTACGACCGGTCGGCGGCTCGCCTGCTGGTCGTCGAGAGCCTCGCCGCCGGTCCCGCCGCGCTTGAGCGACGCAACAGTGTGCTTGCCCGGATCACCCCGATCGTCGAAGCAGGCTCCCAGGAAGCCAAAACGAACACGCCGCCCCCGGTTTTGACGGCCGAGGGGATTGTTGGTGGTGTCCTTTCGGTCCTGCATGCACGCCTGACTCAGAGCCACGGTCAAATAGGGCGCGAGGATGAAGGGAGTCTGCTGGACCTTCTTGGGCCGTTGATGGGGATGATCGTGCTGCCCTACCTCGGTCCCGCGATCGCGCGCAAGGAGACCGAAAAGCCAGTCCCCAAGCATCCCGGGACGCGGCCCATCGTTCGCACCGACCCGCTACAAGACCTCCCGATGCGCTTCACCTACCGCACGATGCGCGTACTGATCGCCGTGGCCGAGCTCAGCCAGAACGGCGGCCACCCATCCAACCGCGCGGTCGGCGAGCACGCCGGCATCGGCGACCAAGGACAAGCCTCCAAGCTTCTGGCACGCCTGCACAAGCTCGGCCTGATCGAAAACCAAGGCGGCAACCCCACCAAAGGCGAAGCAAACGCCTGGACACTCAGCGCAACAGGACAACAAGTACACGACTCGATCGCCGGTCTCGAGACCCGTCAACCCGCGTGAGCGGATTCGGCTGTGGTTAATCGCGTTTGGCCGGCTTGTGCGGTCAAGCCCTATTGTCCTACTCCTGTGCTACCGTGGCCGTCGTGGCTACTTCCAGAAGAAAGAGATCGATCTCGCTTCCCCCTGACCTCGATGATGAGATTCAGCTCGAGGCTGAGCGCGAAGGAGTGACTTATAGTCGCTGGCTTGTCGACGCCGCTCGCAGGGAATTGAAGGTCCGCGCCGGCCTGAAGGCGGTCGCCGAGGTGGAGCAGCGACTCGGGGCGTTCACCGGCGAGGAGTTGGTGGAGGCCGACGATTGGGCACGCGAGGCGATTGAGCGTGCTGGGCGCTCTCACTCGGCGCCACCCCGCGCGGCCTAAATGGCGATCACCTACGACACCGGCGCGCTTGTCGCGGCCGACCGCGGCGAGCGTCGCATGTGGGTGCGCCACCGAGCGCTTTTGGAGCTCCGCGAGGTTCCGACCGTTCCCGCCCCCGTCCTTGCGCAGGGATGGCGCGGCGGCGGGCGCCAGGCGCTGCTCTCCAGGCTGTTGGCAGGCTGTCAAGTCGAGGCGCTCGACGAGCCACAGGCTCGCGCGGTCGGGGCGCTGGCGACCCGGGCCGAGACTACGGATGTCGTGGACGCCGCGGTTGTCGAGGGCGCACTGCGGCGAGGCGATCTCGTCCTCAGCTCCGATCCCGATGATCTACGGGCGATAGCCGTCGCGGACGGTCGCCGGCTCGAGGTTGAGCTTCCCTGATTCTGGTTCTCGGGGCATCTAGCCGCGCGATCGATCAGAGCGCCGGCATCGGCGCGCCAAGCCCCAAAGCCGCTCGCGCGGTTCTTCGTCGCACTCCGCCAGTAGCCTGAGAGGATCGTGTCCTTCTATGTAACGACCCCCATCTACTACGTCAACGCGGCGCCTCACCTGGGCCACGCCTACACGACGATCGCCGCCGACGTTCTGGCCCGCCATCATCGCCAGCGCGGCGAGGAGGTGTTCTTTCTGACCGGCACCGACGAGCACGGCGAGCCGGTAGCGGACGCGGCGCATGCGCTTGGCGTCGAGCCGCAAGAGCTTGCCGACCGCAACTCCGAGCGCTTCAAGGCGCTTGGCGCCCAGGATCGAGGCCACCAACGACTTCTTCATCAGGACCACCGATCCCCAGCACATGGACGTGGTCCAGGAGGTCTTGGCCAAGGTGCGTGAGAACGGTCACGTCTACATGGGCACCTACGAGGGCTGGTACTGCCCCAAGTGCGCCGACTTCAAGGCCGAGAACGAAGTCGAGGCGGGCGAGCTCTGCCCGATCCACCACGTCAAGCTCACGCGCGAGCAGGAGGACAACTACTTCTTCGCGCTCTCCACCTTCCAGGAGCCCTTGGAACGCCTCTATTCCGAGCAGCCCGACTTCGTGGCGCCCCGCAGCCGCTACAACGAGGCGCTCTCTTTCATCAAGTCCGGCCTGCGCGACGTCCCACTCTCGCGCCACAAGCTGACCTGGGGCGTGCCCGTCCCGTGGGACCCCACACACGTGTTCTACGTCTGGTTCGACGCGCTCTTGAATTATTACTCCGCGCTGTCCTATGCGCGTGACCGACAGGACTTGACCGACACGTTCTGGCCCGCCGACGTGCACTTGATCGCCAAGGACATCCTGCGCTTCCATGCCGTCTACTGGCCTGCCCTCTTGATGGCCGCCGGCCTGGACTTGCCCAAGAAGCTTTTCGTGCACGGCTACCTCTTGATGGATGGCGAGAAGATGAGCAAGTCGCTCGGCAACGTGCTCGACCCGTTTGAAGTGATCGATCGCTTCGGGGCCGACGCCCTGCGCTTCTACCTCTTGCGCGATGTGCCCTTCGGTCAGGACGGCTCGGTCTCCACCGCCTCCTTCGAGCAGCGCTATGAGTCCGAGCTAGCCAACGACTACGGCAACCTCGCCAGCCGCACCCTCGCGATGATCGTGCGCTATCGCGACGGCCTCGTAGGCGGCGAGCTCGACGGCGCATTGGCCGCCGACTTCGAGGGCTTGAGCGAGCGCGTGAGCGGCCTGCTCGACAGCGTTGAGCTGACCAGCGCGCTCGATGAGATCTGGCAGCGCGTGCGGCGACTCAACCGCTACGTCGAGGAGCAGGCGCCTTGGCAACTGGCCAAGGACCCAGCTCGTGCCGCCGACCTCGACCGCGTGCTTGCCACGCTTGCCGAGGGCCTCAGGGTCGTCTCGGTACAGCTGCACCCCTACTTGCCCGAGGCGACCGTCAAGCTACTCTCGGTCTTGGGCGCGCCCGACCTGTCCTACGCCGCCGCCGGTTTCGGCAGCGGCGCGATCGAGCGAGTGGAAAAGCTGGAGCCGCTGTTCCCCAAGCGCGACGCCGACGAGCCCGCCGTATCGGCAGCATGAGCGATGCCTCACTGAAGCCTATGGCCGGTTAGCGGGCGTCGATGGTCATTGGCGTGCGAGCACAAACGTGCCCATCCCAGGGATTGTGAATCGCAGCTCTTCCCCTTCCACGGTGAGTGTGCCTTGCTTAATCGAGCTCGTCCCTCACCGTTGACAGCTGCTTGGGTGTACGGCCCAGCTCGTCCGCCACCGCTCGGGCGGTCGTTTGCCCTCCGGAGGCGGCGACGGCGGCGATGGCCACCAGGTAGCGCTTCTGCGATGGGCTCGCCGCGGTCCAGCGGGCCGCATAAAGTCCACGCTCTAGCTCTTCATGGGCGCGAGGTAGCGCGGCGTTCGCGGCCGCCGCGTCGATGCGCTCCGCACCGGTTGAGGCTCGCCAGGCGTAGTGCCCATAGAGCTGCACCGCGAACGGGTAGCCTCCGGATGCGTAGGCCAGAATCAAGGCCGCGTCTTCATCCATCGGTCTTCCTCCCGACTCGGCCGGACGGCGCAACGCCCGCACGGTGTCCTCGCGATTCAGCACGCCCAGCTCGTGCCACGCGCCGCGCTCCAGGTATGTAACGGAGTGCTCCGGGGCTCGCATCGAAGGCAGGCCGGCAATTGCGACCACGAAAGGCCAGCGCTCTCCCGTGCCCTCTTGCAGTAGGGCCGCGAGTGCCGCCAGCTCACGGCGTTCGGCCAGGTGCGCCTCGTCGAGTGTGAGTACCACGCCACTACCGAGCCCGATTGCGAGATCGGCCAGTCCGGTGAGTGCGGGGCGCAAGGCAGGCGTCGGGTCGCCCGGCTCAGTGGTTGGGCGAGCAAACCGAACCTCCCCGCCAACGCCGGGCACGCCCGCGCGCACAGTCACCGACTCGGTTCGCAGTGCGCGCTTGGCCGGCGGCTGCTCAAACAGCTCGGTTGTTCGCCCGATCGCATCGATGAGATCAGGGGTAAAGGGCGTCTCAGGCCTCATCTCGACATGAACCCGCGGCCAGCCGAACCTAGATCCGCCGATCGCGGCGGCTTCGGCGAGCAGTACCGTCTTGCCGACTCCACGCGCCCCTACGAGCAGAGTGGGTCGCGGAGTCCGGCCGTCCAGCGCGACGACCTCGATTGCCTCGCGCAGATCCTCGAGCACCGCCTCTCGGCCCGCCAACTCCTTGGGCGGCTCGTTGAAGCCGGGACGGTACGGGTTCTCGATACGGGCCATCGAGTCAGTCTAGCGCTGTCTAGCTCGTCTAGCGCTGTCTAGCCGGTCTAGCGCTGTCTAGCTCGTCTAGCTTCGTCTAGCCCGTCTAGCGCCGTCTAGCCTGGAGGCAACCTGCGTTCTCAATCGACCGATGCCAAACTGAGCCGGTGAGGGTCCGATGATCGATAGCCACACCCACCTCTACCTGTGCGAGGAGCCCGACGCCGAACTGGTCGAGCGCGCGGTCGCCGTCGGCGTAACCAAGATGCTCGCCGTAGGCACCAACGGAGAGTCCTCGCGCGCGGCTTTGGCCTCGGCCGAAGCCTTCCCCCAGGTGTATGCCTCAGTCGGATGTCACCCCAATGAAGCCCACGGCTTCGACGATGCCGACCTGGCCGAGCTGGCTGCTCTGGCCGAACACCCTCGCTGTGTGGCGATCGGTGAGACCGGCTTTGACTATTACCGAGAGCACGCCGCGAGGGACGACCAACGGCGCGCATTTAGTGCGCAAATAGCCCTCGCCCAGCAGACCGGCACGCCCCTAGTCATCCACACCAGAAACGCGGACGAGGACACACTCGCCACGCTCGCCGACGAGGCCTCGGGCTTGCAGGTAGTCATCCACTGCTTCTCGATGCCCGACCGCCTGCAGGAGTGTCTTGACCGCGGTTACTTGATCTCCTTCGCAGGGAATGTCACCTATAAAAGCGCCACCGACCTGGCCGAAGCGGCGCGCGTTACGCCCGCCGAGCGTCTCCTGATCGAGACCGACGCCCCCTACCTCTCCCCCCAAGTCGTGCGCAAGCACCGTAACCAGCCTGCCTACGTGGCCCACACCGCCGCCTTCATCGCCGACTTGCGCGGCATCTCCGTAGACGAGCTGGGTGCCCTCGTCGAGCGCAACGCCGCGCGCGTCTTCGGATGGTGAGCGTCCAGGACGACGACCACAGCGAGTCGGCCCAGCCCAGCCTGCGGCGGATGCGCCAGTTCGAGATCCGGCCCGACCGCGACCTAGGCCAGAACTTCCTGATCGACTCGAACATTCTTGGTGTGATCGAGCGAGCCGCCGACCTCCGTCCACCCGAAGCCTCCCCGGCCGGGAAGGCTTCCCCTCCTGAGGGGAAAGGGGGGGACGTGGTCCTGGAGATCGGTGGAGGCTTGGGTGTGCTCTCCGAGCATCTGGCCACGCGCGCTCGCCACGTCCACGTAGTCGAGATCGATGAGCGCCTGCGTCCCGCCTTGCTCGACGCCACCCAAGGGCACGCGAACGTGAGCGTCCATTGGGAGGACGCAATGCGCATGGACCTGAGCGCGCTCGAGCCGGCGCCCACGAAGGTGGTCGCGAACCTGCCCTACGGCGTCGCCGCCGGCGCCCTCCTGCGCACGATCGAGCAGCTGCCTGACGTCCAGTTGTGGGTCGCAATGGTCCAACGGGAGGTTGGGGAGCGGCTTGCGGCAACCCCCGGCAGCTCCGCATATGGCGCGCCATCGGCGATCGCCCAGCTGGCGTGCGAGGTCCACGTGATCAGGGCGATCCCGCGCAACGTGTTCTATCCAGTGCCGAACGTCGACTCTGTACTCGTCGGCATGCTGCGCACCAGACCCGCGCCAAGCCCAGGCGTGAGAGCCTTGGTGAGCGGCGCCTTCGCGCATCGACGCAAGACATTGGCCGGCTCCCTCCAGCTGTCCGGGCTCGCGCCGTCCGGCATTGCACCAGGTGACTTGCGCGCGCGTGCGCGCGCGGCATTGACCGAGCTTGGCCTGCGCGAGGACATCCGCGCCGAGCGACTCTCACCCGAGGACTTCAGAGCGCTGGCGGGAAAGCTGGACATAGCGTGATCCCCGCCCCCGATCCCAATGTGCCTCGCGGCCTGGCCCAAACGCCGAATCTGCCTCTGCGAGCCTTCGCCCCGGCCAAGATCAACCTCGGCCTGTTCCTCGGCCCGCATCGCCCCGACACTCGCCACGAATTGGTCAGCGTCATGCAGTCGATCTCCCTGGCCGACGAGCTCACTTTGGAGGAAGCGCCCGGGGCGAGCGGCGACGAGGTCCTCTGTCCCGGCGTGCCCGGCGAAAACCTCGCCGCCCTTGCTTTGGCCTCATTTAGAGCGGCCACCGCCTGGGACGCCCCACCCTTGCGCCTCACGATCGACAAGCGCATCCCCATGGCTGCCGGCCTAGGGGGCGGCTCGGCCGACGCGGCCGCCGCCTTGCGCCTCGCCCACGTCGCCTCAGGCTTAGGAGATGAGGGATTGTTGTTCGTACTGGCCTCTAAACTTGGGGCCGACGTTCCCGCCCAGGTGACGCCCGGGCGCTATTTGGCGAGCGGCGCCGGCGAGGTCCTGGAAGCCCTGCCCGACCCCGTCTCCCCGTTCGGGGTCCTAGTCTTGCCCCAGGCCGCCATGCTCTCCACCGCTGAGGTCTATGCCGCCGCCGATCGGCTAGGACTCGCCCGCGAGGCATCGGCCCTGCAAGAGCGGCGCCTGGCCTTCAAGGCTGCCTTCGAGCTGGGAACCGCCCTTCCGGCCGACACCCGTCTCCTGCACAACGACCTACAAGCCGCCGCGATCGACTTGTGCCCCGAGATCAAGCCCGCGCTCCGCCGAGCAAGCGAGGCGGGCGCCGAACTTGCTTTGGTGAGCGGCTCCGGACCGACCGTGCTCGGCCTGTTCGCCCGCGCCAATGGCTCCGCGCGCGCTGAGCGTGCCGCCGCCGGCCTGGCAGGCTTGGAGCCTGCGCCCGCGACGGCAACGCCGGTCGGCCCCGGTTTCGGTGCAGTACAACAGGTGCGTACGTAACAATGGCGTCGGTGAGCACCAACACAGTCACCGACCTCATAGCCGTATGCGCCGGCGTGTTCGGCCTGGCCCTGTATGTGGGCCTGATCTTGGTGCCCGCCTGGGGCTCCTATTCGCGCATATGGGAGCGCTTGGCGGCGACCGTCCTATCCCTATACGTGCTCGCGGTGCTTGTCGGCGCCGGGGTGCTCGGCGCCCTGCTCGCCGTCTACCTGTGGGGCTGATCCCAGTGTCCCTACGCCGTGTCTGAGCTAGGCGGCCTGGACGCCGTCACCGAGGCTGTCGAGTCCGGGGCCGGCCTGCCCGAGGTCGTACGTGCCGCCTCGCGCGCCTTGGACGCCAGCCTGGCCGTCACCGACGCCGCCGGCGCCACGATCGCGGTCGCGGCACGCTCCAGCGCTGACGAGCGCTCCCTGCTCTCAGGTGGAGACGGCGTCACCAATCTCCCGTTGCGCGTAGCCGACGCGGTGGTCGGCTCCCTGCACATGCGCGCCCGAGCCGAGCCCAGCCCACTAGTGCGTCGTCTCCTGGTCACGATGATCGCCTCCGAGGTCGAGCGTGTACGCGCCCCCGACGTTGCTTCTGAGACCGCCGCCGCCGATTTCCTGCGCCTCGCCTTGGGCCGCCAGCCGCTCCCACGCGAGGACTTGCTCGCGCGGGCCGCCGAGTTGTCCTTGGACCTGCAAGAGGGCGCTTCGGTGATCGTCGCTCGCGCCCACCCCCAAGCCCCCACCGAGGAGGGCTGGCGCGCGCGCGCGCGAGCAGTCGCCGAGCGCGGCGCCCGTGCGGTCGTAGGCAAGTCCTTGGCCGCGCTCTCGCAGAGAGACGGGGCCGCCGGCGTGGAGATCATCTTGCTCGTGCCCGGCGGCGAGGAGGCCGCCGCCGCGCGCGCCGCCGAAGGGGTCCTGCGCGAGATGGAGAGCGCCCTGTCCGGCTACACGTTCGCCCTCGGGCGCTCGCGCATAGCCGAGGACGCGGGCGAGCTGCCCCGAGCCGCCAGCGAGGCCTTGCTGGCAGCCAACGTAGCGGAGGGCAGCGCCCCCGAAGGAGTCTTGCTCGCGTTTGAGCAGACCGGTGCCTATCGCCTCCTCTTGAGCGCCATGACCGACAATCCCGACGAGCTACAGCGCTTCTTCGCCGAGACCGTCGAGCCTTTGGTGGCCTACGACGAGCAGTACGAGACTGAGCTCTTGGGCACTTTGGAGACGTTCCTGGAGGCCGACGGCAACGTGGCCGGCACCGCCCAGCGCCTATTCACCCACCGTCACACGATCTACTACCGCCTGGAGCGCGTGCGCGAGCTGACCGGCCTCGATGTCAGCTCCTCCGACGGGCGCGAGAAGCTGAGCCTGGGTTTGAAGGCGATGCGGGTCTTGGGGATCTCCTCAGCTCGCGGCCCCGCCTCTGAGGACGGTGCGCGCGGCGGGCGCGTGCCCCGGCGGACCTAACCTCGCACGGCGAACTCAACGGTGTAGGTGGCCCCGGGGGCACCTTTGGTGAGCCTCGACGGCGCCGCCGGGGCCACGCCGATCCCGACGTCGCGATAGCCGCCGGTCAAAACGATCTGTCGGTGCGGCGCCGAATGCATCCAGATACTCACCATCCCTGCCGGTGTCGCCATCCGCTCGGTTCCCCAGCCGATGTTCTGGGCGGCCGCAACGCTGTGCGCGTCGATCCCGTAAGGAGAGGCCGCGATGCGCTGCCACGGGGTCGTCCCGCTGGGGGTGTTGTCGCCGAAGTAATCGCCCACCACCATTGCCTTGGCCTGGCCGGTAGCGATCTGTTGCAGCGAGCTGTTAGTACGCAGCTGTGCGAGACGGTAGGCGGCTCGTTCACGGTCGATCAGACACAGCGTGGCGACGGTGACCCGACCAATGTCCTTGCGGGTTGGGCGCAAGCCGGTGTCCTTGCATGGCAAGCGGGTTCGAGGTGCGGACACAGACGAGCTGGAGGTCGCCGCCGCGGCTCCTCCGCCGGTAAGCGCGCTGAGGAACACCAATACGCCAAGCAGCGCCAGCGCGCCGAACGCGGTCGAGCGCCTCATACGCCTCATTGCCAAACCCCCGACCCTTGGCACGCAAGCATTCTTGCAGGTGAGTCCGATGCAAGTTTCTACCCGCGTCGCACCGTTCGAGTGGGCGCCGGTAAAGTCCATCACGAAGCCTTTGCCCCTTTGGGGGGTCGTCCAATGGCAGGACATCAGGTTTTGGTCCTGAGAATCGGGGTTCGAATCCCTGCCCCCCAGTGCGACGCAAAGCGTCGCGGCCCTCCGCGGGGAGGGCATCTAGAGTGATGGCCTTGACCGCACCCACCGTCTTGATCCTTGCCGCGGGGCAGGGCACGCGTATGCGCTCCACAACGCCCAAGGTGTTGCACGACCTGTGCGGTATTCCGATGGTGATGTGGCCCGTCCGTGCAGCTTTGGCTGCGGGCGCCAAGCGCGTAGTCGTAGTCGACTCGCCTGCCCGCGCGCTCGCGGGAGTTCTGCCCGATGGAGTCGAGCTGGCCGTGCAGCCCCAGTCCGACGGCACCGGTGGGGCGGTGCGTGCTGCCGCCGAGCAGATCGACTCCGATGCGCCGGTCGTAATACTCAGCGGCGACGTTCCTTTGGTTGGCGCCGAAGCGATCTGTGACTTGGTCGAAGCTCACACCAACAGCGGAGCCGCGGTCACTATGGCAACCGCGATACTCGAAGATCCCAGCGGCTATGGACGCGTCGTGCGCGACCCCGACGGGTCTGTAGCACGCGTCGTGGAGACCAAGAAGCCTGGCGATGCCACCAAGGACGAGCTGCGGATTCGCGAGGTCAACTCTGGCATATACGTGTTCGACGGCTCCGCTCTGCTCGGCGCGTTGCCCCGGCTCACGGCCGACAACGCCCAAAGCGAGTACTACCTGCCCCAGGCTTTGGACCTCCTGCGGACCGACGGCGCCAAGGTTGCAGCCCACGTAGTCGAGGACGAGGGACTGATGCTGGGCGTCAACGATCGCGTGGGACTCGAGCGCGTGCGTGCGCTCGCGCAAAGAGCGATCGCCGAGAGGCATATGCGCGCCGGCGTGACGATCATCGATCCCATGTCCGTCCAGATCGACGTTGGCGTCGAAATTGGCGCCGACACAACGATCGAGCCATTCACCACGATTCGTGGTGCCACACGCATCGGCAGCGAGTGCGTTGTGCGCTGCTCCTATCTCGTGGACTGTGTCCTAGAGGAAGGCGTCAGTGTCGGCCCGTTCGCCTACTTGCGCCCCGGCACGGTCCTGCGAGCGGGCGCCAAGGCGGGCACGTTCGTGGAGATCAAGAACTCCGACGTTGGTCCCTCCACCAAGATCCCCCACCTCTCCTACATCGGCGACGCCGACATCGGCGAGCGCTCCAACCTCGGCGCCGGCACGATCACCGCCAATTACGATGGTCGGGCCAAGCACCGAACCACGATTGGCAGCGGCGTGCGCGGTGGAGTGGACACCTCCTTCGTGGCGCCTGTGACCGTCGGTGACGGCGCCTACACAGCGGCCGGCTCAGTTGTCACCGAGGATGTTCCGCCGGACGCTTTGGCCGTGGCGCGCGCGCGGCAAACGAATGTCGAGGGCTATGCCAAACGGCGACGGGCCGAAGATCCCTCTTCCGTTGTGCCTGGCACCGCTGCACAAGATCCTCCAGTGGTTGGGAGTCAGCCAACGGGCGAGGGCGAGTCATGACGCGCGGCGCTCTACACTCCGGGGGTACATGAGCGTGATCGACACGCGCACGCAGTCGTCGCCGGCCACGAGCCTGCCGATTGACTACAACAAGCGGCTAATGCTCTTTTCCGGGCGTGCCAACCCGCAGCTTGCGGTTGACATCGCCGACAAGCTCAGCGTCGACATCGGCCCGGTGGAGCTAAACACGTTCTCAAACGGCGAGGTCTACTGCCGCTACGAGGAGTCGATCAGGGGCGCCGACGTATTCATCGTGCAGTCCACTTGCGGCAACCCCACAACCGGCGTAACCGCCAACGACTCCTTGATGGAGCTCCTGTTCATGATCGACGCCGCCGTGGGCGCATCCGCACACCGTGTGATCGCTGTTACGCCTTGGTTCGGATATTCCCGCCAAGACAAGAAGTCGGCTCCTCGCGAGCCGATCTCCGCACGCCTGGTGGCCCGCATGATCGAGGCCGCCGGTGCCGACCGGGTGCTCACGATGGACCTCCATGCCGGCCAGATCCAAGGCTTCTTCCAAAAGCCGGTCGACCACATGACGGCCCTGTTCATGCTCACCCAGTACTTCGCGGACCTCGGCCTTTCAGACCTCGTGGTGGTCGCCCCCGACGCTGGACGGGTCAAGCTCAACAAGAAGTTCGCGTCCAAGATCGGTGCTGAGCTAGCGATCCTAGACAAGGAGCGCCCCGCCCAGCAGGTCGCCGAGATCGGCTACGTGATCGGTGATGTTAAGGGCAAGACAGCGGTCATCGTTGACGACATGATCGACACGGCCGGCACACTCAAGGCCGCGGCCCGCACGGTGCTCGACGCGGGCGCCAAGAGCGTCTACGCCGCCGCCACCCATGCCGTCTTTTCGGGTGCTGCCTTCGAGAACCTCGCGGCCTCCGGCCTGAAGGAGATCGTCGTCACCGACACGATCCCGGCTCGGCTCGGCCTGCCGGGCAACATCCGTGTGCTCCCCTGCGCGGAGCTGCTCACCGACTCGATCCGTCGCATCTTCACCGACGACTCCGTCAGCGAAGTGTTCGGCGGCGAGAACCAGTTGTTTTGAGCGGCGAGCAAGCGGCGCCTGACTCTCCCGCGGCGGCAGCGACGCCGGCCCTGGATGGCCAGGAGATGGCCGGTAGGCCGGTGCGGCCGCTGCGCGCCCGTCTCGCCTCCTTGCGCCCGGTCCACTGGGCTTTGATCGCGCTCGTCGTCGTCCTGTTCCTCGCGATCAGCGGCCTCTTGGCACGCTTCTTCGCCACCGAAAACGTCGAACGCGATGACATCCTCACCGTGTTGAGCGCCGAGGCGGTCGGGAACGAGCGGGGGATGCTCGCCCAGCTCTCCGGCTGCGCAAGCGCTCCAAAGTGTGTGGCTGTGGTCAAGGCCGACGCGGCCTTCCTGCACCGCAACGGCTCGGTCAAGATCCTCGACCTCACCTCTGAAAGCAATCACTCGCTCAGCTCCTCGACCGGTCCAACCCGTGTGGCGTGGACGGTAATCGGACACCTCCCGACCGTCCAATGCGTCACGGTCAAGCGCTCCGGGAACTTCTTCACGGGCATATCTGTGGCGCTGCTCTCAATCGGCCGGCCGATCAACAGCGAAGCGGATTGCTAAAGTCCTCGGGCTTCTATGGCCACCACGACCACAAAGCTCGACGTTGCAAGCCGCGACCCCGAGGGTTCGCGCTCCGCACGGCGCCTGCGCCGCACCGGACGCATCCCGGGGGTGCTCTATGGCGGCGGGGACGACCCGGTTAGCTTCAGCGTCGACGCGCGCGAGCTGCGACTCGCCCTGGCCGGCGCCGGCGCCGTGGTCGATCTGAGTATCGACGGCACCAAGGCCACCCCGGTCGTCCTCAAGGAGACCCAGCGCGACCCGGTGCGTGGCGAAACAACTCACGTGGACCTTCTGCGCGTGCGATTGGACAAGGCGATCCACGCGGTCGTACCGCTGGAGCTCACCGGCGTCGACGACACGCCGGGCGTCAAGGAAGGCGGCATTCTCGAGCAGCTGACGCGCGAGCTCAACATTGAAGCCCTGCCGACCGAGATCCCCGAGTCGATCGTCCACGAGCTGGGCGATTTGAACATCGGCGACACGCTTGCCTTGGAAGCGATTGCGCTACCCGAGGGTGTGACTCTGCTCGACGACCCCGCCACCACGGTCGCTTCGGTCTCCGCGCCGCGCCTGCAGAGCGAGGAAGAGAGCGAGCTGGAATCCGAGACCGAGCTGGTCGGCGAGTCCAGCGGCGAGTCCGGCGAGGC
Organism: uncultured Solirubrobacterales bacterium; assembly: GCA_963775645.1. GTDB lineage: Bacteria > Actinomycetota > Thermoleophilia > Solirubrobacterales > Solirubrobacteraceae > Palsa-744. Next base: position 17,815 of record CAVZJR010000001.1, on the reverse strand, counting down.
GGCCGCCGACGGCGGCTCCTCCGAGGAGTAGCTCCTGAAGCTGTTTGGCGGCGGCGCGGCCATCGACTGGCTGATCGTTGGCTTGGGCAACCCCGGCCGCGAGTACTCCCACACGCGCCACAACGTCGGCTTCATGGTGGCCGACCGCCTGGCCGAGCGTTGGGATTTCCCTCGCGCTAAAGAGCGTTTTCGGGGGCTTATCGCCGAAGGCAAGGTGCCAGGTGAGGATTTGCCAGGAGTGGATTTGCCAGGCAAGGATTTGTCCGGCGAGGATTTGTCCGCGAAAGGCCTCCGGGGCGATATGTCCACAAAAACGGGTGTCCCACGCGCGTACGCGCGCGTACGCGCGGCCTTGCTGTGGCCGCAGACCTACATGAACGAGGTCGGCCGCTCGGTCGGGCCGGCGCGCGGCTCGTTTAAGCTGCCGCTGGAGCGCGTCTTGGTTGTGCATGACGAGATCGACCTGCCATTCGGGGACGTGCGCACCCGCCTCGGTGGCGGTTTGGCCGGTCACAACGGTCTGAAGTCGATCAAGCGCGAGCTGGGCGGCGCCGACTTCATGCGTGTTCGCGTCGGTGTCGGTCGTCCCAAATCGACCGATCCCGAGATCGTCTCCGCGTACGTGCTCGGCCGCTTCCGCGAATCAGCCGACGAGGTCGGCGACCTGATCGACCAGGCCTGCCAGGCCGTCGAGCGGGTCGTGCTAGGCATGGAGTAGCCATGTCCCTTCGCTCACTGCTCGGCGCCCTCGACCAGGACACAGCCGCCACTCGGCTTGCCCGCGAGGGAGGGCACGGCTTCGTGTCCTCTTCGTTGCGCCCCTATGTCATCGCCGCGCTCGCGGACCGGGACGCCTCGCGTCCAACGCTCGTAGTGGTCGGCGACGACCGCGCTGCTCGTGACCTAGCGGGCGACTTGCGGGCTTGGCTGGCGCCGAGGCGGGTGCGCTTCTATCCGTCTCGCGGCGTGGCCTATGAGTCGCACCTCATGCCGCCGCCGCATCTGGTGGGTTTGCGTGTGGCCGCGCTCGATGCCTTGCTCGCCCCGCTCGACCGAGATCCAGATGTGACCCCGTCCGCACCGGGTCCTGGCTCGCGCGATTCGACGGCCGATGCCGAGGCGCCCGTGGTCGTCGTCTCAGCCGTGGCGCTCTCGGAGAAGGTGCCCGACCCCGCTTTGCGTCCACGCTCGTTCACCTTGCGCGTAGGCGAGCTACTCGATCTGGAGGAATGCGCCGCCGACTTGGTCGGTGCCGGCTACGAGCGCGTCGACCAGGTCCAAGAACGCGGCCAGTTCGCGATGCGGGGAGGCCTGCTCGACGTGTTTCCCGCCACCGAGGAGCACGCGGTGCGGGTGGACATGTTCGACATCGAGATCGAATCGTTGCGCTGGTTCTCGACCTTCACACAGCGCTCGCTTGGCGATGTCGAGGAGGTCGAGATCGCGCCCGCCGCCGAGCTTGCCCCCGAGCACAGGGAGCTCGCGGAGATTGCCGCCGCTACGGGCGCTTTCAGCGTCACCGAGGGCGCTGGTGGTGACGGCGGCGAGGGCCGCCCGGACATCGCTGAGCTGCTGCCGGTTGAGCGCTTCGGGGCCCTGCTCGACTTGATCGAGGTGGGCACCGACTTGATCGTGGCCGCCGAGGAGGAGCTGGCGCCCGCGCTGACCGACCACTGGAGCGACGTGTGTGCCGCCTTCGCTGACGAAGACGCCCACCATCTGTATGTGAGCCCGGAGGAGGTCCAGTCCAGCGTCGCCGAGCGCACCAAGATCTGGCTGTCCTCGATGTCCAGCGGCCAGGAGATCGAGCTGAGGGCCTCGGCCGCCGATACCGCGGCGCGCTCCCTGGCCGAGGCCGAGCCTGAGCTGGAGAAGCTCGTGCGCTCGGGCTATCGCACGGTTGTGGCTTTCCCGCGCCGGGGCGAAGGCGAGCGGGCTGCCTACAACCTTGGCCGCCTCAAGGCCGACTGGCTGGACGCCGATGTGGATGTCGCGCGCGCCCCCTTGGAGGCGTCGCTGCGCTTCGTTGCCGCCTCCCTGCGCGAGGGTTTTGTGGCGCCGTCGCTGAAGCTGGCCGTCTACCCGGAGCACCGTCTCCTGCGCCGTCGCCGCGCTGAGCGTCGCGCTGGGAGCGGCGCCGAAGGTCTCGGTGGCGGGCCGGCGCGACGAGGCGCCCTGCGCTCCTTCACCGAGCTGCGCACGGGGGACATCGTCGTGCACGAGGACCACGGCGTGGCGCGCTTCGCCGGCTTCGAGACACGCACGGTGGCCGACGTCACGCGCGACTATCTCTACCTCGAATACCAAGGCGACGACAAGGTCTTCGTCCCCACCGACCAGCTGGCCAAGATCTCACGCTACGTGGGTGCCGGAGGCGACGGGGGACCACCTCTGTCAAAGCTCGGGGGCACGCGCTGGGAGGCGATGAAGGCGCGCGCTCGCCGGGCCGCCCAAGAGCTGGCAGGCGAGCTGCTCAGCCTGTACGCCGAGCGTCGTCGCCGCGCCGGTCACGCCTTCGAGCCCGACTCCGACTGGCAACGCGAGTTCGAGGAGCGCTTCCCGTTCACAGAGACCGCCGATCAATTGGAGGCGATCGAACTGGTCAAGGCCGACATGGAAGCGCCCCGGCCGATGGACCGCCTGGTGTGCGGGGACGTTGGCTATGGCAAGACCGAGGTTGCCTTGCGCGCGGCCTTCAAGGCCGCCAGCCAGGGCAAGCAAGTGTTGATGCTGGTGCCCACCACGATCCTCGCCCAGCAGCACTACGGCACATTCTCAGAGCGCTTGGCCGACTACCCGATCACGCTCGAGCACGTCTCCCGGTTCCGTTCGGCCGCCGAGCAGAAGGCCGCGCTCGCGGGCTTCTCAAGCGGCGCCGTAGACATCCTGATCGGCACTCACAGGGTGCTCTCGCGTGACGTGCGCGCCAAGGATTTGGGACTCTTGATCGTGGACGAGGAGCAGCGCTTCGGAGTCAAGCAGAAGGAGCTCTTGCGCCAGCTCAAGCTGAAGGTGGATGTGATCTCGATGTCTGCCACCCCGATCCCACGCACTTTGCAGATGTCCTTGGCCGGCCTAAGAGAGATCTCTGTGATCGAGACACCTCCCGAGGGCCGGCGACCGGTCAAGACGTATGTGGGCGAGTACGAGGAGGAGCTGGTCAAGCGCGCGATTCTGCGCGAGCACGGGCGCGGGGGACAGGGGTTCTTCATGCACAATCGGGTCGAGTCGATCGAAGAGACAGCCGAGCGCCTGCGCGCCCTGTGCCCGGGAGTGCGCTTCGCGGTAGCCCACGGACAGATGGGAGAGGGCGAACTGGAGGCAGTCATGATGGACTACCTGCAGGGCGGTGCGGATGTGCTCGTGTGTACGTCGATCATCGAGTCGGGCATCGACATTCCCCAGGCCAACACTTTGATCGTGGAGCACGCCGACGCCTTCGGCTTGGCCCAGCTCTACCAGATCCGTGGACGTGTGGGACGCAGCCGCGAACGGGCCTACGCCTATTTGCTGTACGACTCGGCGGCCGCACTCACACCTGAGGCCGCCCAGCGCCTGTCGGCCCTCTCCGACTACACCGAGCTGGGCGCCGGCTTCAAGGTGGCGATGCGCGACCTGGAGATCAGGGGCGCCGGCAACCTTTTGGGCGACGAGCAGTCCGGTCACGTGGCTGCGCTCGGCTTCGAGCTGTATATGCAGATGCTCGATGAGGCCGTGCGGGAAATAGGCCCCACCCACCCGGGCGAGGAGGATCAAGCCCAAGAGTTGCCCGAGCCAGTGCGCCTGGACGTCAACGTCAACGCCTACGTCCCAGCCGACTATGTCCCCTACGAGCAGGCCAAGATCGAGGTGCACCGCCGCATCGCCTCGGCCTTCGAGGTGGCCGATGTGGAACGCCTGCGCGAGGAGCTCGAGGACCGCTTCGGCCCCGTCCCTGAGCCCCTTGGAAATCTGCTCGCCTTGCAACGGGCGCGCATTAAGTTCGGCCAAGCCGGCGCCCAGGCGGTGAGCTTCCGTGGAGATCGTCTCGCGGTCACGCCGATTGAGCTCGACTCGGTGCGCGCCAAGCGCCTGCGCGAGGAGCTACCCGAGGCCCTATACGAGTCGGGTCGCTCGCAGGTCTCGGTGCGCGTGCCAAAGGAGGGCGCCGAGCGCTTCCCCACCGTGGTGCGGGCCGCCGATGTGCTCTTGGCGGTGACCCGCGAGGCCGCTTAGGAAGCCGACTTAGCCACCTTTAAGGAACTGGTTAAGCACGGCTTGGGATGTTTCCGCTAGAGTGCCCGCGTCGTGTCCAAACTATCGGGTCAAATCGCGGCGCTGGGCGCCGTTTTGCTTACAGGGGTGACGCTCACCGCGTGCGGTAGCAGCGGCATCCCCGGCAACGCTGTGGTCAGCGTCAACGGCACGCCGATCACGACGGAAACGTTCAATCACTGGATGAACGTGGCTGCCAGCTCGAGCGCCGCCTCCGCTACAGCCTCCGGTCAGACCGCGCCCAAAGCGGTTGTGCCGGACCCGCCCACCTACAAAAACTGCATCGCGCACCTGGAAGCGACCGCGCCGAAGCCCGCCAAGGGCCAGTCCAAGCCGACGCCAGCGGCACTTAAGTCCCAGTGCGAACAGCAGTACACGGCGCTCAAGCAACAGGTTCTCGCTTATCTGATCTCCGCTAACTGGGTCATCAAGGAAGCCGAAGAACGCGGCGTCAAAGTCTCCGACGCCGAAGTCCAGAAGCAGTTCAACCAGATCAAGGCCCAACAGTTCCCCAAGGAAGCGGACTTCCAGAAATTCCTGGCCAGTACCGGCTACACCGTCTCTGACCTCCTACTGCGTGTCAAGCTCAACTCACTGTCTTCGAAGATTCAGCAGAAGGTGAGCAAGGAAGCTGGCAAGAAGCCTGACCAGAAAGAAATTCAGAGCTACTACGAACAGCACAAGTCCCAGTACGGTCAGCCCGAAAAGCGCAACATCCTGATCATTCTCACGAAGACCCAGGCCCAGGCTGAACAAGCTAAGAAAGAAATCGAATCCGGTAAGAGCTTCTCCAGCGTTGCCAAGAGCGTGTCGATCGACCCGGTCAGCAAGGCGGCCGGCGGATCGTTGCCCGGTGTGGTCAAAGGTCAAGAGGAGAAGGCGCTCGACGAAGCTATCTTCAAAGCTCAGCTGAGCGTGCTCGGTGGCCCGATCAAGACACCTTTCGGCTACTACATCTACGAAGTCAAGAAGACGATCCCAGGGAGCCAGCAAGCGCTCTCCAAGGTGCAGTCAACGATCTCCCAGCAGATCATGTCCGAAAAGCAGCAGAAGTCGCTGTCTGAATTCATCAAGAACTTCCGCAAGAAGTGGGAAGCCCGCACCGAATGTCGTGCCGAATACTCGGTCAAGGACTGCAAGGGCTACAAGGCTCCCACCACTTCGACCTTGCCAAGCACGGCCACGCCGACGACGAGCACGCCGCCGACTACCACTGGCTCCTCCGGCACTACTACTACCAAGTAGCGCCGGTCTGGGCGTCGCCGGTCGGGCCCACAGCAGCGGATCGCAGCGGATGAGTCAGATCGAGAGAGTTCACGCCCGCCAGATCCTCGACAGTCGGGGTAACCCTACGGTCGAGGCCGAGGTGACTCTGCGCTCAGGCGCCCATGGGCACGCGGCCGTGCCCTCCGGGGCGTCCACCGGTGAGTTTGAGGCCACAGAGCTGCGTGATGGCGGTGAGCGCTGGTCGGGCAAGGGCGTCACTCAAGCCGTGGCCAACGTCAACGGCGAGATTGCGGGTGCGGTGGCAGGCATGGACGGGAGCGATCAGAAGGCGCTCGACGAGGCCTTGATCGCCCTCGATGGCACCCCCAACAAGTCGCGCCTCGGCGCCAACGCGATCTTGGGTGTGTCCTTGGCGGTCGCCCACGCCCAGGCTGCCGAGGAGGGCATGCCCTTGTGGCGCTACCTGGGCGGTGAGGCCGCTCGGGTTCTGCCGGTGCCGATGATGAACGTCTTGAACGGCGGGGCTCACGCCGACAACAAGGTTGACTTCCAAGAGTTCATGGTCGTGCCATGTGGCGCCTCCACCTTCTCGGAGTGCGTGCGCATGGGAGTGGAGGTGTTCCACGCGCTCAAGCGCACTTTGCACACGCGTGGCCTGTCTACTGCCGGCGGGGATGAGGGTGGCTTCGCGCCGGACCTCGCCTCCAACGAGGAGGCTTTGGAGGTGCTGGTGGCCGGTATCGAAGCAGCCGGTTACCAACCCGGCGCGGATGTGGCGATCGCGCTCGACCCAGCCACCAGCGAGCTGTATGAGAATGGCGCTTATGTCCTGGAGCACGAGGGTCGCACGCTCAGCGCCGCTGAGATGGCCGACTACTGGGCGACGCTTGCCACGCGCTACCCGATCGTGTCGATCGAGGACGGCATGGACGAGCAAGACTGGGACGGTTGGAAGACGCTTACCGAGCGCATCGGGGCACGCGTGCAGCTGGTCGGAGACGACCTGTTTGTGACCAACACGCAGCGCTTGGCCCGCGGAATCGAGCTGGGAGTGGCCAATTCGATCCTGATCAAGGTCAACCAGATCGGCACCCTCACAGAGACCTTGGCGGCCATCGCGATGGCCCGTGAGGCCGGCTACACGGCCGTTATGAGCCATCGCTCAGGCGAGACTGAGGATGTCACGATCGCTGACCTTGCGGTTGCCACTGGGTGTGGGCAGATCAAGACGGGCGCCCCTTCGCGCTCAGACCGGGTCGCCAAGTACAACCAGCTCTTGCGCATCGAGGAGCAATTGGGGGCCGACGCGGAGTTTCCGGGTCGCTCGGTGTTCCGAAGCTAAGGGGGCGCAGGGCGACCTCGGTCTGCCTGGTCGCTTGTAGGGGTGCTCCGGCTAGGCCGGGAACTGGACTTGCAGGAGCTTCGTGGGCCGGGGCGAATGCGAGTGTATGTCGATTGCCCAAGTACGCTGGGATCGTGTTGGCCGCATCGCGATGTTGTGCGTGATGATGGCGATCGCCTACCTATATATGGGAGCCGGTCTGCGCCTGTTCTCGGCCTGGGGCGAGTCAAAGCACGATACCGCCCAGATGAGCGTCTTGGAAGCTCAGAACCGAGCTCTGCGCCACCAGCACGCAATGCTTGCCAGCCCGAGCGCCGTGCAAGCCGATGCTCGCCGCATCGGCATGATTCACCCCGGCGAGCAGGCCTACATCGTCAGTGGTCTGCCTTCGAACTGATCGACTCGGGGCGAAAGGTGGCTTGAAGGGGAGCTAGGGGAGTCTTGGTCTTCCTCGCTTGGTGCAGGCTCACGGCGCGCTGCTAGCCTCTGCGGGCTGACGGCACGCTGCTAGCCTCGGCGTCCGTGCCTGGTTTCGATAACGCGCTATACCAGTGGCAGCAAGGCGAGCGTCGCCTCGCTCAGGCACCCTCCGAGCGGCGTCCCCGGCTGCAAGGCATCGTCGATGGGCTCGTCGTGGAGTTGCGCAAACGCTTGGGTGGGCGCTTCACGGCCGACGAACTGGCTGAGCTCTACGAAGGGGGCACCTCGTGGTGCTTGCAACTCGTCATGGACGCTGCTCCCGAGGACCCTTGGGCTTGGGATTCGGCGGTGGTGATCGATGCGGCTTTCGCGCGCTACCTGCGCGAGGCTACCGACTACGCGGGTGGGCGGCTGATCCCGGCGGAGTAGCTAGTCGTCGCTGCCCGCGCGGCGGATCACGATCTGGTCCTCCTCGACCGTGACCTCGACCGGCCGGTGGCCGGCCCAATGCTCGGCGTAGACCGGATTGTCTTGGATCGCAGGGTCCAGCCACAGGCCATAACCCTCTTCGCCGTGGTCGAAAGTACCCTCCAAGGGCCCTGAGGTGCGTGTGGAGGGGCGGCGCCCGCGACGGCTGCGCCTGCGTCGCGGCGGCGCGGGGGCCCCATCCTCGTCGTCCTCGCCGGCCGCGGCACGGGCCTCCGCTTCGGCCGCCTCGGCCTCGGCCTTGGCGCGTTCAGCCTCCATCGCGGCCTCCAGTTCGGCGGCGATCAGCTCGTCGTCCTCGGCGCGCAGGTCAATCTCGTCGGGGTAGACCGCGGCCGCGGTGGCACCCTCGCCCGGGCTCTCCTCTCCGGAGAGATCATTTTGGCGCTTGAACTGCTCGATCTCCTGCACCGTGACCTCAAGCTGGTGGGCGACCCAAGCGTCGGTTCGACCTTGCCGGACCCAGCTTCGGATCTGGTTCAAGTGCGGGCGCAATGATCTACGAGCCATAAATGGACCCCATAACGGCCCGGGAGACTAGCGCATGATCGACCGGCTCGCGTCGAGCAGCTCCAGATTGATGGAGTGCCGTCGATCGCGCAAAATCTGGGATGGCTCCAGTCGAGCATTTGGGAGCGGACTCGCGTTCGGTCGGGCGGAACACTATGCTTGCTCTATGGCGGGGCCGGGGGCGACTTCGCCATAAGTCCATGGCCAAGAGAAGGGTGCATAGCGATGCTGGTTCTGACGCGCAAGCCCAACCAGAGCATCATGATCGGCGACGACGTCGAGGTGTCGGTGCTGTCGGTGGTAGGCGAGAAGGTCCGCATCGGCATTCACGCTCCGCATGACATCCCGGTTTTTCGTACAGAGATTTACGTGGAGATCCAGCGCGACCAGGGTCAGGTCTCGGAGACCGCGAGCGATACGGTCCGTACCGAGGTGGACGACGCCTTGGGCAAGCTCGGAGAGGCTTAGCCTGATCCGCGCCGGCTTGCCCGGCCGGCCGGCAAGCCGGCCGACGTGAGCGTGGCTCCCGGCGCGAGCGCTCTCAGCCGAGCAGCAGGTAGAGCGTGCGGAACATCACGACCGTCACGATCACGGCGGTCAAGATCAAAGTGAGTACGAGCAGAACGAAGCGGACCGAGCCGCGTTTGTGACGCTTGTCCATGTCGCGCTTGATCGCGCGCTGCTCGGCGGTGCGCCTCAGAGAGGCACGCCGCCGGCGCTCCATCGAGATCTCGCGAGCGAAAGCCCGCTCGATCTCGGTCAAACTCTGTCTCATCCTCATGGGCTGATCGCGCTCCGGCCGAGCTGGGGATCCGCGGTGGGTTGGGTTCGCGCCATCAGCTAACCCACCGGGGCCTTGCCCTCGGCGCGCTCGTAGACCTTGACGAAACGCAGATAATTGGCAGCGATCTGTTGGGCTCCGGTTGAGCGTTCGATCTTGCCGTCCACGTATTCCTTCAGAGGATTCCACCAGATTGAGCGCCCGATCGCGAAGCCCACGAAGCCGTCCACGGGGGCGGCCTGCTCGAGCCAGTGGTCGACCTTGGCGTCGTCGGCGCCACGGCCCAAGACCACGCAAACAACACCCTCGCGCCCGCCCGTCCTGGCCTGGGCGGCCAACATTTCGCAGTCGGCGCGCTCGTCGACGCCCTCGATCTTCCAGATGTCCACCTCGATGCCGGCATCCTGGATCTCGGCGATCGTGCGCCGCATCAACTCGGGACGTAGCTCTGCGTCGTAGCGCTCGGTGCTGCCCTCGACCTGCTGCAGCTGGGTGTCCTCGGCGGGCACGAGCAGCTCGAACAGGAACTTGCGCTGCTTGGAGTGCAGCCAATCGGACAGGCGCCTCAGCTTGCCCAGCTGCTCCTTGTTTTCGGCGGTATCGCCGTCGGGGTTGTAACGCACCAGGACCTTCGTGAAGTCCGGGTCGAAGCTTTCGATGTGCTCGCCGAAGTCGTCCCCGTACTGGAAGTCGAACATGTTCTGGCCGGAGCGCTCGGCCGGCATCGCCAGCTTGAGCCCTTGGGCCTTGGCTTCCTCGGGGACGCTGCCCCCGAACTGCTCGTCGACGAGCACACCGGTCACGGACGCGTCCGCGCCTTCGGCGACCGCGCGCTGCATGCCCTCGAAGATGAGGTGCTTGGCGTCGGCGATCATCGCGGTCTGTTCAGGGTCGGGCTCGCCCTCGATCCCGAAGAACTTCTTCTGGAAGGAGCCTCTGTGGTCGAAGGCCAGGATGTAGAGCTTCTTCTCGTAGCCGAGTTGCATCGATCGGTTTCCTTTGGCGTCGGTGCCTGGGTCGGCTTACGGGCCGACCGAGATAGGCCCTTAGAATAGACCGATGACCTCAAGCGCCGATCTGTTCGTGGTCTGCAAGAAGTGCGGCTCCGAGGTCAGCCCCTACATAACCGAGTGCCCTTACTGCGGTCATCGGTTGCGTAGGCGCGCCCCTAAGCTGCCGCGTGACCGCCTAGGCAAGCCACGCACAGGGCTGTTCCGGCGCAGGTCTTTGGGTCGCTTGCGCAGCGGCGAGATCGCAGGACTTCGCTCGGACGCGCCGCCCTATGTCACGATCGCCTTGGTGGTGGCCTCCTGCGGTGTGTGGATCGCCACGCAGGGCGGCTATCTCAAACTCGACAAGCTGGTCCTGGCGGGACCCCTAAAAGGCGAATGGTGGCGCCTGCTTACGACCCAGTTCGTGTACGGGCGCGGCTTCTCAGCCGGTCTATTCATGTTCTCGACCCTGCTTGCCGTCGCCCTGTTTGGGGGCTTGTTGGAGCGCCGCCACGGATCTTTCGTGGTCCTGGCCCTGTTCTTTGCAGCAGGAATTACCGGGGGTCTGGCTGCAGAGGCGGTCTATGCGTTTCCGATTGTTACTGGCGCCAATGCGGGGGCGTTGGCTCTTCTGGCGGCGTGGGCTGCTCCAAGCATGATGGCGGCCCGTGCGGGCGAGTATTACGAGGGCGATCTGCTCGGAACGGGCGCGATCGCGGTGGTCTTGTTGGCTATGCCTTACGCGCGCCCCGAGGTGAGCTGGCTGGCGGGCGTCGTGGGGGGCTTGCTCGGTCTGGTGTTCGGCCTCGGCTTGAGTCGCGCGAGGTCGGTTTGAGCGGCCTATGATTGGACCGCCACGAACAATTCCGACAAAGGAGCCCTGAGCATGGAGATTCGCTTTCTCGGCCACGCCGCATTCGAGCTGACGGACGGCGATACGTCGGTATTGATCGACCCCTTCCTTACGGGCAATCCCAAGGCGGCTGCCTCCGCTGAGGACTTGGAGCCAGACACGATCCTGCTGACACACGGCCACGCCGACCACATCGGCGACACCGTGGCGATCGCCAAGCGCACCGGCGCGCACGTGGTCGCGATTGTGGAGATCGCCAATGAGCTCGGCGAGGAGGGCTTGGGGAACGTGCACGACCCCAACATCGGCGGTACCGTGGCTTTGGAGTGGGGCTCGGCCAAGCTGGTGCCTGCCTGGCACACCTCGACCACTCCCAAGGGCACCGTCAACACACCCGCCGGCCTGATCGTGGAGATCGGGGGAAAGACGATCTACCACCTCGGCGACACTGCCCTGTTCTCGGACTTGGCTTTGATCGCCAAACAGGCGGGGACGATCGACGTGGCTCTGATGTGCATCGGCGGCCACTACACGATGGATCGTCACGACGCGGTCGAGGCGGCACGCCTGATTGGCGCCAAGCAAATCGTTCCCTGCCACTACGACACGTTCCCTGCGATTGAGACAGACGCGCAGGCCTTCAAGGCCGAGGTCGAGTCCCAAGGCTCCTCCGAGGTGGTCGTGTTGGCGCCGGGCGAGTCTCTCTCGCCATGACCATGACCCATGCCGTGGTCTTGATCGAGGCCGAGCGCGACGCTTTGTCCACGCTTGGTGCGGACCTGGCGGACGTGGAGGGGGTCGCTGAGGCCTATTCGGTAACCGGACAGTGGGATTTCATCGCGATCGTGAGGGTCCCAGATCACGAGCAATTGGCCGATGTCGTTACCGCGGGGATCGGTGCGCTCTCCGGGGTGGGGCGCACGCAAACGATGGTGGCTTTCGCGGCGTTCTCCAGGCACGATCTGGAGTCCTTGTTCTCGATCGGCGAGTGAGGAATCCGCGGAACATGGATGCGTGGGGGGACATGGATGCGTGGGTAGAGAACGGACAGGACGGACATGTAGGCGCGATCCGCGCTGACGGTTGGATGAGCGAGCGCTGAATGGCCTCGGTGCCGCTCAAGCCCCAGTACGGCCCAACGTTGGGCACCGTGCTGGCCCCCCGCTGGCACGCGGCGCGGCCGCTCTGGCGGGCCTTGTTGGTTGGGGCGGGCGTGGCCGTCTTGGCGCTGGTCGGTTACGTGGCTTTGAACCTGCTCGACGCCTCTTACTCGCACGGGGCACCCGTGCCTTTTAGCTTCAAGTACAAAGGCCTCTACCGCACCGCGCCGGATCCGGGTGGCTACGTCAAGGTCACGCGTGAATCGGACGGGCATTTGCAGGACTCATATGCGGTGGCGCCGCTCCACTTGGGTGCCTATACAGGCAACCTGAGCGGGGCTTTGCCCGTGGCCGCCACCGCTTATGTTCAGGTACTGGCCCATCGCTTTGCCCACTTCCGCTTCGAAGGGGAGGGCAAGACACGCATTAGTTCTACTTTGGGCGGTTATGAGGTGCTCTATAGCGCTTCGATCCGCGGGCGCCCGATGCACGGGCGCGACGTCATGCTTTTGCCCGAACGGACGGGTGCTCGTGAAGGCGTGGTGGTCGAGATGGTGACCGCCGAACCGGTCACCGTGTCCGAGCCGGTGGCAAGCTCGGGTGTACTCGAAGTGCCTTTGAAGAGCTTCTCGTTTGGGTAGGTCGTGGGGCGGCGGCGAGCGCGAGGAGCCGAGAGGTAGTCACAGGGAATAGCGGGGGCCACGGACCCGCTTGGGATGGTTACTTGCCCGGGTCTGGCTGTGTCGGCGCTTGGGTGCCCCCGGGGTTGGGGTCGCCGCCGGCTGAATTGCTGGGGGGCTGTGTCACGATCCCGGTCACGGGTGGCGGCGTAGTGCCTTCGCTGGGAGCTGGCGTGGGTGGCTGGGGCGTGGTCGACGTTTCGATTGGGGTCGTTTCGGTCGGCGGCGCCGGTGGGGCAGGCGTGGTGGTCGTCGTCGGTGTGGTCGTGGTTTCCACCGGCGTGCTCGTGGCAGGTGTTTGGGTGCTTGGCAGCTGGGTCGACTCGGTTGTGACCTCGGTCACCGGCTGGACGACCGGCTTAGGCGGGACTGGAGCCGGGGTGGGGGTGATGGATACCGAGGTGGTGTCGGGAAGACTTGTGGGATCGCTCGGGGGGCCAGCCGGCTTGGCCTTCTTGGCGATACGGCGCTTGTGGGCGGTGGCCAGGCCCGCGCCGGCGGCGACCGGGACGGAAACGCTCACGGGCTGGGAGACCGAGTGGGTTACCACTGGCGCGCTGCTCTGGGCTGTCGGAGCAACCGAGGCGAGGCTCGCGGCGTGATGGTGGTGGCGGGCCGGCGTGACCACATGGTTTGCCTCGACCGTGCTGGCTGTAACGATTGCGGCGACGGCGAGTCCGGCGACGGCCTTGGTCGCCAGGGCGGACACACCGGCCGTGACGAACCCGCCGCCGGCACCGGCCCCTCCCACAGCGCCGGCGCCGGCCGCGGCCCCTGCTCCGCCGGCACCGGCCACGTGGCCGGCTCCGGCGGTTGACCCCAGCTTGGTAAGGATTAGCTTCTTGAGCAGCAACAAAGGACCCACAGGCAAGATGGCGGCAAGCGCCACGTTGTTGTCCTTCAGCTGCTTGCGGAAAGCACGGCAGCGCTCGCAGTCGCGCACATGGCGGCGCACGGCCGCCGTAGGCTTGGTCAAGCCCTCGGCCGTTTCGCCAAGCTCCAAACGAGCTTCATCGCAGGTCAGCTTGCGGGCCTCGGCGGCCTCGGCCAAGGAGATACGGGCGCGCACCAGGAGCGACTTGACGGCCGGCACGGTCGTTTCCATGGCGTCCGAGATCTGCTCGTAGGAGAGTGCATCGATCTCGCGCAGGAGCAAAGCGGTGCGCTGAGTCTCGGGCAGCTGCTGGACATCGCCGATCAATTGCCTGAAGCTCTCCCGCTTCATCACCTTCTCAGCGGTCGAGAGGCCGCCCTCGGCGTAGTGCACGTCCATCGAGTCCACGCCGATCGCCGAGGCCTTGCGCAGATGGTTGAGCGAGCGGTTGCGCGCTATCCGGTACAGCCAAGGGCGCACATTGATCTCGCGCTCGTCCGCCAAGATCGCGTTGAAAGCCGCCGCGAACACCTCTTGGAGCACGTCTTCGGCGTCCTCCTTGGAGCCGAGCATGTGCCGACAGAACGCCAGTAGGCGCGACTGGTAGCGCGAGAACAGAGTTTCGAAAGCCGCGTGCTGGCCACGCCGGATGAGGGCGATCAGGCGCTCGTCGGACTGCAGACGCAGCAAGGCCGAAGGGCTTCTTAGGCCGGGTGCTGCTGGGGCTTTTAGTGCGGAGACCTCCACGGCGGTCCTTTCGCTGCTTTCACTTCTAAATACACCGTAGCTAGTGCGTAGTTGCGGTCTAATACGAAGTATCGCTGCCCTTGCACAAGGCCAGATAAACGCGTGCGGCGCGTTTCAGGGTCGCGGAGATGCTCTACGCGTGGGGCGACTGGTGTCGCGTTGCGCGAATGGTCGGCCGCGTTTGGGCCTGAGCGAGGGCCAGGCTTGGGGGATCAGAGCGTCTAGTTGTTGTCCACTCTAGACATTTTCGATAGTCGCTGGACTAGAGTGCCAAGGTAGGCCCGGGTGGCGGAATTGGAAGACGCCGTCGACTTAAAATCGATAGTCCGCAAGGGCGTGTGGGTTCGAGTCCCACCCCGGGCATTGCGCTCTTGTAGAGTCGCGGACCATGTCCACTCCCAGCACACAGACACAAGACCAGGTCGAGGAGGAGCTGCATGGGGGGCGCCTGGTCGCGCGTCGCCTGAAGGCGCACGGCGTGAGCAAGCTGTTCACGCTCTCAGGCGGGCACCTCTTCTCGATCTATGACGGCTGTCGCGAGGAGGGCATCGCGATCGTGGATGTCAGGCACGAGCAGACGGCGGCGTTCGCGGCCGAGGGCTGGGCCAAGGTGACTCGGGAGCCCGGCGTTTGCGCATTGACGGCCGGGCCGGGGGTAACCAACGGGATGAGCGCGATGGCCTCCGCCCAGGCTAACCACACACCCATGGTCGTGCTGGGCGGCCGGGCGCCGACCTTGCGCTGGGGGCAAGGGTCTTTGCAGGAGATCGACCACGTGCCTTTTGTGAGGCCGTTGTGCAAGCTGGCCACGACCGCCCAGTCCACTGCTGAGATCCCGGCCTTGGTGGATGAGGCTTTTGGTGCGGCGCTCGCGCCGCATGGGGGCCCCACGTTCGTGGACTTCCCGCTCGACTACGTATTCATGAGTGCACCCGAGACCGGCGACTCGCGTGCGCGCGCGAGTGAGGCCTTGCGGGGAGCGGATACACCCGAGATCGAGCGAGCGGCGCGCCTGCTCGAAGAGGCAGAGCGGCCGGTCGTGATGGCCGGAACGGACCTCTATTGGGGTCATGGCGAGCAGGCCCTGGTGGAGCTCGCGGAGACCTTGCGCATCCCCGTCTTCCTGAACGGCCTTGCGAGGGGCTGCTTGCCGGCAGACCATGACTTGTTCTTCTCGAGGACCCGCTCCCAGGCTTTGAAAGGGGCCGACGTGGCCTTGGTGATTGGCGTGCCAATGGATTTCAGGCTCGGCTTCGGGGCGTCGTTCGGCGAGGACACCGCGATCGTGGCGATCGATGTGGCCGAACCCGAGCGCAGACATCCAAGGGAGCCCGTGGTCGAGCTGTATGGGGACTTGACCGCTACTTTGGATGACCTGCGCGTGGCCGTGGGCGGAAAGGCCTTGGCAAGCGAAGGTTGGGTGGGCGAGTTGAGGGCCGCCGAGAGCGAGCGGCGGGATGCCGAGCGGGCTGAGCTTGAGGACGAGCGAAGCCCTTTGCATCCGATGCGTCTGTATGCGGAGTTGGCCAAGGTGCTCGATCGAGATGCGATCGTGATCGGAGATGGAGGCGACTTCGTGTCCTATGCGGGGCGCGTGATCGATAGCTACGGGCCCGGTTGTTGGCTCGATCCGGGGCCATTCGGGTGCTTGGGCACGGGGCCGGGGTATGCCTTGGCGGCAAAGTTGGCCCACCCCGAGCGTCAGGTTGTCCTGCTCCTGGGCGATGGCGCTTTCGGCTTTGCCGGCATGGAGTTCGACACGCTCGCGCGCCACGGGGTGAACGTGGTGGGGGTGATGGGTAACAACGGGATCTGGGCTTTGGAGAAGCACCCGATGGAGTTCTTGTATGGGTACTCGGTGGCGGCGGACCTGAGGCCGGCCACACGCTATGACCAAGTGGTCGAGGCTTTGGGCGGCCACGGCGAGCTGGTGGAGCGCCCGGGGGATGTGGCCCCCGCGATCGAGCGCGCCTTCGCCTCAGGCAAGCCGGCCCTCGTGAACGTGCTTACCGACCCGGATATCGCCTACCCGCGCAAGTCCAACCTGGCCTAGCCGTAAATAAGGAAGCCGCCCGGGCGGACGGCTTCCTTAGGGGCTTGACTTCGAGGCATAGGCAGGGGTGCAGTCTCGAAGTCGGTTAGGGTGACCCGAACAAGCGGGTCTATGGACCGGGGTGAAGAGGCGCGACAGGGCCGCCCTCCACTGCCGATAAGGGCGTGTCGGTGGACGGCTGGTGTTTATTGAGGGGATCGTTGTTCGTTCGTATGTATGTCCACTCGCCTTCCGAGTCTGAGACTCAGCTGAGGCCGGCGAGACGCAGGGTGCCGCCGCGCAGGATGTCGTGCTCGGAGACCTCGACCTGGTCTAGGTCGAAAGCCTTCATGGCCTCCTCCAAGAGGATCATGCCGGCGACAATCGTGGGCGCTCGGTCGGGATGCAGGCCGATCACTTCGCGGCGCTGGGCTTCGGTCAGGTCGGCCAGTCGCGCGATCAACAGCTCGACGGTGGCTAGGAGCAAGGTGTAGCCGTGCACACGTTCGGGGTCATAGGGGTCCAGGGCCTGGTCGATCGCGGCGGCTGAGGTGGCCGTACCGGCGACCGCAATCGCCCGCTTCACGGACTCGCGCTGCTGTGAAGGAAGGCCGGCCAGAAAGATGGAGCGCGTGTCGGCCGCCAAGGCCTGCAACTCGGTGGGGGCGGGTGGATCGGTGTGGATGTGGCGCTCGCTCATCCGCAACACACCCGCTTGGACGGACACATGAAAAGAGGCCTTGTGGTCTGCTCCCACGATGAACTCTGTGGAGCCGCCCCCTATGTCGATCACGACGGTCGGCTCGGTGGAGACCGGTCGGTCGCTCATGGCGCCCAAGAAAGTGAGCTGGGCCTCTTCGTCGCCCGATAGAACCCGTGCATCGAGGCCGAACTGGGAACGTACCTGCTCGGTAAACTGGGCGCCGTTGGACGCGTCTCTCACGGCCGAGGTGAGGACCGCCATGTTCGCCTCGCACCCGTACCGGTCGATCGTGGCCCGGTAGGTTGTGAGGGTACCGGCCACCCGGGCAATCGCCTCATCGGAGAGCTTGCCACCCGCGTCGACTTTGTCGCCGAGCCTCGTGACTCGAGACTCGCGGTGGAGCTCTCGGACGGCCCCAGTTGCCTGGTCTACTTCCGCGACGAGCAAGCGGGTGGAGTTGGTGCCGATGTCGACGACCGCGGTGCGCATGGGCGGGGATCGTAAAGGGTGGGCCTTAGTGTGGGGGTTGTGCGCTGGGTTGTGTGCGTTGTGGGGTTGTGGTCTGCTGGGAAGGTGACTTGTGCGCGTGTGCACATGCGTGCCAGCGTGTGGGGGTATACCCGCGGACCATTCGTGCCGAGCAATGTGTGCAGGTGTCCGAGGTGCTGCTCAGGTACGCGGAAGGCTGGTCGCGGTGGAGGGAGCGCGTCGCCCAAGCCTTCCGAAGGGCCCCTTTCTTTGCTAGAACATGGGTGCGACGCGGGGTGGAGCAGTCTGGTAGCTCGTCGGGCTCATAACCCGAAGGTCGCAGGTT